>NZ_FWXW01000019.1 GCF_900176335.1 Papillibacter cinnamivorans DSM 12816
GTATCTCTTTAGTTGTCATCATTGTTGTCACAAGCTTCATTACTTTACCACCCCCGTTTCAATTAAATATTTTAGTTGCTCTAGACTTAACTTAAATGCTGTAATAAAATTGCCATTTGTGTCATAAAAAGCCCAAAGTCTTGTTGTCTGCTGGTTTTACGTCCGGCAAGATATGTAATTTATCTATCAGCACCATCGCCACGCAATAGGCGTCGTACTCGTCGTTTTTCTTCATGGTCGGCGCGCTTCTGCGGCGATCATACGCCAGAGCTGGATTGACGTCCTTCACAATGCAGCCTTTTTCGAGGAGATAGGCCGCCAGACTCCGTCCGTGGCCGTATGCGTTTTCAAGACCGTAAACAGGCGTCAGGCCCAAAGTTAGTGCTTTTCTATTCACCCGCTTCACAAGCTTTTCAAATTCTGCGGGTTTGTTTTCAATCACAAGGGTATCGAGTTTTTCGTTCCAGCAATTGACCAGGACAGCGGTATGGGTTTTCTTATGCAAATCCATGCCGACATAGAGATAGCTTTCTCTTTTCTGCGCTGCATACATGCAGTAGCATCACGCCTCTCTTTTTCCTGCCTTTCACATCAAGACCCCGGTACCGGCAACCTCAGATGCCAGAATTCACGGCAAAACCGTGTTCAAGGGCGCGACAGCCTATCCACCAACGGACTTTACGCTTCAAGCAGGTTACTATGGTGTGTGATGTTAACTCTGCCAAAAGCTGTTTACAAGTCGTTTTTTGGGATGTCTCCGAACTGTCACAATTCAGAAAAAAGAGAAGGAGAGGACTAAGGCTTTACCCCCCGTACCCCCCTCCTGCCGCAAATTATACGCCGGTTGTCAAAGTTTGTCAATTAGTGCTGTGTTACAAGAATATTACAGTATTTTCATTGCGGTTCAAGCCTGCCGGACGCGTTCGCCAGCGTGGCCCGCTGTGTGGCCTTGTGTCGCGCTTTGGCGGCAGGACAGGTAAGGTTTCCATCCCGGCAGCCGCAGCGGTTGTAAGGCTTTTTGTGCCGCACACTTCGCACTCAGAAAAACAGCTTTGAATATGGCCCGATTTTTCTCTAGATCAGCTGTGAACCATGGGGTCGAAAACCATGCAGGTTAAAGCGCCGGGGTCGCTAAGCGGCCCCGGCGCAACGCACATCAGCCCGCACTGCGGGCTGAAAGGCGATCTCAAGGCGGGGTCGGATTTTGTGCGCTGGGGTCGGATTAGGAGTTGTGAATCGCGGAATACTGCATGAAATAAGGGGTTTCATAGGTGTTGTGAACAACCCCTATGCATTTCAGACATTCTTAAATGAACCCATTTTATCGTATTTAATGATAACATCATATGCAGACTGGGGACCTTTTTGGGCAAGTGATGCATCTTCCATAGATATTTCAGTTTCAATTGGTCTACTTGCCATTTCACCAGAATCAGTACGCAAAAAGTATTTCCCTGAACGCTTCAAGATTTCTATTCCATAATCATCAAAAATTTTAGTCTCCATAGTTTGTCACCTCAAATTATTTGATTGGCCTTACAATGTATTGTCCGGGACCCGGTGAATCAATAATTACCTCTGGAATTCCACCGCTGGTATAACCGCCAGGAATCCATTTAAAGTTGGCTCCCTTTTCATTACCGCTTGGCATTCGTAAACCAGAGGGATTAGCAATGTCAATCCGTACAGGATTAGTTCCTAATTCACCAGGATCAAGGCCTAATAGCCGCTCAAGTTCTGAAACGTCCCCACCAGCTCTAGCAATTAAATCATCAGCTACCGATGTTGGCATTACAAATGTTCCGCCAGGAGGCCCGGCGTAACCTGAAGGTGCTTGGTAACTGATCTTGGTTACGCCGTCCTTAAATTGAGTCGTATGACTAGTAATGTACTCTTCTTTTAAATATGTTGCTGGATCAGGTCGGGAGTATTTAGGCGTTTTAAGGATTTCGTCAACTTGTACTTTTGGTATACCGGCCTTGTTCCCCGCGCCCTCAGTAGTATCCTCATTTCCAGTATATCCCTTGTTTTTCTGTGAAGCAAGGGTTTCCTCGTTCAGCGGGACATACTGATTATAGAGGTCCAGAATTTCCTGTTCCCTCTGTTCCTGCCGCTGACGGTCGATCTCCTCCGTCCATTCCGCGATGAAGCGGTCCAGGTCGGCTCTGGAATCCGATTCCGCGGGCGATGTATTGTCAAACGTCCTCGCCTTCCCGCTATTTACATTTCCTGTATTTTGCGCTATACTGTTATGTGCAGGAACTTCAGACCCAATCGTTTCGGACGTAAAGGTGCTGGCCCCTTTTGAGGCATTCACCGTTGGGATAGAGGTTCCTGCTGCTTTTATATAAAGAGTCCTTCCTTGCAGTGTACCTCTTCCCGCATTATCAAACTGTACATAAACGATTCGTCCATCATCCAGCATCTTTTCAAAAATTATGCCTATACGTCCGCTGGATTCATTTTCCAAATGTCCGGCGTACACGGCATCCGGAGAAGCCAATATTTCCGGCAGCATATCAACAACTCTTTTTGTCAATGGAAGATTGCCTTTACTAAGCTCCTTTTCTGAATTCCCATGCTGGTCATATATGTGTTTGATATCATCGTTTGTAATTATGTAATCTCTTTCTCCTATTTCATATCCCACTATTTCGCTGATTTGTTTTGCTGCCTCAGAGGTTGTTTTACCAAGGTACAACTTCTCCAGCTTCTCGCCTGTATGACTCTTTCTTCCATTTTTCCATCGCACAAAGAAATCTGATACCGTAGTATCCAGGTTTGCTATTACATTACGAAAAGTTTTTCCTTCCCGCCAAATGGCCACAGCCTGTTCGGCGGAATAATCGGCCCTGAATTTTGTACTATCGCTTATCTCCGTATCTGCATTACTTTTTTCTAATGTACCGGTTGTATTTTCATACGCCGCACTGCTTTTGTATGCAAACTCGCCCGCCTCCGCGGCCGCGGACACGGCGTTGAAGGCTCCGGCGGTGATGGCGCCGAGGACATAGGCGTAGAGGGCCTGGGGGGTGAAGGCTTTTACCTCGTTGTCCTTTAAAATGGACGTGTTCAACTGTAAATATAC
>NZ_FWXW01000018.1 GCF_900176335.1 Papillibacter cinnamivorans DSM 12816
TGCCGCAGTCGGGGCACTTCCCGTCCACCAGCTGGGTTTCCGTCCAGAAGGACTCGCAAGGCGTGCAGTATTTGCCCTTATATGTGGATTTGTAGATGTCTCCCTTTTCGTAAAGCTGGCGGAAGATCTTCTGGATGGACTGCACATGGTACGGGTCGGTGGTGCGGATGAAGCGGTCGTTGGAGATGTTCATCAGCTTCCAGAGGCTCTGGATGCCCGCCACGATCTGGTCCACGAATTCCTGGGGGGTCTGCCCCGCAGCCCGCGCTTTTTCCTCGATCTTCTGCCCGTGCTCGTCCGTCCCGGTGAGGAACATGACATCATACCCCTGCATTCGCTTGTACCTCGCCATCGCGTCGGTTGCCACGGTGCAGTAGGTGTGCCCGATGTGCAGCTTGTCCGACGGATAATAGATGGGGGTGGTGATGTAATACTTCTCTGGGCTCATGGGGGTTCCTCCTTCATGTTTGCTCCCTCCGCGCCCGAACGGGCCGCGAAAGGATAAACGGCCGCAGTTCGGCCGATACGATAGTATATACCACGAAACGCGACGCGTTCCGTGGTGTTTGGCATCGTTTGCGGTTCCGCCCGAAGGGCGGGAGCAAATCGCGCCGTCAGGCCCGGTATAATAACAGCTTGCGGTTCTTATACCACAAACGCAAAGCGTTTTGTGGCATACGGCATCGCCGCCGGTTGCTCCTTGCGGGCGAGGCGGCCGCGCCGTCAGGCCCGGTATAATAAACCGCTTGCGGTTATTATACCACTGATACCGGCGGTCTTACAATATTTTTCCCGATTACTCCGGGAAAAACCCTTTAAATTCGCGGTTTTGTCAATACAAAAAAAAGAAAAACGGCCGCGCCGGACCAGTTCGGTCCTTCGCAGCCGCAGATTGCACAAGCAGGGGATCTATTCTTCCCGCAGCTCCGATTCTCCGCTTTCGCCGGCAAGATCCCGCACGAAGCCGGCCGAGGCAAGCTCCAGGTAAGGATACACATAGAAAATTGCGGCTCCGGACGTAACCAGAAACAACAGGTACCACAGCGCAAAGGACAGACGGAACAGGAAAAAACGCACCATCCGGCCGCGCATGAACCGGTTTGTCCTGGAAATCGCCTCCCGGACCGAGACCGCAGGATCGGTGGTCAGAATATAGTGCGCCGGCAGAAAGGACCAGGAAATCATGGTGGCCAGTACCATTCCCAGGAGCATCAGCACAAGCAGCGCCCGGAGCAAAATGCCCGCGGCAGACCCCGGTGCCGCGCCGTCGGACAGGCTGACCCACCAGAGAAAGGTTATAGGGATTCCCGCAAACGCAGCCAGCAGGCCCCATTGGATCAGGCCCAGCAAAAACCGCAGGCCCATAGCTCGTCCGGAATACCGGAGATCCCCGTACCATTTGAATATGTCCTTGAGTCCAGGCTTTAAGCCGGAGGCAAGGGCGTAATAGATCTCGCTTCCGGCCAGGATGACGGGCGCGGTGACGGCAAAAATCAAAACCTGGGACAGGAAAAAAAGAATCATCTGGGAACGCGTGATCGTGCTGGCGATCACCGTATCCAGCAAGTCAAACCGGAGGCCGAACCGGATCCCCTCCTCCGTCAGGGAAAAGAAATTCCCTACATCGGTTTCCCCGGCGGCGTATACATTCAGGAGAATCGTCGCGGAATACCGGGTTCTCAAATACCACATCGCCAGATGAATCCCCACGACGATCAGTGTCAGCAGGATGCAGAGGCGGAAATTTGCCGTCAGGGTCTTCTTGGCTTCCTGTTTAATCTCCCGGAATGTCCTGGATGATTTTTTCATATAGTCCCTCCTGCCTGCGGGCAAAAGGCCCGACGCCTATGCGCCCTGGGTTTCTCCGCCCGTTTCCGGCGTCTCCGACGGCGCCGGGCTTTCGCTTGGCGTTGTCTCCGGGGTGGCCTCCGGGCTTGCCTCCGGCTGGTCGGTCACCACCGGCTCCACCGCCGGCTCCGAGCTGGGCTCGGGACTGGTGGATACGGGAACGGGGCCCACCAGGACCACCTTATCCCGCTTTTTATAATTGCTGGACGCTTCAAACGTCCGGCTGATGAGGTTGCCGTCTCCGTCGTACAGGCAGCGATAGGTTTCCACCTTGTACCCCGTGTAGCCGGTGATGTCCACCTTTTTAGTGCCGGGGGCCAGGGTCGAGTCCGTCTTTTCAATCGTTTCGTACGGGATGGTGGCGAGGATTTTATACTCCATCTTCACTGTGGTGTCGTCGGTCTTGGTTCCGATCAGCTGGATGGTGAGGGAATTGTTGGCCTCCTTGGCGTATATTTTAATGGGATAGTCCGTATTGTTTTTAAATTCGTAGTCCGGTCCTCCCCAGCTCACCGTGGCGTCCATGCCGTAGGGCATATAGGCCACCCGGTAGGTGTGGCAGTAACGGGTTACGATTTCCAGGTTGGAACGCAGAGTGGCAAGGTACAGCGTGGAGGACACCTGGCACACGCCGCCCCCGATTTCGTCCACCGTAAGGCCGTTGACGTAGGCGGGCGCCGCCTGGAATCCCCGCTCCACGGTCCGCTTGCCCACCGTCTCGTTATAGGAAAAAACGCCCCCCGGCATGATGATCTTGCCGTTTATGATGGATGCCGCCAGCTTCACGTTGCTGATTCTCGCCGCCGTCCCGCTGACGCTGGTGGTGCATTCGCCCAGAACAAACTGGAACAGAACCGTCTCCAGCTCTTCCGTCGTCATCTCCGGCTCCGTCAGGATCAGGTCGATTTCCGCCACCTGGCCCGCCGCCGTATTGTCCAGAAGAGTCTGTGCCTGGGCCAGGTCGAAATTCACTCCGGTGATACTGCTCACAATCTCCTGCGTCTCCCCGTCAAAATAGGCGTCCGAGGGCGCGGTATAAATCTGGCGCTGCAGCGAGGCCAGATCGATGGGATCCGGCTCTGCCAGAGAAAGCTCGCAGGCGACGGGATCGAAGTTCCCGGTCTGAAACGCGGTATATACCGCCTCCCGCAGCCCCTCCTCGTTGACCGTCCGCCCGGTTCTGCCCTTTGTAATGAGAAGGCGCTCCCGCGACACCACGTAGGAATATGGGAGCATTGCTACGTTGTTGCGCTCGGCGGCGTAGGAGATCTGCTGATTGATGTAGTCCTGGTCCACGGAGAATTCCGTATCCACCGTGTGGTCCTGAAACAGCGAAAAGAGATACGTCACCGCGTTTTCGGTTATGTTGCCCTGCCTGCCGTACCGGTAGGCCGCCTCGGCAGCCGCCGCCTCGTCGATTTCCGGCTTGGCATCCTCTGCGGAAATGGTGATGTCCCCGTTGGGGAAACGGACCGTCAGAGACTTGCCGGCGTATTGCCCCTCCATATCGCGGGTAAGGGCCGAAACCGCCTCTTCACGGGACAGTCCTCCCACGGGGATTCCCATGATGTAAGTATTGGGAAAAATATCCGTGCTGCTTGCGGACAGATAACAAAGCGCGCCGAAAGTGAGGCCGGCGGCGGCCAGAATCACCGCAAGCACAATCCAAAGCGCCTTTGTTCCTTTTCTTTTGGGCGTCCCGCCCGTTCCGGCGTTTTCCGGAGCGGAATCCTGAAACATACTCGTCTTTTCCACCTCGCCATAATAAGATGCCGTCCGCATTCCTGACCTGGACGGCACTTTGTGTACTGATTATATAATGCCCCGGCCATAAAATGCAATTACAGAATGGTTACTTTTTTATCCATACGTCAGGTGTAATTGGTGGAATGTGCGGTCTTTTTATCCAGTTTCGTATATGGTACAATGGAAGCAAATGCCCGATGCCCGCGCGGGGTGCCGTTTCAGCCCGCCGGACGCGGACGCGCTCCGGCAAAAGCAGAACATACAGAATACAAGGATAAAGGACGGCCGATATGACTAAAAAAGGAAACAATCTTAAGCGCTGTACCGGTTTGGCGCTTGCCTTCGCCATACTTTTCTCGGTATTTTCCGGGAGCCTGTCCGCCATGGCCGCCGGCTCCGGCGCATCCGGCATCGACCAGGTTTCCGATAAAGCCGCCTTCCTCGAGACGATCAACCGCCATTTGCTTTCCCGCGACGCATCCTTCTGCGTGAATTATTCCGGCAGGCTCGGCGACGTGTACACGGATTTTCCCACTCTGATGGACCAGGTCTGTGCCGCGGGGTCCGGCTCCGGCAATGGAGACTACCTGGAATTCAGCATGAAAAATATGGCCTTTTCTCTTGACTACGTGGTAGGAGAAAATCAGTATCCCTTTCAGTTTACCTTCGAATATCTCACTACGTCGGAGGAAGAACGGTACATAGATCTCCGCGTTTCGGAAATTCTGGAGGAACTCCAGGTTTACGGCGCCTCGGACTATATAAAAATAAGGACAGTCTATGACTATATATGCGTACATTTTTTAAATGATTACTCGCTAAAAAACTATTCCGTTTACGACGGTCTGACCACCGGAAAAATGGTCTGCCAGGGGTATGCCCTTCTTTTGTATAAAATGCTCACCGAGCTGGGCGTTTCCATCCGGATTGTTTCAGGCGCCAGCCGTGGGGAAGACCACGCCTGGAACATCGTCAGAATCGGACGGTATTGGTACAACTTGGACGTTACCTGGGATTCGGGCTATTCCGCCGGCGGTGTTCTCTCCCATTCGTATTTTTTGAAGGGTTCGGAGAATTTTCCGAATCACACCCGGGACAGCAAATACCTCACTTCCGGTTTCGTTGCGCAGCATCCCGTGTCCCCGGCGGATTTTTCCGGGGTGGAGAGCGTTTCTTTGCTGTCCCCGCCGGAGGGAGACGACGCGCTTCTTTTTCCAGGGGACACTTGCCTACTTTCCGTCTCTCTTTCTCCCGAGTCCAGGGCGTCCACCGGCGTTGTCTGGTCCTCCTCCGATGAAACCGTGGCCACGGTTTCCGCCGCCGGTTTTGTCACCGCCGTTTCTGGAGGCACGGTAACCGTCACCGCCACGGCGGCGGATTCCGGCCAGGCTTCCGCCTCGGTTTCCTTCACGGTGGTGGATTTTTCAAAGAGCTCCTCCTGGGCACAGGGCGGTCTCCGGCTGCTCTACGGCAGGGGGATCGTTCCCGTCTCCCTTCTCACCTCTTTCGGCAGCGGGATCACCCGGGGGGAATTCGTGGCGCTGCTGGTCAATTACTACGGTTACGCCGGCGGCCTGCTGCCGGAGACGGCGAGCTCCGATTTCATCGATATCGAGGGGCATCCTTATCAGTCCCAGATCAATACGGCGTTTTCTTTGGGCATTGCAAAAGGAAAATCCTCCGTCGTCTTCGCTCCCGACGATCCCCTCACCCGCCAGGAGGGCGCGAAATTTCTCTGCTCTCTCCTTTCCTGTCTGAAAGGGGAAATCGATCTGTCCTGTCCTCTTCCCTCTTATGAGGATGCGGGTCAGATTTCCGCTTGGGCCCTTCCCTATGTTGCTGCCTCCTATGAGCGAGGCCTGATGCAGGGAACCGGCCGGAGCTTTCTCCCCGCTTTTCCGCTGACGCGGGAACAGGCCATGCTTCTGGTGGAGCGCCTCGCGGAAACGGAAGAAATCCGCGCGGACGAGTCGGGCACCGCCTGAAGGCGCCCTTTGGGCCTGCGCTCCCGGCAGAAGTATCGCATTTGTGTTTCCCATCTGCAGGATATTCCGGACCGCCGTTTTCGGAATATCCTGCTTCTTTTATTAAGTTTTCCGGAATTCGGTCAAAATCGGTGTAGCAATCCGTAAAAAGCGGAATATCGTGATACTGAGGTGAAAGCGGTGGATACCAGAGATTTGTTTGCCAGACTGATCAAGTGCGAGGCGGGGGGCGAAGGTGAGGACGGAATGAAGGCCGTGGCGACGGTGGTGATGAACCGGGTTCGGGTCCCTTACGGGGAGTATCACACCGTGTGCCAGGGAAATCTCCGCAAAGTGATTGAGCAGGCCTGCCAGTTTTCCTGCTATAAGGTTACCATCGGAGGAGTTCCCAACAATCAGAACGTCTGGGTTCTGACGCCCGATCCGGTCCACTATCAGATCGCCGATTGGGCGATGAACGGCGGAATCCATTTGGGTACCGGCTCGGACGCCCTGTGGTACATGAATCCCTTTATGCCCCAGTGCCCGAATTTTTTCCCACCCAACGGAAACGGGTATTGGTTCACGCGGATCAATCAGCACTGTTTTTATAATCCCATGCCTTCCTATGCGCAAACATAATAAATGAGGTGGTAATAGAGTATGGCCAACAACAGTATCAACTGGGTAGGAAACAGAGTGGTGGATCAGAGTTCCTCCCGGCAGGCCGCCCGTACGCAGATGCCGGATCCTCCCGCCGCCAGTCCGCCGCCCGCCGCTCCCCAGGTCCAGTATGACACCGTCTATGTCACTCCTCCCGCCAGCCAGCAGGGGCCGCCGCCCGCCGCGGAGCGGGGCTACATCCCGTATTACCTGACGCAGAATATCGGGCGCAGCGTGAGAGCGGAATTCATTCTGGGCAACAGTTCGTACGTGGATAAATCCGGGATTCTTATCGAAGTCGGCGTCAACTATTTTGTTTTGCAGGATGTGAACTCGCGAAACAATATCATGTGCGACCTCTATTCCGTTCGGTTTGTCACCATTTTCACCGGCAGCGGGCCATCCGGTTTTTAATCCTGCGGCGGAGTCCGGCTTCCGGCCGGATATCGGAAAACCGTCTCTCCTTTCCGTCGGTCCTGCGCAGCGGCTGCATGCCTCGCCCCTCCCCTGAGGCGGGGTCCGCATCCTCCCGGCAGATGCCGGCGGAACGCGGACCCCGCTGCAGGTAACGTCAGGAATGAAACTGCTTGTGATACCGCAGCAGTATCACCGCAAGCTGCTCCCGGGTAACGGTATCCTGCCATCTGCAATCTCCCGTTTCATCTCCCAGGAACAGTCGGTTTTCCACGGCCCATTGGGCGGCTTCTTCCGCCCAGCCGGAGGGTTTGCTCTTTTCGGACATTCTGTCCTCCTCCCTGGATGAATTCATATGATCCTGCCGGAGGCTATCCGTAAAACGGGTCCGACCCGAAAAAAAGCCTTCGTTTATCTCCGTTTTTCAGGTTTGCTCTTCCCCGGGTTCGCCGATGGCGGCCAGGGCGGATAAAACCGCCGCGGTGTCGTTGAGCTTTTTCACCGCGGCCTCGATCAGCGCGTCCACCGTGCTGTCCACCGAAATGCCCAGTTCGTGGAGCAGGTTCACCACGAAAGCCTTTTTCTGCGCGCCCAGGCCGGACCCCTGAATGGTCTGTTCCGCCGCGGCGACAGCGGCCTGAACCCAGTTGGTCAGAACCGAAAGGTTCTGCTTGGTAATCAGTGACTGGATCCATGGGATCAGATATTTTACCGTGACGCCCAAAGCAAGCACCAGCAGCGCATCAAGAATATAGCCAAGCAAACTGTCCACCTTTATTCCTCCTCATCCTTTTCATCTTCTTTCCTCTTGTTTACGGCGCCATCCCGCTCCCTTCTCTGATCCGGGCCTTCCAAAGGGGCTTTGATCTGGTAAACCGCCGCAGCTCCGATGACTTCCGCCGCAAGCGTAACACAGAGAGCCCGCAGGCTTTCTGTGCCGCAGTATGCCAGGACGTACGACATAAAAAGCCAGATTGCTCCGTTTAACATCGCAAATCCCGCAATCCATTTGACGAGGCCGTTTCTGGACGGGGCTCTGCGGCGGCCGGTTTTCTTCCCATAGTGCTTTCTCAAGAGAATCTCCTTTCCTTTACACAGCAGCCCGCACCGTATTTTATTCCGGGAAAAGCGCGGGGGTGCTTCCGGGATGTCCTGAGCTCTTGTCGAGGAATTCCCGCTTTTGGTAAATGGTTTCATTTCCGGTTTGAACAACGCCTGCAAAAGCTTCAATGGGACAAAAACGGACGTTTGGGAGCAAAGAGCGAAACCTGAGGCTGCAGCGGGCGCAAATTGCGCTTCGCTGCAGCCTCTCTTTTGCACAAAGGCTGCGGCCGCCGCATACGGGATATCGCGGCGGCCGCAGCCTTGCTGAACTTCCGTGATACTATCGTCTTATATAATGCGGCGATAGCCGTGCGAATAAACCGAAAAGCGGTTTATTCAGTAAACATTTTATACGCAGATCAGGCGATTGCAGTATATCGGTAAAAGCGGATATCCGCCTCCTCCAGAGCATCCCCGTTTTGTTGGAGTATAAACGCGTTTTTGCCCTCCGCGCCGATCCACTCCATTCCGATATAAATATCCGTATCGGTCTTTGCCGCAAACAGCACGTTGAACAGCTTCGCCGTAAGGGTACCCCCGTCGTCCACTCTCCAGGCGGAAGATCCGTTAAGCTGTGCGGGATATTCCTTAGAGATGGTTTCATCCGGGGTCCTCACCGCTATGCTCGCCAGCAGGTCGTTCCCCTTCGCCTCGTACAGAACCAGATAAACGCCGATGCCGCCGTCCGCCTCCGCCAGTTTCCAACTTTCGGCAACCGGTCTTCCGCTTTTTGCCTCAAGTTGTTTTACTGCAAAATCGTCCAGCGCGGATGCATCGCCCGCCGTCATTCTCAGAAGGGCGTCCGTCGGCAGCTTTTTTTCATCCATCAGATAATATGTCTCGTTCGGTTTTGCGGT
>NZ_FWXW01000020.1 GCF_900176335.1 Papillibacter cinnamivorans DSM 12816
CCTGCCGTATCTGGCGCCGGATATACCCGTCGTACTTGGCGGAAATCTCCGTCTCCAGAATCACCTCGTCCGGAAGCACCGGCCGCTGCGGATCGAAGGGCCGGAGCATGTCATAATCAAGCTCCGGGCGGCAGAGAAGCTCTATGAGTTTGGTGCCGGTTTTCACCGGACTGGTCCCCCGCTCCTCCAGAAAACGGTTGAGCTCCTCTGTGGCGGGAATGTTGGTTTCGGAGATTCGCTTGAGCTCCCGTTCCACCGATGCGTATTTTCCCCGGATCCGGCGGTACCGTTCGTCGGATACCAGCCCCACCCGGTTCCCGATGTGCCCCATGCGGATATCAGCGTTGTCCTGCCGGTGCAGCAGGCGGTATTCCGAGCGGGAAGTCATCATACGGTAGGGCTCGTTGGTGCCCTTGGTTACCAGATCGTCGATGAGGATACCGATATACCCGTCGCTCCGGTCGATGATCAGCGGCGCCTCCCCCCGAATTTTCAGCGCCGCGTTGACCCCCGCCACGTAGCCCTGCACCGCCGCCTCCTCGTAGCCCGAGGAGCCGCAGAACTGTCCGGCGCCGTAAAGCCCCGGCACTTTTTTCGTCTCCAGAGTGGGATAGAGCTCCAGGGGATTGATGCAGTCGTATTCGATGGCGTAGGCCGGGCGCATAGTCTCTGCCCTTTCCAGTCCCGGAACGGTATGGAGCATCTCGATCTGCACGTCCTCCGGCATAGAGGAGGAAAAGCCCTGGATGTAAGCCTCTTCCGTATTCAGGCCCATAGGCTCCACAAAAAGCTGGTGCCGCTTCTTGTCCGCAAACTTCACCACTTTATCCTCAATGGAGGGGCAGTATCTCGGCCCTACCCCCTCGATGGTTCCGGAAAAAAGAGGGGACCGGTCGAGGTTTCGCCGGATGATCTCGTGGGTCGCCTCCGTAGTATAGGTGAGATAGCAAACGGCCCGGTTCTCCGGCCGCCTCTCCGTCTCGAAGGAAAAGGGGATTCCCGTCTCGTCCCCTTCCTGCAGCTCCATGCGGGAAAAATCGATGCTCCGGGCGTTCACTCGCGGGGGGGTACCCGTTTTGAACCTCCGGAGCTCCAGCCCCAGATCGGTGAGGCTCCGGGTCAGCGCCGCGGCGGCGAACATCCCGTCCGGTCCGCCCTCCCGGGTGACGTCCCCCACGATGGTCCGTCCCCGGAGATAGGTCCCCGAGCATACGATGGCCGCCTTCACCCGGTATACCGCCCCATTCTGGGTAACTACGGCCGAAACGGCTCCGCCCTCCGTCTCAACAGCCACGATCTCCGCCTGTTTCAAACTGAGATTGTCCTGAGACTCCAGGGTGTGTTTCATAAGAGCCTGATACGCCCTTCGGTCGGCCTGGGCGCGCAAAGAATGGACCGCCGGGCCCTTCCCCAGGTTCAGCATCCGGTACTGGATGCAGGTTTTGTCGGCGGCCCGGGCCATTTCTCCCCCCAGGGCGTCCAGCTCCCGCACCAGGTGTCCCTTCCCGGTTCCTCCGATGGCGGGATTGCAGGGCATGTTGCCCACCGCGTCCAGATTGATGGTAAAACACACGGTGCGAAGACCGAGCCGCGCTGCGGCCAGCGCCGCTTCAATTCCCGCGTGCCCTGCCCCGATTACCGCGATATCGAATGTTCCTGCCGGAAATGCCATATTGACTCCCTCGCATGGTATAAAAAATTGTATGGAT
>NZ_FWXW01000016.1 GCF_900176335.1 Papillibacter cinnamivorans DSM 12816
GGAACAATTTAAAAAGCTGGAGGAGCGGAGAATCCCGGAAGGCATCGAATACGCATCCATTCAGGGGCTGCGCATCGAGGCCAGGCAGAAGCTGGATAAAATCCGCCCCAGAAGCCTGGGGCAGGCCTCCCGGATTTCCGGCGTCAGCCCGGCGGACATTGCGGCTCTGATGATTTTTCTGGGCAGCTGATTTTGACCGGTATGCCGGTAATGGGATCGAAATGGGCGAAGTTTGATAAAATTTTCACGAAAATCCTTAAAAGAAGGATTGCCTAATGCCGGCCGGAATGATACAATATGAAGAAGCGACAGGCTCCGGCCTGCTTTGCCCGCAGCGGATGTGGTTATTTTTCAGCCGGGCGCTGCCCGGAGGATAAAATATCTGTTGACAGGAATAAGACGGCGGCTTATGGTGTTGTGTAGATACACGGATAAACGCCGCGCGGGATCCTTTGGTTCAGGCCCGAGGTCCGACAGAGCGGGAAAAGCGATGAGACTGTTTTCCCGATCCTGCAGGAAAGCCTCCGGGGATGCACAGGCGCGGGAGCCTGGCGACTGTGAAAGCGCAGACACCTTTGGGTTTACTTTTTATCACTGCGAAAACAAGAAAGGAAGATGAAAAATGGGCTATATCCTCAATGATGAAGGCAATGATTTGCTACAGATGGTCCGGGAGTTTGCGGAAAAGGAAGTAAAGCCTTACGCGGCAGAATTCGACCGCACAGGGGAATTTCCGATGGAAATGTACAAGAAGGGCATGGAAATGGGACTTCACGCCCTGGAAATCCCTGCTGAGTACGGCGGCGGCGGACTTGACTACATCACCTGCGCCGCGATTTCCGAAGAGCTTGCCAAGGCCGACGCCGGGTTCTCCACGGGCATCAGTGCCGTGGGACTGGCACTGAAGCCGGTTCTGTTTTTCGGAACGCCCGAGCAGAAAAAGATGTTCTCCGATATCGTGGTGAACGGCGGCATGGCATGCTTCGCTCTGACGGAGCCCGACGCCGGTTCCGACGCGGGAGCCACCAAGACCACCGCCGTGCGTGACGGAGACGAATACGTCATCAACGGTTCCAAGTGCTTTATCACCGGCGCCGCTCATTCCGACGTCATGGTGGTATTCGCAACGGTTGACAAGTCCAAAGGCCTCAAGGGCGTTACCGCTTTCATCGTGGAAGCCAACCGGCCCGGCATCAGCATCGGCAAGGAAGAGGACAAGATGGGCATCCGTCTGTCCAACACCGCCTCCATCTCCTTCGACGACGTGAGAGTTCCCGTGGATCACCGTTTGGGCGCCGAAGGCGAAGGCTTCAAGATCGCCATGGTCACCCTGGACGCCTCCCGTCCCTTCGTGGGCGCCGGCGCCGTAGGAATCGCCCAGCGGGCGCTGGACGAAGCGGTCAAATATGCCAAAGAGCGCATCGCTTTCGGCAAACCCATTGCCAACCTTCAGGCGATCCAGTTCATGCTGGCCGACATGGATATCAAGATCGAGACCGCGCGGCAGATGATCATTCATGCCCTTACTCTGATCGAGAGCAAAAAACCTCACTCCAGAGAATCCGCTATCGCAAAGTGCTATGCAGGCGATATCGCCATGCAGGTGACCACCGACGCAGTGCAGATCCTTGCCGGATACGGCTACAGCAGAGAATATCCGGTGGAGAAGCTCATGCGTGACGCGAAGATCTTCCAGATTTTCGAAGGCACGAACCAGATCCAGCGCGTGGTCATTGCCGGCAACCTGCTTCGCAAATAAACAATTTGCCTGCAGCGCGAAGGTACTTCGGTACATGATTTATCCGCTCTGGCACCGTATTTTTACGGTGCCAGAGCGATGCTATGACCAGCAGGTCTGAAAAAAGAAGGGGCCTGTGATTTTGTTAAAAAATTGACTAAAACCATAGCATATCGACATATTCTATGGTATAATGGCCGCAAAATAGCTGTTATACCGGGTGAACGGCACGATTTGCCTCCGTTTCGAAGGGCGGAACCGCAAACGATGCCATAGACCAAGAGACGCTTCGCGTTTGGGGCATAATAGCATTATTTCAACAACTCTGCGAAGCATGCAGAGAAAAATGAACAAGTGTAAGAAGAGGAGCTGATACTGTGAACATGCTGGTCTGCGTAAAACAGGTGCCGGATACCACGGAAATCAAGATCGACCCTGTAACGCATACGCTGATTCGGGCCGGGGTTCCTAGCATAGTCAATACCTTTGACAGCTATGCTCTGGAAGTGGCGGTCCGTCTCAAGGAAAAAGAAGGGGGCAAGGTTACCGTTATTTCCATGGGCCCCGAGCAAGCGAAAACAGCGCTGAAGGAATGTCTGTCCGTGGGAGCCGACGAGGCGATTCTGCTCAGCGACAGGGCGTTCGGCGGATCGGACACCCTGGCTACGAGCTATGTGCTGGCAACGGCGATCAAAGCCCTTGAGAAGAAGAAGGGCGAAGCCTTCGACATCATTTTCTGCGGCAAGCAGGCCATCGACGGCGACACCGCTCAGGTGGGACCCGAGATTGCGGAGCACCTGGGATATCCCCAAATTACCTATGCGGCCGACGTAACCATGGAGGACGGAGTCCTGAAGGCCAAACGGGAAAGCGACATGGGTTACGACATCATGACAACGACACTGCCCGCCGTCATCACGGTGGTCAAGACGGCTTTCGAGCCGAGATATCCCACCATCCGCAGCAAAATGGCGGCCAACAAGGTGGAAATCCCCACCATGACCGCGGCGGACATTGAAATCGATCCCAACAAATGCGGCCTGAAGGGCTCTCCCACGAAGGTTAAAAAGACCTTCACTCCCGTCAAGTCCAAGAACGGCATCAAGATCCAGGAAGAAACCAGCGAGGCGGCGGTGGCAAAGCTGATTGCTTATCTTGCCGACGCAAAGCTGATATAAGGGAGGAGGGACTTAAAATGAGCAATTTGGAAGATTACAAAAACGTTTGGGTTTTTATTGAAACGGAAGAGGGCAAGGCTAAAAACGTCGGCTATGAGCTGCTGACCCCCGCCAGAAATCTCGCGGATCAGAAAAAAGAAAAGCTCGTGGCCATCGTCATCGGCTATAAGGTCGAAGATGTGGCAAAGCAGTCCATCGCTCACGGCGCCGACGAGGCGATTGTCGTGGACGGCGAGGAATACAACATCTTCAGCACCGACGCATATGCAAACGCTCTGACCACTCTGATCGAAAAGTACAAGCCGTCCACCGTTCTGCTGGGCGCTACCAACAACGGCCGCGACGTGGGACCCAGGGTATCCTGCCGTCTGGGCACCGGCCTGACTGCCGACTGCACCGGCCTGGGGATTGATGAGGAGAGCGGAAACGTTGCCTGGACCCGTCCTGCTTTCGGCGGAAACCTGATGGCCACCATTCTCTGCCCCAACACCCGGCCCCAGATGGGAACCGTCCGCCCCGGCGTCTTCAAGCGCACACCTCCCGATGCCAGCAGGACAGGAAAGATCACCCATGAGGAAATCCACACCGCTGCCGACGCGATCCGCACCAAGATTTTAAAGCGGGTCAAGGAGGTTGCCGAAGAGGTCAACCTGGAAGAAGCGGAATATATCGTTTCCGGCGGCCGCGGCCTTGGAAAGCCGGAGAACTTCTGCTATATCCGGGATCTGGCGTCGGTGCTGAAGGGTACCGTGGGATCTTCCCGCGCGGCGGTGGACGCCGGCTGGATCGCCCATGCGCACCAGGTCGGGCAGACCGGCAAAACCGTGGCCCCGAAGATTTATATCGCCTGCGGCATTTCCGGAGCGATCCAACATCTGGCCGGTATGTCCGATTCCGATATCATCATCGCCATCAACAAGGATCCGGACGCGCCCATTTTCAACGTGGCCGACTACGGCGTCGTGGGCAATTTGTTTGATATCGTGCCGCTTCTGACCGAAGAAATCAAGAAGCACAAGGCCTAAGCACCGATTCTGATTTTAATCCGCGCAGGGGTTTTCCCCTGCGCGGATTTTTTGCGGCGGATTTAAAGATTCCGTACATCCCGGCCGTCTGTCCGAAGAACCGTAAAAGCCCGAAAGGCGGCGTTTGCCCGCAGAATCCGAATTTATCCGACATGCGCAATTCCCCGATTGACAAAGCGTCCAGTAAGTATATAATAGGTAAAGGACTTTGCGGCTTGAGGGCTGCTGCAAGGTCTCCCGACTTCGGGTCACTGTGCAAGAGGACTTATGAGGCATCGCCTGACATCGTGCTTCAGCATGTCCCGAACTTGTTTTGGTGGTGATGAGTTCAGATGAAGGGCCTGTTTTGAGGGCACATCAGACCGGGCCTGACCGTGGAAAGACGGGAAATGCCGGCGGCATGTATCCTATGGAGCATGTCAGCGAGCATAAAGCGGCAAACTGACTCCTTGCTGTTTTAAGCGGCGGCGCACCCTGACTTTTCCGCACCCATTGTTTCTTTGTAAACAGCCGGCATCATTCTTCTGCAAATCGTCATCAGGCTGCAGGTATTTATTTTCCGCGTCCGAACAATGCGAGGGATTTCCGGACGGGATGACCTGCGATTTGATGGCGAAGGTGTTTTGTGCGTATAACCGCCGAAATGCCGCCGCGGAATGAAGCCATTGGTTCACTGGGTCTCATCTAAAACTATTGCAAAGGAGATTAATTATGGGAGTTATCGGTTTGTTGCTGGGTATCGCAATCCTCATATTTTTCGCTTACAAAGGACTTGGCGCGCTGCCTCTTACCCTCCTTGCCGGAGTCGTGGTTATTCTGACAAACGGGATGCCCCTGTGGACGAGCTTTGCCGAGTACTACATGGGCGGATACGTAGGCTTCTTTAAGGCTTACTTCCTGATCTTTGCTTCCTCCGCATTCTATGCAAAACTCATGGAAGATTCCGGCGCGGCAATCGCCATCGGCTATAAGTTCATCGACTGGTTCGGAAAAAAGAGAGCGGTTCTGGTAGTATTCCTGGCCACCGCAGCCATGACTTACGGCGGCATCAGCCTGTTTGTCGTTATCTTCGCCGTGGCCCCCATCATCATGGTCCTCTTCCGTGAAGCGGATATCCCGAGAAGACTTTCCGTCGGTGTTCTGGGCGCCGGTGCCGCCACCTTCACGATGACCTCTCTCCCCGGCACCCCCCAGCTGACGAACGTTATCCCCACCAAGTTCCTGGGCACGACCCTGACGGCTGCCCCCGTCCTTGGCATCATCGCATCCATCATGCTCTTTGTCATGTGCTACGTCTACCTCGTCTGGGAAGAGAAAAGGCTGAGAGCCGCCGGGGAACACTTCTCCTATATCCCCGGAATCGACCCCTCCATCTATGAGGTCGACAGAGATAAGCTCCCCAACGCCGCTCTTTCCTTCCTGCCCCTGGTCGTTCTTCTCATTATGATCATCACCATGCGGAGCATTATGGATTCCACCGCGCTGGTTGTCCTGGCGATGTTTGTGGGCGCTGCTCTTGCGTATCTGCTGAACATAAAGAGATTCAAGAACATCAAGGCGACCATCAACACCGGCTTCGGCGGCGCTATCTCCGCCATTGCCTCCCCCTGCGCGGTCGTGGCGTTCGGTACCCTGGTAAAGAATGCCCCGGCATTCCAGGAAATCGTTGCGTGGGTTCTGAGCCTCCAGATGCACCCCTATGTTCTGGCGACTTTCGCAACGGCCGTTATTTCCGGTATCACCGGTTCTTCCTCCGGCGGTCTGACCATCACCCTTCAGACGATTGGTCCGCAACTGCTGGAAACCGGCGCGAACCCCGCCATCATGCACAGACTGATGGCCATTTCCGCCGGCAGCCTCGACTCCCTGCCTCACTCCAGCGGCCTGTTCCTCATGCTCTCGTTCCTGGGCCTGACCCACAAGGAAGGCTACAAGTTCCTGGGCGTGACGACGGTTATCGTACCTGCAATTACAACAGTAATTCTGGTAGCGGTCTGCGTCGCAATGGGTATATAGCCGAGCGCGTATTCTAAAATGAAACGGCATAAGCGGAGAAAACCGCTTATGCCGTTTTTTTATGTCTGGTCTTTCAGAAAATTATGGTATATGCTAGAGAAAGGCCCCAATACGCAAAGGGCAAAGATGACTGCAGGTACCGGACGTAAGGAGGAAATTTGCTTGAGTATCCTATTTATCTGTTATCCCAGGTGCACCACCTGTCAAAAGACAAAAAAATGGCTTGAAGAAGGCCGGATTTCCTATCAAGCGCGGGATATTCAGACGCAGAACCCCACATTTTTCGAGCTGAAAGAGTGGTGGGCAAAGAGCGGGCTTCCCCTGAAAAAGCTCTTCAACACCAGCGGACTGAAGTACAAGGAAATGCACCTGGCCCAAAGGCTTCCGGAGATGAGCGATGAAGAAAAGCTGAAGCTGCTCGCTTCCGATGGGCTATTGGTCAAACGTCCGGTTCTTGTGACGGAGAGCAGGGTGTTTTTCGGATTTCGGGAGAGCGAGTGGGAAGCGCTGAAGCCGCGGTGATACCCGGTTCGGTCAAAGATCGCACTCGCGGTCCGGCTTTAGGCGTTTCATCTTGCTGCGGCGGTATGCCTTCGGGTTTTCCGGTTTTCTGGTCACAGGATTGATGGAACCCCAGGTTCCCCGGGCGGCAAGCGCCCGTTTTCTGCGCTCCTTTTTACTCAGCTTTTCTACGGAAACGAACCGGGCCATCCATATTCCTCCTTTTTATGGGTAATATAAGCGCGGAGCCTGACTTTTCGCTATAGTCAAGCCTGCTGCAGACATTTACTACAGTCCGGCGACCCGGAATTCAATTCCAGCGAAATTACGTGAGTCTGCGAAAGATACATTTGAGAAAGGAAAAACACGATGGCGGAGATCTATCTTGCGGGAGGCTGTTTCTGGGGGATGGAAAAATATCTCTCATCCATCCGGGGTGTCACCGAAACCGAAGTCGGTTACGCCAACGGCAAAACGGCTCGTCCCACCTACGAACAGGTGTGCCGCGAAAATACCGGGCACGCCGAGACGGTTCATGTAAAATACAATCCGGATATCCTGAAACTGCCTTTCCTTCTGGAACTGTATTATGAGGCGATCGACCCCACTTCCGTAAACCGGCAGGGAGGGGACCGGGGAGAACAGTACCGGACGGGCATCTATTATACCGATCCGGCGGATCGCGCGGTCATAGACCGGTCCATTGAAAGCCTCCGGGGAAGAGTTTCCGGGCCCGTTGCCATCGAGGTCAGGCTGCTGGAGAGCTTTTATCCCGCCGAGGGATACCATCAGAAATACCTGGATAAGAATCCGGGAGGTTACTGCCATATCGGAGAAAAAGCAATGCGGCGGGCGGAGACGGCGGTGAGTCCGGCTGCGCGGTATGCCCCCGGCGACAAAGAGGCCCTGAAAGGCCGCCTTACGGAGCTGCAGTATCAGGTTACCCAGAACAGCGCAACCGAGCCGCCCTTCCGGAATCCCTATTGGGATGCCTTCCGGCCCGGCATTTATGTGGACATTACAACGGGGGAGCCTCTTTTTTCCTCTGCCGATAAATTTGAATCCGGATGCGGCTGGCCGAGCTTTGCAAGACCCATTGATCCCTCTGCGGTACGGGAAAGAACGGATCTGTCCCACGGCATGATCCGAAAAGAGGTGCGCAGCAGAGCGGGAGACGCCCACCTGGGTCACGTGTTCCAGGACGGGCCCCTGGAAAAAGGCGGCCTGCGCTACTGCATCAACAGCGCATCATTGCGGTTTATTCCGCGGGAGGAGATGGAACGGGAGGGATACGGATATCTGCTGGGATCGGCGGAATAACGCAATAGCCGCTTCTATATTTCCGACGGGCTTTTTCCGTAGACGATACAGTTTTTCCCTTCTTTTTTTGCACGATACATGTTTCTGTCGGCCCGAGAGATCAGTTCCTCCACCGTCAGTTTTTCGTCCTGCAGGGTATACAGGCCCAACGAAGCCGTGATGCCGGCGGTTCCGTCGGGCGTTTGAACCGACGAGGCTTCAATGTCCCGGCGAATCCGCTCCCCTACGGCCCGGCCCTGTTCCTCGGGAGCGCCGTTTAAGCAGATCAGCAACTCGTCTCCCCCGTACCGGGCTGCCCAGTCCGTGTCGCTGCGGATGCATCCCTGTATCATTTCGGATACCTTAACGAGAGCCCGGTCGCCGGTGGGGTGCCCGTAAGAGTCGTTGATGCTCTTCAGATTATCCAGGTCCAAAAACAAGACAGAAAGCGGCTGTTTCGCAACGGCCGCTTTTACGATGTCCACAGGCAGACGGTCATTTACAAAGCGGCGGTTATACAGACCCGTGAGAGAATCCCGCACGACGACGTCGTTCATTTGGGAGACCAGTTCACGCATCATATGCCCTTGTTCATATTCTCCGCTGCCCACCAGGATGCTGTTGGTGGCATCCTTCAGGAGCTCCAGCACTACGGGACGGTCGCAGCAGAGAATGGGAATGGCCATCACCATCATGACGGCTTCGGGGGTGTGTTCCAGCTTGACAAACCCGTCGTTTTCCAGATAAGCCCGAATGGAGATGCAGTTGTCGCAGATGCTGCCCCGTTCCCAGTAATCGTGGCAGATCTGGGCCGTTTCGCCGACGGCGCAGCTGTGCTTTTCCAGGACGACTTTTTGAACGGGATCCACGAGCCGCACCACGTGATACATTTTTTTAAAAAACAACAGGTTATCCTCGAGTTCTTTCAGGGTAATGGGAGCGCGCATACGTCTTTCACCTCATGAAATTACCGCTTTCCGGCCGCCGCTCGGCGGCGCCGGTACAAGCAGCATTATATGCAATCGCCCGGGCGTTGTCAAAATAAAATGAAGCGCAGTCTCCCTCCGAAACGGTTCAGACATATCCGCCGGTCCGTAAAAACCGGCAGAAACGCCCACGAGCCGGGATTTTCCGTAGGACCAGCGCTTTGGGCGAAAGGGGAACGGGAAGAAGACACTGAAAATCCAGAATAAATATGATATCATAATGAAACCGGGTTTTTTCCTTACGGGCCTGCCCATGCCGTCAAGGAGATACCGCCGGGGAATCGGAGGAAAGGAATTCGACCATATGATCTTCAAACCGTTAAAAACGCCGATGCTATTGACAATTCCGGTGCTTGCAGCCGTCTGTTTGCTAACGGGATGTTCTTTCGCCGGAGAAAATTCGGCCGCACCCTCAGACACCAATACCGTGCCGCCGGAGAGCAGCGCAATTGTGAGCGATTCTTTGCCGGAGCAAAAGACCGAACCCCCTGTAAGCATCCTGTTGGAAGACGTATTCGGGTTTACCGATAAGGATGGAAGGCGTCTCATTGTTCCGATACAGGACGGAGAAATCCAGGCGGACAGGCTGTCAAAGGCCGTGGGCGAATCCGGAAATCTTGTCACCGTGAAATTTACGGGAGTTCAGGAGCGAAGCCAGAATGACAACGGCAGGTTTACCGCCGATAATTTCGGCAATATAAAGGGGTATCTTTTCGACATAACGGAGGG
>NZ_FWXW01000017.1 GCF_900176335.1 Papillibacter cinnamivorans DSM 12816
GTCCAGCCGCGTTTCCTGCAGTGACAATTTTCCCAATGTGCACATTCCTTTCTTTCCCGTATTCCGGTTTTATCCGTACACATTGTATGGATTTTTGTCTGATTTTGGAAAGCGACGCGAGGGAAAATCGTTCGACAAAATACTCCTTCTTTTTCAAAATGTACCTTTATTGCTTTCCCCCCGGCGGGGAGCGTGCAGCTTTCATCCAAAGCCCTCGTTTATTCAATTTATAGACAAAAAAATAACGCCCCGGAAGCTTATCGCTTCCAGGAGCGTGAAATTTCGGAATACTCAGCCGGCAATATAGCCTTCCCCCGCCATTCCGGGACGGGGAATCCATTTGTCCTTACGCCTTATTTTCAGCGTTTTTTGCCGCCTGGGATTTGAGCTTTGTAAGTGCCACCAATACACCCAGGAGGATTGAAAGGAAGGCGGAGGCCAGCACCCGGTACTGGGCGGGCAGGAGAAATACAATGGTATGGAGGGGAACCCAGATGAGCAGGCAGGTTTTCAGCCAGGAAAAGCCCACGATGGTGTACCAGTCAATTTTGTCCACAAAGTACTTTACCGTATACTTTACTTTTTCGATCCGGGTCTCCACCAGAAGATCGCCGTATTTGTGATACATATACAGCATTGGGCCGAAAGTCACGTTCATGATAAAGCTGGTGAAGAAGGCCAGAGCGAATTTATTCCCGGCAAAGGGAAGCCTTCCGGCCGCCATGGCCGCCGCCGCGCCGGCATTGTACACGGTGAAAACCAGAGTGATGGCCATACCAAGAACGCCCCAGACGCAGGCTTTGGCAACAAAGCCCCTGGGAATCACCCAGCTCTTGTTGAGTATGCGCGCTCCCAGCAGGTCGCCCATAGTGGCGAGGATCGCGAATTTCACAAAGCCGCCGATGTAGGGATGGGCTTCGGTCGCCCCGATAAAAGCCGTGCGTGCGGAGGGAATCACCAGGATCAGGATCCAGACAAGGAGCACAAGGGCCCAGAGGAGATCGCCTTTCCGATTTCTCATTTTTTTACCGCCTTTTCCCTTTGTTTCTTATTCGGATATGTTCTCCGGGATAACAAGATTCTGCCGCATCCTCCCAACAGACGCGGCAGATCTTTCTCCATCCTCCCGTCCCACAACGGGAGCAACGAAGCAATTATACCTTTTTGTGTGATTTTATGCAAGGGATTTCGACAATTTCACTGAACAAATTCACCTGCATTTTGCCAGCAGCTTTTCCCAGCGCTTGTCCACATAGTCCTGTGCTTCCTTCAGCATCCACTCGTTTTCTTCCCGGAACATGTGGGCGAACCTTCCCTGTTTTTTCAGAAATTCCTCCACGGGGAGCTTCCGTTTCGGTTCATAGCTCAGGCTCCAGACGCCGTCCTCCACCTCGTAAAGCGGCCAGACGCAGGTTTCCACCGCAAGGCGGCTAATCTCCATGAGCTCCTCCGTCTCGTACCGCCATCCCCGGGGACAGGGCGACAGAACGTTGAGAAAGGCCGGGCCCTTGGTATAGATGGCTTTCCTGGCTTTTTCGTGAAGGTCCCGGAAGTTTGACGTGAAGGCGGACTGGGCGACATACGGGATGTTGTGGGCGGCTACGATTTCGGTGAGTTCCTTCTTGTTCTGCCGTTTGCCGGGAGACACGGTTCCCGCGGGAGAGGTGGTGGCATCGGCAAAGCGGGGTGTCGAGGAGGATCGCTGGATGCCGGTATTCATGTAAGCTTCGTTGTCATAGCAGACATATACCATGTCGTGGCCCCGCTCCAAAGCGCCGGACAGAGACTGGAACCCGATGTCATAGGTGCCCCCGTCTCCGCCGAAGGCGATGAATTTATATTCACCGTCCAGCTTTCCCCGGCGCTTCAGGGCATGGTACGCCGCCTCCACGCCGCCGGCGGTTGCGCCCGCGTTTTCAAAAGCGCTGTGTATGTAGCTGTCCGTCCATGCGGTAAAGGGGTACAGGAAGGAGGAAACCTCCAGGCATCCGGTGGCGTTTATCACCACCGCCTTGTCTTCCGGCTCCAGGGCGCGCATGACGGCGCGTACCGTAACGGCCGCTCCGCAGCCGGCGCAGAGGCGGTGTCCCCCCGTAAAGCGCTCGGGCTTGGACAGTTCTGTTTTCAGGTTATAGGCCATTCTATAGCTCTCCCTTCCAGGGTGGATTTGAGGATCTTCTATTTTTTACCAGAATCTGGACTAAGGTTACGCGCTCTCCGCAGGGAGAATATTTACTCATAGATTCATGTGAATTTTTTTGCGAAAGGTTTAAACGGGAGCAGCGCGCTCCCCGCCGGGGGTAACTTTTTGATTCCGCAAAAAGTCACCAAAAACGGACCAAGGGGCCCCGGCCCCTTTGGATCCCCGGGGAGGGGTGCTCCGTAAGCGCTCTTAATGACAAATTGACTATCGGCAGTTGCGAACGCACGGACAACCCGGTAGCAAGAAGTCTGTTTTTCAGCCCGCGATCGGGGCTCTCCGGGTCTGGGGTCGTGGGGCTTAATAAGTCTGCAAAAACGTACCTTTTGCGGCGTTTAAGAAGTTTTTCATTCTGTAATAGGTAGGTTCAGGTATTGGGGTTATGCGGCTGATTCTGTCAGTAGAATCAATTCCGTACAGCATTCGAAAGTAAATTTCTTTCGGAATAACATTATATTAACTTGGTGGAAACTTTGAGAGTAAAGCTCCCGTCAATCCCGCTGGCCGATATGGCGGTAAACCTCGCCGGGTTTGCCGGATGCCGCTATGGACGACAGTTCCCCGAAGATGTTTACGAAATCCTCCACCCGAACGTCCCGGCCGCCCAGGCCGTAAACATAGTTGACCGCCAGGGGGCGCTTTTCCAGGTTATACAGGGCGCCGCGCGCCTCGGCAAAGAGAGGACCTCCGCAGGAGGAAAACCCCTCGGACTTGTCCATGATCCCAAGCGCCCGGACATTTTTCAGGGTTTCCGCCAGCTCTTCCCCGGGGAAAGGCCGGAAAACCCGCAGCTTCACAAGACCCGCCCGGACGCCCGCGGCGCGCAGCCGGTCCACGGCGGCCTTCGCCGTCCCTGCGCTGGAGCCGATAAGAAGGAGGGCAAGCTCTGCGTCTTCCATCCGGTAGGCTTCAAAGAGGCCGTATTTTCTTCCGGTGAGTTTTTCAAACTCAGACGCTACTTTCAGGATGCGGGCTTTGGCGTTTTTCATGGCCTCGGCCTGCTGTTTCTTATGTTCCATGTAATAGGCGCTGATATCGTATGGGCCGACGGCCAGGGGCGTTTCCGGGTTCAGGAGATAATTCTCCGGCCGGTACTCCCCCACCAGGGCGCGGACGGATGCGTCGTCCAAAAGCTCGATGTTCTCCACGGCGTGGCTGGTAATAAACCCATCCTGACAGACCATGACGGGAAGGCGCACCGAAGGGTCCTCCCCGATAGGCATTGCCTGGAGAAAGTTGTCATAGGCCTCCTGGTTGGTCTCGGAATAGATCTGAATCCATCCGGAATCCCTGGCCCCCATGGAGTCGGAGTGATCGTTGTTGATATTGATGGGCCCGGAGAGGGCGCGGTTGACACAGGCCAGGGTGATGGGCAGGCGCGAGGAAGCCGCCACGTAAAGGACCTCGTACATGAGGGCAAGGCCCGCCGACGAGGTGGCGGTAATGGCACGGGCTCCGGCGGCTTCGGCGCCGATGCAGGCGGACATGGAGCTGTGTTCGGATTCCACGGTGACGAATTCCGTGTCCACCTCGCCGTTGGCTACATAGGAGGCAAAATACTGGGGGATCTCGGTGGAAGGCGTGATGGGAAAGGCGGCCATCACGTCGGGGTTGATCTGCTTCATGGCAAAAGCCACGGCCTCGTTTCCCGAAAGGCGGTCGCGTCTGTTCATTCCTCCACCTCCCCGCACATTTGGATCGCTCCGAAGGGGCATACTTTGGCGCAAATGCCGCAGCCTTTGCAGTGCATCAGGTCGAAATCGCTCCGCCTCCCGTTTTGAACGGGGATGGAGCTGTCCGGGCAGCAGGGTACGCACAGCAGGCACTGGCGGCACTTGTCCGTCAGATGCACGGGCCGCCGGGAGCGCCACTGTCCGGTTTCCACCAGGCGGGCGGTCCCCCCGCCGGCTATCTCTCCCCCCTGGGTCATTTCCTTCCAGGAGGAACGTTCGTTTATCTCGGAAGCTTTGGGAATCAACCTACCTGCACCTCCTTCATGGATACGTCGAGAGCCTTGAGATTGTCCTCAATCACATGGGGTTTCGTGGCAAATTTATGCTTCAGGGACGCCTCCATGTCTTCGATAAATTTTTCCGGATCCACCACGCGGCTGACCCAGACCACGGCAGCCAGCATGGGGGTATTGGGGAAGTTTCCGCCCAGGGTCTCCCGGGAAATCCGGGATGCATTGACGGAACAGACTTTCCCTTTGTACCCGTTGAGGAGGGGCCGCAGCTCCTCCGGCGTCTTGGCGCTGTTGACGATCACCGCGCCGTCCTCCTTCAGGCCGGCGGTGACGTCCACCGAGCGAAGCAAGCTCTCGTCCACCACCGCGACAAAATCCGGTTCGTAGATGTTGGAGTGCACGGTGTTTCTAACCCGGCTGATCCGGTTATAAGCCGTGATGGGCGCACCCATGCGTTCCGGGCCGTACTCGGGAAAGCCCTGCACATAACAGCCGGAGGAAAAGGCGGCGTCCGCCAGGAGCAGACAGGCGGTCTTGGTCCCCTGCCCTCCCCGGCCGTGCCACCGGATCTCCACGGTCTCTTTTTCTTTCATTTTCTTAGCCTCCTTCGACGGATCGACGGATTTTTCCGCCATCCGGTAAGAAAAAGCTCCCGTCCCGCAAAGGGACGAGAGCCATAATCTCGCTGTACCACCCATTCCTGCATACCGTCATACGCGCTCCTTTTAACGGGGGAACCCGTCCGGGCCTACTGAATCGTTCGGCCGGAAACTCGGGAGTGATTTTCAGCTGCCGCCTGCCGTGCCGGGCTCCCATCCTCCCCGGTTCGCTGCAACGCCTGCGCGGCGCCTACTGTCTCCGTCATAGTCTTTCATACCATATCGCATTGTTGTACTGAAGTATAGCCGATTCCCCGGTCCTTGTCAACCGTTTTTCGCCATTTTACAGCCAGGAAAACCGGCCCTAACCGAAAGCTCCGGGTCCCGGCCGTCCGGCATTGGTCCGTCAGCTCGGCTCGCTGGTATTCAGATCCGTGCTGGAATCCCCGTAATACACCGTTACGAACAGTTTCGTATCGTCCGCGCTGCTGCTGACGGTCACGGTCATGCCGTTGCTTTTATTTTCAAATGTATAGACCGTATTGCCGTTTTCGTCGGTTTCGGAAGAGGTGAGCTTATACCCGTTATCCTCCAGCCAGCCTTCATATCCGTCAATCAGGAGGATGTCCTTGGGAAGAGAGGATCTGTCGTAGGTATAAATCACTTCGCCGTCCAGATACTGCGTATTCTCATATACGGCGTCGGGGAAGACATTTTCCATGGCAGGCACGCCGATTTCCTTATATTCGTTCGCGTAGGTCGACGCATCGCGTTTTGTCAGCTTTACCGTATAGTTGTCCTGATCCCATTCCACATTGAAGCCGCAGGCATCGGCAACGGCGCGGGCGGGCAGATAGGTGGTTCCTTTATATGCGAAGGGTTCCACCGGGGTGCCGTTCACGTCCGTGGGATTGAGCTTGGATCCATCCACAAGGATCTGAATGTTGCAGTAATCCACCGTCAGTGACTTCGCGCCAAAGGTCGCCACAGCGGAACCCACCACGGATACCAGAATCGCCATTACGGCCATCCCGGCTAAAAAACCCTTCAACGTACCTTTTTTCATTTTCCGTCCTCCTCATTCGTATTACCCGAGGTATTTCCATTTGCTTCGGCTGAATTTCCCATTTGAATTATTATATCACCGCCGGAGAGTATTTGGCAAAGAGAAAGTATCATCGGAGTGAAATCCCGATCATCCGGGATACGGGCTATGAAAAATACGGGACGGAGCCGCTGTGTTCTCCGTCCCGCATGCCTCAGCTCTTATTTCACGGTCTGCACGTGTACGCAGTAATAATCCCCGCCCCCGTCGTAATAGAGGCTCACAATAACGCCGGTAAACCCGTTTTTGTACAAGACCTTTTCGATTCCGTCCTCCACTGTGGTATCCAGGTACTCAAACCCATATTTCCCCAGAAGCACCACATAATCGCCGATAAAGCTGCCCTCGGGGAGACTGCTCACCGGATAGATGTATGTAACGCTCCCGGTATCAATCTGCTCTGAAACATATTCCGAACCGTCCAGTATGTTTTCCAGGGCGGGAACGGCAAACTCACCATAGCAGGTGGTATATTCGGCTTTCTTTGTAAGATCCACGGTCTTGGTATCCTGATCCCACGATACGTCGTATCCGCAGGCATCGGCAATCGCCCTGGCGGGCAGATAGGTCGTTCCGTCCACCGCGAAGGGTTCCGTTGGGTTCCCGTTTACATCCGTGGGATTCAGGACTTCCCCGTCCACCCGGACGGTAATGCCCATGTAGTCCGCCAGAATCGCTTTCGTCGCTGCCGAAGCGGACGAAGCGCCGCCCAGGGAAACCATCAGCGCCATTATCAGCGCTCCCGCCAGGAACATGCTAACCTTTGTTTTCATATTTTCCTCCTTCTGGATACCCGGTCGTTTTTCCGCTTCTTTCCATATCGGGTACACCGTGCTTTTTCGACATTTCTGCGGCGAAACGACCTCGTATTTTAATCTTCTTTGTCGATTTCTTCTGTCATTCTACAATATATTACAAATAATGCTTTAATATCTCATATTAAGCTATTGTAATAAACTTACATATATGGTACTATTATGTCGTATTAAGGGGTGTCTTGCCCTGCTCCGCCCTGTCGGCTTTCTATCGGAAAGGACTGATTGCGATGGATTCCACTCACCCGAACTGGGAAATCATGAAGAGCATCGTATTTACCGCAAGTCAGCTAAAAAACAGACAATCTCTGGACGCAATCATGCGTTTTTCCCGCGGGATGCTTGCTCCTGCGCCAGAAACGCCTGAGCAACTTCCAGAATCCTCTTCGCCGAAGCCGGCGACACTTTCAAGACGATCTCGGCCAGTTCACGCAATTCGGCATCCTTGAGGAGCGCCCCCAGCCTTTCTGCCTCCGTCTCTCCCTGAATAAGCTCCGACGGGGGATCCGGATCGTCCGTTCTCTCCAGCAGATAGTCAATTGAGACACCGAAATAATCCGCCAGCTTTTTCAAATCCTCGTTGGAAGGCTCCCTTGTCCCGTTTTCCCAATTGCTCACGCTGTTCTGGGCGGCATTCATCAGCCTTCCCAGTGAAGCTTGGGTCAAACCTGCTCCTTTTCTCAATTCCGCCAATCTTTTCAAAGAATACACCCCATTCTCATGTTATCACTAATAGCGATAATTAGCAATGATTTTTCAAGGTTTTTTTCATTCTCGCATTGACAATTAGCCCGTTACGTGATATATATATCTCGTAACGGGATTTTTGTATTCTTCTCTACTACGTCTCCCCCTCCCCTCTTCCTTTGGAAAAGCGCCAAATACAAGCTTTTATGCCGCAGGCTAATCTGCACACAAAGTCAATTTATCATAATTTGTAAGATTATACAAGAGGAGGTAAATATATGTTTTCCGAATCTGAATGTCCCCTCGCTTCCGAGCAGAGCCGCGGCAGCGGAGAGCACGCAAGCGCAGGGTCCGTTCCCCCCAGCACGGAAGAACTGATATCGCGGAACAAAAAACTGATTTATACCATATTAAACCGGCACTATCCCCACAAGGCGGAAGATGAGGACTATATCCAGGTGGCCACCATCGGCCTTTGGAAAGCGGCGAAGGGCTTTGAAAACGGCATCGGCAGATTTTCCACTTACGCTTACGCCTGTATCCGCAGGGAGCTGTCGGCTTACGACAGACTGGAAAACCGGAGCAAAAGAAAAAAAGACGTGCCCGATCTATCCCTGGACGATATGAGCATGGAACAGCTGGTAGCCGGACCCTCCTTCGAAGAGAGGCTGCTTTCCCGGTACCGGGCGGAGGAGATCCTCCGGCGCATCCGGAAGAATAATCCCAGGCAGGCTTATGTACTAACCCAGCGCATGCGGGGGCGCAGCAGCGCGGAGCTCGCGCACGAGCTCCACCTGTCCCGGCAGTGGATCCACCAGATGTGTATCCGTTCCCGCAGGTGGCTCGCGGAGGAATAGAGGTGCTTTTTATGAATCCTGTGCCGGAACGCCGCGCCGAACCGGAGGAGTCTGTCCCCATTTTCCGGTGCGACGACTGCGGGGAAGGGATCTATCACGGGGACGGGGCGTTTTTTATCAGCGGTCTGGTGTACTGCGAGGAATGCGCCGAGTTCCGGTTCCGGAGGCTGGTGTAGGAGGCTTCTTCGTATGTTTTCGGTTTTGATTACGAGGTTTGGACGGGATTGGCGCGCTCCCCGCCGGGGGTAACTTTTTGTTTCTGCAAAAAGTCACCAAAAACAGACCAAGCGGCCCCGGCCTCTTGAATCTCCATTGGAGGGTGCTCCGGCAGTCGCTCTCAGTAAGTGATTGACTATCGGCAGTTTCGAACGCACGAACGGCTCTATAGCAGGAGGTCTGTTTTTATGCCCGCGATCGGAGCGTTCCGGGCTTGGGTCTGTGGGGCTCAGTGGGTCTGCATAAACACACTTTTTGCGGCGTTTTAGAAGACAAGACAAAATCATGTTTTACGGAAAGGAGTGTAAATTCCATGGGCAAGGTGGAACTGCAGGAAACGCGGCTGGACGATGTGAGAATCCCCGGCGTTTCCGTATCGGACACCCAGCCGAAAACCGGGCTGGACACGGCGGAGCAGCGCGCCGAGCAGACCTTGGCCGTCCGAAGGCAGAAGGAACGGGAATGGGCGGAGGAAAAAAAGCGGCGGGACCTGGAGGCCGCCGCGGAGCGGCAGAGGCAGCTGGAACAGGAGAGGCAGGAGCGCCAGCGGCGGCAGGAAGAGGAA
>NZ_FWXW01000014.1 GCF_900176335.1 Papillibacter cinnamivorans DSM 12816
TGGCCGATGCTTTCTGGCTTGATACATCTTTTGTGCATTGACGGGCCGATAGAGCGGCGAATGTCTGTACCATGTGATGTTTCGCTTCAGTTCCCGGCTGACCGTGCCCGGACTTCGCCTTAGTGCCGCGGCCATACGGCGGATACTTTCTTTATTCCGCCACATCCGAAATAGCTTTTTCCGTTCTTCCGGTGTAAGATGGTGGTAGCTCATATGGGTCGCCGCCTTTCAGTAGTGGTCTTTTCAACTCCTACTGTATCCCTTTGGCCTCCCTTATGAGCTTTTTTATACTGTTGCACTTGCTATTTTAATCCGCCGCGAGGGGAAAAATGGTCCCCCGCCGGAGGCGCGCAATGCTTGTATCCTTATATTCCAGAATTTTAAAAAGTTTGATTATGGGAGGTTTGGACGGGAAAACCGCGTTTCCATCCGAACCTCTCGTAATATTTTTATCAAATTTTCTAATACGAAAAGAACGTACCCGCACGCAAGAAAAGGCTGCCTAAAAAGCCAATGGCATTTTGGGCAGCCCGTTTTTTCTATGTAAGGCCAATTTATCGAAAGGCCGGAGCAAACCTCCCTCTTTTACCTCAATACTTCGAATTCCCCGAACTTCCGCTCCCTTTGGGTCCGGTTCCGTTCTCCGGCTTGCAGGGTTTCCCGGATAGCGGCCTTCAGGCGGCGGATGCCTTCCCGGATCTCCTCCCGGGAGGGATAGGTGAAATTCAGGCGCATGTAGTTGCCGCCCTTTCCCCCCTGAAAAAAGGCGGTGCCCGACACATAGGCCACTCCCCGCTCCGCCGCCTTCACCATGAGGGTGGCATAGGGAATGTCGTCCGGCAGGCGGCACCAGAGATAAAAGCCTCCCTGGGGCTTGTTCCACTCCATCTCCCGGACCGGGTCGGTAATCAGCTCATCGATCATGATATCCCGCTTGATCCGGTATTCCGCAATGATCCGGCTTAAATGGGCGTCCAGGCCCCCGCTCCGGAGATACCGGTGGATGATCCACTGAGACAGGCTGTCGGCGTGAAGGTCGGTCATCTGCTTGACCTTGGTAAACTGCACCACCATGGGTTTGGGGGCATTGATCCACCCGATGCGCACGCCCGGAAATAAAAGCTTGGAAAAAGAGCTTAAGTAAATCACGTACCCGTTTTTATCCAGCTCCTTGAGCAGCGGCACGCGGCTCCCCTCGAAGCGCAGGTCCGAATAGGGGTCGTCCTCGAGGATAAAGGTGTTGCGGCGGTAAGCCAGCTCCAGCAGCCGTTTTCTCCGTTCCAGGTCCATGGTGGTCCCGGAGGGGTTCTGGAAGGTGGGGACCGTGAAAATAAATTTGGGCCGGTACCGGGTCAGAGCCTGCTCCAGAAGATCGACACGCATCCCCCGGGCGTCCACGGGGATGCCGATGATCCGAGCCCCCGCCGCCCGGAAAATCTGCAAGGCGCTGAAAAAAGTGGGCTCCTCCACGAAAACTACGTCTCCCGGGTCCAGAAACGCCCGGGCGGCGATATCGATCCCCTGCTGGGAGCCGGAAAGCACGAGAATTTCCTCGGGACCGGCCTCCACTCCCCGGGCACACATGAGCTCCGATATGGATTCCCGGAGGCAGGGCATGCCCTCCGCCGGGGTGTGATTGAGGGCAAAGCGGCAGGCGGGACTTACAATCTCCTCCTCAATCCCCCTGAGGGCCTCCACAGGGTCGGTCTCCATACCGGAGATCCCGGCGGCAAAGGAGATGATATCCCTGCGGTTTGCAAGCTCCAGGATGTCCCGGAGCAAAGATTCGTTGGACCTCTCGGCCGTATGGCTCAAAAACTGGCTCCAGGCGGGAGGATCGGAGTATTTTTCCTTATCCTGCTCCCCGGTGAGATGGGAGAGCACCACCGTCCCCTTTCCCACCCGGGAATCCACCAGCCCGTCCGCCTTGAGCTCGCTGTAGGCGTTCACCACGGTGCTCCGGTTGATCCCCAGGCTCTGAGCCAGGGTCCGCTCCGGAGGGAGGGGCTGCCCGGCCCGGAGAGTCCCATCCAGGATCATGGAGGCGATCTGGTTCCGAATCTGCAGATACACGGGAACCTTCAGGTCCCTGTCGACCTTGATTTGCATGAAATCCCCCTCCTGCGTCCCGGGTCGGGCGGCATTCTTATTCCGGGAGAATTTCAACCCCGGTGAGATACCTGCGGATCATATCCAGAGCGTGGTTGGCGGACATGATCCGGATCCGGGAGCGATCCGCCCCCAGATGCAGGGCTCGACACCAATGCCTGCCCCCGGCGGAAAGGGCGACGAAGACCGTACCCACGGGATTGTCCCGCTCGTCCTTGGCAGGTCCCGCGACGCCGGTGATGGCGACGGCAAGGTCGGCTCCCATCATTCTTCTGACGCTGGCCGCCATGGCGATGGCAACAGGGCGGGACACGGCGCCATGTTCCTCCAGGATCGTTTTAGGAACGCCCAGCACCTGATTTTTGATCTCGCTGGCATAGGCCACCACACTTCCCTTGAAGACCGCGGAGGAGCCGGGAATATCCGTAAGGCGTTTTGCCAGGAGGCCCCCGGTGCAGGATTCCGCGGTGGCCACGGTCATCTGCTGTTCCTTGAGAAGGTCAAAAACCGTATTTTCCAGGGTGTCCACGTCGATGCCGTAGATCCGGTCCCCGATGATGTCCCGCACTCTTGCGATGACGGGTTCCATCATGGCGACGGCCAGCTCCTCGTTATCCGCCTTGGCGGTGACCCGGAGCATGACCTCCCCTTCCTTGGCGTAGGGCGCCAGGGTGGGATTGGACATGGACACCATCATGTCCCGGAGCTTGTCCTCCACGGCGGACTCCCCGATGCCGAAGATCCGAATGGCGCGGGAAACGATGGCCTCGGAGGAGAGTCTTCTCAGATACGGAATGGCGCAGTTAATAAACATGGAACGGCACTCCATGGGGGGACCCGGCAGCATCAGGACGTGCTTCCCGCCTGACTCGAAAGCGCAGCCCGGAGCGGTGCCCCAGGCGTTTTCAAAGATTTCGCAGCCCTCGGGGAGCATGGCCTGCTGGAGATTGTTCTCCGTCATATTGTTCGTTCGGATGCTGTTTTTGAAATAGCTCCGGATCCGCTCGGCGGTGGGTTCGTGAAAAATGAGCTTTTTCCCGAAGGCCTCCGCGAGCACCTGCTTTGTGAGGTCGTCGCAGGTGGGACCCAGCCCGCCCGTGGTTATGATGATGTCCGCCCGACTGCGCGCAATGTCCACCGCGCTCTTCAGGCGGGGCGGATTATCCCCCACCACAGTGTGAAAATACACATTGATGCCCAGGGCGCTCAGGCCTTCCGAGATCATCTGTGCATCGGTGTTGGCGATGTTCCCCAGCAGAAGCTCGGTACCCACGCCCAGGATTTCCGCCGTATAGCTCATGGCTTTACCACTACCCTTTCTATCAGTTCCACCGCTTCCCGCACCAGGTCCTCTACGGGGAGGACGCTCTCGGCCTCCTCCACTTCGAAGAGCACGGGCCTGGTCTGCGGGTGACGCGGCGTAAATACAGTGCAGCAGTCCTCATAGGGGAGAATGGAGGTCTCGAAAGTCCCGATCCTGCGGGCGACGGACACGATCTCCTCCTTGTCCATACCCACCACCGGCCGGAGAATCGGGAGGGAGCAGACCGCCCCGGTGACCGCGATGGCCGCCATGGTCTGGCTGGCCACCTGGCCCAGGCTTTCTCCGGTCACAATCGCTCCAGCACCGTTTTCCTCCGCCACCTTCTGGGCGATGCGCATCATGAAGCGGCGCATCTCCAGGGTGAAGAGGTCCTCCGGGCAATTTTTCCGGATCTCCTCCTGAATTTTCGTAAAGGGAACGACGTGAACGGTCATGCGGCCACAGTACCGAGTCAGCTTTTGTGCCAGGGTGAGGACCTTTTCCTTGGCCTGGGGCGAGGTGTAGGGATAGCTGAAAAAGTGAAGAGGCACCAGCTCCACGCCCCGCTTGGCGATCATAAAGGAAGCCACGGGGCTGTCGATCCCGCCGGACAGGAGGGTCACGGCGGAGCCGTTAACCCCCACGGGAAGTCCGCCGGCACCCGGTTCCGCCCCGGCGTGGACATAGGCCGCGTAGTCCCGCACCTCGACGTTTACCAGCAGCTCCGGGTTTTTCACGTCCACGGCCAGGTTGGGATGGGCCTCGTGAAGACGCCCTCCCACGTATTGGGAGAGCTGGATGGAAGTCATGGGAAAGCTCTTGTCCGCCCGCTTGGACTCCACCTTGAAGGTGCGGGCCCGGTTCAGCTCCCCCTCCAGGCATCGCAGAGCCGTTTCCGCAATGGCGGAGGCCGTCTTTTCGCAGGGGAAGGCGCGGGAGACGCCCACCACGCCGAAAACCGCTTTCATGGACTCATACGCCTCGTCCAGCCTTGCCTCCCCATCCTGAGGTTCCACATAGACGGTGGACTGACGGGAATAGACCTTGAATTTCCCCAGGGGACGAAGGCGGCGGTGTATGTTCCCCAGGAGCCTGCTCTCGAAGTTTTTCCGGTTTAACCCCTTGAGCACCAGCTCTCCCAGCTTCAGCAAAATGATCTCGTTCAATCCGATATACCCTCACTATTCCATATCTTATGTCTTCCGGCGCGGCAAAATCCCCGCGGTATGATATTGCGCCGCCGTCTCAATACTATTTGCCGTTTTTCTTCTCCCGATACATGGAAGCCGGGAAAACGCCCTGCCAAACACGGCGTTTCGGGCTCAGGCGGAGGGGATTTCCAGGGTTCTGTACTGGATCGCCTCCGCCAGATGGGCCGCGGCAATCTTCTCCGCGCCGTCCAGGTCCGCTATGGTGCGGGCGACCCGGAGAATCCGGTCGTAGGACCGGGCGGTGAGGCCCAGGCGGTCAAAGGCCAGGCGCATGAGCTCCTCGCATTCGGCGTCCAGCGCACAGTATGTCCCGATGAGATCCGGCGCCATGCGGGCGTTGCAGTCGATCTCCCGGCCCTCGTAGCGCTTTTGCTGGATCTCCCTGGCCGCGTTGACCCGTTCCCGCACGGAGGCGGAGGATTCGGCGTGAGGACGGCTTTTCAGTTCCTCAAAGTCCAAAGAGGGGACCTCCACGTGAAGATCGATCCGGTCCAGCAGGGGACCGGAAATGCGTCCCATGTAGTTTTCCACGGATTTCCGGGAGCAGGTGCACCGGCCGGAAGGATGCCCGTACCAGCCGCAGCGGCAGGGATTCATAGCGCACACCAGCATGAAGCGGCTGGGATAGCTGATGGTCCCGGAGGCGCGGGAGATGTTCACCGTCCCGTCCTCGATGGGCTGGCGGAGCACCTCGATGGCGTCCTTGGCAAACTCGGGCAGTTCGTCTAAAAACAAAACGCCGTTGTGAGCAAGGGAAATCTCCCCGGGGCGGGGAACGGTGCCTCCTCCCGAGAGGCCCACGGCGGAAATAGTATGGTGAGGACTCCGGAAGGGACGCGCATCCAGGAGAGGGCGCTCCTTGGAGGTCATGCCCAGGATGGAGTGAATCTCTGTTGCCTCCAGGGCCTCCCGCCGGCTCATGTCCGGCAGGATGGAGGGCAGGCGCCGGGCCAGCATGCTCTTTCCCGAGCCCGGAGGGCCGATGAGAAGGATGTTGTGGCTTCCGGCGGCGGCGATTTCCAGGGCGCGCTTGACGTTTTCCTGGCCCTTGACGTCCTTGAAATCCAGAAGGGTCTTCGGGGGAGCAGAGGGCTCCCAAGGGGGGGCCGGAGAAATGAGGGCCTTCCCGGTGAGATGATCCGCAAGTTCCTCCACCGTATGTACCGGATAGACCTCCACGTCTCCCGCCAGCGTCGCCTCCGGGGCGTTGTCCGCGGGGAGAAAGAGCTTGCGGATCCCCAGGCGGGAGGCGGCCAGAGCCATGGGGAGAATCCCCGGGACCGGGCGCAGTGCCCCCGCCAGTGAAAGCTCTCCCAAAAAGCAGGCGTCCGGCGGAAGCTCGCGGATGCACTCCCCCGCGGAAAGAATCCCGATGAGAATGGGGAGGTCGTAAAGGGTCCCCTCCTTGCGCTGGCCGGCGGGGGCGAGGTTCACCGTGATGCGGCTGACGGGAAATTTAAACCCGCAGTTCTTGACCGCGGCCCGCACCCGCTCCCTTGCCTCCTTCACCGCCGCGTCGGGAAGACCCACGATGTCGAAGGCGGGCAGGCCCGAGGACAGGTAGCACTCCACGGAAACCTCATACCCCGAAATCCCGTGCAGGCCTAGGGATCGTATTTTCGAAATCATGGACGCGCTCCTTTCCCGGGATTTCCTCTACCGGATGTTTTCCCACTCCATTCGGAGCAAATCCGGCAGCTTATCAATGGCGTAGTCGTATTCGCCGACCCGGCCAAAGCCGTATTTCGCATAGACGAAAGGGATCCCGGCCAGGCGGGCGGATTCGGCGTCTCCCTCGGTGTCACCCACGTAGACCGCTCTCGTAATACGGTTTCTCGCCATGACGAGTTTGTTGTTCTCGCCCTTGGACAAATTCGTGGCTCCCGCAGATTCAAAATCCGAAAAGTACCGCTCCATACGGTGGGCTTTTAAAAAGCTCTGAATGTATCCATCTCCGCAGTTGCTCACGATAAAGAGTTTAAAGTTCTCGGAAAGCCGCGCCAAGGTTTCTTCCAGGCCGGGATACGTCTTTCCCCCATGCTTCTCCAGGAAACGGTTCTGCAAAGCGCAGCACTCATCCATAAGGGATCTCCGGCGAGCTTTCTCCAAATCCGGAAAGAGCTCGTCCCCGATCGCGTCAAGGGGAAGCCCCATGCAACCGTACAGATCTTCCGGGACAATGCGCCTTTTTATATCCGGGTATCGGGACAAAACGAGGGACCACGTCTCGCTGATGGCCTCCGTCGCATCCCACAGGGTGCCATCCAGGTCAAAAAGAATTCCTTCCGTCATCACCGCACATATCCGCTCCAAATGATAATTTATCCGGCATTTCCAGCTCCCGGAACCCATGCCGGACAACATCTCTATCATAGTATATTTCTTTTGGAAATACAATCATATCGGAGAAAGAAGGCGCCTAGGATGCCAAAGCGGGGCAAGACTTGTATAAATAGATAAAAATGCGCCCCTGCGGTCCGCATCCTTTAGTAAATACCAAGGTTTTTTAATTTTTGCAGCTTTACATTTACAAAGTTGCAATCAGGTGATAAAATGAGCGTAACAAGAAATATAATTCAAGGGGGAATTGTATTCATGAGCCGGAAAATCAAGACCATGGACGGAAATACCGCTGCCGCCCACGTATCCTATGCCTTTACGGAAGTGGCCGCGATCTATCCGATCACGCCTTCATCGGTGATGGCGGAGCTGACCGACGTATGGTCGGCCAATGGAATCAAGAACATCTTCGGACAGCCTGTGCGCGTCATGGAAATGCAGTCGGAGGCGGGCGCGGCGGGCGCGGTACACGGTTCGCTCACCGCAGGCGCTTTCACCACCACGTACACGGCCTCCCAGGGGCTTCTTCTGATGATCCCCAACATGTATAAAATTGCAGGAGGCCTGCTCCCGGGCGTCATCCATGTGGCGGCCCGCGCAATCGCCACCCACGCGCTTTCCATCTTCGGCGATCATTCCGACATCATGGCGGCCCGCTCCACCGGATATGCCATCCTGGGTTCCAGCAATCCACAGGAGGTCATGGACCTTGGCGCGGTTGCCCATCTGGCCACCGTAAAGGGCAGTGTTCCCTTTATTCATTTCTTCGACGGTTTCCGCACCTCCCACGAGATGCAGAAGGTGGAAGCCTGGGATTACGACACTCTGGCCGGTATGATCGATATGGACGCCGTCAAGGCCTATCGGGCACGGGCTCTCAATCCCCAGCATCCGGTCCTCCGGGGCTCGGCGCAGAATCCGGACGTCTTCTTCCAGTTCCGGGAGGCTTCCAATCCCTATTACGACAAAATCCCCGAAATCGTCGAGGGCTGCATGAAGCAGGTCAACGATGAAATCGGCACCGATTACAAGCTGTTCAATTATTACGGCGCGCCCGACGCGGAACACGTGATGATAGCGATGGGCTCCCTGTGCGACACAGCGGAGGAGACCATCGATTATCTGATGTCCAAGGGAGAAAAAGTGGGACTCGTCAAGGTCCGCCTGTATCGTCCCTTCGCGGTGGACCGTTTCATCGCCGCGCTTCCCAAGACCACGAAGACCATCACGGTGATGGATCGGTGCAAGGATCCCGCCGGCATCGGCGAGCCCCTGTACCTGGATATCCTCTCCGCCGTGGCGGGAACCCCCTTTGCAGGGTGCAGGATTCTGGGCGGACGGTACGGCCTGGGTTCCAAGGACACGACTCCCGGCGCCGTCGTCGCGGCTTTCCGCAACAGCCAGTCGGCTTCCCCCATCAACTCCTTCAGCGTAAACATTGAGGACGATCTCACCCACCGTTCGCTTCCCATTACGGAAGAGCCGGACACCTCCCCCAAGGGGACCGTTTCCTGCAAGTTCTGGGGCCTTGGCTCCGACGGAACCGTGGGCGCCAACAAGAACTCCATCAAGATCATCGGCGACCACACCGACAAGAAGGTGCAGGCCTACTTCCAGTACGACTCCAAAAAGTCCGGCGGCGTTACGATTTCACACATCCGTTTCGGCGACAAACCCATCAAGTCGTCCTACTATGTGTCCCAGGCCAATTTTATCGCCTGCCACAACGCCTCCTATATGGAGAAATACGATATCGTCCAGGATCTGAAGCCCGGCGGAGTATTCCTGCTCAACTGCCCCTGGGACGTGAAGGAGCTGGGCGAACATCTCCCCGCCGCGGCCAAGCGGTATCTTGCAGGCAACAACATCCGGTTCTATACGGTGGACGGCGTCCGACTTGCCAAGGAACTGGGACTTGCGGGTAAAGTCAACGTCATCCTCCAGGCCGCTTTCTTCAAGCTGGCAGACATCATTCCCATTGACGACGCGGTCCGCTATATGAAGGACGCCATCAAAACCTCTTACGGCCGCAAGGGCGCCCAGGTGGTGGCCATGAACGAGAAGGCCGTGGACGCAGGCCTTGACAACATCGTGAAGGTCGATATACCGGCCGAGTGGAAGAACGCCGCGGATACGGCCGCAAAGCCCGTGGTGGATACCGACAGGGCCGACCTTAAGGAATTTGTGGAAACCGTACTCCTCCCGGTGAGCGCTCAGCGGGGCGACAAGCTTCCCGTCTCCGTCTTTGCCGGAAGAGCCGACGGAACTCTTCCCCAGGGCGCGGCCGCATTTGAAAAGCGCGGCATCGCGGTGGATGTGCCCGAGTGGATCCCCGAAAACTGCATCCAGTGCAACCAGTGCGCCTATGTCTGCCCCCATGCCGTCATCCGTCCCTTCGCAATGACCGCCGACGAGCTGAAGGCCGCACCCGAGGGAACCAAGGCAGTCAAGATGAACGGCAAGGGCTGCGAAAACTACACCTTCTCGATGCTCATCTCTCCGCTGGACTGCACAGGCTGCGGTTCCTGCGTCAATGTCTGCCCGGCGAAAAACAAGGCTCTGGTGATGAAGCCCCTGGAGTCCCAGATGCCCACTCAGGAACAGTTCAACTACGCCGTCAAGAATGTGGAGCCCAAGGAGCTTCCCTTTACGGCGGACACCGTCAAGGGTTCCCAGTTCAAGCAGCCTCTCTTCGAGTTCTCCGGCGCCTGCGCCGGCTGCGGCGAAACCCCCTATATCAAGCTCGTGACACAGCTCTTCGGCGACCGGATGTATGTCGCCAACGCCACGGGCTGCACCTCCATCTACAGCGGCTCGGCCCCTTCCACTCCCTACACTGTCAACCGGGAAGGCCGCGGCCCCGCCTGGGAAAACTCTCTGTTTGAAGACAACGCCGAATTCGGTTTCGGCATCCATCTGGGCACCGTCCAGAGACGCAAAAAGGCCATCGAAACCGTAGAGAAAATCGCCGAGGCCGCCGGCACGCCCGCCGCTCTGGCGGCAGCCGCAAAGGCCTGGGTGGCAGCAAAGGACGACGCGGAGGCTTCCAAGAATGCAGCCAAACCGCTCACCGCGGAGCTGGAGAAGGCAATGGCTGCCCCCGGTGCCTCCGCGGAGTATAAAGCCGCCTATGAAATGCGTGATCTGTTCGTCAAGCCGTCCTTCTGGGCTTTCGGCGGAGACGGCTGGGCCTACGACATCGGGTACGGCGGACTGGACCACGTGATTGCCAGCGGAGAAAACATCAACATCCTGGTTCTGGACACCGAGGTGTATTCCAACACCGGCGGCCAGGCCTCCAAGTCCTCCCAAACCGGTCAGGTGGCGCAGTTTGCCGCCGCTGGCAAGGTGACAAAGAAAAAGGATCTGGCCCAGATCGCCATGGCCTACGGCTATGTTTACGTAGCTCAGGTGGCCATGGGCGCCAACTATCAGCAGGCGCTGAAAGCCATCGCCGAGGCGGAAGCATACGACGGCCCGTCCCTCATCATCTGCTATGCTCCCTGCATCAACCACGGCATCCGAGTCGGCATGGGGCACGCCATGGAAGAAATGAAGGACGCGGTGGAATCCGGCTACGTGCATCTGTTCCGCTATGACCCGAGGCTCTCCGCCGATGGAAAAAATCCCTTCCAGCTGGACAGCAAAGCACCGACCATGAATTACCGCGACTTCATCATGAGGGAAGTCCGCTACAGTTCTCTGGAGCTCTCGTTCCCGGATCGCGCAAAGAAGCTTTTCGCGGTCGCAGAAGAAAACGCAAAGCAAAAATACGCGGCTCTGGCAAAACGGGCACAGGGCTAATCTCCAAAATTAGTTTAAAAGCCGCCTTGAATGCCGTTGGCATCCAAGGCGGCTTTTTCTTTTCCCATGTAAAGGGCAAGGGGGTATATTTCTCGTCAAACGTGCATTCTTTTCGGAACTCAATAATATTTTTTCGAAAGATTTGGACGGGAGCTGCGCGCTCCCCGCTGGGGGTAACTTTTTGTTTCTGCAAAAAGTCACCAAAAACAGACCAGGAGGCTCCGGCCTCCTGGATCTTCATGGGGAGGGTGCTCCGGCAGGCGCTCTTCATAAGTAATTGATTATTGATAGTTTCGAGCGCACGGACAGCTCTATGGCAAGTGGCCTGTTTTCGGCCCGCGATCGGGACTCTCCGTATCTTAGCCTGTGGGGGTTTATTTGGTCTGCGAAATTATACCTTGTGCGGCGTTTGAGAGGATTTTTTAATCTGCAGTCGGGGCGCTTCGTGCCTTGAGCTGTGGGGCTCAAGGGATCTGTAAAAAGAAAATTTGCAATTTTATCTCCCTTAAACCGGGTTTATAAGTAAAATAATAAGGGACTGTTTCCATACAGACGGCACGGAAACAGTCCCTTTGATTGCCAACACCCGCTGAGAAATCAGTTAAACAGGCCGCCGGCAATGACCAGGCAGCTTCCGCCCATGAAGCTGCAGTCGTCCGAGCTCAGGAAGGAGATCACGGAAGCCACCTCGGAGGGTTCTCCCACCCGGCGGGCGGGAATGGATTTGATGCCGGCCTCCAGCATCTCCTTGGGAACGGTCTTGATGATATCCGTGTTAATCCAGCCGGGGGCGACGGCATTCACATTGATGTTATACCGGAAAAGCTCTTTACCAAGAGTCCTGGTGAGCCCGATGATGCCCGCCTTGGCCGCGGAATAGTTGGCCTGACCGGGATTTCCGAAGGCGGAAACGGAGGACACATTGACGATTTTGCCGTAGTTCTGGGCTCTCATGCCGTCCACCACCTGCTTGCAGCAGAAGAATACGCCGTCCAGATCCGCGCTCATGACCCGTCTCCACTGCTCTTCGGACATCTTGTGAAGCATGCTGTCCCGGGTGAGGCCCGCATTGTTGACCAGGATATCCACCCTGCCCATCTTTTCATAAACGGTTTTGAAGGCCGCGGCAACATTGGCGCTGTCGCCCACATCGCATTTCACTGCAAAAACTTTTTCGCCCAGAGCCGCGGCGGTCTTTTCGGCCAGCTCAATATCATAGTCGAGAATTGCCACGCCGGCGGCTCCGTCTTCCAGAAAGCGCTGCACAATCGCCTCTCCGATTCCCTTACCTCCGCCGGTGACCACCGCATATTTTCCGTCCAGTTTACCCATGCTGATTTCCTCCTATATCATTTCATGACATGCTCCGTCTACTTTCCGTTCATTAAGCCGCAGGCTTATAAAGAACAGCCGGATCTGTGTCCTTGCTATATTATCATAGAATATTCCGGTTTAAATTACAATCCGAAAATGTAAAATAACGGACGGGCGGGGACAAAAAAAGCGCGTCTTCGGCCTGCGTTTTCCGCCGGCGGCGCGCTATCCGGTATAACCGATATGAAGAACATCTTTGATAAAATACATTATCAGCCGGATAGGGCTGGGCGGGGGAGCCCCAAGTGTCAGCGATGATGCATAAAAAAGCGCAAGGCCATAGAGAGCCGAAAAGGCGATCAGTTCCCGCCACCGCTTTTCCCGGATCAGTGTCGGGACTTCACTGAGCGCAATAACCGCAAAAACCGCGAGGAGCAGAATCATCACTTCAGACCCGCCTCCCCTTCCTCCGGGATCATGCTGCGGATCAGCGCTGCAATCAGCGTGAAAAAGGGCAGTATGATCTCGAAAAAGGCAGAGTAAAACGGCGCGATATTGGAACCCCAAAAGCCGGATTCCGCGGCACTGATAAAGGGAGCCATCGAAATACAGATAACCAGCACCGCTATGGGGATCACCAAAGAGCGGTAGGATTTAATATGAAACGTCTGTGCTACGGCCAGTACGGCAGCGAAAAGCAGGACTGAAACCTTAAAGAAAATCAGAATATTCACCGCAACTTCATAAAAAAACTCCATCCTGGTAATAACATTTCCGATATTGATGAGACGCGTAACCTGAAAAGACGGCGCGGTAACATGGGTATAAACGGGCCCCAGAACGGAAATATCCCGCAAAACAACCACCAGAAGGTGGATGGCCCCCAGAGTCATCCCGATATAAAGGGACCTGCCTATCTTTTCCTGGTCCTTCACATAAGGGAATACCATGGTAAAAGCAAGAATCTCGCAGAAGGGAATTATAGTGACGATATGAATACTCTGGACATACTTCATAACGGGCATGGCAAATACGGGCATCAAATTGTCGAAGGACATGTCTTTAAAAAGAAGGATACAGAACAATCCTACAACGGAAAATCCCATAATCAGAAACAGCTGGCCGTATCTCATAATCGTCTCCACGCCCCGGCGCACGGCCCAGGCGCAGACAAATATGAACATCAGCAAAATCGCCATTTTAGGGGTCTCCGGCATGATAAAGTTATTGACGAAAAAACCAACGTCGCTTGTATTCAGAATTGCCAGGGAAAAAAAGAACCAGATATAGAAGCAGGACAATATCTTTCCCAGGACCGGCCCGAATACGGCTTCGCTGATCTGAACGATGCTTTTCCCAGGATACAGTTTCGCAAGCTTCACATACATCCTGACGAGCAACATGCTCAACCCGTACGAGGCAATTACCGCGATCCAGGCCTCATTCCCAGCGACATCCGCTATAAAGCTGGTCAGCAGCGTCGAACTCTGGATAAAACATCCGACGGAAAACATCAGCTGTGCCGAGAGAATCTGCTCTTTCCCGTTGTTCATCTCCATTACTCCTTGGAAGGATAATTCGGCTGGTCGATCCTGCCGATGGAATTGATTTTCGTTTCGACCTCGATTTCCACGTCTAGCGCCTTGAATATTTCATTCCACTCGGCTTCCATCGATTCCCACTGGTGCGGATATTTCCGATGCAAGGCTTCTCCAAATCCAAAAATATCCGCGTTCAGCGTGCGGGTTTTTTCCAGCACCATCTCGATTTCTTTCCTGATTTCCTGGGCCTGCGCCTCTTCCATCCGCTGGATGTTTTCCATCGTAAGCAGGTTCACCGAACCGGTCTGACTGCCAAAATCGCTCTCCTCCGTGATTTTCAGCTTGATTTTTACGGAGCCGTCCGCTCCGATTTCCGGAGTTATTTTGCAGTTGGAACGAATGATCTCCAGTTCGGCTGTCACTCCCTGAACCGCGATTTCAATAATACCGCTTCCGATGTCGTCCGTGACCCAAAGCAGCCCTCTCGTTTCTTTTTCGTTGAGCTCGCCCACCATCTTATCCGTCTTGAACACGGCGCTTCCGGAAACAATCAGGACTTTTCTCCCTGCCGAATCCCCGATTTCAACCGTCGGTATGACAAAGGCGGCCGTTTTGCTTACAAGGCTGAAAGTCACTTCGTAAAAAAAAGTATCCGGGGTATGGGAGGTGTTTTTCTGCGCTTCCATCAGCTGCGCGATTTCCATGGCCGGTACCTCTCCCAGTTCCGGCTTCAGATTCAGAACATCCTTGGCTGAACCCTTGGCAACCAGCATATAAACGTTCATTCTGGCTTCATGGTTGCGGGAGAGCATGTCCAGGGTGTTCCGAATCCCGCTCCTCGCCAGGTTCTCACCAATGACAATAATCTGATTGTGTGTAAAATATAGCTTCCGGCTGGAGACATGGGTGAATTCCCGGATAATGTCAAAGGAGCCGGTGCCGATTTCCGTAAAATTGATAAACGCTTCCTCCTGGGACGAGCCTCCGCCGTTTTTACCCCCCTTGATCCCCTTGGTTTTTACAACCTGTGCGGTAATTTCCACTTCCTCCAGATCGTTTGCCTGGTCGAACCCTATTCCCATCACAATCGCCAGGGTATTGAGCTCCCGACTATTCCAGCAGCCTGTGAGTCCCACGAGGATCAGCGCCGCCACGGCTACGCCTGTTATTCTTCTGAATCTGTTTTTCATCGTTTCGCACTCTATTCTCCCTGCTCGTTTTTTGTTCCGTCCGCAGGAGGGACAAAGAAGTCCAGCCGTTTTCTGTCCCGCCTTGCCATTTTTTCCGGCCGCGTCGCCAGCATCCAGAGCGGCGAACGGATCACCGCATCCTTCATATCCGCCGACCGATACGGAGCAAAGGGGGCAAAATACGGGAATCCGAAGGATTTAAGAGAACCCAGATGAATCAGCACTCCTATAAACCCTATCGTAATGCCGTATCCTCCCATAAACCCGGCAAGGAACAGGAAAATCAGCCGCAGAATCGCCGCGGTATTGGCCAGATTGGGCGTCAGAAAAACCGAAACCGCCGTTATAGCAATCACAATTACCATGGGCGCCCCGATGAGCCCCGCGGACACCGCCGCATCTCCGATGACCAGAGCTCCCACGATGCTCAGGGCCTGGCCCACCGGGCGGGGCAGGCGGACACCGGCTTCCCGCAGGATTTCAAAGGTTATCAGCATGATGAGGGCTTCCTCCACGGCGGGAAAGGGGATCCCCTCCCGGGCCGCCGCCATGGTGAACAGCAGGTCGGTGGGAAGCAGTTCCTGATGAAAGGTGGTGATTGCCACATACAAAGCCGGAGCAAAAATGGTTATGATATAGCTGATATATCGGAGAACTCTCACGAGAGACATATAGTAAGAACGGAAATAATAGTCTTCCGCCGACTGGAAGCCCTCGATGAAAAGCAGCGGAGCCGTCAGGGCAAAGGGAGACCCGTCCACCAAAATCGCGGCTCTTCCCTCCAAAATCTTTGCCGCCGCCACATCCGGCTTTTCCGTGTATCCCAGGGTGGGAAAAATCGAAAAGGGCGCGTCTTCGATATATTCCTCAAGGCATCCCGAATCCAATACGGCATCCGTGCGGACTGCCTTCAACCGATCCCGGATGCTGGAGATCAGTTCCTCGTTGGCCACACCGCGGATATAGGCAAAGCAAACAGCGGTTCTGGTTTTTTCTCCGATGGTCATGCTCTCTATAGTTAATGCCGGATTCTTGATCTTTCGGCGCAGCAGGGATGTATTGGTCCGGATGCTTTCCGTAAAGCCCTCCCGGGGGCCGCGGATCACGGCCTCGCTGAGAGGCTCGGTGACGCTTCTTTTTTCGAATCCCTTGCTGGTGAGCATCAGGGCTTCCCGGGACTCATCCGCAAGCAGAGCCGTGTCTCCTGAGAGGATCCCCTGGAGCAGAGAATCCAGGGTCTGCAGGGTATTCACTTCCGCGATGGAAAGCAGTTTTTCTTTAAGGTCGGCTAAAGTGCATTTTCCATGCCTGCAGGCATCATTTTTCAATCCGGTACCAAACATCAGCGGCTTAATGGCGCTCTCGTTGAGTATTTTTGCGTTCGCCATACCGTCCACGTAGACCAGGGCAACGGGCATGCCGCGTCCGCTGCCGCAGGAAAATTCGCGCACCACAAGGTCGGCGCTGTTGCCCATTTCTTCCCGAATACGCGCTATATTTTCCTTCAGGTTACCGCTCAGGTTCTCCTCCTGAACGGGCGGGCGTTCCCCGATCACTTCATCATTGGCGACGAGCTGCCGCTTTACCATCCAATATGTGATTTTTTTCAGATTCTCCCTGAACATAATGACACCCCGGATTTTTAATCTCGATTCATAGTATTGCACGTTTTTCCGAATTTACTATTGCCGCGCGCCGAGGGGCTTTTTACCGGGCCGGCTTGTCATATGCGGTAATTTACGTTACAATATAAAGCGATCTCCCGGGGCGCGCAGATGGAGTCTTCCCATCCGAACCGCAGGAATATTCCAGCGGGCATAAAAAAACAGGAGGAAACAAGATTGAAGCAACTCAGACGATGGATTTCCTGTTTTCTCATTTTTTGCCTTGCGGCCGGATTCGCCCCTCCCGCGCTTGGAGCCGGAGCCGTTTCGGAGGATACGCTGACCGAAGCCGTATCTTCGCTGCAAGCCCGCCTCATCGCGTCCGCCCGGCAGTCTCTGCCTGAAACGGAAGGGCTTGAATGGACGCTCATCGGGCTCGCGCGCTCAGACGCGGGGGTTCCTGCGGAATTGAGCGAGGCTTATTGCGCGGGGCTGGTAAGCCGCCTTGAAACCTCCGGCGGAATTCTGGACTCGGCGAAATACACCGAATACTCCCGGGTGATCCTGGCTCTGACCGCCATGGGCAAAGAGCCCTCCGACGTGAACGGTACGAATCTGCTTCTTCCCCTGGGGGATTTCAGTGCCGTTTTGCGCCAGGGAATCAACGGACCTATCTTCGCTTTGCTTGCGCTGGATTCCGGGGAATACGCCGTACCCGAAAACGACGGCGCGTCGGTTCAAACCACAAGGGAGCTTCTTGTAAACACAATCCTCTCCCGTCAGCTGGGCGACGGAGGATTTGCCCTGGGCGGAGCCTCCGGGGATCCGGACATCACCGCAATGGCACTGACGGCCCTGGCACCTTATCGGGGACAAAGCGATGTCCAGACGGCAGAAGACAGGGCACTGTCCTTCCTCTCGGGCGCTCAGCTGGAGGACGGAGGATTTTCAAGCTATGGGACCGCCAACGCAGAAAGCGCCGCTCAGGTGCTCACCGCCCTTTCCACTCTGGGGATCGACCCGGAAGCTGACAGCCGTTTTATCAAAGAAGGAAAGACCGTATTGTCCGCTCTTCTCTCTTTCCGGCTGAGCAGCGGGGACTTTTCCCACATCTCCGGCGGGGAATCGGACGCCATGGCCTCTCAGCAGGCGCTTTGCGCTCTGGCGGCCTATCAGAGGTTTTTAAACGGCGAAAACGGCCTGTACGACATGACGGACGCTACCCTCTCCCAAAACGGAGAGGGCTCCGGCGCGTCCGGCCTGCCCGGGAAGGATCCCGACGTATCCCCGCGCCCGGTCCTCTATCCGGACAAATCCTTCGAAGACATCGATGCGCTCCCTGACAAGGCGAAAATCACCGGCCTTGCCCGGCGGGGCATTGTCAACGGGATTTCGGATTCCCTCTTTGCGCCGGAGAGGCCCATCACGAGAGCCGAGTTTGCGGCAATCGTCGTTCGGGCACTGGGACTGCGCGCAAAGGAGGTCCTTCCCTTCGGCGACGTGCCGGCAGATTCCTGGTACCGCGGCGCGGTGGCAACCGCTTACGCCTATGGGATTGTCGCGGGAAAAGCCCAGACTCTTTACGCCCCCGCCGATCTCATCACACGCCAGGAGGCGGCCGTGATGGTATGCAGGGCCGCCGGCCTGTGCGGTTATAACACGGCGCTCACCGAGGACGAAATCCGGGATCAGCTGGCGCAGTTCGACGACTATACGAAAAGCGCATCCTGGAGCCGGGGGGGCCTGGCGGTCTGCGTCAAGCTGGGGGTGCTGCCGTCCCAGGACGTTTCCCTGCGGCCCCTGGAGCCGGCGACACGGGCCGAAATCGCAGTTATGGTATGGAACCTGTTGGAGGGAGCCGGGCTGCTTGCAGAGTAACCAATGCCCGTATGCGGGGGAGGACAAAACTTGAGCAAGAAACAAATCCTCGCGGCGGCCGCGGCCGCCCTTGTCATCTTATTGGCGGCTTTTTTCTGGGGCGGGAACTACGCCGCAAAAAGCGGAACTCCTGAAACCTCCGCTCCCGCCGCGGACGCCGCCGCAACGGCGACCCTTTCCGTTCCCGGCCCGTCTTCTTCGCTCTCCCAGCCGTCTTCAGAAGTCACATCCGACCCGACGGTCTCTCCCTCCGCCGAGCCCGGCGGGTCTCCGGCCTCCCCGAAGCCGTCCAATCCGACGCCTGCGATTGATCCGGCAGTTTCGCCTTCCCCTTCCTCCCAGGAGCCCGACGAAGAAAAGGAGCTCTTCTGCACCCTCTCCGTCTCCTGCGGGACCATTCTGGACAATCTGGAGAGCTTCAGCAAAGACAAGCTGGAGATCCTGCCTGAGGACGGGATTCTGTTTCCCACGCAGACGGTGCAGTTCTATGAGGGAGAAACCGTTTTCAACGTACTGCAGCGAGAAATGAAGAAACACGGCATCCACATGGAGTTTTCTTCGGTCCCCCTTTACAATTCCAATTACATCGAGGGGATCGGCAATATTTATGAATTCGACTGCGGGGAATTGTCCGGCTGGGTTTACAGGGTGAACGGCAAATTCCCCGGATACGGCTGCAGCCAATACGCGCTGGAGGACGGAGACACCGTGGAGTGGCTCTACACCTGCGATCAGGGCAAGGACGTGGGGGGAGACAACGGCGCCTGGGAGGACACAGAATGAGAGACGCTTTTTCTTCCTATCACCCCACGGTCAATCTTGCGTATTTTGCCGGAATCATTCTTCTGAGCATGCTGCTTCTGCACCCGTATTTTCTGGTCTTTTCCTTTCTGGGCGGTCTTGCCTACTTTCTCCGGCTCCGGGGACGAGGGGCCCTGCGGTTTTGCTTTCTCTTCCTTCTGCCCCTTATGGCGGCCGCGGCGGTGCTCAACCCTCTGTTCAATCACGCGGGAGTTACTATCCTGGCCTATCTTCCCGACGGGAACCCCGTCACTCTGGAGTCCATCTGCTACGGAGCGGCGGCGGCGGGGATGTTCGGGGCCGTCCTTTTATGGTTTGCCTGCTGCGGCGACGTCATGACCTCGGACAAATGGATTTATCTGTTCGGGCGGATCTTCCCGGCGCAGTCTTTGCTTCTTTCCATGGCCCTTCGCTTTATCCCCCGGTACCAGATGCAGGCCGGAGTCATATCCCGATCCCAGGCCTGCCTCGGCCGCGGCGCCACCGGAAAGGGCATCCTGCGCAAAGCAAGGGGCGGGCTGCGAATCCTGTCCATCCTCACCACCTGGGCCCTGGAGAACGCCATTGAGACGGCGGACTCCATGAAGGCACGGGGATACGGGCTTCCCGGGCGCACCAGCTTTTCTCTCTTCCGTTTTGACGGAAGGGACCGGATCGTCTTTTTTATTCTGATGGGGCTGGCGGCCGCGGCTTTCTGGGGGCTTGCAGCCGGAGCAGCCGGAATACGGTTTTTCCCTTCCATCCATCTGCCGGAAACGACGCCGTCAGTCGTTGCCATCCGAATCCTGTACCCCGTGCTCTGTTTTCTTCCCCTGATTCTCGATGCCGCGGAGGAGCTTCAATGGACGTATATCAGATCAAGGCTCTGAGTTTTACATACCCTCTCGCTTCCCGAAGAGCCCTGTTCCTGCCGGAACTTTGTCTGGGTAAGGGGGAGTTCACGGTTCTCTGCGGCAGATCCGGCTGCGGAAAGACCACCCTGCTCCGCCATTTAAAGCCCGCTTTGACCCCTCACGGAGAGAGTGCGGGCGAGATTTTGTTTTTCGGGAAGCCCCTGGCGGAGCTGGGGCTTCGGGAGCAGGCCTCCCGGATCGGCTTCGTGCAGCAGAATCCGGACAATCAGATCGTCACGGACAAGGTCTGGCACGAGCTTGCCTTCGGGCTGGAGTCTTTGGGCACGGACAGCGAAACCCTCCGGCTGCGGGTTGCCGAAACGGCCGGCTTTTTCGGGATCCAGGGCTGGTTCCGGGAAAGCGTATCCCGCCTGTCCGGGGGGCAGAAGCAGCTTCTGAGCCTTGCCTCCGTCATGGCGATGCAGCCGGAGGTGCTGATTCTGGACGAGCCTACCGGCCAGCTGGACCCGGTGGCCGCCGGAGAATTTCTGGACATGGTCCAAAGGATCAACCGGGAACTGGGGATTACGGTGCTTCTTTCCGAGCAGCGGCTGGAGGCGGTCTTCCCCATGGCGGACAGGGTCCTGGTGATGGACGAGGGAGAAATTATCGCGGACGGCAGTCCCCGGGAGGCGGGAACCCGTCTGGAGGCGATGGAGCACCCCATGCGGTACGCGCTTCCCTCTCCCATGCAGATCTATGCCGGCATCAAAAACAACCTCCCCTGCCCCGTCACGGTGCGGGAGGGGCGCCAGTGGCTGGACCGCTTGGAAATCCGGCCGCAGGTACCGGCTTCCGCCGGCCGGGAAAAGCCGGATACCCTTCAGAAACCGGATCCCCCTGCAATCGAGCTGCGGGAGGTCTGGTTCCGGTATGAGAAACCGCTTCCGGACGTACTCCGGGGGCTGACGATGAAAATTCCCGGGGGGGTTTTATACTGCATCGCCGGGGGAAACGGCAGCGGGAAAACCACCGCGCTTTCCGTCATGGCCGGCCTGCTCCGCCCTTACCGCGGGCAGGTCTGCCTCGGAGGAGAGGTGCTCTCCGGCAAAGCTGCCGGGCACGGAGGGATGCGGCTCAGCATGCTTCCCCAAAGCCCCCAGACTCTTTTCGTCAAGAGTACGGTCAGGGCCGATCTGCTGGAAATGCTGGAGGGCGGCGCAATTTCTCCCGGGGAGCGGGAGGACAGGCTCCGGGCCGTTTCTGAGCTTACAGAGATTGCCGGTCTTTTATCCAGGCACCCCTTTGATCTCAGCGGAGGAGAGCAGCAGCGGGCCGCTCTGGCCAAGGTGCTGCTGGCCGAACCGCAGATTCTCCTGATGGACGAGCCCACCAAGGGCATGGACGGGGATTTCAAGCTCCGTCTGGCTTCCATTCTCAAGGAGCTTACCGGGCGGGGCGTCACCGTTGTGATGGTGAGCCACGACATTGAGTTCTGCGCCCGCTACGCGGACCTCTGCTGTCTGTTTTTTGACGGCGGCATGGTTTCCGAAGGGGCCCCCGGAAGCTTTTTTTCAGGCAACAGCGTTTATACCACCGCGGCAAACCGGATGGCCCGCCATGTTTTTCCGGAAGCCGTCACCGCAGAGGATGTGATCAAGCGTGCAAATGCAGCCCTCGGGTCCCGATAGGAAAAGCCGGCGCACAGTTGCCGCCACAATAACCGCCGTTCTTGCGCCGGCAACCGTTTTGGCGGGCGTTTTCCTCCTGGGAGACAGGAAATACTATTTTGTCAGCCTCCTGATGGTCCTGTACGCCCTGATCCTCTTCGGCCTTGCATTCGAACGCAGGCGGCCCCAGGCCCGTGAACTCGTGATTGCAGCGGTTCTCACGGCGCTTTCGGTGGCCGGACGCTCCGCCTTTTTCATGCTGCCGCAGTTCAAGCCGGTGGCCGCCATCGTCATCATAGCGGGCGTGTGCATGGGCGGCGAGACTGGGTTTCTTGTAGGCGCGCTGACGGGCTTTATTTCCGGCTTTCTCTTCGGGCAGGGACCCTGGACCCCCTGGCAGATGCTTTGTTTCGGGGGAATCGGACTGCTTGCGGGGGCGCTGGTCCGCCAAGGGATCCTGCGGCGGGACAGGCTTTCCCTGTGCATCTACGGCGGCCTTTCCACCTTTCTGCTGTATGGAGGGGTCATGGACCTGGCCTCCGTCCTTATGACCTTTCCGAGGCTTACCTGGCAGGCTTTGCTAGCTTCTTATGCCGCCGGTCTCTGGTTCAATCTGGTGCATGCCCTGTCCACGGTCTTTTTTCTATTCGTTCTTTCAAAACCCATGATTGAAAAACTGGACCGAATCAAGGTCAAATACGGGCTCATGGAGCCGTAAAATATCGGAATTTGCAGAGCTGCAGCCGGACAGCTTCAGCGCAGTTTGGAGGCGAAAACAGTATGTTTTTCTTTATTTCCGGGATCAGCGAAAGATCAAAGGAACTGGGCAGGACCACAAACCTCATCTGTCCGGCGTGCGGCGAGTACACCTCCATGACGGTGTCCGTCTTCTACAAGGTGCTGCACATCTTTTTTATTCCTATCTTCCGATGGGACAGGCACTACTTTGCGACGGCGTCCTGCTGCGGCGCCGTATTCGAGATCGATCCCGAGGAAGGCAGGAAGTTTGAGTCCGGTGCCGCGCAAAGCATTGACCCGCGGTATATGCACAGGACCGGCAACTACAGCCAAACCGAGGTCTGTGCTTACTGCGGCGAGCCTCTTGTGCCCGGCGCTCTGTTCTGCCACCGGTGCGGCAGACCCGTATCCTGATGGTCCTCTGCATATAAAAAACCATACCCGGCCGCCTTCGGCGGCCGGGTATGGTTTTTTATATCTCTGAAGCCTATTTATATTCCTGGATCCCTTCCCAATCGGCGGGCCAGTATTCCCCGCTTCCTATCCTGTAATGGCCGGATTCGTAGGGTTCTCCCTCCAGCGTAATCCCCACCTTCTCCGTCTGGAAGTACCGGCCGACGGTGTCCGCCACGCTGTCGAGCAGCATGGTCTCCAGAGAGGATCCCGCGTTCATCTCCGTAAGGAATTCCCTGGAGAAATCCACCGTGGCAATCCCGGTTTTATCATCCATGGAAATACTTAGAATGGAGGCGTTTGGGGACATCAGGGGCGAAAGGCCGCTGCCCTCCGGCACGCTTATAAACTGTTGCTGAAAAATCTTTTTGATATCGTCCCCAGTGTAAAGCTCCAGGCTCTTTTCAGTATAAACCAGCCGGTCGTTATTGAAATCGGGGTAATAGAACTGGACCGTCTGGGTATACGGCACATTTTCTTCCACCATTTCCAGCTGACTGACAACCGAGGAAGACGCGTCCCCCGCCGGAATAAACTCACTTTTCACCAGTCCCAGGTCCGCAACATAGTATTCCTTCATTGTATCGTCGTCCCTCTCGGTGGTCACTTCCAGCGCCTTGAAGGTACCGTAAGGCACTTTTACATCCGCGTCAAGGTCCGTGATCGTCCGGACGGCGCCGTCATCCAGGGTCCAGGAGTTTCCTTCCTCGATGGGCTCCTGGAGTATGATTTCTTCCATTTCCCGCCGATCCGTATAGTTTTGTCTGTAATATGTCTCTCCCCGAAAGAAGACCAGCTTCACCGCTCCGTCTTCCAGCGTGAAGACGGAAACCGAATCCGTGCCGGGATTGCTGCTTCTGACCTGATACGCCCCGTTTTCGAAATACTCCGCCCAGGCGGTAAACTCCGAATATTCGTTTCCTTCTCCGCTGTAGCTCATGCGGATATTTTCCCGAAAGGGGATGTAATCCGAGAGAGAGAGGGGAGTTTCTGTTGGTCCAGCCGTTGGCGTGGCGCTCGTACCGGCTCCCGTCCCGCCGCAGGCGGACAAAAGCAGAATAAGCGGCAGGACAAATGCGATACCGGTTCTTTTCATTTTTTCCTCCTTTTTCGCCATGAAATATTTTCATGGATTATACCATATTTTTATTTGTGGGGAAGGCGCCCGTTCCTTCATCATTATACCGATTCGTAAGGTAATTTACTCATGTTTCATTTCTTTCTGACGTTTTCCTTCTTCAACTGTTCCCCAAAATGTTACTTAATCCGCATTGTCCGGCATGTAAGCCTGCGAATTCATCCGCATCGGTTGAAACCTGAGGAGCATAATGTTATAATGTAGAAAATTTCTTCTGTGAAAAACTCTGAAGAAAGGCAGATGTGCATATGTTTAAAAAAATTATGGTGGCAACCGACGGCTCCGAGTATTCCCGTCACGCATTGACCCAGGCGGTGGAAATCGCCAGCTGCACCGGCGGCGAAATCAAGCTTGTTTTCGTCATTGACCCCATGCCCTACACATGGCCTCTGGCCGGAAGCCCGATTTACATGCTTACGGACGAGCAGATCCACGATATCGGCAAAAAGATCCTGGACGGAACGCTCAGAGGAATTGATCTCAAACAGATTCCGGTCACCAAAAAGATTCTGGCGGGCAACCCGTCGGCAAAAATTCTGGAAGAGTGCGGAGAGAACACGGACCTTGTGGTCATGGGCACCCGGGGGCACGGAGCCTTCAGCGGCGCACTCATCGGCAGCGTGACGCATCGGGTTGCCGGCGGAGCAAAGTGCCCGGTGCTGATCGTGAAATAGACCCTACCTTCTGAAATTTAAATCCATTTAAAGTACATAGAGGAACCGCCGGGGCGAAATCCCCGGCGGTTCCTCTATGTTTTCTAGTGGAGCTGCTAACGTGATTCGAACACGTGACCTCGTCCTTACCAAGGACGCGCTCTGCCGACTGAGCTATAGCAGCATATGGCGACCCAGAACGGGCTCGAACCGTCGACCTCTAGCGTGACAGGCTAGCGTTCTAACCAACTGAACTACTGGGCCATGGCGGATATCTACGCGGCTTGCAGAAATCGACGAACCGTTCCCCGGTCCTCTGCTCGCCGGTACCTTTTGGCAGGGGCAGAAGGAATCGAACCCTCGGCACGCGGTTTTGGAGACCGCTGCTCTACCTGCTGAGCTATACCCCTATGCAGACCGGCCTGAGACCAGAGGCCAGAAGCCAGAGGACAGATGAAACGGGAAAACGCATTCGCTCTGCCTTCTCGCTTCCGTCTTCTTTTTGGTGGGCCTTCACGGACTCGAACCGTGGACCGACCGGTTATGAGCCGGTTGCTCTAACCAACTGAGCTAAAGGCCCATAGATTTCAGTTTTATACGGGATTGCCGCCACGATATTCGTGACGGCAATACCGTAGTCTGGCTCCCCAAGTTGGACTCGAACCAACGACCCTGCGGTTAACAGCCGCATGCTCTACCGGCTGAGCTATTGAGGAATATAAGGGGTCATAACGACCCCATTGTGTTGGCACTACCTATTTTCCCGGGCCGTTTCCAGCCAAGTATTTTGAGCGCGGGCGAGCTTAACTTCCGTGTTCGGAATGGGAACGGGTGGACCCTCGCCGCAATCAGCACCAACTTACTTTTCTTCTGAAAAGAAAAGTAAGCAAAAGAAAAATCCACACAGGTTTTTCTTCTCTTTACCGTTCTTTTCGCAGGTGTCAGTATAGCACAATCTGCACTGTATTTCAAGGTTTTTTCGACAATAAAAAATGGTGACCCGTGGGAGAATCGAACTCCCGTCTCCGGCGTGAGAGGCCAGCGTCTTGACCGCTTGACTAACGGGCCGCAATGCTTCTTAAACCGGCAAATATGCAAAACAGCCGGGCTGTTTGTCATTTGGTGCGCCTTCAGGGACTCGAACCCAGGGCCCGCTGATTAAGAGTCAGCTGCTCTACCAACTGAGCTAAAGGCGCATACTTTCTTTGAAAAGAAAGTATGCAAAGAAGCTTTCATAAAGTCTTTGGCATATTTTCTCTGCAAAGCATTCATTATGGGATTCGCGCCACATTTCGAACCGCTCCGCCAGGCGAACCGTTTCTTTTGGGAACCGGAAGGGTGCCAGCGACGTACTGTACCTTCAAAACCGAACAATGGACTAAGCATTTCGGCAGGGCTACGAAAGAGCCTGCTAATTCGGGACTTAAGAAACCGGAGCATCCAACAGGGGGCCAGGGCTCGGAATCACTTCTCCGCAGCCTTCGCTCTGTTTTTCGCTTCGCTTCCTTTATCCCTTTGAGGTCAAGCCCTCGGCTTATTAGTACCGGTCAGCTGAACGTGTTGCCACGCTTACACTTCCGGCCTATCAACCAGGTGGTCTTCCTGGAGCCTTACCTCTTTCGAGTGAGAGATCTCATCTTAAGGAGAGTTTCACGCTTAGATGCCTTCAGCGTTTATCTCGTCCGTACATAGCTACCCAGCTATGCCCTTGGCAGGACAACTGGTGCACCAGAGGTACGTCCATCCCGGTCCTCTCGTACTAAGGACAGCCCCTCTCAAATCTCTAACGCCCGCAACAGATAGGGACCGAACTGTCTCACGACGTTCTGAACCCAGCTCGCGTGCCGCTTTAATTGGCGAACAGCCAAACCCTTGGGACCGAATACAGCCCCAGGATGCGACGAGCCGACATCGAGGTGCCAAACCTCCCCGTCGCTGTGGACGCTTGGGGGAGATCAGCCTGTTATCCCCAGGGTAGCTTTTATCCGTTGAGCGACGGCATTTCCACGCACATACCGCCGGATCACTAACTCCAACTTTCGTTACTGCTCGACCCGTCGGTCTCGCAGTTAGGCTGGCTTTTGCGTTTACACTCTGCGCACGATTTCCGTCCGTGCTGAGCCAACCTTTGAGCGCCTCCGTTACACTTTTGGAGGCGACCGCCCCAGTCAAACTGCCCGCCTGACAGTGTCCCCCGACCAGATTCATGGCCGCAGGTTAGAAAATCAGCAATTCAAGGGTGGTATCCCAAGGGTGACTCCACAAAAGCTGACGCCTCTGCTTCCAAGTCTCCCACCTATCCTGTACATGAATTACCGACTTCCAGTATCAAGCTGCAGTGAAGCTCCATGGGGTCTTTCCGTCTAGTTGCGGGTAACTGGCATCTTCACCAGTACTACAATTTCGCCGGGCGGGCTGTCGAGACAGTGCCCAAGTCGTTACGCCATTCGTGCGGGTCAGAACTTACCTGACAAGGAATTTCGCTACCTTAGGACCGTTATAGTTACGGCCGCCGTTTACCGGGGCTTCAATTCAAACCTTCGGATTGCTCCTAAGCTCTCCTCTTAACCTTCCGGCACCGGGCAGGCGTCAGCCCGTATACGTCATCTTTCGATTTAGCACAGACCTGTGTTTTTGGTAAACAGTCGCTTGGGCCTATTCACTGCGGCCCCATTGCTGGGGCTCCCCTTCTCCCGAAGTTACGGGGTGATTTTGCCGAGTTCCTTGACAACCCTTCTCCCGTTGGCCTTAGGATTCTCTCCTCATCTACCTGTGTCGGTTTGCGGTACGGGCGCCTTAGTATACACCAGAGCTTTTCTCGCCTCAAAGCATCGAAGACTTCCCTACTAAAATTTCGGTCCCTTACGCCCGGGTCAACCAACGCCCGGGTTCTTCTATCTTCAAGTGTCCCTCTGGTTTAAATGTCGGCGGCTACGGAATTTCAACCGTATGTGCATCGACTACGCCTTTCGGCCTCGCCTTAGCTCCCGGCTTACCTTGGGCGGACGAACCTTCCCCAAGAAACCTTAGATTTTCGGCCATTATGATTCCCACATAATTCTCGCTACTTATTCCGGCATTCTCACTCGTGCAAAGTCCACACGTGCTTACGCTCATGCTTCGCCCCGTGCACGACGCTCCCCTACCCCGTGGGTACAGATTTCAATCCATAAAAGCTTTCTTACGCCCCAGCTTCCAGCCAGGCGTTTCACGCCCTGCTTCTGCCAGGCGGATCGGAAGGTTGTTTGGCGCCGCCGCGAAACAACCCCGCGCTCTTTATGGTTTCAAATCTGTACCCACAGCCTAGTCTTCGGTTATACGCTTAGCCCCGTTGTATTTTCCGCGCAGAGTCACTCGACCAGTGAGCTATTACGCACTCTTTTAATGAGTGGCTGCTTCTAAGCCAACATCCTGGTTGTTTTTGCAACTCCACATCGTTTCCCACTCAGCGTATATTAGGGACCTTAGACGTAGATCTGGGCTGTTTCCCTTTTGACAACGAAACTTATCTCACGCTGTCTGACTGCTGTGAATCAATTATACGGCATTCAGAGTTTGATAGGGTTCAGTAACCTTATCGGCCCCTAGCCCATTCAGTGCTTTACCTCCGTTAATCTGTCACAACGCTAGCCCTAAAGCTATTTCGGGGAGAACCAGCTATCTCCGGGTTCGATTGGAATTTCTCCGCTATCCACAAGTCATCGCCGGTCATTGCAACGAACGTGCGTTCGGTCCTCCATTGAGTTTTACCTCAACTTCAACCTGCTCATGGATAGGTCACCCGGTTTCGGGTCTATTGCCACCAACTTCATACGCGCTATTCACACTCGGTTTCCCTGCGCCTCCGGTACTCAAGTACCTTAAGCTTGCTGGTGACAATAACTCGCCGGACCGTTCTACAAAAAGTACCTCATCACACATTAACGTGCTTTGAGTGCTTGTAAGCACAAGGTTTCAGGTTCTATTTCACTCCCCTCCCGGGGTCCTTTTCACCTTTCCCTCACGGTACTGCTCCTCTATCGGTCATCAGGTAGTATTTAGGCTTGGAGGGTGGTCCCCCCGGCTTCCCACGGGATTCCTCGTGTCCCGCGGTACTCTGGATCCGCGCCAGTACAAATCGGTTTTCGCCTACGGGGCTCTCACCCGCTATGGCCGGCCTTCCCATGCCGTTCGGCTAACCTATTGTACCTTATGCGCGTCCACAACCCCGGAGATATTGCTACCTCCGGTTTGGCCTATTCCGCGTTCGCTCGCCACTACTAGCGGAATCTCTGTTGATTTCTCTTCCTCGCCCTACTTAGATGTTTCAGTTCAGGCGGTTCCCTGCGTACGGCTATGAATTCACCGTACGCTGCCGCAGTATTAACCACGGCGGGTTTCCCCATTCGGAAATCTGCGGATCGAGGCTTATGTGCAGCTCCCCGCAGCTTATCGCAGCTTGTCACGTCCTTCGTCGGCTCCTGATGCCAAGGCATTCCCCTTGCGCTCTTACTTGCTTGACCTCTTGCGGCAGGGCGCACTTTGGATGCGCCTTGCCTGACAGCCCTGATTGCTCAGTTCTATCGGTCTTTCGAATTATGCAGGCTCTTTAGAGTTTGGCTACATTGTAATTGTTACCCTTTACCAGAACAGCTTTCGCCATTCTTTTAGTTCCACAATTAGTATTTACCCATTTTGAGCAATCGTTTGATTGCTCGCCTCTCTGTTGCCTTGCTTTAATACTTAAAATCCATTGTTCAGTTTTCAAGGTGCAGCGAACGGCGATTCCGTTCCGTCGCGGTTACCTGCTGACGGTCTGCGTTTTGCTTTGTCTCCGCTTCCGCCTTACCAAGCCGGTAACGCCCTGGTTTCTTTTCAGAAACCAAATCTCAATACTTGAGCGTCTCAAATACTGAGATTCGGCTTCCAACTGTTCCCTATTCGATTCCTTCGGGGTTTCGCGCTCCCTTTTCCCTTGCGCCCCATTTTCCCGGAGAAAAAAATGGTGGGCTCAAATGGACTCGAACCATGCTCCGACGTACCGCGTCCTTATACCTTCGGTGTAAGCGCTTCCGATTACTCCGCCCACCGT
>NZ_FWXW01000013.1:0-34947 GCF_900176335.1 Papillibacter cinnamivorans DSM 12816
TCCCGGCATAGGCGTCGTCAAGAATCTGGATGAAGCAGGGACGGTGCTGAAAGCCCTGTTCAACGGCGCGGAGACCCTGACCCCGGCCCTTGCCGCGGCGGCGAAGATAAGCCCCGAAGCCGCCGAGTGGCTGATGAAAGGAATCGCAAAGTACGGCGACACGGTGACCGATCTGCTGCACGGCGCCGCGAAAAACGCTGACGATGCCGCCGAATGGGGCCTTCTCGTCTCCGCCGTCCGGAAAGCGGAGGACTCCGGCGGCATCCTCAAGTCCGCCGACGAGCTCATTGAGGGCGCGGGGGATGCAAAAAGCATTCTAAATTCTGGAAGTAAAACTGATGCATTAAAATCAGTTGAGGATTTACCATCTAATATTCAGCCTAAAATTAAGAGCTTCTTTAAGGGTGGCTCGAACAGCTATATTGATTTTTCCGTCGAGCCGATGGAAAATGGGAGCTACATGGTTAAGATGACCAAGCCCGGAAATGTACCGGGTTCAAAAGCAAGCTATTACAAAGTAATTGACTATAACGGAAATACAATTAGGGTATACAAAGAAACTTATGATCCCGCAGGAAACTTAGTTCATGTCAAAGATAAGTAAGAGAAGGTGAAACAATTGGTAACTAATTATTTGGACATGTTCAAAAATCTTCAAATTTCTAAAAAAGAACTCAGTAATAAACTGGGGGGTAATTTGCATGTAGTCAAGCTCGAAAAACCAGTGACAATATTTAATACTGATGTCATAAACGTTTTGAGAGCAATAAGAGACGGTCGAATTACATTGAACCAATTGCTTGATTGGGTTAATACCGTTTGGTTTACAGATTTGTACGAATACGATGATGAATATTCTGATTCAATAGCAAGCGTCTTGGACAAATTGGAAGATTTGGACGAGGAGTACAGAAAGTTAACAAAATCTGATATCGAAAAGTATATTAATGCCCTTTCAGAAAATAAAGAAGTGTAGAGTAGACGCCCCGCAGTACTTCTCTTGGACACACGCGGTTTTCTGTAAAACATGATCCCTAACCGGGTCTATCACTTGGAATTTGACCCCGATGGTGAGTGCCTTTCAGTCAGTACTGTGGGCTGATGTGAGCCGCGCCGGGGCCGCTTGCGGCCCCGGCGCTTTATCCAGCTTTATTTTCTACGCGGTAGATTTGCCCGATTTGAGTGGAACAGGGTAAAATTAATTAAACAAAGGCACAGTATGCTTGCTTCCACGGACGTTTCCCCCCCCCCCCCGCCCTGGCCGCCGCGGCGAAGATAAGTCCCGAAGCCGCCGAGTGGCTGATGAAAGGAATCGCAAAGTACGGCGACACGGTGACCGATCTGCTGCACGGCGCCGCGAAAAACGCGGACGACGCCGCCGAGTGGGGCCTTCTCGTCTCCGCCGTCCGGAAAGCGGAAGACTCCGGCGGCATCCTCAAGTCCGCCGCCAGGAACGCCGATGAGCTCGCCGAGGACGCGGGAAAGATTTTTACCCAAGGGTCGAAGATACCGGACGAACTTTTGAAAACCAAACCATCAAATCCTCCTGTTGTTAACAGATGGCTTGAGGGTGGAGGAAAAATTGAAATAAATGATAACGGAATGTGGAAATATACCAACTCAAAGGGGGCTTCGGTTACGTACAAAAATGGCTATCCCGATTTCAAACGTTCTGGTCATGTTGTCCAGGAAGTTGATATCGGCCCTTTCAGAGAACGTTCCGCTGACTTTAGACTTGCCGACCAATTAGCGCCAAATGGCCCTAAAAACCTGCGTAATACATGGCATCACCACGAGGATGGAAGAACGTTACAGGAGGTTAATCGGCGTACTCATGAAATGTTTAGCACAAAGGCGACATTTCAATCATGAAGAAAGGTAGGAAGTAACTGTATGGCAATCCAAGGCTTTGGAGCAGCAAATCCGAACGATATCAGAATATTTGAAGCACACAATGGTATCTATTTACCAAACGATTACGTGAAGTTTTTACTCACTTATAATGGTGGGGTTGTTAAACCCACTGATGAAAACTCCATTTATATTGAGGACTTGAACGCAACTGTGAATGTGGACGTCTTCTTTGGAGTAAAGACCAAAGATCCTGAACTAGATGTGCAACTGTGGTTAAATGATTATAAAAGCGACATGCCGCAGGGCACAATAATTGTTGGTGATAGTCACCAACACGGATTTATTGTTTTGTTATGTACTGGTGAAGAAACCGGTGTTTATTATTGGGATCACGCCTATGAATTTCCAAATTCAAATGATGAATCAAATACGTATTATATCGCAGACACGTTTACAGAGGTTGTAAAAAATCTCCTATAATTCTTATTCAGTGGCCCAGATGAGGAAAGCCTTTCAGCCCGTGAAAACAAAGGGACGGTCCTTCTGTTTTGTACAACCAGAAGGACCGTCCCTTTTATACCTGGACCTCTATAACCGGTACGTCCCTCTTCCCCAGGAAACGGTTGCTTCCCGGGAGGAAGAGGGATATACTGGAAACGGGGAAACCTCCCACGGGGCAGACGGTACGTACAGTCTCGCGGACGTTTCCCTCTGGGAATCCCCGGATTACCAAACGGCGCGGGATGGGCAGACAAAGGGCACGGATTCGGGCAGGGCGGAGGAGTACCTTGCGGAGGCTCTCCGGCAGGTGATACTGGGGAACTATACCGACGATGTGACGCTTTTGGGAACCGCCCTGCAAATTGGTATGAGTCTTGAGGCAAAGGAAGACGGACCCAGCCCGCCTCAGCCCGAAGCTGATTGCGCCCCAATGCGTTGTCGTCCTTGGCGGGCGCGAGCCCGCCTGCGTCCTCCGCCTTTTGAGACACAATCATCTCCAGGGCGGAGGTCGAAGAGTTTTCGGGGGCCTGACGTGTTGATGACAAGGCAGACGACGAAGCTTTACTTTTCGTAAGGCAAGGAGGATAACGCAGTCATCGGCGCGTCAGATCTCCGAAAACCGGACGGGTTCCGTCTCCCTTTGCCTCGTGGGCGCCGATACGGCCATGGATATCCGTGACCTGGCCTACGACTTAACCCACTGGAAATGGGACAAGGAACACATCGCCCAGACGGTACTGGACGCGGTGGGACTGATTCCCGGCATAGGCGTCGTCAAGAATCTGGATGAAGCAGGCACGGTGCTGAAAGCCCTGTTCAACGGCGCGGAGACCCTGACCCCGGCCCTTGCCGTCGCGGCGAAGATAAGTCCCGAAGCCGCCGAGTGGCTGATGAAAGGAATCGCCAAATACGGCGACACGGTGACCGATCTGCTGCACGGCGCCGCGAAAAACGCGGACGATGCGGCCGAATGGGGCCTTCTCGTCTCCGCCGTCCGGAAAGCGGAAGACTCCGGCGGCATCCTCAAGTCCGCCGCCAGGAACGCCGTCGAAACCCTCGACGCCGCCCAAAGCTCCGCCAAGTCCGCCGACGAGCTTCTTGAGAGCGCGGGGAACGTAGGCAAGATAATAACCAAAATCGAGTATAAGCCTTCCTCCGGGGTAATCCTCAAAGCAAATCCTGATAAAACGACTACCATTCTTGGCAGCTTTGATAAGGACATGAAAAATATTGTAAACGAAATGGGCAATGTGAAGTCTACCTATTTCGGAGCGAAAAAAGGCGGGTTCAATGTCCTTAATGTGCCAGATGACATGTACAAAAGTGCCGATCAGTTCTGGAACGATGTTAACAAACCATGGCTGGATGAAGTTATCAACCGGGGAGACGACATTGTTTTGGCAACTAAGCCGACAGGAAGAGCTATTTCCTACATTGACATCAATACTGGTAAGGAAAAAATAACTGGATTTGGTCGTGAATATAAGTACTTACTTGATAATGGCTACGATTATGATGTACTTACTAATATGATGATTAAGAAATGAGGAATGAAAATGTTAAATGATTATGCAGAGCTTGTAAAGAAAAGCCTTGCACCTATGATACGTCAATATGGATTTCAATTTGCACAACTTGATAGCGATGAAATGTTTCTGATCGGAAAAGGATTTGCGTTGTACGTCTTTATAGACAGACGAGACAGGCGAGGAGATATCTGGTATGTTTCCCTTGATCCTAAAGGGATAATCCGCGCTCATACTTTGATGTATGTCTTTGCGGACAGGTTTACATCGATGGACAGGGCAGCAGCAGGATATCCCCTGCCTCAAGAGGCTACAGATGAATACATTGCTGCAACATTTCGCGTTGCAAATAAAGGGCTACTTGATCACTGCCACGATATCCTGTCCGGAGACAAAACGTGGTTGAATGGATATCAAGACCAAGAAGGTGAGTCTAGCCGACATATTGCCAGATTCCTCGCACCGTATTTTCGCCGGCAGGGGTATTACGTAAAATCTGAGGAAGAGTGAACGTACAACGATTCCACATTTATTTTAACTCAGCACCCGGAACAGCACCTTGCAAATGCCCTTATGCCGCGATATTTCCGCACCTACAGCACCTGCGGCAGCAAATCCGCCGGTTTACAGCACCTTGGACTGTTTGCGCCACTCCGCGAAAAAAGCCTGCGTTTTCTAAGGAACACCGCCCGGCGCTGCCGGGCGGTGTGACCGCAAGGTGCGGTTCGCCGCACCTTGCTTTATCCTGCTCAGTTTTCAACACGGTAGATTTGCCCGATTTGAGTGGAACAGGGTAAAATTAATTAAACAAAGGCACAGTATGTTTCCTTCCGCGGAGACCCGGATCCCCGCCCTTGCCGCGGCGGCGAAGTCGGGCCCCGCGGCCGCCGAATGGTCGGAAAGCGGGTAAAACCGGAGGTAATGATGTGTTTTAAAACCATATACTTTAAAACAAAGCTCGACAAAGCCCGGATCGAGGCGGTTCTCAGTGGCTGTACGCTGAAATGGAATCTCGCTGGTTTTACGACGGGAAACGTGTTCCTGTCGAAGTTTCGCGGGAATCGGTTTTATCTCACAAAAACCTTCATATCAGGCGCCTTCAGCAGAGGCTCGATCCCTTTTGTCGGCAGAATATTGGAAAGGGAAGCGGGGTCCGTCATCCTCGGAAGATTCAGGCTTCCGATACCGTCGTATCTCATCGCTGCCGGCTTTGCTGCATTTGCGTGGATCAGCAGCGTATCGTCTGCATTCAGACTGCACTCCGCAGCAAACCTTCCAATCATCTTGACGGCGTTGTTTTTCTGGACGCTGGGCCTGTGTTTTCTTTTTATCTTTGTGCCGAATTGGGTTTGCGGGAAGGAAAAGGAGGAGGTTCTGAAATTCATCCGGACACGACTGGAGGCCGAGCCGGCGGAAAAGGAAGAAACCCTGGACGGGCGATAACCCCGGATTTAAAAAAGAAAAGGGCGGACAGTATGTGTCTACTGTCCGCCCTTCCGTATTCTCCGACCAAACGTCGGATGTATTCCATCCCCGCAGGTTTGTTTACATTCCGCTAATCAGCCAGTGCTCGGCTTCAACGCGGTCCTTGAAAAAACGATACTGGCTGCCTCTGTTGGTTTCCGACAGCAGATCACGGAACCGCGCGCCCAGTTCCTTCAGTTCCGGCAGCAGAATAGCGGTTTTCACCGAGTAATTGACCAGCTTCTGCAAAACCGCTCCGGCGACGCCGGTCTTCAGACGGAAAAATTCCTCCGGAAGCGCTTCGCTGTGAAGCATCAGAAGATTTGTGTCCTTCTCGCCGCAAATGGAGACAAGATCCAGAGCCTCCTGCTCCGTGCCCACCGGCGACTGGCTGTCGAATACCTCCACATAGGATGCGTTCTCTTTCTGGATCATGCGGAAATCCATTTTGCTTTTTACTTCTATGTCGTCCTGCTCCAGAAGCTGGCTGCGTACGCTCCGGACCCACTCCAGCTCACTTTCGTAGGACAGGGCGATATTTTCGTCCGTGATTCTCCATAAAAGGGCTTCCCGTTCCGTCCTGGGAATGAAGAAGCTGCCCCTGCGCGTTCTTTCCCGGTGCATCAGCAGCCTGACGCGAACCTCGCTTTCATACTTCTCCAAAAGACCGGAAAGTTCTGTTTTATTCAGAAGATCCGCCCAGAGAAGCTGGATCAGGAACGGCTTTTTGAATTCGGGAGGTTCGGGCGAGGCTTTTGTCCATCCCGCCAGCCGGTCCATACCCTTTTGTGTAATGGTGTATACCTTTTTGGACGGAAGGTTCTCCTGCGCCTGCACTTCGCTGACGACAAATCCGTCCTCCAGAAGCTCCAGAAGGGCGGTATAAATTTGATTGTTGTTTCCTGACCAGGGCATGAAAGAGGAATCCCGGATGAGCTTTTTCAGCTCGTATCCGGTCATGGGCTGCAGGCTGAGAAATCCCAGAATCGCGTGCTGAACTGTCATGGCTCTGACTCCTATCTGTAATAACATATGTTAAGAGTAACATAAGATAATGATAACGTCAATAGGAAAAATGAAAAAATTCCGGTGCAAAGTTTTTACACCGGAATCGTTGAATGAAAAAAACGCCTGAGTTATACTGAAAACAAGATCATATCGGTACAAAACATGATGAAAGGCCGGGCGATTAAAAAGAAAGAATCACGGGAAGGGGGCGGGATTCGATTGGAAATTGTGATTTTCTGCTTCAGCGGAACGGGGAATACCCGGTGGACGGCATAGGAGCTGAAAAAACGTCTCGTCTCCGGAAAAAACAAATGCGAATTGATATCGCTGGACCGCCTGAAAACGGTTCCTTATGAAAAGATCCGGTCCGCCGGCGCCGTGGGCTTTGCTTTTCCCGTCTACGGAGCCGATATGCCCCTTATCGTATCCCGGCTTCTGGAGCGGATGGACCCGACGGCGGGCGGTTTTCGGGACAAGCCGGCCTTTGTCCTGACAACCGCGGGCTATGCGGACGCTTACGGCCCCTTTGAGGCGGGAAAAACGATGAGAAAGCACGGGTTCCGCCTGGTTGCCTACGTGAATGTCAGGGTGAGCATCAATATCTCCCTTCCGGGCGGCAAGGCGGCCTTTCCCTCCGCGGCGGTTATGAAGCGGAGATTGGAAAGGGGTGAAAAGGCTCTGGACCGGCTGGCGGGGAAGCTGACGGAGGGGAAGAGGCACATCACGAACGCGGGGCCGAACCTTCTGCCCGGCGCGATGATCCGGAAGGCGACGAAAAAGCGGCAGGAAGAGCAGTATCAGGCGCTCTCCGTCGACAGCACGCGCTGCATCCGCTGCATGTCCTGTGTTAGGGACTGCCCGACGGAAAGCATCATATTTAAAGACGGAGACTTTACCTTCATGCCCTCCTGCACGGCCTGTTTTCGATGTTACAATTTCTGTCCCGCCTTCGCCGTTCTTATAAACGGCCGCTACGCCGCCCCCGAGGGATATGAAAGGTATCAGGGGCCGGAAAGCCTGAAATAGTGCGGCCGGGTTAATGACTGCTTCGACCCGCCGCCGCTCGGGAAATTCAAAAACGAGGCTTTCTTTTCTGCAAAACAAAAAGCAGCCGTAATTAAAGCGCCCGGGAGCATACGTTCCCGGGCGCTTCAGACTGTCGGAAAAGCCTCGCAGAGTTTCGCCACCGGAGCGGCGAAATAAAATTGGATCGTTTTCGGGCGCGGCGTGTACGTGCCCGAAAAACTTCTCAGGCTGCAAGCGTCAAACCGTTCGCCTTTGGCGGACAGCGAGGCGCGCGGCAGACTGCAAGACCTTTTGTCAAAAAAGGCGTTCCGACTTTTTTGACAAGCTTAAGCGCCCGGGAGCATACGTTCCCGGGCGCTCTTTGAGTGTACTTTAGCTCAGGCTGGATACTATTTCTTTGCCACCGCGTGCTTGACCACCTTGGTCAGCTCGCCGAAAACAAAGGGAAGGATACCCAGGCCGATGACGATCTCAACGTCCTCGATGTTGAACTGGGAAAGGCGGAAGATGTCCTGCAGGGCGGGAACGGCCAGCACGATGATCAGCAGGAAGAAGCAGGCGATGGTGGCGAGGTTCAGCTTGGAGTTGGAGAAGAAGCCCAGCTTGAAAGCCGTGTACTTTTCCGAACGGCAGGTATAGGCCCGCATAAGCTCGCTGATAATCATGGTGGCCAGGGCGAAGGTCCGGCCCATGGCGACGTCGTAATAGCCCTCGATCCGGCATCCGATATAGAAGGAACAGAGAATGGCGAAGGTCATGACCGCGCTCTGCACCGCGATGTTGACGATCATGTTTTTGTCGATAATGGGTTCGTTGGGGTTGCGCGGAGGCTCGCCCATGAGGCCGGGTTCCTTGGCTTCCACGCCGAGAGCCAGGGCCGGGAAGGCGTCCGTCAGCAGGTTCACCCACAGCAGATGGATGGGCAGCAGCGGGATATCCCAGTTGAGGAGCATCGCGATGAAGATGATGAGGATCTCGCCCACGTTGCAGCTCATGAGGAAGAAGACGAATTTGCGGATGTTGCTGTAGATAACGCGGCCTTCCTCCACGGCGGCGACGATGGAGGCAAAGTTGTCGTCTGTGATGATCATGTCCGCGCTTTCCTTAGTGACGTCGGTTCCGGTGATGCCCATGGCCACGCCAATGTCCGCGCGCTTGAGGGCGGGCGCGTCGTTGACGCCGTCCCCCGTCATGGCGGCGATGCCGCCGTTGTCCTTCATGGCCTGCACGATGCGCACCTTGTGCTCGGGGGAGACCCGGGCGTATACGCTCACGGTTTTGGCGGCCTCGTCGAATTCTTCCTGGGTCATCTTATTGAGATCGGGGCCCGCCAGCACCTGGTCGTCCGTCTCGATGATCCCCAGCTCCATGGCGATGGCTGCCGCGGTGTCGCGGTAGTCGCCGGTGATCATGACCACGCGGATTCCGGCGGTCTTGCAGATCTTGATGGCTTCGATGGCTTCCGGGCGCGGCGGGTCTATCATGCCCACGAGGCCGCAGAAGATAAGGTCCTTCTCGTCGGTTTCCGAGGTGGGTTCCTCGGGAATTTCGGAAACCACCTTGTAGGCCATGCCCAGAACGCGCAGGGCCTGCCGGGAGAGCTTCTTGTTTTCCGCGGCGATCATTTCCAGGTCGGCGGGAGTGAGAGGCTCCACCGTGCCGTCACGGCGCATGATTTTGGTGCTGCGGTCGATGAGTACGTCGGTCGCGCCTTTTGTAAAGGCCACCAGTGTTCCGTCCGCCGCCTTGTGGAAGGTGGTCATCAGTTTTCGGTCGGAGTCGAAGGGGATTTCCTGAAGCCGGGGCTGGGCCTTGTTAAGGGCGGCGCTGTCGATGCCCGCCTTGGCGGCGGCCACAATCATGGAGCCTTCGGTGGGGTCTCCCTTGATGCGCCACTCGTCCGCGCCGTCTTCCGTATTGTGCTCAAGGCGGGAGTCGTTGCAGAGGGCCTGGATCTCCAGAAGCCGGGAGATGGCGGGCTCGGAGGAGAGGATCACGGGGGTCCCTCCGACGGTGAGAGCTCCCTCCGGCTTGTAGCCTTTGCCCTCTACGTCGATTTCCGCGCCCGGGACGAACATCTTAACGATGGTCATCTGGTTCTGGGTCAGGGTGCCGGTCTTATCCGAGCAGATTACCGTGGTGCTGCCCAGGGTTTCCACCGCGTGAAGCTTTTTCATGATGGAGTTGTGCTTCACCATGCGCTGCATGCCCATGGCCAGCACGATGGTCACCACGGCGGGAAGACCTTCCGGAATGGCGGCCACGGCCAGGCTGATTGCGGTCATGAACATCTCAAGGACGGGCTCGCCTCTGAGCAGTCCCATGACGAATACCACGGCGCAGATAATAAGACACGCGGTGCCCAGGAGCTTTCCCATCTGAGCCAGCTTTTTCTGCAGGGGAGTGTCCTCCTGGGGAGCTTCGGCGATCATGGTTGCGATCTTGCCCATGACGGTGCTCATGCCCGTGAGGGTCACGATACCGGCGCCGCGGCCGTAGGTGATGACGGTGCTCATGAATCCGAGGTTAATCTGGTCGCCCAGCCCGATGTCCCCGGATAGCTCCGCCTTGGCGTCCTTTTCCACGGGGACGGATTCGCCGGTGAGCGCCGCCTCCTCGATTTTCAGGTTCACGCTGTTGGTGAGCCTCACGTCGGCAGGCACATAGTCGCCGGTCTCCAGAATGACCAGATCTCCGGGGACCAGCTCGCGGGAAGGGATCGTAACGGGCTCGCCGTCACGGATGACCTTAGCGTTGGGCGCAGACATCTTCTGGAGCGCTTCCAGCGCTTTGCCGGCGCTGTATTCCTGGTAAACGCCCAGGACCGCGTTGATGATGACGATGGCGATGATGATGATTGAGTCGGTCACTTCACCCACAAAGATGGATACCACGCTGGCGATGATTAGGATCATGACCATGTAATCCTTAAGCTGGTCGAGGAACATCTTGAAGATGCTGTCTCCCTCTTTGTGGGCCAGCTCGTTGGGGCCGTATTTTTCCAGGCGTTCCGCCGCCTCTTTGGAAGTAAGGCCTTTTTCCCCGTCGGTCCCCAGCTCCCGGCACACCTCCTGTACGCTCTGCTGGTACCATGGTGATTTGTCCAATTGCTACACCTCTTTCAACTTGTTGATGATCGCGGCTCCTCCCGTTTCCCCTACGGTGATCTGCCCAATGAAGATACCTTCCTTTCTCACGCCGGATGGTTTGGCACGGACCTGCACGGCTGATGCAAATAAAATAAACCCCGTGAGATATTCGGATAGTCGACCGGATGCGCTTCCAAAATAAAAAATATGCCTCGGGATTCCCGGGACATTGAAATAAAACGGGCATACAGTACGCCGACGACGCCCGGTAGACATCAATGCCTGCAATCGGAACCCGTTGCCTGGAAACGGGAAAGTCCGCGATCCGAAAAATCTGCGGACGCTGCAGCCTTGCCGGGAAACGAATGGGTCTGTCTTACTGCCTGGTCTGATATTACATTCTGAAAGGATTGAAAATGGAGCAAAGGGCGCTGTTTAAGATAGATGTATTATAGCATATAATATATGTTTCATCAAGTTTTTTTCAAGGCGTATTGGATCAATAGGGTAAAATATTCTGTGAAATGGATGCTAAAAAGACGTATTTTAAAAGGAAAATGTACGATAACCGAACAGATTCACTGAACCGGATCCATAAGAGCGCCGCGACGGGGAGGTCTGGAAATTGCGGCGGTCTGGTTTCGGCCGGAGAGAAGACGAACCAGAAAGCGGGAAAAGAAGCCCGGACGGCGGCCGGGAGGAAAACCCGATGCCTGTCCCTTTGAGCCCCGGAGCACCGCATTGACTTTTATCCAATATTTATATATTCTATTAGGGAACTGGCTTGAGCATATGGACGGTATGCTGTTGTGATCCGGATTCGCTCGTGCGGGACAACCCCGCCGATGCCGGATGAATACGAAAACGTTTGAAGGAGGACGGCTTTGAAGTGGTCCTCCGTTTTTAAAAAACAGCCGCTGCAAAAGCGCAGAAGGCGGGACCGGGACTGCAGACGAGAGGCGTGACATAAATTTGAGACGGGTTTCTATTGCGCAGAAATACGACGACCTGAAGCATCTGGCCGGGAAAACACAAGAGAGTACGGGGACCTGTCCCCGGTGACCTTCTGCTACGCCGGTTCTCTGACGCGGCACAAGGGCGTCCATCTTCTGCTGGATGCCTTTCGCGGTCTGAAGGGCGACGGAACCGGGCTGCTGATTTACGGTTCCGGTCCCGGCGAGTACGAGCGCCGGCTGCGCGCTCTGGCGGGGGACGACGGGCGTATCCGGTTTATGGGCGTCTATGCTCCGGAGGATACGGCGTCCGTGTTCGGCGGATGTGACGTCGTCGTGATCCCCTCCGTCTGGTATGAAAACTATCCGCTGGTGATGCACGAGGCGCTCATGAGCCGCGTGCCGGTGCTGGCCTCGGGGATCGGCGGCATGAGTGAAAAAATCAAAGACGGATGGAACGGAAACACCTTCCGGGTAGGGGACGTGGAAGACCTCCGGCAGAAAATGCGGGATATCGTCGCCCATCCCTCGGTTCTCAACCAGTATAAGGAGAACCTGTCCGGCCTGCTGCTGCCCACCGTGGAACAGGAAGCGTCCCGGTATCTGAAAATCTTTGAAGAACTGAAACTGTCCCGGGAACGCGCCTGAGTGCGGATGTGAACCACCTGTCGGAGAACGCATAAAAGAGGAAATGCGCCTGAAGAACCGTCATAAGCAGGTTCTGCATGGAAGTTCCGGCAGCAGCTCCGAGAGGTCCCCGATGATCCGGTCCGGATGAACGGCCTCTTCTGCCGTCGGCCCGTCCCGGCCGCCGCGGAACAAAACGGAATAGATCCCCAGCGCCATGGGAGGCTCGATGTCCCACACGGGGTTGTCCCCAACCATCCAGACGTCCCCGGCGGCGAGGCCAAGAAGCTCCATAGCATGCTCGAAAATCCTCTTGTCCGGCTTGCTGAAGCCCACCTCCGTGTCGATGAGGACGGCGTCAAAAAAGGGCTCCAGTCCGAAGCGGCGCAGTTTTTCCCGCTGCACCTCGGAGGCGCCGTTGGTGACGAGCCCCAGGCGATATCCCCGCTTTTTCAGCTCCGATAGCGTTTCATAGGTGTGGGGCAGCAGGCGGATGAGGTTTTCCTTATAAGCGGAATACCGGTCGGCGAGCTCCAGGGCCAGGTCCCTGCCGCCGATGCCCAAAGCGGGCAGCGTCAGCAAAACGATTTCCCGCCTTGCCTCCGTGAGGTTTTCCCGTCTCCGTTTGTGCCGCGCGCCGTCGCCCCAGTACCATGTCCGTGTTTTCTTCAGTTCGTCAAAAAGCAGGGACGGATCCGCCGGCAGAGAATGCTCCCGGACCAGGTCCCGGCAGCATTTTTCCCACGCCGGGTCGGATACGCTGTCGAAGGCAATCAGCGTGTCGTCCAGATCGAATAAAATAGCCTTTGGAATCCCCATGTTCTCTCCTCCGCAAAATAATCCCGCCGCGCACGGCGGTCATTCTGCCGCTATTGTATCACAGACAGATCTTCCTAGAAAGAACGGCCGCATGCCGCCCGGAAACCAGGAGAGGGCGCCGGGAGCCGGAAAACGAATGGAGGCGGTGCCGATTCTACCCGTAAACCCGGATAGAAAGGAGTGAATTCCGGATGAATATTCTTGCCGAAAAGGGAAAAGAGGTCCTCGTATCCGTGCTGCCCGTCACGGGTCTGGTGCTTTTGCTGCACGCAACGCTCGCGCCCCTGGATCTTCCGGTCCTTTTTCGCTTTTTGATCGGCGCGGTGCTGGTGACGGCGGGCCTTTCCGTGTTCCTTGTGGGCGTCGATCTCGGAATTACCCCCATCGGCACCTCCATGGGCGCCTCCATCGCAAAGAGCAACAGAGTTTCCGTCGTGCTGCTCTCCGGCCTGGTTCTGGGGTTTGTCGTCTCCGTGGCGGAGCCGGATCTGCATATTCTCGCAGGTCAGGTGGCCGCGGTTACCTCCGGAGCCGTTTCCAAGGCGGCCCTGGTCGCCGCGGTGTCGGCGGGAATCGCCGTGCTTCTTGCCGCGGGGCTCGTGAGAATCGTATATAACGTGCCACTTTATAAGATCCTCGCGGGCCTGTATGGCGGGATCCTGATTCTTTCCCTGTTTGTTTCCCGGGAGTTTTTGGCCGTTTCCTTCGACGCCTCCGGCGCCACCACGGGCGCTTTGACCGTCCCCTTTATTCTGGCCCTTGCCCTTGGCGTTTCCGCCATGAAGAAGGACAGCAAGGCGTCGGAAAAGGACAGCTTCGGCCTGGTGGCCGTGGCCTCCGCGGGCGCCGTGATTTCCGTCATGCTCATGAGTCTTTTCTTCGCTCCCGCCTCCGCCGCGGAAGTCTCCGCCGGCGCGGGGGAGGCCTCCTCCTCCGTCCTGGGGCCCTTTCTTCACGAGTTTCCTGCCGCCGCGTGGGAAATATTCGTCGCGCTGCTCCCCGTCGCTCTTTTGTTTCTCGTCCTGCAGCCGTTGGCATTGCGCCTGTCCCGCCGTATGGTGCGAAGGATCGTCACCGGTATCCTCTTCGCCTTTGCCGGGCTGGTCCTGTTCCTGGCCGGAGTTAACGCGGGCTTTATGACCGTGGGAAGCCAGGTGGGATATACCGTAGCCTCCCTGGAAAATAAAACATGGCTCGTTGCGGTGGGATTCGTCCTGGGCGTATTCACCATCCTTGCCGAGCCGGCCGTCCACGTGCTCACCCGGCAGATCGAGGATGTCACCAGCGGATACGTGAAACGCAGCCTCGTGATGCTGACCCTTTCTTTGGGCGTCGGGGCCGCCGTCGCCCTGTCCATGGTCCGGATTCTGGTGCCGGGGATTCAGCTCTGGCACTACCTTCTTCCCGGATATGTTCTCTCCGTCGCCCTGAGCTTTTTCACCCCCAAGCTCTTCGTGGGCATCGCCTTCGACTCCGGGGGAGTCGCCTCCGGCCCCATGACCGCGACCTTCATCCTGGCCTTTTCCCAGGGAGCTGCTCATGCCTCGGAGGGGGCCAGCGTCCTGGCCGAAGGCTTCGGCATGATCGCCATGGTGGCCATGACGCCCATCGTCGCCCTTCAGCTGCTGGGCCTTGTTTATCGGGTAAAGTCAAGAAAGGAGGATCTTGCGGATGGATAAATGTGAATCCCACGCTGCGGATTTGCTCTGCGTCATTGTGGGCTGCGGGCAGGGAAGCAGAGTGCTGCACATCGCTAAAAAGTGCGGCGTCGCGGGCGGAACGGTCTTTCTGGGAATGGGCACCGTGCGCGGAAGGCTCCTGGAGCTTTTATCCCTTTGCGACGCGAGAAAGGAAATCGTCCTCATGGCGGCGCCGCCGTCCGTTGCCGAAAACGCCTTTGAAACCCTCGGCAGTGAGCTGAAGCTGAAAAAGCACAATCACGGGATCGCCTTTGTCTTGCCGCTGAACCGGGTGATCGGGGCGAGAAGCTGCGGCGATGCCGATAAAAACGTGAGAAAGGAAAATGATGCCATGTACCAGGCCATAACCGTGATCGTGGATAAGGGGAAAGCGGAAGAGGTGATCGCCGCCGCCGAAAAGGCGGGCTCCGCCGGCGGCACGGTCATCAACGCCAGGGGTGCCGGCGTTCATGAAACCGGCAGGCTCTTTTCCATGGAGATAGAGCCGGAAAAGGAAATCGTCCTGATCCTCTCCAGAGCGGAGCTCGCCGAGGCGATCGTCTCCTCCGTCCGCAGCGGGCTGCGCATCGACGAGCCCGGCAGGGGCATCATCTTTGTCCAGGATGTTGCGAAAACCTGCGGGCTTTACGAGTGAGCTGAAAAAGAGATCCGCTTACGGAAGGTCCCCCGGGGAAAGAGCCCCATTTCGATATTTGATCCATTGGAGGCGCAGCCCTTTTGAATGAGCTTTTTAAAATCTGGAGCATCGTCTGCCCCCTGGTATTTCTGGCCGGTTTTGTGGATTCCATCGCGGGTGGAGGCGGCCTGATCTCTTTGCCGGCGTATCTTCTCGCCGGACTCCCGGCCCATACGGCGGCGGGGACCAACAAGCTGGCCGCCAGCGTTGGCACCCTCTGCGCCGCCGTCCGCTATATAAGAGCGGGGAAGATCGATATCCGGGTGTCGCTGCTGGCCGCTTTGGGTTCCTTCGGCGGAGCCGCCTTGGGAAGCAGCCTGGCCCTGATGGTTTCCGACGCCGCGCTGAAGCTCCTGATGCTGGCAGCTCTGCCCGCGGTGGCGGTCTTTTTGATATTCAGGCGGGATTTCGGCAAAGAAGGCGGACAGGAAAAAGAGCTGCCGGAGCGAAAACGGGTCCTTTTCTCGGTGCTCATCGGATTGGGCATCGGCTGCTACGACGGGCTCATCGGTCCCGGTACGGGCACCTTTCTTCTTCTGGCCTTCACCGCCGTCATGGGCTTCGACCTGCTCAAATCCACCGGCTGCGCCAAGGTGGCAAATCTTGCCTCCAACCTTGCATCCATTCTTGTCTTTCTCATAGGAGGAAAGATTTATTTCGCCGTGGCCCTGCCCGCCGCCGCCTGCACCGCCGCCGGCAGCCTTGTGGGAACAAAGCTGGCTCTGGCCGGGGGCAGCCGGTACGTCCGGTATGTGGTCTTTATGGTGCTGGGCATTCTCTTCGTAAAGACGGCCTGGGGATTTTTTGCCTGAAAAACAGACTCGGTACGGAAATGAGGAACCTGGATGATATTTGACAGCCATGCGCATATGGACGACTCCGGCAGCCGGCAGAGATACGACCCCCCGGAGAAGATCATCGCCATCATGGACGCCGCCGGCATCGACATGGCGGTGGTCAGCTCTTACCGGAACGCTTCCGGAGACGACCCCCGTATCCTGGAATATGTGGCCGAGGGCGCGGCCGGATATCCCGACCGGCTGATTCCCTATGTGCGCCTCAGCCCCTGGTCCGGGCGGTACGCCCTGGAGACCCTGGACCGCGCGGTGAAGGAATTTCGCTTCCGGGGCGTCAAGCTCAATCCGGCCGGCTATGACCTGCATCCCTCCGGGGACATCACCGTGGAGATCTTCCGGAAGGCGGCGGAATATGACGTGCCCGTCCTGGTCCACTGCGCCGACGAGGCCATGTGCCTTCCCCTGCAGTATGAGGCGGCGGTGGAACAAAGCCCGGAAACCCGCGTGATCCTTGCCCATATGGGCGGCGCCTTCCATTTTCAGGACGCCCTGCGGGTCTGTCAGCGCCACCGGAACGTCTATATGGACACCAGCGCCATGCCCTTCGTGGAGCATGTCCGCCGCGCCGTCCGGGAGCTGGGTCCCGGCAGGGTCCTCTTCGGAACGGGCATCCCCATGGGAAACGCCCTGCTGGAGATCGAAAAGGTCCGGCATGCAAACCTGGGGAAGCAGGCGGAGGAGCGCGTGTTCTTCCGGAACATCATGGGAATCCTCCGTATAAAGCGGGAAGAGGAGGCGGTGGACCATGGTAATTGACGCTCACGCAAGGATCGGGGAGAGTTTTGACCGCAGGCACGGGAAGCTGGAAGAATACATCGGCCTCATGGAGCAAAACAGAATCGACAGAGCGCTCCTGTGCCCTCAAAAGCCCCTTTCCTACCGCGTGGAGGATGGAAACGACACGGTGGAGCGGGCGATGTCCGACTATGCCCACCTGTTTTGGGGGGCCGCGCGCCTGGACCCATGGAAAGGGGATCAGGCCATCCGGGAGCTGGAGTTAAGGTTGAAGACGCCCGGATTTGTGGCGGCTTATCTAAACCCCTGGGAGGACAGCTTCCGCTGCAACGACGAGGCGGTGCTGCCCATGTACGCAGCCCTGGAGCAGAAAAACGTGCCGCTGGTCCTGGAAGCGGGTTATCCGTGGGTTTCCCATATCTCGCAGATCGGGGAGCTGGCGCTTTTGTATCCCCGCCTCAGGATTCTTGCAACCAACGCCGGGCAGCTGGACCTTTCCGGCCTCACCTTCGGAAACGTAGGCTACCTTCTGGGCCGCTGCCCTAATTTGTTTATCGGCACCGCCTCCTGCAGCGGCTCGGCATGGCTGAAGGACATGGCGGAAAACGTATCGCCGGGACGGGTGGTGTTCGAAACGGGATACCCCCGCTGCGAGCCCTGGACGGAAAAGCGCCGCATCGAGCTTCTCCCGGTTTTCCCGGAAATCAAAAAGGAGATCTTTTCCTCCGACCTTCTCCGTTTTCTCTTCGGCGCCTGATCGGGAAAAAACGGCCCCGCCCCCAAAGACGGGGCCGTTTCAGCGCAAAACCTCTCAAACGCCGCATAAAGTACGTTTTCGCAGACTTATTGAGCCCCTCAAACTTAAACCCGGAGAACCGCGATTGCGGGCTGAAAAACAGACCTCTTGCCACCGGGCTGTCAGTGCGCTCGAAACTACTAATAGTCAATTACCCATTAAGAGCGCCACAGGAGTACCCTTCCCCGGAGCTCCAAGAGGCCTCGGCCTCCTGGCATCCTTTTGGTGACGTTTCCTATGCGGGAAAAGTTACCCCCGGCGGAAAGCGCGCGGCTCCCGTCCAAAGCTTTGGTTATTGCGCTTTCTTAAATAACGATAAAACCAAGGAAGACCCGCTTGACAAATCGGTGCGGAGATGATACATTTCGATTAGTGTATATACACTATACTGATGCGGGGGGAGCGGGAAAGCATGGTCTCGACAGAACAGAGGATCCAAAGCAAGGCATACGAGCTGGGATATATAAAATGCGGTATCGTCTCCATCGAAGAGCTGGAGGAGTACGAACGGCGCCTGGAGGAACGGATGGAAAAGGTGCCGGAAGCGTCGAAGAAGTTCTACGAGAGGCAAAAACGCCTGACAAACACGAAAATACGGGAACAGTTCCCCTGGGCGCGGTCCGCCGTCGTCGTGGCGGCGCACTATGGCAGGTATAAGATTCCGGAAACCCTGAAGGGTCATATCGCAAAATATTATTTGTTTGATTTTCGTGTCCGGTCTGAAAAAGCGGAATACGAAAGATTTGCCGAGATGGAAGATTTTCTGGGTCAGCTGGGTCTCCAGACCGCGTCGAACCAGAAATTCGGCGTCTTTTCTCTCCGCTGGGCCGCGATGAAAGCGGGGCTCGGCGTCATCCGCAACAACAATTTTTTTTACACGGAACACGGCTCCTGGGTGAACCTGGACGGCTGGCTCATCGATCAGAAAATGGAGCTCAGGGAAACCGCCCGACTTCCCGCCTGTCCCCCCGGTTGTACCCGCTGTGTAAGCGCCTGCCCCAGCGGTTCTCTCTCCGCGCGGCTCACCATGTCCCCCTGCGACTGCATTTCCTATCTGACCACTTTCGGCGGACGGGACCTGCCGAAGGATGCGCACCGCGGACAGTTCGGCCCATGGATCTACGGCTGTGACGCCTGCCAGGACGCGTGCCCCATGAACAAGGGAAAATGGGAAGAAAAATATGAGTATTCCGGCCTTAAGGAGCTGGAACTGTATCTTTCACTGGAAGAAATTCTGAACATGGACGAGGAATTTTACAAACGGAAGATACAGCCGAAATTTTTCTATATCGGCGCGGACGAACTCTGGAAATGGAAGGTGAACGTCCTGTGCTATATGCGCAATAATTACCAGGAGAGCTACAAGCCCAGTATCGCCGCCGCCCGCGAAAGCGAAAACGAGAAGGTACGGGAGATGGCGCGGCTGGTCTCGGAAGAACTTCATATAGCGTAAAAGGCCGGTATCCGCGATACCCGGCCAAAACTGCAAAAAGCCCGGCGAAAGCCGGGCATTTTTGCAGAAATAAAAAGTTACCCCCGGCGGGGAGCGCGCCGCTCCCGTCCAAACCTTCGTAATCAATATTTTTTAAGACAGGAACTCCATTTTTGAGCCCGCGACCGGCCTTTCAACAATCGGCCATAAGCGGCTCAGGAAATCTGCTAATACCTCCTGCCTGCGGCGTCGAAGAAGATAGTAAGGCAAACCATGCCTTTACGCAGTTAACATAACACATAAAACCACAGGTGAAACATTAGAATCCTGAAATATTTTTAAAAGCCGGTTAACTTGCGAAAGAGTGAATCTTCTTAAACGTCGCACGAGGTACGTTTTCGCAGACCAATTGAGCCCCACTATCCAAAACCCGGAGAGCCCCGATCGCGGGCTGAAAAAAAGACCTCTTGCTATAGAGCTGTATGTGCGTTCGCAACTGCCGAAAGTCAGTCACTGATTGAGAGCGCCCACAAGAGCACCCTCCACGGGAATCCAAAGGGGCCGGAGCCCCTTGGTTTGCTTTTCGTGCCTTTTCCCAAAACGGAAAAGGCACCCCAGCGGAGCGCCGAGCTCCGTCCAAACCTTTCATAAAAAACCAAAAACAAAAAGTTACCCTCGGCGGGGAGCGCGCCGCTCCCGTCCAAACCTTCGTAATCAATCTTTCGGAAATCAAGACTCAAAACGTCGTCCGCAGCCGCCTTTTAAAAACCAAGCCTTGCTTGCAGGCCGCCATGTTTTGCCGTATAATCAGGCTGTCGGGAAATATTTCCCGTAAAAGAAAGCAAAGTGCGGTGAAACCGTTGAAAAAGCAGGACCGATTCGGAATCAACATGAAGCAGTTCATAAGAGATCACGAGGAAGAACTCCGGCGGGGCCTGGAAAACGGCGAGGCGCCGGAAAAACTCATGCGCCTGCACAGGGAAAAGCTCGCCTGGCTCCAGCATGAACGCCTGGTGCATCTTCTGGTGACGCTGACGACCCTTCTGGTCTTTCTTGCCGTAACGGTAGCGCTTGTTCTGAATCCTGGTTTTGTGCAGGGGCTCCTTTTTCTCGCGGTGGCCGTCATCCTGATTTTTTACCTCCTGCATTACTTTCTGCTGGAAAACAGCGTTCAGCACTGGTACCGCCTGTCCGACGAGCTCCGGCGGAAAAGCGGCGATGCGTAATGCCGCCGCCGCAAATCCGCAGCCTGACATAATCCCGGCATGACCCGGCATACTATGGCTGTCTGCCCGTTTTGCGGTTTTAAATGATATGGATATAGAAGGTGCGGATATGAACCTGTTCGACGTGGTGGGGCCCATTATGATCGGTCCCTCCAGCTCCCACACCGCCGGCGCAGTCCAGCTGGGGCGTATTTCCCGCGCCCTTCTGGGAGAGCCTCCCGTTTTCGCCGTAGTCCGGTTTTACGGTTCCTTTGCCAGGACCGGAAAAGGGCACGGGACGGATAAAGCCTTCGTGGGCGGACTTCTGGGCATGGGTATGGACGACGAGCGGCTCCGTAACAGCCTGATCCTCGCAAGGGAAGCGGGACTGGAGGTAACCTTTGACCCGGACAGGGAGGAGAGGCCCAACCGCCATCCCAACAGCGTCACCGCCGTCCTCACCGGCGCGTCCGGCAGGAAGGTCACCGTTTCCGGCGCATCCATAGGCGGGGGAAGCGTGATCATCAGCCGCGTGGACGAATACGATGTTTCCTTCACGGGGGAATACTGCGTTTTCATCGTATTGCACCGGGACACCCCCGGCATGGTTTCCCGCGTTACGGGGGAACTTGCAAAGTCGGGGGTTAATATCGCTCAGATGAAGGTTTACCGCTCCGACAGGGGGGGACACGCCATCATGCTCATTGAAACCGATCAGCCGGTTGACCCGGAAACGGCCCGCTCGGTTGCCGGGCTGCACGATGTTTTCGGGACCATGTCGGCGGACAGGGTTTGAAAGGAGCGGAGGGTATGAAGCCCATCGGAACGATACGGGAACTGCTGGAAATCGCCGGGGAAACAGGGGAGAAGTGTTCCTCCCTCTTTCTTGCCCGGGAGGCGGAGGCCACGGGTGCTACCCGGGAGGAGGTGCGGGAGAAAATGGCCCGCACCCTTCAGGTGATGCGCCAGTCGGTGGAAAAGGGCCTGCGCCCCGGGACAAAGTCGGTTTCCGGCCTTACCGGCGGGGATGCCTGGCGCGTCCGTGAGGCCGGCAGAACGGGAAAACTGCTCATGGGCGGCTTTATGAACACGGCCTGCGCCCGGGCTCTGGCGGTGGCCGAGCAGAACGCCGCCATGGGCCGCATCGTTGCGGCGCCCACCGCGGGCTCCTGCGGGATCCTGCCCGGCGTTCTCCTCACTGTGGGGGAAGCCGTGGGAGCGGGGGAGAAGGAGCTGGTTTCGGCGCTCCTGACGGCCGCGGGCTTCGGACGGGTGATTGCCCTCAATGCCTCCATCTCCGGCGCAGAGGCCGGTTGTCAGGCGGAGTGCGGCTCCGCCGCAGCAATGGCGGCGGCTGCCGCGGTGGAACTGGCGGGCGGAACGCCGGAAATGAGCGCGGAAGCCTGCGCTCTTGCTTTGAAGAACTTTCTGGGCCTGGTCTGCGACCCTGTGGCGGGTCTCGTGGAAGTGCCCTGCGTCAAGCGGAACGCGTTTTGCGCCGCGGCGGCAATAGTGGCGGCGGATATGGCTCTTGCGGGCGTAAAAAGCGTGATTCCCCCGGACGAGGTGATTTCCGCCATGCGGGAAATTGGGCTCGCCCTGCCCGCGTCGCTTCGGGAAACCTCGGAAGGCGGCCTGGCGGCGACTCCCACAGGGAAAAAGATCGCATGGGAATTATTCGGAAAAGAATAGAATCGAAAATGAACAGATTATAAAAATTATTGCAAACAAATTGCATATGAGTTGACAGATAGACAGGTTGGATTTATGATAATATTACCAATACTTTTGAAAGGAATGATTTTTAAATGCCTGACCTGAAAAATTATCTCCTTGGCGACTACAGGGACACTGCGAACTATATCAATATGATTAGCCGCAAGGGGCTTGCCCAGTTCCCCCCCATGATCGTTTCCGTTGCCATCACCGGAGGCCTCCATGGTGCCGAAGCCAACCCCAATCTCCCTGAAACCCCCGAACAGCAGGTTCAGTCCGCATATGACGCGTATAACGCAGGTGCAAGCCTGGTGCACATTCACGCCAGAGATCCCCAGAACTGGTCTCTCATGAGCCAGAAATCTGACGATTTTCTGAAGGTCAACAGCATGGTCCGCGAAAAGTGCCCCGACATCATTGTCAACAACACCTGCATCGGCGGCAGATTCGTGGACATCGACAACGCGAAGCTGATGCCCAATATGCTCGCATCTCTCCCGGCAAAGCCCGAAGTCTCCAGCATCGACGTTGCCTGCGCTTCCCAGTACATGAAGCTGGGTGCCCGTAAGCCTCCGCTTACCGGCCGCGATCAGGACGCCACCTTCAAGTTCAATTATTTTATGGACATGAACGAGGCCGAGATGGTTGTCAAGACCATGGACAAGTACGAAGTTAAGCCCGAGCTGGAGCTCTTTGACCTTGGCAACGTCAAGTATATCAACGAGCTCATCCGCCGCGACGTCATCAAGGCTCCCTACTGGATCCAGATGCTCTTCGGCGGCAACGGCTTCTTCCCGGCGGCTGATTATATGGTGGGCGCGGCGAACCTCCTGCCCAAGGATTCTCTCTTCAGCGTCATCGGCATCGGCGCCTGCCAGACCGCTATCGTGACCCTGGCTATGATCCTGGGCCACAACATCCGCGTCGGCCTGGAAGACAACGTCTTCTATGCCCCGGGCGAGCTTGCCAAGAGCAACGCTCAGCTGGTGGAGCGGGTCGTCCGCATCGCCAAGGAACTGGGCCGTCCCATCGCGACTCCGGCGCAGGCCAGGGAGATGATGGGTCTCGGCGCTCCCAGACCCTATACCTTCAACAAGTAATCAGGCATAAGAATATAAAATGTCCGGCCGGGTATCTTGCCCGGCCGGACATTTTCTGCATCAATTTCTCCGCGGTAAAAGGGCCCGTCAAAAACCTCCGGCGGACCCTCTCAATCGCAAATAACCGTGACGGCAGGTAATCTCAATCCGCCTGGTTCTTCCCGAAAAACTTCTGCTTGTAATAGTTTTCCGAAAGATACAGCGCTCCTATGGGGTTGTGGGCCAGCGCCCGGTCTTTGACGGCGAAAACGGTGGCCGGAGCCTCCGAGTATTTCATAAACAGCGTGTCATGCCCCACACAGAGGCCCATCATGACATTCAGGTCGGTCTTTTGCTGGTTCATGAGAAGTGCCTGGCCGATGGGGTTGCAGATGGATTCGAAGGTTCCGGGACGCACCTTTTCCTCATCCTTGATCCCGATGAATTCCTTGGGAATGCGCCCGTGCTTGCAGGCGACCGCGACCACATCAAAGCCATTGTGCCGCAGTATGTTGCAAAGTATGTTCCCCTCCCGCTTCATGCCCAGGCAGAAAGCGACGCCGAGTTTATGATAATTGCATTTGCGGGCGAAATCCATGATTTCCTCCAGCCGGTTTTTCCGCAGATAGCCTTCCGCCTCCACCAGGGCGGAATTGTGGGAGATCATCATGTTCTCAGGATCGCTGTAAAGCTCCTTACACGCCTCCACATGCGCCTCGTCCGGGCAGGGGCAGTTTTTGGGATAACCGGTGGGTTCCTTCTTGTAACAGGAATTCATCTGGCATGCGTCGCAGGTGTACATTCTTATCTCTCCTTACATTGAATTGGACGGTTGCCCGGCCTATAAGGGTATTCTGCAGTGTTCCGGACTCATTGTTCCGCCCAGCGACGGACGGCTCGCTCCACCACCGAGACAAAGTTCTCCTCCGCGCCCCAGGAAAAGCTGAACAGCGCGCTGTTTCCGCCGCCGGAGCCGATCGCGGAAACCGTAATTTCCCGGCCGTTTCCGATTATGGTAAGGGTGAGACTCGCCCGGCTGGAATTACGCATGTAATACTTGTCGTATACGAAGGTGGAGACGTGGAATTCGCCGGAGGAATACTCGGTCTGCCCGGTGAGCCGGATGGTCATTGCCGAGGCCATGATTTCCTCGTGGAGGCTGTCCGCAATTTCCGGGAAGTTACCGTAAAGTTTGGTCTCGAATTGTGCCATTGCTCTCTTCCTTTCCCTTTTCCTGGTGCCAATATAAGAATAAATCCTATCGTTGATACGATAAGACAAATGCATCCCAATACCTTCTGATATTGTAACATGATGCCGGCTGCAATGCAAATAGCGAAGATTGCAGAAAGTGAAGAACCGTGACATTCGTGAAAAGGATAACGATAAGAAAGAACATGATATAATAATCGTGTGAATAATTCGACAAATACACAAATACAAGGAATATATATAAATTATAATGACACAAGTGATACAATAATATAGTTTTGATCCGGAGGAAAAGACGCCGGACAGAATACTTCGGCACTTTCGCGGAGAAAGAAAACGAAGGTAAAACATTTCTGGTCACACTTCATCTGGTATCTGTTACCTGCCTGAAAAGTCCTTTTCCGGCGGATCAGTCCTGTGATATACTGGTGATGCGGCGGCGGGTAAAAAACCCGAATGCAGGCGGAAAGGAAGTGTTCTATGGAAGCTCTCATTGGAAAGGCGGCCATCGTGACGGGAGCGTCCCGGGGAATCGGGAAAGCGATCGCGGAGCACCTTGCAGCGTCAGGTGCCGCCGTGACGGTCAATTATTCCAGAAGTCCGGATGAGGCGATGAAGGTAGTGGAGGAAATCCGCGGGAAGGGCGGCAGGGCAGAGGCGGTCCGGGCGGATGTAAGCACCGTCGGCGGGATCAGGGCTTTGTTTGACGGATGCATATCCGCCTTCGGCCGCGTGGACATTCTGGTGAACAACGCGGGGATTGCGGCGCATAAACCCATAACCGAGGTGACGGAGGAGGAGTTTGACAGGGTCGTCGCGCTGAATGTCAAGGGCCTGTATTTTTCCTGCCGGGAAGCGATGCTGAGAATGGAATCCGGCGGCAGGATCATCAATATTTCCTCCTCTGTGGATCTGCAGATGATACCCACCTACAGTGTATACGCGGGAACAAAGGGCGCCGTGGAGCAGTTCACGAGGCACCTGGCCAAGGAATTCGCCCCGCGGAACATCACCATCAACGCCGTTGCCCCCGGCCCTGTGGCCACCGAGCTGCTCCTTTCCACCAGGACCCCGGAGCAGCGGGCCGTAATGTGCCAGAACATCGCCTTCGGCCGCCTGGGGGAGCCGGAGGACATAGCCGACGCCATAGACCTTCTGGTAAGCGAAAAATCCCATTGGATTACCGGCCAGAACATCCGGGTGAACGGCGGACTGGTTTGAGATCATAAGCACGGATTGCCGATTGAAGAATACGGCCGGGGCAAAGCGCAGACGCATGCTTTGCCCCGGCCGTTTCCTTTACAGCTGTTCCACGCTTCCCGTGACCGGGTCCATGACAAGTCCGTATACCCGCACGTCCTTCGGGATCAGGGGATGGTTTCGGATGGACTCCACCGACGCTTTCACGGAGGCTTCGACGCTTTCAAACCCCTCCAGCCATCGGTGGTAATTGACCCCGCAGTACTCCACCAATTCCAGGGTCTCCTTTGATATTCCGCGCCGCAGCATATTCTCCAGGACTCTGTCCGCGTCCAGGTGCTGCATGCCGCAGTCCAGATGACCCACCACGAGGATTTCCTCCACGCCCAGCTCGTAGATGGCCACGACGAGGCTGCGCATCACGCTGCCGAAAGGGGAGGAGACCACGGCGCCCGCGTTTTTGATGATTTTCGCGTCGCCGTTTTTAAGTCCCAGTGCGGCGGGAAGAAGCTCGGTGAGCCGTGTGTCCATGCAGGACAGGATGGCAAGCTTCTTGTGGGGATATTTATCGGTTTCAAATTTCCGGTATTCCCTGTTTTCAACGAATGATTTATTGTAGCGTAAGATTTCCTCCAGCATACCGTATCTCCTTCTGCGGATATAAAATGAGAGCAGTGTTTCCAGTGTATCAGAAAATCCAGTGTTTGTCCTCCGGTATATTTTCTGAAATCAAAACCGCCGGCTTAGCCCTCGGTTTCAGACTGTCAAAAAAGCCTCGCAGAGTTCGTGCCGCGCACGGCGCGAATGAAATCCTATCGTTTTTTCCGACGACCTGTGCGTCGAAAAAAACACTTCCCGGCTTGTAAGTGTGCGAATGGTTCGCCCCTGGCGGACGATTCGTGCACGCAACGAGCCGCATCCCATTCGAAAAGTGCCTTAGGCACTTTTTCGACAAGCTCAACCGCCGGCTTAGCCCTCGGTTTGCTCTTGCCCTATAATGGCCTGTTACCGGCGGGGCTGAAGCCTACGAATGATCGCCTATTCGTACCGTAGCGTCACGCCGTCCATAAATGGGTTATTAGCGTCCTTGCCTCCCTTGTCAAAAGGAAACTTACCGCTTCAGCGGTGGTGGGATTCCGATTCGTGAAGCAGCATTCTTTCTGGATCGTTTCCTGTTTTCTCCCGAATTCCTCCGTCAGGCTTCGCCTGACATCTCCCTTTCACAAGGGAGGCTTTTCGCCTGAGGGCGGGATTATTCAGGCGGTAAAAGGTATTTTCCTCCACCGGCTTAGCGGGTGGTTTACCGCGTTACGCAATAAAACGCAGCGCCGTTTTGGCGGCGCCGCGCTAAGACCGATTTAACCGTTTTGTCAGCTGCCTTTGTTGATGCGGATGCTGCCGGTGGAGGTCTTCACGTACAAAGACGGATAGGGGGGCTTGCCGATTTCGGCCTCCGCCTTGTCGCCGGTGACGCTGTTGTCGGTATATACCATGGCGAAATCGGAGCGTACGCTGCCCACCGAGGTTTCCGCCGTTACCTTAGCCGAAATGGGAGCCTTCATGGTGAGACTTATGTCTCCCGTGGAATCTGTTATCTCCATGTCCCCCGTGAGGGAGAAAAGGACCGCGTCGATCCGCCCGGTGCTGGTTTTCAGTGTCCCCGCGCCAGTAAGGCCGTCCACGTTGATGTCTCCTGTGGATAACCGCAGGAGAATGCTGCCGGCAGTCAATGAATCCAGGCGGATGTCGCCGGTGCTGCCTTTGACGGAAAGAGTGTCGGCTTTTATGCCGCCGGCCTCAAAATCCCCGGTGGAGAGGGAAAACTCCGCGTCCGTGAACCGGTAGGTGCCGGTAAACGTGATATCGCCGGTGGAGAGGCTTCCTGTGAATTTCTTTTCCCAGCCCTCCGGAAGAGCGATGTGTACGATATGGCGATAGTTTTCAAAAACGATTACGCCGCCGGATTTTTGCTTGATGGAAAGGACGCCGCCGTCCAGGCTGGTTGCCGCGGCGCGGTCTTCGGATTTTTCCGAGATTTCCACCCGAACGTGGATCTGATCGTCCTCGGATTTGGTCACCTCAACGTCTCCCACGCTGCAGTCCACGTTAATCTCGTCCACGGCGGAGGCATCGAAGGCTTCGTTGCTGTGCTCCCTGAGCTCGCCGCCGTCTGCCAGTGTGATGGCGAACCGGAAAGGCTGTTTAAACACGAAGTTTGTGGTACCGCCCGATATCAGATGTACGAGGAGCCCTGTGAGGAGCGCGGCGATGACGATCCAGATGATCAGGCGGATAACGGTGCCTGTATATGATCGTTTCATTCTTTCACTCCTTCAGCTCCAGAACGAGCTTGATGATTTTGTCTATGGCCGCGCCCAGGATGAAGATGATCCAGGACCAGGCCCAGGCGGTGTAAATAAAGCTGATGAAGAAATAGCAGACCACGATCAGGGGCCACAGGGCCGCGGAGATGTTCTTCTGCAGCCGGATCCTGTCATTGTTTGCGCTTTTCCATTCCTTGAACTCTTCCACCAGAGTCTCGTCCGCCCTGTAATACCTGGGCTGGGTCATGGCGTTGTAGACGAGGATCCCCGTTGCCGCGGCGCCGATTACGAACAGGGACACCACGCCCGCAAGATTGTGAAAGAGTATGACGGGTACAATGGCCACAATGTAGAGCATCACGGCCAGAGCTACCATCATGGCGGATTTTTTCCGCTGCCGCTCGTCGGGTCCTCCGAATACGTCGCCGCCGCCCAGTGCGGCGATCAGCTCGCTCACGTCCCCGATGCCGGCCACGGCCGCCTGATAAGCCTCCTCCTCGGAGTAGCCCCGGCTGATTAAATCGTCGTATTTCGCGTTCAGATTGGACAGCAGTTCTTCCCGGAGTTCATAGGCCTTTCTTGTTTTGGGCGCGTCGGAAAACAGGCTGTCGATGTATGCCCTGAGTTTGTCTTTCATGTTCGATCCCCCTCAAATCAGCTTATCGATGATTTCCTTGGCCTCCTGCCAGTCCTTCAGGTTCTGCTCGTAGGCCTCCCGCCCCGCGGGCGTGATGGAATAGTATCTTCGCCTGGCTCCGGTGGCCTCGTCTCCCCAGTAGGAGAGGATGAGCCCCGCTTCCTCCAGGCGGCGGAACACCGAATAGAGCGTCGCTTCCTTCAGCTCGTACCGGCCGCCCGTCCGATCCTGTATCGTCTTGTTGATTTCATATCCGTAACTGTCCCGGTTTCGCAGGAGCGACAGGACGATGGTTTCCGTGTTTCCACGGATCAGGTCCGATGTAATGGACATTCGGCCACCCCCTTGTTCTTTTACCGAGAACAATGTAACACATAATACCTCGCGTGTCAAGGTAATATGTGAGATAATTTATAATATTTATTGCGGTAGCTGATAACCAAAAATCAGATTTGTTCTGGCGTTTTCCCGCGGTGTGGGGTATGATGGTAAAAAACCCGATGAAAGTTCCGTACTGCGGAACAAAAAGACGGGACTGGAGGCGTAAAATGAGAAGAAAAGTGACGGCCATGTATTTTTCCCCCACGGGGACGACGGAAAAGGTGACGCGGGAGATTTCCCGGGTTCTTGCGGGTTCAGACGCATACGATAACAGATCCTTCACAAAACCGGGAGAGAGGAAGACTCCCGCCGTATTCGGAAAGGACGACCTGGCGGTTGTAGGCGTACCCGTCTACTCCGGCCGGATTCCCGCCCTGCTGCCGCCGTATCTGGAGACGCTGGAGGGAAACGGAGCCCTGGCCGTGGCCGTTGTGGTATACGGGAACCGGGCCTATGAAGACGCGCTCCTGGAACTTGCAGATATACTCGAAGCCAGGGGCTTTCGCGTCGTTGCCGCGGGAGCCTTTATCGGGGAGCACACTTTCACGAGCCTCGTGGCGGCCGGCCGCCCCGACGAAAAGGATCTGGAGGAAGCGTCCCGCTTCGCCCGCCTGGTGAAGGAAAAGCTGGACGGCGGCGATTTAAAGGCGCCACAAATTCCCGGCAGCCGTCCGTACAAGCCCATAAAACCCATGAAAACGCCCCAGGGGGAACTCATCGACACTCTGACTCTGGCCCCTAAGCTCAAAGACACCTGCATCAAATGCATGCTCTGTTTCAAGGTATGCCCCACGGGCTGTATCGATGATAAAGACCCGGCGGCTCTCAGCGGGAAATGCATCCTGTGCTCCGCCTGCGTGAAGGTATGCCCCGTGGGAGCAAAATATTATGATAGTCCCATGATCTTTGCCATTGCGGAGAGCCTGGAAAAGCATTGCTCCGCCCGCAGGGAGCCGGAGTGGTTCATATAAGGCGGAAGGACCCTGCTTCGCGTCCTGTCGGAGAGAACTTTCGGCCATATCCGCTCTACCGGGGCGGAGGGAAGTTTGGAGGTAGAGTATGAAACAAAATGTGACTGCCATGTATTTTTCCCCCACGGGGACCACGGAAAAGGTCGTCCGCGGGCTTGCCGAATTTCTCGCGGAAGGGGATACCTGCAAAACGAGATCCTTTACCCTCCCGGAGGAGAGGAAAAATCCGGCGGTTTTTGGATTAGACGATCTTGTTGTCCTGGGCGTTCCGGTTTACGCCGGGCGGGTTCCCAACGTGCTGCTGCCGTATCTGGGTACTCTGGAGGGAAACGGGGCCCGCGCCGTTGCAATAACGGTGTACGGCAACCGGAATTATGACGACGCCCTTGTGGAGCTGATCGATCTTCTGACCTCCCGCGGCTTTCGCGTCGCTGCGGCGGGAGCCTTTGTAGGGGAGCATTCCTTTTCCCGCACCATGGGGGCGGGCCGCCCGGACGGCCGGGACATGGAGGAGGTTTCCCGCTTTGCCGCAAAGGTAAAGGAAAAGCTGGAAGCCGGGTGGGAAGCTCCCGTTTCCGGCGCCGGCTGCAGGCCCTACCGCCCCTATTACCGCCCGAAAAATCCCCTGGGGGAGTTTGTGGACATCCGGAAGGTGACGCCCAAAACAAAGGAAACCTGCACCCGGTGCATGATCTGTGTAAATTCGTGCCCCATGGGCTCCATCGACCCGGAAGACCCGAAGCGTATGATCGGTATCTGCATCAAGTGCGGCGCCTGCGTTAAAAAATGCCCCGTGGGCGCAAAGTACTACGACGACTCCAACTATCTCCGCCATAAGGAGGAACTGGAGGCCCAGTTCACCGCCCGCCGCGCCCCCGAGTGGTTCGTGTGATACGACAGCTTTTGTACATATTCAAAAAACAAAAACCGGGAGGCGAAAGCCTCCCGGTACAATTTTTTAGAAAAAGTCTCGCAGAGTTCGCGCCGCGCGCGGCGCGAATGAAATTGCATCGTTTTTCACGATGACCTGGGCTCAAAAAAACACTTCTCGGCTTGTAAGTGTGCGAATGGTTCGCTACAGGCGGACGATTCGTGCGCGCGACATGCCGCATCCCATTCGAAATAGTGCCAAAGGCACTATTTGGACAGTCTGAGCCGGGAGGCGAAAGCCTCCGGCGGTATTTTCAGATTCAATAGCTGAGCCTTTTTTGCAGCCTTCTGGAAAAATGAGAAATGGCGAAGTTGATGACAAAATAGGTCAGCGCCAGGATGCCGTACAGGATAAACACCTGATTCACCTTGTAATACCGCCCCATGAGGATGGTCACCTTTCCGGTGATCTCCTGAATGGCGATAACAGACCAGAGGAAGCTCGTGTCCTTGATCACCGTAACAAACTGGGAAACCAGCGCCGGGATCATGTTCCGCATGGCCTGGGGCAGAACGACGTACCAAAGTACCTGTAAGAGGTTGAAGCCCTGGCTCCGGGCGGCCTCCCACTGTCCCTTGCCCACTGAGTTGAGCCCGCCCCGGACGATCTCGCCCACGGCGGCGGAGGTGAAGATGGTAAAGCTCACAACGCCCGCGTCCATGGATTTTAGCCGGAAGACGATAAAAATCACATAGATCCAAAGAAGATTCGGGATGTTGCGCACCACTTCTATGTATACCGCGGCAATGGCGCGGGGTACGCCCCTGGTAAGGCTGCGCAGAACGCCCAGAATCGTCCCGAAAAGGGTGCTCAGCAGGATCGATATGACGGAAATATATAAGGTAGTCTTCAGCCCGGCCAGGATGAAGAGCATATTTTCCGGTGTAAAGATCGCGCTCATGGTTACCTCGATTCCGCGCCCGTCCGGGATATGCCTGCCCGATCGGCGCAAGAAATGATTTGTCGCGGACTCAGTCGGAAAACAGTGTTAAGCCTTTTCAGGGACGGCGTTGGGATTCCCCTCGGCGGGCCCGCCCTGAGTCTTGTCCTCCATCCGCTTGGCCAGGGTCGCCAGCGGGAAACAGAGGATGAAATACAAAAGCCCCGCCACCACATAGGCCGGCCCGTAGTATATGTTCCCGGAGGACCAGGATTTCGCGGTAAACATGATGTCCGCTCCCGAGATGATGGCCACGACGGAGGTATTCTTGATGAGGTTCACCGCCTGCATTGTGAGAGGGGGCAGGATGATTCGCGTCGCCTGGGGGATGACGATATAGCGCATGGACTGCCAGTAGGAAAATCCCTGGGAGAGGGCTGCTTCCAGCTGCCCTTTTGCGATGGAGCCGATCCCCGAGCGGACCACCTCGCCGATGTACGCTCCGTGGTACATCCCCACGCCGATGATTCCGATGGTGGTGATGTTGAGGACGATTCCCAGGAAGGGAAGGCCGTTGAACAGGAAAAAGATCTGGATGAGAAGAGGAGTGTTCTGGAAAAATTCCACATAGACCCGCGCGATTGCCCGGAGCAAGCGGGACTGGGTGGTGGAGGCGATTCCCACCAGAACGCCGATTGCAAGAGATAAAATCAGCGCGCAGAGGGAAATCAGCAGGGTGTATCCAAACCCGGCTGCAAAGATATGCCAGTCGGAAAAGAGAGCCTCCCATTTAAAAAGCGCAAAGGGTCCGCTGTTTAAAAACATTCCTTCACATCCTTTGAATACCCGCCGGCGTCTCCCGCAAGGCACGGCCGTAGAAGGGGATTACGCGGCGCTTACCGGCATTTCCCGGCGCGCGGCTGTTGCCGCGCGCCGGGAAATTGCCCTTTGCGGCAGGAATTCAGACTTCCTGCCGACGTATGCGGATTTTTCGGTTTACCCCAGGTTCCACTTTTCAATCAGTGCGTCCAGAGAACCGTCGGCCTTGATTTCCGAAACGAATTCGTCCAGCCAGGCGGCCAGATCGGTGTTGGAAAGTTTGCAGGCAATGCCGTACTCCTGGGGCTTGAAACCCTCTTCCAGAATTTCCGTGCTGTCGTTCACATAGCCCAGCAAAATGGACTTATCCACGCTGAAGGCGTCGACGCGTCCGGAAGCCAGAGCAGCGTTGATTTCGGGATAGCTGGCAAATTCCGCGTACTGGAAGGTGATGCCCAGTTCCTTGGCTTTATCCTCCAGGGCGGCTTTTGTGGTGGCAGACTGGGCAACGCCGATGGTCTTGCCCGCCAGATCCTTGATTTCCTTATAGCCGGAATCCTTTTTCACCAAAAAGCCGATGCTGTCCGTGTAGTAGGGCTGTGTGAAGTTGTAGGAAAGCTTGCGTTCGTCGGTAATGGTGAAGGTTGCGATGATGATGTCCACCTCGTCGTTGTCCAGCAGGGGACCGCGGGTCTGGGCGGTGACGCCCTGGGTCTCGATCTTGGTCTCGTCTCCCAGGAGCTTCTTGGCGATGAGCTTTGCGATGTCCACCTCAAGACCTTCCACAACTCCGGTTTTCGGATCCTGATAGCCGAAATTGGGAACGTCCACCTTGGTGCCAACCCGCAGAACACCCCGGTCAACAATGGCCTGGAGCTGAGCGGGAAGCTCGCTGGTTTCCTCGGTGGGAGCCGGCGTGGCCGTGGGCGTCGGCGTCGCGGAGGTTCCGCCGGAGCAGCCGGTCGCCGCCGCCAGAAGGAACAGGGCGGCAAAAAGCAGAGACAGTTTCTTCTTCATACGATTCATCCTTTCCTCTTAATAAAAAATGTCGTTCAGCACATGAAAACGTTTGGATACTTTTAATAGTTCCACTTTTTTACCGGAGGATTTTGCTCAAAAACAGCTTGGTCCTGTCGCTGGAGGGATTTGTGAAGAAATGCTCCGGCGCGCCGCTCTCCACGATCTCTCCGTCGTCCATGAAGATCACCCGGTCCGCCACCTGGCGGGCAAACCCCATCTCGTGGGTCACCACCACCATGGTGATATTGTCCTTGGAGAGCCCAACCATGACGTCCAGCACCTCCTGGATCATTTCCGGGTCCAGGGCGGAAGTGGGCTCGTCGAAGAGGATGATTTTCGGATGCATGTTCAGGGCCCGCGCGATGGCCACCCGCTGCTGCTGCCCGCCGGACAGCTGGGAGGGGAAGCTGTGCGCCTTTTCGGTCAGTCCCACCCGCTCCAGATAGGCGTATCCCGTCTCTTCCGCCTTCTTGCGGTCAACGCCCTGCACCTTGATGGGAGCCAGGGTCAGGTTTTCCAGCACCGTTTTATGGGGATACAGGTTAAAGCTCTGAAACACCATGGCCACCGACTGCCGCACCGTGTTGATGGGTGCCTTGCGGGCGGTGATCTCCACGCCGTCCACCGTGATGGAGCCGGAGGTTGGTTTCTCCAGTGCGTTGATACACCGGATCAAAGTGCTTTTCCCGGAACCGGACGGCCCGATGACCACCAGTTTTTCTCCCGTTTCGATATGTAAATTGATGTTTTTCAGCACATGGAGTTTTCCGAAATGCTTCTCCACGTTTTCCATTGTAATCAAAAAACCATCTCCCAGCTCTGTCCAGACCGTCAAAATACAGGCAGACATAAGCCGTCTCCTGAAAAAAATGATGCTCTGATACGATCAGACGTCATTGTCGGAGAAAGGCCGCTTGCCTGCCGGTTTCTTTTGTTCTGTTTCCGTATGCTGTTTTATTTCTGCCATTATAGCAGAAAATTCCTCTCTTGTCTATAACTTAGGTAAGAATTATGCAATTTGCTCGTGCGAAATATTCAAATCAAACAGGGGCAAAGACCGGGTTCCCAGAAATTGTCCGTCCTGTATCAAAAGTAGTGCACGACAGGTGGAAAAATTACTCTCGTGCATAAAAGCGTGAAAGTGCGGTTCCATTGTATTGCAAGCTGGTGGCAGCGAGAGCCGCCCGCGGTCGGCGCGTACGTTTTGTTTTTAAGAACATTTCTAACAAAAGAATTGATTACGAGGGCTTTGGATGAAAGCTGCACGCTCCCCGCCGGGGGGAAAGCAATAAAGGTACATTTTGAAAAAGAAGGAGTATTTTGTCGAACGATTTTCCCTCGCGTCGCTTTCCAAAATCAGACAAAAATCCATACAATGTGTACGGATAAAACCGGAATACGGGAAAGAAAGGAATGTGCACATTGGGAAAATTGTCACTGCAGGAAACGCGGCTGGACGATGTGAGAATCCCCGGCGTTTCCGTATCGGTCACCCAGCCGAAAACCGGG
>NZ_FWXW01000013.1:35452-36146 GCF_900176335.1 Papillibacter cinnamivorans DSM 12816
GTAAAACGGTAAACCCGGAAAGCATTCCTTACACCCCGGCGGACAGTCTGGAATCCAAAGAGGAACATAAGCCGGACACAGCCGCCGCGGACAGCAGGATGCTCCGGGAGAACCGGTACGCCGAGGAGAACATGGCAAGCCCCGCCGACCGGCTGAAGAGCCTGGAAAAAGCGATCCAATTGCAGAAAGCAAAGATCCAGGGTTTTTCCGACGCATATCAGTATGATAATGCGGAGCGTGAGCAGAAGACGCTGGATCTGCTGGAAAAACAGTATGCCGCCGAAAACAGGCGGGACCTGGACCGCTTTATCGCCGAATGGACGGAAGAGATCGACCGCCAGCGGCAGGAGCAGAGGGAACAGGAGATCCTGGACCTCTATAACCTGTACGTCCCCCTTCCCCAGGAAACGGTTGCTTCCCGGGAGGAAGAGGGATATACTGGAAACGGGGAAACCTCCCACGGGGCAGACGGTACGTACAGTCTCGCGGACGTTTCCCTCTGGGAATCCCCGGATTACCAAACGGCGCGGGATGGGCAGACAAAGGGCACGGATTCGGGCAGGGCGGAGGAGTACCTTGCGGAGTCTCTCCGGCAGGTGATACTGGGGAACTATACCGACGATGTGACGCTTTTGGGAACCGCCCTGCAAATCGGTATGAGCCTCACCGGAGCGGATACGGCCATGGATATCCG
>NZ_FWXW01000011.1 GCF_900176335.1 Papillibacter cinnamivorans DSM 12816
TCACCCAGTTCCTTCTGGGTCAGCCCGCGCTCCTCCCGAAGCTTCCGGACGTGATTTTTCATATGGGCACCCCTCCCGCATGTCATGTTTACCTTACATGCAGTATAACAGAAAGGAGGCTGCGTGTCAAGTTTACTTGACGCGCAGCCTCCTGCTGTGCATTTTATATCCCAGTTTCCGGCCCGGACAAACCCTTTCCCGGAATAGAAAAGCGCGGCCGGTTTAACCGGCCGCGCCTTTCTATTGCGTTTCAGCCGCCCAGGGTTTCCGCGAAGGCCCCGTACCGGCTCACCTTTTCCCGGCATTCTTCCATGGTGTTTCCGCACGCCAGAACGTATACCTTGATTTTCGGCTCGGTTCCCGAGGGCCGAACGATAAAGGCGGTTTTATCGGCTAAATCGAACCGGAGAACATCCGAGCCGGAAAGCTCCATTTTACCGGCCTTACCCGCGTGAAGATCCCGCACCGTTCCGTCCCGGTAATCCCGGAGCTTCAGTACGGGGGTCCCGGCGACCTGCGCCAGGGGGCGCTCCCGCAGGGCTTCCATCAGCTGCTTCATGCGGCGCATCCCGTCCAGGCCCGGCATCATGAGGTTCACCGTCCGCTCCATGTAATGCCCGTATTTTTCATAGAGCTCCGCAAGAGCGTCGGAGAGGGTCATATTCCGGGAGGCGTACCAGGCGGCCATCTCGGAGAGCAGCATGGAGGCGGTAACGGCGTCCTTGTCCCTCACGTAGTCCCCCACCATATACCCATAGGACTCCTCGTAGGAAAAGATCACATTCGGGCCGCCCGTATCCTCGAACTCCTTGATCTTCTCGGCCATGAACTTGAAGCCGGTAAAGGTATCGAAGCACAAAACGCCGTTTTCTTCGGCCACGCGCCTTGCCATTTCGGTGGTCACAATGGTCTTGAGGGCGGCCGGATTTTTCGGAAGGGTACCCGCCCGGCGCTTTGCGCCGATGAGGTAGTCCAGGAGCAGCACTCCCGTCTGGTTGCCCGAGACGGTGACATATTCCCCGTTTTTCTCCCGAACCATGATGCCCACCCTGTCGGCGTCCGGGTCGGTGCCGATAATGAGGTCCACGTCGTTTTCCCTGGCCAGCTGCACGGCCAGAGCAAAGCCCGCGGCTTCCTCCGGGTTGGGGCTTTTTACCGTGGGAAAGCTCCCGTCGGGGATCATCTGCTCCGGCACGCAGAGGATGTGCTTCATCCCCAGACGCCGCAGCGCTTCGGGAACCAGCCGGTATCCCGTTCCGTGAAACGGAGTGTATACGATCTTGAAGCGGTCGGCCACCCGGGCCACCACGTCCCTGTCGCTGGCCATTTCCAGGACCCGCTTCAAAAAACGCTCGTCGGTCTCCCCTCCCAGGAGGGTGATAAGGCCACTGCCCACGGCGTCCTCATACTTCATGGTGCGCACGCCGGAGAACATGTCGATCTCCCGGAGTGCCGAGGCAATCGCCGCGGCGTGCTGCGGCGGGAGCTGCGCGCCGTCCTCCCAGTATACCTTATAGCCGTTATATTCCTTTGGATTGTGACTTGCGGTGATGTTGATCCCCGCCATGCATCCGTATTCCCGGATGGCGAAGGAGAGCTCCGGCGTGGGTCGCATGGCCTCAAACAGGCGCACGCGGATCCCGTTGGCCGCCATGACACAGGCCGCCTGTCTGGCAAACTCGGCGCTGTTCATCCGGCAGTCCATGCAGATTGCAACGCCGCGCTCCGCCGCGTCCGGCTCCGACTCCAGAATCACTTTGGCAAAGCCCTGGGTGGTGTGGCGCACCACATAGGCGTTCATCCGGTTCAGCCCCAGGCCCATAGTGCCGCGGAGCCCCGCCGTTCCGAAGGCGAGAGGCCCGAAAAACCGGCTTTCCAGCTCTCCCTCGTTATTCTGCAGGGCCGCCAGTTCTTCGAGCTCCTCCGGGGTGAGGGCCCCGCTTTCCATCCATCTGCGGTATTCGTCGCTGTAAGACATATTTGTCACCGCCTCTTTTTATGCTTGGTCATCCTGTTGCGGGGCCAGGAGTTCTCTTGCTAAATCCAGCATGCTCTCCGGCACATACAGGTCCTCTCCGTACCCCGAAAAACCCAGGATCACCTTTCCCAGCTGGCCGCCGTGTTCAAACTGACGCACCACGGGGACGCCGAAGGCCCGGAGCATGCTGATCACCAGCTCCGCGTCCACCCCCACGTCGGAAACCGTGGCGAGAAAAACCGCGCGCTCCGGCTGCCCATCCGCCGTTTTCGGCCAGGGAGTATCCTCCGCGGAGTCTTTTTTCCAGACCGGCCGGGCCTTTTTCATCCTGGCGGGGGGCATTTCGGGAGAAAGCGGCCCGCCGCAGTCGGGGCAGCGGGTGATCCCCTCCCCATATTCCGTTTCGCAGGTATGACACCAGGGCATACTACCGCCTTCCTTCCTTATCCGGTTTCCGTGATTTTATCCGCTTTCCGCATGTAACCCGACCGGAGCTTGTTATTTGTGATACCGGGAACCCTCCCGGATCTTAAACGCGCGGTAAAGCTGCTCCAAGATCATGACCCTGGCCAGATGGTGGGGGAAGGTCATGGGAGACATGGAAAGCTTCAGGTTTGCCTTGTCTTTCAAAGAATCGTGAAGCCCTTCCGAGCCTCCGATGATGAAGGTTATCCTGGAGTGCCCCGCCAGCTCCATCTTCTGGAGATACCGGGCCAGCTCCTGGCTGGAATAAGCCTCCCCTTCTATGCACAGCGCCACCAGCGGTCCGCCCTGGAGCCTGGATTCGATCTCCCTGGCTTCCTTCCTCCGGGCTTCTTCTCTGCCGGCGGGAGAGTCGTCCGCCGCCTTTTCCTCCGGCAGCTCCTGGATGGAGAGCCTGCAGTAACGGGAAAGGCGCTTTTCATATTCCCCGGCGGCATCCGCGTAAAATCTTTCCTTTAATTTTCCCACGCAAATCATTTCAACGTGCAGCAAGGCCGTCCTCCCGTCAATCCAGTATGTACCGCGGCCCCATTTCAAATTGCGGGGCCACGCTGAGCTCCAAATCCTCCCCCGCCCGGATCCCGGCGCGGAAAAGCGCCTGTGTCACGGTATCCAGCGCCATTTTTGGCGTGTTGTTCTCCCGGCTCAAGTGCGCCAGGATGATCCGGCGGGTTCCGCCGCCGGCTGCGGTGCAGGCGGCGGCAGCGCTGGCGTCGTTGGACAGGTGTCCGCGGTTACCGAGAATCCGCTGCTTTAAAAAATACGGATACGGTCCGTATTTCAGGGTCTCCACGTCATGGTTGGCCTCCAGCACCAGAACATCCGCGCCGCTGACGGCTTTCAGGACCGCCTCGGGGACAAAGCCCAGGTCGGTGGCCACCGCCGCGCTCCGCCCGCCGGATTCCAGCCGGTAGCCCACGCTTACCGGAGTATCATGCGGCGTAGGAAAGGAGCTGACGCACACCCCGCTAAATTCAAACCCGCTTCCGGGGATAAACGGGCGCAGACGCGGGCCTACCGAGGGAGCGCATCCAAGGAGCGCTTCCGCCGTCCCCTCCCCGGCAAACACGGGTGCCGGGCAGTGCTTCGCCAGGGTTTCCAGTCCCGCGATGTGATCCCTGTGCTCATGGGTAATCAAAATCCCGTCCAGATCCGCCAGGGACAGGCCCAGGCACTTCAGGCTCTGGGCAATCCTGCGGGCCGAGATTCCGGCGTCCACAAGGATATGAGCGTTCCCGCAGGAAACCAGCAGGCAGTTCCCGCTGGAGGAGCTGGCAAAGGTGCAGACAGAGAGCAAGATTTCCACCGTCCAAATGTACGAATTTTCAAAGCAGGAACCCATTTCCTGCCGGCTGGAATGAAAAAGGGAACGCCGGCTCCCGCCGCCGCCCCCTGCCGATGCCGGTCCGATTCAGCAAAACGCGTATGTTCGCGCCTTCATCCCACCTGGGCCTGTTTGTCCTCGTCGTCGGGGGTAACCACCACGCGGATGTCCGCGCCGCAGCCCGTGAGCTTCCCCACGATGTCCTCATAACCCCGCTCGATGTGGTATACATGATCGATCTCCGTAACGCCCTGGGCTGCCAGCCCCGCTATCACCATGGCAGCGCCCGCGCGGAGATCGCAGGCCTGGATTGGGGCTCCCGTGAGCTTTCCCGTTCCCTCCACCACGGCCACCTTGCCATCCACCTGAATCCTGGCGCCCATACGCTTGAACTCGTCCACATAGCGGTAGCGGTTGTCCCAGACGCCCTCTGTGATCACGCTGGTGCCATCGGCCAGGCATAAAACCGCCGCCATCTGGGGCTGCATGTCCGTTGGGAAGCCGGGATAAGGCATGGTTTTGATATTCACGCGCTGAAGCGGCCCCGAGCGGCATACGCGCAGAGCGTCGTCCTGCTCTTCCACCTCCACGCCCATTTCCTGGAATTTGGCGGTGATGCATTCCAAATGCTTGGGAATGATATTCCGGATCAGAAGTTCGCCGCCCGCGGCAGCCGCGGCGGCAATATATGTTCCCGCTTCGATCTGGTCGGGAATGATGGAATAGGTGCCGCCCCGCATGGTCTCCACGCCCCGGATCTTGATCACATCGGTACCGGCGCCCATGATATCCGCGCCCATGGAGTTTAAAAAGTTCGCCACGTCCACCACATGGGGCTCCTTGGCGGCGTTTTCGATGATGGTCATACCCCGGGCCCGGGTAGCTGCCAGCATGATGTTGATGGTGGCGCCCACGGACACCACGTCCAGATAGGTATGGGCCCCGATTAAGCGCCCGTTTTCCGTCCTGGCGTGAATGAACCCGTTTCGCACCTCCACCGAGGCACCCATGGCCACAAATCCCTTGATATGCTGGTCAATGGGGCGGACCCCGAAATCGCACCCGCCGGGCATGGCCACTTCCGCACTGCCGAACCGGCCCAGCAAAGAACCGATGAGATAATACGAAGCCCGGATTTTCCGCATCAGCTCGTAAGGAGCCCTGGAATTGCGGATGCGGGAGCAATCCACATCCATGGTGTTGCGGTTGACCACGCGGATGTCCGCTCCCAGTTCCTGCAAAATGTTCAGGATCAAAGTCACATCGCTGATCTGAGGAATGTTTTCAATCCGGCATACCCCTTCCACCAGCAATGCCGCCGGAATAATCGCCACAGCGGCGTTTTTCGCTCCGCTGACACTGACCTCGCCATGAAGGGGATTTCCCCCTCTGATGATATATTTTGTCAAGCCCGCACCCTCTTAACTCTCATTTCTTCAGCCGCGATCAGCGGCTTCCTTTTCCGTCCCAATCCAGCCGTCAGGCGGTTTTCACGGGCAGATCCGCCCTTTTCCGTCCTCCGGCGTTTTATTCTTCACTCAGCCGATTTCCGGCACAACACGCGCCTTTTTCATGTCTTTGGCAGACTGCTTGTTTCGCGGTATTTAGTATACCATTATTATTATACAAAATCAAAATAAAAATAGTCAAATAAAATGATAGATTTGGCAATTATCGGCCCATATTCTCCCATTTTTGATGAAACCTCTCGGCTGTCCCGCCGGAAAATCCATCCTTGCGCCGCAGAAAAACAGCGGCGCTCTCTTTTCGGCGGTCCCCTATTCCGTTTTTTCCACGGCGCCTGTCTCACAGCTTACATAATATGCCCCGGTGTCGGTGACAATCTTCCATACCGGCACGAGGCGGACAGGATCCACCGCGGTGGCCTGGGCCGTATAGCCGGGAGTGATCGTCTCGATCCGGTTGCAGACGTCTCCCTGCTCATTGAGATAGTTTAAAAACCGAACCAGAGCGGTTTCCACCGAAATCGACTCCGCCTCCTCCGAACTCACAGGGTCGGAGGTAAGGCGCCTCCCGGCGACGGATATCAATTGGCCATCCAGAAACGACACGATGGCGCGGCAGTTGAAGACGGGAGAGCCGTCCAGCGTCTGCCCCGACGAAACGGCAACCGTTCCGTCCTCCTCCTCGGAAAGCGAAAAGCCTTCTTTGGTATCGAAGCCCATCCGTGCAAACAGCTCCGATGCGTATTCTTTATAACTGTCCGGATCCACAGGGATCGCGCCGTCATTCATGAGAATTTCAAATTCCCCGTTGCCGCGAAAAAGAGCCGTCCCGTTTTCACCGGAATAGATGCTGATTCCGCCGCCCTGATCGGAATAACTCGACCGGCCCAGCACGGAGGCGATCTCCTGTTCACGGTTCCGGTTTCTTTCCAGCTGAAGGGTTTTATAGGTCAGGACCTTGGGTATGATTTCACTGTCCATCCGGATGCCGTTTTTTTCAAACACCGCGACGGTGCGATCTATGGCGGCCTGTTGTGACGCATCCCGGGCGGCTGCCCTGGATATCAGCAGACCCGCCAGAAACACGTTGGATACGGCGAGAATCAAAATAATGATGGTTTTCAGCTTGGACCATTCCATGTCCCATCCCTCCTCCATGCCGTAAATCGGAATGCGCCGTCTTTCAGGATTGGGATTTCACAATCCACCCGGCTTTGACTTCCGTTCCCCCGCCGTCTATATAGGAAAGAGCCAGATCGCTCTCCCCCACCGCCGCCACCGCCGCCGCGGTCTGCCGTTCCGGAAGCACGGCGGAAGCGGTTTCCGTCGCTGTATAGCTTCTGAAATAGAGGGTGGCGTCGCTTACGGTCCAAGACCGGATGACAAACTCGGCGGCATATCCGTCCTTATACAGATATACTCCCGCCCCGTTTACCAGGTAGCCCAGGCGAAGGGTATAGCTTCCCGTTTCTCCCCCGGGCTCCAGGTCGATGAGATACAGTTTCCCTTCTCCGGCAAGACTCCCGACGGTTTCCTGCGCAAGGCTCAGGACGTACTCCAGCACTTCGGTTTCCGTGGGCGTGTCGTTATCTTCCGTTATCCGGAGCTTGCTCCCCTCTCCCACGCCGCTGTTGTGATACTGTACCGTCCCGTCGGTCCCGATGCGCAGAGTGCGCAGACTCTCAATGATTACCTCCGTGCCGTTTGCCTCCGGATAGCGGGAATTGGTATGGGGATTAAAATCCAGGGCCTTGAGGAGAGTTTCCTTGTCCGACTCGTCCGACATGGGGTTTACGGCGGAAAGCACATGTAAAAGCGGTGCATCGGGTAGTACCATCGTATACGGAGGAAGACCCACATATTCTTCACCCAGTTCAAAGGCGAAGGACGCCCCGTTGGGAAGGTAACCGGACAAATCCGCCGTAAGGCTGGCTGCGGTCACGGCGGTGCTGCAGGCGTAATACCCCCCGCCGGCCTCGTCGGCGATATACAGTGTCGCCGTGTTCTCATCGCCGAGGGCCAGAAGGATCCTTCTGGCCGAACCTTCCAGGGCCGCGTTGTCGGCTCCCAGCCACTGAGACAGGGCAGAAAGCGGAATCCGGCCCAGAAAATCGAAATAAACGCCCACCCGGCCCAGGGCCGAACGCCACTGCTCGGCGGAAACGGCCTCCGGCGTCCCGGCGGAACCCACCGCTTCTCCCAGCAGGTTTCCCACCGCGTCAAACAGTTCCCCGGTCTCCTGGGTATCGTACTGAACAGCGTACCGTCCGTTTTCATTCTTCACGGCAATGCGAACGGCGGAAATACCGCTTAGAAATCCCGTCCCGGCCGCTCCGGAGGATTCGCCGCTGTCCGAACCCGTTCCGATACGGCCCGCCAGGCTCAAAATCCATGCCGCCGCAGAGGTTTCCTTGTTTCCCCCGGTATACAGCTGAACCTGAAGGGTGAGGTATACGGAGCTCAGGGCCAGCAGCACAATCGCCGCCGTTTTCCATTTTTCCACGCACCGTTTCCTGTCAGAGGCTCCCATCGGCCTTCCCTCCAATCGGCAGCGTGACGCGCACCGTCGTACCCGGACCCGGGCGGTTCACAAGCTCAATCGTTCCCTTATGCTGCATCACTATCTCCCTTGCAATGGAAAGGCCCAGGCCGGTGCCCCCCGATTCCCTGGAGCGCGCCTTGTCCACGCGGTAAAACCGCTCGAAAATCCGATCCTTGTCCTCCTCGGGAATCCCGATCCCGTTGTCGGTCACTTCCATCCAGACACTTTCGCCCTCCGTGCCTGCGGTGAGGCGAATCTCGCCGCCGTCGGGGGTGTATTTCACCGCGTTGGACAGCACGTTGAGCATGACCTGTTCCAGCCGCTCCCGGTCTCCCCAAACCCGGGGAAGAGTACCCACAAAGCTCTTTTCCAGCTTATGGCCGTGCCTTTTAGCTTCCATCTGCATGGATCTGCATACATTGTCGATGGCCTCCCCGAAGGGAAACCAGGAAAATTTCAATTCCATGCGGCCGTAGTCGAAGCGGGAGAGGGTAAGGAGATCCTGCACGATATGGGTCATCCGGTCCGATTCCCTGAGAATGACCTCCAGGAAGCTCTCCGCGGTTTCCGGCGGCAGGTCGGGAGACGCCGCCAGGGTTTCGGCATAACTTCTGATATTGGTAAGTGGCGTGCGGAGCTCGTGGGAAACATTTGCCACGAACTCCCTTCGGAGTTCCTCGGCCTTCCGCTGCTCCGTAACGTCGTGGATCACCACCAGGACGCCACCCTGGGCCTCGTCCTTGCTGAAGGGGGCGAGGAAGAGCTCCAGGCTCCGCCCGGCCACCGACTGCTCCGCCTCCACGAAAGCCGGCTGTTCCAGGGCCAGCAGGTTTTCAAACCGGGCCGCCTCGCCGAAAATCTTTTCGTATTTCTCGCCTTCCAGTTTCCGGTGGAGCATCATTTCCGCCGCCGGATTGTAGTGGATGACGCTCCCGTCCCTGGAAAAGGCCACCACGCCGTCCGTCATATGCAAAAACAGCGTTCCCAGCTTGTTGCGCTCGTTTTCCACCTCTTCCAGGGTCTCTTTCAGGACGTTTGCCATGTGGTTGAAGGTATTGGTCAAAACGCCGATCTCATCCCCGGACTCCACTTCGATCCGGTGGGAAAAATCTCCCGCCGCCACCCGTTCGGTGCCCTCCGTGAGCCGCTCGATGGGGGTTATCATGGTCTTCGCCAGCAGGAAGCTCAGCAGAACAGAAATCACAAGGCCGAAGATCAGCGCCTCTATAATAATCATAACGAGTTCCGAGTTGAGTTTCTCCACTGTTTGACGATTGTCCAGAATGTAAATAATATAGGAGTTCTGGGAATTTCCGTCGGGGGAAATGGGAACGGCCACATCCATATAGGAGGCCGTGATGTCGCTGTCGTCCCCCACCTGACCGTTTATAGCGGTCAATATATTGGGGGTGACGGCCAAATCCTTCCCGCCTTCCTCGTCCGATCCGGTGATGAACTCTCCCGTCACGCCGTTGAGGATATAATAGTTCCTGCTGCCGGAGTTGATACCCAAAAGACCCGCGTTTGCCTCCAGAATCACCTGGATCCGCTCCGCTCCGTCCTCCTGGACGGCGGCGCTGCGCAGGTCGGCGACAAAGCTGGCGTTCCCTTCGCCGAAGGCGTCCCCCATCTGCTGATAAAACTCGTCCAGGTAAAACTGAACGACGCTGCTGATGAGAAAGGAACCGATCACCGTCATAAGGGAGGTGATCAGCAGGAGCAGGATCAAAACCAGTTTCATATGCAGGCTGCGAAACATTTCTTTACCCCTCCAAGCCCGACGGTTTCAGCAAATCCGTCCGGCGATTCTCTTCCCGGTCAGTCTCCTCTGGAGGAAAACAGGTACCCCACTCCCCTGCGGGTAATTATGTATTCCGGTTCCGCCGGGTTTTTCTCGATCTTCTCCCGCAGCCGCCGCACCGTCACGTCCACCGTGCGCACATCACCTAAGAAATCGTAGTTCCAAACCTGGTTCATGAGCTCATCCCTGGAAAAAACCTTGTCCGGACGGGCCGCCAGGAACCGAAGAAGCTCGTATTCCCTCTGGGTCAGCTCGATGAACCGCCCGTCCTTGCGTACTTCATATCCGGCGCTGTCGATGCGGAGCCTGCCGGATACTATAATTCCGGTCGAATCCTCCGGTTTCGGGTCCTGCGAGGGAACCATCTCCGTCCTGCGGATATTGGCCTTCACCCTTGCCATAAGCTCCCGCACGGAAAAAGGCTTTGTGATATAGTCGTCGGCGCCGATTTCCAGGCCAAGGACCTTGTCCGCCTCCTCCTCCCGGGCGGTGAGGATGATGACCGGCGTCGTGATCTTCTGCTCCCGGATTTTCCGGCAGACGTCGAATCCGTTCAGCCGAGGCAGCATCACATCCAGAAGGATCAGGTCGGGGTTGTTTTTCAGCGCCAGCTCCAGCCCCCGCTCCCCGTCGTAGGCTTCCATGGTTTCGTATCCCTCCCGCCGGAGATTGAAGTTTAATATATCCACGATATTCTTTTCGTCTTCGACGATGAGAATGTTCTTGCCCATCGGTTTCTCCTTTCCCGCCGAAACCGGCCGCGCCGGCCGGATCCCTGCCCGCCGAAACCGCCGGAGGCTGAGGCTTCAGCCTTAGCGGTTGATACCGCCGCTTTTACCTATCGGTTCAGAAGCCGCTCCGCCTTGAGAACCGCCGCCGCCGTTTTGGCGTCGCGCACCTCGTCCGCCATCACCATCTCCACGAGAGAATCCAGGGGAAGGCGCTTTATAATAAGAAACTCGTCCTCATCCGGCTGCGCCTGCACCTGCTTCAGGCCTCTTGCCAGAAACAAGTGCAGCTCCTCATCGCAAAAGCCCGGTGAAGCGTATATCGACCCCAAAGAAACCCATTCGTCCGCCAAAATTCCGGTCTCTTCCCGGAGTTCCCGCCGGGCACACTCCAGCGGATTTTCCCCCGGCTCCATCTTTCCCGCCGGAATTTCCAGAAGCTCTTTCCCAAAGGCATAGCGGTACTGTGTCACGGTGACCACGTTGTCATCCTCATCCAGCGGCAGGATGGCGACACCGCCCGGATGTTCCACCACTTCCCTGACGGACCTTCCGCCGCCGGGAATACTCACCTTGTCCACCTTGATTTTGACCACCACGCCCTGATATACCGTTTCACTCTCTATCGTTCTTTCCGTCAAATCCACTTGTTTCGCGCTCCGTTTCAATTAGTATCCTGCCGGCTATCCTGCGGCAGCGCCGCCGGCCTCCCCTACAGGGTGAGGCAGCCACGCTATATCGTTCGGTATGACAGCCGCTCTGCGGCCGGTATAACGCAAACGCGATGCGTTTCGCGGTATATGGCATCGTTTGCGGTTCCGCCCGAAGGGCGGGAGCAAATCGCGCCGTCCAGCCCGGTATGACAGCCGCTCTGCGGCTATTATACCATATCCCGATTCGGTGCGCCAGATGATTCCGTCCTCACGGAGCATCTACCATTTCACTTTTTAGCAAATGGTAGACATTTTTCCTCCTATATGGTATGATGCCTAGATAGACAAAGATGTCTGTGCATTATGTCCGGAGCATAAGCCCCACCGGGCTTTCCGGCATCCTCGGAAGGTGCAGGCATCTTTCCCGTATTTCCATCCGACTCGACGAAGGGATTGCTGATTATGACCGCTGCTAACGAATACCGGACCAAAACCTGCGCTGAGATATCCGAAGACGATATCGGGCAGGAGGTCCGCGCCGCCGGCTGGGTGGAGACCATCCGGGACCACGGCGGCATTATTTTCATCGACCTCCGGGACCATTACGGCGTGGTGCAGGTGGTGGTTCACGAGGAATGCCTGCTGGAAGGCGTCACCCGGGAATGCGTCATATCCGTCGCCGGCCCCGTGGTTCTCCGCAGCGAGGACACCTACAATTCCAAAATCGCCACCGGTACGGTGGAGATCCGGGCGAGTTCCCTCACCGTCCTGGGAAAATGCGTCAACTCTTTGCCTTTTGAAATATCCGCCGCCGCCGACGTGAAGGAAGACATCCGCCTGCGGTACCGGTTTTTGGATCTTCGGAATCCCGGCCTTCACAGCCGGATCGTGCTGCGCAGCCGCTTTATCGCATTCCTGCGGGAAAAGATGCAGAAGCTGGGCTTTTTGGAGGTGCAGACACCCATCCTCTCCGCCTCCTCTCCGGAGGGCGCGCGGGATTACCTGATCCCCAGCCGGAAGCACCGGGGCAGGTTCTACGCTCTGCCCCAGGCGCCTCAGATCTTTAAGCAGCTTTTGATGGTCTCCGGCTTCGACCGGTATTTTCAGATCGCCCCCTGCTTCCGGGACGAGGACTCCCGGGCGGACCGCTCTCCGGGGGAATTTTACCAGCTGGACTTTGAAATGGCCTTCGCCACCCAGGAGGAGGTCTTCGCGGTAGCTGAGGAGGTCTTGTCGGAAGCCTTTTCCCACTTTTCCGAGCTTCCGGTTTCCGCCCCCCCCTTCCCGCGGATTCCCTACCATGATGCCATGCTGAAATACGGGACGGACAAGCCGGACCTTCGAAATCCCCTGGAGATCATCGACATCTCCGATCTTTTCGTGGAGACGGGCTTCGCCCCCTTCCGCATGAAGACCGTGCGGGCCATCTGCGTACCCGACTGCGCGGGGCAGCCCCGGAGCTTTTTCGAACACATGCTGAATTTTGCCATGTCCATCGGAATGAAGGGCCTGGGCTATATCAAAGTGGACGAGAACATGAACTACCTGGGGCCCATCGACAAGTTTCTTTCCGACGAGCAGCGGCTGGAGCTTAAGCTCCGGGCCGGACTCAAACCGGGGTGCGTTTTGTATTTCATCGCGGACCGGAGGGATCTGGCCCCGAAAATGGCCGGCCAGATCCGCACTGAGCTGGGGCAGCGCCTGGGGCTTTTAAAAGAGGGCTTTCGCATGTGCTTCATCACCGACTTCCCCATGTACGAGGCGGAGGAGGAGACCGGGAAGATCATCTTCACCCACAATCCCTTTTCCATGCCCCAGGGCGGGCTGAAAGCCCTGGAGGAAAAGGATCCCCTGGATATTCTCGCCTGCCAGTACGACATCGTGTGCAACGGCGTGGAGCTCTCTTCCGGCGCCGTGCGCAACCACGATCCGGAAATCATGCTGAAGGCATTTGAGATAGCGGGCTATGAGGAGGCGGAGATCATCGAGAAGTTTTCCGCCCTTTACTCCGCCTTCCGCTACGGCGCGCCGCCCCACGCGGGCATGGCGCCGGGTGTGGACCGGATGCTGATGCTCATCACCGGCGAGCAGAGCATCCGGGAGGTCATCGCCTTCCCCATGAACTCCAACGCCCAGGACCTGCTGCTGGGGGCTCCGGGCATCGTCTCCGAGGCCCAGCTGCGGGAAACTCACATCAAAATCCGCTGAACCCGGGGCAGAGGGGAAGCGCCGAACCGTTTCCCGGCCCTTTTGTATATCACTTTACGCCGCCGCGCGGCAGAATGGAGCATCGTCATGATCACCCGTGAAGAAATCCTGGATCTCGCAGTTCTTGCCAAACTCTTTGTTTCGGAAGAGGAGCTGGACGCGCTGACGGAGGAAATGTCCAATATCATCTCCTTTGCCGACACCATCAACAACGCCGGTACGGAGGCGGAGTTTGACGGCATCAACCGGCTCTCAAACGTCTTCCGGGAGGACGTCCCCGCCCCCTCCTATCCCCAGGAGGAGATTCTGCGAAACGCAGGCGGCGGCGAGGATGGGTTTTTCCTCGTCAGACGCAGGGGATAACCGGAAGGCAACGAGCATCGGCGCAAGGAGGAAGACGCATGGGAAAGATCGCGCAGCTGCACAGGCTGCTGGAGACAAAAAAGATTTCCTGTAAGGAGCTTACGGAAGCATATCTGCGCGCCATCGAGGCGGACAACAAAGCCCTCAACGCTTATGTGAGGATTACCCCGGACACGGCGCTTCAGGCTGCCTGCGCGGTGGATAAAAAGATTGCCGCGGGAGAGGCCATCTGCCTTCTGGAGGGGATTCCCATGACCCTGAAGGACAACATCTCCACCCGGGGGATGGAGACCGCCTGCTGCAGCAGGATCCTCCAGGGGTACGTTCCCATCTATGACGCATTCGTCTGGCAGGAACTGAAGGCCAGGAACGCCGTCCTTCTGGGAAAGGCCAATATGGACGAATTCGCCATGGGCTCCACCTGCGAGAACTCCTGCTACGGAGGCGCGAAAAACCCCCGGAATCTCACTCACGTGTCCGGGGGCAGCAGCGGGGGCGCGGCTTCCGCCGTGGGCGGGAACCTGGCGGTCTACGGCCTGGGCTCGGACACGGGGGGCAGCATCCGGCAGCCTGCCAGCTTCTGCGGCCTCGTGGGGCTCAAGCCCACTTACGGCGCGGTTTCCCGCTTCGGCCTGGTGGCCTTCGCCTCCAGTCTCGACCAGATCGGGCCCATTACCCAGGACGCGGAGGACGCAGCCATTGTCTTCGACGCCATTTCCGGCAAGGACCCTCAGGATTCCACCAGCTGCGGCTCGGAGGAGCCCGCGGTCCCCGGTCTTTCCAAATCCCTTAGCGGCCTTCGCGTGGGGATCGCGGAGGAATATTTCGAGGGGATCCGGGGAGACGTAAAGGCCTCTCTGGAGCAGGCGATATCCGTTTTCCGGGAGATGGGGGCCGAGCTTGTCCCCGTGGGCCTGCCCTCCATTCGGTACGCCCTGCCGGTCTATTACATTCTGGCCTGCGCCGAGGCCTCCTCCAACCTGGGCCGCTACGACGGCATCCGGTACGGATATCAGGCCGCGGGGTACTCCAGCATTCACGACATGATCTGCCGCACCCGGAGCGAGGGATTCGGCGCCGAGGTGAAACGAAGGATCCTTCTGGGCACCTACGTGCTCAGCTCCGGCTACTACGACGCGTATTACAAGAAGGCTCAGAAGCTCCGGGGCGCCGTCATCCAAGACTTTACCGAGGCATTCTCCCGGTGCGATATGATCCTGGCCCCCACCGTGCCCATGACCGCCTTTGAGTCCGGCTCCGCCGGGCAGCGGGACGCGGTGGAAACCTACCTCACAGATATCTGCACCGTTCCCGTGAACATCGCCGGGATCCCCGCCGTGTCGGTCCCCTGCGGGCTGGACGGGGAAGGGCTTCCCATCGGCATGCAGCTCATCGGGAACCACTTCCGGGAAAGGACCATTCTGAACGCCGCCCGGCAGTACGAGGAGGCCACCGGAAGGGTCTGGATCCGCAGCGCGGAAATGGGGGTAAAATTATGAGCTGGGAAATGGTGTGCGGGCTGGAAACCCATGTGGAGCTTTCCACCCAGACGAAAATTTTCTGCTCCTGCCGTGTCAGGTTCGGCGGGGAGCCCAACACCAACTGCTGTCCCATCTGCGTGGGGCACCCGGGGACCCTTCCGAAGCTCAACCGGGAGGTCGTGCGCTACGCCATCATGGCGGGGTTGGTGATGAACTGCGAGATCCGCGGGGACGCCCGGATGGACCGGAAAAACTACGTCTATCCCGACCTTCCCAAGGCCTATCAGATCTCCCAGTACGACAAGCCCCTGTGCGAGCATGGGCATGTCACCCTCTCCTCGGGCCGGGAAATCGGGATCACGAGGATCCATATCGAGGAGGACGCGGGCAAACTGGTGCACCAGGGGGGCAACACCTTCGTGGATTATAACCGGGGGGGCGTGCCCCTCATCGAGATCGTCACCGAACCGGATTTCCGGAGCGCGTCCGAAATCCGGGAGTATCTGGAGCAGCTTCAGCTTCTCATGAAATCCATCGGGATTTCCGACTGCAAAATGCAGGAGGGGTCTCTGCGCTGCGACGTCAACCTGTCCGTGCGCCCGGCCGGAAGCAAAAAGCTGGGGACCCGGGCGGAAATCAAGAATATGAACTCCTTTTCCTTCATCGAAAAGGCAGTGGACTACGAGTTTCACCGGCAGATCGATCTCATAGAGTCGGGAGAAAAGGTCGTTCAGGAGACCCGCCGCTACAACGACGGGGACAATACCACCGAGTCCATGCGCAGCAAGGAGGACGCCCACGACTACCGGTACTTCCGGGAACCCGACCTGGTGGCCATCGTGACGACGCGGGAGGAAGTCGAGGCAATCCGGGCCCTGCTTCCCGAACTTCCCGATACAAAGCTCGCCCGCTACATCTCCTCCTTCGGACTTTCCGACGCGGACGCCCGTCTTCTGGTCCGGTACCCGAAAATCTGCGAATATTTCGAGGCCGCCGCCCGGGGCCTTAAAAATCCCAAGGCCGTCTCCAATTTCATCCTGGGACAGATCTTCCGCACTTTGGAAACCGAGGAGGACAAGGAAGCCGCCCGGATTTCCGTTTCCGCGGAGCATCTCCGGGAGCTGTGCTCCATGATGGAAGCCCAGGGTCTGCGGCTGAACCTGGCCAAGGCCGCCCTGGACAAAATGCTGGAGACCGGAGAGCCGGCCGCCCGGTTCATCACGAAGGAGGACCTCGAGGGAGTAGACGAGGACGCGCTCCTGGCCATCTGCCGGGCTGCCGTCGAGGCCAATCCCAAGGTGGTCTCCGACTATCTGGGAGGCAAGGAAAAGGCCGTCAAGTCCCTCATCGGCCAAGTGATGCGGGAAACCCGCGGCAAGGCGGATGCGGTACTGGCCGAGGAGCTGCTCATCCGGTGTATGCGGGAAAAGGCCTGAGCATACTCTATTATGGAATCATCCGTCCCCGCGGAAAGGAGGTGTTCCCGTGGAACCAAAGGGCATCAAGGTGGTGGCCAAAAACCCCAAGGCGTGGCATGACTATTTTGTGGAAGACAAATTCGAGGCCGGCATCGAGCTGTTCGGCACGGAGGTCAAGTCCGTCCGCCAGGGAACGCTGAACCTGAAGGACTCCTACTGCACAGTTTCCGACGGGGAGCTTTTCCTCCGGGGCATGCACATCAGCCCCTATGAAAAGGGCAACATTTTTAACAAGGATCCGGTCCGGCCCCGCAGGCTCCTGATGCATAAAAAGGAGATCCTCCGGCTTTACGGGCGCATCCGGCAGGACGGATACGCCCTGATCCCCCTCTCGGTCTATTTCAAAAACGCCCGTGTCAAGGTGGAGCTGGGACTCGCCAAGGGCAAGAAGCTCCACGACAAGCGGGAGGCCGAAGCGGAAAAAGACGCCCGGCGGGAGATGGACCGGAGCATGAAGGACCGAAGGCGGGACGACTGACGGCGTTCCCGGCATTTTTATCTAGGAAGGGAAGGAATTCTCATGAGTCAAAATCCGGTGGCAACCTTTGAAATGGAAGGCGGCGGCGTCATCCGCGCCGAGCTTTATCCAGAGATCGCCCCCAACACCGTAAACAATTTCATTTTCATGGCGAACGCAAATTTTTACGACGGACTTATCTTTCACCGTGTAATCCCCGGCTTCATGATCCAGGGCGGCTGTCCCCGGGGAAACGGCACCGGCGGCCCGGGATACAACATCAAGGGAGAGTTCTCCGGCAACGGATTTCCCAACGACCTTGCCCACACCCGGGGCGTTTTATCCATGGCCCGGGCCCAGAACCCCAACTCCGCGGGATGCCAGTTTTTCATCATGGTGGCGGACGCGCCGTACCTGGACGGGCAGTACGCGGCTTTCGGCAAGGTCATCGAGGGAATGCAAGAGGCCGACCGCATCGTGAACGTGAAGCGGAGCCGCTCGGACGCGCCGCTGACGCCTCAGAAGATGCTCCGGGTCCGTGTGGAAACCTTCGGCCAGGAGTATCCGCCTCCCGAACAGGTGTAAGTTCATTTCCAGTTTCCCAAGGCAATCATTTCCCTTTTCAGCGCCCTTTCCATCGTGTATACTGTTGATACGGGACGCGGTTTCGTCTCAGCGTCCCGTCCGCGGGGGTGTACCGGTTTCGACGGGGGTGTGGAGGCGGGATAAGCGGGCAGCGGCGCCCAACCGCTTTAATATGGGCATCTTTATAAATTAAAGAACAACAATAAACTCGCTTACGCTGCGTAATTAACGCGGCCGTCCGCCCCGGAAGGACCACGAGCCGGGGTTGGGCGTGACTGAGTGGTGCACGTGTCCGCGGTAAGCTTTGCCCGCGGCATGTAAAATGAAGCTACCGGAACCCGGAGAGTGACGGCTTTCGCCGGGGAAAGGGAATTCTAAATAACCGTCTGCGCCCGGAGAAATTCCCGTCAAAGTGCTTTCGGACAGGGGTTCAACTCCCCTCACCTCCACCAAAAAGAAGAACAGGCTATGCCTGTTCTTCTTTTTGGGTACCGAGGGACATTTTATCTGCTCGGGGCAAATGAATTGCCCCGGCATCAAGGATTTGCGCGAAGCGCAAACCGCTTGTTACGCGCGACTCCGCGCGCCCCGCCGGAGGCGGGGTATTGTTATGCAGCAACCATAATAACCAATTAATATCTCTATCTTGGATACGGTTTACTTACATCCGTCCGGTTTACCAGATAATCGATGCTGGTGCCGAACAGGTCGGCGAGTTTGTCCAGGACGGAGACGGGGATATTCAGATTTCCGAGTTCGTAGTCGGAATACGTGGTCTGGTGGATGCTGAGATAGGCGGCCATCTGGGCCTGGGTCAGGTCTTTGTCCTCCCGCATATTGCGGATTCTTTCGTACATGCCGGTCACCTCAATCCAATTATGCAATAAGGGTATATCCCTTATTTACTTTTAAGGTATATTCCCTTGAAATGGATTGAAGTATACTATATGGGAGGGATACCTATGAACCGGGAGGAAATAGAAATACAGCGTAAATGCATGGAGGACTCTATTGCAAGCATCAGCGCCAAGGTTGCCGACGCGGTGAAACTGGCGCAGCTGTCCGCGGCTCTTTCCGCCGATTCGGAGGCAAGACTTGTTCAGGCGGCTTTGGAGCTGGAGGAATTATATATCTCATTAAACTCCGCCGCTCCCGAAAATTCATAGGGCAAAGAACAAAAAGGGTCCTTTATCTTTACTCCGCCCGGTGTGATAGCTTCTTCCCTGAATTGTTTGTCGTATGTCGTGCCATTATCGCTTCAAACCTTTCACCTTGATTCTATCTCTTTTTAAGCATTTTGCGATTCTGCTTTTATCGCAGCACTCCAGTATTCTCCAAAAGAGGGTATTGCAAACAAAGTTGGTTCGGAGTATATTATAGATAAAGATACATTCTTTATAATACCTCCGAGGAAAACACCCCCGAGGGCAAACTGTGCGGCTCTGAGGAGTACATAGCGGAACGATATGACTTCCTCTGAGGTAAAAAAACAGAGGAGGTCATTTTTTTTATGAAAAAACGCATTCTTACCCTTGCGTTGGCACTTATCATGTGCCTAAGCCTTTTCCCCGCGACCGCGCTGGCGGCATATACTCCGAAGTATACTGCATACGCCGACAGGCTCAACGTGTTGGGGCTGTTCAATGGCACGGGCACGGATTCAAACGGGCACCCGATTTATCAGTTGGACCGGGCTCCGACACGCGCTGAGGCGTTGGTCATGTTGATTCGACTGCTTGGCGAGGAGGAAAATGCCAAAAGCTACACAGGCGAAAACCCATTTACGGATACCGAATCGAGTTGGGCCAAAGCATATGTGGCCTACGCATACAGCAAGGGCTACACGACCGGCGTGTCGGCAACAGCATTTAACCCGAATACAACGGCTACCGCAAACATGTATCTGACTTTCCTTCTGCGCGCACTGGGCTATAGTGACAAATCCGGTGATTTCAGTTACAGCACGGCCTATCTGAAAGCTGCGGAGACAGGTGTGTGCAAAAGCGGACAATATACATCCGATACCTTCTATCGTGACGACTGCGTGTATACCAGCTATAACGCGCTGTCAGCCGAAATCAAGGACGCGGGCGTGACGCTGGCGAAAACGCTTGCGGACAAGGGCGTAATAAGCGCTGGCTATGCCGAAACGTTCGGGCTGACGGGCGCGGCAGATACGGGCTCGGATAAGCTCTATCTTCTGGTAAAGGCGACCAATAACTACGGATATGATACATATTCCTATGATTCCCACGGAAACCTGCTGACGGATACGTTCACCCTGAATAATGGCGGCGGAATGACGCTGACATACAGCTATATCTACAATACGGATGGTAGTGTGCAGACAACTACATATAACAACGCAAATGAAACTTACACATACGCCTATACATACAACGCCGACGGCAGCGTTGCCTCCATGCTGGAAACCTACGATAATGCGTCGGGCGGCGGCACACAGATGAAGCACACCTACACCTATGACGCCTTCGGCAATCTGCTCACGGAGAGAAACGCCAATGTTTATTATCCCAGCAACGTGCTTTTGGAGGAATACACCTATGACGCCTTCGGAAACCCGCTCACCTACAGCTATACGCAGGACGGAGAGCTGTGGGAGAGTACCCGGTACACATACACTTACGACGCCGCGGGCAGAGTGCTGACCGAGAAGCAGCTGCATACATATTCTTCGTCCTCCGACGAAACGAATGTGGAATACACCTACGACAGCGCCGGCAACTGCGTCAGGATGAAATACGCTGACAGCTCAATGGCTTATATGATTGAATATGGATACGACAGCAACGGTTGCCTGATTTCCCAGAAGCGGTTTCTGGAGGACGGCGTCACGCTGGACTTCACCACCACATACGAATATAAAGAGTTTTAACGGCTGCTTCGGCGGTATTATGGTGTTCAGCAGTTCATTTCTGGATTCATCGCATAGCGATTACGGCAAGTTTGGATTATACAAGAGATCGGGTGCCAGGAGAACGGTTTTCTTGGCGCACCGAGAGAGTAAAAGGAATGATTCCGTGCATGTCCATACTCCTTAAGTATAATTTGCAGATTTTGTCACGGCAAAACTGATTAAACAGCTATAGCCGTATGAAAACCGCAAAGCCGCCGGCAAATACAGCACCGTTCGTATTTGAGTTGAGTCGATCCGCCAAAAAAGAAGAACAGGCTATGCCTGTTCTTCTTTTTTGGTATCGTGGGTTATTTCATCTGTTCGGGGCAAATGAATTGCCCCGGCATTAAGGTTTTGTGCGAAGCGTAAAACGCTTGTTACGAGCGGCTCCGCGCACCCCGCCGGAAGCGGGGTTCATACTGCACAGGCCGAATAGCCTGTTTTTTAAAGAAGGTTTATCTCAAAAGCCGCAGCTTGTCAGTGGAACGGGTGCTCCTTAACGGTCATGAGGGCTTTCATGACTTCAACCGTCAGATTGGTCTGATAATTGACCTCCACATCTTCCAGTTGGCCCAATAAAGCTCCCTTTTCCGTGGTCACATAGTGGGAGGGAAGATTATTCAAAGCAATCGCGCATGCGTTGAGACGGCATTTTTCGCAGCCGCACATATCAAGGCTCTTTATCATCTCATCCACTTTCTGCTTTACCATTTCCTCGACGATATTTACCAATACCATTTCACCGTTATCGTTTTTCGTAAGTTTATCCATTTATTTCATCTTCTTTCAAGCGTTTATCAGGCTCAGCTTTCGGAACGAGCAGGTGTGAAATTATATCTGAACAGTACGTCAAATATTCTAGCATAGAATTATCCGTCCAACAATGCCGGCGGTGCTTCCTTGTATCCAAACTCCGGCCGGCTTCGTCTCCTGCGATACGGCCGGTCCGGCAGAGCAGGAAAATTCCTCACCCGGCGCAGGGCCTCTCGTAAAGGTAGACTATGAAAGTGCCGTCATCGCAGTAGGTTTTTTCCCGGTCCGTAACGACCACATAGTCCGGCGCGGCGTCTTTTCGGAAATAGACGGGCAGCTTGCTCATCTGCAGGGGCGTACCTCCGCTCCACATGCCTTTCAAATAGGAGGCGTAGGCCTCCATCACCGGATCCTCTTCCGCGGAAACATGGTATCTGTTTTCATACGCCGCGTAGATATACCCGCAGAATTCCGTCGCAGCTACACGAAGATTTTCTCCGTCCATCGCCATGTAGTAACTTTTCAGCTGATCCATCAGGGGCAGAAGATAGGCGCTCGCGCTGTCTTTCCCGTCATACTGCTGCAGGGCGGTGAACACCACCTGGGGGTTCCCGGTGAGAATTGCCTTCTCCAGAACCTCCGTGCCGATAACCTCCGCCATCATCCGGACGGCGATGACCCAGGGGCGATAGTCGCTGGCATAGTCCGCGGCGCCGCTGAATTCCTCAGCCAGTGTTTCCACAAGGGCTTCCGAGATAAATTCGCAGCTTTTGAGATTTCCGGCGATAATATGATTGACCTCGTGATAAAAGGTGTTATAGTAGTATACTTGATTGAGCGCCGCAGTAAATTTGCCGTCGTCGACGGCAATCGTGTTCGCGGCGGTGTCCGCCCATCCGTCCAGGCCCTGCTCCAGGCTGCCGTGGCTGATTCTCAGAGTGGAGAACTTGTTCGCGACCGAAGCCGCCTGATCATCCGTCAGCGTGAGGTTGGCAAACAGCCGCTGGGCGTAGTCGGTGAGAACCTCTCGGTCCTCCTGGCTGATACCGGTATTCCTTCCGATGGCGGCAACAATGGCGGCGGTGTGATCGTCACACTCCCCATAGTCTCTTTCGTGAAGGGACACGGTCACCGTCCAGTTCTCTCCGTCCCAGCCCACGTCGGAACCGAAAGCCTCCAGCACGGCGCGGATGGGAAGATAAGTGCGGTTGTTTTTCGCAACGGCGGCGGTGTCAATCTCCTCCGGCACCCCGTTTACGATAATGCGGTTCTCGCCGATGGGGACCACGACGGTGACGCCGTTTTTGTAAACGACGGCCCGGTAGTTCTCGTTGTCCCAAGTGACCTCGCAGCCGCAGGCTTCCATGGTGACCCGGAGCGGGACCAGCGTTCTGCTGTTGGAATCGACAAAGGGACTTCCGCTGGACTCCGTAAACTCCACCTGGGTCCCGTCTATCTCAACGCCCACCGCTTTTTCCGCCGCAGCGGAAACCGGCAGGATCATCAGTGTTATGCAGAGGATCAGCGCGGCGCTCAACAGCTTTCGTTTCATAAGCGGCTCCTTACAAACAAACATTAAACCAATATTAGCTCATTTATCAGGTAAATACAACCTTATTATCCATACTCTCCCCCCCCTCCCCATTTCAATACCAGTACACTTTTTTACCCGGCGGAGTTTCCCGCTGTTTTTATAATAAAGAGCGCGGAGCTTCCCGTTTCATTTTTCTTGTGAAACCCGCAGGTCCATATTACAATAAAGACAGGCGGACCCGTTTCAGGCGGCTGCCTTATAAATACAGCATGGGATCCGCCGCAGAATGCATTACCTCCTTTCAGCTCACCCGTTTACCGGAAAAAACGATTCAGGGAGGCCTTATGAAGAAGCTGATGAAAATGATCGCCATTGTGATTTTAGTCGTGGTTCTGGCGGCGGGGAGCTATGTCGCGTATGTCTTTATCGCGTATCACCGCGTGGAGGACAATCTTGCGCTGGAAGTCGACGGTGTTTCCTCCGACATGCCGCAGCCGGGCGTTACCTATACTCTGACGACCTTCAACGTGGGCTACGGGGCGTACAGCAGGGATTACAGCTTTTTCATGGACGGCGGCAAGTACTCCAGGGCATACAGCAAAGAGGAAGTCGATAAAAACATCACCGGCGCTGCCGGCGTCATCTCCAACATCAGCCCGGACTTCGCCTTCTTCCAGGAGGTGGACACCAACGCCACAAGAAGTTACCATGTGGACGAGTATGCCATGTTTCAGGATAACTTCCCCGCCTGCTCGTCGGTATTCGCCGTCAACTACGACTCCCCGTATCTTCTTTATCCCATCACGGATCCCATCGGCAAATCCGTGTCCGGCATCGCCACCTTCTCGAAATACTTCATCCGCTCATCTCTCCGCCGCAGCCTACCTTTGGAATCGGGCTTCCGCAAGCTGCTGGATCTGGACCGCTGTTATACCGTGACAAGGATCCCCGTTTCAAACAGTAAGGAGCTTATCCTGATAAACGTTCACCTCTCTGCCTTCACGGCGGATGTCACCATCGGCGAAGAGCAGCTGAAAATGCTCTTCGAAGACGCCCAACGCGAATACGATTCGGGCAATTACGTCATTGTGGGCGGCGATTTCAACAAGGACCTGATGGGCAATTCGCCTGAGCTCTTCGGCACGACCCGGGAGACACCCGTCTGGGCCAAGCCGATCAACACGGAGCTGATCCCGGACTGCTTTACCCTCGTACGCCCGGAAAACAAGGAGGATCTTCTTCCCACCCTCCGCTCCACCGACGCGGGCTATGTGGAGGGAGTGTCGTTTGTAACCGTTCTCGACGGCTTTCTCGTTTCCGATAATATAACGGTGGTTCATGAAGCGCATATCCAGGCCGGCTTCCTCTCCTCGGACCACAACCCGGTGCTGCTGCAGTTCCAGCTGGATTAAAAAAACCGGCAGGCACGACAAGCAAAAACGATCCCGCCTCTTTCGAGGCGGGATCGTTTTCTTCGCTGTTGAGAGAGCTGCCGGCTACTTTCCGGGGAAACCGTTTCTTATCCACAGGACTGGCTGTCTGCCTGGATACGGCTTATTTCATACTTTCTTGCCGCTCTTACCGCGGACAGTATTTTGTACCCGTCTTTCACCCCGTCCGTTTCCACCCCGGAGCTTACGTCCAGGGCATAGGGGCGGCAGAGCTTCACCGCTTCCGGTATGTTTTCCGGCGTGAGCCCTCCCGCCAGGATAAACGGGCGCCGAAAAGAGAGCAGCAGCGACCAGTCGAAGCGTTCTCCCGTGCCGCATCCGTTGTCCAGGAGGACCCGGTCGGCCACGCACTTTGCGGCGGCCTCCAGGGTTTTCTCCGATCGGATTTTATGCGCCTTCCAGATCTCTGCGCCGGGGAGCATACCGCGCAGCTCTTCCAAGTAAGCGTCGTTTTCATCGCCGTGCAGCTGGATTATGCTGATACTGCCCTCCCGGTAGATTTGCGCGATCTGCTCTTTCGACGACCCGACAAACACCCCGACGGTCCTTATCTTCGGGTCGATTGCCTCCCGCAGTTTACTCGCCTCTTCCGGCGGGAGATACCGCCTGCTTTTTTCGTAAAACACGAAGCCCGCGTAATCCGGCATGGCGTCGTTAACGTACTTTGCATCCTGCGGCCGGAACAGTCCGCATATCTTGATTTTCGTCCCGCTCATTCCGCCGCCCTCCGGAAGGATGCGAGCAGTGCTTTTTTGTCCTCCGATCTCATCAGTGCCTCGCCGATGAGCACCGCGTCCGCGCCGATTGCTTTGAGTGAAGCAACGTTCGAGGGCGATGAGACGCCGGATTCGGCAACGAACAGCGCCGGGGCCGGTATTTTATCCCGCAGTCTTGCGGCGTTGGACAGGTCCACGGAAAAATTTTTCAGATTCCGGTTGTTAACTCCGATGATCCGGGCGCCCGCTGAAACCGCAGATACGATTTCCCCTTCGTCATGGACCTCCACCAGGGCCGAAATGCCCAGTTCGCCGCAGATTCCGAGATACCGCGCCATCGTGACCGTGTCCAGGAGCGCGCAGATCAGGAGCACCGCGTCCGCTCCCATGCACTTGGCCTCGTACAGCTGATATTCGTCCACCGTGAAATCCTTGCGAAGCATGGGAAGGGAAATCGCGGCGCGGATCTCCCGGAATATTTCATCCGAACCTAAAAACCACTTGGGCTCCGTGAGGCAGGAGACGCAGTCCGCGCCCGCCTCTTCGTATTCCTTTGCGATTTCCCGGTATGGAAAGATCTCCGAAATTACGCCTTTGGATGGGGACGCCTTTTTCACTTCGCAGATGAAGGACATTCCGGGGACCCTCAGGGTGCGTTCAAAGGAAAATTCCCCTCTGGGAAGCCGCAAGGCAGCATCGTGCAGCTCATCAAGGCCGATCCTTTTCTTTGCCTGTTCCACCCGCCCGGCGGCATGGGCGGCAAGTTCGCTCAGTATCATATCGCTCCCCCTACCGGTTGGACTGCCGGATGAATTCCTCCAGCTTGGCCTTTGCCCTTCCGCTGTCAATGAGCTCCGCGGCAAGACGCACGCCGCCCGCCAGGGAATCGGCTTTCCCCGCGATATATAAGCCCGCGCCTGCGTTTAAAAGCACCGCCTCCCGCTTCGCGCCCGCCGCGCCGCTTACTATATCCAAAGTGATCTGCGCGTTTTCCCCGGGCGTGCCGCCCTCCAGGTCCGCCTTTTCGCAGGATACAAAGCCGAAGTCCTCCGGCCGGATCCTGTATGTGCGGAAAGCGTTTCCGTCATATTCGCAGACCAACGTGGGGGAAGACATGGAGATCTCGTCCAGCCCGTCCGTTCCGTATACCACCATAAGGCGCTTGACGCCGAGGTTTGCCAGCACACGGGCCAGCGGTTCCACCAGCGCTTCTGAATACACGCCGAGGACCTGCAGATTGGCCGAGGCGGGATTGGTCAGCGGCCCCAGGATATTGAATATGGTGCGCACCCCCAGCTCTTTTCGCACCGGAGCGACATACTTCATGGAGGCGTGGTAGCTCTGTGCAAAGAGAAAACAGATCCCGACGGTATCCAGCAGCTCCACGCACTTTGCCGGAGACAGACTGATCTTCACCCCCAGCGCCTCCAGAACATCCGCCGCGCCGCTTCTGGAGGAAGCCGCGCGGTTGCCGTGCTTGGACACCTTTACGCCCCCGGCGGCGATGACGATGGAAGCCGTGGTGGAAATGTTGAAGGATTTCGCGCCGTCGCCTCCGGTTCCGACGATCTCCAGGAGATCCTGCCCATACCTCACGGGCGTCGCGTGGGCCCGCATCCCGGCGGCGCAGGCGGTGATTTCCTCGACGGTTTCCCCCTTGACGGAAAGGGCCGCCAGAAACGCCGCGGTCTGTACCTGGGAGGTCTGGCCGTTCATGATCTCATCGATAACGGCAGCGGACTCCTCATACGTCAGGTTTTCCTTATCAATCAGTTTTGCGGTTGCTTCCTTAATCATGGCGGGGCTCCTTTCAAAGTTTCAGAAAATTCCGGATGATCTGCATCCCGTCCGGCGTCAAAATGGATTCCGGGTGAAACTGCAGGCCGAAAACAGGGTATTCGCGGTGCATCACGGCCATGATCTCCCCTTCGTCGGTTTCGGCCGTGACGCGCAGGCAGGCGGGGACGGTATCCCGCATTGCCGCGAGGGAGTGATATCTGCCGGCTCTGATCCGCTTCGGCATACCGCCAAACAGTGGGCAGGCATCGTCCAGAATAACCTCGGACTGCTTGCCGTGCATCATCCGTTTCGCGTGGGAAACGGTGGCTCCGAAGGCCTGACAGATCGCCTGATGCCCGAGGCATACCCCCAGCAGCGGGAACTCTTTCCCCAGCTCGGCCGCGGCGGCAACGCAGATGCCCGCGTCCCGGGGGTATCCCGGCCCGGGAGATAAAATGACGTGGGACGGGCGCAGCGCCCGGATCTCTTCCACGGATATTTCGTCGTTTCGGATGACCCGGATCTCCGGGTCCACCGTCCCGACAAACTGATACAGGTTGTAGGAAAAGCTGTCGTAGTTGTCGATGAGCAGTACCATCAGTCCAGTCCCTCCTGTGCGATCTCAAGGGCGCGGACAACGGCTTTCGCCTTGTTGATGCACTCCTGGTATTCGTTTTCCGGCACGCTGTCGGCCACGATGCCCGCGCCCGAACGGACAAACACCTTGCCGTTCTTTTTGAACGCGATCCGGATGGCGATGCAGGTGTCCAGATTGCCGGTGAAATCGAGATATCCGATGGCGCCGCCGTATATACCGCGCTTGTTGTTTTCCAGCTCGTTGATGATTTCGCAGGCCCGGATTTTCGGCGCGCCGGACAGAGTCCCGGCGGGGAGCACCGCGTCCACCGCGCTCACCGCGTCCTTGTCCTCCCGGATGGCGCCGCGGACGGTGGAACCGATGTGCATGACGTGAGAAAACCGCTCTATGCTCATGTAGCTTTCCACCTCTACGCTCCCGAACCGGCTGATCTTCCCGATGTCGTTGCGTCCCAGGTCCACCAGCATGTTGTGCTCGGCCCGCTCCTTTTCGTCGGCCAAAAGCTCCTCTTCCAGCCGTTTGTCCTCTTCCTCCGTTTTGCCCCTGGGCCGGGTCCCGGCCAGGGGGAAGGTGTGCAGCACTCCGTTTTCCAGCTTCACCAGGGTTTCCGGGGAAGCGCCGGCGATCTCGATGTCGTCGCTGGAGAAGTAGAACATGTACGGTGACGGGTTTATCGTCCGGAGAACGCGGTAGGTGTCCAGAAGGCTCCCTTCGAAATCCGCGTCCAGCCGGTTGGAAAGTACCACCTGAAAAATATCGCCCTCGCGGATGTATTCCTTCGCTCTTTTCACCATCCGACAGAATTCTTCTTTGCCGAACAGCTTCCGGACCGGCGACGTTATCCTTCCGGGCACATCCTTTTTAGGGACTCCGTGTAATATAAGCTCCTTCATGCTTTTCAGTTCCATTTCCGCCCGGTTGTACTCCGTTTCCATCTCCCCGCAGCGAACGTTGACGATGAGGATAATCTTCTGCCGGAAGTTGTCAAAGGCAATCACCTTGTCAAAGAGCATCAGGTCCACGTCCTTGAAGTTTTCCTCGTCTTTCGCGTCCAGCACCAGGGAGCTTTCGGCGTATTTGATGAAGTCATAGGAGAAATAGCCCACCAGTCCGCCGGTAAAAGAGGGCAGGTACTCAAAATGCGGGCTTCGGTTGTCCGCCAGCACCTGCCGGATCACGTCCCCTGGATTTTTCGTATCCAACACTATGGACGTGCCCATTTTGACCGTCATCTTTCCGTCGGTGCATGTCAGTTCCATTTCGGGGTCGTATCCCAGGAAGGTATAGCGCCCCCACATCCGGTTGTTCTCCGCGGATTCCAGCATATAGCAGTGTTTGCTGACGTTTTTCAGCCTGCGCAGCACTTCCATGGGGGTGCTGACGTCGGAATAGAGCTCGCAGCTTACCGGGAGCACCTGATACACCCCCGTTTCGGCCAGTTTTTTCGCTTCCATGAACGTAGGTCTTATCATCTTCCCGGCCCGCCTTTCTCTCATCGGTTTTTGATTCCCTGCCAGGAACGGCAAAAAAGCCCGTCCCTGACATTTCTGTCAAGGACGAGCCTGAACTCGCGGTGCCACCTTGATTCACGGAATATTGCAGCCGTGCGCTTTTCGGGATACCAACATATCCCCGGCAACTGACGTATGCCCCCACGTCGCAGAATACTCGGCCCCTGCCTTTGACTGCGCCCTCCGCGGTCCATTTGATGACTTGTTTTCCGCCCGGTTCTCAGTGTCCCGGGCTCTCTGTAGGAGCATCGTCACCGTTATCTCCGCTTCAACGGTTTGCGTATTGATTTTTATCAAAATACCATACCGGGCTTTTTTTGTCAATGCCTATTTTATCGTCTTACCCGTCAGACGGCACGCACATATAGCATGCTGCGCGGGGGCCGACGTCCACCGCGCGTACGTCCGCAAAGGCCTCCTGCATCTCAGAGCGGGGGTTCTTAATAAAATTGAAGTAGTCCCCGCCTTCCAGCCACTCCACAACACTCACAAAAGGCGATCGATTTTCGTTATAGTCGATCATTAAGACGAAATATTTCGTAATCCTGCCCATCTCGGCGTACATGGCCCGTCTTTCCTCTTTATTCAGGCCGTGAGCCACATAGGAGGCAAAGGAGATGTCAAAGCTCTTGTCTCCGAAAGGCAGTCCCTTTACGACGCTTGCCTGTACGAATTCCATGCCTTTGTTGTTCCTGGAAGCGATCTGGAGCATTCCCCGAGCGGGATCCACCCCGGTGACGTCGAGCCCCTTCCGGCGCAGCACGGAGCACAGGGCTCCCGTTCCGCAGCCGACGTCGACGCAGGTTTTATACTGCGAAAAGTCCAGCTGACAGGAGGCACCCTCCAGGATCTCTTTGTAATGCCTCTTCTGATATCCGAAAAAGAATCCGTAAACAGGTGCGATCAAGCTAAACAGGCCTGCAATCTTAAGTTTCATGTTCCTCTTCCTTATCCGTCCGTCTTTCTTCCACATTACAACCATTCGTGGGAATTTGTCAAACGGTATCCTTTCTCCTATTCCGCCGTCCGAATCCGTTCCGGCTCCATTTCCCAATCCGCCGTGAACAAAACGTACATTATCCACGGGAATGCTTTCCGTACCGTAAAAGACATGGTATAATAGCCGCAAAGCGGCTATTATACGGCCGTCGAAAAACCCTGTTTTCCGACGGGTACGGGGGAAGGACCGCGCCTTTGCGAAGGCGCGCAAAGTATGTCTTGCGGAAAGTGAATTCCCGCAAGACATTGGGATTTGATCTTTTTTGGATTTTGGTCACGGAGCGCAACGCGAAATCCAAAAAAGCTTTTCGCCGGTGGCGAAAAGGACGATGGGACTTGCCGCAAAGCAGCCATTATACCGGGCTCAATGGCGCGGTTTGCTCCCGCCCTTCGGGCGAAACCGCAAACGAGGCCATATACCACGAAACGCTTCGCGTTTGTGGTATACCTGCCGCAGGCGCTGACAAAATTCTGAAAACCACACAGGAAAGGTACCGCCAATGAAACGTGTTCTTCTGCCCATTTCTCTGCTGGTGCTGGCCGCCGTATATATCGCGGGCTGCCGTTTTTGGAACATAGAATACACCTCCACCGTCCTCACCACCCTTACCGCCATCATCGGGGCCTATGCCATCTGGTGGCAGCTAAAGCGGGAGAAGGATCTCAAGGAAGCGGAATTCATCATGAATTACAACACCGCGTTCATCGGGAATCCGGAGCTGACAGAGATCGAAAAAGCCCTGGAAGGATACCGGAAAACGGGGGAATTTGAGTTTCCGGAATCCCAAAGGCAGTCCGTCATCAATTATCTTGTCTATCACGAGGCGCTGGCCGCCATGATTTTCCGGGGAGTTCTCAATATTAAGAATATCGACGATCTGTTCATGTACCGCTTTTTTCTCGCCGTTAACAACCCGGTGATCCAAAAAGAAGAACTGTGTCCCGAGGCTCAGTATTACAAGGGGTGCTTCAAGCTCTATAAAAAATGGAGCGCCTACCGAAAAAAAAGCGGTTTGCCGATTCTCCTGGAGGAAACGGCCCTGGACAAAACGAAGGAGTTTGACAGCTATGCCAAATAGTCCGCGGGACGGCCGTTTCGAACTCGAATTCAGGCCCATGAAACTTTCGGACAATCTGACGGACGCTGCAAGGCTGATTTATCAGACGGACGACTATATCTACCCCGCGCTTTTTGGCAGCGTCCAAACCGCCGAAACGGTTCTGCCCGAGGTGATACGGCGCGGGGAGTCCTGTTTCCGCCCGGATCGCTTTTTTGCAGCGGTTTCAGGAGGGCGGATGGCAGGCCTGATTTATTATATCCGTCGCGATTTCAAGTGGGACGCCGGGTTGTTCCTGAAAGCATTTCAAGAGCACGGCATTGCCGTTCCGGAGCATTTTTACAGCGCCGCGTCGGCCTACTTTGAAAAAACCCAGCGGGACACGGGCGCTTTGAAGGGCATCTATATCCTGAATGTCTGCGTCGACAGCGCCATGCGGAATCAGGGAGTCGGGACCGGGCTGCTGAGCGCTTTTTCCGGCAGATACCCTTCGGAGCCGATATCCCTTCATGTATTGTCCGACAACACGGCGGCCATCCGCCTGTATCAAAAGTTTGGTTTCCACATCCGCAAAGAAACGACGGGGTATTCTCCGGTTCCGCCCCATCCCCGCTGTTATCTCATGGAAAAGGAATCATGCTGATTTTATATTCGGAAGGCAATAAAAATGCATCTTATATCTGAGCCCGTCTCTTTGTGAGGCGGGCGTCTTTATTATGCATCGGCTGCGCTTCAGATCAGCCCCACGATGATGCTGTGCAGGGTATCCACGGAATAATCGAGGTTGGACGAGGCGTCCTTGATGTGGTGGTAAACCTCCCGGAGCTTCAGGGCATGCATCGGGTCGCCGCTTTGAAACAGCGCCGCCATCCCGTCAATATACAGCTTTTCCACGGCGGCATGGGTTTTTCTCATTGCAGGAATCAGCTGTTCGGACTTCGCGGGATCGCTCTTCAGGTATTTTACCGCCTCATAGAATCCGTTCACACCCGAATTGAGCTCATCGACCATACTCCGGATGATACCGTCCGACTCCACGCCGAAGGCCCTCATGGAATGAAGGGTCGAACGGGCATAGTCGATCACCTTGTCCATGTCCACGGAAAGCAGATAAATATCGCCTCTCTCCACCGGAGTGGAGAATGCCTCCACGAGATCCCTTTCCAGGCTCAGCCTGACCTCGTCGGCCTCCTTCCCGCACCGCTCTAAAACATCGGCGTCGCCGTCCTTCCCTTCTTTCAGCCAGCTGTTGAGGGCGGAAATGCTTAGGGCGTTGATCTGAGCCTGCCTGCCGAGGCTGTTGAAGAAATCGTACTTTTTAGGAAAAAGCCTGTCCAGAATGCTCCGGTTCTTCAATGGAATCCTCCCTCTCTGCGTTTACTTCAGGCCGGGCAGCATGGAAACAAGAAAATACACGGCCGCCGAAACCCCGGCGGACAGGGGAATGGTTACTACCCAGGCCACAACGATCTCTTTTGCAATCGACCAGTTTACCATTTTATATCTGTCCGCGGAGCCGACGCCCATCACGCTTCCCACCACCACATGAGTGGTGGAAACGGGAGCGCCGAACCAGTTGGCCGCGATGACCGACGCGGAGGCGGACAACTGCGAATTCAGGCTGTTAACCGGCCTGAGCTTATAGATGCGGCGGCCGATAGTCTTCATGATGCTCCAGCCGCCCATCATGGTTCCGGCAAACATGACGGCGCCTGCGCAGATCTTCGCCCAAAGAGGCGCGGATCCGGCGGGCGCCGCGCCCGCCGAAGCCAGGGCAAGAGCGATAAGGCCGATCATTTTCTGCGTGTCGTTGGCGCCGTGGTTATAGGACAGCAGAGCGGAAATGATCCACTGAAGCCGTATCAGCCAGCGGTTGACCGTGAATTTGGCATTTCTGAGTATCAGATCGGATAATTTTTCAAAGAAAAACCCAAGGATAAACCCGATAAACGGCGAAGCCAGCAGGAAAACCACCACCTTGACCATGCCGGTGACTTCATGGGACGGGCCAAACAGCTCCGCAAGGCCCCATAGCACATGCTGAGGGCCGTGGGAGACAAGAATCGCCCCGATGATGCCGCCGATCAGGGCATGGGTGGAGCTGGAGGGAATTCCGAGTCTCCAGGTTACCAAATTCCATAAGGTCGCTCCCAGTATGGCCGACAGGAGCACTGGCAGCAGCTGGGTCTGGGCGGGCAGGTCTATCACTCCGGAGACGGTGCTTGCTACCTGGTCCCCGCCGAATACCGCCCCCAGCAGACCGAAAACGGAAGCCAAGGCAATCGCCTGCCGCGGGGTGGCCGCCCTGCAGCTGATAAAGGTGGCCACCACGGAGCTTGCGTCGTGCAGGCCGTTGGACAGGGCGAACAGGAGGCCGGAGGCGATAATAAAAACCAGTATCACAACAACGCCTGTTTCCGTCATTTTCCTGCCCCCGATTTTGGAATAAAAGCCCTGAGCGAGTATGCGGCTAAAAAGCGCCGATACTATGAATCCTATAGCCGATAAACACCATTTTGAATCGCGGAATACCTGTCATCTGCTCACAGTGTATCATTTCACCCGATATTGTACAAGAAATCCATAGTTGAGTCCGTCCGAGCCGTTTCAGAAAATGCCGGAACGGAGCCGCCGTCTTTTGTTATTCTCTTCTATAGTATCGACATGAAGATATAAAATCAGCAAACAATATCCATGAGGACCCTATCGGATTTTACAATCCCGTGATATAATAATTGTAATAATCTGCTAAATAAGCACTAAAGGAGGATGAAAATGAAAATCGGGAAAAAGCTTCTATCCATTCTGCTCGCGGTTATACTCGCGCTCAATCTCTGTATCACGGCGTTCGCAGCAGACTCAAACAGCGATATTGTGGTTCTCTACACCAACGACGTTCACTGCGCCGTGGACGACAATATCGGCTACGCGGGACTCGCTGCCTATCGGGCTGACATGCTCGAGGCAGGCAACTATGTGACCCTGGTGGACGACGGCGATGCCCTCCAGGGCGGCGTTCTGGGCACTCTTTCCAAGGGCGCCTATCTCGTCGACATCATGAACCAGATGGACTACGACGTACTTGTTCCCGGAAACCATGAGTTTGACTACGGCATGGACCGCTTCCTGGAGCTGGCGGGGATGCAGGATGCGGGCTATATCTGCTGCAATTTCATCGATCTGACTACAGGCGATCCTGTTTTCGACAGCTATAAAATGATCTCTTACGGCGACGTGAAGGTCGCCTACGTGGGGATCGACACGCCCGAGACCTTCTCAAAATCCACCCCCACGTATTTCCAGGACGATGCGGGCAAATATATTTACAGCTTCTGCGAAGGAAACAACGGCCAGGACCTTTACGACGCCGTCCAGGCCGCCGTTGACGACGCCAAAGCCGCCGGCGCGGATTACGTCGTCGCCGTGGGCCACTGCGGCACCGACGAGCAGAGCGCTCCCTGGCGCTCCACCGACATCATCGCAAACGTCTCGGGGCTTGCTGCGTTCATCGACGGGCATTCCCACAGCGTCATACCCAGTGAGAACGTGACGGATAAAGACGGCAAGACCGTAGTCCTCACCTCCTCCGGCACAAAGCTGGCAGCAATCGGCAAGCTTGTCATCTCGCCGGACGGCACGGTCACCAGCGAGCTTGTCACGGACTATACGGAGAAGGACGCCGACATCGCCGCTTTTGTAGACAATATCAAGGCGGAAAATGACACGCTTCTGAATACCGTGGTCGCCGGCACCTCCGTCGGCCTCACGATTAAAAACCCGGACGGGACCCGGGCCGTGCGCAACCGGGAGACCAACATGGGCGACCTGGTGGCGGACGCCTACCGCATCGTCGGAGGAGCCGACATCGGATGGGTCAACGGCGGCGGCGTGCGGGACAATATCGCCGCCGGCGATATCACTTATTCCCAGATCATAGCGGTCAACCCCTTCGGGAACGCCCTGTGTGTCTGTGAGGCCACGGGGCAGGAGATACTCGACGCCCTGGAGATGGCCTCCCGCAACTGCCCGTCGGAAAACGGCGGCTTCCTGCAGGTATCCGGCCTCAAATACACCATCGACACCGCCGTGGCCTCTTCCGTCAAGGTGGACGACAAGGGAATGTTCGTGGGCGTGGACGGCGGCCGCCGCGTCAAAGACGTGCAGGTGCTAAACGGCGCGACCGGCGTATACGAGCCCATCAGCCTTACGAAGACCTACACCCTCGCTTCCCATAACTACATGCTCAAATCGGGGGGCGACGGCATCAACATGTTCGCCGACAACCATTTTATCCTGGAAGACGTCATGCTGGACAATCAGGTTCTCATCACGTACATCACGGAAACGCTGGGCGGCGTCGTTCCCGCCTCCTACGGGTCCGCCCAGGGGCGCATCACGGCCATCAGCCACTTCAGCGACGTCTCCACTTACGCCTGGTACAGCGGCAGCGTTGTCAGCGCCTATTCCGGCGGCATCATGTCCGGCACTTCCACGACGGCCTTCTCTCCCGACACGGCCATGACCCGGGCCATGTTCGTCACCATGCTCTACCGTCTGGAGGGCTCTCCCGCCGTCACCGGAAATGTGTCCGGACTCTTTACGGACTGTGAAAACGGCCAGTGGTATTCGGACGCTGTCGTGTGGGCTTCCCAGAACAGCATCGTGAGCGGCATTACCGCCGCCTCCTTCGCTCCCAATGCGGTTTTGACGCGGGAGCAGATGGCCACACTGATTTACCGTTATGAGCTCTTCACCGGCAAAGACGCCCAGACCAGCATCGAGCTTGCCTATACCGATGCGGCCTCCGTTGACGGCTGGGCCTTGCTCGGCGTAGCTTACTGCACCGATTCCGGCATCATGACCGGCAGCGCCTCCGCCTTCGACCCCCTGGGGACAGCCAGCCGCGCCATGGGCGCCGCCGTCATGTCCCGCATCGCCGCATAACGCTTTTACAAGGACGAAGGGGCCGCCTCATCCGAGGCGGCCCCTTTTGTCGAAAAAGGCGTTCTGCCTTTTTCGACAAAAGGGCTTACAGTCTGCCGTGCGCCTCGCCGTCCGCCGCAGGCGGACGGTTCGCCGCTTGCAGCCTGAGATGTATTTTCGGGCACGTACACGCCGCGCCCGAAAATGATCCGATTATATTTCGCCACTCCGGTGGCGAAACTCTGCGAGGCTTTTTCGACAGACTGACGGCCGCCTCATCCGAGGCGGTCGTTTTATTGGTCCGATTCATTATACCTGCCGCTTTTTTCGATAGACCAGTATCCCGAATTCGATTTCCGTTTCCAGGCCCGAAAGCCGCGCCAGCTTTTCCTGATCTTCAGCGCCGGTTTTATAATAATATGGTGTCATCATAAAAAGGTTTCGTATATCCTCGCTGCGTCTGAGAACCATGGATTCCCGGATCTCCTGCCGCTCTGTGAGTTCAAAGCCTTCCGCGTTTATGGGCTCCTCCTTGTTTTCCACCGCATGGTCATAGACGGCCTCTTTTAAGCCCAAAAGGTGCTTTTCCAGGGGAATTACCCGGATGACGACACCACCGTCTTTTAAGACCCGGCCGAACTCCTCCCCGGTGAAAGGGGCAAAAATCGAAAGGACGATGTCGCAGGACGCGTCCTCAACGGGAAGGCGGAACACGCTGGCAACCGCAAGCTCGATAGCCCGGTTCCGTTTCGCCCCCGCCGCCAGGGCTTCTTTCGAGATATCCACCCCAAACAGCTCCGGTTTCAGGCCGCAGCCGGTCAGATCCTCAAAAACATTCGAGGTATACCAGCACTCGCCGCACCCGGCGTCCAGGATCCTGCACCCGGGGAGGGCGTATTTTTTCACCGTTTCCAGGAGTTTTCGCAGCAGCGGAGCGTAATACCCCCGATCGAGGAAATCGCTCCTGGCGCGGACCATCCGCCTGTCGTCCCCGTGGCGCTTTTCCTTCGGCTGCTGGGATAAAAGCAGGTTGACATACCCGCTTTTCGCCAGGTCGAAGCTGTGACGGTTCTCACAATACAGGCAATGCGTGTTGTTATTTAGTTTTTTCCCGCAGACAGGGCATATAAAATTACTCATGTCTTTCGCCCCTATCGGCATCTCAATTTATATCGATCCTGCCGAATTTGCGTATGGCCAACGCCAGAAATCCAATGGAATACAGCGCGATATAAACATACATCACCGTGCTGGCCGGCCGGCCGCCGCCGGTGAGACCGCCCATCCCTCTCATCATTTCCCCGGCAAGCCCGGAAGAGGGCAGCAATGCTCTTTCCGCCGCTGTATAAAGCGTATGGAACGGTGAGATCAAACTGATGAATATTCCGGAGCTGACGACCGATCTGCTGTTTAAATAGTTGCCGATCATCTCAACCATACCGCCCAGGTTGCCCAGTAAATAGATAAATATCATCAGCAGCCCGTTTGGCACAACCTTCAAGGATACGGAGCCGAAAATCGTCAGGCACAAAACGCACAGAGGTACCAGCAGATATAAAATCCAGCCCTCCAGTATCTGAACAAACGTTAATGTCGTAATTGTACTCAGCGCGAAAGCGCCGCTGATCAGAAGCAGCGCGGTGTAGAGCGCTGTGGTGTACAAGGCTGTCAGGGCAGCAAGCCCCAGCGTTTTGCCAAGGACGTATTCCGTACGGCCCAGAGGTCTTGACAGTATGGCATGGACCATTCCGGATTCCAGCTCTGAGGCTATGGTTCCCGCTCCCAGGATAATGGTCAGCAGACACATCAGCATGGAAGAAAACTGCAGTCCCATCTGGCTCACCATTACCTCCGCCAGCGCCCTGAACGATTCATTTTTACTCCCGGGGCCCAGATTCTGAAAGTAATACAGCAGGATTGCCCAGAGTACCAGATAGAGCACGGTTACGATACTCATCACAATAAAGGTCTTCTTGCGGACCGCTTCCTTCCATGCTGCTGACGCGATGGGTATCATGAGGTCTCCTCCTCTCCCACTACCTTAAGGAAGACGCTTTCCAGGGTTTCATGCTGCGGCGTCAGTTCATACAATTTTATCCCGCCGGCTGTAAGAAGAGCGGCAATTTCCGGAATTTCTTCCCTGGTTTTCAGCGTCATAAAAATGCTGCCGTCTTCCAGCTGAGGGGCCGCCGTGCTGTCAAACCGCTCTTTGATCCTATGATAAATGTCTTCCGTAATTGGACTGCACCGGATGCTGAGGGTCACTTTTCCCATGAGAAGGTCTTTCATAGACCCGGATTTCACGATAACGCCTTTATTGATAATCGCAATATGATCACACACGGCCTCCACTTCACTGAGTAAATGACTGTTCAAAAAAATCGTCGTGCCTTCTTTTTGCAGGTCCAGGATGATATCCCGCACATCCTTTCGGCCGATGGGATCGAGGGCCGATGTGGGCTCATCCAAAAAAAGCAGATCCGGACCCGGCAGCAGCGCGCAGGCCAGTCCGATGCGCTGCTGCATCCCTTTGCTGTATCCGCCCACTTTATAATTTCCCTGTTCCAGAAGTCCTACGCGGCGAAGAACGTTCCTGTTGCGCTCCGGGTCACGTTTCAGGCGGTACAAACTCGTGTGAAAATTCAACAGGTCTTCTCCGGTCATCCATTCCTGATAGCGAAAATGTTCCGGGAGGTAACCGAGCTTGGCGCGCGCCTGCACATCGCCCAGCGGCCGGTCCAGCACCTGCCCTTTCCCGGAGGACGGGAACACCAGGCCGGTCAGCATTTTGATCGTCGTGCTTTTTCCGGCGCCGTTCGGTCCCAAAAAGCCATAAATCTGTCCTTTTTCAACGGACAGATTTATGGAATTCACAGCAACCTTATTCTGATACGCTTTTACCAGATTTTCGGTTTCAATGATCATCAGTGAATGCTCCTTGCTATCTGAGAAAGCTCGCTGTCGGTTTTCTGGCCTGCAAGGCAGTACAGGACGCCGTTTTTGGTCCAGAGTAGCGCCGAAGCATTTTCCTTCTGCAGACGCGCTGTCATCGTGCTGTCGGCCAGGCTGGGGATCATGGCCATGACCTGAGACAAATCACTTGCGGAATAAATATATCCGGTCACACTGCCGAGATCGGTTTCACGGCCCAGTCCTTCTATCACCGGCAGATAGATGTCCCGCGTCATGGGGTCGATCGCTTCCAGCTGCACCCGCAGATCGTCCGAAATCGCCGGGATGCTGATCAGGCCCGACCAAAGGCTGTTCATAACAGCATCTGGCGCATCGACATAAACGCTCTGTGTTGCTATCAGCGTCACATCCTGATACTCTGCCGCGATTGCCGCCGGCAGGTTGACCGTGATTTCCGTGCCGTCGAAACTGTCGTCAACCGTCACAGTCGCGCCCTGCTTTTGAAGCGCCGCGTTGATTTTCGCCGTATCCAGCGTCAGGGTTTCAGACCGGGCATCGACGGCGAGAAGCTTGGGCGTTTCCAATTTCAAGCTCGTGGGCAGGTGAAAGGAGAAAGCGGTAAAATCGCCCAGTGTGCTCAGCGTTTTTACCTGCGACATCGCTTCACCGATCTTATCGGACAGCTCAGCGCTGCCCGGCATTTTATCCTCCTGCTCATCCGATCCTTCCTGCATCTTAAGCGGCAGGTCACAGTTCCCATAATATGTTATCATGTCCTGGATATCAGAAACGGTGATCGTGATCGTCCTGGTATCGCCGACGCGAAAAATAGACAGGGCTGATTCCGCGGCTCCCCGTACCGACGGAATCATAACCGCACAGACAACTGCGGCGGAAACACCCAGCATTGCAAGTCTTTTCTTAAGCATATTAACTCCTTTCATTCCCTGAAATGAATTCACTAAAAATATAATTTCAATTACAGACCGATTTGTCAGTGGGATCTGAGCAAGATGCTTATTGCTTATGATGCTCCGGCCCATCTGTCTGTATTCCAGTATATCACCCGGCGGACCGTACAGCACTACTTAATTTAATCCATTTATTTCTGTTTCTTTATTTGATTCAAACGACGTCGGATCGTATCAAGCCCTTCCGGCAATGAACCGGACTCCGCTGCGCACACCCTTATTCCAATTTTTTCTCATGGAAAATTCAATCGCCATCCGGTAGTATTTAAATATATTATTCATTGAGAGGTACCGCCGTTTTGAAAAAGATTAGAAGAGGACCATTCCTAATTTTTATCTTTCTGCTGATTGTTTCGGTCTCCGGCCTGCCCGCCTATGCGCTGGACTATAAATACAGCATGTCTTACATATACTTCGGCGATTCTTCCCAGTATTCTCAGCTGGTGTCGGAAGCGCAGGATTCCCTGAACGAGGTATCGCCCGCCTATTTTACTCTGGACGACGGCGGCAGTCTCGTTCTGACCTCCGCCGCGGACAGCGGCTTCGTTCAGACCATGCACGACGCGGGCATACTCGTCGTGCCCTTTCTCTCCAACGGCTGGGACCGGAATAAGGGAATCGCTGCCTTAAGCAACCGGGAAGCACTGTCCAGCCAGCTGGCGGCGGCGGTATCCGAATACGGCCTGGACGGGGTCAATATCGACATCGAAAACGTGACCCCCAACGAGCGTACCGCCTATGTGGATTTTGTCCGGATGCTGCGCTCAAAGCTTCCCGAAGATGCCCGGATCGTGGTGTCGGTGGCCGCCAATCCCTGGGGTACTTCGCTAGGATGGACGGGGTCCTACGATTATGCACAGCTCGCCGAATACAGCGACTATCTCATGATCATGGCCTATGACGAATCCTATTGCGGCAGCGATCCCGGTCCGGTCGCCAGCATCTCCTTTGTGGAAAAGTCGATTCAATATGCCCTGAGCGTCGTATCCAAGGATAAGATCGTGCTGGGCCTTCCGTTTTACGGGCGGATCTGGTCCGCCGACGGAGGATATCCCGACGGCTACGGAGTCAGTGATTCCGCCATAGAAGCGCTGATCGGGGCGTATGACGGAACGGTTTCTTTGGATGAAGCCAGCCTGTCCTCCTGCGCCACCATCACCGTCAAGGCTTCCGACGTGAAGCCGACCGTCGGCGGAAGCAAACTGCCGGCCGGCACCTATGTCATCTGGTACTCCGGCGAGGCTGCTCTCAAGGCGGAGCTGGAGCTGGTCACCAAGTACGACATCAAGGGCACCGGAAGCTGGAGCCTCGGTCAGGAAACGGATGACACCTGGAACTACTATACGCTCTGGCTCAACGGCTGTACCTTCCGCGACGTTCCGGACAGCTGGGCAAAGTACTACATCCTGAGCGCCTACCTGAAGGGCTGGATGATCGGCGTCTCCTCCGAATCCTTTTCTCCCAGCACATCCCTTACCCGGGCCCAGGCGGCCGCCGTCCTTGTGAGAATGCTGGGTCTGACTGCCGCGAAGGACAGCGATTACAGTTTTTCCGACTGTGCCGGAAATTGGGCAGAGGCGCACATAGACACCGCGAGAAAATACGGTATTCTCTCGGGCGTGGGCGGCAATCTCTTCGAACCCGACAGGCAGGTGACCCGGGAGGAAATAGCCGTTATGCTCAGTAATCTGCTGGGATATGATAACGGCGGCGGAACCTCGCCCTTCACGGATGTCACCGCGGACGGAAATTCCTGGTCCTACGGCGCCATCTGCGCCCTGAGCGCCTCCGGCGTCCTGACGGGATATCCCGACAGAAGCTTCCGGCCGGATGCTCCGGTGACCCGGGCCGAAATGGCGGCCATGGCGGTGAGGATCAGTATTTCATAGATTCGTTCCCACGCCAAATAGAAAGCCGATATTAAATTCATATTATTAAAGCAAGAGCCTTTTCGGGCTCTTGCTTTTTTGCCGATAAAGCTTTACGACGCCGCCGGAGGGGATGAAAGATGCTTTGGCGGGCGTCTTTTTACGGAATTTGCTCACAACGTTCGATGTCCTCTTCGGTCAGTTCCCCGCCGATCTGCACCTCAATAAGATGCAGATCGGTCTCGGCACGAAGCCGGTGCCACGCGCCTGCAGGAATCTTCACGGTACTGCCCCGTTCCACCGCAAGAAGCTTTCCGTCCAGCAGCAGCTCTCCGGTACCGTCCGCCACCATCCATATCTCGTCGCGCATTTTATGCCGCTGGCAGCTGATCGCCTGCCCCGCGCGGATACAGATTTGCTTTGTCAGGGATTTTGTCCCGTCTTGAAACGATACCATATCCAGGACCCGGTATTCCCCCCAGGCGCGTTCCTCCTGCATGGGGCGCTGCCTGATACCGTCCACCAGCGGCTTTATGTAGGAACTCTCGGCCTTATCCGCGACCAATATCCCGTCCGCGCTGGCGGCTATCACAAGGTCCTTCAGACCCATTGCCATCACCGGTATGCTCAGCTCGTTCAATACATGGGTGTTCCGGCAGGTGTCCGCCAGCGTCACGTTTCCCATGGAGGGGCCGTCCATCTGTTCCGTGACGGTGTTCCAGGTGCCAAGGTCCTTCCAGGGCCCCCGGTAGGTTACCGCGGCAACGGAACCGGAATGTTCCAGAACCTCGTAGTCAAAGCTCGTCTTTTTCAGCTGCCCGTACCGTGCCAGGGCCTCGTCGTAGGAGGATACCGGAAGGTATCGCTCGGCAAGCTCCAGCATATACTCCAGTCTGAAGGCGAAAATCCCCCCGTTCCAGACGGCGCCCTGTGCAATCAGCTCCGCCGCCGCCTTTTCGCCGGGTTTTTCAATAAACCGGGATACCCGTCTGGGCTCCGCGCCTTCCTCCATAATCATATATCCGTATTTGGCGGAAGGATAGGTGGGCTCAACGCCCATGAGAAGAATATCCGCCGTCTTCTCACAGACGGCCCGCTCCAGCTTTGAAAGGCAGCGGTAATACTCCGTGTCCGCATACGTATCCGCGGGGACGATTGCGACGACGTCGTCCCCGCCGCATTTCCGTGTGAGGGCAAGGTTCAGCGAGGCAAGCAGTATCGCCGGGAAGGTGTCCCGGCGCTCCGGCTCCGTGATGACGGCAACCTCTTCCCCCAGCTGGCTTCGTACCATTCCCGCCTGATCCGCTCCGGTGGAGACGGAAATATCCGCCGCGACGCCCGCCTCCCGAAGCTGGCGGTATACCCTCTGGATGCCGGAGCAGGGTTCCCCCTTCGTATCGCGGAACAGTTTCAGAAACTGTTTGGAGCGCACACGGTTGGAAAGGGGCCACAGCCTTATTCCGGAACCGCCGGAGAGGATAATTACATGCATCATGTTCCGTATCTCCCGCCTTCGTTTTTCAGAAAATCCGCATAGGTCAGGCGAAGTCCTTCCTCCAAAGGCACCCGCGCGCTCCAGCCCATGGCTCCGAGTTTTGACACATCCAGCAGCTTACGGGGTGTTCCGTCCGGCTTCGAGGCGTCAAAAGCCAGTCGTCCTTCAAACCCCACGGCGCGCGCCACCGCCTCGGCGGCCTCTCGTATGGAAATATCGTGTCCCGTGCCGATATTCACCGTCTCCGGTCCGGAATAGTTCTCCATCAAAAGCAGGCATGCGTCCGTCATGTCGTCCACGTACAGAAATTCCCTGCGGGGCCTTCCGCTGCTCCATACCGCGGCCTCTTCCCTTCCCAGGGTCTTCGCCTCGTGAAAGCGCCGAAGCAGGGCGGGCAGAACATGGCTTTCCTCCGGCTGGTAATTGTCCCCCGGTCCGTACAGGTTGGATGGCATGACGCTGATAAAATCCGCGCCGTGCTGGCGGAACAGGTATTCGCAGTATTTCAGTCCGCAGATCTTTGCAACGGCATAAGCCTCATTGGTAGGCTCAAGGGCTCCCGTCAGCAGGCTTTCCTCTTTGATGGGCTGGAGCGCCAGCCGGGGATAGATACAGGAGGAACCGGTAAAGAGCAGTTTCTTAACCCCATGCTCAAAGGCTGCGCGGAGCACGTTCATCTCCATCATCGTATTTTCATACAGAAAATCGGCCGGATAGGCGGAGTTTGCCAGTATTCCTCCCACCTTTGCCGCAGTAAGAAACACATACTCCGGCTCCTCCGCATCGAAAAACCGTTTCACTGCCGCCTGATCCGTCAGATCCAGTTCTTTATGGCTCCGGCAGACGAGATTGTCATACCCCCTGCGCTCAAGGGCCCTCTCGATGGAAGAGCCGACCATTCCACGGTGTCCGGCAATATAAATTTTCGCATGCCTGTCCATCCCGGTCCCCCTATTTCAGAACGTATTTCATATCAAATTCCACCATCCGGCGCACCAGTTTTTCAAAGGAGGTCTTCTCCGGGGTCCAGCCCAGCAAGGCCACCGCTTTTTCGGGATTCCCCAGAAGCGACTCCACGTCGGCAGGCCGGAACAGCTCCGGCAAAACGTCCACCAGAACGCGGCCCGTCTTTTTGTCGACCCCCTGCTCATCCGGCCCCGCACCCCTCCAGGCGATCTCCATCCCGGCATAGCGGAAGGCCAGCGAGCAAAATTCCCGGACCGAATGCTGCCTGCCGGTGGCGATGACAAAATCGTCCGGCCGGGGATGACGAAGCATCCGCCACATACACTCCACGTAGTCTCCGGCAAAGCCCCAGTCCCGCCTTGCGTCCAGATTTCCAAGGTGCAGCCTGTCCTGCAGCCCGTGGGCAATGCGGGATGCAGCCAGCGTTATCTTGCGGGTGACGAAGTTCTCGCCCCGGCGCTCCGACTCGTGATTGAATAGGATGCCGTTGGATATAAACATGCCGTAGGCCTCGCGATAATTCCGGCAGATGGAAAACGCGTACTGTTTGGCGGCCGCGTAGGGAGAACGGGGATGAAACGGGGTATCCTCTCCCAGCGGTATTCCGGCGCTGCCGCCGAAGAGCTCGGAGGTGGACGCCTGATACACGCGGCAGGATTTTTCAAGTCCGGCGGCACGCACGGCCTCCAGCAGATAAAGTGTGCCCAGGGCGTCTGTCTGGGCCGTGTAGGCCGGAACCTCAAAGCTGATCCCCACATCGCTCTGGGCGGCGAGATTGTAGACCTCGTCCGGCCGCAGATCCGCCGCGAGGCGCACAAGGCTCACGGCGTCGGTCATATCGCCGTAGCGGATATGGAAGCGGGAATTGCCCATCAGATGTTCGATCCGCTCGTATCTGCCCACGGAGCTGCGCCGGACCATTCCCCAGACCTCATATCCCTTCTCCAGCAGCAGCTCGGCTAAAAAGCTGCCGTCCTGGCCCGTAGCGCCGGTAATCAGAGCCCGCCTTTCGCTTTTTCCGGGTTCCGTGTCCTTCATTTCAATCCGCCTCTTCCCGCGGGCGCCTTCTCTTGTTCCCACCGCCGGACGCCGCGCCTTACAATCCTCTATTTCAGCAGCTTTTTCACTTCCCGCACCGCTTTGCCGTCCATTAGCTTTGACAGTCGCTCGCCGGCCCGGCAGACCACCTGACCGGTCCGGAAATGATTCGTGAGCAGCGCGTCCAGCCTGTGCACATTCCGCTCGAGATCGGCATGGGGCTTTGCCCATCCCCACCGGCAGCGCCGGAAGGCTTTCTCGGGTCCCTGTCCCACAATATACAGCAGATAGTCCTCCAGGCGCCGGCGATGCTCCAGGGGATCAAAACCGGGGGCGAAAGCCGGCTGAAGCAACATTCGCCTGTAGAGGCCCTCGTCGCCGTTAATTCTGGCCACCTCCGTGGCAACCGCGCCGAAATCCGCGAACCTTCCGCAGTCAATAAAGGCGTCTTCGTTATAAATCCGCGCCGCGTCCGGGTCGCCCCAGTAGATCGGCACCGTGCATGCGGCAAAGGACTCCTGGAGCTTTTCCGTGCAGTATCCCGGTTGGCTGCTGTTCTCACAGGCAATGGAAAATTTATGATGCGCCTCAAAGGCAACCTTGTCGGCCACTTTTCCACCAATGTTGTTTTCGATGCTTCCGCCGCAGTCCACATGCTCCACGCTTCTTATGGCCTCCAGCAGTTCCATGCGCTGCGGAGCGGAACACCAGGAATTGGAATAGACAAAACTGCAGAAGCCGTCCTTTGTTTTCATGCCCGCCTCTGCCCTCAGATGCTTATCCCCTACCGCCTGAAGGGCGGCGGGATTCTCCGGCGCGGCTATATTCAGGAGGCATCGGAGATACCTGTCGCCGAACTGCAGATCGTTCATCCCCACCGCGTAATCGCTGCCATTAAAATCCGGAGCCGTATTTTCACAAATCAGGCAGATCCGCACGCAGTCGTGTTGAAGATGCTCATGCCCAAACACCGAGCAGAAAAGAAACTCCGGCCGGCCGGTCTGAACAACCTCGTAGCGCGTTCTGAGGATGTCTAAAACAAAGTTATTTTCAGGATCGAAGGAATCCCAAAAGTCCGTGAACCGTATCCGTATCAAATTCAGCAGTACCGCCTCCCCAAGCCGGTCCGGCCCTACCCGGCACCGAATGCTCCGCTCTCTGCGCCCCAGGCATACGCTCCCTTACCTCCACCCTGCAAAACACCACTGTAAGGCGTTGGCCGCGGAGTTTTCGAACATCCGGCTCGCCGAAGAAACGCAGATTTTTCTTTCCGCCGGGGATTCCGACAAATTTCAACTGCGGCCGTGTCTTATAAAATCATACTCCATTCTTCCATAAAAATAAACGCCAAACCGCGTATATTGTTCCAAATACCGTATTTTGCACCTGGAATACACGGGCAGATCCCGTTTTTTATCAGCAATCCGGTTTCTTCGTTCCACCGCCGGCATATCCGGCATCCTCACATAAGCCCCTGAAATCTGCCATTCCGGGAAAGGTTTTGCATATATTGTAAGAGGAAAAGCACGGGCCGAGGCAGGCGCCGCTTACGACTTTTTGCGCCGTCCGTCATAAACCGGCGGCCGCGCGGGGAATAAGGGAGGTTTTCTATGATCATTCATGTGGTAAAATCCGGCGAAACGCTATGGCAGATCGCAAACCGATACCGCGTCCCGATGGATTCCATCGTCGCGGCCAACGGGCTTTCCGACCCGGACGTGCTGGTGGTGGGCGAGGCGCTGCTCGTCCCCACGGAGGATATATTTTATGTCGTGAAGCCCGGAGATACGCTGTGGAACATCGCCCAAGAGTATGGCGTAACGATGCCGTACATTCTTAAGAACAATGCCATCGCCAATCCGAACAGCATTTATCCCGGCATGATGATTTACATTCCGGCGGCACGGCACCGTGTCGCGGCGGGAGAGTCCCTTTGGGGGATCGCGCGGCGCTACGGCGTTTCTCTGCAGGATCTGATCCGGATCAACGACATTGAAGATCCGGACAGGATTCAGCCCGGCATGGAACTGATTATTCCCCGCACCGTCCGGCCGGTGAAAACCGTTAACGGCTATATCTATATGCTGGGGCAGGCCGCCGTCCCCATCGTCCGGGAGGTGGGGAGGCTCCTGACCTACTTGAGTCCCTTTGCTTATCTTATCCGGGAAGACGCAAGCCTCCAGCCCATCGAGGACGAACCGGCGATCCAGACCGGGCGGGAGGAGGGGGCAGTGCCGATGATGGCCGTAACCAACTTCACGGCCACCTCAAAGGGGGAAAATCTCGCCTCCATTATTTTGAACGACGCCGCCCTGTCCGCACAGCTTCTGACCAACAGCATGAACATCATGCGGCAAAAAGGATACAAGGGCCTGAACGTGGATTTTGAAAACGTACTGCCGGAGGACCGCGGGGCCTATAACCGCTTTCTGGAAGGCGCAGCCGCGCGGCTGCACGCAAGCGGCTATTTCCTTTCCACCGCCCTGGCGCCGAAAACCGGCCCGGAGCAGGCCGGACTTCTGTACGAAGCCCACGACTATCCCGCACACGGGCGGATCGCCGATTTCGTGATCCTCATGACTTATGAGTGGGGCTACCGGAAGGGCCCGCCCCAGGCGATCTCGCCCATCGACCGGATCCGGGAGGTGCTGGACTACGCCGTTTCGGTCATCCCGCGGAATAAAATCCTTATGGGCTTTCAGATCTACGCGCGGGACTGGACCCTTCCCCATACCCAAGGGGACGAGGCCGAAACCTTCAGCCCTCAGGAGGCCATCCGGAGGGCAGCGCAGTTCGGTGCGGAAATCCAATATGATTACACCGCCGAGTCTCCATATTTCCGGTATACGGACTCCCGGGGAAGCGCCCACGAGGTCTGGTTTGAGGATGCCAGAAGCGCGAGGGCGAAGTTCAGCGCGGTGAAGGACTACAATCTGGCCGGCGTCAGTTACTGGGCCCTGGGATATCCCTTCCCCCAGAACTGGGTCCTGCTGGAGGACACCTTCAGAATAAGGCGGTAAAGGGACCCAATCCACCGCCCTTTCCTTTACGAAAAGCCCGCCGGTTTTCCGGCGGGCTTTGAATTTGATTGAGGCGCATACGGCGCATCCTGTCAGTCGCCGTCTTCCACCTGGAGAGGTATGGTGCAGATCGCTATCTGTTTGTGCTTGAGCAGTTCGCGCTCCAGATGTGCGCGGGTGTTGTTGTGAAGGATACGATGCCAGAATTTCTGTACCCGGAACTGGGGTAGGATTACGGATACGATTTCATTTTCCCCCAGATTATACTCGGCGGATTCTATCAGTTCCAGAAGCGGCTCCACAATTTCCCGGTAGGGTGAGTATTTGATGACCAGGGGGATATCGGTATGTAATCTGTCGTATTTCTGACGATTTTTTTCCGCAGTTTCCTGATCGATCACCACATTGAAGGCGGTGATGTTGTCCGAAATCGTCTTGGCATACCGCAGCGCCCGTATGCTGGCGCGGTTCACGCTCTCAATGGGGACGATCACCCGGTTTTTATACAGATTTTCAGGCTTCATAGCCGTCTCATACTCTTCGCATTCCATTCTGAGCTGGTCGTGAAGCTTCGTATAATGGGACTTGATCTTCAGCATGCCTATAACCATGAGGGGTATCACGATCACCACGATCCAGGCGCCCTGGCTGAATTTGGTCACCGCGATGATTCCGACGACAACCACCGAAGCAATCGCCCCGATTCCGTTGATCAGAGCCTTATGGCGCCAGGCTCCTTTGCGCAGCCTCAGCCAGTGCAGGAACATGCCCGACTGCGACAGAGTAAAGGATATGAAAACCCCGATGGCATAAAGCCCGATTAAAAGCTCCACCCTGGCCTTGAACAGGATGATTAGAATAATTGCGAGGGAAGACAGCAGCAGAATTCCGCTGTCGTAGCTGAGACGGTTTCCGCGCATGCTCAGCTGTCTGGGCATAAACCCGTCCTTCGCCATGATGGATATCAGAATGGGGAAGTCGGAATACGCCGTGTTCGCGGCAATCACGAGGATGATAAAGGTCGTGATGGTTACATAGTAAAACATAAAGCCGTTCCCGAACACCTGGGAGGCCATGAGCACCAAGATTGCCTTCTCTCCGGGAACCACCTTATAGAGATTCGCCAAGATCGCGGTCCCTCCGAAAAGGACCAGGATAATAAACGCAAGAAGGAGCAGGACCGTCTGGGCATGCTTGCTGGAAGGCTTTTTGAAATTCGGCACGCCGTTGCTGACCGCCTCGACGCCCGTCAGGGCGGCGCATCCATTGGAAAACGCCTTCAGCATCAGCATGGTGGTAATCGGCTGCAGCAGGCTTGCATCGGTGGGAAGAACAGGATCCGGCGGCTGATATCCGCCGGCAATCTTGATAAAGCCCGCGGCCAGCATGACCAGTATGCCGAAGATAAAGGCATATGTAGGGATCCCGAATATTTTGGACGCTTCCCGGATTCCCCTCAGATTTCCCATGGCTATCAAAACTACCAGCACGACACAAATGGGAACAGTATATTGCTCGATGGGATCAAACGCGGAGACAATCTGCTGGACTCCGGAGGATACGCTGACGGCAACCGTCATGATATAATCCACCGACAGAGCCGCCCCCGCCACTATGCCCGCCTTTGTTCCGAAGTTTTCCTTTGCAACGGTGTACGCTCCGCCGCCGTTGGGGTATGCCTCAATGGTCTGCCTGTAAGAGAGCATAAGAACAAATAAAAGGAGAATGATGATGCCCGAAATAATGATCAGATGCTTGTAAGCCAGTATACCTATTGCCGGGAGCAGGATCGCCAGGATTTCCTGCCCGGCATACGCCACGGACGAGATCGCATCGCTGGAGAGGATCGGAAGACCCCAACCCACACTAAACTTTTCGCTGTCAAGCGCCGCGCTGTCCAGAGGTTTCCCGATCAAAACGTGCTTAACTTTCTTGAGGTTTATGTGAGACCCCTCCTTTCATCGGCTGCAATTGTGAAGTTTTCATGAACACAATCACAATAATATAATCATATCAATTCAAAAGTCAATAAATATTGAATATATCGTTTAAATTCTGCCTCCGATTCAGTAATATTATATCTGTATTTCCATATTATAGTTTTTTCCGGGCGGCTGCGGGCACTCCGCCCAAATCGTTTTTTATTTTTCAAGCAAACCCGCATGGCGGATCCCAACGCTTTTTTCTTCCAATCCCGCCGTATAAAAATTCCGTGCGGACCACCCCTTTGTTCTGGTATACTATTCATTATATCCCGGATGCGAGGCCGGCGCGCCCACAGAGGGCAACCGGCGGCGATTGCGCTGTTCAATTTCGCGGAACGACAGGATCGGAGGAGCCCCTATGACGCTTTCTTTCCGCCGCAAGGCCCAAAAAAGTCCGAGACGGAATTATCGTCTTCGTTTGCTTCCCCTCGCTGTGCTGCTTGCCCTTCTCCTTCCGGGATGCGGGTCTTTCTCCTCCCATGAAACCTCTTCCCCGACGCCTTCGGCATCCGTCACCGAAACGCCGCAGCCATCTCTTTCCGCTTCCCCCTCCCCGGAGCCGTCGGAACCCGCGGCTACCCCCGCTCCCACCGAGACATATCCTGAGGTGGAAGCCGATTACTCCTATGACGTCATTGTTTACGGGGGTACTCCCTCCGGAGTGATGGCGGCCCTGGCAGCTTCCCGGGAAAAGCTGAAGGTGGCGATCCTGGAGCCCGGCCGGCACCTCGGAGGTATCATCACGGGAGGGTTAGGCTACAGCGACGTGGGGAATATCAAGGTCATCGGGGGGCTTGCAAAGGAGTTCTTCGTCTGGGCGGGGATCTACTACGACGACGGGGGTTCCATCGTCTACCCCATCGAACCGCACTTTGCGGAAGAACTGTTTTCTCTCATTGTGGAAGCGGCCCGCATCGACGTATATTACGAGCACCGGCTACGGGAAAACGACGGCGTACAAAAGTCCGGCAGCCGGATCGAATGGATTGCCACGGAAGACAATGCCACATTCACCGCGAAAGTTTTTATCGACTGTTCCTATGAGGGCGACCTGATGGCCATGTCGGGGGTATCATACACCGTGGGCCGCGAGAGCCGTGATACATACGGTGAATCCCTCGCGGGCGTAACCCCCTTTTCCATCACCAACAACTTCAGTTATGATCTGTCCGCGTATTCCGCAGGAGGACTTCTGCCGGGCATACTGAATGCTCAGGCTGCGGAACCCGGCACAGGAGACCGGAAGCTGCCCGCTTATAATTTTCGCCTGTGCATTACGGCGGATCCGGACAACCGGGTCCCCTTCGCCCGCCCGGACCATTACGATTCTTCCCGATACGAGCTTCTGCTGCAGTGGCTGTACCTTCTGAAGGAATCGGAGGGCGGCCGGGATCTTAAAATCACAGATGTATTTTCCCTGGGGAAGCTGCCGGACGGCAAATACGACCTGAACAGCAAGGGCCCCTTCTCCTCCGACTGGGTCGGCGGCAGCTGGCAATATCCCGAAGCCGGCTACGATACCAGAGACACCATCATAGAAGAGCATAAAGAATATCTCCAGGGCCTCCTCTATTTTCTGGCAAACGACGAAAGCGTACCGGAGGAGCTGCGCCGGGACATTTCGCGCTGGGGACTTGCCAAAGACGAGTATACGGATCACGATAACTGGCCGTATCAGCTCTACATCCGGGAAGCCCGGCGCATGGTGGGCAATTTTGTCATGACCCAGAAGGATCTTGACATGGAGTCTGAAAAATACGACTCCGTGGGTATGGCCTCCTATAATATCGATTCCCATCAGGTTCAGAGGGTGATCACGGAGGACGGCTTTGTTAAAAACGAGGGGGAACTTCAGGTCCCGGTCTTTCCCTATCAGCTGCCCTACCGCATCCTGCTGCCAAAGGAAGAGGAAGCAATCAACCTTCTCGTTCCCGTCTGCGTCTCCGCCAGCCACATCGCCTATTCCTCCATCCGAATGGAGCCTCAGTTCATGATACTCGGCCAGGCCGCGGGAGCGGCCGCCAAGCTTGCCATCGTCGAGGACTGCAGCGTGCAGAAGGTGGACGTGTCCGCCCTGAGAGAGGAGCTTAACAGTCAGGGCGCCGTTCTGGAACTGCCGTAAATCGCCGCATCATGCATCCATCCGATTGACAAGACCGGCGCCGCTTCAGCAGCGGCGCCGGTCTGCTTCTATCATGGAAAGTACAGAAGACCTCTTACTTCTTTCTCAGTTCCTTTGCCACCACTTCCGCGGCCTTGATGAGGGGATATCCCGCCGGAGAAGCCGTCAGCATGGGATGCGTGCCGATTTGGGCGACCAGAAGGTCATTGACGGTCATCTTGTTCTGAATGGCAAATCCGATGACATTGGTCAGCTCCCCTACGCTTCTGCCCCCCATGGTTTCTCCGCCCAGGATCGCGCCGCATTTGGAGACGATCAGCTTGACCGTCTGCTTCTGGGAATACGCCATGCATCCGGGGTGGGTATCAATGCCGGTAAAGCTCCCTGTCACGATATCAAACCCTTCGTTTCTGGCCGATACTTCGTTGAGCCCCGCCACTCCGTAGGCGGTGTCGCCGACACAGGTGGAATAAATACCGATGGTTCCCCGGAAGGTGCTTACGGTGGACAGGGAATAGAGGTTTAGGCCGGCCACCCTTGCTTCAGCACACGCGGCCGAGGCGAGCATGATCCGACTGAGCTTTCCTGTGAGAAAATCCCTTTTTTCGGAACAATCGCCGATGACAAAATGGTCCTTTTTCGACGTTCTTTTATACTGATCGGCTTTGACGAATCCCAGCTCATTAACTTCAAGGCCCATCTTTTTGGCCAGATCACTGTTTGGCGCGTATCCGAGAGCCAGGATGACCGCGTCCGCTTCCATGGTCTCGCCGCCGTCCAGCTTGACTCCCGCGACCTTACCGTCGCCCAGTATTTCCCGAATGGCCATCCCCGTCTTTACCGCGACGCCTCTCGCCGTCAGCTTTTCCAGGGCCGCGGCGGCAAATTCTTCGTCAAAAGCCAGTCCCAGGATTCTAGGCATGATCTCCACAATGGTCACTTCATGGCCGTTGGACTGAAGTTCATCCGCGGTTTCCACCCCGATGAACCCGGCGCCCACAATCACGATTTTTTTCAGGTTCTTCAGTTTTTCCTTGGTGTCATCCAGGTACAACTTGTCCTTGGGAATCGTAAAGACGTTTGCAAGCTCCGTTCCTTTCAGCCAGCCGGGCACAACGGGCCTGGAGCCCGTGCCCAGAATCAGCTTGTCGTACTCAATCTCTTCTCCGTTTTTCACCTTCGCGATTTTTTTATCGGTATCCACATCTGTCACTTCGCCGAACTTGATCTCAACGCCAAGCTGATTTAGACCGGCATCGGGCAGTATGTTTTTTTCGCTGGTGCCGACGGTGGAAAAAATATAAGGGATCCCGCAGGGAATCATGACCTTTTCTTCTTTTCTCACAAGGGTGACTTTCTTATCGGGATGATTGGATTTTGCCGTCGTCGCCGCCACCAGTCCCGCGGCGCTTCCGCCGATGACCAATACGTCTGTTTTCACAATAAAAGCCTCCTGAATGTAAAAATTATCATGATATCATACAGTTATAATATCATGATACCATAATATCATTATTAAAAAAATAATCAAGCCCTATCAGTCATTCAGAAAAATTTTCACAAGATCCTTCATTCTATCATCCGCCAGCGAGTAAAACACCTCAGAGCCGATCCGTTCCCCTTTGATGATTCCCCTGCTCTTCAGAATGGAAAGGTGCTGGGAAACATTGGACTGGGACATGCCAAGGCACTCCTGCATCTGTCCCACCGTCAGAACGGTGGTCGTCAGTTTGTTCACCACGCACAATCTGGCAGGGTGGCTCAAAGCTCTGAAAACTCCGGAGGAGTCGATCAAATCCTGGTCGTAATGCGCCATCTGCATCCAATCCTTCCCAATCCGTTTTTACGATTATATCATTGATACAGCTAACTTTCAACAAAAACTGAATCCAGTCCTTCAAACGGCTCCGGTGTCACGGCCTTTCATATGCCTTCTTTTCAAAGACGCAGGCGGGTCCGGATCCGCAGTTAAAATTCACGCAGCTACCGCTCTTCACAAATCCTGAAAGTATGGTAGAATACTGTATAATAAGGGGGGCTATTTGTGGAACAGAGCATATTTACCAACGAAGTCATCCTGTCCTGGCTTCAGTATTTTTCAAAAAACCTAGATATCCAGCTGTCGAAAATCAAGCTCCTGGACATCACCGGAGAAAACAAAAACCTGATCCCCGCCGTTATGAGCAGCCGGGCAGTGCTGGTATTCACAGACGCGGGACACCCGGATATTTTTTACGACATGTGGAACGCGGAGCTGGGCGACTGCGACATCTGGTACAACGAGGGCTCGAGCCCCACGGGGGAAATCAAGCACAACAAGCTCTCCTATATGATTAACCGCGGGATCAACGCCTCGGCCGCCATGCTGATCCTAAATCCCAACGCCGCCGCCAATTACCAGATCGGCATGGAAAACAGCCGTTTCTCCTGCGGTTCGGTGCACTATGTGTGCCGGGAGGTCCGCGCCGTTATCATGAGCAAGCTGAATCTGGGAGACCGGGACAACATCTGCGTCATATCCGGGGAGAGCATCGCCGTGGAGGCAGCCATGATCGCCTCCGGGGGAAGCGTCGTCGCCGTGGAGTACGACAGCCGGGATTACAGCACCATGAAGGCAAACGCAGAAAAATTCGGCCTCAACAACGTAAGCGTCGTACAATCCCTGGAGGATGACGCGCTGAAGAGTCTTCCGGCGCCGGACATCGCCTTTATTGTGGCTTCCCCCAGGCTCGGTTGGGAAATAAAACGCCTTCTGGCCATGAATCCCTCTATGCGGTTTGTAATCTACACACTGGACTTTGAAATTCTCTCCTCCCTTTCCGCCTTTTTCCTGGAAAACGGTCTGGAGCGCACCGAAACGATCCATATCGCCGTTTCCCGGGTCAACAGCAAGAACATGCTGGAACCCTTCCCCGCCCCCTGGCTCATCTCCGGGAGGGGCGCAGCCGCGAAATAAAACTCCGGGTCCGGCGTTTTGCCTTATCTTGCATACATTGCAGCTATTTCTTTTGAATACAGAAAGAAGGACAGGGCCTCCCTGTCCTTCTTATTATTTTACCTTTTTTTTCCATCCGTGGGAATGGCGCCGTGTCTGGATTCGAATTCCTCAATTCGCTTTTTAACAAGCTGTTCGAGTTCTTTGTTTTTTGACCTGCCCTCGAATTCAGCAATGTATCTCAACTTATCCAGCAGTATTGGGCTGACACGGAACGTGTATCTGGCCAAAGATTCTTCCATCCTACCGCGCCTCCTTTTGATGAAGTATTGACTTTATTTTAACGTCGCATTTTAATAATATGTAGAAACGACGCAAGAATGACGCAATATTCATAAGAGGGCGGTCGGATGGCGGACTATCGGAGGCTTTATACCCTTCTTTTCAATAAGAAAACGGAGGCAATCAGGGCACCGGACACGAGAGAATACATTCTCGCCACAACCCTGCTAATCCAGGCCCGGCAGTAGGCGGAAGAGTTATACGTAAGCGCCGGGGAATGATTGTCCATCCACGGCTTCCTGTTCCTTTTCATATTCTTTTTAACCGCAGCACGGAATCTGATACTATTATCCACGAAAAAGCAGACATCTTTGCGGTTCATTTCCCGCTCTGCAGCGTTTTTATCGTCGGCGGGCGTCAGCCCGTACTCCTACTCGGCCTTGCAGGAGAATAATTCCCCCGCAAATCTTGTCTATCCTTTATTGGGAAAATCGTATGAGAGATGTAAAGCCCGCGGCCGCTTGCCTTTTGAAGCGTCCGCGGGCCTATTCCGTTTTTATCCCGTTTAGGGTCAGGCGAAAAATTCTTTGATGAGGCGGATGAGGTTCTCCATTTTCTCCGCCGCCATGGAAAAGTGGGTGCTGTCATCGGAGTAGGTAAGCGTCGCGCCGGGAATGTTTTTATACATGTATTCCGCCGTACCCTGGTCGTAAATAGAGCCGGGCCGAGCGTAAAGAAGCGCTACGGGCACTGTAATTTTGGGCAGCACGTCCCGGAAATCATTGTCTCCCATTCCCCTCCAGTAAGCCTTGTTGACGGCCCACATTGTTCTGGGCACCGTAATCAGGCCGTCCACGGTAAAGCCCGGAATACCGCTCATTTTGACCACCTGCTCCAGAATCGCCCTGTGCTGCGGGGTGAATACATAGTCCCGGTGTTCCTGCGCGGTGTGGGGCAGCAGCACCTGAGTCATAAAATAGCGGTTAAATCGGGAATACTCCTCCTCCATAGAGCGCAGGTCCTTTTCATACTGCTCCTTCGTGTAATGTCCCTGGTAAAGGCCGTGGTTCCAGGTCCCGTCGTTTATCAGCTTCGGCGTCATATCCACGATAATCGCTCTTTCCAAATGGGTACAGCCATATTGCCTCACGTAGGCAAACAGTACCGTCGCCCCCATGGAATATCCGATATAGTTGACGTTTTCCAGGCCCAGGTGCTCCAGGAGTTCCTTTGCATCTCTGGCCGAAATATGGGGACCAAGTGTCCCCGAGGCGCAGGTTCCCGGGCTGATGCCGCTCAGTCCAGCATAGCCCCTTTGGGTAAAGGAAATACACCGGAATTTATCCTTGATGCGCTCAAACATAGGAATTTGCATCTCCGCGCTGCCGGAAAATCCATGGGCAAAAAGCATAGGCTTCCCCGCTCCCACATCCACATACTCGATATCGGCTCCATCGGATGCTTTGAAATAATGAAAATACTCTTTCACAGCCTTTCCTCCCTTTACGGATTCCCCTCAAAACGGAGCGTTCTCACTTTCCGTCTGCAGGGTATATTTTCCTGTAAATTAATTACATTCATTATACTATCACGGCAGCATCCCCAAGTCAAAAAAGAAATAGCCGTTCGACCCGTATGGAGTACATCAGCGATTATACAAAGTTAAAGAGTCTCCCTTAATCATTCCCGTGAAAACCAGGGTTCTAGAAAAACCGAGCCCTACGATTTATCATCGCAGGTCTATTTTCACATTTCAAGTCCGCTGAAACTGAAACCGGAACGTCGTGCCCTCGCCGGCCCTGCTGCTGACGGACAGCTGGATGCCGTGCCTGTCCGCAATCTGCCTGGCGATGGCGAGGCCGAGCCCGGACCCGTTCTTGTTTTCCTCCGACTTCGTTTTATAAAACCGCTCGAAAATATAGGGCAAATCCTCTTCGGAAATCCCGGTTCCTTTGTCGCTGACGGATACCGTGCCGTCTTTCAGCAAGACAAGGATCTCGCCGCCGTCGGGCGAAAATTTCACTGCGTTGTCCAGTACGATCAGGAACATCTGGCGAAGCCGCCCGTAATCCCCGGAAAACAGGAAAGACGGAACATCATAATCCTGAAGGATCTCGACGCGCTTCTCCTTCGCCAGATGCCGGGCGCTTCGGACCGCGTCGTTCAAAATATCACAGAGGTTCAGCTCACGCAGTTCCATTTTAAAATCGGCGTTCTGGAGCTTGGACAGGTCCAGCAGATCGTTTACCAGCCGCTGCAGGGAAAGGCTCTCCCGGAGCATCTGCCGGTAATACTCCTTCACCTGTTCCGGCTCGGTCACCACCTGGTCGCACAGAGCCTCCAGCGAACCGCGCAGTACGGTGACCGGGGTCTTCAGCTCATGGGATATGTTGGCGACAAAATCGCGGCGGAGCTTGTCCAGCTTTTCGCCCTCCCGCCTGGCGTCCTCCAACTTTTCGCTGAGGCTGTCGATGGCCTCCGCCAGCCGGCCGATCTCGTCTTTCTGCCGGACGCCGGTCTTTGCCGTGTAATCCCCCTGAGCCAGAAGCTGGGCGGAAGTCTCCATTTTTTCCAAGGGCTTTGTAAACGTCAGGGCAAGCAGAACGGATAAAATTACCGACAGGGCCAGCGCTGCCGCCGTGCTTACGGCCAGAATACCGATCCCCTGCGTCACCGCCCGATCCATCCCCTCCACGGGGGAATGGAGCAGCACGGCTCCGACAATCTGCCCTTCCACTTCGATGGGAGTCCCCACCGTCAAAGTGGGGGCGTCCAGCAGGCCGCTGAAGCCCTCGCTGAAGGTGGTGTTTCCCCGGAAGACCTCCTGTACCACCTGGTCTGCGTCTTCCGGAAGGTCGGCATAATTATAGGTTTTCCCGGACATCTGCGTATTAGTGATGAGGTTCAGATCCTCGTCCACAATCCAGACATCCGTCATGGCGATGTCGTCAATCAGGCGCAGATAGGCCCCCAGCCCGCCCGCGCCGCTTCCCGCCATCCCTCTTCCGCCGGAGTTATCAGCACCCATATATTCGGACAGAGCGCCCGCAATGGAAACGGCGCGCTTTTCCAGGTCGCTTTTATAACTGTCTATCGTCTGTGTCCTGAACAGAGCGATAAAAACCACGCCCACGGCCACGGCGAACAGGAGAAGCGCCGCTGTAAAATACAGCGTCAGTTTCCGGGTTATCCTACTTTTCATCCTTCACCTCGAATTTGTATCCGACGCCCCAGATGGTCTTGATTTCCCAGATGTCATGAGGAAACTCGTCCAGCTTTGCGCGCAGCCGCTTGATATGGGAGTCCACCGTGCGGGTATCTCCGAAATATTCATACCCCCACAGGCTGTTGAGAAGATTGTCTCTGGAGAACACCTTGTTCTGGTTTGTGGCCAGGGTCCATAGAATTTCGGTCTCCTTTTTCGTGAGCAGGACCTTCTCCCCGTTTATGGTCACCGTATATTCGTCCAGGTCCACCGTCAGATTCCCGTAAGAAAATACCTGCCCCTTTTTCGCGTCTTCCCTGGCGATCCGGCGGAGCACCGCCCGGATTCTGGCCATGACCTCGCCGGGGGAAAAGGGCTTCACGATGTAGTCGTCGGCTCCGATATCCAGCCCCATGATCCGCTCAAAGTCCTCTCCCCTTGCCGTTACCATTATGACCGGCGTGTCCGAGGTTTTCCGGATCTCCCGGCATACTTCGAAACCGTCCATCCTGGGCATCATCACGTCCAACAGCACCACGTCCGGATGGACCCGGTGAAACAGCTCCAGCGCCTCCTGTCCGTCGAAGGCAACATAGGGCGTGTGTCCTTCTTTTTTCGCGTATTCTTCCAAAATGGAACTGATCTGCCTGTTGTCGTCGGCTATCAGGACCGTAGCCATATCATCACCCCTTACTTATATTATACCATGGGGAAAATCCGGATGCGTGGCAAAAGTATGTTTTTTACCCTTATACTGTACTTCCACTAAAAGAGCAAACATCTTTGCGGTCAATTTTCCACCCTGCCGCGTTCTCGTCGTCGGCGGGCGTCAGCCCGCTCTCCTCCTCGGCCTTGCAAGACATAAAATTTCCTCGCAAATCTTATTTGCTTTTTAATGGAAGAACAGTATTAAACAGCACGAAATCGTTTCCGTTAAGACACACTTTCAACACAGCCGTCCGGCATACTGAAGCCATAGTCAAGGCGAAACAACCACAAATAACCGAAACGGATGTGAATAAAATGAAATCTGTCAAGAAACTCACCGCGGTCTTCCTCGCGGCCCTCACAATAGGAGCGGTGTCCATCCCCGCGCTGGCGGCCGACGGCAGCTTCGGGTCGGCGGCGGTAACGGAAGACGAAACCTACACTCTGCCGGAGATGCTCACTTACGCGATTGAAGACGAATATCTGGCTCTTGCCGAATACGAGACAATCACCGACGCATACGGTACCCAAAATCCGTTTACAAACATCATCAAAGCCGAAAAGACCCATATATCCGAACTGGAACCTCTGTTTGAAGAATATGGCGTAGTCCTGCCGGAGAATACGGCGGAGAAATACACGGCGGTTCCCGGCTCCCTGCTGGATGCCTACAAGGCCAGCGTGGAAGCGGAAATCAGCAATATCAGCATGTATGAGGCGTTTCTGAAGCAGGATCTGCCGGATGATGTCCGGGCGGTATTTACCGCGCTGAAAAACGCATCCGAAAACCATCTGGCAGCCTTTGAGAAAAACGCCGACCGTTTGGAAAGCGGTACCGCCGCCGGAAATCAGGGGCGATATTTCAGAGGCGCAAGCCGGTAAAACCATTTATAAACTGATTTAAAAAGGAGAATAATTTAAAAAATGAAACATCTGAAAAAATTGGCACTGGCAGGAGCCACAGTCCTTGCCGTCGGAGCAATCTCCATTCCCGCGCTGGCCGTATCCGGTTATAGTTCCCCGGCGGATATCGTCGCCGGCCTCACCGGGAATACCGTGGAAAGCGTAATCGCCGACAAGACGGAGTCCGGAGAAACGTACGGTTCCATCGCAAGCTCGTCCGACGTTCTGTCTGAGTTCCGGGCGGAAATGCTGGAGATCAAGCGCGCAAATTTGGCGGAGAGAGTTGCTGCCGGTGCAATGACCCAGGAAAGAGCGGACGAGATCCTCGCAGCCATGGAGGCCCATCAGGCCGACTGCGACGGCACGGGCAGCGGCGGAAACGCCGGAACGGGGGCCGGATTCGGAGGCTTTGGCGCCGGAACGGGCACGGGAACCGGCAGCATGAACCGCGGTTCACACGGGAACGGCCAATCCGGCACGGGCTGCGGCCTGGGAACGTGCACGGGACAGACGGAGTAATCCTGCCTTCAGGCTCAACCAAAAAGCGCTGTCCACTGCCGCGAGATCAACAAAAAATTAAAAAAACGGCTGCCCGCATAGTTGCGCGGGCAGCCGTTTTCGCTGTATACTTGTGCAGGAATCTGCCGCTGGATGCTTTCGGAGGTAACATATGACAGAATACTCAATCCGTCCGGCAAGGGAATCGGACGCCAATGAAATCTTAGACATCTATGCGCCCTATATCGAGAAAACGGCAATCACCTTTGAATGCAGGGTTCCGGATCCGGATTCTTTCCGGCGCCGCATCCGGGATATTGCCAAAGATTACCCCTATCTTGTGTGCCTTCTGGACGACAGAATCGTCGGATACGCTTACGCCCACCGGCAGATGGAACGGGCCGCCTACGGATGGAATGCGGAACTGTCCGTTTATCTCTCCCCGGATCACCAAAGAAACGGAATCGGCCGGACACTCTACACCGCGCTTGTTGAAATTCTGGAACTGCAAAACATCCGGAATCTCTACGCGGGGATCACCCTACCCAACCCCAAGAGCCAGGGGCTTCACAGGGCCCTGGGTTTCCGGGACCTGGGAGTATACCACCTGACCGGATATAAGTTCGGCTCCTGGCGCGACGTGGTCTGGATGGAAAAACGAATCGGTACGGACGAGGAGCCTCCAAAGCCTTTTCTGCCGATCCACCGGCTGGACTGGGAAATCGTTGCGGGGATTCTGAAGCGCTGTGAAGAGCGGCTCAACACTTTCAAATAACGCATCTTCCCCACATAAAACTGAGGCGGCGCCGGAACCGGCGCCGCCTTCTTATCATAATTTTTTCAGCGGCCTAAAATATCCAGGGCTTCTTCCCGGTAACAGTCCATGAGATAAGGGATCCCGGTCACCCGTGCGCATTCCTCGGTGAGAGACATGAGCTCTTTTCGGGTGACGCTCTCCAGGCTGAAACACCTCGCGCCCGCCATGAGCTGCTGAAGCCCCACGCGGATCTTATCGGCATAGCTGTAGATGCCGACGGCGCCCAGGGGAATCTTTCCGATCTCCCCGGTGCCCACGAGTTCTTTCACCTGCTCGTAGCAGACGAAGATCTCCTCCGGGGTGGAACCGAAATCGCTCACCGTCTTTGGAAGATCCTTGTCACGGAGCCACTGCTGGATGTTTTTCCCCACCATGCCCGGGATCATGAGGGCCCTGCCCATGCACACCGCCTTGACAAAGGGCGCTCCCAGAGCAAGGGCTTTGAACACCCCGTCCTCCGAGCTGAAGCCGCCGGCAAAAGCCAGGTCCGGAACCCGTCCGCCTTTCGACGCCAGGATGGAAGCAAATTCCGCGGCGGCGGAATGCAGGTACAAGTTCGGGATTCCCCACTCCTCCATCATGCGCCAGGGGCTCATCCCGGTTCCGCCGGAAGCCCCGTCTATGGTGAGAAGATCTATCTTCGCCCGGGAGGACCACTTGATAGCCATGGCCAGCTCCCGCAGGCTGTAGGCGCCCGTTTTCAGGGTGATCCGCTTGAAGCCGAGGCTGCGCAGCCGTTCCACTTCTCTGAAAAACCCTTCTTCGCTTACAAAGCCCAGGCGGCTGTGGCGCTCGAACTCGCGGATGGCGCCGCTGCGGAAAGCGGCCTGGTTCACCGGGTCGGAGGGATCCGGGGTTACGATGTAGCCCCTTTTCTGCAGTTCCATGGCCCTTTTCAGAGAGGAAACCTTGATTTCCCCGCCGATACACTTTGCGCCCTGGCCCCATTTGAGTTCGATAGTTTCGATTCCGTGCTTTTCTATGATGTATTCCGCCACGCCAAGGCGGGTGTCTTCCACATTCATCTGGATGAGGATTTCGCCCAGGCCCCTGTGATACCTTCGGTAGGCTTCAATCCTCCGGTCCATATCCGGGGCCTTTTTCACCTTGTTGCTGGCATCCAGCACCAGCTCCGGGTCGATGCCGCACACGTTTTCCCCGCACACGATGGTCACGCCGGAAAGAGCGGCGCCCACCGCGAAGTGCTCCCAGTTCTTTCTCGCGATTTCTGTGGAACCCAGAGCGCCCGTAAAAATGGGAACGCTCATCTTCACTTTTTTCTCCCAGCCGTAGGAGGTCTCGGTGGACACCCGGGGAAAAATCGCGCTGTCGGAATTCGCCTCCACGCCATTGGGAAGGCCGTTAGCGCCCAGCGCATATCCCTGGATGTTCAGGTGGGAATAGTCCACGGGGTAGTCCTTGTCCGCTCCCGCCGTGATATCCCCGAAGGGGCCCGGATAAATGAGCTCCCGGCCGCGGAAGGTCGCCTTGAATACCTCGCAGTTTCCCCTGCAGCCGTCGATGCACCTGGAACACAGTCCACTGGAAGGCACTACGTCTTTGGAACGGTTTGCCGTCCTGGTGGCATCGTTTCCATTGGGTCTTTTCAGGTTCATAAGCATGTCTCCTTTGACAGTCTATTGTGCTAAAGCACATTTATCTTATCAAATTCGGCCTGCTTTTACAATGTTTTACCGGTATAATTCTGCAATATATTGTTCTTTTGCACATCTTAATCGCCCTGCGGCTCCACGTTACCATGTTATCCGGATGGGTACGCACCGTTCATTACAATTACCCGCTAATACCTTCCCCCTTTTCCTCCCTCAGCTTTTCCCGGATCAGCAGCACGTTCTCCGCCAGGCGCGGGTTCCCCGGCGTCAGTTCCAGGGCCCGCTGCGCGTGGTCCAGGGAATCGGCATACATTCCCAGGTGGTAGCAGGCGACGGCGCACAGGTCGTGGGGCGTATGGTCCCAGGCATAGCCCTGGTTAATATACACGGAGGACTTTTTGTTTATTTTCAGCGCCTGGGTCGTCATGTAAAAAACGGCGGGCCAGTCTTCCAGCTGGAAGGCCAGCTTCGCACTTTCCACCCAGGGTTCCCGCATGCCGGGAGCCTCCGCAACGGCCCTTAAATACCAGCGTTTCGCCTCCCTAGTTTTTCCCAGGCTCCGGCAGGACTCGGCGATCCACCGCATGGCGGCGCACCGCTCCTCCGTCCAGCGCGCGGTGGGAAGATTCAGATATCGCATCAGGGCGCGGATACAGTCTTCCCAGCGTTCCCTGTACATATATTCCCGTCCAAGATAATACGCCATCCTGGCATCCGTCGGGTCCTCTTCCGCTCCCAGCTCCAGAAGCGGAAGGTAATTGCTCCTGGACTTTTCGGGGTCCGGATGGTGATTGAGCACCATTCCGTCGATAAACACCACTTTTTCCGGTTCCGCACCTTCCCGGCGCAACACCTCGTGCACCGGGTAAACCCACCGGTATCCCCGTTTTTCATGAACCTTGAAATACTGGAACTGCACGTCTGGAGTCCCGTCCGGGCGAAAACTCCAGTTATAAAGGTATCGGCCGGAATTCACGCCCGGTCTCCAGGCTTTTTCCAGACAGCCGCGCCAGCCGGGGGAAAAGACCTCGTCCAGGTCGGTGCTCACGCAGATGTCGACATCCTCCGGGACGTGTCCCAAGGACAGATTTCTTGCGATGTCGAAGCGCCAGGGTTCCACCGTTTCCGCAAAAACCTGAGCTCCCCTTCTCCTCAGGTGTTCCGCCGTACCGTCCCGGGAGCCGGTGTCCGTCACCGCCACCAGGTCCGCCTCCTGCATGGAGTCCATCCACCGTTCGACAAACGCTTCTTCATCTTTGCAGATGGCGTATACGCAGATTTTATATTTCATTTGGAAATCGTCCCCCCAAGCATAAAAATGAGCCTGCAGTTTATGCTTTTTTGCAGGCCCATTTATTCAGTTGATCCTCCACACCCATAAGCCGCTTCGGATCATATGCTGCTGATATACTGAATTGTCACAATAACGGACGGAACCGAAGGCCCCCCCACGGCCGTGTAGGCGTACAGCCCCGCGTTTCTCGTCGCGTTGCTGACGGACTGAAAGATTTCCAGATTGTCGCCGTTTGCCATGGGAAGCAGGAAATTCAGCGGCGCGATCATGCTGGAATTGGCCGTCTGAAGGGTGCTTCTGCGGATGGAATTGGTCACGTTGAAACCGTTTTTCCGCAGCCAGATTTCAAGCACGGTGGCCGCGCCCGTTGTCTGATCCAGCTGTGCCGTTATGGTAATCAGATAGATCCCTTCGGTAAGAAAACCAATCGTCCCGGAGCCCTGTATGTGGGAGATCCCATTGAGTTCCTCATTGGTGGAGAGAGTGACCAGGGTGGGGTTTGTATCGCCCGGTATCTGGGTTGTATTGTCCGTAAACAGCGCGTAAGGAACGTTTCCAAGGCCTGAAGGGCCGGTTGGGCCTGTGGGACCCGTAGGACCTGTCGGACCTGTCGGACCGGTCGGGCCTGTCGGACCCGTGGGACCTGTCGGACCCGTGGGACCTGTTGGACCCGTGGGACCTGTCGGACCCGTGGGACCTGTCGGACCCGTGGGACCCGTGGGACCTGTCGGACCCGTTGGACCTGTGGGACCCGTTGGACCCGTTGGACCCGTGGGACCCGTGGGACCTGTCGCCCCCGTCGGACCTGTATCGCCCGTTCGGCCGGTGGGGCCGGTGGGGCCGGTCGCTCCTCTTGGACCGGGGGGGCCCTGGGGTCCCCTGGGGCCGCGGCAGAAGCAGCAGGCTGCTCCACTGTTATTTCTATGCACAGAGCGCAGTTGCTCTGAAGATCTGTCCGTATTTTCCGAGAGGATATCGGATTGGGACAGCTGGGTTTCTTTGCTCTCAGACACGTAATTTCCTCCAATCCTGACGGCATAAGCGCTTCTATTTCTCAATGGAATTTTCTTTTGCATGCTATGCCAGTATATGCTCTCTTCCGCCACCGGGTTCTCCCGGGCTTTTCAGGTTTTCGGTGGTATTCGGGTTGTTCCCATAAAAAAGGGGCGGCCGAAGCCGCCCCTGAGAAAAACAATCCATTGTATTTATTTGTCACCGCCGGGTTCCCTTCTGATCTCCCACAGCAGCCGGCTGTCGTCAAAACGGGCGCAGAGCTTTCCTTGGTCGTAAAGGTAAGAGAGATAGGAGCGCAGCGTGCTTCCCACCAGAACATACTGATTGAAATCCATGGCGAGGCCATACAGTTTGAATACTTCCCGCAGAAGCTCCTCAATTGTTTGGGGCTTATCGCAAAGGGACAGAAGCGTTTCGGATATCTCCAGCACTTTCTCCCGATTCAGCCGGGCCAGAGGCCCGATGTCCCGAGCGGCTTCTGCGTGGGCCGGCACAAACCATTGGGCTTTCAGATGTTCCACCGTGTCCAGGGTTTCCAGGTATGCCTTTACGTCATAGATGAAGGACATGTGGTACTTCCGGAGGATCTCCTCTCCGAAAAGGCAATCCGCCAGAAACCAGACGTCGTCGGAAGTCCGGATCCCCACCATGTCGAAAAAATGTCCGCCCAGGCGCATAAGTTCCAGGCCTTCGGGCAGCCCTTGTTCAAGATTTTCGACCCTCCGGCCGGGCTGCGCCATGAGAAACTTGTTTTTCAGCGGTTTACAGGGATATCCGCCGTACAGAAAGGAAGGCTCCAGGACAGGATAGCGGATCACCGCTCCCTCCATGCCCGTAGCCAGGATCCGGCAGCCCGTCTTCTCCTGAAGATAGGCATTGCCACCGGCGTGGTCGGCGTTGGAGTGAGTGTTTATGATCCCCAGAAGCGGCCAGGAACGCTCTGTGAGAATCCGCAGCGCCTTTTTCCCCGCCTCCTTGTCGTTTCCGCTGTCGATGAGCCATGCGCCCTCCCGGCAGAGATGTATGCCTATTTTGGCAGGGCAGTCGATGTAATAGGTCCTCTCTCCCACCTGAATCAATTCATACATTCTGTTTTTCCTCCGTCCAGTTTTTCGGCTCCGGCGGCATGAGGCGGGGAAAGCATTCGGACATTGATGCCCTTCCTTTTCGCTTTCACGCCGGCATACCGCATCCATGTGCCATCATACCATATTCCAGAAGGAAACGGCAACCGTTCCCCCATATAAAAAGGGAACAGCCGCTTCCGGCCGCTCCCTTACTGTTTTTCTCAATCTCGTGATAAAACGCTTATTGCGCAATAAGCGAAGGTATATGATTCTGATATCCGTTTTCATTGTGCTGTGTATTGCTGTTGTCGTTGCTGTTTCCGTCGTATACGGTGCTCCAGTCGTGTCCCTTCCCGGGATTGTTGAACCGGCTGTAGTCGTTGCCAGCGGCGGAGGCCACCATTACGGTCATGGAAAGTACCATCGTTACGGCAAGTGCGATTCCAATGAGTTTTTTCATTTTAATCCATCCCTTCATAGTAATACCCTGATTTAATCATAAATTGAGTAATTGCCGTGCTTTATCTTTGTATTACCATATTATCGCTTTATATCACTTCTGTCAATTCCCAACCTCCGACGCGGCTATATGATCTGAAGGATTGCGCATTTCAGGTAGTCGGTTTCCGGAGCGGCCAGGAGCACGGGATGATCTTTGGCCTGGGATCGGAACTCAATAAGGCGCACTTTTCGCCTCGCGTCCGCAGCGGCGTCGTACAGGATGTCCAGGAATAGCTCGCGGCTCACATGCTGGGAGCAGGAGCAGGTAATCAAAAACCCGCCGCTTTCAATGCATTTCATCGCCCGGAGGTTGATCTCCTTATATCCCCGCACCGCTCCCTCCAGCGCATTTCTGGATTTGGCGAAGGCCGGCGGATCCAGAATGATCGCATCGAATTTTTCTCCCGAATCCCAGAGGGAGCGGAGCTTGTCGAAGGCGTTTGCCGTTTCGAAACGGCAGCGGTCCTCCAGGGAATTGAGCTTCGCGTTTTCTCCGGCAAACTGCACAGCATGAGGCGAGCTATCGATTCCAAGCACTTCCCGGGCGCCGAATCCGGCCGCGTGAAGGGCGAAAGAACCGGTGTGACAGAAGCAGTCGAGCACCTTTCCATCTTTCACGAAGGGCGAGATAGCCGCCCGGTTTTCTTTCTGATCCAGAAAATATCCCGTCTTTTGCCCGTTTTCCACATCCACGTCGAAAAGGATCCCGTTTTCCGACATTCGCACACGGGTTTCGAAGGGAGACGAAAGGAATCCCTTCCGCTGATCCAGCCCCTCCCTCTCCCGCACGGGGACATCGTTTCGCTCGAAAATCCCGGAGGGCTTAATAATATCCTTCAGGCATTCCACAATCTGCTCCTTGAACCGGTCGATGCCCAGCGCCAGCGTCTGAATGACCAGAACGTCGGAAAATTTGTCCACAATCAGCCCGGGAAGAAAATCCGCCTCGCCGAAAACCACCCTGCAGCTTTCCGGGTCGGCGAAGCGCCTGCGGTATTCCCAGGCGGCAAGGATTCTGCGATACAAAAAGTCCTCTTCCAAAGGTTCCTGATACCAGGTGAGCAACCGCACCGTGATCTGGGATCTGGAATTGTAGTACCCGACCCCCAGAAGTTTTTTTCTGTCGCTGCAAACCTCCACGAAGTCCCCGTCGTCCACATGCCCTTCCGAGCGAACAATGTCGGTTTTAAAAACCCAGGGATGCCCGCACGCCGCTCTGCGCTCCCCGGATTTCGATACAACTATTTTGGTCATGTTTTCTCCTGCCTGTCCGTTGTAATCTTTGTTTCACGCTGCGAATTTCAATAGCCTGTTTTTCTTCCGGCGCGTGTTCTGCATGCTCAGTATACCATATATCGAAGAAGGGTATCATCCTCCATTTTATTATCCGCCGTTTTTGTGTAAAATTTCTGTTTTTATTTCTTATACAAAATATCAAAAATATAGGGATTTTTATTTTGAACTGTGATATAATGACGGAAAGCAGCAGACAGCTGGCGGCGAAAACAGCATATCTGTTATTAATTATTACTACTGTGCGGCTGAGCGCAGCGGAAGGAGTGGTAATCATGATAAAACAAGATGCTAAGTATATCCGTTGGTTTGAGGAAATCGGGATCGGGGATATCCCCAAGGTGGGAGGAAAAAACGCCTCTCTGGGGGAAATGTACCGTGAGCTTACCGCCAGGGGCGTCAAGGTCCCCAACGGCTTTGCCATCACGGCAGACGCTTATTGGAAAACCGTGGAAGCAGGCGGCATTCAGGACGCGCTGCGCAAAACCATGGAGGGCCTTGATAAGACCAACGTATCGGATCTGGCCGTCCGCGGCAAGCAGGCCCGGGAGCTGATCCTGAAAGCCGGGATTCCTGAGCCGGTATGGAAAGAGATCCGGGAGGCTTATGCCCGTCTGTGTGAATTTTACGGCGGGGAAACGGATGTGGCGGTGCGCAGTTCGGCAACCGCGGAGGATCTTCCCAACGCTTCTTTTGCCGGCCAGCAGGAGACCTATCTGAATATCCGGGGTGAGAGCGCTCTGCGGCACGCCTGCAGCATGTGCTTCTCATCCCTTTTTACCGACCGGGCAATTTCCTACCGGATCGACAATCATTTTGATCATTTTGACGTGGCGCTTTCCATCGGGATTATGAAGATGGTCCGCTCTGATCTTGCCACCAGCGGCGTCATGTTCACCATCGACACGGAAACCGGGTTTAAAAACGCGGTGTTCATCACCGGCAGCTACGGGCTGGGGGAAACCATCGTTCAGGGCGCCGTCAATCCCGACGAATACTATGTGTTCAAGCCCACCTTCCGGGAGGGATACCGGTCCATCGTCCGCAAGGAACTGGGAGAAAAGCGGATTAAGATGGTCTATTCCGAAGCCGGGGCCGATTCTCCCACGCGCATGGTGGATGTCCCCGAAAACGACAGGAAGCGCTTCTGCCTCAGTGACGACGACGTGCTGAAACTGGCGGGATACGCCCTCATCATCGAAGATCACTATTCCGGCCACGCGGGCAAGGATCGCCCCATGGATATTGAGTGGGCCAAGGACGGAGGGAGCGGAGAGCTGTTCATCGTACAGGCTCGTCCGGAAACCGTGCAGTCGGCCCGGTCTTTGGATGTTCTGCAGACCTATCGTCTGGAAGGGACCGGTCCGATTCTCACCACCGGAAAGAGCGTGGGAGAGAAGATCGGCAGCGGCAAAGCCAGGGTCATCCGGGACCTGAGCCAGCTTTCCACTTTTATTCCCGGTGAAATTCTGGTTTCCGACACTACCACGCCGGACTGGGAGCCCGTGATGAAGACGGCCTCCGCCATTGTGACCAACCGGGGCGGCCGGACCTGCCACGCCGCCATCATCAGCCGTGAGCTGGGCATTCCCGCCGTGGTGGGCACGGAGAACGCCACGGAAACCATCAAGACCGGCGAGGACATCACCGTCAGCTGCGCAGAAGGAGACACCGGCAAGGTATATTCCGGAAAGATCCCCTTCCACGTGGACACCATCAGCCTGAAAGGCCTCAAGCGTCCGAGAACGAAGATCATGATGAACGTGGGAAACCCGGACCAGGCTTTTTCCAATTCCATGATCCCCAACGACGGCGTGGGCCTTGCCAGGATGGAATTCATCATCGGCAGCTATATCCAGGTGCATCCCATGGCCCTGGTGCATCCCGAGCAGGTACAGGATCCCGAAGTCAAGAAAAAAATCGAGGACCTGACCTTCGGGTACATAAGCAAGGAAGAGTACTTCGTTGAAAAGCTCGCCAGCGGCGTGGGGACCATCGCGGCCGCCTTCTATCCGAAACCGGTGGTGGTCCGGATGAGCGACTTTAAGACCAACGAATACGCGAGCTTAGTCGGCGGCAAATATTTCGAACCCGAAGAGGAAAACCCCATGATCGGGTTCCGTGGCGCCTCCCGGTACTATGACGATCGGTATAAAGAAGGCTTCGCTCTGGAGTGCAGGGCGATGAAGCGGGTCCGGGAAGAAATGGGCCTTACCAACCTCATCCTCATGATCCCCTTCTGCCGCCGGGTGGCGGAAGCCAAGCGGGTGCTGGACGAAATGGCGAAGAACGGGCTTAAACGCGGGGAGAACGGGCTGGAAGTCTACGTCATGTGCGAAATCCCCAACAACGTCATCTCCATCGACGCCTTCAGCCAGGTGTTCGACGGGTTCTCCATCGGGTCCAACGATCTGACCCAGCTGACTTTGGGAGTGGACCGGGATTCGGCGCTGGTGGCCCACGATTTCGACGAGAGAGACCCCGGGGTCCTTCAGATGGTATCCATGTCCATCCAGGGCGCCAAGCGGAACCACCGCCACAGCGGCCTGTGCGGCCAGGCGCCCAGCGATTATCCCGAATTTGCCGAGTTCCTGGTGAAAGAGGGGATCGACTCCATGTCCCTCAATCCCGACTCCATCATGAAAATCACGCTGACGGTTCTTGATATGGAAAAGAAGCTGGCCGGGGAAAGCAAAAAGAAACCCTCCCGGCAGGCCGTTAAAAAGTAATGCGCAGACCCCGCCGGAGCGATGGTTCCGGCGGGGCATTTTGTAATGATTCGCTGATATCTTTCCCCACCAAACCGGCAGGGGCACGGGAAATTCATTCCCGTGCCCCTGCCGTATTCCCCGGAAAGAGCCTGTTTTTCGGCGGAGACGAGAGGGCTTATTCACAGGGTTTTCTTTTTTCTCTTTTCCAGTCTTCTAAACCCAATTACGATGCAAAGGATGCAAAGCCCCAATCCCACCGCCGCGGGCAGCAGTATGCTAAGACCCGCTTCGCCGCCGAAGGCCACGCTCCAAAGCAGTTTGGAGACGGCTATAAAGATGAGGACGGATATGCCGAGCCAAAGACTGCGCTTCCAGAGCGCCGCTGCCAGTGCAGCCAAAGATGCGGGAACCAAAAGGGTAACCAGGATTTTTCCCGGTGTCCAGGGGCCGAGGAGATATTCCTTTTCCATCTGGAGAAAGGCCTTAACCTGCTCCCCCGCCGCATCCGGCACCGGGAACCAGAGCATGCTGGTAAGAAGAAAAAACACCGTGGCAAATATTCCGGCCCAGCTTCTCTTGTACGCGGCCAGGCAGAAGGGAATCAGAAACAGCGGGCGTATATACCAGCTGAGCTGATTTTGGTGTCTTGCAAAGGCCCAGTCAAAAAAACCGGGGCTTGCAGCCATCCACGCAACAAACCCCAAAGACAGGCCGGCAAAAAGGATCGCGAGAGCCATGTCGATTCGTCCGTTTTTTCTCTTCATGCTTACCCCCTATTCATTTCCCACTCCATGCCGAATAAAGTCAATATATGTGTCCAGATTTGCGAGAACGCTTTCGAGGCCCCGCTCCTCCTCCCTATCGAAGATTTCATGGAAATGTCCGAATAAATAACTCAGGAGTCGAATCAGAAATTCCCTGGAATATTCTTTTTTTAAATTTCCTTCCCGGACGGCCTGATCCACCATAGGGGCAATCACGCTCTCCGCGCTTCCGCCCAGCGCCTTCATCGCCTCCTCATAGACGGGGTTTCCCCTCTCTTTGGCAAGCATTTCTCCCAGACGATGAAACCGCGGATATTGGGCGGCAAACTCCGCAGCCAGCCGGGCCTGCCGCCTGAACTGTTCAAAGATATCCCCGCAGGCAGCCCCTTGGAGGGAAGCATTTTCGTCGATGAACTTCCATTTGGCTTCCGCCGAGGCTTTCTGCAGGAAAAGATACAGCGCTTTTTTATCCGCGAAGTGATAATAAAACACACCCTTGCTGATGCCTGCGCCGCGCAGGATGGCATTGAGGGAAGCGTCTTCGTAGCTTTTTTCGGAAAACTCCTCCAAAGCCGCCTCCAGCAGTCCCGCTTCCCGCCCAAACACGCTTTCTTTCAAGTGCAGCTCCCCCAAAGCAGTATACTGTTTATAGACCGTATGGTCTATAAACAGTATACTCAATTCCCTGCGCATTGTCAATCCCCCGGTCCGTTTTCCCGATCCATTTTTATCCGCCGTGTTCCCGCGGCATTCCCGGCCGCCCTCAGCTTTGATATGGGCTTTGGAAACTTGAAATTTCCGCCGTCTTGTGGTTCAATAACATCAGGAAAAGTTATCCAAGTCATTAAACCAGGGAGGAAACAGTCATGCGGGAAGTCTACGAATTTTTAAAAAAGTGCGGGACCTATTATCTTGCCACCGCGGAGGGGGATCAGCCCCGGGTCCGTCCCTTCGGCACGGCGGATCTGTTCGAGGGGAAGCTCTATATCCAGACCGGCAGGGTCAAAAACGTATCCCGACAGCTGGCGGCCAACCCGAAGATCGAGATCTGCGGGTTGGCGGAGGGCAAGTGGATCCGGATCGCGGCCACAGCCGTGGAAGACGACCGGCTGGAGGCAAAGCAGCACATGCTGGACGCTTACCCGAATCTGAAAAAGAGATACCGGGCCGATGATGGAAACACTCAGGTTTTTTATCTGAAGGACGCCGAGGCCACCATCTCCTCCTTTACGGAGGCGCCCCGGGTCATCCGGTTTTAAGCCGTCGAAATACGGCGGGCCGCTGTAAAAGCGGCCCCCCGTATGTTGATTCTATCCATTCTCTGCTTTTATAGTTCTATCGCCAGAACGGCCGCCTTCACCGCGTGGATTTCGGCGGTGTCGAAAAGGGGCACGGAGGTGTCCGCCTGTTTTATCAGCAGCCCCAGTTCAGTGCAGCCTAAAACGGCACCCTGGGCGCCCTTTTGGGAAAGTTCTTTCA
>NZ_FWXW01000001.1 GCF_900176335.1 Papillibacter cinnamivorans DSM 12816
CCGAATGGCTGATGAAAGGAATCGCAAAGTACGGCGACACGGTGACCGATCTGCTGCACGGCGCCGCGAAAAACGCGGATGACGCCGCCGAATGGGGCCTTCTCGTCTCCGCCGTCCGGAAAGCGGAGGAATCCGCCGACATTCTCAAATCCGCCGCCAGGAACGCCGACGAAGCCCTGGACGCCGCCCAAAGCGCCGCCAAGTCCGCCGATGAGCTCATTGAGGGCACGGGGAATGTAGTTACTGCTAAATCGTTTAAACTAACTCCCACGCACTCTAAAATGTTAAGCAACAAGGAATTCAGCGCTTTGATGGATAACATTAAAGTCAATGGCATTCAAGAATCCATAAAATATATAAAGTATAATGGTAACATGTATGTTGTCGATGGACATCACAGATTGCTGGCGGCAAAGAAGTTGGGTATCACGGAGGTCCCGATAGAAGAGGTTAAGCTACCCTACAAGAGTTATGGAACATTTGAAGATTTGTTCTGGGGCAATTGAAATCAAAAATATGAACCGGTTACCGATATGCCACAATATAGAGATATTGTGGCATATCGGTAACCGAAAGAAAAGGAAGCAACAGATCATGATGTATATAACAGGAGATACCCATATACCGATAGATATAATTAAATTAGGCAACAAGAGATTCCCTACGCAAAAAAACCTGTCTGCCGAAGATTATGTAATTATCTGCGGGGACTTTGGGGGCGTCTGGGATAACAGTAATGAAGAACAGTATTGGCTAAAATGGTTAAAAGAAAAAAACTTTACAACATTATTTGTAGATGGAAATCATGAAAATTACAGAATGCTGAATAAAGAATTTCCAATTATACAGTTCTGTGGTGGAAATGCTCATAGAATTAATGAGAAACTCTTCCATTTAATGCGCGGACAAGTGTTTCATATAAATGATAAGAAAATATTTACAATGGGCGGAGCAAGTTCTCATGATAGAGAATTAAGAAAAGAAGAGAAAAATTGGTGGCCGCAAGAAATGCCATCTCCAGAAGAATATCAAATTGCTATGAATAATTTGAATACTGTTGATTGGGAAGTAGATTATATCGTTACCCACTGCGCACCCAATTCTATCCAAAGACAAGTAAAACCCGAATATGAAGAAAATGAATTAACTTGTTTTTTTGAAAGCATAAATAAAATGTTGAATTTTAAAAAGTGGTTTTTTGGACATTATCATGTTGACAGAATAGTTGATAACAGATATTTTTGCCTCTTTGAAACAATGCAGGAAATTGTGTAAAAAATATGATTCTTTTTTGAAAAAATTATACTCTATTATTGATCCCACTATATAAACTTTGACCCTGCTCGGGAGCGCCTTTCAGCCCGCACTGCGGGCTGATGTGCGTTGCGCCGGGGACGCTTGCGGCCCCGGCGCTTTATCCAGCTCCATTTTCGACGCAGTAGATTTGCCCGATTTGAGTGGAACAGGGTAAATCTAATTAAGCAAAGGCACAGTTCGTTTGCTTTCGCGGAGACACTGACCCCCGCCCTTGCCGCCGCGGCGAAGATAAGCCCCGAAGCCTCCGAATGGCTGATGAAAGGAATCGCAAAGTACGGCGACACGGTGACCGATCTGCTGCACGGCGCCGCGAAAAACGCGGACGACGCCGCCGAGTGGGGCCTTCTCGTCTCCGCCGTCCGGAAAGCGGAAGACTCCGGCGGCATCCTCAAGTCCGCCGCCAGGTCCGCCGACGAGCTTCTTGAGAGCGCGGGGAAGACTTTTACCCAAGGGTCGAAAATACCGGACGATCTCCTAAATGCCAAGCCGTCAAATTCTCCAGCCGTCAACAAGTGGCTCAATGGTGGAGGAAAATTGAAATAAATAATGGGACGTGGAAATATACCAACCCACAAGGTGTTTCAGTTACATACAAAAATGGCTATCCAGATTTCAAAGGCTCAGGACATGTTGTTCAGGAAGCGAATATTGGCGGGTTCACAGATTATTACAGAGATTTCAAAAATGCCGATATGATAACCGGAGGGCGCATGGACCCCATAAATAATGTATGGCACCATCTTGAGGATGGAAGAACATTGCAAGAAGTCAATAAGCAAATTCATATGCAGTTTACCCACAGGGGTGGAATGTCAGCAATAAAAAGGTAAGAGGTGAGGCAAATGACAATAGATAAATTTGGCACTGCGAAAATAGAAACAATCAGAGCATTTGAAAACCAATATCATCTTCGACTGCCCAATGACTATATTAAATTCCTACTGGAATACAACGGAGGAATCATAGAAAAAGATGAGAAATGCCAAGTTTTCGTGAAAAGCCTTAAAGGAACGATTCATGTTGATGTTCTATATGGAATTGGCACGACTCATGAAAATGCGAACATTGATACATGGATGGCCATGTTTAAGGACGACATGCTGGATGGGGCCGTCGTCATAGGCGATAGTATTGAACATGGATTCCTTGTTTTGATGTGCTCAGGTGATAATACCGGTATATGTTACTGGGATCACACCTATGAATTCCCGAGTTCAAATGATGAATCAAACATGTACTTTATCGCAGATACATTTTCCGATTTTGCAAAAGGTCTTTTGTAATTTTAATTGTATAGGGGCCGTTCACGACCCCTATCAAGCCCTTGACACATGCGGTTTTTCGCAAAGCACGACACCTAATGCGACTCCATCGCACGAAATCTGACCCTGCTCGGGAGCGCCTTTCAGCCCGCACTGCGGGCTGATGTGCGTTGCGCCGGGGCCGCTTGCGGCCCCGGCGCTTTATCCAGCTCCATTTTCGACGCAGTAGATTTGCCCGATTTTATTGGAACAGGAAAATCTAATTAAACAAAGGCACAGTATGCTTGCTTCCGCGGACGTTCCTGACCCCCGCCCTTGCCGCAGCGGCGAAGACGGGCCTCGTGACAGCGTAGGAACGGCTCCAATCCCCTGGAATTGACAAAATAATTTTATACCGCTTGTTTTTAATGGATTGCATTTATATAATATCATACGAAAAGTAAATTATGGTATTATTAACAGAATCAAGAATCGGGCGGCGCGCCAATAGGGGATGACGGCTTGAATCGTTTGCGGAAAACGAAACATGGCGGGAAGGACGCTGCGGAAGAATGGGATTCTCCCGACAAAGCGAATGGCTCCGCATTTTTTGATGCGGCTTTGCAGGATAAGGCAAAGGAGTCTCGAAAGGGACTGATCTTGTTTTCAATCGTGTTTTGCGCCGTGATGGCGTATTTCTATTTGAGTATGATGATATTGATTCTGCTTCTCGGAGCAATCCTGTATCTGATTCTGAAAAAGGGCCTCAAATGGAAGGGCAGAGAATTTGAAATATCCTATATCGTCATACTGAACTGTATTTTGATGTTATTTGTTCTGGTTTCAATCGCCATATTGAGCGTCTATTACGGGGATATCATCACAGATATGATAAGCTCCCCCCGGAATATATACCTGCTTGATTTTCCGCTGTGTGCCTCCCAGATCATCCTGGCCTCTGTTTTTTACGGAAAGAGGAACAAAGCCGTGCTCACCGCTCTTCTCTGTACCGAGACCGTATGCGTGGTCATGTACGGCTATAACCTGGTATTTAATTCGCACGGTCCGAATCAAATCGGGATCCTCCTTTGTTATATTGCCTGGCGCATCCTGGCCATTTTCCTGATGATTCAATATCTGACCGGAAGAGAACCTGCGCTGCAGCCGGAGGAATATGACGTACGGTAAAATGAAAAGCAGGCAGACAGATCAGAAGCGGCATGCCGCCGGATGAAATGATAAGATGAATGGCGGACCGGCCGGAGAAACCCTGAAAACGGGTTTTTCGGAACCGGTCCGCTTTTGGAATGATCAATGGACACTCGTCATGGGAAAACGGAAACCCGGCACTTCAAATTTTTCCGATACCAAGGTATAATGGAAAAAAGGTGGTGCCGCCGTTGGACTTCATGGATGTCTATACGCTCTACACCCTTTCCCATATCGCGGCGCTGACGGCCTGCGTGATTCTATCGGCCCTGATAAATGCTTTTTTAGCAGTGAGGGTCAGGAAGGACGCGCTGCTGGCCGTCTATCTTGCCGTACAGGCGCTCCTTCTTCTTTGGATTGTGGGCAAAATCCTGGAGCTGGTGGCGCCCGTATTGTCCGTGGCGCAGATCTGCGCGCAGGCGCAGTGGATTGTGAGACTTCTTCTGCTTCCGGTCCTGGCGCTGTTTTTTGCCTTCCTGCGCAGGAAAAACAAAGACGGCAAATTCACAGCGCTCTCCGCCGCGGTTTTCCTGGCTGATGCCGTGCTTACGCTTCTGCCGTTTTTTCCTGTCTCGTTTTGGGTTTCGGATCTGTCGCCCGAGCTTGCCTTTGCGGTTATTTCCACTTTCGCCTATTGGGGGAGAAGGGATATCTTTACCGGGCTTTCCGATCTGTCCATAGACCTGTTTGCCGACCGCATCGAAGACGCCGTGATATTATTCGACAGCTCCGACAGATTCATGGACAGCAATAAAAACGCCCTGAAGCTCTTTCCTTTCCTGGGGAAGAGGTCCTCCCTGCGGGAACTTTACGGGTATCTTGCCGGGCACTCCGGGCCCAACACCTCGCTTCCGACCCTGTTCCTGCCGGAATTTGAGCCTTTCGATCTGGCTCTGGAAAGCGGCTCCGGCCTTCGGTATTTCCGCGTCAGCGCCGCCCGGGCGGGGAACGAAACCCGCCCCTCCACCGTCATGACCTTCTCGGATGTCACCGAGAGGACGAAGCTTCTGCGGGACCTGGAGGGAAAAAACCGGGCTCTGAAGGAAAAGAACGAAGAATTGAAGCGGTATATCGATGCGACCTCCCGCCTGGAAAACGAGCAGGAGAAATACCGCGCCGCTATGGAGATTCAGCAGCGTATCGGGCAGAGCATCGCGGAGCTTTTAATCGGCCTGGAGGCGATGGAAACCGCGGCCGTACGCGGGGAGGACCCGGCTCTCGGCGAAAGGCTGGATAGGATGATCGAAAGCTGCAGGATGGTAATGTCCGAGATCCGCAAGTCGGTGAGTGACCTCACAGACTGAACTAAGCCATGGAAAGGAGAAAGAGATATGATCAAGGTTGCCATTGCGGACGATCAGACGCTGATCCGGCAGATGCTGTCCATGATCCTTTCCCAGAACGGGGAATTTCTCGTTTCGGGCGAAGCCGCCGACGGAGAGGAGCTCCTCCGCCTGTGCCGGGAACATACTCCCGACGTGGTGCTTCTGGACATCAAAATGCCGTCCTACGACGGGATTTACGCCCTGAACGCCATTAAAAGCGAATTCCCTGAAACGAAGGTCATTCTTCTCACCACCTTCGGAGACGAAAAAAATATACTCCGCGCGTTTTCGGGCGGAGCGGACGGCTATATTTTGAAGGACATCCGTCCTCAGATGCTGATTTCCGCCATTAAAAGCGTCTGCGACGGCATTTTCGTCGCCCATGAGAGCGTAGCCGCCGTGCTGCGCAGGCATGTGTGCGCGTCCGTCGCCGGCAGGTCGGCCCAGCTGGACATGGCCGACGAGATTTATGACGAGTATGGCCTGGACATCACCGACAGAAAGATTCTCAAATATGTCACCGCCGGGAAGAGCAACCGGGAAATCGCGGAGCTTCTCAATTTCTCCGAGGGCACCATCAAAAATCGGATCTCCCGCATTCTCAGCATCACCGGCCAGAAGGACAGGACCCAGATGGCCGTTTTTGCCCTGAAAAACGAGCTTATATGAAGGGAAGAAAGGCCCGGAGGGAAAACCCTCCCTCCTCCGGGGAGCTGAACTCCAGTCTTCCCCCCAGGGGAGCAAGCCGCTCCTCCATTCCGGAAAGGCCCATTCCCTTGACGATCTTGCCGCAGCCGGAGCCGTTGTCCATGACGTAGATTTCCAATCCATGGCCTGCGTTCCTCAGGATGATGTCGACCCTGTCCGCGCCCCCGTGACGGATGGCGTTTGTCACTCCCTCGCGGCAGACCTTGTAGGCCGCCTCCGCGCGCTCCGATGCAAGCTCGGGGAGTCTTCCTGAAATGGAGATCTCCACCGATACGGATGCCTTTTCGGCGTCCTCCTTCAGCGCGGAGAGCATATCCCGCAGGCCGCCAGAATTCTCCCCGTCCGGGGTTTCCCGGGCGGGATTTCTTTTTATGCTGTTTTTCAGAGGTTCCATGGCGTTTCGTATGGATTGCGCTAATTCGTCTCCTGCCGCGGGAGACATCCTGGCGGTTTCCAGGATGGTGATGGCCAGCACCACGGAGTGCCCCAGAATGTCGTGCACCTCCCGGGCGATATAGTTTTTCCGCCTCGTCACAATGAGGGCTCTCTGTACGCCGGCCTCGTTTTCCAGGATCCGGTTGAGCCTGGAGAGCGCCTCGTTGCGCTTTTCCGATTCCTTCAGCAGCATTTGCCGGAGCGTCGCGTCGGAAAACTGAAGGAATGTGCCGATGTGCCGGCCGCGGTTTTCCACGGGACCGCATTTCATCCGGATAAAGCCTCCCGTTTCTGTCTCGTAGACATGGCTCCCGAAGCAGGTTTTGCCTGCGGGGAACCCTGCTGTCTGAAACCGACGGACGGATGCTTCCGATGGGCGCCGGGCAGAGTCCGAAGGATTCCTGGCGAAAAGCTGCCCGCCTTCGAAGAGGGTCTGAAACGTGCTGTTGTAATCCGAAACCCGCCCGGACCCGTCCAGAAGGAGGATCCCGTCCGGATGCAGATCCATCGCGGCCCGCCAGGTGATCTTCAGATCGTCGAAAAACCGGTATCGGAAGACGGCCAGGGCAAACATGAAAAGCGAGATGTTGCAGGCGATGGGCGTGATGTCGCAGGGGGGCGAGAACCCGAAGAGAGGCTCCACCCAGCCAAAGACGTACAGGATGTTGGCAATCAGGGGAACGAGGATCGCGACGGAAAACAGAACTGCCTGCAGCCGCTTTTCCCCGAACTGGTGAAAATAGTTTTTCCCGCACAGGAGGATTCCCCCCGCGATCAGTACGTAATGATACGCCTGATGCGCGTAAAAGGCCGGACCGAAGCTGTCGCCCCAGAAGTCAAAGCGGGAGTAAAACAGATGATGGAGAGGATTGGTGGAGAGAATCAGAAGGGTGATAAAAGGGAAAACGGAAAGCACGGCCAGGGTTCTTCCGGCAGGAAATCTCCCCTTGGCGTAATAAAACGCGAAGGCGAAAAATAAAACGCCCAGAGAGCAGATGCCGACATACTGGATTACGACAAATAGAAATTTAAGCTCCACAGTCGGGGAGACGTTTTTCAGAATCTTCGCCGTCATCCAGAGAAGCAAAGCTCCCTGCACTGAGAGGTAGGAATAAAGCAGAGGAATCTTCTTTGCTTTCATCCAGATTGCGGTGTTCACCGTCACCAGCAGAAAGATGGACGCGATCTGCAGCTCAACCAGATAGTATGTCTCATAGGCGAATGTGAGATCCATAGCGTAAATTTCACCTCCCGTGCTTACCGTAAAATGGAAGTATATCCGCGAGTCATTCATGCAGTGACTCGCGGCACTGTTTCCTCCAAGTCCCATTTATTATAATAAAAGTACCGAATTTGAAAGAGGAGGTATACCCATGCGCAAAAAGATGACAAAGCCGGGCCTGATCCTGTTGGCGGTATTGATGGCCATCTTTACCGCTTCCTGCGGCGGCAGTGCGGCGACGGCTGCTCCCACCGGGACGGAAGCCGCCGCGGAGACAACTCCTGCGCCCACGGAAACCCAGGATGTCCAGGTAAATTACAACGAGGATGAGCAGAAAGTGGAGTTTTCCAGCAAGGACGGAAGTATGCACTATGAAGTTGGCCTGGAAGGAGGCGTCACGATTCCCGACGGGTACCCGACGGAACTTGCGCCTTTGTACCCGGAAGGTCTTGTTACCCTGGCCGGCTATCAGGACAATGTCTATACCCTGGCCATTGAGACGGACGACGACTTGTCATCCATCTACGATTTTTACAAGGATAATCTGACCTTTGACTCCGACGAGCTCTCCCAGAAATCTGACAATATGGTTCTTCTCTCAGGAAAATCGGAAGGCATGGAAATCAGCATGATGGCTAATATCAATCCCGACAGCGACTCGGAAGGGAATCTGATCACCATCGTCGTGGTAACTGCCGAAGAATAAAATCAAATGAAAAGAGGGAAAACGATGACCGGAAAACGGAGAAAGGTTTTTGCACAAAAATGGCTTTCCGCAGCTTTGGCCCTGGTTCTGTCCCTGTCGCTGCTGTCCGCCGGCTTCGCGGCAGCCGCGGTGGATGAGCCCAGCAGCTGGGCTCTGGCGGAAGTGGAGGAGGCGCGCGCAAACGGCCTTGTTACCCCCGCGGCGGACGGTAACTACCTTGGGAATATCACCAGAGTTCTCTTCTGCATGCAGATCGTGAATATGGTGGAGACGGCGACAGGCTCCTCTGTTGCCCTCACCATTACAAATCCATTCGGCGACGTGGATAACGTTTACGTGACCAAGGCATATCAGATGGGTATCGTCAACGGGAAAGCCGCCGGAGTTTTTGATCCCCTGGCTTTTATCACCCGTCAGGAGATCGCCGCCATGATGATGCGCGCCGCCCGGGTGCTGGATTCCATGGAGGGGAAGTCCTATGCCGCCCTTTCCGGGACGGATTCCCTCGTTTTTGCCGACCAGGATCAGATCGGCTCCTGGGCCCTATCCGACGTACGGCTGTTAAACGGCCTGGAAATCATGAAAGGCGTTGGCGGGAATCGGATCAATCCTCTGGGAAACACCACGGTACAGGAGAGCATTCTCCTGGTAAACAGGCTCTATAAGGGCTTATTGGCATCTCCTGTAACAGGCGGTACGACGGAAAACACGGCGCCGGAAGCTTTGTCAAATCCTGTAGAATTCACTGTGCAGGAGCAGACGGAGTTGATCATCTCCGCCGATCAGCTGGCGTCCGACGTGGACGGGGATATCCTGGAGGTTGTGAAGATCAACGGACAGATCAACCCTTATTCCACGGTCTACGGCACCGCGGAGCTCACGACGGACGGGAGGATCCGGTATGTTTCCGGCGACGTGTCCTCCAATTCCATAGACGACTTTGTCGTCACCGTGTCCGACGGTACGGACCTGACCCATATCAACATCCGCGTCAACGTGACCTATAAGCTGGTGCTGGTTCTGACGCCCACCGTTTCCAGCGTGAGCGTCACCGGGGACGCAAAGCTGAACGGGACCCTGGCGGCAAGCATGATCGCCTATTTCGGAGGAGTGCCGACATCCCCGCCGACACTCTCCTATCAGTGGATGTCCTCCTCCGCGGCGGACGGAACCTACGCGGATATATCCGGTGCAACCTCGTCCTCCTATACGCTCTGCCTGGAGGATGTGGGGAAATACATCAAACTTCGGGTAACGGCTTCCGGTTCGGCCGGCGGCAGCGCACTGAGCGCTGCAGTCGGTCCCGCGACCTACGGGTTTGCGGGCGGCACCGGCACCGCCTCGTCTCCCTATCAGATAGCCACGGAGGACCAGCTTCTTCTCCTGAACACGATCCCCACGGAAAATATGTACTTCGGCCTTGCATCGAACATCACTCTACCGCAAAACGCCTGGATCAGGACGGAGTTTGACGGAACCCTCTATGGCTACGGGAAAACCGTGACGCTGAACATCACATCCGCTCCCGGCAACTATGTGGGCCTCTTTTCCCAGACGGGAAGCGCTTCCCGGGTGGACCGCGTCGTGGTATCCGGCAGAATTGCCAGCGGATACCACTGCGTGGGTGGGATCGCCGGCAGAAATGACGGCATGATCTATATGTGCTTTTCGGAAGCGGAAATTTCAGGCGAAAACTATGTGGGAGGTCTGGCAGGACTCAACATCGGAGTCGTTACCCGCTCCTCCGGCACGTCCTCCGTAAGCGGGGGCATGTATGTCGGCGGCATCGCCGGTGAGAACAAGGGAACCGTTTCCCGCTGCGTCAGTGGTATGTCCGTAGCCGCCGACAATATGGCGGGCGGCGCCGTGGGGTACAATCACTCGGCTGGAACGGTGATTTACTGTAAATCCTTAACGGCGGTAACGGCAGACGGTAACGAGGGCGGCCTCGTAGGCTGGAATGAGGGCACCGTAGCGGACAGTTACTCCGTCGGCCTCGTCTCAGGCACGGGAATTATGGGCGGCCTTGTGGGAAACAACAGCGGCGGAAGCATTTCCCGTTGCTATTACGACAAGGAGACCTCCGGCCAGAGCGATGCGGGAAAAGGAATCCCCAAAACCACCGCGGAGATGAAGACCCAGGCGACATTCTCCGGCTGGGATTTCTCAACCATCTGGGGCATCACCACCGGTAATTACCCATATGTGAGATAATTTGCGGTAAAGATGCTTTTTCTTTATAGAATATCGCATTTTTCTCTTTGCAGCAACCGATGATGAATCAATAGAAAAGCCCCGTGCAGCGGAAGCGGCACGGGGCTTTTGCATTTCAGGAATGATTCAGCAGGTCCACTGCGCTCCCGGGGTTTCGGCCTTGAGCTTCAGCTCCCAGGTGATCTTTGCCGTTTGCTCGTTGGTTATATTGTTCTTCGGCAGGAATGTCCCATCCGTATAGCCATTGAAAAATCCGAGGCGGACAGCCTGCTCCAGTGTTGTTACAGCATAGGCGCTTACCGTTGCCCGGTCGCTGAACAGGGCAAGGGTCCCGGTTGTGTTCATCGGAATGAGACGCTTGTTTCCCAGGCCGAAAGCGCGCATCAGCATCGCGGCAGCGTCCTGCCGTGTGATGAGTGCTCCCGGCTGGAAGGTGGTGGCCGAAGTACCGTTGATAATGCCGCACTGATAGGCAATCTTCATACCCGTTAAGTTCGGATCGTCAGCCTTGACGTCGGTGAAAGGAAATCCTGTTTTCACCGTATCGAGAGCGGTTAATCCCAGAGCATTTACAATGGCGGCTGAGAACTCCGCGCGGGTTGTATATTTTCCCGCCGGGAAATTTCCTTGTGCGTCCAGCCGGAGAATGCCGTTATTCACCGTTGCCGCGATATAACCCGCGGCCCATTTGGGAAGAGCCGCAGTGTTTCGGATGGTGACGGGAGCTCTTACCGATGTGTTTCGATATACCGCGGGGCTGGCCTTATATTGTCCCATAATTGACTCGTCCAGAGGGCTGACTACGAAACGGTCGCTGTGATTTTTCATGAGCTCCATCTGGAATTCGATATCGAATACACTCAAATCCTCATCCGTGAGTTCGTCCAGATTATATATGATGGGAGCGGGAGGGGAGTAAGGCGGGTTTTCCAGCGGAATTCCTTCCAGCGTAAGCCCTGAAACGATATGACGCATAGCGAAGATATCTCGGACTCCTGCGGTGTTCCCATTTTCCTCAATGATGCTTTCCCCGGCGGATTCGCTGGTTACCGTGTAAGAAATGGGGATTCCCGAAAACGCGCTGATATCTGTTCCCGCCGGGAGGATATAGACCCGATTTGTCTTTACCACTGTTTCCGCACGGGAAACAGGTGCTCCCGTTGCATCCTGGGTGATATTGATCTCCTGCACAGACATGGTTTCCGGTACTCCGGGCTTAATTTCTTCCCAGCGCCAGCGGTATTCTCCGGAAGTGAAGGTCCCTTCGGACGTGCTGTATACGTCGGCTGCACCGATCTGAAGATCCGGCGCGTCTTTCTTTTCATAGAGCAGAACAGGGAAAGGGTTGTCGGGATAGTACTCGAAATGGTTCGGATAACGCATATTGGCCGCGGGGAATTTGACATATCCCAGATCCTGAATGGGAAGTAACCCCTGCACAAAGTCGACCGGTACCGCTCCAAGTGCATAGTAGATCTTTGCCGATGCCTTATAAGCTCTGCTGCCGCCCTTATTCACAGCGACAACCCGGAGCAGGACGTTGTGCTGAATGCCGATGGTGTTGCCGTTTAGGTCCTCGATTGCTACTTGCTGATCCTCCGTCATGCGCCGGACGAAAACGTGGTGCTCCGTTGCCCAGCCTCCTGCGCCCGTAGACTCGTAAGTGCCGTAGACAAAGCCGTCAACGTTGATTTGCCAGCGCAGCTCATTGTTGGGTTTGATGTTGTAATTCCCCATGTCGCCCATGAGGGAAGTCACAAAGTAGCCGGTCTTTTTCAGCGAATATTCTGTTATGTCCCGTTTTGCGCTGAACGTTGCCTTTTCCGTCGCTTTAGTACTGATATCCGTTGAATAAACCGTAACGTCGCCCTCGTAATAGATTCGCTTGGCGGTGTCGAACTGAACCTCGGTGTTTGGAACGTCAAGCACTGTGAGATCAGGCCCGGAAAGCGTGGTGAACTCTACGGTGTCCTCAAAGAAATCGCCCCGTATTTTGCTGTTGCCGTAAAAATCGCTTTGACCCGGTTCCTTGCTTCTGCCGAAGGGGGTAACGCTTTGGATCAGGTCTGTCTCCCCCTGAAATCCCGGCGCCCGTATCTTGATGCTATCACCTCGCTGAACATCGATTCCGTTTGTATAGCCCAAATTCTTCAGCGCTGCGCTCAAAGTATTGTACTGGGAGGCTGGCACATAATTTAAGAAGTTCGCTAAATCCAGGGAAATACAGCCATTGGCGTCTGTTTTCAAGGGAATTTTCAGGTCTGGATTTTGGTTTTGGCCGCCAAGAGGATCATTCCCATTCCTATAATACCAGATTTCGAGGTCCCGGTTGGCGAAGGGCAGCTTGTCACTGAAGGGAAGTGCGTTGGGAGCCGAGGTTCCCGCCAGACGTTTTGTCATGGCGGCTATGTTGATTCTGTCCTGATAAACGCAGAGTCTGCTGAAGTAGAAAATGACGTCGTCAGATGCCCGAAAGCTTTTATTCCGCTCAATAATAGGTATCTGTATGTTAATGAGATTGGTTCTGTCGTCCATGATCGTAACGAATGCATTCACAACAAAGTCGACGCCGTAATTCATGGTGGTGTCTGTGATATCCGCGTAACCGTATAAACCCAGGCGGAGCTGGGCTCCGAAGACGTCAACGTCCAGAATTTCCAACCCAACCAGGGGTGTGATGTAAAGACCCGCGTGGATATACCCCATAGGGTCGCACTCTGCTCCGAAATATTTATCAAAGCCGGTATTCACATGAAAGGACGTGGGTATGCCGAATTTTGTTTTTCCATATACCGAAGCGTTTGCAACGATTCCTTCCTCGGCCCGGATCGTCAGCGTGATATTCCCATCCATATCCACCACAAGGAATACGCCCATGCGTACGTTTCCCAGTCCCGCAATAGGAACATTTACCGCGAAAACCGGCAGGTAAAGCTCCTCCTGGATAGCCACATCGAACATGATGTTCAGGTCAATGAACTGCGCTGCGTTTACAAATCCGAACTCATATCCGTCAAAAAGAGAATATTCCGCAACGATCCCCGGGCTGACGCCGATTGCGCCTGAAAGCGAAAGCTTCACCTTGCCGCTGCCGGGTTTTCCAAAGGGAGTGAATTCATAGACTCCGTCGTATTCGTAAATCCTGCTTCCCCGGTCGCTGAAAATACCGTAGATCTGATTCATAAGGGTACTGTTGGTGCCGCTCATGATTTTAGTGCTTTCTCCGGAATTGGATTGTGAAATATACTGGGCCACGGAAATTCCCTTGACGGTATAATCCGTGATATTGGCTGCGTTTGGCAGAATCACCTGATGAGGAATGGTAAATTCGGAAAAAAGTTCGGCCATGGTGGGTTTTGTCGTAAGATAGGTTCCGTCCGGATTTACCTTCAGGATTTTAAGACTTCTTTGGTTTTCCCGGTCCACAAGTACGTCTCCCGCGGCAAGGCTTGTTCCGGGGATTTTTACGCCGCTTTCAGTTCCCGTAGCAACAGACAGATCCAAAAATTTAATACGGCTGTTGTATTGGTAGCTGACTCCATTGAGCGTTTCCGGAACTGTCTCAACGGCAGCGTCCGCCGTTGGTGCGAACCCAGGTGTTACCAAGATGAGAGCTAAGACGATAATCAAAGCAATAATCCGTTTAACCATAATCCTTCTCACCAACTTATTTTAAATTTATACCGCTTCCGGATCCAGATACCCATGCTCTCATTATATAACGTGATCTGGGATTAGAGTAGACGCTGTTATATCCGCGATAGTAATGAAAATCATACTTTTTCATGAGAGGGAGCAAGTTAGATGATTTTATCAAATGGTTTTCAGAAGTTTCATGCATTGTTCAAAAAATATTCAACTTTTCCGAATATAGTTTGCTTAAACAAAAGGGATCTCGGCAAACCACTTCTTGCCGATAGATATAACCGGCTGGCTCCCGTTTTCCGTATTCAGCCGGTGGAAGAACCAGAAAGGAGCGTATGATGCAGAAGATTGCGCTGATACCGGCGTACGAGCCAGGGGAAGAACTCCCGGAAATAACGCGCAGGCTTTGCGTTTCCGGATTTTTGCCTGTCGTAGTGGATGACGGCAGCGGGGAAGCGTATCTTCCGGTATTCTGCCGTGCGGGATTCTATGCTTCTCTTCTCACCCACGAGAAAAACCGCGGAAAGGGCCGCGCTTTGAAAACGGGTCTTTCCTTCATCCGGGAGGAATACCCGGATGCGGACGTGATCGTAACCCTGGACGCCGACGGGCAGCACAGCGTGGAGGACGCCCTGCGTGTGAGCGGGGAAGCCCTGCGCAGCAGGGGGGCTCTCGTACTGGGCTGCCGCAATTTTGAAAACGGCGTTCCGGCCAGAAGCTTTCTGGGCAACAGCATCACAAGGCTGGTCTACCGCCTTTCCACCGGGCGCCGCGTCAGCGATACCCAGACGGGCCTGCGTGCCTTTACGCCGGACCTGATTCCCTTTCTTTTGAGTGTGGAAGGGGAACGGTATGAGTACGAAATGAATGTCCTGCTGGAATGCTCCCGCCGGGAGATTCCCATGAAAGAGGTTCCCATTCAGACGATATATTTGGACGGCAATTCCGCCTCCCATTTTAACACCCTCAGGGACTCCTTCCGCGTTTACCGGGAGATCTTCAAATTTGCCGCCTCCTCCTTCATCGGATTTATAACCGATTACGGCGTTTACAGCCTTCTTGCATATCTCACAACGGGTCTCGGTGCTCCCGGTATCCCCATTTCCAATATCTCGGCGCGCGCGGTCAGCGCTGCCGTGAATTTCACCATCAACCGAAAGCTGGTCTTTAAAAGCGAAGTTTCCCCGGTAAAAGCGGCGGCGCAGTATTTTACCCTGGCGGCCTGTATTTTGGCCGGAAACACACTGCTTCTGAGCTATCTTGTCAATGATTTGGGCGCCAATCGGTATCTGGCGAAGCTTTTAACCGAGGTCACCTTCTTTTCCGTCAGCTGGATCGTTCAGAAATTCGTGATCTTCCGAAAAAAAAGGCCCGCGGACGGCAAAACCGGGGTCCGGACGGAATGAAAGAGAGGAAGCTTCCTTGAAAATATTAAAAAAGCCCTACGTATGGGCGGCTTTGTTTTCCGTTCTTCTGGCGGGCTTCACTCTTTTTGTTCTTTTGGACACTTTCGCCATTTCCAGGGTATATGTGGTGGTGGTGGGGGACAGCTCACAGGGTTCGGAGGATGCGGAGCTTTCGGTTACGGATGAGTCTTCCGCGCCCGTCTCCTCCGATGGATCGCAGGAGGACGCGGCGGTAACCGAAAATTCCTACTCCGACGGGAATATTACGATCACCATCTCTGAATACAAAAAGTATAACACCACGATCTATGTGGCGGACGTGGTCCTCTCCGATCCCGACGCGCTTAAAACCGCCTTTGCGGAGAGCAGCTACGGAAAGAACGTCACGGAAAAAACCTCCGCCGTCGCGGAGGAGACCGGCGCCATCCTCGCGATAAACGGAGACTTTTACGGCGCCAGAAATTCAGGCTATGTGATCCGCAACGGCGTTTTGTACCGGGATACCTCCGCCGGTTCCTCCCAGGAGGATCTGGTGATTAATCAGGACGGGTCTTTTGAGATTGTGAAGGAAGGGTCCGTCTCCGCCGCGCAGCTTCTGGAAGATGGGGCGCAGCAGGTTCTGTCCTTCGGCCCGGGGCTTCTGCAGGACGGCGAGATAACCGTGACGAAAAGCGAAGAAGTGGATAAGGCCATGACCAGCAATCCCCGTACGGCCGTTGGGATCATTGACAGCCTGCATTACGTCTTCGTGGTATCCGACGGCAGGACAAGTGAGAGCGAAGGCCTTACCCTTTACGAGCTGGCCTCCTTTCTCCAGGGCCTCGGCGTTCAGACCGCCTATAACCTGGACGGCGGCGGCTCTTCCACCATGGTATTTTGCGGCTCCGTAATCAACAATCCCACCACGGACGGCAAAACCATCCGGGAAAGGAGCGTGAGCGATATTGTCTATATCGGGTACTGACAGAAAACGTGCCTTTCGCTCCATGCGGAGCTATTTGATGCTCGCCCTGTTCTGCGCCTTTTTCAGCTTTGTCTATGAACGCTTCAGCCACGGCGTCTATTCGGATTTCATGGTGTACCTTTTCCTGCTTCCCCTCCTGGGCGGAGTCCTGCCCTTCGCCGGGATTGCCCTTCTCAAATCCCCGTATCCCGGCAGGGTCTCTCGGAATCTTTACAACTCCGGCATAGCCGCCCTCACCGTGGGCAGCTGCATGAGCGGCGTCCTGGAGATATACGGCACTGACTCCCCGTATATCCCGGTCTACTGGACAGCGGGTATCCTTCTGGCCATTTCGGGAACGGCCGCATATTTTTGGGCGGTTTTTCATCCTCAAAGGAAAACATGAAGTGCAATTAATAGGAATAGGGACCCCGGAGCGGGCATAGATGTGACAATTCACGCATTTATGCATAAAAAACAGCTCTGGGGTCTTTTCATATGCCGTTTTCTAGTTTATGATGTTCTGGACGGCTAAAGATTCATCTTCACATTCCGGAAATTCCGGCGGGTAAGGAGGGCATATTTTGGAGAGACCCAACGAACACGACTTTGAAGCAATTTTCGATCTCCCCATTGACAATCGGATTTTTGCCAGTTTTCTTGATCATCTCCCGTTTCCCGTTCAGCTATATACCGCCGACGGAACCATGATCTTTGCCAACGAATCCTTTTTCCAGGAGTTTGAAATAGACGACCCCTCCAAAATTCTGGGGCAGTATAACCTCTTGAAGGATCCCAACGTGGCGGACGACGGCCTTCTGGAGACGGTGCGGCGCGCGCTTTCCGGGGAAACCGTTTTTACACCCGACGTTAAGGTACCCGTTCAGGCCATTAAACGTGTTCACAAGCTGGAAACGCGCTATATTGAGCAGATTGTGCAGGATATCCTGACATATCCCGTGAAAGACGCCGAAGGAAATATCCTGTTTCTCGCCAACATTCTTACCATCAAGGGGCGCTATCGCGAGAGAAGCGATATCACCAAAGCGGTGGAATACATAGAAAGCCATTGGAAAGAGGAATTTTCCGCGCAGGAAACGGCCCGGGAAGTCAGCATGAGCTATGCGTACTTTTTCCGGCTTTTTAAAAAACATGTGGGAATGACGCCCCATGACTACTATATCAGCATTAAAATGAACAAGCTGAAGGAATTTCTCATGGATGCCAATCTTTCCGTGGAAGAGGCGTTTTCTGCCTGCGGCATCAATTACCATGGGTATTACGCCGGCCTTTTTCGGGAAAAATCGGGCATGACTCCCTCGGAATACCGCCGCCGCTTCCTGCATTCGGACAGGAGAAACGGCAACCCGAAGGAGAAAACCGTCCTTTAACGAAAATCACCGCATTACGGACCGTATAGTAAAAAACCTTACGCAGGCAGGAATTTCTGAGAGAAATACCCAATGTATTTTTATAGCTGCTGCCGCAGCGGGAAATACGGTTAAATAAGGAGAGATCAAATGAAACGGACCATAGCAGTTATCAGCGCAACGCGCGTATCCCTTGCCCCCGTGGAGGAGACGGCCGCCGCACTGTTTCCGGATGTGGAGCTTTTTCATTTGATGGACGAGGGTATGTCCTATCTTGCGAAAAAGGAAGGCGGGATTTCCGGCGCCAACCTCCGGCGGATGGCTTCCCTGGTGGGAAAGGCGGAGGAACTGGGGGTGGACGGAATTTTGCTCTCCTGTACCATTTTTTCGCCCCATATCGACCTCATTTCCGCAATGGCGGATGTTCCCGTGGTGGCGGCGGATGTCGCCATGTTCGAAACCGCCGCAAGGGCCTATCATCGCCTGGGTGTTGTTGTGACCTTCGGCCCTACGGTGAAGAGCGTGTCCGCCGTTTTGGACCGCTGCCGGAATAATGGAATGTCCTTTGAAGCCGAGATCCGTGTGGCGGAGGGAGCGTTTGACGCCTGCGCCAGGGGAGACGACGAGGAACACAACCGCCTGGTGGCCGCCTGCGCCAGATCCATGGCGCCGCACAGCGATGTTATCGTTCTGTCCCAGATGTCCCAGATGCGCGCTGTGCCTTTGCTGAAGGATCTTTCCGTTCCTGTTCTCACAAGCCCTCCCGTAAGCATGGAGTTTCTCATGAAAAAGATAGAGGAAAGAGCGAAATAGGTTACCGGTTTTCTGCCGGTACCTTTGACCGTGATCGGCAGGGAAGGGAGCTCAGCCAAAAAAAGGCCGCGAAACAAATGTTTCGCGGCCTTTTCTGTTACACAGATGTGTTTTTTTGAAAAATGAAAAGTATACTTGACATCAATAAAAAATGCTGATACAACATGTGAAACAGTATGGCTGCTCTCCGCCGGAGGCGGGGGGCAGCCATACGTCTTGTTTAATCTATTTATTGGATATTAGTTTTACAGCTTGTTGTGCAGCTTGAGCAGGGCAATCAGCATGTCGTCGCGATATTCCGCAAGAGACGCGTCCGTGTTGCCGATTTCCTTCGGACGGGCGGCGATGGACTTGTCCACTTCTTTGCGGCAATAGTCCCACCAGCCTGCGGGATAGCGCTTCCAGTCGGCCATGTCGTCCAGCCACATGTTGACGGAGCCTTCCACCATTTTGAACAGTCCGTCGATGCCCTTTTCGCCTCCGCCCAGCTGGAAGATTTCGGCGGGGCCCATGATTGCCCAGCGGAGTGCGGGGCCGAAGGTGACTGCCTTGCCCGCGTCTTCCAGACTGCAGACTCCGCGCGTCACAAGCTCGGTTACCTCACGGAAAACAGCCTGCTGGATGCGGTTGCTGATGAAGCCCAGCGCCTCCTTGTTGAGGACCACCGGCTCCTTGCCAACGGATTTATAGAATGCTTTTCCGGCCTCAACGACTGCGTCGGTGGTCTTTTCTCCCTTGGTGATCTCCACCAGCGGGATGAGGTGTGGCGGATTGTAGGGATGCCCGCCGATGAAGCGCTCGGGGTGTTTGGCATACTTTGCGATTTCCGTAATCAGAAGTCCGGAAGTGGAGGAGGCGTAAATGGCGTCCGCGGGAGCGTATTTTTCGACTTCGGCGATGACCTTGTGCTTCGTATCGTAGTTTTCCAATACACTTTCCTGAATGAACTGTACATCCCTGACAGCGGTTTCCATATCCGTGGTGTAGCTGACTCTGCCCATGATTTCCTTGATCTGCTCTTCAGTGATGACCTTATTCTTTGCAAGGTACTTCAGGTTCGCGGCGATGCGCTCTTTTGCCGTTTTCAGGAACTTCTCGTCGATGTCGTAAAGCATGACGGGATACCCCTTCAGAGCAAACCCCGTCGCCCAGCTGGATCCGATGACTCCTGAACCGATACATGCGACTTTTTTGATTTCCATAGACCTATTTCCTCCTTATGTTAAAATGCCGGATTCCTTTTTTCGGGCCGTCTCAGCCGATGGGATAGATCGCATTAGCCATGAGAATGGCGATGATGGTGCCGATAATGGGGATCAGGCAGCAGAGAACAAACACGTGCTTATAGGATTCCTTGTGGTTTGTTCCGAAAATAGCGAACATGGAGATAACGGCGCCGTTGTGCGGCAGGGTGTCAAGACCGCCGGAGGCGATAGCGGCGACACGGTGGAACGCCTCGGGATTGACGCCCTTGTCAAGATAGAACTGGCCCATAGCGTTTAAGAATATTTTCAGGCCGCCGGAAGAAGATCCGGTGACGCCGGCCAGAACGTTGACGCCGATACCGGTTGCCACATAGGCGTTCATATTCAGTGATTCCACCATGACAATCAGCTGCTGGAACGCGGGGGAAGCCTGTACCACGGTTCCGTAACCGATGATGGCGGCCGTGTTCATAAGGGGCATGATGCTGGAAGAGAAGCCTGTGTTGATGACCTTCTTGATATTCTTGACACGTTTTATGAAGAGCAGATAGCAGGAAAGGCATCCGAAAAATAGGGCGATGGTAACGCCCGCCAGAGCAACGACCACATTCTGGAGTGCGAAGATCAGCACGACAACGATGATGATGGGAACAAGGGAGGCGAAGAAGCTCGGCACTTCTTCCCGTATGCCCTCTCCGTTATTTTTGAGAACGACGCTGTCCTGTGGAATCGGCACAAAAACTTCGCCCCGTGCGGTGTATGCTTTTTGTTGCTGCGCGATATAAAGAAAGCCTGCCACGATAAAGAAGATCGAAACCACGATGCCGATGGCCGGCGCCGCGTATGCATTGGTCCCCAAAATAGAAGTAGGCACCAGGTTCTGAACCGAAGGAGTACCCGGCATGGCTGTCTGTGTGACGGTACCGGCGCCCAGCATCAGACCTGCGGTCATCAGGGCGCGGGGAAGTTTAGCTTCGTTGAACATGATCACGGCAATGGGGTAAAGGGTAAAGGCGATAACGAAGGAGTTGATTCCGCCGTATGTAAGAAGCAGAGTAATGATGGCAATCGCGAAAGGCGCTCTCTTGGCGCCGATCTTATCCGAAATGAAATACGCGATGGATGTGGCTGCTCCGGTGGCTGCCATGATTTCTCCGAACAGGGCGCCCAGGGCGAAGAGCAGAAAATAGGTTCCCGCCCAGCTCATCCATCCTGACGCGTAATTGGTCATCAGGGCGGTCCAGAGATTCATGCCGTTGAAAAGAGCCACGAGGATGCCGCCCACTACGGCGATGGGGAAGATATGCCAGCCCTTGTATGCACCGAAGATGATGAGAGCCAGGCTGATGATGATTCCTAAAATGCCCATAATAATCTACCTCCCTATTATACAGTATTATCTTGAATATATAAAGCCCTTTTTCCTGCAGTGAGCCGCTCTCCTTTCTTTATTTTTGGAAATCAGGCAAAGTTAATTCATTCTGTAACGCTGTTAAAAAGCCGGAAGACTTTCTGGAACTGTTGGATTATAGTGCCGTCTGCCGTGAATCGGGTGATTAAAAAACCCGAATAATTCCTCGGGCGAATCGCCCGAGGAATTGAATTCTTTGGTATCCAGGATTACCATTATAACATATATGAATTATATTTTCAAACAAATAATCTGACAAAAATGAACGGATTCCGCCATAGTAAAGGACGGAGCTTGCTGAGGTTCTTTTTAAAGATGAATGGTATGGATTCCGCCTCCGTAATAGTAATCCGTCGGATATTGCGCATAATAATGGCAAATTCGGCCGATGGGAAGGCGGGTAAGGAGTGGAGATATCTTGGACCGTGAAAACGTGTCTTACTGGAATAAAACAGCGGAGCAAAGAATTTATCCGAGTCTTGAAAAAAACCTGGATACGGAAGTACTCATTTTGGGAGGCGGAATTACAGGCGTCACCTGCGCCTACTGTCTTGCCAAAGGCGGAATGCGCCCGGTGCTGATCGAGGCGGAAACCCTTTGTGCCGGTTCCACCGGGAACACAACGGGAAAAGTAACCATACAGCACGGAGTGATCTATAAAAATCTCACCGGAAAATACGGAAGGGATGCCGCCCGTCTTTTCGCGGAATCTCAGGCGGAAGCGGTGGAATTTGTCGCCGAGCGTGTAAAGGAACACGCCATCCAATGCCAGTTTCAGAGAAATACCGCGATTCTGTTTGCCGCCTCGCCGGGGGAAAGGGAAGTGGTGGAAGCGGAATATAAGGCGGCCGCAGAGCTCGGGATACATGCGGAGCTTGCGGAAAACCCGGATTTTCCTCCCGGCTCCCTCCTTGCGCTGGGCTACGGGCATCAGGCCGTTTTTCACCCCGTGCGGTATGTCGGGGCTCTTGCCGCCGCTGCCGTCGCCCTGGGAGCCGAAATTTACTGCGGCACGAAAGCGGAGCGTTTGGAAAACGGGGAGGCAAAGAGCGTATTTTGCGAAAACGGCGTCCGGATCCGGGCAAAGCACATCGTGATGGCCACCCAGTATCCCTTTTACGACGGGCCGAATCTCTTTTTCACCCGCCTTTATGCAAAGCGGGCCTATGCTATAGCCGTGAAGGCTGAAAATGACTGGCCGGAGGGGGCTTATATCAGCGCAGGGGACCCCGTCCGTTCGGTCCGCTCCCACACGGAAAACGGCGAACGGCTTCTCATTGTGGCCGGGGAGAGCCATCCCACGGGGCGCGGGGAAGCGGACATGGAAAAGCATTACGCGGCGCTGGAAGAGTATGCCGGAAGGATTGCCGGCGTCGGGAAGGTCCTGGCCCGCTGGTCCGCCCAGGACTATGAGACTCCTGATCAGATCCCTTATATCGGCAGAATCTCGGAGAATTCCGATATCTACGTGGCCTCCGGCTTCGGCAAATGGGGCATGTCCAGCGGAACGCTGTCGGGCATGCTGATTTCGGAATGGATTCTGGAAGGGAAGTGCCGCTTCCAGGAGCTTTACTCCAGAAACCGTTCGGATTATATAAGCTCTCTGGGGAAAACCCTCTCCGGAGTATTTGTGCCGGTGGGAGAACTCATCCTGTCCAAGCTGGAAGGGACCGAGAGCATTGTGGGGCTGCGTCGGGGTGAGGGCCGCGTCGTCAATTTCCGGGGCAGGAAGGCGGGCGTCTACCGGGACGATAACGACGATGTGACGATTCTGGATATTAGCTGCACCCATATGGGCACCGAGCTGAACTTCAATTCCGCGGAAAAAACCTGGGACTGCCCGGCACACGGAGGCCGGTTCGATACCTCGGGAAAACTGCTGGAGGGCCCTCCAAAGCACGACCTGAAGGTATATTACCGCGGCAAATTCTCCGACCTGGCGATAAAATAACAGTAAGGCTGTCGCATGATTCGCAAAATGCGCAAAAATACTGACAGTATAACTGACAGTATAAAGGTGTTCCCCCCGCCAACGGCGGGGGGAACACCTTATAATTATGAAATATATGCGTTTTTCAGCGGCACATTGCGTAATGGTAAGTTCTTTTCAATTGAGTGCATGTCGCCTTACGATTGGGTTATGCTCGAATATCGGATCAGATCCGATCGTATGGATTCGGCCTTCTGCTCGTCCGCGAACTGCGGCCGGCAGTCTTCTATAACAACGGGAAGCTCCTCGGTAAATACGATCCCTTTCTTGCTCACGGTGAATTGCAGGACCATGGCCTCGTCCGTCCCTTCCTCGGTCTGGCTGTCGAATACGAAATTGCCGATGCTGTAGTAGATGGGCGCGCCTCGGTAAGTCTCATTGCCCTGCAGCACATGAGGATGGGTCCCCACCACGGCGGAGGCTCCTGCGTCCACGGCCGCATGGGCGATTTCCGCCTGCAAAGAGCTCGCTTCATGCGTAAATTCGGTGCCCCAGTGAAAAAAGACGATTAAAAAGTCGCACTGCTCCGCAGCTTTTGAGATATCCCGCTTCATGCCGTCCAGATATCCCGCCCGCGCGTATGCGATGGTGGCGCTGCTGCCGTCGTAAACAAAGCCCTCCGGCGGGAGCGAGCTGTAGGACAAGATCCCGATGCGTACGCCGTTTTTGGATAGAAAGCACGGCCGGATTTTCTCCTCGCTTACTCCGGCGCCCGCGTAGGAAAGCCCCGCGCCGTCCAGCGCCTTCATCGTGTCCGTAAGGCCGGCGCTGAGGTAATCCATCGTGTGGTTGTTTGCCAGCAGAAGAACTTCGAACCCCGCGGCTTTCAGGGCTTTGGCGTTGCCGGGGTCCGCCTTGAAGACAAAGCGCGGCGATTTCATGGCTCCGCCGCTCTGGTTCGTAAGCGGGCATTCCAGGTTGGCGACGGTGACGTCGTCCTTCAAAAACGCAGCGGAAACCTCCCCGTAGGGATAGTCCTCGCCGTTTTGTTCCAGTACCTCGGCCACTCCCCGGTCTAATAGGATGTCTCCGCAGACCGATATCACGGCCTCTCCCCTGAAAAAGCGCGCCATGCGGGTATGAAATACGGAAAAAAGAATCGTAATCCCCAAGGCGGCGGCCGTAACAGCCGCCGCCTTGCGTTTTCTGTTGTTCAGCATCCTGTGGAATAGGGCTCGTCGGGAGCCGGAACCTCCGTGGCCGCGCCCGCCGTAAAGCTGGAAACGAAGGGCGGCCGGTCGGGCGCGTCCGTCTTGAGCATCGACTGCCAGGCCTCGTCCGTCAGCCTCTCCTGGGATACGAATTCATAGTAGTCGAACATGGCGCCCCGTGTCAGGTACAGCTCTCCGCCCATGGGCACGATGACATAAAGTTCCGCCGCCGACCCCACGCCTTCCTCCAGGTATCCGCCCGGAATCGCAGTATGGACGTCTGCGATGACCGCCATGTTGCGGTCTGTCTCCGACTCGATCTGGAACCACTTGTAGCCGTTTTCCGTGCAGTTGGAGGTGAGGCTTTCCAGAAGGCCGCCGTAGGTGAGAAGGCTGTCGTATTCCTCGCTCGTCAGATCCTCTCCCTGAAGCTCCTTGACGGAGCAGTCCCGCAAAAAGGTCAGCATTTCCTCGAACCTCTGGCAGGTGTCCGCGATGTTGTCCGGCAGAACGCCCCGCGCCGATAGGTTCTCCCGGGAATAGGCCGTCAGCCAGAGGAGCCTGTTATACAGCTCCGCGTTTGGCTCCACGTAAGCCCGCACCACCGGCGGCTCGTCGAAGCCGCCGCATTCCGCAGCGGAGCCCTTGGCGTAAAGGATCGTGTCATGGCGCATCTCCGCCCAGCTTCCCAGTGCGGTGGCAAGGGATTTGTCCTGCCATGCCGTGTTGCGCATAAACATGGGATACCCTTGACCGTATTCTCCCGTGAGGGAATTTTGGGTCCACAGCCACGCGTAGTACATGTTGGATCGCCAGGTGGAATCGGAAAGATTTGTGAACTTTTCCTTCATGCTGTTAAAATGCTCGGTGTACTCCGGCCAGGTTTCCGTGGGCTTGTAGATCTGCGCGATCAGGTCCGCCGCACGCTGGGAACCCAGGGCAGCAAACACGTCCAGCCCCGTGGGAAACGGCCGGACGACCGACTCGGTAAGCTCCTGCAAAATTTCGGAATCGGGGATGTAGCGCTGGCCCATGAACCTCATCTGAAGCCCCGACCGGACGTCTTCGCCGTTAGCGAGGGCAAGATCGTTCTTGGCGTTGATCTGCGGCTCCGGCAGCGCTTCCGCCTCCGTGTAGAAGGAATCCATTTTGCCCTCGTCCGCGATTTCGTTGAGATCCGGATTGTCCCCGTAAACCTTCTGTACGATTTCGGCGATCTGATAGGGGGTGACGTCGTCCGCCTCTCCCACGAAAAACGAAGTCGTGCTGTAGAGATTCTCCCACAGCGCTCCGCCGTCACTCTCCGGCAGGCGGCAAAGCGCCGTCGCCGCGATAATGGCGCGCATGGCGGATTCGGTGTCCCGCGTCTTCCCGTCGCTTTCATACAGCGGGAAGGGAACAACGCCGTACCAGCTCATGCCCAGAAAATACTGTTTGAGTTCATCGCTCCTTGTATAATGCCCCCGGGGAGTAAACAGAGAGTAATCAATTTCATAGCCGAAAAGGGGAGAGGGATGCCTGCCGTCGGCAGCGTTCACCAGCTCCATTTCGCTTTCCACGAGATCCTTTACCTCGCTGGGAAAGTTCTCCGGCAGGGTCCCGCCGAAGGCAAGCTGCGCCGCGCCGAAATAACCCAGTACCTTCATCGCTTCCGCCTTGACCGCGGAATCGGTGATCCCCTCATACTCCTTTTGAAGCTGCGCGAGCATGTTTTCGTTTAGCGTCATGGCTTCCGGGATTAAAGACGTCCCTTCCGTGCTCCTCAGCGCGTAGTCGTAAAAAATGTGATAGACCTGCAGGACAGAGTCGGTGGTCACAAAATTGGGGATCTTCTTATAGGTGTTGTCCTCGTAGATGTAAAAAAGCTGCTCCTGGCTGCCGGGGGCGGCGACAAATCCGTTGGCCGCGAGCTTCTCCTTCTGCTCGGCGGTGAGATTGGGGAACTGGTCAAGGTTCACAACGTTGGAGAGGTCCGGATTGACCGCATAGTCGGCGACGACGGGCGTGACCTCCACCGGGGTATAGTCCTCTCCCGCCTTGTTGAAATCCGGCTGAAAACTCAAGTTGATGGCGCCGTAAGCAGGCGTCGGCGTGGCCTGGACGGTGCTCTGGCCGCAGCCGGAAACGACGCCTGCCAGCAAAGCGGCGCACAGGGCCAGAGACGCCGTTCTGAGAATCCTTTTGGACGTATTCATCTGAAATCCCTCAATTCTGTATTTTACTCTGCAAAAATGAATCTTTCGTCTTTTAAACGAAAAACAAGTGCCTTTTGTTCCCCGTAGGAGGATAAAACCGCGCGGATTTCACCCTCTCCTGCTTGTTCGGCGGGATCGTAGGCAAAGCGCAGCGTGCCGTCATACTCCTTCGACTCAGTGAGCATTTCAAAACCGAATCCTCTCCAGTTGTAAAGGGCAAGCACCCGCCCGCCGTTCTCCAGTTCCTCGATGGAAATGATTTCGTCCGCTCCGTCGCCGTCTAAATCCCGCAGGATATAGTCGTCGAACGGGCGGGAGAGCCGGGAGCCGAGCCAGAAGGGGATGAGGTTGCCGTTTTTCAAATCGAAAAAAAACGGACGTTTTGCCAATACGGGGTGGAATTTCGTCGTTTTGTAAACGCAGATGGAGACCTCGTTGATCCCGTCGCCATTGACGTCCCCCAGCTGGACCTTCATGGGTCGGATCGGGGCAAGGTCGATGCGGTTTCGTATCTTTTCCGGCGGGATGTAGCCCAGAGTGTCCAGATCTTCCTTGGCCGAGGCGTCGCAGATCAGCAGAAACTGGCCGTTCCGCTCCCCCTCGTCCGTTTTGCCGCTCCCGGATATCGCCAGCAGATCGTCCGTTCCGTTCCCGTTTGCGTCGCCCACGCAGAAGGAAACGATATCCCGAAGCTCGGCCGATCCTTCCGGAGCGGTTCTCTGCGAAAAAAGATGCGCCGAGATCAGCAGCAGCGCCGCCGCAAAGACGATCCCTATCCCGATATTTTTCCAGGCCTTCATGCGGCAGTCCTTTCGCAGCGCTTAAAAACACGCCCCTTCTTTTCCTATATTCTAACATATCCTGTTTGAATTTGCCACTCGTGCGCTCCTGCAGAAGATGAGATCCTAACAAGCCTCATGAAAAAAACGGAGGAATGTAGCAATAGCATGAGATCCCTTCCGCAACAGGCTTTCAAAGCGCAGGGCCTCTGCTGTTTTGGCCCGTTTCCTGCGGAAGCTCTCTCCGCGCGCGGCAACAAAAAAGCGCCGCGTGACAGCGGCGCCTTTTTGTTATTCATGGTGCTCCGCCGTGACTTCTTCCTCCCGGTCGCGGAAGAGAAGCATGATGCACCAGATACCCGCCAGACCCACGATGGTGTAGATTACCCTGCTGATGGTTGCCGTCTGTCCCCCGAAGATTGCTGCGATGAAATCGAAACGGAACAGTCCGATGCATCCCCAGTCCAATGCGCCGATGATGGCCAGGGTCAATGCCGTTTTACTCAATTGTGGTTTCCTCCTGTTGGTCCCTTTTTCCGGCGGGAAAAATAGATCGGTTCCCGTCCGGCGCAGGGGTATTTGAATAGTATCGCATCCTGTCGTATTTTTCCCGGTAATCATCGTTTTATCTATCCGGCGCCAATGGTAATCCTTCCGTATTTCGCCGGTTAGAAAATAAAAGCAGGTATTATATCAGGAAACGGGAGAAAAAAATAAAAAATGATTATTGACATATGTCAGTAATATGGTATACTGGACTTGTTAAATGACATATGTCAGTAATATCCGAATCTGTGACCGCCGCCGCATCCATGAAAATGCGGGATAAAAGGGCGGAAGACGATCTTTTGGGAGGTGAGAAGCGGATGCGAATAGCGGTATCCTACGCTGAAGGAAAGGTATACCAGCATTTCGGCCATACGGTGCGCTTTAAAATCTACGACGTCGAAGGCGGGGAAGTGCGCCTTGCCACCACGGTGAACACCAACGGCAGCAGCGGCGGGGCTCTGCCCGACATACTCCGGAAGCTGGAAGTGAACGCCCTGATCTGCGGCAGCCTTGGTACGGGGGCAAAACGCGCCCTTGCGGATGCCGGCATACGTCTGTACTCCGGCGTGACCGGCGAAGCGGACAAGGCGGTGGAAGCCCTCCTGAAAGGCAGTCTGGAGTTCGACCCCGATGCCGTATGTCGGCGTCAGGGGGAGCGCCGGAGCGGCAGCTGACGTCAGATGCGCAAGCGGTTTGCTGCCCTTTTGTCATCGCGCGGTTGACAGCCGCCTGAAATCGGGTATAATAAAATGAAAATGTCATATGTCAGAAAAGAAAAGGAGGATAAAAATGCCTGGAAGAGACGGTACCGGTCCTATGGGATACGGAGCTATGAGCGGAAGAGGAATGGGACCCTGCGCGGGTTCGGGCGCCTGGAAGTACGGCGCGGGTCTGGGTCTGGGTTTAGGCCTTGGGCTTGCGTGCAGACGCGGGTTCGGACGCGGCTTTGGCCGCGGATTCGGACGCAGTTTTTCTGCGGATCCCGTTTCTGACGATACGAAAAAGGAGTTCCTGCAGGAGCGGAGGAACGCTCTGAAGAATCAGTTGGATGCCGTTGAAAAACAGCTGGAAATTCTGTAAACTGACAGCGGAAATTGCCGGGTGGTATCCCGGTAATTTCTGCTTACAATAGGGAAGTGAAGAAAATCGTATGCCCAGACCGAGAAAATGGCGAAAAGTATGCTGTTTGCCTTCAAACCGCAGGTTTGGCCCTTTGGATTCCCCGGCGGACATGAATCGTTCGGTCAACATGACGGTGGACGAATACGAGACCATCCGGCTCATAGACCTGGAGGGAATGACCCAGGAGGAGTGCGCCGAGAGGATGAACGTGGCGCGTACCACAGTCCAGGGTATTTATAACGATGCCAGAAAAAAGCTTGCCGATTCTCTGGTAAACGGCAGGCCCCTCTGGATCGACGGAGGGGAATACCGCCTGTGCGACGGTCTTGGGACCGCCTGCGGCAGCTGCCGCAGGCACAGAGGAGGCCATGGCTTCGGGGAAGGCGGGCCGGAAGGCTTCTGACACCGGCGATGCGTCTGCTTAGGAATGGGAGACCGGCCCGCTGATCAGAAAGGACTGCCGGATGAACTTTTTGCAGTACAGAAAATGGAGGACAAAATGAAAATAGCGATACCAGTGGATGAAAACAAGCCTTCAACTGGCGTATGCGTATCCTTCGGACGCGCGCCGTATTTTATGATTTTCGATACCGTATCCGGAGAGAACGTTTTTATGGACAACTCCGCGGCTGCCAGCCAGGGCGGCGCCGGGATCAAGGCGGCCCAGTTCATTGTGGATGCCGGCGCGGAAGTTCTTCTGACTCCCCGCTGCGGGGAAAACGCCGCCCAGGTGCTCTCCGCCGCCGGGGTCCGGATGTATAAGACCACCGCCGGCTCCGCATCGGACAATGTCGCAGCCTTCCGGGCGGGAAACCTGCAGCCTCTCCTGGAGACGCATCCCGGGTTCCACGGACATGGCCGGTAACCGAAAGATCGCCGTTCTCAGCGGCAAGGGCGGCACCGGCAAAACCCTCATCTCGGTGAATCTCGCCGCCGTGGCGGGGAAAAGCCGCTATATCGACTGCGACGTGGAGGAACCCAACGGGCACCTGTTTTTGAAACCCTTCCCTCTTTCGGAAGAAACCGTTGCGGTGCGCATTCCCGTCCTGGAGGAAGCTAGGTGCGTGGGCTGCCGGAAATGCGCGGATTTCTGCCGGTTCAACGCCCTGGCGTTTTTAAAGGGAAAGCCGGTTCTCTTTGAAGAGGTCTGTCATTCCTGCGGAGGCTGCGTTCTTCTTTGCCCCGCCAAAGCTTTTTCGGAGCGCGGGAAGGAAATCGGCAGGATTCAGCGGGGTCCCTCCGGCAGCGTTTCCGTCACCACGGGGATCCTGAATCCGGGAGAGGCCTCCGGCGTTCCCATCATCCGGAAGCTTCTGGAGGACGCAGCCGGGGAGGAGAGTTTGCCCGTCTTTATCGACTGCCCGCCCGGCAGTGCCTGCACGGTGATGGAAAGCATCAAGGACGCCGATTACTGCATCCTGGTGGCGGAACCCTCGGTTTTCGGCGCGCATAACCTTGCCATGGTTCACCGCCTTGTGAAGCTTTTTCATAAGCCCTACGGCGTGGTTTTAAACAAATGCATGCCCGGTGAAAATCCCTCGGCTGCATACTGCCTGGAAAATGAAATACCCGTATTGGGGACGATTCCCTACGATAAGGAGCTTGGACTTCTCAATTCCGAGGGCAGCATTGCCTCGAGGGAAAACTCCCGGTACGAATCTCTATTCTCCGATCTTCTCAGGACGGTTTACCTGGAGGTGTCAAATGAAGCAGCTTCTGATTCTTAGCGGCAAGGGCGGCACCGGCAAGACCACCGTGGCCGGGGCCTTTGTCCGTCTGTCCGCGGCGAAGGCATGTGCCGACTGCGATGTGGATGCTCCCAACTTACACCTGATTATAAATCGTGTGAATAATCCTGATATAACAGCATATTTTGGTCTTCCAAAAGCGATTATTGATGAAACCATGTGTTCATTGTGCGGCCAATGCAGGCTGCATTGCCGCTTTGGAGCCATCTCTCCTGATTTCAAAGTGGATCCTTTCGCCTGCGAAGGCTGCGCCGTCTGCGGCGAGGTCTGTCCCACAAAGGCGATTTCCATGGTCCCCGCCGAGGCCGGAAAGCGGATGCTGTATTCCGGCAAAGAGGGGGTTTTTTCCACCGCGGAACTGTATACGGGAAGCGGGACCTCGGGAAAACTGGTGACCGAGGTGAAGCGCCGGATGACGGAATCGGCGCCGGAGGACGCCGATTTCGCGGTGGTGGACGGATCCCCCGGCATCGGGTGTCCCGTCATTGCGTCCCTGTCCGGGGCGGATATGGTGCTCATCGTCGCCGAGCCGTCGGTTTCGGGAATCAGCGACATGGAACGCATCCTGAAAACCGCCGGATTCTTTCAGGTGAAGACGGCCGTCTGTGTAAACAAGGCGGACGTAAGTCTCTCGAATACAAAAAAGATTGAGTCCTTCTGCCGGGAAAACAGCATCCCTCTGGTGGGAAAGATTCCATACGACCCGGCGGCCGTAGAAGCTGTCAACCGGGGCCTTACGGTGGCCGACGTGGACTGTCCGGCAGGCCTGGCTGTGAAGTCGGTGTTCTGGAACACCATGGATCTGTTGTATTCCTGATGGAAATAATTAAGAAAACTTATGCCGGGCGCCGGTTTCCATCCGTGGGAAAAGCCGCTGCCCTGCTTGAGTCAATAGATGAATGCATGTAAGGAGTTGTATGCTATGAGCGAACAGTGCAGCGGCAATTGCGGCGCCTGCGGGGAAGAATGTGCGGAGCGGACAGAGTCCCAGGATCTCCATGAGAGTCCCCATGAGCTGAGCAAAATCAAAAAGGTGATCGCCGTCGTCAGCGGAAAGGGCGGCGTGGGCAAGTCTCTGGTCACCTCCATGCTGGCCGTCACCATGAACCGCAGGGGATACCATTCGGCCGTCCTGGATGCGGACGTGACGGGGCCTTCCATCCCCAAGATGTTCGGCCTGAAGGAAAAGGCCTCCGGCAGTGATGTGGGGATCTTCCCCGTCCGCACAAAGACGGGCATCGATATCATGTCCATCAACCTGCTTCTGCCCAATGACACCGACCCCGTGGTCTGGCGCGGCCCCCTCATCGCGGGCACCGTCAAGCAGTTCTGGACCGATGTCATCTGGGGGGATGTCGACTATATGTTTATCGACATGCCTCCCGGAACCGGCGACGTGCCTCTTACCGTCTTCCAGTCCATTCCGGTGGATGGGATCATCGTTGTCACCTCTCCCCAGGAGCTCGTCTCCATGATCGTTGCCAAAGCCGTGAAGATGGCGGAGATGATGAATATTCCCATACTGGGCCTGGTGGAGAATCTTTCGTATTTCAAGTGCCCGGACAACGGGAAGGAATACAGGATTTTCGGCGAAAGCCATATCGACGAAATCGCAAAAGAACACAATCTGCAGGTGCTGGCCAAGCTGCCCGTGGACCCAGACCTTTCCCTCAACTGCGACAAGGGACTTATCGAGCTCTTTGTAGGGTCCTGGCTGGATGAAGCGGCCGATCTGCTGGATAGCAAGGTGGAAAAATGAACATGAGAATCGCGGTTGCCAGCGAAGGCAATGCGGTGACCGGGCACTTCGGGCACTGCACCAATTTCAATCTTTACGACACGGAAAACGGCGCCGTCGTCCGGGAGGAGTCCGTTCCCAATCCCGGCCACAGGCCCGGCTTTCTGCCTAATTTTCTGGCCGACAGGGGCGTTAACGTCATCATCAGCGGCGGAATGGGCGGCGGAGCCGTGGATATTTTCAACGAACGGAACGTGGAGGTCGTGGTGGGCGCCTCGGGAGACGCGAAAGAAGCCGTCTTAAGCTACCTGAAAGGCGAGCTGAAGTCTACGGGGTCGGTCTGTCACGAGCATCAGCACCACGGCGATTGCAACGGATAGGCGGACGGTCCGCTTATGATGTTTGTCAGCACGATCTAACGGTTTATATGATAGAAGGCATCGTTTAGGAAACTAATCGGTGCCTTTTTTATTTTTTTTGGTAAGGAGCGCCTCGCCGTAAGAGATTACCCATTAAACGGTATTATGTTCCCGTAAAAAGAGTTTGTCTGCAGAGAGATTCTATCAGACCGCTGAATCAATCACCAAGCCATCTTAAGAACCATATTATGCAGAAAGGCTGTAAGCCTAAAAAATTTAGGAGAGTTAATATGTCTACAATTGACAAGTATTATTTAAAAGCAAGTCCTCAGTTTCCTGTAAGCGGAACAGAGGAAATAACAGAGAATTTTCAGTTGATTGCCAGCACGGTCTCAGAAGAAGGCGTTATTTCGGGTACGGTAACTTCCGGTACGGTACCTATAGCCGGCGCAACCGTTAAGGTGTTTGATAGTTCCGATAACCCTGTAGCGCATACGATCACAAACCCGGAGGGTAAATATACGATCTCATCGATTGTAAGGGGATCGTACAAGGTCACTGCGGCAAAGGACGGTTATTTTACTCCTCTTGTCATACCGGTAACCGTGTCTGCAAACCGCCCTACTACTGTCGATATATCTCTTGCAGTCGATCCGGACGCGGCGCTGAATACGCTGTATGGTATCATACGGGCCGCAGGAACATTGACGCCTCTTGAAAATGTAAACGTAAACACGTACTCGGTGGTTGGTACCACGCAGACTTTGGTCTCCACAACCCATACCAACAGGTCAGGACAATACGTTTCGCCATATTTGGCTAACGGCGAATATATCATCGTGGCGAATCTGAACGGTTATAATCAAACAACGAGCGGTACGACCACTCTGTCCGACACGGAAATAGCTTCTCTTGACATGACGCTTGTCGCCAATGCGACTTCTAATACGGCAACGGTGAGCGGAATTATAACAGATAACAGCACCCTGCTCCCGATAGGAAGCGCAATCGTTGCACTGTATGGGATCACAGGCGCGACCGAAACACTTTTAAAATTAACCAAGTCAAACAGCGCAGGCAGGTATCTATTCGGGTCTGTAGCATCAGCAAATTATGTCGTAAAGGCTTTTGCTCAAAAGGCAGAGTAAAAACATGGCTATCAAAGATATATACCTGCTGTGCAAGTCCGATGAGTTTTATCTTAAATCAGGGCATGAAGCCTCGATAAACTTGTCATTAGAAAGAGCACCGCCCCTATTGTGCACGAAATTACACGGGAAGGTCGTAAGCGGCTGCAGGCCGGTCTCGGGAGCAACAGTTAAAGTATTTGATAAAAATTTCAATCCGCTGTATCACACCATTACGGATCATGATGGATATTACTCTTTCATTAACGCGCTTAAGCCCGGGGTTTACGAAATAATTGCGGCGGCCGACGGTTATTTGATTTCACAAAGCCGCTTAATATCTTTGCTGCCGCATAAAAGCATGTATGTCACACTTCAATTACAGCCAGATAAAAGCGTTGAATTAGCAACGGTCTATGGGGTTATACGCGATGAGAAAAATGAACCGCTGCCCGGTACGCTGGTTTATATTTTCAATTGTAACGATGCGGATTATCCTTCCGCGGTTACCATATCGAACGCAGACGGTGAATACCTGGTCAGCGGACTCAAACCGGGCCAATACTGGATCTCTGCTTTCCGGGAGGGGTTTTCATTCCCTGAGAAAATTCATCTTTCGGTCTTGCCAAAAGAAATGGTTTGCGCCGATCTTTACCTCTATATAGATTTATCTGCAACCGGTACGGTAAGTGGGAAAGTCGTTTTTAACGGATCTGCAGTTCCGCATGCATTGACTGCGCTTTATTTGACCGAGTACGGCAGAAGCCGTCTTATCAAAATTCAAAAATCAAACCACATGGGGTTTTATCTATTTACAGGCTTGAAACCCGGAAAATACGTCGTTAAGGCAAAGCTTGAGTCTCACGGTCCGCCCCTGCCTGAAAAAGAATAAAATCACAATCTGAAATCGGCTGTCTCAATTCCCTTTGTTTGAGACAGCCGCGTTATTCTTTTCAAACAATATTTCCAGTAGCAGTGCCGCTTTTAAAGCATTTGATCAAGTATGTAATTCCGGCTTCGTTAATTTCCGTTAAAGCACGCCCGAAACGGACGGAGCTGATTGCGGATTCTGGTTTGCGCCGTTTTAATATTATCGTTTATTTTGCAATCTTCCGTTGCATTCCGCCGCCCGTGTGATACAATTCCAGATAACCGGGCCGATCTTCGTCCCTGATATAAGGATTATGCCCGGAATTTTCCTCGACGTACTGGGGATGGCGGTATGAAACTCAATTATGGAAAGACCGTGTTCATCGGCCTTGCGTTTCTTTCCATCTGTTCCTTCTGGCAGCTCTACGAGACCGTCGTTCCCCTGATCTTGACGAGGACCTTTCACCTGGGGGATACCCTGACGGGCGCCGTCATGGCCCTGGATAACATCCTTGGCATATTTTTGATCCCGTTTTTCGGTTCTCTGTCGGATAAAAGCACTCTTCGAATGGGAAGGCGCAGCCCCTTCATCCTGCTGGGAACCGCCGTGACCGTGGTATCCATGCTCTTTCTTCCCTTTGCCGAAAGGATCGGCAGCTTCCCCCTGTTTTTCGGCGCACTCTGGGCGGTTTTACTCGCCTTGTCGTTTTACCGCTCTCCCGCCGCAGCCCTGATGCCGGACCTTACTCCCGCGCCTCTGCGGAGCAAGGCAAACGCCGTGGTCAACCTGATGGGCGCCTGCGGCAGCGTCATTACCCTGAGCCTTCTTGGCGTTTTGATTCCCGGGGAGGAACGCCCGGACTATACGCCCGCTTTTCTTGCGGTGGCTTTTGTCATGGCCGTGTCCGTCGGCCTTCTTGCCCTGAGGGTGCGGGAGACCCGCGCTTCGGAGCCTGCGGAGGAAGGCCGCGAGGCGGATTCCCCGGATGATTTGGAGATGGAAGACGGGAAAATCCTCACTCCGGCCGTAAAGCGGAGCCTCTATTTGGTTCTGCTCTCCGTCTTTTTCTGGTATTTTGCCTTCAACGCAGTCACCACCGCTTTTTCCCGGTACGCGGCCAACGTCTGGGGCCTGGAAGGGGGAAGCTTCGCGGTCCTTCTGATCTTTCCCTTCGGGGCCGCGGTGGTGAGCTACCTTCCGGCGGGTCATCTGGCCGCCCGGATCGGCAGAAAGAACACCATACTTGTGGGAGTGGTGATTCTCACCGCTTCCTATCTGGCGGAGGCTTTTTTAAGCCGCTATTCTTTATTGGTGCCCCTGGGCCTCACCCTCATCGGCGCGGGCTGGGCATTCGTGAACGTGAACTCCTTTCCCATGGTGGTTGAGATGTGCAGCCGGTCGGAGATGGGGAAGTACTCGGGCCTATACTATTCCTTTTCCATGAGCGCCCAGATCATCACGCCCATCCTGTCGGGTTTTCTTTTTGAACGTCTTTCCTACATGACCCTGTTCCCGTACGCCGCCGTTTTTTCTCTCTGCTCATTGCTCACCATGCTCTTTGTCCGGCACGGCGAGGCGTCTTCTGCTCCGCAGGGCCGGACAAGGCTGACCTCCTCCCGGTCGCCGTCGGAGTATGGGTCGGAATTCAAGAAATGATAAATTTGATTCGCGGCTTTTCAAGCTCTTGGAAAAGCCGCCGGAAAGGAGGACTTCATGCAGTACAGACCCGCGAAAAACGGGGAACCCCTGTCCGTCCTGGGATACGGGTGCATGCGTTTTACCCGCAAAGGCTCCGGTATCGATCTGGAAAAAGCCGAGGAGGAGGTCATGGAGGCCATCCGCCTCGGCGTCAACTATTTTGACACGGCATATGTCTATCCCGGAAACGAGGCTGCCCTCGGCGGGATCCTTCAAAGAAACGGCTGCCGCGGCCGGGTGAACATCGCCACAAAGCTTCCCCATTACCTGGTGCGCTCCAACCGCGGGATGGACCGGTATTTCGACGAGGAACTCCGGCGTCTGCAGACCGATCATGTGGACTTTTATCTCATGCATATGCTCACCGACATCGGTTCCTGGGAAAAACTCCGGGGATACGGCATCGAGGAATGGATCCGCGGGAAAAAGCAGTCCGGTGAGATCCGCAATATCGGCTTTTCCTTTCATGGGAATACCGCCAGCTTTCTGGAGGTCCTGGGCGCTTACGACTGGGATTTCTGCCAGATTCAATACAACTACATGGACGAGACCAGCCAGGCGGGACGCCGTGGTCTGGAAGCCGCCGCGAAAAAGGGGATACCCGTCATCGTGATGGAACCTCTTCGTGGCGGCCGGCTGGCGGCGGGGCTTCCCGGAAGCGCCTTGAAAATCCTTGAGGAATCCGGCAGGGGCCGTTCCGCAGCCGAATGGGGCCTTCGCTGGCTGTGGGACCAGCCGGGCGTGACCTGCGTCCTCTCCGGGATGAACTCGCTGGAAATGGTGCGGGAAAACTGCGCCGTTGCCTCGGACGTTCGGGCCGGGGAATTTTCCGACGGGGACTTCCGCCTGATCGCGCGCCTGAAAGAGGAAATCTCCGGTGCCGTCCGTGTGGGCTGCACCGGCTGCGGCTACTGCCAGCCGTGCCCTCAGGGAGTGGATATTCCCGGCGTCTTCCGCTGCTGGAACGAAATTCCCGTGGATGGGCTCAAAAGGGCCAGGAAGGAATATATGATGACCACCGCCATGCGCAGGACGCCCAGCGGCGCCTCCCGCTGCATCGGCTGCGGGAAATGCGAGACCCACTGTCCCCAGGCGATCCCCATCCGTGCGGAGCTGAAAAAAGCGGCCCGGGATATGGAAACCCCCGCCTATCAAATCGTGGGGCGGATCTATCGGCTGCTGAAAATCTGAACGGATGTTCCGATCGCACTTCAAGTATTCGGAGGAAACCATGAAAGAAAAGAAACTTTTAAGCCTGCTCCTGTGCGCCGTGCTGGTGCTTTCGGGTATCTCATTTACAGCTGCTGCCGCGGAAAGCGGCGCTGAAAACTCCTGGGTCAATCCCTATTCCGACGTTGCGGAAGGCTCCTGGTATTACGACTCTGTCTCTTACCTTTCTTCCCGGGGCCTAATGAACGGCGTGGGAGGCGGCAGGTTCGTCCCCGGCGGCTCCATGACGAGAGGGATGGCCGTCACCGTTCTTAAAAGACTGTCCGGGGACGACGGAAGCTACACCGGCGGCTTTGCCGACGTTCCTGCCGGCGCGTGGTATGAAAACGCCGTTTCCTGGGCCTCGGCAAAGGGGATCGTAAACGGTATCGGCGGAGGGAAATTTGCTCCCGAAAACCCCGTGACCAGGGAACAGCTGGCAATCATGCTGTGGAATTACGCAAAGTACATGGGATATGACGTTTCCGTTGGCGAGGACACCAATATTCTCTCCTACGACGACGCCTTCGATATCTCCGACTGCGCGTACCCCGCCCTTCAGTGGGCCTGCGGCGCGGGCATCATGGAAGGGGACGGTTACGGCAATCTCAATCCCGGGGATCCTGCCTCCCGCGCCGAGGTCTCACAGCTCATCGCCGGATTTATTCAGATCATGGCGAAGTAACACGAAGCTTTTCAGTCACGCACAAATGAATAAATAACGGGAGCACGCCAAACGGCGTGCTCCCGTTATTTTACCCCCGGCATTCGGCTCAGGATATTATAAGTCTGACAGATCAAGCGGCGTTTTTGGATTTATTTTATTTAAAAAATTTTTAATTTCGGCGCCCAGCCAGATGATAACGGGTAAAATAACCTGAAACGGAGTGGCGTAATATCTGAATATTTCTAAAAACTCAACGGATTCGCTGATGCTGCTGTATATGATGGAAGCGAGCGTAAGCATGATGAGCCCGGCCGGAAACGCCATGCTTTTATAATTTTCAACGTTGAATAGTTTTGACATGCCGAAAGATACCGCAAAAAGGAACACGCTTGCTTTTACAAGCCCGCATAAAAGATAAACCGCAGCCACCAGGATTTCCATCCGGGTAAAAAAATCTCCTAACGATAAAACACTGACCGTCGTATACGTGGGGAAATAAAGTAATTTTAAATTTTCGGGACCCAAAACCGCTATGTTCCGGATAATGACAATCATCATTAAGACAACCGCGATCCCGGTTCCGTAAACGAGAATGGAATTTCGTTTTTGATCCGTTTTAACGGACCGGTATAGGGTCAGAAATATAACGGCTTCCGAGAAAGGCAGAATGAAAAGCGAATAAGCTTCGGACGCAATGCTTCCAAATCCGGAATGTCCGACCGGCATAAGATTGCTGAAATCCATATCCTTCAATGCGATGATAAAAGTGATTGCGATTTCAGCCAGAATGATCGGAAGGATAAACTTGCTGAACCGGCCAAGAATTTCCACGCCGCTTTTCACCATCCATGCTGAGAGAGACAGCATCAAAATCAGAAATACGACCTGCGGAGTTCCCGACATGGCTGCGATATGCATGAATTCCGTAAATTCCCTCAATACAAGGGCGCCTACATGGATGGCATAGAGGGTAAAGATGGCAACCATGATTTTACCTGTAATCTTTCCGAAGACAATAAGGATGATATCATACAGATTTTTGCCCGGATACAGGTTTGTTATCCTCATATAAACCAGAGCGACCGGCGCGAAAAAAAGCGCTCCTAATAAAATGGACAGCCAGGTATCTCTGGAATTGGAGCCTGCCCCCAAAACGGTGTTGGTTCCCATCAGGAACATGGCGAGAACGCTGACTGCCTGTTTCCGGTTAATGATCTCCTTCATTCTTTTATCCCAACTTTATATTTAACTGAAAATGGATTGGATCAGATGCACGATGGGGGGCGCGGGACTGGGGATGTGAAAACCCAAGCCGTATAATACGTTGACCGACAGCGTTGCGGCAAATACAACCGTATAAATTATCTTAAGCCTGATGCTCTTTTCTTTAAACGCGGGTATCATGTCCAGCAGTAAAACGAACAGGTAAAATACCAGACAGATAATGATATATGGCATTTTTACTCACCGACTTTGACTCTTGATTTATCTAAAGCGGAATTAATGATCTTAAATTGAGAATGAACCTCAACGGTTACGTCTTTGAACCGGGCGTCCCAGTCTCCCTTGATCCGGTCCCAATCATCCGGATATTTTGCGTTGATTTCAGATCCGAATCCGAAGATATCGCCTTCATTATTTTTTTGCACATCCCGTACCAGTTCTCCGATGGAGTGTTCCAATTGCCCCGAAGCTGTGTTTGCCAGCTCGGCCCACTTCTCCGGCGTATCGTAATACACATCAGAAAGATTCTCGGCCAGCGCGCATGTCGTTTCCGTCTCAATTTTTATGGTCACGCGATCCTGTTCAATGACCGGCGTGATTTTTGTGGAATTTTGGTATATCTCAAGGGTGATATTCGGATTTTCTGAATTGACGCTTACCAGGAAAAGTCCGGTTTTAACCTTGTTTTTAATATACATAAACGTCGATGAATCCTCAATCCGCATGGTCCCGATCATTTTATCCTTATGAAAAATAGCCATCCCGTTCAGCTGAGCGCACTGCTGCTCGTTCAGTGTGATCAGCGGCAATGCCAGGGACACCCCGTCGCTTGCTATCATGCCGTTTGCCTGATACAGCGTTACCATGGGGACCCTGGAAAGGATCCGGGATTCAGCGCTGAGAGAATTCTTGATTTTATAGGACGAGATTTCGTTGGAAGCTCCCTGCTGCATGATGATCGCCTTTGCCGTTTCCTGATCGGAGATAATCGGGAGCGTTGTGATTCTGGCTTCGGCGTCTCTTGTCATTAAGTCCGTCGCCGGTGCTATTCCGCTTTCGGCAACCGTTTTGCTGATAACCAGAATGGAACAGTCTCCGAAATACAGTCTTCGGTCGTATTGATTGATGGCATTCCGGACGGCGTCAAACACCGTTTTTCCGTCCGATTCGATGAACTTGGATTTAGTCGTTTTGTCTTTGCCTGCGGATTGCGTATCGGCAATGTCAAACGTCACATGATAATAGCCGTCCATATAATCTATGGCCATGCCGGTTACGATGCTCTCGTCGTCCAATTCTTTGTAGTCCCAGCATCCGGAAAGAAACAGGAGCTGCAGGATAAGAGAAAACAGGAACAGGCGCTTCTTCATCCCGGATCACCGTCCGAAGCGCTTCTGACCGGATCCTGCGACATGAATTTCGGGCGTTTGATCATGTACCACCAGGGAGCCCGGACAAAAGTATCCTTGTTGTCCTGAAAATCGTCTGCCACGGAGCTGTTCATAAAGGGGATCCCAAAGGAACGCATATTGAAAAGATGGATCAGCAAACCCATCATGCCAAAAATAATACCGTATATGCCTATAAATGAGGCCAGGAATAAAAACATAAAACGCAATATGATGATGGAACCCTTCATTCGCATCAGCATAATGCCGGTGATGCCGGAAAAGGCCACGATGATGACCATAGGCGCGCTGATCAGCCTCGCTTCCACCGCGGCCTGCCCGATGACCAGGGCGCCCACGATGCTCAGCGCCTGCCCGATGCTGTTTGGAGCCCGCAGGCCCGTTTCCCGCAGGATTTCAAACATAAGCAGCATTAATATTGCCTCCAGCCAGGTGGGCGCCGCTATGCTTGACCTTGCAACCGATATGCTCAGAGTCAGATCCGTGGGCAGCAATTCGTGATGAAACGCGACCAGGGCAACATAGATGGCCGGAACGCTGATCGACACGGAGAAAGAAAAGATCCGCAGCAGCCGGCCGATGGACGAAAAATAATAATTGGTATAGTAGTCGTCGTCGCTCTGGAAATTTTCAATAAAAAGAAAGGGGAGCGTCAGCACTTCCGGAGTTCCGTCCAAAAAAAGCGCGATCCTGCCTTCCAGAAGTTTGCCCGCGACGATATCCGGACGTTCCGTAGTGCCGATCGTTTTAAAAAACGAATACGGGGCGTCTTTTATATATTCGTTGATATAGTTGACATCCAGCGTACCGTCGATCTGGATCGTCTCGAGCCTTTTTTTTAATTCTTCAAGGATCTGCGGATTTGCAAGATTACCCAGATAACAGATACAGGCTCTGGTTTGCGACCTCGTTCCGAAGGTTTGAAACTCCATTTTCAATTCCTGCGTTCGCAGCCGCCGGCGAACCATGGTCAGGTTGATCAGCAATGCCTCGTTGAAGCCTTCCCGCGGTCCTCTGAGCACTTTTTCCCCTTCCGGTTCGGAAATGGAGCGGGTGATCCAGCCCTTCGTATTAAAAATGAGGGCTACGTCGCTGCCGTCTAAAAACAGGACTGTATCACCGTAGACTACGGACCGGATGATCTCTTCGATATCGTCGGTTTTTTCCACATTGTTTGAAAAAGTGATTTTATTGGCGATGTCGTCAATCATGCTGGCCGGTTTCCGCTCGAACGGGTATAGAAGGAGCGGACGGATAATATCTTCGTTCATCAGTTTATTGTCTATCATGCCGTCGATATAGAAAAGACAGCATTTGACTAACGGCCTGTACCGATTTTCAATATAGCGGTACCGCAGGGTCCCGTCGTTATGAAATAATATTTTCATAAGCTCTATATTTTCATCCAGCCGGTCGGATAATTTCGTCTTTTCCTGTTCCAAGTGATTCACATATCCTGTCATTATAATATCGGGACGAAAAGCGATCGCTCTTCGACGGAATTGGGCAGAGGGATGCAGGGAAAAAACTTAAAACGGGAAGCAGTGGAATGTCGCCGTCGCCGCTGCGAAGATAAATCCCGGGTGAAACGCAACATCGAGCGATCCTTTGGTGAGAATTTCACTTTTTATATCATTTGTAGCAGAAAAAAGTTTATACTACCCGCCTTTGATTCAGAAAAGTCATATGACTTTTCTTTCAGGAAGTAACTTCCAATGGATTTCCCCGCAAAATATAATCAAATTGTAGGATTGTCGGGGTTCCGTCCCGGCCTGCGGGCCGGGTGGATGTAAGGAGGAGGTTACCATGAAACGAAGGCTTCTTGGCATATTGTTTTCGGCTGCGTTTGTCCTGACTCTGCTTCCTGTTTCCGCCCTCGGTGTGTTTTACGATGTGGAGGGGCACTGGGCGCAGCGGGAGATCGAAAATTGGAGTGATATGGAAATCCTGATGGGATGGAACGGCAGTTTCTATCCTGACGAACCCATCACACGGGGTGAAATGGCCATTGTGCTGGAGCGCATCATGGGATACGGTACGGCATCAGAAAACACCTTTGAGGACCTGAGTCAGGCATACTATACGCAGGCGGTCCTCAAAGCGAACGCCGCCGGGGTTTTGCTGGGAAGCGAAGGTTTCCTCCGCCCGGATGACAGCATGACCCGTGAAGAGACCGCCGTTCTCTTCTGCCGCGTGTTCGGCATCGGGGAGGATACCTCGGATTCCGGTTTCACAGACGCCGCGGAAATTTCCGTCTGGGCGCGGGGATATGTAAACGCTCTGGCCGACGATGGATATATCCGGGGCCGTAACGGGAAATTCGATCCCCAAAGGCCCATCACCCGAGCGGAAACGGTGAAGATTCTGGACAATATTGTCTCGCTTATCTGTAACCGTGCACAGGAATACTCCGAAGACGTTTCCGGCGTTGTCATCGTGAACACCTCCGGCGCGGTGCTCCGGGACATGACGATTGACGGGGATCTGATTTTAGCGGAAGGCATCGGAGACGGAGAAGTGACACTGGATCATGTTGTGGTCACCGGAAGAACCTTTATCCGCGGCGGCGGAGCCAATTCTGTATATATCGAAGGCGGCAGCGCCCTGTCGGATATCATCATAGAAAAGACCGAGGCGGGCGAGATCCGCGTCGTCACATCCGGCGGTGCCTCTGTCTTCGCGGTTTACGTGGATGACGGCTGCGACGACGTGATTCTCACCGGTACTTTTACGGACGTTACTATCACATCCGGCGTTACCGTCCGCGCCGTCGGGGCCGCTGTGCAAAATATGACCGTAAGCTGCGCAGACGCGGAGCTGTTCGTCGATTCCGCATCTTCAGTCGCCCTGCTGATGGTGGAAGCGCCGGCGTCGGTCACAAATGTCGGCCTGATTACAACGGCTGTCATTGAATCGGACGGCGTCGTCATTGACGGGAACAGTCCTCTGACGGTGAGCCTCTCCTCGGGTGCTTCATATCCCACAAACTCTTTCGGCATCCCCGTGACCGGCGCTCCCGCAGCCGATAGTTCCCCCGAACCTCCCGCCGCGGTTCCTCTCACTTCCCTAGGCCCGATTCAGGGAATGGCCAGAAACGGCGAAACGCTTTCAGCGGGCTCGGTCGTCCCGAAAGATGGAACGGCGGTATTCCAGTGGAGCCTTTCTTCAGACGGTGTGGATTTTGAAGATTTGGAAGGCGCGACCGGATATACCTATACCATTGGAACCACGGACACGGGAAAATGGATCCGCGTCACCGCCACGGGGACAGGCGGCTATTCCGGCTCCGTGACCAGCGACGCGGTATATGTGGCTGCACTGGGCAGCGACGCGTCGCTCTCCGCCCTGTCCTACAAAGTGGGCGGAGGATCTTCCGTAGCGCTTACGGGCTTTGACCCCGATACCGGCACGTATTCTGTTACCCTGCCCTATGGGACGGGAAGCTCCGCCGTGATTACGCTGTCCGGCACCCTCTCGGATTCCTACGCGTCGATTATCGAGAATGACGGCGTCACCCTCGATAGCGGGGAAGGCTCGGCCTCCATTCTGGTGATGTCGGAAAACGGCGTGTTCACCCGTAATTATGTCGTTAATTTTGAAACGGCTGAGCCCAGTCACATAGCCACGCTGTCCTCCTCCATCGGCACGGTAGACGACGCCGCGGGCACCATTACCGGCATTCCCGGGTCCACGACGCTATCCGCCTTTGAAGCGGCGCTTACCCCTGCCGCCGGCGCGGTCTTTGAAACCTACGAATTGGACGGAACCACGGTGGCGACAGACCTCAAAACGGGATATCAGGTGATCGTCACCGCCCAGGACGGCGTGACCCATAAGACCTATACCCTCACGCTGCTTCCCAGCAGCGACGCGACGCTTTCCTATCTTACCTACAGCGTGGACGGCGGCGCTCCTACGGGAAGGTACGTCTACATTGAAGAAACGACCCTGTACATCTTCCTGGATTACGGGACCAATACCGCGGCGCAGGTCGCCCTCACCGCAACGGCAGCGAACTCCGGCGCTCAGATCGCGTATGATCCGCAGACCGTAACCCTCTCCGGCGGAACGGGCTCCTCCTCTATCACGGTGACGGCGGAAGACGGGATCACAAAAAGGACCTATCCCGTGAATATCATCATCAATAAAAATGACGACCCGACCCTTTCCTCCTTGTCCTACAGCGTGAACGGCGGTTCCTTTGTTTCCGTACCGGGCTTCTCGTCGAGTAACCACGATTATACGATTGTCCTGCCTGCCGGGACGAATCCTTCCTCGGTCATCGCTCTTTCCGGCACAACTAAGGACCCCAACGCGAGCATCACCCATAATCCGGGATTGACACTTAATTCCGGCGTCGGGATCACCAGCATCATCGTTCTGGCGGAAGACGGCGCCACCAGCTTGACCTACACCGTAAGATTCCTAACCGCCTCCTGATCACGCCGCCCGGATCCGTGCGGCTCCTTTCCTGTGCGCCGGTAATCTGATATAATAACTGCAGGGCAGTCCTTATATCCGGTGTCCGGGCCGGTTCCCGGGTCGGTATTCGGGCGGGTTTCCGGTTGTTATGCGCAGGGAAAGGAGACCGCATGGACGATTCGACTCATCGTTTTTTCACCTGGGTTTTGTACATAGCCCTCATAGCGGGCGCCGTGCTGCTTTGGTTCAACGAGCAGAAATTCCCCGCCCTGGCGCTGTATGCTGTTTTCGCGGCGGTGGCCCTTTGGTTTCATCGGAGGTATTACACCCCGGAATACAAGGACCCCCGAGGAAAGTTCTTTCTTGCCGCAGAGCTGCTTCTGGCGCTTTGCATCCAGTACTTCGACAGTACCGGTTTTGTGGAGCTGTATCTCTTCATCGTGATCGGCGACGCCTTTCTGGCCTATGGGATCTCCTTTTCTCTGGTCTTCACCGCGGTTTCCCTCTCCTGCTATACGGCGATGCTGTATATGAAAATCGCCCCCATTGGTATAGCTGACTTCTGGGCGGAGATAGACGCCACGCTTTTAGCCTGCGCCGTCTATGTGGCGGTGCTCATAAACGCGCGGCATAACATTGCCGCCGGAAAAAAGAACCGTCTTCTCGCGGAAGATTTGAGAAAAAAGACGGAGGAGCTGGAGGGTGCTAACGCGGAATTGAAGGCTTACGCCCTGGAGCTGGAAAAAACCGCAGACCTGCGGGCCAGGGAAAAGCTCCTGCAGGAGCTTCACGACAAGCTGGGGCACCTGCTGACGACTGCCTCAGTAGGCGTGCAGGCCGCCCGTGTGCAGGCGGGAATAGATCCCGCCGCCGCCAGGGAACGTCTGGATACGGTTACCCAGCAGCTTCAGACAGCCATGCAGTCCCTCCGGGATGTCATCCGGGGAGGGGAGACTGCCGCGGAAAATCTCAGCGGGTTTCCGGAATCCCTGCTGGGGCTCATCGGGGAGACGGAAAAACGCGCGGGGATCCGCATCGGGCGCAGCATTTCGGATTCGGCCGTCGGAGTTCTTTCCGAACTGGATGCCGCGCGTCAGACATTCCTTTACAATGCTCTGATGGAGGGCCTGACAAACGGCATCCGGCACGGCGGAGCGACGGAGTTTCAGTTCAGTCTTTCCCTGGAAGAGCCGTATCTCCGCTTTCTCCTTCGCGACAACGGGAAGGGTTTTTTAACCCTGTCCCCGGGCTTCGGTCTTATAAAAATGCGGAAAAACGCCCGGCGCCTCGAAGCGCGCGTCAGCCTGACTTCGCCCGGCGGAGGCGAGCTGGAGATCCTTCTGCCTGTCCGTTCCAGTGCCGAAGACTCCGCCGGTTTGTCCGAATCCCAGTAAGGCTTCCATCGAAGAAGGGAGGCGCATTATGTCCAACATACGCGTTCTCGTGGCGGACGACCAGATTCTGATTCGCGACGGAATTCGCATCATTCTCGACTCCCAACCGGATATTGAGGTGGTGGCCGCCGCAGAAAGCGGTTCCGATGCTCTGAGGCTCACCCGGGAGCACCGGCCCGACGTCGTACTGCTGGATATCCAGATGCCGGACCTTTCCGGGATCGAGGTGCTCAAATCGATCAAGCGGGAACATCCGGAGACCATTGTGCTGATGCTCACGACCTTCGATCCCGACGAATATATTTTCGGAGCCTTTGAAAACGGAGCCGACGGCTATCTGCTCAAGGATATGTCCGGAGAAAAGCTCATCGGCATGGTGCGGGAGGCGGTTTCCGGCAACATTCTGATCCCGGCGCCCATCGCCGCGCGCCTTATCGCCAGGATTCCCAGGGAAAAGCGCAGGCTTTGCCTGTCCGATTACAACCTTACGGCGCGGGAAACGGAAATAGCCGGCCTCATCCGCAGCGGCTGCAGCAATGAAAAAATCTCGAGGCTTCTTGGCATAGGCCTCGGCACGGTTAAAAATTATGTCAGCACCCTGTATTCCAAGCTGGAGGTCAAAAATCGCCAGGAGGCCGTCCGCATGATCAGCAGTCTGGAAGGAAACGTGAAATAGATTTCCTCTCCGGCCGCGGGACGGGGGAGAGGCTTTGTGTAATCAAAATAACGGGGCGCAGCGGTATCCGCTGTGCCCCGTTATTTTGATTACAGGATGTATATTCGCCTTTATATCATTATCCAATAGAAAGATTAAAAGGACAGTATGGGTGCCCCCCACCGGAGGCGGGGGGCACCCATACTGCTTCATCTGTTATATCAAGATACTTATGGAAGTGAGTTTTAATTTACAGCCGTGAGGTTGTTGACATTCAGGATCAGGCTGATCCTGCCGTCCCCAAGGATGGTGCATCCGGAGATCCCGTTTAAGTTTTTTGCGGTCTTCTGGACGTATTCCGGCAGAGGCTTCACCACCACCTGCTGTTCCCCGATGATGTGGTCCACCAAAATGCAGAAGGTCTTGCGTTCCGACTCGATCATCACCAGGATCCCGTCCGTAAGTTCCCGGACGTCGGACTGGATATGGAAAAATTCGTACAGACGCAGGATGGAGTAGCATTCCCCCCGGACCAGGATCATCTCGTTGCCCTCCGTGTCCAGAAAGACGTTTTTCATATCCGGCACGAAAAATTCCCGGATGGAGATCAGCGGCACGATGTAGTCCGTTTCCCCCACGGACAGGTGCATTCCGTCGATGATCGCCAGCGTCAGGGGGATCCGGATGGAGATGGTGGTGCCTTTTCCAATCTCGCTGTCCACGGAGACGGAGCCGCCCAGCTTTTCGATGCTCTTTCGCACCACGTCCATCCCGACGCCCCGGCCGGAGATCCCCGATACCGAGTCTTTTGTGGAAAATCCGGGGAGAAAGATGAAGTTGAAGATCTCCTTGTCGGTAAGCTCGCCCTCCGGGCGAAACAGCAGTCCCTTTTCTTTTGCTTTTTTCAGGATTTTATCCCTGTCCAGCCCCTGCCCGTCGTCCGAAACGAGGATAATGACATCCTCTCCGATGTTTTTCGCCTCCAGGGTAACCTGCCCCTGTCCCGGTTTTCCCGCCGCCGCGCGCTCTCCGGCGTCTTCGATTCCGTGGTCGATGGAGTTGCGGATGAGGTGCATCAGCGGATCGGAAAGACTGTCGATGATGTTTTTGTCCACCTCGGTTTCCTCGCCCACCAGTACGAGGTTCACGTCCTTGCCGATCTTTTTGCTGGTGTCCCGCGCGATCCGCTGCATCTTATGAAAGACGGTGGATACGGGCAGCATGCGCACCGACATGACGATGCTCTGAAGCTCCGAGGTCAAAGAACGCAGCTGCCGCACGGCGGCCTCGAAATTGCTGAGGTGCAGGCCCGCGAGGTCCGGGTTTCTGGTCACCATCGCCTCGGTGGTCACCAGTTCGCCCACCAGGTCCATGAGGCTGTCCAGCTTATTGACGTTGACGCTGATAAAATTCTGCTTTGCTCCGCTTTCGGCGGGAGAGGCCGCCGCTGCCGCTTTGTTCTCTCCGGCGGACTTTGTCTCTTTTGCTTCCCGCATGGATTCCGGCAGCTCTTCGTTGTCTGCTTCCAGAGGTATCACGCTGAAGTTTTGAACGAATAGGGTGGTCTCCAGAAGCCGTTTCAGTTTGTCGGGGTTCTCAAAGGTCTGCACATAGAGCAAAAATCCCTTTTCCACGATCTCCGCGCAGGCTTCCTCGCCGTCGAGATTTTCCGGGACATGGGAAATTCCGGGGCACAGCGGCCCCAGGGATGCTGCGATCCCCAGAGCCCGGATATGCTCCATTTTGCAGTCCGGCTCGAATTTTACCTTGATTTTATAAATCGGGCAGTGGGCCGGGACGGCTTCCGCCGCCGGCGGAACGCTGCCGGCTTCCGGCTGCTCCCCCGAGGTTTTCTCCGTTTGCGTCTCCTGCTGCGGAGCGTGAACCAGGCTCTCCATCCTGCCGATGAGAGCGGCCGGATCTCCGTCGCAGGCCTGGCCGGACTGGATTTTCACCAGCTCGGTCTTGATAAAATCGATGGTGCTCAATACGATGTCGAAAACCTCGCTCCAGTCGTCGCACCGGCCTCCGCCGTCGCGGATCTGGGAAAAGAGATCTTCCGCCGAGTGAGTGAGATGAAACAGGTTGTCGAAGGACATCATGGAGGAGGAACCCTTGATGGTGTGCATGATCCGGAAGACCTCGTCGATCTGTGGCGCCGAAAGGGATTTCTCCCTCTCTCCGATCAGCATGAGGTTTTCCAGCTTTTCCAGAAGCTGTTCGTTTTCATAAATATAGATATCCAGCATGGAATCGTCCGCGCTCATGTCTTTTCACCCCGCAATTCAAAATGGCCGCGTTCGTAAGTGGCCGAAACTACGCCTGAAATTTTTTCAGCGCCGAAAGAAGCCCTTCTTCCTTAAAGGGTTTCACAATGAATCCCTTGGCGCCAGACAATACGGCGTCCCGCACCATTGCCTCCTGCCCCATGGCGGAAACCATGATGATCTTCGCCGCGGAATCCATGCCCATGATGATTTTCAGAGCTTCCAGCCCTCCCATTTCCGGCATGGTGATATCCATGGTGACCACGTCGGGTTTCAGCTGGGTGTATTTTTCAATCGCGACGGCTCCGTTCTCCGCCTCGCCCACCACTTCGAATCCGTTTTTGGTAAGCATGTTCTTGATGGAAATTCTCATGAAAGCGGCGTCGTCCACAACCATAACCTTCAACATGTACCTGTCCTCCTCAAATTCATGAAAATGGCTTTTTCCCGTTTTGCTTTATTCGCCGTCAGGCGTACCGGATTCCGTGGCCGATGGTCTTGATGAGAAGCCGCCCGGTCCCCGTGTCCAGCTCGATGGTCCTGCCGTAATTTCCTCCCGTATCCCGGAAAGCAAGGCGGATCTTCTGCTCCGCCAGAACTCTTGCGCAGGTTTCCGCGTTGCGCTCCCCGATTCTGAAAATATCGGACTTGCCCGTGGAATGGAACATATTGGCGCCTCCCGCGATTTTCGCGACCAGGGAGTTCCTGCTGCAGCCCATGCGCAGCAGCCTGTTCACAAGTTCCGGGATGCCGCTGTCCGCGTACTTGGCCGCAACGGATACCGGCTCGCCCCCGCTGGAGGGAAGCAGGACGTGGAGAAGCCCTCCCATCTGCAGCCTGGGATCGTAGAGCGTCACGCCCACGCAGGAACCCAGACCTATCGTCGTGATGGTGTCGGGGCACTTAGCCACCTTCATTTCAGCGATACCTACAATAATTGACCCCATCCTTCAGGAAACCCCCAGTGACGCCATGAGCCTCTTGTAGGACTCACGGTCCGGGAGCAGGAAGAAATGGCAGGCCATGGCGTCCTCCGCCTCCGAAAAGCAGGTTTCAAAAAACAGTGCGCAGTCGTTCGTTTTTCCGCATTCCACGGCGATGATGCTCAGCATCGCCCCCGCCATATCGATGCACATATAGGGAACCGACGGTGTGGTGTTGAGTCCGGAAAGCGAGGAGATGGCCGAAAGGTAGGAGCCGCAGAGGATGTTGGTGACCTCCTCCAGAGCGGAAATGTCCAGTTCCGTGAGATCGGAAATGCCGACGCTGTCGTTTTGTTCGCTTCTGCCGCACAGCAAAGACGCCACCGTGTAGGCCTCCCGGATCCCAAGGATCAGCATGACCTGACCCGTCATGTCCCCCGTCAGATCCACCATGCCGCCAACCACCGGATTTTCCGGAGAACCCAGGATATCCTGGACGCCGGACAGAGGGATGACCCTGATTTCCGGGACGGTCATTTCCACGGTCTTGCCCAGTATGCCGGACAGGGCCGTGGCGGCGTTTCCCGCTCCGATATTTCCGATTTCCCTCATCGCGTCGATCTGCGCAGGAGTGAGGGATTCGAATATGTTCTGCAAAACCGCACCTCCCGTGTATTTCTATTAAAAAAACAATACGTTCCCGTCTGAATTCTAATTTACGGACGGAGCTTTCATTTCAAAGTTGCCGCCCGGAAGAAACGGAAGCGGCGTGAACCGAAGCGTCTTCTTTTCTCGGTTCCTCCCGGTTTTGTTTGCTTCAGCGGACATTAAGTATTTCGTGATTTTTTCCGATATATTAACTGGAATCTGAAATTACTGTGACGCACCGGTGTTTGGCCGCCCCGGCCGATAGGTGCGCGGAGGCTGCCATGGAGATGGATTACGGCGTTTTCCGTGCCGTTCCCCGCCCGGACGGGCTGCATATCGCTTCTCTTGCAAAAGAATCCGGGGAAACCGGCGCGATTCTTCCCCGGGGAGGCACCTTGGAGGCCACCGTCCTATTCGCCTCCCGGACAAACGCCAATGTTCTTCTGCAAAACGGCGCACTCGTAAGGGCAAGGCTGGACGACGGCGTTGTCCTTCGCGAAGGGGACACTGTTTTACTTACGGTGCTTCATAACGACGGGGAAAGCATCCTGCTGGAGGTATCCTCGCCGGAGAAGGAAATTCCAATAGCATTTGCCGCGCTCGGTGTTTCTCTGCCCGTAACTGCGCCGGAGGAAGATATGAATATGCTTCTAAACGCTCTGTCGGAGGATTCGCTGAGCCCCGTCGCGGCTCTCCTGGAACAGGCGGAAACCGTCCGCTCTCGATATCCGTTTCTTTCTTTGCCCCCCGCCGCCTTCTCCGCCGCAAACGAAATTCCGCTGAGTCCGGAATCCGCCCGGATTCTGGATGCTTTGAGCCGTTCGGATTATAAGGTTGGCGCTTCGCTGCTCCGCCTGATCGGCCTGATGCGCCAGTCTGTTGAGGATGCTCCCGGCGGTTTTGCTTTAGCCGAAAAAGCATCCTCGGAGCAACCGGAGCTTTCTGTAGAACCCGCGGTGCCGCGGTCTTCCTCCGCGGAAACGCCGGTGCCCCTGGAAGGGAAAGAAGGTTTTTCCCGGTTTCCGGGACCTGTTTCCGATAAAGACGGCGGGACGGATGCACCCGGGGACCTTTTAACTGCTTTAAAACAGGCGCTTATGGATTTTGAACGGTCCGACGGCGGCAGTCCCGCCCCGGCGGGTCCGGAAAAGGCTTCTGTAATTCCGGCTTCCGCCGCAAAGATACTCTCCGGAGAAGATAGTAGAGCCGGCTCTGGGCGGTCTGACGGGGAAGCGCATCTGTTTCTGTCCCCGCCGGAGGGCGGTCTTCGGGGAGACGGCGGAAGGTCTCCCGTCCGGGCCGGGGAAGAGCTGTTTTTTGCCCGCGCGGAGGTTCCGGAGGCTTTGAAAAGAGCGGGCGAGGAACTTTCGGGGCGTCTTCTGCGGATGATCTCCCAGGAAGAGATAAAAGTTCCGGGAAACGGGGAATTTTTCCGGGAAGCCGCCGGATTGCTGGAAGCGCAGTCGCTTTTTCGTTCCGTACGGCTGTTTACTTATCTGCAGATACCCATTATGATAAATGCGTACCGCGCCACCGCCGAGCTGTACGTTTTTCGGAAACGCAAGGGCCTGAAAAAGGAAAACCCGAAGGAAACCTCTCTGCTTTTAGTGCTGGACACGCAGCGGCTGGGCCGCGTGGAGGTTCTCGTCCGCGTGCGGGAAAGCGGCATTTCCTTCCGCTTCACTCTCCGCGATACCGCGGCGGCGCAGGCTATGAAAGAACGCACGGAGCGATTGTACCGGCTGGTTTCTCCCCTGGGATTCAAATATTCCGGGGCGGTCTTTCTCTCGGATGCGAAGCCCGTCACCCCGGTAAACGCCATACGGGAGCTGGCGGATACCGGGAATGGATGGCACGGAAAAATAAGTATCCGTGCATGACGGAAGAGGGAAGTGGAAAAAATGAACGAAAAAGAGACCTCCCCGTCTGCTTCGCCCTTTTCGCCAGGCGAGCGGGAAAATAAACCGGATCTTCCTTTGGAGCTGTATGAAATCGCCTCCTGCGTGATGGAATTTGTCGCTGAAATCGACAGGGATTTCGAGAAAGAAAAGGAGACTCAATGATGGACGGAATCAATCAGGGAGGAATCGGAGCGTCGTCTGAAAGCTCCGGCCTGGAGGCGCAGAGTTCTTCCCGTTCGGAAAATGAAAACTCTTTGACGGAGGATAAAAACTTTGCGCTGCTCCTTTCGGCTCTCATTCAGGAGAAGGCGGCCTCTCAGCTTTCCTCCGCGCTGTCGTCGGACAACGCGGATTCCGGCGTTTTCCCCTCTCTCCAGGGTTCGGGTATTTCGGAAAGCGATTTTACCGCGTTTCTCACCGCCATGGAAAACGGCACGCTGGACCGCAGCGAGCTGGCTCTTATGCTTTTATCCGGCATGACGGGAGCCTCCTTCGGCTCCGGTTATTCCTCCGCTTCCGGATTATCCTCGCTTTCCGGCCTTTCCGTCTCCTCCGCGGGTGCTTCTGCGAAATCCCCGGTTTCTTCCGGCTCGGCGGTATTGCCGGCTAGTTCGTGGATGGCGGCGGTTCCCTCGGTGACGGGAGATGAGAGCTGCCGCAGCCCGGAGCTTTTAAACGCCGTTCTCTCCCAGTTTCAGGTGGAGACCGCCGAGCGCTACCGGCCCCATAAGAACGGAAGCGATACCTACTGCAATATTTACGTCTGGGATGTGACGGGCGCCATGGGCGCCGAAATCCCCCACTATGTGGACCCGGAAACCGGAGCGCCCCGGGAGTATCCCGACGTGAAAGGCGCCTCGGAGCTCTCCGCCAACGGGATCAGCTCCTGGCTTACCCAATACGGAAGCCGGTACGGATGGACGGAGGTGGACGCAAAAACGGCCCAGGAGTACGCAAACCGCGGCTGCCCCGCGGTTACCGCCTGGAAGAATGAAAGCGGCGGCTCGGGCCATGTCCAGGTGGTCTGCCCCTCCCGGGACCAAAGCTATGCTCCCGAACTGGGAGTCACCGTCTCCCAGGCCGGGAGCAGCAATCTCTCCTATGCCTATATTTCCTCCGTTTACGGGGCCGGCCGGCTCTCCCAGGTGCGTTATTTCGTTCACGAATGATAAATTCTTCTTTAGAAAAGGAGAATTCTTTCGATAGTATAGACAGGTGAACCCTTGGCGGGAAGGAGGCGAAATTGTCATGTCGGATATCAGCTCGGTCTACAGCAGCACCTCCCGCATCACCGGTATCTATTCCAATTTGGACACCGACGCCATTGTGAAGGATTTGATGGAGGTCCAGCAGACCAAGGTGGACGCCAAGGATCAGGAAAAGACTTCTCTGGAGTGGTACAACGATGCCCTGGGAAGCGTTTCGGATCTGGTGAAGGAGTTTAAAAGCACTTATCTTACCTCCTCGGGAAGCGGCAGCATGCTTTCTTCCACCGCCTATAAGAGCTTTCAGGTCGACTGCGGCGATGATTCCGCCGTTTCCGTCTCGGCGGGAACCGGCGCGACGACCGGAAGCTATACGGTAAACAGCGTGACGCAGCTTGCGAAAAACGCTTCCGTTTCCAGCTCCGGCAGAATATCCTCGGACGGAAAAAGTATTTCCGAATACAACACCACCGCGCTGAGCGGACTTAAATTTGCGGCAGGTCTGGAGTTCGACGCAGGAGGAAACATATCCTTTGAAATCAACGGCGCCGCCTTCACCTTTTCTTCCGACACCACGCTTCAGGCAATGATCAACACGGTAAACGCGGACGAGACCGCCTGCGTCACCATGAAATACAGCCGCCTCACCGATGCTTTCACGATTGCGGCGGATGACGGCGGAGCTTCCAGCTCCGTCACAATTAAAAACCTTTCCGGCAACGCATTCGGAGAAAACGGAGCCTTCGGGATCGCCGAAGGGACCACCGGGGATGCGTACGCCGCCTCGGTTGCCAGCTCCGGCGGCATTCTGGAAAACGGGGAGGGCATCACACGGTACTCCACCCTTGGAGAGCTGGACGCCGCGGTTTCCAACACCCTGCTGGACACCTCCGGGGAGCTGTCTTTTACCATCAACGGAAAATCCTTCACCTTCGGCTCCGACACGTCCATTCTGGACATGACCTTTGCCGTGAATTCCGGCGGAGCCGGCGTCAAAATGAGCTACGACGGCACGGCGGACACATTTTCCATCGTTTCCTCCGACTCCGGCGCCGATGCTTCCATCACGATCGAAAATAATTCCGGAAACGCATTCGGGCCCGGCGGCGTGTTCGGCATTGACACGGGCACCGTTTTCGGCACGAGTTACGGAGAGGTCGGATCGGACTGCGTCTGCACCATCGAGGGCGTCGAGGTGACGCGGGACAGCAATTGCTTTACCATCGACGGCCTTACCTATACCCTGAAAAAAGCCACGGACGAGCAGACGGATTTCACCGTCAGCCGGGACTTCACGGCCACGGTGGAAGCCGTCAAGACCTTTGTCGACGCTTACAATACCCTGACGGACAAATTGAACTCTCTCCTGGATGAGAAGGACTATTCCGCCGATTACAAGCCCCTGACTTCCGAGCAGGAGGACGAAATGAGTGAAAATGAGATTGCATCCTGGAACGATAAGGCGAAATCCGGACTGCTGCGGAACAATAAGGATCTGGAGGGTTTTCTCAGGAATCTGAAGAATTCCTTTTTCTCCTCCCTGGCCGGGAGCGGAAAGACCATGGCGTCCCTCGGGATTACGACCGCAAGCTATTATTCCGACGACGCCGGCAAAATCGTTCTGGACGAGGATGCCCTCACCGCCGCCCTGGAGAAAAACCCCGATCAGGCGGTGTCCATGTTCACGGCCTCCGATAAAGACTCCAGGGGCTTTATTTATAAAATATCCGACGCGGTAAACAATTACCTGAATGTCGCAGGAGACGACGAGGACGCTACCTCGGACAAAATCAGCGGTCTTGAGACCAAAATCAGCGACATGGAGGACGACCTGGACGACCTGGCGGACAGATACTATGAGAAATTTTCCGTTATGGAGCAGTCCCTCAGCCGTCTCAATTCCATTTCGAGCATGCTGTCTTCTCTCTTGTCCTCCTGACAAAGTCACTGAATGATTCGGCGAGCCGCCCGCCTGGATTCGCGGCAGCCGCTTGGCTCCACCCTCCTCCAAGAGACGGGAGCGCGGCAATGGGAGTGTTATGCAGTACTTCGGTTCCGACCCCCGCAAAGAATATTTGAGGCAGGAGGTTATGACGGCAAGTCCCGCCGAGCTCGTGACGATGCTGTTTGAATCCGCCATAAAAAACGTCCGTCTCGCCACAATCGCTTACGAGGATAAAAAGGACATCGGCGCTGTAAACAGTCATCTGCAGAAGGCGCAGAGGATAATCAGCGAGCTCATCGGCTGCCTGGACATGAGCCTCTCCATTTCCCCCCAGCTGCTGAAAATTTACGAGTTTATTCTGAAGGAACTTCGTATCGCAAACGCCCGCAAGGACATGGACCGGCTCGAGCCCGTGATCGGGATGCTCTATTCCATGCGGGATACCTGGCAGGAGGTTGCCCGGCGTCAGAGGAACGGTATGGCGTCGAAAAGTCTGCAATGATCGGCGTGGAGAATGAGGCGGTCCGCTTCGAGCGGCTGCGACGGAAAAAAGACGGCCTTGCCGGCCTGCTTTCCGTTATGCGGGAATTGGAGGATGCTGTGGATTCATACGATATGCCGCGCTTTCTGGAAGATCTGCAACGATGCGAAAAAGCGGTGAAACGCCTGAAGGATTCAGACGGTGTTCACATGGAGCCGGAAATGCCTCCGACTCTCAGGGAAGCCTCTCTCGTCAAAGAAATCGAGGGGCTCGTGAAGCAGGCGGAGCTGCTCAATGCAAGAACGGTGCATCAGGTGGAAGAAAACATGAAGTTTTGCCTTTCAGAAACGAAGCGTCTTCGCCGCAGCGCAAAGGGAATGTATTATCTGAAAAGCGGCTTCGGTTTCCCGATGGTGGAATTTGATAAATCCGTCTGACGCGGGAGCGGGGGAGATGGAAGCTTGAAGGTAAAATACGCGGAAAGAACGGACCGCGGCATGGAAGCGGGGCCGACCGTCGTCCGGAAACGGGAAGCCTCCTTCCGGGAACCGTCGTTTGATCACCAGTACAGGGAAGAGGGCCGTCGGCAGCTGGAGGAGCATCTGGAAGACCTGAAAAACCGGCTGGAACAGCAGGGAAATATTCTCGCCCGGAAAGCGGACATTGGGGAGCTTTCCCGTTACCGTACCCTGATTTCCGAGATCCTCTGTGAAGTGGTGGGAAACGCGTACGCCTTTCAGAAGGAAAACGCCTTTGATAAAAGGGGAAGGCACTTTGTATACGCGACCGTACGAAAGATTGACGAAAAGCTGGAGGAACTTGGCCGGGAGATTCTGCGGGAAAACCGCGATGAGATCGAAATCCTTGCCAAAATAGACGATATCCGGGGCCTTTTACTGGATATTCTTTCGTAAAACGCGGTGGTATGAAACCATCGGATGGAACGGCTTTTCGGAAAAATCCGATTTTCTTCTGGACTGTGGGAATAAAACGTGCTAGATTGAAGGAAACCGTGAAGGAAGGGAGCTTTGTCCATGTGGGGAAATTTATTTCAGACCGCGGATCTGCTGGAAAAGGGAATCGGCGCGGACTGGCTGCGAAACGAAGTGATCTCCAACAACATCTCCAACGCGGACACGCCGGGTTTCAAGGTTTCCGAAGTGGAGTTTGAGGACGTCCTGGCCTCCGCCATTTCCACCGGCGGCCTGGAGTTGAAAACCACCCGTGACGGGCATCTGAGCGGGGGCTCCGCCGGTCTTTCCTCTGCGGAACCTGTGATCACCACCTCCGAAACCACCGCTTACCGCACGGACGATAACAACGTGGACATTGAGGCACAGATGGTGGATCTTGCCCAGAACAGCCTGCATTACTATACTCTCGTGAGCAAGCTGAACTCGGAATTTCGCAGGCTGAACCTGGCGATTACCGGAGGCAATTGAAAAATGATTCGCCGAATTTTGTAAGTTTTTTGTTTAAAATGTAGAAATTTATCATAAAACATCTTGACGCCGGAAAAATAAACCAGTATTATGATGGTTGTAACAATTGATAAAGGCAAACCTGTTGAAAAGCAGGGACGCAAAATCAAGGGTCTAAAGCCGCAAGGCTATGACAGCCGGTTGCCAAAATGTTATTCAAATAATCGTGTTCTAAACGGAGCAAGGGGGGATTATCTCCTTTTGCCGGTTTTTTTCACTATGCGATGAATTCATTTAGGTAACTAAATGGATTTTTTTTATCCCTTTTTTCGCTGATAAAAATAACCGTACGCTTCGGCGCAGTAAAAAATGAAGGAGGCAGTGTCATGGGTTTTTTAAGTTCGCTGGATATCAGCGCTTCCGGGCTCACCGCCCAGCGTCTGCGCATGGATGTGATCTCGGAAAATATCGCGAATATTGATACCACCAGGACGGACTCGGGAGAGCCGTATCGCAGGAAGTATATCGTTCTCAGCGAAAAAAACAAACCCTTTTCCTCCTATCTGGAAAACGGGGAGGCTGGAACATCCGCCGGCGGAGTATATGTATCACGTGTGGGGGAAGACCAGTCCGATTTTACGCTGAAATACGATCCGAACAACGTGGACGCGGATGAAAACGGGTACGTGAAAATGCCCAACGTGGATCTGTCCACGGAAATGGTGGACATGATGTCGGCTTACCGCTCCTACGAGGCAAACGTTACCGCTTTCAACGCATCGAAGGACATGGCGGTCAAAGCCCTGGAAATAGGGGAATAGGGAAGTTCACGTTTTTCGGATTGCGGCTTCCGAACATATGCGCGATGAGGAAGGAGGAAAAGAGAAATGTTGTACGACATGGATATTCAGGCGCTCAATTCTGCCACCAGGTTCATGAATTCTTCCGGAAACCTCTCCGGAAAAAGCGCCGGCGACAGCAATTTCTCCGAATTTTTAAGCGACGCTTACGATTTGGCCAAGAGCACGGATCTGCAGGATAAAAGCTCCGCTCTTTCACTTCTCACCGGCAGTGAGGACGATATCGCCTCCGCCATGGTTGATTCCGAGAAGGCGGAGCTGGCTTTGAGCCTCACCATCGAGATTCGCAACAAAGTGATGGACGCTTATAAGGAAATTCTGAACATGCAGGTCTGATTTTTCGCAGGACTCTGTTTTTGCTGGTCTGACTGGGGGAGAAGAGATGTTTTTGCAGACGTTGGGCGCTCTGTCTGTTGTGCTTCTGGTGATATTCGCCTCTTATTACGCCACCAGATATCTGGCCGGACGCGTAAACGGAGGATTCCGCGAAACACGGTATCTGAAGGTACTGGACCGTTTTTCCCTGTCGAAGGACAAGATGCTGGTCCTATGCGCCATGGGAGGGCGGGCCTATCTCATCTGCGTCACCAATCAAGGGATGGAGCTCATCGATCAGAAAGATCTTGAGGAGCTGGAACCTTTGAAGGAAAAAACCGGCGCTCTTTCGGATTCCGTCTCCGGCGCCGGCGCCTTCATGAAGGAATACCTCATGTCTAGGTTTGTGAAAAAACAGAAAAACGGGGATTCCGGCGCGTCTTTTTCTGATTTCTGGGAAAAGGCCCGGCGTTCCGCCGACGGGAAAAATCCCGATTAGGGGAGTAGGTCGGCGGCAATTACAATTCGGGACTTGACCGGAAAGCGGGGATAGAGATTGAAGCACAGCGGAAAATCCGTAAAAATATACCGATACGCCGCCATGTTCGCTCTGGTTTTTCTCGTCTGCTCCATGGCGGTTCCTCCGGCTCTGGGAGCGCCCGATGACGTTGTGAAATCTGTTTTCGGAGACAATACCCAGACTCTCGATATTGTGATTCTTCTGACGGTTCTGGCCCTGATTCCCACTCTGCTCGTCTGCCTCACCGCCTTTACGAGGATCGTGATCGTCCTGGGATTCATCAAAAGCGCCATCGGGATGCAGAACGTTCCTCCCACCCAGGTGATCATCAGCCTGGCTCTGATTCTGGATTTTTTCGTCATGAGCCCTGTGATTTCACAGATCAATCAGACGGCTTACGTGCCCTATTCCCAGGGCCAGATCACCCTGGAGGAATTCGGAAAACAGGCCATGGTGCCGGTCCGGGAGTTCATGCTCAAGCAGACCTATAAGTCGGATCTGGACTTTTTTGCCAAGCTGGACAAGCTGGAAAATGTGGAAGACGTTTCTCAGATCCCCGATCACGACGTCATTCCGGCCTTTATGACCAGCGAATTGAAGCGGGCCTTTCAGATCGGCTTTTTTCTCTATATCCCATTTATCGTCATCGACATGGTGGTGGCCAGCACCCTTATGGCCATGGGTATGATGATGCTGCCTCCCGCCATGATATCCTTGCCCTTCAAGGTCCTTCTGTTTGTGCTGGTGGACGGCTGGACCCTTACCCTCGGGACCCTGATTCAAAGTTTCGGATAGAGCAAATTGATAATAATCAGCAGCGGGCGGCGCAGTTCGCGGGGAGGTTAATATGATTAGTCAGGCCGAAGTGATATCCATTCTGCAGGACGCGATCGGAACGACCCTCAAGGCGGCGGCTCCCATGCTTCTGGTGGCCCTCGTCATCGGTCTTATCGTATCCGTTTTCCAGGCCACCACCCAGATAAACGAGCAGACCCTTTCCTTCGTCCCCAAAATCATAGGCATCCTTCTTGCCATCCTTATTTTCGGCGGCTGGATCCTCGGCTCCATGACGGACTTCACCGTCCGCCTCTACGAGTCAATCCTTCTCTATCTCAGCTGACGGAGCTTACCGTCCGCGAAAATTCAACGGCAGAAGAAGGAGGCCCGTGATGTCGCAGATTCTGACTCAGGCCCTCGGGCATTGGGATTATACGCTCCTTCTTTTCCTCCGGGTGAGCTCTATTCTCCTGCCTTCTCCGATTTTCGGGAGAAAGCTGGTTCCCTCGCTCATCAAGACCTCCTTCTGCATCTTTTTGACCTATCTGTTTCTTCTGGCCTTTCCGTTTCCGGAGCAGGGCCTTGTATACGAAACGACGCTTGGTTATATCCTCCTGTGCGTCAGGGAACTGGCCTTCGGATTTGTTCTGAGCTTTGTCGTCACCATGTTTTTTGACCTGGTGTATATCGCAGGACATTTGATTGACACCCAGGTGGGCTTTGGCATCGTGAGCGTTTACGATATTCAGAACAACTCTCAGGTCCCCATGACCGGAAATCTCCTGAACGTCGTGTACCTGATCGTGTTTTTTTCCGTGAACGGGCATTTGAAATGGATCTCCATCCTGTATTCCACCTTTGCGAAAGTACCCGTCGGACACGTGCAGATTTCCGCGAACCTCGCCTCTGCCGCTGTGGAGGCCTTCTCGCTGTCCTTTCTGCTTGCGGTTATGATGGCTATGCCCATCATCGCCTCCGGCCTCATCCTGGAGCTTGCCATGGGGGTCATGATCCGCTCCGTTCCTCAGATGAACATGTTTGTTATCGGCATTCCGGTGAAGATTCTCGTCTGCCTGCTGGTGCTGATCCTCACCGTTCCCGCCATGGTCGCATTCAGCAATACGGTTTTTACGGACATGTTCCAGTCGGTGGAACGGCTGTTTGACACGTTTGGAGTGCTGCAATGAGCGGGCAGGGCAGCGGTGAAAAGACTGAAAAAGCCACAAAGAAAAAGAAGGAAAAAGCCAGGGAAGAGGGCAAGGTTGTCCGCAGCAACGAGCTTAGCATTGCCGCTTCCGTGATCACCCTCTTTGCCGTAATCCTCGTCGGCTGGAAGCATTTCATGCAAAACGCTTCTTCCCTGATGGTCAAATATCTCTCCGAAAACTATCTGGTTTCAGCGTCGAAAAACCTGGACGCCGCCGCCGTGAGAAACGTGTTTCTGAGCGCCGCGCTGGACGGTCTGCGCATCGTCTGGCCGATTTTTGTCCTTGCGATGCTTGTGGGCGCGTTGGTTCAAATTCTTCAGACGGGTTTTCTCGTGACGGGAAAAACCTTGATGCCCCAGCTCAACCGTTTGAATCCCATCGAGGGTTTCAAGCGGATCTTTTCCCTTCGCTCCGTGGTGGAGATGCTCAAAGCCGCCGCAAAAATCGCTTTTCTCTGCGTCGTCGTATACGGAGCGTTTCAAAGCCTCATGCCCGAGTTTCCCTCTCTCATGAGCATGGAGGTGTCCCAGTCCTTTCCGAAGCTCATGCAGACCGCCCTGACCCTTGCGCTTAAAATGGGTGCGGTTCTCGCCGTCGTCGCCGCCGCGGATTATCTTTATCAGTGGTGGCGCAACGAAAAGGACCTCATGATGACAAAGCAGGAGGTCAAAGAGGAATTCAAGCAGCTGGAGGGAGACCCCAAGATCAAGGGGCAGATCCGCGCCCGTCAGAGACAGATCAGCAGAAGGCGCATGATGCAGCGCATGAAGGAAGCCGACGTCGTTATTACCAACCCCACGCACTTTGCCGTCGCCGTCCGTTATAAAGAGAAAGAGGACAAAGCGCCCCTGGTCCTTGCCAAAGGGCAGGATCTCGTGGCGCTGCGGATCCGGGAAAAGGCCGCCGAATACGGCATCGAAGTGGTGGAAAACCGTCCCGTCGCCCAGGCGCTTTATAAAAACTGCGAAATCGGGGAGGAGATCCCCAAAGACCTGTACCGCGCGGTGGCGGAGATTCTGGTCTATGTCTACCAGATGAAGAACAAGGCAAGGGGGGGAAGAGCGTGAAAGCGGCCGATGTTTTTATTGCCGGGATAGTCCTCGCCGTGGTGATGCTGCTCATCATTCCTCTGTCAACTTCCGCCCTGGACGTCTTTCTGGTCATCAATATAACCGTCTCCATCTTCATCCTCATCACCACCCTTTACATCAAAGACCCTCTGGAGTTTTCCATCCTGCCAACGATCCTTCTTATCGTGACCCTCTTCCGCCTGGCCCTGAACGTCGCCTCCACCAAGCTGATCCTGGGCAACGGCGGCGAGGCCGGGAGCGTGATCGCCACCTTCGGAAACTTCGTCACCAGGGGAAACCTCGTGGTGGGCTTCATCGTATTTATCGTCATTGTTGCCATTCAGTTTATCGTGATCACAAAAGGTTCCGAACGGGTTTCCGAGGTGGCCGCCCGCTTTACCCTGGACGCCATGCCCGGAAAGCAGATGGCCATCGACGCGGATTTGAATACCGGCGCCATTGACGAGGCCGCCGCCCGGAAACGCAGGGAGGATATCCAGCGGGAAGCGGATTTCTACGGAGCCATGGACGGCGCCAGTAAATTCATCAAGGGCGACGCCATCATCGGCATCATCATCATGCTCATCAATCTCATCGGCGGTCTTGTGATCGGCGTCACCATGGGCGGAATGCAGATTACCGACGCTTTGAGCATCTACGCCGTGGCCACCGTGGGAGACGGCCTGGTAGGTCAGATTCCCGCGCTGCTGGTCTCCACCTCCACGGGCATCATGGTGACCCGCTCCACCTCCCAGGACAGCTTTGGCGTCAGCGTTTCCAAGCAGCTCTTCGACAAACCCTACGTCATGATCATATCCGCCGCCATTATCGCCATCATCAGCCTGATCCCGGGCTTTCCCAAGATCCCCGCCGCTCTTGTGGCGGTGAGCCTTGCCTTCTTCGGCTACCGCTCCATCAGCAAAACCAAAAAGAAGGAGGAGAAGAGCACCGAGGACAAGGCGAAGGAGCTTGCCAAGGAAAAGCGAAAGCCGGAGAATATGACGAACCTTCTTCAGGTGGAGCCCATCGAGATGGAATTCGGATACGGGATCATTCCCATGGTGGACGCGAATCTCGGCGGAGATCTCCTGGAACGGGTCGTCATGATCCGCCGCCAGTGCGCCCTGGAAATGGGGATCATCGTCCCCTCCATCCGCCTCCGGGACAACGTTCAGCTGGGTACCAACGAATATGTCCTTAAGATCAAGGGAAACGAGATTGCCCGGGGAGAGGTCATGATCGACCATTTTCTGGCTATCAACATCGCCGGAGCAAAGGAGACCATTTCCGGGATCGAGACCACGGATCCCGCCTTCAACATGCCCGCCCTCTGGATCACCAAGAATCAGCGGGAAAAGGCGGAGCTTTTGGGCTACACCACCATAGACCCCCCATCTGTCATCGCCACCCATCTCACGGAGCTGATCAAGCGTTACGGTCACGAGCTGTTGAACCGCCAGCAGGTGCAGACTCTCCTTGACGCTCTCAAAACGCAGCAGCCCGCCCTTGTGGACGAGGTATATCCGAAGATGTTTTCTCTGGGCGATATCCAGAAGGTACTCATGAATCTTCTTCGCGAAGGGATTCCCATCCGGGACATGGCCACCATAGTGGAAACCCTGGCAGACTACGGAAACCTCACCAAGGACACCGACCTTCTCACCGAATACGTGCGCCAGAATCTCAAGCGCCTCATCACAAAGCGGTTCATAACCGACGGAAGAGCCTCGGTGATCACCCTTGACCCCAGGCTGGAACAGCTGATCCTGGAGCGCTCCAAGCAAAACGAGGCGGGGCCCTTCGTGGCCATGGACCCGGCGCAGCTTCAGTCCATGCTCCGCAGCCTCAAAAATCAGATTGAAAAAATCAACAATCAGGGCAAAACCCCAGTCGTGCTCACCTCCCCCCTGGTCCGCCGCAAGTTCAGGCGCCTTGTGGAGCAGGTTGCCTCCGATCTCACGGTGCTCTCTTACGGCGAAGTGGAACAGTCGGCTGAAATTCATGCGGAAGGAGTCGTCGCGGTGCAGGCCTGATCCTTTTTTTACCGCGTGCAGGCAGACAGATGAACATTAAGCTCGTAAAGAAAATTGAAGCGGAAAACATGTGCCTTGCCATCAAGCGGATCTCCGGCGAGTTCGGGCAGGACGCCGTGCTCCTGGACACGCGGAAGGTAAAGAAAAAGGGCATCAGAAACCTGTTTTCCAAGCCGTATTACGAGATTCTCGTGGGGTACGATCCCTCCGGCATTCCCGCCGTCCGGAAAAGTTCCGGTTTCCGCTCCAATGGGGAAGCCGCCATTTTGCAGCGGAAGGAGGAAAAGCTGTCCCGTTCGCCGGAAAAAGCCTCTCCCCGCGCGGACGCTTCCCCTTCTCCCGATAAGGTTGCCTCCCCCGGAAGGGAAGAGCGCAATTTCTGGCCGGAGGTCCGAAGCATGGTGAGGTGTATGAAAGAATCCGGCGTTGCCGACGAGTTTATTCGTCCCATCCGCGCGGATGCTGTAAAAATACTCAAAGAGCAGCAGGAGGCTTCCGTCTGCGACGTCTTTCTTCGTCTCATCGAGGCTCGCATCCCCGTCCCCCGGGAGACGTCCTGGGGAAATACAAAAAAGACAGTCCTTCTCCTGGGACCCACCGGCGCCGGGAAAACCACCTCCGTCATGAAGCTGGTGTCCAGGTATTCCAGGATTCGTAATATGGACATCGGCGTCGTCAACTCGGACACCTCCAGGATTGCGGCGCTTCGGGAGCTGGCCGCAGGCTGCCCCATGGACGGGGAAAAATACGCCGAGCTCATGAAGAGCCTAGCCGTGGACCCCCTGAAGCCTTATCTGGACCTTCTTGGGATCTCCTATAAAGCCATTTCCGCTCCGGAGGAGATCGCCGAAGTTAAAAAAGCGGAGCCGGAAAAGGACCTTCTGCTCATCGACACCACCGGTATGCTCCCCGTCGGCCCGGAATATCAGGCCGGTATCCGGACGCTCATGCGCCTGGGAGAAGTAAACGAGGTCCTGCTGGTTGTCAGCGCCTCCTCTTCCTTCGAATCTTTTAAAGATGTCGCCGAAGGCTGCCGTTTTCTAAGCGACTATGGGCTTCTTGTCACTAAGATCGATGAGGTGAGCCGCCTGGGGATGATCCTGAACCTGTGCTGCCTGACGGGAAAACCTCTGTATTATCTGGCGTCCGGCCGGGACGGAACGGACCGGATCTTCCCCGGAAGGCCCGCAGAGATCGCGGGAAGGATCCTGAAAAGCGCTCTCTGAGTATAAAATGGCGGTATTTCATTTTTTATGAGAGGAAAGAGGACGTGAGTATCCACTCCTTTTTGAAAATCGGAGATAAGGTCCAGGTTTTATTTGACGGGAAATGGTATGTGACCATGGTGGAACGCAAGGAGGGCGAGGATGAGTTTCTTGTCTCCGTTCCCTGGTCCCGTCTGAGGATGGCCCGCCTGGATCTCGGTTCCACCTACGCCTTCCGAAGCACCAATCCCAGGGGGCTTTATGAATTCGACTGTCTTATCCTCAGCCGTGAGACAACCGATCAGATTCTTCTCTACCGGGTGAAAATCGTCTCGGAGCTCAGAAGGATTCAGAGAAGAAGGGCATATCGGGAAAATGTCATGCTGGACGTATGCATCGCCAACCCGCCAGATCCGTCCGCTGGAAACGCCAAACCGGTGCTCTGCTGGACGCATACGCGGAACGTAAGCGAGTTCGGAATGCTGTTTTATTCCGCCAAGCGCTATCTTGTCGGGGACGAGCTCCGATGCAGGATCCTGCTCAACCGCTTTGGCTTCAGCGAAGAGATTTCCGATATCCGGGCGGAGGTGGTCCACTGTGAGCTCCCCGATGCCGAAGATCCGAAGTACAAAATCGGCGTTGTATTTTCGGACATTACCACAAAGGACAAAAGGCTTTTAAGCAAATTCGTTGCCCGGTGCCAGAGGGAAGACAGATTGTAGAGGTCTTTCCGCCTGTTTGTCGGCAGGAGCATGGCGCGCTTCGGGCGGCAGATTATTTTGTTTTGGACGGGTGAAGTATGGACATGGATGTCAAAACCTTCGACGATCTCAGTGAACTCTGGCTGCAGTATTCCGGCAGCAAAGATCCGGAACTGAAAAACCGGATCCTAACCGCCTATATTCCCCTGGTGAAGAAAATCGTGCGCAGGATTATGCCAAAATACAAAATGTACAATGACAGCGAGGACCTGATAAGCTGCGGGATGATTGGATTAATCGACGCGGTGGATAAATACGATATAAACTATGGAGTGAAGTTTGAGACCTACGCCACCACGCGCATCCGCGGGGAGATCCTGGATTACATGCGGAAACAGGACTGGGCCCCCTCCAGCCTCCGCACGAAAATCAACCGGATCAACCACGCCTCGGAGGCGCTGGAATATAAGCTGGGGCGCCAGCCTACGGAAAAAGAGGTCGCGGAGTACCTGCACATGCCGGGTGCCGAGTACCAGAAGGTGATGGAAAAAACCCACATTTTCAACCTCATGTACTTTGAGGACATGGTGACCGACACCTACTTTTCGGACAAGATGTCAGATTCTGATGAAAGCAATCCCGCGGTGATACTCCAGAACAAGGAGATGAACCGGATTCTGGCGGAACTCATCGACGCGCTTCCCGAAAAGGAAAAACTGGTGATTGCGCTTTACTATTACGAGGAAATGACCCTGAAGGAGATCGCCGGGATTCTGAAGGTGACCGAGTCGAGAGTGTCTCAGATCCATTCCAAAGTCCTCTCGCGGATCGGCTATAAGCTGAAAAAAATGATTTGAACGGCGGGAATAACGATGGAAAACCACTCGAACATTGCCGGCGACGGCCGATGTAATCCCACTGCCCCCGGTATCCCGGAGCCAATCCCCGGCGCGGATGTAAAATCACGCGCCTCCGACCCCGGTGAAGGACAACTGCATCGCGGTCCGGATGCGCCAATAAGTTCTGAGAGCGGGGAAACCGGCCCCAGAAACGGTTTACCCGGATACCGTCTGTCCTACGAGGAAGACGGAGTATTTCTGGAGGTTTCTCCGGGCGCCCCGGAGGCATCACCGGACCTTGAAAAAGCGATTTTGGACTATTTGGGGCGCAAACGGCTGAAAAACGTCCAAAGCGAAGCGGTGCGCGGGGTCCTTGAAAATCCTTCCTCCCGTATTCTCGTAGCGCCCTCGCAGGAGGAGTTTCGTCTCGGCTGGGATGCCTCCGTCATCGTTGCAGAGGACGAAATGTCGGCATACCTTACGCTTATTCCGCCGGAAGACGGGGGCGAGCCGCCGTCTCTTCCCGGTGTCGCGCAGCTTCTTGCGGATAAAGGGATCGTTTACGGCGTGGACGAGCAGGCCCTGAGACGCTGTGTGGAAAACAGGGAATACGGGATGGAGATTCCCGCTGCCAGGGGCATTTTTCCGGTGGACGGAACGGATGGAAAGCTTGTCTTTCATTTCAGCACGGATTTTACCGGCGCGCCGGTGATTTTAAAAGACGGCCGCGTGGACTACCGGACGATGGACCTATTTGAGCAGGTAAAGGCGGAGCAGGTGCTGGTGACCCGTGAGCGCGCTGCGGAAGGATCTCCCGGATACACGGTCCGTGGCCGCCTGCTGAAGCAGAAGCCCGGAAAAGAAGCCAGAATGCCTGCAGGAAAGAACGTGGAGCTGGACGAGGAACGCCTGGTTATGACGGCGAAGATTTCCGGCCGCGTGGACTTTGTCAATCATACCGTCACGGTTTCCGACCGGTTTTTCGTCAAGGGAGACGCGGACCTTACGGTGGGGAATATCGATTTCGACGGGGATGTGGTGATCGGCGGAAACGTCATTTCGGAACTCACCATAAAAGCTACCCGCAATATAGAAGTAAACGGGGTCGTGGAAGGAGCGAAGCTCGTCGCCGGAGGCAGCATCCTTCTCAAAAGCGGGATGCAGGGCAACGACAAGGGCTCCGTGGAGGCCGGAGGCGATCTCACCGCAAAGTACATAGAGAGGACCACGGTGAGAGCCGGCGGAAATATCGTGGCCGACGCGATCCTGCACTGCCGCCTGTCCAGCGGCGGCAGCATCACCGTCAGGGGCAAATACGGCTGCATCATCGGCGGGGCCGCCCGGGCGCAAAACAGTATCCAGGCGAAAAGCATCGGTTCCTCCGCGGGCCTGAAAACAGGCATAGAGGTCGGTATCGCCCTGGAAAAGAGGGAACGGCTGAGTTTTCTCACCAACGAGGTGAAGCGTCTCCGGGAAGAGCAGGATAAATTCGAGAAGATACTCTCCTATCTCGGCAAAATGGAGAGTCTGCCTCCCGAAAAAGAAGCTCTGAAGCGGACGGTTTTCGTCGGTATGCTCCAGGATAAACAGAAAATATCGGAATATACGGCGGAAATGGAAAAAACGGAAGAGGAGATCCGAAGCGCGGTAAAAGGGAAGGTTCATGTGATGGACACGGTATACCCCGGGGTCAGAATTGCCATTTCCCTGGGCGAGTACAAAGTGACCTCTCCCATCCGGTTTGCCACCTTTCGCTTCAGCGGGAAGGAAGTCTCCTTCTCCGCCTGCGAATTGGAATAATAAGCTCTCAATAGCAAACCATCTTCAGGGACGGATGCGTCCGTCCGCATCGCACCATTCGGAAAGGAGGAGACGGAAATGTCCGTCAGAGGAATCGATATGCAGATTGCCGCCCAGCGGACCTCAGACGTGGCAAAGGTCGCGGCCAACCAGAAGAGCGGCGAGCGAATGCAGGACTATCTGACTCTCCAGCGAAACGAGGAGGAGCGGCTCCGGGAAACCTCCGTCACCCAGACGGAGGGCGCGGAAAAAGCCGTTATTTCCCGGGATGGCGGGGGATCTGAACGGCAGCAGTCTGAGGAAAATAAGCGGGAGGCCGAAAGCGGGCCGGACGAAGGCGATGAGGAGCAGCTGTTGGATATTCCGCCTTCTTCCAGAATAGATATCCGGATCTGAGTATTTTCTCCCGCTGAAAATTTTATTTAAGTTCCGCTTCGGAAAGTGCGATAGTATTGACAGGAGTCATGGTATGCACTTTGGGATTCGGAGATGAGACTATGCTGAGAGGTCTTTATACGGCGGCCACGGGGATGACGGTCCAGCGTCTGAAAATGGACGTGCTCACCAACAATATCGTGAACGCCGACACCACCGGCTTCAAGCGGGATTCCCTGATATCCTCCTCCTTTGAAACCGTTCTCCTGGAACGGCTGAACGACCCCGGTACGGTGAACGCCGTCAGCGAAGTCGGGCCTTACAGCTTCGGCACCCACGTCGACCAGGTGGTGACGGATCTTTCCCAGGGAAGTCTGGAGTCCACCGGCAAGTCCACCGATTTGGCCGTCAGCGGAGACGGGTATTTCGCCGTGGAGACAGCCTCCGGCGAGCGCTATACCCGCTCCGGGAGCTTTACCGTTAACGCCGAAGGATATCTCGTCACGGCAGACGGCGATTACGTCCTGGGAAATAACGGCGCTATCCCGGTCGGATCCTCCGATTTCTCGGTGGATGCCGCGGGGACCGTAACGTCGGGCGGCAAGACGATCGACACCCTGCGCGTGGTTTCCTTTCAGCGCACGGAGGACCTGCGAAAACAGGGGGACAGCCTTTATTACTCCGTCAGCGGAGAGACGCCTTCAAATTCGCAGGACTGCACCGTGATGCAGGGATTCCGGGAGAGCTCCAACGTGGACATCGCCGACGAAATGGTGAATATGATGTCCGTTTACCGGGCCTACGAGGCCAGCGCAAAGATACTCACCATGACGGATGAGACCCTGGGCCTCGCCGTCAACGATTTGGGAAGTCTGAGGTAGTTGTATGATGCAGTCTCTTTACACCGCTTCCACGGGCCTTTCCGGCCAGCAGAAACGGATCGATACGATAGCCAACAATATCTCCAACGTCAATACCGTCGCCTTTAAAACCACCTCGGTGAGCTTTGAGGATACCCTGTATACCGCCATGAAAAACCCGGGGGATCCTCAGTCGTCGTCAAACCTTCAGAAGGGGACGGGTGTGAGGCTCTCCGCCACGAATATTGACTTCGGTCAGGGCGCCACCCGCACCACAGGCAATCCTCTGGATCTCGCCCTGGAAGGGGACGGATTTTTTCAGCTGATGGATTCCTCGGGAGAAAAGCTGTATACTAGAAACGGCTCTTTTTCCGTGTCTTCGGAACAGGACGGCTCCTATCTGGTGAGCGACGAGGGCTATTATGTTCTGGACGAGAAGGGGGAAAAGATAAAGCTCTCGGGAGAGACTTCTCAGATAACGGTTTCTTCCGACGGGACGATTTCCACAGGTGACACCTCAGTGAAGCTGGGCCTGTACCGCTTTGAAAACAGCGCTGGCCTTTCTCCCCGGGGTTCCGGTCTCTTCGCCGTCTCCGCCGCCTCCGGAAATTCTTCCGCTCCTGACGGCTGCACGGTGATTCAGGGTGCCCTGGAGGGCTCCAATGTGGACCTTGGAACCGAGCTGACGCAGCTGATGCGCGCCCAGCGGCTGTTTTCCCTCTCCAGTTCGGCGCTTCAGACGGCGGACGAAATGACGGGAGTGGCCTGTAACCTGCGCCGCTGAGTCGGCGCCCTCGTATCCATGTACAAGAAAGGGCGGTAAAATGAGCGGGTATACGGTAAAAACATGCGAATACTGCGGCCGGCTCTTTCAGAGTATCGGGACCGATATCTGTTCAGCCTGCAGCGAGAAGCTGGACCGCGATTTTGTAAAGGTCCGGGAATATATTTATGAGAACCCCGAGAATGTCAGCATTGCTGATATCCTGGAAAACACCGAAGTTCCGGAAAAAGTGATCCGCCTCTTTCTGAAAGAGGGGCGCATTTCCTCAAGAACCGTCTCTTTGGGAGACTATGTCAAGTGCGAGGCCTGCGGCGCCCCCACCGACGGAGGCCGCCTCTGCCGGAAATGCGCCGCCGCCTTTTCCGCCGAGGCCGCGAAGCTCTCCTCCCAGGTAAAAGAGAACCCGAAGGAGGACCCGGCGCGCAGGGCCTGGAACAGCCGGAGCATGCATACGTATCAAAAGGATTAATCTTAAATCTCACAGGAGAATTCAAAGGAAGGGATCGAAGATGAAAATCAATTCCATAACGCCCGGAAACATGTTGGAAAGCTACAAGGGCAATCAGATCAATCGCACGCAGTCTTCTCAGCAGACCGGCACGGTGGACAGGGTGGAGCTTTCCGAAGGCGCGCAGAATTTTGCCTCCGTCATCGCCGACGTGAAGGACAGCCTTGAGACCAGAAGCCCCGAAGAAAAAAAGCATATCGATCAGGTTGCCAGTCAGATCCGAAACGGCACCTACAAAGTCGACAGCTCCAAGATTGCCGAAAAAATGCTGGGACACATTTTTGACGAAACCGTTTGACGGATCAGCGGACAGACGAAGGAGCGCATATGGATAAAACCTGTTTTGGCGAGCTCTTTGGCCTTCTTTCTCTGGAGAAAGACGTTCTTTTAAAGCTGCTGTCCGCCTCATCGCGGAAGAAGGCAGCCGTCATTTCAGGGGACCTGGAGCTGCTGAAAGTCTCCCTTCGGGAGGAAGAAACCCTTACGGAGGAGCTCGCCGGTCTGGAAAACGACCGCGCCGCTCTTTCTGAAAAGCTCTCCCTTTCTTTTGGAGCAGGCGGGCGGAAGCTCAGTCTGAAGGATCTTGCCGACCTTACGGAAGATCCGGAATTAAAAAAGAAAATGCTGTCCGTCCGGGACGAACTCGGCGGGCTTGTTGGAATACAGAAGAAAAACAACCGTGTAAACCGGGAGCTCATCCTCCGAAAGCAGAAATATACCTCCGAAATGCTCCGCGCGATGCTTCGCCCGGAAGGGACCGGAGCCGTATACAACTGCAGCGGGAAAATCGGCGATGGCCCTGGGGACGCGGGGATCTTCGACAGGTGTGTGTAACGCGCATCTGTCGCCGACGGGGAAATAAGCCGGCCTCGGCTTTGAGGAGAGAGTATGTCGTCAACGTTTTTGGGAATTCAGATCGGGAAATCCGGACTGAACGCCGCCCAGATCAATCTGAATATCACGGGGCAGAATATTTCCAACGCCGACACCCAGGGGTATACCCGTCAGTCGGTGATCACCTCCTCCGCGCCCCCTTCCGGCGCTGGCTACGTGATACGCCAGGTGACGCAGAGCAGCAACGTCGGCCAGGGTGTCAGAGTGCTGTCCGTGGACCAGCTCCGCAGTGCCTACCTGGACGAACAGTACCGCAGTCAGTATTCGGATTTCTGTTCCAGCGAATACCGCACCCAGGGATTGTCCTATTTGGAGGATCTCTTTGACGAGCTGGACGACAATACCAGCCTCACCGCCTCCATTTCCGATTTTTTCGACGCGCTGTCCGATTTCGCGGGCGATACCACCAGCGAGGCCGCCCGGACCACCGTACAGCAGACGGCCCGGTCCATGACGGACAACTTCAATATGATTTACGGCGAGATGGTGGACCTTTACAACGACCAGAATACCTCCGTGCGCACCGTTGCAGAGCAGATCAGCAGTCTTGCCTCCCAGATCGCCGACCTGAACGCCACCATCTGTGATTATGAACGCTCCGGAGTGACTGCCAACGATCTTCGGGATCAGCGGAACCTTCTTCTGGATAAGCTCTCCGGCTATTCGGACTTCACCTGCTCCGAGGATGCAAAGGGAATGGTGAACGTATGGATCGCCGGCGAGGCCCTGGTGGACGGAAAGACGGCGGGCAGCATATCCATAACCTCCGCCGCGGACGAGATTGATACTCTCTGCCAGCAGCTTTCCATCCTCAACGGCGGCGTACTCTCCGCCGGCATCATTACGCCCGACCAGGAAACCCAAAGAGATGGAATTTGCTCGGCTCTGCAGCAGATTTCCGGTAAAATAAGCTGCAATGTGAACGCAGACGGAACCGCCTCCGTCTCCATCGATTATGTAAGCGCCTCCATGACTCAGGTCACCGATAGCCTGGTGGACGGCAGCACCTGCGGCTCTGTCTCGGAAGAAGCGGTAAAGGCGTTTGACGGAGCGGACATGGAATCTGTCCTGAAGCTGGGCGAAACCTACCTCAATACTGATACGGTTTCAGGCGGAGAACTCTTTGCCCACCTGAGCCTCCGCGGCGGAGACACCTCCGGCGACGCCGGCGTCCCGTATTACATCGGTCGTCTGGACGATTTGGCCCGTACCGTTGCGGAAACCGTCAACGAATGCATGAACAAGGGATACACCTATCCGGACGAGGAAAACGGCTTTTCCTCCGTCACCGGTACGGACGTGGATCTGTTTGCTGATTTCGGAAATCAGTACGCGCTTGTGACCGCCGGGAACTTCAGCGTTTCGGACTCCGTTCTGTCAAGTGTCTGGAACATCGCCGGCTCGGACAGCGAAATAGACCTTTCCACGGACAGCACTCAGACTTCCAACAACAAAGTCGCGCTGCTCCTTGCCGACCTGATAAACAATACCGACTACGGCGATATGCTCGATGGGTTGATTTCCCACCTGGGGCAGACGGTCAGCGGCAGCCAGAGCCTTCTGGATACCCGGGAATCTCTGGTGGAGAGTACGGAGAATCAGCGCCAGTCCATATCGGGCGTCTCCGTGGACGAAGAAGCGGTCAACCTGATTATGTACCAGCAGACCTATAACGCCTGCTCCCGCGTGATAACGACCATGGATCAGATGCTGGACAAGCTGATTAACGGGACCGGCACGGTCGGTCTGTAATATTCGCCTTTCTAAAAATCTTTTGAGGAAGAGGGGAGGGAAAGCTCTTGCGTATCACAAGATCGATGATGACCAACACCTATTTGTGCAACCTCAACGGGAATATGAACCGTCTTTCCAAATATCTGGAGCAGGAGTCCACCGGCCGGGCCATCAACCGCATATCGGACGATCCCGTCCGCACGACCCAGAGCCTCTCCGCTCGTAATAAACTCAGTGGAATCGAACGGTATCAGCGGAACGTGAGCACCGCCCGAAACCTTCTCACAGATACGGAGGAATCCGTAAGCGAGCTCAACGGAATCCTTCAGGATGCCTACGAAAAGGCGGTTTCCGCCAATTCCGGCACTTTGAACGACGACGATTTGTCCAGTATATCCGAGGAAATCAAGGCTCTGCGCAACGAAGTGCTTTCCGTTGCAAACGCGTCCTACGGAGACAGCTATCTCTTCGCGGGATACAACGCTGCCGGTTCCTCCGGGGGCGAGCTGCCCTTTGCGGTGGACGCTGCGGGAGATTTGTACTACAACGGCATCAACATGAGTAACGAAGCTTCCGCCGACGACATTTCCTCCGCTGCAAAGAATGCCTCCGATGCCATGAGCGGCGCATCGGATCTCAACACATCCGTTCAGGCGTCGGATGTCTCGGAGTATAACTCGATTTTACGGGACGCGGCGGCTCTCGCCGAATCCCTTTCGACCGTCGCTTCCGCCGCCGGGGTCGCGTCGGCCGGAGGGCTGGATATCGCCGGCAGCGCGGACGTCGATGCATCGGACGCATCCGTTCTCACCGGCCTCTCCGGCACCGTTTCCTCCACCCGAGACGACCTGTCGGACGCGGTCTCCGCCCTTCAAAATGCCATATCGGTCGGCCAGGCTGCCGCCGACGCGGCAAAGGACGCTCATGACGCCCTGGAACAGGCGCAGCTATCAGGAGACAGCGGCGCAGTTACACTGGCGCAGTCGGCCTATGACGATTCCGTCTCCGCCGCCAAGGCCGCTGCTCAGGACGTGAAGGATCTCTCCGACAGCGCTTACTCTGCGGCTTCAGCCGCCCAAACCTCCGTAAACGACATGAAAGCAGCCGCGGATTCCGCCGTGTCTGTTTCCACAGCCTCGCTGGATCTGGAGGCGGCGGACGTGCTTTCCCTTCCCGTGGGTTCCGGCCAGACGATGCAGGTAAGCATTTCCGGCGCCGAGCTTCTCGGCAGGGGAAGCGACAACGTTTACGGTATCCTGGACGGCTTCTATCAGGCGCTGGAGAGCGGCGCCGGTTCCGACGAGCTATCCGGCTATATTACAAATCTGCAGGATGCCCAGAGCCGTGTCCTGTCACTGGAGGCGGAAGTGGGCGCCAAGGAAAACAGGCTGAAAACGCTTTCCGCCCGTTACGATGCGAACGTGACAAACTATACCCAGATGCGCTCCGATGCGGAGGACGCGGATCTTGCCGAGGTGATTACAAATTACACTACCGCCGAAACGGTATACAACGCGGCACTTTCCGCCGGCTCGGAAATCATCCAGACCTCACTGCTGGATTTTCTGAATTAGCGGATTCCCGGTTTTCAGATCTCCCGTGTCAGGATTCCGCCGTATCCGGCTTTTGCGCAGACGCTTGCGGAGGGGATGCAGAATGAAGATCACAAAACTGGAGATTGAACAGCAGAGCGCCTTGATCTCCGTCGATGTTCAAAATGCGCGTCTTCATGTGGAGTCTCCGCAGCGTCGCATGAAGATAGAAAACAATCCTCCGGAGATGTCCGTAACGCGGCAGGATCCCGAGGTGCTTCTGGATTTAAGCTCCCTGAAGGAAAACACCGGTCTTAAGACTTACGATCAGCTTATTTCCGACGCGGCCGCAAAGGCAAAAACGGAAGCCCTGGTAGCCGTCAGGGACACGGTGAACGAATCCAGATTCATAGCGGATACCGCCGCCGGCGGAAACCGGATCGGCCGAACGGCAAAAGATGAAATGCTCTCGCCGTCGGACCCGGACATGGGGCACAGTCCCGTTCCGCCGGGTGCTGTAGAAATGGATGGGGATCCCGGAACGCTTGACATCCAGTGGTCCGGATATGATTTTTCCATCGATTGGGAAGGGGAGTTGAGCCCGGAGATTTATGTGGAACCTCCGTACTCGGTTGAGGTTGAGATTGCAAGAGAACCGTCTATACGCATTTCTGTTTCGGAATTAGATATACCGAATCCTGCAGGCAGAAAGATAGATGCAGAGGTATGATATGTTTAAAGTGAAGATGCTGATGATCCACATATTCCACGTGTTTGCGTTCAAATGTCGGATGCTGCTTCAGTGATGTCCCGCTTTTTCCGGACTTCACGCATTGCGCGGCTTTCAGCGGAATGTCGTTTTATACGGCACTCCCGGTTTTCCTTTTGAAAAAATGAAGGTGATTATGATGATAATAAAAAGTATGCGGTTTGGTGATATAGAGATCGACGAAGCAAAAGTGATCTCCTTTCCCCAGGGGATTCCCGGGCTGGAGTATATCAAGCGCTTCGCTCTCATTCATCATGACAGGACCTATCCCATCAACTGGCTTCAGGCGGTTGACGATCCCATGATTTCTCTTCCGGTGATTGAGCCGTTCCAGATCCTTCGGGATTATGTGTTCGATATCAGCGACAACGACGTAATGGAGCTTTCCCTCAAGGCGAGGGAGGATCTCCATGTGATCAATGTGCTGGTGATCCCCGAGGAGATCGAAAATATGACCGTCAATCTTGCGGCGCCCATTTTGATCAACACCAGGATGAACCTTGGCAAGCAGATCATCATCGACAGGAAAAACTACTCGGTCCGCAGCCCTGCGTTCCATTCCATCTGCAAAATATTCAAGGAGGTGCAGGCGCATGCTGGTCTTGTCCAGGAAAGAAAATGAAGGCATTATCGTCGGAGACACGATAAAGATCACCATTTTGGGGATCGACGGCGATAAGGTCAAGGTGGGGGTGGAAGCGCCCATCAGCATGCGCATTTTCCGGGAAGAGCTGATCCGTGAGACAGGGGACGAGAACAGGATCGCCGTCAAATCCCCCCTTGTCACGTTCGATCTGAAATCCGCGCTGCAGAAATAAAACTCTATTTCCGTATCTGGCCGCCGCAATTTAAGGATTGCGGCGGCTTTTCCGTTTGAAAATAAGTTAACATAATACTTGACAAACGGCATAGTCCTTTCCGGCGCCTGACCTTGTAAAGTCCAGAAGCTTCCGCTCTTGCAAAAGGGATCTTCCTGCCATCCGCCAAATCACGGGCAAACCGTTGCGCTTATGTTCTGCCGCCTGCTCTGCCGAGCGCAAAAAGAGACCGGGCCAAAAGGCCCGGTCTCTTTTTGTATGTTTCTGTTTTTGCTTTTTAGCCCAGCAGAGAGAGCACGTTCTGCGGAAGGGCGTTCGCCTGGGCCAGCATGGCGGTTGCCGCCTGGGACAGGATGTTGGCGTTGGTGAAACTGGTCATTTCCTTGGCCATATCCACGTCGCGGATGGAGCTTTCGGCGCTGGTCAGGTTCTGGGAAGAGGTCTGGAGGTTGTCGATCTTGTAGTCCAGCCGGTTCTCAATGGCGCCGAGATAGGCCCGCTGGGAGGAAACCTGGTTGATGGCGTCGTTCACGGCGTCGATTGCTTTGGAGGCCGATTCCCGAGTCGATACGTCAAGACCCTTCACGCCGAGATATTCGGCGTCTGCGCGGTCGATGTTGATTTCCAGCTCGTCGCCGGAATTCGCTCCCACCTGAATGGTCAGGCCGTTGTTCGAGGCGGATTTGACCTCAATGCTGGAGGTGGACACGTTGGAGGTGGCGGTTCCGAATACGTCTTCAAAGCTGTAGGTTCCGCCGGTAGTGGTCCCGGAGCTGGATACCGATACTCCCGCGGATACGAGGTTGGCCCCGATGGTGTCCGCCGCCTGCGCTCCGCTGGCGGTGGTAAGGGTGATCGTGAAGCTGTTTGTGCCGTCGCTCATTGTGATGGTTCCGTTTGCGGTGTCCGCCACATTGGAAACCGTGCCGGAAAAAGCGCCGAGGGTAAGCGTATCAGTGCCGCTGTCATAGGTCGCGGAACCGCTTAAGTTGACCGTGTTGGGAAGGGAGGCTACGTTGATTGCTGCGCTGGCGAAGCCGGTTACCGATCCGATGGTGCCGGTATGAGTATAGGTGGTGGTTCCGCCCGTTACGGTTGTATCCAGGTCGGCGGCGGTCAGTTCCTGGAAGCTGACGGTGACGCCGTTGTCGAAGGTGACGCTGGACATACCTGCGGTAAGTTCCACGCTGCCGGCGCCTGTCAGGCTCGCCATAACTGCTTTTTGTTCCTCCGCGCCGTCGGAGCCTCCGCCAATGGTGAACGTGCCGCCGATGGCGTCGGCCAGAGCGGACATTTCACTGGTGCTGGCGTCCGCTCCTGCGACCAGTGTGTCGGCTGCAGTGAGGGATACCGTAAAGGAATCGCTGCCGAAATTAATGCTCAGCGCGCTGCCGGTCGTAAGTGCCGGGATATCGTCATCCGTCAGTTCCTTAGTGAAGGTCTGGCCGTTATCGCCGGTCGCGGTTACAGTGATCTTGTCGGAAGAGCTGTCATAGGAAGCCGAAAGACTGTAGTTGCCGTTTAAAAGCGAGGATTCACCCGCCGCGGTTCCAATGGTTACGGTTGCGTCGGAGAAGTTGCTGCTCAGTGTCGATGTGGCAAAGCTGGAGTGGGCCGCGTCGGGAGCGGAAGCAGTCTGCGCTTCCTGAGTCGTTACCACCTGCACGCCGAAGGTGTATTTGCCCGCGCTCGCGTTTCCGAAGCTTACGTTCATGCCGGAGCCGGAAAGGCTCGTGCTGCTGCCGGAAGACAGTTTCTTTGTGGACAGGGAGCCGTCCAGCAGATTCTGGTTGTTGAAGGTGCTGTCCTGGGCGATCTCGTCCAGTTCGGACTGCAGCTGGGAAAACTCTGCCTGCAGTGCGTCGCGGTCGATATCGTCCTCGTTTGTGTCCGAGGAGGATTGGACGGAGATCTCACGCATCCTCTGGAGAATTTCGCCCGCGGATTCAAGAGAACCCTCAGCCGTCTGTACGAGGGAAATGGCGTCCTGGCTGTTGGAAGAGGCTTTGTCGAGCCCGCGGATCTGCGCTCTCATTTTTTCTGAGATGGCAAGCCCGGCCGCGTTGTCTGCCGCGCTGTTGATGGCGTATCCGGAAGAAAGTTTTGCCACCGAGTCTGCGATTTTGTTGTTTGCCGCGGTATAGGAGTTGAAGGTGTTCAGTGCCGTAAGGTTGGTGTTGATACGCATGATTTTTTCCTCCTTGAAGCGTCTTTTATCCCGGTATCCTTACCTGGGACGCTGTTTTGCGAAAGGAGCGGTTCGACTGGCGCCTTCTCGAATCCACTCGTTTCACTTCAACTGTCCTATCGTGCTTTTTCCCTTCGACTTTAGACAAATCTGCGCTTCCGGCAGAGCAATACTCGTATATTGTTTTTTAGCAATGAGAAAGAAACGGTGTGATAAAACAATTTAAAATAGTATTATCGTAAGTTTCTTTTGTTTGTTTAGTTTTTTTTCTGTAATTTCTGTAGAAAATATTTTAGTTGTTTTTAATAATAATCCATATAATTGCAATTTATTTCATTAATAGCGCATGTTTTTGCGGCGAATATTATTATAATTTGTTCATTTCTTCAAAAATACAGAATCGGTCGAAAACACTCGAATATCAGTTGACAGAAGGCTTTCGGCGGCTTATACTGATACTACTGATAAGAAATATCTGTAAAATGAATAGGGAATAAAACCAATCAAAACGATAATAGCAATTCTGCCGAAAGACAGAATACGCAAAGCCAAGGGTCTAAATCCATTTTTGGACATGACAGCCGGTTGCCGACTTTTGAAGTGCGGAGGAACATGATGCGGGAAACCGATCGTTCCTTTGTCATCGGTTGAATGTTCAGAAACCGGTCCATTTAGACATCTAAATGGGTCTTTTTTTTAACCCTTTTTACAGCTTTTCCTCCTTTGTTCAGGTAAAACCTCTTATTATTGCGCAATATTGAAATCATTTTCGCCCGTTTTTTGAATATGGACTTTAAATTTGTTTTTTTATTCTGTCTGTGGAATAAGGAGGAATTGGGATGAACCGTCTTTTGGAAACCGTCCGTCGGCAAATTTCGGATTTTCTTTCCAAAAAGGACAAAAAGCAAAAGTGGCTCCTTGGAATTCTGGCACTTGTCGTGCTGGGAGGCGTCGTCGTTGCTTTTGTCCTGCTCAATCGTGTTCAGTACGAGGTCCTTTACACCGGCCTGGAATCTGCCGAGGCCGGGAAGATCCTTTCTGTTTTATCGGAGAAGGGAGTAAAAGCGAAGGCTCAGGGCTCCGACACGATTCTCATAGCCAACTCTTCCGCGGATGAGGTCCGGATGGAGCTGGCTGCCGAAGGGTACCCGGAAAGCGGACTGAACTATGATCTTTTTTCCAACGCATCCTCCTTCGGCACCACGGACATGGAAAAGAAGACCTATCTTCAGTATCAGCTCCAGGAGAATCTTCGTTCCACCATTCTGAAGCTCAACGGCATCAAGGACTGCATCGTTATGATCAATATGCCGACGGATTCTCTGTACGTTCTGTCCTCCGACGAGCAGAAGGCGAGTGCTTCCGTCCTGCTGGAAGTGTCGGGCGGCCAGAGCTTGTCCAACAGCCAGGTCAAAGCGATCGCAAACCTTGTGCTCAAAAGCGTCCCCGGTCTTACCCTGGACAATATCAGCATCATCGACTCCGGCATGCATCAGTATGACGTCACCGGGGAGGACTCCGATACCGTCTATACGACTTCACAGTATGAGCTGACCCAGAAGGTGAAGGATACCCTTACCCAGCAGGTTATGTCCGTTCTGACGCCCGTCTTCGGCAAAGACAATGTCCTCGCCACTGTAAACGTGTCTTTGGATTTTGATAAACAGACGGTTTCCTCCGTGGAATTTGCGCCTCCCGTGGAAGGGGAGGACGGCGGTCTCGCCGTGAGCATGGAGGAACTGTATCAGAAGACCCAGGGAGACGGGACGGCCACGGGAACAGCCGGAACCGACAGCAACGGGGTCGGCGTTCCGGAATATATGTACGAGTCCGCGGATGCCGGCGATTTTTCCACCATCTCCAGAACGGTCAACTACGAGCTGAATCAAACCCAGACCGAGATTGAAAAACAGCAGGGGAAAATCGACAATCTTTCCGTGGCTGTGCTCATCAACAGCGGCGCTTATTCCGAGGATTATTCGGAAAACATCAGAAATCTTGTGGCCATGGCCATCGGCGTGGAAGACAAATTCATATCCGTGGAAACCCTGCCCTTCCAGATTTCCGACGATGACAGCAGCGTAACGGATCTCTTCGAAAACCAGTCCTCTCTGGCAAATATGCTGAAAAACAAGGATCTTCTGAAAACGGCCATCATTTCCGCCACCATCATCGCCCTGTTTTTCCTCGTCCTGCGTTTTGCCCGATCCGTGGTTTCCTACCGCGTGGAGAAACCCGTTGCGGTCACGTCCGGCGGCGGAACCTTGAACGTACTGCTGGAGGACGACACCGGGGAAATCAAATCCCTTGCCGATATCGAGTCGGTTGAAAAAACGCCCGGAGCGGAAAAGATCCGAAAATACATCGATAAAAATCCCGAGGCGGTGGCGCAGCTTCTTCGCAACTGGCTCACCGCCGAGGCAAGGTGACGGCTATGGACGGAAATTTGACTGCCAGGGAAAAAGCCGCGATCCTTCTCATCTGCCTGGGAGAGAATTATGCGGCTCAGGTCTACAAATTTTTGAGCGAAGACGAAATCGAACAGCTGACCCTCGCCCTTTCCGGCGTCCACCGCGTCACCTCCAAGCAGAAGGAGGTGGTCGTGCAGGAGTTTTATGAGATTTGTCTGGCTCAGGAGTTTATATCCGAGGGCGGGATCGGCTATGCCCGCAGTATCCTGGAAAAAGCCTACGGGTCCAACCGTGCGGAAGAACTCATCGGCCGTCTTTCCTCATCCTTGCAGGTTCGTCCCTTCGAGTTCATCCGGAAAGCCGACTCCATGCATATCCTGAATCTTGTTTATAATGAAAATCCCCAGATTATCGCTCTTCTGCTCTCCTACATAGAGCCGAAGCAGGCCTCCGAGGTTATCTCGAATCTTCCCCAGGACGTGCAGGTGGAAGTGATCTACCGGATCGCCAACATGGGAAGCGTCCAGCCCGAGTATATCCAGGAGGCGGAGCGGATTCTGGAACGGCGGCTTGCCTCTTTGGGAACCACGGATAAAACCGTCGCCGGCGGCATCAATTCCGTGGTACAGATTATCAATTCCATCGACCGGGGAACGGAAAAATTCATTATGGAAAGCCTGGATGCCCGGGACGGAGAGCTGGCCGAGGAAATCCGCAAATGCCTGTTCGTCTTCGAGGATATCGCCAAGCTTTCCAACCAGGCCATTCAGAGGGTACTGAAGGAGATCGAGAACTCCGACCTCACCGTCGCTCTGAAGGGAGCCACCGAGGAAGTCAAGAAGGCGATATTCTCCAACGTCAGCAAACGGCTGCAGGAAATGATTGCGGACGATCTGGAGGTGATGGGCCCCGTGAGGGTGCGGGACGTGGAAGCCGCCCAGCAGAAGATTGTAAATGTAATCCGGCAGCTTGAGGATTCGGGAGAGATTATCGTTTCCCGCGGCGAGGGGGATGACCTGATTGTTTAGGATCGACCGGAATATGGTCTATTTTGAGCGGAAAGAGTCCGTTTACACAAACCTCGTGCAGGCGCCCCGCCCGGAGCCTCAGGCAGGTGAAAAGCGGCAGGACGAGATTGCCCTCCAGAAGAGCAGGGAAGCCCTGAAAAAAGCGCAGACAGAGCTGCAGCAGATGGAATTCGAAGCCATGGAAAAGGCGTCCGGGATCGTCTCCCGCGCTGAGAAGCAGGCGGATGGTATTCTGGAAAAGGCCAGGGACGATGCCCGCGGGGTCCTGGATAACGCCAGGGAAACGGGGTACGCCGAGGGGCTTCGGAAGGCGGACGAAAAAATCGAGGTAAGCTGCCGAAAGAAAACGGACAGCCTTCAGTTCCTGATTACAAAGATAGAGCAGGCGCGCGCCTCCGAACTGGATGGGCTGGAAGGCGAAATCCTGTCTCTTGTGATGGAGACGGCAAAAAAAGTCATTAACATACAGCTGGAAAAAGACGATAAGTTGTTTGAGGGACTGATCAAAAATGCCCTGGCCCAGATGAAGCGGGAAGGGAAAATCGTTATCCGGGTAAGCCAGGAGGATTATAAGCGGTATTTTCCCGCGGGGAGCGCGGAATTTGCCGTTGGAAGCGATCGGATTGTGACCGCGGTGGCCGAAGAACCCCTCTTTCGTCCGGGCGACTGCGTAATCGAGTCCGAAGGGGGCTCGGTGGACGCCGGGATTTCCTCTCAGCTCAAGTACATCGAGCTTGCCTTCCGCAGCGAAAAAGGCGGTGAACGATGAGCGAGATATCTCTGGAAAAGTACCGGAACGTCCTTCGCAGCCTGGATCCCCTGGAATACGGCGGTAAAGTCGCCAAAATCGTTGGGCTCACCGTGGAATCCAACGGGCCCACGGTAAAAATCGGCGATATCTGCCGCGTATATTCCCACAGGGGCGACACATTTACCGACGCCGAAGTGGTTGGCTTCAAGGACAGGCGGGTTCTCCTCATGTCCTTCGGCAAGCTGGACGGCATAGGTCTGGGAAGCCGCGTGATCTCCACCAACCGGCCCTTCGAGGTCCCGGTGGGAGAGCAGTATATCGGCAGGGTACTGGACGCCCTGGGCCGTCCCATAGATGAGAAAGGCCCCGTGTGTCCCTCCCGGTATTATTCCGTGGAGCGTGAACCGCCGAAGCCCCTTTCCAGAAGCCGGATTCACGAGGTTCTTCCCCTTGGGGTCAAGGCAATCGACGGTCTGTTAACCGTCGGCAGGGGGCAGCGCCTGGGCATCTTCGCCGGAAGCGGCGTGGGAAAGAGCACCCTTCTGGGTATGATCGCCCGCAATACCGTGGCCGATATCAACGTGATCACGCTGGTGGGGGAGCGCGGCAGGGAAGTAAAGGATTTTATTGAGAAAGACTTGGGGGAAGCGGGCCTCAAACGGTCCATCCTGGTGGTGGCCACCTCCGATCAGCCTGCCATGCTGCGCCTCAAGTCCGCCATGGTGGGTACGGCCATCGCCGAATATTTCAGGGACTGCGGTTATAACGTTCTTTTGCTGATGGATTCCCTGACCCGTTTTGCCATGGCCCAGCGGGAAATCGGCATGGCGGTGGGCGAACCGCCTATCTCCAGGGGATTTCCCCCCTCCGTTTACTCCCTTCTCCCTAAACTTTTAGAGCGCAGCGGCACCTCCGACAAGGGGTCTATCACCGGGCTCTACACCGTCCTGGTGGAGGGCGACGACATGAACGAACCCATAGCGGACACCGTCCGCGGCATCCTGGACGGGCACATCGTTCTTTCCCGGTCCCTGGCCTCGGCAAACCATTATCCCGCCATCGACATTCTCTCCAGCGTCAGCCGCGTGATGCGGGACATCGTTTCCCCCGAGCACTATAAAAACGCAGGTTTTCTGAAAAATAACCTGGCGGTTTACAAAGACGCCAAAGATTTGATTCATATCGGAGCGTACAAAAAGGGCTCCGATCCCGAAATAGACAAAGCCGTCACCCTGAACGGACCCATCAACCGGTTTCTGCAGCAGTCGGTGGAGGAGGAGTGCACATTCGATGGCATTCTGGAAGGTTTGTCGGAGCTCGTGAGATAACGGGCGATGAAGAAATTTCGTTTTACGCTGCAGGCGGTGTATCAGTTCAAGAAGACCCAGGAAAAGCAGAAGAAGGCGGAGCTGTCCGGGCTTTCAGCGGAAATAAGCCGGCTTACCAAAGAGAAAACCGGCTTCGAGCGGAAATTGGAAGAGGACAGCGAAGAATACCGCCGGACCGTTTCCGCAGGGATGCCCGCCTCCCAGATGGCCTGGTACGGAAATTTCGCACAGTATATCCAGGACATGCTCCGCAAAGTAAATGCGGTTCTCGCCGAGGCACAACGGAAAAGGGAGCTTCTTCAGTCGGAGCTCGTCGCCGTATTGAAGGAGATGGAGACGCTGGAAAAGCTTCGGGAAGAGCAGTACCGCGCTTTTCTGGAGGAAGCCGCGAAGGAAGAGGAAAAGGAACTGGGAGATCTGATGTCCTACCGGAAAACGGCCGAAGCGGCCAACGCATCCGGGCAGGACGCTTAAGAGGATATGGAGAAAATTGATGACTGAAAAAAAAGAGGGCATCACCGCAAAACCGGCGGAGCCGGAAGATAAAAAAGCGGGAAAAAAGGCCCAGGCAAAACGGGAACCCAAGAAAAAGGGGCCCCCAAAGAAGGCAAATCCGAAAGCCGTCCTGACGGTTGTCGTCGTCCTTCTGGTCCTTGCCCTGGTGGCAGGCTCCGTTTTGATGTTGACAAAAAACCTGCTCGGCGGCAGGGACAAGCTTCTCTCTGCCCTCTCCTCCATGGATCCCGCCTATCAGTCCGCCGAAACTCTGCAGGAGGAGCTGGATCAGCGGGAGCAGGAACTTTCCGCGAAAGAGGAAAAGCTCGTCTCGAAAGAGGAATCTCTCGCTAAGCAGGAGCAGGAGCTCCAGGCTTCCCAGGAGGAAACAAGCCGGGACGGCTCCCTGGAGTCTTATCTTGCCGACCTGTCGGAAGAACAGATCACCCAGATCAAGCAGGTTGGCTCCATCTACTCCGGTATGGACGCCGCCCAGGCGGCCTCTGCTCTTTCGCAGCTGGGCTCCGTCCGGGACATGGCCTCTGTCCTGTATTACATGAAATCCGCGCAGGCCGCCGAGGTGCTAAACTGCCTGGACGCGCAGCTGGCAGCCCAGATTACCGAAAACATGCTCGGATGAGCTTGTTGATAAACAATGGAAAGGAGGTGATAGTATGACGTCAGCATCATCCATTCAGTCGGCCGTTGCAATCCTTCCCGAAGCTTCCCCGCAAAAATCCTCCGGCGCCAGTGATGACGACGGGTTTTCCCTGTTTTTATCCTCCGGCACGGATTCGGATACGAAAAGCGCCTCCGCCTCGGAAGCGGACGATGTCTCCCCGGATTCGGAAGAAAAAAAGCGCCTGGAGGAAAGTGTCTCCTTTTTTCTGGGCCTGGCCCCCTTCTGCATAAAAACTCCTCAGGGTTCTCCTGCCGTTTCCGGCGGGGAGACGGGCGAGACTTCGGAAGGGATTGCTGACATTCTCGAGGGAAACGATTTTTCATGCGATACGGATATCGCGTCTTTGGTGCCCGGAACCGTGATCCCGCCGCAGGCGGAGGGCAATGGAACCATGGAAACCGGTGTGGCACGGATGCCGCAAATGACGGAATGTTTGCAGAGTACAGACGAAACTGCGACAAATACGCAACTGCAAAGCAGCCTTTCGTGCCCCTTGGAGAATATCAGCAATACGGAATCCGCAGCGGAGACATCTGCGCGGCAGGCGGACGCGGTTTCAGCCGGCAGTGTGAATGCCGCGGCTGTCCGGAGTTCCGGATCCGAATCGGAACTTTCGGAAGGCTCGGAGCCCTTGTCTTCCGCTTCTCTGCAGACCGCAAAAAGCGAAGAAACCACCGGCCCGGCGGGCGGAGCCTCGGAGACAGTTTCCGAATCTGTATTGAAAAACTCCGCCGCTTCCGGGGAATCTTCCAATCTTTCTTCCGGGCACGGAGAAAAGGAAAGCGTTCAGGAAATAAAAAGGTCCGCCGTCAAAGAGCTTTCCGGGGAACCGTCTGCCGCAGGCAGTTCGTATACCGCGGCCCAGACTGTGCACTCGTCGGATTCTTCTGTCGGGGAGGCGGCCGTTTCCAATGCTCTGGAGCGTTTTTCAGATATGATCTCCTCCTTCGGGCAGCAGGCCGACGGCCGGTTTGAAATCCAGCTGGAACCGGAATACCTGGGCAAGCTCTCCATTTCTCTTACCTCGGAGCAAGACGGGATTCACGCGCAGATTCGAACCAAGGATTCCGCCGTTCAGAGTCTTTTGTCCAGCGAAGTGGCAAAACTGGTGAGCAAGCTGGACGACAGCGGGATACGCCTCAAGAGCGTGGACGTCGTCTGCTCGGACATGATAGGGCAGCAGCCGGACGGCGGGATGTCGGGCGGTTTTTCCGGCCGGGAGAGTACGGCCCAAAGCTATAAAGGCAGCGGAGGCATTTCCACCGCTTACGATTTTCCCGGCTTTGAAAGCCCGGAAGCCTGGGCGGAAACGGAAATAACAGGCTGCACGGTGATCTTCCACGCGTAGGTATGCGTGAGCATGCGATCAATAGGAGGCAATGAAATGGCAATATCCGCCGTATCCAACGGAATCGAACTGAATACCAAAGCGGCTTCTGGTTCGGATTCCTCCAATCTCGCGGTAGACAGCGAAACCTTTCTCACTCTTCTGGCGGCGCAGCTGCAGTACCAGGACCCTCTCAATCCCCAGACGGACACTGAGTTTGTCACCCAGCTGGCACAGATGTCCTCCCTGGAGCAGATGCAGTCTCTCAACTCGGGCGTATCCGCCATCAGCGCCTATGCCCTTGTGGGAAAATATGCCTGCGCCCAGGTCATCGATTCCGCAACGGGAGAAACCGGCTATTGCTGCGGCGCCGTAGACAGTGTCGTGAGCAGCGGCGGTTCTTATTACGCCGTGATAGGCGACACTACCGTCGGCGTGGACAGCATCCTGCAGGTTTTTGACACCGGCGCCGTGGAAACCGGTTCTTCTCTGGTAAACGCGGGCTTTCTGATCGGGAAGACCGTCACGGGCTCCGTTCAGGACGAAACCGGGACCGCACGGTCGGTGACGGGCACGGTCACGGGGGTTTCCATGAAAGACGGAGCCGTCTGTGTCGCGGTGGACGGCACTCAGATTTTACTCGATTCCATTACGGAGATTTCCGAATCTCTCTGAAATGATGAAATGGGAGGATATGCACTATGATGCGTTCCCTTTTTTCCGCGGTATCCGGTCTGAAAAATCATCAGACGGCCATGGATATCATCGGAAACAATATCTCCAATGTCAATACCACCGCCTTTAAGGCAAGCAGTGTGATTTTTACCGATATCTACAGCCAGACCATCAGCACCGCCACCGCTCCCTCCGCCACAACGGGCGGCTCCAACGCCCAGCAGGTGGGGCTTGGCATGTCCATTTCGGCGGTCAAGACCAACATGACCGAGGGCAGTACCCAGACCACCGACGGCAACCTGGATTTTTCCGTCACCGGGGAAGGGTATTTCATCATCCGCGGTTCCGACGGGAAGGATTACTATACCCGCAACGGAAGCTTCAAAGCCGACTCCGACGGCTATCTTGTGACCGACGAGGGAGAATTCGTGCTCGGCTACCTGAGCAACGATCCCAACGTGACGAACTACACTCAGACCCTCGCCAATCTTTCCACGATTCAGATGACAGGCGCTTCCAATACTTACATCGATTATGCCATTGATTCAAACGGCCTGATCACGGCGTACGATCCCGCCACGGACGCCACCGTCACCATCGGAAGACTGGTGCTCGCCACCTTCTCAAACGCTTCAGGCCTTGAAAAGGAAGGCGGCAGCCAGTACGCCGAATCCGCCAATTCCGGCACTCCCACGCTGGATTACGCCAACGAAGATTTTGCCGGCTCCCTTGCGGTGGGAAGCCTGGAAATGTCCAATGTAAACCTGGCCACCGAGCTCACCAACATGATCATCATGCAAAGAGGATTCCAGGCGAATTCCAGAGTGATCACCACCTCCGACACCATGCTGGAGGAACTGGTCAATCTGAAGCGCTCGTAAATGCGTCGTACCTTGATCTGCTGCACGGGCCATGAAGAGTCTGCTGCGGGACGTTAAGCGTCCCGCAGCAGACCCGGACGGCGCCGTACCGTACGATTTCAATTTTGGAGGCGTTATGATAAAGCTTACCAGGATCAACCAGGTGGAGCAGTTCTGGCTCAATGAGGACAAGATTGAGTACATGGAGGAAAACCACGATACGATCCTGTCTCTGGAGGGCGGGAAAAAACTCACCGTCGCCGAATCGGCGGAGGAAGTCGTAAACCGGATCGTGGAACACAAACGAAGGATTTATGTCCAATACCTTCCGCGTTGAATTGCTGTCAGGAGCGCCAGGGAACCGGTTTCGTTCCGGAAATAATGGGGTCCTACCTGTGGATATATTGAGGCGATAGGAATTATGTCAACTATAATCGGGATTCTGTCCGGTCTTGCCTGTGTGGTAATCAGCTTTTATATCGGCGGCGGTTCCATCGGCGCGTATATCAACGCTCCTTCGGTTTTTATAACGGTTGGAGGAGTTGTATGCGCCACCATCGCCTCTTTTCCGATAAAAAGGCTGAAAGACGCCATACAGGCGGTGAAAAACGCCTTTAAAAAGGAGACGGATGACGCCAGCGCCGACGTGGAATTTCTCATCGGCATGGCCAACACCGCGAGAAAAGAGGGGATCCTGGCGCTGGAAAACTATGCCCAGGAGATCGAGGATCCTTTCCTGAAAAAGGGCATCATGCTCATCGTGGACGGTTCGGATCCGGAGCTCATCAAAGGCATCATGGAAACCGAGCTGGATTTCATCAAGGAGCGCCATTCGGACAATCGGGCGGTCCTGGACGCCATGGCGGCCTATTCCCCCGCCTTCGGTATGATCGGGACCCTGATCGGCCTCATCAATATGCTCAAGAATCTTTCGGATATGGATACTCTGGGACCCCAGATGGCCCTAGCGCTGATTACTACCTTTTACGGTTCCATGCTGGCAAACCTGGTTTTCAATCCGCTTTCCAAAAAGCTAAAGGCCATAGGCAGCAGGGAATACCTGCGCAAAGAGATGATCCTGGAAGGTCTTTTGTCCATTCAGGACGGGGAAAACCCCAGGATCATCCGGGAAAAACTCAACGCGTTCCTGTCCCGTGCCCAGCTGAAGGAACCCCAGGTTTCTCTGGGCGCCGGCGAGAAGGGAGGCGCGGAACATGTCCAGGAACAGGAGAGCGCATGACGAGGAAGGCAGCGGCTATAACTGGATGGATACCTACGGCGATCTTGTGACCAATCTCCTCTGTTTTTTCGTTCTGCTGTATTCCTTTTCTTCCATTGACAACAACAAGTGGCAGGCCCTGGTGGGAAGTTTTACCGGAGGCAGCACCAGGGTGGTGGAGACCTTCACCGAGCAGACGGTGCGGGAGGATCCCATCCATGTGGAGGGGATCGTCAGCACCGACGAGGATTCCAAAGATACGCTCAACGTAAAGGATGAAAACAAAGACGAATTTGACGCGCTGTATTACGCCATAAAAACCTATGTGGAGGATAACGACTGGGAGGCGGAAATTCTTGTTGCCAAACAGGATGATTCGATTCTGGTCCGCTTCCAGGATGTCGTTCTCTTTGATTCCGGGAAAGCGTACATCCGGGAAGACGGAAAAGATGTGCTGGACCATATTTTTCAGCTCATCGGCAACAATCTCTCCGCCGTTCGCATGGTGCGGATAGAGGGACATACCGACAACGTGCCCATCCATACCTCGGAGTTCAAGAATAACTGGGAACTGTCCATGGGAAGGTCCAACGCGGTTTTGGAATACTTCATTCAGTCCGGCTGGATAAGCATGGACAAGCTTTCCGCCGCGGCCTACGGCGAATATCAGCCTGTGGACAGTAACAGCACCCCGGAGGGAAGGGCTGCAAACCGGCGTGTGGATTTTGTGATCGAAAAGCTGATATCGCAGAGCTGAAAGAGCGGTTTTCGCCCAATAAAGGAGAGAATCGGATTTGAAGAAAAAAATCATCATAATAGCGGCCGTGGTGCTGATCGCGGCCGGCGCGGCATTTTATTTGTTTATTCTAAAACCGTCTTCCGAAAAAAACGTAGATGAAAAACCGGCTTTGGAAGATCTCTATTCCTATCCCCTGGAGGATTCCTTCATCACAAACGTGAAGGACAGCAACAAGCTGTTTAAGTCCACCATCGTTCTGATGCTCAGCAGCGAAAAAGTTTCCAAAGAGCTGGCAGATAAGGAGTACGTCATTCGGGACACCATTCTCTTTCAGCTGAGAAACCTCACCGAGGACGATCTCCGAAGCGATGACATCCAGGACAAGCTTCGCTCTCAGTTGTCCGGCGATCTGAATGCCGCGCTGGGGATCGACAGTATCGTCACGGTATATTTCAACGATTTTGTGATGCAGTGATATTTTTCTGTGCCGATCTGCTTTTGGGCGAAGGGAGAGATACGATTGAGCGATATATTATCACAGTCTGAAATCGACAGGCTTATCAGCGAACTGGCCGCGGGCGACGGAGCAAAATGCCTTGCCGCCGACGAGGAGGACTCGCTTTCCGTTAAGCCTTACGATTTCAGGCTGGCAAACCGGTTTCCCAAAGAGCAGATCCGCACCATCAATATCGTGATGCAGAATTTTGTCCAGCTCCTTGCCAGCTATTTTACCACCGCGCTTCATTCCACCAGCGAGATCGAGCTTCTGTCCATCGAGGAACTGACTTTCTATGAGTTCAACAATGCTCTTCCGTCGCCTCTTGTCCTGGCGGTTGTCAGCTCTCCTCCCCTGGAAGGTTCCATTTTGTTTCATCTTTCTCCGGAGATAGCGGACTGCGTCGTCAGCAGGCTCTTCGGCGGAAACGGTACGAACAATTCCCAGGCGAAGAAAGCCTTCACTGAAATCGAGCTTGCCATCATTGAGCGTGTGATCCGTCAGATGCTGGTTTTCTTCGATGAGGCCTGGGCAAAGGTGATAAAATTCAGATCCCGGCTGGAACGGATTGAGACCAGCAGCCAGTTTGCCCAGATCGTGGATATCAACGAACCCGTAGCGGTGATTACCCTCAATGTGACCATGGGGACGGTAAGCGGAGTGATCAGCATCTGCCTTCCCCATATGGCCATAGAGCCTGTGGCAAAACAGCTCAACGCCCGTCTCTGGTATTCCGGTACGAAGGGCAAGAAGGTCGTTCCCGCCGCGGAAGATATCGAAGACAAGATATATGGCACGCCCGTGGAAATCCATGCGTTTTTCAACGATACTTCCGCTTCGGCAAAAGATATTGCCTGTCTTCAGGTGGGCGATGTGATTCAGCTGGAGCACAAGCTGAATGAGCCCCTTACGGTCAAGGTGCAGAACATTCCGAAATTTCATGCTTTCATAGGTACGAAGGGGCTCAAATACGCGGTCAGAGTAACGGACGTGATAAAGGGGGTTGAGGAGGATGAGTAATCTATCGCAGGAAGAGATCGATGCGATGTTAAACGGAACGGTTCCTCCGGTAAAAGACAATACGGCGGATGCCGGCGGGCAGGCTGCAGCCTCCGCCGCGGAAGAAAGTTTTCGTCCCGATCCTGAGGACCGGGCGACGGATGCGGACGTGCTGGATGAAGAAATGCTGCTTTTGGATAAAAGCGCCCAGTATCTGACCTCTGAGGAAATTGATGTCCTGGGAGAGGTGGGGAACATCTGCATGGGCGCCGCCGCCACCACCATGTACACCCTTCTCGGCCACAGGACCACAATTACGACGCCTAAGGTCTGCGTATACACAGCGGAGGAAGTCCTCTCGATCTATCAGTCTCCCTTTGTGGTGGCAACGGTGGAATACAGCAAGGCGATGACGGGAAAAAATCTCCTGATTTTAAAGGAGCGCGATTCCATTCTCATCACCGATCTACTTATGGGAGGCTCCGGCGGTAGCAGCCTGGATGATGTCCAGCTGGATGAGATCCACCTGAGCGCCATGGGCGAAATCATGAATCAGATGATCGGCTCCTCCGCCACCTCTCTTTCCAACATGCTGGGCAAACCCATCGATATTACGCCTCCAAAAGCCGTGCGCATCAGCGTCGGAGCGGATGTCAAGGATTTGCTGGGCGATTCGGACCTTGTGATCAAGGTCAGCTTCGATATGGAAATCGAGGGGGTCTTAAAGAGTAAGCTGATGCAGATCATGCCCATAGAAGTCGGTAAGCAGTTGTCCGCCGCTCTTATGAGGCCGGAAACGGAACCGGAGAAAAGCCCGGTTTCGCAACGCAAAAGTGAGGAAACCAAAATGAACATACCCGCCGACAAGCCGCCGGAAGAAAAGGAAGGCGCCAGCTCCGCCGGCAGGAAGCCGTCTGCCCGGGAAGAACCCGCCCGTCCCGTCCGGGTCACACCCTGTTCCTTTCAGTCCTTCGACGAAGGGGGAAGCGATTCCAAGGCTTCCTTCAGCTCCTCCATCGATCTCATCAGCGATATCCCGCTTCAGGTTTCCGTCGAACTGGGAAAGACGAAGAAGAGCATCAGCGATATTCTCAATATGGGAATCGGCTCCGTCATTGTCCTGGACAAGATGGCTGGGGAGCTGGTGGAAGTTGTGGTAAACGGGAAACGGGTTGCCCGGGGAGAAGTGGTCGTGATCGACGAAAATTACGGAGTCCGGATTACGGATATCATCATGAACCGCGATCGCGTTTATCCGCAGTAAGAAAACATAAAAAGTCCCATCGTCCTTTTCGCCATCGGTGAAAAGCTTTTTGGGATTTCGCGGTGCGTTCCGTGACCGAAATTCAAAAAAAGATGAAATCCCAATGCCTTGCGGGAATTCACTTTCCGCAAGGCATACTTTTCGCGCCTTCGCAAAGGCGCGAACTTTCTCCCGTTTCCGTCGGAAAACAGAGTTTTTCGACGGTCTCAAAAAACCCGGGCAGCTGTTCGCTGCCCGGGTTTTTTCGGTCTCTTTTTCCGCCGCGGTTTTCTCCTTGCGTCAAGCCGCAACTATAGGTCTCTTAGTACCGCAGGATGTCCGCCGCCCACAGGACCGCCTCCATATAGAGCTTGTACAGCTCCTTGGGAGAAATATTGTTCTCGGAGGCGGTATCAATGGCGTCCGCCCAGTTTCCTTTTTCGTAATTTTTAATGATGCTCAGAAGTTCGGCATACTTCCCGCTGCCCGTGGTCAGCGCTTGGGCCACCTTTTCCGGCATCTTTGTTTTTTCCACGATTTCTTCCATCGGGGTGTCTGACATAACGTCGATTAAGGAAAACAGTCCCAGAAGAAACAGGTCTTCCTTCGCTTTTTTATTCCGGATGATCGGTGCCAAAGATTCAAGGAAATGACCCCTGATCAGGGAAATCCGCATCAGCTCTTCCGGTTTTTCTTCCTTCATCGTATTGACCGCGAACAATGTGACGTATTTCTTGATGCTGTTGAGTCCCAGGATCGCAAGGGCGTGGTGGATGCTCTTTATGTTGTATTTCATTCCGTAATAGGCCGAGTTCACAAGTCTCAGGATCCGGTAGGAGAGAACGGTGTCGTTTTTAATGATGGCGGCGAGCTTCTTATAGTCCACCAGAGGGTCCATCGCGCAACGCATCATCTGAAGCTGGTTGATCTGTACGGGCTGAATCGATTTTCTCTCCATAATCACCGGTTTGCTGAAGAAATAACCCTGAAACAAGGTAAACCCCATCTCCTTCGAGACGGAAAAGATTTCCTGTGTCTCCACCTTTTCCGCCAGCAGCCGGATGTTGCCGTATTCGGACAGAAGCTTGACGTCTTTTTTGATTTCCTCTTCTTTGCGATTGAGAAAATCAATTTTAACGATGTCCACGAGTTCCAGAAACGGCCGGTATTCCTCCGAAAAGACAAAATCGTCCAGCGAAAGCATATAACCCTGTTTTTTCAGTTTTCTGCAGGCTTTTACGACATCCTTGACGGGAAGGATTCCCTCCAGGATTTCCACAACAAGATGGCTCCTGGGTAAAATGATTGCAGCTTCGTTGAGAAGGAGCGTCTCGGTGAAATTAATGAAGGCCAGCCGGTTGTCCGTAAGGGTTTTTATGCCGTCGTCCAGCCCGTGCATGATGGTTTCCATGGAAGCCATGTCGGGATCGCTGCCGTCGTAGGCAGCGCTCTTCTCGCTGGAACGGTAAAGCAGTTCATAGCCGATTACGTTCAGTTTGACGTCGAATATGGGTTGTCTTGCCAAAAACGCGGACATATGGGCAACCACAGCCTTTCGACAAAAAAATAGCCATTCGATTTAATTCAAAATGGCAGTATTATCGATATAGTACTAATTGCCAGTATATATCAATTATGAACAGATTTCAATATAAAAGCGAAATGTTGCCGATCGGCATTAAAAACCGCGAATCGGTACGGCCTGTTAAGTGATTCGAAAAAAATCCCGATATAAATCATAACGGCGGAATTTGCGCTGTGGCGCGGCAGGATTTCCGCCCTCCTTGCGCGATCTTGATATTGAGGGATGGAATATGACGGATATTACAGAAAAGGAATACGAACATCTCACGGGCTATATTTTCTCAAATTTCGGCATCAAGCTGGGCGCCGGAAAAAAGACCCTGGTGCTGGGCAGGCTTCAGAGCATCCTTCAGCAGTACGGCTTCGGAACCTTCTCGGAATACTACGCCTATGTCACCTCCGACAAAACCGGCCGGGCCGTCTCGGAGCTGGTGGACAGGATAACGACGAACCACACCTTTTTCATGCGCGAACCGGATCATTTCTTTTATTTCCGGGATTATGTCCTGCCGCAGCTGGCAAGGTCGGTCCCGGAAAAGGACCTGCGCATCTGGAGCGCCGGCTGCTCCTCCGGTGAGGAGGCGTATACCCTCGCCATGATTATTCAGGACTTTTTCGGCAGCGAAAAACCTATGTGGGATGCCAAGATACTTGCCACCGATATTTCCAGCAAGGTGCTGGACGCCGCCAAAAAAGGGGAGTACAAGACAAAAAGCCTGGAAGCCCTCCCGGCTGCCTGGAAGTCCAATTTCGTTAAAAAGGACCAGGAGAAGAGCGAGATTACGGACAAACTGAAAAACGAAGTGATCTTCCGGTATTTCAATCTCATGAACGAATATTTTCCTTTCCGGAAAAAGTTTCACGTCATTTTCTGCCGGAATGTGATGATCTATTTCGATATGGCTACTAAAACCGCGCTTGTCAACCGGTTCTACGATTCCCTGGAAGCCGGGGGCTACCTCTTTATCGGGCACTCGGAATCCATCGGCAGGGAGGAGACGCAGTTTCAGTATGTGATGCCCGCAATTTATCGGAAGGGGTTGTGATAAGGATGGATAAAAAAATCAGGGTTCTGGTTGTGGACGACTCTCTGATGTACCGCGAGTTTCTGCGCAGGAAGCTCTCTGCGGATCCCGGCGTCGAGGTGGTTGCCACCGCCGTGGACCCCTATGACGCCCGCGACAAGATCGTGGAATTCATGCCGGACGTGATGACGCTGGACGTGGAAATGCCCAAGATGAACGGGATCGAATTTCTTCGGAAGCTCATGCCTCAGTATCCCCTCCCCGTAATCGTGCTCAGCGGCGCCAACGCCAGTGTTTTCGACGCTCTGAACGCCGGCGCCGTGGACTTTGTCGCCAAAACGGATATGAACCCCGGAGGCGGCCTTGATCATTTTGTAAACGATCTGATCCTGAAAATCAAAACGGCGTCCACGGCCAACCTGTCCCAGTGGGGGAAGCCCGCGCTGAAAACCGTCTCCGGCGGCAGGCCTTTCCGGAAAAACAAAATCATCGCCATCGGAGCTTCCACCGGCGGAACGGAGGCGCTCCTGTCGGTTCTGAAAGCCCTTCCTGGGGACATGCCGGGGATCGTCGTGGTTCAGCATATGCCCCCCGTTTTTACGAAGCTCTTCGCCCAGAGGCTGGACAACACCGTTGCGCTTCACGTGAAGGAAGCCCAGACGGGTGACGCGGTTGTGCAGGGAAGCGTCCTCATCGCGCCGGGCAATAATCACATGGTGCTTGAGCGCTCCGGCAGCGGTTACCGGGTCAGATGCTTCGAGGGGGAAAAGGTGAACGGGCATTGTCCCTCCGCGGACGTACTCTTTCACTCGGTGGCCCAGACGGCGAAGGGTGACGCCCTGGGTGTGATTCTCACCGGAATGGGCGGAGACGGAGCCAAGGGGCTTCTGGAAATGCGGGTGAACGGCGCGCGCACCATCGGCCAGGATGAGAAATCCTGCGTCGTATACGGCATGCCAAAGGTCGCCTTTCAGTTGGGCGCGGTGGAAAAACAGGCCTCTCTGGGAGACATTCCGGAGGAGATTTGCTCTTTGCTTGCCGAACAGTAATCGTTTGTCTGTCACATTTTCCTGATTAAGCACAGGAATACTTACTGATATCTGTTAATAAAAACCGGAAATCGTTCGATATACATAATACCCGCCGATTTTCCGGACAACTGCGCGCTGTCCGATTGCCGCGGAATATACCTCTTGCCTGCGTGCAACGAGGATGGGAGGAGATGCAGATATGGTAAAAACGCAGGAAGAAATCCTGGAACTGGAGGAAGACACCCAAAAAGGAAAATTCCTGACCTTTTCCCTTGGGAAGGAAGTCTACGCCATCGAAATCAAATTCGTCACCGAAATCATCGGGATCCAGCCGATCACCGAGGTGCCGGAACTGCCCAACTATGTAAAGGGGATCATCAATCTCAGGGGAAAGATCATACCGGTCATCGACATCCGCCTGCGGTTTAAAAAACCTCCCGCGGACTATACGGACCGAACCTGCATCATTGTCGTGGAGATGAAGGATGTCTCCATCGGGCTGATTGTGGACAACGTGTCCGAAGTTCTTTCCATCGCGGACGATGACATTGTGCCTCCGCCGGAAATCAGCCAGGGGACTGAAAACAGGTATCTCAAGGCCATCGGAAAGGTGGAAGGTGAGGTCAAGCTGATTCTGGAATGCGTAAAACTGATGAACGACAACGAAATGGAGGCAATCGGCCAGATTGCCTGATATAAAACGATAAGGCAGGAGTGTTAATATGGGACCGTCCAGAAGAGACAATATTATTCTTTATCAGCAGCAGGAAATCCATCGGCTGGAACGGAATCTTGAAAAACTCGCAGCGGGGGAGACGGATCTGGATCTGAACGTCGCTGCGGGTAACGAGGCGTCCGCGGCTTACAGGGAGACCTTCCTGAAAGCCAACCAAAGCATTGAAAAGATTGCGAAGCAAATCGGCGGGCTGGAAAAGGACACGGAGAGCCTTTCCTCCAATATCCGGGAGGGCAATCTGGAGTTCCGCATCGATACGTCCGGGTATTCCGGCCGGTACGCCAAAATGGGCGGCGATATCAACGCCGCCGTGGAAGCGGTGGCCGATCCCTTCGCCGGTGCCGGCCATATCCTGGAACTCATGGCCGTCAACGACTACACCGTTTCCATGGACAACCGGTACAAGGGCGCTTTTGCCTCCTTCGCCACAGCCCTCAACACCGTGCAGGAGAGAATGGCGGCCGTCATCAACATTATCACGGAGGTCTCCGACGGCAATCTGCACCAGATTGAGCGAGTCCGTCAGATCGGCAGGAGATCGGCCAACGATAATCTGGTTCCCTCTATCCTGCGTATGATGGAAGCGGTTCAGTCCATCGTAGATTCCACCGAAAGGTTCTCCAAAGCCGCCTCGGAAGGCAATCTGGGTGCCCGGGAGAACCCGGATGCGTTCGCGGGTGAATACGGCAATATTATCCGCGGCCTCAATAAGACCATGGATGCCATGTCGACTCCCATCAAGGAGGTCATCGACGTAATGTCCCAGATGTGCCAGGGAAATCTCAAATACAAGATGAAAGGCGTTTATCTGGGAGAATTCGGCGAACTGGAAAGCTCCGTCAACACTCTTGTGGAAACGCTCAATCACGTCATCGCGGAGATTGGCAGCACCCTTTCGGAAATATCCCACGGGAATCTCAATCTGCAGACGGTTCGGGAGTTCAAGGGAGATTTCAATCTCATTTCCGAGTCTATGAATACCATCATCGCTTCCCTCAATGAAACCTTCCGGGAAATCAATACCGCAGCGGAGCAGGTTTCCGCCGGCGCCGGTCAGATTTCCGAATCCAGCCAGATTCTCTCCCGTGGTTCCGAGGAGCAGGCCAGCTCCGTGGAGGAGGTTACAGCCTCCATCACAGAGATGTCCGCCCAGGTCAAGCAGACCGCCGCCAACGCCGTCCAGGCGGACAAGCTCAGCCAGACGGCCAAGGACGACGCGGTCAAGGGCAACCAGCAGATGAAGGAAATGGTCCAGGCCATGCACGACATCAACGAGGCCTCCAACAACATTTCAAAGATCATCAAGGTGATTGACGATATCGCCTTCCAGACCAACATCCTGGCCCTCAATGCAGCTGTGGAAGCCGCCCGCGCCGGGCAGTACGGCAAGGGCTTCGCCGTGGTGGCCGAGGAAGTCAAGAACCTGGCTCAGCAGAGCGCCGGCGCCGCCAAAGAGACCACCACCATGATAGAAGGCTCCATTGAGAAGGTCGCCGCCGGAACGAAGATCGCCAACAGCACCGAGGTCGCTCTCAACGAGATCGTGGACAGCATCACAAAAACCGCCGAACTGGTGGGTCAGATTGCCTCCGCTTCCAATGAGCAGGCTCTGGCCATCTCCCAGGTCAATCAGGCTGTGGAGCAGGTATCCCAGGTGATCCAGACCAACTCCGCCACCGCCGAGGAAAGCGCTTCCGCCAGCGAGGAGCTCTCCGGCCAGGCGGATATGCTCAAGCAGACGGTAAACAAGGTGAAGCTCCGCGAAATCATGGAGACGCATTTTGCCAGCCTCGACAGTCTCAGTCCCGACCTCATCCGCGCCATCCAGGAAATGATCGACAAAAAGGCCAGGCTGCCCGAAAACAAAGGCAGGGACGCGGGCCCTGAGAAAAAAGTCCGCATGCCCGCGGGTAAACCGATGATCTCGCTGGACGACGGGGAATTCGGCAAATACTGATTCCGCTTTGCCGTTTTTCCTGCGCCTCGCGTCGTCGGATCTATACCGGCCGCCGGATTTCCGGCGGCCGGATTTTTCTTCGGTTCGTTATATCAGTTCTTATTTGCTGAAATCGCCCTTTGCATCAGGAAAAAAGGATACCCCCTGGAATCGAATCGTCTCAGGGGGTATCCTTATAAGGTATCTTTATTAATCGCTCTTTGCGTCTGCATCAATCGGGGAAGGGGCGTTCCTTTCTGGATCCTACTTTACGACAATAACGGGGCAGGTCGCTTCCGCCAGGACACGCTGGGTCACGCTGCCGAGGATGGCTCCCGCCATCGGACTGTGCCCCCGGGATCCCATTACCACAAGCCCGATGTCCTTGTCGCTTTCAATTTCTTACAGGATCGCGGTCGCGGGATATCCCCTTACGGTTTTCTTTTTGACCGGCACCTGACCGCAGTCGACGCCTTCCGTTCCGGCTGAAAACAGGCTTTTATCCTTCTCCAGTTTATACGGGTTGGTTCCTTCCGTCCTGCTGTAGGCCATGGGGAGTTCAAATACATGTATAATTTCAATCTCTGAATGAAACAGCTTTGCCAGCTTGACTGCAAAGGACAATGCATGTCTGGAGCGGTATTCGTGCAACATTTACAATTGTGCGAATCCGCGCCTTACTTATATTGTATAATATGCCTTTTTATCCTCCATCTTTGCGTATCCGTTCCGCTATGAAACCGCCGTTTTGTATTCTTCGGCATTCAAACGGTACAGGATGCTTTGTCCCAGCGCTTTCGGATGCGGGTTTCGCGTCAGGCGCCCCCAGAGATCGGTGGGGTAGAAATAGGTGACCGCGCCCATGTCACCCTCTTCCGCGTACGCCTGAAAGGCGGTGTAGACGTCCGCTACCGAATAACCCAGCCCCGTATCTGCGTAAATCACGTCGTTGATTCCGCTCCCGGCGTTGAACAGAAAGCTTTCCACCGTATCTCTCATCGCCGCGTCGGAAGGATTGTAGGGGTTATACAGGCTGTTTACGAGAATTGCGGCGTCCGGGTTGAGCGCCTTGATCCGTTTTATTATCTTCGGGAACTGCGTCTGAAAATCCGCCCGACCCAGTTCCGCCCTGGCGATATCGATGGAATTGAAATCATATACTCCCAATGCCGAACCGTCTGCGCAGGCCTGCATCAGATTGTTTCCGCCGATGCTCACGGTGATCACGTCCGCGTCCATCACGGACTGCACCAGCCGGGAGCCGTCGACCTGCAGCCAATTCAGAAGATCGCCCGTGGTGTCCCCGTCCTCGCAGAAATTTTCCGCAGTTACGTTGCCGGACCCGTATTCCGTTTCCAGGTACTGCGAAAAATAAGTGACGTAGGTTTCGATCCTTTTTCCGGGATATATGGTCCCCGTTCCGATTGAATCTCCCAGCGCCGTATAACGAAGCGTTTTTTGCTCTTCCACGGCAACGGTGATGACGGCGCTGTCGCTCCCGCCCCTGCCGTCGGACACATGGACCGTAAAGGAGTCGCTGCCGGTTGCGTTTGGTTTGGGTGTGTATGTAACGGAAATGGAGCCGATTCCGGGTAGGACCGAAACCCAGCCTTTTGCAGGAGCATCCGCATACCATCTCAGATTGTCGCCGTCCGCGTCCGCCGCCGCCAGGATGACGCTGCCCTGCGTGCCTTCCCGAAGGGTAAGCGTCTGGGTCGAAGCGTCGATTCGCGGCGGGTGGTTTACAGGGGACTCCGCCGAAACCGCAAAGGAGGCCGCGGACAGCGCTATTGCCGCCGCCAGCAGGAAAACAAAATACTTCCTGACTTTTTTCACGCCGCATTTCCTCCTTTGCTCCAATTTCCGATTTTGCAAGTATTATATCACCCTCATTGCATGAAATCCAATGAACAAAATGCGGCTTTCCAAACCGTTTACTTCCGCAGGGTTTTCAGGCATCCCGGCGTGCAGCGCGTGTTTTCGGCGGGAAATCCTGCATTTGACGCAAAGCGCCATTTGCTTTCTTCCGCTGTCGCTGTTATGATAGGCTTTGAGTAAAAAACCGTGCCGCCGCCGGCTCTTTTTCCGGCTGCCGCACATCTGAAAAGGGGTTAATCATGAATCAGATCTATTTCGACCACTCCAGCGTAAAAACCGCGCAGCTTGCCGGCGGTATCGTCCGGAAAGTGCTGGCCTATTCCGACACCGTAATGACCACCTACTGGGAGGTCCCCCTGGAGGCCTCCATTCCCATGCACGCCCATCCCCACGAGCAGATGAGCATCGTCATCTCCGGAAAAGCCGAATATACGGTGGGGGATAAGGTCTATCCCATGAACCCCGGCGACAGCATCGTGATGCCCCCTAACGTGCCCCACTGCGTCAAGGTTCTGGAGCCTCTGGTCGCCATCGACGTTTTCTCCCCGATCCGGGAGGATTTTCTGAAATAGATCCGGCTTACCGGACGGTTCTTGCCAGATTAAAAACACCGAAACGAATTGTTTTCGGTGTTTTTTTGCTGCCATAATTGTGCCATATTTCCGGCCGATAATAAAATCATAAATCAGACCTGGGAGGCGAAAATTATGTTATTGATACCACTGGGTGTTATCCTGGCAATCCTTTACTTTGCTAATAGACCGGGGCGCTCCTACAGCTACGCCTACGCAACTTGCTCAGATGCCGAGGAGACACTGAGAAGGCGGTTTGTCAGCGGAGAAATCGATGAGGAAACTTACAGAAGACTGCGCATTACGATAAAAAGCAAATAATAACAAGGAGGTATTTTTGAAATGCTGTTAAGAGGAACCGGCGTTCTCAGCCGCTGTTTTGAAGGCGGGGCCGGATACATGGGCGGCTACATGCACGGTGGCGGGGGCTTTCTGATGATTCTCGGCGCTCTTGCCCTCATCGCGCTCATCGTCATAGCCGTCGTAACGCTGGTCAAGCAGGCCCGCAGGCGTCATGAAGGCGGTCACACGGACAGCAGCCTGGAGCTGCTTAACGATCGCTATGTGAAAGGCGAAATCACGGAAGAAGAGTACGTCAGAATGAAAAAAGTCATAAAGGAAAAATGATACTCCGGCCATTGTGGCCGAAGGCTGTGGGAAGTATAATATAACAGGGTGATAGGAATGGGATACAACGTACTGATCGTTGAAGACCAGGAGGAGATCAGAAGCGTCGTTTCAAAATACCTTGAAAACGAAGGGTACAAGACCTTTGCTGCAAAAGACGGTTTTGAAGCGCTGGAAATCTTCAACCGAGAGAAAATTCATCTCACTCTGCTGGACGTCATGATGCCGGGGATCGACGGGTTCGACGTGCTCCGTGAAATCAGGAAAATATCGGATGTCCCGGTCATCATGCTCACGGCCAGAACCGAGGAAATCGATCGCTTGAAGGGCTTCGACATAGGCGCTGACGACTATGTTGTCAAGCCCTTCAGCGTTAAGGAAGTCGTAAAGCGGGTCAACACCGTCATTCGGCGGACTTACCGCGGCTCGGAAGAGATTGTCTATCGGTTCGAGGATTTTAGTCTTCACACCAAAAGCATGAAGCTCTATAAAGGAGACTCGGAAATTCCCATCACCGCGGCGGAATTTGTGCTTCTTCAGGCTTTCTTCAGATACCGGGGCCAGGTCCTCTCCCGGGAACAGCTGATCCGTCTTGCCTACGGGTATGACTACGAGGGCTACGACCGGAATATCGACAGCTCGATCAAGCGGCTTCGGCAGAAGATCGAAAGCGATCCGAAAAATCCCCGGATTCTATTAACGAAATATGGAGCCGGTTATGTTCTGGGAGGTGAGCGGCATTGACAATCAGACGTCAGTGGCTTTTCGTTCTGGCTTTGACCGCCCTGATCGCCGTATCCGTCAATTCCCTGATTCTGTCCTCGCTGATTAACCGGTATTTTCTTTCCTACAACACCGACATATATAATTACCATATCGGTCAGCTTCAGCAGCTGGCGAAAAACGCGCTCATCGACCAAAGCCTTACCGGGCCTCAGCTTTCCGTCCAATTGGAATCCCATCTGGACGATCCCATCATCGCCATCAGGCTCTACGATGCCGGCGGGGAACTGGCCGCCAGCGCCGAGGCCGCCGGCAACAGATACGGCATGATGGGCGGCATGATACGCAAAAGCTCCGAAGAGATCGACAGCTTTGAGATAACCGACGGCGGCACGGTCATCGGTATGCTTCTCATCACAAGATACAGCGCCCTGAACAATTCCCTGGTTTCTACGATGTTCAAAGCGGCCCTCATCCGAAACAGCGTCGTATCCTTCGCGATCGTTATGATCGTGCTGCTGATTTTCGGCTTGTTCACCAGCCGACGGCTGAGCCGGGATCTGACTAACACCGCCGCCCAGGCGCTGAGTATTGATATGGGAGATACAACGGATTTCAAGCCGTCAAAAATAAGGGAGATCCGTGTCATCCAGTCAAGCCTCGAAGCTCTTCACAAGAGGCTGAAAATTAAGCAGATGGGGCGCAAGAGAATCGTCGATGAGCTTGTGCACCAGACGAGGACCCCTCTGACCATCCTGAAAACCCATTTGGAAGGACTGGAAGACGGCGTTATCAATATGTCGGCCGATGAAATAAAAGTATGCCAGTCACAGGTGGACGGCATCTCAGCCATTATTTCCAGCATGAGCATGCTCATAGACGCCGATCAGCCGGCAGAAGAGGTGCGTACGGAGGAGATCGATCTTCATGCGCTTCTCAGCCAGATCGTCGGCGGCATGAGAGTGCAGTTTGAAAAGAAAAAGATTCTCATGCAGCTGACCGGCAATCAAAAATTGACGGTTACATCCGATAGATACAAACTCAGCCAATCCGTCTACAATCTTTTGACCAACGCGTATAAATTCACCGGGCCCGGCGGTACCGTCGAGCTTTCCTGCGAAAAAACAGGCAATGGCATAGAGATCTCGGTCCGGGATACCGGGATCGGGATTGCAAAGGAAGACCTTCCTCATCTGTTTGACGCTTATTTCAGAGGCCGGAATTCCTCCGCGGGGCAGGGGGACGGCCTGGGTCTTTTCATCGCGAAGGAAAATCTGGCTCAGATCGGCGCTTCCATCCGCGTAGAGTCCGAACCCGGCTCCGGAAGCAGATTCACCATTACGATTCCGGACGGGTTAAGCGGTCAGGAATGAGAACCCACGCTCGTCTTTTTAAGCCTCCTACCATGTTCCTTCAAAACGAAAGCTCATAGCAAAACAACCAAATTTTAATGTTTGGGTGTTTTGTGCTCCGTGGTCTGTTCTATTTATGAAAGCGCCGATATAGAAAACACCTTCGACCTGCCGGAGTCCTCCAGAAGGAATGAACGACGGAAGAAATGGATATCAGTTGAAATGAAGTTGCACCAGAGATAAGGCTCCGGCTGTCGAAACGGTCTGCAGGCTGTGCCCGATCTCCTGATTATGCGCGGATGTTCCGATAGGAGCGTTTGCTTCCTGATACATTTTTCCTTCTTCAGCGCTGCTGACGCCGCACCAGAACCCGGTTGAAGACGTCTGGTCGGACGCCAGAAGGACCTGCGCTTTTCCGTAAGTCACCACTTTAACCTTTTGTCCCACATCGATTCCGGTTTCATATATAACGCCGATTGGAACGACAGATCCGGCGGGGGCGGTTGAAACTCCTCCCTGTACGGTTTTGGATGCAACCACGATGGTTCCTTTCACGCTTGACGAACCGGTAGCGTTTATAAATACCTCGTAAGTCCCGCCATCTGTTGTTATTCCTATTTGCGCATTGCCAAAAACGATTTTCAGTAATTTTAACGACACATTTTTTCACCGTCCTCACAGTACGATTGCTGTTTTGGAAGCGCTGCGCTATCCTATTATATGTTTCGAAGTCGCGATGTTGCGGACATCGTACCGGCCGCCTGTCCATCCTTCCTCTTTCTGCGCCTTCGGCGGGTCGGGCTGGAAGCATAAAACCGGAACGCAGCGCAGAATTTCCATAGGCGGAATTCATTTCCGCCGTAAAATGTTTAAATCGGAGCGGAGGCAGCTTTGCTGCCGAAGCCCACAAAAAAAGAAGGACAGGTTTCGCCAGTCCCTCCAACCCCGCCTCCGGCGGGGCGCGCCGAGCGGCGCGTAAATTCGCAGCGCAGCGCAGAATTTCCATAGGTGGAATTCATTTCCGCCGTAAAATGTTTAAATCGGAGCGAAGGCAGTTTTACTGCCGAAGCCCACAAAAAAGAAGGACAAGCAAAGCTTGTCCTTCTTTTTTGTGTATTTAGAGTACGAGATTGATATAATTCAATTTTCCCTTTTTTTGGGGGTGCAAAATCGCCGAGGGGGGTGCATGGTTATTTTCCCTTAATACCTTTATCATCTCCGAATATTTCAGCCACCCTTTTCAGGGCAAAAATAGCAGCGGGTATTTGAGTTTGGTCTGTGCGAAGTTCGAAAATGAGAAAAGTTTGAATGTCTGGTCTACTTTGAAAGCGTCCGTTAATCACGACATGACCTTTTCTATTAAACGTACACTTCAAGTCGAGTTCATGCTCGGTATTATCTAAATAGATCTCTCCCTCCAGCTTATTATAGCATTGCTGCAGTTCCTGCATGAACCTATATAGCTCACCTGTTGTAAAATAATGAGTCGCGTTATCAACACTATATTCGCCAGCTTTAATGGTTAACTGCCCTTTTGCTCCGTAGCCGCCGCCGTAGCTTGTTTCATTGGGATAACCCCAGACTTCTTCAATTGTAAGCTCAATATAACAATCATTACCTTCCAATTTGAACGCAAGCATCGGAAGCGGAAGCATATTGTTCACCACCCTCGAAAATAACTACAATCACAGATTATCTAAATAACATTCAAAATATGGGCGTTCTCTATAAATGTCATTGTCATCAACGGGATTTTCACCAAGAGGATTAAAGGAATCCGCATAATATGACTTAACCTCTCCTGTTTTTGATATATAGCTATGATTAATTATCTCAACAATATCATCAACTGAATACCCTTTAGGCATATCGAAGAATTCCGTTAGAAATGTAGTCCCGAAGGTAAATGACTTCCCGTCTTTCATTTTTGCTACAAACCCTGTCCAACTCATAAGAGCTTCTCCGTGTATCTTATACAGGGTGGAGATAGGGAAGGCATACTTACTTTTCTCGACTTTTGCAATGTCATAAGCATTAACGCAGTTTCCTTTGGTAACGAACGTCTTTACAGTATCATAGTACCCGTGTTTTGCGTCTTTGAAGATGCTTTTTCCGGTTTGCTCATCTTTGAAACGCCTTATTGCATGTTCAACAATTATCTTGGAGTTTCGAAAGATGATACAAGGTAAATACGTTCCGTCTACTAAATATATGGCAGCTCTATAGCCGATGCCATAAGATTGATTCGGCAACGGCTCTGAATTTTCTTTTAGAAATTTGATTATCGCTTCTTCGCACATCTGTTCCATTGTTGGTCGCCACCCTTACCAATGCAATTACTTAGGTTTATTATAACATTTTTTAACAATAAGAGCCAACCTTTTTCAGGTTGGCCCTATTGTATCAATTTCGGTTGATAGATTTGGTGGAGACGATCGGGATCGAACCGACTACCTCTTGAATGCCATTCAAGCGCTCTCCCAGGTGAGCTACGCCCCCGAGTGTCTGTCCGGCGTGCAATTCCTGCCGAACAAGTGGTATTTTAACATAGGGGGCGCGGCTTGTCAATATGGCGATTTTGCAATTTAGCCAAAAATCCTTTCTTCCTCCGCGGTACGGATCCTGTGTCTTCATAGTATGTCCCGAAGGCGGAAGAATAGGGGGTGTTCGGAGGAGCCCGGCTGTAGTATACTGTTTTTGTAAACTGATATGAGAAGAGGAATCCCATTGACCGATTATCTGGATCTCCGGCTGAACGAGGACGCCGTCCGTTCCATCAGCACCCTGGGCCTTGCCTATCTGGGTGACGCCGTTTTTGAGCTCATGGTGCGCTCCCGCCTCTGTCTGGAGGGGAAGGCTACCTCGGGTAAGCTTCATAAAGCCGCGGTCTCCCGGGTGAGCGCTCCGGCCCAGGCCGCCGCCGCGCGCCGCCTCCTGCCCCTCTTGAGCGAGGAGGAACAGGCCGTCTTCCGCCGCGGCAGAAACGCCAACGTCCATGCGGTTCCCAAAAACGCCAGCCGCGAGGACTACCAGACGGCCACCGCCCTGGAAACCCTGTTCGGCTGGCTCTACCTTCACGGCCGCAGGGGCCGTCTGAATGAGCTCTTTGAAAATATCCTGAGGGACGAAGAAGCGGGGAAGTGAACTCCAGCCCTCAAGCTGCTATCTGATACACGGGAGAGAAATAATATGCCCATGGACGCAGTCTGCCTCGGCGCCGTAATGAACGAACTTTCGCCCCGGCTCGTGGGAGCCAGGATTGACAAAATACATCAGCCCGAGCGGGACGAGGTGATCCTCTCCCTGCGCGGGAACCTCCGGCTGCTTCTTTCCGCCTCTCCGGGCGGTTCCCGCCTTCAGTTCACGTCTTTGGGCAGGGAAAATCCCGCCTCGCCCCCCATGTTCTGCATGCTCCTGCGAAGGCACCTCACCAACGGAAAGATCCTGGCCCTGCGCCAGCCCCCCATGGAGCGCATCGTTGAGATCGACATTTCCTCCGCGGACGAAATGGGGGAGCCCACCCTGCGCACCCTGGTGCTGGAAGCCATGGGGCGGGGGGCGAACCTTCTCCTGCTGGATGAAAACCGCCGCATTCTGGACTGCCTGCACAGGATCTCTCCCGACGAGGCAACCAAGCGCCGTCTTCTGCCGGGCCTGTACTACCATCCTCCCGCGCCTCAGGAAAAGCTGTCTCTTCTGAATACCGGCGGGGAGGAGCGGGGCCGCCTTCTGGACGCCGCCCCTCCGGAACTGGAGCTGGACCGCTGGCTGATTCAAACCTTTGCCGGCTTTTCTCCCCTGGTCTGCCGCGAGTTGGTTTTCCTGGCCGTTTCCGGAGCGGACGCCCGTCTGTGTCAGCTGGATTTCGCGCAGAAGGAGCGCTTTCTCTCCGTTTTGGATTCTTTTCAGACTTATATCTCGGAGGGGCGGACCCAGCCTTATATCCTCCTGAGGGACGGCGCGCCCTTCGACTTTTCCTTTTTCCCCATAACCCAGTACGGTAACCTGGCGGAGCTTCGCCGGATGGAGAGCTTTTCCGCCCTTCTGGATTATTTTTTCGGGGAGAGGGAATCCCGGGAGAGCATGCGCCGGAAAAGCGCCGAACTCACAAAGGCCGTCTCCACCGCCAGGGACAGGATCGCCCGCCGTCTGGCTCAGCAGGGCAAAGAGCTGGAGGCAACATATGACAGGGACCTTTTCCGCCGCCGTGGAGATATCCTGACGGCGAATCTTCACAGGATGAGCCGGGGCATGTCCTCCCTTACCGCCGAGGATTTTTACGATCCCGAAAACAGGGAAGTGGAGATCCCTTTGGACTCCCTTCTCTCCCCTCAGGAAAACGCCGCCCGGGCTTACAAATCGTACACCAAGGCCAAAACCGCCGCTAAAATCCTCGCGGAGCAGATTACTCTTGGGGAAGCGGAGCTTTCCTATCTGGACAGCGTCCAGGAGGAGCTTCATCGCGCGGAAGGAGAGAGGGACCTGGAGGAGATCCGCCGGGAGCTTTTGGACACCGGGTATCTTTCCAGAAAGAAATCTGGTTCCAGGCCGAAAAAGATGTCCCTTTCCGGGCCCCGTGAATTTTCCTCCTCCTCCGGCTTTCTCATCCAGGTGGGCCGGAACAACCGGCAAAACGACGAGCTTACCTTGCGCTCTTCGGAAAAGGGCGACCTCTGGCTCCACGCGAAAAATATCCCCGGCGCCCATGTTTTGATTCGTTCCCACGGAAAAGTCCCCGATGAGAAGACCGTCCTGGAAGCCGCCTCCCTCGCTGCGTATTACTCAAAGGGCAAAGACGGCGGCCTGGTCCCCGTGGACTGCACTCTAGCCCGCTTTGTGAAAAAGCCTGCCGGAGCAAAACCCGGCATGGTGATTTACACCGGCGAAAAGACCATTTCCGCCCGTCCGGAAGAGGCCCTCTTAAAATCCCTTTCGAAAGGCTGAACGCTTTCTCCTTCCGGGAAGTATTTTATGGGTTCGATTCAATGATACTCATCGGCAATGTCAATGTTTTATTCCTGCTATCCCTCGCCTCACATGGCTTCTGGCGAATAATATATAATTAACATATATAAATTTGTATAATTTAGCGATTGCGGATTTTTTCCTTCCCCGATATACTGTTACAAAGAGTCGGTTTTCGGTATTCTCTCTATAAACCCCAGGGCTCTTACAGCCCGTTAAGAACCCTTAAATGACAAAGCGAAAACTCCTCCGGAAACGGAGGAGTTTTCGTCAGTCTGTCGAAAAAGCCTCGCAGAGTTTCGCCGCCGGAGCGGTGAAATAAAATCGTATCATTTTCGGGTGCGGCGTGTACGTGCCCGAAAATACTTCTCAGGCTGCAAGCGTCGAACCGTCCGCCTGTTGCGGACGGCGAGGCGCGCGGAAGACTGCAAGCCCTTTTATCGGAAAAGGCGTTCCGCCTTTTCCGACAAGCTAGCGAAAACTCCTCCGGAAACGGAGGAGTTTTCGCTAGCTTCTTCGATCATTGGTTTATAGTTTCTATGAAACCGCATCTGCCCGGTATGCCTTTTTACTTAAACCAGCTCAAAAGCCCGCCGGAGGTCTCTCTGGCTTCCACCACGTCCAGGGCAGCGGTGATCATCTCCGCAGCGTCTCCCCGGGTGACGAGCCGCGTCAGGTTCAGAGAACCCGTGCGGTCCGCGATGATGACGCCGGTGGACTCCAGGTTATACGCCGCCTGATACGCCCAGGCCGGAATCATGGCCTCGTCCGTGTAGACCGCCGCCGGTGTCACGTCGGTAAAGCCCATGGCGCGGTTCAAGATCACGGCTGCCTCCGCGAAGGTGATGGGCGCGTCCGCGGAAAACGCGATCTCTCCCTCATCGTCAAATACGCCCTTGATGATGCCCGATTTCAGCGCCGTTGCTACATAGGGCCTCATCCAGGAGGGAATGGTGCCGTCGTCGGCAAAGCCCGTGGCGCTCACCTGGGACAGGTCCGTAATCCCTGCCGCCGTCAGGGCCATTACCACAAAGCTGCCCCGCGTCACCTGAGTGTCCGGGTGGAAGAAGTACTGGTCGCCCAGCGCCTCCCCGGTGAACACCTCCATCTCGGCAAGGCGGATCGCCGCCGCGTGGGCGGGGTTGTCCTCCATGTCGGAATAGGTTACGCTGGTCCTGGCCTTGTCAATCTTGATATTGACGATCGCGGATTCCGAGACGTTGCCCACCGAGTCGACGGCGGTGTAGGTGAAGCTGTCCTTGCCCGTCTTATTTTCATATGGCTTGTAGACAAAGGCAGCTGTGCCGTCGTCCGCCAGGATCACCTCGCCCCTGGCGGGCTTCTCCACGATCTGATAGGTGAGGGTGTCGCCGTCCGGGTCGATGGCGGAAAAGCTGCCCGTCACCGCGATGTTTTTATAGGTCTTCAGTTCCAGGTTCCTGGCTACGGGAGCGCTGTTTTCCTTGGTCAGCAGGTGCAGCGTCACCGTAACGGGATCCGTCCCCGTTACCCCGCCCGATATGGGAAGGAAGGTGAAGCTGGTGGTGGTCTCGTCCGCCGCGGAGGGATAGAATTTCAGTCCCTCGATGGCGCTCATGGATACCACATATCCTGTCTGAACGTCCTGGGAGGCGAATTTCAGGACGCCCGTCTCGGAGTCGGGCAGAGATGTGATGATGATGCTGTCCACGGCGGGCTTGGCCGCAAAATCTCCCGCTTCAAAGGTGATGGCTTCGTTGGATACGGCGTTTTTGGAAAATGCGGACACCGCCGTCTCGTCCCCGCCTCCGAACCCGAAGAGAAATGCCGACGCCGGCGTGATGAAAAGTACCGCAAAGGCGCAAAGGAGGAAGAATGGGACGGCGCGCCGCGCGATTTTAGCGATTTCTTTCAAAGCTGTGACCTCCTTGATGAATATGGTGGGCCGAAAGGAATAAGATCACAGTTATTGTTTGCCGCGAAAGCAATAATATACCGTCTTGTCCAATAAATTCTTCCGAAAAAACCGCAGGGGAAACGGGCGTTCTAAGTTTACATAATATATAACAAAGCAACACCGGAACAAAGTTGTTCCGGTGCTTTCTCATTACAATTTGTTATATTATACCAATAGTATCCTTTTCCGGCAGATTTTTGCCTACCGCCTGTCGTTCCTGCCCCTGAGCCATCGCGGAAGCGATCGCATTTTAACTCCCGATATGATGCCCATTGCCGCAAAGAGCGAGACGATGGAGGTCCCGCCGTAGCTGAAAAAGGGAAGGGTCAGCCCGATCACCGGGGTGAGGAAAAGGCACATCCCGATATTTTCCACGATCTGAAAGATCAGCATCCCCGCGATCCCCACGCAGATCAGGGCGGAAAAATCATCCTTGGCGTTCACCGCCACATAGATGCACCGTATGACGACGGCCGCCAGAAGGATGATGATGAGCACGCACCCGATCATCCCCAGCTCTTCTCCCGCCACGGAAAAGATAAAATCCGTGTGCTTTGCGGGAAGCGCCGTTGTGCTGGCTTTTTGTGTCTGCGTCCCGTGAAAGAGCCCCTGCCCCGTCAGTCCGCCGGAACCCAGGGCGAGCACGCTCCGGTTCTGCTGCCAGCCGATGCCCAGCGGGTCCAGGCTGTGGTCGAAGATGACCAGGATCCGGTTTCGCATGTATTCCGGTATCCAGCCTTTGATCCATGCCGCCGCAAACCCGCCGCCGCCAGCGGCAAAAGCCAGGATGAACCACCGCAGCTTCACTCCGGCGGCGAATGCCATGGCCAGGAAGATGAACAGGTACACCAGTACCATTCCCGCGTCTTTAGATGCGGCGTAGATCAGTCCCGCCATGAACAGGACGTGCGCACCCATCTGAAATACGGAGCCCGGCGAGCTGATTCCCCAGGATTTGAGATAGGACATCTGCCGCGCCATAAGTAGGATAAAGGTGATCTTCACCACCTCCGCCGGCTGGATCCCCACGGGAAACCAGGACGGGCGCAGCCAGCTGCGGTTTCCCGTTCCGCCTTCCACGCCGAATACGAAAAGGGAGGCGATAAAGATCACATTGAAAAGAAAAATCCAGCGCCACCTTTCCAGGATCGGATCCAGGTCCAGAAAGGTAAAGAAGGCAAACAGAAAAACGCCCAGGACCAGGGCGGCCGCCTGTATGATCACATACCGCAGGCTCCCCGTGGAATGGGTCGCGCTTGCGATGAGAAGGATTCCGTATAAAGTGGAGCCGCAGCACAACGACAGAAGGAGCATGTCCCCCTTTTTGAAAAAATCCCGAAGAACGGATCCGGCGCTGTTCACGGCTTCACTTCCTTTCCCCGCCGGGTTCCCGGCGTTTTTCCGCAGGCGGCGCATACCGCTGATTCCCGGGGCTTTCGTGCCCCCGCGGATCCCCATCATTGTATCATCGCTCCCCGCAATAGTAAAGGGGGCTTTGGTTTGCCTTTGCCGGCGCCCGCCGTCCCCGGAAATTTATTGGATTGTTTTGAAACTTTCCCTTCAAGGTGGTATACTGTCTTTGTATTTACGGCGTGCGCCGGAGGTTTTCGGCTCCGCGCCGGCCGGCGGAAAGGGGAAAATACCGGATGAAGCTTCTCTCCCGCAGCGAAAAGGAAACCGAAACTCTCGGGGAGCGGCTGGGCGGCCTGCTGAAACCCGGCGACGTCGTCGCCATGTACGGCGGGCTCGGCGCGGGGAAAACCGCCTTCGTCCGCGGTCTTGCCAGGGGCCTGGGATATTCGGGCAGGGTCACCAGCCCCACCTTTACCCTGGTAAACGAATACGAGGGTCGTTTGCCCCTTTTTCACTTCGACCTGTACCGGATAGACGGCGCCGGGGAGCTCTTCGACCTGGGCTGGGACGATTACCTGGAAAGAGGGGGCGTCTGCGCCGTGGAATGGAGCGAAAACGCGCCCGGGCTCTTTGATTCCGTACCCCTGCGGTTGTATTTTACCCCTTCTCCGGAAAATGAAAACTGGCGCGAAATCGTCATGGAAGGGAAGGAGCCTCGTTTTGCTGATTTTAGCCCTTGAATCCTCCTCCGTCTGCGCCTCCGCGGCACTCGCGGAGGACGGCAGGCTGCTCTCCCAGTATTTTCTGAACAGCGGCGGGACTCACAGCCGCACGCTGATGCCCATGCTGGAGGACATGCTGAAAAACGCCGCCGTCCCTCTGGAGCGCGTGGACGTGGTGGCGGTGGCCGCCGGCCCGGGCTCCTTCACCGGGGTGCGCATCGGCGTGGCCGCCGCAAAGGGCCTTGCCTGGGCTGCCGGAAAGCCCTGCTGCCCCGTCTCCTCTCTGGAGGCCATGGCCATGCCCGTGTCCCACATGGATGGAACCGTGGTTTCGGTGATGGACGCGAGAAGGCAGCAGGTCTACAACGCTCTTTTTTGCGCCCGGGGCGGGGTTTTGACCCGTCTCTGCCCCGACAGGGCCGTCGGGATTGAAGAACTGGCTCAGGAACTGAAAAAGGAAGAAAATCCGAAGATTTTGGTTGGAGACGGCGCTCAGCTGTGTTATAATCAAATATCGGAATTTGGCGTTTCCCTGGCCCCGCCGCATCTGCGGATGCCCGGCGCCTGGGGTGTCGCCATGGCTGCCTTTCCAAAGGCCGCCGCGGGAGAGCTGGTGGACGCGAAGGAGCTTCGCCCTGTCTATCTTCGTCTCTCCCAGGCCGAGCGGGAGCGCTTGGAGAAACTGAAAAAGTAAGGGGATATACTATGGAGAATCTGCACGTTCTCAATCATCCGCTGCTGCAGCACAAGCTGTCCATTCTGCGGGACAAGAATACGGGAGTCAAGGATTTCCGCGAAATCGTGGCCGAAATCGCGACCCTCATGTGCTATGAGGCCACCCGCGACCTGCCCCTCATGGATGTGGAAATCGAAACCCCCGTGGCCAAGGCCAGGGTAAAGGTTTTGGCGGGCAAAAAACTCGCCCTGGTCCCCATTCTCCGGGCCGGTCTCGGTATGGTGGACGGCATCATCACCCTCATCCCCTCGGCCAAGGTCGGCCATATCGGGCTCTACCGCGACCCCGACACCCTGGAGCCGGTGGAGTATTACTGCAAGATGCCCGCTGACATTTCCGAGCGTGACATCATTATCCTGGACCCCATGCTGGCCACCGGCGGGTCGGCTTCCGCCGCGATCCAGTTTCTCAAGAACTATGAGTGCAAAAGCATCAAGCTCATGAACATCATCGCCGCCCCCGAGGGGATCCGCCGCATTCAGACCGATCATCCCGACGTGGATATCTTCTGCGCCGCGGTGGACGATCACTTAAACGAGCACGGATACATCGTCCCCGGCCTCGGCGACGCGGGAGACCGTATCTTTGGCACCAAATAGATTCGCTGATAACAAGGGCTGTCTCCGATACCGCCGGTATTGGGGCAGCCCTCTTCATTTTCCCGGTCACGGCAGGATCCTGCAGAAAAGTTTAAACGGGACGCGGTGTCTTTCTCAAAGACGGAGACGTCGCGCGCGCCGCGCTTTTTCTGTTGAGATTGCCAAATCTCCGTGCTATACTGTTTCTGTCTCGTTTTAAAAACAGAATAGGCCGGTTCGCCGGATTTCTCCGCCGTTTCCGGTTATATCTTCTTGGAAAGCTGGGTTCTCATGAATATTGTCGTATTGGCGGGGGGGCTGAGCCCTGAGCGGAACGTCTCCCTTTCCACCGGCAGCCTGGTCTGCAAAACCCTTCGCGGCGCCGGGCACAAGGCGGTGCTGGTAGACCTGTTTTTGGGTCTTGAAAACTGGTCCGGGGATCCTTCCCGTATTTTTGATGCGGAGGACGGCCTGTGCATGGATTATGCGGTCTCCGAAACCGAGCCCGACCTGGAGGCCGTGAAGGCCTCCCGCAAAAGCGGGGAGCTGGGCATCTTCGGCAAGGATGTGATCCGGGTCTGCTCCATGGCGGACATCGTCTTTCTGGCCCTTCACGGGGGCTGCGGCGAGGACGGCAGGCTTCAGGCCGCCTTCGATCTCATCGGCATCCCGTACACCGGCTCCGGTTATCTGGGCAGCGCCATCGCCATGGACAAGGATCTCACCAAGCGCATCGTGCAGTACAAGGGGGTGCTGACGCCCCGTTGGTATACTCTGGACTATGAGGAGCAAGATATTCCCGCCATCGTGGAAAGAACGGCGCTCCCCTGCGTAGTAAAGGTCGTGGGCGGCGGCTCCAGCATCGGCGTCGCCCTTCCCAAGACGCCGGAAGAGCTGGAAGCGGCCCTTCGGGACTTTTTGAAATTCGGCGGGCGCATTATCGTGGAGCAGTACATCCGGGGCCGGGAGTTTTCCGTGGGCGTCCTGGAGGAAACCGCCCTGCAGCCCATTGAAATCATCCCCAAGGAGGGCTTCTACGACTATAAAAACAAATATCAGCCGGGCCTGACCACGGAGATCTGCCCCGCGGACATCCCGGACCAGATCCGCGCGCGCCTCATGTCCGCCGCCCTGGCGGTGCACCGTGCGATCCAGCTGAACGTCTATTCCCGCAGCGATTTTATCCTGGACGAAGGGGGAGACCCCTATTTTCTGGAGGTCAACACCCTCCCCGGCATGACCCCCACGAGCCTCATACCCCAGATGGCCCGCGTCGCTGGTTACTCCTACGAGGAGCTCTGCCGCAGGATTATCAAGGCTTCCGCGAAAATCCGGGGAAAATAAACGGTCCGGGAACTCTGACAAAAAAGGAGGGAGCCTCCCTGGAAGCGAAAGTAACCGAAATCCTCTCCGCGTCGGGAGGAAAACTCCTCGCGGGGGACCCGGAGGGGTCCGTCTCCGGCGTCTGTCTGGACAGCCGGAAGGTGCCCCCCGGCTCCCTGTTCATTCCCCTTCCCGGAGACCGGTTCGACGGCCACGATTTCCTGGACGCGGCTCTGCGTTCGGGAGCCGCCGGAGCCCTCGCCTCACGGACGCCGGAGAGCCTTATCCCGGGAAAATTCTACATTCTGGTTCCCGATACCCGCGCCGCCATGGGCCGTCTCGCCGCGTGGCACAGGAGCAGATTTGACCTGCCCGTCTTCGCCGTCACCGGCAGCGTGGGGAAGACCACCACCAAGGATATGCTCTTCTCCGTCCTCTCCTCCCGTTTTCGGGTCCACAGGACCGAAGGGAACTTCAACAACGACGTGGGCGTGCCCCTTACGCTGTTCGGCTTGGAGAGTTTCCACGGGGCCGCGGTGGTGGAGATGGGGATGAACCATCCCGGGGAGATCCGCGCCCTTTCCGCCATGGTGCGGCCCGGGTATGCCGTGATCACCAACATCGGGGATGCTCACATCGAATATCTGGGCAGCCGGGAAAACACCCTCAGGGCCAAGTGCGAGGTTTTCGAGAATATCGACCCCCGCGGCGCCGCCGTGCTCAACGCCGACGATCCCCTCTTGCGCTCTCTCCGGGGAAAGCTCCCCGTTCCCGCCCTGTGGTGCGGCACGGCGGAGGATGCCGATGTCCGGATGCTGGATATCTCCTCCGGGGCGGACTGCGTCCGCTGCCGCGTGGAGTCGCCCTGGATTCGGGGACCACTGGAAATTCCCGCCCCCGGCCGCCATATGATCTATCCCGCCGCCATGGCCGTCGCCGCCGCCGGCCTTCTGGGCCTTACCCCTCTGGAAATCCGCGCGGGGATCGAGGCCTTCCGCTCCGGAAGCCTGCGCATGAACCTGATGGAACTGTCCGGGGACCGGACGCTGCTGGTGGACTGCTACAACGCAAATCCCCAGTCCATGCTCGCTGCCGTTGAAATTCTGGCTTCCGCCCCCCGGGGGGAAAAAATCGCCGTTCTTGGGGATATGGGCGAGCTGGGAGAGCTGGGGCCGAAGGCTCACTACGAAACCGGCCTTGCCCTTGGTCATTTTGGCATCGGCAGGCTCATCGCGGTGGGGCCCCTTTCCCGGCGCATCCGGGACGGGGCGGACGACTCCGGCGTCCCGCGCACCGCCTGGTATGAAACAAAGAAAGAGGCCCTGGAAGACCTCGCCACCCTCCCGGGGGACAGCGCGGTGCTTCTCAAGGCCTCCCATGCCATGCATTTTGAGGAATTTGCGGATTTTATCGTAAGCCGCTTCAGCCGAACAGTGCCCTGAGGTTCTCCTCGAAGGGCGGGTAGACGACGCCCTTATCCGTGATGATCCCCGTCACCAGGCTGTGGGGCGTCACGTCGAAGGCGGGGTTATAGAGGATCGCTCCCTCCGGCGCCAGCTGGATATCCCGGATGTGACTGATTTCTCTTCCGTTTCTCTGCTCGATGACGATCTCCTCCCCCGAGGGAAGGGACAGGTCGATGGTGGACCCCGGCATGGCGGTGTAGAAGGGGATCCCATGGTGCTTCGCCAGCACCGCTACGGAATAGGTCCCGATCTTGTTTGCAAAATCCCCGTTTGCGGCCACGCGGTCGGCCCCCAGCACCACCATCTGGATCTTTCCCATGCGCATCAGGCTTCCCGACATACTGTCGGTGATCAGCGTGGTGGGGATTCCGTCCCGTACCAGCTCGTAGGCCGTCAGCCGCGCGCCCTGAAGAAGGGGGCGCGTTTCGTCGGCATAGACCATGGAGACCTTTCCCTGGGAATGGGCAGCCCGGATGACTCCCAGGGCGGTGCCGTATCCGCCGGTTGCCAGGGCCCCCGCATTGCAGTGTGTGAGGATTCCGGCCCCCTGGGGCACCACCGCGGCGCCGAACCGGCCGATGGCCCGATTCATCTCCACGTCCTCCCGGTGGATCTCCTGGGCCGCCGCCCGGAGGGACGGAAGGGCCGAGGGGCTCCGCCCGAAGCGTTCCAGTACGGAATCCATCCGGCCCAGCGCCCAGAACAGGTTCAGGGCCGTGGGCCGCGTGGAGGCGATCTTCTGCCGCGCCCTTGCCATGGAGGCGGAAAACTGTATCGCCGGCTGCCCGGAGTATTCCTTGGCGGCCAGAAAGTACGCGTATGCCGCGGTGATCCCGATGGCGGGAGCGCCCCGCACCACCATGGTGACGATGGCCTCTGCCGCCGCCCGGTAATCGGTGTATTCGATCCAGACCTCCTCGGCCGGGAGCTTTGTCTGGTCCAGCAGATACAGGATATCGTTCTTGAATCGGATTGCTTCCATAGTCGCCTCCTGAAATGATACATGTCCGGTAATGCCGGGCCTTTGATACAATAATAAAATAACGATGCGTTCCGCGGAATGCGGCATGGGCGGCACCGCCGCCCGCAGTGCGTTAACCAGGCAGGGCCATCCTTCCGGCACAGCGCTTGTCCTGCAGCCATTATACTACATGCCGGAAATAATGCAACACGGAGAACATCCAATGACGGACATACTGGTCTCGGGACTTGTGAAGTCCTTTGAAATAGGGAAGAATATTCTGGACGGCCTGACCTTTCAGGTCTTCGCGGGGGAACGTGTGGGTCTGCTGGGCCGCAACGGCGCCGGGAAGACCACCGTCTTCCGCATCCTCGCCGGCCTTATGGGGTACGACGAGGGGGAGGTTTTTCTGTCCCCCGGCCGCCGCCTGGGCCTCATCTCCCAGATCCCCGTATACCCGGAAGGCTTCGTCGTGGAGGACGTCCTGCGTTCCGCCTTTTCCGAAGTGTTCGCCCTTCAGTCGGAGATGGACGCCCTGGCAAACGCTATGGCGGAGGATCCCTCGGAGGCGAATCTGAAAAAATACGGGGAACTGTCCGCCCGGTTCGAGGCTTTGGGCGGATACGGCGCGGAAACCGCGCTCAACAAGGTCTCAAACGGCCTGGAGCTCTCCTCCATGCGGGACAGGTTGTTCGATACCCTCTCCGGCGGGGAGAAGACCCGGGTGAACTTAGCCCGTCTCATCCTGGAGGATACGGACATTCTCCTGCTGGACGAGCCCACGAATCATCTGGATATCCGGTCTGTCGAGTGGCTGGAGGATTATCTCTCCTCCTTCCGCGGCACCGTCCTGGTCATATCCCACGACCGGTATTTTCTCGACAGCGTGGTCACCCGTATCGTCGAGCTGGAAAACGGAAAAGCTGAGCTTTATTCGGGAAACTACAGCTTTTACGCCGAGGAAAAGGAGGCGCGGTATCAGGAGCGCCTTCGGAGATACGAAATCGAAGAGGCCAAAATCGCCCAGCTTTCCTTTGCCGCCGAGCGAATGCACGGCTGGGCCCAGCGAAACGCCAAGCTCCACCGCCGCGCCTTCGCCATGGAAAAGCGCATCGAGCGCATGAAAAAGACCGAGCGCCCCGTGAAGGAGCGGGAGATGAAGGCGCGGTTTCGCTCTATGGAGTTTCACGGGGACGAGGTCCTGATGCTGGATTCCGTTTCCAAGAGCTTCGGCGAGCGCACTCTCTTCCGCAGCCTGGAGCTTCTGGTGGAGGGCGGGGACCGGATCGCCCTCATCGGGGACAACGGAACGGGGAAGACTACCCTCCTGCGGATTCTTCTGGGGGAGGAGCCGCCGGACACCGGCCGCCTCCGCCTGGGTCCCGCCGTCCGGGCGGCATTTCTGCCCCAGGTGGTGCGCTTCGAGCATCCGGAACGCTCGCTGATGGATACGCTCCTTTACGAGCTGGACTGCACGCCCCAGGCGGCGAGAAACCGCCTGGCCGCCTTCCGCTTTCAGGGGGAGGACGTATATAAACCCGTTTCCGTCCTCTCCGGCGGGGAGCAGAGCCGCCTTCGCCTGTGTATGCTCATGGACGGGAGCATCAATTTCCTCATCCTGGACGAGCCAACGAACCACCTGGACATCCAGTCCCGGGAGTGGATCGAAAGCGCTCTGGAGGAGTACGAGGGAACCCTGCTCTTTGTCTCCCACGACCGGTATTTTGTCAGCCGCTTCGCCACCCGCATCTGGGAACTCCGGGACGGCGGCCTCACCGATTTCGACGGGGATTACGAAACCTACAGGGCGCTGTGCGCCAAAGAGGAAAAATCCCCCCGTGAAGGGAAGGAAGAATCCCGGAAAGAGCCCCGCCGGAAACCCGGGAAATCCTCCGGGCCCGATCCTCTTTCTCTCTGCGAGGAGGAGATCGCCTTTTTGGAGGAGCGCGGAAGAAAGATCGAAGGGGAACTGGAAGCTCTGGCAAATCAGGGCACTTCGTACGATTATATGAAAAGCGCCGAGCTGCGGAGGGAATCCGACGAGCTGGAGGGGCGCCTCGAGGAACTCTACCTCACATGGGAAACGCTGGCGGAAGGGAAGGAATCAATTTGAAGACGCTTCTGGTCTATTATACCCGTACCGGCAAAACCGAAACCGCTGCAAAGGAGATTGCCTCCCGGATCGGGGGAGATCTGGTCCGGATCGACGACGGGCGGGACCGCAAAGGGATTCTCGGCTTCATTCTCGCGGGTTTCGACTCGGTGAGCGAGCGCAGCACCGGCCTTCTGCCCGTGGAACTTCCCGCGCCGCTGGCCGATTACGGCCTCGTTGTGGTCTGCTCTCCCGTATGGGCCGCCCGCCTTTCTCCCGTTGTCCGCACCTTTCTTTCCACTTACGGGCATGCCCTGCCCGCCGCCGCCTGGCTTCTGACCCGGGCGGGCACCAACGCTTACGAAACTCTTTTCGACGCGATGGATTCTCTTTCCGGGAACCGTCGGATCGCCGCCGTCTCCCTCCAGCCGGGGGACCACCTCTACGGCGGGATGCTGGACGCTTTTGTCCGGGAGATTTCCGGCGCCGCCGGCTCCTCCGGAAAATGATTGCCCTGCCGGCACTTTACAAAAGACCCCCTTCTGTGGTAACATATGCCTGCTGTCCGGTGGGCTCGTTCCCGCCGGAGGAAAAGGAGCAAATATATGCTGGAAAAGCTGCGCCTCGTTGAAGAGCGCTATATGGAAATCGAGCGGCGTCTGTCCGATCCCAACGTCTATGCCGACAGGGAACAGGTGACCCGCCTCAGCCGTGAGCAGAAGGAGCTGACCCCCCTGGTGGAGGCCTATCGGGCTTACCGCATGGCGGAGCGGGAAGCCTCCGAGGCCCGCGCCCTTCTGGATGATCACCTGGAAGCCGACTTCCGGGAAATGGTCCAGGAGGAATATGACCGCGCCCGTTCCGATATGGAGCGCCTGGAGCAGGAGATGAAGGTCCTGCTGCTGCCTGCCGACCCCAACGACCAGAAAAACGTGATCGTGGAGATCCGCGGCGGCGCCGGCGGGGAAGAGGCGGCGCTCTTTGCCGCGTCCCTTTTCCGGATGTATTCCATGTATGCCGAGCGCTGCCGATGGAAGGTTGAAATCACGAATATAAATGAAACCGAGCTGGGCGGCATCAAGGAAATCAGCTTCATGATCGTGGGCGAGGGCGCCTTTTCCCGCCTGAAGTTTGAAAGCGGGGTCCACCGGGTCCAGCGTGTGCCCGACACCGAGTCCTCCGGCAGGGTGCACACCTCCACGGTTACCGTGGCGGTTCTCCCCGAGGCCGAGGATGTGGAGCTGGAGCTCAATCCCGCGGATATCCAGACCGACACCTTCCGCTCCAGCGGCGCGGGAGGCCAGCACGTAAACAAGACCGAAAGCGCCATCCGCCTGACCCATATTCCCACCGGGATCGTGGTGGAGTGCCAGGATGAGCGCAGCCAGTATAAAAACCGGGAACGGGCCATGAAGATCCTCCGCTCCAAGCTTCTGGATGCAAAGCGGCAGGAGCAGACCTCCGCCATCGCCGCCGAGCGCCGCAGCCAGGTGGGCACCGGCGACCGCAGCGAACGCATCCGTACCTATAACTTCCCCCAGGGTCGGGTGACGGATCACCGCATCGGGCTGACATTGTATAAAATCGACGCGATTATGAACGGCGATCTGGACGAACTGGTGGACACTCTGGTCACCGCCGATCAGGCCGAGCGCCTCAGGGCGGGAGAAGAATCCTAAATCCGATTCGGGAGGCAGCCATGAATACCCAGATTTTTAAAATCAGCGATCCGGAAAGAGAACGGGACAAGGTGGAGGCGGCAGCAAAGCTTCTCCGGGAGGGGAAGCTTGTGGCCATTCCTACCGAGACCGTTTACGGTCTCGGCGCCAACGCCCTGGACCCCCGCGCCGTGAGCCGGATCTTTGTCGCCAAGGGCCGCCCCCAGGACAATCCCCTGATTGTCCACATTCCGGATGTCTCCAGCCTGGAGGCTTACTGCCTGGAGATACCCGACAGCGCTTACCGTCTTGCGGAACTCTTTTGGCCCGGGCCCCTCACCATGGTGCTCAAACGCAAGGCCCTGATTCCGGACATCGTCACTGCGGGCCTTCCCACCGTGGGCATGCGCTGCCCCCGCCATCCGGTAACCTCCGCCATCCTCCGCGCCGCCGGAGTTCCCGTGGCGGCCCCTTCCGCCAACCTCTCGGGCCGTCCCAGCCCCACCGCCGCTTCCCATGTCCTGGACGACCTGGATGGGAAAATAGACGCCGTGGTGGACGGCGGGCCCTGCGCCGTGGGCGTGGAATCAACCATCGTGGATTTGACCGTATCGCCGCCCCGCCTGCTGCGGCCCGGCGGCATCGTCCCCGAGCAGCTCCGCCAGGTCCTGGGCGGCCTGGTGATCGACAGGGCGGTCCTGGGCCCCCTGAAAGATGGGGAGGTCGCCCGTGCTCCCGGCATGAAGTACAAGCACTACGCCCCCTCCGCTTCCGTCGTCATGGTCCGCGGGGAGGCTTCCAAAGCCGCCGCCTATATCAATTCCCGGCCCGCCGCCGGCGCCGCCGTCCTCTGCTATGAGGAGGAGGCATCTATGTATCCCGGCTTCTCCGTTCTGCCCTATGGGAAAAAAACCGAGCCGGACGCTCTCGCCCGGAACCTTTTCGGGCTTCTGCGCACGCTGGACAAGCTCCGAATCGAAACGGCTTACGCCCGGTATCCCGAGGGGGAGGGCCTGGAGCTGGCCGTGCAGAACCGCCTGAACCGCGCAGCCGGTTTCCGGCTCGTGGAAGTATAAACGGACTGCGCAGTTTCTGTTTTATAATTGCGTTGTTTCCCTTTGTCTTCTTCTCTTTTATGGCAAGAGATGAATTACCTGTCTGCAGCCGCGCTTTTGACTTTCTCTGCCGAAACCGCGGCATCCTGCTTTTTCGGAGGACGACATGTTTATCATCGGTATCACCGGCGGCACCGGAGCGGGGAAAACCACCGCCCTTCGGGTAATGGAAGAGTTGGGCGGATATGTGGTGGATTGCGACGAGCTTTATCACGATCTGCTGCGGGAGAGCGAAATGCTGAAGCTCGAGATCGTGGAACAGTACGGCGATGTGCTCACCGACGGCCAGATCGACAGAAAAAAGCTGGGGGAGATTGTGTTCCGCGACGAGGCCAGCCTTTTGGAACTGGAGAATATCAGCCATCGGTATGTGAAGGACGAATTGGGAAAAGCTATGGATATCCAGCGCCGAAACGGCCGGCGCCTCTTCGCGGTGGACGCCATAGCCCTGTTTGAAAGCGGCCTTTCGGAACTCTGCGATGTCGTGGTGGGCGTCATTGCCGCGCCCGAGGTCCGCATCCGCCGTATCATGGCCAGGGAAGGGATCGGCGAGGAATACGCGCGCCTTCGCGTAAACGCTCAGAAACCGGATTCCTTTTACCGGGAGCGCTGCAATCTGATTCTGGAAAATAAAGACGAGCCCCCGGAAATATTTGCCTCTCATTGCAGAAAGGTATTTTCCGAAATGCTCATGAATCGGTAAATCAATCAAAGGAGTTTTTATATGGACAACAAAGTGGAATCAGCATTTGAAAAAGTAAAAAACGAACTCTTTTATCAGCAGAAAAACAGCTTCGACCTGGTGTCCCCCGAGGATCTGAACCAATGCAACCTGTATTGCAGCGGCTATAAGCGCTTTCTCGACGAAAGCAAAACTGAGCGGGAAGCGGTGGCCGTCTCCATCCGCCTGGCGGAAGAGAAAGGTTTTCGTCCCTACGTCCGCGGCATGGCTGTCAAAGCCGGAGACAAACTCTATTTCAACAACCGGGACAAGGCCCTTATCCTGGCCGTCGTGGGCACCCGGCCCCTCTCCGACGGCGTTCATATCGGCGCTGCCCATATCGACGCCCCCCGTCTGGATCTGAAGCAGCATCCTCTCTATGAGGAGGCCGAAATGGCCTATTTCAAGACCCATTACTACGGAGGCGTGCGGAAATATCAGTGGGTAGCGGTCCCCCTGGAGCTCCGCGGCGCCGTCGCCCTGAAGGACGGATCCGTGGTAAACGTCTCCGTGGGCGCCGGCCCGGACGACCCCCTCTTTGTCATTACCGATCTGCTGCCTCACCTGGCCTCCGAGCAGTCCAAGAAACCCCTGGGGGAGGCCATTCCCGGGGAAAGCCTGAATATTCTCCTGGGCAGCCGTCCCTTCCCGGGTACAGAAAAGGACACCGAGCGGGTCAAACTCATGGCCATGTCCTTGATTCATGAAAAATACGGCATTACCGAGGCGGATTTCCTCTCTGCGGATCTCTGTATGGTCCCCGCCATGAACGCCCGGGACCTGGGCTTCGACCGGAGCCTCATCGGAGCCTACGGGCATGACGACAGGGTTTGCGCTTATGCGGCCTTCGCCGCCCTTCTCGGTGCGGAAGCACCGGAGTTTACCGCCGTCTGCGTCCTTGCGGACAAGGAGGAGACCGGCTCCGATGGGGTCAGCGGCATGCAGTCTGCCGCTTTCGACACCTTCATCGGGGACCTCTGCCGGACCCAGGGCGTGACCCTGGACGCCTGCTTTGAAAAGTCCCGCTGCCTCTCCGCCGATGTGACGGTAGCTTTCGACCCCAGCTTCCCCGAGGTTTACGAAAAGCGCAACGCAGCCAGGATCAACTACGGTGTGGGTCTCTGCAAGTACACCGGCTCCCGGGGCAAATCCGGCTCTTCCGACGCTTCGGCGGAGCTCATCGCCTATTTCCGCGGCCTGTTTGATAAAAACAACGTCTCCTGGCAGATGGCCGAAATGGGCGCGGTGGACGCCGGCGGCGGAGGCACTGTCGCCAAATATATGGCAAACCGCAACATCGATACCCTGGACGCCGGCGTCGCGGTCCTCTCCATGCACTCCCCCTACGAGGTGGTCTCCAAGCTGGATTGCTATATGACCTATAAAAGCCTTCTCGTCTTTTATAAAGCCGGGGAATAATGAATTAAAACAGCGGGCCGCCCTTAACCGGGCGGCCCATTTTCCTTTTCCTCTTAACGTCGTGCACACTCAGTCCTTGCAGACTTATTGGACCCCGCAACCCAAAACCCGAATCCCCCAGATTACAGTCAATCTTCTGAATCGTCGCACAGAGCAGCTTTTCGCAGACCGGAGCCTCTTGGTCTGTTTTCGGTGACTTTTTGCAGAAACAAAAAAGTTACCCCCAGCGGGGAACGCTCCCCTCCCGTCCAGACTCCCGTAATAATGTCAAGCAATGATTATCATGCTTGCCTATTACATCGTCAGCGTTCCGTTTTCGCTCTCGATGAGGATAAGGATTTTCGCCTGTTGCCCGGTGACGGCGTTGACATAGATGATATAGTGCCGCCCGTCCGCCGTTTCGCATTTGAATTCGTGGCAGAAGATCTCATATTTTCCTTCCGTGGGGATGACGGTCATCTGATGAGCCAGAACGGTAAGATCGGAAGCCACCAGCTTTTTTGCCTCCTCCTCGGAAACGGACGCCGCGGGTATGCTCCGGGCCGTATGGCTCATGATATACCCCTTCGCGTCATATCCGATGATTCCTCCGTCGTCCATGGCCAGAGCCACCTTAACAAGGTCCGGATAACAGATCACGCCGTCCTGAACGTAGGCGAAATTGATGGTGATGATGTTTCCCTGCAGGGTGTAATAGCTCTCCTTCATGCTGTCCATGCCGTTGGAAGTCAGAAAGTCCTTGGCGATGGCCACCGCGTCCTCCGTCCGGATATCCGTGGAAGGAACCGCTCGGGAGTTGCATAGGTTTAAAACGACGCCGCCCCGCTTGGTCACCTCCAGGGAGATTTCGCTTCCTTGCTCGTCAACGGAAAAGAGGTAGGTGGGGAGCTTTCCTTCGCTCTCGCCGTCCAGCCGGAATTTATCCTCCGGTATCCCCAGAAACTCCGCCGCCGCTTTCATGGCTTCCGCGTCCGTCACCTCGTCCTTGTCCTGGAGAAACAGCGGTTCCATGGTTTCAATATGCTCGGAAAACGGCCCGTCGTAAATAAGGGTCGGCATTTCGGGAAACTCGCTTTCCATCAGCCGGAAACTGTTGTCCAGCGTGCTGGAGGTCGCCTCCGCCTCCGCGGAGGAAAGCTGGCTCTGCGCCCGGTTCAGCTCTTCCAGGGTGATCACCCCGCTGTTGATGTCCTGCTGCAGGTCCTGGAGGTTTTGCGCCAGTACGGCGGAACTGTCCGCCAGAGTCCTCAGGGCATTCTCTTCCGTTTCCCCGAATACCGCTCCCGAAGCCGCGTTTTTGGACAGCACATAGGCGTAGTCCCCAACGGTGGATAAGAAGGAGGCTGTGTTTTCCAGCGTAACGTGGGAGTAAGAGAGCTGGGACACCGCCATCTGCGCCGCCGTCGCCTTTCCGTAGATCTCCGTGCACAAAGAGGCGGCCATGGCGGGCGTCGTGGCATACAGCCCCTTCTGCAGCGCCGTGTCCAGCTCGCTCATGTTCGTGGTCAGCTCCGCGAAGGCTCTCTGATAGGTGTTGTTCAGCTGAAGCTTATAATACTGCGCCTGGGCATAGTTGCTCCATGCGATGCCCGCTGTGACGGCAAAGGCCGCCGCGATGTAAGCGATCACCCGGACGGCGGCTCGCCGGCCCATTCTTCTCCCTTTCATTCCGCTCTGCCTCCTTTGAATCCCGGCGTCTGCGTCGTAATTTCAGGCTCTTGGATACTGTCTCAGCAGACCGCCCGGTGTCCGTATTTTTGCCGATTTTCCGTATTGTATCCGAATGTCTGGATAAGAAAGCAGAATTTGTTTCGGCGGGAATGATACCGGAAGAAATCTCCCGGTCGTAGAAGCCCTGCCGGAAGCGCGGGGAAGCGATCCACGAAAACGGCGGCGCCCCGATTGGGGCGCCGCCTGTGCATGAGAGGGATATATCAAAATGTTTACTGGATGTCGATCTTCTTTTTGTTATCCGCGGGGAGCTCTGCTTTCGGGCAGGTAACGGACAGCACGCCGTTAGTAAGCTGCGCGGTGATTTCCTCCGTTTTGACATTCTCCAGGACGAAGCTTCTGCGGAATACGCCCGTTTTGCGTTCGCGCCTTAAGAACTGGCCGTTTTTGCCCTTTTCCTCGCTGCTTTCGTCGACATGTGCCGTTACGGTCAGGCAGTTGTCGCTGAGATCAATCTCCAGGTTATCCCGGTTCAGTCCGGGGACCTCCACGTCGATGATGTAGCTCTTTTCTGCCTCGCGGATATCGGCCTTCATTCCCGAACTCACGCTGGGGAAAAAGCTGTCGCCGAAGAAATTGCCCAGCAGGTCGGAGGGCCAGAGAGAATCCTTGCCACCCCAGGGTATCAGCGAATTGTTGTTTCTCATTTCTAATCCTCCTCAGATTTTATATCGGTATTTGTAGTATGCATATTTTTTATGTTTAGGCGGAATCTCTTGCTGTTTTCCGCTTCCGTATTAAGAGTAACACTATGGTCAGTAATAGTCAAACCTCCTTTCCGCTCCTGTGCGTTTTAATTTCACCATCTCTGACCATTAGGCGAAGCCATCTTGCTCTTTCTTGACCGATCATGTGTTTTGAACGTTTTTCTCCCTTTCTTATATGGGGATTCCAGGCGTAATCCCGAAATAACCCGGATCGCTGCCGGACTTGCGGGAGTTTGGGATTGACAAGGTTTTCCTCCGATGTTACATTGAAATTACTCCAATTTCCGAGCGGAACAAGCCGCCTCATGGATTGGACCATCAAAAAGATCGGGAGGATTTAATCGTATGATAACCGTGGTTGCCAAGATTTTTGTCAAGGAAGGCAAGGCCGAGGAGTATAAGGCCGTGGCGAAAAAGCTGGAGGCCGTCACCAATTCCTCGGAGCCCGAATGCATCAGCTACCGGCTCTATGTGGATTCCAGAAACCCCGGTCAGTTTGCCTTTATCGAGGAGTGGGAGAGCAAGGAGTCTCTGAAAAAGCACGCCGCCTCCGCCCATTATCAGGAAGCTTCCGCGAAATTTTCAGAGCTGGTGGAGCGCAGCGAGATGACCATCTATAACAGAGCGGACTAAAATTCCGAAAGGATGCGCCTTTTATGCCCGGTATCTTTTCGTTCCCCCTGGAGGAAACGATCCGGCGCCGCCGTTCGGTCCGGAAATATTCCATTCGTCCTGTCCCGCGGGAATTGACGGATGATATCTCCCGGTATATCCGGACCCTTTCCGGTCCCTTTCCGGAAGAGGTCCGCTTCCACATGCTGGAAATGCCCGCCTTGGCGTCCGGCCGGACGCTCGGCACTTACGGCATGGTATCCGGCGCCTCCCGTTTCCTTGCCGCCTCGGTACGAAGCGGGAAAACCTGCCTGGAGGAGCTGGGGTATGAGTTTGAAACCCTCGTTTTGTATCTTACGTCCCTGGGTATCGGTACCTGCTGGCTTGCCACCTTTGACACTGCGGATTTCCGGAAGGATATGGACGTGGGGGAGGATGAGATTTTTCCCGCCGTCTGTCCTTACGGATACGCCGGAGAAAAAGCCGCTTCCGTGGGCAGAAAAAGCTGGGAGGAGCTCTATTTCGGCGGGGATTTCATAACGCCCCTCACCAGAGCCGCGGCGGGGGAGTACGCCCTGCCTCTGGAGCTTGCCCGCCTTGCCCCCTCCTCCTGCAATCTGCAGCCCTGGCGCGTCCTGAAAACCGGCGTCGGAATCTTTCATTTCTACGAATACAGCACCCCCGGCTTCAGCGACAAATTTCCTTACGACGTGCAGCGGATCGACATGGGCATCGCCGCCTGTCATTTTGGGCTTTCCGCAAAGGAAAACCGCCTCGCGGGAGGTTTCCGCGTGCTTGAAGCGCCGGACATTCCCACCCCTGAAAATTGGATTTACCGTTTTTCCTGGGTCTGCGGCTAAACTGTCAAAATAACCGGGTCCGGAGCTATGCGGCTCCGGGCCCTGCCGCGCTCCGGTTTCCACTGCTCCCTGCTCAGCTCTGAAGGGAGGAAAACATCATCCTTAAAGAAAAAATCGCGGCTTCTCTCCTGGCCGCGCTTCTGATTTTGTCCCTGAGCGCTTCCTCGGGAGAGAAAACAGTCGGCTGGAATACCTTCCTCCGGGATGTGAACCGGGAACGGGAGGAGACGCTGGCCGCTCCCTGGACCCAGGAGGAACAGGAGCGATTTCTGTCTTATCTTCCCGAGGACCCGGAGGAAAATGGCCTTCTGTCCCAGTCGGAACTGGAAGCTCTCACCATCCCTCATAACCTGAGCTCTTCTCTTTCCCCGCAGGAGGCGTGCTCCGACGTTGATCTCCTCTTCCGCCTTCTGAAAACCACTTACGGTGCCTACGACTTCTTAGGCGGCGACGAGGTTTTTCTACCCATCCGGGACAAGCTGACGGAAAATCTGGGCCGGGACGGTTCCCTGGACGGAAACGCTCTCGGCGTTCTTCTCTGGAACGCCCTGAGTCCCCGGATCGCCGACGGACACTTCAAAATAAACGGCGCCTCCGTCCTGAACGGCCGCAATATGCATACCTACTTCGTCCCAGGAATCGTACTGTCCCCGGACGACAACACGGACTGGACCCTTGCAAAGCCCACCGTCGGCCCGGACGGTTCCCTGTGCTGGGCCTATACTGCCCTGAGACGGGACGGGGAAGATCTTCCCAAAAGCGTTCTTCTAAACGGGAAGGAAATTTCTTTGGACTGGACGGAGATGAGGCCGACCGGCGCAATTTCCCCGATTTATTCCGACGACCTGCGCCTGGACGGCATTCCCTTAATCATTTCCCGTTCGCTTATATATTCTGAGGAAAACCTGCCTGATCTGAACCGCATGGCCGCCTCCGGCGCCGCGTTTTCCGGGGAGCCGGTGATCATTGTGGATCTCCGGGGAAACGGCGGCGGCAACAGCGGTTACGCGCAGGCCTGGGTTCAAAACTTTGCCGGCAGGGAAATTCGAAGGAAGCTTCTTTACGCCCAGAAGCGATCTGCCGCGCTTTCCGCCTTTCTTCACGGAGAAACCGTAGAGCTTGAATATTCCCCGGACTATATCCGGTCCATGGACTCCGGCTGGGGGACCTGGACCTCCGGCACCGTCGGCGGCGCCGTCGCGCCACACGAAGGCACCGTCTTCGTCCTGGTGAACGGCAGCGTCGGCTCCGCCGGGGAAGATTTTCTCCTGCTGCTCCGGACGGTTGAAAACGTGGTGGTGGTGGGAAGCAACACCTCGGGAACCGGCATTTGCGGCAATGTCTGTTATAGCTTCTGCCTGCCCCATTCTGGCGTTTCCGTCGGCTTCGGAACCAAACTGAACTTCAGTGAAACTCTGGAAAACCACGATGGAACGGGGTTTTTTCCGGACCTCTGGGTCAACCCGGATGACGCTCTGGACGCCGTCCTCCGCTTGTGCGCCCGGTACGGCCTTTCTCCCTCCGGCACCCAATGATCCTTGCTTTTACTATAAAAAAACGCCCGGAGCCAAAAAGCTCCGGGCGTCACGTCAGTTTTCGGCAGGGAAGGGGTAAGCCTTGCCTGAAATCCGCTTTACTCTCCCTCCAGCATCCGGATCCCTGTCCGGATGCGCCTGAGGCTCTCCTCCCGGCCCAGGATGTGGCAGATCTCCACGCCGCCTCCCGGCGTGGTCTGTTTTCCGGAAACCGCGATGCGCACCGGCCAGAGGAGGGTGCCGTTCTTGACCCCCAGGGCGGCCGCCAGGTTCATGAGGGCGTCGTGGATGGTCTCCCGTTCCCAGTCGGGAAGTTCCTCCAGCGTCTTTTCCGCATGGCACAGCATGTCCAGGGAAATCGCCCGGTCGGTCTTGCTCTTCTTGTTTACATAATACTCTGAATCATACTCCGGGAGGATATCGAAGAAATCCACCTGCTGCGGGATATCCGTCAGCCTCTCGCACCGGGGCTGCACCAGGGGAGCGATGAGCGCAGGGTCGATGGCCGGATTTTTCACGCTCTGCCGGATGTAGGGCTCCGCAAGAGTGAGAAACCGCTCCGGAGGCAGAGCGCGCAGATATTCGGCGTTAAAGTGGTCCAGCTTCGCCTTGTCGAAGATAGCGGGTGCCTTGTTGATTCCCGCGATGGAAAAGATCTCCGCCAGCTCTTCGAGGCTGTAGACCTCCCGCTCGCCTCCGGGGCTCCAGCCCAGAAGTGCCACGTAGTTGAGAACCGCCTCGGGGAGGTATCCCTCCCGGATGAGGTCGTCGTAGGTGGGGTCTCCGTGGCGCTTGGAAAGCTTGTGCTGCGCGTCCCGCATCACGGGCGGGCAGTGGATATACTGTGGGATCTCCCAGCCGAAGGCTTTGTAGAGAAGGTCGTACTTGGGCGCCGAGGAGAGGTATTCCGAGCCCCGCACCACATGGGTGATGCCCATGAGGTGGTCGTCCACCACGTTTGCGAAGTTATATGTCGGCAGCCCGTCGGACTTGAGGAGCACATTGTCGTCCAGGGTGTCGTTTTCCACCGTGATTTGGCCGTATACCATATCGTTTACCGTGGTGGTGCCTTCTCTGGGAATTTTCTGCCGTACAACGAAGGGAACCCCGGCCCCGGCCTTTTCGTCCGATTCCTCCGGGGACAGATTGGCGCACCTTCCGTCGTATTTTCCGCCGGGCGTGCCCTCCTCGTGCAGCTCCCGGAGCCTCGCCTCGTCGCAGAAGCACCGGTAGGCGCCGCCCAGCCGGATCAGACGCTCGGCGTATGCTTTGTAAATCTCCCGGCGCTCCGTCTGGATATAAGGGCCGCAGGGTCCTCCCAGATCCGGCCCCTCGTCGTGTCGCAGGCCGCACTCCCGTAGGGTTCGGTAAATGACGTCGGTGGCTCCCTCGATATACCGCGCCTGGTCGGTGTCCTCGATGCGCAGAAGGAAGGTCCCCTCCGCGTTTCTTGCGATAAGATAGGCGTACAGCGCCGTGCGCAGATTGCCCACGTGCATGTATCCCGTGGGACTGGGTGCAAAGCGGGTGCGAACGCCCCCCCTGGGGATGCGCTCTTCCATTTGGTTGAAATAGTCCTGATTCTGATTCATTCCCGCGCCTCCGGATAATTTTTCTTTGGCATGCCTATCATATCTTTAACCTTCCGCCCTTGTCAAGGCGCAGGAGGATTTTGCCTCCGAACGAACATCTTTCGTTTTTAATTTATACCGTTTTCAATTAGGTTAACATAATATTATTTCTCGACCTTCTTCAACGCCGCAAGCAGTGCGTTTTCGCAGACCCCTTGAACCCCACAACCCATGATACGGAGAGTCCCGATCGCGGGCTGTAAAACAGACCTCTTGTTACCGGGCTGTCCGTGCGTTCGAAACTACTAAAAGTCAATTTCTCATTAAGAGCACACACCGGAGCACCCCTCCTCGGAGCTCCAAGAGGCCGGGGCCTCTTGGTCTGTTTTTGGTGACTTTTTGCAGAAACAAAAAGTTACCCCCAGCGGGGAGCGCGCAGCTCCCGTCTAGACTTCTGTAAAAAACCGTAAGGATTTTGTGTAAAAATCCTTTTTCCTCATTTGGAAGAATGATTGCCAACCAACTTTGCTTTGTGTTACAATAGGCACAAATGCCGGTCTCCAGATTTTGCTGTGCGAAAGTATGGCAAAATCTTCATGCGCCGTCTTTCCTGCGTTTATCGCGGTGATATCCTGCGCATGAAGTTAAAAGATAGGGGTCCCGGCGTTCTCCGCGTCCTTGTCGGCGGCGCGGAACCCATCCCAAAAAGGATGTGCAAGAATGGATATCAAACTATCGGACCGCATGTCTGGCCTGAACCCCTCCGCCATCCGGGAAATGTTCAAAGTGGTGCAGAACCCGGACATCATTTCCTTTGCGGCGGGCAGCCCTTCCGCGGCCGAATTTCCCGTTCCGGAGCTGAAAGCCGCGGCCCTTGAGATTTTCGACCGGGAAGCCGTCCCCGCCCTGCAGTACGGCATCACGGAGGGGTATGCCCCCCTGCGCCGGAGGCTTACCGAAAGGCTCTCGGAAAAATTCGGCATCGGCCGGCCCTTTGACGACCTCATTGTGGTCTCCGGCGGCCAGCAGTGCATCGACCTGTCCGCCAAGTGCCTTGTAAACGAGGGGGACGCGGTTCTTTCCGAGAACCCCAGCTTCATCGGCGGACTCAACACCTTCCGTTCCTTCGGCGCCCGCCTCGTGGGCATTCCCATGGACGGCGACGGGATGGACACGGACGCCCTGGAGGAAGCCCTGAAGCGGGAGAAAAAGGCCAAGCTCATCTATACCATTCCGGACTTTCAGAATCCCATGGGGGTCACCATGAGTCTTCCTCGCCGCCGGAAGGTCTATGAGCTGGCGGTAAAGTACGGCGTCATGGTCCTGGAGGACGCGCCCTATACCGAGCTTCGCTACTCCGGCGAGCCCCTGCCCGCCATCAAGAGTTTCGACGAGACCGGCCACGTGATCTATTCCGGTTCCATGTCCAAGGTCATCGCCCCCGGTATCCGCATCGGCTTTGCCGTCGCCCAAAAAGATCTCATGGCAAAGATGATCGTCGCCAAGCAGGGGGAGGACGTGCACACCAATCAGTTCTTTCAGATATTGGTGGACCGGTACCTAGAGGAAAACGACTTCGACGCGCATATCAAAAACTGCTGCGGGCACTACAGGGAAAAGCGGGACCTCATGCTCCGGTGCATGGAGGAAAACTTTCCTTCCGGCGTCGCCTTTACGAGGCCCCAGGGCGGCATTTTTCTCTGGTGTACGCTTCCCGAGGGCTACTCCGGGAAGGAATTCTGTTCCTTTGCCGTGGAACGCGGCGTTGCCGCGGTGCCGGGAGCTACCTTCGACACGCAATCCGATCCCAAAAACCGCTGTTTCCGCCTGAACTTCACGGTGCCCTCCCACGAACAGATTAAAAAGGGCGTCGGTATCCTGGGGGACTGCCTGCGGGATTATCTGAAATAATACAGGACGTGTGACCGATGAATCAAAAAATCATTTTCAGCGGAATCCAGCCCAGCGGCTATATCACCCTGGGCAATTACCTGGGCGCGCTTCGCAACTGGGTCCGTCTGCAGGAGGAGTACCGGTGCGTCTACTGCGTGGTGGACATGCATTCCATCACCGTGCGTCAGGACCCGGAAACGCTCCGGCGCCAGACCCTGGAGCTCTTCGCCCAGCTCATCGCCTGCGGACTGGACCCGCAGAAGAGCGTCGTTTTCGTCCAGAGCCATGTTCCGGCCCATGCCGAGCTGGCCTGGATTTTAAGCTGCCACACCATGTTCGGGGAGCTTTCCCGCATGACCCAGTTCAAGGACAAGTCCGCCTCCCACGCGGACAACGTGAACGCGGGTCTTTTCACCTATCCGGCCCTCATGGCGGCCGACATCCTCCTGTACCAGGCCGACCTCGTCCCCGTGGGGGAAGACCAGAAGCAGCACGTGGAGCTGACCCGGGACGTGGCCGGGCGGATGAACGCCCTGTACGGCGATGTCTTTACCATGCCAGAGCCCTATATTCCTCAGGTGGGCGCCAGGATCATGAGCCTCACGGAGCCGGAGAAAAAAATGAGCAAATCCTCGGAAAACCCCAATTCATACGTGCTCCTGCTGGACAGGCCCGAGGATATCCTGAAGAAGTTCAAGCGCGCCGTCACCGACAGCGGCTCCGAAGTGCGCCGCTCTCCGGATAAGCCCGGCGTTTCCAACCTCATCGCCATTTACGCCGCCGCCACGGGGAAAACCCCCGAGGCCGTAGAGGCGAAATTTGAAGGTCAGGGGTACGGCCGCTTCAAGCCCGCCGTGGGCGAGGCCGTGGTGGAGCTTTTCCGTCCCATCCGGGAAAAAACCGAAGATCTTCTGAAAAACAGGGACCATCTGGAGGAGCTTTGCCGCATCGGCGCGCAGCGTGCCGCGGCAATGGCGGAACCCACTCTCAGTCTGGTCAAGGATAAGGTAGGCTTTTTAAAAAAATGAAAGTAATTCGGCATACCGTAAAGGAGATTTCCAAATGACAGGGAACCTTCCGATTCTGTTGTATCTGATCGGCACCCTTCTGGTGGCTCTGGCGGTCTCCTTCGGAATCACGCCTGCCGTCAAGCGATTCGCCCAGAAGATAGGCGCCATCGACGTTCCCAAGGATTCCCGCAGGATGCACAAAGTCCCCATTCCCCGTCTGGGGGGACTGGCCATCTTCTTCGGCTTCATTGTGAGCATCCTGATTTTCGGACATATCACCCTGCCCGTGAGAGGCATGCTCTTAGGCTCCGTCATCATCGTGGCCCTGGGCGTCATCGACGATATCATGCCCCTGCGGGCGGGTCTCAAATTCGTGGTGCAGATCGCCGCCGCCCTGGTGGCGGTCTATCACGGCAATCTGGTGGACACCATCTCCAATCCGAATATCTTCTCTGCCCAGCCCTATCTGCACCTGGGCGTTCTGGCCGTTCCTCTCACCGTGATCTGGATCGTGGCCATCACCAATTCCGTTAATCTCATCGACGGGCTGGACGGGCTGGCGGTGGGCGTCTCCGCCATCAGCTCCGTCACTATGCTCGTCGTCGCGTTTCTTGTGTCGGAAGGGGATATCGCCGTGCTCATGGCGGCCCTTGCCGGGGCCTGCCTGGGCTTTCTGCCCTATAACAAAAACCCGGCCAAGATCTTCATGGGGGACACCGGCGCCACCTTTCTGGGCTTCGTGCTGGCGGTGGTGTCCATCCAGGGACTTTTCAAGTTTTACGCTATTTTGTCCTTTGCGGTGCCCTTCTTGATCCTGGGTCTTCCTATCTTCGACACTTCCTTCGCCTTCATCCGCCGCGTCGCCAGCGGGAAAAACCCCATGTCCCCCGACCGGAGCCATGTGCACCACAGACTCATCGACATGGGTTTCAGCCAGAAACAGGCGGTGGCCATTCTGTACATCATCAGCGCGGTCCTGGGTCTTTCCGCAGTGGTGCTCACCAGCAGCGGGGAGATCAAGGCCATGCTCTTTCTTCTGACCCTGTGCGTTGCCGGAGGAATCGCCATCCGCGTTTACTTAAACGGGAATTCCCATCTGAACCATAACGGTCACGGGCAAACCCCCGGCGACAAAGACAGCCCCTCCGCTCCGGGAGCGGAGAACCAGTCTCCCCCCGTTTCCCCCGAACCAACCGATTCAAAGGATGACGGCAATGAATGATCTCAAGATAATGACCATCTTCGGGACCCGGCCCGAAGCCGTGAAAATGGCGCCCCTGGTCCTGGAGCTTCAGGCGAGACCGGGTGTGAAAAGCCTTTGCTGCGTCACCGCCCAGCACAGGGAGATGCTGGACTCGGTGCTGGATATCTTCCGGATCCGCCCGGATTACGACCTGGACATCATGCGCCCCCGCCAGAGCCTTACCGAAATCACAACCCGCTGCCTTTCCGGCATGGAGGAAGTGCTTAGCGAGGCTTCTCCCGACCTGGTGCTGGTCCACGGGGACACCTCCACCACCTTTTCCGGCTCCCTCGCCGCCTTTTACCGGAAAATCCGGGTGGGGCATGTGGAGGCGGGCCTGCGCACCTACGACAAATATTCTCCCTTTCCGGAGGAGATGAACCGCCGCCTCACCGGAGCCATTGCCGACCTTCATTTCTGCCCCACCGCTTCAAACGCGGAAAACCTCCGCAGGGAGGGGGTTAAAACCGGCGTTTTCGTCACCGGGAACACCGTTATCGACGCGCTGAAAACCACCGTCCGGAAGGAATACCGCTTCGTGAGCCCCGAGCTTTCGGATCTGCCCTTCGAAACAAAGCGCGTCATAGCGGTCACCGCCCACCGCCGGGAAAATTACGGAGAACCTATGGAAAACATCATGCTGGCTCTTCGGGACATCGCTGTGGAATTCAAGGACGTGGAACTGGTTTATCCGGTGCATCTGAGCCCCGTGGTGGGGGAGACCGCCAGAAGGATTCTCTCCGGCGTCCCCCGTGTCCGGCTCATTTCCCCCGTCTCCGCCGAGGACATGCACAACCTCATGGCCCGCTGCTATATGGTGCTCACCGATTCCGGCGGTCTTCAGGAGGAGGCCCCCGCCCTGGGAAAGCCCGTCCTGGTGCTTCGCCGGGAAACCGAGCGCCCCGAGGCCGTCGCGGCCGGGACGGTGAAGCTTGCCGGCGTCAAAAGGGAGGAGATCGTCCGCCTCGCCCGGGAGCTGCTTACCGATCCCGCGGCGTACGCCTCTATGGCAAAATCCGTGAATCCCTACGGGGACGGGCATGCCTGCCGGAGGATCGCGGATGCGGTCCTGTGGAGCTTCGGCCGCCGGGAAACCCCGCCGGAAGAGTTCAAACCCCTGTAAGGGCGCCGTTTCCGCGGCGTCCGTTTTTCCATTCCAGTCTGATATTTTTCGGGAAAGGGGAGGACGTTTTATGCAAAAAAAGAAAACCGTCACCCTTTCCGTGCTGGTGTCGGTCCTGGTGATTCTCATCTTCTCCGTCTTCGGCCTTTCCCTCTTTTCCACTACGCCCGCTGTGGTGCTGCCCAGTCCCGCCGGCAGCGCGGAACCTTCTGGCGGAGGCACCGGGCAGGAAACGGGCGGGGATTACACACCTGTGGAAGTCACCGTTTCCAATGTCCAGGCGGTGGTGGCCACCCTGGCGGAGGACCGTTCCGAGAGCTATCAGCGGACCCTTACCGTGGAGACCTTCTGGGACGGCGGCTCCTCTTCCGTCACGGTGAATATCTGGGAGGACAACGGTCTTGTCCGCCAGGACATCTACCGCAGCGGCCAGGATACCCGCCATGTGATCATGTCGTCGGACACCGTCTATGTCTGGTACGGGTCGGGTTCGGATTTTTACTCCGGCCCCGTCGGTTCCTTTACCTCCGACGCCGAACAGCGCATCCCCACCTACGAGGACGTCCTGAACCTGGATCCCGCCTCCGTCATAAGCGCGGGCTTTGTGGAAAGGGACGGTTTCAGCTGCGTTTTCGCCGGAACCAGCGACGATTCCTCGGGATATGTCCGGCGTTACTGGGTGGACGTCGCCTCCGGCCTTCTGGTCTCCGCCGAGACGGAAAAAAACGGTGCCCTTGTATACCGGATGACCTCCCAGAAAATCAGCGGCATCTCATCCGCCGATTCGGTTTTCAGCCTCCCGGACGGCACCCTTCTCGGGCAGTCCTCCGCGGGGTAATGCATTAGGAAAAAGAAGCCCGCCTGCAATCTGCAGGCGGGTTTCTTTTTCTGTTTTTTTATCTGCGAATCCGGTTTTCTTTTCCGGACGGCTGAATTCAAAACGCCGCCGGCGTGCAGCATCCGTAGAAAGTGAGGGGCTTATTTCCCGTGTTGGTCACGGTGTGGATCAGAGTGCTGTCATAATAGATCGTCGCGCCCGACTCGAGATTGTATTCGCTGGTCTCGCCGCTTTTCGGGTCCTCCAGAGTGATCTTCATCCTGCCGTCCAATACGAAAAGACATTCCTCGCCCGCCACATGCTGCATCGGCCCCACCGTCGCTCCCGGCTCCACGCGGAAATAGGAGGGCTCCATAGCCTTGTTCTGCACGTCTTTTGCGAGAAGCAGCGCCTCCACGCCTTCTCCGAAAAAGCCCAGGTGTTTTGCCGTAGAAAGCGTTACTACTCTGCTGTCAGACAGATCGCTGTCTTCCACAAGGTCGGCCATAGTCTTTCCGTAACGGGTCAGCAGCCGCTGAAGCTTTGAAAGCGATATACCGCTCCGTCCGTTTTCCACCAGCGACAGGTGTGCGATGGAGCCGCCGATGGCTTCCGCCGCCTCCTGCAGGGTAAGCCCTGCGTCCGTCCGTAAGGTTTTTAGTTTTTTCCCGATAATAACATTTTCCATTTCCATGCCGAACAATACGTCCTTTGTTTATATTTTGCTTTAATCAATTTTTATTCCAATTAAAATACTTCTACCAGCATACCAGCAAATTACCTATTTTGCAAGTCTGTTTTTTGTATAATTTATGATAATTAGATTTTTGTATAACTGAAATCTTAAACTGATAAGAATCACTATTTTACTTTTTATATTTTCATGTTTTCATCCGTATTTTGTTATATCGCTATTATTTTTATGCAATTACTACATATTACGAGTGTTTTATTGGACAATTCATAGAATTCTATTTTGGGGCTTGACACACTATTTTTATAATACTAAAATTTAATTACAGCAAAATTATGCTGAATTCAGAAAAGTGGGGTAATAGTAATGGGTAGACTCGAAGGGAAAATAGCGGTCATTACGGGCGCCAGTTCCGGATACGGCCGCAGGATGGCAATCCGTTTCGCCCGCGAGGGAGCCAAGGTGGCGTGTCTGGATCTTACAACAAAGGTAGGCCTGGGTCTGGAGGATGACGACGACTATAAGCTGCCCACCCATGAGCAGATCCTGAAGGAAGGCGGGAAGGCTATCTATGTAACCTGCGACATCTCCAGCCAGGAACAGGTCATCGCCGCCTTCAAGGAAGTGGACAAACAGCTGGGTATCTTGGATATTGTCGTGAACAATGCCGGTATTTATGCGGGTGAGGGCCTGATTCACGAACAGAACGACAGCTTTTTCAAAAAATGCGTCAATGTGAATATCTACGGGAGCTGGTATTGCTCTCAGGAGGCTCTCAAGCGCTTTGTGCCCAAGAAGAAGGGCAAAGTCATTCAGATGGCTTCCAGCGGCGGCATCTTCCCGAACCCTCTGCAGGCGCCCTATAACATTTCCAAGGCCGCCGTCATCAGCATGATCAAGAACATGGCCTGCGAATACGGCGAATACCAGATCAACTGCAACGCAATCTGCCCGTCCTGGGGCATGACCCCCATGGGCCGCGCCCTGTACCTCACCCCGAAGTTCAATAAGCTCATCAGCGGAAAGAACCCCATGGGCCGCTGGGTGCATCCCGAAGACGTGGCCAATTACGCCGTATTTCTCGCCAGCGAGGAATCCAACTTTGTCACCGGCACCACCGCCCTTATCGACGGAGGGCTGGACCTTACCTACCTTAGCACGGAAGAAATTCTGGAAGCGCAGCGGTAACCCGTAAATTTTGATTGATTCATAGGAGGAATATGTCATGTCGGATAAAATCAATTGGGAATATATAAAAGAATTCAACGATTCCATACGGACTATCTGGATGCCCTTCGGGCTTCCGGAAATCATCGACCCGTCCCACAGCCGCTTCAGCAACGGCGTGGATATCCAGCCCGCCTGGAAGATCCCGCCAAAGATCGCCATCTCCACCACCATCACCGGCGCCATGTTCAGTAGTCGCGGCAACCCCAACCATCCCATGACCCTAGAGGAAATCTCCAAGTCCGCGAGGGAAGCCTGCGAAGCGGGATCTCCCATCGTACATATCCACGTCCGGGACGAAAACGGCTATAACGTTCTCGATCCCGAGAAATTCCATAAGGTGATCGATCCCCTGAAAAGGGATTTCCCCGACACGGTGTTTGACGGCTGCATGTGCGCCCTGGATTCTGCGGAATGGCCTCATATGGAGAGCTTTCTCAAGGAAGGCCTCCTGGAGGTGACCCCCATTAACACGGTGGCGGTTCTCTACGGCGACACGCTTTTTGCAAAGCCGCCCTACTCCATGATCGAGAAAACCAAGATCTGCCAGGACTGCGGCGTCAAGCCCCAGATCGCGATTTACACCGACGCCGACGTGGACAACGCCGACCGTTTCCTGATTAAGCCCGGCCTTCTCCAGAAGCCCTATCACTGGATCATCCTGGCCGCCGTCCCCGGCTGCAGCCCCATGCAGAACCCCCGGCAGATGGTGGAGGGCCTGATGCGCACCTACAACAACATCATGGACATCGACGATACGGCCAGCGTCATGGTCTGCGCCGCCGGCCGCGCCTCCAGCTATCTTGCCACCTTTGCCATGCTCATGGGCCTGCACATCCGCGTCGGTATGGAGGATACCGTCTGGAAGTGGCCCCATAAGGATGACAAGATCGTAAACAACGCGGAACACTTCAAGCTCTTTAAGACCATGGCCGGTATGCTGGGCCGCGAGGTCATGACGCCCGACGAGTACCGCCGGATGATCGGCCTGCCCGTCAGGAAAAAATAATCCTGTATACGTATAAAAAGTTATCGCTCCTTTTTTAATGCGCGGCCGGTTGTCTCAGCTGACCGCGCATTCTTTTAAACTACTTTATTTTATGGAATAAATGGGGGTGTGGTCATGGATCTTCTGGTATTGTTCGCCGCGTTTTGCGGCGGTGGCTTCGGCGCGGCTTTCGGCGGCGTGGCTGCATATGTGTTTTCCGGTTTCCTGACTCTGTTCGGGGTTGTTGCCGGAGCCGCGGGAGTACAGTTCAGTATTCTCGGCACTCTTTCCTTCGGCGCGTTTTATGGCCCGCAGGTAGGTTTTGCCGGAGCCGTCGCTGCGGCGGCTTATGCCCGGCGAAGAGGTTATATTCCTTCCGGGAGGGATATCTTTACTCCGCTTGTCAGTCTGAAAAAGCCGGACGTCCTGGTCGTGGGGGGACTTGTAGGCCTTCTCGGCTACGCCATGAGCGTCTGGCTGGGAACGGTATGGGCAGGCAGGCTGGATACCACTGCGTTTACTGTTTTCGCAACGGCAATCATTTCAAAGCTCATTTTCGGCAAAGGCGGCCTGGGTGAAATATTCAATAAAGCTCCGCAGGAAATCAGAAAAGCGGGTGGCCGTTTCAGCGTCAATTCTTCCGCCACTTGGCTTCCGTATGGAAACACGGCTGCCGAAAAGGTCGTTATCGGAATTATGGTCGGCGGCGGAGCCACCTGGGTTACGCATGTTATGCTGCAGTATCCTTCCACCGCTCCTGTGGCGTATTATATTCCGTATGCGATATCCGTGGTTTCTCTCTTCTTTCTCCAGTTCGGCGCTCCGGTCTATGTGACCCATCATATCAGCCTCTGCGCCGCCTACGGCATGATGATGAGCGGCGGCAACGTCTGGTGGGGACTGGCCGGCGGCATGCTGGCCGTCTTCCTGGCGGACGTCATGGCAAGAGCTTTTCTCCTATTTGGCGATACCCATGTGGACCCGCCGGCCACCGCCATCGCGGCCACATCCTTTATTCTCTTCACGCTTGTCCCCCTGACCGGAACTCTCAATCTCGTCGGAAACCTTAGCAATGCTCTCCCTGTCGCAATTCTTGTGGCGGCCCTCGTCTTTGCCGTTTCTCAGAGTATAGCGATAAGAGGAAAAAGCGAAACTCTCAACCCATCGGTTCCCGTTTGACGCTTCCCGCCTTTCCACCAAACAGGCATAAAAATTCCGGACGAGGCTATAAGCCTCGTCCGGAATTTTTCATCAATGCCTCGCTGCATCATCCCACAAAGGATACGATATCTCCCAAAAACTGCTTTGCTTTGGTCACGCGGAACATATGGGTGCTGTTTTCATAGAGGAAAGTTTTAGTGTCGGGGATCTTCCCGGCCAGATATTCCGCAAGCCGAGGGTCGAATACCGAACCGGGAGAGGCGAACATCAGCGCTGCTGGAACGTCGATGCCGGGCAGAATCTCTCTGAAATCGTAGTCCATCTGCTCCCAGTAGCGGACATTGCTCTTCTTCTGCTCCTCCGGCACCCGCAGCATATCATAAAGCGCCGGTGTGTCTCCGATCGCTTTTTTCAGGACATCCAGCAATTCCGGCTTGTAATTGAAATCCCTGCGCTCGGAAGGCGTATGGGGGAGAAGGGTCTGCACGGCGAAATAGAGCATCCAGGCGTCGTAATCCGTCTTCATGACTTGGATGTCTCTCAGAAAGGCTTCCTTCGTATACCACCCCTGGTACAGGCCCATCTTCCATTCTTCGTCGTTTATAAATTTGGGGGTCGTATCTCCCAGGATTATTTTGCCCAGGCACTCGGTGCCGAACAGCCGTATGTAGGAAAACAGGACCACGCCGCCAAGGGAATATCCGATGGGAACAACGTCATTCAGCCCCAGGTATTCCATCAGATCCTTCATGTCCCTGGCCGACTGGTCAAGGCCTACGGTTCTCTCCGCGCTGGTCCCTCCGAACCCGCGCTGGTTCCAGGTCAGACATCTGTATCTGCTTTTTAAAAACTCAAAGTAGGGAAGCTGAGATTCGGCATTGCTTCCGAATCCGTGGATAAAAAGGACCGGTGTTCCTTCCCCCATATCGATGTACTGAATTTCGGAGCCGTCTCTGGTGGGGCAGGTGCGGTAAATGCTCTGCATAATCTCCCTCCTTCATCGTTTTCCGTTGGACCGGAATGCTGTTTTTTCCTTTAATACTATCCATTTCTTTTATATACTATATTTAACAATTACAATATACACCCAAACATGCAAAAAGCAATCCCCTCGCCCCGGGGAATAAGGGGAAAGGGGACTGCGTATGCATGTTCCGCATCGGTTGGAGAATGGCCTATAAAATCAGCAATAACCCCAGGGCGATCAGTACTTCTATGTTTCCTCCCTCGATGAACAGCAGGATCATCAGGGCAATGAGGATAATATCCCCGGTATCGATGTTCTTTTCCTTTATGAAGTCAAAGATCCCCGAAAGGATATTGGGCTTTTTGTCCTCTGCGCCCCCCGTTGTCCTTCCTCCCGCACCGAAACCGGCGGGAGGAGGCTGCGAATCATGCGGAGGAGGCGGAGGAGGCGGGGGAGGCGGGGGAGGGGGAGAAAACGGGGCTCCCTGTCCCTGAAAGGTGTCCCGAAACGGGGCGTATGTATACGGTTCCGCCGCTACGTAACGGTTATACATCCCCTTTCCCTCCAATCAGCCCGGGAAGATATTTGATCCCCATCCGCAGCAGTCTTGCGTAGGCAAGCGCTTTTTCCACTTTTGGCTGCCGCTCCTCCTTGAGATAAGGCCTCAGAGCCATGAGCAGCGCCGTGCTGTTGCTGTCCGGAGCGGCTGCGTCACCGAAGAGGGAAAGGACCGTTCCGAGAATCTGTGGATCGATATCCATCAGACTCTTTAAAATTCCCTTTCCCGAACCGCCCGTCAGGGAGGACAGCAGTCCCGAAAGGTCCCCGCCGCCCGCCGCCGGGGCGGCGCCTTCCAACGGGGAGTAAGCCTGGACGGTTCCCTCCGGGTTTCCCTGGGCGGGCGGGGCTCCCGTCTGACCTGCCGAATCCCCGGACGGAAGCACTCCCTGGGCGGACAGCATTTTTGCCACGGCGAGAATCTGTTCCATCCCCTCCGGGGACGAGAGCAGCTTGCTGATTTTATCCTCGAGTTCGCCCATCCTGTTTCCCCCCTTTCCGGGAGAAGGCGTCATTTCGCCCCATAGTCCCGGTGCCTTGTGCCGGACTATCCGGCGCTGTTCTGGTTCAGTTCCCGTCCCAGCTTATTGACCAGTTCCATTGCTTCCGGATTGCTCATCAGCGCGGAAACAACCCGCATCATGGCCGCCAGATCTCCTTTGGACGCCGCCTCCATGGTGTTTCCCGGGGTGCCGTCCCCGCCGTTCATAATCTCCAAAAGCCGTTTTCCCTCCGGGGAATTGCCCAGCTGATTCATCAGGCTCCCGTTTTGAAGAAGCTTCAGGATTTCCGGGTTTTTAAAAATTCCCTGCAGAATGCCGGTGTCGAATGCCACTTGCCATACCTCCCGCGTATGCCGCGCATTTTTATTTTATGCCGGGTATCCGGGCATAATGAATGGGCCGTTCCCGCTTCAGCCGCGGCTGCTTTTCAGCACTCTGATAGCTATGCGTAAAGGGTCGGCGGCGGGATTGGGCAGCGTATGCCCCGCGCGGCGCAGGGCTCTCCTCGCACTAACAGTATATGCAGGCATTTCCCGGTGGTGTGGATTCTCCGTCTTGTCCGCCGGATTTTTTCCTCTTTCTCCGGTTTTTTGCCTCACACCCGGGCAAAAAAGCGTATTCCCGGCGCGATTTGCCTTTTTGCGGATCCCTCCACGGGTGGCTTCCGCTGTTCCCCCGTCCGTTTACGCCGTCTTTTTGTGAAAGGCAGGCATTGTAATCAAAAATGTAAAAAGAATGTACAGTTTTTTTATGTTTTTTATGGAAAAAAGAAAATGAATCTGCTATAATACCACATTGTTATCCCCGCGCCCTTTCTGCGGCTTCCGGGAGCGGAATCCTTGCATGCGTAAAGCTTTCTGGGGATAGCGGTTTCTTTCCGTGCCAACCGTTCGATTCATTCATTAGGAGGAACGACAATGCTGCTGACAGTCGACGTAGGGAACACGAATATGGTCTTTACGGTATACGACGGGGAACAATCCATCGGAAGCTTCCGCATGTCCACCAATGCAAACCGCACTTCGGATGAGATCGGCCTTTGGATCTGCGACTATTTTCGAAGGTTTGAGCTTTCCATCGCCGAGGTGGAGGACGTGATCATCGCCTCGGTCGTGCCCCAGGTGATGTACTCCCTCACCAGCTCCATCATAAAATACATCAACCGCACCCCCATCATAGTGGATGAGGACGTGGACCCCGGCCTTCGCTACGACGTGGACGGACGCCTTGGCGTCGACCGCGCGGTGGACTGTGTCGCCGCCATTGAAAAATACGGCTCGCCCCTCATCGTACTGGATTTCGGGACGGCCACCACCATAGACGCCGTATCCGAGAACGCGGAATATCTGGGCGGTGTCATTCTGTCCGGTATCCGGATTTCTCTTGACGCCCTGTTTACGAGGGCGGCCATGCTTCCCCGGGTGGAGCTGGTCAAGCCCGGTCACGTTCTTGGAAAAAACACTGTGGAACAGATGCAGGCCGGCGCCGTCTGCGGATATATCGGAAGCGTGGAATACATTGTGCGTGAAATGAAGTCGGAAATGAACGCGGAGAATATCCGCGTTGTGGCAACCGGGGGACTCGGCCGCCTGATCGCCGAAAACACGGACGAGATCGATGTCTTCGATCCCCAGCTCACTCCAGACGGCCTTCGCCTGGTATACGAAAAGTATAAGCGGGAGCACCGCATCAAGCCCAGGCCCAAACAGTCCAAATCTTCTAAAAACTGACGATCTTTCGTGATAAAAGACAGGCCGGATGTGCATCCGGCCTGTCTTCTCTTTAAAAGGTTAACATAATACTGATATGCGCCCTTTCGCCTCCTCCCGTGGGAAGAGAGTGGGGGATGAGGATATCTTTTTTATTAGTAAAACCTATGGTGAGTCCACTTTTCCTCTCCTCGGTTTATAAAATCGCACCGCAAAGCCAGCGTGCAGCTCTGGCACCGGGGCCCCCGGGCAAGGCAGACGGCCCTGCCGTGGAGAACCAGCCTGTGGCAGAAGTCGCTCTGCTCTGCCGCCGGAATCTGCTGATCCAGCTGCAGTTCCACCTTGTAAGGGTCCTTCGTCCCGTCGGTGAGTCCCAGGCGTCCGGAGATCCGGATGCAGTGGGTGTCCGCCACGATGCCCGGTTTTCCGAAGACATCCCCCAGAATGAGGTTCGCCGTCTTCCTTCCCACGCCGGGAAGCTTTAACAGCTCCTCCATGGTGCCGGGAACCCGCCCGCCGTATTCCGCCAGCAGGATGCCCGCCGTCTTCAGGATATCCCGGGCCTTGATCCGGTAAAACCCGCAGGAGCGGATGATCTCCTCCAGATCCCCCCCGTCCGCTTCCGCGATGGCCCGGAGCGTGGGGTATCTGCCGTAGAGAACCGGTGTCACCTTATTCACCCTCTCGTCGGTGCACTGGGCGGCAAGGCGCGTGGCAAACAGCAGCTCATAGTCCTTCTTGTAATCAAGAGAGCAGATCGCCTCCGGATAGGCGGCTTTCAGCTCCTCAATGAAAAATGTTACGTCCTCTTTTGATTTCAAGCCTTTTTCCTCCCGTATCTATGAGGAAAGGGAAGAGTCCGCGCACTTTCCTCCGTTTTGTGTCTATTGTACCATAGTGCTCCCGTTTTCGCGAAGGGAATTTGCGTCTTTGTCTGTTGTATTGGATACCGGATTCCGGTATAATACCCTTATGGAACAACCGTTTTATGCATAAATATAAATTTGTGTCAGAAGGGGATTGAATTCATGGTAAAAGAGATCATGTCCTTCCTATCCGCCTGCGACCCCGAGGTCGGCGGCGCCGTATACAAGGAGTTTGAACGGCAGCAGCACAATATCGAACTCATCGCTTCCGAAAATATCGTCAGCGAAGCCGTTCTTGCCGCCATGGGCACCGTTTTGACCAACAAATATGCCGAAGGCTACCCCGGAAAGCGGTATTACGGCGGCTGCGAATGCGTGGACATCGCCGAGAACATCGCCAGAGACCGGGCCAAGCTTCTCTTCGGCGCCGAATATGTAAATGTCCAGCCTCACAGCGGCGCCCAGGCCAATCACGCGGTCTATCAGGCCCTCTGCAGCCACGGGGACGTGGTTCTGGGCATGAACCTGGCCCACGGCGGGCACCTGACCCACGGAAGCCCCGTGAACTTTTCCGGTCTGGACTATAAAATCATCCCCTACGGCGTGGATGACGTCACCCACAGGATCGATTATGACAAACTTCGCGACCTGGCCCTGGAGCATAAGCCGAAGATGATCATCGCCGGTGCCTCCGCCTATCCCCGGATCATCGAGTTCGACAAGTTCTCCGAGATCGCCAAGGAAGTCGGCGCGTACCTCTTCGTGGACATGGCCCATATCGCCGGCCTTGTGGCTGCAGGCCTGCATCCCAGCCCCGTTCCCTATGCCGACGTGGTCACCACCACCACCCACAAGACCCTCCGCGGTCCCCGGGGCGGCATGATTCTCTGCAAGGCCGAGCTGGGACCGAAGATCGACAAGGCCATCTTCCCCGGCACCCAGGGAGGGCCTCTGATGCATGTCATCGCCTCCAAGGCCGTCTCCTTCGGCGAGGCTCTCAAGCCGGAATTCAAGGAATATCAGAAGCGCATCGTGGAAAACGCCAAGGCCCTGGCCGACGATCTCATGGGTCTCGGCTTCGATCTGGTCTCCGGCGGCACGGACAACCATCTCATGCTGGTGGATCTGCGGAAATTCGGAATATCCGGCAAGGATATGGAAAAGCGTCTGGACGAGGTGCGCATCACCGTCAATAAAAATACCATTCCCAACGACCCGGCGTCTCCCTTCGTCACCAGCGGCATCCGTATCGGGACCCCCGCCGTCACCACCAGAGGCTTCGGCACGAAGGAAATGGCCGTCATCGCTTCCTGCATCCACCGGGTGGCCGTGGATTTCGAGGGCTCCAGACACAGCGTTCTCAAAGAGGTTTCTGACCTCTGCGCCCGTTTCCCCATCTACGAATAACGGGCTGCTGCAGGATTCGCAGCACGAGTAAAAATACTGACAGTAGAATGGTGTTCCCCCCGCCGGCGGCGGGGGGAACACCATTCAATATTATAAAAATATTTGCATTTTCCGTTTCCCGGCTTACTGCAGGGGCGTCTGAAAATTCTGCTGCTGCTGCAGGATGATCGCCTGTTTTCCCTTTTCCGTGTAGTCCATTTCCTTGGGGCACAGGATATACAGAAGCTGCTGAAGCTCTCCCACGTGCTGGCGTTCCTCGTCCGCGATGTGGTAGAGTACTTTTTTTACCCTCTCGTCGCCGGTGGACATCGCGTGGGCCTCGTATCCGATGATGGCCTCCAGCTCACCTGCGATGTCCACCCGGATCGCCTGAATGAGTTCGTCGGGGGACATCTGCTTGCTGACGTTTGCGACAAAGGGATTTCCCAATAGAGCCATCTTGCACCTCTCCCGGTATAGAATTTCCCCCTTATTTTTTGCCGGAAATCGGTTCTTATACGTTTTTCCGGCGCATCGGATTTCGGCATGTCGGATTTATGGGATTGAATTCATAAATAATTTAGGAAAAGAGTCTCGGATTATAGTATAATAGGGGAAAGATTAGCAATGATTGCCAAAGGGGAATTGCCTTCGGTTCCTTCCGCCGGAAATACGTCGGCAGCATTTCCTCCCGAATGATGAAAGGTGGGATTTTTTTCATGTTCAAAAAGACGCTGTCTGTCGTCCTTGCTCTCTCGCTGATTCTTTCCATGTCCCTTTCCGCCCTGGCGGCCGGCTATTCCGACCTGACCGGGCATTGGGCGAAGGCGTATATGGAGGATCTGGCGGAAAAAGGCTACTTCACCGGCTACAGCGACGGGACGATGCGGCCGGACAACGACATTACGGTGGGGGAAACCCTGGCCCTGCTCTCCCGGTTTTATTCCCCCGACGCCGAAACTGCCGACCTGATCTATTCCGATTACGAAACCTTTCTGAACGCCAATGTGCCGTCCTCCTTCTCCTGGCTGTATGACGAGCTCTCCATCTGTCTTGCTTCCGGAATCCTCACGGAAAGCGAGCTGAAAAACCTCGATCTCTCGGCTAAAATCGAAAAGGAGCTTCTGGCCGTCTATCTGGTACGGACCATGCAGCTTTCTTCCCAGGCCGAGTCTTTGTCCGGCTCGGTTCTCAGCTTCGGTGACGTTTCGGATATATCTTCCGACTGCAGGGGATCTGTGGCTGTCCTCTCCTCCGCCGGCATCGTTACCGGGGATAATGCCAACCGCTTTTCACCCCATTCCAGCGTAACCCGCGCGGTGGCCGCCGCCATGATATCCCGTTCTTTGGATTATCTCGGCACGCTGGGAAAAAGCCTGTCCATCGAAGGGTATGACGGATTGGCCCGCACTTACGGCATCATTTATTCCGTCCAGACAAGCGGTTTCGTACTCCGCTCCACGGACGGCTCCCTCCGCGAATTTGCCGTTCCCTCCTCGGCGTCGGTCACGGTGGACGGCGCCTCCGGAACTCTCGGTTCCTCCCGGGTCGGTTGCTATGCCACCGTAACGGAGGATAAAGGCACCGTTACAAAGGTCGCCGTCGAAGGCGCCTCCTCCGCCTGCGTGCAGGGGGTCGTATCCAGCGTGTCCTATACCACCACGGCCAATTCAAGCTCCATTTACGTATGGGACCCGAAAAGCGGTTCCTATACGAATTACACCGTTTCCGACGACGCGGATATCCGGCAGAACGGGAAGGATACGTCGCTTTCCTCCGTCACCAGCGGTTATTTTATAACGCTGCGGCTTGAAAACGGCGTTGTGAGTGAGCTTTTCTCCGAACCCCTGGCCACGGAAATCACGGGAAACATATCCAGCATATCTTACGGCACCACGGTCACCCTCAAGATGATGGACGATAACTACGACGTGTACTGCTTCTATCTGGATATCTCCGATCTGCCGGACATCTACCGGGGCAGTTCTGAAATCACTCTCGACAGGCTCAGCGCGGGGGATGAGATCACCGTGTCCATGAGTGGATACGAAGTGGTTTCCATCACGGCGAAGGTATCGGAGAATACCGTCACCGGGGAGCTCACCTCCATCAATTCCACCACCGGCGGGACCCAGTGGACCATCAAGACTTCCGACGGGACCTCCGTAACCTACAGTCTGGATGAATATGTGGTTGTGTATAAGGGAAGTACCTCGATTCTGCTCTCCGATGTCCAGGCCGGAGACACGGTAACCGTCGTGATATACGGCAGTACGATTACCGAGGTGCATTTGGAAAGCGCCGCCGTCTCCAGCTCAAAGGTAACCGGCACCGTTCTGTCGGTGGACACCAAGGGCAGAACCGTAACGATTCTGACCGCCTCCAATAAGCTTATTTACATAGACGTGACATACATCAGAACGATCGTTTCCGCCGCGACGGGGGAATCGATTCTTCTCACCTCCGTAGCCGCGGACTCGGAGATCGTAGCCTACGGGTCCTACGGCGGCTCCACGGCCTTCAGTGCGGTCCTCATCGTGGTGGAAGGCTGATACGGTATACCATAAAAAACCGCGGCGGGGGATATCCCCCGCCGCGGTCAGCTTGTTGGGTTAGCCTCGCAGAGTTTCGCCGCCGGAGCGGTGAAATTAAATCGTATCATTTTCGGGCGCGGCGTGTACGTGCCCGAAAATACTTCTCAGTCTGCAAGCGTCGAACCGTCTGCCAGCGGCGGACGGCGAGGCGCGCGGCAGCCTGCAAACCCTTTTGTCGAAAAAGGCGGAACGCTTTTTTCGACAATATCAACCGCGGCGGGGGATACCCCCGCCGCGTTCCGCTTGTTGGATCAGCCTCGCAGAGTTTCGCCGCCGGAGCGGCGAAATAAAATCGTATCATTTTCGGGCGCGGCGTGGACGTGCCCGAAAATACTTCTCAGTCTGCCGCGGTTTTTTAATCCAGATATCGGACCTTGTTTTCCAGTCCCCATCTTCGGGGCGCGGCTCCGATCTGCCTGGGATACCCCAGACAGACAATCGCCACCGGATCCTTCTCCGGGGAAATACCGAAGATCTCCCGAGCGCCGTCCTTGTCGAACATGGAAAACCAAAGGGTCGCAAGTCCCATGCTGTGCGCCGCCACGCAGAGATTTTCTATGGCTGCCGCGCAGGCCTGGGGATACCCCTTGGAAGGTTCCTTTGCAAACTGTTCCAAGCCGCTCTGGGAGGGATCTCCCGCCACAGCGATGAGGACCGGGGCCTCCGATACGAAATCCAGCCGGAAGGAGGGGACCCATTTCCACCCGCTGCGCCCGGCCAGGTAGACCTTGGCGGCCTCCGCGTTCTCGCGCAGCTTTCGGTTGTACTCCGGATTTCTGGCTACAACAAACTCCCAGGGTTGCTTGTTTGCCGGGGACGGGGCGTAGATGGCGCACTCCAGAACGGTTTTAAGCTTTTCCTCCTCCACCGGGTCGGGCAGGAAGGAACGGCAGCTTCTGCGGCCCAGAAGGGCCTCGATACAGTCCATGGCGTTTCTCCTTTCGGTTTATATTCGTGTATATTCATACCACAAACGCGAAGCGTTTTGTGGTATATGGCATCGTTTGCGGTTACGCCCGCAGGGCGGGAGCAAACCGCGCCGTCCAGCCCGGTATAACAGCCGTTTGCGGCTATTGTATCATAGGATTCTCCTGTCTTCAATGCTTTCCGCAGACTCATTTTTACCGTAATCGTGCTGCTTTTCGGCCCGTGCTTAGGATAGACTGGGTCGCTCCGATATGATATACTTCCCTCTGTAGGGAGGGATGGTTATGTACAGGCCCCTGGCCGACGAGATCCGGCCCGTGTCTCTGGACGAAGTGGTGGGTCAGCGTCATCTTCTGGGGGAAGACGGCGTCCTTCGCCGCATTATTGACAGCGGCAGGATCCCCAATATGGTCTTTTTCGGTCCCTCCGGCACCGGCAAAACCACTGTGGCGGGCATCATAGCGGGCAGGACGCGCCGCGCCCTGCACCGGCTCAACGCCACCACCGCCTCTATCGCCGACATCCGGAACATCATCGGCGACGTAGACACTCTGCTCGCCCCGGAAGGCGTCCTTTTATACCTGGACGAGATCCAGTACTTCAATAAAAAGCAGCAGCAGTCGCTGCTGGAGTTTATCGAAAACGGAAAGATCACTCTCATCGCCTCCACCACGGAAAATCCGTATTTCTACGTATATGGGGCACTTTTGTCCCGCTCCACCGTCTTTGAGTTCAAACCGGTGCCGCCGGAAGAAATCTCCCGGGCGGTGCGCCGCGCTTTCACCGTCATTTCCGGGAAGGAGGAGCTTCCTCTGGTCTGGGACGAGGGGATCGTGGATGCCGTGGCCCGCTCCTGCGGGGGAGACGTGCGCAAGGCGGTAAACGCGGCCGAGCTTCTTGCCGCCTCCGCCGCAATGAAAGACGGGAAGCGGCATGTCCGCCCGGAGGACGTCTCCGCCGTGTCCCAGCGCTCCTCCATGCGGTACGACCGGGACGGGGATTCCCATTACGACGTGATCTCCGCCTTTCAGAAATCCATCCGCGGTTCCGATCCCGACGCCGCGGTCCATTATCTGGCGCGGCTCCTGGAGGCGGGAGACCTTCCTTCCGTATGCCGGCGGCTGCTGGTGGTTGCCTCCGAGGACATCGGCCTTGCTCATCCCCAGGCCATCTCCGTCGTTAAGGCCTGCGTGGACTCGGCTCTTCAGCTGGGTCTTCCCGAGGCCCGGATTCCGCTGTCCGAGGCGGTTCTTCTCCTTGCCACCGCTCCGAAATCCAATTCCGCGATAACGGCCGTCGACGCCGCCCTGGCCGATATCCGGGCGGGCCGGGGCGGAGAAGTGCCCCCTCATCTCATGGACAGCCACTACCCCGGCGCGGAAAAACTGGGCCGGGGCAGAACCTATCAATATCCCCATTCTTATCCCGGTCATTATACCTCTCAGCAGTATCTTCCCGACAGCCTGAAGAACGCCAGGTATTACGAATACGGCGACAATAAGGCCGAGTCGGCCGCCCGCCGGTATTGGGAGGAGCTCAAGGGCAAAGAATAAAATAGCCTCCGCTTTCCGAAGAAAACGGAGGCCGTTGGAATGCTTTATGAGGTCTGGAGCTCTCCGTCCCCGAATACCGTGCGTACCGGGCTTCGCAGGCAGGAGGCGGGGGAGTAGTTCCACTCCCGGAGCCTCCCCTCGGTGATGAAATAGGAGAGGGTGCGGTCTTCGCACAGCTCCGGCAGCGCGTCGATTACCAGCAGCTTGATCTTCATCCGCTCCGGCAGAATCGCCTTGATGTAAACCGAGACGCATCCGCCTTCGCACAGGCACTGGCGCAGCTCTGCAAGCCCCGATAGGTTCGGAGCAAGCTCGATAAACGCCCCGTACTCCTTGATTCCCCGCACGACGCCGGGCACCGTCTCTCCCACGGAAAACATCGCCGCGTTTTCCTCCCAGGTCCCTAAAAGCTCCTTGTGGGTCAGGTGGATCCGTTTCATGCACCGGTCCACCTCCAGGACGGCCGCGAAAATTTTCTGTCCCACCGAAAACCGTTTGCAGGGATGGGGGATCCGGGACACCGAAATATTTTCGATCCCGATCATGGATACGATGCCGCATCCTATGTCCACGAAGGCGCCGAAGGGCTCCAGATGCGTCACCGTCGCGGGAATCACCGTCCCGGGCAGGAGATTTTTCATGAGATAAGAGATGGCCGCTTCCTGGGCCGCCCGCCGGGACAGGAGGATCCTGGGCTTTCCGTATCGGTCCGCGCCGATGGACTGCACCATGAAGGAAACCGGTTTTCCCACCCGGGATATGATGGCGATCTCCCGGGTGGCGCCGCTGTCGATGCCGACTGCCACCTCGCTTCGCGGTATGATCCCCGTGAAGCCCCCCAGCTCCACCTGCAGGTTGTGGGCCGTGTCGCAGAGGGTTACCCGGCCCTCCAGGATCCTTCTCTCTTCCAGCGCCTGCTCCAGAGCTCCGATACTGGCGCAGCTTTGGTTGTTGGATGCGCTTTGCAGGAGCGTTCCCTCGGGAAAATAGCGGTTTTGCTGGACCATGCTTTCATCCCCGTTCCGCCGCCGCGCCCGGCGCTGTCTGTATTTCACGCTCCGCCGCGCGGTTCATTCTCCGGCGGAGCCGTATTCCCGCTGCTTCCGCCCGCGGCCCTCCGGCCCCCGCGGTATCTGCCGGTATCCTGCGTTTTTCCGTTACATGGTTACTATATGCGCCCCTTCCCGGTGATTTGATCACTTTTTGGGTGGACGTGCGCCATGAATTTTCGGCAGTTTTCTTGATACCGGGCGCACTTTGTCTTATAATACTTTCTATACTTTTTCCCGGATATTTTCGGAAGGAGGCGCCTGTATGGACGTACGCGTGGGAGACGAGCTGGTCATGAAAAAACCCCATCCCTGCGGCAGCTTTTCCTGGAAAGTGCTCCGGGTGGGCATGGATTTTCGCCTCAGATGCACAGGCTGCGGCCATGAGGTGATGCTTCCCAGATCAAAAGCGGAGAAAAATATCAAAAAGCATATCCAGGGTCCCGCCTGGGGTCCCGGCGGGGAAGCCTGAAGCGGAAGGGAACTATTCCGCCGTCCCCCAAACCCCCGGCAAAGGAAGGAAGAAAAGGAATGAACAAGTATTGGAGCCCCCGCATCCGGGATCTCAAGGCCTACGTCCCCGGAGAGCAGCCCCGGGACCGGATCCTGGTCAAGCTCAACACCAATGAAAACCCCTATCCGCCCTCCGCCAAAGTGCTGGAGGCGGTGAAAAACACGGCGGACGGCCGCCTCCGGCTCTATCCGGACCCCGACTGCGTTTCCTTTCGGGAAGCCGTTGCCCGGCAGTATAAGCTTCTGCCCGAAAACGTCTTCCCCGGCAACGGCTCGGACGAGCTGCTGGCCTTCTGCTTTCTGGCCTTCTTCGGCCCCGGCCGCCCCGTCCTGTTTCCGGACATCACCTACAGCTTTTACCCGGTCTACGCCGATCTTTTCGCCGTTCCCTTCACCCCCGTCCCCCTGGACGCCGAATTCCGCATTCCCGTTTCCGAATTCTGCCGGGAAAACGGCGGCGTGATCTTTCCCAACCCCAACGCGCCCACCGGCATCCCCCTGGCCATATCCCAGGTGGAAACCGTCCTGAAGGCCAATCCCGATTCCGTCGTGATTGTGGACGAGGCCTATATCGATTTCGGCGGAGAGTCCGCCGTGGGGCTGATCCCCCGGTATCCCAACCTTTTGGTTACTCACACGCTCTCCAAGTTCCGCTCGCTTGCGGGGCTCCGCGCGGGGTATGCGCTTGGGGACAAGGAGCTAATAGCCGCCCTGGACTGCGTGAAAAATTCCTTCAATTCCTACACCATGGACCGGGTGGCCCTGGCCGCCGCGGAGGCCGCCGTGGAGGACACGGAGTATTTCAGGCTCCTGGCCGGCAGAATCGCCGCCACCCGGGACAAAACCGCCGAAGCGCTTCGTTCCATGGGCTTTCTCGTCCTTCCTTCCGCCGCGAACTTTCTCTTCGCAAGCCATAAGACGGTCTCCGGCGAGTATCTCCAAAAAGGCCTAAGGGAGCGGGGCATTCTCGTCCGCCGTTTCCAGAAGCCCAGAATCGAAAACTTTCTCCGCATTTCCATGGGCACCGAGGAGCAGATGGAGCTTCTCATAAAGGCCCTGGAGGAGCTTCTGAAATAATCGTCATTCCGTACGCAGAAGCAATACAGGCATCGGAACATATAAAATTGTTCCGATGCCTATTCCTATCTTCTGGATTGGACTCTCCCTCCAGGGATAACTTTTTAATACCAGACTTCATTAAAATGTCGATACAACAAATGACAGTATGGCTGTCCCCCCGCCGGAGGCGGGGGGACAGCCATACTGTCTTGTTTCATCTTTTTATAGGATATTGGATAATAGTATAAATCACGGGAATCTGCATACGGCAAACGGATACAAGGGTAAAATGTCGCCTTGGATACGGGAGTTTTCTCCATCTTTGCGACCTTTTTTTTATTTTCCGGGCCGTATAATAAACTCACATTTTGCTGTTGCTCCGCCGGTTCTTCAGTGCCCGGCGTGCAGGAGTTTTACAAAAGCGCGTTTTGCGGCGGAAGGGAACCATCGCCAATGACGGTCATTTACATAGACACCCTGTTTGTTTTAAACTTCATCGTAAACTATCTTCTTCTTCTGGCCTCGGCGAAGGTGACGGGAGAGGCCATTTCCCGGGTGAGGCTGGTCCTGGCGGCGGCGGCGGGCGGGGCATATGCCGTTGCGGTTTTCCTACCCGGGCTGGGGTTCCTGACCCATCCGGCGGTGAAAGTCGCCGCGGCCGCCCTTATGGTTCTCATCGCATTCCCCTTTACCCGGAGTCTTCTCCGGCTGTCGCTGGTTTTTTTCGGCGTCTCCTTTGCCTTCGCGGGGGCGGTGCTCGCCGTGGGGCTCATCCTGGGAAGCGGCGGGACCGAAAGGGGAGTCTTCTACCTTCCCGTGGAGCTGCGGGTTCTGCTCCCCGCCGTGGCGGCCTCTTACCTGCTGATAAACCTTGTGTTCAGGAGGGCCGCGCGGCACGGCGGAAAAAGCCGGGACCTCGCGCCGCTGTCCGTGCGGATCGGGGAAAAGTCCGCGCATCTCACCGCCCTGGTGGACACGGGGAATACCCTTGCGGACCCGGTGAGCAACGCGCCCGTGATCATCTCGGAGCTTGCTCCCCTCCGGCCCATTCTGCCGCCCCGCGTCGCAGCCGTGCTGACGGAAGACGGTCTCCGCCGTCCCGTGGATGTCATGGAGGCCCTTGCCCAGCTTGGGGAAGCCGGCAGATTCCGTCTGATTCCCTATCAGGCGGTGGGTGTGGAGTGCGGTCTCCTCCTTGTCTTTCGGGCGGACGAGATCACCCTGGGCAGGGAAACGCGCAAAGGAGGCCTCGTCGCCCTCTCGCCCACCAGGCTCTCCGACGGCGGCGCCTGGTCCGCTCTTGCCGGAGAACCCTGCCGGCAGTGAGACTCGTTTAGCCTGTAATCCGTAAAACCGATTCTGCACATCTGACAGAGAACAGAAAATTCCCGGATCCCGGCGGCGTCCGACGGCGCCGAAAACAGAATAGGAGAGAGAATGGAATGAAAGGCCTGAAAATCAGACTGTATGTGCTGCTCCAGCGTATTCTCGCGAAACTGGGAATCCTTCTTCCCGCGAAGATCATGTACATCGGGGGAAGCGAAACTCTGCCGCCTCCCCTGACGCGCATTGAGGAGTCCGAGCTCATCGGGCGTCTTGCAAACGGCGAGGGCGGGGTGCGTCAGGTTCTCATCGAGCGGAATCTCCGCCTGGTGGTCTACATTGCGCGCAGGTTTGAAAACACCGGCATCAACATCGAGGATCTCATCTCCATCGGCACCATCGGTTTGATCAAAGCCATCAATACATACAAGCCGGACAGGAACATCAAGCTGGCCACCTATGCCTCCCGCTGTATCGAGAACGAGATCCTCATGCATCTGCGGAAAAACACCGCCCAGAAAAGCGAAATATCCTTCGACGAGCCACTCAACACCGATTGGGACGGCAACGAGCTGCTCCTGTCGGATATTCTGGGCACCGACGTGGACATGGTGATGCGCCCCATCGAGGAGGACGTGGAAAAAAAGCTTTTATTCGACGCAATGGACAAACTCTCCGACCGGGAACGGCAGATCATCATCCTCCGTTTTGGGCTCAACGGTTACCAGGAAAAGACCCAGAAGGAGGTGGCCGACCAGATGGGGATCTCTCAGTCCTATATCTCCCGGCTGGAAAAACGGATCATCTCCCGGCTGCGGCGGGAAATTGTGCGCTTGAGCTGATTTTCGGGCCGTTTCGCTTCGAACGCGAACGATTCTGTATAGAAAGTCATCATTTTTACAGAATACCGTTGAAAATAAGGGAAAATAGAAATAAAATGGAAGCGGAAATGAACCGAGCCTGTTGAACGATGCGGATTTCGATTTGAGGCGAAATCCGCACAGGATGGAGGAGAAATTGCGATGTATTGTAAAAACTGCGGCGCTTCCATACCGGACGGTTCCCGCTTCTGCGGCAAGTGCGGAGCAAAACAGGAGGGAACCGCGGGAGCAGCCCCGGGACCGGCCGACAAAATCGACTACAAGATTTACGGGGACGACATGCAGCTTGTGGAAATCGAGCTGGACCCCGGCGAGAGCGTGGTGGCCGAGGCGGGCGCTATGACCTACATTGAGCAGGACATCCGTATGGAAACCATATTGGGAGACGGCAGCGGTACCGACGACGGCAAGGGCCTCATGGGCAAGCTGGTGGGCGCCGGAAAGCGCGCCCTGGCCGGTGAAAGCCTCTTTATGACCGTCTTCCGGAACACCGGGTCCGTTAAGGCCCATGCCGCTTTCGCGGCCCCTTACCCGGGAAAAATCATCCCCGTGGAACTGAAGGAATTCGGCGGCACCCTGATCTGCCAGAAGGACGCTTTCCTCTGTGCGGCCAAGGGAATCTCCATCGGGATCCAGCTTCAGCGCAGGATCGGCGCGGGCCTGTTCGGAGGGGAGGGCTTCATCATGGAGCGCCTCACGGGTGACGGGCTTGCGTTTCTCCACGCGGGGGGTACCATCATTAAAAAGGAGCTTCGTCCCGGAGAAATCCTCCGGCTGGACACGGGCTGCCTCGTTGCCATCGACGCGGGCGTGGAGTACGATGTCACCTTTGCCAGCGATCTGAAAAGCGGCCTGTTCGGCGGAGAAGGGCTGTTTTTGGCTACCCTCAAGGGGCCGGGGCACGTCTGGCTCCAGTCTCTTCCCTTCAGCCGCCTGGCCGACCGGATCCATCAGGCCAGGTACGACCACACGGGAGAAAACCGGGGCATCAACAATCCCATCGGAGAGGTCACCGGCGGCCTCGGCGGCGCCCTTGGCGGACTGTTCAAGTCGAATTGATTTCAAAAAGCGGGGCGGCTTTGCCGCCCCGCTTTTTTGCCGTACCTGAAAAAATTCCGCAGGCTTCACGTTTTTCAGATCTCTTGAATCCCACAGCCAAAACCCGCAGCACTCCATGTTCTTGAGAAAATTCCTCTCAATCGCCGCTTGAAGTACTATTTCGCAGACTCATTAAGCCCCGCAGGCCAAAACCCGGAGAGTCCCGATCGCGGGCTCAAAAACAGACCTCTTTCCATAGTGCTGTCCGTGCGTTCAAAACTGCCGATAGTCAATCGCTTATTAAGAGCGCCCACCGGAGCACCCTCCCCGAAAATCCAAGAGGCCGGAGCCTCTTGGTCTGTTTTTGGCGACTTTTTGCAGAAACAAAATGTTACCCCCAGAGGAGAGCGCAGCTCCCGTCCAAATCTCACGTAAAATTTTACATCCATTTTTCATACTCATAGAAAAACCAATCTTCTCTCCCCGCATGTTTCGTCCCGTTTTGCAGACAATAGGCTGTACAATATTTCCGTGTCGGGCGCCGAAAACTCTGCCGCGGCAGAACCCGGTTCCCGCCGTGGCAGGGGAGAGTGGTTCCGTGAGCGAAGAAAAGGGCGAAGAAAAAAACAATGAAAACCGAAACCCGCAGCAGCAGCAGATCGTGGACATGTCCTCCATCACTTCAAAAAACCGCCGGGGCGTCGTGCACTGTCTCACCATCGTGGGGCAGATCGAGGGCCACCAGGTTCTGCCTCCCAGCAATAAGACCACCAAGTACGAGCACGTGATGCCCCAGCTTGCCGCCATTGAGGAAAGTGATGAGATTGACGGGGTCCTGATTCTCCTCAATACCGTGGGCGGCGACATCGAGGCGGGTCTCGGCATCGCCGAGCTCATCGCAGGCATGAAAAAGCCCACAGTTTCGCTGGTCCTTGGCGGAGGGCACTCCATCGGGGTGCCCCTGGCGGTTTCCGCCAAACAGTCCTTTATCGCCCCCTCTGCAGCTATGACCATCCATCCGGTACGCTTAAATGGCATGGTTATCGGAGTGCCCCAGACCTTCAATTATTTCGAGCGCATCCAGGAACGGATTGTCCAGTTCGTAACCCGCAATTCCCGCATCAGCAAGGAAGAATTCACCCGCCTGATGCTCAAGACAGGAGAGCTTGCCGCCGACGTGGGCAGCGTCATTTACGGGGAGCAGGCGGTGGAACTCGGCCTCATCGACCATGTGGGGAGCCTGTCCGACGCCCTGGAGTGTCTCTACGGCATGATTGAAAGCAGCCGGAAGGAGCATCCCCGGGATTCTCTTCTCCCGGAAGCCGGGACCGCCGCCGAAAACCGTGAAGCTCCCCATAGGGAAAAACGGAGAAAATCCGGAAAAAACGTCGGTGAAACAGGGGAGAAATCGGAAGAAAAACGGCGATAAGGAAATCTTAAGAAAGTTTTTACGGGAAAATCCCCGGAATAGATATGGAAAACCTCCCTTCGATATGGTATCATGGAACCATGCCGAATCGAATCGGGAGGTGACGTCTTGTCCTATCTGATGTCCGCGCTTTTGGGGCTGGTGCAGGGCATTGCGGAATTCTTGCCTATTTCCAGTTCCGGACATCTGTCCATCATTCAGAATCTTTTCCACGTCAATACGGGGATGGAGGGGCACCTGTTTTTCGATGTGCTGCTTCATTTCGGCACCCTTATTTCCATCTTTGCCGTCTATTGGCAGGAAATCATTGACATGATATACGAGTTCTTCCGTGCCATCGGGGAACTGGGAAGCCGAAGGCCATCCCGGCGTATTCCTCCCGCCCGCCGCCTGGTCTTTCTCATCATTGTCGGCACCCTGCCTCTTATCGTTATCCTTCCCTTTAAAGCTAGGCTGGAGGAACTCTATTACAATACCGCCTTTATCGGCGTCGCGCTGATTTTTACCGGAATTCTTCTGTATCTTGCCGATCGGACCGGAAAGGGAAGAAAAACCGAACGCAGCACTCTGGTGGTTGACGCCGTGCTTGTCGGCCTGGCCCAGGCCGTGGCCGTCATACCCGGTCTTTCCCGTTCCGGCTCCACCATCGCCATGGGCCGCTTCTGCGGACTGGACCGCCGCTTTGCCGTCCGCTTTTCCTTTCTGCTTTCTCTGCCCGCGGTTCTGGGCGCAAACATCATCAGCCTCAAAGATGCGGTGGATGCCGGGATAGACACCTCGTATATCCCCGTGTACCTTGTGGGCGTTCTGGTGGCTGCCGTCTCCGGTTATTTTGCGATCCGGCTGGTGGAACATCTGGCGGATCGGGGGAAATTCGGAGGCTTCGCGTATTATTGCTGGGCCGTGGGCGCCATTACTCTCGCCTTCAGCCTGATTTTCTGACATACCGCCTTTTCCGGCCCTCTCGGAGCGTATTTCCCGGCCGGAGTAAGCCCAAGCGAAAGGACTGAATCCGTACATGCCAGCAACAAAAAAGAAGCCGGCCGGGAAACGGGGATCCGCCTCCGGCCGTAAAACCGCGCCCGCGCAGGCTCCCAAACCTTACCGCAGGGAAGCCGGCGCGGCCGTCTGCCTGCTTCTTGCCATTTTTTCATTTTTAGGATATTTCGGGATCGACGCGATCTTCATCCGCTTTTTCCGGGAGCTGCTCTCGGGGCTTTTCGGATGGGGCTTTTTTGCGTCGGCCCCCGCGCTGCTCTTCGCCGCCTATGTTCTGGCGTTCCATCGTGGCCGTCCCGTCCGGCTCCGCGTGTCCTGTATTTTGCTCTTTTCTCCGGTCCTGGGCATCCTGCTCCATCTGATTCTCGCCTCGGGGGATTTCTCCGTTTCCGCTTCCCTCTGGCGGGAGCTGTGGCTGTCCGGCGTTGCCCTGAAGAGCGGAGGTCTCTTTTCAGGCGCCCTTGCCGTCCTGTTTGAAGTTGTTTTCAGCCGGCTGGGCTCTCTGATTGTGTTTTTCGTCCTGGCCGCCTTTATGCTCATCTGCGCCTTCAACCTCACGCTCTCCGGCATATACGACTCCATCGTCCGGCGTCCCAGAACCCCGTATAAAGCGGATGAGGACGGCTCCTTCTCTTTTGACCTTCCCTCGGGCAAGACCTCTGCCCGCGGTTATTCCATCGATATTCCCGTGGACGAAGGGCCACACGCCGCCATGACAGCGGCCCTCCGCCCGGAAAAGAAGTCCGGTCTGTTTAACCGCAGTCCCGGCGTTCAGACCCCGGACGAACTTCTGAAAAACCAGTCCGAAGTGGAACCGGTTCGAAATTACACGGTGAAAAAATACCCTGCCGTTTCCCCCCAGGCCGCCCAGGACCCCGCGGCCGCCAAGAAGGAACAGATGAAAAAGGAGGATGTGGCCGCCGCCGCGGCCGAGGTGGCCCAGAGCATCGAAAACCGCCTTTCGGCGGAAAAGGAGGCCTACCGTTATCCGCCTCTCACCCTTCTCACCGCTCCGCCTCCCGGCAGCCGCGCTGATGGCACCGAGGAGATGCGCTCCTCCGCCGTCCGCCTGTCCGAAGCCCTGGAAAGCTTCGGCATCGAGGCCAAAATCACGAATATCACCCGGGGTCCTTCCGTCACCCGGTATGAGTACGAGCTGGACAAGGGCGTGAAGCTCAACAAGGTTACGAACCTTCAGGACGACATCGCCCTGTCTCTTGGCGCCACGGGGGTCCGTATCGCCCCCATCCCGGATAAAATTTCCGTCGTGGGCATCGAGGTCCCCAACAAGCTGGTGAGCACTGTCTACGTCCGGGAGGTGCTCTCCTCCCAGGAATTCAAGAATTCCCCCTCCAAGGTGGCCTTCGCCCTGGGTAAGGACATCGGCGGCAACTGCATCGTGGGGGACATTGCGAAACTGCCGCATCTGCTCATCGCCGGCACCACCGGCTCCGGCAAATCCGTCTGCATGAACTCCCTCATCGTGAGCCTTCTGTACAAATCCACTCCCGACGAGGTCCGCCTCATCATGATCGACCCGAAGATGATCGAGCTGGGGATCTACAATGGCATCCCCCACCTGCTCATCCCCGTGGTCACCGACCCGAAGAAGGCCGCCGGCGCCCTTCAGTGGGCCGTGGTGGAAATGATGAAGCGCTATAAGCTCTTTTCCGAGCGTAACGTCCGGGATATCATGGCGTATAACGCCGCCGTCGCCAAGGAGGGTGGCCAGAAGCTTCCTCAGATCGTGGTGGTCATCGACGAGCTGGCCGACCTTATGCTGGTGGCCGCAAAAGAGGTGGAGGAATCCGTCTGCCGCATCGCTCAGATGGCCCGGGCCGCAGGGATGCATCTGGTCATCGCCACCCAGCGCCCCTCCGCGGACGTCATCACCGGCATCATGAAGGCAAACATTCCTTCCCGCATCGCCTTCGCCGTGGCATCCTCTCTGGAATCCAGGATCATCCTGGACACCATGGGGGCGGAAAAGCTGGTGGGCCGGGGCGACATGCTGTATTTCCCCCTGGGCTTCGGGAAACCCATGCGGGTCCAGGGCTGCATGATTTCCAGCGAGGACATCGAGTCCGTGGTGGACTTCGTCAAGCGCGCCGGCCAGGCCGACTACTCCGAAGACATCATGCGCCAGATCGAGCAGAATGTGGCGCAGAACGAAAAGGGAGGAGGGGGAACCCCCGCGGAACCGTCCGCTCAGGATGGTTCCGATCCCGGAGACGAACTCTATCCCGCCGCCGTGGAGGTGGTGCTGGAAACCGGGCAGGCTTCCGTTTCCATGCTCCAGCGAAGGCTCAAGCTGGGATACTCCCGCGCCGCGAGGCTGGTGGACCAGATGGAGCAGCGGGGGATTGTGGGCCCCTTCGAGGGCTCGAAGCCCCGTCAGCTTCTCATCAACCGGGAACAGTGGCAGGAACTCCAGATGGGGAAGGAGCAGATGGAACTCTCCCCCCGCGCGGACGGCGACCGTCCCCCCTTCGACGAATAAAACCCATTTCAAACTCAGCGCGCCGGCATTGTATAAACACAATGCCGGCGCGTTTTCCGATTTCTGTTAAATCATATTTTGTGGTGCTTCCCGCTGCGTTACAGACACTTTTTGATCTGGTTGATGGCGTTTTTCTCCAGCCTGGAGACCTGGGCCTGAGAAATCCCCACCTCCGCGGAAACCTCCATCTGGGTCTTTCCCTCGTAAAACCGCAGGGCCAGGATATGCTTTTCCCGCTCTCCCAGCCCCTTGATGGCCTCTTTGAGGGCGATCTGCTCCAGCCAGCTCTCGTCCGTATTCTTGCTGTCGCTCACCTGGTCCATGACGCAGATGGTGTCGCCCCCGTCGGAATAGACCGGCTCGTAAAGGGAAACCGGGTCCATGATGGCGTCCATGGCAAAAACCACTTCCTCCCGTTCGATCCCCAGTTCCTTCGCGATTTCTTCCACCGTGGGCTCCTTTTGTTTTTCGGAAAGCAGCCTCTCCTTGGCCTGCAGGACCTTGTACGCCGTGTCCCGCATGGAGCGGCTGACCCGGATGGAGCTGTTGTCCCGGAGATAGCGCCGGATCTCCCCTATGATCATGGGTACTCCGTAGGTGGAAAACCGCACCGGCTGCGTAATGTCGAAATTGTCGATGGCCTTGATGAGCCCGATGCACCCCACCTGAAAGAGATCGTCCACGTTTTCTCCCCGGTTTGTGAATTTCTGAATCACGGACAGCACCAGCCGGAGATTTCCCGCGATGAGCTTTTCCCGGGCTTCCTTGTCGCCTTCCTTTGTCCTCCGGAGCAGTTCCACCATTTCCTCGTTCTTGAAAACCTTGAGCTTGGATGTGTTGACGCCGCAGATTTCAACTTTGCCCTGCATCCATGATACCCTCCTCCGGTAAAACCTCATCCACAGTATTGCCGGAGAAGGGGAGTATCATACTAGTTACTGTATTATTTTCCACCTATTGTTATTTGGTATTATTTCCCTTGTTCATCCTGTGCCGGCAACTGGAAGAGACGGGGGAAACCTGTCCGAACCCGTCGTCTTTTCATGTTTCAGATCGATTCATCAGACAAGCAGCAGGAAAATATACTGGTATACGGAAGGCAAACGGAGCCTCCCGGATTTGGATTGGGGCGGTGAAAATCATGATTTGCAGAATTGTCGATCTGCGCTGCAAGGAAGTGATCAACATCAGCGACGGCTGCCGTCTGGGCTTCGTCTGCGACGTGGATATTGACATAAGCTGCGGCCACGTCGTGGCCATTGTGGTGCCGGGTCCCTGCCGGTGGTTCGGCCTGTTCGGGAGAGGAGAGGACTTCGTCATTCCCTGGGACAATATCCGCCGTTTCGGAGACGACATCATACTGGTGGAGATCAGCTTTGAAAAGCATCCTCCGAGACCTCCCAGGGATCGGCGCAGGGGATTCTGGGGCTGGTGAGGTACATAAGGTGAAAGAAGCATACTTTGCGGCCCTTCGGAAACCGGTCCGAAAGGCCGCCTCTTTTTGACGATGCCCTCCGAATCCGCCGGTCTTGCACAGCGCAATGGTACAATCCCCCTTCGCGGCAATGAAAAAAGTCTTGCAAATCGGCATATCCTATGCTAGAATATCAGAGCATTACACACATCCCTTTGCGGAAGCATGCCTTCCGCAGCGGCCTTTCCGGTGCCCGCAAGGGTTGAAAGGCGCATGGGGTGGAGGGTAAAACCGAAGGAGGAAAAAAGTTTATGGCAGTAGTATCCATGAAACAGCTTCTGGAAGCCGGCGTCCATTTCGGACACCAGACCAGGAGATGGAACCCCAAGATGGCAACCTACATTTACACCGAGCGCAACGGGATCTACATCATTGATCTCCAGAAGACCGTCCGCAAGCTGGAAGAGGCGTACAACTTTGTCCGTCAGCTCTCCGCAAACGGCCAGAGCATCCTTTTCGTCGGCACCAAGAAGCAGGCGCAGGACGCCATCCGCGAAGAGGCCGAGCGCGTGGGCATGTACTTTGTGAACGCCCGCTGGCTGGGCGGAATGCTCACCAACTTCAAGACCATGCGGGGCAGAATCGACCGCCTCAATCAGCTGCGCAAGATGCAGGAAGACGGCACCTTCGACATGCTGCCCAAAAAAGAGGTCATCAAGCATCTGGGCGAGATCGCAAAGCTGGAGAAATATCTGGGCGGCGTGAAGAACATGAAGAAGCTCCCGGGCGCCCTGTTCATCGTGGACCCCCGCAAGGAGCGCAACGCCATCGCCGAAGCCCGCAAACTGGGCGTGCCCATTGTGGCCATTGTTGACACAAACTGCGATCCGGACGAGATCGACTATATTATCCCCGGCAATGACGACGCCATCCGCGCCATCAAGCTCATCTCCTCCGTCATGGCCAACGCCGTGATGGAAGGACGTCAGGGTGAGGACGCCGAAGAGGCCGCCCAGGCGGAAGCCAAGGCGCCGGAGGCCGTCCCCGCGGCTGCGGAAAAGGCGGAATAATCCGAAAGAGCAGACTGCGCCCGCCGGAGCGGCGGGCGCGCTGTCTGTGGACAAATGAAACCGGTAAATAAAATAGGAGGGTATCAGTTATGGCATTTACCGCAAAAGATGTTCAGACCCTGCGCGAAATGACGGGCGTCGGCATGATGGACTGCAAAAAGGCCCTTGCCGCTTCCGACGGCGATATGGAAAAAGCGGTGGAGTTCCTCCGTGAAAAAGGATTGGCCGCGGCCCAGAAAAAGGCCGGCCGGATCGCCGCCGAGGGCGTTGTGGAAGCCATTGTGGATAAAAACGGCGTGGGCGCCGTCGTGGAGGTCAACAGCGAAACCGACTTCGTTGCTAAAAACGAAAGCTTCCGCCAGTTTGTCTCCGATATTGCCGCCGTGGTAGCCGAAAAGGACCCCGCGGATCTGGACGCCCTCATGGCGCTCCCGTATCCCGGAAGCGACAAGACCATCACCGAGATGCAGCAGGAAAAGGTCCTGGTCATCGGCGAAAACATCAAGATCCGCCGCTTCGCCAGGTATGCCACGGGCTATAACGTGGCTTACGTTCACATGGGCGGCCGCATCGGCGTCATCGTGAATATGGAAGTCTCCGGCAGCCTGAAGGATAATCCCGCCGTCCATGAGCTCGGCAAGGATATCTGCATGCAGATCGCCGCCATGCGCCCCCTGTATCTGGACAGCACCGCCGTTCCCGCCGACACGGTGGAGAGCGAAAAGCACATCCTCATGGAGCAGGTCATGCAGGAGGGCAAGCCCGCCCAGGTGGCCGAGAAGATCGTGGCCGGCCGTATCAATAAGTTTTTTGAAGAAGTCTGCCTCATGAACCAGGCCTTCGTCAAGGAAAACAAGATCACGGTGGAAAAGCACGTGCAGCAGGTCGCCAAGGAACTGGGCGGCTCCATCGCCGTCAAGGCTTTCACCCGCTATGAAAAGGGCGAGGGCATTGAAAAGAAGTCCTGTAACTTCGCCGAAGAAGTCGCCGGCATGGTGAAATAAGATAAACCGCAGATAAAAAAGGAGCCGGGAATTCCCGGTTCCTTTTTTATCTCTTCATTGCTGACAGCAGAAAGAACAAAGTAACCACGCCTCCGGCGCGGGTTTTTCCTTCCTGTACAATTCTCTTGTATCACTTTCCTGAACATCCTGCGCCGGAGGGCGCAGACTGCGTTCAGGTTCATCGAAAATCGCCAATAAAAGAAAAACATTGCCAATTCCGCGCATTACCCTCTTTCCAAATGGAGCAACTTATATTAGAATAGGGAAGGTAACGCAATAAACTCGTGAGGAGCTGGAATATGGCAAAGCCGCAGTATAAGCGAGTTCTGCTGAAAATCAGCGGAGAAGCCCTGGCCGGAGACGGCCGCAGGGGCCTTGATTTTGAAGTGATGGGACAAGTATGCGACGTCGTGCGCCGCTGTATCGAGGAGGGCGTCCAGGTGGGCATCGTCGTCGGGGGAGGCAACTTCTGGCGCGGCGTCAAGGACGGAGGCGGCAAGATGGACCGCTCCCGTGCCGACCACATGGGGATGCTGGCAACGGTTATCAACTGCCTTGCCCTGGCGGACGTCCTGGAACAGAAGGGCGTGGACGTCCGGGTTCAGACCGCCATCGAAATGCGCGCCATCGCAGAACCTTATGTCCGCTTGAAAGCCATACATCATCTGGAAAAGGGAAGAGTGGTCATCTTCGGCTGCGGGACCGGCAACCCCTTCTTTTCCACCGACACCGCAGCCGTCCTGCGCGCCGCGGAAATCGACGCGGATGTGATCCTTCTTGCCAAGAATATAGACGGGGTTTACGACTCCGATCCCCATGTAAATCCCAACGCGAAGAAATTCGACATTATCACCTATGACGACGTTCTGGCCCGGCACCTTGAGGTGATGGATTCCACCGCCACATCGCTGTCCATGGACAACAAAATTCCCGTGATCCTCTTTGCCCTCAAGGATCCTGAGAACATCCTCCGTGTTATAAGCGGGGAAAAAATTGGTACAATAGTGAAGGGAGACTGAAATGATGAAAGAAGCCTATAAGGAATATTCCGACAAAATGCAGAAAACCATCGAGGTTGTGGGCAATGAGTTTGCCGGTGTCCGGGCAGGCCGGGCCAACGCATCCGTTCTGGCCCGCATCATGGTGGACTATTACGGCGCGCCCACTCCCATCTCCCAGGTGGCCACTGTTTCCTCGCCCGATCCCCGCACCCTGATGATTCAGCCCTGGGATGGGAGCCTGACGAAAGCCATCGAAAAGGCGATCCTCACCTCCGATTTAGGCATCAATCCCCAGAACGACGGCAAGGTGATCCGCCTGGCTTTCCCGCAGCTTACGGAAGAGCGCCGCAAGGACCTGATCCGCCAGGTTCGCAAATACGCGGAAAACGGTAAGGTGGCCATCCGTAACATCCGGCGGGACGCCGTGGAGGCTTTTAAAGAGCAGAAGAAGAAGTCCGAAATCACCGAGGACGACCTAAAATCCGCGGAAAAGGACATGCAGGACCTGACCGACAAGAGCTGCAAGGATATCGATGCGCTCCTTGCCAAAAAGGAAAACGAGCTCATGGAGCTTTGAGGCGCCGCGAAACGGGCTTATGCGCCCCTTCGCACGTTTTTTCGCCTCCATCCGCTCCGCGGGCACAGAACAAAAGTTGGTATAGAATATGACGCTGTTTCATAGCAAAAAGAAAAGTACGGCGGGGACGGGGGATTTTAACCGCCTGCCCCGCCATATCGCTATCATCATGGACGGAAACGGACGCTGGGCTCAGCGACGGGGTCTGCCCCGGACCGCGGGACACGCCGCCGGAGCCGAGGCCTTTCGCACCATTGCCACCTACTGCAGGGATATCGGCCTTCCGTATCTCACCGTTTATGCCTTTTCCACCGAGAACTGGTCCCGTCCGCCCGAGGAAGTGGCCGCCATCATGAGGCTTCTCGAGAAGTACCTGGCCGAGGCTATAGAAAAGATGGAGCGGGAGAACATGCGTCTTCGCATCCTGGGAGACCTGACTCCGCTTGCTCCCGAGTTCCGGGACCTGGTGACCAGAACCAACCGGATTTCCGAAACACTGCACGATTTTCAGGCCAACATCTGCCTCAATTACGGCGGCAGAGATGAAATTTTGAAGGCGGCTTCCGTCTTCGCGTCCGAATGTCTGGAAGGGAAGCGCTCCCCCTCGTCCCTCACACCGGAGCTTTTTTCCTCGTATCTCACCACCGCCGGCCTTCCGGATCCGGATCTTATCATCCGGCCCAGCGGCGAGATCCGCGTTTCCAACTTCCTTCTTTGGCAGTCCGCCTATGCGGAGTATTACTTCACCGATACGCTCTGGCCCGACTTTGGAAAGGAAGAGCTGAACCGCGCGATCGCCGACTTTCAAGGGCGTTCCCGGAGATTCGGAGGGATTTGATTGGTTACAAGAGTGATCGTGGCTGCGATTTTTATACCTATTATTCTTGCGGTTGTGCTTTTATTGCCCCCCGTCGCCCTCAGTATCAGCTTTGCCGTTCTTTCCGCCATCGGGGTATATGAGCTGATCTGGTCCACAGGGCTTTTAAAGCACCCGCGTCTTGTGGTTTATGCCGTCGTCTTCGCGGCTCTCGTGCCGGTGTGGGCGTTTTTCGGTTCCCGTCCGGAACCCGCCGCGGCGGCGCTCTTCCTCTTTGTGTTCGTGCTTTTTCTGGAGGCCATGTTCGGCCGGCACGCAACCTTTTCCCAGATCGCCGGCGTCTTTTTTGCCTGTGTGGTCATCCCGTTTTTCTTTTCCTCTTTCGTCCGTGTGGGACTGCTGCCCCTGGGGCGGATCTACGCCGTCATGATCTTTCTCTTTCCCTTTGCCAGCGATGCCGGGGGATACTTTGTGGGCATGCGCTTCGGCCGCCGGAAACTCGCTCCCGGCATCAGCCCCCACAAGACCGTGGAAGGCTCCATCGGCTGCTTTATCGGTTCGGTAGTCTGCACCGTCATTTTTGGGCTCATCCTGACCCAGGTCTTCTCATATACTGTGAGATATGGCGTGCTGATTCTCTACGCCATTCTGGGAAGCGCGGTTTCCCAGCTGGGGGATCTGGCTTTTTCCTTCATCAAACGGGAATTCGGGCTCAAGGATTTCGGAAAGCTCTTCCCCGGGCATGGCGGCGTCCTGGACCGGTTCGACAGCGTGCTGTTCGCGGCGCCCCTTCTGGAGATCCTCTACCGCGTCCTGCCCGCCATAGGCAGCTGATTTCGTTTTACGATTCTGCGATACCCTCTGAATTCAAAAGATTAAAGCGCGCCGCGCGCTGAAACCGCGGTCTCCCCGGCATATGCGCGGGATGCGCCGGGGCGTATGGAGTTTGCCATGACCAAAGCCCTTGCCCTGCTGGGCTCCACCGGCTCCATCGGCCGCCAGGCCCTGGAGATCGCGGAGTATCTTCGCCTCCCTGTCCTGTCTTTGTCCGCCCATCGGAATATCGGCCTTCTGGAGGAGCAGGCGCGCCGCTTTCATCCCGCTCTCGTCGCCGTTTCCGACGAAGCCGCGGCAGGCGACCTGAAAATCCGCCTGGCGGATACGGGCATCCGGGTGGTATCCGGCCCGGAAGGCGTTATAGAAGCCGCCTGCGTACCCGGGGCGGACACGGTGCTCACCGCTGTGGTGGGCTTTGCGGGGCTCCGGCCCACCCTGGCCGCCGTGAAAGAGGGAAGACGCATCGCCCTTGCCAACAAAGAAACCCTGGTGGGCGCGGGAGAACTGGTGATGCGCGCGGTCCGTGAGGCTTCCGCTTCTCTTCTCCCCGTGGACTCGGAGCACTCGGCCATCTTTCAGTGCCTGGAGAGCTGCCGCGACAGGGGAGAGGTAAAACGCATCCTTCTCACCGCGTCGGGAGGCCCTTTTTTCGGTTATTCCAGGGACGCTTTATCCCGTGTGACCCCGGCCGACGCCCTGCGCCACCCCAATTGGCACATGGGACCCAAAATCACGGTGGACTCCGCCACCCTTATGAACAAGGGCCTGGAGTTCATCGAGGCCATGCACCTGTTTTCTCTGCCGCCGGAGAAGATAACCATCCTAGTCCACCGGGAGAGCGTCATTCACTCCATGGTGGAGTTCGTGGACGGAGCGGTCCTTGCCCAGCTGGGCGCTCCCGACATGCGCCTTCCCATCCAGTATGCCCTCACCTGGCCTCATCGGCTGCCTTCCCCCGCAAATCCTTTGGATTTCAGTGCCTGCCCGTCCCTCAGCTTCGGTAAACCCGATGCTGAAACCTTCCGCTGCCTCGCCCTGGCCATGGAGGCCGCCAAGCGGGGCGGGACCGCCGGCGCGGTCCTCAGCGGAGCCAACGAGGAAGCCGTGGAGCTTTTCCTGGCCGGCAGAATCCCCTTCCTCCGCATTGAGGAGCTGGTGGAAACCGCCCTTCGCAGCGTGGGACACGTCTCCGCTCCCTCTCTGGAGGAAATCCTGGAGGCGGACCGGGAAGCCCGCCTCTGCGTCCGTAAAAGTCAGTAACCTGTCCCCGGAAGGAAGGCGCCCCGCGCCCCCTCCGGCCCATCTGTATCTTGAGGTGATTATTTGTCCGCTTTTTATATTATCATCGCGATTCTGATCTTCAGCATCCTCATTGCCGTTCACGAATGGGGGCACTTTATCAGCGCCAAGCTCCTGGGCGTGCAGGTCAACGAGTTTTCCATCGGCATGGGCCCCGCCCTGTTCAAGCGCCAGCGGGGGGAGACCCTGTACTCCCTGCGCGCCCTTCCCATCGGGGGTTACTGCGCCATGGAGGGGGAGGCCGAGGAGTCCGACAACCCCAGGTCCCTCACCGAGCAGCCCTTCTGGAAAAAATTCATCATCTTTGTCGCCGGTTCCTTTATGAATTTTTTCCTGGGGTTTCTCATCGTACTTCTGCTCTTTACCCAGGCGCAGGCTTACAACGTCCCGGTGATCGACAGCTTAATGACTGGCTTCCCCCAGGAGCTTCAGGGGGAAAACGGCCTTATGCCCGGCGACAGGCTGGTGAAGATTAACGGAGAAAATATCTATATTTACAGCGACGTGGCCCTCCTCCTCTCCCGGGGGGAAGGGAAGAACTACGACCTGGTGATCGACCGCGGCGGGAAAACCGTCGTCCTGAACGATTTCCCCCTGGCCCGCCGGGAATACGTGGTGGATGGGGAAACAGCGATGAAATTCGGTCTTGTCTTCGGCTATGAGGAGGCAACTCCCCTGGGCCGCCTGAAGCAGGCCTGGTTCAACTCCGTGGATTTCGTGCGCATGGTGCGTATGGGCCTCACCGATGTAATCACCGGCGCGGCTTCGGTGAACAGTCTCTCCGGCCCCGTTGGCATCGTCACCGCCATTTCCGACGTGGGAGAGCAGTCCGCCTCCGCTCTGGACGCCTTTTATTCCATCGCCTATCTCATGTCCCTCATCGCCGTGAACCTGGCCGTGGTAAACATGCTGCCCTTCCCGGCCCTGGACGGCGGCCGGATCCTGTATGCCGCCGTCGCTTCCGTCATCACGGTGTTTACGAGAAGAAAGCCCAATCCCAAAATAGAGGCCTATGTCAACATGGCGGGCTTTGCCCTTCTGATTCTGCTCATCGTTTTTGTGACCTACAGCGATATCACAAAGCTGGCGTCCTGAGCCCATTGGCCGCCGGCCCAAATCACGCGGAGGTGCATATGACAAAGAGGATCATCGTAGGGGGCGTTCCCATCGGAGGCGGCGCCCCCGTTTCCATACAGTCCATGACCAACACCCGCACGTCGGACGTCTCCGCCACGGTGGAACAGATCCGGCGCCTTGCTGCCGCGGGCTGCCACATCGTGCGCCTCGCGGTGCCCGACGCCGCCTCCGCCGAGGTAATCGGGGAAATCAAGCGCCAGGTGTCCGTTCCCCTGGTGGCGGACATCCACTTCGACTACCGGCTGGCCCTTATGGCGGCGGAGCGGGGGATCGACAAGATCCGCATCAATCCCGGGAACATCGGCGGGGAAGACCGGGTCCGCCAGGTGGCCGAGGCCTGCAAAAGCCGCGGCATCCCCATCCGCATCGGCATCAACGGCGGCTCGCTGGAAAAGAGCCTTCTGACAAAATATGGGGGCCTCACCGCCGAGGCCATGGTGGAAAGCGCCATGGGCCATATCGGGCTGCTCAACCGGTATGGCTTCGACGATATCTGCGTCTCCCTGAAGGCCTCCTCCGTCCCTCTCACCGTGGAGGCCTGCCGCCTCATGGCGGAGAAAACGGATTATCCCCTCCACCTGGGGGTCACCGAGGCGGGCACCGAGTACATGGGTACCGTCAAGTCCGCCGTGGGCATCGGAAGTCTTTTGCTGCTGGGCATCGGGGACACCATACGGGTCTCCCTCACCGCCGATCCCGTCCGGGAGGTATACGCCGCCAGGGCCATCCTGAAAGCGGCCGGACGTCTCCGGGAGGGGGCCGAGATCATCTCCTGCCCCACCTGCGGGCGCACCCGTATCGACCTCATCGGCCTTGCCGGGGAGGTGGAGCGCCGCCTCGCGGACTACAAAGGGAATATCACCGTGGCGGTGATGGGCTGCGCGGTGAACGGGCCTGGGGAGGCCTCCGCGGCCGACGTGGGGATCGCCGGGGGAGACGGGGTGGGCCTCATCTTCCGCCGGGGGGAGATCCTCCGGAAGGTGCCCCAGGACCGCCTGGTGGACGAGCTGATGCTGGAAATCCGAAAGCTGGAGGAGTCAAAGCAGGATGAATAAGCCGGTCCCGTTTTTTGAGCTTTTATCCGGGTACAGGCCCGGAACAGATATTGAGGGCGCCTTTGGGCGCGCCGTTGTGACCTCCATGTCCATCATGCGGGAAACACGTGCCGTGGAGCTGGAGCTGGAAGCGCCGGAGCCGCTTCCGCCGGAGCTTCTCCGCCGCGCGGAGGAGGAGCTGGCCGCCGCCTATCTGGCCGAATCGGTACATATCCGGGTTATAAACCCGGAGAAATCCTTCGGGGAGGAGGCCTTCGCCCTTCTGGAGTCCCGCCTGAAAGAGGAGTTTCCCCCCGCGGCGGGGCTTCTTCCCGGGGCCGTATGGCAGCGGGAGGAGGGAAGACTCACCCTCCGCCTGAAAACCGGCGGCGCGGAGCTTCTGGCGCCTTACGCCCCGTTCCTGGAAGAGCTGGTCTTTTCCGCCTTTGGAAACCGCTGCCGGGTTTTCTTTGAAGACGACGCCCGGGAGGAAGAACTTCTTCAGTATACCGAGAGCATCCGCAGCGAGGCCATGAAGAACGTCCCCGCCCCCGCGGCTGCCAAGGGCAAAAAGAAAGCCCCCGAGAGAAAAACGGCCCTTTACGGCCGCGTGGATAAAAGCCCGCCCGTCCCCGTGGGAAGCCTGACCCTGGAGTCGGGGACCGTCACCGTCCGGGGATGCGTCTTTTCCGTCGCCCACAGGGAGATCAAAAAGCGCGGAGCCTGGGTGGTCTGCTTCGACCTCACCGATTACACCGGCTCCATCCGCGTCTCCCGGTTTTTACCCGGAGAGGAGGCAAAACCCCTGCTGGAGGGAATCAGGCAGGGGGATACCCTCACCGTCCGGGGCCACGTGGGCTTCAACCGCTATGACAACGACCTGGTGTTGGAGCCCGTGGGCGTGGCCCTTTCCCAGCCCGTTCTCCGCGCGGACAACGCCGGGGAGAAGCGCGTGGAGCTTCACGCTCATACCCGTATGTCCAGCATGGACGCGGTCACCGACACGGGAGATCTGGTGGCTGCGGCCGCCCGCTGGGGCCACCGGGCAATCGCCATAACGGACCACGGAGTGGCCCAGGCCTATCCCGACGCCATGAAGGCCGGAAAGGCCAACAAAATCAAAATTCTCTACGGCTTGGAGGCCTACTTCGTCAACGACGTGGACGACAAGCTCGCCCTGCGGGGAAACTCGGACGCTTCCTTTGACGATGAGATCGTCGCCTTCGACATCGAAACCACGGGGCTGGACTCCCGCACAGAGCTCATCACCGAGATCGGCGCCGTCGTTTTGAAAAACGGGACCGTTACGGACCGTTTCCGCACCTTTGTGAATCCCGGCCGACGCCTGACGCCCCAGATCGTGGAGCTCACCGGCATCACCGACGCCATGCTCAAGGGCGCCCCCTCCCAGGAGGAGGCCCTCCGCGCCTTCCTGGATTTCGCCGCCGGCCGGCCCCTGGCCGCACACAACGCCGAATTCGACGTGGGCTTCATCTCCCGGGGCTGCCGCCGCGCGGGGATCGAGTTTCAGCCCGTTTACATCGACACGCTGGTCCTGGCTCAGAACCTTCTGCCGGAACTGCCGAGGCACAAGCTGGACGTGGTTGCCTCTTTTCTGGAGCTGCCCTCCTTTCAGCATCACCGGGCCGAGGACGACGCTAACATGGTGGCCCTCATGCTGATTCCCTTTTTCCGGATGCTCCGGGAAAGGGGCGCGTCTCGCCTCGGAGAGATAAACCGCATCATGGCGGGCCTGAAAACCGGGGGCAGATCCGCCCGTTCCACCCGGCACCTTACGATTCTCGTAAAAAACCAGACGGGGCTGCGAAATCTGTACAAGCTCATCTCTCTGGCCCATCTGGAACATTTCAAGAAGGTGCCCATCGTCCCCAAGAGCCTTCTGCTCCAGTGCAGGGAAGGGCTCATCCTGGGCTCCGCCTGCGAGGCAGGAGAGGTCTTTTCCGCCGTAGCGGCGGGGAAGGATTGGGAGGAACTTCGGCGCCTTGCGGGGTTTTACGATTTTCTGGAGATCCAGCCCCTGTGCAATAACGAATTCATGCTCTATAACGGCAGGGCGAGGAGCAGGGAAGACCTCATGGACTTTAACCGCGCCATGGTCGCCTTGGGACAGGAGCTGAAAATCCCCGTCTGCGCTACCGGGGACGTCCATTTTCTGGAGCCGGAACACGAGACCTACCGCCGGATCCTCTTGGCCGCCAAGCAGTTTCCCGACGCCGACAGGCCCCTGCCCCTCTATTTCAAAACCACGGAAGAAATGCTGGAGGAGTTTTCCTATCTGGGAGAGGAAAAGGCCTTCGAGGTGGTGGTGACCAACACCAACCTCGTCGCCGACCTCTGCGAGGACGTTCGTCCTCTTCCCGTGGGGCTCTTCGCCCCCAAGCTGGACGGATCCCGGGAAGAGCTGGAAAGCCTCGTCTGGGGAAGGGCCAGAGCCCTCTATGGGGAAGAGCTTCCGCCCCAGGTCGCCGACCGGCTGGGCGAGGAGATGCAGGACATCATCGGCCGGGGATACGACGTCATCTATATGTCCGCCCAGAAGCTGGTGAGCAAGTCTCTGGAGGACGGTTATCTGGTGGGCTCCCGGGGTTCGGTGGGCTCGTCTCTGGCCGCCTACATGGCGGGGATCACCGAGGTAAACCCCCTGCCGCCCCATTACCGCTGCCCCAAATGCCACACCTCGGAGTTTGACGTGGACCCCCTCTACGGCTGCGGGGCCGACATGCCGGACAAGCTTTGCCCCGTCTGCGGCGCCCGTTACGAAAAGGACGGCTTTTCCATCCCCTTTGCCACCTTTTTGGGCTTCGGCGGCGACAAGATCCCGGATATCGACCTGAACTTCTCCGGGGAATACCAGGCCAAGGCCCACCGGCATACCTTCGTCCTCTTCGGCGAGGAGCACGTCTTCCGCGCCGGCACCATCGGCACCCTGAAGGAAAAGACCGCCTTCGGCTTTGTGAAAAAGTACCTGGAGGAGCGGGGGCAGACCGTCACGAGGGCCGAGGAAAACCGTCTGACCCTGGGCTGCGTGGGAGTCAAGCGCACCACCGGGCAGCACCCCGGCGGCCTTGTGGTCATCCCGGGGGACAGGGAAATTTACGATTTCTGCCCCGTGCAGCACCCCGCCGACGATATGGATACCGATATCGTCATTACCCATTTCGAGTATCATTCCATGGAGTCCAATCTGTTGAAACTGGACATGCTGGGGCACGATGATCCCACCATGATCCGCATGCTGGAGGACCTCACCGGGGTCAACGCCCGGAAAATCCCCCTGGACGACCCCGAGACCGTAAGTCTGTACACTTCCTCCAAAGCCCTGGGATTTGAAAACGACGCCGTCCTGGGCCCAACGGGCGCCTGTGCCCTTCCCGAGTTCGGCACCAAGTTCGTCCGGGAGATGCTGCTGGACACTCTGCCGGACAAGTTCGACACACTGGTCCGCATCGCCGGCTTTTCCCACGGCACCGACGTCTGGCTGGGAAACGCCCGGGATCTCATCACCTCCGGCACCGCCTCCGTTACCCAGGTCATCGGCGCCCGGGACGATATCATGCTCTATCTGATTTCCGTCGGCATGCCGGAAAAGCTGTCCTTTAAGATCATGGAGGCCGTCCGGAAGGGAAAGGGCCTCACGCCCGAGTGGGAGGAGCAGATGCGAGCCCACGGCGTCCCCGCTTGGTATATCGAATCCTGCAACAAGATCAAATACCTGTTCCCCAAGGCTCACGCCGTGGCCTATGTCATGATGTCCTTCCGCATCGCCTGGTTCAAGGTGCATAAGCCCCTGGCGTTTTACGCCGCGTATTTTTCCATCCGGGCCAAGGCCTTCGATGCCTCGGTGATGACCGGGGGGCTCCAGCAGGTTTTAGCTAAAATGAAGGAGATCGAAGCCAGCAAGGAGCCCACCGCCGTGGAGGAGGATATGCTGGTCACCCTGGAGGTCTGCTACGAGTTTTATCTCCGGGGCTTCCACTTCGAGCCCATCGACCTGTACAAGTCCGACCCTGTCCGCTTCCTCATCGAGGGGGACGGTCTTCTGCCCCCCTTTGTCTCCATCTCCGGGCTGGGGGAAACCGCCGCCCGGTCCATCGCAGCAGAGCGCCGGGGGCGCACCTTCATCTCCGTGGAGGAGTTTTCCGCCGCCTGCCCCAAGGTCTCCAAGACACACATCGAGCAGCTTCGCTCCTTGGGCGTCCTCTCGGACCTTCCCCAGACCAGCCAGCTGACCCTCTTCGACTGATTACCCTTTGTATTCAATTTTTTCTAATACTCAGCGTAATCGTTCTCCTTCAGCCCAGGCTCTACTCCGAGTCTTGGGCTGAAGCTATATCGAAACCTCGGGGATTTTTCACACAATTTCAGCTCCCGGCATAGAATGGATTTCGGGACATTTTTTCTTTTTTTCTGTGCGTCGTTAAATAGAACAATTGAGTTCTTCATCAAGTTAACATAATAATAAGTGGGTTGAAATCCGATCTTTTCAAAAGCCGCAAAAGGTACGTTCCCGCAGACCCATTAAGCCCCGCAATCTAAAACCTAGATCGCCCCGATCGCGGGTTCAAAAATAGAGTGCTTGCCACCCGACTGTGTTGACATAACTCTATAGTCGGCAGGTAAACCATTAGAATCCTGAAATATTTCAAAACCGGGTAACTTGCGAAAAAGGGAATCTTTTGAAACGTCGCACAAGGTTCGTTTTCTCAGGCTTCTTGAACCCCACAAGCCAGGATACGGAGAGTCCCGATCGCGGGCTGAAAAACAGACCTCCTGCCATAGAGCCGTCTGTGCGTTCGCAACTGCCAAAAGTCAATTGCCTATGAAGAGCGCCCACTCAAGCGCTTTCCAATAGAGATCCAAGAGGCCGCAGCCTCTTGGTCTGTTTTTGGTGACTTTTTGCAGAAACAAAAAGTTACCCCCAGCGGGGAGCGCGCAGCCCCCGTCCAAATCCTTAGTAATAAACCTTCTTCATAGAAAGTCTGAAAAGAGCGGAAAAACACACCGGCCGCGGAACATTCGCCTCCCGGTGAAAAGAGCACCGTTAAAAGGGGAAACACAGTGCAAACTGCCCCACCTGCACAGTTTTCCCCCCTCCGGGAAAGATATCTTTGTGCATTCCATAATCCTTCCAGGGGTTGACAAAATCTTAAAAATATATTATCATGGTAGCGTGGTAGCGTATTAAAGTGACAGGGAGAAGCCTATGAAACCGTTTTCCGTCAGCACCCCCGAGGGAACTAAAGACCTTTTATATTCGGACTGCCTGGCCCGACGCGGAGTACAGGCGGCCCTGGGTTCGCTGTTTCGCCGCAGGGGATATTCCGAGATCATCACTCCCGAAGTGGAGTATTACGATTTGTTTCTGCAGTCGGGAAACCCGCTGCCGCAGGAAGCCATGCGCAAGCTGGTGGACCAAAGCGGTAAAATCCTGGTGATGCGCCCGGACAACACCGCCCCCATCGCCAGGATCTGCGCCTCCCGCCTCCAGTCGGCAAACCTTCCTCTGAGGCTCTATTACAGCCAGACGGTCTTCCGCTCCGGCTCCGCCAACCGGGGGCGAAACAGCGAGATCGCCCAGTGCGGCGTGGAGCTCATCGGGGCGCCGGGCCGCAGGGCGGACCTGGAAATGGTGGCCACCGCGGTTCAGGCCCTGGAAGCGTGCGGTGTTTCCGATTTCCGCATCGAGCTGGGGCACGCCGGATTTTTCCGCGCCCTGGCCGCCCAGCTGGATCTGGATGAGGAAGCCTACGAGCGTCTCCGCGGGGCCGTGGAAGGCAAGAATTTTGCCTCCCTGGAGGAACTGCTGGATTCTTACGGAAAACTTCCCGCCGCAGCCGCTCTCCGGAAGCTCTCCATGCTCTTCGGCGGAGCGGAAGTGCTGGATGAGGCGCGCAGCCTCTTTGACGGCGGCGAGGCGAGGGAAGCCCTGGATCTTCTTGCATGGCTTTATAAAGAACTCTCCGCCGCCGGAATGGAAAACCGGGTGCAGTTTGACCTGGGCCTGGTGCATCAGCTGGAATACTATACCGGAGTCGTTTTCCGGGGATACGCCGCCGGCGCGGGGAGCGTCGTTCTCTCCGGCGGCCGTTACGATAATCTGATGGCTTCCTTCGGCCGCCCCGCCCCCGCTACCGGCTTCGCCGTGGATGTGGACGCCGTGGCCGGCTGTCTGGCCCCTCCCGAGCCGCCCGTTCCGGATACGGTGGTGCATTACGCTCCGGAGTGCCTCCGGGGAGCCCTCCGCCTGGCGGATTCCATGCCGCCCGGCGCCTGCCAGCTCTCGCCTTACGAAAATCCGGAGGAAAGCGTAGCCCTGGCCGGGGAAAAGGGCGCCAAATGCGTCGTTTTCCTCGATAACGGAACCGTTCGGGAGGTAAAGCTGTGAATCGTCTGCGCATCGCCCTCACCAAGGGGCGCTTACAGGAGGAGTCCGTCGCTCTCTTTGAGCGGATGGGGCTGGACTGCACCCAGGTAAAAAACCCGGGCCGCCGTCTGGTGCATTCCGTTTCTAATTACCCCCTGGATATCGTTCTTGCCAAGGCTCCCGACGTGGTCACCTACGTGGAGCACGGCGTCTGCGACCTCGGTATCGTGGGGAAGGACACCATTCTGGAAATGGGCCGGTCCTTCTACGAGGTACTGGACCTGGGCTTCGGCCGCTGCCGTTTCGCCCTGGCCGTCCGTGACGGGGAGGACTTCTACGGGACATATAAGACCCGACGCATCGCCACCAAGTATCCCGCCGTGGCCAGAGCGTTCTTCGCCGACAAGGGAATGGACGTCTCCGTCATTAAAATCGAAGGCTCCGTGGAACTGGCGCCCCTTCTGGGCCTGGCCGACGCCATCGTGGACCTGGTGGAAACGGGAGCCACCCTCCGGGAAAACGGCCTCGTCCCCATCGAGGATATTCATCAGATCAGCGCCCGCCTCATTGTCAACACCGCGTCCATGAAGCTGTATAAGCCGGAAATCCTGGACTTTGTAGGAAAGTGCGAGAGAGCTCTGGAGGAAACAAAATGATTCGGATTGTAAAAGCCGACGGCGCGGCGGAAAAAGAACTTATCCTCTCGCTTCGCCTCCGGGCAGCCCAGACCGCCGTGGAAATAAACCGCGCCGCGGCGGAAATCCTGGAAGACGTCCGCCTGCGGGGCTTTGACGCGGTGCGGGAGCACTCCCTCCGGCTGGACGGCGCCGAGCCCTTTGAAATTCCCCCGGAGCGCCTGGAGGAGGCCCTGAAGGCCTGTTCCCCCGAGCTGGTGAGGGCCATGCGCCGGTCCATTGAAAACGTAAAAGAATATAACAGCCGCCTTGCCGTCTCCTCCGCCGTCTGGCAAAACCGCGACGGCGGCACCGTGGGGCGCATCGTGCGGGGCCTCACCCGTGTGGGGATCTACGTTCCCGGCGGTAGGGCCGCCTATCCCTCCTCGGTGATCATGAACGCGATCCCCGCCCGCGCCGCGGGAGTGGAAGAGATCGTCATGGCGACTCCCCCCACGAAGAACCTCAATACCGCCGTCCTCGCCGCGGCGAAGCTCTGCGGGATAGACCGCGTCATCGCCGTCGGGGGCGTCCAGGCCGTCGCCGCCCTGTCGTTCGGGGCGGGCTTCATTCCCCGCGTGGACAAGCTGGTGGGCCCCGGCAACGCCTATGTGGCCGCCGCCAAGCGCATGGTCTTCGGCACGGTGGACATCGACATGGTGGCCGGCCCTTCGGAGGTCCTGGTCCTGGCGGATTCCTCGGCAAACCCCGCCTGGGTGGCGGCGGACCTTTTAAGCCAGGCCGAGCACGATCCCATGGCCGCCTCGCTTCTGGTTACCGACTCCGCGGAGCTGGCCGAAGCGGTCTCAAAGGAGCTTTCCCGGCAGACTTCATATCTGGAGAAAGCGGAGATCATCCGCCAGTCCCTCCGGGATTTCGGCGCTGCCATTGTCTGTCCCTCGCTGGAAGCGGGGATGTCCCTGGCAAATGAGATCGCCCCAGAACACCTAGAAATCCTGACGGAGGAACCCCGCCGCCTCCTGCCTCTGGTGAAAAACGCCGGCGCCGTCTTTCTGGGAAGCTGGTCCCCGGAACCCCTGGGGGATTACCTGGCCGGGCCCTCGCACGTGCTGCCCACCTCCGGCACCGCCCGCTTTTTCTCGCCTCTGTCCGCGGATAGCTTCCGCAAAAGCATCAGCGTCGTGGAATACGGAAAAGACGCGCTGTTCTCTTCGGCGGAGGATATTATGACTTTTGCAGATTCCGAGGGCCTCACCGCCCACGCCAATTCCATTCGGATCCGTTCGGAAGGGGAGAAGTGATATGAAACGAACCTCGAAGCTTACCCGCGCTACCAAGGAAACGGAAATTTCCCTGGGTCTCTGCCTGGACGGGGGAGAGATTTCCGTGAGCACCGGCATCGGCTTTTTCGACCACATGCTCACTGCCCTGGCCTTTTACGCGGGCTTCGGCATGGAGCTCACCGTCCGGGGCGATCTTAATGTGGACGGGCATCACACCGTGGAGGATGCGGGGATCGTCCTGGGCCGCTGCCTGAAGGAAGCCTTGGGGGACAAGGCGGGCATCCGCCGCTTCGCATCCTCCTACGTTCCCATGGACGAGGCTCTCTGCCGTACGGTCCTGGATTTTTCCGGCCGGCCTTTTCTGGTCTTTGACGCCCCCATGCCCCAGGAGCGCATCGGGGAATACGAGTCCTGCCTTACCGTCGAATTCATGCGGGCGCTTGCCTTTGGCGCGGAGCTGACGCTGCACCAGACGGCCCTTTACGGCGGGAACGCCCACCACGTCACCGAGGCCCTCTTCAAGTCTTTGGGCCTCTGCCTGAAGGAAGCCCTCCGGGTGGAGGGCGGCGGCATTACTTCCACGAAGGGAGTCCTGTAAATGTCCGATTTTACCGCCGTGGTGGATTATGGCGTGGGAAACCTCCTGAGCGTCACCAACGCCCTGCGCTACCTGGGCTATGAAAGCGAGATCACCGGGGACCCGAAGCGCCTGGCTCTCGCCTCCCGGATCATCCTTCCCGGCGTGGGCGCCTTTCCGGACGCGGCGGACTCCCTGCGAAGAGCCGGGCTCGACGGCGTGATCGCCGCCGAAGCTCAAAAAAAGCCCCTTCTGGGCATCTGCCTGGGGATGCAGCTTCTTCTGGAGGAGAGCGACGAGGTGCGCCCCTGCCGGGGCCTCGGCCTCGTGGAGGGTCCGGTCCGGAAGATCGAAACCTCTCTCAAGCTGCCCCAGATCGGCTGGAACAGCCTTTCCTTTGAGACTCCTTCGCCTCTCTTCCAAGGTATCCCTCAGGGAACCTACGTATATTTTGTTCACAGCTACTGCGCCTTTCCCGCGAAAAAAGAGGATGTCACCGCCGTCACCGATTACGGGACCCGGGTGGTGGCCGCCGTCGCCCGTGGAAACGTCTTCGGCTGCCAGTTCCATCCGGAAAAGAGCGGCGAGGCGGGGCTCGCCATTTTGAAGAATTTCGGGGAGATGAACCGATGAAAATCCTTCCTGCCATAGATTTGAAAGACGGGGCCTGCGTCCGCCTGAACAAGGGGGATTTCGGCACCGTGCACCGGGTGGCGGATGACGCCGTGGAGGCCGCTCTGGGTTTCGCCGCCGCCGGAGCGAAAATGGTCCATATGGTGGACCTGGACGGGGCGAAGGACGGCGTGGGGAAAAACGGCGCCCTGGTCCGGGCCGTGGCCGAAAAAAGCGGCCTCCAGGTGGAACTGGGAGGCGGCCTTCGCTCCATGGAAGCCCTGGAAAGGGCGGACGCCATGGGAGTATATCGCATGGTCCTGGGCTCCGCCGCGGTAAACGATCCCGAATTTCTCCGGGCCGCCGTCGTGCGTTACAAAGACCGTATCGCCGTGGGCATCGACGCCAAGGACGGCATGGTCCGCACAGCCGGCTGGACGGAAGACGCGGGGCTGGATTATCACCGCTTCGCCCGGATCATGGAGTCCTTCGGCGTGAAGACCATCATATTCACCGACATAGACACCGACGGGATGCTCTCCGGGCCCTCCTACGAGCGCCTGGCCGCCCTGCGCCGCTCCACCTACTGTAATCTTATCGCCAGCGGCGGCGTCACCACCTTGGAGGACGTGCGCCGTCTGCGGGACCTGGGCATGGACGGGGCCATCATCGGAAAGGCCTTGTATGCCGGTACCATCGACCTGAAAGAAGCCGTAAGGGAGGCGGGGGAACAGTGCTAGCCAAGCGAATCATCCCCTGCCTGGACGTTCACGGCGGCCGGGTGGTCAAGGGCGTGAACTTCGTGAATATCCGGGACGCCGGGGACCCCGTGGAACTGGCGAAGTATTACAGCGACCAGGGAGCCGACGAGATCGTCTTTCTGGATATCACCGCAACCCATGAGGCGCGGCGGACCGTGGCTGACGTGGTGCGCCGGACGGCGGAGCAGGTTTTCGTTCCCCTAACCGTGGGGGGCGGCATCCGCACCGTGGAAGATTTCCAGGAGCTGCTGCGGGCCGGAGCCGATAAAATCTCCGTCAATTCCGCCGCTGTCGCCGATAAAGCGCTCATTTCCCGGGCGGCCGAGCGCTTCGGCAGCCAATGCGTCGTCCTGGCGGCGGACGCCAGGGCCAGGGGGGACGGCGGCTGGGAAATCGTGGTGAGCGGGGGAAGGGTGCCAACGGGCCTGGATCTTCTGGAGTGGGTCGCCGAAGCCGAGCGCCTGGGCGCGGGGGAGATCCTCCTCACCTCCATGGACACCGACGGTACGAAGGCGGGCTTCGACCTTCCCATGCTCCGGGCCGTCACCGAAACGCTGCGCATCCCTGTCATCGCCTCCGGAGGCTGCGGGAGCCTTCCGCATTTCGCCGAGGTTTTTGAGAAAACCGGGGCCGACGCGGCTCTTGCCGCCTCGCTTTTCCACTTCGGAGAGCTTACCGTCCCTCAGGTGAAGGACTATTTGAAAACACAAAACATCCCGGTGAGGTAAGAATATGAAATACGAGTTTAAAATCGACTCACTCTTTCAGAAAGGACCCCTGATCCCGGTGATCGTCCAGGATTCCAGGACCCGCGAGGTCCTCATGCTGGGCTTTTCCGACAGGGAAGCGGTGGAAAAGACCCTGGAAACGGGTACCGCCTGGTTCTGGAGCCGCAGCCGCAGGGCCCTCTGGAACAAAGGGGAGACTTCCGGCAATTTTCTTCATGTGGAAAAAATCCTGGTGGACTGCGACGAGGACACTCTGCTTCTCCTCTGCCGTCCCGACGGCCCCACCTGCCACACCGGGAACCAAAGCTGCTTTTTCAGGATCGCCGCCGAATTCGGCGGTTGAACCCTTCCGTCATCCCGGCATGCAATCACCTGAAAATCTCCGGCCCGCGTCTCGCGGGCGGAAAGGAACCGCCATGAACGACACCCTTCAGGACCTGTACCGGGTCATCCGGCTCCGGCAGGAGACTCCCGCCGAAGGCTCTTATACCTCCTATCTTTTTTCCGCCGGCCTCGACAAGATCCTAAAAAAAGTGGGGGAGGAGAGCGCCGAAACCATCATCGCCGCCAAAAACGGGGATCCCTCGGAGCTGGTCTCCGAGACGTCCGATCTTCTCTATCATCTTCTGGTGATGCTGGCCCAGCGGGGCGTGTCCGTGGACGAGGTCCTCGCCGAGCTGGACCGGAGAAGCCAAAAGATCGGAAACCTCAAGCCCCGCCGGGAGACCGACCGGGAGAGCTGATTTTCCCGATTGGATTGAGCCTGCCGGAAGTGCCGTTCTTTTATGAATATCACAGGCTGGGGGACAGGGCATTATGATGTGAATCTGAAAGAATAAAAACCGCCGGCTTAGCCGGCGGTTTGCTCTTGCCTTGTAAGGGTACCGCCCTTGTCAAAGGGAGGGGGGCCGCTTCAGCGGTGGTGGGATTCTGATTGGCAAGATAACCTCCTTACTTGATCTTTCCTGTTTTATCCCGAATCCCTCCGTCAGGCTTCGCCTGACACTTCTCTTTAACAGGGGAGGCTGATCGCCGGAGGGAGGAGTATTCAGGCGGCAAAAGCCTTTTTCTTCCGCCGGCTCAGCAGGTGGTTTTCCGCGTTGCACAAACAAGATTACCGGGAAGCTGAGAAGCTTCCCGGTAATCTTGTTTACATAACAATTATTCCCGCATTGGGGCAAACCCCTTTTATTTCGCGGCTTTCCATTGAGCCAGCTTGTCCGCGGCCTTTTTCAAAAAGGCGTCGTTGCGGATGATGGCCCGCTGGTGGGTGCCGGTGCCGATGACGCCCATCTCGTCGTAGGCCGTCACTTTGAAATCGATGATCTTCCCGCCGGCCGTGACGTTTGTCACCTCGGACTCCGCCCACACCTTCATCCCGATGGGAGTGGGGGCCGTATGAGAGACGTTGATATTGGTGCCCACGGTGCCCTGGGTCTCGTCCAGAAAAGGCTGCAGGGAAGTGAGGGCTGCTCCCTCCATCATCCCGATCATAAAGGGGGTGCCGAAGACTTCTACCGCGCCGGAGCCAACCGCGCTGGCGGTCACCTCTTTCGTCACGGTCATTTCCATTTTGCCGCGGGTCCCGACTTTGATTTCCATGTCTTCTCTCCTTCTGGGTATTTTTCAGATGCTTTGTCTACTACTGTATACTGAACATCAGGAAAACGCAAGTAAAAGATAGCGGCGGAAAGCTTGCGGCAGAATTGATTTTACAGGAATTTTACTCAATGCTGTGTAGCATTTTACGCTTGTGTACGACAAATAAAATAGATAAATCATCCGGAAGAAAAGAGGATGACAGATGAGCGATACCGAAAAGATGCCGGATGACGGCAGGCTGGAAGAGCAGTTTATGGACGTGCTGGAAAACAAACGGATCAAAACCGTTTTTCAGCCCGTCGTCTCGCTCCGGGACGGTTCGGTATTTGGTTACGAAGCGCTCAGCCGGGGGCCCTCGGACAGCGCGCTGCAAAGTCCTAAGACGCTCTTCGACTGCGCGGAAAAATACGGAAAGCTTTGGGAACTGGAACTACTGTGCCGCGTAACGGCGATCGAGACGGCATTTCGCCTGAACACCCCGCTGAAATTGTTTTTGAACGTGAATCCCCAGGTGATCCACGACGTGAAATTTCAGCAGGGATTCACCAAGCAGTTTCTGAAGCAATATAACATGGACCCCGAAAACATCGTCTTTGAAATCACGGAAAAGGGCCTTATCAAAAATACGTCGGATTTCATCTGCACCATCGACAATTATAAAAAGCAGTTTTATAAAATCGCCATCGACGACGCGGGCGCCGGATATTCCGGCCTCAATCTTATCACCGATATCCATCCCCACTACATAAAGCTCGATATGAACCTCATCCGTGACATCGACAAAGACGTGCTCCGCCAGGCGCTCATCCGGAGTTTCGCGGAATTTGCCACCCTCACGAACACCGTTCTCATAGCGGAAGGGATCGAGACAAAAAGTGAGCTTCTGAAACTTATCGATATCGGCGTGCACTACGGCCAGGGCTATTATCTGCAGAGGCCGGACCCCATTATTCTCCCCCTGGGTGCCGAAGTACTTTATTCAATCAAAGAGGCCAATCGGAAGAAAAACCATCTTCTTGACAGAAAGCCCTCGGATCTGTATGTCAGCAATATTTCCACTCCCCAGAGGACGATCCATCCGAAAATCCTGATTTCCCAGGTGTTTGAAAGCATGGAGAAGGATCCTTCTCTCTCCGGGGTATGCGTTACGGAGGAGGAAACCATCATCGGCGTGATCACCCGCGCCGAATTGTACCGGCGCCTGTCCGGCAAATACGGTTACTCGCTGTATTCCCGCAAACCGGCCGAGAAAATCATGAGCAAGGAATTTTTACAGGTGGATTGCCATGAAAGCATCGAAACCGTCTCTAAAAAGGCCATGGGCCGGGAGTACGAGCACCTGTATGATTTTATCGCGGTGACCCGGGAAGGGAAGTACCACGGCATCGTAACGGTGAAAGATCTTCTGGAAAAAACCATTCAGATCGAGGTCAACAACGCAAAGCATTTAAATCCGCTCTCCGAGCTTCCCGGTAACGTTATGATTGAAAAAAAACTGGAGGAGTGCGTCGGTTCCTCCGCCCGGTGTCATATCATATATTTCGACATCGACAATTTCAAAGCGTACAACGACGTCTACGGGTTTGAAAACGGCGACAAGTTCATCCGGTGCTTCACCCAGATCCTGCGCACGAACATCTCCGAGGAGAGAGACTTTATCGGCCATATCGGCGGGGACGATTTCATCGCGGTGGTAAACGGAAACCATGTCGAGGAGATATGCCGGAGTATCATAGAGCAGTTCGACCGGTCCGTCTTTCAGTATTATAATAAAAACGACCTGACTAAAGGTTACATAACAACTAAAAACCGTCACGGCATCGAGGAGGATTTCCCCCTCTTGTCCATCTCTGTTGTGGTGGTTCCGGGAAATCGGTACAACACGGCATACGAATTGTCCCAGAAGATGTCCGAACTGAAAAAGATCTGCAAGCAGAAGCCCGGCAGCAACTGCATGCTCGTATAGGGCAAGGCAAAGGAACCGAGGAAAATCGCCTGCGTAAAAACCCGCTCGCTCACGGAACATCCGGTTCCGGCGCGTGCGGGTTTTTTCCGGTTACAGAAATTTTCCTGCGTTTTCAGGAAATATCTTTATCTTTGCTGCATTTAAGCGTATTGTTGAATAGAAAGAAAAAACGCTAACCGTGTGTAGAAACGGTTTATTTAAACGGAGGCGGATATATGAGCGATACGATATGCCAGATTGTTGATTCATCAGGGAATCTGCCGCGAAGCTTTATCGAACAATACAGGATCAGAGAGGTTCCGTTTTATTTTAAATTCAATAATCCCGATTTCTACCGGGAAAATGTTGATTATAAAATAGACGAGTTTTACAGGCATATGGAAGAATACCCCGACGAGGTCCCGACGACATCCTGTCCCAATATTTATGACTGGCTGACCGTGTTTGAGGAGCAGTACGCAAAGGGCATTAAGAAATTTATCGTAACAACGATTTCCTCCAAACTCTCCTCAAGCTTCCAGACGGCCGTCTCCGCGAAAGAAATATTTAAAGAAACGAATCAGGATATCCAAATGGAAGTGATCAATTCCAATACCTGTGCCTGCGGACAGGCTGCGCTGGAAATCGGGATCGCCAAAATGATCGACAGCGGCGGGGAATTCGGGGATATTGTTGAGACAATCTATAAGATGATTACAAATGCAAGCACGCTTTTTGTCGTTAACAGCTTGAAATATATGAAGTCCGGGGGCCGGATCGGAGGAGCGGCTGCTTTTCTTGGAAGACTGATCGACATTCGGCCCATATGCGAATTCGTAAACGGTGTGGTCCGTCCCATCAAAGCGGTAAGGGGACGGAAGCATTCGCTGAAAGCCATGATCGATACGGCGGTTTCAAGAATGATTGACGTGAATAAGCTGATCATCATTATTCAAAACGCAAGATGTCAGGAAGACGCTGGCTATATCATCCGCTATCTCAGAGAAAGAACGAATTTCGCCGGTCACATATATGACGGCGATCTGGGGATTATCGTAGGTGCTCACTCAGGTCCGGGCGCGATCGGAATCGGTTTTGTAGAGCATCCGCAGATGTAGGGAATTTTTAAACTGCCGGAATTCCGCGCTCTCGCCTTCAGAAGCAGGGGCTAAACAGCTTCCTGTTTTCAGATTCTCTGAAACTGCTGTTAAGCAGATAAAACAAAAGCGCGCCCCGATTCTGGGGCGCGCTTTTATATCGGGCGAATATCGGGCCGTTAGTCCGTCATCAGCCGGACCCATTCCTCGTCGTAGAAGTCCAGGATGTCCTGGGGCAGGTTGGTATAGGTCTCGCACTTGGCGAGGGTCTCCTTGTCGGGGTACATGACGGTGTTGTCTCTCATATCCTCCGGCAGCAGGTCGTACGCCTCGCCGATGGGGGTGGAATAGCCGGTCACCTGGCAGTTGGCCGCCGAGATGTCTCCCCGGCACATGAAGTTGATGAATTCCTCGGCCTCCTCCTTGTTTGCGGCTCCCTTGGGGATGCACATGGCGTCCACGAAGATGTTGGAACCCTCGGAGGGCAGGCAGAAGGCGAGGTCGGGGTTCTCCTCCATCATGGTGACGGCGTCTCCTGCGTAGTAGGGCCCGATGGCCGCCTCGCCGCCGGTGAGCTTTTCAAAGATCTGGTCCATCACGTAGGCCTGGACCAGAGGCTTTTGCTGGACAAGAAGGTCCACCGCTTCCTTGATCTGGTCTTTGTCGGTGGTGTTGTAGGAATAGCCCAGGTATTTGAGGGCAATGCCGATGGCGTCCCTGGAGTTGTCGAACATCAGGATCTTGCCGCTGTATTTTTCGTTAAAGAGGATGCTCCAGCTGGTGACAGGCTCGGTTACAACCTTTGTGTCGTAAATGATGCCCACGGTCCCCCACATGTAGGGTACGCTGTATTCTCCGGTTGGATCGTATTCCGGATTCCGGTAGACCTCGTCCACCTTGTCGGCGTTGGGCACGTTTTTGAAATCGATCTTATCCAGCATGTCCTCCTGGATCATCCTGGAGATCATATAGTCCGAAGGAATGATTACGTCGTAGCTGACTCCGCCGCTTTTTAAAGAGGAGTAAAGGGCTTCGTTGGTGGGATAGGTCTTGTAGTTGACCTTGATGCCCGTCTCCTTTTCAAACTGCGTAAGGACGTCCGTGTCGATGTATTCGCCCCAGTTGTAAACGTTTACCTCCCGCTTTTCCTGCGTGGTGGCTCCGCAGCCCGTCCCCAGAACACCCAGAACCAGCGTCAGCGCCAGAACCAGTGCCATGGAAGCGGCGTTTCTTTTTTTCAATTTAGTATGATCCCCTTTCCTGTTAAGATGGTAAGCGGCGTGGCCGCGATCCTTCGAAGTGCCGGAGGGCCCGGGACTGGGTCCACTGGGAATTTTAATCCTGTTATTAAACTTTTAAACCTCTTCTTCCGGCGGTTTGAGCATCGCCGCCTCCGCCAGCCGCTCCTGCCTTGCCTGCCGGACGTTCACGATGATAAGAAGGGTGAGAACCGAGACGAAGAGGATGGTGGACAGGGCGTTGATTTCGGGGTTGATGCGTTTTCTCGTCATGGAATAGATGGCCATGGCCAAAGTTTCCACCCGGGAACCTGCGGTAAAATAGCTGATCACAAAATCGTCGATGGACATGGTGAAGGCGATGATGAGGCCGTTGACCACCCCGGGGCGGATCTCCGGCAGGATCACCTTACGGAACGCCTGGAAGGGGGTCGCCCCCAGGTCCTGTGCCGCCTCGAAGGTGTGCTTGTCCAGCTGCCGCAGCTTGGGTGTCACCGAGAGGATCACATAGGGCAGATCGAAAGTAATATGGGCCATGAGAAGGGTCCCGAACCCCAGGGTAAAGCCCATGAGCTTTCCCGCCGAGACGAAAAGCAGCATCAAAGATACGCCGGTTATGATATCCGCATTGGTGATGGGGATGTTGTTCACCGCCATTAGGATGCTCCTTGGCCGCCTGCGAAGGTTCTGCAGGCCCACCGCCGCGACGGTTCCCGCCACGGTGGAGATGGCGGCGGCCAGGACGGAAACGAGAATGGTGGTGCCGAAGGCGTCCATGATTCCCGAGTCCTGAAAAAGTTTAATATACCAGTCCAGCGTGAAGCCCGCCCAGATGGTGCGGCTTTTGGAGGCGTTGAAGGAAAAAATGATGAGCACCGCGATGGGCGCGTAGAGGAAAAAGAAGATGAGTCCCGTGTAAACGTTGCCGAAAGCTCCGCTCACCCGGCGGGCGATGGACGAGGCAATGCTCTCCGCCTGCTTTCTGATCACAGCAGCATCGCTCCTTCCTCACCCTCGCCGAACCGGTTCATGATGGCGATGGAGACCATCACGATGACCATCATCACTAAAGAGATGGCCGAGCCCAGGTAGGGGTTGTAGGCGTTGCCGAAAAACTGCATCTCAATGAGATCGCCCAGAAGCAGCGTCTTTCCTCCGCCCAAAAGCCGGGAGATGACGAAGGTGCTCACCGAGGGAACGAAAACCATGGTGATCCCCGACAGCACCCCCGGAAGGCTGAGAGGGAAGATGATCCGCCGGAACACCACCAGAGAATTGGCCCCCAGGTCCTGGGCCGCCTCGATGGTCCTCCGATCGATTTTTTCAATGACGGAGAAAATCGGTAAAATCATGAAGGGCAGGAAGTTATACACCATACCGATCACCACGGCGCCGTCGGTGTTGATGACGCTGATGCCGGGAAGGCCCAGAAAGGTGAGGAACCGGTTGATGAGTCCGTTGTCCTCCAGAAGGGACATCCACGCATAGGTGCGCAGCAGAAAATTCATCCACATGGGCAGCATGATAAGGAGCATGCCCACCCTCCGGAAGACCGATTCCTTCCGGGCCAGGATATAGGCCACCGGGTATCCCGCGGCGAAGCAGATGGCGGTGGCCACAAGGGCCAGAAACAGAGAGTTTGCAAAGATGCCCACATACCGGCTCATCCTTGCGAAGTGCTCCAGGGTGAACCCTCCCGCCTCGGAGGTAAATGCGAAGATCACCACCAGGATCAGAGGGGCGATTACGAAAAGCGCCATCCAGATCACATAGGGGACGGAAATATACCGCGCTTTCATCCTCACACCCCCTATGATTTGTGCATGATGTGGATGTCGTCCGGCGTGAGGCGCAGCCCCACCGCCTGGCCCACCTGCCGCTGGTAGGTGGAATGGACCATCCAGGTAAAAGAGGAGTTTTCCACCATCATCTCGTAGTGGACGCCCTTGAAGACCACCGACCGTATGATCCCCCGGATCTGCCCCTCCTCGGGGGCGACCACCTGCAGGTCCTCCGGCCGGATCACCACGTCCACCGGCTCGTCGGGGGCGAAGCCGGAGTCCACGCAGTCAAACTGCTGGTGGGAAAAGGTCACCAGCCTGTCCTTGTTCATAATTCCCCCGATGATGTTGCTCTCTCCGATGAAGCTTGCAACGAAGGCGTTCTGCGGCTCGTTGTAGATATCCACGGGGGTGCCTACCTGGAGGATGTTCCCCTGGTTCATCACCACCACGGTGTCGCTCATGGTAAGCGCCTCTTCCTGGTCGTGGGTGACGTATACGAAGGTGATCCCCACCTGCTGCTGGATCCGCTTGAGCTCGGTCTGCATCTCCTTGCGCAGCTTCAGATCCAGGGCTCCCAGGGGTTCGTCCAGAAGCAGTACGTGGGGGTTGTTCACGATGGCCCTGGCGATGGCCACCCGCTGCTGCTGCCCGCCGGAAAGGGAATTGACCTGCCGCTTTTCATACCCCGGCAGGTTCACGAGCTCCAGCATCTGGGCCACCCGGCGGCGGATCTCCGCCTCAGGGGTCCTGGAAATCCGCAGCCCGAAGGCCACGTTTTCAAACACGTTCATGTGCGTAAAAAGAGCGTACCGCTGAAACACCGTGTTGACCCGGCGCTTATGGGGCGGTACGTCGTTGATTCTTACGTCGTCAAACCAAACGTCGCCCCGGGTCGGCCTCTCAAATCCGCCGATAATCCGGAGCGTGGTGGTCTTTCCGCAGCCGGAGGGACCCAGCAGCGTTAAAAATTCCTTATCCTTGATGCTGAGATTGATGGAATTGAGAACAATCTCGCCGTCGAACTCCATGACGCAGTTTTCCAGGCGGATGAGTTCCTTGGACATGTATCCTCCCCCGTTTCCCGATAAAATTGAAAGGGAGCGCTTCCTCCGCCCCCGCAGTCCTGCCGGCGATTTCGCCCGTTTTCCTCGTCCGGGCCACCCGGCGGGCTGGGTGAAGGTATTTTCTCAACGAATCACGCGTTATCTCCAAATATCCGTGAAATTCCGCATAATTTTTTGATAATTTCAGAAAAACCCCGGTTAAGCACGATAATCCGTTTTTTTCCTGCTTGTGGCACCGCCGTTCTTGTCGGAATCAGCAGTAATCAAGAATGAAATATACATTAAAATACCGGGAAAGTCAACAATTATTTGCCAGTCCCCGTTGTAAAATATTCCTTTACAAAATCCACATCTTGTACCCGGAAAAACGCGCCCTTCAGGTAGTTTAAAATCCCCGCGTCGGATCGGAAGGCGAAGGCGAGCTTGTAGGAATACAGGGCCTGGTATTTCCGCCCGTAGGGCCTGTCCTTGGCCTGAATGCCGTATTTCCCGTCTCCCAGCAGGGGATGCCCCTCGGCGGCGAACTGGGCCCGGATCTGGTGGGTCCGCCCGGTAACCAGTTCGCACTCCAGAAGGGAAAGCCCGCCCTCCGTTTTCAGTGTCCGGTACCGGGTGATCGCCTTCCGCGCCCCGGGGAACGGGGCCCTTCGCACGGTAACCTGCTTTTTCCCCTCGTCCTTGAGGAGAAACCCTTCCAGAGTCCCCTCCTGCGGCTCCATGCTGCCGTGGATGATGCAAAGGTAAAACTTCAGGATCTCCCTGTCCCGGATCTTCTCGTTGAGGATGCGCAGGGCCGGGGCGTTCTTGGCGGCGATGACGATTCCCCCGGTGTTCCGGTCGATGCGGTTGCACAGGGCGGGGGAGAAGGAGTTTTCTTTGGCGGGGTCCCATTCGCCTTTGTGATAAAGATAGGCCTGGATATGGGAAATGAGGGTGTTTACCGTTTCCTCCTCGTCGGCGTGGACCGAAACGCCCGGTTTTTTATCCGCCAGCAGGATATTATCGTCCTCATACAGGACGGACAGGCGCGGTTCCTTTACCCGGCGCCAGGCCTCCTCGGCTCCTGGTGTCTCAAACAGCTCGTCGTTTAAATACATCTGCACCCGGTCTCCTTCCGCAAGACGGGTGTCTCCCCGGGCGGGTCTTCCGTTTACCTTGATCCGTCCCAGGCGGATGTATTTCTGCGCGAGTCCCGAGGGCAGCCGGGGGGCCGCCTGCAGGCAGAACCGGTCCAGCCTGCGCTCCGCGTCGTTTTTTCCCGCCGTGAACTCTCTCATGCCTTCGCCTCCGTGTCCGTCATCCTGGGAACAATTGCGGATACATCATACCATAGAATACCCCTGCGCGCATTAAAATTCAAAGGAAAGGAAATTTCCCGCCGGCTATTGACTTTTCCGCACCGGGTTGCTATTCTGAAAAGCGGCTATTGCAGCATGGCAGAAAGTATTTGACAATCAATCCTTTTTCCACTATAATACCCTCTGTACCATTGTGCGAGGTGGATCATGCGTCTGAATTTAAGCGAAATTCTCACAAATCCCGGCGGCAGGATCCCGTTTCGGTATAAGCTGGATTTATCCGACCTTGAATTTTCCGGATACTGTCCTGTCGCTGAACCGGTACAGGTCTCCGGCGAAGTGAGAAACTCCGCCGGCGTTCTTGTTTTGACCGCCGAGGCGGACACCAATCTCCACTGCGTGTGCGACCGGTGTCTCAAGGAATTCTCCCGTCCTCAGCATACGAAGCTCAATCTGATCCTGGCAAGCGAGCTTTCCGGAGAGAAAGAAGGCGACATTGTCCTTCTGAAATCTGATACGGTGGATGTGAGCGACCTTGTGACCTCTGCGATCATTCTGGAGATGGAGACGAAAAACCTCTGCTCCGAAGACTGTCAGGGTCTGTGCCCCAAATGCGGCAAGGATCTCAACGAGGGGCCCTGCAGCTGCAGGCCCGAACCCGATCCCCGTCTGGCGGTCCTCAACCAGCTTCTGAACAAGCAGTAATTTTCTTTTCCGGCGGATTGGCCGGATTTCCTGAATATGATAACAATTGCCCTCTGGGGCGGTTATAACCAAGGAGGTGTCACCGAATGGCGGTCCCCAAGAGAAAAACATCCAAAACCCGGCGCGATAAAAGGCGCAGTTCCCACTGGAAGCTCGAGACTCCGGGTGTCGTAACCTGCCCCAAATGCGGAGCCTACCGTATGCCCCACAGGGCGTGCAAGGCCTGCGGAACCTATAACGGCCGTGAGATCCTGGTCGTTGCGGAATCCAAGGCAAACAGCGCAAAGTAAAAAGCAAGCAGGAAACGGAGGAGGAGAAGTCCTCCTCTTTGCTTTTCTGCGGAGCTTTTTTATTTTCCCCTGCTCATCTCCGTCAACAGGTTAACATAATATATTAACCAAGCTTTAAAACTTTTTTTATAATCTCTTATAAACCGGGAAGCCTTGAAAAAGGCCCATCCTGTGAAACGTCGCACAGACTCGGTTTTCGCAGACCCAATGAGCCCCACAGGCCAAACCTTATAGAGTCCCCATCGCGGGCTGAAAATAGGCTTATGGATACTGAGCTTTCCGTGCGCTCGAAACTGCCGATAGTCAATCCGTTATTAAGAGCACCCACAGAAGCACTCTCCCATGAGTTCCAAGAGGCCGAAGCCTCTTGGTCTGTTTTTGGTGACTTTTTGCAGAAACAAAAAGTTACCCCCAGCGGGGAGCGCGCAGCTCCCGTCCAAACCATTCATAATAAATCTTCTTTAGAGAAGCTTTATAAGAACAGGTATTACGCGCCTCCGGCGGGGGTTCCTTTTTCCACTCGCCGGGAAAAGCGGCCGAAAAAGGTGCGCCAGAATGAGAATCTTCTCAAACGTCGCACAAGCTACGTTTTCGCAGACCCAATGAGTCCCACAGACTCAAACCCGTGGAGCTCCGGTCGCGGGCAGAAAAACAGACCTCCTGCCACAGAGCTGTCCGTGCGTTCGAAACTGCCGATAGTCAATCTGTCATTAAGCGCACCAACAGGAGCACCCTCCCCATGGAGATCCAAGAGGCCGAAGCCTTTTGGCATCCTTTTGGTAACTTTTCCTATGCAGGAAAAGTTACCCCCAGCGGGGAGCGCGCAGCTCTCGTCCAAACCCTCGAAAAACATATCATACCTCTATCAAGCCATTTGCAAATTCAGATTCTTGCTTTTTTCCCTCCCATCATATATCCTTGTAAAAGAAAACGGGCTCAAGGGCCTCAACCGGTGAAAGGGGAGACCTCCCATCGGCGCGATCATCAAAAAAGTTGCACACGGCAGTCCGGCCCACTGCTCCGGCGTCCGTCCGGGGGAGCGCCTTCTTTCCGTCAACGGGCACCGGATTGCCGACGTGCTGGATTATCGGTTCTACGCCTACGATCCCCGCCTCGAGCTGGAGCTGGAGGACGGGGAGGGCCGCGTGCGCCGCGTCCGGCTCCGCAAGAGCGAGGGGGCAGACCCGGGGCTTGAGTTTGAAACCTATCTTATGGACAAAGCCCGCTCCTGCGCCAACAAATGCGTCTTCTGCTTTGTGGACCAGCTTCCTCCCGGCATGCGGGAAACCCTGTATTTTAAGGACGACGACGCCCGTCTGTCCTTTCTCATGGGAAATTACATCACCCTCACGAATCTCTCCTCCCGGGAGCTGAAGCGGATTATCGACCTGCGCATCAGCCCCATCAACGTTTCCGTCCACGCTGCGAATCCCGAGCTCCGGGCCAGTATGCTGGGAAACCCCAGAGGCGCGGAGGGCATGGAACGCATGCGCGCTCTTGCCGCGGCCGGAATCGTCATGAACTGCCAGATCGTCCTCTGCCCTGGTCTCAACGACAGGGAAGAACTCTCCCGCACCATGGAGGAGCTTGCCGCCCTCTATCCCGAAGTCGCCAGCGTCTCCGTCGTCCCCGTGGGCCTTACGAAGCACAGGGAGGGTCTGTATCCTCTCCGGCCTTTCGGAAGGGAAGAGGCGGCCGAGGCGGTCCGTCAGGTGGATTTATTCGGGGAAGCCTGCCTTTCCCGTTTCGGTTCCCGCGTCTTTTTCTGCGCGGACGAGCTTTACCTCAAGGCGAATTTGTCCCTCCCGCCGGAGGAATACTATGAGGACTATCCCCAGCTGGAAAACGGCGTGGGCATGCTCCGCCTGCTGGAAGCGGAGTTTCTGGCGGCTCTGGAGGAAATTCCTCCTTCCGCCGTGTGCCGTCCCTGCTCCGTCGCCACCGGCGTTGCCGCCGCCCCCTTTTTGAAAAGACTGGTTGACCTGGCCGCCGGAAGCTGTCATACTGTTGATTGCCGGATCCTGCCCGTGGTGAACCGCTTTTTCGGCGAGACCATTGACGTGGCCGGACTTGTCACCGGCGGGGATCTCATCTCCCAGCTATCCGGGCGGGACCTGGGCGGGCGTCTTCTCATTCCTGCGGTCATGCTGCGCCACGGGGGAGACGTCTTTTTAGACGATGTGACCCCGGAGGAAGCGTCCAGCGCCCTGGGCGTTCCGGTCCTTTCCGTGCAGACGGACGGGGGGGCTCTGGCAAAGGCTTTATTTGAAATTTAAACCGGATAAAATCCCGGGAGGTGATCCCCAATGCCAAATCCCATAGTCGCCATCGTGGGCCGGCCCAATGTGGGCAAGTCCATGCTCTTCAATAAACTGGTGGGCCGAAGGCTCTCCATCGTGGAGGATACCCCCGGGGTCACGCGGGACAGGCTTTACGCCGAAACCGACTGGAACGGGAGGCGCTTTACCCTGGTGGACACCGGGGGCATCGAACCGGAGTCCGGCGACGAGCTTTTGTCCTTCATGCGCCGCCAGGCGGAAATCGCCATCGAGAGTGCCGACGTCATTCTCTTTCTCACCGATATCCGCACGGGGCTCACCGCTTCCGACAGAGAAGTGGCAAATATCCTCCTCCGTTCCAAAAAGCCGGTGATCCTGGCGGTAAACAAGATGGACTCCACCGGCCCTACCGACCCGGAGATCTACGAATTTTACAACCTGGGCCTGGGGGACCCCTATCCGGTCTCCGCCCTTCACGGGCACGGCACCGGGGATATCCTGGACGCCTGCGTCTCCCGCTTCCCTCCGGAAAAGGAAGAGGACTCGGAAGAGGATGTGATCAAGGTTGCCCTGGTGGGAAAACCCAACGTGGGCAAGTCCTCTCTGGTAAACCGCATCCTTGGGGAAGAGCGGGTCATCGTCAGCGACACGCCCGGAACCACCCGGGACGCGGTGGACTCCTTTTTTGAAAACAAAACGGGAAAATACCTCTTCATCGATACCGCCGGAATGCGGAAAAAATCCCGGGTGGATGACAGCATAGAGCGCTACAGCGTCCTCCGGGCCACCATGGCCATCGACCGGGCGGACGTCTGCCTTGTGATGATCGACGCCGGGGAGGGCGTCACCGAGCAGGACACCAAGATCGCGGGGATTGTCCACGATTCCGGCAAGGCCGCCGTCATCGTCGTCAACAAGTGGGACACGGTGGAAAAGGACGATCACACCATGGACCGCGCCCGGGAGGATATCCGGCGGGATCTGCCCTTTATGACCTACGCCCCCGTCCTTTTCATTTCGGCAAAAACCGGCCGCAGGGTAGACAGGCTTTTCGAACTCATCAACTATGTCAACGACCAGAGCTCCATGCGCATCACCACCGGCATGCTCAACGACGTCCTGGCCGACGCCACCGCCCGGGTCCAGCCCCCCAGCGACAAGGGGAAGCGTCTGAAAATCTACTATATGACCCAGACGGGCGTGAAGCCCCCAAATTTCGTGGTTTTCGTCAACGATCCGGAGCTGTTCCATTTTTCCTATCAGCGGTATCTGGAAAACCAGATCCGCGGCGTCTTCGGTCTGGAAGGGACCCCCATCCGCATGAAGGTGCGGCGCAGGGGAGAGGCGGAATAACCTTCAGAAAAGGGGAAGAGGTATGCAGACACTGTATCTGTACGCTCTGATTGTGGCCGTGGTGTCCTATCTGCTGGGCTGCTTCAACGGCTCCATCATCGTCTCCAAATACATCCTGAAAAACGACATCCGCAGTCACGGCAGCGGCAATGCCGGCCTTACGAATTTTTACCGCAGCTTCGGCGGCGGCCTCACTGCCCTGGTCCTTCTGGGGGATATCCTCAAGGCGGTCCTGGCCTATTTCTTCGGCCGCTGGCTCATGGGTTCTCTGGGCTTCGCCGTGGGCGGGGAATTTCTGGCCTGCTTTTTCGTCATGCTGGGGCACACCTTCCCGGTTTTCTTCGGCTTTAAGGGGGGCAAGGGCGTCCTCTCCGGCGGCACTCTGGTTGCCCTCATCGATCTGAGGATCTTCGCCGTGGTGATTATCGCCTTTCTCGTCATGGTCGTTCTGACCCGGTACATATCCCTCGGCTCCATCATGGCGGCCGTGTTCTTTCCCTTTGCCGCCTGGTTTTTCTGGCACAGCCCCTTTTATACCTTCATGACCGTTTTGTGCAGCGCCATGCTCATTTTTATGCACCGGGGCAATCTTACCCGCATTAAAAACGGCACCGAGAGCCGCTTTTCCTTCCGCAGAAAGAAATCCCCCTGAATACGGACTGTATTTATTTCCGGCCCCGGGCCGAAATACGGCGGAAAAAGGTGATGCTGAATGAATATATCCGTTCTCGGCAGCGGTGGGTGGGGCACGGCCCTGTCCCTTCTGCTTCTGGAAAACGGCCACAAGGTGCGCCTATGGTCCGCTTTCCCTGAGGAGGAGGAGCGTCTTCGCTCCTCCGGGGAAAATCCGCTTCTGTCCGGCGTACCCCTGTCCAAAGATCTGGAGATTACCTCCGATATAACCGAAATTTCCGATTCCGCGGTCGTGGTCTTTGCCGCTCCTTCCTTCGCGGTGCGTCAAACGGCAAAAAAGGCGGCGCCGCACCTGGCGCCCGATGCCGTCCTGGTTTCCGTCTCCAAGGGAATTGAGAAGGGCAGCATGCTCCGCCTGTCCCAGGTGATCGCGCAGGAAACCGGGGAAGGGCACCCCATGGTGGCTCTTTCCGGCCCCTCCCACGCCGAGGAAGTGGGACGGGGAGTTCCCACCGGCTGCGTGGCCGCCTCGGTAGACAGGAAGGCGGCCGAATTTGTCCAGGACGTCTTCATGTGCCCCCGCTTCCGGGTTTACGCCAGCCCTGATATCGTCGGGGTGGAGCTGGGCGCCGCTCTCAAGAACGTCATTGCCCTGTGCAGCGGCGTCTGCGACGGGATGAACTGCGGGGACAATACCAAGGCCATGCTCATGACCCGGGGCCTCGCCGAGATTGCCCGCCTGGGCGCGGCTATGGGCGGGCGCAGGGAAACCTTCGCGGGCCTTGCCGGCGTGGGGGATCTCATCGTCACCTGCACCTCCATGCACTCCCGGAACCGCCGCGCCGGCATTCTTATCGGCCAGGGCGTGGAGCCCGCCGAGGCGGTGCGCCGCATCGGCGCAGTGGTGGAAGGCTATTTTGCCGCCGAAGTGGCCAAATCTCTCTCCGAACGCTACAATGTGGAAATGCCCATCTCTTTGGGCGCCTACCGCGTTCTGTATCAAGGAAGCCGCCCTGAAACCGTTCTCCAGGAGCTCATGACCCGCTCCCGCAAGCACGAGATCGAGGACAGCTGGACCTGAACCGAATTGAAACGTCAGGCGCCCGAAGGAACTGCTGCATGTCCTTCGGGCGCTGCAGTTTTTTGCCGGGGATCCCTCGCGGCATCCCCGCACGCCGGGGAACCAAAGGCGCGCTTGTGCCGCGAGAAGTCCATTCGGTTTACATAATATTTCAGAGGAGGACCGGGAGTCGGAGAACCGTCTCCCGGTCCATGCTCATTTCCGCGCGGGCGTGGTCTTTTCTACGACCCCGCAGGCAATCCTGTCTCCCGAATCCCCAGAGGGCTGGCTCCTGTAATTGTCCGGCATGGCGTGGATCACCACGCTCCGTCCCAGCACCTGAGCGGGAGTGAAGCGCTCGGTGTATACCAGGCTGTAGGCGAAGCCGTCGTTTGACAGGAGGACCGGGAGGTCTCCGGCGTGGTTGGGGTGCAGTTCGTTTTTGGGATTGAAGTGCCCCCCGGCGCTGGCAAAATCGCCGGCATCTCCTTTTGCGGTCTCGCACTTTCCCGTCTCGTGGACGTGGAACCCAAGAAACCGCCCGGGCGGCAGCCCCTCAATGCTGGTCAGTACCAGACTCCCTTCCTGGAAGGGATAGAAAAATACCTCGCCCTGCACGCGGGGATAGGCGCTCCCGCCCCGGACCTTTGCGTATGCCGTGGCTCCGCCCTCCATAACGACCCGCGGAAGGTAAAAAATCTGCTCTGCCAAACGATCCTTCCTTTCCCTTTGAGTTTCACCCCATGGTATGCGGAAAAATGATATTTGCCACCCGATTCAGGAATAATTATCGCAATTACCCGACGAAAACCCGATATCATTCGTCCGTTGCAGTAAAAAATACGAAGCCGCCTTATCTGAAGACAAGGCGGCTTCGTATTCAGTTTATTGTAATAGAAAATATCTTAGCTTATGCTGAATTATGCCCAGTTCGTATCTTTGCCGCCGTCAGCCCATCCATTGCCACCGCAACAGGGGAAACAGCAGGGTTTCTCGGGCTTCTTCTCCGGCTCTTTCATCGGCTGGGATGCGCAGCAGGGGAAGCAGCAGCAGCAGCAGCAGCAGGGGAAGCAGCAGGGCTTCTCGGGCTTCTTCTCCGGTTCTTTTTTCTCCTCGCGCTTGTTTTCACAGATGATATTATAATACTGATTAACGGTTCCGCAGGTAACGTCTTTTTTGATTTCTTGTCTGTCGTCCATTTCTATTTTCCTCACATTCCCCGGCATCCTTGGCCGGTACTGCATTATATGCCGCCCCTCTTCTCCGGGTGATGCCGCCATAAGGCTGCGTTCGGCAAAGAAAGAAAAAGACGGAGGTGTCGAAAAATAAAAACCCTCCGGCAAAAGCCGGAGGGCCATACTTTGAATATTCCGTTATACCGCGCGCTGCACCTTACCGGAGCGGAGGCACCGGGTACAAACGTACACATGCTTGGGACTTCCGTTCACGATAGCCTTGACCCGTTTCACATTGGGCATCCAGGTCCGGTTGGAACGCCGGTGGGAATGGGAGACCTTGATCCCGAAAGAAACGCCCTTGTCGCAATACTCGCATCTGGCCATTTGCTGCACCTCCCCGCGTGAGACGATTTTCCGCTGTCTTCCGACAGCACTAAGTATCATATCAGAACAAACTGCAAAAAGCAAGAAGAATTTTCTTTCTCCATTCGTGTTCCAGTGCTTGCCGGATGCGCTGGCGGCGACAATTCGGAATACGCTGGGGTGTTGCGAAAAAGCGGATTCCTGTATATAATAAATTGGATAGCGAAGACAACCTCCTCACGATCTTGTCTTCCCATACAAAAGAGAGGCGGGGTGCTCCCTATGGACAGTCCGTACAGCGTCAGGCTCCGTCAGGTGATCGACGAGTTCAATCTCGAGATCATCCGAGCGGGCGAAAAAATGGAAAAGCAGGTCCTCACCACCGCGGATGTGAACCGCCCCGGTCTTCAGCTGGCCGGCTTCTTCGATTACTTCGATCCCAAGCGGCTTCAGGTGATCGGGAAGGTGGAGACCACCTATCTGGAGGGCATGTCCCCGGCCCAGCGCTCCGAGAGCTTCGAGCGTCTTTTGTCCTGGGACATCCCGGCCCTTGTCATCTCCCGGGGGATGGAACCCTTTCCCGAGTGTCTGGCAATGGCCGAAAAGTACGACAAGACCGTGCTGCGCACCAAGGATACCACCTCCGAGTTCATGAGCACCGTCATTGCAAGTCTCCGGGGCTACCTGGCCCCCCGTATCACCCGGCACGGGGTTCTGGTGGAGGTTTACGGCGAGGGCATCCTCATCCTGGGGGAGAGCGGCGTCGGCAAGAGCGAAACCGCCATCGAACTGGTAAAGCGCGGTCACCGGCTCATCGCCGACGACGCCGTGGAAATCAAGAAAGTGACTTCCCGCTCTCTGGTGGGCACCGCGCCGGAGCTGATCCGGCACTACATCGAGCTCAGGGGCATCGGGGTCATCGACGTGCGGCGCCTCTTCGGAATGAGTGCCATCAAGCCCTCCCAGCAGATCGATCTCGTGATTAATTTGGAGCAGTGGAGGGACGGGGCCATCTACGACCGGCTGGGCCTTGAAAACCTCTATACCACCATCCTGGATATCAAGGTTCCCTCCCTCACCGTCCCGGTCAAGCCCGGGCGAAACCTGGCGGTGATCATCGAGGTGGCCGCCATGAACAACCGCCACAAGAAACTGGGCTTCAACGCCGCCCAGGAATTCACCCAGCAGATCAACCGGCACTTTGATCAGACTTTGAGCGCCGAAAAGGAAGGGAAATAGCGGCCCTCCGGCGGGGAACCGGGGCCGGGACCCCGTCCTGCGGCCGGAGGAGTGAGACTGTTTTGTATATCGGCATTGACGTGGGCGGCACCAATCTGGCCGCCGGCCTCGTGGATCAGGAGGGGCGGCTGCTTGCCTCCTCCAAACGGAAGGTCAACCCTTCTCTCGGGCCCGAAGCCATTGTTTCGGATATCCTGGCGGTCGCCCTGGAGGTCCTGGAGGCGGGCGGCGCCTCCCGCGAGCAGGTCGAATGGGTGGGCATGGGGATTCCCGGTACGGTGGACAGGGCTTCGGGCGTCATCATCTATACCTGCAACCTGCCCTTTTTAAACACCCCCGTCCGTAAGCTCTTTCAGAGCGGCTGGAACATTCCCGTCCTTCTGGACAACGACGCCAACTGCGCCCTTCTGGGCGAGGTCTTCTGCGGCGCCGCCCGCGGGCGGGAAAGCGCCTTGGTCCTCACCATAGGCACCGGGATCGGAGCCGGCGTTCTCATAGACGGCAGGATTTTCACCGGCTTTAACGGCGCCGGCACGGAAGTGGGCCATATGGTGATCGAAACCGGCGGCAGGCTCTGCACCTGCGGGCGCAGAGGCTGCTGGGAAACCTACGCCTCGGCCACCGGCCTCAAGGCCCTGACCCGGGAGGAGATGGAGCGCAGTCCGGAAAGCCTCATGTGGCGTCTATCCGGCGGCACCCTGGAGGGAGCGGGGGGCAGGACGGCCTTCCTCGCCGCCAGGGAAGGGGACGAAGCGGCCCGGCGGGTGACGGAGGAATACATCCGGTTTTTGGGGGCCGGCGTTGTCAACCTGGTGAATATTTTTCAGCCCGAGATCCTCTGCCTGGGCGGAGGCGTCAGCAACGAGGCGGACGAGTCGTTTCTCTTTCCCATCCGCCGGATTGTGGAACGGGAGCGGTACAGCAAGGAAGTCCCCCAGACCGAGATCGTCAGGGCGGAGCTTGGGGATAAGGCCGGCATGATCGGCGCTGCGTTTTTAGGCCGCGTGGCCTATCGCGGCTCCGGAGCCTTTCCCGGCCGGAACGGAAACAAATTCGGGGTATAAGAGCCGCCCCGGCGGCATAAAAACCAATGAAAGCTATTGTTTGGAGGATTCATATGGACTGGGTGGCGGCCCTGGCCGAAAAACTGAAGACCCGCGCGCCTGGCATTCCCCTGGAGGAAAACGTTCTTATGTCCAGGATGACCTCCTTCCGCATCGGCGGCCCGGCGAGGCTGGTGGCCCTGCCCCGTTCGGGGGAAGAGCTGTCAGAGGCCTTTCGCTGCGCCCGTGAAATGGATATTGATCCTCTCCCGGTGGGCAACGGCACCAATCTTCTGGTTCCCGACAGGGGGCTGGACGCCTTTGTGATCCGCACCTTCGACGGGGTGGGGGACATCCGGTGCACCGGGGAAGCGGAGATCTCGGCGGGCGCGGGGGTCCTGCTCTCCCGCCTTGCCTCCTTTGCCCGGGACTGTGGTCTTGCAGGTCTGGAATTTGCCCACGGCATCCCAGGCACCCTGGGAGGCGCCGTGGTGATGAACGCGGGGGCCTACGGCGGGGAAATGAAGGACGCGGTGTATGAGGTCCGCGCCCTTTCCGAAACCGGAGAGCTCATGACCCTTCGGGAAGGGGAGCTGGACTTTTCATACCGGCACAGCGTCTTTTCCGGGGGAGGCGGCGTGGTCCTCGGGGCCGTCCTGCGCCTTGCCCCGGGAGATACGGAAGGTATCCGCGGGAAAATGGAGGAGCTCTCCGCCCGCAGACGCCAGAGCCAGCCCCTGGAATACCCCAGCGCGGGCAGCGCCTTCAAGCGTCCTCCCGGCCATTTTGCCGCCGCCCTGATACAGGAGGCGGGCCTCAAGGGAACCGCCGTGGGCGGCGCCCAGGTCTCCGAGAAGCACGCCGGATTCATCATAAACCGGGGCGGAGCCACCTGTGAGGACGTTCTCCGGCTGATGGACCTGGTCCGGGAAACGGTATTCCGCCGTTCCGGCGTAACCCTGGAACCGGAAATCAAAATCCTGGACGGGACAGATTTGGATCACCCGCCGGCGGCGGGGAGGTAGAAACATGGAATTTCTCATCATTTCGGGCCTGTCCGGAGCGGGAAAAAGCAAGACCGTCTCCATTCTGGAGGATCTGGGTTATTACTGCGTGGACAACATGCCCGTGGTCTTTATCCCGAAATTTGCCGAGCTCTGCCTCGCAGGAAAAGGGAAATACGATCGGGTGGCCCTGGTTACCGACGTCCGGGGCGGACGCACCTTCGAGGGGCTTTTCAAGGCACTGGACGACCTGACGGAAATGGGCTGCGACTATAAGATCCTCTTCGTGGAGGCGTCTGTGGACGTTATCATCCGCCGCTACAAGGAAAGCCGGAGAAAGCACCCCCTTGCCGACGAGGGAACTCCTCTGGAGGAAGCGGTGCGCACCGAGCGCGTCGTCCTTGAGCCCGTGCGCAGCCGTGCCGAGTATATCATAGACACCTCAGTTCTCTCTCTGGCGAAGCTACGGGGAGAGGTGATCAAGCTTTTCGGCCGGGGCGCGTCCCAGGTGCCCATGAGCGTCAGTGTCCTTTCCTTCGGCTTCCGATACGGGGTTCCCATGGAGGCCGACCTGGTCTTCGACGTACGTTTTCTCCCCAACCCCTATTATATCGAGGCCCTGCGGCCCCTTTCCGGCCTCGAGAAAGAGGTGGAGGATTTCATCTTCAGCTACCGCCAGACCCACGATTTCATGAAGCATCTCAAGTCCATGCTGAGCTTCCTCCTCCCCCTGTATGTGGAGGAGGGGAAGACCGCCCTGGTCATCGGCGTCGGGTGCACAGGGGGGCGGCACCGCTCCGTGGCAATCACCCGGGCGCTGACGGAATTTATCAAGCGCAAGGGGTACGAGGCATCGGAAAACCACCGGGACATGACCCGGTCCCTGAAATAGTCGCAAGGAGGCTCTCATGCTGGATGAGAAGGAAATAGACCCCGGCCGGTTCGGCGCTGCGCGCCGGGCGGGTCCCCGCATCGTCGCCGTCGGCGGCGGGAACGGTCTTGCCACCATGCTCCGCGGATTGAAGCGGTATACGGAGAACATAACGGCCGTCGTCACCGTGGCGGACGACGGCGGCGGATCCGGCGTCCTGCGCCAGGAACTGGGCATGCTGCCTCCCGGGGACATACGAAACTGCATTCTCGCCCTTTCCAATACCGAGCCCACCATGGAAAAGCTGCTCAATTACCGCTTTACCGAGGGGGTTCTGGCCGGCCAGAGCTTCGGGAACCTGTTCCTCGCCGCCCTCAACGGCATTTCCCCCTCCTTTGACACGGCCGTCAGCCGGATGGGAGAGGTGCTGGCCGTGACCGGGCGCGTCCTTCCCGTCACCACGGCCAACGTGAATATCGAGGCGGAGTTTGAAAATCACACCAAGGTTTTGGGTGAATCCAAGATCTTCCGTTTTAAAAAGGCCCAGGACTGCCGTATCCTGCGGGTGCGCCTGGTGCCCGAGGGGCCGCCCGCTCTTCCCGCCGCCGTGGAGGCCATCCTTTCCGCGGACATGATCCTCTTCGGGCCGGGGAGTCTCTACACCAGCATCATCCCGAACCTCCTGGTGGAAGGGATCGCGGACGCGGTGACCGCTTCCCATGCCCTCAAGGTCCTGATCCTGAACATCATGACCCAGGAAGGGGAGACCGAGGGCTATACCGCCTCCGATCATGTGAAGGCCGTCTTCGCCCATTCCCGGGAAGGCCTCTTCGATCTGTGCCTCGCCAATTCCGCCCCCGTCCCGGCAAAGCTCCGGGAGCGCTACGAGGCGGAAGGCGCCGAACCCATCCGGGTGGATACGGAGGAACTGAGGCGTCTGGGTGTGGAGCCCGTCCTGCGGCCCATGGTTTCCCAGTCCTCGGATTACGCCCGCCACAGCTCTCAGAGCCTCGCCAAAGAGCTCCTTTTGCTCCATGCCCGGCGGAGCATGCGCCTGGCCTATGAAAAATACGACGATCTGATGGTCCAGTATATCCTGGAGCAATAACCGGGAAAAACCCACTTCGGGCCAGCCCTGTCTTCCTTCCCCGTCCGGAGGGAGAGACGCCGGCAATAAGGCCCCTGCAAGGAGGCGCATCATGTCCTTTTCGTCCGAAACCAAAGCGGAACTCTGCCGCATTCCCATGAATAAGACCTGCTGCGCCCGGGCGGAAGCTTACGGCGTGCTTTTGTACTGCAACACCTTTTCCCCCGTCCGGATCCGGATCGTCACGGGGAGCCGCCCCGTGGCCGCGAGGCTCCCGAAGCTCTTTTACAAGGCCTTCCGCCTCCGGTTCGATCTCCTGCCGGACTCGCCCGACGTCTCCGGCAAGCTTCACCTGGAAATCACCGACCCCAAAAAGCTCCGGGAAATTTTCGACGCCTTCGGCTACACCCCCGGAAGGCATATTTCCCATGACATCAATTTCGGTCTTCTGGAGGAGGACTGCTGCCGGCAGGCTTTCCTCCGGGGCGCCTTTCTGGCCGGCGGTTCGGTCACCGACCCGGAAAAGCGCTACCACCTGGAACTGGCCACCCCCCATTTCAAAGTGAGCCGGGAGCTTTTCGCCCTGCTTCTGGACATGTCGTTTTCCCCCAAGGCCGCCCCCCGCAACGCCAATTACATCACCTATTTCAAGCAGAGCGAATCCATCGAGGATTTTCTAACTACCATCGGCGCGCCGGTCTCCGCCATGAAGATCATGTCCGCCAAGGTGGAAAAGCATCTGCGCAGCGGGGTGAACCGCCGGGTAAACTGCGACACCGCCAACCTAGGAAAAGCCGTGGACGCCGCCCAGGAGCATCTGGACGCCATCCGCAGGCTCCGGGAAAAGGGCATGCTGGACGCGCTGCCCGAAAAGCTCCGGGAGACCGCCCGGCTCCGCACCGAGCACCCCGAGGCCACTCTCAGCGAGCTTGCCGTCCTCTTTGAGCCCCCCGTTACCAAGTCCTGCCTCTGTCACCGTCTGAGAAAACTGGACGAGCTCTCCCGTTAAACGCCCGGAAACGGAACCGGGGCGGAAAACCGCTGGAAAGGAAGCCGCCATGTCCTTTGTACATCTCCATGTTCACAGCGAGTACAGCCTCCTGGACGGCGCCTGCCGGATCCGGGGGCTTGTGGACCGCGCCAAGGCGCTGGGTCAGACGGCTCTCGCCGTCACCGATCACGGCGTCATGTACGGCGCGGTGGATTTTTATAAAGCCGCCAAGTCCGCCGGCATCAAGCCCGTCGTGGGCTGCGAGGTCTACGTGGCTCCCCGCAGCCGCTTCGACAGGGTCCACGAGCTGGACGGGGAGGCCCGGCACCTGGTCCTCCTGTGCAAGGATGAGACCGGATACCGGAACCTCTCCTATATCGTGAGCCTTGGCTTCACCGAGGGGTTTTACGTCAAGCCCCGGGTGGACATGGAGCTTCTGCGCGCCCACTCGGAGGGGCTCATCGCCCTGTCCGCCTGCCTTGCCGGGGAGCTACCCCGCCTATTGCTCGCGGGGGATTTCCAGGGCGCGAAGCGCTATGCTCTGGAGATGGCGGAGATCTTCGGGAAAGACAATTATTATCTCGAGCTTCAGGATCACGGCATTCCCGAGCAGCGGGAGGTGAACCGCGGTCTTCTGCGTCTCTCCCGGGAAACCGGTCTGCCTTTGGTGGCCACCAACGACGCCCATTACCTGGCCAAAGAGGACGCCCGGATGCAGGACGTGCTCCTGTGCGTCCAGACCAATAAAACGGTGGACAATCCCGACCGCATGAAGTTCGCCACCGACGAATTTTATATCAAATCCGAAGAGGAAATGGCCGCCCTTTTCCCGGAATGCCCAGAGGCTCTGAAAAACACCGCTGAGATTGCCGACCGCTGCAATCTGGTCTTCCAGTTCGGGGTGCACCACCTGCCGGAATTCAAGCACCCCCAGGGTCTCGGCGGCTGGGAATACTTCGAGCGCCTGTGCAAAGAGGGCTTCGCCCTGCGCTACCCCGGCGGCGGCAAAGATTACCTGGACCGGCTGGATTTCGAGATGCAGATGATCCGGCGCATGGGCTTCGTGGACTATTTCCTCATCGTTGGGGATTTCATCTCCTACGCCAAGGGGAAGGGGATCCCCGTGGGCCCCGGCAGAGGCTCCGCCGCAGGCAGCATGGTCTCCTACTGCCTGGGGATCACCGACGTGGACCCCATGAAATACGGCCTGTATTTCGAGCGTTTCCTGAACCCCGAGCGCATCAGCATGCCCGATATCGACATCGACTTCTGCTACCAGCGCCGCCCAGAGGTCATCGAGTACGTCATTGATAAATACGGCGCCGACCACGTGGCCCAGATCGTCACCTTCGGCACCATGGCCGCCCGGGGCGCCATCCGGGACGTGGGGAGGGCCCTGAATTTCACTTACGCCGAGGTGGACGCGGTGGCCAAGCAGGTGCCCTCCACCCTTCACATCACCCTGGAGGACGCCCTGAAGCTCTCCCGCCCCTTAAAGGATATGTACGAGTCCGACGAGCGCATCAAAAACCTCATCGACACCGCAAAGTCCCTGGAGGGCATGCCGCGCCACGCCTCCACCCACGCGGCGGGCGTCGTTATAACGCGCCTTCCGGTGTACGAATACGTCCCCCTGGCCAAAAACGACGAATCCGTGGTCACCCAGTACCCCATGACCACCCTGGAGGAGCTGGGGCTTCTCAAGATGGACTTTCTGGGTCTTAGAAACCTCACCGTGATCGACGACGCGGTCCGTCTCATCCGCAGGCGGCACCCGGATTTTGATTTAAATACCGTTCCCGACGACGACCCCGAGACCTTCGCCATGATCTCCTCCGGCAAAACCTCCGGAGTCTTCCAGATGGAAAGCTCGGGGATGACCGGGGTGTGTACCGGCCTGCGTCCTCAGAGCATCGAGGACATCACCGCCATCATCGCCCTGTACCGTCCCGGCCCCATGGAGTCCATCCCCCGGTTCATCGCCTGCAAGCAGAACCCGGAGCGCATCCGCTACAAGCACCCCATGCTGGAGGGGATCCTCAACGTCACCTACGGCTGCATCGTCTATCAGGAGCAGGTGATCGAGATCTTCAAAAAGATGGCGGGCTATTCCGCCGGTCAGGCCGACATGATGCGGCGGGCCATCTCCAAGAAAAAGCAGGCCGAGATCATTAAGGAACGCGAGGCCTTTATTAACGGCGACCCCGCCCGGAATATCTCGGGCGCCGTGAATAACGGCGTGGACAGGGAGACCGCCGAGGCCGTCTACGAGGAGATCTTCGACTTTGCAAACTATGCCTTCAACAAGGCTCACGCGGTCTGCTACGCGGTCATCGCCTACCAGACGGCTTACCTCAAGCGTCATTACACCCGGGAATATATGGCGGCTCTATTGACCTCGGTTCTGGACAGCAGCGCCAAGGTGGCCGAATATATTTCCGAGTGCCGGGAATACGGCATCCGGCTTCTTCCCCCGGATATCAACCGTTCCTCCGACGACTTTACCGTGGAGGGGGACGACATCCGTTTCGGCCTCGTGGCGGTGAAGAACATCGGCCGGGGCTTTATCCGCTCCGTCATGGCCGAACGGGAGGAGCACGGCGATTTCATCTCTTTCCCGGATTTCTGCTCCCGGATGTTCCGGTACGATCTCAACCGCCGCGCCATGGAAAGCCTGATTCGCTGCGGCGCCTTCGATTTCTTCGGAAAGGCCCGTTCTCAGCTCCTCCAGGTCTACGATCTCGTGGTGGAGGCCATCTCCTGCGACCGCCGCCGCAATGTGGAGGGCCAGTTGGGCCTCTTCGGAGGCGGGGGAGAGGAGGCTTCCTGTCCGGAGATCCATTACCCCGACGTCCGGGAATTTTCCAAGGCCGAGCTCATGGCCATGGAGAAGGAGACCACCGGACTTTACCTTTCGGGCCACCCCATGGACGAGTACCGCAATTCCCTCCGGAAGGCCGGCGCCGTCCCAATGGGACGTATCCTCTCCGACTTTGCCCAGGAGGGGGGGCCGTCTGTCTACCGGGACGAGCAGCGGATCACCCTGGCCGGCGTCATCGGCTCGGTGAAGACCAAAACCACCAGGAATAACACCCTCATGGCCTACGTCACCATCGAGGACGACTCCGGCTCCATGGAAATGCTCTGCTTCGCCCGGGTGCTGGACGAGTGCGGCGGCCAGATCCGGGAAAACAATCCCGTCCTGGTTCAGGGCAGGCTCTCCGCCCGGGACGACAAAGACCCCCAGCTCATGTGCGATTCCGTCCGTCCGCTTTCCGACACCGCTCCCGGCGGTGCCGATTCCCCGGATTCCACCTGCGTACCGGACGCCGGGCCGGAAGGGAAGAAGCCCTCCTCTGTTTACATAAAACTTCCCAGTGAGGACGGCCCCGAGCTTGCCCGCCTGCGCCTCGTCCTCACCATGTTCCCCGGCAATTCCCGCATGGTCATCACCTTTACAGACTGCGCGAAGCGCCTGGGCGCCTCCTGCGTCGTACACCCCGCCCTCTTGAAAGAACTCCGGGAATGGCTGGGGGAGGAAAATGTGGTTGTAAAATAAAAAACGGGGTCGGGATTGCCGCAAGCAATCCCGACCCCTATTTCTTATAGTGAATTCTTACGTTGTTGGCCTCGAATATGGTTTACATATCAACATTGGATAATAATACGCGCTTTCCTCTTAATCGCCGCACAGAGCAGATTTTCGCAGACTCATTAAGCCCCACATTCTCAAATCCGGAGAGTCCCGATCGCGGGCTGAAAAAATGTCCTCTTGCCACCGGGTCGTCTGTGCGTTTGAAACTGCCGATAGTCAATCTGTCATTGAAAGCGCCCACAGGAATATCCCTCCCCGGGAATCCAAGGAGGCCGCGGCCCCTTGGTCTGTTTTTGATAACTTTTTGTAGAAATAAAAAGTTACCCCCAGCAAAGCGCATAACCCCCGTCCCCCAAAAAACAAAAAAATAAACCCCCTCCATTGGAAAATGAGAGGGAGTCGAAGCAAATACAGCAGGAATATAATTCCATTTGGTATAATTATACATCTGGCAATCAAAAAACCCTATTCTTCCTCCTCGTCCTTGGAGTAATCCGACAGCAGCACCCCCAGGACGGCGTTGTAAATCTCCTCGGCGTGCTTTTTGAAATTTTCCTCCAGCTTGCCGGCGTACTCGGCGGACGCCGCCAGCATGTCGATGGTGAGGATGTTCTCCAGATCGTCGTCCAAAGAAAGCCGGACGGTAAAGGTCCCGCCGGGGCGGGGTTCGCTCCCGGTGCGGATCATGGCATTGCGCCGCAGCCGCCCGTTGAGGACGGCCACCTGCTTGTCCGCTTTGACCCGGACGGAGTAGGGGATGCTGCTCTGGCAGATGTCCCCGTTTTTCAGTCCCTTCTCCGTAATGCGGAAGAGCTCCTCCTTGTCCTGCTCCAGATGCCCTGTTCCCACCAGCTCGTGGACCGCCTCGGCAAATTCGAAGTAGTCGATGCCCTCGTCGCAGAGGGTAAGCTCGGTGAGCGTGCCGAAGCTGATGGGCTCCGTCACCCGGGCCATGATATACAAAATCAAAAACTTTATCTCCAGCTTGTCATGGATAAATCCATATCTCGCCATGGGTAGGCTCCTTTCCGCCGCCGTGCCGTCCCGTTCGTTCCGGCCCGTCGATATGCGCCTGCTGAGGATAGTATATCACAGAAATGAAAGGCGGAATATCCCCGGTCGTATTTTGCCGAAAAATCCGTTTTCCCGTCTCCATTGACAGGACTGTCCTGAACCGGTATGATTTGTATAAAGTCCAACTTGGTTTTTACCGCAGGAATGGCGGAATGCGGCGTGGCTTTGAATGATTGCGGATAGGGGAGGACACCTGATGAAGCGTCTTATTCTGATTGGAATGGTATTTTGCCTGATATTGGCGGGCTGCTCCTCCGGGGCGTCGCCCTCTCCCTCGCCTTCGCCCAGTCCGACCCCTTCCCCCGAGGTTACCGAACCCTCTCCCACGGTGGATCCGGACAATCCCAACGGATATACCGGGATTAACCCCCTCACCGGCATGCCCATTGAGGACTCCAAGGTGGCCGACCGGCCCGTGGCCGTGATGCTCAACAACCTTAAGGCGGCCCTGCCCCAGCACGGGCAGTCCCAGGCCGACATCATCTATGAAATCCCCGCGGAAGGCGGCATCACCCGGATGCTGGCCCTTTTCCAGGATCCCTCCGTCGTGGGGGATATCGGCAGCGTCCGCAGTACCCGGCCCTACTATCTGGACGTGGTCACCGGGCACGACGCCATTCTGATCCATGCCGGCGGCAGCGAACAGGCTTACAGCGATATAAAAACCGAGGGCATCGACGCTCTGGACGCCGTCCGGGGCAACAAGGCCGCCGATCTTTTCTGGCGGGATCAGGAGCGTATCAAGACCGCGGGATATGAGCACAGCGTCTTCACCTCCGGAGAGCGCATCGCCCGCCTTCTTCCTACATACGATATCCGCCTGCGCCACGAGGACGACTATGAATACCGCATGAAGTTTTCCAAGGATGCCGTCCCGGAAAACGGAACTGCGGCGGATAAACTCACGATTGTCTTCTCCAGCTACAAGACCGGCGTCTTCACATACGATTCCGCCTCCGGTCTGTATCTCGCAAGCGAGTATGGTGCGCCCTATGTGGACGGAAACAGTGACGAGCAGGTGGCCGTGAAAAACGTATTCGTCCTGCGGGCCGACATAGCACTCATCCCCGGCGACACCGCCGGCCGCCTCACGGTGGATCTGGTGGGCAGCGGCACCGGATACTTCGCCTGCGGCGGAAAATCGGTGGAAATCAAATGGTCCAAAGCTTCCGACAACGACCCCTTCGTATATACCCTGAAAAACGGCGGCGAACTGGTCCTGGGGAAGGGAACCAGCTATGTAAACATCGTTCCCGGAAACGCCAAGGTAACCATAGAATAACAGGGCGGCGTCACCGCCCGGGAGATAGCCTATGGATCTGATCTGGAAAATGAAGGCCATGAACCTGACGAACCTGTTTTTAAACGGGGAGCACGACAGGATCTGCGCCTACGAGTACACCCCGCAGAAGAAAAAATTATACGGCTCCGTGGTTCCAAAATACCCCTTTCCCAAGGGAAGCCCCGAATCCCAGGGAATCTCCTCCCGGCTGATCGAGGCCTTTTTCCGCACGCTGGAGACAACGGAGCGCCTCTATCCCCACAGCGCGGTGATCCTCCGCCGGGGTGTGATCATCGCCGAAGGATACTGGAAGCCTTACAGGGCCGATGTTCCCCAGATGATGTACTCCCTTTCCAAGAGCGTCACCTCCACCGCGGTGGGCATCGCCATATCAGAAGGGCGCTTCGGCCTGGACGACAGGCTTTCTGACATCTTTCCGGGCCGCGGTCTTTCCGTCAGCTCCCTCTTTCGGGAGCCCCTGCGGATCCGGCATCTGCTCACCATGAGCTCCGGCGTCGGCTTCAACGAGGTGGGCTCCATGCTGGACCGGGACTGGATCCGCACCTTTCTGGAATCGGATCTCGCCTTTGAGCCGGGGACGAAATTCCAGTACAACAGCATGAACTCCTATATGCTCTCCGCAGCGATCCGGGAACGGACGGGCCAGGGCCTTCTGGAATACCTGCGCCCGCGTCTGCTCGATCCCCTGGAGATCGGGGAGGTCGAATGGGAAACCAGTCCCCGGGGCATCGAAAAAGGGGGCTGGGGCCTCTGCCTCACCGCCATGGACATGGCGAAGCTGGGCCAGCTGTACCTGCAGAACGGACTATGGGGCAAAGACGGCAATCAGGTCCGGCTGATTCCGGAGGAATGGGTCCGGGAGGCCACCCGGCCTCATATTTTCGCTCCCTCCGGCGACGGGAAGGACGGCTACGGATATCAGATCTGGATGTGTTCCCGGAAGGGGGCCTACCAGTTTAACGGTGCCTTTGGCCAGATTCTCATCGTGGTGCCCGATCAGGAGTTGGTGGTTGCCGTAACCGGAGGCTCGGAGTGCGCCTTTCTCACGGATTCGCCCTCCGACGTCGTGGAGCGGTTTTTTTACGACGATGGGGTCTACAGCGGCTCGCCCCTGCCGGAAAGCCCCGAAGCTCTCGCCTCGCTGCGCGATCTTCTGGATCACCTCACGGTATTCCGCCCCCGTCCCCGGGTTTCCGACAGCCTGTCCTCCTTAAAACCCAGGAAAACGGCGTCTTCTTCCGTTCCGCCCCTTGCCGGAAAGGCCGACGGCGTGGAATTCCATATGGAAAAGAATAACGGCGCCGTCCTGCCTCTGATTCAGCAGATGGTGCATGCCAACTATTCCCGGGGCTTCTCCCGTTTCAAGGTAAGCTTTTCCCCCGGGGAATGCTCCCTTCTCTTTTCCGAAGGGAAGGACGTGAATCTGATCCTGGCGGGTATGGACGGCCGGCCCAGGTATTCTCCCGTGACGGTGGGGGGCGAGCAGTATCTCGTGGGCGCCAGCGCCAGCTGGGGAGAGGACCCAGGGAACCGGGATGAGCTTCGTGTTATCATCTCCTTTGTGGAGACCCCCAACACCCGGCTGCTCCGTATTGCCTTTGAGGAAACCGGGATTGTCATCCATTTTGGGGAAAGTCCGGGCTTTTTCCGCACTCTCCGCCTTTTTGCCCTTCTGGTGAGCGGAGACGACGAAACCCAGAAAAAGCTTATGGACCGGAAGCTCCGCCAGGAAAACCTTCTCTCTCGCGCCAGAAGCTACACCGAGGCCGAAGCCCGCGGGTATTACTCTTCGGAAAAGTCTCCTTCCCAACAAACGCCGTAAATCGGAATTCCGCCGGAAGCACTGCGCTCCCGGCGGTTTCGCCTTTATACGGGGGAACCTTTCCCTTGGAAAACCGTCCTTGAATTAAGCGGAAGACAGTAAAGTGAAAATATTTTCCATTAGCAGGTTGACAATGTAGACCTTCGGGTGTATGCTTGGTTTACAGTGTAAACCCAATTGGAGGCGAATGAAAAATGGAGCAGGATATCCGAAGCCTGACGGGGAGCGAATGGAGCCTCATGGAGTGCCTCTGGGAGGACTCCCCCCGCTCGTCCATGCAGGTGGTGAGCGATCTGAAACGCCGCGTGGGCTGGAGCAAGAGTACCACCCTTACCATGCTCCGGCGGATGGCGTCCAAGGGCCTTTTGAAAAGTACGTCGGAAGGCGGGACCAGGCTCTATTCCCCGAATCTCAAGCGGGAAGAGGCCACCGCCAAAGAGACGAAAGAGTTCCTGGATAAGGTATATCAGGGCAGCGTCAGCCTCATGATGAGCTCCATGGCGGAGAACCGGGAACTGACACAGGAAGAGATCGACGAGCTGTATGAGATCCTGAGAAAGGCGGAGGAGGGGCAAAAATGACGGAGACCATTCTTTCTGCCTCCGCGCTGATTCTGATCCTGACGGCGCTGCGCAGGATTCTCAGGGGAAAAATCAGCCTACGCCTCCAGTACGCCCTGTGGGCTCTCGTGCTTTTTCGCCTGCTGCTGCCGTTTTCCCTCCTGCCCAGCTCCATGAGCGTTCTCAACTCTCTGAACCTGCTCCCCGGGGAAACCGTGGAAAACGCGGGGGACGCCGTGTCCAGTCCCGTGATTCCTGTCCGCCCGGTGCAGGCCTTCTCCAGCGCCGAGGAATATAAAAAGGCGTATGCCGCGGATCACGGGATCTCTCCCGGGGAGGTCCCGGAGCCGGACGAGGCCCGGATGGAGTCCTACGCCCGGGAGCGCGCCTCCGTCTCTCCGGCGGCCGCGGCTAAAGTCGTCTGGTACTGCGGCATCGCCGCCGTGGGGATCTGTCTTGTCGCGTCCAATCTGCTCTTTTACCGAAAACTCAGAAAATCCCGCAGGCGTCTGGACATAAGGGATTTTCCCCTTCCCGTGTACGAGGCGGAGGGCCTTCCCTCGCCCTGCCTTTTCGGCCTTTTCCGCCCGGCGGTCTACTTAACGCCGGAAACATCGGAAGAAGGGGAGACGCGAAAAGCCGTCCTTGCCCACGAGATCACCCATTTCAGGCACCTGGATCACATCTGGGCTCTCGGCCGATGCGCGTGCCTGGCCCTGCACTGGTATAACCCCCTTGTCTGGCTGGCCGCGGCTCTTTCCCGGCGGGATGCGGAGCTTGCCTGCGACGAGGGCGCCATCCGGCTTCTGGGGGAGGATCGGCGCATGGAATACGGCCGGACCCTCATCGGCCTTACCGCCCGGCGCGGCTCCCCGGGGCAGCTCCTTTACTGCGCCACCACCATGACCTCGGGAAAACGCGGGATCCGGGAGAGGATCACCCTCATCGCCAAAAAGCCCCGGATGCTCACGGGGACCCTTGCGACGGTCCTTCTCATCGCCGCCCTGGCGGCGGGCTGCACCTTCACCGGAGCAAAGGAAAGTACCGTCCCCGAAAGTACCGTCCCCGTCACCCTGTATGAACGCTCCGGCATCACCATCGCCATTCCGGAGGAATACGCGGACCAGGTGTTGGTGGACCCGGCGGATAATTCCGGCGGCACCGAGCTTCTCCATGTCTATGATAAGTCCGTCTACGAGAAATACGAGGGCATGGGCTGGCTCTTCACCATTGTCCGTTATACGCAGGCCCAGTACGAGCAGTTCCTCAGCTCCGACGGTAGCGGCCAGAGCTTTTTCGCCAAAGACGACAGCTACTATTACGGTTTCTTTATCGCCACCGACGTGCAGTCTCCGGACGACTCCGAGACTTTTTCGCAGCTTCTGTCCGCCTTGGGCGATTTTGTGAAAAGCGACATGGTTTCGAGAAACTCCCTCACGGTCTATTCCGACTCCGAATTCTTTGACAAGGCCTACACCTACGAGGGAGAGCACGTCTTCATCAAATACTATCCGTATTACGCCTCCGAGGGCAGGCGGGATATCGTCTGGACCCTCGTCCTCTCCCGCCCTGTTCGTCAGGACGATACCGGTATCTGGTGCGTGGAGCGCTGGATGGACGCCAACGGTTATACCTATCCCTATTTCCCGGACGCCGACGGCGCCTCCTCGGAAGAATACTATGTAAATCTCCAGGCCCGGTGCGACGCGGGACATGAAACCGGTCTTCTGGATCCGGAACAGGTGGCCCTCTCCTTTATAGGAGAAGTCTTCGGCCATGCGGTCAACGTCGACAGCATAGAGGTGGGGCCCGACGAAACCGGTTCCTTCGAGGCTTCCTCGGGTAATATAGACGACTATCTTCCCACCCTCATGGAGGGCGGCTCCGTGAGTGCCTACGACCTGCTGCCCTGTTTTGAAAACTTCACCCGGGAGACCTGGCCGCAGCTGGAACGGGACTACGGCGCCGATTTCTGGGATCCTCTCTGGGTCTCTCTCCGGGACGCGGCCCTGGGGTATCTGCAGGAAGATCGGGATTATTACATCGCAAAGGCGTACCTCACCTCCGACGGGGCCTACTCCGAGGGCCTGGACACCCTCCTGGCGATGCAGTGGCGCGCGGACAGCGCTCTGGAGAGCCAATGCCTCAGCGAACGTTTTTCCGACGAGGAGGAGGCGCTCCTGCGGCAGGCCATCGTCTATACTCTCAGTTATACCGAAAGCCCCTATTGCCTCTCCGTCCCCGAATACGGCGCAGCCCTGTACCTGGACAAATACCCCCTGGAATACCCCTTCGGGTATAGCCTGCCCGAAGGTACCTTCGAGAACCATACCGCCGAGAGCTTCGGCAAGGTCACCGTAGTCAGGGTAAACGGCGGCGGCCTGGAAATCTCCTATCTCCACCCTGCCGACGGCGTTTTCTACGTATTCCATATCCGCAGCACAGCCAAGGGCAGCTCCGTCCTGGAGGTGGCCGTGGGGGACAGCCTCGGGGTCCTGGAGCAGCGGTTTAAGAATATGCCCCTGGAAACGGCCACCGGCCTAATAAACGACGGGGACGAGTATTTCGGCGCCCACGACGCGGTGTATGTCTATCATGAGACGGAAGAGAGCATCTTAGCCATCGTATACGTGGTGAAAGACGGCTTCGTCACCGGCATCGAGATTGTAAGCGGCCTGGACGGACGGCCCTATTGATCCCCGGCATCCTGCCGAACCTCTGAAATCCGATACAGACGCGGGAAAATACTTGAGATTTTCCCGCGTCTCATGAAAAATTCTCCTTCCCGCGGTGGGGAAGGGGAATTTTTCCCTCCATACCTTCAAAAACGTTGTAGCCGCTTTTCCGGTGCCGTGCTATAATTGGAAGAAAAAACGCTTTGCTCCCGGGCGGCCGTCCCGCCCGTCGGCGGAGCTCACAAAAGGGAAGTGGCATCGTGAAAACCTATCGGAACGAGAACATCATCGTCTACTGGTATCCCGAGCTCTGTGCCCACCCCGGAACCTGCCTGCGTCTGCTGCCGAATGTCTTTCGGCTGGATAGCCGTCCCTGGGTGGACGTGAACGCCGCCGAGCCGGAGGAGATCATTCGTGCCATCGACCGGTGCCCCTCCGGCGCCCTGCGGTATTCTCTGCCCGAGGGCTCCCGTGTGGATCCCTCCCTGGCCGGGGGAGTGGGCTCTTTGGGATATGAGGACAGCCACCCCGCCGCCGTTCGGATCCGAACGGTGAAAAACGGCCCCATGTACGTGGAGGGCCCCGCGGAAGTCACCGATTACACCGGAAACGTCCTCAAACGCGGTTCCGTCCTCGCCCTTTGCTCCTGCGGCCGCTCCAAGAACTTTCCCTTCTGCGACGGCACTCACCGCAAAAGTCCGGACAGGTGCGAATAGCGGCCCCGCCTTATAACAGAAAAAACGTTCCCCGCCGAACTATCGGCGGGGAACGTTTTTTCAGATTGCAGACAAAGCCTCGCAGGGTTCGCGCCCGGAGGCGTGAATAGAATTATATTCGTTTTCCCCGACGACATGTGCGTCGGAGGAAAACACTTCTCGCGGAGTGACCGTCGAAATGGCCGCTATATGCGGACATTGAGGCGGAGAACGCAGCGCAGCTCCTCTGTCGATAAACCCAAAAGGGGGTTGTCGACAGACTGAAGAATCTCATCCCTCCGCCGGATCCGTCAGCTCCCAGGTCGCGCCCCCGTCGCCGGAGGTAAGGATCTGCGTCCCGCCGGAACCGCTCTTGTCCGTGACCGTCATGGTGAGCTTTTCCCCGTCGGAGCCGATGGACTGGGCCTCCCAGATTCCCTCCGAAAACGGGAGCTTCGCAAGGGACCAGGTCTCCCCGCCGTCCCGAGTGCAGAAGATCGGCGCGTCGCAGAAAATGCCCACCGCGATCACTGCCCGCTTGTTGTCCGTAAAGGCCATCGCGCAGGGCCACCAGTGGGCCTCTGTCAGCTGCCCCGTCTCCGTCCAGGTTTTTCCGCCGTCATGGGTGCGGTAGATGTAGGTGTCCGCCGCCGCAACTCCCCGGCCATAAGTAGCAGTCAGCCAGCCGTCCTTGGCGGAAACCAGCCTGATGGTGATCTCCGGATCGCCGATGAGCGTGGTGGCCTCTCCGCGCCCGGCGAGATCCGGCTGGGCGCTCCATTCCCTGGGCGCCGCGATAGCCGGTCCCAGCTGCGTCCAGCTCTCCTCGACACTGTGCCGGATGTAGGGGACCCCGTCTATTACGGTCAGCTCCGCGCTCGCCCAATCCGCGTCTTCCGCTTCCTTTCCGTCTTCCCGGGCGTATACCTCCACCGTGTCGGACGTAAAGCGCAGCAGGCCGTCCCGGGGAAGCGCTCCGCTGTCGTCGGAGTTCTCGTTGTACTCAATGGGCAGCGTCCCGTCCGCAAAGCGGTCCGGCAGGGCATAGATATCTTTCCAGGCCGTCATGGTTTGATCCACCATCGCGCTGACGTACGCCTGATATAAAACGCCATCCTTTTCAAAATAGCAGTAACACTCCCGGCCCCCGTGATAAAACCATAGGAGCTCCCGCTCTCCGTCGCCGTTTATGTCCTCATCGATGACGTAATTGGCACACTGCGCCAGAAGTCTCAGCTGCCCGTCCTCGTCGAAATAGTAATAGTCGTATGCCTGATACGCCGCGCCCCGGGGGCACTCGATGATAAATCCGTCGTGTCCGAAGAGCCCCGTATAGGTCTCGATGGCATAGCCTTCCGAGTATTCGTTGTCTTCCTGGGTGAACCGCGTCAGCGTGCTGCTGCCGGAGGCGCGGTAGGCGCAGTATTTCGCGCCGCTTTGAGACCAGTAGAACAGCACCTCGGTGCCGTCCTCCAGTTTACGGGACACGATCACCTCGTTAATGTCGCTCTCGTCCGTCTCTCCGGGGAAATCGCCTGTTTCCGGTATGTAGGCTTCCGCGTCCTCAAGAGACAGCGTAGCCGCCAGGGTATACCCCTCTGAAACCGCGGCTGTGGGTTGGGTCCCCTCCTTTGGGGTACATGCCGCTAAAAAGACTGCGCAAACGGTCAGCAGTGCAAGGAGGACAGCCGGAGCAGCGCCCCGGCGCTTACCTTTGGACAGGATGTTGGAAAGCCTCTCCTGCAGGACCTTCGCTCCGCCGGAAAAGTAGGTGGAGAGCGCCGGCCGGCGGCCCTTCCGGGCGGCGGACAGCAGCGCCTCACCGTAGGCTCTCCGTCCGGCAGCGTCCGCGTTTTTGAGCACATGCTCGTCGCAGGCCCGCTCCAGATCGTATCCGGCCTCCCGGCGCAGCAGCCAGACCGCGGGATTGAACCAGTGGACTGCGTTTGCCAGACAAAAAAGCGTCTTCCGCCAGAGATCTCCGCTCTTCCAATGGGTCAGCTCGTGCGCCAGGATACAGGCCGCCTCCGACTCGGTGTACTCCTCCGAGGGCAGCAGCAGCTTGTGGCGGATCAGCCCCGTCATCAGGGGACTGCCGATATCCGGAAGGATCAGAAGCTCGGGACACCGGCCTTTTCCTCTCTGCCGGCACAGCTCCCGGTAAACCGCCAGAAGCCTCTCGTTTTTTGCCGGTCTTGCCCAGCGGCCCACCCGCCTTGTAAATAGGTATTCGCCGATGCACAGCCGGAGAAGAAAGATTGCCGCGCCCACTCCCCAGATGATCTCCGCCAGGGTCAAAATATCTATGGAGCGCTGCCTTGCGGGGACTGCTGCGGCGGCCTGCTGTCCGCTGTTGCCCTCCGTCTGCGCAGGGGGATTCTGCTCCTCCGCCGCGCCGGTCCCGCCGGAGAGAAGCTGCATCTGTGTTCTGCCGCTTTCGCTTTGTGTATAGAGCATCTGCCTCGCCGGCAGCGGGATTTCGATCCCGGCCGTTCCCTCCGGCAGCCGGATCCAGGGCCCCAGGAGAAGCAGCGCCGCCAGCAGGCACCACAGGCGTGTTTTCCAGAGCGCGGCATAGGTCCGGTTCCAGGCGGGGGAGAGAAGCAGCAGCGCCGCCGCCGGCGCGCTCAGCGCGAGGGAGATACGCAGGAGATTAAAAAACAGCGTGCCCGTCATTTCCTCTCCTCCCATTGATCCAGCATCCGCCGCAGTTCCTTAAGGTCCTCCTCGCCTACGGAATTGCCGTCCACCAAAGAAGCCACGAGCCCCGTCACGGAATTCCCGTACAGCTTTTCCAGAAGGGTGCGCCCCTCGCTCTGCCGGTAGTCCGCCTCACCGATCAGAGGCGTATACAAATTGCTCCACCCCTGCTTTCCGCAGGACAGAAATCCTTTGTCGCGCAATCGGTTCAGAGCCGTTAACAGGGTGGAAAGCGCCCAGTCGCGCCGGCCCTTCAGCGCTCCCTGGATATAGGCGGAGTTCACCGGTCCGCCGGCGGCCCATATCGCCTGCATGATCTCCAGCTCCGCGTCCCCCAGCCGCCTGATTTCTTTGTCCATTCTTCCGCGCCCCCCGTTTTATACGATTGTATAATATTAATTATACGGTCGTATAATGCTTTGTCAAGTGCCTGCCGGGAATTTTTCAGGATATCCCTCCAAAGTACGTATGGCGAAAAAGCGCAGGCATTTGTCATCGGAAGAAGAGGTGAGGCATTTCCGCGGAAACCGGCCTTTCGACAACTGTGGCGCCACAGCTTGTCGAAAAAGCCTCGCAGAGTTCGCGACGCGCACGTCGCGAATAAAATCGTATCGGTTTCCCGGCGACCTGTGCGTCGGGGAAAACACTTCTCGGCTTGTAAGTGTACGAATGGTTCGCCCTTGGCGGACGATTCGTGCGCGCGACAAGCCGCATCCCACTCGAAAAAGTGCCTTCGGTACTTTTTCGACAGTCTTCGGCGTCCCCGCCGAAGGGCGGAGGCGCCGTACTTATACTTTCTGTAATCTGTCGTCCGGCTCTTTTTTTCTTACCGGCGCTTATACCAGGCTTCAATAAAAATGTCGAAACAACTAACAAGATAGTATGGTCATCCCCCGCCTCCGGCGGGGGGATGACCATACTATCTTGTTTCATCTTTTTACTTGGATAATAGTATTACTTCAGCATGGAGAAGTCAAAGGTGTCCGCGATAGCCTCCAGGTCGGCGGCGGTCAGGCCTCCCGAGTACTCCTCCGCACCGGCCAGAACGTTCACCGTGGCGAAGGAACCGGGCAGGTCCGCGATCACCAGGGCCTTTGCGGGTCCCAGCGCCAGGGTCACCTGCACGCCGGAGGAGGTTTCATAGGGCCATTCGGTGTAGCTCCCGGCGTCGCCGATGTTCAAAAGGGTATCGGTAAAGCTGCCCTTAACGCAGTCCATGAGCTGATAGTCGATATTCACACCGCTGGGAAGCAGCACCCTGCCGTCGATGTGGAAGGTCCCGTCCTCATAGACATATCCTCCCCATCTTGTGTGTCCCTCTCCCAGAAAGTCCCCGGTTCCCGCCAGTTCGAAAAGCTCCTCTGCACTCTCCGCGATGGTGAGGGTCCGGTGCAGGGAAAGTCCGTATTTCCCCGTGATTTCCTCCAGCTTGTCGGCCATCTCCTGGGTGTATACATAATACAGATTGTATTTTTCATCCAGCCCGGTGGGTCCGTTTCCCACCTTGGCCAGGAGCGTCCCGTCCTTATCGTAGTTTTCCAGGAACGCCGCCCATTCCGCCGCCGCCTTGTATTCGTCGCTGCCGGAGTATCCCTGCAGGGAGATCATTTCCACGGTGTAGGAGGGATCCTTGACCCCGTCGTCGGCTCCCAGCACCAGGTCCTTCAGTCCGAACAGGTTCGCGGCAAAAGCCGTGACGGAGAAGGCCCCCGCGAGGCAGATCGCCGCCGCCAGGACTGCCGCGCGCCTCGTCATTTTGCTTCTGCGATGCTCGGGTTTCCGTTCACCCGGCTGCACGCCGCTATGTACTCTGGAAAAAGCGGCTTTGTACCGCTCCTTGTTATTCATCCTGCCAAACCTCCTTGAGCTTTTGCTTCAGCATTTCCCGCGCCCGGGAGAGCCTCGTGGTTACGGCCGACACCCGGATTCCCAGAAGCTCACCGATTTCCCGCACCGAATACTCCTCGTAATAGAAGAGGTTGAGTACCGTCCGGTATTTCTCCGGCAGGCTCATCACCGCCAGGAACACCTCGCTTTCCTCGGGTGCTTCGAAGATTACGGAGTCCGCCAGCTCACCGAGCTCCATCCTCCTGCTCCTCCAGGGCGCCCGCAGGGTGTTCCTGCAGGCGTTGACGGTCACCCGGATGAGCCAGTTTCGCACGTGCTCCTGACTCTCAAACTCCCCTTTGCTTCCGTAGAGCTTCATCAGCACGTCCTGCACCGTGTCGTCCGCGTCGTATGGATTTCCGTAATAGCTGAGTGCGACGCGGTACACCGTGTCCTTATACCGGTCCGCCATCGCAAGAAATTGTGTCTGTTCCACCTGGTCACCTCACGGCCTTTTGAAAGCTTTCACCTGTAATACACTTTACGGCTCCGGTTTGTCACAAAATTATACTAGACTTCAATAAAAATATCGATACAAAAAATGAAATAGTACGGTTGTCCCCCGCCGGAGGCGGGGGACAACCGTATTGTCTTGTTTATTATTTTTATTGGAATAGTATTTGAAACATTTTTGCATAAGGGGAGGTGGTCTCCCACCGGTCTCCAGATTCAGGATACCACGAAAGGACCCCGGCGGCCACAGGAAGGTTTCTCCCGTCGGCGGCGGTTGGATTCTCCTTCCCTCCGGGCCGGAAAAACTTGCCGCCCGGCACCCGCAGTTTTTACACAGCCGTCAAACCGGCTATACATGCAGGTGGTACCATGGTGTCAAGATACAAGATAAGGGGGCTCCCCTGTGAAAAAAACCTACGTTCTGGACACCAACGTGCTGCTTCAGACGCCTCATGCCCTGTATGCTTTTGGCGACAACGACGTGATCCTTCCCGAGGTGGTCCTGGAGGAACTGGACCGTTTCAAGAAAGACCCGTCCGAGACGGGCGCCAACGCCCGCGAAGCCGCCCGGATTCTGGAAGCTCTCCGCAGCAGGGGACCTCTCACCGCAGGTGTGGAGCTCCCGGGCGGAGGGCTTCTGCGCATCGAGCTCAACTTCCGGGGCGTGGAGCTCCCGGAAAGCTGGGAGGGCTCCAAGGCGGACAACCGCATCCTGAAGATCTGCAAGGGCCTTGCCGACCGGGGCGAGCCCGCCATTCTCGTCACCAAGGACACCTTCCTGCGCATCAAGGGGGACATCATCGGCATCCCCGTCCAGGATTTTTTAAACGAGCAGGTGGCCCGGCCGGATTCCCAGTACCGGGGCCGGACGGAGCTTTACGCCACCGCCAAAAAACTGGATGAGTTCTATAAAAAGGGGACTCTCCCTCTCCGCTCCCTGTCCTCCATAGACCCGGATACCGGCGAGCGCCGTCCCTTTTCTTTGATCACCAACGAGTTTGTCCACCTGCGCAGTACGGACAGCGCCAAGCAGTCCGCTCTGGGCAGGTTCGACGGCAAGCATCTGACGGTTCTAAAGTACGCCGACGAGACCCCCTTTGGGGTGCGTCCCCGGAACGTGGGCCAGCGCTTCATGCAGGAGGCCCTGATGATGAGCTCCTCGGAGGTCCCCCTGGTCATCGTCAAGGGCGCCGCGGGCACCGCCAAGACCTTCTATTCTTTGGCCGTGGGACTGCACCGGGTGCTGGCCCACAAAAGCCGGGAATACCGCAGGATTCTCGTCTGCCGGCCCAATGTCAAGTTTGACGAGGACATCGGATACCTGCCGGGAAGCGAGTCGGAAAAACTGGCTCCCTTCATGCGCTCCGTGGTGGACAACCTGGAAATCCTGGTGGACAGCGACGACAGCGAGAGATACAAAAACGAGAGCGAGCTTTCCGACAAGGTCAGCGAACTCTTCAACCGCAATATCATAACCACCGAAGCCATCGCCTACATCCGGGGCCGCTCCATTCAGAAAAACTGGGTCATCATTGACGAGGCCCAGAATCTGACGCCCAAGCAGGTGAAGGGGATCGTCACCCGGGCGGGCAAGGGGACCAAGCTCATCCTCCTGGGGGACCCGGACCAGATCGACCATCCCTACCTGGACAGCCGCACCAACGGCCTGTGCTTTGCCTCCGAGCGCATGAAGGGAAGCCCCTACTGCTGTCAGCTCACCATGAACGACGACGAGTGCGAGCGCAGCCCCCTGGCCTTCGACAGCGCGGTCCGGATGGCCACCTGCTGATCCCGCAGAAGAGATTTCACCGTATTTTTACCCCGGTTTGATGGGATTTTTTAAGACCGGTGGTATGGTTTCATCGGAAGGGTGTGATAGGCTTGAATACCTTGTCCCATATCGCCGTGGGCTCCCTTGTGTGTACTTACCTCGCGGAGCACCACGAAATCCGTCTGAGCAGGATGAGCTTTCTTCTGGGAAACATCATTCCCGACTTCCGGCCCTCCTTTCTCTCCCGGCCCCATTACCTGGCCCAGAGCATCGGCTACGTCACCGGGGAAATGGAAGCTCTGGCTTCCCAGCCTCTTTCTTCCGCAGAGATTGGCAGCGAATATTCCAAGCGTCTGGGAGTCGTCTGCCACTACTATGCGGATTTTTTCTGCCATGCCCACAGCGGGCGGATGAAAAAGGGACTGCTTGCCCACGTGCTGTATGAATACAGTTTGTATAAATACGGCAGGAAACGGGCGGAAGTTCTGGGGCGCATCCCTTACCTGCAAAGCGGTGAGGTTGCGGGAAACCTGGAGGCGCTGATCCGGAAGCTGGAGGCCTATCACCGCTTTTATCTGGACGCCGTGCCCTCGCCGGGGCAGGATCTGGTCTGCGCCAATCAGGCCTGCGCGGAGGCGGCTGCCGCCCTGGTGCGCTGTTCCTGCCGCCTGCGCGTCCCCGAATCCGCGGAATACCCCGCCTGCAAAACCGCCGCGGCGTTTTGAGAAAACCCCAAGTTCCGCAATCCTGAGGAAAGGATGGACGAAGCCCATGAGAATCGCCTATTTTACGGATACCTTCCGGCCGGAGATCAACGGCGTGACCAATACCCTGGAGTATCTGTCCGCCTACCTGGCCGCACGGAATACGCAGCACCTCTTTTTCGCTCCCGATTACGGCGGAAACCTCACTCCCGTTAAGGAAGAAAACGTTCTCCGCTTTCCCGGCGTTCCTCCCTTTGTCAGTCCCAGCAGCCGCCTTGCCTTTCCCTCGGGAAGGGCGGTCCGCTCCGCCGTGAGGGACTTTCGCCCGGACCTCATCCATATCACCAGCGAGCTGGGGGTGGGCATGAGCGGGCTCCAGGCCGCCCGCTCTTTGGGCATTCCCGTGGTCATGTCCTACCACACCAACTTCGACCGGTATTTTGCCTTTTATTACGCCCGCCTCCTGGATCTCCCGTATTGGACGTACATGAAATGGTTCCACAGCTTTGCCGCGGTAAACCTCTGTCCTTCCAAAAGCACCCTCGGGGAGCTCCGGGGGAGGGGCATGGGCAGTCTGGACGTCTGGTCCCGGGGCGTCGACCTTTTAAGATTCAGCCCTCGGCTGCGCTCCGGCGGGGTTCGGGATTCCCTGGGCGGCCGGGACAAGTTCATTTTTCTCTATGTGGGCCGGATCGCCAGGGAGAAGGGGCTGGACGTCCTGGCCCGGGCCCTCCGAGAGGTCCACGCCCGGATGGGGGAGCGGGCGCGCTTTGTCTTTACGGGAGACGGGCCGTACCTGAGGGAAATGACCGCCATGGATCTTCCCAACACGGTCTTTACCGGTTTCAAACAGGGCGCGGAACTGGCGGAAATCTACGCCAGCGCGGACGCCTTCGTTTTTCCCTCCGGGACGGAGACCCTGGGGAACGTCCTGCTGGAGGCCATGGCAAGCGGCTTGCCCTCCGTCTGCGCCGATTCGGGGGGCGTCACCGATTTTGCCTTCCACATGGAAAACGCCTATGTTGCCGGATATGAAAGCGCTTCAAGCCTCGCCCGGGGCATGCTGGAGCTTGCCTCCAATCCGCTCCTGCGCCGACGACTGGGAGAGGGCGGGCTGGAAACCGCCCGCAGCCGCAGCTGGACGGGAGTCTTCGACAGCCTGATGCTGCAGTATCGCGCCGTTCTGGACGGATGCGCCCCGGAGCAGGGGAGGGTCGCCGTATGAAGATCGCCGTCGTCGGAACCGGTTACGTGGGCCTGGTCACCGCCGTCTGTCTCGCCCACACCGGGCACGAGGTCCGCTGCCTGGACCGGGACGAAACAAAAATTTCCCTCCTGCGCCGCGGTGTCCCGCCGATTTTTGAAGCGGGAGTCCGGGAGCTGATGGAGGAAAACAAGAATAGCCTGATCTATACCGCCGACCCCGGGGAGGCCATCCCCGGAGCAGAGGTCATATTCATCTGCGTGGGGACGCCTGAGCGGGCCGACGGGTATGCAAACCTCGCCGCTATCTATGAATCGGCGGAAGAGATCGCGGAGCATGCCGACAGGGACTGCGTCGTGGTGGTGAAGTCCACCGTCCCCATGGGGACCAACGAGAAGCTGGAGAAGCTCCTGTCCTCCCGCATAAGACGGGGGATTCGCCTGGAGGTGGCCTCCAACCCGGAGTTTCTCTCCCAGGGAACCGCCGTGCGGGATATGCTCTCCGGTCAGCGCCTGGTCCTGGGCGTGGAGAGCGAAACGGCCGAGGCGGTCCTCCGCAGGGTCTACCGGGAATTTGACGTCCCCATTTTAGTGAGCGACCGGAAGACGGCGGAGATGATCAAATACGCCTCCAACAACTTTCTGGCCCTGAAGATTTCCTATATCAACGAGATCGCCAACCTCTGCGAGGCGGTGGGCGCCGACGTGGAGACGGTGGCCCTTGGCATGGGTATGGATGAGCGGATCGGCAACAGGTTCCTCCGCTCCGGCGTGGGCTACGGCGGCTCCTGTTTTCCCAAGGACACTAAGGCTCTCCACTGGCTGGCGAGGTACCACGATTTCGAACTGAAAACCGTCAAGGCCGCCATCGAGGTGAACGAGAACCAAAAGATCCGTCTCATCAAAAAGGCCCGCCGGTACTACCCCTGCCTGGAGGGCCTGAACGCCGCGGTGCTGGGCCTTTCCTTCAAGCCGGGCACCGACGACCTGAGGGACGCGCCATCGCTGCAGCACGTCGCCGTCCTTTTGGACAACGGCGTCCATGTCCGGGTCTGGGATCCCGCGGCCATGGAAGGCTTCCGCCGGCTTTTCACCGGCTCCGTCCGCTACTGCTCCTCCATCGGGGAGGCTCTGAAGGACACCGACATCTGCTTTATCCTCACGGAGTGGGAGGAGGTACGCGCCTTTCCCCTTGTCATGTTCCCCCGGCTCATGAAAAGGCCCGTGGTGCTGGACGGGCGCAACTGCTTCGACCCCGGAGCCGCGCGGGAAGCGGGAATCGTATACGATTCAATCGGCCGCCGTCCCGTGCTTGGCGATGTGGCGCAGCAGTGAGGCGAGAAACCCTCCCTCCGGTTCCTTTGCAGCCGGCGCCGGTATGTTCGCCGTCTCGTGCATGAAGTACTCCTGACTGTCCAGCGGCCCGTCCTCGCCGGAGGGAATGCGCTGGTAGGTACCGTCCGGGAGCATACGCCTTCCCTTGACGGTGTCCCTCAGCTGAACGTCCAGAATATGCAGGATTCGCCTTTTCAGTTCCTCGTCCAGAATGGGGCAGGCGATTTCCACCCTGCGCTCGGTGTTGCGCGTCATGAGATCCGCCGAGGAAATGTAGATCCGCCTGTCATCGCCGCCGCCGAAGCAGTAGACTCTGGCGTGCTCCAGGAACCGGCCCACGATGCTCCGCACCGTCACGTTTTCCGTCTTTCCGGGAACCCCCGGCAGGATGCAGCAGATTCCCCGGACGATGAGCGCGACGGGGACCCCGGCCCGGGAGGCCATAGACAGCCGGTCGATGACGTCCCTGTCCGTGATGGAATTGAGCTTGAACGAGATCCCGGCCGGAAGGCCGTTTTCTTTTTTTTCGATTTCATGGTCGATGAGGGTGAGGACCGTCTCCTTGAGCATGGAGGGGGCTGCGACCAGCTTTGAATACCGCCCGTCCATACGGGAGACGGATAGGTTTTTGAAGAAGGCGGCGGCGTCCTTTCCGATCTCCTCGTTTGCGGTGATGAGGGACAGGTCGGAGTAAAGTCCCGCCGTCTTTTCGTTGTAATTTCCGGTCCCCGCCTGGGTTACGCAGCGGATCCGGCCTTTGTCCCGCAGGGTGATGAGGCAGAGCTTGGAGTGCACCTTGAAGCCGTCGATGCCGAAGATCACCTTGCACCCGGCTTCCTCCAGGCGCTCGGCCCACTCGATGTTGTTCTGCTCGTCGAACCGGGCTCTCAGCTCCATGAGCACCGTCACGTCCTTCTGCGCCTCCGCTGCCGCCACCAGGTATTCCGCCAGCTTTGATTTCCGGTCGATGCGGTAGAGGGTGATCCGGATGGACAGGACGGACGGATCCAGGGCGGCTTCCCGGACGAGGCGGAGAAAGGGATCCATGCTCTCATAAGGGTAGTACAGCAGTACGTCCCTGCGCAACACCTGGGGCAGAACGCTCTCGCTTTCCCGGAGCATCGGCGAATAGCGCGGCGTATACGGGCGGTGCAGCAGTTCCCTCTTGTCCGCCTGGGGAAGCTTCTCCTCCAGCTGGAAGACATAGGACAGGTCCAGAGGGGACGCGCTGTGATAGACCTGCTTTTTGGCAAGGCCCAGCTTCCCACAAAGATACTCTTCCAGCGCCTGAACCGGCTCCCCCTGGGTCTCCAGGCGCACGGGAGCGAGCCTCGCCCGCTTTTTCAGCACCTTCTTCATCCTGAGGCGGAAATCGTCCTCCACGTCGAAGGCCTCGTCGTCCGGATTGATGTCCGCGTTCCGGGTGACCGACACCACCGTCTTTTCCGCGACGCCGAACCCGCCGAACATCGTATCCGCGAAGGCGGAAATAATATCCTCCAGCAGAAGGTAGCGGATTCCCTCTCCCTCCAGAAAAAAGAGCCGCGGCACCGCCCGGGGGACGGGCACGATGCCGAACTGCCCGCCGTTCTTGGTTTTCAGAAGCAGCGCCACGTACAGAGTCTTGTTGGAAAGGTGAGGGAAGGGGTGCCTTTCGTCCACCACCTGGGGGGACAGGACGGGCAGCACAAAACTCTCGAAGTATTCCTGCACCGTTTTTTTCTCCTGGCCGCTCAGCTGCGTAAAGATCTCTCTGGAAATCCCCGCGGTCGAAAGCTTCTGCTGGAGCTGAAAAAAGATGCGGTCCTTCTGCCCGTAGAGGGGCGTCACGGCGCGGTAAATCCGTTTCAGCTGCTCCTGAGCGGTCCAGCCGGATTTGTTGTCCGTGTGGTTTTCGTCCATCAGCGCCAGATCCTGGATGCTTCCCACCCGGATCATGAAAAACTCGTCCAGGTTTCTCGCGAAGATCGCCGCGAATTTAAGCCTTTCCAGCAGGGGAAGCATTTCCTCGTCCGCCTCCTCCAGCACCCTTCGGTTAAACCGCAGCCAGGAGATCTCCCGGTTCTGGGTATAGCTGATATCATGAGAAGTGCCGGCGTTTTTTTCCTCTTCCACGGTCATATCCCCCTTTGTATCACCCTGCTGTAAAGATAGCCTTCCCGGACGCCGCAGCTGCTCACGGTAATGCGTTTTCCCCCGCAGCCCTTCGCCACGGTCCGTAAAATCACCATGCCGGGTATCAGCGTATGCACCCGGTCGGGGACCAGCTGAAGCATGCGCCTGGAAAAAGCCTTGCCGTTTTTCCGGTAAGCGCCCAGCAGCTCTCCCAGCAGCCGGGTCTCCAGCAGGGTATTTTCATAGGGCAGTTCAAAATAGCTGTTATAAAGCTTTCGGGTTGCCCGTGCCGTGCCGCCCGAGGCGCAGATTTCCTCCCTGCGGACCTTGGAAAACCCGTTGAGCTTTTGGATTTCTTCCTCCGCCGCGGCGCGGATCTTTTTCATGGCTTCCTTCTGCGGAAGGATGCCGGGCACGTTTTTTAAAAAGAGGTTGAGGGCGCCCACGGGCATGCTCTCCGCCCGCAGGATCTCGCCGCCTTCAAACTCGGCCAGCTCCGTGCTGCCGCCCCCGATGTCCACGAAAAGCCCGTTTTCCATATGTACCGCTCCGATGACGCCGATAAAGCCCAGCCGGGACTCCTCCTCGCCGGTGAGCACGTCCACGGAAAAACCGGTGTATTCCCGGATCCGCCGCACCGCCTCCTCGGTGTTTCCCACGTTGCGCAGAGAAGCCGTGGCAAACACGTAATAGGAACTGATCTGAAAATTGTTCAGCAGCTGCCGGAAATAGGAGAGCACATAACAGGCTTTCCGGATCCCGGCTTCGGACAGCTCTCCGTTTTCCACGTAGCCGGAAAGACCCGCCGTCGTCTTTTTGTGCAGCAGCAGCCGGGTTTCCTCTCCCTCCCGCCGGTAGATGGAAAGGCGTATGGTGTTGGAGCCCAGGTCAATGATGCCGTAAATCAATCCGTTCATCTCCACTGTCTCTCCGGGCGTCATATGCGGCCCGTGAGGTAATTTTGGGTCAGCTCCTCCCGCGGGAAGGAGAACAGGTCCAGGGTCTTTCCGCTCTCCGCCAGCCTTCCCTGGTAAAAAAACGAGGTATAGTCGGAAATCCTGCGGGCCTGCTCCATGTTGTGGGTCACCATGACGATGGTGTACCTCTCCTTCAGGTTTGTCAGCAGCTCCTCGATCCGGAAGGTGGATATGGGATCCAGTGCGGAGCAGGGCTCGTCCATGAGCAGAAGCTTGGGCTCCAGCATCAGCGCCCGGGCGATGCACAGCCTCTGCTGCTGCCCGCCGGAAAGGCGCAGGGCGGACTGGTCGAACCGGCCGGAAAGCTCGTCGAACAGCCCCACCAGCTTCAGCTTGTCCTCCGCCATGGCCCTCAGGACCTCCTTGCTTTCCTTCAGGTGCTCCCGCACCGGCAGCAGCATATTCTGCATCACGGTCATGGGCAGGGGATTGGTGTGCTGGAAGACCATTCCGATGCCGCGACGCAGCTCCTCGGCGAACCGCGGCGAGCGGGCCTTGTAGATGTCGGCCCCGTCCAGATTTACGTCGCCCTCCAGCCGGAAACCCGGCACGAAGTCGTTGAGCCGGTTGACGGACCGGAGAAGGGTGGTCTTGCCGCAGCCCGAGGGGCCGATAAAGGCGTAAATGCAGTGTTCCGGCACCTCCAGGGACACGTCGGCGAGCGCCCGGCTTTTCCCGTACCACGCACTCACATGGGAAATTTCAATGAACATCCCGCCGCCCCCTTCCGATGCCGCCCACCACCGCCGTCAGCAGATTGAGGATCACGATGATGGCGATGAGCACGCACGCCGCGCCGAAGGCCACGTGAAAGTTGTTTCCCTCCCCCGCGGGGGAGGTGAAAAAGATGTAGGTCGTGAGGGTGGAACCGGTATTGCGCAGGGTGGACATCCAGTTGACGGGGGAGTACCAGGGCTGAAGCCCCGTCATCCGCAGCGTCCCTCCCAGGGTGAGCCAGACGATGGCCGTGTCCCCGATGATTCGCCCCATGCCCAGGATCACCCCCGTCTGGATCCCCGGTTTCGACGCCAGCAGCGCGATGCGCGACACCGTGCGCCACCGGGAGGCGCCCAGGGCAAGGGATCCCTCCAGGTAGCTGGCGGGGACTGTTTTCATCGCTTCCTCCATGGATTTGATGACAAAGGGCAATATCATCACCGCCATGGCGATCCCCGAAACCAGAAAGGACTTTCCGTAAGCCCGGGATACTCCCACGGCAGTTTCCACCTGGGAGCTGAAAAAGGAAAGCCATGGCTGCGTGAAGATTGCCAGGGCAAACAGGGCGATGACCACCGAAGGCACCCCCGAGAGGATGTCGATGGCTGTGTCGATCACCGCTTTCATCGCGCCGCGCCGGGCGTAATAGGTGAGATAGACTGCCGTCGCCAGGGAAAAGGGGTAGGCGATTGCGGTCCCGATGGCGGTGAGGAGCACGGTTCCCACCAAAGGCGTCAGGATGCCGCCCGCCTCGGTGTGGATGGCCGACGGGTTCGGCTCCTTTATCAGAAAATCCGGCGACAGCTCGCCGAAGCCGTAATAGAGGACCACCGCCAGGATCAGCAGGCAGACCGCCGCCACCAGAAGGGTGGACAGCCATGCGTAAAGGGTTCCCGCCGCCGTGTCCGCCCGGTGGGTTTTGTGTTTAGTCGGCATCTCCCATGCTCCTTTTCAGTCTGTTTTCAATGAGCCTCGCCCCGATGCTCAGAGCCGCTCCGATGAGCAGGAGGAGCGCGCCGCAGGCGAAGAGCGCCGATTCCACGGCATAGGCCCCCATGGCTTCCGACTTGTTGATGATGGCCGCCGAGAGGGTGAGGACCGGCGTCAAAAGCGAGACGAAGCCCATGGAAAGATCCGGGATATTGCCGATGCCGCCGCAGACCATGGACACCGCGATGGCTTCCCCGATCCCGCGGCCGAAGGCCAGGATCATGCCGGCGAGGATCCCGGACCGGGCCGAGGGCAGCACGATCTTCCAGATCACCCGGAAACGGGACATCCCGAAGGCGTATCCCGTCTCCCGGAGACTCCCCGGCACCGCCCGCAGCGCGTCGATGGACAGGGAGATCACCATGGGAACGATCATAAAGGTCAGAACCAGCACCGAGGCAAGAAGGCTCCTGCCCGTGATCTGAAAATACTTGAGATATTCGATCTGAAGCTCCGTCGTAACAAAAGCCTGCTCCACCGCGGGCACCACAACGATGATGCCCACCAGGCCGAAGACCACCGAGGGGATGGATGCCAGCAGACGGACCACCGCGCCCAGGGCAGAAGCCACCGGCTTCGGGGCCAGCTCCGCGATTGCGATGGCGGCTCCAATCCCCAAAACGGCCGCCGCCAGCAGAGAAAGCCCCGTGGTAAAGAGCGTTCCCGCGATGAGCCCCAGAAGTCCGAAGGTATAGACAGGCGCCTCCGCCGGAGCGAAGAAGGCCTCCGACACCTGCTTGTCAAATCCGGCCGTGGCGACCAGCCCCGCGCCGCTGGCCCGGATTACCGGCCAGGCCTTGATTCCCACAAATACGAAAATAAAAATAATGGCAAGTACGCTTACCAAAGACAGAATATGTATCAGTTTCTCCGGGGCGTTGAGATCTTTGAGATTCCCGGTCTTTCCCATAGTCATCTTCCTTTGCGCCGGAAGCTTCCGAAATCCGTCTTCCGGCGTTTTCTCTGTTTACCGCGCAAGCCGGCCCGCCGCCGGAGGAGCTCCGGAGGCGACCGGCTGCTTGCGCGCTCTTTGCGGTGTCCGCCCCGATAGCACGGAACGGATGCCGCGTTGAAAAATCAGATCTCCCGTTTGGCTGCGCTGTTACCGGATGGCGATGTAGCCTTCCTTGACCACGATATCCTTCTGGCAGGATTCGCTCTTGAGGAAGTCGATGAACTTGGCGTTGACGCCTTCGGGGGTTCCCTTGGTGAATACGTACAGGCTCCGGCTGAGGAGATAAGCGCCGCTCTTCACGGTTTCCGTGGTGGGAGTGATATTGCCGATGGAGACCACCTTGACGGAGGAATCCACATAGCCGATGGAGTCGAAGCCGATGGCGTTCACGTCGGAAGCCACGGCCTGCTTGATGAGGGCGGAGGAGGCGTAGGGAGTCGCGGTGGAAACGACGGCCGCTTTTTCCAGAAGGAGCTCGGAAAGGGTGGCCAGCGTGCCGGAACCGGTTTCGCGGGTCTGGACCAGGATGGGAGCGTCGTTGCCGCCGACATCCTTCCAGTTGGTGATTTCGCCCAGGAAGATCTTTTCAGCCTGCTCTTTTGTCAGGTTCTTGACGGTGTTGTTGGGATTTACGATCAGGGCGATGCCGTCGTTGGCAACGGTGAACTGGGTGAGGGAAGCCGACTCGTCGGCGGTGAGCACCCGGGAGGACATGCCGACATTGTTCGCGCCGTTGATGGTGTCCTTGATGCCCGCGCTGGAGCCGCCGCCGGAGACCGCGATGGAAAGGCCGGTGTTCATGGAGAGAAGCTTGTCCGCCGCCGCCTGGGCAATGGGCTGAAGGGTGGTGGAGCCGCTGATCTTGATGGAGCCGGTCATGGTGGTGAAGTAGTTGACGACGGCGGTTTTGGTGGCGGCGTCATAGTCTACGTCCGCGCCGATGGCTTCCGAAAGCGCCCGCAGGGGGATCATGGTCCGCTGGTTCACCGCTCTGGGAGCCAGGAGAAGGGTCTTGGTCACCCCGTTGACGGTGTAGTTCTTGGAACCCAGGGTAAAGACCACGGTGTAGCCCGCCGTTTTGACCACGGCCTGCTGCTTGGCCTGGACCCAGCTCACGTCGGCGCCCAGGTACTCGGTGATAACGCGCACGGGAACCAGGGTGGTGCCGTTTTCCACATAGGGCGCCGTGTCGGAGGATACGGTCTGCCCATCGATCTTGATGGAGATCGTGGTGGCGGCGGAAGCTGCCGGGATCATGGCCGTAAACAGCATTACCGCGAGGAACATGGGAAGGATGCGTTTGATGAGCTTCATTTTTATTACTCCCTTTTTATTTTATGGATTCGCGTCCTTCGGCAGAAATCCCGCGTCCTGAATCCGGGTTCGGGCGTCTGCCGAGGACAGGTAATCGCAGAAGGCCTGCTCACCGGCCGTGAGAGTGTCCCGCTGCAGGAACACGACGGACCGGCATGCCGGATAGGTGCCGTCCTCCAGGGTTGACCGGTTGAGTTCGATCCCTCCGATGCGGATCGCTTCCCCCGTACCCAGGACCTTGTCCGCGGAACAGATGCACACGGCGCCTTCCGTGGCTTTCGTATCCTCCAGGGGATCGTCAGAAACCGCCGCGCTGTCCGGGATCAGCGACTTTGCGATGCCGTTCCCGCTCTCCCGCAGGCCGAAATTCTCTTCAAAGAAAATACGGAAAGCGTTACTTTTCTCCGGAACGATGAGGGTAATGGGTCCCTTTCCGCCGAAATCGGACCAATCGGTGCTCTGTCCGGAAAAGATTGCGCTCAGTTCGGACGGTTTCAGGTCCCGGACTCCCGCGGAGGTGTTAATCACCACGGCCACCGCCTGATATGCGATGACTTTCGCCGCGGTCCCGTCCGGGGCTTCGTCCGCGGTGCCGTCGTAGACGGCGAAATTCGCCTCTCCCGAGGTCACAGCCGTCATCGCCGCTTCCTTGCCGGAGGCCACCGCGTCGGCCGCGCCGCCCGTTTTCTGGGAAAACCCTTCCGTCAGAGCGATCATTACCGGCAGGGCGGCTACCGATCCGTTCAAGCTGAGAGCTTCCTCCGCCGCGGTCGCGGCTGTCGCCGTCGGTGCCGGCGTCTGCGCGGACGGAGCGCCGGAAGCGGACCCGATTTGCCCTCCGCAGCCGCTCAGCAGGACCGCGGTTAAAATCGTCAGTGCTATGGGAATCTGTAGTTTCATTTCTTCACTCTTCTTATACTCAGCAGTCGGGGATCAGGCGATCAGAGACACAACCTCCCGGGACACGTAGAACACGCCCTTGACGTTGACGGTTACGCTGTCGAACAGGAACTGTGAGCCGTTCACATAGACATAGTTCTTGCTCTCGGGGATGATCAGCGTGGTGCTGCCCTTGGTCACCACCAGCTTGGGGTTGCTCTCGTTGGAATTGTCCGCCGTTACCGTGGCGCCCTTGGCCTCGAATGCCGCGGAAGCATTGATATAGAGTTCGTCCGTGAGAGCTTCCAGGTCGACGCCCCAGACGCCCGCGCAGATATCCGCCACATCGGTGTTGTCGATGGTGCCCGTAATCCGCTCGTCTCCGGGCAGATAGGTGAAGAGCACCACGTCCTCTCCGGTGTGACCCGTCGTGGTCCAGCCAAGATAAGCCCGTTTGGAAATCATGGGACCGACCACATAGTTCATGCTGCCGGCGGGAGCTGCCTTGATGGCGGCGATCTCGTCGTCCGACAAATCGGAAATGCCGTAATAGGTGCTCATGACCTCTTCTGCGTTGGAACGGTCGGCGTTGAGCATTTTTTCAACGCCCTCGCCCGTGAGCGTGGCCTTTTTCAGGGGTGCGATGAACTTGATGAGGTTGTCGCTGGAATAGGTGGAGCTGGTATCGGCGTTTCCGATGGTGAGGCCGCCGTTGCCGTGGTCGGTCATGGCGATCACAATGGTATCCTGGTGCGCCTTGGCATAGTCCAGGGCCACGGATACCGCGTCGTCAAAGGCCAGCACGTCGGAAATGACGCCGATGGGATCGTTGGCGTGGGCCGCCCAGTCGATTTTGGAGCCTTCCACCATGAGGAAAAAGCCGTCCTCATCCTGGGAGAGGAGCCGGATGGCGGAATCGGTCATCTCAGCCAGCGAAGGCTGTGCGGCGGCTGTTTCGTCCCGGTCCATCTCATAGGCCATGTCGGAGGCGGCGAACATGCCCCAGACCTTGCCCGAGGTAACCGCTTCCATCTGATCCCGGGTGGTGACGTATTCGTAGCCGTTGAGCTTGAGGGTGTTAATCATGTTTTCATTGTCCGCGCGGCCGGCCAGGTATTTGGAACCCGCGCCGTAGACCACGTCGATGTCGTTGTATACCTGCTGTTCGGCCAGGATTTCGTATTTGCTCCGGTCGGGATAGTGGCTGGAATAGCCCGCGGGCGTGGCGTGCTGGATGTTGGAGGTCGCCACCAGGCCCGTGGCCCTGCCGGTGCTTTTGGCCGCTTCCAGCACTGTTGCCAGAGGCTTCTGGTCATAGGTCACGCCGATGTACTTGTCGTTGGATTTGACGCCGGTGGCCATCGCGGTGGCGGCGGGGGCGGAATCCGTAATGGCTCCCGTTACGCCTGCCTTTTCCCAGTAGGTTCGCACCAGGCCCGAAGCCATTTTGTCCAGCGCCAGGCTCACCGAGGTGTCAACCGTCCCGGAGACCGCGTCGTAGGACTTGTACCAGCGGGCCAGGGTTACGTCGTCCACGCTCATTCCGTCGGGAATCAGCACGATCACGTTTTTAATTTTGCTGTTTTCCTCTTTTGCTTTGGAGACCCCCACGGCGGCGGACTGCAGCGTCAGCGTGCCCAGCATAGCGACCGTCAGGGCCAGCGCGGCGAAGCGGCTTGCTTTTTTTGTCATGAACATTCCCCTCTCCTTTGCTTTTTACCGAACTGGAAATTTTTTATACCGTTTTTACTCTACCTGTCCCTTGTATGCTTCCCGCGGGATTTTGGTAAGTTTTACGTAATATTTCGCCGTATTTTTCCTGTTTTCCGCCTACGGCATTCCGGCGTGGTCCGTTCCGCCTGCGCCGCGCCCCCGGAAAAACCGTCCTTATCCCCCGCGCCGGCTCTGCACTGAAAAGACCGGGCAGGGGAGTGCCCCTGTCCGGTCATGTATCGGAATCATCCCGTATATTCAAATTTTCCATGCCCGCCCGGTGTTACGGCTTGCCGTGAGGTAGTCTTCTTTTCGCTCCTCCGCGGCCCGGCCCTTCTCGCATCGGTTTCCCCAGGAATCCAGGAGAACGCCGTCCCGGTAGAAGGAGATGATCTCGCAGTGATTTGCGCAGCCGGGACAGGTGTGCGCCCTGGTCTGAAAGCAGAGGTCCACGATAGCACACTCAAAGGGCTTCGCCCTTACGGCTCCTCTGGACAGAAGCGCTGCGCCCACCGCCCCCATGAGATGGGAGTCCGCGTCCACGTGGATCTCGCTCCCCAGTTCCGCCTGGAAAGCCCGTACGACGCCCCGGTTTTTGCTGACGCCCCCCTGGAACACCACGGGGGATTCGATGCGCTTGCCTTTGCCCACGTTGTTGAGGTAGTTGGCAACAATGGCATCGCACAGTCCCGCCACGAGATCCTCCTTGGCGTACCCCGCCTGGGCCTTGTGCACCATGTCCGACTCGGCAAACACGGTGCACCGCGCGGCGATTCTGGCGGGGTGCCCGGCCTGCAGCGCCATGTCCCCCAGCTCCTCCACCGGGATACCCAGCCGCTTTGCCTGGGAGGAGAGGAAAGCCCCCGTCCCCGCGGCGCACAGGGTGTTCATAGCGTAGTCGATGACCACGCCGTTGTCGATGAGGATGATTTTGGAGTCCTGGCCTCCGATCTCCAGAATGGTGCGCACGTCCGGATGACGGGAGAGGGTCCCCTTGGCGTGAGCCGTGATCTCGTTTTTCACCGAGTCGGCCTCCAGCATGGCGCCGATGAGTTTCCGGGCCGAGCCGGTGGTTCCCACAGAACGGATACTCGCCGATGCCGGGAGCTGCTTCTGCAAAGACAGGACGGTTTTTTTCGTCGCGGTCACCGGGTCTCCCTCCGTCCAAAGGTACTCCGCGGCAATGATCTCACCGTTGCTGTCCAGCACGACGCCCTTGGTGGACACCGAACCCACGTCCACGCCCAGGCTCACGTTTCGCTGCATCTTCTTCCTCCTTTTTCATGCGTATCATGTCCGAAAATGCCTCCAGCCGGGTCTGCACGCCCGTTTCGCTGGTGTGGGAATCGAAGCTCAGGTCCAGGATGGGAATCCCCCAGTGCCGGGAAAGGTTCAGAAGAGCCGGCGTCGCGTTTAATTCCGGGATGCAGCCGAAGGATTTCATGTGGATGATGCCGTCGTATCCCTGTCTGGCGTAGGAAAGGCTTTGGGCTACGCTGTCCACGCCGTTGGCCCCCACCGTGTGATGAAGGTAGCGTCCGCTCTTTTTCACCGCCCGCCTGTGGTTCTGCCCGAACATCAGAAACCATACGCTCATCTTCCGGCTGACGGCGATGCCGTCCTTGGCCAGCTGCCGTTCCACATAGAAATTGCTGAAAGGCTCCATCAGGGTGTAAAGGTCTCCCACGATGCCGACCCGCAGCGGGTTTTCCGGCCTGTCGAGCCGGATTCCCGCAGCCGCCCGCCGGCTCCTCGTCCCGGCCTCCAGAAGATCCCCGAATCCGTCCGCCGCCTCGATCTCCCGCAGCAGCTGCCGCCGCACTCCCTCGAAGGAGCCCGGAACGGTTTCAAACCCCGCGTTTTCCCGCATGAAATAGTCGTATCGGTCCATCACCCGGATGCTGGCCAGGGCCAGAAGCCCCGCCTCGATCATTTTCGGTGTGGAAAGCGGGCAGCCCAGCTCCCGGAAGGTCTGATACACATACTGGGGGTTGGCCCTGTCCCGGGACAGGCAGACGAAGCGGAACTGATAGCCCAGATCCCGGAGGATCTGCTCCTGCAGCTCTCCGTAATACCCGTAGCGGCAGCCGAGGCCCGTCTGAAACAGGACGTTGGCGCCCTCCTCCAGGGCCTCGATGTAATTGCCCAGATTGAACTTGAACGGTGAGCAGACAAAATCGGGGCTGTGCCGACCGCCCAGTTCCACCGTACGCTGGGTCATGGGCGGGGCGGGGAAGACCCGCGCCTGGGGAAACATGTGCCGCAGTACCTGGGTGAATACGGCGCTGTAATCCCCCATATGGGGAAAGCTGATGGAAATCTTACCCGGCATGGGCCCGCTTCCTTTCGCTGAGAATATCCATGAAGCATTCCACCCGTGTCCGGAGCCCCGCCTCCCCCTGCTGTTCGTCCAGCACGATCTGGGTAATGGGAAGGTCCCGGACCCGGCGCAGCACCAGCTCGTTCACTATGGAATCGGTGCCGCAGGGGAAGGCGGTGATCAGCAGCGCCCCGTCCACCTTTTCTTTCATGAGGGGGATGGCTCCGATGACCTCCTGGTTGAGCACCCAGTAAAGATCGGAGGAAATGGATCCGGCGAACGCCCGGCAGGAGGAGCGCTCGCAGCGGTCTGCAAAAACCGGGGTTCCGCCCTGCTCCCGCAGCATCCGAACCAGCGGCCGGCCCACGTAAGCGTCGTGAATGAGGTACGGCTGCGACGCGATCAGAATTTTGAGGCCCTCGGTTGAAAAAAGCTCCTGCTGCCGCAGCACCGCCAGCTCGTCCTGCCGTCTCTGCTCCTCCGCGGCCATGCGATAAGCCCGCAGGGACTGCGCGGAGGAGTACCCCAGAAACTGCCCCATCCGGACAAAGCCCTGCCGCTCGTTTCCCCGTATCTGTTCCTGCAGGCTGTAGCCGATGAGGGGCGCTTCGGGAAAGCTGTTGCGGACGATATCCGGGATCCCCCAGAAGCGGACGCAGAATTCCGTGTTTTTCCCCGCGGTTTTGAACCGCGGAACAAGGATGAAGTCGCACCGGCCGATGAGGCTGTGAACATGGCCCAAAAACAGCTTTTCCGGGAGACAGCACTCGCCGCCCGAGCGGGCGATCCCCTGGGAAAGAATCTCCTGGGAGGTTTCCGGGCTGGTGATTGTCCGGCAGCCCAGTTCCGTAAAAAAAGTGTTCCACAGATGCTGATACCGGTAATATAAAAGCGCTCTTGGCAATCCGATCGTCATTGTACCGCCCTGTCTCCTGAAAATCAGCGGCCGGCGGCTCTCCGCCGCAGCGGGATACGGCCGCCGTGCTCAATCCGTACTAGTATGCGCTGCTTTTCGCGAATATAAACGGCCGCGAAAGCGGAGTTCCCGGTAAAATCAGGGTATCCGTTTTACAGCGGGGAAGTACGCGGACGGTCTGATATGGCCTTTTTAGGCGCCTTATCCTGCCTGCCCTGAACGTTTTGCAAACAATGCGGAAAACATCAAAGAATCGACCGGAAATAAAGGCCAAGCCGAAAAATATATGGTATCATAGAATCTGATATGATATATATTGGGTAGTACAAGGGTAAAAAAGCGGCAGATCAGATGGAGCGGCAGGGACCACACCGGGCTTGAAAGGAGGACAAGGATGGACGGTTTGTATTGCAGACCGCTTCTTTGCGACGAAAATGGAACGGTTCTGTATTCCGGTGCGGATAATTCTGCGTACGGCGTGAGCGTCGGCGATAAGCTGGCGCTGAAAGACGCGGTGAACGCGCAGGATGGTATTCTTATGGTATCGGACACGATAGTCCTGTGCCGTGCGGACATTACTGGCTTCCGGGGGTATGTCGGATACAGCTGCGACTCGCGCCTTCACGAGGATGTCATTGCCGAGCTTCGGAATAAAAATCGGGAGTGCGACGCGATCTTCGAATCCTCCCACGATGGGATTGTGGTGGCTGACGCCGACGGACTGTATACCAGAGTAAACAGCAATTACGCAAAAATCACCGGAATCCCCTGGCAGGACGTCCTCGGACACACGGCCCAGGAGCTGGTGGATAACGGCATCATCTCCGATTCGGCCACCCTGCATGTTCTGCACACGGGAAAGAGCTTTTCCTTCAGCCAGAGCTTCAAAACCGGGCGCCAGAGCATCGTGACGGGAAGTCCGATTCTAAGCGAAGAGGGAAAAATTATTTCCGTCGTTACCAATGTCAGGGATATGACGGAAATCTATAAGCTGCGTAAAAAGGTCCAGGCCTCCCGGGAAAAACTGGAGCAATATTCCAAAGTGGTGGAAAAGCTCACTCAGGAAAAGCTCAACCCCAACGGGATCGTCTATAAGAGCAAGCAGATGGAAACCCTTCTGGAGACCGCGCTGCGTTTCTCCAAGGTGGACACCACCGTCCTCGTGACGGGGGAGTCCGGCGTGGGGAAGGAGATGGTGGTGGATTTTATCCACCGCAACAGCAAGCGCAGCCGCGAGCCCTTCTTCAAAATCAATTGCGGCGCCATACCGGACGCTCTTCTGGAATCGGAGCTGTTCGGGTATGAGGCGGGCGCTTTTACCGGGGCGAAAAAGGGCGGCAACGCGGGCCTGTTTGAACTGGCCAATCATGGAACCATCCTGCTCGACGAGATAGGCGAATTGTCCCTTCCGCTTCAGGTCAAGCTCCTCCGGCTGGTGGAGCAGAAGGAATTTTACCGGGTGGGCGGTCACAGGCTCATCCGCGTGGACGTGCGCATCATCGCGGCCACCAACCGCAATCTTGCCGAAATGGTAGACCAAAAGCTCTTCCGGGCGGATCTCTTTTACCGGCTGGCCGTTCTCAAGCTGTATATCCCCCCGCTGCGGGAACGCAGAGAGGATATTCTGCCCCTTGCGCTGCATTTTCTGTGGAAGTTCAATGAATTGAGTCAGTCTTCCAAGGTCATCTCTCCCCGGCTGTACCCCCTCCTGATCAACCACGATTGGAACGGAAACGTTCGGGAACTGGAAAATCTCATGGAGCGCCTGGTTCTGATCTGCGATCAGAATGAGATCGGCCCAGAGTATCTCCCGACGGAAATGCTGTCCGGCAGGAATCTGGAGGGTATTGACGTGGGGGATTTGGGCGATTTGACCTATCAGGAGGCGAGAGATAAATTTGAGCGCAACTTTTTCTCCCATGCAATCCAGACCTACCGCACCGCCCGAAAAACGGCGGAGAAGCTGGAAATCGATCACTCCACCGTTGTAAAGAAGGCGGCGAAATACGGCCTCACCCTCTCCCCAAAGGAAGATGAGGCGGAATATGGTGACAAGCATCATCAAAAAGAAGCTTTCTGGTGATTATATTCACCAGTATATTGACCAAAACCCATTGCCTTGCGATCCGTCAGATTGTGAAAAGAGGCAGGCGGCAGAAGAGATCTGCCGCCTGCCTCTTTTCATGGTACAATTTGGCATCTGAATTGCTCTCTAGTAAGGTACAGAAGTAAGATGCATCCGTTACGTGCTTCTGCAATTCGGAATAGGAGGCAAATAAATGAAGACAGGACAAGAGTACAAAGACAGCTTGCGGGGCCGCAATATAAAGGTCTATTTCAAGGGCGAGCTGCTGGACGGCAACACTCTCATTGACAACCCCTACATCAGAGGGCACGTCAACTCGGCCGCTATGACTTATGAAATGGCTTTTGATCCCAAATACGAGGATCTTCTGACGGCCACTTCCCACCTCACCGGAAAAAAGATCAACCGTTTCACCCACATCCATCAGAGCGTGGAGGATCTTCTCACCAAAGTCCGGATGCTGCGGGCCGTCTCGCTGAACACCGGTACCTGCTATCAGCGCTGCGTGGGCCTGGATGCGGTCAACGCCGTGTATACCACCACCTTTGAGATGGACCAGAAATTCGGCACCAACTATCACGAGCGCCTGGTGGATTTTCTCAAACAGTGGCAGGAAAACGACTGGATGGTGGCCGGCGCCATGACCGACCCCAAAGGCGACCGCAGCCTTCGCCCCTCTCAGCAGGCCGATCCAGACCTCTTCGTTCATGTGACTCAAAAGGACGACAAGGGCATCTACGTGTCCGGTGCCAAGGCCCACATGACCGGCATGGTGAACTCCCACTGGATGATTCTCATGCCCACCTCCGGCTACGGAGAGGAGGACAAGGACTACTGCGTCTGCTGTGCCGTGCCCGTGGACGCCCCGGGTATCATCCACATCTTCGGCCGTCAGACCAACGACGGCAGGAAGGAAGAGGGAGAGATCGACCAGGGCAACGCCTGCTACGGCGTGGTGGGCGGCGAGTGCCTCACCGTGCTGGAAGACGTGTTCGTACCCTGGGATAAGGTCTTCATGTGCGGGGAATTCCAGTACTCCGGCATGCTGGTGGAACGTTTTGCCTGCTATCACCGCCAGAATTACGGCGGCTGCAAGGGCGGCGTATCCGATATCGTCATCGGTGCGGCTGCCACCATCGCCGATATGAGCGGCTACAGCAAGGCGGCTCACATCAAGGATAAATTAAACTACATGATCCATCTCACGGAAACCCTGTACGCCTGCTCCGTGGCCTGCTCCGCCATGGGCACCAAAACCGCCTCCGGCGCTTACTATGTGGATCCGCTGCTGGCAAACGTGGGCAAACACAATGTCACCCAGCTTATCTACGATATCGACCGCATCGCCCAGGACATCGGCGGAGGCCTGCTTGCAACCCTGCCCTCCGAGGCGGATCTGAGAAGTCCCGAGGTGGGAAAGTATGTGGAAAAATTCTTCAAAGGCGTTGCCTCCGTTCCCACCGAGGACCGGATGCGTATGGTACGGCTCCTGGAGGTCATGACCGGAGGCGTGGCCCTGGTGGAGAGCATGCACGGCGCGGGCTCCCCCCAGGCGCAGCGCATCATGTACTCCAAGCTCTCCAACCTCGAAGCCAAGAAGGCGGCGGCTAAAAAAATCGCCGGCGTAAAGCCTTAAGGTACCGTCGGCATGAAAGTGGGCGTAAAATTCTGCGGCCACTGCGCGATGCACATGGATATGACCGTACTGTATGGGGCTCTTCGCCTGGCCCTTCCGGAGATCGAGTTTGCATATGCCTCCGCTTCGGAAAAATGGGACCTTCTGCTGATCTTAAACGCCTGTCCCGTTGCCTGCGCCGGCCGTCCGGTCTTTGACGGTCCTGTTATAACCGTCTCGCCCGTCGCCGTCGACGGCTGGCCCGTAGAACCGGAAAATCTTCTGGAGGAGCTGGCAAAGCGGCTGAAGAACGCCGAAAACCGATACTAACCGCGGCGGGCGCATCCCCGGGAAGGGAGATAGCCTGACCCCGGCGATGCCCCGCCGCCGATCCGGAGAAACAAATCGAAAAGACAGGAGGAATATAAATTGAAAGCATTTGGCTGCACCGTACCCGGCAAAGAAGCCGGATGGATGGAAAAAGCGGTCCCGGCAATCGGGCCCTATGACGCCCTTGTAAAGCCGATTGTCATTGCTCCCTGTTCCTCGGATGTTCACAACGCTTTCGAAATAGGCTCTCCGGCGTTCCTGAATAACCGCGTCCTCGGTCACGAGGCGCTGGCGGAGGTCGTCGAGGTGGGAGCCGAGGTAAAGGATTTTAAACCCGGTGACAAGATCGTGGTTCCCGCCGTCACGCCGGACTGGCGTCAGCCCAGCATTCAGGACACCTATCACCAGCATATCAAAAACCCCAACGATTCCTTCAGATACGCCTTTTCTCTTGACGGCGTCTTCGCCGAGTTCTTTCTCGTACCGGATGCGGACATGAACGCTGCGCACCTGCCGGATGGAATGCCCTATGAAAAAGCGGTAATGGCCTGCGACATGATGACCACCGGATTCCACGGCGCGGAGCTTGCGGAAATCGGCTTCGGCGAGAGCGTGGCGGTGATCGGCATCGGCCCCGTGGGCCTCATGGCGGTGGCGGGCGCCGTACTGCGGGGAGCGGGCCGCGTCATGGTGGTGGGAACTCGCCAGAACTGTATTAATATCGCCAGGGAGTACGGCGCCACGGATGTAATCAGCTACAAGGAGGGCGACATCGCAAAGCAGATCAAAGCCATGACGGACCGAAAAGGTGTCGACAAAGTCATCATTGCCGGCGGAAACGCAGACACCTTTGCCGCCGCTGTTACCATGGTCCGCCCCGGGGGAATCGTCGCCAACATCAACTTCTATACCGGCGTCCCCAGCCTTCCCATCCCACTTCTGGCCTGGGGCTCGGGACTTTCTCACAAGACTCTTCGGGGCGGACTGTGTCCCGGCGGCCGCCGCCGGATGGAAAAGATGCTCGCTATGATTCAAAACGGCAGGGTGGACCCCAGCCGGCTGATCACCCATACCTTTAGGGGGCTTGCGGAAGTGGAACCCGCCTTCCAGATGATGGTGAAGAAGCCCGGGGATCTCATCAAGCCCATCGTTTACATTCAATAAAGAAAGAGGGAAGCGGAATGTCTTTCGACGTAAAAGGAAAAATTGCCCTGATAACCGGCTCCACCAAGGGGATCGGCCGCGCCATCGCCGAGGCCCTGGCGGAAAACGGCGCGTCGGTGGTGATCGTCAGCCGTCATCAGAACGACTGCGACGCCGTCGCCGCCGGGATAAGCAAAAAGTATGGGGCCGAGACTCTTGCGGTGGCCGCGGACATCACGAAGCAGGAACAAATCGACCAGTTGGTTGCTAAAGCCGTTGCCCGGTTTGGGCGCATCGACGTGCTGGTAAACAACGCCGGCTCCGCCATCACCAAAAAAGCCGAGGATCTCACCGAGGCCGACTGGGACCGGGTGGTGAACCTGGACCTGAGGGCTGTCTTTTTCACGGCCCAGGCGGTGGGACGGCAGATGATCGCGCAGAAGAGCGGCAAGATCATCAATATTTCCTCCATTCTCGGCCTGGTGGCCGACAAGCAGGTCCTTCCGTACTGCGTTTCCAAGGGGGGCGTTCTCCAGATGACCAAGGCTCTGGCCCTTGAATGGGCAAAGCACAACATCCAGGTCAATGCCATCTGCCCCGGCTATGTGATCACCGAGATCAACCGCGATTTTCTCACGGACGAAAAGGCCTCGGCGGGGCTCCTGAGAAAGACCGTCATGCGCCGCTTCGGCCAGGTGGAGGAGATTGCGGGAGCCGCCGTGTTTCTGGCTTCCGGTGCCTCCAGCTACATGACGGGGCAGCAGATCGTGATCGATGGGGGCTGGACGGCGGAATAAGCGGCTAAATACCGAAAGGGGGTGTCATTTGTGAAAATCGTTTCCGCCAGGGAAGCGGCCAATCTTCTTAAGACCGGCATGACCGTGGCAACCGAGGGCTTTCTGGGCATTCAGGTTGCCGACGAGATCTTTCTCGGAATCCGGGAGCGTTTTCTGGAAGAGGGGCTGCCCCGGGATCTGACCCTGTTTCATATCGCCTCCCAGGGAGACTTTTCCAATGAAAAAGGGCTCTGCCGTCTGGCCGAAGAGGGCCTTCTCAAGCGGGTGATCGGGGCCCATTTCAACACCATGCCCAAGCTCCGGGATATGCTGTCGGAAAATAAGATCGAGGGCTTCAATCTGCCCCAGGGCGTCATCTCCCACATGATGCGGGACATCGCCGCCCACAAGCCGGGCACCATCACCCACGTGGGGCTGAAAACCTTCGTGGACCCCCGTCTGGAGGGGGCAAAGGTCAATCAGAAAGCCAGGGACTCCGGTTATGACCCGGTGGAGCTCATCCACCTGGGCGGCAAAGAATACCTCTGGTATAAGCCTGTCCGGCCGGACGCCTGTATCCTCCGGGGAAGTTATGCCGACGAGCGGGGAAATATCTCCTTCGAAAAAGAAGTCGCCACCCTCAGCACCGTGTCGGTGGCCCAGGCCACCCGGAACAGCGGCGGGATCGTCATCGTCCAGGTGGAACGCATTGTGGGCGCGGGCACGCTGGACCCCAAGCTGGTGAAAATCCCGGGGATCTATGTGGATTACGTGGTGGTGGCCCGCCCGGAAAACCACCGGCAGACCTATGCCGTGGACTACGATCCCGCCTTCACCGGCCATATCCGGGTCCCCGTCAGCTCCATCCCTCCTCTGAAGCTGGATGAGCGTAAGGTGATTGCCCGCCGGGCGGCGATGGAGCTGGTCCCCCGCGCGGTGGTCAATCTCGGCGTGGGAATGCCGGAAGGAGTGGCCATCGTGGCAACCGAAGAGGGGATCGCCCATCACATGAACCTCACCGTGGAGTCCGGCCCTGTGGGCGGCGTCCCGGCGGGGGGCGGGAGCTTCGGCGCCGCCACCAATCCCGAGGCCATCCTGGACCAGGGCTATCAGTTTGATTTTTACGACGGCGGCGGTATCGACGTGGCCTTTCTTGGCATCGGACAGTGCGATGCCAAGGGCAACATCAACGTGTCCAGATTCGGCACCCGGTCCCCGGGCTGCGGTGGCTTTATCAATATCACGCAAAACTCGAAAAAGGTGGTGTTCTGCGGCAACTTTACCGCCGGCGGTGTTCAGCTGGAAATCGGAAACGGAAAACTCACTATAAGAAAGGAAGGGAAGGTACATAAGTTCATCCCCGCCGTGGAACAGATCACCTTCAGCGGGGAATACGCCAAAGAGGTTGCCCAGCCGGTGGTCTACATCACGGAGCGTGCGGTGTTTGAAATGAAGCCGGAAGGCTTCGCACTCACCGAAATCGCCCCCGGGATCGACCTGCAAAAGGACGTGCTGGACCAAATGGACTTTCAGCCGATAATCGCAAAAGAGTTAAAGCGTATGGACGAGCGGATATTCCGTGAAGAAAAAATGGGAATCACACTGATATAAACTGAATAAGAAAGAAAGGGACCGTTATGGCATTGATGAAACGCGCCTACGGGGCGGAACAGCCCTACATCCCGCTCGGCATCTTTAAGGTCAGATTCCCTTTCATCCATTATCGCCTGGAATGGCCGGAAGTGATCCAGGGATTGTTCTGCACCGCCATTTCCGCCGCGGCCTATGTGTATCACATGGAAAACCTCGGCATCAGTTTCGAGCTGGCGTTTCTCCTTACGGTAATCAACGAGCTGCTCTATTTTATCCACGTTACCATGGGAGATCCCGTCTGCCCAGGGTGGATTACCCCGGCGATCCCGCTGACCCTCTCCTATCTGTCCGCCTATGCCGTGGGTCCCGAACGGATTCAGGCTCTGGCCGCGGTCCAGATTATGACGGCGCTTTTCTTCTTCTTCTTCGGGATCACGGGCCTGGCCAAAAAGATCATCGGGATCGTCCCCAAGTCCATGCAGGCCGGAATTTTGTTGGGCGCAGGCTTCTCCGCGGTCAACAGCGTCATCAAGGCCAACGGCCGGGTCGTGGGCATGGAGATTTCCTTCTGGGTCGGCGCCGTCATTTCCCTCATCGTTCTTTACTCCGTCCACTACAATAAATTCCGTACCAAAAACAAGCTCCTGGATCTTTTGGGAAAAGCGGGAATCGTTCCCGGGATGATTGCCGCGCTCATTGTGGGTGTTGTTATCGGAGAGATTCCCATGCCTACGATTCAGTGGGGGATCTTCCACAATTTCGACTTCGCCGGGATTCTTTCCCAGACCTCCGTCTTCGGAATCGGATGGCCAAGCATCTCTCTCTTTCTCAACTGTATTCCTCTGGTGATCAGCATCTACATCATAGCCTTCGGCGACTTCATCACCAGTGAAGCCCTCATCCGGGATGCGGACAAAGTCAGGGACGACGAGATCATCGACTTCAACCCCAGCCGTTCCAACATCCTGTCCGGAATCCGGAACCTCATTGAAGGGATCTTCTGCCCCCACGTCACTCTGGCGGGTCCTCTCTGGGGCGCTGGTACCATTGCCGTCGCCGAGCGCTATAAGAGAGGCCGCGCGGGCATGGACTCCATCTTCAGCGGTATGGGCACATTAAAATTTGCCATGATTGTCGGCATCTTCATCACCCCCCTTATGTCTATCTTTACTCCCGTGGCGCCGGTCCTGGTTTCTTTAACCCTGTTTGTCCAGGGCTTTGCCAGTGGCTACCTCGCCATGGAAATGCTGAAAACCCGTGAGGAGCGCGGCTGCGCCTGCATCATGGGAGTAGCCACCGGATTTGTCAGCGCCGCCACCGGTCTTCTGGTCGGTCTCATCCTCCATGTGCTGATCGGTTTCCCGAAGCAGCAGAAAACCGAAGCAGCCTTAGCGGAAGCCGAGGTAAAATAAGCCGTAGTATCGTACTTTATACTGCGCATGCCACGTCCGATCTATTTGACGCCCGGTACAGACCGCTTTCTGCAGCCCACTCATCGCCCCTCCTTTTTGTTCGGCTTACGGGCGGGTATGGAAGAAGCGTGCCCGCCCTAAGTCGTCCATTCGATGGTATTTTATTTCATTTTTGTTTATTCATGGAGGTGATTCGGATGTCATATATTACGTTTGAACAGAAAAACCATATCGTCCTTCTCACCGTCAATCGTCCGGAGGCACTCAACGCCCTGTGCAAAGAGGTAATCCTGGAGCTGGACGCCGCCATTGCCCGCCTGGAGGAAATGGACGACGTTTCTGTGGTGATTCTCACCGGCGCCGGAAGAGCCTTTGTGGCAGGCGCGGACATCGCCGAAATGAAGGATCTCCCCGTCCCCGTGGCCAGGGACTGGAGTGCTCTGGGAAACCGGGTGTTCCGGCGTCTGGAGACTCTGCCCAAGATCGTGATTGCGGCCGTGGGAGGTTTCGCCCTGGGCGGCGGCTGCGAGCTTGCCATGTCCTGTGATATCCGTATCGCGTCCGAAAAGGCGAAGTTCGGACAGCCGGAGGTCGGCCTGGGTATAACGCCCGGTTTCGGAGGCACCCAACGGCTTCCCCGCATCGTGGGCGTCGGGCGGGCCATGGAGCTCATCGCCACGGGACGCGTCGTCGGAGCGGAGGAGGCTGAGCGCATAGGGCTTGTAAACCGCGTGGTCGCTCCCGAGGCCCTGATGGACGAGACCTTCCGCCTGGCGGAAACCATCTGCGCCCAGGCTCAGATCGCGGTGCGTCAGAGCAAGCGCTGTATCCGCCAGGGGATGCAGGCGGATATCGTCACCGCCGCCGCCTTCGAAAGCGAAGCCTTCGGCCTGTGTTTCTCCACCGAGGACCAGAAGGAAGGCATGAGCGCCTTCGTGGAAAAAAGGGCGGAGAAGAATTTTAAAAATCGGTAACCGCTGCGCCCCGGCGCGCAGCCTAAAAAAGCTTTCGGGGAGGACTGCTGAATGGAAAAGATTTTTGTGATCGGCGCGGGTACCATGGGCCTGGACATCGCTCAGGTGTTCGCCAAAGCGGGCTTTGAGGTCGCCGTCCAGGACGTTTCGGACAAGATTCTGGACGGAACCCGGGCGAAGCTCGTAAAGAGCCTCGAAAAATTGGTGACCAAGGGTACCATGTCGGAAGAAAACAAAGCCGCCCTGCTGGGCAGAATGCGCTTCACCACCGACGTTGCCGCCGCTGCCCATGCGGATCTGGTGATTGAGGCGGTGGTGGAAAATATGGAGATCAAGCGAAAGGTATTCGCCTCTTTGGATGGAATCTGCAAGCCGGAGACCATTCTCGCCTCCAATACTTCCTCGATCTCCATTACCGCCATTGCCGCCGTCACCTCCCGCCAGGACAGGGTCATCGGCATGCACTTTTTTAATCCAGCCGTTGTCATGAAGCTGGTGGAGGTCATCCGGGGTGCCAATACCTCCGACGAAACCACGGAAACGGTGAAGGCACTTGCCAGCCAAATCGGCAAGCGCCCGGTGGAGGTTAACGAAGGCCCCGGTTTTGTTGTCAACAAGATTCTGTGTCCCATGATCAACGAGGCGGTTGGGCTCCTGGAGCTGGGCGTTGCCTCCGCCGAGGATATCGACACCGCCATGTGCCTGGGCGCCAATCACCCCATGGGCCCTTTGACTCTGGCAGATCTCATCGGCCTGGACGTATGCCTTTCCGTAATGGAAACGCTCCACGCAGAAACCGGCGACGACAAATATCGCCCGTCCATGCTGCTGCGCAAATACGTGCGCGCCGGCAAGCTGGGCCGCAAGACGGGTGTCGGCTTCTACGATTATAGAAAGTAATCAAAACCGCGGATTGGATAAACCGGCCTCCGGCAAAAGCCGGAGGCCGGTTTTATATTGAGAAACGAAAATCATGTGTCTTCGCTGACCCATAAGGTGTCCTTCATTGTTTTGGAGCGGTACAGCGCCGAATCGGTTCTCCTCAGCAGCTGTTTCGCGGGCATCCCCCGTGCGTAACGGGCCACTCCGACGCTTGCGGTCAGCGGAATATCCGTCTTTTTCGCGGCGCTGGCCTTCACGTCGTTCTGTATTTTTTTGCAGGTTTCAATCACCTTTTCCATGGGCATATTCTTAAATAAAATGCAGAATTCGTCTCCGCCGAAGCGAAAGGACATGCTGTTGCCGGCCGTGTTTCTCTTTAAGATTCTGCCGAATTCCCGAAGGCACTGGTCGCCTATGTCGTGTCCCAATGTGTCGTTTAGCCTCTTGAAGTTATCCAAGTCAATCATAACAAAGATATAGACGTTTTCATCCTTGTCCTTTTCCATTTCCTCAAATGCTTTCCGCAGAGCCGTTCTGTTGTGGACCTGCGTCAGCTCGTCCATCACCAGCTTCAGCTGCATTTTATGGCGTTCGATTTCTTTCTGTATGCTCGCAGCGTTTTTTTCTTTCTCGAACCGTATCACGATCATGCATATCGCAAAAAAAGCGCCTAAAACGCAGATGGAAATAAAGAAGTCGGACGCCCCCACATCATTGCTGAAAGGATAGGACTTATCGGGATCCCATACCACGAACAGCTCGGATATGACTTTAGCCGCAATGCTGACAGCCGCCGTGACGGTTGTCAGCAAATAGTCGCTGTATACCACCGTCAGCAGGATGGGTGCGGTAAATATCAGATAAAGCGAGGCATAAATGCTGTGGACCGAATAAAAGACAAAACACACTCCCACAAACAGCAGGGAAATATAATACATTTTATGTTTCCGCTGCAGGAGGGGCGAGTGCATCGCCAGGATCCCGGCCGCAAGCAGAACCAGATTTGCCAATAGCGGAGCTATCATGTATTTGACGACATACCTGGCCAGCGATATTTCAATATATCCCATGGCAAACAATGTCGCGCTCAGGATGCATTCCATGAAAAATCCGAATGCAACCAGGCCGATGCATGTGTGATAATGCAGCATCAGCCATCTGTCGTCTATTTTTCTGTATTCGTCCTGAATTTCGGTGATAATCGAGTTGTTAACCGTTTCGTTCATATTTCCCTCTGGCAGTATCATGAAAAATATATAAAAAATACTAACACTACATTATGCTTAAGTCCAGACTGCATTTGAACAATTTTAAATTTTGGCCCATCCGTCTGCCGCATATCGTTGACATTCACTTGGGACTGCGTCATCCTGCCGGCGGCCGGCTGCCCTACGAGAACAGTCTGGCTGCCGACGCGACCAAAAAGCACGCCGCCATGCCCGCCGCCGTGGGAATAAGAAACGCCAAAACCGTCCATTTCCAGCTGCCGGTTTCTTTGTGGATCGTGATGAGCGTTGTGGAGCAGGGCCAGTGCATCAGGGAAAACAGCATGACGCTCACGGCGGTTACCCACGTCCAGCCGTTGGAAACGAAGAGCTCCTTCAGCTCAGCGAGGCTTTGCAGCTCCAGGATGCTCCCCTGGGCCATGTATGCCATGATGATGATGGGAATTACGATTTCGTTGGCCGGAAACCCCAAAATAAAAGCGATGAGGATGACTCCGTCCAGGCCGAGAAACCTTGCAAAGGGATCCAGAAACAAAGCGCAATGATTCAAAAGGCTCACTCCGCCCACCGTTACATTGGCCATGAGCCAGATGACCATGCCCGCCGGAGCCGCGACGACCGCGGCCCGCCCCAGCACAAACAGGGTGCGGTCAAAGACGGAACGTACGATGACCTTTCCGATCTGCGGCCTTCTGTACGGCGGCAGTTCCAAGGTGAAGGAAGTGGGGGTGCCCTTCAGGATAGTTCCGGACAGCAGCTTTGTAACGGCGAAGGTCATGCCGACCCCCAGGACGATCACGGCCGTCAGCAGCAGAGCCGACAAAACCGAGGAAAACGCTCCCCCTGCGGCGCCCGCGAAAAACATGGTAAGTATCGCAATCAAAGCGGGGAACCGCCCGTTGCAGGGCACGAAATTGTTGGTGAGAATCGCCAGAAGGCGCTCCCGCGGGGAATCGATGATCCGGCACCCGATAATGCCGGCAGCGTTGCAGCCGAAGCCCATGCACATCGTCAGCGCCTGCTTTCCGCAGGCGCGGCATCCCTTGAAGGGTTTATCCAGATTGTAGGCCACCCTGGGAAGATAGCCGGCGTCCTCCAGCAGGGTAAAGAGAGGAAAAAAGATGGCCATGGGCGGAAGCATGACGGAAACGACCCAGGCCAGGACCCGGTAGACGCCCAGCACCAGCATACCGTGCAGCCATTCCGGAGCGCCGAAAAAGTGAAAATACTCCGTAAGGCGGTCCTGGAACCAGAACAGCGCGTTGGAAATCACCTGGGACGGATAATTTGCCCCTGTGAGAGTCAGCCAGAAAATCAGGGCCAGAAGTGCCAGCATGATGGGGTATCCGGCCCATCTGCTGGTAAGGATCCTGTCTGCGGCCCGGTCCGCGTCGTTGTAGGTACTCTTTTCGTATGTGACCGTGTCCCGGCAGAGCTCTTCCGATGCGCGCACCAGGCCGGAAACCACCATATCCTTCATCCTGTCGGGGGTAATCCCCTGGCCGGCAAGGGTTTCCCGGACCTCTCCCAGCAGATTGCACAGTTGGGGATCCATAATAAAATCCTCGCCCAAATAGACGCCTATCTCCCGGGTCAGCGCCGGGTCCTGGTCCAGCAGTTTCAGGCTCAGCCACCGGCTGTCCAGCCTTCCGCCGCTTTTCGATCGCACCGCGGGCTCGATTCTGGAAACCGCGTCCTCGATTGCCCGGGGATAGCGCACCCGCAGCGGAACCCTGTTTTCCTTCCCGTCAACCACGGCGTCCACGGCCTGCAGAAGACCGGAAAGGCTCTTCTTCCGCCGCGCCACCGTACCCGCCACGGGTACGCCCAGCTTTCCGGACAGCCTCTCCAGATCGACGCGGACGCCCTTTCGCTTTGCCTCGTCCATGAGGTTGACGCAGACAATGACGTTGCGCGATATCTCAAGCGTCTGCAAAACCAGATTCAAATTCCGCTCCAGGCAGGTGGCGTCGCACACGACTACAACGGCGTCCGGGTCCTGAAAACAAATAAAATTCCTGGCAACCTCTTCCTCGGCCGAGTGTGCCATGAGCGAGTAGGTGCCGGGAATATCCACCATGACATAGGAGTGCTTTTTGCTTCGGCAGTACCCCTGGGCGTTGGTGACCGTTTTCCCAGGCCAGTTCCCGGTGTGCTGGTTCATACCGGTCAGGCTGTTGAAGACCGTGCTTTTCCCCACGTTCGGGTTTCCTGCCAGCGCCACCACCGCGTCCTCCGGCGACCGTTTCCGGATAACCAGGCCCGAATCCATGGCCCTGATCCCCACCGCACTGTTTGTAAGCCCCATGACCGCAGCCCCGTCAGCAGGTTTCCAGCAGAATGTCGGCGCTGTCCTCCGAGCGGATCGCTATGACGGCGCCCCGGATCAGAAAAGCGGAGGGATCTCCCCCCGGACTGCGTCCCAGGCATTCCACCGGAGTGTCTTCGATCAGCCCGATGTCTAGAAGGCGCCGCCTCATGGCTCCGCTGGTCAGCAGCTGCTTAACGACTCCCTTTTCCCCGGGCCTCAGACCGGCCAATGATGTCGTTCTGCTCATATATGTAGCCTCCGCGAATAGATTTAGGATAAGGCAACTTTTTTACCTAATGCCATAGTATTCCAAAATCTGCCCGTTTGTTCCGTATCCCCGTAAAAGGAATCTGAGGTGACGGCAATGGACATAAGCGGAAACTTCTACACTCTGAAAGGATATCAGGTCCATGCGCCTTCCGGGCTTACCCCGGCGATGGAAGACTATCTGGAGATGATCTGCCGGCTGCTGGAACACAGGGAAGTCGTGCGCATCGGCGAACTTGCCGGGAAGCTTCACGTCCGGCCGTCCTCGGCGACTAAAATGATCCGGCAGCTGAAAGCCGCCGGATCCGTGATTTCGGAAAAATACGGGTATATTTACTTAACGGAGAAGGGCAGAAGGGAAGGGGAGTACCTGCTTTACCGCCACCGGGTCCTGCAGCGTTTCTTATGTCTCATCAATCACACGGAGGACGAACTGGAGCAGGTGGAAAAAATAGAACACTTTTTTAATCCCGCCACCATTGAAAACCTGGACTCCCTCACCCTCCGCCTGGAGAAGGAAAAACGGTTCTGATTGTCCGTTTTATCAAAACCAAAAAATCCGGGCCGCGCCGAATGGCGCGGCCCGGGTTTTTTATCCTGTAAAGAATGGAAAGCCGGTCTTTATGCCGTCACTACCCGATCCCTTCCGTCGTTTTTTGCGCGGTAAAGAGCTCTGTCGGCGGCCTTCAGCAGAGCCTCGGCAGTCGGCCCGTTTTCCGGATAGGAGGAGACTCCCAAAGAGATCGTGCATTTCCCCAGCGGCTTTCCCAGGTGATACACCAGAAGTTCTTTTACTCCCAGGCGCAGCTTTTCCGCCCATTGCCTGCTGTTTTCCATGTCCGCGCCGGGCAGGACCACCAGAAATTCTTCTCCGCCGTAACGGCACACGACGTCTCCTCCCCGGGTGGTTCTGTTGAGGAACGCCCCCAGCTCCCGCAGCAGCGCGTCTCCTGCGTCGTGCCCGGCAAGATCGTTAAACTGCTTGAAGTGGTCGATGTCGAACATGATAATTCCCACCGGCTTGTCCTCCCGCTCCGCCCGCTTCAGCTCCCGCTCCAGCGTTTCCTCCATGTACCGGCGGTTGAAAAGGCCGGTGAGCGCGTCGCGGATCGACTGCTGGCGCAGTGTTTCCTTCAGTTTCAGGTTGGAAAGCGCCAGGGCGATGTGCTCCGCGACGGTTGTGACGATCTGGGTCGTATGCTCCGTATACGACCGTCCCGTTTCCTGCGCCTCCTGGTCCGGAGCATCCACATGGTTCAGATGAAGAATCCCGATTGCCCCGCCGTTTACCAGCAGCGGAACGCAAAGATATTGCCCGGATTCGGGTCCGGTGATATGCCCGCAGAGCAGGCCCGGATGATCTGCGTCCACAAGATGCTGCCGCCCGCGCCGGATGGCCCAGCAGCTTAAAGGCTCGAATACCTTCTCCACATAGGCGGGCTCCCCCCAGATTTCCATCGCTTCGGCGTAGTTCCTGGACTCTTTGATCAGGTACAAAGCACCGTGGCTGGCCGGACAGATCCGCTTGATGTACTGTGCGCTGATGGCGCAGGCTTCGTTTACCGTCTGGCAGCTTTGAAGCTGCTCGCCCATCTCGTTTAGCTGATCCAGAGCCTCGGTCCTTTCCTGGAGCTCCTTCACCCAGGAGGCCAGTTTCTCGTTGGCTATCTGCAGCTGTTCCTCCGCTTCCTGCCGTTTGGTGATGTCTATTCCGGTGGCGATGATATAATCTACATGTCCTTCGGCGTTCAGCATTGCCGCAAAGGTCCATGAAATCTGGTATCTGTTTCCGTATTTTGAAACCAGGACGGTATCGTAGGAACCGGCATAATTGCCGCTGAACAGCCTGTCGAGCTCTTCCCGCGAGATTACCGGGTCAAAGAAAGTGGTATCCCACAAGTAGGTTCCCTTAACCTCGTCGAAGGAATACCCGGAAATCTGTTCGCAGGCCCGGTTGAAGCGGGTGATCGTCCCCTTGAAATCGAGGACGACAATCAAGGTTGCCGCGATGTTCAGTATGGTGTTGGAAAAATCCCGTTCTTTTGTCAGCGCGTCTTCCACCCGTTTCAGATTGGATATATCGCGGATGGACGTCAGCAGCATATTTTTTTGGCCGTTGAATTCAATCAGATCGGTGTTGATCAGCACGGATACCGCGCCGCCGTTTTTATGCCTGAACAGGGTCTCGAAGTCCCGCACGCTGCCGATCCGTTTCGTAAGGTCCAGCAGCTGCTGCCGGTCGGAGGGAATCAGGTAAAAGTCCCGTACGCTCATATATTTCAAGTCGTTCGCGCTGTAACCCAGGAGTTCTTCGATGGCGTTATTGCTGACGATCAGGTCCCCCTGGAAGTCGGTAACGGTGATTCCCACCGGTACGTTGCTGAAAAGAGTCCGGTAGCTGGTATCGGGCTTTTTCCTCTGTTTGTACTGTGTGATATCGTATAGAGAGGTCATGAGCACATGTTCGTGATTCAGCTCGATATTGTCGATATTGGCCAATACGGTCCGCAGTGTCCCGTTTTTATGTTTGATGCAGACCTCAAAATCCCGCACCCGATTTGACTCGGCAAATAGGTTCAGCATCCTCTGGCGATCCTTCGAATCGGCATACAAAGCGGAAACATTCGTATTCCGGTATTCTTCGATGTGGATATCCAGCATATCCTGAACCGTTTTATTGAAGCTGAGAATAGTCCCGTCGGTATCCGTGATAATCAGGCCGATTGATGAGGCGCCTGACAGCAAACCGAGATTTTCATACAGCAGCGTTACGTCAGCCGCTTCCGCTTTTTCCGGAGCTTTTGTGCCGCTTTCCTGTTTGCTTGGAGGCATTATGTATTTGAGCAGCTGTTCTTTCGTCAAATCCAGTGGTTTCATAGTCCCTTCCCCCTCAAAATCTTTCATATAGAAAATAAAAGGTCAGCCGGAGGCACGGTTTTTTTTCATTGTATCATGAAGAATGGGTTCATCACAATACGTTATATTTATAACATGATATCTTGCGGCCTGCCGGACAGAGAGCGGGAAATCGGCAATAAAATGATCCCCGGCATTCATTTATCGCAGCGTTCATGCGGATTCATGAGTTTTTAATTTTTAAATCGGCCCAGTTAAGCCGGAGCCGCCCCTCGGACGGCGGAGCCCAACCAGAACCGCCGCTCGTACTGCGCGGCTGTTCCATATTTCCGCAAACCATGCGTCTCCCCGCCGCGAGTGCGGCGTAAAATTCGCAGCGCAGCGGAGAATTTCCGCAGGCGGAATTCACTTCCGCCGTCGCGGTCCAGTCAAGCCGGAGCCGCCATCCGGGCGGCGGAGCCCGATCAAAAGGAAACGGCAGGCCTAAGCCTGCCGTTTCCTTTTGATCGGAGTGAAATTATAGGACTTATTTAGACATCATACCGCATTCGTTTGCACATACATTACATTCTTCTGCACACTTTTTGCAATGCTGATCATTGAACATACCGCATTCTTGTGCACATTCCATGCATATTTTCCCGCAAAGCTTGCATAATTCCATTGCGTGTTTAGCATCCATCGACATAAATGAAGCTGCTTCTTTACAAATGCAAGCGCATTCATTCAGCAAAGAAATACAGTTTTTTCTTGCACTCACATCAGTTTCGGATAAACACATTACCATGCACTCCATACATGCCTGTGCACATCTGGTGCATGCGTCTGTGCATTTTTGATATTTATCGGTTGCCGGATTTACAATACCCATATCTTATTTCTCCAATCTTGTAATAATATTTATTATTTATTGATTAAAGTAATTTATTCATTTTATTATAAATATGGTAAAATCCTGTCGTAAATTTAACTTTACGGCAGGATTTTACAAATGATCGGAGTATCGGAATTTGAATCTATATCCTATTGCCGGCCAAACCATATGTCTCCCCGCCGCGAGTGCGGCGTAAAATTCGCAGCGCAGCGGAGAATTTCCGCAGGCGGAATTCACTTCCGCCGTCGCGGTCCAGTCAAGCCGGAGCAGCCCCTCGGGCGGCGGAGCCCGACCAAAAGGAAACGGCAGGCTTAAGCCTGCCGTTTCCTTTTGGTCGGAGTGTCGGGATTTGAACCCGAGGCCTCTTGGTCCCGAACCAAGCGCGATACCAAACTTCGCCACACCCCGATAGATATTATTAAGTAATTTTTTGAGTATTTGCAGCACTTTGCTGATTTATAGCCTTTGGAACGTTTTTATATACTCTTTGTTCGGCTACTATTCCCGCTACTACTCGGCGCTACTACTCGGTATATATAGTCCGTTGACAGCCTTCAATTTCTCCGCAAGGGAAATGTGCGTATAATTCAGCGTTGTGGAATAATCCTCGTGCCCGAGGATCGCCGCGATTACCGCGGGCTGTACTCCGGCTTCGGCCAGGGCCGTCGCCGCCGTGTGCCGGCAGCAATGCGGATTCAGGCTCCGGACACTGGCGCGGGAGCATGTGACACGAAAGCTATTATAGAATACCTTTTCATGCATTTCAAGTATTTTTTTCTTTCCGGCCAGATATGCCTTCGCAACAACGGGATAAATCTTTTCGCAGATCGGTATCTCGCGGTTTATTCCGGCCTCGGTTTTGATTCCTCCAACCATGTACCGCTCCGGCAAATGGACGTTCTCTTTTTTAATCGTAGAAATTTCGCCGTACCGCATTCCGGTGTAGATCATGATAAGTAGGTATCCGGTAAACTCGTTCCCGGCGTTATAATCCTTCCACAGTTTATTGATTTCGTCCAGGGTAAACGCGTCTTTTGTGGAGGCGCCTTTGGCGGGAAGCTTTACGAAAGATGCGTAATTCTTAGCGCAGTAATCGTTTTCAATGGCATAACGGTACAAACATCCCAGCAGTGTTTTAATGTCCTTCTTGGATCGCCAACCGAGCGGGCAGCTGTCAACGACATCCTGCAGGTCTTTTGTTTTCATCTGCGTAAAAATTCGATAGTGCAGCGCTTCGCAGTTTTTGTATGCCGCCCGATAACCGTTCTCCGTATCCTTTCCCACTTTTGCAAAATGCGGCTTGCTCCAAAGCTCGTACAGGGCCTTAAACCGTATGCTCGTATTTATTCCCGCCGGTTCCATCCGCAGCTCCGGTAAGCAGGTCAGCGCCTCTTTCTTTGTTTTAAATCCACTCTTGGTCTTTACAATGCGCCTGTGTTCGTCCCAGCCGAGAGTAACCTCCGCGCGCCATTTCCCATTGGGCAGCTTAAAAACGGTACCCTGGCCGTTCCCGCGCGTCCTGCGGCGTTTAGTTTTTGTTTCCATAGATACCTTCTTGCATAAAGCCCCGCCCCGGTATGGAGCGGGGCTTTCTTATTTTTTATTTGCTGGGGACCAACTGTATCTTTACCCCGTCTATCGTCAGGGTAACGCCTTCGGACAGGTCGATATTTTTATACTGCAGCTCATAAAAACCGCCGCCCATTTCCGCGTCTGCCGCCGCAGTGCCCATAATGGCATTAATTCCGCCGCTGTACATATTGTCCGTGGAAACGTTCCCGCCGCCTTTTACGGCAACAATGTCATATATCCCGGCCGGGAAATCATCGCCGGAAACAAAATTCCCATTTCCGAGATCAACCGTTTCCGTAATTTCCTGATTTCTTGTTTTCAGCGCGTCTCCGCTGGCCTTATCGCAGGAAATACGGACAACCACGCCTCCGCTGACGGATAACACATCGCCCTCCGGGAGATCGATATTTTCATATAGTTGCTCGTACATTTCGGTGCCGACTTCCTTATTTTTTTCTTCGGTGCCCATGATGGCGTTGATGCCGCCGCTAAAAACGTTAGAAGAAGATACGTTCCCGCCGCCTGAAATCGCCTCGATGTCATATTTTCCTTCGGGAAAATCGATACCGGAAGTATAGTTTCCGCTTCCCAGCTCCATATCCACAGATATGGTTTTCGGCGTTTCGGTAGGAACAGGCGTCTTCGTGGCGGACGACCCTCCCCCGGAAGGCGAGCTGCTTCCTCCGCAGCCGCCCAGCAATCCGACAATCAAAAGTGAAGAAATAAGTAATGCCGACTTTTTCATCTGTCCTTTCCTCCTACTGTTAAAATAGTAACCGGATATCCGGCTGATTACAGCTTATGTTTGACCTCCTTTGCTATACCGACTATATGCGCAAAACCGTTATCAAAATCCTTGCAGGAAACAAGGATCGGTTGGTGCGCCGAGTTTTCGGGCTGAAGGATTACCATATTCCCCTGTTTTGTGAACCGCTTGAGCGTGGCTTCGTCACCGTTAACAACGCATACCACGATATTTCCGCTCTCAGCGCAGTCCTGAGCCTTGACCAGAACCAGATCGCCGTCGAAAATATGGGCATTTATCATGCTGTCGCCTTTGACGCGGAGAAAGAAGTAATTCTCGCCTTCCGGCACATCGGCGTAGTCATAGCCTTCAATATTTTCCACAGCTAGAATCGGGACGCCGGCGGGGATGGAGCCAAGAATCGGAAGCCGACGGCCGCGGACGTAGGGGATGGCATTGCTTGGAAAGCGCTGATCCTGATTATCAATTAAATATTCGAGCGGAAGATTCAACTTTGCAGCATATTCATTTGCGATCGTAACCTTAGGCGTTCTCTGATTATTTTCATATCGGCTTATAACCTGTTTAGAGGTTCCCAAAATTGCAGCGAGCTCCTCCTGGGACAAATGCCGCTCCATCCGAATCTTTTTAAGCTTGTCCCCAAATGATAAGCCCATAGCTTTCATTCCCTTCTTTTCGCTATATTGACATTAAATCACATAATGTCACCAAAATCAAGACACATGAAATAAAATTTTATTTTACGTCACCAAACTATTGACAATCAAAAAGGCACCTGCTACTATGATTATAGTCACCAAACGGGCAACAGCGAGGAGGGGTAAAAATGACTGGAAAAGTAAAGGAACTCAGGAGCTTAATTTTTAGTAGATATGATTCGGAGTCCGCGCTTGCTTGTGATTTAGGCTGGCCAAGACAGAAATTAAATAAAATCACTAATGGTAAAAAAGAGCCGGACATCGAAGAACTTAACCAGCTTGCGATTAAGCTCGGGCAGCCGGTGGGTGATATCGCACATATTTTTTTACGGTATAAGTCACCAAACGGGCAACTACAGGCTTAACCGGTTAGCACAGGCGACGACAGGAGCGCGCAGAAAGGAGGACTCCCGCGTGAAAATCTTTGTTGATCCCAAGGATCCGCATTGGATGGAGAAAACGGCGTTTGGAAACGTGAGCAATGAGTTTTTTAATCTGATTATCCGCATCTGCTGTCCGATCATTGCCGTTTCGATAGCCGTCAACGTGGTGCTTCGCTTACTTAAATAAAGCGACCGCCGTTGAGATGGCCGTAATGACTCCACCGACCGCGAGAACGATTGTCAGCACATTATTAAATCGCCTGTCCCTTTCCATCTCAAAAGCAGCCTTGCCATTGATATTGATTCTGTAATTATCGGTCGGAATCGGGGCGTTGTAAGAATCAAATTTACCGCTGTAAATCCGCGCTAAGAAACCATTTTCGCAAAGATAACGGAATTCGTCGGTGCTGTTTTCAAACGTCAGAAAATCAGTCTTGTAAAACTTTTTAAGCAATTTCCAAGATTTCTTGTCCACAGCAATCATCCTTTCATCAAAATTCTACCACGGACAGGAAATTAAGCAAGACTTTGCAATCTTAACCCGTTAGCACCGCGTGGCCGCGCGTCGCTATAAAACCGCAGCGGACGTGTAAAAAAGCGGAGCGAACAAAAGCGGGGCCGCGCTGGCAAGGGCGGCGGCCTGAGAAGCACAAAATACCGGCGCCGGGCCCGCGCGTCTGCTGCGGTTGGCGGGTTCGGCGCCGGGACAACAAAAAACCTCCCGCAGCAACGAGAGGTTTCAGAAAGGGGATATCAAATTGACTACTAACAGCATAGCACTCCGCCCGGAGAAAAGCAAGAGCCTTGTTTTCGAAAAATCGGACCGGCCGATGACCGACAGCTTGAAAGTGGCGGAGCAGTTCGGGAAGGACCACAAAAACGTAATGCGCGATATCAAAGAGTTGGATTGCTCTTCCGAATTTTCGCGGCTCAATTTTGAGCCGTCAAAGCGGAAGGACGAGCGCGGGAAATGGCAGCCTATATACAACATGACCTTCGATGGTTTCATTTTCCTCGTTATGGGCTACCGGGGCAGGAAGGCCGCGCAACTCAAAGAAGCCTACATACACGAATTCAACCGCATGGCCGACTTTATCCGTAAGCTGGAAACTGCCAAAGCGGAATCCCGGGAGCTGACCGACGCGATCAAATTTGCCCACGCGGACGGCGAATACCACAACTACCATTTTTCAAACGAATTCGATCTGATCAACCGCATCGCCCTGGGCGCGCCGGCCAAGAAGATCCGAAAGGAGCGCGGCATTCCGGAGACGGCGGACAGTGTCCGTCCCTACCTTACCGATGCGGAGATTGCTTCTGTTGTCCGGCTTCAGCGGTTCGATGCAGGGTTGGTTGTCACCGTGCAGGACTACGAAGAGCGCAGGCGGATCATGACGGCATATCACGCCAGAATTACGACTCCGGCGATATCGGCGTGAGGAAAGGAGGCAGCTATGACCCTTGACGATATCGAGAAAATGGACTGCGAGTTTTTGGACGTTCCGACGGTGGCGGAATATCTCGGGAAGAACCCCCAGCCTGTCCGCCAATCCATCCGCAACGGTGTTCCATGGGGCTATGTGATGGGTAACGCCGATTTCCGCATCCCGAGGCGCGCGTTCGTGAATTATCATCGCAACGGAGCGCCGTCGCCCCGAAAGGAGGCCGTATGAAGCCCTATCGCACCCTCGCCGACCGGATCGGCGCGGACCAGTGCGAAGCCTGCGGAACCACCCCGGCCCAATGTGGAAACCGGTATTATTCGGCGAATCCGATGTACCGGCGGCCCAGGACGAAGAAGCGGCACCGGAGCATGTACAGAGTGGATTGGAGGTGAACGTTCTGGGCCTATTTATTAGCTGTGTCCTTGGGCTGATTACCGGATGGTTTATTATCCCCAGAATATTCAGGAAGCCTTGATATAGCGGCTTCAAATGCGCCCCAAGCGATTATGAAGGCGAAAAATGAAATTTCAAACAAGAATACTTTTATCATCGTAAATTTGAAATTATCGCTTGGAAGCAACCATCCGGTTATCAGTGCGACGGGAAAGCAAATGTAAGAATAATAAAACTGCTTTTTCAGCGACACTTTTTTAAATTCGCCTTTCTCAGGTGGTTCTGCGACGGTTCGATTTTTGAAATTTTTATACCCCCGTTTTATCTGCAAGCCGATGATTGAGCAAATAACCCAAGTCAAAATGTTTATGGTAATATCCCTTAGCATGAAAATCATCCCTCCATTCGCCATTATTTTACATCCTCGGGCGAAGGAGGGCAAGCAGGAAAGGAGTCTTCCATGACAAACGAACCCGCGCCGCGTGAACGGGCTGTAGCGGCCCTGAAGGAATGCGGCTACACGGAAGAACAGGCGCTTGAAATGCTGGCGGCAATCAGGCGGGAGGTAGAAGCCGACGATTACCGCGACGACGTCGCAGAGCAGCTGGGATAGGAGGGACAACGATGGGAGTTTTCAACACAGTCCCGGTCCGGTTCATCGACCGCTCCGACGCGCTTCTGCCGGCTGAATTTTACCCGCCGCTGGGCACCGTCGGGCAGGCCCGGATCGAGGACCTCGGCGAGGATTTGGTTCGGGTCCGGTACCCCATCGGGACGACCTGCATCCGGGGGTTCCACTGGCATTGCCGGGAGAGGCTGGAGGTGATCGGCGGATGAAGTGGCTGATCGACAATATGGCCCGGAGTTTGGCGTTCACCTGGGCGGTGATACTCGTTTGGATGTCGGTGGTCGTGTGGATCGCCGTGCAGTAGGGAAGGAGAGGACATGAAAAATAGCAGATGTTTTTCCAAGATGCAACGGAAAGCCAGCCGGCATTATAACCGGTTTCGCGGGCAATACCAGCACCTTCATACTCCGGAATCGGTAGTATCGAGACGGTTGATATTCGGGAAGCTTGGAATCGGGGCGGGTATTAGCTTTTTACGAGCTTTGCTTCAACGCCAGAGAACGGGAGCAAGGAGGAATACATATGAACATTGACACCGGGGAGCTAAGAATGTTTACTGCCGATCAAATGAAGGAGTTTGTGGGGGTATTTACTCCGGTTCCTTCGGAGCTTCAGGACGAAGCGAGGAAAGCTCTCGGCGGAGAGGAAAGCACAGTCATTGATCTTAAGGCGGATACGCCGCTTGCTAATTGGGCCAAATCGGAGCGGAAGCACAAGGCGAAATCCAACAGGGCGAAAATGGCGAAAGCCAGCAAGCGCAGGAACAGACGATGAGCGGCAACGGAATGACCGCCATACGCCGCGATGCCGCCCTATACATACTCGTCCTGGCTCTGGCCCTGGGCGCCTCCACCATCTCCTACGCCGCCGTAGGACCGGACGATCCCGCGCCGGTGGTTACGGCCTCCCCGACGGAGATCAAAGCCGTGGCGATTGCGGAGGCACCGGGCGAGGCGGAGAAGATCGATGAGGCCATCATCAGGGATCTCACCTACGCGGGGACTTATACCGTTACCGCATATTCGGCGGACTATGCCTGCTGCGGGAAATATCCGGACGATCCGGCCTATGGCATCACCGCCTCCGGTACCACGGCCACGGAAGGGACCACCGTCGCCTCGGATTGGGACGTGCTGCCACCCGGGACGGTGATTTACATTGACGGGATAGGGGACCGCATCGTGGAGGACCTTGGAAGCGGGATCGACGGGACGGACCTGGACTTGTATTTTGAGGATTACGACACGGCTCTGGAATTCGGGGTGCAGAAGCTGGATGTATGGATCGTCGGGGAGGTCAAGGGATGATTTCGCTTCTTCCAATTACGGCGCTTGCTGAACAATTCACATATAATCAAGAACTTATTTCAATGGCGATCAAGACAGAGGATAATCTACGGAACCGGGAACATGTAATGGCCAGTATCAGCGGAGGTTCCGACAGCGACATCATGATAGATCTGATTGAGACCCTTCTGAAAATGATGCATCCAAAAGTAAGGCCACAAGAAGTTACATACGTGTTTTTCAACACTGGTCTGGAGTATGACGCTACAAAGCGGCACGTTGAGGAACTTCGCGAAAAATACGGGGTTGATATTCTGGAACGGCCCGCATTAGTCCCGATTCCGGTAAGCTGCAAACGATACGGTCAGCCGTTTTTATCAAAACAAATAAGTGAATTTATTTATCGGCTGCAAAAACATGGATTCGCATGGACAGACGAGCCTTTCGACGTGCTGTATGCCAGATATCCAAAGTGTAAAGCGGCGCTTCGATGGTGGTGCAATGAATTCGGAAAAGAGAGTCATTTTAATATTAAACGTCACCCTTTCCTGAAAGAATTTATGATTCTGAATCCGCCGGATTTTTTGATATCTACGAAATGTTGTGAAGGAGCAAAGAAGAAAGCCGGATCCGCAGTTGAGGAAGAACTGCAACCGGACATCTGTTTGATAGGTGTCCGAAAAGCGGAAGGTGGAGCCAGAGCAGAAGCATATAAAACCTGCTTTGACCCAGGTAAAAACGGGACTTCCGATAGATTCAGGCCGCTATTTTATTTGACCAATAGAGATAAGCGGATTTACGAAGAGCATCGCTGCATCGTGCATTCTGAATGCTATACGAAATATGGCCTTGATCGTACCGGATGCGCCTGCTGCCCGTTCGGCAAATATTTTGAACGGGAACTGGAAGCGGCCGAAAAATATGAGCCGAAGCTATACCGAGCCGCCAATGCGATTTTTGCCAATAGCTATTCCTACACAAGAGCATACCGAAGGTTTGCATCTGAAATGAAGGGCCGCGAAAAGCATAAAAAGCTAGTAAATGTAGAAGATCAGCAAGTTAGTGCATTCGATTCGGAGGCTACACCATGCTCATGACAGACGACGAAATCCGGACAAGCATCCGGCAGGCGAAATATCCCAAGCTGCAGCGAAAAATCCTGGCAGACCTCAACGTCTGCGACGTGTCGGAAATTGACCGGATTGTCGGAGCCATCAAAAATCCCGAAAAGCCAAAGGCAAAAACGGTCCCGAATCTGTTGGACAAATCGAGAGCCATGATCCTATACGAGCAAGGACTATCCGACTACGCCATGGCGGAGGAATTGAAAGTATCCCGATCCTCGGTTCTTCACTGGCGGAATCGGAATGGACTTATACCAAACTGTAAGAAAGGAGGAAAAACCCCATGAGCGAAGCAAAGATAGACCGGAAGGGCATCCTGGAAATGGCACGGGGTGGTTTTCTGGAACGGGCGGACTACGAAATGACGAAGATCATTGACAACATCCTGGACCCAAACACCCGTGCCGACAAGAAGCGCACCCTGACCATCACCCTGGACCTGATTCCCGACGCCGACCGGCAGACCATCCGTGTAAACACGGTGGTTAAATCCAAGCTGGAGCCCACCAACCCCGTTGCAACCTCTCTGTACATCAGCGGCGGCGTCGGCGGGGACATGGTGGTATCCGAGCTGGTTCCCCAGGTTCCCGGCCAGACCAGTTTCAGCGGCGACGTGCAGGAAGCGCCCCCACTGCTGCGGCTGGTAAAGTAAACCCGCAACCAAAAAACAAAGGAGGAAAAACCCATGCTTAAGGAAGCCATTGAAAAAATCGTATCCCTGGCGGAAACCCAGACATACAGCATCGACGGACAAGTTTATTCCGACAAGACCCTGGTACGGATTCCGCCCCATGTGGATGCGCCGAAATCCATCGACGTGACCACACTGGAAAGCATTGTTCGACTGATTAAGGCGGAAATCTTAAAAGTCAATCAAGTCCCCATCTTTGTCCGGGTGACGGACTATAATTCCGTCTGCGTCTTCACTACCTACCGGGGCGATTTCGCCCGTGACTATCTGTACAAGGCGGTCTCGGATACTCCCGCCATGCGTACCGGCTGGAAAGATTACGAAACCGCCATGATCTCACTCCGCAGCCAGTTTGTTGCCACACAGGACCTGGAATATGTGCTGGAGCTGCTGTCAACCATCACGGATGAAAACAGCGTCAAGACAGAGGACAACGGTCTGACACAGACGGTTCAGGCTCGCAAGGGAATCTCTCTTGCCATGAAAACTCAGATTAGACCCCTAGTGAAACTCCGCCCGTTCCGCACGTTCCTGGAAGTGGAGCAGCCGGAGAGCGAATTTCTCCTGCGGCTGCAGGAAGGCGGACAGGTGGGCCTTTTCGAGGCGGACGGCGGCATGTGGCAGCTGGCTGCAAAGCGCTCCATCAAATCCTACTTTGAGGATGAGCTCAAGGATCTCATCGAGGCCGGTTCTGTGGTGGTGACGGTTTAAGCCGTCGCCACCCCTGGGAGAAGGGGGGCACCATGAAGCTGAAAGAGGCGAGGCTGGAGGCGGGGTTTGTCAATACCTCCGTTGTGGCCGAGCTTAAAAAGATCGAGCCGCGGATAGACAAGGCCCTGCTGTCCAGGATGGAGACCGGGGTGGTCCGCCCGACGCCCGCGGAGTTCCGGGCAATGTGCGACCTGTACGGAACGGAACCGGATAAGCTGTTTGACCCGGAGGATGTGGACTACGGCCTGCAAGCCCGCAGGAGCCACAAGCTGGACGGACATAAACTACGGCGCAAATTAACCGTAAGGCTAACAGACGAAAAAGCACGCTGGTTGCAACCAGAAGTTTTAAGCGCCCTTGGATATGTCAATAAACAGCACTGGCTTTATGTTCAGATCGACCGCCTCAAGGCATCGTATCTGAGAAAGGCCAAAAAAGAACAGAAGGAAAAGAACTATGAAGTATCCGCGTGATTTATCGGGCCTTGTTTTCGCAAGACTTTTGGTAATCGAACGCCACCATTCCGCACCGCACGTGGGATCATATTGGCTCTGCGAATGCGAGTGCGGGAAAAGAGTTATAGTCTCCCGCAATAATCTTGTAACCGGGAGAACAAAAAGTTGCGGTTGCCTGAAAATCGATAAGATCACCACGCACGGGCAGAGCCTCACTCCGCTTTATAAGATTTGGTCCGGTATGATTCGACGCTGCGAGAACCAAAAAGCTGCAGAGTATCACAATTATGGCGGGCGAGGAATTTCCATATGCCTTGAGTGGAGGGCCGATTTTCAATCGTTTTTCCAATGGGCAAAGCGAAGCGGATACAGAAATGGCCTTACCATTGACCGAATCAACAATGATGGCAATTATGAACCTCGCAACTGCAGATGGGCCACACGAAAGGAGCAAAGTCGGAATATGCGGACCAACCATCTGGTAACTTACAGCGGCGCAACAAAGCCTATATCGGAATGGTCCGAGATGTTTGGCGTATCGGCTGAAAACATAAGACGCCGTTTACAGGACGGTTGGCCCGTAAGGGATGCGCTAGTAACACCAGTAGAGGCGGAACACACGGCCCGGCAGCGCTGGGCGAAAAAAGAAAGGACAGGGTAAAAGTCATGAAAGCAACAGGCATTGTGCGAAAGATCGACCCCCTCGGGCGGATCGTGATTCCGCGGGAAATTCTTCATACCTGGGGGATCGATTTCGGAGATCCAATTGAATTTTTCATCGACGGGGATTTGATCTGCCTGCGGCAGTACAACCGGAATCTTCCGGCGGTGGAGCAGCTGGAGCGGGTTGCGGAGGAGATCCGATTGGATGACCCAAAGAATGACAAGCTGTTTCGGAAGGCTCTCCAAGTCGCCATCCACACGCTGAAAAAAGAAAACCGCCCGGACGCGGCAACGTCCGAAGCGGCAATAGGGAAATAACTCTTTAATCACCATAACACAAGGGAAGGGGGACGTCAAGCCCCATGGGAAGATACGAAAACTGGCTGGTGGCCAGGAAAACCGGCATCGGCGGATCGGATGCCGCGGCCATTGTCGGGATGAACCCGTATAAGACGAATGTCCAGCTCTGGGAAGAGAAAACCGGCCTGCGGGAACCGGAGGACATTTCTGGAAAGCCGTATGTGCAGTACGGGAAAGCGGCGGAAAAGCACCTGCGGGAGCTTTTCAAGCTGGATTATCCGGAGTATGCGGTATCCCACCGGGAATATCAGATGATCCGGCATCCAAAGTATCCCTTCCTGTTTGCCTCTCTGGACGGGCGGCTGACGCACCGGGAGACGGGAGCCCGCGGCTTCCTGGAGGTCAAGACCACCAACATACTGAGCAGTATGCACCGGGAAAAGTGGGACGACAAGATTCCGGACAATTATTACTGCCAATGCCTCCACTATTTCAATGTCACCGGTTCGGACTTCTGCGTCCTCAAAGCGCACCTGATAACAGAGTACGGCGGGGAAAGGCGGATCAATACCCGGCATTACTTCATGGAACGGGAAGCCGTGCGGGAGGACATGGAATGGCTGGAGGGCGAAGAAATCAAATTCTGGACGCAGCAAGTCCAGACCGGAAGGCGGCCGGGGTTGATCCTGCCGCCGATATGAAAGGAGAAACGCTGTGAAAGCGGTTGTAGGCGTTAAATTCCAGAGCAAATATGATTCAGGCTCTTACGAGGGGCGCGAATACAGTTATTTTGTGGCCGATGGGCTGGACCTCCATGTGGGGGATATCGTCCCGGTCACGACACGCAGCGGCGAAGGACTGGCGAAAGTTACCCGGACCGGCATCCGGGAAGGGGAGATCGACGAGCGGGTCATGCCGTACATGCGGACAATAGAAAGCGGGCCGGTCGATCCGGCTCCTATGGAGGTATAACGATGCAGCTTGTTATTTTCAGGCCGACAGACGACCAGTTTGTCAAATCCATTGATTTCAACCATGAGGAAATCAAGCAGGAGCTCCGCGTAGCCCTGGAAAAGTACCAGGGCCTCGTATACAGCGAGGACAACATCCGGGACGCCAAAGTGGACCGCGCCTCCCTCAACAAATTCCGTGAGGCTATAGAAGCCAGGCGGAAAGAGATTAAAAAGCAATGCCTTGCACCTTACGAGGATTTTGAAAAGAAGATCCGGGAGATCACCGCCATGATCGACGAGCCGATCCTTGCCATCGACGGGCAGGTTAAAGCCTTTGAAGAACGGAAGCGGGAAGAGCGCCGGGCGGAGATCGAAGAATTTTACCGGACCGGCGACCTGGACGACGTGCGTTCCATCATTCCCCTGGAGAAGATCTGGAACGAAAAATGGCTGAACACCACGACTCCGGACAAGAAAATCAAGGACGACATCCGGACCGTACTCGACCGCGCCGCCCGGGATCTGGAAGTGCTGAAAACCGTGGAAAGCGAGTTCTCCGACGCGGTAAAGATCAAATATCTGGACACTCTGGACCTTTCCGCGGCTCTGCGGGAGCGGGCGCGGCTGGCGGAACAGAAGGAAAAGCTGGAGGCTTACCGGCGGATACAGGAAGAGGCTGCGGCGGAAGCGGAGGCCGGACGTGTCCCGCCCCCGGATTTCAGCAAACTCCAGCCCGGCGACAAAGTTTCCTTTGCGGGCGCCGACGAATGCGCACCTGTACCCGAACCCCTTCAAACCATTACTTTCACCGTTACAGCGACGGCGGCGCAGTTTAAAATGCTCCGGGAATTTTTCATCAAAAACAACATTAAGTACGGGAGGGCATAACAATGGCAGTTCAAAATTCGTTGGCAAAACGGCAGGGCAAGCCCACATTTTCCGCTTATCTCACATCCGATGCCGTGAAAAATAAAATCAATCAGATCGTAGGAGGCAAGGACGGGGCACGATTTATTACGGCGGTGGTTTCCGCCGTCAGCGTCAATCCGGCTCTTGCCGACTGCGATCACGCTTCCATTCTTTCCTGCGCCCTGCTGGGCGAGGCCCTGAAGTTATCCCCTTCCCCCCAGTTGGGACACTACTATATGGTCCCCTACAAGGACAACAAGCGCGGCATTACGGTGGCACAATTTCAGCTGGGTTACAAGGGTTATATCCAGCTTGCCATCCGGTCCGGGTATTACAAGAAGATTAACGTCCTTTCCATCAAGGAAGGGGAACTGATTAAATTCGATCCTCTGAATGAGGAAATCGAGGTCGTTCTTTACGAGGACGAGGAAGTGCGCGAGAGCAAACTCTCCACCGGCTACTACGCCATGTTTGAGTATCACAACGGATTCCGAAAGGTTCTTTACTGGAGTCGTAAAAAAATGGAGGCCCATGCGTCCCAGTATTCCAAGGGGTACGCCGAGGACAAAAAAAGAGGAACATCCTGGACCTTCTGGAGCAAGGATTTTGACGGCATGGCATATAAGACCATGCTCCGGCAGCTGATTTCCAAGTGGGGCATTATGAGCATCGAAATGCAGTCCGCCATGGAGAAGGACATGGGCGTGGTCGCGGACGACGGTTCCGTCCAGTATGTGGACAACCAGGACGTGATCGAAGCGCCCCCCGCAGCTGCGGACGCTCCAGAGGCCCCGGCGTCGGAGAATGTGGAGAGCAGCTTTTTCGGCGAGGGCGGGATGACGAATGCTCAATAGGGTAATTCTCATGGGTCGTCTGACCCGGGACCCGGATTTGCGGCGCACCCAGTCCGGTACGCCGGTTGCATCTTTCGCCCTGGCCGTGGACCGGGACTATTCCGGTAAGGACGGCGGGGAGAAAGAGACGGACTTCATCGACATTGTTTCCTGGAGAAATACGGGGGAATTCGTTTCCAAGTATTTCTCCAAGGGCCAGATGGCCGCCGTCGTTGGCCGGTTGCAGATCCGGGACTGGAAGGACAAAGAAGGCAACAACCGCAGGAGCGCCGAGGTAGTGGCCGACAACGTGTACTTTGCAGGACCAAAAAAGGATTCTGGAGCTGCACCGGCCGGGAGCAATTCCGTGCCCCAGGAGTCCGCGTATCCTCCGGAGGCGGGGTTTACCGAGCTGGACGACGACGGCGAACTGCCGTTCTGAAAGGAGTAAAAGTATGAAAACGTACATCGGGACAAAGATCATCGAGGCTGAACCCATGGTCAGAGGAGGAAACCAGGAGCAGGAAGCGGAGCCGGGATACCGCGTCCGGTATGAGGACGGGTATGAAAGCTGGTCCCCGAAAAGCGTCTTTGAAAAGGCGTACAAGCCTATAGACGGGATCAACTTCGGACTGGCCATAGAGGCGGCAAAAATGGGCAAGCGGATCTCCCGCGCCGGATGGAACGGGAAAGGAATGTTCGTCGTGTACCAGAAAGGATACCCGAACGGGATCCCGTGCAACGAGCAGACCGCAAAGGCATTCGGCTATGAGCTGGGCTCTACGTTTATCTGCCGCCCGTATCTGCAGATGCGGTGCGCGGACGGGACTCATCAGATGTGGCTGGCTTCCCAGTCCGACATTCTGGCCGACGACTGGTTCATCGCGGAATAATTCTTAACCGAAGGCCCATAGTCCCCATACACGGCTTGCCTTAACCGCAGCAGCCGGGGGACGCTGATGATATTGGAGGTATAAACATGCCAAATGCGTGTTGCGAGAGCAAAAAGGACACTTTATTCGAAATCACAGACAGGACTGCTTCTGTGATTCATGACATTAACGCCAGGGCAACAAGGCTTGATATTTTCACAAGCGGAGAAAAGCCTTGCGAGTGTGACAAGAATGTTGCGTGCCCGCCAAACGGACAGATCGAAAGAGCGAGATTTATATTCGGAATGCTTGAAGAAACTGTCCGGATCCTTGATCGCGTGATTCAGGACCTGGGCGCGTAAAACAACGCCGGGGCCCGCGTGTCTGCTGCGGTTGGCGGGCCCCACTACATAAGGAGGTAAAACTATGTATATCGTAGGTCATTGTCCCCATTGCGGAGCGCCTATCTATGCGCCGGATTTATGGATGTCAGTGACACCGCCGCCGCCTATTTTTACCTGTAACTGTGTCCCGCATACAACCGTAACGACCACCACGACGGGGACGGCATACGCGGATCAATCAGCGGGAAGCTGAAATAGCCATGTATGAGGTTTTCAAAGACGGCGTCCGCAAGCTCCACGGCATCGGCCACGAGCTGACGCCGGAAGAGCTGCGGCGATACCAGGCGGCCGGTTACACGGTTAAGAACGACGGGAAAACGGTAGGGAAGCGGGGTATTACATATGGCGTGGCTGGAGTTTCACCAAACAATGCCAAGGCACCGGAAGACGCTCAAATTGGCCTCTTTGCTGAAAATCAGCAGACGGGAGGCAATCGGCCTTATGGCAGATCTGTGGTGCTGGGCGCTGGACAACGCAGATGACAAAGGACGGTTGCCGGGGGCCAGTGAAAGTGACATAGCCGCTGCCTTGGAGTTTTCGTCCAAAAAAGGATATGCCTTGGTTTCTGCACTCCTTGAAAGTGGGTATCTTGACGCGGACGAGGACGGCATCACATACCGGATTCACGACTGGGATCAATATGCCGGACGGCTTAACGAGCAACGCTACATCCAACGCGAGCAAAGCCGAATACGGCAACAGCATCGGCGCGAAAAAATCCGGTTACAGCGTGACGGTAACGCAGATGTCACGCGTGACAGTAACGCTTGTAACAATACCCTGTCACGCGTGAATTACGATGTCACCGTACCTAACCGTACCCTACCGTACCCTACCGTACCTAACCCTACCAGGACGATAGATACGGAGAGTACGAGAGAGAGCGGCGCGCCCGAGGCCGCGCCTTCACCTCCTTCCACCCTGAAGAAGCCGGAACGGCATAAGCACGGGGAATACGGCTGGGTGAGGCTCACGGAGGCGGAGTACGCCCGTTTGGTGGCGGACCACGGGGCGGATACCGTCCGGCGGTATATCGACTACGTGGACGAGAGCGCCCAGCGGACGGGCAATAAAAACGGATGGAAGGACTGGAATCTCACGGTCCGCAAGGCAATCCGGGAGGCGTGGGGAGGTGGGGCGCGGGGAACTGACCTGCAGCAGCGAAAGCGTATCCTGGACGAAAAAATCAAGCGGGATATGGAGGCGGAGAGAAATGGCGACACCGGCGGGAATCCGCAAACTGGGAAAGCTCATCTTGATCTACTACCCGGAGGCGAAGGTAAATCTGGGGGATGACTTTGAGGCGGAAGCCTGGGCCGCCGTACTGCGGCAGGCGTCCGACGCCGACATCCTTCGCGCCCTGGCGGCTCACGTCCGGTCTGGAAATAAATTTGCGCCCAACGCCGGGGAGATTGCGGCTCTGTGCGGCCTGGAGGCTGCGGCGTTGCCAAAGGCTCCGTCAAGCGGCAGGGAGCGCATGATGGCGGTATATGCGGGGATTGTGGCATATTACCGGGAGCTGGGAGTGCCCACGGCGGTGGAGGCAAAGCGGGATGGTATATCGTATCGGGACTGGTGCGTGATGGTGGACGAGGCGGAAGAAAAATTAAGACTGGAGGGTAAAGATGAACGCTGACGAGATTGTAAAAGCGCTTAAGTGGATTGCAAAAGTGCGTACATACTGCGATACGAATATGGTGAATTGCACAAAGTGCGAATTTCACGGATTTTGCACAGATCCTGATAGCGATGAGAGCATCGGGCAACAAAGCGAATGGTTTACTCAAGCCGCCAATCTTATCGAATCGCTCACCACCCAGATTAATACTCGTTTTACCGCTCCGATTGTATGTATGTGCGGTAGTACCAAGTTTAAGCAAACATGGATACGAGAAAACGCCAGACTGACGCAAGAAGGAAATATTGTCCTCGCTGTTGGATTATGGGGACACCACGAGCGTAAATTCCCAGCACCGGAAGTCAAGGCAAAGCTAGATGACTTACATAAGCGAAAAATTGATTTGTGTGATTGGGTGTGGGTACTGGATGTTGGCGGATACATAGGCGAAAGTACACGCTCAGAAATTGCATATGCGGAAAAGCTCGGAAAGCCCATTCGGTATTTGGCGCATGAATTTCCAGAGTATATTGAACCGGAAGATGAAGTTGTTATGGAACTCACTGCCCAGCTTGCCGCCTACAAGAAAACGGATTTGACCGCGGATGAGATATTCCAGATGCGGAAGGAGTGGCGAGATACGGAAAAGGGATTGAGGGATAGTGTAATCCAGTTGCAATCCCAGCTTGCCGAGTCGCGCTGCAGAGAAAAGGCGGCAATGGCAGATTTGGAACGCCAGAAAATATGTGGTTCATGTGCTTACTGGAAGAATGGTAATTGCACGCTCTCACAGCAGAAATGGCGCAAAGAAAATTATGTTGGCTGCAAAAGCTGGAAATGGCGCGGCACACAGGATTCCGGGGGAGGGTATGAAATGAATACTGTAAATGTTCGTTGGCATGATGGATATCTGGAGACGTTTATGGCGCAAGAAGTTCGTTTCGGAAGCGATTTGCTATGGATGCGCTTATCGGATGGGCAGAATCGGCACATCCCGCTTCGTTCTGTTAGGTGGTTTAGCCTCAGCAAAGAGAGCCATGCTAAAGATGCCGGGGAGGATGAATGATGAAACCGATTCTTTTTTCAACGCCGATGGTTCAGGTGATACTTGACGGCAGAAAAACCATGACGCGGAGGATATGTAAGCCGCTTACGCTTAACTATCCCATGCGGGCATATGAAAATGAAACTGCAGAACAATGGCTTTCCAGGTGGAATCATAAATCGCCATACAAGCCCGGAGACATCCTCTGGGTGCGGGAAACGTGGCAATCTTTTTTTCCGGAGGAAGTAACTCAAAATCATCAACAGGGGCCACGGTCATTTAGCGGGATACCTGCAGAAACCGCAAAGGGACATTACATGTATTTTTACTATCGCGCTGATGGAGAAGTACCTGATGACCCTAAGTACGGAAAGGCAAATTGGCATCCATCTATTTTCATGCCCCGCGGCGCGGCGCGGATATTCCTGCGCGTGACTGCCGTGCGGGCAGAACGGGTGCAGGAGATCACGGAAACGGACGCGAAGGCGGAAGGCGCGGTATTTACGGACTACGGAATTTATCAGCCGAAATGGAAGGCAAGCCTTGACGGAGGAAAGACATTTTATCCGGCCGCGCCGGCACAGCATCCGGGATGGCATATGGCTGAGGTAAATAGCCCGGATCAATGTTATCCATCAGCCCGAAGCGCGTTTATAGGGATATGGGATAGCCTCAACGCAAAGCGCGGTTATGGATGGGACACAAACCCGTGGGTATGGGTCTACACATTTGAACGGTGTGAGAAGTCGGAGGCGCAAGATGAATCTTGAGGAATATCGCCGCCTTACTCAAAAGCCGGAAACGAAATACCACAGCCGCAAAACGGTTATTGACGGCCATACGTTCGACTCGCAGCTAGAGGCAAACCGATATGTCGATTTGAAACGTCTTAAGCGGGCAGGAAAGATCAAGGGATTCGGGATCCAGCCGAGTTTCGTTTTGCCGGGAGGTATCCGGTACAGGCCGGACTTCATCGTCTGCGGCGCAGACGGTACGATCTGGGTAGAGGACGCGAAGGGCAAGGAGACGAAGGACTTCATACTCAAGCGGAAGTTATGGGAGGAGGCATACCCGTGGCTGGAGCTGAAAATAGTCAGATAATCAGGGACTATGCCAAGGCGTACAAACTGATCTATATGGCAATGGTGCCGCTGCCAAGATGGGGGACGCCGTATCACACCTGCCCGACCTGCGGCGGACTGCTGACGGAGAAGTATGAGCATTGCAGATGGTGCGGACAGAAACTGAAATGGGAGGGATAGAACGATGATACTTGAAATTCGAAACCAAAACCACGAGCTTAAAAAGTTTTGTTGCGTGGTATTCGCGGGGATACTCAGATCCTACCCGGATAAAATTTACGTTCAGCAACGTTATAAGCGATCCGGGAAGGCATATATCCGGGAGCGGTTTATTCCGAAAGAAGAAGTTTCAACATGGACCGTCAGATGAAAAGGGAGGGTTTTCGATATGACAACGCCTGACCGTTTGCTGCAGGTTTTAATCCTCCTGCTGGGCATCGGGTCGGCGTGGGGCCTGGTTAAGCTGGCGGAGGACATTATGGGATTGTGGAGGGGTGACGATCGTGAATGAGACAGAACAGGCGATAGAAATATTAAGTCACCAAGAAAAGCATATCACAGCGGAGGTTGACGAAGCCGGGTTTATTGATTTGATTGTTGACTATGATTTGACCGTGGCATTAGATCATGCTATTACCGCCATCCGCGAAAAAGCCGAACGGGAGAACCCGCAGCCTCTGACGCTGAAGCAATTGCAGGAGCGAATCGGAAAACCGGTATATATTGTTTCCGGAGATAAATTATGGTGGATTCTTCCAATAATTATTTATAAGGGGTGGCTTTACAATGACGGTAGAAATGGGGAGCCACTTAATCTAAAGAAATACATGAAAACATGGATTCCATACGACTACCCGCCGAAGGAGGACCGGACATGACTAACGAACAATCCAACACGGCCCGCATCATCGACCCGACTCCGGAGCAAATTATAGCCGCACTGGAATATTGCTGGTTCTCAATGGAATGCGGCCGTTATCCTTGCGTGGATTGTTATTTATACAGGCATCGGGATGAGCATGGATATGTGCCCAATCGTTTGCGTTCGTCGGGTTGCAGACCATGTTCTCAACGGCTGGCTATGGACACAATCGCCCTGATAGACCGTCTGAGCGATTTCGAGCATAGCCAGTGCGCCAAGCTGCTGGAGGAAGTCGGGAAGCTGCGGGCGGAATTGGCCGAATCACAGCGCAGGGAAAATGCGGCGGTTGATGATTTGACAGATGCTTGTTACCAACCTTGGGGAGAAATAGATAAATGCAAGTATTGTGCCAAAGGCAAAACACGAATGTGCAAGGTGGGCGAATGTTATTTTGAGCATCGCGGCCCGCAGGATGCCATGGAGAAGGAGTGATTCTATGACCGCAAAAGAGTACCTTATGCAGTACAGAGAAGCATACGATGCCATCAGCGATAAGCTCGATGAGATCAGGCGGCTGCTGGCGATGGCTACGAAAATGAATCAGACCATATCCTCGGACCGGGTAAGCGCATCGCATAACCAGGACAAGCTTTCCTCTGCCGTCGCCAGGATCGCGGATATGAAAAGCGAGATAGACGATGAGATGAAATATCTCATCGAAATGAAGCGGATCGTGCTTTCAACGATAAACTCGATTCCGAATAAGCGGCAGCGTAGGGTGCTCCGGCTCCGGTACATAAACGGGATGCGCTGGGAAGAGATCGCGGTTAAAATTGAACGTGACTATCGATGGGTTCATAGGCTTCATGGGAAAGCGTTAATCGAGGTTGAAAAAATAATTTTGAAATGACCATTGAAAGCCACTATTTCCGGGTGATATTGTTATAATAACAAAACAACGTGAGGCAGTCTCGCAGAAGGAAAGCGGGGCTGCCTCTTTTCATATGGCAAAGGAGGCAGTGGGGTGAAATGCGAGGATTGCGTATGGTGCCATTACAAGGAAACCGGCGTGTTGTTTTGCCCGATGCCAAAATGCTTTTATGAAAAGCCTGATACTTCCAGTGAAGGTGAGATCATGCCGAGCAGATCATTACATTTCTGCGCTCATTCAGGATGCTTTGAATTGACGACAAACAAATATTGCGCAGAGCATGCGGATCAGGATAGATGCGACAGAAATGACAGAGACCGGATGAGAGGATCGGCAGCGGAGCGTGGTTACAATGCACGATGGCAAAAAGCACGGGATGGATTTTTAGCGAAGCATCCATTATGCGAATCGTGCATGCAATCAGGGAAGCTCGTGCCCGCAACAGTAGTGGATCATATCAAGCCGCACAAGGGAGACAAAGCGTTGTTCTGGGATTCGAGTAACTGGCAGGCGCTGTGTAAGAGGTGCCATGACATTAAGACCGCGAAAGAAAATGGACGATGGGGTAGGGGGGTATAAATCCTTACAGTTTTTTGTCCCTAGACCGGGCGCCTCCTACTACGCAGGATTTTCTCCCGAAATGAAGTAACCAACCGCCGGAGGTGATTTGCATGGGCGGAAGACCGTCGAACTTGATCGATATGACCAAAGGGCACAGGACAAACGAAGAAAAGGAATACCGAAAAGCTGTAGAACAGTCGCTATATACAGGAGAATCTTTTGAAGAAAGCGCCCAGGTCAAAAAAAGCAAAATCGCTCACGCGGAATTTAAACGGCTGGAACGCTTGTATGCAAAAATTGCCTATGTAGACGCCCTCGATCAGCAGATCATCAACCGGTATTGCTTAGAAGTGGCGAACACCTACAGACTGCAAAACACACTAAGCAGGTTAAATGGGGATTTGACAAAAGATTTAGAGTTTGAGGACCGCCTGCGGATTTATGATCTTATCAACAAGACAATGGCTGCCATGAACAAAAATAAAGAGCTGCTTTTGAAATACGAGGACAGGCTTTTCCTGAACCCATCGGGGCGGATCCGCGCAATTCCAAAAACGCCGCCGAAGGAAGAAACTGCATCGGGAATGGCCGCGTTTCTGCAAAAGCGGGCTGAGGCAAAATGATAGACAAGGCGCGGGCCTCGGAACCGATTGAATTTATACAGCTTCTCAAGCTTGTCGGAGACTTTACCGGCAAGCCTTTTATTTTGCAGCCGTGGCAGCAGGAAGTCATCTGGAACGTATACGGCGAGGTAAACGACGACGGCCGGCGCAGATACCGGTATCTGTACCTGGAAGTCCCGAAGAAAAACGGAAAGACGCCGACGGTGGCCGGGCTCGGCCTGTACCATGTGACATGCGACCCGCCGGGCGGAGAAATCTATTGCTGCGCCGCAGAGCGGGACCAGGCGTCTCAGACTTACAACTACATGAAGTCTATGATTGAGCAGAGCCCGGAGTTGTCCGCGGTACTTCGGGTCGTGGACAGCAAGCGGGAAATCCACAATGACGCCACCGGGACATTTGTCAAGGTTCTGTCTGCCGAAGCGTATTCCAAGCACGGCAAAGCGCCGTCTGTTGTTATCTTCGACGAGCTTCACGCATTCCAAAAGCGGGATCTGTGGGACATTATGACTTTCGGCACCGGTTCCGCCCGAAAAGAGCCGCTGTATCTTACCATTACCACCGCAGGAGACGATCCGGATAAAAAGTCTATCGGATGGGAGATCCATGAGTACGCCCGCAAGGTTCGGGACGGAGAATTCGTCGATCCGACTTGGTATGTAAAAATCTACGGGGCCCCGGACGACGCGGATATCTATGACGAAAAAACGTGGTTCGACGCAAATCCATCTCTTGGAGTGGCTATCGATATAGAGACAGTTCGGCAAGAAGCGCTCGCATCCAGAAATAGCCCTGCTTCTGAAAAGCTGTTCCGCTGGCTTCGCCTAAATCAGTGGGTGCAGCTCAAACGGATCGGGTGGCTACCGATCACCCAGTGGGATAAAACAACGCGAGACTGGCAGCCGTCCGAGCTACTGAAAAAGCGTTGCTATGTCGGGATCGATCTGGCCCGCACGGTGGACCTTGCCGGAGCGGCCCCGCTTTTTCCGCCGCAGGAAGGATTCGACGACTGGCGATTTGCGCTGGACGCATGGATCCCGGAAAACCGGATGCGGGAAAAAATGACCCGAGACAAAGTCAATTACGGCGCCTGGGAAAAAAGAGGGTTCATTAAGGCAACGCCTGGAGATGTGATAGATTACAGCTTTGTAGCGGCTAAAATCCGGGAATACGAGTCGCTGTATAACGTCGTGCATTACTGCTCTGACCCGTGGCACCTGGAAATTCTCAAGCAATTATTAGGGCCCGATATCGCGGCCAAGTTTATTGACATCTCTCAGGACTGGAAAGGTCATACGCCAGGTATGAACGAGCTCGAGCGGCTGTTTATGTCTGAACAGATTTCCCATATGGAGAATCCGCTGGGGCGCTGGTGCTTCGGAAACGTCGTTATTGCCACGGACGGAAACGAAAATATGAAGGCCATGAAAAACAAGAGCACAGACCGAATCGACCCAATCGTGGCGCTGATTAACGCAATGTCCGGCGCGGTACGGCTGGAGCAAAAGAGATCGATTTATGAGCTTCGCGGGATGCGGAGCTTGGCATAGGGAGTGATCGTTTGAAAATGGGATTCGGAGGCCGCGTGAAAGCAGCGGCAAAAATACTTATGACGGGCAGCCTGGAGGATTACCGGGCTGCTTTTATTCGGGGCGACGACCTCGACGGATGGACAGTGGATGCGGAAACCGCCATGAAATATTCGGCGGTAAACGCCTGCATCCGGGTGCTGTCGGAAACCTTCGCCAGCGTCCCCATCATCCTGTATCAAAAGACGAAAGACGGGCGCGACCCCAGCACGGATCTTGCCGCATACGACGTTCTGCACAACCGGCCGAACGAGGAAATGGCGCCGTTCAATTTCAACGAAACCATGATGACGAATTTTTGCTCTTCCGGGAATATCGTCTGCGAACGCCTGTATAACCGTGCCGGAGAGCTTGTCGGGCTTTATCCATATTCGCATCGCGTTACCAATATCGGACGAAATCGGGACACAAAAAAGCTGGAATATAAAATCGGAGCGGGACCGGACAGCAAAACTCTTAACCGGAGCCAGGTGCTGCATGTGCCAAATCTCAGCTTTGACGGCGTGATCGGAATGTCTCCGCTTACATACGCCGCGGAAACCATCCGCCTGGGGCTGTCATATGAAAAATACGGAGTCAAGTTTTATAACAACGCGGCCATGCCGAGCGGCGTTTTTGAACATCCAGGAGCACTCGGAGACGAAGCATATAAGCGACTCAAAAAGGATCTCACCGAAAATTATATTGGTTTACAAAATACCGGGACCCCGATGATTTTGGAAGAAAATATGAAATGGCAGCAGGTGACCATTAGCCCGGTGGATGCCCAGCTGCTGGAAAGCAAGTATTTTCAGATCGAGGATATCTGCCGGATTTTTCGGGTGCCGCAGCATCTGGTGAACAAGCTCGACCGGAGTACCAATAACAACATCGAGCATCAATCCCTGGAGTTTGTCATGTATACCATGCTCCCGATTTATAAGCGGTTTGAAGACAATATCAACATGCAGCTTCTGTCCCGGGAAGATCGGAATAAGGGATATTATTTCGAGTACAAGCTGGACGGGCTCCTCCGCGGTGACGCTTTGAGCCGAGCCCAGGCATACGCACAAGCAAGGCAATGGGGATGGATGTCGGTCAACGATATTCTCCGGCTGGAAAATAAACCGGGGATCGGACCCAGCGGAGACATATATCTGCAGCCCTCCAACATGGTGGAGGCCGGAAGCGATCAGTCGGCCGCGCAGAACAATGCGAGGCTGATTGACGATATACAACGAATGATTTCAGAAAGGAGGTAAAAACAAGATGCCTTTTTGGAAATTTCAGAATATAGCGGCGTCGGAAACCGAGCCGGAACACGCGGAGCTGCGCATCGAAGGAGACATCATCGACAACGAGGACGCGTGGCTGTATGAGTGGTTTGGGATTCAGGCGGTATCCCCGAACGCTTTCAAGGCGGATCTTTCCCAGTATGACGGGAAGCCGATCACCGTGTGGATTGACAGCTATGGCGGAAGCGTATTCGCGGCAACCGGCATCTACAACGCGCTGCAGGAACACAAAGCGGATGTCACCGTGAAGATCGATGGGAAAGCCATGTCCGCGGCAACGATCATCGCGATGGCCGGAAAAGATATCCTGATGTCTCCCACCGCCATGATGATGATCCACAACCCGCTGACGGAGGCATACGGGTACGCAAGCGATCTCAGAAAGACGGCCGATGTCCTGGACGAGGTAAAGGACGCGATCATCAATGCGTATCAGCTAAAAACGGGACGGTCCCGGGCGAAGCTGTCCGAAATGATGAATGGCGAAACCTACATGAGCGCCAAGACGGCGATCAAAGAAGGCTTTGCCACCGGGATGCTGTATGCGGATAGCGAGGCAAAACCGGTGGAAATGGCCTTTAACCGGCACGCGATCCTCAACAGCACATCAGAGGCGGTCAAGCGGATGGTCGCCATGCAAAAACCGCCGGATCCGCAGAAACCAGATAACTCAAAAGCCCGCGCATTGCTGGCCCTGGAGATGGAGCTCTAGGGCATTTTTCATACCCAAAATCAAAAAGGAGGAAAACAACCATGAACAAATCCAAGGCTATGAAAGCCCTGATCGCAAACCTCACCGCGCTGCAGACGGACGCGCAGGCCCTGCAGACTAAACCGGATGCTACCGCGGCGGAGATCACCGCCAAGACCGAAGAGATCAAGGCCGTAAAAGCCAAGATCAAAGCCCAGGAAATCCTCGACGAAAGCAAGGAATTCGACGAGGCCGGAGAACTGATCCCGGATACCAAGCCCGTGAACGATCCCATTTATGCGCAGCCGAAAAACCACAAGGGACCGTTCAACAGTTTCGGAGAACAGCTGCTGGCAGTCGTAAAATCTTCTCCGAAAGGCGCGGTTATCGACAAGCGGTTGATGGAAATCCAAAACGCCAGCGGAGCTAACGAAGGCGTTCCTTCCGAAGGCGGATTTCTTGTTCAGCAGGATTTTGTCTCCGAGATCCAGAAGGTTATTTTTGACCAGTCTCAGATTCTCAGCATGTGCCGCGAGATTCCCATCAGCGCAAACTCCAATGGTGTTAAACTCAATGGGATCGACGAAACCAACCGAGCGAACGGATCCCGCTGGGGCGGCGTGCAGGGGTACTGGGCGAACGAAGCTGCGACCGTAACTTCCAGCAAGCCGAAATTCCGCAAAATCGAGTTGTCCCTCAACAAGCTGTTTGCTTTGTATTACAGCACCGACGAGCTGCTGGCGGACGCCTCCGCAATGGAAGCGGTCCTTTCTCAGGCATTTTCCGAGGAGCTGTCCTTTAAAGCGCTTGACGCCATTATCCGCGGCACGGGCGCCGGGCAGCCTCTCGGCATTCTCAACGCCGGTTGCTTGGTTTCTCAGGCGAAAGAAACCGGGCAGGCAGCGGATACTGTCGTGCATGAAAATATCAGCAAAATGTGGAACCGCCTATTTGCCGGATCCAGGGCAAACGCAGCATGGCTTGTGAACCAGGAAGTGGAGCCGCAGTTGGAGGCAATGGCGCTTGCAATCGGAACCGGTGGGACGCTGTCGCCCATGGCCATGGAGTATATGACCAAGGGAACCATCAAGGGGCGGCCCGTCATTCCCATCGAACAGGCATCGGCTTTGGGCGACGTTGGAGATATCATCCTGGCCGACATGCGCCAGTATCTGCTTGCCACTAAGGGCGGTCCGCAGATGGCGTCCTCTATGCATGTTCAGTTCCTGTACGACGAAATGACCTTCCGCATGACCTGGCGTTTGGACGGTCAGCCGGCGCTCCACAGCGCGATCACGCCGTACAAGGGAGCTTCCACCCTGTCCAGCTTTGTCACCCTGGCCGAGCGGGCATAATCCGAATCTGAATAATAACAGGAGGTAAAATACATGAAGGGAACCAATATTGCCGAGCAGTTTCACGTTGTCAATATCCTGCCTCCGCAGGATGTGGACACCGGAAAGACTGCCGATATTTTCTCAATGAAAAATTACGCGCATGCCACGATCATCGTACAGTGCGGATCCACCAACGCGGACGCCGGAAATATCACAATCGAGGAGTGCGACAACTTTACGCCCACAACCGACACGGCTATTGACTTTTATTACTACGCAGAGACAACCGCCGCAGGCGACACGCTCGGCGCAAGAACGAAAGCAGAAGCAGCTACCGGAATCGACGTATCCGCAAACGACAACACGACATATGTCATCGAAATCGACGCTTCTCAGCTCTCCGACGGATACCCCTGCATCGAGCTGAAATGGTCCGATCCAGGCGGAGCCACTTACGCAAGCGCGGTCGCCATTCTCAGCGGACCCAGATATGCAGAGGATCAGTCGCCCACGGCGATTGCCTAATTAACGCAGGGCGGCCGGTTTCGGCCGCCCTGACTTTGCCCAACCAGGGCGTAACGCGAAAGCGATGGAGGTTTTATTATGACTTTACTTGGATCCAAATGGGTTTCCGGACTGCTGGAATTCTTTGTGAGATCCACCGGAACTACGATTTTTAAACTAACGGCATCCGGCGCGGAGGGAAACCTTGTCGGCAACGTGACAGGAAACGTGACAGGGAACGTGACCGGATACGCGCTGAAATCCGAGGCAAGAACCGCAACCGCCGACGGCACCGGAACAGGCACGATATCGGCGGGCACCACGCACGTAACCGTAACGGCGACGGATGCTAATCACATCATAAAGCTGCCTGCGCCCGTCCCGGGTCTGGTTATCACGCTGCTCAACGGTGCAACCGGATATGAAATCAGGAGTTCCGATCCTGCTACAATCGGGATCAACGGGGGTACCGGGGCAGCCGCGGAATCGGCGGTCGCGGCAAACACCACCGTGGTACTGCGGTGTGTATCCGCAACCGCATGGCTCGGATCGACCGTAACGACCGCCGGAGTGGTTGGCGTTCTTGAAGTCGCCGCGTAAGGGGTGATATAAATGATCGGAGTCACCAGAGCAACCGCTGCGACCGGCGCCGTCAGCCTGGAGGTAAATCCAGGCAGAGCATGGCAGCTGGAGCAGATCAATGTGCACCTAAACGCGGCCGGAGCAGCGGGGAACCTGACCGCCACCGTCGACGCCGCAGCAGGGGCAGCCTATGACGTCGTGATCCTCACTCAGGATATGACGTCGATATCGGATCTTGTCTATATCCCGGACAGACCCGTCCTGTTGGAGAGCGGAGACAAGCTTACGGTGGCGTGGGCTAATTCCGGGGATAAGACATACGGCATTGAAGTCAAGCACAGCACGAGGTAAAGAAAGGCGGTGGGCCGGTTGCTGGACTATAAAATCATAACCGCGGTGACGACGGAACCGGTGACGCTGGCCGAAGCCAAGCTGCACCTGCGGGCCAACTCAGAAAGCTTTTCCGACGGAATCGCGACCAGCCAATCCATCGCGCCGGGATCGCATACCATCGCCGCCTCCTACGGGACCGTGGGGGCGGCGGTGGACGTTCTGGGATACTTTTCCGCGGTGAACCTGAACGCCGGAGCCTGCGAAACGGGCGGCTCCGTGGCGGCGAAAATCCAGGAGTCGGATGACTTCGTCACCTGGACCGATTTCACGGGAGGCGCGTTTACCACCGTAACGGAGGCTAATGACAATTCCGTCCAGGAAATCGAATACACCGGAGGAAAGCAATACATCCGGGTAGCGGCCACCGTCGCCGGAGCGGCATGCGAGTTTTCGGCGGACGTAATTACCGTGACGGGAGAGGACGCGGAAGATTCGCTGATTTCCGACCTGGTCACGGCGGCAAGAGAATACTGCGAGGCGTTCACCGGCCGGGCGCTGGCGCCCCAAACGCTGGAGGCATATCTTGACCGGTTCCCGTGCAGGAATCATATCGAATTGCCGATGCCTCCGCTGCAGAGCGTGACCAGCGTCAAGTACAAGGATTCTAGCGGAACGGAAACCACAATGACAGCAGACACGGAATATATCGTGGACGTCGACAGCACCGTGGGTCGGATCGTACTGCCTTACGGTGTAACGTGGCCCAGCTTTACAGCCTGGACGGTAAATCCAATCCGGGTCCGTTATACCGCCGGGTACAGCGCGACGAATCCCATGCCGAAAACCATCAAGCAGGCCATGCTGCTGCTGATCTGCCACTGGTACGACCATAAGTCCGCCGTGGGGGATGTGGGCGGAAGGATGGAGCTGGCGGTTCACGCGTTGCTGTCGCTGCACAGGGTGAGGTGGTTCGGGTGATCGAAGCAGGCAAGCTCAACCGGATCATCGCGCTGCAGCGGCGTACCGTCGCCCATGACGAATACAACGCCGAAACGGAAACCTGGGCGGACGAATCGGTCATCTGGGCGGAAGCCATCACGTCCGGCGGCCGGGAATTTTACGCGGCACAGAAGCTCAACGCGGAAACCTCCGTCGTGTTCCGCATCCGGCACACTAGAAATATAAACACGCAGATGCGCGTCCGTTGGGGAGGCCGGTATTTTGCGATCCTGTCCGCAGAGGACCCCACCGGCCGGCGGGAAGAAATCCTGATCTCCGCAAAGGAGGTGGTTTGATGAAGATACCAAAATACTTAAAGATCATTCCATCTGGAACGGGTAAACGTTCAATAACATTCACGGTTAAAGTCAAGTGGTGGGGGTGGCCGATTCTTATTTTTAAGGCGATGAGGGAACGGTTCGTTTTTCCGTGGTACAGTTGGCTGGCTTATCCGTATTTTTGTGTTAAGATTATGCGTAACGCATGTCGGGAGGTGCGCTGAGTGGACATTGAAGCCGCTTTCACCGCCTATCTTCTGGCGCGGACGGGCCTGACGGCGCTCGTCGGAAACCGGATCTATCCGGACGAAACCCCACAGGGCGTAGACCTGGCAAGGCATACCGCCGTGGTTTATTCCCAAAGCGGGGCGGATGAAAAAATCCACACCCACGCGGGGCAAAACGCGCTGGAACAACCGGCCTATCAATTTACCGCTTACGCTCCCACGCGGCCCCAGGTGAAAGCCATTTCGGCGCAGCTCAAGGATGCGCTTTGCGATTATTCGGGGACGATGGGCGGGCTGGAAGTGCAGTATATCCGCCTGGACACGGAGCTATACGACACCGAGCATCCGGGCGACGGGGTAACGGTGAGCGTCTGCGTCCTGGAATTTTCAATCAACTATGTAAGGAGCTGAAAAACATATGAGCAATGCGACCTTCGGCGCCGGAGGGGTATTCGCCTGGAATTCGCATACCATCGGAGAGGTTGACACCATCGGCGGAGTCAATGTAAAAGCGGACACCGTGGAAGCGACGACCCACCAAAGCGCCAATAATTTCAAAGAATATATCCTCGGGCTGCTGGACACGGATGAAATCACCATCGAAGGCAACTTCTATGCCGGGGATACAGACGGGCAGATCGCGTTTCTGACCGACCTTTACGCGCGAACCGGAAGAACTGCAACCATCACATTCCCGACGGTCACCGGAACCGCGTGGACCATCACAGCGTTGCCGACCGGTTTTTCCACACAGCCGCCTATCAATGACAAGATTCGGTTTACCCTCAGCATCAAGCCTACGGGTAAACCGACCATGTCTGTGGCGGCATCCAACAATCTTTCCGACCTGACGCTCACAACGGCGACGCTGTATCCTTCTTTCGCGGCGGCTACCTACGACTACACGGCAACTTCCACGGGCTCCAGCGTGACCGTCACGCCGACGGCAAGCGCTGGCACCATCACGGTAAACGGAAACACCGTAGCCACGGGAGAAGCCTCCGCCGCCATCAGCCTGGGAAGCTCCGGAGACATGACCACCATCACCATCGTGGTGACGGAAACCAGCAAAGCACCCAAGACCTATACGGTCCGGGTGGCAAAGACGGCCTGATAAAGGCGGCATAAAAGGGGAGGGGAAACCCTCCCCTATGCGTATATGGAGGAAAACATGAGACAGCTGCAGACGAACGACATCTTCCGGATGAGCCGGATTTTCAAAAAACTCAGCATTAAAGCGGCAGACGTTGAAATGGAAACCGCAGAAGGAAAAACACCGGATAACGCCGATGAAAAACTTGCTCTGGCAGTCATCCTGAAAGTTGTGGAAAATCTTCATCTGGCGCAGGCGGAGATCAACGATTTCCTGGGAGATCTGGTGGGAATAACCGGAGAGGAATTCGGCGTACTTCCCATTTCGGAAACTATCCAATATATCAAGGAATTCAAGGAGCTGGATGGAATCGCGGATTTTTTCGCGCGTGTCGGGCAGTGGACGAAATCGCTGTAACCGACCTGCTGCTGCACCGGTACGGGAATATCGAATATGTCCTGCGCCTTCCATTTTTGGATGGAGTGGAACTGATTGCAAAGGCAAGGGAACAGCAAGAGGAACGAAGAATCTGGGAAGCCTGGCTGATACAAATGCCGCATATGCAAAAATTCACGCCATACGAAGAATACTTGGATTCTATGCGTAAAACCGCAAAGCCGAAGCAAGCGAAAAAGCAAACAACGGAACAGCAGATCGGCATCCTTAAGCTCTGGACTGCGGCGCTGGGCGGAACGGTGGTGGAAGTATAATGGCGCATTTTAAAGGCTCGGATATCGAAATCGACGGGCTGGATGAATTGATCCAAGCCTGCGCCCAGCTGCCGGAGGACGCCATGTCGTACCTGAAAGACGGCGCGAACGCGGCCGGGGCCATTGTCCTCCAAAAAGCCAAAGACAAAGTACCGGTACTGACAGGCATAACAAAGGTTAAGCTGAAGCTCACCAAAGCGAAAAAAAGCTCTAAAACGCCTTATAAGATATTCAGCAAAGTTTCCGCCGGCAAAGGAGCCGCGGCGATGGGGCCGCTGGAGCTAGGGCACAATCTTGTAATACATGGGCATACCGTGGGCGCTGTAAAGGAGCGTCCATTTTTGCGCCCCGCGGCGGATGAAAGCAAAGAGGAAGTCGCGGATCTGATGGTGAAAGCCATGAATCGGGCGCTGGAAAGCATGGGAGGCGTCAAGTAATGAGCAGCGTAATCCGGTCCCTTATGATTAAAATCGGCGCGGATCTTACCGACGCCCAAAAGGGACTTAAGCAAATGTCTAAAGACCTGAAGAGCGCCGGGAAGGAAATGACGGCCGCGGGCACCGCGCTCACCAAGGGCCTTACCGTGCCGATTGTCGGAGCCGTGGCGGGGCTTACAGGGCTGGCGGTCAAAGCATCGGAAACCGCAGACGAGCTTATCGCCATGTCCAATCAGCTGGGGATCAGCACCAGCAGCCTACAGAAGCTGCAATATGCTTCCCGATTTGTAGACGTATCCGTGGAGGACATGGCCAAGGGAATGGCAAAAACCACAAAGGCAATGGGCGCGGCGGTGTCGGCCGGTGACGATTACATAGAAATCGCCGACGGGCTGAAAGTATCCATCAAGAATTCCAACGGCAGCCTGAAAGATTCGGAGCAGATGTTTTACGACGCCGTGGACGCGCTGGGAGGTATGACGGACGAAACACAGCGGGAGATCGCCGCCCAGGAACTGTTTGGAAAAAGCTATCAGGATATCATGCCGCTGATCAACGCAGGAAGCGGGGCCCTGGAAGCATACGGAGAGGAAGCGGAAAAAGTCGGGGCCGTATTGGACGATCAGACAGTGTCCTCTCTGGGATCTTTCAACGACATAATCGAAAAACTGAAAGCGATTGTGGAATCCGCAGGGGCGAAAATCGGAGCCGCTTTTGTGCCGGTGCTGGAAAAGCTGGCGCCGATGATCGAGGAAAAGATCGTACCAGCAATTGAAAAATTTGCGGATTGGCTCTCCGGACTTAGTGACGAACAAATGATGGCTGCTTTAAAAATAGCCGGATTTGTAGCGGCGTTGGGACCTGCACTTTCCATACTCGGAAGCGTTACATCAACAGTGGGAAAATTAAACGGAAGCCTTTCGACTGCCGTCGGAGCCTTTGCAAAAGCAGGAGGCGGAGTTGGGGGCGTCAAGGCGGCTCTGGCAGCATTTATGGGACCTGCTGGCATTGCACTGCTTGCCATTATAGCGATCGCTGCGGCCGCGTATCTGATCTACAAAAACTGGGATAAAATTGGCCCGTTCTTCAAAAACCTGTGGGATACCGTCACGGGAATCTTTAAAGCTGCATGGGACGGTCTGACCTCGACGCTCTCAAATTTGTGGAGCTGGGTGCAGGACTTTTTCTCCAAATGGGGCCCCACAATTTTGGCCATCGTCGCGCCGTTCATCGGGATCCCGCTGCTGATCTTCCAGAACTGGGAAAGCATCCAGGACTTTTTCGCAGGGCTCTGGAAAAACGTCCTGGGCGTATTCAAGGACGCAGTAAACGGGATCATCAAGATTGTGAACCTGATCCCGGGCGTAAACATTCCGCTGATCGGCACGGAAGCCAACGTCGAAACGCCGAAAACGCAAAGTACCAAATCCAGCGGGAAAATCTACGGCTCCGGCGGCGGCCATATGGCGGAATACGCGCTGGGAACCGATTACGTCCCCATGACGGGAATCGCAAAAATTGACCGCGGGGAAACAATTATTCCAGCCGATAAAAGCAACGCCGGATATTCTGCAAATGGCAAAGGTGTCGTTATCAACATCACCGGAAACACCATCTCCAGCGATTACGACGTCGACCGCATCGCCTCACAGCTGGTGAAAAAACTGAAACTCGCGGGAGTGATTGCCTGATGTATTCCATCTACATAAAAGGTACGGACAAAACGGACCTCTACAAAGTGGGCTCGTTGAGCATATCCAAGGGAGCGGACAACCGATCGAGTTGTTCGCTCTCTTTGCTTACCACGGCCGCGTACTGCGACGTGATCGGCCAGGATCTGCAGGTCAAAGACGGATCGGACGTGATCTTCGGCGGCGTCATCAAAACCGCGTCCATCTCCAAATTGGAGCCTGGGACCGGATCGTCCGTGAAGCTGCGCCTGGACATCACCTCCAACGGGTACGGAGACATCCCCGCACGGCGCACCACGACCGCCGTGTTCACCAACAAAACCGCCGGGGATATCGTGACCTACATGGTGAATGAAGTCCTCAATTACGCCGGCGCGAACGACCAGATCGGCACGGGGACCATCAACGACGGAGCGACGCTGGCGGAGTATGCCGCTGTGTGCAAAACCGTGAAAGACATCCTGGACGAACTGGCGGACGCCTCCGGGTACAAATGGTATATTGACGATAACCGGGACCTGCATTTCGTGGAGGAGGACACCGTCACCGACGCGGCCCACGATATAGCGGAGGGCGGAGCGTTTACCGATTACGAGCTGGAAAGCCTGGAATCCAGCCTGGACAATTACCGCAACAAACAGTTTGTCAAAGGCGGAGCCGGGGAGGACGGAAACAACATCCAGATCGTGGTGGAGGATTCCACGGAAATTTCCGCGCGTCAGACCTCAGAAGGATCGGATTACAGCAGCGGAATCTATGGGAATGTCATCGATGACAGCAATATCACCAACGAAACCACCGCCACAAACGCCGCTGAAAACGCGCTCAAAAAATACGGCGTCGCCCCGGCCACGCTGACCTTCACCAGCTTCACCAACGACTGGGTTTCCGGAACGAAGCTTAAAGTCAACCTTCCGACTTTTGGAATTTCATCAGACGAATACTATCTGATCGAGGAAGTTTCCATCCGGGATACAGACGGCGTCAACCTGCAGTCCACCGTCACAGCCACCCGCCGCAAAAGCAGCGACTTTTCCACGCAGCGCAGCGAAAATTACATCGACTATTTTTCAAAGCTGGTGAAAAAATCATCGAGCGGGACGACCGTAAGCGGCTCCGCCGACGTGGCCCCGTTCGCCGCTACGGCCACCAACGCCGCGTCCGTGTCCGTCACCACGTCGGAGGTTACCGCCGCCACGCTGGACCTGACGCTGACAAGCCGGTCCCGCATCGTGATCTCCTTTTCCTGCGAGATCACCATATCCGGCGGAGCGGCCAACCTGACGGCGCTGACTTACATCGACGCCGTAACCCAGACCTACCAGCCGACGCTGTACTGCGCGTCTGAGCAGACCTATGTGCTTTCCTATGTCGATTACAAGGACGCCATGGCGTCGGGAGACTACACCGTCGCGGTCAAGCTGCTCACCGACGCCAACGGCGGCAACATATCCATCGGACACGCCCGCTTGGTGGTGCAGGTCTACCCGCAAGCAGTCCCGTATCTGGCCAACCCGACAGGCTTCACCGCCACAGTGAACGGAAGTTCCGAGATCGACCTGGCATGGACCAATCCGACGGCGTCCACATTTACGGAAGTAAAGCTCTACCAATATTCCTCCAGCCTGGAGGCTCATGACCGCGCCTGGTGCGAAACCAACGCGACGCTGATCTACAACAACACCGGAACCAGCTACAACGACACCGGTCTGTCCGCGGAAACGGCCTATTATTATAAGCTGTTCGCGGTGCATACCGTGGACGGGACGGATTATTACAGCGTTGGCATCACCCAGAGCGGGACGACGGAAGAATATGTTGGGTTGTCTTATCCCGGATCTTTAATACATTTTAACGGAGAAAATGATTCCACCACATTCACCGATGTTTCAACTAAAGCATGGACAGCGGTTGGAACGGCAAAATTAAGCACAGCACAAAAAAAGTTTGGAACCGCTTCATTTTTAAGCAATTCAAGTAGTTCTTATATTTACACTCCCTCTAACGAAGATTATGAATTTAGTTCGGGTGATTTTTCAATAGATTTTTGGGTGCGCCCAACGTCAGATATATATAACGACAATACATGGCACGTGTTTGTGTCGCAGTATTTCGACACAAACAATCGCTGGTTTATCGGAAATTTTTCGTCCTCTTTGTATTTTTATTGGGTAATCAGCGGAGTTACAGTGCAGGTTATAACAACGATACAGATGCTAGCAAATAACTGGTACCACATTGCGATAGAAAGATACGGAAACGAATTAATTGTATACACGAATGGACAAATACAACAAACGCTAGATGTAACCGGAAAAAATTTTCCACAGTATTCTGCGCCACTTACAGTAGGAGCCAGATATACTGGCAGCACAATAGACAGAGCATTTGACGGATACATCGACGAATTAAGAATCATGAAAGGGACAGCAGCATGGACAGATACAACATTTACGCCGCCAACAACAGAATACAGCACTTAATTTTTATTTTTATCCTCACCATCACCGTTATGGATGCCGTCTGCACCGCCGCGGGCATACGCCTGGGCGTGATTGCCGAGGGCAACCCGCTGATGGCCGCCCCCATGTACGCCGCCCCTGGGATTACCGCGGCCGCCGTGTGCGCCGGTACCGCCGCCCTGCTTGCGTTGATCTGGCGACTGAGGCGGCGGGCACCCTGGGCCGGGGCCGCGCTGCTCAGCGTCCTGGCCGTCAAGCTGGGCGTCGTGGGGCTGCATTTATACTGGATTCTCGCGCTGTGACCGCCAGGGGGCGATATTTTTTATGGGCATTGGAGGCGGTCAACCATGGCCGGAGAATACATTAAAAAGCTGTTTGAAAACGATTACCTGGTGTGGCTTTCCGTGCTGGGGTCGCTGCTGTTCAAGTTGTGTTTCCCGGAGACGACCTATCTGTACGCTGCGGGCGCCGTGCTGGGGATCATGATTATCGACCTGCTGACAAAACTATATGCCCTGTCAAAGCAATCCGGCGGGCTGAAAAAAGCGGTGGGAACCCACAAGATCACCAGTTCGGCTTTCGCCAAGGGAACGCTGGACAAGCTGCTAGTGTTTGGGGTCATGCTCATTATCTGCGGCCTGGCGTACCGCCTGACGCCGATCACTGAGGTTGCAACCTGGCTCACGCAAATCATTTTCACGCTGATGTTTCTGCGGGACGCGCTGTCCATTCTGGAGAACCTTAACGACGCGGGGGTTAAGGGACTCGGTATCTTCAAAAAGGTCATCCGAAATAAAATGTCCGAGTATATCGGCTCGGATGAAAACGACAAGGAGGAAAATAATCATGAATGAAATTATCCGATACACCATCGACGCCATGTTGGTGATAATCCTGGGCATCGTCACGAAAAATCTGATCCCTTATATCAAGCAGGTTCTGGAGGAAAAAGCCAACGCCTACGTCAAAAACTGGGTTCAGACAGCCGTAGCCGCCGCGGAACAGACCATCACAGGATCCAAAATGGGAGAAGCCCGCAAAGCATGGGTCATTAAGCTGCTGGCGGGTCTGGGCATCGTGGCCGACGATGCCGTTAACGCCATGATCGAAGCCGCTGTCAAGACGCTGAACGACGCCGGAACGGTCATAGCCGCTCAGGTTGATGAAATCAAAACGGAGGGGTAACGATGGCGGTTAAAACATACAGCCTTGCCAAAGACGGCAATAAAAAGCTGTCAGAGCACTTCAGGGTCAAGGAATTTGCCTGCCGGGACGGTTCCGACATCGTACTGATTGACACAAAGCTGATTGATATCCTGGAAAAGATCCGCGTCTATTATGGACTTCCCGTTAAGATCACCAGCGGATACCGGACAGTGTCATACAACAAGAGCGTCGGCGGCGCGTCGGCGTCCTATCACATCAAGGGCATGGCGGCCGATATAGTGGTTACGGGTAAGACGCCGAGGGATATGTGCCTCCGTGGGATCAACCTCGGGATTAAAGGCGTCGGAATCTATACCTGGGGCATCCACGTGGATACCCGAACCGTCCCCAAGCTGTGGTATCAGGTGAAGTCCGGCGCGTCGTATATCTACGTCCCGATGCTGGCCAATATCCCGGCGGGGCTGTTCAATAACACACTGTAAAACAAAGCGCCGGGTCCCCGTTTAGGCTCCGGCGCTTTTCGCTCTCTATTACTCCTTAGATGTTTCTATGTATCCCATCGCTTCACGGTAATTCGGGAGGGCAAGCAGCCTGTTTAAGTACGGTAAAGCTCCCGGATCTCTTTCCGCAAAATAACTTCGAGATTTTGTACGTAACCATTCCTCAACAAAAAAGCTTCTCAAATCTCCGATTAGCTCGTTTGGATAAGCCCTCGCTTGGACTATGCGTCCATCCTCGTAACGGTGCGGATATTTTGGGAACTCATCTACATGGTACCCTTTGTCACGCAAGTGTTTCGAAAAGGTTTTTCCTAGTGATATGTCTGGTATTTGACCCGACGAAACAGTATACCCCATTTGCTCTAAAGGGCCAATTAAATGCAAGGTGACTTCATTAAGCATTGAAAAGTAGCCGAACGGAACACTATTCATATTTGCCATATATCTTCTAAGATGATATGGCAAGTTCTGATTTTTGCCACCTCCAGACATCCATTCGGTTACCCATTGTGTGACAAGAACAGAAAACTTAGGAGAAAGCCATTGCGCTAGATGTACGGCTACCTGCGGATGCACCCAAGTTCCCTGCTGTTGAGGAACGCCTCCGGATATTGAGACGGTTAATCTTTCGGTGGGGATTCCCGTTGCCGCAGACAACTCTTGAAGAAATGGGCCTGTGGTGCTTAACCGGTTATATTCTTTCATTTGCTTTCCGGCGGCCTTGCACATTGCTGTTGCGTTAATGTAACCATCTGTTACCCTCTGAAAAATGAGAACATTTTCCGCTTCCCGATTTATAAAACCAGGTATCATCAGTTGCTCTGTCATAGCAGTCCCCCCAAAAAAGTAAATTTTTACAATATAATACCACAAAATAAGACATTGGTATAGCAAGTAAGGGTTTTCACAAAAAACTAGCTTAGATGCCTTTTGGGTTCCGTGGTGGGTCCCACCCACCACGGCGATTCACTGTTTAATTTGTAAGTTGTATCAAACATAATGGTACTCTCCCACGATGCCCTAGAGGACCTTCCGCACCTCTCTGCTCAGCGAAGCGTCCCAGAAAGGACGTTGAAGCCGCCTCTCTCCATCCGGGGAGGGGCGGCTTTTTTATATAACTTGAGAGATCCACATAACGTGTATAACCGCTATCCCGATCTTGGCGATCAAAACGGCGGTCATGGCGCTGAACAGCCACTTGATCCGGCTGCGTACACGGTATAGCCCCAATAGAATGCCACCCACAGCAGCGCAGACAAGCGCCGATGCCGCGCCAGGATGCCACGCCATGAATTGTACCATAACAGGGTTTGCCTCCTGAACGGCCCCGCAAAGCATTCCCGCCGCCGTACATACGGCATCAAATACGGTAAGTATAAAAATAATAAAAAGCAGTTTTTTCATATCCGCACCCTTCTGGCGCAAATACTCAAAACCTGCTACTACTTTACTACTACTTTTGGATGCCGGATGCACTGATATTTATAGCTTTACCTCTTGGTCCCGAACCAAGCGCGATACCAAACTTCGCCACACCCCGAACTTGCGATGCCTATTCATTATAGGGAGGAAAGAGGGCATTGTCAAGTCCCATTTCCCACGCCTCCGGGAATAAAAGCCCGTCTCCCCGAATATAGATGTAGTGCCGCGGCATTCGGGAAATTTGCCTTTCCGGCAGTTACCGGCGCGCACCCGTAAAAGCTTCCGCCGCTGGCGGCGGGAAAAGGGGAGACGACGATGCAGACAGGCTATCGTGCAAGAACCGCAAGGCCGAGAAGCGCCGCCCGGATGAAAACCAAACGGAGCGGCAAAACGGCTGCGCTGGGGAAAAAAGAAAAACGGCGGATGATACAGCTCATCATATGCGCGGGCATCTTTCTCGTCATGGTGGCCGCTAAAATCGTCTATCCGGCGGGCATCGACCGCGTCCGGGGGGACATTATGGGCGTTATTACCCAGGACGTGGATTATAAAGCCGCCTTTTCCTCCATCGGCAGAGCCATCGGGGAGGGAGGCGGAGTGACGGACGTGCTCAGCCGGGTCTATGTCGCCGTGGTTCATCCGGGTCGGACCGTGGCCGTCTCGGGAGTCACCGAAGGATTCCTCTCCGAGCAGGATTATCTCTCCACTTCCGCCGGAGACGGCTCAGCGATCCTGAATCGGCGCGTCAACCGCGTGTTTGACGCCTCTGCCGCCTCCTCGCCGGAAGCTGCGCAGCAGCCGGAGGCGGAGCCGATCCAAGCCTCCTCCGAATCGGAAACTGCGGAGATCACCCATCTTTCGGCGGTCATTGAAGTGGAACCCGCCTATTCCGGCCCCGCTCTTCCCGACGGGGTGAGCCTTAAGCATGAGCTTCTGGGCATCACCTTCACATCGCCGCTGAAAGGAGAGATTTCCTCCCCCTTCGGATACCGGGAACATCCCGTGGACGGCGGGGAAAAGTTCCACTATGGGATTGACCTCGCGGCCGACACCGGCGCCGCCGTCGGCGCCTTCGCGGACGGAAAGGTGATCGCCGTGGGGGACAGCTCCAGCCTGGGTAAATATCTGGAAATCGAGCATGCCGGCGGCGTCACCACCCTTTACGCCCACTGCAGTAAAATCTGCGTCTCCGCGGGGCAGTCGGTGGCCATGGGCTCCAAAGTGGCGGAAGTGGGGAACACCGGAATTTCCACCGGCCCGCACCTGCATTTTGAGGTCCACTTAAACGGTATCTATCTCAATCCCGCCTGGTACCTCACCACCGTTTAGCCCTTACATAAGCATCTGCGCGCCCGGAATGGCCGTTTCCGGGCATTTTTCCTGCCAATGAGCCGGTGTGCACAGAGGCACGGGTATGCGGGGAGGAAGAAAAATGACTCTTGGCAGAATTCAGATAACAGGAGGCTTTTTGCTGCTTCTAAGCCTCCTGTTCTGCTTTGACCGGCAGCATCTGCTGGCCTGTTTTCTCGTGGCGGCGGCTCTCCATGAGGCGGGGCACCTGCTGGCTCTGCGATGTGTGGGAGGGAAGGTCCGCTGCCTGCGTCTCACCGCTCTGGGAGCCGAGATGGTCCTGGACGGCCGCCGGCTGTCGTATTGGGGAGAGCTTGCCGCGGCTCTGGCGGGCCCCGGGGCCGGTTTTCTGGGGGCGTATGCCGGCGCCTTATGGGGCGCCCGGGGCGGGGGAGAGGCGGCATATCTCTTTTCCGGGATCAGCTTTATCCTTTCCGTTTTCAATCTTCTCCCCGCCAGGTCCCTGGACGGCGGGAGGGCGCTCTTTTCTCTTCTGGCGCTCCTGTTTTCCCTGCGCACTGCCGAACTCGTCTGCCGTGTGAGCACCGTTACCGTCATTGGGATAGTATGTCTCTTCGGGGTTTTCCTTTTGGTGATCTCCCGCGGCAATTTTACCCTCCTGGCGGTGGGCCTCTGGCTTCTGGCTTCGGACCGGCGGGAAAAAAAGGTTGTAAAACGGGCGTATCCGAGATAAAATATGCCTCTAGACAGAAAGCGCTGCGGAGGTGCCCGATTGAAACCTGAGCTGGAGAGAATTTTATCGAGGGTCCAGAAGCCCGCCCGCTACACCGGCGGGGAATACGGAAGCACTGTGAAAAACGAGGGAGTAAGCTGCCGCGTGGCCCTCTGTTTTCCTGACACCTATGAAATCGGCATGTCCAATCTGGGCCTTCGCATCCTCTACGGAGTTCTAAACGCCATGGACGGGGTGTGGTGCCAGCGCGTCTTCGCCCCCTGGACGGATATGGAGGAGGAGATGCGGAAGGCGGGCATCCCCCTGTATGCCCTGGAAAGCGGAGACGGCATCGCGGACTTCGACATCATCGGCTTTTCCCTTGGGTATGAGATGGCCTATTCCAATGTTCTGAACATGCTGGACCTTGCCGGCCTCCCCGTGCGCTCGGAGGATCGCAAGGACCTCCGACCCCTGGTGGTGGCGGGAGGCACCTGTGTCTTTAATCCCGAACCCTTGGCCGACTTTGTGGACGTATTCCTGCCGGGAGAGGGGGAGGATGTTCTGCCCTATCTGGTGGAGCGGTACCGCGCGGCAAAACGGGACGGGCTCTCCAAGGAGGCTTTTCTCCTCTCTTTGTCCCAGGAAGAGGGCTTTTATATTCCCTCCCTGTATGAGCATGTCTATCACGAGGACGGAACTCTTTCCGAAATCCGCCCCCTCAACGGTGCTCCGGCGCAGGTGAACAAGCGCATTGTCCATGACATGGACCGTGCCCTCTATCCCGAAAAGACCATTGTCCCCTCCACCGAGATCGTTCACGACCGGGTCATGCTGGAGCTCTTCCGGGGCTGCGTCCGGGGCTGCCGCTTCTGCCAGGCGGGCTATGTCTACCGCCCGGTCCGTTCCCGCTCGCCGGAGCTTCTTATAAAGCAGGGGATCGGGGCTCTTTCCGCCTCCGGCTATCAGGAGATCTCTCTGGCTTCTCTCAGCACCAGTGATTACCGGCCCCTGGGCGATCTGTGCGACGGGCTGCTTTCCTGGTGCGAACCCAGAAACGCCAGCCTTTCTTTGCCGTCCCTCCGGGCGGATAACTTTTCCATGGAACTCATGCGCCGGGTCCAGCGGGTGCGGAAAAGCGGCCTCACCTTCGCCCCCGAGGCCGGCACCCAGCGTCTCCGGGACGCCATCAACAAAAACGTCACCGAGGAAGATCTGCTGCGCACCTGCCGCACCGCCTTTTCCGGGGGCTGGAGCCAGGTGAAGCTCTATTTCATGCTGGGCCTGCCCACGGAGACCGACGAGGACGTCCTGGGCATCGCGGACCTGGCCTTCAAAGTGCTGAAAACCTTTTACGACGCCTCTCCCGTCCGGAATCGCGGCGTGAGGATCACGGTGAGCACCGCCCTTTTCGTTCCCAAACCCCATACGCCGTTCCAGTGGGAGGCCCAGGACACCCGGGAAGAGTTTGAGCGCAAGATTGCCCTTCTCCGCTCCGCCATGCGCTCCAAATCCATCTCCTACAGCTGGCACGACCCGGATACCAGCCTTCTGGAGGCCGTCCTGGCCCGGGGCGACAGAAGGGTGGGGAAGGTGATCGAGACCGCCTGGCGCCGGGGTGCCAAGTTCGACGCCTGGGAGGAGCATTTCTCCCCGGAGCGCTGGAAAGACGCTTTTGCCGCCTGCGGCCTGGACCCCGCCTTTTACGCAAACCGGGTCCGTTTTAAAGACGAGCTTCTGCCCTGGTCCTCCATCTCCTCCGGCGTGCGGACGGAGTATCTCTGGCGGGAGCGGGAGCAGGCCTATCGCTCGGAGATCACTCCCGACTGCCGCCGGCAGTGCACCGGCTGCGGCGCGGACAGGCTGTATACGGAGGGGAAATGCGATGAATAGCAAACACCGCCTCCTCTTTTGCAAAGAGGGAACGGCAAAATATATCTCCCACCTGGACCTGATGCGCACCATGCAGCGTGCCTTTCTCCGGGCGGAGCTCCCCATCCGGCACACCGAGGGCTTCAACCCCCACGCCTTCGTCTCCGTTGCCCTTCCTCTTCCCGTGGGGCATGCCTCCCGCTGTGAGCTGATGGACTTCGAGCTTCTGGACGAATCTTTACTGGAGGACGTGCCCTCCCGCATGAACCCCGTTCTGCCCGAGGGGCTCCGGGTTCTGGAGGCCTATGTTTCTCAAAGGCCCTTCAAAGAACTCGCGTATCTCCGCTCCCGCCTGGAGCTGTTTTACGACCGGGGCGGAGCGGAAGAGGCGGGACGCGCCCTGCGGGAGCTTTTTTCCCGGGAGACCCTTCCGGTGACCAAGACCTCCAAACGCAAAGGGGAAATTCAGATCGATCTCATCCCCCTTGTCCGGGACCTGGAGGTTTCCGCCGATAAAACCGTTCTCACGGTCACCGCGATACACCTCGCCCAGAACCCCACCGTCAATCCCGAACTGCTCGTCTCCGCTCTGTCGGAAAACGTCCCGGACTTTGTCCCGGATTTTGCCTCTTATCTCCGCCTGGAACCCCTGGACGAAGCCCTGAGTCTCTTCCGGTGACGGTTCGGCAAGTATTCCATTGCAAATAGGACCGCGAAAGATACCCGGGGCCGGGAAAATCCTGCGGATTTTCCCGGCCCCGGGTCAGCTTGCTGCAAAGGTACCCCGTCTCTTTCGCCGCCGGCGTACGTACATAGACCGCTGCAAAAACTATGACGCCAGGGTCACCCGCTCCTTGCCGAAATACCAGGCCACCGCCTGGTTCCGCCAGTCCGTCGGATCCCGGGTCACGTCTCCCACGTAGAGAAGGGAAGGGCGGGTCCGGATGGGCTGGAGGGTGATTTTTATCTTTCCGTCGTCCAGAAGAACCGCCATCCGGGCGTCCCTCTCCCGTGCGTACGTCTCGGCGCTGCCATCCGCGAGCGCTTCGGCGCTCCGGACGCCTGTGAGGTTCTCAAAGCCGTTTCCGGAAACGAGCACGGCCGCCAGCAGACAGGCGGCGGCGATATACGCTCCCCGGGCGGTTTTTCCCGCCTCCCGCTTTGAAAGAATCCTCCGGAGCCACCCCAGCCAGTACCACTCGTTTGCCGGAAGCAGCAGCACATAGGAATAAAACACGATGTTCCGCAGCCGGTCGGGACCCGCGTCGGACATGGCGTAAAACGCGGGGGCGTTCTGGGCGGCGAAGAGGAGAAAGCTCAGCGCCGTAAAGGCCGCCGGCCAGGGAAAGCGGAAGGAGGTCTTCTTCGTAAGGGGCCAGATCCAAGGGATCAAGAGAACCAGCGTTAAACCGATGAGAGGATGATAGAACCCCGAAAGATCGGAAAACGCCTGACTTATCGATTCCGATGCGGCCTCCAGGGGAGCCATGACCTCCTCATACCCCTGCCGCACGCCGTTTCCCGGTGCCAGAACGCTGACGAGAAATGCCGCGGCCAGAAGCGCCGATATTCCCAGCCCGCGGAAAAACGCAGCCCTGCGCCGCAGAAAAAACCACAGGAGAAAAAATCCGCTCAGCAGCAGCGAGAGAAGGGCCGTGGCGTAGTTGCTTCCGCCCACCAGCACCGCGAAGGGAAGGGCGGTAAAAAAAGCTTTTCTCCGCTCGCCGTTCGTCTCCGCAGCCGCCAGGACGCAAAATCGGTCCAGAAGGAGGAGCATCATACCGTAAAAGAATGTATAATATACCGCGCCGTTCCACCAGAAAAAGGCGGACTGCGGGCTCGGTACGCACTGGATACAGAGAAAGAGCACCGGCAGGGAAACCCCCAGGGCGTCATACCGGTTTCCTCCTAAAAACCGGCGCACCACGGTGTCTGTCAGCTTCAAGGTGCCGATTGAAAGGGAGGAGAGCATGACCACGGGAGTGATCCAGTAGGCCCGTTCTCCGAAAATGGAGGGCGTCAGGGTCATCAGGGTCATGCCGGAAAAGCTGCCCTGCCAGTTCATATAGTATCCGCTCACAGTACGCCAAACGGCGGCGGGCAGGCTGGTCCCCAGGGTCAGGGCCTGATAGGTGCGCAGTCCGTAGCTGTAGTCGTCCAAAGATGCTCTGGCGTAAACTCCCAGCATCAGAATAGGGACGGCGGATAAAATCAAAAAGGCGGCCAGCGCCCAAACGGGATATTTCCTGCGGGAGAGGTCTTGTCTTTCCAACGCGGTTGCTCCTTAACCCCGGTAACGTCCTGTACGCGTTCCGGGAAATCCGCCCGGCCTGTCAAGCCGGGCCCATGCTTTAATGTATCGTTGCCATATCGTATATTATGCCGCTTTTTTCATGGGGTATGTCAAACTCCGCAAAGGGCCGAATCCGTTTCTCTGTAGGAAAAGGACGGAAAAATCCCGGTATGGTTCCATATTTTCTTACATTTCCGCATTTCGTTGTTGCATTTTGCCCTCCCGCGTGGTATTATACTTAAGTCTATCAGGGCGGTCCTCTGTCGCTGCCCGGGTTTTTTAACCCCAGGGCCTTCCTTTGCGGCACGAACACCCTTCATTAGGAGGATAAAAATGGATCTGATGAAAGCGCTGGCCGATCAGCAGCGCAAGGAAAACCCTCCCCAGGCCAACATCGGCGACACCGTCAGGGTGCACATCAAGGTCAAGGAAGGCACTCGGGAGAGGATTCAGGTTTTCGAGGGAACGGTCATCGCCAGAAAGCACGGCGGGATTGAGGAAACCATCACCGTCCGCCGCATTTCCTACGGCGTGGGTGTGGAAAAGATTTTCCCGCTTCATTCCCCGATCATCGAGAAAATCGAGACGGTCCGCTCCGGTAAGGCCAGACGGGCAAAGCTCTACTACCTGAGAGAGCGCGTCGGCAAGCAGGCAAAAGTCAAGGAACTGGTTTAAGAGCCCAAAAGAAGGGGGGAACACCCCCCTTCTTTTATTTTAGCCGGATATTTCCTGTTTTGTCTGCCGGTGGCGAAAGGCTTCTGCGTTTTGTCGCCGGCTCCGTCCGGACCGGCATGGAATAAAGCCTCCGGCGTTTGCGCTTCTGCGTTTAAAACGCAGTCTTTTCTAGGTTTCTGTCGAAAAACGGCGCTATTCGCCGGGCCGAAAAAAAGGGAGATACCCCCTTTTTTTATTTCCCGTTTTGTGTATAATAGGGTATAACCGCCGGACGGGCGGAACGGAAACGGACAAATCGGGCGATACCCGGCTGGGAGACTGTTGGATGGATAATGACGACATGCACGGCATAGATCCGGCGGAAGACGGCGTAAAGCCTTCGGAGCTGGAGTGCGAACTTTACGAGTGGCTGCAGGCGCTGGTGACTGCCATCGTCTGCATTGTGCTTATATTCACATTTTTATTCCGTATTATCAGCGTGGACGGGTTTTCCATGCTGCCCACCCTTCACGACAAGGACAAGATCCTGGTGCTCTCCAGCCTGATTTACACGCCGCGGGACGGGGACATCATCGTGCTGCGCAAGGAATCCTTTATCGAGCAGCCCATCGTCAAGCGGGTGATCGCCACGGAAAACCAGACGGTGGACATCAACTTCATAACCGGTGAAGTCTCGGTGGACGGCGTGGTGCTGGATGAGCCCTATATCGCCGAGCGCACCTATACCATGTACGACGTTTCCTTTCCCGTCACCGTGCCCAAGGGCTGCGTCTTCGTCATGGGGGACAACCGCAACGAGAGCTCGGACAGCCGCGTGGCCGCCGTCGGCATGGTGGATACCCGGTACATCCTCGGCCATGTGGTGTTTACCCTCTTTCCCCTGAACCGGATCGGAGTCGAAAAATGAACATTCAATGGTATCCCGGCCACATGACCGCCGCCCGGCGGATGCTTCAGGAAACCCTTCCCCAGGTGGACGCCGTCTGTGAAATTCTGGATGCGCGCATCCCGTATGCAAGCGGCAACCCGGATATCCGCTCCCTCACGGAAAACAAGCCCCGGCTCGTGGTTTTAAACCGGGCGGACCTGGCGGATCCCGCCGTTACCGCTCTTTGGGCCGCGTGGTTCAAAAAAAACGGCCATCCCGTCCTGGAGACCGACAGCAAGAGCGGCGCGGGGGTAAACCGCTTCGCTCCCGCCGTGCGGGATCTTCTCCGGGACAAGCTCCGGCGGTATGAGCAGCGCGGCCAGGCGGGCCGGCCCCTCCGGATCATGGTGGCCGGTATCCCCAACGTCGGAAAGTCCTCCTTCATCAACCGCATCTCCGGCCGGAAACCGGCAAAGGCGGAGGACCGCCCAGGAGTCACCCGGGGCAGGCAGTGGGTCGTGGTGGCCAGCGGCCTGGAGCTGCTGGACACGCCCGGCATCCTGTGGCCCCGGCTGGACAGCGAGGCGGTAGGGCTGAATCTGGCCTTCACCGGCGCGGTGAAAGACGAGATCCTGGACCTGGAAACGCTGGCCTTCCGCCTGATGGAACGGCTGGATACCCTTTATCCGCGGCTTCTTGCCGCCCGATACGGAGAGGGTCTTGTTCCCGGCAGCCCCGGTCATCTTCTGTTGGATCAAGCCGCCCGCCGGAGAGGATTTCTGGTCTCCGGCGGAGAGCCGGATCTGGAGCGGATGGCCAAGGTCCTCCTGGACGAGTTCCGGGGCGGGGTGCTGGGTCGGATTTCTCTGGAGCGGCCCCCAGAAAACGGAAAGGAAGTGGCCATGGATGGCGGAGGGGAACCTTCTTTGGACGATTGAAAGCGAATACAGCGCCCAGGGCTACCGCAGCATCTGCGGAGTGGACGAGGCGGGCGCCGGGCCTTTGGCCGGCCCGGTCTTCGCGGCGGCCGTGATTCTGCCCTTCGGGCTTACCATACCGGGACTGAACGATTCCAAAAAGCTTACTGCGAAACATCGGGAAGCCCTGTTTCACATGATAAAGGAAAAAGCCCTCGCCTGGGGCGTCGCCACCGCCGGAGAGGCGGAGATCGACCGGTACAATATACTAAACGCCCGCATGCTGGCCATGGACCGGGCCATCCGCGCTCTTTCCCCCTCGGCCGACCTGGCCCTGGTGGACGGAAACCGGACCCAGGGGATCGGGGCTTCCCCCGCCGTCTGCGTCGTGGGAGGGGACGGGAAGAGCCCTCAAATTGCCGCGGCTTCCATTCTGGCCAAGGTGAGCCGGGACCTGTACATGGTGGAGCTGGCCGCCGTCTATCCGGAATACCGCTTCGACAAGCACAAGGGTTATCCAACCAAGCTGCACTACGAGCTTTTGCGGAAATACGGCCCCTGCCCGGCCCACCGGAAAACCTTTCTCCACGATACATACCCAAATGAATAAGAAGCTTGCCGGACGATGGGGAGAGGCCCAGACGGCCGCCTGGCTCCGGGATCGGGGCTGGGAGATCCTCGGCGCCAATTACCGCACCCGGTTCGGGGAGGTCGATCTCATCGCGTCCGACGGTAAATTCATCGCCTTTGTGGAGGTCAAGCTCCGGAAAAGCGCCGCTTTCGCCTCCGCCGCCGAGGCGGTGGACCGCAGAAAACAGGCGAGGATCCGCACCTGCGCCGAGCTTTATCTCAGTGTAAACGACTGCTCCCTACAGCCGCGCTTCGACGTGGCGGAGCTTTACGGGGAAGGTCCCGGAACTCCCTGCACCATAAGGTATATTGAAGACGCCTTTTGATTCTCGGGCAAAAGGTCAAAGGGGGTATCCGCGTTTTGAAACCGATTCCGCTGTTTGACGCTCACTGCGACACCATACACGGCTGCGTTGAGGAAGGGGAGGACCTCCTTCGAAACACCGGTCACGTGGACCTGATCCGGGGCGGCGCCTTTTCCCCCTGGGCTCAGTTCTTCGCCTTCTGGATTCTCCGGGAGAGCGTTCCTCCCGGCGGGCTGTATCAGGAATTTCTCCGGGAATACGAATGGTTCCGGACGGAGCTTGAGAAAAACTCCCGCTGCTTGGTCCTGTGCCGTTCGGCGGGGGAAATCGGAAAGGCCGCCGCAGAAGGCAGAGCCGCCGCTCTCCTGTCGGTGGAGGGCGCGGAAATTCTGGACTGTGATATTGAAAAGCTGAAAGATGCGTATCATAAGGGCGTCCGGGCCGTGAACCTCACCTGGAATCACTGCAATCTCCTCTCCGGCTCCATCGCCGAGGAGGACACCCGGGGGCTCGGCCCCGAAGGCCGAACTTTTGTGCAAACCATGGAAGATCTGGGGATGATCGTGGACGTGTCCCATCTGTCCGAACCCGGCTTCTGGGACGTGGCCGCCATGGCGAAACGCCCTTTCATGGCCAGCCATTCCAACGCGCGGCCCCTGGCCCCCCATCCGCGCAATCTCACCAACGCGCAGTTCCGCGCGATCGTAAACGCCGGGGGAGTGGCCGGCATCAATCTCTACGCAGGCTTTCTGGGCCCCCGTCCCACCGTGGACGACGCGGTTTCCCACATCGAGCATTTTCTTTCTCAGGGCGGGGAGAAAAACGTCGCCCTGGGCTGCGACCTGGACGGCTGCGAGGAGCTGCCCGCCGGGATGCGCGGCATCCAGGATCTGAATCTTCTCTACGAAGCCCTTCTTCGAAGAAATTACAGCCAGTCTTTGGTGAATGATATCTTTTTCAATAATCTCATGAGGATAGTGGAGGAAGTATGCGGTATATAAGTACGAGAGACGGCGTTCTGCGCGTTTCTGCCCAGGACGCCATTGTCAGGGGCCTGGCGGAAGACGGAGGGCTTTACACCCCCGAGGTGCTGCCCAATTTTACGGCCCATGCCTTTGAATCCATGCGGGACATGGCCTATCAGCAGCGCGCGGTTTTCGTAATGAACGCCTTTCTGGACGACTTTGCCGCGGGCGAGCTCAGCTCCTTCGCGGAAAAGGCTTACGGAACCGATAAATTCGATTCTCCCGCCATAGCTCCCCTGCGCCGGGTGACCGACGGGGTCTCCTGCCTGGAACTCTGGCACGGGCCTACCAGCGCCTTCAAGGACATGGCCCTGCAGATGCTGCCCCATCTTCTCAGCGCCTCTCTGGTAAAGACCGGGGAGGAGCGCTCGGTCCTCATTCTGGTGGCCACCTCCGGAGACACGGGCAAGGCCGCCCTGGAGGGCTTCCGGGATGTGGACGGCACCGCCATTCTGGTCTTTTATCCCAAGGACGGCGTCTCCCGGGTCCAGGAACTGCAGATGGTGACTCAGGAAGGGAAAAACGTGGGGGTCTGCTCCGTCCGGGGCAATTTTGACGACGCCCAGACCGGCGTTAAAGCAATTTTTTCCGACGTTTCCCTCCGCAAAACCCTTTCCAAGCGGGGCTGGTTTCTCTCCTCCGCCAACTCCATCAACTGGGGCCGGGTGCTTCCCCAGATCGTATACTACGTCTCGGCTTACTGCGATCTGCTCAATCAGGGAACCCTTGTTCCCGGGGAAAAATTCAACGTCTGCGTGCCCACGGGCAATTTCGGGAACATTCTCTCGGCCTATTACGCGAAATCCATGGGAGTCCCCATCGGCAGGCTCGTCTGCGCCTCCAACCGGAACGACGTGCTCACCGATTTCATCAATACGGGAGTGTACGACAGGAACCGTCCGTTTTACAACACTCTGTCCCCCTCCATGGACATCCTGGTGTCCAGCAACCTGGAGAGGCTTCTCTACGGCCTTTCCGAGGGAGGCGCGGAGGAGGTCCGGGAGTACATGTCCTCTCTGGCCGAAACCGGGCGGTATGAGGTCGACGAAACGGTGAAAAAGAAAATCTCCCGTCTGTTCTGGGCCGGCTCCTGCGACGACGCGTTGACCCGGGAAACCATCGCCGCGGTCTGGAAGGAGCACGGCTATCTCATCGATCCCCATACGGCGGTAGCCTTCCATGTTTTTAAACAGTACAGGAAAGAAACGGGGGATACCGCTCCCGGCCTCGTGGTTTCCACCGCCAGCCCCTTTAAATTCTGCGACAGCGTGCTTCCCGCCATCGGGGTCTCCCCGGTTTCCTCCGGAACGGACCTCATCGGAGAACTCTCCGCCGCCGCCGGGATCGCCCCTCCGAAAAACCTTGCGGCTCTGGGCTCCAAGCCCGTCCGTTTCACCGGCGTGACTGAAAAAGACGGCATGACCCGGGAAGTGCTGAAAATGCTCGAGAGATAAAAACGGTTCCGCCCCCGCCCTCTCTTCCTGAAGGGCGGGGGCGGAGACCGGTGTCGGATCGGTCCCGGTTTCCGGTGGGCCGGATGACGTTCCGGCCCGTTTTTTCCGTGTTATTTGTGGCGGTAGGTTGCACAGAGGGTTTCTCCCTCTGTTCTTGCGTTTTCCGGCCCCACGGTGATCCCGTGGGCCATGCACAGATCGTCCTCCGAGTGATACATGCAGCTTTCCACATTGCAGGATACCTGATCGATCCGGCTGCGTGCGGAGGTGTACTGCTCATAGGGATTCGCTCCCGCGTTCATGGCCGCGATGGTGTCCACGGGGAAATAGTACGAATTCATGTCGCCGTTCCACAGGCGGTCTTTGGGGAATCTTTCTTCCATGTCCGCTCCTTTCCCCGGCGGTACGTCCTCCGTGTCGGCCGTCCCCGCCGGATAAAAATGGTTTACTTGTGGCGGTACGTGGCGCAGAGGGTGGCTTCGTTGTCCACGGCGTTTTCCGGGCCCACTTGGATTTCCGGTGCCGAGCAATGGTCGCCCTCGGCATGGTACACGCAGCTTTCCACATTGCACGCAATCCGTCCGGACGGTTCCTGGCGGGACGACTGGTCGGTTCCCGCGTACGGGAAGGCGGCGCCTACTTCCATGCCGATGGCGTTATAGGCCTGCATGGGATAGTATGAGGCGCTCGACGACGGGACTTCCCAGAAAGGCCTTTTGGGTCTTAAAACTTCCATATGCGCTCCTTTCTCCGGCGGTGAGGCAGGATTGACAAAACCCGCCCCCGCCGGCGCAGACGGGTTTTGCAGACTTCCCGCGGCTTGTGCGGTCTTCTTTTCTTTTTCGCCGCGGGCGGATCGATTCCGCTGTGAATAGTATGAGCCGAAAAAACCAAAATATTTTACGGAATGCAACGGGAGGACAAGGAATGTCCCTGTACACCATTGGAGATTTGCATCTGGCCATGTCTTCCGATAAACCCATGGATGTCTTCGGCGACGCCTGGAAGGAACACGACAAGCGTCTGGCCGCCGGCTTTTCCGCTTTGAAGGAAGATGACGTGACCGTTTTGTGCGGCGATTTGTCCTGGGCCATGTCGCTGGAGGAGGCCCGGGAGGATTTTTTGTGGATTCACCGGCTTCCCGGCCGGAAAATTCTTCTGAAAGGCAATCACGACTACTGGTGGACCACCGCCGCGAAAATGAACCGTTTTTTCCGGGATAACGGCATCGACACCCTGGAGATTCTTCACAACAATTGTTATTTTTACGGGGACACGGCCCTGTGCGGTACCCGGGGCTGGTTTTACGAGGAGGACTCCGGAGACGCTCACGCCAGAAAGGTCTTTCTCCGGGAGCTCATCCGCCTGGAGGCTTCCCTGAAGGCGGCCGGCGAGCGGGAAATCTTCTGCTTTCTGCACTATCCGCCTCTGGCGGAGCGGTACGAATGCGCCGAAATTCTGGAGCTTCTGCAAAAATACCGGGTGAAGCGCTGCTATTACGGCCATCTTCACGGACCCCGCAGTCACCGGTCCGCGGTGGACGGCCTCTACGGCGGAATCGAATTCCATCTGGTATCCGCGGATTATCTTGACTTCAGGCCGCTAAAAATATTGGAATGAAATTTAAAATACTTATGGTATTTTGGTAATGTTTCTGGTAAAATGGATAAGCTGTACGCGGTTTTATGCCGCCGCGCGGCTGAAAGCGGAATTTTGAGCCGCGGCCTGCGGTATTTGCTCAGCAGTTTTAGGAGGAAGAAGCCCGATGAATTTAAAAAATGTGGAAAAGAAAGAAAAGAGCATGGTGGAGCTCGTGATCGAAGTCGGCCGGGAAGAACTGGAAAAGGGTCTGGAGCAGTCCTACCGGAAAAACCGGAATCAGATTTCCGTTCCCGGTTTCCGCAGGGGAAAGGCTCCCCGGAAGATCATTGAGTCCATGTACGGCGAATCCGTGTTTTACGAAGACGCGGTGGGCTTCGCCTATCCTGAGGCCTATGCCGCCGCCGTGGAGCAGGAAGGCCTGAAAACCGTTTCCTATCCCCAGGTGGAGCTGGTGAATATATCCAAGGACGGCTTTGAGTTCAAGGCTATGGTGGCGATATATCCCGAGGTTAAGCTGGGCCAGTGGAAGGGTCTTTCCGCCGTGCGTCCGGCCGCCGAGGTGACCGACGCGGATGTGGACGCGGAGATCCAGGCCCTGCGCAGCCGGAACTCCCGTCTGGTATCGGTGGACCGTCCCGCCAAGGACGGGGACACCGTGGTCCTGGACTTCGAAGGCTTTGATAACGGAGTGCCCTTCGAGGGCGGCAAAGCGGAGAAATACAGCCTCACTCTGGGCTCCGGCAGTTTTGTTCCCGGCTTCGAGGAGCAGCTGGTGGGACTTGCCCCGGGAGCGGAGGCGGATATAAACGTCACCTTCCCCGAGGATTACCACGCCGATCTTGCCGGTAAGCCCGTGGTTTTCAAGGTAAAAATTCACGAGGTCAAGGAGACCGAGCTCCCCGCGGCAGACGACGAGTTTGCCAAGGACGTCTCGGAATTTGACACTCTTGACGAACTGAAAAAGAGTATCTATGATAGACTTGTGAAGGAAAAGGCGGACCGCTCCGCCCAGGCCTTTGAAAACGCCCTCCTGGATCAGGTGATTGAGGGCATGGAGGCCGAGATTCCCGAAGCCATGGTGGATTCCCAGGTGGAGAAAATGCTGGAGGACTATGCTCTGCGCATCACCTCCCAGGGCATCCCCTTTGAGGAATACCTCAAGATGACCGGCACCACGCCGGATCAGCTGAAAGAGTCCGCCAAGGAGCCCGCCCTTCACCGGGTGAAGCTGGAGCTTGCCCTTGCCGCCGTGGCGGACGGGGAAGGACTGGAGTTCTCCGACGAGGAGATCGAGACCGAGTACAAGGAGATCGCCGAGCGGTATTCCATGGAGCCGGAAAAGGTCAAAAACGCGGTGGACCGGGAGGAGATCCTCAAGGAAATGAAGATCACCAAGGCGGCAAAGCTCGTCGTGGACGCGGCAAACGTCCTGGCCGAGCCTGCGGAGCAGCCGGCGGAAAAAGCGGAAGCCTCCGCAGAGGAGACTTCAGAAGAAGAAAAACCGAAAAAGAAGCGCGCCGTGAAAAAGAAAGCGGCTGATTCCGAGGAAAAAGGGGAATAATCTCTCCTTACAGGGCAAATTCCGCCCCATTGCGGCGGATAGCGGCGCGCCGGAACCCCGCCTGATCCTTTGCGAGGCGGGCGTTCCCCACATATGTTGCACAGTGCCGGCGCAAAGCGGCGGAAGGGAGAGTACTATGAGTTTAGTTCCTTATGTAGTAGAGCAGACAAACCGGGGAGAGCGGTCCTACGATATTTTTTCCCGTCTTTTGAACGACAGGATCGTCTTTTTATCCGAAGAGGTCAATGACACCACGGCAAGCCTTGTGGTGGCCCAGCTTCTGTATCTGGAAGCCCAGGACCCCGACAAGGACATCCAGTTTTATATCAACAGCCCCGGCGGCTCCGTCACCTCGGGCATGGCTATTTACGACACGATGCAGTACATCAAGCCCGACGTGTCCACCATCTGCATCGGCATGGCGGCCAGCATGGGGGCGTTCCTGCTCTCCAGCGGCGCCAAGGGCAAGCGCATCGCCCTGCCCAACGCGGAGATCCTGATCCATCAGCCTTCGGGCGGCGCCAAGGGGCAGGCGACGGACATAGAAATCCACGCCGAGCATATCATAAGGATGAAAAAGCGCCTCAACGCCATCCTGGCCCAGAACACGGGCAAACCCGTGGAGGAGGTCACCCGGGACAGCGAGCGGGACTTCTTTATGACCGCCGAGGAAGCCCAGAATTACGGCATCATAGACAAGATTATCTACAAGCGCTGACGGCTCCCGGAGGCGTCTTCTCCGGGCGTATAGGCGCTGTTTCCGGATGGAACGGAATGCATCCGGCCCCCGCCGGGCGGCCCCGGCAGAAAGAAAGGGTTCCATGACCAAGAACGAAGACAAAAAAACCGTCCGTTGCTCCTTCTGCGGCAAGCACCAGGAGCAGGTTTCCCGCATCATCGCGGGTCCGGGCGCATATATCTGCAACGAGTGCGTGCAGCTTTGCGTGAGCATTTTGAACGACGGACTCCAGGAGGACGAGGAAGAGACCTTTGTGGAGGATGAGCTGTCCGGCCTGCCGTCCCCGAAAGACATCAAGGAGATTCTGGACGACTATGTGGTGGGGCAGGACGAGGCGAAAATCAGCCTTGCCGTGGCGGTTTACAACCACTACAAGCGGGTCTACCTGGGCGGCGGGGGAGACGTGGAGCTCCAGAAAAGCAACATCCTCATGCTCGGCCCCACGGGCAGCGGCAAGACCTTGCTTGCCCAGACCCTCGCCAAGATCCTGAAGGTGCCCTTCGCCATTGCCGACGCCACCACTTTAACCGAAGCCGGCTACGTGGGCGAGGACGTGGAGAACATCCTCCTGCGCCTTCTCCAGACCGCCGACTACGACGTGGAGGCCGCCGAGCACGGCATCATTTACATCGACGAAATGGATAAAATCGCGCGGAAGAGCGAAAACGTGTCCATCACCCGGGACGTGAGCGGGGAAGGCGTCCAGCAGGCCCTTCTGAAGATCCTGGAGGGCACGGTGGCAAACGTTCCGCCCCAGGGCGGGCGCAAGCATCCCCATCAGGAGTTTATCCAGATCAACACCACCAATATCCTCTTTATCTGCGGCGGCGCTTTCGACGGGATCGACAAGATCATTGAAAAACGCCTGGATAAGAGCGCCATCGGCTTCGGCGCGGAAATTGAAAGCCGGAAGCAGAAGGACCTGGGGAAGGTGCTGAAAAACGTCCAGCCCCACGATCTGCTCAAATACGGCATCATCCCCGAGCTGGTGGGCCGGCTTCCCGTTATCGTGACCCTGGAATCCCTGGACCGGCCGCAGCTGGTGAACATCCTCACAGAGCCCAAAAACGCTCTGGTAAAACAGTATAAAAAGCTCCTGGAGTATGACGGCGTGACCCTGGACTTCGACCGGGAAGCCCTGGAAGCGGCCGCCGACCTGGCCATCGCCCGGGGAATCGGGGCCCGGGGCCTGCGGGCCGTCCTGGAAAACGTCATGACCCGCGTCATGTACGACATCCCCTCCGACCCCACCATTGAAACCGTGGCGGTGGACGCCGCCTGCGTCCGTGGCGAGGGTTCCCCCCGGGTTGTCCGCAATCCCGACAAAAAAAGCCTGCCCGTTTCCAGGCTCAAAACCCGGAGCAAGGCGCCTAAAAAACGGAGCAACGTGTCCTGACGGCAGTTTCAGGGCAAATTCGTTACCCCTCTTCGAGCATTCGGCCGCATGACGCGGCATGCCGTCGACGCTGAGGCATGTCTTGTCATGCGGCTTTTCGTCTCTCTGTCCGCCGCCGGAATCTTTCCGGACCTTCCACTCTCATGGTGAGAAAGGAGTGTTACCATGAATAAACCCCTTCCCATTGAAACTATGCCCATGCTCGCCCTTCGCGGGCTGACCATTTTCCCCAACATGCTCCTCCACTTCGACGTGGGCCGGGATATTTCCATCCGGGCGCTGGACGAGGCCATGTCCTCCGGCCAAAAGATCTTTCTGGTCGCCCAGCGGGAGATTGCCACCGAGACTCCGGAGGAATCCGATCTGTTTCGGATCGGCACCATTTCCAATGTCCGCCAGATCCTGCGCCTGCCCGGAGACGCCGTGCGAGTCATGGTGGAGGGCAAACAGCGGGGAAAACTCCTGGGCCTCGAGCAGACCTCGCCCTATTTTCTGGCCCGGGTGGAGGAACTCTCCTCGGAGGAAACCCCGAAAATGACGGTGCGGGCCGAGGCCATGCTCCGCCGCTGCTATGCTCTGTTCCAGGAATACGCGGAGCTCGCCCCCAAGATGACCCCCGACGTAATGCTCAACGTGGTGTCCGGCCAGGACCCGGGCTATGTCGCCGATTATATCGCCCAGAACATCGCCGTCAAGCACAGGGATAAACAGGCGATCCTGGAGGAGCTGCACCCCATCTCCCGCCTGAAGCTCATTAACGATATCCTCCAGCGGGAGATCGAAATCCTCACCCTGGAGCACGACCTGCAGAACAAAATCCGGGAGCATATCGGCAAAAACCAGCGGGACTATATCCTCAAGGAACAGATCAAGGTCCTTCAAGGCGAGCTGGAGGAGGGCGGGAGCACCCCGGGGGACGATACCGGCTCCCGGCCCGAGGAGTACCGCAGCCGGATCTTAAAGCTGCGCCTGTCCAGAGAAACCGAGGAAAAACTCCTCAAGGAAGTCGCCCGCATGTCCCGCCAACCCTTCGGTTCCTCCGAGCTCGCGGTGGTCCAGAACTATCTGGACGCCGTTTTGGAGCTTCCCTGGAACAAATACTCCAAAGAACGCGTGGACGTGGCCGCCGCCCGGAAAATCCTGGACAGCGACCACTACGGCCTGGAAAAGGTCAAGGAGCGCATCCTGGAGTTCCTCGCGGTGCGTCAGCTGGCCCCCGACCTGAAGGGCCAGATCCTCTGCCTGGTGGGCCCACCCGGCGTGGGCAAGACCTCCGTGGCCGTTTCCGTGGCCAAAGCTCTGAACCGGAAGCTGGCGAGGCTGTCTCTGGGCGGCGTCCGGGACGAGGCGGACATCCGCGGCCACCGGAAGACTTACGTGGGCGCCATGCCCGGCCGCATCATGACCGCCGTCCGCCAGGGCGGCACCATGAATCCCCTGATGCTTTTAGACGAGATCGACAAGCTGGGCTCCGACGGCAGGGGAGACCCCTCCTCGGCCCTTCTGGAGGTGCTGGACGCCGAGCAGAACAGCGCTTTCCGGGATCATTTTCTGGAGATCCCCTTCGATCTGTCCAGCGTCATGTTCATCACCACCGCCAACACCACCGAGACCATTCCGCGGCCCCTTCTGGACCGCATGGAGGTCATTGAGCTCACCAGCTATACCGACGAGGAAAAGCTTCAGATCGCAAAGCGCCACCTGCTGCCCAAACAGATGAAGAAGCACGGGCTGAAACGGAACGTCCTGCGTGTGTCCGACGACGCGGTGCGGGAAATCATCTCCGGATACACCCGGGAGTCCGGCGTCCGGCTCCTGGAACGGGAGTTGGCTGCGGTCTGCCGGAAGGCGGCCATGGCCGTGGTTTCCGGAGAGGCTTCCAGACTTTCCGTCACGGCGGAAAACCTGGAGCAATACCTGGGCGTGCGGAAATTCCACCCGGAGCGCCGCAGCAGCAAGCGGGAAGTGGGCGTGGTCACCGGCCTCGCCTGGACCAGCGTGGGCGGCGAGATCCTGGAGGTGGAGGTCAACATTGTGGAGGGCACCGGCAAGATCGAGCTCACAGGCAATCTGGGAGACGTGATGAAGGAGTCCGCCAAGGCCGCAATGTCCTATATCCGCAGCCGCGCCCAGGCCCTGGGCGTCGATCCCGAGTTTTACAAGAACCGGGACATCCACGTGCACTTCCCGGAGGGCGCGGTCCCCAAGGACGGCCCCTCCGCCGGCATCACCATCGCCACCGCCATGGTCTCCGCCCTCACCGATACGCCGGTGCGCCGGGACATCGCCATGACGGGGGAGATCACCCTGCGCGGCCGGGTGCTTCCCATCGGCGGTCTCAAGGAAAAGACCATGGCCGCCCTCCGTTCGGGGGTGAAGACCGTGATCCTCCCGGCGGAAAACGAAAAAGACCTGGAGGAGATCGACCAGACCGTGAGAAATTCCCTGCACTTCGTTCTGGTGGAGCATATCGACGCGGTTCTGGCCGAGGCTCTCTACTCCTTTAAGCTGATCCAGGGCGACCCGGAGGAACCCTCCTTCCGGTGCCCCGGCGCGGATCCCGACGTGGGCGTCCCCCTGAAGCAGTGACGTCCCATCCTCTGCAAATGAAACGGTCATGGAGGAAATGATGAACTTTCAGAACGCGCAGTTTATCCTCTCCGCGGCGCGGCCCGGGGACTTTCCCTCGGATGGTCTGCCCCAGGTGGTCTTCGCCGGCCGCTCCAACGTGGGCAAGTCCTCCGTCATCAACTGCCTCCTGGGCCGGAGAAATCTGGCCCGGGTGGGCTCCAGCCCGGGAAAAACCGCCCACGTGAACTATTTTAAAATCGATGGGCGCTTTTATTTCGTGGACCTTCCCGGGTACGGCTACGCCAAAGTCTCCCGGCAGGAAAAAGATCGCTGGAGGGCGCTGGTGGGAGCGTATTTCGCCGACCCATCCCGGGTAGCGCTGGGCATTCTCGTGGTGGACGCGCGGCATAAGCCCACCGAGGACGACCGTCTCATGGCGAGCTGGTTTCAGGAAACGGGCCGCCCCTTTGTCGTAGCGGCCAATAAAACCGATAAACTCAGCGCCTCAGAACTTGCTCCGGCGCTCTCTCTCATCGCTGAAACACTGGAGCTGGAGGAAGCCTCGCTGCTGCCCTTTTCCGCCCGGACGGGAACGTCCAGGGAAGTTCTCCTGTCCCGGATTAATATCTGCCTTTCAAAACCATAAATCTTCCCGACAGGGGAGAGCGGGGAAATAAACGCAGCGGTAGGGAGATGTAAAAATGAAATATGTGCGCATTCTGAAAAACAATCGCCCCGTGTGGGGCCTGCTGGAAGGGGATCGGATCAGAACTCTCCTCTGTCCGCCTTACGATACCGTCGCCCCCGACGGCGACACCGTTCCCTTGCGGGAAGCCGTTCTTCTGGCCCCCTGCGAACCCACGAAGCTGGTCTGCGTGGGAAAAAACTATCACGACCACGTGCTGGAGCTTCACGGGGACGAGGCGCCCCCCACGCATCCCATCTTATTTCTCAAGGGACCCAACGCCCTGGCAAATCCCGGGGATACGATATCCTGCCCGCCTTTTGTAAAGCGCCTGGATTACGAGGGTGAACTGGCCTTCGTTATCAGAAAAACGGCGAAAAACGTAAAGGCCAAGGATGCCTTTGCGTACATACTGGGCTACACCTGCTTAAACGATATCACCGCCCGGGACGTGCAGCAGTTGGACGTGCAGTGGACGCGCGCCAAGTCCATGGACGGCTTCGCCCCCGTGGGACCTCTGCTCACCGACGAGGTGGACCCCTCCGCCCTGCAGATCCAGACCCGATTAAACGGCGTCGTCCGTCAGGCTTCCAGCACCGCTCTCTTTATGACGGGCATCCCGGAAATGCTGGAGTTCATCACCGCCTCCATGACCCTGGTCCCCGGCGACCTGGTCACCACCGGCACCCCCGCGGGCATCGGCCCCATGGTCTCCGGCGACGTCGTCGAGGTGGAAATCGGGGGCATCGGCGTCCTGCGAAACACCATCGCCTGAGTTGAGCTATAAATCTGTCCTCCCTTTCAAAAGGGAGGACTTGCTTTCTTTTTACTGAATCCCCAGCAGTATATCAAAAGTATTTTCAGAAGCGCTCTCTAAGTTAACATAATAATTCTAAGCGCATATAACTATTCCTCTCAAACGCCCCACAGACTTGGTTTTTCAGTCCTATTGAGCCCCACAACTCAAAACCCGGAGAGCTCCGATCGCGGGCTGAAAAACAGACCTCTTGCCGCAGAGCTGTCCGTGCGTTCGCAACTGCCGAAAGTCAGTCACTGATTGAAAGCGCCCACAAGAGCACCCTCCATGGGAATCCAAAGGGGCCGGAGCCCCTTGGTTTGCTTTTCGTGCCTTTTCCCAAAACGGAAAAGGCACCCCAGCGGAGCGCCGAGCTCCGTCCAAACCTTTCGTAAAAAATCAGACACAAAAAGTTACCCCCAGCGGGGAGCGCGCCGCTCCTGTCCAAGCTCCCGTAAAAACAAGCATGCAAAATGAAAAATCCCCCAGCGGAGCATCCCCGCTTTCGTCTTGTAATCGCCCCCGTTTCTTGATATACTGAATAAATAATAAAGCTTCCATACGCCCGCCCCGGACCGGCGAAGGGCGGCGGGTTTTAACCATTCCTCGCCGGAGAATCGGGTCTTTCGTTGAACGCTATATCCTCTTTTTTGAACGGCTTTGACCTGTCCGCGCTTTCGGAGCTTATTGCGAGAGCGGCGGCGGTCCTCATCTGCCTGAGCTTCCACGAGCTCAGCCACGGGCTGGTTGCCTACTGGCTGGGCGATCCCACGGCCAAGCGCCAGGGACGTATCTCCATAAACCCCCTTCGCCATCTGGATTTCTTCGGCACCATCATGATGCTTCTGGTGGGTTTCGGCTGGGCAAAGCCCGTCCCGGTGGATATGCGGTACTTCAAGCACCCCAAGCGGGGCATGGCGGCCACCGCCTTGGCGGGCCCCATATCCAACCTGTTTCTTGCCTTCGTCTCTCTCTTTTTTGTAGCCGTTCTCCTGCCTTATACGGATCAGAGCGGCGTGCGTGCCGTCTTCGAGTTTCTCATCATGCTCGCTTCTCTGAACGTGGGCCTGGGAGTTTTCAACCTCATTCCGATCCCCCCGCTGGACGGCTCCAAGGTTCTCTACGCCATCTTTCCGGACCGGGCGTACTACACCATACTGCGCTACGAGCGCTTTACCATGATTTTTCTCATGATCGGCCTGTATCTGGGCTGGTTTGACACGCCCCTCTTCGCGCTTCACGGCTTTGTTTTCGACCGGCTGTGGGACGCCGCGAGCTTTATTCCCGGCCTCTTTTACAGATGAATCCCCGTCCGGCCGTGATACCGCCGGGTGACACCAAAGGAGCGACAGAATGGACACTCCCGTTTTCAAGCTGGAAAAGGTGGTCCGCGCCCGCAGGGAATCCATGGAGGATTTCGAGGGGCCGCTGGATCTGATCTTATATCTCCTGGGAAAAAATAAAATCGAGATTCAGGATCTTCGCGTCTCCCTCATCCTGGACCAGTACCTGGAGTACCTGGAAGAGCGCAAGGAGCTGGACATGGAGATCGCCAGCGACTTTGTCGCCATGGCCTCCCATCTTCTGTACATAAAGACCCGCATGCTCCTGTCGGAGCAGGACGAGGAGGCCCTGTCCGAGATGGACGAGCTGAAGCGTTCCCTGGAGGAGCGGCGCAGCGCCGAGCGGTACGAGGCCGTCCGGGCGGCGTGCCTTACCATGTCGCGGCTGGAAGAGCGGGGAAGGAGCATCCTGGTGAGAAAACCAGAGCCCCTTGGCAAACCCATCCGGTACTCCCACGGAAAAGAAGAACTCACCGCGTCTCTCGCGGAGGTCCTCCGGAGGTCCAAGGGCCGCCTTCCTCCTCCCGTCAGCTCCTTCGAGGGGATCGTTGGACGGGAAACCTACCCCGTGTCGGATAAGGCGGCCGAGATTGTGAAAAGGCTCCTATCATCGGGCAAAACGCGTTTTTTATCTCTGTTCCGGAGCAGCCGGAGCCGCTCGGAGATCGTCGCCACCTTTATAGCGGTGCTGGAGCTCTGCCGTACCAAGGCGGTGCGCCTGGCCGGTGCAGGCGCCGACTGTACGGTGGAGCGGACGGCTGCGGCGGAGGACAAGCCCGCCTGGAATTTTTAAGGGAGGCCATAACGGAATCCCGAAGGTTCTCCGCCGCGCGGGAGAAAGCGCCGCAGCTTCGGGGGGATTGGAAAATAATATGGAAATCAAAGAAATAGAATCCGCCATTGAGGGTATCCTATTTGCGTCGGGCGACCCCGTGAGTACCGAACGCCTTTGCCAGGCTCTGGAACTGGACAAAAAGACGCTGGAAACCGTGGTGGACCGCCTGGCCGACTACTACCGGTTTGAGCGCCGGGGGATCCGACTTATCCGCCTGGACAACGCCTACCAGCTCTGTTCCGCCCCGGAGCAGGCGGATGCCATCCGCAGGGCCTTTGAAAGCCGAAAGCCGGCGAGCCTTTCCCGCTCGGCCCTGGAGGTTCTCACCATTGTGGCCTATTATCAGCCCGTCACCAGGGCCTATGTGGACCAGATCCGCGGCGTGGACAGCAGCTATACCGTGGGTCTTCTCCTGGAGCGGGATCTCATCGAGGAATGCGGCAGGCTCCAGGTCCCCGGCCGTCCCATCCTGTACCGCACCAACAAGAATTTCCTGCGCGCCTTCGGTCTGTCCTCTCTGGAGGATCTGCCCCCTCTTCCGGTTTCGGAGGACGGCCAGATCACCCTCCTGGATGCATCCGGGGAGAACGGCGATACCGGAGGGAGCGCTTCGGAGGAGTGAGCATGACCGTTTCTCCCATATGGATCATACTGGGCGCCGTCCTTCTGGGCCTGCTCCTCCTGCTGCTCCTGCGCGTGGGGGTCGACCTGGAATACGGCGAAACCCTGACCCTCCGCCTGCGGGCGGGCCCCCTGCGCTTCACGCTCGCCCCCGGCAGGAAAAAGCCCCCGGCAAAAAAGAAGGAAAAGAAAGCCGTCCGGAAAGAAGAAAAGCCCGAGGCCGGACTGAAAGACACGCTGGAAAAGACCAAGGAGTTTCTTCCTCTGGCCCTGGATACGGCGGGCCGCTTCCGGAAAAAACTCCGGATCGATCTTCTGATCCTGGAGATTACCGTCCGGGGCGCGGATCCTGCGGAGGCCGGAATCCTCTACGGCGGCCTTTCTGCCCTTCTGGGGGCGTCGCTGCCCGCCCTGGAAAACGCCTTTGATCTGCGAAAGCGGCGCATCGTGGCCCATTTGGACTTCACTCCCGGAAAACCCTCGGTCTATACCCATGCCGTGTTTTCCCTGGCTGTCTGGCAGGGCCTCGCCGTAGGTTTCCACTTCCTCATGGGATATCTGAAACTCCGCAGGGCGCGGAAAAGCCGCGCGGGGACGGAAAGCACTCCGTCCGCTTCTCCCGCCTCGTCCTGATACGCGTCCGAACAGAAATACAACAACATACTTGGAAAGTGAAGGTGGAATACTATGGAACAGCATCCTATCGGCGATCTGATGGAAAAAACCATGCAAAAAATCCGTGAAATGATAGACGTGAATACCATTGTCGGCAATCCAATCAACACCCTGGACGGGACCACGCTTATCCCCGTGTCCCGCGTAACCTTCGGCTTCGGTGCCGGCGGAGGAGACTATGCCGTAAAGGATTCCAAGCCCGGCGCGGACAACGGCTTCGGCGGCGGCAGCGGCGCGGGCGTCAACATTTCCCCCATCGCCTTTCTGGTGGTGAAGGACGGTTCGGTGAAGCTTTTAAACGTGGCGCCCCCCGCCAATACCACGGTGGACCGCGTCGTGGAGCTGGTCCCCGAGATCATTGACAAGATCAAGGAATTCACGGAAAAAGACAAGTTCGAAGACTGAGAAACGCAGGCTGTTCCCGCCTCGGCGCCGCGGTTCTCAACGCGCCTCCCGGCGGAGAAAAATCCCTCTTTTTGGCTCCTTTTCTCGACGGATAATGGAGGTTTTTACACGTATAATAGTGTCATCCGCGCGTAAACTGGTACCGGGTGATACGATCCATGAAGTGTAAAATCCTGATTTTTATCCTGCTCTTCGCCATATTTGCTGCGGTGGGTCCCGTCCCCCGCGCCTCGGCGCTGTCCCTGTCCGCGGCCAGCGCCATTTTGGTGGACGCCGGCAGCGGAAGGGTCCTGTACAGCAAGGACAGCGACAAAAAAATGCTCATCGCCAGCACCACCAAGATCATGACCGCTCTGCTGGCCATCGAGATGGGGGATCTGGACGCCGTTGTTACGGTGAAGCGGGAATATACTCTGGCCGAGGGTTCCTCCATGTACCTCAGGGAGGGGGAGCAGCTCACGCTGGAGGCGCTGCTGTACGGGCTTCTCCTTCAGTCGGGGAACGACGCGGCCCTGGCCGTCGCCGATTTCTGCGGCGGGAGTGTCTCCAATTTTGTTAAGAAGATGAACGAGAGGGCGGCCGAACTGGGTATGACCAATACCCGCTTCGCAAACCCCAGCGGGCTGGATTCGGACGGGCATTACTCCACCGCCGAGGACTTGGCGAAGCTGGCGGTGGCCGCCATGAACAACGGCGTCTTTCTGCGCATCGCCTCCACCCGGAGCATCACCATCGGCGGGCGCACCATGACCAATCACAATAAAATGCTCTCCCGTTACCAGGGCGTCATCGGCCTGAAAACGGGCTATACCAAGGCGGCCGGCCGCATTCTGGTCTGCTGCGCCGTGAAAGACGGCCAGCGACTGATCACGGTCACCCTGGACGATCCCAACGACTGGAACGACCATGCCGCGCTTTTCGACTACGGCTTTGAAACCTATCCCACAACCGCTCTCAACGGAACAAGCGAGGAGCTTCGCCGCATCGCCGTGACGGGCGGTGTGACAGACTCGGTGGGGATTCGGGCGGAAACCGCGGTGAGCTATCCCCTGACGGCAGGGGAGACCGTTGCCGCCGAATATAGCCTGCCCTCCGCGGTCCGCGCCTGCGTCCGGGAGGGTGCCCTCGCGGGAAAGCTTACCTATACCGTCGGCGGAAAGGTCATCGGCAGCACCTACCTGCTGTATTCGGAAACGGTGGAAAAAGAACGCTTCGTCCTGGACCCCCTGGACCTGCTGAGAAACTTTTTCCAGATTTCCTCCGGCGGCGTGCTGAGCGGCTATAGCGGCCAAACCGCCGGTTGAACTTTTTCTTTTTATTGATGCAAAGGAGCCCCTATGGTGGAACGACTGCAGAAAATCCTGTCCCGCTGCGGCATCGCCTCCCGCCGGGCCGCCGAGGAGATGATCCTCTCCGGCCGGGTAACGGTAAACGGATCTCCCGCGGAGCTTGGCATGAAGGCGGACCCGGAGACAGACCGGATATTGTTGGACGGCAAACCGATTTCCCTTCCCGGGGAATCGGTTTACATACTGCTGAACAAACCCCGCGGCTATGTGACCACCCTGTCCGACGAGAAGGGAAGACCCACGGTCCGGGACCTGGTGGGAGACTGCCCGGCGAGGGTATACCCCGTTGGAAGGCTGGACCTCAATTCAGAGGGCCTGCTGATCCTCACCAACGACGGCGCAGCGGCTCATCACCTGATGCATCCCTCCGGCCATGTGGCCAAGGAATACCTCGTCCGGGTCCGGGGGGACGTGCCCTCGGCTCTGCCTGTTCTTCGCGGGCCCATGTCTTTGGACGGCGAACTTCTGTCTCCGGCCCTTGTGCGGGCCCTTCCGGGAAATGACGCCGGCACGTCTCTGATATCCATTACAATCCGGGAGGGAAAAAACCGTCAGGTCCGCCGCATGTGTGAAGCAGCAAAACTGCAGGTTCTTCGCCTCCGGCGCGTCCGGGAGGGAAATCTTCTGCTGGGGGACTTGGAATGCGGGCACTGGCGCTTTTTAACTCCGGAGGAGATAACGTATTTAAAAAGCCTGTAACCACCGGGAATGCTCGTGTTTTGAATGGTTTCCTTCATTTTTCACCGCGGTATTCCCCCCTCGAAATGCAAGACTGTCAAATAATCCTGCAAATTGATATTGCTTTTCTCCCCGTTTGTAGTATCATTGTACTATGTGAAATGTTATTTCTCCCGCGGACTGCGGCAGGCGGCCGCCCCGGTCTGGCGCGCATGCCGGAGCAAAACGGCGCAGGCGAAAATGCCCGGTGGAAATAGGGACGGCCTGTGGGCGGATTCCTGCCGATTATCATTTCGTATAAAAACCTTACGACAACAGGGGGATCGTTATGCCAAAGGACATTTTATCCGTGATTTCTTCCCGGATGAGCGGCTTTTCCAAAGGTCAGAAGCTGATTGCCAATTATATCATCAAAAGTTATGACAAGGCGGCCTTCATGACCGCCAGCAAACTGGGTAAAACGGTGAACGTGAGCGAATCCACCGTGGTCCGCTTTGCAGCGGAGCTGGGATACGACGGATACCCCAGCATGCAGAAGGCCCTTCAGGAGATGATCCGCAACAAGCTCACCTCCATTCAGCGCATCGAGGTTTCCAACGACCGGATCGGAAATCAGGACGTGGTAAACACCATTCTCCTGTCCGATGTGGAGAAGATCCGCTCCACCCTGGAGGAACTCAGCCGCGAGGAATTCAACCGCGCCGTGGACCTTATTATTAACGCCCGGCGGGTTTATATCATCGGCGTCCGTTCCGCCACGGCCATCACAAGCTTTCTGGCTTTTTATTTCAATCTGATTTTTGAAAATGTCACGCTGGTACATACCACGGCCGTGAGCGAAATGTTTGAACAGATCCTCCGGGTGGGAAAAGGGGACGTGGTGATCGGGGCGAGCTTTCCCCGGTATTCCAGGCGCACGGTGAAGGCCATGCAGTTTGCGCGGGATCAGGGCGCCTCCTTGGTGGCGATTACCGATTCCAAGGCCTCTCCTCTGGCCCAAATGGCCCACGCGAGCCTAATTGCCAAAAGTGACATGGTCTCCTTCGTGGATTCCATCGTGGCTCCCCTCAGCCTGGTCAACGCCCTCATCGTGGCGGTGGGCCGGAAGAAAAACGCCGACCTTGCCAAGACTTTCGAGACTCTGGAGCGGATCTGGACGGAATACGAGGTATACGAAAAACTGGATGAAGAATAAGGTCGTTGTGGTGGGCGGCGGCGCCGCCGGTATGCTTGCCGCCTGTGCCGCCGCCCAGCGCGGGCTTCCGGTGCTGCTCCTGGAGCGGAACGGATTTCTGGGTAAAAAGCTGAACATCACGGGCAAAGGCAGATGCAACCTCACAAACGACTGTACCGTGGAAGCGGCTTTGAGTCAGATTCCGCGGAACGGTCGTTTTCTGTACGGGGCCCTTTCCCGTTTTTCCCCCTCCCGTACCAAGGAATACTTTGAAGCTTTGGGCGTTCCCCTGAAAACCGAGAGGGGAGAGCGCGTCTTTCCGGAATCCGACCGGGCGAAGGATGTTTCCGGCGCCCTGATCCGGAGCCTGAAAACGCTGAACGTGGAAACGGTTCAGGCCCGGGCCGCCCATATCCGCCTGCGGGACGGCGCCGTGAGCGCCGTGGAGGACACTTCCGGAAGCCTTCATCCCGCCTCCTCCGTCATCCTCGCCACCGGGGGCCTCTCCTATCCCCTGACCGGCTCCGACGGGGACGGATACCGCATGGCCGCGGAGCTGGGTCACACGGTGACCCCCCTGGGTCCCTCTCTGGTTCCCCTGGAAAGCCCCGATCCCGACTGCGTGGAGATGAAGGGGCTCTCTCTGAAAAACGTGGCCGTCCGGGTCGCGGATAAATCCGGCAAAACGGTTTACCGGGATTTCGGCGAGCTTCTCTTCACTCATTTCGGTCTTTCCGGCCCTGTGATTTTAAGCGCCAGCGCCCACATGCGCTCTTTTGATAAGACGGAGTACACAGTATCCATCGATCTCAAGCCCGCCCTGGCTCCCGAAGCGCTGGACGAGCGCATTTTGCGGGATTTTAAGGAGTTCTCCAACCGGGATTTCGCAAACTCTCTGGACAAGCTCCTGCCCCGGGCCATGATCCCCGTGGCGGTCCGCCGCTCCGGCATCCCTCCGGACACCAAGGTGCACTCCGTCACCCGGGAACAGAGATCCGGCCTTGCCCATCTCTTAAAGCACTTTGAGATCCCCGTCTCCGGGCCCCGGCCCGTGGAGGAGGCGGTGGTTACCTCCGGCGGGATTTCCATAAAAGAGGTCAGTCCCTCGACCATGGAGTCGAAGCTTGTCCCCGGTCTGTTTTTCGCCGGGGAAATTCTGGACGTGGACGGATATACAGGCGGCTTTAACCTGCAGATCGCCTGGGCCACCGGGCACCTGGCGGGCTCTTCGGCCCGCTGATTTCACGTGCCGCGCTTTTTCCCTCTCCGGCGGGCTGGAGAAAACGACTCTTTCATTGGAGGAACCGCATGGATCGCAACTACAGGAGCATAGCCATAGACGGGCCGTCCGGCGCCGGGAAAAGCACCCTGGCCCGGCTGGCTGCCCAAGCCCTGGGCTTTTTATACGTGGATACCGGCGCGATTTACCGCTCGGTGGGGCTTATCGCCCTTCGCGCCGGTCTCTCTCCCGGAGACGGGGATGCCGTCGCCGCCCTTCTGCCCGGAATCCATCTGGAACTGTGTCACGGTAAGGACGGGCTCCAGCGCATGTACGTCAACGGCGAGGACGTCACCGGGGAACTCCGCCGGCCCGAGGTATCTTCCTATGCCTCCGGCGTTTCCGCTATCCCGGGCGTGCGCGCCTTTCTGCTGGACATGCAGCGGGATATCGCCCAAAAAAACGACGTGGTCATGGACGGCCGGGACATCGGGACGGTAGTTCTTCCCCGCGCCGATGTCAAGGTGTTTCTTTCCGCCTCCCCGGAGGAGCGGGCCGCCCGCAGATTCGAGGAGCTGAAGGCCCGGGGGGACGGTTCCAGCTATGGAGAAGTCCTGGCCCAGATTGAGCTCCGGGACAAAAACGACAGCAGCAGGCAGGTCGCTCCCCTGAAAGCGGCGGAAGACGCGGTCTTTCTGGATACTACGGGGCTTCCCCTGGAGGAAAGCCTTGCCCGGCTGCTTCGGATCATCAGGGGGAAACTCGGCCTATGAATCGGATTTATCGAATCTTGTACGCTTTGGTGTGGCCTTTTTTCAACCTGGTTTACCGGGCGGATGCCATGGGGCGCGAAAACATCCCTCAGGGCGCCGCTCTCGTTTGCGGGAATCACTCCGGGCTTTCCGACCCTCTGCTGGTGGTTTTCGCCTTTCACTCCGTTTTTCCCCTCCGGGTGATGGCAAAAGAGGAACTGATGCGCCTTCCGATTCTGGGTTGGCTGCTGAAAAAGGCGGGAATCTTTTCGGTCCGCCGTGGCAGGTCCGATGTAGCGGCCATCAAGACGGCCCTGCGGTTTCTGAAAAATGGAGACAAGGTTCTGATCTTCCCGGAGGGCCATCGTATGGATGAGGAAAATGCGGCCAACGCCAAAACCGGCGCCGCCATGCTGGCCGTGCGCGCCGGGGTTCCCATTCTTCCGGTCTACATCGCGCCCAAGAAGAAAGCTTTCGGCCGGGTGCGGGTAATCATCGGCAAACCGTTTTACCCCCAGGTGGCCGGCAGAAAGGCCACCGCCGACGACTACAGGGTCATCGCCGGGGAAATCATGAACCGGGTTTACGCCCTTCCGGAGGCAGAATAAACATGAAACTGCTTCTTGCAAAATCCGCCGGCTTCTGTTTCGGCGTGAGCCGGGCGGTCAATCTGGCCCGGGAGTCCGCCGCGGCCGGGAAAGACTGCGTCATGCTGGGTCCCGTGATCCACAACGCTCACGTGGTGGAAGACCTGAAGGGCAGGGGAGTAGGCCTGGCTTTTTCTCCGGAGGAACTGCCGGACGGAAAAACCGTGGTCATCCGTTCCCACGGAGAGGCCCGGCGGGTTTACGAATATCTGGAAAAGCGCGGTCTTTCCTACATCGACTCCACCTGTCCCAACGTCTCCAGGATCCACCGTCTCGTTGCCGAGGCCGAGGCTGCCGGCCGCCGGCCCCTGATCGTGGGAAACCCTCTGCATCCCGAAATCGTGGCCGTTGCCGGCTGGTGCGATAACCCTCTCATCGTGGAAAACCCCGAGGAAATCGCCCGTTGGCTGGCGGAAGCGGAGGAAAACCGGGACACGCCTCTCACCGTTGTCTGTCAAACCACCTGCACCGCCGAGCAGTGGAATTCCTGCGTGGATTTCATAAAAAAAGAGTGTACAAACTTACAAATATTTGATACAATATGCAGTACTACATATCGGAGGCAGTCGGAAGCAGCGGCTTTGGCTTCCGAGTGTGACGCCATGGTGATCATCGGGGACGGGAAGAGCTCCAATACCCGCCGTCTCGCGGAGATCTGCCGGGCGCGCTGCGGCCGCGTTTTTTTGATAGAGGACGCATCCATGCTGCCTCTGTCCGCTCTGGCCGGAGCGTCTGTGGTTGGGATCACTGCGGGTGCTTCCACACCCGCATGGATAATAAAGGAGGTCTGTGACAAGATGAGCGACGAGATCAATGTCAATGAGGAGTCGTTTGCCGAGCTTTTGGAGAAATCGTTCAAAACTTTAAATACAGGAGAGAAGGTAACCGGGATCGTTACGGGGATCACCCCGACGGAAATTCACGTGGATCTTGGCGCCAAGCAGGCCGGGTATATACCCGTGTCCGAGCTCAGCGACGATCCGGACGTCAAGGTGGACGACCTGATTAAAGTTGGCGACACGGTGGAAACTTACGTCATGCGGGTAAACGACGTGGAGGGTGTGGTGACCCTTTCCAAAAAGCGCCTGGACACCGTGAAGAGCTGGGAAGACGTGGAAGCCGCCAGGGAAGACCGGCGGACCATGGAGGGCATCGTCAAGGAAGAGAACAAGGGCGGCGTCGTGGTTTCCGTGAAGGGCGTGCGCGTTTTTATTCCCGCCTCCCAGACGGGGCTTCCAAAGGACGTCCCCATGACCTCTCTTGTGGGAACCCGCGTAAAGCTCCGCATCACGGAAGTCAACCGTTCCCGCCGCAGGGTGGTGGGCTCCATCCGTGCCGTCCAGTTTGAAGAGCGCCAGGCCATGGCGGAGAAAATCTGGTCCGACATCGAAGTGGACAAGCACTACACCGGCAAGGTCAAGTCGCTTACCTCCTACGGCGCCTTTGTGGACATCGGCGGCGTGGACGGTATGGTCCATATCTCCGAGCTCACATGGTCCCGCATCAAGCAGCCCTCCGAGGCTGTCTCCGTCGGCCAGGTGCTGGATGTGTATGTCATCGCCGTGGACAAGGAGAAGAAGAAGATCTCTTTGGGCGTTAAAAACCGCGAGGAGAACCCCTGGGCGGTCTTTACCAAGACCTATTCTGTGGGAAGCGTGCTTCCTGTAAAGGTTGTTAAGCTCATGCCCTTCGGCGCCTTTGCAGAGATTCTTCCCGGCGTGGACGGACTTATCCATATCAGCCAGATCGCAAACCGTCGGATCGATAAGCCCGGGGACGTCCTTTCCGAGGGACAGACGGTGAATGTCAAGATTATCGACGTCGACCCGGATAAGCACAAGGTCTCCCTGAGCATCCGCGCGCTTCTGGAAGCGGCAGCAGCTGCCGAGGAAGAGGAGCTGCGGGAAAATCTGGGACAGCCTGATCCCATTGTGGCTTCTTCCGGTGAAACTCCCGCGGAACCCGCCGAATAACAAGGCGCTCGCCCTGATACGTATAAGCCCCGGCTTTTCGAGGCCGGGGCTTTTTTCTGTGTCCGGTTTCTTCATTTCCCGATTTTGCCGTTTTATACCTAAGTTCGTGCCCAAATTACCGGTATTTTGGATTTTTATTGCAATTCCCTCTTGGCTTAGGGTATAATAACTATATAACAGCTATGATACCGGGTTGATGGCGCGTCCGCCTCGCCCGTTTGGGCAGCCGGCGGCGATGCCGTATACCACAAAACGCTTCGCGTTTGTGGTATCATATTTTTATTGCTGTCTGGGGGTTCCGGGGCTGTTGGTTGGGTTCGTTTGTATTTTGGGAGGCAGTTATTATGTTCAGCATTGGCGATAAAATTGTCCATCCGATGCATGGCGCCGGTGTCGTCGACAGCATCGTCCAGCGGAAAATCAACGGCGTCAGCAGGGACTATTATGTCCTGAAGATCCCTGTCGGCGGCATGCTGGTGATGATTCCCACCGCCAGCAGCGTGGAGATCGGGGTTCGCCCGGTGATGAACCGGGAGGAGTCGGAGGAGATCATCGCCGCTATCCCCGGGATCGAAGTGGACATGACCCAGAACTGGAACCGCAGGTATCGGGAAAACATGCTCCGTCTGAAAAGCGGGAACCTGCTGGAGGTGGCCAAGGTGGTCAAGGGGCTCATGCTCCGGGACAGTCAGAAGGGTCTTTCCACCGGGGAGAGGAAAATGCTTCATTCTGCAAAACAGATCCTCATTTCGGAAATCGTCCTGGCCCAGAACTGCAGCTATGAAGAGATCGAGCGCCGCATCGACATTTCTTTGGTCTGAATGTGCGCCTTATCCTGACAGAATATGTGAATAAACGGGAAAGCCGTCGCATCATAACCGGTGCGGCGGCCTTGATTTTGTGGTATAATAGCCGCAAAGCGGCTATTATACCATGATGGATGGCACGTCCGCCTCGCCCCTGCGGGGCAACCGGCGGCGATGCCGTATCCCGCGTAACGCTCCGCGTTTGCGGTATCCAAGCCGCAAAGCAGCTATTATACCATGCCGGGTAGCGCGGCCGCCTCGCCCCTGCGGGGCAACCGGCGGCGATGCCGTATCCCGCGTAACGCTCCGCGTTTGCGGTATCCAAGCCGCAAAGCGGTTATGATACCGTGACGGATGGCAGTACCAAAAAAGTATGTTGAAAATCCGGAGGAGGAACGACATGGCAGGTTTTTTCTCTAAGCTTTTCGGAGGGGAACCCAAACCCTCCGCTCCCTTCTGCTCCGCCGTGGTGGCCGCGGCCGGCTCCTCCCTTCGGATGGGCGGAGAAAATAAGCTTCTTATGTTTTTGGACGGGATCCCTGTGCTGATCCGCTCTTTGCTCGCCCTGGATCAATCTCCCGAAATCAATGAGATCGTTGTGGTGACCCGGGGAGAGGATATCGTGGAGGTGGGGAGCCTCTGCAAGGAATACGGGATCTCCAAACCCGTCCGGATCGTGGCCGGGAGCGATATCCGCTCCAAATCCGTCCTGTGCGGTGTCCTGGAGGTCTCTCCAAAGGCCGGACTTATCGCGGTGCATGACGGCGCGCGCCCCCTGGTGACCCCGGAGATCATCGGAGCTGCGGTCCGGAAAGCCGCCGAGTGCGGCGCCGCGGCGCCGGCGGTGCCGGTAAAGGACACCGTAAAAACCGCCGTGGACCGCCGTGTCACCGCAACGCCGGACCGCAGCTTTCTTTTTGCCGTCCAGACGCCCCAGGTTTTCGAGGCGGGACTATTAAAGGCGGCGCTACAATCCGCCGTAACTGCGGGGGCGGACCTTACGGACGACTGCTCCGCTGTGGAGCGTCTTGGCATGTCCGTCATGCTCACCGAGGGCTCCGAGGAAAACATGAAGATCACCACTCCGCTGGACCTTGCTCTGGCGGAGGCCATTTTAGCCTGGAGGGAGGAAAAGAAATGACAAATCTGCGCATCGGACAGGGATACGACGTGCACCGTCTGGAACCGGGTCTCCGTCTGGTTCTCGGAGGCGTGGAAATCCCCTTTGAACTGGGCCTGCTGGGCCATTCCGACGCGGACGTTCTGATACACGCGGTGATGGACGCCCTGCTGGGAGCCGCTGCTTTGGGGGATATCGGCGGCCATTTCCCGGATACCGACCCCTCCTACCGCGGAATTTCCAGTCTGGTGCTTCTCGGGGAAACCGCCCGTCTTCTCTCGGAAAGCGGTTTTTCCGTTGTAAACGTGGATTCCACCGTGGTAGCCCAGGCTCCTAAGCTCTCCGCCCATATTGGCGCCATGCGGCAAAACCTGGCGGATGCTCTCGGCATTTCCCCGGAGCAGGTGAACGTCAAGGCCACCACCGAGGAGCGCCTCGGCTTTACGGGGGAGGGAAGGGGCATCGCCGCCCAGGCGGCAGTCCTTCTGGAAAAGACCGACCTGCGATAGAGCACATTCTTCGCCTTTTATTCGCCTTTGGGATCTGATATTTCCATTTTGGTGATTTTCACGAATTTTTACCAGATATTATTTGACCAAACTTGACGCTTCTTTTTTCTTGTGCAATTTGACGAAGCAATTTTAATTTTCGAGTATGGCCCGTTTTTACTACGCCGCCCCCCAAAAAGGAAAGCGCCGCCGTTATATTTCGGCGGCGCTTTCCTTTTTTTGTATCCAATTCCGGCTAAAATCGAACGATCTTCCCTGAATTTGGGAACAGCAAACGCTCCCTGGCCTTCCGGCCGGGAGCATCTGCCGTTATTCGAAAAATCTTATGCTTTGGGAGGCATAATGGTTGCAAACCCGGTGATGACGGCGTCGCCCTTCTGATTGCGGGCGATGGTCTCAACTTTCAGGCGGTTTTTCTCCTCGTTTTTCTCCACCACGGTGCAGGTAACCGTCACGGTATCGCCTAGAAACACGGGCTTTGTGAACTTCAGCTCTTGTCCGAGGTAAATGGAACCCGGGCCGGGAAGCTGCGTGCCCAGGACGGTGGAAATAAAGGAAGCGCTGAGCATGCCGTGGGCGATGCGCTGTCCGAACATGCTTTCCTTTGCGTATTCGGCGTTGATATGTACGGGATTGAGGTCTCCCGAGACCCCGGCGAAGGTAACGACATCGGACTCGGTTACGGTCTTTGCGAAGGTGGCGCTGTCGCCGACCTTAAGCTCCTGAATGGTATATCCTTTCATGATGAATCTGCCTTCTTTCCAATAATTTGAGGTGCTCCAGACGATACTATGTGAATTGTGATTCATCTTTCATCCATAATATACCCAACGGTTGCCTTCCTGTCAAGTGCTTTTTTATCTATTGTGTTATAAAAAATATGCACAAAAATATTCATCCCTATTGACTTTGGGTTGGGGTTGATTTACGCTAAAAGCGAATTATGAATCATCTTTCATGTTTTCATCCTGTCCGCATTCTCATCTCGTACGGAACAGAATATGCGCCGCCGGCAGTTTCCGGCTCCCGTGAAATGACCCGGGGTTCCGCGGCGCTTTCAAGTGTATCCGCCGCTGGATTCAGCGGGGAAGCGGCGGGGAGAATCCGTTCCGGCGTCCCGCCGGAATCCGGATTGTCCCGGCGGTGCTTCTGACGGAGGAACGATCCCGCAGTTGTCTTTTCCCTTGCAATTGCCCGGACGAACCCCTCCGATTTGAAAAACAGGAGGATCCTAGTCATGAAAAAAGAAACAAAGGTCGGTATTGTCGGTTTGGGCACCTATCTTCCGGAAAAAATCATAACCGCGAAGGAAATGTCCGCCGCCACGAAAGGTGTCTGGTCCGAGGAAGCGTTTGTAAAGAAACTCGGAATTGTGGAAAAGCGGCTCGCCGGCCCGGATGCCTGCGACGGCACACAGGAAATGGGTGCCCTGGCCGCTCTGGACTGCCTGAAAAACACCGGCACCGATCCCCGCGACATCGACGCGATTGTCTGCTTCGGCGAGGAATGGAAGGAATATCCTCTCACCACCTCCGCCTGCTACATACAAGACAGGATCGGCGCGGTGAACGCATGGGGCATCGACGTGCAGAACCGCTGCTGCACCACCGTTTCTGCTATGAAGATTGCTAAGGACATCCTGCTTTCCGACGATGAGTGCAAGCAGATTATGGTCTGCGGCGGATACCGCAACAGCGACCTTGTGGACTTTACCGACAATGATATGTCTATGATGTATAACCTCAGCACCGGCGGGGGAGCAATCCTGCTGCAGAAGGGGTATAATAAAAACGTGCTCCTGGGCACCCATATCATGAGCGACGGGTCCATCGCCAGGACCGCGGGCGTGGAAATCGGGGGAACCGCCAAACCCATAACGGCGGAAAACCTGGATAAGGCCAATATGCTTCGCCTTATGGATGCCAAAAAGATGAAGGACCGTCTGAACCTTGTGTCCATGGACAACTGGATGCACTGCATCGACGAGGCCTTCCGCAAATCCGGCGTTGACAAATCCGATCTGGGCTACCTGGCGGTGCTGCACATGAAACGCTCCGGCCATGAGGACATGCTGCACCGCTTGAACCTCACGCCCGAGCAGTCGATTTATCTGGAAAAATACGGCCATGTGGGTCAGGTGGACCAGATTTTGTCCTTGAAGCTGGCGCTGGATGCCGGCAAGGTAAAGGACGGCACGATTATCGCCATGATCGCGGCGGGAATCGGATATGTCTGGGCCGCAAACGTTATAAGATGGGGGGAAAATGAGTGAGCACGTTTCTGCAGCTGTTCCTCAGAAGTCTGGAAACCGGCGGAATCTTTGCCCTAGCTGCCCTGGGAATCATCATCATCTACCGCACGAATAACCTCATTCACTTCGCGCAGGGGACCATGGGCATGTTCAACACCTATGTGGTGACCTTCTTCTTCACCACTGTGGGGGCTCCGCTCTGGCTCGCGGTGATCTGCGGCCTGGTGAGCGCCACCCTTTCCGGCGCGGTGGTGGACTTCGTCATCATCCGGAACGCGAAAAAAGTCACCGCAAGCGGGAAAGAGATCATAACCCTGGGACTCATTATGATCTTCCTGGGGATCACCCCGATGCTCTTCGGCGTCGATCCTTTGAGTCTTCCGAAGTTCATCCCCACAGGCTCCGTGAGCTTCTTCGGCGCGGCCATTTCCTACAACGGTATGCTCAACATCATCATCGGCCTTGCCATTATGGGCTTTCTTTTCTACCTGCTGCAAAAAACCAAACTGGGGCTTGCCATCCGGACCACCGCTTCCAACGAGTATACCGCCCGCCTCATGGGCGTCCCCACCCGCTCGGTGACCCTCTTTGCCTGGGCCCTGGCAGCGATCCTGGGGTGTTTGGCCGGCGTCATGATCGCCCCCACCACCTCGGTAACCCTGAACCTTATGGACAGCGTTCAGGTCAACGCTTTCATCGCCTGCGTCCTGGGCGGGTTCCAGACCTTCTACGGCCCGGTGCTGGGCGCGTACATCATCGGCGTTCTGAAAAACCTTTTAATTTACTATGTTTCCTCCGTTTGGGGCGAACAGATCCTGTACCTGCTCATCATCGTCTTTATTGTCTTTAAGCCCTGGGGTCTTATCGGCAAGAAGACCATCAAGAAAGTCTAGGGGGTGGAGAGATGGCCAGTAAAATCATGGGAACCGGAGCAGGGAAGACCCTGCAGCAAAACGGCCGGAAAACGATTCTCCACAATCCGTACTTCCAGTTTGTACTTTTCGGCGTCATCATCGCCTGTGTTCCCCTCCTGTCGAGCGCGGGAATTCTCAGAAGTTCCTATATCACCCTGGTAGGCAGCGTCCTTATCTACTCCGTGGCCGCCATGGGCTTAAACCTCCTCTTCGGCTACTCGGGCCTTATCTCTTTGGGCACGGCCGGCTTCATGGGCCTTGCGGCCTATATGTCCGCCTACCTCACCTCCAACCTGGGCCTGCCCTTCGAGCTGTCTCTGGTGATTTCCATTGCGGTACCGGTCATCATCGGCATTCTCATCGGCCTTGCCTCTTTGCGGATGGAGGGCCTGTACCTGGCAATCGTGACACTCTGCGTATCCGAGGTGCTGCGGAAGACCTTCGAGGAGCTGGAAGTCTTCACCAACGGGTTCTCCGGCAAAACCGCGGCCTACCCCAAGATTCTGGGCTTCCTCCAGCTCAACCGCGACACTACATATGTGCTGCTGGTAGTGGCCCTGGTGATTATCATGATTCTCACCTATAACCTGGTCAACGGCCAGACCGGCCGGGCATTCCACGCCATGCGCGGCAGCGTCGTGGCGGCCCAGGCCATGGGCGTGAACCTCCTGAAATACAGGCTTCTCGCTTTCGCGCTGGCCACCGCTTATGCGTCCCTTTCGGGCGTCCTGTACGTGCATTTCATCAAATATACCTATCCCAGTACCTGGACCATGGGCATGTCCCTGAACATTCTGGCGGTTATCGTCATCGGCGGTCTTCGCTCCATCTACGGCACCATTCTGGGAGCCGCCATCGTCTTCATCATCCCGGACCTCCTCCTCAAGCAGATTCCCGTTCTGGGTCAGATCAACGGATTTTCCTACATCTTCAGCGGGGTGCTCATCATCTGCGTGATCATGTTCTATCCCAACGGGCTCATCAAGGTCTTCCCGGAGCTTGCCGGCCTCTTCCGGAAGAAGAAAGGGAAAGGTGAAAGCAATGGCTGAAAAGAATACGGCAGTACATACCCTCGCCCCGGATGAGATCCTCCAGGTAAAAAATCTCTCCATCAACTTCGGCGGACTGAAAGCCGTGGACGACCTCACCTTCACTTTGAAGGAAAAGGAGATCTTTGGGCTCATCGGCCCCAACGGAGCCGGAAAAACCACTGTTTTCAACTGCATTACCCAGTTCTATAAGCCCACCGCCGGTGAGATCTGGTTCCGCACCAACAAGGGCACCGTGGAAAATCTCATCGGAAAGCAAGTTCACGATATCATCCGTCTGGGCCTGGTGCGCACCTTTCAGAACGTAGAGCTCATCCGTGAGCTGTCCATCATCGACAATGTCCTCATCGGAGCTCATATCGACTTCAAGGCCTCCGTTCTCTCCCAGGCCCTGAAGCTTCCCAAGGCGCGTCGGGAGGAACGGGAGCTCCGGCAGCAGGCCGAATCCGTTCTGGATTACCTCGGCATCGTTGAGCTCAAGGATCAGCTTGCCGGCGGTCAGCCCTACGGTATTCTGAAAAAAGTGGAGCTTGCCCGCACCCTGATGTGCCAGCCCCGCCTCATCATTCTGGACGAACCCGCCGCCGGCCTCAACGACGTGGAGACCGAGCAGCTGGCTGAAACCATTCATACCATCCGCGATAAATATAACTGCACCATCTTCTTGGTGGAACACGATATGCGCCTGGTTATGAGTATCTGCAACCATATCTGCGCCATTTCCTTCGGAAAGCTTCTCGCCAACGGTACTCCTTCGGAGATTCAGAACAACAAGAGTGTCCAGGAAGCCTACCTCGGCGCGGAAGAAGACTGATTTACCCCCCAAACGGCTCCCCTTTCACCCTGCCGCTCGCTCCGCGCCGTCCGTCGGGACTGCGGACGGCCGCGGTCGGCGGGGGAGGGAAAGCTCCCGCCATTTCTTCTTTGCGTGGCGGGGTCCTAAAAACTCTCGGTGCCGGTGCAAAGCGGCGGAATGGAGCAAACTATGAGAAAAACGGCGCTGTCCATCAAGGACCTGAAAGTCAATTACGGCGGGATTAAGGCGCTGAAGGGAATCGATATCGACGTCTACGAAGGCTCGGTGGTTGCCCTGCTTGGTGCCAACGGCGCGGGAAAGACCACGACCCTGCGCACCATTTCCGGCCTGGTTCATGCGGCGGAAGGTACGATCACCTATTACGACAGGGATATCACCAATATGGATCCCGAAAAGATCACGAAGCTCGGGATCAGCCACTCTCCGGAAGGCCGGCAGATCTTCGGAGATCTAACGGTGGAGGAAAATCTGAAGGTGGGAGCTTTTACCCAGACGGACAGAAAGAAAATCGCCGAATCTTTTGACAGGGTCCATCGGTATTTTCCCATCCTCAAGGAACGCAGCAAGCAGATCGCCAGCACGCTTTCCGGCGGCGAGCTCCAGATGCTCGCCATTGCCCGGGCCCTGATGAACAATCCCAAGATCCTTCTGCTGGACGAACCGTCTTTGGGTCTTGCGCCTCTCATCGTTCGGGAAATCTTCCACATTATAAAAGAGATCAAGAAAGAGGGCACCACGGTGGTCATCGTGGAGCAGAACGCCCTCCAGACTCTGAAGATTGCGGATTTCGGATATGTCATCGAGCTGGGAAACATCAGCATGAGCGGGGAAGCCTCCGAGCTCATCAAGAACCCCAAGCTGATGGAGGCCTATCTCGGTTCCAACTGATTTGTCGGATGTTTCTGTGTTGTCTGTAAATGCCCCCGCGCGTTTCATTCATGGGAACGTGACGGTTGAGCGCTGCCCGGTACATATGTCACAATGTCTGCGGAAAAAACGCATTCCCAAATTCCCGCGGACGGAAGGCAGGCTGCCTGGCCGCGTCAATCCTCACTGAGGTATACCCAAATATATTAAGGAGGATTACTATGAAAAGATTTCTCTCGCTTCTTTTGGCAGCCTTAATGGTCCTCGCCCTCACTGCCTGCGGCGGCGGAAGCGGCAGCGCAACGGCCACTCCCACCGCGGCTCCCACGGAAGATGCCGCTTCCAGCTATGTCCAGGGCGTCACCGACACCGAGGTCAAGATTGCCAACACGGCCGCCACCTCCGGCGCGTATGCCCCTGTGGGCGTGCCCTTCCTGGCCGGTATCCAGGCGTATCTTGACATGGTCAACGAAGCCGGCGGCATCGACGGCAGAAAAATCACCTTCCTCCACAAGGACGACGAGTTTGACCCGGTCAAGGGTAAGGCTTTCCTCCAGGAAATGGTGGAAGATGAAAAGGTATTCGCCATTGTCGGCCACTTCGGCACTCCCGTTGTGGGCGCCACTGTGGCTGACCTGAAGACCTACGGTATCCCCAGCGTGTACTTTGCAACCGGCATCGGCCAGCTGTACGCTGAAAATGCAACCACCAACGACGAAGGCTACAACCTCTTCCCGGTACAGCCGATTTACAAGACCGAAGGCAAAATCATGGTCGCCCGTGCCGTCGGTAACTTCGGCGCCAAGAAGATCGGCGTCATCTACACCAGCGACGACGCCGGCAAGGACCTCCTCTGGGGCTGCGAAGCCATGGCCAAGGAACTGAATGTTGAGCTTGTATCCGAGCAGGTCGCGGCGGGCGCTGCCGACGTGAGCGCGGCCGTCACCGCCATCAAGAACGACAATGTCGACTTCATCGTGGGCGCCGCCATCCAGGCCACCATCCCCACCATCATCAAGGAACTGGCCGCTCAGGATGTGAACAAGGACGTCATCACCACTTATGTGAACGTTGCCCCCGCCATTGCCGACCAGATTAAGGATGTCATCCAGGGCAAATTCGACGTATACGGCAGCGGCTGGGTATCCTACGAGGGCGAGCGCGCCGACGCGCTGGCCGAGTATCAGGCCCATATCGCTGACGATTATGACAACAACGCTTATGCCCAGACCGGGTGGATCGCCGCCTACTTCTTCTGCGAAGGCCTCCGCCGTCTGGAAGGTCAGCCTGTAACCTGGGCCTCCTATATGGAAGCCCTGCAAAGCGCCCCTATTCAGAACCCCTTCGGCGGAGAGATTGACTATGCAAACGGCCTGCGCGCCGGTACTCAGGAAATGAACCTGTCCAAGGTGGATTCTTCCTCCTCCACCGGCTGGACGGTTGTCTACCCGCTGGAAAACGTGGATACCATTCTCGGTAAGTAAGAAACCCACTCTCCTCTGACCGCAGCCGGGCCTGGCTATCGGACCAATCCCCGAAAGCCGGCCCGGTCGGTTTCAATACGGCATCCGGCGTCCCGCGGGCGGTTACCGTCCGCCCGCGGGAATTCTCCGGCTCCGCCGTTGCAGTGGTATGCCGCATCGCGGCGGAAAGGAGTTTTACACTATGTTGGAGTACGAGTCAAAAATAATATCTCTGGACAAAGCGCTCTCGCTGGTCCAGTCCGATTTTCAGATCGTCACAGGCCTCGGCGCCGCCGAAGGCAAACTCTTTCTGAGTTCTCTGCATACCCTTGCCGGACGGGTTAAAAACGTAACCCTCACCAACTGTCTTCCCATGGCCGACCTTCCTCTCTACAAGGCGGAATACAAGGATTCCTTTAATATCGACGGCTGGTTTTACACCCCGCTTCTCCGTGCGGCCCATAAAAACGGCAATACCTCCTTCATCCCGGGCCACCTGCATTCCTCCGCGTATAAGCGTCTGGACCACATCCATCCGAATATTTATGTCGGCAGCGCGACCATGCCCGACAAGCACGGCTATGTCTCCCTGTCCATCAGCAATACGTATGAAAAGCGCATGATTGAAGCCGCCGACATTGTAATACTGGAAATTAATCCTCACATGCCGTATACTTACGGTGACGTGGAGCTCCACGTCCGGGACGTGGACTATATGATAAAAGCCGACTACGACGTGCCCGTCCTGCCGGACCTCCCCTTTACGGAGAAGGACGCCGTTATCGGTAAATACATCTCCGACCTGGTTCACGACGGCGACTGCATCCAGCTGGGCATCGGCGGCATCCCCAATGCCGTGGCCAGGGGGCTGGAAAATAAAAACGACCTGGGCGTTCACACCGAGCTTCTTACCAGCGGTATTATGAAGCTTGCAAATATGGGCGTCGTCAACGGTTCGAAAAAACAGGTGGATCGGGGAAAGATGGTCGCCACCATGGTGCTTGGAACCCCGGAGCTGTATGAATTCGTAGACCATAATCCCGCCGTACAGATCCGTGACGGCGCGGAGGTGAACGACCCCTACGTTATCTCCAGAAACGACAACCAGGTTTCCATCAACACCACCCTGGAAGTGGACCTTACCGGCCAGTGCTGCTCCGAGTCTTTGGGTTCCATGCAGTTTTCAGGCACCGGCGGACAGGCGGACACCGCCATCGGCGCTCAGATGTCCAAAAACGGCAGATCCATCATCGCCCTGTACTCCACCGCCATGGTCAAGGATCCCAAGACGGGAGTACGCCACGAGGTCTCCAAAATCGTTCCCCAGCTCAAGGCGGGCGCGGCGGTGTCCCTGTCCCGCAACGACGTGGACTATCTGGTGACCGAGTACGGCGTCGCCCAGCTCAAGGGCACGAACCTCAGGGAGCGGGTGGAGATCCTGTCCTCCATCGCGCATCCGGACTTCCGGGACGAACTGAAACGGCAGGCTCTGGAACTTGGCATCATCTACAAGCGCTGAAAACCCCCGAGTATTGAAACGCGAACGGAGGAATCGCAATGGCTAATTTCACATTTCAGGGAAAGAATATCTATTATGAAACTCACGGAGAAGGCAGTCCTCTTCTGGTCCTCAACGGGATTATGATGAACTGCCTGAGCTGGAACCCCTTCGTCCGTCCCTTCAGCCGGCAGAACCGGCTGATTCTCCTGGACATGCTGGACCAGGGAAGATCGGATAAAATGGAAGGACCCTATACCCAGGAGATCCAGGCGGATCTGATCCGCGCCCTTCTGGACGAGCTGAAACTCGAAAAGATAAACATTCTGGGAATCTCCTACGGCGGGGAAGTGGCGCTGCATTTCGCAGTAAAATATCCCTCCTGCGTGGACCGGCTCGTCCTGTCCAATACTACCTGTTATACTTCTCCCTGGCTCAGGGATATCGGCGAGGGCTGGAACCGGGCCGCCTCCGACGGCGAGGCCTATTATTACACCACCATCCCGGTGATCTATTCTCCCAAGTTCTATCTGGAAAACAACGAGTGGATGGAAAACCGCAAAAAGCTTCTCATTCCCATCTTCTCCAACAAAGCTTTCGTCTCCTCCATGATTCGGCTTACCGACAGCGCCAGCACTTTGGATCTCAGAGACAGAATTTCCGAAATCCAGGCGGAAACTTTGGTGATCTCCAGCGAATTCGATTTCATCACGCCCCCGCCGGAGCAGAAATTTATCGTCTCCCGGCTCAGGCACGTCTCCTATGCCCTTATGCCCGACTGCGGGCACGCCTCCATGTACGAAAAGCCCATGCTCTTTGCAAGTCTGGTGCTGGGCTTTGTCAATAATTGTGAAACCCTCTACACGGTGTGAAAAAGTGCCGGGAACGGCGGATAATCGTACAGTCCGCCGTTCCTGGGTTCGCCCGTGCTTTTCCCTTAAAAATACCCGATTTGTGCTTCTGAACTCGCTTTTTACTTCTAATTGGAAGCGAAGCGCTGGAAAAATACTTATATTTCACAAAACTCTTTACAAGGAGCAAAACTGTTTTTATAATGTTCAGTATTGAAACTCGGTTCATGTCTCGGCGGGCCGCCAATCCCTCCGGATACGATGCGGAGCGGCTTTAGGAGTCCGGGATACCGGGATTCCAAATCAGAATTGATTGAGGTATGGATGTATGGACGTACTGGTCAACAGGCCGAAAACACAGCGCGGGGAAGAGACCCTGATGAAAATCTGCGTCGCTGCGGAACAGGTTTTCTTCGAAAAGGGGTATTACGGAGCTTCGATCCATGATATCACTCGGCTGGCCTCCGTCGCCTCCGGCACCTTTTATATTTACTTTGACGGAAAATACAATCTGTATAAATTTCTTCTGCTCCAATACAGCCACGAGATCCGCAAACACATCAGCAAATCCATCCGTGGCTGCAAAAACCGCAGGGAAGCCGAGCGCATGGGCCTGAAAAGCTGGCTGGAGTATATCCGGGAACACAAGCACATGTACAATATCATCTGGGAATCTTTGTACATCGACAAGCAGCTCTTCGTCGACTATTACGCGAATTTCTCCAAATATTACGTGGAACAGCTGGACGCCGCCAAGGCCAAGGGTGAACTCATCGATGTGGATTCCGAGGTCTTGAGCTATGTCCTCATGGGCGTATCCAACTTTATCGGCCTCAACTGGGTGCTGTTCAAGGACGCGGATAATTTCGACTACGTCGTGGATGAAGTAATGAAGGTCTTCGACCGGAACATATTCGCTCCGGAGACCTAAGAAAGGTTTTCATTCTTGATGCGTTCCGCTGCATTTTCGCCGCCGATCCGGCCCCGAAAGCGCGGAAATAGATGTACTTGTTTGTCGTTCTCTCGCCGCTTTACGGCGGGAGGTACGCAGGCGGGCCCTTCGGCCCGCCTTTTTTTATTGGAATTGCCCTGTGTTTCCGTCATTCCGTGTCGGGGCGGTTTCTCACGAACCCCTCCGGGACGGCATAAAATGATTCTGAGAGGGGAATCAGCCAATGATAAAATATCTGATTGTATGCCGGTCGCTCACCTGCGCCCAGCGGGCGGCAAGAATTTTGGAGCGCGCAGGCATCTCCGTTCAGCTTTTTCGTTCTCCCAGGGTCCTTTCGGAAGAAGGCTGCAGCTATTCCATCAGGCTCTCCGAAGACCGTCTTTCGGACGCTCTGATGCGCCTGAAGAGAGCCGGCCTTTCTCCGGTTCGCATATATGTCATGTCCGACGACGGAAGTTACCGTGAGGTGCCGCAATGACCTATCTCGACAATGCCGCGACCTCCCTCCAGAAACCGGCCGCCGTGGGCAAAGCCGCTCTGTATGCCGTAAACCATCTGGCAAGTCCCGGCCGCGGCGGTTACGAGGCCGCCATGGCCGCGGCGGAAACCGTTCTCCGGTGCCGGGAGGAGGCGGCTGACCTTTTTTCCGTCCCGGACCCGGAGCACGTTGTCTTTACCTGCAATGCCACCCACGCACTGAACATCGCCGTCAAAAGCCTGGTCCGGCCCGGAGACCGCGTGGTGATCTCCGGGTACGAGCACAACGCCGTTCTGCGTCCCCTGCACGCCGTCGGGAATGTGAAGATCCTGGTGGCCGCCTCCGAGCCCTTTGAGCCGGAGAGTACCTTTCACGCCTTTGAAAGCCGGATAACGAACGACACCGCCGCGGTGATCTGCAACCATATGTCCAACGTCTTCGGCTACATCCTTCCGGTGGAGCGCATTGCCGCCCTCTGCCGGGAACGCGGCGTACCCTTTGTCCTGGACGCCTCCCAGTCTGCCGGCGCTTTGGATGTGAACATGTCGGCTCTAAAGGCCGCCTTTATCGCCATGCCCGGCCACAAAGGTCTCTACGGGCCTCAGGGAACGGGCATCCTGCTCTGCGGGGACTCCCCCGTAAAAACCTTCATGGAGGGAGGCACCGGCAGCATGTCGGCAAAGGCCGAAATGCCGGACTTCCTTCCCGACCGCCTGGAGGCGGGAACTCATAACTTACCAGGGATCGCGGGTCTTCTTGAGGGAATCCAGTTTGTAAAGCGCCGCGGGACCGACAGGATCCTGTGCCACGAGAAAGAACTTGTGGGCAGGGCGGCGGAAGCTCTGGAAAGTCTTCCCGGGCTCCGGGTCTATAAGGCGCCGCACCTCTTCTGTCAGGGCGGAGTTCTGTCCTTCCGGTTTTACGACAGGGACTGCGAGACGGTAGGTTCGGAGCTTTCCGACCGTGGGATCGCCGTCCGGGCGGGACTCCACTGCGCGCCTTTGGCCCATCGGAGTGCCGGCACGGCGGAGTGCGGTACGGTTCGCATGAGCGTATCCGCCTTCAGCACCAAACGTGATATTGACGAACTGATCAAAGCCGCGGAGGATCTTTTAAAAAAGAAAATTAATAAATAGCCCGTATTGCCATTTTAAGCTTCCTATTATATAATAAAAAAGTGTAAAAGAAACCGGTTCTCCGCAAAGCCGAAGGGTTTGCCGTCCCGCACGGTCCATTTGGCTTTGCGGAGAATGCCAGTGAAGGAAGCTGAAGATGGAGTTTATCGCCGAAATTCTGCAGACGCTGTGGAAATATCTGCTGACAATGAGGGTCGCCGATATCATCGATATCGCGATCATAGCTTATCTTGTCTATCGGCTGATCCTTCTGGTGCGCCGCACCAGCTCCGAGCAGGTCATCAAGGGCATCGTCGTCCTTGTTGCCGCCCTTTGGCTTTCCTCCATTTTCGGGCTCAACGTCCTTAATTTCATCATCGGACGGACGGTGGAGCTGGGTTTTCTGGCTCTGGTTATTGTGTTCCAGCCGGAGCTGCGGCGCCTCCTGGAGCAGATGGGGAGCCGCTCCTGGGGCAATCTCTTCAGCCGGGAGGAGAGCGCCAGTCTGGAGGGAGTCATCACCCGGACGGTCACCGCCTGCGCCGAGCTTTCCGCCTCGCGCACAGGCGCCCTTATTGTTTTTGAACGAAATATCCGCCTGGACGACGCCCTGCGCACCGGGACCATTCTCAACGCCGAGGTCTCCGCGGAGCTTCTCAAGAACATTTTTTTTGTGAAAGCTCCCCTCCACGACGGGGCGGTCATCATCCGGGAAGGCCGCCTGGCCGGGGCCGGCTGTGTCCTGCCCCTTTCCAACAACACCAACTTGAGCCGCGACCTGGGCATGCGTCACCGGGCCGGCATCGGCATGAGCGAACATTCCGACGCCGTGGTTGCCATTGTCTCCGAGGAAACCGGCGCCATCTCCGTGGCGGTGGGCGGCATGCTCAAGCGGCACCTGGCGCCGGAGACCCTGGAAAAGCTTCTTCGCAAGGAGCTCATTGCCCCGGAAAAAGAAACCACCCGGAAAAAGGGCTTTGATTTTTTCGGCCTGTTCCGGGCAAAGAAGGATGGAAAAGCCGATGGATAAGCAGCGCAGCAACAGACCCCTGTATATCGTGCTTTCCGTCCTCATCGCCGTGGCCCTCTGGCTGTATGTGGACAATGTGGAAAACCCGGATGTGGAAACCACCATCCGGGATATTCCCGTGAGCTTCATAGGGGAAAACGACGCGCTGGCCGAGCGCGGCCTCATGGTGGTGGAGGGGAAGGACGCCACGGTGGATTTAAAGCTCCAGGGCAAGCGCAATACCATTTCCCGGGTGGACAAGGAGAACATTCAGATCCGGGTGGACCTGTCGGACGTGGAATCCGTCGGTACCAAAAACCTTGCCTATGACGTTGTGTTCTCCGACAACGTTCTGTCCAGCAGCATCTCCATCCTGTCCCGCAGCAGCAATTACGTCCGTGTGGTCATCGACAAGATGTCCACCAAGACCGTTCCCGTCCGCGGGGTTTTCGATGGAAATGTAGCCGACGGCTACGTGGCCGACGAATTTATCTTCAGCCCCGGCACCGTGGAAATCAGCGGGCAGGAGGCCCTGGTCTCCAAGGTGGAGTATGCCCAGGTCACCCTGTCCCGTATCGACGTGAGCGAAACCATCACCGACACCCTGGGGTATTCTTTGCGGGACGCCGACGGAAATGAAATTGTCTCCGACAATATCCGGGAAGACCCCGCCACGGTTTTTGTCACCCTGCCCATCGTGGTGGTGAAGGACGTGCCTCTGGACGTCACTTTTATTGAAAGCCCCGGTTCCACAAAGGACGACATGACCTATTCCGTGGAACCGTCCACCATATCCATTTCGGGCGAAGCCGAGGACCTCAAGAATATCGACTCCATTTCCCTCGCCGCCATCGATCTCTCCAAGATCCTGGTTTCCTCCGATCTCCTGTATAATATCACCCTGCCCGCCGGGATCAACAATCTCAGCGGCGTCTCCCAGGCGACGGTGCATATCAGGCTGTCGGGCCTTCCCACCCGAACCTACGACGCCACCCGAATCATTCTTTCTGATGTTCCGGAGGGATATTCGGCTTCCTTGGTGACCCAATCGGTGCAGGTCACCATCCGCGGCCCGGAAGAATCCCTGAATACCGTTTCTCCTGAAAAAATCCATCTGGTCGCCGACCTGAAGGATATCGGTGCCACCGGCCGCTATACGGTTTCCGCCAAGGCATATCTGGACGGGTATGACGATGCGGGCCCGGTGGGAGAATATAAGGTTGTGGTCTCCATCACCAGCTGATTTGCGCATCGGTGGGTGGTTTTTCCCCGCCCGGCCGATGCGTTTGAAACGATCTCCGCTGCGTCTTCAGCGAAAACGATCCGGGACAGGTATATGCCCGTCCGGCACGAGGGAGGGCTTCCATGCGCTGCAGCGCCAGGGTAATACGGATTTTGGACGGCGGCCTTGCGGAAGTGGAACTGGACCGCTCCGGGACCTTCGAAAAAGCCTGCTCCTCCTGCGGTGTCTCCGGGGCCGGGCGGGGGCAGACCGCCCGGATAACGGCGGTAAACTCCGCGGGAGCCGGGGAAGGGGCCAGGGTGACGGTGGAATGCGCCGCTTCCCGGTTTTTTCCCATGTTTCTGGTGTTTATCGTCCCTTTTGCCTGTTTTTTCGCCGGATACTTCCTGTGCGCGGCCTTTACCTCGGCGGAAACCGCCAGAAGCCTTGCCGCCGGCGCGGGCTTTATTCTGGGGACGGCGCCCGCCGTCCTGCGGGACCGGAAACTCCGGCGATCTTCGCCCTCCGGATTTGAAATCACGGAGGTAACGGAAGCCTAGTTCCGCTTTTCCCATGTGCGAATATTCACTTCCCGGCCGGCCGCCGGCGGGGAAGCCGGGGGCGCGCCGCCGGGAAAGGAATCGGCATGTTCGGATACGTGAGGCCTCTGCGCGGCGAACTGAAGGTGAAACACTTTGAACAGTTCAAAGCGGCTTACTGCGGCCTTTGCCATACGCTCGAAAACAGATACGGGCCCTTTGCCCGGTGGATTCTCAATTACGATTTTACCTTCCTGGCGATTTTGCTCTCCCCGGAAACGCAGCCGGATTATCTGCATCTCCGATGCGCCGCCAGCCCGCTCCGGAAAAAATGCGTCTGCGCCCGGACGGGTGCCCTTGAGCTTGCCGCCGACGACAGCATGATCCTCTTCTGGTGGAAACTGAAAGATTCCGTTTCGGACAGTCCCTTCCCGAAAGCGGCCGTCTATCGCCTCCTGTCTCTTTTCTTTTACCCGGCTTATCGAAAGGCCGCCCGGCTGCGGCCGGAGTTTGACAGGCAGGTTTCTCTTTGCCTCCGTGAGCTCAAAGCCCTGGAGGAGGATGGCTGCGATTCTTTGGACAGGCCCGCCGACACCTTTGCAAGGATCCTCAGTTTCTCGGCCTTGGGCGTGGAGGACCCGAAGCGGCGGCGTCCGCTGGAGCAGCTTCTCTATCATCTGGGCAGATGGATTTATATTGTTGACGCCTGCGATGATCTCGCGGCGGATTTAAAAGAGGGGAACTACAACCCCGTGGCCCTTCGGTATGCCCTTTCGGCTTCTCCCATAGCCGGCGAGGCGCTATCCTCTCTGGAGACTACCCTGCGCCATTCCCAGAGCCTTATGGCTTCGGCCTTTGAGCTGGTGGACTTCGGCGTATGGTCGGATATCCTGGAAAATATGATTTATCTGGGACTGCCTCAGGTCACCCGGCAGGTCCTTGACGGCAGCTTTCGGTCCCCGGCAAAGAAATGGGATAGGAGAACAGAGAATGAATGATCCGTACCAGGTCCTGAACGTGTCCCCCGGCGCCAGCGACGAGGAAATCAAAAAGGCTTACAGGGAACTGGCCCGAAAATACCATCCGGACAATTATCACGACAACCCCCTGTCCGACCTCGCCCAGGAAAAAATGAAGGAAATCAACGAGGCTTACGACGCCATTGTGAAGATGCGCGCCGCCGGGGGAGGACCCAGACGGCAGGAGAGCTATTCCTCTTCCTCCCGCGGGGCCTATGAAACGCCCCCCAACGCGACCTTTTACTATACCGTCCGCCTGCACATCAACCGCGGCAATATCGCCCAGGCCGAGCAGATGCTCAGCACCGTCACCAACCAGGATGCGGAATGGCATTTTCTCATGGGCAGCATCGCCTACCGGAAAGGCTGGCTGGACGAGGCCCGCCGTCACTACGAGACCGCCTGCAGCATGAACCCCGCCAATCCGGAATACCGGCAGGCGCTCAATTATATGCAGTCCGGCGGCCAGGCATACCGGCCCGCGGGTTACGGCAATCCCATGGGAATGAGCGGTTGCGACTGCTGTACCTCTCTCGTCTGCGCGGACTGCTGCTGTGAATGCATGGGCGGGGATCTCATTCCCTGCTGTTAAAGTACTGGGAGAACCGGAAATGAAGGAACGCACAAAAACGCTATCCTTTGCGGCGGTGCTGGCGGCCTTGTCTTTGGTCGTCCTCTTTCTCTCCGCCGTGGCTCCCACGGGACGTCTGGCTCTGGTTGCCGTGGCGGGGCTTCTGCCCGCCGCCGCCGTGATTCGCTTTGGCATCCCTGGAGGGCTGTTCTGTTATGCCGTAACGGGCATTCTATCGCTCCTTCTCCTCCCGGACAAAGGAACCGCCGTCCTCTACCTTCTCTTTTTCGGCCATTATCCCGTGGTGAAAAGCCTTATCGAGCGGCTGGGAAAGCTGCCCCTGGAGTGGTTTTTAAAGCTCTGCGTGTTCAACGCCCTCCTCTTCGTCCTGTACTTTGGTTTTTTCACCCTTTTTGCGGAAACGGTGCCGGCGGTGGCGGATTTCGCCCTGTTCGCTTTCCTTCTGGGAAACGCGGCCTTTATCGTATACGATCTTGGCTTTTCCCGGCTCATCTTTTCCTTTAGGGGAAGACTGGCCGGTCTTTGGGGAAAGGGAACCCGTCCTCCCGGAGTCTGAGCCGTTCGGAAGCTTTTTTTGCTATTTCATTAATTTTGTGGTATAATGAATTATTATACCCAATTGTTTCCGCGCGGTTTTCCCGCGCTTTTACGACTGCTGCCGGCCCTCCGGATTGCGGCGGACCGTGGAAAGGATGAATTCCATTTTGTTGAGGAGCATGACCGGTTACGGGCGCGCCCAGGAAATCGTCGGGCACAGGGATATCACCGTAGAGCTGCGCTCGGTGAACAACCGTTATTTCGACTGTTCCATCAAGCTTCCCCGTATCTATACTTACGCTGAGGACGCCATCCGCTCCCGGGTGCAGGAGTCCATCTCCCGGGGAAAGGTGGACGTTTTTATCACCATTCAGAGCTGCGGGACCGACGAGGTTTCCGTTTCCGTGAACCGGCCCGTGGCCCAGGGCTATGTGGACGCCCTCCGGCAGCTTCGGGACGACTACGGGCTGAAGGACGACATTTCGGTCTCCGTTCTCGCCCGTTTTTCCGACATCTTTCTGGTGGAAAAGCAGCAGGAGGATTTGGAAAACCTGACCCGTGACATTCTTCTGGTCCTGGACCAGGCGCTTCTTGGCTTTTCCCGCATGCGGGAGCAGGAGGGTTCCCGGCTGGCCGAAGACATGGAGGCCCGCCTGAACACCATCGAAGGGATCGTGTCCCAGGTGGAGGAGCGCTCTCCCAAGACCGTCGCGGAATACTGCGCAAAGCTGGAACAGCGGATGCATGAACTTCTTGCCGGCGTCCAGATGGACGAGGCGAGAATCCTGACGGAAGCCGCCATCTTTGCAGACCGGGTGGCGGTGAACGAGGAAACCGTCCGCCTGCGCAGCCACGTTTCCCAGCTTCGGGATATGCTGCGCTCCGGCACTCCCATCGGCCGGAAGCTGGACTTTTTGGTCCAGGAACTCAATCGCGAGGCCAACACCATCGGCTCCAAGGGAAACGACATTTCCATCGCCCGCAGCGTCATCGACATGAAAGCGGAAATTGAAAAGATTCGGGAACAGGCCCAGAACGTGGAATAGCCTATCCGGCAGCGAAAGGCCGGGGACGCCGCGGACGCCTTCCCGGTAACGGCGCGGATTGATTGGATCTTGGAATCGGAATAAAGGGGAGTATAACGCATGAAGCTCATCAACATCGGCTTTGGAAACATGGTTTCCGCCAATCGCCTCATCACCATTGTCAGTCCCGAATCCGCGCCCATCAAGCGCATCATCCAGGAAGCCAGGGACCGGGGCGTGCTCATTGACGCCACCTACGGCCGGCGCACCAGGGCGGTGCTCATTATGGACAGCGACCATGTCATTCTTTCCGCCATACAGCCGGAAACCGTGGCAAACCGCCTGAATGTGGAGGAAGAAGAGGACGAGGAGATCGATGAATAACAGCAGGGGAAAGCTGATTGTGGTTTCCGGTCCCTCCGGGGTGGGAAAGAGCACGATCATTGCGGATCTTCTGGAAAAGCGCGGGAACATGCGCTTCTCGGTCTCTCTTACCACCCGGGAGCCTCGGCCCGGAGAGCAAAACGGCAAGGATTATTGGTTTGTCTCCCGGGAGGAATTTGCCGATATGGTGGAAAACGGCCGGCTGCTGGAGCACGCCAGCTATGTGGATAACGATTACGGCACCTCCGCCGATTTCGTGGATGGGGAGATGAGCCTGGGAAACGACGTTCTGCTGGACATCGAGGTCCAGGGGGCGGCCCAGGTGAAAGCGGCGCGCCCCGAGGCCGTTCTGGTCTTTGTCGCCCCGCCTTCTCTGGAGGAACTGGAGCGCAGGCTCCGAAGCCGGCACACCGACAGCGAGGAAAAGATCGCCTGCCGGCTGAGAAAAGTCCGTGAGGAATATGCCCGGATGGATCAATACGACTACATTGTAATCAACCGCGATAAAAATTCCTCTGCGGCGGAGCTGGACGCGATTATCACTGCCGAGCATTGCCGCACAAAGGACAGAATACATCTCATCAGGGAGGTAGAATAACCCATGTTGTATCCCGCTATGAACGATCTTCTGAAAAAAGTTCCCAACCGTTACCGGCTGGTCAACGTCATTGCCCATCGTGCCCGGATCATTGCCCAGGAAGCGGAAAACGAAGGGGAGCCGTTGTCGGAAAAGCCCGTGACCACCGCGATCAATGAGATCGCCGGTAAAAAAACCGCCGACAGGTAAAATCGGCGGCATACCCCGGGGCCGGAAAAAGAAATGGCGCGGCAGTCGGGCGCTTCGCGCCGGATCCGCGCTTTTTGGCGTTGACCAAAATCCTTCTCCGGCGGATGATCGGTTAGGGAGGAAAAGATGGAAGGCGTACTGACGGCGAAGGTCGCCCTTGCCGAGGCGGCTTACGCCATAGATAAACCCTATGACTACGCCGTGCCCCCGGCCCTCTGCGGCGGGGCGGCTCCGGGCGTCCGCGTCATGGTCCCCTTCGGCCGGGGCAACCGGCGCTCCGAGGGGATCATCCTTGCCCTGTCCCGGAATCCCGCCGCCCGCAGCTTAAAATCCCTCACCGCCCTTCTGGACGAGGCCCCCGTGCTGGACGAGGCCGGGCTCCGCATCGCCCTGTGGATGCGCGACCGGTATTTCTGCACCCTTTACGACGCTGTGAAGGCAATGCTCCCCGCGGGTCTCTGGTTCTCCCTCAAAGACACCGTGAAGGTTGCAGGCGGGGTGGACAGGGAAGCGGCTTATGGGGCCGCCGCCCGTTCGGAAGGCGCCAGACGTCTTTTGGACGTTCTGTATGCCAACGGCGGCGAGGCCGACTGGAGCGCGGTATCCTTGGCCTTCGGCGAGGACGACCCCGGCCCCGCCGTGAGGCTTCTTGCAAAAAAGAACATCCTTCTCTCCGAGACGCACGCTCTGCGCGGCGTCCGCGATAAAATGGAAAGCGTCGTCTCTCTGGCCCTCCCGGCGGAAGAGGCCCTGGGGCTTCTGGAAAGCGGAAAGCGAGCCGCCCCCCTGCGCCGCGCATCGGTGCAGCTTCTGGCCCAGGCGGGCTCCCTTTCCGTCAAGGAGCTGTGCTATTTTACCGGTGCGTCCCCCGCCACCGTGAAGGGTCTGGAGAAGGCCGGCGTCGTCGCCCTCTCGGCCCGGGAGGTCTTCCGCCGTCCCCTTCGCCCCGAGTCCGGACAGCCCGGGAAACCGATTGTCCTCAGCCGGGAGCAGGAAGCCGCCTTTGAGGGGATCAGCGCCCTCATCAGCAGGGGAGAACCTGCCGCCGCCCTTCTCCGGGGAGTAACCGGAAGCGGTAAAACTCTCGTTTATATAAGGCTTCTGGAGCGGGTCCTTGCCCGGGGAAAAACCGCCCTGGTCCTGGTTCCGGAAATCGCTCTAACGCCGCAACTGGTTTCCATCTTTTCCTCCTACTTCCCGGGGCGCATCGCCGTTCTGCACAGCTCCCTCCGGGTGGGGGAGCGGTACGACGAATGGAAGCGCATCCGCGCGGGTTTGGTGGACATCGTGGTGGGGACCCGTTCGGCCGTGTTCGCGCCGCTGAAAAACCTGGGCCTCGTCGTTCTGGACGAGGAACAGGAATACTCCTATAAATCGGAAAACAATCCCCGGTATCACGCCCGGGATATTGCCAAATACCGCTGCGCCCGGGACAACGCGGTCCTTCTTCTGGGCTCGGCGACCCCGGCGGTGGAAACCGCTTATTTTGCCGAGACGGGTCTGTATCGTTCCTTTCTTCTCTCCTCCCGGTACAACGACCGTCCCCTTCCCAGGGTCATTCTGGCGGACATGCGCCGCGAGCTGAAGGAGGGAAACGGCGGGGTAATCAGCTCGGTCCTTCGGGAAGAGCTGGAGGAGAACATCCGCTCGGGCCGCCAGAGCATCCTTTTTCTCAACCGCCGGGGCAACAGCCGGATGGTGGCCTGCGGCGAGTGCGGCTGGGTCCCGGAGTGTCCCCGCTGCAGCGTCCCTCTGACCTATCATTCCGCCAACGGCCGCCTCATGTGTCATTACTGCGGGCACTCGGAAAAGGATACCGGCCGCTGTCCGGACTGCGGAGGGCTGGTCAAGTACATAGGGGCCGGCACCCAGAAGGTGCAGGAGGAGCTGGAAGCCCTTTTTCCCGGCGTGGAAATCCTCCGGATGGACACCGACACGGTTTCCCCCTCTCGGCCCCATGAGGTCCTCCTGGACCGCTTTGTTAAGGAGAAAATCCCCGTGCTGGTGGGAACCCAGATGGTGGCCAAGGGCCTGGATTTTGAAAATGTCACCCTCGTGGGGGTCATCAACGCCGACCTGTCCCTCTATGTGGACAATTTCCGGGCCAGGGAGCGCACCTTTTCCCTGCTCACCCAGGTGGTGGGCCGCGCCGGCAGGGGAGACCGGGAGGGCCGGGCCGTGCTCCAGACCTTCACCCCGGATAACGACGTCATCCGCTTTGCCGCCGCCCAGGATTACGAGGGGTTTTATGATTCGGAAATCGCCCTTCGCCGGATCCGCGGCTTTCCTCCTTTCTCGGATCTGTTCACCCTCACGGTGTCCGGCCGGGACGAGACGGAGACCCTCCGTGGCTGCCGGAACCTCCGCGGCATGCTGGAGAAGACGCTGGGCGCAAACCCCGGCGCGCCGGAGCTTCTGGTGCTGGGCCCCGCCCCGGCTCCTGTTTTGAAGGTCAACAACCGCTACCGCTACCGCCTCACCCTGATGGGAAAAAACGACCGCAAGACCAGGGAGTGGATCGGCTGGCTGCTGCGCACCTTCCGGAATGAAAAACAAAACAGGAACCTGTCTCTGTTTGCAGACAGCGACAGTCTTGAATAAACTGATGTAGAAACGCAAGTATGAGTATCGGAGGAACAACAATGGCATTGAGAAAAATTCTGACCCGGGGCGAACCCACACTTTTAAAGCAGTCCCGTCCCGTTACGAACTTTGACGGTCATCTTCATATGCTTCTGGACGACATGAGGGAAACCCTTGTGGACGCCAGCGGGGCGGGCCTTGCCGCTCCCCAGGTGGGAGTGCTGCGCCGCGCGGTTTTGGTGATGGACGAAAACGAGGAATTTGTGGAACTGATCAATCCCGAAATCCTGTCCGTGAGCGGGGAGCAGGAGGGTCCCGAGGGGTGCCTGAGCATCCCCGGCGTCGTGGGTCTGGTGCGCCGTCCCATGCGCGTCAAGGTCCGGGCCCTGGACCGCTTCGGAAAACCCTTTGAAATGACGGGGGAGGGCCTCACCGCCCGGGCCCTGTGCCACGAAACCGAACATTTGAACGGGCATCTTTTTACCGAGCGCGTGAGCCGGTATCTGTCCGACGATGAACTGCGGGATTATTCCGCAGAGAAAAAAAGAAGGAATGGTTAAGCCTTGAAGATCGTATTTATGGGTACCCCGGATTTTGCCGTTCCTTCACTGGAGCGGCTCTACGAAGACGGCCACCGGGTGTTGGCCGTCTTCACCCAGCCGGACAAGCCCAGAAACAGGGGGATGAAGCCCGCGCCGCCCCCTGTCAAGCGCCTGGCGGAGTCCCAGGGCACTCCGGTATACCAGCCCGCCTCTCTGCGGGATCCCGCCGCTCTGGAACTTTTAAAGAGCCTGCGGCCCGATCTCATCGCAGTGGCGGCCTACGGGAAGCTGCTGCCCCCGTCGGTGCTGGAGCTGCCGGAGCTGGGCTGCGTCAACGTCCACGCTTCGCTCCTGCCCAAATACCGGGGCGCGGCGCCCATCCATTGGGCGGTTATAAACGGGGAGGAGGAGACCGGGATCACCATTATGCGCATGGCCGAGGCTCTGGACGCGGGGGATATCCTTCTCCAGATGAAGACCCCCATCGGCCGGGAAGAAACCTCCGAAGCGCTTCACGACAGGCTCAGTCTCCTGGGCGCGGAAGCTCTCGGCCGGGCCCTGCCGCTTCTGGCCGCGGGAAAGCTCACGGCCGTTCCCCAGGACCCTGCCGGGGCCACCTATGCCCCCATGCTCTCCCGGGAACTTTCCGAAGTGGACTGGAACCGCCCCGCGGCGGCTATACTAAATCAGATACGCGGTCTTCTCCCGTGGCCCGCGGCGGGAACAAGCCTGGACGGAAAACGCCTGAAGCTGCTGGAAGCCAGACCCGGCGGACCCTGCTCCGCCCCCGCCGGAAGGGTGCTTTCCTCCAACGGGGAAGGGATTCTCGTCTCCTGCGGAGATCAAAACGCCGTTCGTATCACCCGCCTTCAGGGCGAGGGCGGAAAAAAGATGGCCGCTTCAGACTATCTCCGGGGCCATCCCGTTTTACCGGGAACCTCCGCCGGCCCCGGCCTTTTATAAAAAAGAAGGAGTGTCTATGTACTTTTATTACGATTATACCTACTGGATCATACTTCTTCCCGCCCTGGCCCTCACGATCTGGGCCCAGTGGCGCATCAGCAGCAACTACAGGAAGTATTCCCAGATCCGCTCCGCCCACGGGCCCACCGGGGCGGATGCCGCCAGGGAAGTCCTCCGCATGAACGGGGTCCAGGGCGTTGACATCCAGCGCATCCCCGGCAATCTCACCGACAACTACGATCCGAGGGACAACGTGATCCGCCTGTCTGCCGGAGTGTACGACTCGCCCAGCATCGCCGCCGTGGGCGTCGCGGCCCACGAGGCGGGGCATGCCGTGCAGTACGCCGTGAACTACGGCCCCATCCGGCTGCGCCAGACCATCATCCCCCTGTCCCGTTTCGGCTCCCAGCTGGCCTTTGTGTGCATCATTCTGGGCCTTCTGTTTAATTCCCAGCCGCTCTTCGGCCTGGGCATCATATTCTTCGCCTTCATGGTGGCCTTCCAGCTGGTCACTCTTCCCGTGGAGTTCAATGCCTCCCACAGGGCCCTGGAGGCCATCGAATCCGGACATCTGCTGCTGGACGACGAGGTGGAGGGAGCCAGAAAAGTCCTCTCCGCCGCGGCCCTCACCTATGTGGCGGCCCTTCTCGTGTCTCTGGCCCAGCTTCTTCGGTTTATGCTCCTCTTCTCCGGCAGGAGGAGAAACTGAGCATGGCGGAAGTAAGCGCCCGTGAGCTGGCCTACGCATCCCTCGCCGCCTTCCGGAAGGAAGGAGCCTGGTCGGACGTCTATCTTCGGAAAACCGCCCCCCGGGCGGAGCTGTCCCCCCGGGATCTGGCTCTCGCCGCCCAGCTGAGCTACGGCGTTTTGCAGAACCGGCTCCTGCTGGATTTCTGGATCTCCCACTTCTCCTCCGTTTCTCTGAAAAAACTGGAGCCTCAGGTGCTGGATATCCTCCGCCTGGGCTTTTTCCAGCTTGCCATGCTGGACCGCGTTCCTCAGAGCGCCGCGGTGAACGAATCGGTGAAGCTGGCCCGGCGCCACTCGAACCCCCGGGCCGCGGGTCTGGTCAACGCCGTGCTGCGCGCCGCGGCAGGGAGGAAAGACGCCCTGCCCCTGCCGCCCCGGGAGCCCCGGGAGACCTATCTTTCCGTTCTTTACAGCCATCCGCTGTGGTATATCAGGGAAATGCTGCCCGTTTTGGGTCCGGAGGAAACCGAAGCCCTCCTGGGAGCCGACAACGCTCCCGCCCCGCTTTGGATCCAGGTAAATTCCCTGAAGGCATCTCCGGAGGAAGTTGCGGCCCGCCTGGAAGGGGAAGGGGTTTCCGCGGAGCCCCATCCGTGGCTGCCCGGCTGCATGAAGCTGTCCGGCGCCGGCGGTCTGGAGCGCCTTTCCGCCTGGCGCGAAGGGCTTTTTCAGATTCAGGACCCCGCCTCCCGCCTTGCCGTGCTGGCGGCCGCGCCGGAACCCGGCTTCCGGGTGATCGACGGCTGCGCCGCGCCGGGAGGAAAGTCCTTCGCCGCGGCCATGGAGATGAAAAACCGGGGAAGCATCCTCTCCTGCGACATCTATCCGGCAAAGCTGGAAGCCATCCGGGAGGGCGCCGGCCGTCTGGGAATCTCCGTTCTTGAAACCGCTCTGCTGGACGCCTCCAAACCGGAGCCTTCCCTTGTCGGTTCCGCGGACCTGGTCCTCTCCGACGTGCCCTGCTCCGGCATGGGCGTCATCCGCAAGAAACCGGACATCCGATATAAGGACCCAGACTCTCTGAAAACCCTGCCGTCCCTGCAGCTTGCCATCCTCCGAAATCTCTCCGCTTACGTAAAGCCCGGCAGCGTCCTGCTCTATTCCACCTGTACCCTGCGCCGGGAGGAAAACGAAGCCGTGGTCCGCGCCTTTCTGGATGAAGCCCCCGGCTTCGCGCCGGAGTCGTTCCGTCTGCCCGGCCTCGGGGAAGTCCCGGGCGGCATGCTCACCCTCTGGCCACACCGGCACGGCACCGACGGGTTTTTCATCTGCCGCATGAGGAAAAACATATGACCGACATCAAATCCATGACCCCCGAGGAAATCGGGACCGTTCTCCGGGAGCTGGGAGAACCCTCCTACAGGGCGGAACAGATCTTCCGCAGGCTGCACCGGGGCGCCCGGTCCTTTGACGAAATGTCAGAACTGCCCCAGAACCTCCGGAACAAGCTGAGGGAAACCTTTTTCGTAACCGTTCCCGAAATAGTGAAAAAGCAGACCGACCCGGAAGACGGGACGGTGAAATATCTCTGGCGCCTTTCGGACGGAAACTGTATCGAAACCGTCCTCATGCGCTACCGCCACGGGAACACCGTCTGCGTTTCCTCCCAGGCGGGCTGCCGCATGGGCTGCGCTTTCTGCGCCTCCGCCCTGGGCGGCTTTCGGCGCAATCTCGCCCCGTCGGAAATCCTGGATCAGGTGCTCTTCACCCAGCTGGATTCCGGCCTGCCTGTTTCCAACATCGTTCTCATGGGCATCGGGGAACCCATGGACAATTTCGAAAACGTCCTTCGTTTCCTGGACCTGGTAAACCGCCCTCAGGGGATGAACATCGGCATGCGCCACATTTCTCTTTCCACCTCGGGGCTTATCGAAAAAATTGACAAACTGGCAACTTATCATTTACAATTGACGTTGTCGGTATCCCTCCACGCCCCCGACGACGAGACCCGTTCCCGCCTGATGCCCGTCAACCGGGGCACCGGGGTGGACGCGCTTATGGACGCCTGCCGCCGGTATTTTCAGCAGACCGGGCGCCGGATCTCCTATGAATACGCCCTCATCGACGGGGTAAACGACGCCGATTGGCAGGCGGATCTGCTCGCCTCCCGGTTGAAACGCGCCCCCGGCCATGTGAATCTCATTTCCCTCAATCCCGTTTCGGAGATCGGCCTGGTACCCAGCAGGCGCCTTGGGGAATTCAAGGCCCGCCTGGAATCCCATGGGGTGACCGTAACGGTCCGCCGGCGCTTGGGCAGAGGAATAGACGCCTCCTGCGGCCAGCTCCGCCGCCGCCAGCTCCTGGAGAGCGGCGGAAGGGAACCCGGAGCATAAGACGAGAGAGTGCCGCTATAGATATGAATTGGATGGATCCGCGGCGGGCATCCGCCCGCCGGTATTATAGATCGTTGCCCAGCACCGGCCGGAAGGCCTGGGGAATGCGGGAGCCCGCTGCGGGCTTAACCCGTTTTCTTCAGGGTCGGTGTTGTAGCGGCAGCTGGAGGAATCGGGATGAAAGCGTGGGGAATCACGGACAAGGGCAGAGTCAGGCAGCAGAACCAGGACGCCTATGCCATCCGGCTCTTTGAGGACGGAGGACGCGCCGCTCTGGTGGTCTGCGACGGAATGGGCGGCGCCCGGGCCGGAAATGTGGCCAGCAGCCTCGCGGTGGAGACCTTTCTCGCTTCGCTGGAGCCTGCGCTTGTGCCGGGCGTAAGCGCCGAGCAGGTATCGGATATCGCCGTTGCCGCCGTGAACCGGGCAAACGCGGCTGTTAACGAAAAGGCGGGACTGTCCGACGAATGCAAGGGCATGGGGACGACTCTGGTCTCCGCGGTGATTACCGGCAGCCAGGCCGTGATTGTCAACGTGGGGGACAGCCGCGCCTATCGCATCACCCCCGGCGGGATTCAGCGCATTACGAAGGACCATTCTCTGGTAGAGGATATGGTGGAGCGGGGGGACCTTACGCCCGAGGAGGCCCGGCTCCATCCCAGCAAGAACCTCATCACCCGCGCCCTGGGCACAGAACCCCGGGTGGAGTGCGACAGCTTTGTCGTTTCTCTGGAAAGCGGAGATTTTTTGCTCCTGTGTTCAGACGGACTCATCAATCAGGTCCGGGATCAGGAGATTTTATATGAGGTGCTCCATGGCGAGGACCTGCCCGGCTGCTGCGGAAGGCTGCTGGACATCGCCCTGTCCCGGGGCGCGCCCGACAATGTAACCGTGGTTCTTCTGCAGCTGTAAGGCCCGGAATTCAGAAGGGAGGGAAAAGCGTCGATGGATAATTATATCGGCCAGCTTCTCGACAATCGTTACGAAATTCTGGAGGTGATCGGCACGGGGGGCATGGCGGTGGTCTACAAGGCCCGCTGCCACAGGCTCAACCGTCTGGTTGCCGTTAAAATACTGAAAAGCGATCTCGCCCAGGATGCGGATTTCCGCCGTCGGTTTCACGACGAGTCCAAGGCGGTGGCAATGCTCTCTCATCCCAATATTGTTTCCGTTTATGATGTGAGCCGCTCTTCCAGCATAGAATATATCGTCATGGAGCTCATCGACGGCATCACCCTCAAGCAGTACATGCAAAAGCGCGGCCAGCTCAGCTGGCGGGAAGCGCTGCACTTTATCATTCAGATCACCAAAGCCCTGGGCCACGCTCACAGCCGCGGGATCATCCACCGGGATATCAAGCCCCACAACATCATGATTCTCCGGGACGGAAGCGTCAAAGTGGCCGATTTCGGCATTGCGCGCCTCACCTCCTCCCAGAACACCCTCACCCAGGAAGCCCTGGGCTCGGTGCACTACATTTCGCCGGAGCAGGCCCGGGGAAGCCATGTGGACGCCCGCTCGGATATCTATTCCGCCGGTGTCGTCCTCTACGAGATGATCACCAACCGCCTGCCCTACGAGGGGGACTCTCCCGTATCCGTGGCCATTCAGCACATCAATTCCGTCCCTCTGTCCCCCAGGGAATTGAATCCCGAAATTCCCGAGGCCCTGGAGGCCATCACAATGAAAGCCATGGCTTCCGATGTGGAAAAGCGGTATCCCTCCGCCGACGCCATGCTCTCCGACCTGGAGGAGTTCCGGAAAAATCCCAGCATCATCTTCGACTACACTCCCGCAGACTTCATGAACAAGCCGGATACCGGAGAACCCACCCAGGTGATCTCCAATTCCGGCCGCCGAAAAGCCATCAATCCCCGTCTGCGATACAGCGAAGACGTGGAGTATGAGGATCTGCAGGTCCGGAGAGGCTCCGGCAGAAAGCGGGCCGTCATGGTCACCGCCGTAGTGGTGGTGCTGGTCGTTATCTTCTCCCTCTGGTTCTTTATCTTCCGCAGCTTTTTCTCCGCCACCAGCGAGCTGACGGTACCGGAACTGGTGGGGAAACGTCTGGAGGACGTCCGCTCTTCCGACGATAACAGCGAATTTACCATTGTGGAGGGGGAACCCCAGTACAGTGACGAGACGGAGGCGGGCGTCATCCTCTCCCAGGACCCGGAAAGCGGCCGGAAGGTCAAGCGCAACACAGAAATCACCGTGGTGGTGAGTCTGGGGCCCAGGACCGCGTCCATGCCGGATCTGGTTAACACCGAATACCGGTCCGCTCTGATATATCTGGACAATATGGGCTTTGATTTCCACGTCACCACCAGCGAGGCCGCCTCCGACACCATTACAAAAGGGTATGTCGTCTCCACCCAGCCGGTTTATGGGACCGAGCTTACGAAAAATGCGGAGATCGTCGTGGTGGTAAGCACCGGGCCGGAGGTGAAAATGGTCACCGTTCCTTCCTTTGTGGGCCTTCCCATTGAAACCGTTGAGCTCCAGCTTGCCGCACTCAATCTGAAGGAAGGCACCCTGACGCCGGTGGAAGACAGCTCTGAAGACGGCACGGTCCTTTCCCAGAGCGTAGCCGCCACCACCTCCGTCCCCGAAGGGACCGCCATTAATTTTGAAATCAGCGTAGGACCCGCCGTCACCCCCAGCGAGAAGCCCGTAATTACCCCCGTCACCCTGACGCAGACCATCGGCCTTCCCTCCGGCGAGGGCGTGGTGCATGTGGTGGTGGAACTGGATAACGCCGTTGTCTTCGACAAGACGGTAAATAAAAATCTCGGGTCCATCCCCGTCTCCCTGTCCGGCACGGGCACTGAGTGGATGTACGTGTATTTCGACGGGGTGCTCAGCGACAGCCGGGAGATCACCTTTAGCTGATATGGAAGGAACAATTTTCAAGGCCCTCAGCGGCTTTTATTACGCGGACACGGCGGACGGCATCCTGGAATGCCGCGCCCGGGGCCGCTTCCGCAAGGACGGAGAGACCCCCCTGGTGGGCGACTGTGCGGAAATAACCCCTTTGGGAAACGGAAAGGGGATTCTGGAGCGGATTTTGCCCCGGAAAAACGAGTTTTTGCGCCCTGCCGTCTCCAATATCGACCAGATGGTCATCGTGGCCTCCGCCGCCATTCCTGAGACCGACCCCTTTCTCATCGACAGGCTGGCTGTGGTGGCCCGCCTGAGAAACTGCGGCGTGGTGGTCTGCGTCAACAAATGCGACTTGAATCATGGCGATTTTCTCGTTGGGCTTTACCGGAAGGCCGGCTTTCCCGTGGCGCGGGTGAGCGCGGAGACCGGGGAGGGTATTTCGGAGCTGATACCCCTGATAACGGGCCGGGTCTCGGTTTTCACCGGCAACTCCGGGGTGGGGAAAACCAGCATTTTAAACGCCCTGGAGCCCGGCTTTCACCTTCGGGTGGGAGAGGTGAGCGAAAAACTGGGGCGGGGAAGGCACACCACCCGGCATGTGGAACTCTTCCGCTTGTCCTGCGGTGCCGTCGTCACCGATACCCCGGGATTTTCTTCCTTCGACGCGGATCTTCTGGACCTGAACACCAAAGCCCGGCTCCCCTGGGGGATGCCGGAATTTGAGCCCTATCTGGGCAAATGCCGCTTTTCCGACTGCAGCCATACCAAGGAGCAGGGCTGCGCCGTTCTGGAGGCGGTGGCCCAGGGCAAAATTCAGCCCAGCCGTCACGAAAGCTATCGGAAGCTTTATGAGCTCCTGAAGGATAAGAAGGAGTGGGAGCAGCTTTGAGTCAAACGGCAGTGATTTTCGGTTCCGTATCCCATAAGGACTGGGGTTTTGCGCGGGCGTATTTTCCCGAAGACCCCTTGGTGATCTGCGCCGACGGGGGGCTCCGCTCGGCTTTGGCCGCGGGCCTGCATCCGCAGATTCTGGTGGGAGACGGGGACTCCGGAGGGACTCCCCGGGCGGATCTTCGCTTCGTCCCCTTAAGGCGGGAAAAAGATTTTTCCGACGCCCACGCGGCCGTCCGCCTGGCTCTGGAAGAGGGGGCGGATCGCCTGATTCTCCTGGGCTGCAGCGGAGGCCGGGCCGACCATTATCTCGCGAATCTCTTTCTTCTGGAAACCATCGCCGGGCTTGGCGCGTCCGGGCTGCTTGTGGACCCGCAAAATGAGATTTCCTTTTTCTCCGGCGGCCGGATCACCGTAAAAAACGACCCGCCCTACCGGTATTTCGGCCTTCAGCCCATCGATGAGAAGCTAACCGGGGTCACTCTTTCAGGCGTCAGATACCCTCTCATCGATGCCACTGTTTGCAGAGGGGACACCCTGAGCATCAGCAACGAACCCCTTTCCTCGGAGTTTTCCGTGGAGGTGGACTCCGGCCGTTCCTTTCTGATCCGCAGCGGCCGCATCTGCCCCCGTCTGGTCCATAAATTCAGGCTTAAATAAATTTCGGTTCTGCCGCCGCCCGTCAAATAGTCAAAAACCGGGAGGCCGCCTAAAATGGCGGCCTCCCGGTTTATTCCGCTGAAAGAAGAAAAAGCGAGTCTCCGGCAAGCCGGTAAGAAACGGAGCCGGACTCCAGGCGTCCAAAGTCACGGTTTTTCTTCCTTCGTATATACTGTAATAGCCGTATTGCTTCCGCAATATGATTGAGTATGACGAAAGGCGGCATACATATGTTCATTGGCACTCGGGTAATCGTTTTATGCGCCGCCGCGCTGGGGCTGGGGATTCTTCTGGCCTCCGTCTTTCCCTCCAGCTTTGTGGTGGCCGTCTTCGGCCTCGCGCTGGTGGTTATGGCATATTTCTACTTCCGCGGCTGCAGATGAAATCCGCCGTTCCCGGCCCGCCGGAGCGCCCGGCGCGGCGGAAAGAGACATTTTCGGCCCGCCGCCGGCCGCAACGGGCGGCTGCCGCGCGTTATGCGGCGGAAAGGTGCTTTGTATGAAGATTGTAGTGGTAAAATCGCCCAGGCTCTTCACCGGAATTTTGCGTGCAATATTTGGAATTCGATGAATAACCCCTCGTCCCTGCTCATACACTCGTATTGAAATGAGCGACAAGGGGAGGACAAATATGGAGCTGGAACTCAAAAAAAGAAAGTTAGCCTGTTGTGAAAGGATTTTGGATACTACGCTGGCTCACGAGGAAACCATGGAGATGATCGTTCCCGATGCCTGCCCGGATATCCTGCGGATCATTGACACCGAGGGAAAGGTCCTGATTCGGGGCAAGGATACGCAGGATGGCCGGGCTGAAATTACCGGCACGGTAAAAACCTGCGTTCTCTATGTTCCCGACGGGGAGCGGGGGATCCGGCGCCTGGAAATGTCCATCCCCTTTACCTGCGTGCTGGAAAACCGGGACCTCACCCAGACCACTTCTCTGGTGGTCCGCCCCTGCCTGCAGGCGATTGAGACACGCCTTCTCAATCCCCGGAAAGTCCTTGCCCGGGCGAACATCCTTCTGTGCGTCTGTGCCTACCGGCCCATGGAAATGGAGCTCTGCTCCGACGTGGAGGGAACCGAGGCCAAGAGCCTGGAGATCCTCCGGGAAACCCAGACCGCGTACCTGGTTCTGTCCGTAAAGGATAAGGACTTTACATTTGTGGATGAATTGAACATATCCTCCGCCAAGCCCGGGGTGGAAGAGATCCTGCGCACCCATGTGTCTCTCTCCTCCGGAGACGCCAAGGTCATTGGCAACAAGCTGGTTTTCAAGGGAATCGCCAATGTGGAAATTCTCTATCGGAGCACCGCCGGAGACATGACCAGCGGAAAATACGAGCTTCCGTTCTCTCAGATTCTGGAATCGGAGGGCGCGGGGGAAGACGCGGTCTGCGATATTATCCTCATGCTCTCCGGCGCGGAATTCCAGATCGGCGGGGAATCCTCCCCCAACGAAAACCACATCGTCACGGTGACCCTGAATTTAAAATCCCAGGCGGTGATCAGTGAAAACCTGCCCCTGGATATGATAACCGACCTCTACTCCACGGTCTATGAGCTCTCCGCCGACCTTCAGCCACTGGCTCTCCCGTCTTTGATAGAAAAAACGGTTCACCGCCAGACCCTGCGGGAAACCGTGGAGACGGGAGTGCTGACCCGCTCGGTGCTGGACGCAGCCGTGGGCATGGGAGAAACCACCCAGACCCGGGAGGGAACCATGGTCACCCTCAGCGCCGAGGCCACAGTCACCGCGGTGTACATGGCCGAGGACAACGAGCTTTATGAGGTTTCCCGCCGCACTCCCGCCTCCTGCCGGATCGAGGCTCCGGAAACCAGCCGCGTCTGGGCGATGGCTTCCTGCCCGGGAGAAATCTTCGCCACCCCCTCCGCCAGCGGGATCGAACTGCGCTTTTCCGTGGACTTTGAGATTCTGGTCACCGGCGGCAGCAAAACCGCCTGTATCCGGGATGTCCGCATGAACACGGCTTCTCCCAAGGATCTCTCCGGCAGTCCCTCCGTGGTCCTGCGCATGGCGGGAGGGCAGGAGCGCCTCTGGGACATCGCCAAAAAATACAACACTACGGTGAAGGATATCATGACGGCCAACGAACTGGCCGAATCCGAGGGTCTGCCGGAGGGCCGCCTGCTCCTCATCCCCAAAAAGCGCTGAACCGCCGCAGGTCCGATACGCCCAGGCACTCTTCCGATTCCGGCGGGTCCCGCCGCTGATGAAATGAATAAACTGCGCCGAATGCCGCCCGCGGCATTCCGGTAAAAGTCCGTGAGGGGGAAAAATGCGTGGAAAATCGTAAAATCTATGAGGACATCGCGCAGCGCACCGACGGTGATATCTATATCGGAGTGGTGGGACCGGTGAGGACCGGAAAATCCACCTTCATCAAGCGCTTCATGGAGACCCTTGTTATTCCCAACATAGACAATGTCTACCGCCGGGAACGGGCCAAGGATGAGCTCCCTCAGAGCGGCTCCGGGCGCACCGTTATGACGGCGGAGCCCAAATTCGTCCCCGAGGAGGCCGTGCAGATCAATCTGGGAGGCGGCGCCGCTTTTTCCGTCCGGCTCATCGACTGCGTGGGCTACATGGTGGAGGGGGCCGCGGGGCACATGGAAGGGGAGTACCCCCGCATGGTCACCACGCCCTGGTTCGACCATGAGATTCCCATGACCGAAGCCGCCGAGATCGGCACCCGGAAGGTGATCGCGGAGCACTCCACCATCGGCATCGTCATCACCACCGACGGGACTATCACCGAGATTCCCAGGGAGGATTACATTGCCGCTGAAGACCGGGTGATCCGGGAACTCAAGGAACTGGGAAAACCCTTTTTGGTGGTGGTGAACTCCGCCAGCCCCAATTCCGACAGAGCCGTCGCCATCCGCAACGAGCTGGCCGCCAAGTACCAGGTGACATGCATGACCGCCAACTGCCTGGAGCTTCGGGAATCCGACATCACCGATATTCTCCGGGGGGTTCTCTACGAATTTCCGGTCAAGGAGCTGGACCTTTTCCTTCCACCCTGGGTGGATGCTCTGCCCCATGGAAACCCCATCAAGAACGAGCTCTACGCCGCCATCCGCGGGGGCGCGGCAGAAATGCGCCGCATCCGGGATGTGGAGTCCGCCATTGAAAAGATGGGGGAGGGGGGCAGCATCAGCTCTGCCAAGATAGGCAGCATCAATCTCGGCATGGGGATCGCCACGGCGATACTCGCCCTTCCCCGGGAGCTTTTCTACACCACCCTCAGCAATCAGTCAGGCTTTGCCGTTGCCGACGACGGCGATCTCATGAATCTTCTCACCGGTCTGTCCTCGGTCAAGCGGGAATATGACAAGGTGGCGGCCGCCCTCCAGGAGGTCCGTTCCACCGGGTACGGCATCGTAACCCCCGACGCCGACGAGCTTATTCTGGAGGAACCGGAGATCGTCCGTCAGGGAGGCCGGTACGGGGTCCGTCTCAAAGCTTCCGCTCCGTCAATACAGAATGTACGTAGCAAACGGAAGCAAAACCCTCTTTCATCGGAGCGTATTCTCACGTGTAAAGTATAAATACTGAACATAATCGATCCGCCGCCAGGCGGTTTTTATATGGCAAAACGGACGCTGCAGTTTTCGTTGATTGCAGCGGCCGTTTGCTGTTATTTTGGATAAGCCGGTCTATCCGGTATACTCGGAAAGGTCGTACAGGGTTCCGCTTCCTAGTCCGGTTCCCGTGAGGGAAACTCTGGAGCCCACCGTCTGCGCCCATTGGGCAATCTCGTTTCTTCCAATACTGTTCCGAAGCCAGAAATACCGGATCTCACCCTTTGCCACCAGGGCCTGGAACTCCTCCAGGGTGATGGCTTCGTCGGTGCCCCGGAAGCCGCCGGTGGTCATCACCGGCAGATCGCTCCCCAGGATTACAGGCTCGGCGTCCGCCGCGGAGGTGACCGCGAGATAGTAGGTTTCACCGTTGTATTTGTTCTCAAGGTAAGCGTTCAGCTCTTCCGCCATTGCCGATATGGAGGAGCCCAGCCGGTATGCCGAGGGGCCGGCGGAGGGCAGCACGGACGAGGTCCCGTAAAGAATGGGGGTGAGGGACCAGAAAGCGGGAGCCGCCAGGATTCCCGCCGCAATGAGCGCGGACGCCGCCCGGCGGGAGGCCCTCCGCCATCTTACGCTCCGGCGGAAAACCGTCAGGAGAAGGACTCCGGTTCCGATAGCGCCGCAAAGGATGGGGACAAAAATCCAGAACCAGTCCATGTGATAGCTGAGGATCAGCACTTCCGTCGCCGCGGTTGCTCCCAGCGCGATGAACAACAGCGCCAGATCCCGGCTGCGAAACTCCGGTGCCGCCAGGAGCCTCCGCCGGATCTCCCACAGGCCGATTCCTCCCAGCGCGGCGATGCACGGAGCGAAAAGGCTGAGATAATAGAGGTGGAAAAAGCTCCCCACGCTGAAATATCCGTACATGGTGATAAAAATGATCGACCACAGTACCAGTTGCCGCAGCGCGGTCCGCCGGAGAGCGTCTTTGCTCCGGACGAGGCTCAAAACGAGCATTCCGATACCGAAAAGCGCCAGGGGCAAAAACCAGGTGATCTGGCCGGACATGCTGCTGTTGAAGAACCGGAGGAAACCTTCCTTTCCGGCTTCTCCGGAGGTCCCGATATAAGTCCCTTCCGAGACTGCGCCTCCCGCGGTTCCGAAGGGATTTACGCCGCCGAGGATGCCGTTCTCCTGTCTCGGAACCTGGCCGATCCCGTCTCCGCCGCCGCCGAACCCCTCGGGTATGGCGTTGGCGCTCCCGCCGCCGGGAAGAAAATCACCGTAGTCTTCAGCACCCTGCCCGTACCCGTCCGGAGCATAATACGCTCTCCCGACGTCGGTACGCCGCCCGTCGTCGTACCCTCCGGACAGGGAATCATCATACCCCGTTCCCGCCGGCTGTCCGGATTCTCCCGGAGTGAAAGACGCACCTTCCTGCGCCACGCGGCCGCCGTCAGACCCCTCGGACAGTGTTCCGGTATCGGCCGTTCCGATATGCTGGCTGCTTCCGCCGCTCCGGATCAGGGAAACCACCCGCTCGATGCCGTTGTAATAGAGGGCAAGTTCCAAAACGGAGTTGGTGTTGCTGCTGCCCACATAGGGCCGCTCGTCGGCAGGCGTGAGGTCCACCGCCGCGGCCCAGGACAAAGAAACCGCCAGCAGCACGGCCACTGCCGGAATCAGATGAAGGATCCGTTTGCGGACCCCCGTCCGTGCGGTGATGAGATAGGTCAGAAATAAAGCCGGTACGATGAGGTAGGCCTCCAGCATCTTGATGTTGAAGCCGATTCCCACCAGGGCCATGGATAATAAAAGGTATTTAAGGCTTCCCCGCTCCGCCGCGATATCCAGCGCCCAGACAGCCAGCAGGCAGACGAGTGCCAGAGAGGGGTCCAGGTTGTTGGTCCGGGCCGCCGCGACGAAAATGGGGGTCAAAGCCAGCAGAAGGGCCGAGAAAAGCCCCGCCGCCGGGCCGAAATTCCGCTTGATAATTGCATACAGCACCGCCACGGACCCGACGGAGCACAGAGCCTCCGGCAGAATAACGCTCCACCCGTGCACGCCGAATACCGCCGCGAAAAGGCACTGGATCCAGAGCCCCAGAGCGGGTTTGTCCACGGAAATAAAACCCGTGGGATCAAAGGACACGAAGAAAAAGTTATGAGGACTCTGAAGCATGCTCTTTACCGCAGCGGTGTAATACTCGTTGCCGTATCCCATGTCCCAGAATCCCCAATAGGTGAGAATCCCCGCGAGAAAAAGAATCCCGATAAGGATTATTTTTTCCTTCCCAATTGCTTTGGCTGCCGTCTTCATACGCTGACCCCCCGTATCCCGGATGATACGGAGTACAGTATACCCCCGGGGAATGGTTCAATTATCACAAGTCCGTTAACGATCTGTAAATTTTCAACAAGAGATCCGCAATATTTTCCCCCTTTTCGCCGAAATCCCCGTTGACTTTCCTTTGGCCAGACCATACAATGAAAGAAACCGGGCGGGTTATCGCCCGTAAACTGAATATTCGGATGAAGAATTCGGGAGAGAACGCGAATGCGTCGCCGAAGGGGAACTCGCAAAAGCTCTCAGGCAAAAGTACCGGATTCCGACGAAGCTCTGGAAAGCAGAAATGCACCGAAGAAGCAACCCTTGCGGGGAATCTTTCAGGTAAAAAAACAGAGGCGTGCGCGCCGCGCAGATCGCGGCCGCACGTCTTTTTGCTTTTTAACGGCGGGAAAACCCCGTCCGAATGAAAGATTAACTATTAAAAGTCAAGCCCTGAATTAAGGATTGTGGACAAAAACCAGATGGCTCAAAAAGGTATAGCAAAGCAGGGGCGCATTAAAGCCCCATGCCGGCTATTGAGTGAAAGCTACGCTGCCAAGCGATAAGGTTCTCCGGACTTTTCTAAGGCGTAAATGAGCCGTACCAGCTTTTTGGCAGCATGAGAGATTGCGACGTTGTAGTGCTTGCCCTCCGCCCGTTTCTTAGCAAGGTAGGCAGAGAATGTCGGATCCCAGAGGCAGACATACTTTGCGGCATTGAATATGGCGTAACGCAGGTATCTGGAGCCGCGCTTCTCCATATGGGCATAGCAATTCCTGAGTTGCCCGGATTGGTATGTTGAAGGTGAAAGCCCGGCGTAGGCCAGCAGCTTGTCCGGAGAATCAAACCGGGAGAAGTCGCCAGCCTCGGCAAGGATCATGGCCCCCATGCGGGTGCCAATACCCGGGATCGTCGTAATGGGCGAATGAAGCTCGTCCATGATGTGCCGGATGGCGGACTCGATTTCCGCAATCTCGGCATCCAGTTCCCGAATAAGCCGGATGGTGTGCCGCAGCTCCAGCGACTTCGCCGGCATTTCAGAACCGACGGAAGCTCTGGCAGTATCCCGAATATTCACGGCCAGGTCCCGTCCGTAGCGACCTCTGGAAGCGTCATGTAAAAGCGTTTTCAGCCGCGTCAGATGTGCCTGGGCAATCTGTTTGGCTCCGGGGAATTCCACCAGCAAGGCGTAAACGGAGACTATGTGAAGCGTCGGCACCAGTTTTTCCAGTTCAGGGAACAGGATGCAGACCAGGCGGGCAATAGACTGCTTAAGCTTACCGCGCTCTTTCACCTTGTCAAAGCGGTATCTCGTGAGTGACTTTAGCTCCTCATTGTGGTAAGCTGTGTCTGTGTAGGGCTTGAGGCCCACATCGGACAAAAGCATAGCCGCAATCGTTCGCGCATCGACACGGTCTGTCTTCGTCTTTCTGAGGCTGAGGCTTTTCCGGTACATGTTCGTGTGCAAGGGGTTCAAGACATAGGTGGGAAGACCGTTGTCAAGAAGAAACCCAAGGATGTTGCAGCTGTAATGCCCGGTAGCCTCAAGTCCTACTTTTATCTTGTCTTGGGGCGAGGAGCAGTCTCGGATCCTTTGCAGCAGGCGGTGAAAGCCATCCATGCTGTTTGGAACGGTGAACACATCCGCAAGAACTTCCCCTTCCGAGTCGATGATGAAGCAATCGTGTTTGTCCTTGGCAACGTCGATTCCAACAGAAATCATAGCAAAACCTCCGGCGGTAAAATTATGATGCTGCATCCACAGGACACTTTGCTCTTGTAACCTTGTTCCACATAAACCGTCGGGCGGTATTTAACTGATTAACAAACCTGCAAAGGGCTGTGGTTGGAACCTTTCGTGAACCATCGCGTGGTAGGGGTTTCAAACCAATCCACAGCATCCCTTACAGTGTAGCACAAGCCCTTGGAGAGGGGCTCTAATAACTACTACTCTATAATACAAGGAGGTATGGATTAGCATGAAGAAACAAACCAGTTCTTGGCATGTTGGAATTGCAGCAGAGGCCTTTACGGCCGGTCTCTTTGCGCGCTGCGGCTATGATGTGTCGGTACAATACGGAGCAAATCAGCCGGAGTACGACCTGATTGTCGTTAAGGGCACCCAGATGCTGAAGATTTCGGTCAAAGGAAGTCAGGATGGCGGCTGGGGTCTGACGCAAGGCTACAAGAAAGATTCTACATACCATGAAGCTGTGGATAAATGGCTCGCAGGGCATCACCGCGGAACAATATTTTGCCTTGTGCAGTTTGAAAATGTTGCAATAGATGCTATGCCCAGAGTATATCTTGCAACGCCGGACGAAATCGCCCAAAGGCTTAAAGAGTCTGCTGCCGGTCGCGGTGAAACTATATTATATGAAAATCAAGTCTGGAGTGACAGAGCTTCTGCTCGCGGAACCATTGATATCATTCCGGAAAGCTGGAGGTTTTCGAAAAATAGAATTGAAGAGTTATTTACTTTGGCAGGCATATAATTGACTTGATAACCATTCCCATCAAGCTACGATCACAGCACCATCCGGCCGCAGATTGGGGTTCTGTCACTCCGAATCGGCGGACTTAGCGGTTTACAAAAGCCCGGGGCTGGAATATGGGAATCATTGTATCGGTATCGTTATTTTATGATATACTCAGTCTATCAAACGAAAGGAGCGATCGTATGCAGTACTATAAAGTTGCCCAGACAGGCGAAGTAAAAGACGGCGAGAAAAAGAAAATTGCGCTCAATGGCAAAGTGATGCTGCTGACCAATTTCCAAGGTACATACTATGCGATTGACAATACGTGTCCTCATATGGGCGGCTCTCTCTATGACGGAATACTGGAAGGATATAGTATTGCTTGTCCCAAACATGGTTCCGTATTTGATATAAGAACCGGGAAGATAATCAAAAACGGAAAAATTGCTTTTTTCAATCTCAAAGTCAGCGACACCCGGGCATACCCCGTCAAAATCGAAGGTGACGACGTCCTGATCGGCCTCGAATAAGTGCCAAAGCCGGTTATAATTCTCTGTTCATGGGTAAAACCGTCTTGAGCGAAAATTCTGGCGGAAATTCTGTTTGCCGGGTACCTGCAAACCATTGGTATTGTTGGATATTCCCGGTTCCGATCTCCCACCCGTATGAAGGCCGCCGATTTCCATCGGCGGCCTTCCGTTTTCCCATTTCCGCGCTGCGCAGCCCGGCCTCACAGCACAAAATACTGGACCCCCAGCGAGGTCAGCGACAGTACAAACCAGCAGATCAGCCCCAGCAGAATCGGCCTTGCCCCATTTTTCACGAGCTTCCTCAGATCTGTTTTCAGGCCGATGGCCGCCATGGCCATGACGATGACGAATTTCCCCGCCTGCGCAAGGGCGGCGCCGGCGCCGCCGGGCAGCGCCGCAAACGTGTTGATCACCGAAGCGGCTAAAAACCCCAGCACGAACCAGGGAAATATTTTAAGAAACGAATACTCTCCCCTTTTCCCCGCGCTTTTTTTCGAGGTATAAAAAGCGAGTGCAAGGGTAACCGGTACTATCATGAGGGTCCGGGTCAGCTTCACGATGACCGCAAGATTGCCGGCGGCGTCGCTGAAGGAATATCCGGCCGCAACAACCGAAGAGGTGTCGTTCACGGCGGTCCCGGCCCATAGGCCGAAGCTGTTGTCGCTCATGCCAAAAAAATGCCCGAGAGCCGGAAAGAGAAACGCGGCGATGACGTTGAAAAGAAATATCGTCGATATGGAATGCGCCACCTCGTCCTCGCCGGCGCGGATCACCGGAGCCGCCGCGGCTATGGCTGACCCGCCGCAGATGGCGGTGCCCACCCCGATCAGCGTCCCCGTTTTGCCTTCCACCTTCAATAGCCTTCCGGCGATAAAAGCGGTGAGAAAAGCGGCCGTCAGTGTAAAGCACATCAGAATCAGCGTCTGGCTGCCCACCCGGAACACATTGTAGAGATTCATGTCGAAGCCCAAAAGAATAATGGAGTACTGCAGCAGCTTTCTCGACGTGTAAGCGATCCCTTCCTCAAATCCGGCGGGTCTTTTCCAGAATGCCAGCACCATGCCGAACAAAATTCCCAGTACCGGACCCCCGACGACGGGAAACGCCTTCCCCAGAAGCCAGGCCGGGACCGCGATCGCAGCCGCCAGCAGAATCCCCGGCAGTTTTCCGGTAATTGTTTTCAATCGGATCTCCCCCTCTATGGCCTTTAGCATACTCCTTGACAATCAATAAGTAAAATATTATTATTTTATTGATTTAATAATTTTTAACTAATGAATCGAGGCGGATTGCTTTGACTCTGCGGCATTTCAGGGTTTTTGTCGCCGTTTGCGACACCATGAGTATGACGGAGGCGGCAGGCGCGCTTTTCATCTCCCAGTCCGCCGTCAGCCAGGTCATTTCCGAGCTGGAAAAATACTACGGCATCCGCCTGTTTGAGCGCCTGAACCGCAGGCTTTACCTGACTCAGGCGGGGGATCGGCTGCTGAGCTACGCGCGGCACATGATCCGGATGAACGCGGATATTGAAAAGGACATGAAAGCACTGCAGCAGATGGGGTTTATCCGTCTCGGCGCAAGTGTCACGGTCGGAGCCTATCTCTTGCCGTCTTTGGTCTCCGTCTTTAAGCGGACAAATCCCGAAACCGGGATGGAGGTTGTCGTGGACAATACCGAGCAGATCGAGGGGCGGCTTCTGGGGGATAAAGCCGATCTCGGTCTCGTGGAGGGGGAGATCAAATCCCGCGACCTTTTGAGCGTGCCGTTTATGAAGGACGAATTGGTGCTCATCTGCGGCGCGCGGCATCCTTTTGCCCGCGTCTCCGCGGTGAAGCCGGAAGAGCTTGAAAAAGAGGATTTCATCGTCCGCGAAGTGGGAAGCGGCACCCGGAAGATGTTCGAGGACGTCATGGCGTCCCGCAGTCTTTCCTGGAAAGAGAGCTGGTCCTGCAGCAATACGGACGCTATCAAGGAGGCGGTGATCGCCGGTCTGGGTGTTTCCGTCATATCCCGGCGCGCCGTAGAAAAAGAAGTGAGATCGGGACAGCTCGTTGTGAGGCCCGTGGAGGGCATCCGGTTCGAGCGCGCCTTCAAAATGGTGTATCACAAGAATAAATTTCTCACTCGGCAGCTGAAAGATTTCATGGATGTCTGCCTGCGTCAGGACGCCGCGAACGCTGCCGTATGACGGTCTGAACGGCACCGGTTTCCCGGAGTTCTGCCCGGGTTTCGCCGGGTGCCCCCGATGAAAAAAGCCGCGCCGGAGCCCAAATTTTCCGGCGCGGCTTTTCTGGTATGCTCCGAGATTGCGCGGCATACCGGCCGGTTATGTGATATAATCCAATTGGGGTCGGCCCGGCCCGGCGGCAGGCTAAATATCCCCTCCCGCGGGAAGGCGCCCGGGATGCCGTGCCCCGGGATTTCATTATTTAAAGGTTTTCGTTGCCATACGGAAATAGCAAAGGAGTTGAGCGTATGCCGCCTCCGGCAGTAAAGACGGTCAGGGACCTGATCTATTGGCAGTACGCCGCTATCATGACCGGCGCGGCCACTGGAAGAAAAAACGAGTGGGCGCTGCGCATGAGCTTTTTAAACAAACTGAAAGGCGGTGAAATCGTCTGGTCCACCTCGGTGCGCGAATGGCTGCTCGAAATGGAAAACCCCAATGTCTGCATATATTGCGGCAGTTCGGAAACCCTGACCACGGAGCATATCCTCCCCCGCTCCCGCGGCGGCGAGGATGTGACCGACAACGTGGTGCGGGTGTGCAAAGCATGCAATTCCGGCAAAGGGGCAAAGGGCCTGTACGAATGGAAGGGCCTCCAGGAAAAGAACAATCACCACCGTATCGCGGAAGGAAAATATCTCATACTGATATGCGATGGAAATAATGAAAATAAAAATCGAGGATGTTTTTCGTCCCGCAAGGCAGACGACGCCGGTGGGCTCCCTGCCCGCCAAGGAGGATAACGACGCGGGGCGGAAACCAGGCCGATTTTTATCATTGGGTTCATCGCATATCAGTATCAAGTACTTATATTCCCTGCACGAGCGCGCCGGTACCCTGGATAAGACGCTCAAAGAGCTGTGCCCCTGCTGCCTGAAGCAAAAGTGCATGGAGGAAAGCCACGCCGAAAAATTCACTCTCTACTGCATCGAGGGATTTTTCTCTCAGATAGATAAAAAAGAAGCTCTGGTATAAAACGGCTCTGATACTGCATAGCAAACGAAAAAAAGCTCGGCCCGCCTCGGTGCCGGGCCGCCGGCGGACATACGATCTATGCCGCCCGGGAGGAAAAAAAATGAAAAAAAACAGATGGATTATTCTCGCAATGGTATTTTTACTGCTGGGCGGATGCGCTTCCGGCGCCGCGCCGGGCGTCTCCCCCTCGCCTTCGCCCACGGCAACTCCCCAGCCCACCGAAGAACTCAAAACCGTCTCCGGCACCGTTTACGATGCCAGCATGAACACCCTGATCCTCATTACCGACAACCGAAAGCTGTACTCTTTCGTCACCGAAGACGTGGACAAACGGGTGACGGAGGACGGAATCCGCATCGGCTACCCCGTGACGGTGGGATATTATGGGCAGCTTGACGACAATTCTCAGGAGCAAACGGTGGCTCTGGGCTATATCCAGGTGGGAAACTTCGATGGCCTGACCCCCCGGGAAAAGGCGCAGCACATCCTCATGACCCTCAGCCTGGAAGACGAGGTCGGCCAGATGTTCATCGTGCGCTGCCCGGAGAAGAACGCTGCTGAAATTCAGGCTCAATACCAGTTCGGCGGCTATCTCCTCTTCGCCCGCGATTTTAAGGACAAAACCCCCGGCGAGGCCTCCGCGGACATTCAGAGCTGCCAAAGCTCCTCCAATATCCCCATGCTCATCGGCGTGGACGAGGAGGGCGGCACCGTCAACCGCATCAGCCTTTACTCCCAGTACCGCTCCGCTCCCTTCAAGTCCCCCCAGAAGCTCTATGCCTCCGGCGGGTGGGACGCCGTTGAGGGCGATACAAAGGAAAAATGCGCGCTTTTGAAGTCCTTGGGCGTCAACCTGAACTTTGCCCCGGTGTGCGACGTGTCCACGGATCCTTCCGACTTTATCTATGCCCGTTCCTTTGGGAAGGACGCCGAACAGACCTCCCAATACGTGAAAACCGTTGTGGAGACTATGGCCGGCACCGGCGTGGGCTGTGTTTTGAAACACTTTCCCGGCTACGGGAACAACGCGGATACCCACACGGGCAGCGCCTACGACTCCCGTCCCCTCGAAACCTTCGAGTCTTCCGATTTTCTTCCCTTTGAAGCGGGTATCCAGGCCGGGGCGGGCGCGGTTCTGGTCTGCCACAACGTGGTAAAGTGCATGGACGCCTCTTCCCCCGCCTCCCTTTCCCCCGAGGTGCACCGAATCCTCCGGGAAGACCTGGGCTTTGACGGCGTGATCATCACCGACGATCTGAGCATGCAGGCCGTGACGGACTTTACCGGCAGCGGCTCCGCCGCCCTTCTGGCCGTGGAGGCGGGAAACGATCTGCTCTGCTGCACGGATTATGAAACCCAGTACAAAGCCGTTCTGGAAGCGGCGCAAAGCGGCGGCATCACCCGCGAACGGATCGACGATTCGGCCCTCCGCATTTTGGCTCTGAAAATCTCTTTGGGGATTTTGTAGTAAAACACGGAATATTGGGAAGGAGCAGGCAAATCCTGCTCCTTCCCAATATATAAACTCGATTTTTAACGCGCCTCAACGGCTGAAATGAACGCAGTGGGATTAACGATTTTATTGCCGTTTTCATCGATATACGCGCTCTCAAAAAGCAAAGACAAGATTTCTTCATTTGACAGCGAAGGATCTGTCTGCCAGCCGAGGGCAAGTACGCCCGCAATGTAGGGGATCCCCCAGCTCAATCCTCCCTGCCCTGTGTATTGATAGGATTCGTGTCCTGCGGAATATTCCTCCGCTGTGGTTCTGGCAGACGTCGGAGCGAATACTACACCGTCCATCCGGGTTTCGTAAGGCTCCTGCGGAAACCCTGTGGAAAAATGCGTGACGTCATCAGGCTCTTCGGGATCGTAATAGCCGGGCGCGATAATCCCTGTATCGCAGCCCCTCCTGCAGTCCAGCACCAGGATCCCCGCTTTCTGTGCTTCCGCTACGGCATCGTCCCACATTTCTGTGTTTTTTATAAATGGCGAACCGTCTCCCGAGGGAGCGGCAGAAACGGACACAACGCGGATCTTATCTTCCTCCGGCAGGTCGCGGTTGGTCTCAATAATCCAGCGTAGCGCATCGGCGTAATATGCGCTGTCTCTTGACCAGGAAGGCGCTGCCGCAAAATACAGCTCCGCGTCCGGCGCTACACCGCAACTTTGCCCCACCAGCAGGCTTGCCACGCCAGGCCCGTGCATGGAACCGTTTTTTTCCGGCTGCCCGGTACCAAAATCCTTATATTGCACGATTCTGTCCCCAAATTCCGAGTGGAAGGGCTGAGCAAGGTTCTGGTCGATGATTGCGACCTTTACGCTTTTCCCGGTAATACCCCGTTCATGCAACGAACGGACGCCAAGACCGGGGTTTTTCCCGTTTTCCAGAATCTCCGCCGCAAGGTCTTCGCCTTCGGGAAATACCGTGTCCCTGTTAAACCAAAAGGTGGCTATGTCCTCCGGAGAGTAATTGCCTTTTTCCGGCTGAATTCCGTCTGGCACGATGGATCCGTTTACCATTCGGACATCGCTGTAAGGCTCGATCCGTTTTGTCAGAGCTGCAGTTTCGGAGGCTTGTTCGGACGGCTGTACGGCCAGGGAACCGCTCTCCGCCGTACTGTTTGTACAGGATGACGTTAAAACCAGCGCTGCGGTTATTATCAATATGGCAGGTTTTCTCATATCAGCACCTTCTTTACGGTTAACTTGCCGGGTTCGGCTGTAAATGATTGTTCAAAAGAAAACCTTATATAACAAATAATACCAGTCGCGTCTGACATTCGCAATCTTTCAGCATAAAACTTAAAGAATGCTTAATCATATTGTAATAATTCGCTGTCCTTGAAAAATTCCTCTCTCCGTGCTATACTGTTTCCATATCACACACAAAGTTAGGAGCTGAAAAGATGCGCAACGTATCCTGCTGAACGTATCAGGCATGACAAAGCGCCCGGGCGGTACCGTTCCGCCGGTTTTGTCGTGCCATGCAGGAAAGTTGCAGATTCTGTCGACTCGGAATAGATGGCTTTGTCCGGTCTTTTCGCCGGGCATCGGCGTATTTTGAGCTGCAGGGAACGACTTCCCTGCAGCTTACATTTTTTGTATGGAGGACAAAGCCATGTCGCTGATTTCCGTTTCAAACCTCACCTTTTCCTACGAGGGCAGCTCCGACACCATATTCGACAATGTAAGCTTCCAGCTGGACACCGACTGGAAGCTGGGCTTCACCGGCAGAAACGGCAGGGGCAAGACCACCTTTTTAAACCTGCTTATGGGCAAATATCCTTACTCCGGAAGGATAGCCGCCTCGGTGGACTTCGAATACTTCCCCTTTGATGTTCCCGATACTGGCAAAGACACCCTGGAGATCGTGGAGGGCATCAGCAAAAGTCACCTGCCCTGGGAGCTTGCCCGGGAGCTGTCTCTCCTGGAGCTGGACGAAGAGGTGCTGCGCCGTCCCTTCGAAACCCTGTCCAACGGGGAGCGGACGAAGGTCCTACTGGCCGCCCTCTTTCTCCGGGAAAACCGTTTCCTCCTCATCGACGAGCCCACCAACCACCTGGACATGCGTGGGCGGGAGCTTGTGAGCCGGTATTTAAACGGCAAGAAGGGTTTCATTTTGGTTTCGCACGACAGAGCCTTCCTGGACGGCTGCGTCGACCACATTCTTTCCATCAACCGGTCGGACATCGAGATCCAGCGGGGCAATTTCTCCTCCTGGCTCATAAACCGGGAGCGGCAGGATGCCTTTGAGCTTTCCGAAAACGAAAAGCTCAAAAAGGACATCCGCCGCCTCGAAGCCGCCGCCCAGCGCACCTCCGGCTGGTCCGACAAGGTGGAAAAGACGAAGTTCGCCACCAGAAATTCCGGCCTCCGGCCCGACCGGGGCTACATCGGGCACAAGGCGGCCAAGATGATGAGCCGGTCCAGGGCCATCGAAGGAAGGCGCGAGGCCGCCCTGGAGGAAAAATCCGCCCTTCTCAAAAATCTCGAGGCCTCCGAGGCCCTCAAGATCGCCCAGCTTCCCTATCACGCAAACCGCCTCGTTGCCCTGGAGGATGTCTCGATCTTTTACGGAGAAAAGGCCGCCTGCCGGAACGTAAACCTGGCGGTGGACCGGGGAGACCGGGTTGCGCTTCTGGGCCCCAACGGCTCCGGCAAATCCAGCGTCCTGAAGCTCGTCCGCGGAGAGGGTCTTTCCTATACCGGTACCTTCCAAAAAGGAAGCCGTCTTCTCATTTCTTATGTATCCCAGGATACCTCCCTTCTCCGGGGAAGCCCTAAAGACTTTGCACAAGAAAGCGGGATCGACGAGAGCCTGTTCAAGGCCATCCTCCGGAAACTGGATTTCTCCCGCGCGCAGTTTGAAAAGGACATGGGGGACTATAGCGGCGGGCAGAAGAAAAAGGTGCTCATTGCCAAAAGCCTTAGTGAACCGTCTCACCTGTTGGTCTGGGACGAACCCCTCAATTTTATCGACGTCATCTCCCGGATTCAGATCCAGGAGCTTCTGTTATCATTTAAACCCACAATCCTCTTCGTGGAACACGACAGCTCCTTCTGCCGCAGCGTCGCCACAAAAGCGGTCCGGTTATAGCCCGGAAAGGGCCATGAAAAAAGCTCGGAAATAACGGGGTCTCCCCCGTTTCCGCGCTTTTTTATACCTGCATCAGCGGCAGGGCTTCTTCTTATCTGTCCGCCCGAGAATGTAGTCCACGCTCACGTGATAAAAGTCGGCCAAAGCGCAGAGAACGCGCGGCGGTATCATCCGCTGGCCGCTTTCATAGTAAGCATACGTCCTTTGCGGGACGTTAATGGCTGCGCCGACCCTTTCCTGCGTCAAATCGGCGTCCTCCCGCAAGCTTCGAATCCGATCGTATTTTTCCATCAGCACCACCCTAATCAGTATAAAAAAGAACAATATGTTCTATTGCATTATTGAACATATTGTTCTACTATATACTCTGTGGGGTGTTCATATGGCGGACTATAAAGAAATGTATCTTAAAATGGTCAGGGCCTCGGAAGAGGCCGTGAATCGTATCGTCGCCGCCCAGCGGGAGTGCGAGGAACTGTATCTTTCTTCCCCGGAACCCGAATTGAAAGTCCTGAAACAGAAAAAGCGGATGGGCGAAAGCGGTGGGAAAAAACCGTAACTGTTCTTATATTGCGGATTGATATCATCCGGTCAACCAACGGGATATCCGCGTTGACTCGCCTCCCCCGCCGTGCTAAAATAATAGTATCATAATCACGGGAGATGTCTGTTTGGAGACGGTTCTGTAAGGAACGCGCGTAAACTGCAAAAACGGCAAAAAGGGCGGCGGGGGCCGCTCCGGTTTGTCGTGCGGTTTTGTTCCGTACAGAGTGGCGTGGGCATCGGTGCGCTCTGTTGGGACATGGCAAATTGCCGTGTCTCTTTTTCATGGACGCGTGTTCCCCCTCATTTCTCCCCCCAAATTAACTGAGAGGAATGCTGATTATGAAATATATCAGAGCAAACAAATACGCCTGGAACGAGCTCAGAAAGCGGATCATGGGGCCCAATCCCCTGAAACTTCTGGAGGAGCTCTGTGCCCTCCATCCCGTTTCCCCCGAAGAAACCGTAATGGACTTGGGCTGCGGCCAGGGGGTCACTTCCGTTTTCATCGTCAGGGAATACGGCCCGCTGGTCTTCGCCGCCGACTTGTGGATTCCGCCTACCGAAAATAAAAAGTACTTCGACAGCCTGGGGCTCACCTCCCGGCAGATCATCCCCCTTCAGGCCGAGGCTCACGCTCTTCCCTTTGCCGATGAATTCTTCGACACCGTGATCAGCGTGGATTCCTACCAATACTTCGGGTTGGATCCGGATTACCTGGGAAAGCACCTGCTCCCCCTGGTAAAGCACGGAGGATATCTTCTCATCACGGTCCCCGGCATGAAAAAGGACCTCCATGAAAATCTCCCGGCGGAAATGCTGCGCTCCTGGCGTCCCGAGGATCTGGATACCATTCACGACGCCGCATACTGGCGGCGCATTCTGGAAAAAACCGGAGAAGCCGAAATCGTCCATCTCGGGGAGATGGAGGGCAACGAGGAGTGCTGGAACGACTGGCTCTCCTGTGACAACGAGTACGCGGTCAATGACAGGGCCGCCATGGAGGCCGGCGCGGGTAAATATATGAATTTCCTTGCCATGATCCTGCGGCGGAAATAGGAAAAATCGCCTCACGGCGGCAGCTTCGGCTGCCGCCGCGGTGTTTAATATCCGCTGTTCTGTTCCGGATTTTTCAGGCTACCAGATTCCTCCTTTTTGTGCTACAATCGGCGTAGTACCCGGCGCGGATCCGGGTAAGCCATACCGGACGAAAGCGGGAATGACGATGAAATGGAAAGACAGCTTCCACCCCTACGCCGCCACCACGATTGTATTCTGGTCTCTGGCCTATGTCTTCACCCGCCTGGCCCTGCGGTATTTCTCCCCTTTTTCCCTGGGCTTTCTGCGGTATCTCACCGCTTCCGTGGTTTTGCTGATCCTTGCGTTCGCGTGGAAGGTTAAGCCTCCGGAAAAGAAGGATCTTCCGTGGTTTATCGTTGCCGGGGCTTCCGGCTTTTTCCTCTACATGATTGCCTTCAACATAGGCTGCGTAACGGTGAGCTCCTCCACCAGCAGCGTAATTATTGCCCTCACCCCCGTCATCACCGCGCTCCTTGCCCGCTTCACCATAAAAGAAACCCTGCGTCCCCTGCAGTGGGCGGCCATCGGCGTTTCCTTTGCGGGGGTCCTGGTTCTGACGGTGCTGCGCGGCGGCCTCGTGGTAAACGGGGGAATCGCGTGGTTGGTCGCCGCCGCGGCGCTTCTGAGCGTTTACAATCTCCTCCAGCGCCGGCTGACCCGCGTCTATTCCGCCCTGCAGACCTCCATGTTTTCCATCTTCATGGGGACAGCCATGCTGACCCTGTTCCTCCCCGGAGCTATCAGCGACCTGAAAAGTGCCCCGGCGGTCTCTTTCCTCTACATTCTGATCCTGGGCGTTTTCTCCAGCACCGTCGCTTTCATCGCCTGGTCCAAGGCCTTTGCAAAGGCGAAGAACACCTCCTCCGTCAGCAACTACATGTTTGTGACGCCCTTTCTGGCAAGCCTCATGGGGCTTCTCATCGCCGGCGAACCCGTGGACGCCGCCACCGTCATAGGCGGCGCCGTCATCATCGGCGGGCTTCTTCTCTTCCATTTCGGTGCTGCCCGCAGCGTTATCCCATCCGAAACCGCGCCCAGCAAAAAGTAACGTTTTCCGCTTTTCAGGATCTCCCCGTAAACAAAACCCGCCGGAGCAATACGCTCCGGCGAGTTTATCTGTCCGGTCATGCAAATATGGTTTCCCTGAAACTATTTGTATTTGCCGCTCATACTTCACGTGAACACCGCAGGGATGGCTACCAGTACCGTCACGGTTTATCCCCGTGGCTTATCTGACAAGGGGTTTTAAACCGAGAATCTCGCGCGCTTCGGCAGGAGATGCCGGCTCCTTGCCAAATTCTTTCACAATGCGCACCGCGCGCTCTACCAGCTGAGGATTGGTAGCCTTTACCCCTTTGGCATAATAAACATTATCCTCCAGTCCGACTCTGATGTGTCCACCTAAAGCCAATGCCGCGTACATAATAGGAAGGTGTGCGGATCCGACGCCAAAGGCCGACCAGACTGTGCCTTCGGGAAGATGTCTGACTAAATATTGAAGATTCTCCACAGTGGCTTCCATGGCTCCGCCGACGCCCATTACAAGCTGGCAGTACATAGGAGTATTTAGAACGCCCTTCTTCAGATAGTATTTTGCATTGTTGAGCATACCCATGTCAAATATTTCAACTTCCGGTTTCACGTTATATTCTTTCATAGTAATTCCTAGTTTTTCAAGGAACTCAGGTCCGTTGTAGAAAACAAAACTGGGCATCCAATTAAAGGTACCCGCATCGTAAGAAGCAAGCTCCATTTCTTTGATTTCTCTGATGTGCGCCATACGGGTTCCATCGTTTGCGTCAGGATCGCCGGAGGTCGTGCAGTTGATCACAATGTCGCAGTCGGCCTTCGCTCGAATAAGCGAGACCGTCTTTTTAAATCTTTCCTTGTCCATCGTTCCGATGGCGTTCTCGTTCCGCATGTGCAGATGAACGATACTTGCTCCGGCTTTCCAGCACTTGTATGCGTCTTCCGCAATCTCTTCCGGCGTAATTGGGATACTATCATTAAGAGTCTTGGGAGTAATGGCGCCCGTCAACGCGGCGGTAATAATAACTCTGTTTTCCAAATCTTTACTCATAATTTCACGACCTTATTTTCTATATATTTACGATAACAGGTAGAAATCACATTCTATTTACTCCTGAAAACCGGGCACTTTAAAGTACTTTAGGTTATCCATACTCAGCGGCAGATGTCTGCTCTCGATGCCTGTGATAACCTTGACAACGGTATCACAGAACGGAGTAGCGATTCCATATTTTCTGGCAGTGTCACTGACAAAACCGTTAAGCATGTTAACTTCAGTCTTTTTGCCTCTTTCGAGATCCTGCAGCATACTGGCCTTAGCTGAGCGCAAACCGTTGTAAATATTGATAAACATCTTCTGGGATACTTCAAAGTCTTCCGGCTTTTTAAACGAAAGCGGGGTAAGATCATAGTTGAGAAGAGTATGGAGCTTATGCCCGTCGGCTTCGCACGTTTTTTTTACTTCATTCCCGATATAGCACAGGCAGGCTCTTGCCTTCGGGTTATCTAAAACCTCACCGAAAGTACAGCCGCAAGCTGCAGACATACCGCTCATGCATGCGTTGGCCACTAGCTTTGTCCATCTGGAATCCATAAGTTCCGATGAAATCTCCGCAGGGCCCATATACCCCAGGATTTCCGCAACTTTTTTTATCCGCCCACTGATTTTCCCATCAATTTCTCCAATTTCAAATAGATGGGCCAATCGGGAAATATCCTGCGTCAGTTCCGAAACGCCGGGTCCAATAAAAGTTGCCCCCCAGAGGACTGTGCCGCCTACGGTTCTGTCACCTCCAACCTTTTCCGCCACATACACTTCGGGCACACCGTTCTGCAGGGTGCACACCGTACTGGCAGCATTTAGATGGGGAATAAGATTGCGCAGTACTTCTTCGTTTGTGGTTTGTTTTGTAAAGAGGAACACCAGATCATAGGTACCTTCCATCTGGCAGGGAGTAAGGGCACTTACTGGGACGGTCATATCTGCAAACCCGATGATTTTCGCGCCCTTCTCATTGAGCGCTTTGACATGTTCGGTATAAGAATCGATCATATCGACCTTACAGCCGTTCTTTGTCATAAATGCTCCCAAAACGGTTCCCATGGCGCCTGCTCCAAGAATTGCCACTCTCATACTTGTCTCCATTCTGCCACTTTGTGGCGTTAAAGTAATATGCCGTTTTACGGCTGGATATGGGAGCTACTCTGCCAACTGCCAGCCCGTTTTTGACAATATAGGCTCCTTTGTTTTACGTCGGATTAAGGCACTAGGATAGACTGTACAGGGAAAATCGATATCTGTGTACCCTAATATGTAAAGGAAGTCGAAAATGCTGGCATAAGAATTGCGGTTAAAAACAGTGTGCTTCCGTATCTCATTTCCAATTACAATGCAATCGTTATGCCAGTATTGCCACTCCGTCCAATTCTTGTTTGTAAATATTGTCGATAAAATTCTCCTGTTGTATTTTTTTATATATAATTAAAATGTAATGCTACTTAAAATTTGTATAGAATGGAGGATGGAAAATGAAGGACGTCAAGTTTTTTGAAACAATATTGGATAATATGACAGATGGTATTTACATTCTGGACGACAAGGGAAATTATATTTTTGTAAACAGCAAATATGTCAACATGACAGGGATTTCAAAAACGCGACTGCTCAGATACAATGTGTATGATTTCTTGAAAGAAGGCCAAATTAAAGTGCTCATCTCGGATATCGTATACCGCAATAAAAATACGGTCAATATGCTTCAAAATGTAGACATTTCTGGAGGAAAGCATTATCAGCAGCTTGTCATCTCGACTCCGATATTTGATGAAAAAGGGAATGTGAGGAACATTCTAGCAATCTGCCGAGACGTAACTACCATGAATGACAGTTATCGTAACGCGTTGCTGCAAGGAGTTATTTCCAACTACGATTCATACAATATGGAGGGAGAAAAAACTTCAGATGCCATTATCTCCGAAAGTGTTGAAATGAAAAACCTACTGGACATGGCTAAATATATTGCACAAACGGATTCCGCAGTTCTGCTCTATGGTGAATCAGGGACGGGAAAAGAAGTGGTCGCCAATTATATTCACAGCCACAGCCCGCGCGGTAAAAATAAAATGGTGATTGTAAACTGTGCCTCGCTACCGGAAAATCTGCTGGAAGCGGAATTGTTTGGATATGAAAAAGGTGCCTTCACCGGCGCGGCGGCAGAAAAAAGAGGGATCATTGAGGACGCGGATCATAGCACGCTCTTTTTGGATGAAATCAACTCGTTGCCGCTGAACCTACAGGGAAAACTGCTCCGTGCCCTTGAAACAAAACAGATTATCCGTCTTGGCTCTAATAAAACTCGGTTTATAGATTTTCGTACTATTGCAGCCACTAACGAGGAATTACAAGTTCTAGTAGAAAAGAAGCAATTTAGGGCAGACCTATTCTACCGGCTAAACGTCATTCCCATGACGATCCCTACCCTCCGGGACCGGCAAGAAGATATCGTTCCGTTGGCTGAATATTTTCTCAGATATTACTGTGGAAAATATGGTAAAAGTCGCGTGCTCACAGAAAAAACCATCCAAAACATGCTGAATTACAACTGGCCCGGGAACGTACGGGAATTGAAAAATTTCATTGAACGTGCGGTGGTAATGAGTGCCGGAAACAATATTGAAATCGGAAACATTCAGTCCATAGCTTCAGACCAGAGCCATACAAGCGGTCAAAAATACCCTGCCCCTATTTTTTTTGACATGTCTGGGCACTCACAAATGCCGATCAGGGGTATCTCGCTGAACAATTATATGGCGCAATGTGAACGTGATTGTCTTCAATATGTGCTGAACTCTACCCGCAGCACCCGTGAGGCAGCGAAAACACTAAATACTACACAATCTCTCATTATGCGCAGAAAAAAGAAATATGGTTTATGATTTTCGCAAATATCTTCATTAATTGGAAATATGAATCGGGAGCAACTCAAAATATGAATCGCTCCCGATTCATATTTCCAATTTCGACTCATAAGTTCCTGCAAGCTGCAAGCAATTGATTTAGACATGGCTTATCGTTACTTGCATTTCGGTACGGATCTCCTCCTAAATCTATTTCCAGTTCAACTGTGTAAGTTGGCATGACGTTTGCACATATAAGAGACATACAAAACAATAACGAACTCCGCAGAAAATTAATAGATTCATTATGAAGGAAAAACATCAATGATTAGATTTACTACTAGATGGTTGGTTAAAAGCGCTGATAAAAAAAATTATCAATACTCCGGGATTATGCTAGATGGTCCAAAAACCCGACATGATTTTTATCTGAACGGCAGTATTTACAATAATCAGGATTCTGCTGAAAAAAGAATGGAATCTTCTTCAAATAAGGGCTGCTCCAGAAAGTCGTATATAAGAGATACCCATCCGCCCTGAATAACGGCATGAACATCCAATTTTAAATATACAAAGTAACCGCAGCCCTTGATATATATTCCGATTTTTTACTGGAAGTGCTCTGATTCCGAACCATCATACATTATTTAAAACATAGTATTTGGGAGGTTATTATGAATTATTGGAAGATTAAAGCGATTTATGCCGGTCAGCTGACATTTCCTAAGGTTATTGTGGGGGGCGGGGGCGTAGACACCGATCTGGTTGTTGATTTTCCCTTTACCTGCTTCTTGCTAAGGAATGGGAGAGAAAATATAATGGTCGATACCGGGATGAAGGACGGATATACCGACCGGATGCAAGTGGGTGACTGTAAACCGAAAGGCTCCACAAAGATGCTTTTAGATGGTCTTGCGGAGGAAGGGCTGACTCCAAAAGATATTGATGCGGTCATTTATACGCACCTGCATTATGACCATTGCGGAAACGGTCACCTGTTCATGGACGTACCAACTTATATTCAAAAAGCCGAGTACGCAAACCTTATGAACCCTTATGGTTTCCAACAAGCCCGTGCGGATTATTTTGAGGATACAAAAGAATGGGTCAGAAATCTGAGCCAGCTAATTCTAGTAGATGGAAACATCAAACTGAGTAACGGACTCGAGCTATATCTTACAAAAGGGCATTCTCTGGGCGGACAGACGATTGTTGTTCCCACCGAAAAAGGCCGGTATGTATTGACAGGCGATGTCCCGGCTTCCCTCTGTTGTTTATTCCCAACCTTGGATAAAATGACTCTTATGGATGGCAGAGTAGTAAATATCACCCCCATTAAAAACCAGCGTTTTCTTATGAGTGCGTTTGCTAATGATTTCTTCGCATCCTATGACAGCCATTATCTCCAGTTGTCTCTCGGTGAAAAACCTGAACCTGAATACTTTATCACATCGCATGAGCCGGGAAATATATTCCGAAAATACTGGGGTTAAATTTAAGTTATAGAAAGGAACCAGATCTGATATGTATGAGAAAGAAATTCAAGTCAAGATCTCAGAAAAGCCATTGAACGGTAATCCCTCTCCGGTCGTAACTCTAGTATTTTCAATCCTCTGCTTTGTATTCTGGGCAAATTATATGGGGTATCTGAAGGAAGGTTCCATTCTAGCGATCGGTGTATTACAAATTGGGGTTTTCCCCATTTACATCATAGGTGCGATAATCCTGTTTACACGGGGAAATGACTTTGCAGGCAATGTCTTTGCAATTTTTGCTACCGCGTTTGGCAGTGCCGCAGGCTTGACCCATGTTTTGATGATTCTTTCACTAACCCATGGCATCCCATTTGACTATACAATATGCGGTATATTGTTTACTATTATAGGGGCATGTCTTCTGCTCATACTTCCCGGGCTCCGCTACGCTTCAAAAGTGGACTTTTTGATTTTCCTGTTCGGTGGATTAGGTGTGATGTTTGCTGGTCTTTCCGGTGCAATGTCCGTCCCCGCTTACTTTCCCCTGCTTGCAGGATGGTTTTTGTTTATCGATGGTTGTGTCGGGATTTACTCTTTCCTGTCTGGAATGCTTGGTTTTTGCGGTTTGAATATTCCTACAGGCAAACCGTTTTTCAGCCTTCCAGAAGCTCCGAAGAGTTCTGCCGTCGCAGTGAAGTAATCTACTTACGGTTATGTATCCTTTTGTATGCATAAAGAGCCCGCCGGAGCAAATTGCTCCGGCGGGCTCCTCCCGTCTGATCAAATTTATTTGACGTCGCCGTTCATCTTCCGGCGGAATACCGCCACGGCAATCGCCAAAATTACCGCCGCGTACCCCATTACCCACCACAGGTTCGGCCACAGAGAGCTCCAATCCCCGGCAAGGGCCGCCCTTCCGGCATCCACCGCATGTACGAAGGGCAGCGCGTCCGCAACCTTTTTGAATCCGCCGCCCACCAGGTTCAGGTCGAACCAGGTCCCGGAGAGCCACGCGCTCACGTTGGTCAGCAGCGCCCCGCACACGCCTCCCACCTGCTTGTCGTTGAAGAGGCTCCCGCACAGAAGCCCGATAGCTATAAACAAAACCGCCGCGGGGAAGATGGCCGCTATGGAGTACAGAATATGGACATCGACGGGAAGCCCCAGGGCAATGGCCGCGGCAAAGCAGACCGCTGTCTGCGCAACGGCCATGGGCAGCAGGGGCAGGACATATCCGAAAATAAAGTCCCGGGGCTGCATGGGGGAGGTAAACAGGCGCAGCATGAAGGAGCTGGTCCTGTCCTTTGCGATGAGCATCCCGGAGAACAGGGAGACGAAGGAAAGCCCGAATACCGCGATCCCGGGGGCCAGCCGCCCGATGGTAAACAGCTCTACGGGGACGTTGGCCTGGATCGCGCTCAGAAGCAGCAGCACGATCAGCGGAAACCCGATGCCAAAAGCCAGGTTGAGGAAATCCCGCAAAATCTCCTTGGCGTTGCGGGACGCGAAAACCATCGTTTTCACAGCCTCACCCCTCCCCTTCCGCCAGCGCGATAAAGGCGTCCTCGAAATTCTTTGCCTTCGTTCTTTCGGTGAGCTCCCCGGCCGTGCCCACCGCCTTCAGCCGCCCTCCCGCCATGACGCCCACCCGGTCGGACAGCGCTTCCGCCTCTTCCATGTAGTGCGTGGTGAGGATCATCGTAACCCGTCCCTTCAGCTTCTCAATGGCGGCCCAGAGTTCCCTCCGGGCAATCACGTCCAGCCCCAGGGTCGGCTCGTCTAGGAAAAGAACTTCCGGCTCTGAGATCAGAGCCATGGCGATGCTCAGCCGCCGCATGAGCCCTCCCGACAGGGTCTTGGATCTGACATGGGCAAATTCGCCCAATCCGAAAGCGGAGATCATCTCCTCCGCCTTCCGCCGGGACCGTTCCCGGCTTTCTCCGTATATTCCCGCGATGAGCTCCAGGTTTTCCCGGACTGTGAGATTGGGTGCGGTGGCGGTCTCCTGCGGCGAGACGTTGATCCTCTCTTTCACCCGGATGGGTTCGGAGACGATGCTGTATCCCAGAATCCGGGCGTCGCCGCCGGTAGGCTTCGTAAGGCCCGAGATCATCTTGATGGTGGTGGTCTTTCCCGCGCCGTTTACCCCCAGCAAAGCGAACAGCTCGCCCCTCTCGATCTCCAGGTTCAGGCCGTCCACCGCGGTTTTCGCTCCGTATCGCTTTGTCAGTCCCAAAGTCTCAATCGCTTTCATTTTCAGGTTCCTTTTCTTCCGCCTTGAGAATTTCCCTTGCAAAGGTAAGGCTGTCTTCTTCGCTGTGTTCGGGATAGACCGCCCTTGCCTTCCCGCCCAGAATGGCGTCGGCGATTCTCCTGAAAATCTCCATCCGCTCGATGGCGATTCCCTTTTCCGCGTCGGCCAGCAGCAGCAGCGTGTCGCCGGGTTTGATTTTGAACATGTCCCGGACCTCCTTGGGAATCACGATCTGTCCCTTGGGTCCCACCCGGACCGAGCTCATATATTTGCTGCCGTCTTTTGACTTGCCCATACCGCCCCTCCATTCAATAAGACTAGTTGCATTAGTTATACTTGTATAACAAATTATACTATTTCCGCTTTTTTGTCAATACCCCCTATAAATGTTCAGCAGCAAAAAAGAAAGGGCAGGAATTCCTGTCCTTTCTTTTTTGCTTAACTGCTACTTCTCCTCGGTCGTCAGGGATTTCCTGCGTGTTTCGCCGTTTAAACCAAGTCCGCCTCTGCCGGTTTTTATCAGCAGAATCACCGCCAGTACCGTCATTGGAATACCGCCGACAAATCCGGTCAGCGCTGGGCCCAGGATGGAATAATAGGACCCCTTCATCATATAGACCGGCATCGCCGCCCCCGCGTTCACTGCGGAATGGATCATGGCGGCAGGGATCACGCTCTTCATCCGGATGGAGATATACCCTTCCAAAACGCCTAGTCCGAAGCAGAACACGATCATGGCCAGGATTCCCAGCCAGGGGTACCCCGGATACCCGGTACCGTAGTTGTGCCCCAGTACAATCACCGGAGTGTGCCACAGGCCCCAGATAACCCCCGTGACCGTCAGCGCCGCCCTGTCTGACAGAAACAGCCGCAGCTTGGGAAGCAGATATCCCCTCCAGCCCAGCTCTTCCCCCAGCGTCGGTATGATGTTGATTACCGGCCCGATCAGAACAATCTGCAAAATGGAGATGAGCAGCAGACGGTCTGCGGTAAACCCGGTTTTTCCGCTTAAAGCGGCTATCTGCTGCAGCGCGGTGAGTTCCGGGTCGAATGAACCCGGGAAAACCAGAAAATAGACCGTTCCGCTGATAAGCAGCAGCGCCGCGGGGAGAAAGTAGATCAGCACGTACGCCTTGACATGCCCCTTGAAATTCGGCCTCAGGCACAGCTTTCCGAAGCCTTCCTTGGTGATGATTCTGGTCAGAATGTTGCATAGCGACGGGACAAACATGGCGCACATGGTAAAGACAATGGACATAGCGCTCCCGTAACTCTGTCCGGTTATGGGCGTCAGCAGGAACACCGGCCAGCTGACGGCGAATGTCAGAACAAGAAACAGGCAAAGCCGTTTCCGCTCCGTTTTTCTCTCAGTTTCCATACCCTCATCTCCCAACATCAGTGGCAGTTGCTCTGCAGCTTTTCGCAGATGCTCTGGAACCGCGGCTCGCCGGCAAGCACGGAAAAAGTAGGATTCTGAGCCACCGCCGCCGCCATGCTCCTCCGGATGGTTTTTTCGTCCCGGGGCAGCCCGTTTCCAAGGTCCAGCTTTTCGATCCAGCCGTTGATCCTGTCGAAGTAATCGTCGCCGTGCAGCTTCAGGGGATAGATGTCCGATGTCACGATTTCCGTATACTTCTGCAGCATGTCCAGCGCCCGGTCCCGGTTGCTCTGCGCAAGATATCCCTGGGCCGCCCCAAGATACAGGCCCACAAGAACGCCCGGATGCAGGTGCTTCATGTCGAAAGCTTCCGCTACAATACACGCCCGGTGCAGTGTCTCCTCGAACCGGGGAGCGTCGTCCGTGCTGAGCATCAGGTAGGCCGGAAAGAAGTTGAACAGCACGACGATGTTTTGGTAGGTTCCCACCTGCAGCACCGTCTTTGCCTCCTCGGCGCGCCCTGTCATCTGATAGGCGGGGGCGAGCAGGGATTCAGCCGGCATTGCAGGTTCCATGGCCCCCTCCAGCAGCTCCAGGACGCTCTTGGGATCTCCCTCGGCAAGGCTGCAGTAAGCCTCCATGTATAAGGCCCTACGGGCAAGCGCCGCCTCGTCGCTTTCTGTTTTGACCCTTACAAACAGCCCTCTGGCCTCCGCCAGCAAGGCCGCCGCCTTTTCTCTGTCCTTCAGCAGCTCCACGTGGTTGAGCAGCAGGCTTCCCATTTCCAGCAGCAGCGGAAAACAGGAGTAATACTTCTTGACAATCCCGCGGCACTCCTTCAGTACCCCGTCAAAGGGCTTGGATGCGAAGTCTGCCGACAGCCTCCGGTACAGCTTCCGGATGTCCTCCGGCGCCATCTGGGGCTGATAGTCCAGCAGCCCGTCGACACTGATGTTGAAATAAGACGCCAGCACCGGCAGGAACGTAACGTCCGGATAGCTCTGCCCGGTTTCCCATTTGGAGACCGACGCTTTGGAAACCCCCATGTAATTTGCCAGCTCATCCTGGGTGATCCCCTTTTCTCGGCGTTTGTTTATCAGCACTTTTGCGATGTTGATTTCTTTCATGTTTTTCACCTCTGTCTTAATTGTATCCGGAGGTCTTTGGTTTATCAATGGATCGGAGGTTGATTTTGGTTGATTTATTCAACCAATGCGATACTTTTGGGTTTTCTATGCTTATCCTCGTTTGAAAACCGGCAAAGTATAACCAAGCCGCCCGCGCCGGTTGGCGCGGGCGGCTTGGTTCGGTGATAGGACGGTTTGTTCCGTTTTCTAAACCTGTGTCTCCCTTTGAACGATACGGGAAAAAGCTGTTTCTTTTCGTTAATGGTTTATAAGCGCAGTTCCAGGCAGTCCCGGCCTCCCGGATCATAGGATTAACAAAAGCCCAATGTTCCTCCGTCTGCGATGAAATCCGGTTCTCTTTCTACGAGATCGCTTCCGAACCGACGGTATAGCTCCAGGCACCGCCGTCCTTCACCGCCCTGCAGTTGTTATAATAGTAAGCTCCCGTACCGCTGCGCCATTTGGACGCGTCGAAGGTGAAGCTCTCCCCGGTCACGTCGGAAAGCGTAAGCTCAAACAGCATCCCGTTGTCAAAATACAGCTGCTCTTTGTTGATGTACCCCTGCTCGCTCAGCTCGTCGAAGGTTCCCGTGATACCCTGCAGATTGTGCTCGCTGCTTACCATGTAGACAAGGGCGCTCTTCTCGGATTCCGATAGGTTTGTCACCTGAGACAAATCGAAAGCCAGAATGGAAATGTCGGAATTGAGTCCCTCGTCCGTATTCCAGAGATCGCTTAAGATCATCTGATAAAATCCCGCCAGATCATCTTCCTGTCCGGTAATTTTAATATAGACGATATTGCCTATCTGAGCCGGATAAGATTCCATGATGCCGCCGGAATAGCCGATCTCCACAGTCTGCCCCGACTGCAGCGCGGATGCGTCGGCGGGCGTGTTGTCCGGGTTGTACAGATCGGGCTCGGAGGAAACGATATAAAGATCGGATGCCCCGGTGCCGGCAAGCAAAAAGGAGTCGTCACGCAGCTGCGCGATCTTTCCGGATAAAACTGCTTCCGCTTTCGGTAGCTGCGGCTCGGCTTTGGAAAAAGGGTTGGAACAGGCCGTAAGGGCAAGAAGGAGCGCCGCAGTAAGGACGGGTACTCCGAAAACCCTTCTCATAGTCTCCACCTCCAGGATGTCTTTATAGGTTTGGACGTGGAAATTTGTATTCCGTTCCCTTTAATTCTTCTTTGTCAAACCTCCCCGCCTTATTGCGGGTTTTGAATCGTTCTGGAAAAGCGGAGGGAAACAGGCCTCACCCGTGAAGCAGCGTGATTCCGCCGTCAACGTACAGCGTCTGGCCCGTTATGTAGGAAGAATAATCGGAGGCGAGAAACATAACCGCGTCGGCGATCTCGGAAACGGTTCCTCCTCTGCCCAGAGGAAGCCTCTCCTCTATCGCGCGAAGCTGCGCGGGTTTGTCAAGCACGGCGGCGTTGATGGAGGTGGGAACAAATCCCGGTGCCACGCAGTTGACGCGGATATTGCTCCCGGCCCACTCTCGTCCCAGGCTTTTCGTCAGCTGTGAAATCGCTGCCTTTGAGGCCGCGTACACCGCCATCCCTTGTACGACGGTAACTGCGTTGACCGAACCGATGTTTATAATCGTTCCTGCGGCCTTTCTTCCCATCATGTCCATCGCTGCGAACCGGGCGGCAAAAAAGTAGCCCTTCAGGTTGGTGTCCAGAGTTGCGTCCCAGTCCTCCTCGCTGACCTCCACGGAAGGCTTGGGAAACTGCACGCCGGCATTGTTGACCAGGATGTCGATCCTGCCGAATTGATCCGCCGCACCCTGGAGAAAAGCGTTCAGCTCCAAAAGCTTCGAGACATCTGCCTCCATGCCGAAAACCCGCGATCTGTCGTCTCCGGCCATCTCATCCTTGGCCCTGTCGATATCCTGCTGTTTCCGGCTGCAGATGGCCACTGATGCTCCCGCTTCGTAGAAGCGCTCGGCCACTTCACGGCCGATGCCGCGGGAAGCGCCTGTGACGACGACTGCCTTCTCCCTGAAATCGAAGGGCGCGCAGCCGCTCTCCATAAGGCTTTTCATACGCGGCGGGGCAGGCGCGGCTTGTTTTTCCGCCGCTCTGCCGTCCCGGGACAAAAAACGCCTGATAGGAAAAAGTTCCATAACTGCAACCTGCCTTTTATAAGATTGAACCGGACTGAAACGCAAAACGGCCCATCCGGGCTCCGGGCCTTCTTAAAAAAGCGAAACCGCTCTTTCAAGTATACCATTATGCCCGTCTTTTTTAAACGGAAATCGCTTTGGGCTGAGCAAGGCGGAAAACGCTGTCTTTGCCCGGGGAGATGCGCTCTGCAGACTGCCCGGGCCGGGATATCTGCCGCTGAAATACATCCGGTCCCTGCTCCTGTCGGTTGATATCCCTTCGGGATTATCTCGGGCGGGCGGAAGGTAAAATACGGCCAGAGCCTGGATTTAACAGCAGATTTTACCTATCTCCTTCTTCAGGGCAGCGGATTTTAGAGCATTTTATATAAAACATTTGAGATTGAATTACAATTATATTGCATTTGACGGTCACTTGGGTTATAATTTTTTCTGGGTCACCGAGCACACTTGTCCGCATACGGCGGACATTCCGGCGGCCAATCACTTATATTGGGAGGAAGAAAACATGAAAAGGCTATCGGCTGTAATTTTGTCTGTCTTGCTGGTTTTGTCTCTCTGCGCATGTGGTTCCTCAACAACCACAACTACGCCTACGCCCACCGCGGCGGCTGGCAATCCCGTCCTGAAAATCGGCGTCTTCGAGCCCGCTTCCGGTGACAACGGTGCCGGCGGCAAGCAGGAAACCCTCGGCATTGAGTATGCCAATTCCGTTTCCCCCACTGTGGAAATCGACGGCACTACATATGATGTCGAGCTTGTCAAGGTAGATAACGAGAGCTCCAACGACAAGGCTGCCACCGCGGCCTCCACTCTGGTCTCCGCCGGTGTCTCCGTGGTCCTCGGCTCTTACGGCTCCAGCGTCTCCATCGCCGCTTCCCCCACCTTCAAGGAAGCCGGGATCCCTGTCATCGGCATCACCTGCACCAACCCGCAGGTTACCGAGGGCAACACCCATTATTTCCGCATCTGCTTCCTGGATCCCTTCCAGGGCACCGTTCTGGCAAACTACGCCTTCAGCGAGCTCAAAGTGACTAAGGCTTACTGCCTGTCCAAGCTGGGCGACGACTATTCCGGCGGGCTTGTCAATTACTTTGTCACCGCTTTTGAAGCCCTCGGCGGAACCTGCGTGCAGGATACCTTCCCCGACGGCAACTCCGACTTTACCTCCTACATCAACAACGCCAAGAACGAAGGCTGCCAGGTCTTCTTCTCCCCCGTCTCCACCGAGGCCGCTCAGCTCATCATCAACCAGGCCGATTCTCAGGGACTGGGAATGCCGATTCTCGCCGGCGACACGTGGGACTCCAACGTCATCCTTCAGGCTGCCAAGGGCAAGAGTGTTGACGTCACCGTGACCACCTTCTATCCCGAAGGTGCCAATGCCGACTTCGACAGCGGCTTTAAGACCTGGGTCGCCGGAGACTCCACCCGCCTTGCCAACAACGGCGGAGACGATACCGTTGCCGCCGTTACCGCCATGGGCTATGATGCGTATTTCTTCGCCCTTCAGGCTGCGGTAAACGCCAAGAGCACCGCCTCCGCCGACATCATGCAGGCTCTGTGGACCACCGAGTATGACGGCGTTTCCGGGCACATCGCCCTTGACCAGACCAACGGCGACGCCATCCGCAACACCGCCTACGTCAAACACTGCAACACGGAAACCGGGGCCTGGGAAGCTCTGCCCGCGGTTACCATCGGCTGATTAAATCTGTACCGAGCGGCGGGGGTCTCCGGCCCCCGCCGCGTTTTCGGGCACTCATGCGATATCTTGTGTCGCCTGAAAAGGGAAACCGGAGGTTTTCCTTTTCAGGCGGCATAAAAGGAGGCAAATGCATGATTGAGTTTCTGCACAGCAATCTTTCCTATATCCTCTCGGGTATCTCGGTGGGAGGTCAGTTCGCTCTCATAGCCATTGGGTACACCATGGTCTACGGGATTCTCCGCCTCATCAACTTCGCCCACGGTGACGTGTTCATGTGCGCGGGGCTGATGATGGTCTATCTGTCGGCCTCCATGCCCATGATGATGGCGATCCCGCTGGTTCTCATCCTGACGGTCGCCCTTGGCTTTATCATTGAGCGCGTGGCTTACAAGCCCCTGCGCAGCGCGCCGCGCATGTCGGTCATGATCAGCGCCATCGGCGTGTCCTACCTGCTGCAGAATGCGGCGCTGTATTTTACCGGCGGCCTTGCCAAGGTGTATCCGGAAATCCCGTGGCTTTCCAAGACTATCACGATCTGGGATGCGTCCACGAAGGTCGTCACGGTGGTAACGCCGATTCTCACCATCGTACTGGTGGTCCTTTTATCCCTCCTCATCAAATATACCAAGATCGGCATGGCGATGCGGGCCGTGTCCAAGGACTTTGAGACCAGCGAGCTCATGGGCATAAAGATTGACCGGGTCATCTCCGTCACCTTTATCATCGGCTCGTTTCTCGCCGCGGTCGGCTCCATGCTGTATTTCACCAACTATGCCTCCGTGGCGCCCACCTCCGGCGGTATGCCGGGACTCAAATGCTTCGTGGCGGCGGTGTTCGGCGGGATCGGGAGCATCCCCGGAGCCGTCATCGGCGCGTTTATCATCGGTATCTGCGAGAACATCATCAAGGGCGGCAGCTCGATATTCGGCATCGGCGGTTCCGGCTGGACCACCTTTTCGGACGCCTTTACCTTTGCGCTGCTCATCATCATTCTTGTCGTAAAGCCCACCGGCCTGTTCGGTGAAAAGGCTACGGACAAGGTCTGAGGAGGCGAGGGTATGGGAAAGAAAAATAAAACCGAACTCTGGATAGCCCTGGTCGCCATCGCCCTGGTATACATAGTGGTTATTATCCTGGAGCAGACCATGAGCCCCGGCAATATCCTCTTCACCGTCCTGAAAAAGGGAGCCATCTATTCTCTGGTCGCCGTATCCATGAACCTGCTCAACGGCTTTACGGGCCTGTTTTCCCTGGGCCAGGCGGGCTTCATGCTCATCGGCGCGTATACCTACGCCATATTGACCATGCCGGTGGCCGTCAAGCTCTCCGACCAGGTCTATAAATATTACGACTGCATCATTCATTTCGACACCGGTATCCTGGTGGGCCTCATCTGCGCCGGTATCGCCGCCGCCGTCTTCGCGGCTCTCATCGGTCTTCCGGTCCTGCGCCTGAAATCCGACTATCTGGCGATCGCGACTTTGGGCTTTGCCGAAATCATCCGGGCCATCTTCCAGTGGAACACCCTGGGGCCGGTGACCAACGGTGCCAACGTCATGCGGGAATATAAGGATTTAACCAGCGTTGTCATTCCCATCATAAATGTCCGCATTCCGCCCACCCTATTTGTCTTCATCGTGGCGGGGCTCTGTATCGCCTTTATCGTTTTGCTCATTAACTCCTCCTACGGGCGCGCCTTCAAGGCCATCCGGGACGACGAGATCGCGGCGGAGGCCATGGGCATCAACCTTTTCCGGCACAAACAGATGAGCTTTGTCATCAGCTCCTTCTTTGCGGGCATATCCGGCGCGCTCCTTGCCATGTTCCAGTACACCGTGGTGGCCTCGCAGTTTAAAAGCGCCATGACCTACGAGATCCTCCTCATCGTTGTGATAGGAGGCATCGGTTCCATCTCCGGCTCCTGCATCGCGAGCTTTCTTTACATCGCCCTTTCGGAGTGGTGGCTGCGCGGCCTGGACATGGGAAAATTCCTGGGAATAGACGCCCCCGGCATCTTCCGCTCCGGTTTCCGCAGATTTATCTTCTCCATCATTATCATGGTCATCGTCCTCTTCTTCTCCAGAGGCCTCATGGGGGACAAAGAGCTGTCTTTCCGCTGGCTGGCGAAGAAACTGCGGCGAAAGCGAAGCGGCGAGGCCGCGGCGAAGGGAGGCGGCCCCAATGCCTGAAAATGTGCTGCGTCTTGAGGACGTGACCATGCAGTTCGGCGGGGTCGTAGCCGTCAATAACCTCTCTCTGGAAGTCAACCGCGGGGAAATCGTCGCCCTCATAGGCCCCAACGGCGCGGGAAAGACCACGGCCTTCAACTGCGTCACCGGCGTTTACGAGCCGACGAACGGCATCATCCGCTTCAACGAAGAGCAGATTGTGGCAAATCACCCCCGGGGCAAGATGAAAAAGCTCTATAACGGCGAAAACGCGAAAAAATACGTGGGTTCCAAGACCATCAGCCCCACGCCGGACGAGATTACGAAGCTTGGCATCGCCCGTACCTTCCAGAATATCCGTCTGTGGAAAAGCATGACGGTCTTCGACAATGTTCTCACCGCGAAGCATATGCGGGCCAGGCACAACGTTTTCTCCGCCACCCTGCGTATAAGCTATGCGGAGGAAAAACGCATGCGGGAGGAAACCGAGGCCCTGCTTGCCGAGCAGAACCTCCTGCAGTATGCCGGGGACCTGGCGGTGAGCCTGCCTTACGGACTTCAGCGCAGGCTGGAGATCGCCCGCGCCCTTGCCACCGATCCGGCTCTGCTTCTACTGGACGAACCCGCCGCCGGCATGAATCCCCAGGAGACTCAGGATCTGGGGCAGTTCATTGTACAGATCAAGGATAAGTACAACCTCACCGTTTTCATGATCGAGCACCATATGGACCTGGTGATGCAGTTTTCCGACCGTATCTATGTCATCGATTTCGGGAAGCTCATCTGTGAGGGAACGCCCGACGTTGTTCAGGCGGATCCCCGCGTGATCAACGCGTACTTGGGGGTGGGCTGATGAGCGAAATCATACTCAGCATCAAGGACCTGAAGGTCAATTACGGCGGCATCGAGGCCGTAAAGGGCATCTCCTTTGATGTTCCGAAGGGCGATATCGTCACCCTCATCGGAGCCAACGGCGCCGGAAAAAGCTCGACGCTGCGCACCATAGCGGGTCTGGTTCGGCCCAAAGGCGGCGCCATCGAGTTTCAGGGGGAAAACATCATCGGCAAAGATGCGGCGAGCATTGTTAAAAAAGGCGTCACTCTTGTCCCCGAGGGCCGGCGCATTTTCCCGGACCTCACGGTGAATGAAAACCTCCGCATCGGCGCCTATCTGCGCAACGACGACATTTCCGCGGACCTGGATTGGGTATACGAACTGTTCCCGCGGCTCAAAGAACGCTCCTGGCAGGCCGGGGGCACCCTTTCCGGAGGCGAGCAGCAGATGCTGGCCGTGGGCAGGGCCCTCATGAGCCGCCCGAAGCTTATGATGATGGACGAGCCGTCTCTCGGCCTCGCCCCCCTTATCGTCCGGGACATCTTCAGCATCATCAAAGAGATCAATAAGCGCGGCGTCACCATTCTCCTCATCGAGCAGAACGCCAACATGGCCCTTTCCACCGCCCACATGGGCTATGTCCTGGAAACCGGCCGCATCACCCTCTCCGGCCCTGGCAAGGAGCTCCTCGCCAACGAGGCCGTCAAGGCCGCCTATCTGGGTACATAAACAGCGTTGGCCGCCATAGTCTTTTGACCAGAAGCGATACATATTGCGTGTTGCTGCCGAAGGCGGCTGAAAATACAAAGAAGGGCCCGCTCAAAACGGGCCCTTTTTTGTATTTTCAGCGCTTGAGTCACGCGAAAAACCGGTCAGTCCCGGTTGGCAGTCTCCGGGCTTTTCGTATGCCTCTCGGATTTTATGAGCTGCAGATGCAGCAGCGGAAGCAGCGTGTTGATATTTTCAATGCACCCCAGTATCAAAGCTTCCTGTTCCTCCGGAGTGTGCGCTTGGGTCCTGTGCCGGATATATCTGTTGTAAGCGTGCGTTTCCGCTCGGACCAGCCTGCGCAGTTCATGCATGAAATCCTTAGCCGCGGTCAAAGGAATCCCCAAATCGAAAAAATACTTTGCAAGCTTGCAGATCGTTATGCTGTCGGAGGGAAACAGGTCGCCTTCCGGCTCAATCGGCTCAATGACCGATAATTTGATCAGTCCGTCGATGATCCCGTCCTCAATCCCGGATGCTCTCATCTGCTCCATGCTGACGGGCTGGTCGATGGAACCCAGCGGAAGCAGCTGGTTGATCGACTGCATCGAATCCAGCAGGGGAGCGATGTCTATGAGGTTATCGTCTCCGCTGAGCACCAGCTTGATTTGAGAAAGCGGCAGCCCCGCTTCTTTCAGCTTTTGAATCAGCCGAAGCTTTTCAATAAAGTTCTCGCCGTAATAGGCCATATTTTTCGCGGATTTTTCCGGAGGCGGAAGCAGTCCCTCTTTGATATAGAAATTGATCATTGTCCGGGAAAATCCGGTCAGCTCCTCCAGCTTGCGCATGGGTACATTTTGTTTATTTCTCATATAAACCGCCCCCTGAATATTACTATAGATTAATACTATTTACTTGTCAATTCCCATTGACAAAGAAAAGGAGCGGTGTTAATATCAATAGTGCAGAGTAACACTATATACTTTATGCAAGGGGCGATGTAATGTTCATGCTTATGGAACAGATCGGACATGTCGTTATGCCGTGGATCGGAAACATGGCGGCATACCTGGGAAATGATCGGGTCCTGCTTGCTGCCGGCATGGACAGCGTAATCATTTTTGTCACCTTCCGCAAAAAGAAGATTCGCGGCGTGTGCGGTTTCAGCCGGGTAGACGGCGGTCCATATGGCTCCGGCCCCGAAAAAACGGCCCGGCTCCGTTCCTGCGCCCTCCTCGCCGGCCTTGCCTGCCGCTGTTATGTCCAGCTCAGATTCTCCTCTGCCGCATTCGTCTCCGCCGGCGGCATCGGATTCGATCGCGTTCTGTTTACCTTTTGGCAGGCAATAACGAGAATGTCTATGAAAACCCTGTCCCAATCGTCGCGTGAGCCCCGCGGCGGTTCATCCGGCAGCCGGGATAAATTCCACTCTTATTGGGAAAAGCGCGCTGGCCGCCGTCTGGTATCCCCGTGAGCCGCCCGAAGCCCATAAGGATAGACAGGTGCCGTCTTTTTACCCGAACCGCCGCCGGAACCTGCAGTCCGCCGCACATAAAATAAGCGGAAGAGAAGCTTCGATCTTTCTCCCGTATTTTGTTGTTTTTATGAAGTTTATTTTAATACAGAAAGCTCCCGGTGCTGTAATCCCAACGTCAGAAGGTAATTTATGTCAGGGCGACCGAACACATAAAAACCTTCCCTTGTTTTCCCTGTTCTGTCCCTTACTCTTGTTTTACATGTTCTACTATGTTTTCCCACTCATATTCACAGACAAAATATAGTTGTGACGCAGAATATGTTTTCCCTTCTGCTGTTCGAAATTCTACAAGCCACTAAAGATGTTCTTGCATTACATTATGATCTTTGAAATAGTCAATGTAATATACAACCTCACCGATTTTAAATTCTCTTGCATATTTCCAGTCAAATTTTGTACCATGTTCACATGCTACAAAATTCGTTATTATTACAATGGGGCTATTTTCTTGTGATTCTGTTATAACACTCATATATTTTCTCCTTAGTTCGAGTTAACGTTCCCATGTGTCAGTGAGGCAGTTCTTTTGACATAAATCATGCGCACCGTCAGTCATGTAAAGTAATCCCCCGGTTGATGCAGTTAAGTCTTTAAAATATATGCAAGTACGCGATGGTAACAAACTTGGGGGCTTCGGGATATAAAGGAACCGTATTTTTGTATCCCCACTTATTTGTTGCTCTTTGTCATCTATATAACGATTTTATGTAAAACAAGGGAGTAAGCCGATAATAGCAAAAATTGCGGATACGAAACTAAAACTAAGAGTAATTTTTATTCCGTGTACTAATGCGTCGTTTGCTTCTTGTTTTGTTTTGTAGCGTTTTAAATGATTCGAACCCCCGACCTTTTGGTTCGTAGAGTAAAAATGTTCATTTTGTCTCGTATCTTCCCATCAAAAAATCCTTTATATTACAACGTTTTGTTCGTTTTTCATTTCATCTCGCGCGGTATTTTATAGTGGGAAATTGGCTTAGTAGTGGGAATTTAGTGGGAAAACTTCGTCTATTATTCCAATACTTATTTATCTGTTTAGGCATCAATATTAATTTCGTCCCACAGGTGCTGATTGCTTTGATAATCGAAAGATACGTGGGCACATAATTTATATATATGACGTCGATACACAGTATCTTTCGGATAATAACAACCAGTGATTGTACATTCATTCCCAAAGTATAACTTGACCATTTGGTTTCTCTTTTTTGCAACTATTGTTAATTTAAAATTTTGACGATTATCGGTCTTTTCATGCAGTTTTTCTATTATGCTTTTTGCCGAATGATCGTTTAAATCATAATGTATAATTACTTCTTTTGTTGTTTGCGTTAGAATGGATGTAATGATCGAATCTGAAAAAAAGTCTCCCAAATATGGTACTTCAATCAAGATTCTTTCTGGTTTGAATATATTACAATTATACAAAATATCGTAGATTTCTCCATCAAGCAAAGGTCTGTCTTGATAATATGCGTTTTCGAAGATATCCAGGTGTTGATCTAGTTTCTCTGAAACATTCAATATATTAATAAGCTGTTCTGGTGATTCATCAACTTCTAAGGTGCTTGATAAGCAAATAGGTTTCTGCGGCTGTGAAAGTAATCTCCATGCACCATTCATACGTTGATTAATTTGCTCTTGAAAAGCATCTGCATATACTTGGAATCCAGAGCTAAACTTAAACGATAATGATTTATCTTCTCGGTTTATATAAACAAAACAATAATCTTTAATATATGACAGGGTATGATATGAGATATCAAGTATTCTGTATAATTCAACCTCGGGTGCAAAATTACTGAAAAACACAGTATTTTCGATACGGCTTTCTCGGTATATTGTAGATAATGTATCAAAGCGATTATGTAAAAATTCTAATGAGATTGGATAAATTTCCTGCAGGTAAACCTGATTATATGGAGGCTCTCGATAAGTTCCGACAGGACTAGTGTCAGTAACTTCACCTGTAATTTGGTTAATAAAAATCCTGCTAAATTGTTTCCTTAATATCTGCACATTTTTTTGAGTTTTAAGCGATTGGCCTCCCTTTTCAGTTAATACAATATTACCTGCAGATACTGCAACAAGTTGATCGGCATCTAACTGTGCAATGATTTGAAGCATAACGCTTTCCGGGACCCCAAATTGAGCTGCAATTTCCGAATTATTTTTCGATCCAAGACTGATCGAAGTCATGATGCACTCATAAATAAACGGAAGATTTTGCGTTCTGCGTTCCCATACATTTAATCCAATTTCTTGAATGGGAATGAAAACCGGAATGCGGCATATAAAATCATACCCGGGAATGGATTCGGAAATATATTTTTTTAATTCCTTTTGCCATCCAAATAACATGATGAAAAATCCTCCGAACTAATGAATCTGCATTGCTCAGGATGGGTCTGGATATACTTTTGTACAGATGGAAATAGATTTTCCGGAATATGTGGATTATTAAGAAAGTTCGAATCACCAATTATAATGAGAGTACGTTGTGCGCGCGAAAAAGACACGTTTAATCGGGCCTGTTCACGAAGAAATCCAATAGACTTGCTACTACTACTTCTTACGGTTGAATAAATAATGATATCCCGTTGGCTGCCTTGGAACGCATCGACAGTATTAATGTCTACTTTGATATTTCTAAATTCAGTGTGTTTAAGCCTATTTTGTATTAACTCCAATTGGGCTCTATAGGGGGTAATAACACCAATAGAGTATGTGACATTAATTATGCCTATCTCCTGGTCTATTCTTGATAAACACTGTTGTATAACCGTTACTTCCATGGGATTCACATAACTCCTCATATTGTGACCGATTTGAAGCTGCTCGAAACGATTGTTTCCAGCCAGAGAAGTTGAGATCCATGTAATAGCATAATTCTGCAACATTGGTAATTCAATTTTCCTATCTGCCGCGGATACACCGTTCTGTACCTTCCCGTCGTAAAATACTAGACTTATTAGTTCTCCGATACATGGGTGCATTCGATATTGCGTTGAAAGGGTTTCTTTACAATTATCTGGTAACAACTCAAATAGCTTACCAAACCCTGTATTACGCAACTGACTAATCTTTATTTCGTGGGCATTTCGCTTCAAAGCCTCTCGATCGAAGATGGGAGGTAGTTGTAAATGATCTCCCACTAAAATAACTCTGTATGCTTTAACTAATGATACCATTATTTCTGGAAAAGTAGCTTTTGCAGCTTCATCGATTATCACATAGTCGAATACCATATTACGAACATAAGGGTCGGAAATAAATCCCGAACATGTTCCGGCTACGATTGTGGCATTCTTGATATAATATTCTCCTAATTCATCGCTTTCCAATAAATGGCGGCACCATTGATCCATGATAAGGCATTGCTGTATGTAAGTAGTATTGTATGCTTTTTTGTATGTCAATTCAAAGTCGGATACGATGGTCTCTAAACATTCAACTTCATTTTGCGGTAGATTGGATACCCTCAAGCTTTCTTTTGCTTGAGCATATTTTAGAAAAGTTTCAAAAGGAATATTGTGTGTGACTAATAGTTCATGTAATTTCTGTGAACATAATTTCACACTCTGTTTAGCCCATAATTCTTGGCAGTGATTTAAGCCATAAAATGTATTTACATCTTCCTCAATATTATCCTCACTTCCAATGCGGATAGTGGTTGCACTTTCTATTATAAATGGACTTAAATCCTTTAGGATTTTGTCAACTGCAGCATGCGATTGTGATACAATCAGTATTTTTTGGTTCTTTGCAGGATTTTTTTCATTCTCTGCTAAGATCTGGCGAATAACTTCAATCAAAACATTTGTTTTCCCTGTTCCTGGTGGACCTTGAATTAGGGCTATATCATTAGCTTCTAGTATTTTACGAACTGCACGTTTTTGTGTAATATCAAGTTGCTGGTTAAAATAATGTGGAGATTGCAGCAACTGAAAACACCCTGGTGATTCTGCTCCGACTAATATTCCTTTAAGATTCCCGGTATTATTTGTTTCAGATCTTCTAAATTCTTCAAGCGCAGCTTCCTGGCGTTGATATTGCTGGATCTCCTTTCGATAATCAACACATATTGAACCTTTTGGGGGAAGTTGTGGCCTCCTTGGTGATGATTTTACAGCTAGAGTCGTTCCATCGTCTCGATATTCAAGGAAGGAACCTATTTCAATAAGCTTTGTTTTCTTATTACGTTCTGCTGTGCGTTCAATGACGAAAGTTGTCTCTTGACTAAAGTTGTCATCAGGTATGTCGTCCCCAGCAAGTTTAAAAAGTACTGTACCATTCTCAATGTTGACATTGGAATATAAAATACGAGCTGCATTTTGGGAAGCATTTTGAATCATTGCCTGGATAAACTGACGCCATATGCCATATTGATTATCGTATTCACGATCAATATTTTTTTGTGAGCTTATATCATGCTGAAAATCATTGATTCGATTACAGAGTATTTCATTAAAGTTGTTTTTAATACTAGTGCTTGATATTACATGTGAATAGAAAAAGTCAAACTGACCAGGAAGCTCCAATGAAAATTTTCTGCGCTGTTCTCGCTTATATGCATCAAGTCTTCTGAAGGATGTTACATGGAATATACCACTATTTTGTACACACTCCATTGAAATGCTGACGCCATCAAAACGATATACGGGCGCTTCTATAGATGGGGTATTCACAAACCCACCCATAAATTGTGAGGGAAGAAAATTGTTAAGGATAGAAGCATATGTAATATTTCTACTTACTAGATTTTGAGCCTTAAGCTGCTCAAGCCGTTCAGTTGGAACCGCAAAATAGTAGTGTTCATTACAGCCGCAGTATCGCTGATAGAGTTCAGTTAGTGCTATATCACAATCATCAATATTCTCATATCGATTAGCAGGTTCCGGAGCACACATCTTACAGAGGATGTCTTTAAGTGTTACATCAATTCCTCCCGCACCACCAATTACGCCTATAATTTCATTAGCAGATGGAGGCGCGTTTCCAGTAAAAAGATTATAAATTACCGCACCTAAAGAATATATATCACTTCTTTCCGATGCGTTTTCACTATGGATTGTTACCTCTGGTGCTGAATAATTTTGCGTAGCAAATTGGTAGGTTGTCCCGACCTGCAGCATACCTCGTATCTTTGCAATTCCAAAATCAATCAGTTTAAGCTCATAATCGTCTGTAACGAGAATATTGCTTGGATTTATGTCACGGTGAATAACAGAGTTAAAATGAGCATAGCGTATTGCATTTGTTAGTTGCCTAACCAATTGATATCTTATTGATATGTTGGGAATAGACTCAATAATATGTGAAAGTGGCTTTCCTGGAATATATTCCATGGATATGATACCTTCGATGTGCCCGGCATCATACTCCCTAATCTCCGAATTATATATACGTACAATGTTTTTACATGCTTTAAGTCGTAAAAGTGCCTGTGTTTCTTTTTGAAAAATAGTCTGATATATAGGTGTCTCAAGGTGCTTTATACGTTTAATAACATATTGTTGCCCGCTAGAGGTGACTACCAACTGTACCATTGTATCAAACTGTGAAGGTTTGCTTAGTGTTTTTACTATTTTGCGACTCATAAGCATGTATTCCCTTCAAATATTTTTTATTTAAAAGATTTGTTGATATTACATCGTTTTCATCAAACTGGGTCGTATTGGATATTATGATTACATTTTACACTAATTCATTCTACAAAAAAAGATAGCAATAGTTAAAATCTATTGCTATCTTTTTTATTATTACAAAATGCTGGTTTGCAGGGAGTTAATCCCTAAAGTAATGTTTAATCTAGATAGAGAAAGCCCCCTCAAACGAGGGGGCTTTCTCTATCATTATCTATTGCAAATTTCTAAAAATGGTGTATTGTGGAATTGGTGGTTTATAGAACGTAATCCGATTTATGGGAACGGCTGCAACCCTGATTTGCACGGGGCCAACGCCCACTACTAAAGATCGGAGGACGCCAATGGTACACATTACTATGCAGGATGTGGAAAACATTCTGACCGTGGTGTGGTTAATCTTCGCTATCTACATAGAAGCGAAGAACGCTTGCGGCAACAAGCGTTCTAGGTAAACCACCACACGTTGGGGCCAGCTTTCGGGCTGGTTCCTCGTGTTTTATTGTACTTTCATTATACACCATTGGAAAAATAATGCAACCATTTTTTAGAAATTTCTCTTAAAATCCGCTTACACTTACTGCACTACCTGTTTTGCTTGTCTGCAACCATCTGGATTTAGTGGCGCGCACATCAACATGCGTAAAGCCGCCGGATGTGTATTCGTAAAGCCCGATGCCGCCAGTTGCCGGCATCAATGTATCGGCGTATTTTGCAACGGTGCGAGGCGATATACCTTCAATCTGAATGTCAGCCGCAGTACCGAGTTTATGCTGAGAACCGTCAACACCTTTTGCGACGTATTTGTTATAGCTGGGGTTTCTGTACGGCCCGGTGATCTTGACAGGCTTGCCGAAATGTACCCGGATTTTTTCCAGCAAAACAGGCAATTCGTCAGCAATCAAAATAGCCAATTCACCGTCGTTACAGGCAAATTCCTTGATTTTAAAATGCGGCGCAATTTGCTTTTCGCCGTCTGTAGGTAGATAATATGCTCTTACAGTTGCCATTCTTTCCTCCTTAGTCCGTTATAAACTTGTCCGAATACCGCTTCAAAATAACCGCTAGTTGTTCTCGGGTCAATGTATCCTGCCATTTGCAGTCGCCGGTTTCGTCACCTACAATTAATCCGTTGTCAGTGGCCCATGTCGCAGCTTCCGTGGCCCATGAACTCGGTGTGCTTGCCATATCTTCCTCGCTTTCCGTTGAACCCGCAACAGGCACAACAATTGCCGTTTCATAGTCTTTCAAATTGATGCTTGTGGGATCAGGCAGAATTACAAGTCCGTTTCCGGTGTAAACGTCTTTGCCGGTGATACCCATGTCAACACTGTTTGCTTTGAGGAATGCAGTCATTTCAGACATTGACAATGAGCGTCCAATGTTCTTCAAAAAGAAATGGTTTATCAATGCAATCTGACCGGACAGAAAAGGACCTGAAAAACTTGTTCCAAACTGGTTTACCGCAATACCTGTAGTTGTGGGCTGATAAAATCCTGTCGGTGCGCAGAAATCAACATACTCGCTTGAACTGGTGTAATTTTCAACTCGCCATTCGCCATTCACCAATGCTACAGCACCGCAGCCGAGCCATGCTTCATCCTTCATCAGCTTGGAATAATTGCTGTCGCCGCTGTTTCCAGCACTGTTTACCAGCGTGCAGAATGGCATAAGCTGTCCATAAACTGAATCATAACCGGCTTTAGGCCAAATCATAGAGCGAAAACCCGTGTCAGGTTTCATTTTCAAAAGCAATGGAAGCGCCGTGTCTTTCAGAAATCCATCCACAAGCCCAACAGTTCCGGGCGCGTCGGGTTCATACATCTGCACAATTTTTCTGCCGGGAGCAACCTGCAAATGCGCCATGGCGGTAAAGTATCCGTGCCCGTCGCCATCAACGAGCGGTGCTATGTCGGTGAACAGTGCGGATACATTGTCCTTCATGTTTGCTTCAATTGGAAACCGCTCAAAAGTCAAAGACAATCCGAGCGAACCATCATACCCGGCATCATGCCATCTACTGACGCCTGTAGCATCAAATACAGCTTTGTTTTCGTTAAGTACAACTATCATGGGCTTACAGCGTGTTCGCGCTTGTCGGATTGTTGACGATGCCGAACGCAACCAGCACGGGCAACAGCACATTTAAAAGCCCGTTTACAGTTTCGGAAATATCTACTTTCAAAAACTCCTTTACGCAGAACACCACAAGGGATGCAACTGCAAGCCAAAGTGCCCAAGATTTAAAACGATTCTGTGTCATGATTTGCTCCTTTCAATTATGCCGTGGTTTTTGCCTTGTAAACCGTAGTAAACGAAGATTCATTATATATGTTGTAATTGCATTCCGGAAGAGTTATACCAGAACCGGGGCCAGACCATTCAGTTTGTGCAAAACTTTTTATCGTTCCCCAACTTCCACCGCTATAGGTAAAATAATGAATACCAGTATTTATAAGCCATGTCCCATTAAAATACCACGGATTAGACGAAGCCATTACAAGATAAGCAGTTCCGCTAATAATTTCTATTAGTTGATACGGATAATCCTCCGTTAATACGGGACTGTCAGGATAATTTTCCCATTGCTGATACGGTGAAGCGGGTGCGCCACCCCCACCATTTCCATTTCTGCCTATAGCGCCTGTCAGCATGCGAAATATGTATGGACGCATGACTCACACTCCAATCGTGACAATGGAAACAGTGAACACGGTGCCGCTTTCAGGCGTCCATCCTGCATCGGTGGAGAGAATGCCGTAAAGCGTTGTACTGTCGGATGCAAGGACGCCAGACAAATTAGGCGTGTCAGCCTGCCCCCATACGGTGTCTCCAAGATCGACAGGTGTTGCGATGGACAGATAGCCAAGATATTTGCTTCTGTCGCCGGACGGAAGGTTATAAGCGGAATTATCAGCAATCGCCGTTGGAGCGGTGTTGTACAGGTGCAGCTTGATAGCGTCGATTCCGGTAGGAAGAGTGCCGGTGTCAATTCTAAGCGATGCGCCGATCACAACAACGGGAGAACCGGGAAGATTCGACACGTCGGAAAACGTTAAATATTCAACGTCTTTTCCGCCCGTAAGGGTAGCCGCACCAAATGACCCGTTGGCGCATGTTTCGGTTGTAGTGATGGAATTTGCGGCGCTTCCCGCTGTATCGGCCGTCAGAACAACGGTGTCGCCTGCTCCGTCAGCACCGCCTACCCCAACGGTATCCGATGCCGTGATAGCGGCAACAAGCGCGGTAACGGCATTTGCAGCGGTGCAATCGGTTCCTGCGGTTGTGGTGCCGAGGGTGGCGGCGTCAAATACGTTTGTTTCTTCTGTAAAATCGGATGTAGTTGCGATACTGTTTCCCGCTGTACCGCCAACCAGCGCGGTAATCGTGCTGATATCCGAAGAAAAGTTTCCAGCGGTAACGTCCAAGTGAGCACCGGAGACTCCATCATCACCGTTAATGGCATCGACAATATTATCCTGTGTTCCAGAAAGGTCGTCTCCAAGAATAATTTCACCGTCGACAGGTTGCGTACCCGTTTCTTCAAACGTATCAGCATCAACGAAGGTATATGTTTTATAACCAATAGTGAATGTGTCGCCCGCCGTAGGCTGCGTGTCAACCGTAAGAGCGCCCGTTGCTTTTGTTGCGTATGAAGTAATATCAACCGCGATGTTTCCGAGTCCAACAGTCTGATCGGTGTCGGCCGCAAACTCATATTTATCCTTTCCGATAGATACGACCTCACCATCTTTGACTACTCCGGTCAATGTGAGCGTTCCGGTTGCGGAGGCGGACAAAGTTCCAATTACATCCCCGGCAGTATAAGCGGTTGTATTTGCAGGCCGGGTAATGCTGTCGGAGGCCCGCTTTCCGATTCTTGCGTTAAAAGTACCCATGTCATTTCATCCTTTCAATTTCCGCTTTTTAGAGTGTGGGCGGTATCGTTTAGCCATTGTTCCAGTTCGTTTATGCCTTGCGTAACCGGCCCGTTACATCCCTGCTCCTGTAACCCGTACAGCGCCGCACGAACGCTTTTAAGGATCATTCGCTGTTCTCCTGCGACGCCTTTCATATCGGATTCCAGGTTTTTGATCCTTCGCCCGTGTCCGCATGTTGATATCAGATATGTAGCAAGTCCGCCTATCACAAGCGAAAGAACAATCGGAATGGCTGGCTTAATGAATACTTCCCACATCTTGTTTCCTTCTTTCATGCGCTTATTGATGCATATTGCGAGATTATGCTTGAATCAGTCAATGCCTCGCATTTCTAATATTTTTGCCTTTGCCTGATTGTAAGCGTCTCTGTAGATGGTTTTAATATCCTTGATCTTGTCTTCCGTGGATTCAGACTTATAACTGCTTGATTTTAGTTTTGCGGTTAACACTCTTGTCACATACTCGTCGTAGACTTCATTAAACTTCATAGTTTCAGAAGGCGAGAGTTTAATGGTTTCGCTACCGTGCTCAAATGAAATGGGCGGTTGTTTGGGTAAAACAGAATAATCGTGGCTATCGCCAAGTTGATAGAGCCTGTACAATTCCTGCTTCACGGAATCATCAAGAGAAACCGCATTGTCCAAAACAATGTTAAATGTGGACAATATGTCTTTACCCGTTGATTTCCCTAATGCTGAATTTCCAGCAAGAATAAAAATATTACTATAACTTGCTTTAAACTCCGGAGAAACACTTCCAATAATATCAATAATATACCGTTCGACATTTGCGACCGGGACTCCGAACATCGTCCCGATTGTAACCGAAAGTTCTTGCAGCGGGCTTGTTAGAATTGTTGGGTTTGCTTTTATGTAATCAAGTACACTTCCACCATTACCTGTTATGTCGGAAACCCCACCAACAACCCGGTTTAAAGACGTAGATAGCGCGAGGATTCCATTCACAAGATCATTAATTGTAGATATATTGGGTGCTTCAACGTCATACCACTTATCTCCAGTGATTGCGCTGTTTAATAAGGAATACAGCTCTCCACCGCCAAGGAAACTTCCGGATATAGTTGATAGCATTTCTTTCTCAAACTTTTCCTCTTCTTTCCCGCGAACCTTTCTCCACGCATTATTTATAATTGAAATCATGGCAGCACCAGCAGCCAACGCGGATATAGTTCTAACAAACTGCTGACTTGCCGTTTTTGCAGCTTGTTTATTGGACGCAGTCGGGTTGCTTTTATACTCAGTTTTAGCAGAACGCATGCTTTCAACTGATTCGACTAGCATGTTATAGTTTTGGAGCCTTTGCGTCATAAACATGGTTAAACTTCGAACCAACTGATCGTCGCTTCTTAATACCTGCGGTCTTTGCAGCAAGGTATAATTGGGCTGTGTATCATATATGGTACGATTAAAAACTTCCGCAACAGACTTGTAGAATTCATCCGTTCCCGCTTTTAATTCTGTGTTCTGGTCAACATACGCCTCCGATGCTTTCCATATTCTGCCCACAGTAAATACATCCGCCGACTGTACCCAGTTCATCAGCGCGGGAAGCTTTTTGGTTAAGCCTTGCTTCTGAGATACATCGCCAAGTTCTGTTGTAGAATTTCCCTGTCGTCTGTACCACAATAGCGGAGTATATCGGTCAATTAAATCGTAATCGACCTTTCCAGAGACTATGCTTTTAGAAACTGGAATCCACCCTAGATTAGCGGCGGCTGTGGGCAAGGAAGCAACCTGCTTCATGGTTACGCTCGGATTGAGGGCTAAGGTGGCTTGCGCAAAGTTACCGCGAAGCTTCATCAAAGTTCTTGATAGCCCGTCCACTTTACCGTTTGGTCTTTGAATGTCCGCTATCATTTTTTCAATATACTCTGATGCACTTTTTCCCCACTTTTGAGAAAGGGCATTTTTAACGCTGTTTGCGTACTCCGGCATAGTTGCGTTATATACTTTATTGAAATTGCGAACTGGGGCGGCAAGTCCATTATATTTTGACACATTATCAATCTGACGCAGAAGTACACTGGTAACGTCCTCCAGAACAATCGGATTAGAGGAAGCAACGCGGCTTTTTAGCAGCCCCATCCCCTCGATTGTGCCGTCATGTATCAAGCTTTCAAATTCGCTTCGCGTAAAGTTCTTATTAGAGTTGATGGGAAAGTAATCGTCTACGGTTGCCAGTTCATAGCCAAGCAGTTCCAACGACGTTTCATTGATTGCGTTTTTGGAAATTGTATTGAAATAGTTATATGCCAAATCCGCGAATTGCCCTTCCTGCTCAGTCATAGAGTTTGTAATACTTTTAATTTGGCTTGGAGAAAGCTTAATAATTGTACCTTTTGCGTAAGCGTCGGACAGATTTCCCGCTAAATACAGTTTTGGGTTCGGAATTGTTATCCCTCCGCTGTTGATATGCCTCAAATTGTCAGCGTTCAACGAGTGCAAATATAGCGATATTCTCATGGCTGGAGTGATTTTAACGGCCGTTCCGTTGGGAGCGACTATTCCGGTATCAATGAATTGTGCTTTTGAGCCCGTCCAAGATTCGAATAGCTTTTTATTGCGAGATGTAAAATCATCAAACGATTTTGTTGCTTTCATCTGGAAATCAAGCATTTTTGTCTGGCCGTTTTCAAGTTGTTTATAGATACTATAAAATGAGCCGTCTTTCCATCCAGCAAGTCGCTTAAACATTCTGCCAGGAGAAAGAGATTGTGAATTGTATCCGTTTATTAACATGGATGGTCCAGACGATTTGCTTCCCTTTGCGCTTTCGATTTCAGATATACTACCCTCTGCAACTTTTTTTATTTCTCTTGCCCTTTCTACGCCCACCTCTTTTTTTGCTGTCTTGATTTCGTATTTAACGCCACGCAAAACTTCGGTTAATTCCTGAACATCATTAATATCCATGTCAGCAATCTTTTTACGATCAAGCCGCGCTATCATTTCTTCTGTTTTCTTATTTGGAATAAAATCGGGGTCATTCTGTTTTGCGGATTCATATTCAGCCTTTAAGTTTCGCAAATTCAGTTCAGTTTTTTCCGTCATACCCTTGGCTGTGGTATCAATGTCACCAATCAAAGAGCGCACCTGCGATTTTACATCTGGTGAAAGTTTCATTTTATTCAGACCATGTACTAATGACAACAGTTTCGAACGCTGCGCACTCTCGCTTCTACGTATGCGTTGATGCTCTATAATTTCCTTATAATGGTCTATTGCTCTTTCAAGCCGTACGTTTCCTTTTGCATTTTCCTTGGCAACTGCTATCGCTTTTTCGTGGGCTGCATCCGCTTGGTCAAGCAACCGACGATACATTTCCACGTACTTCGAACGCTCCGTAGCATCTTTAAACTCCGCTTTCTGGTCAGCTAATTTGTCTTGGAACTTTGCTTTTTGTTGAGATAGTTTTTCTGCGGTATCTATTTTTTGTTCCCACAGTGCAAGTTCCTTTTCATACTTTGCAACCTCGCGCTCTGCGGAAATTAGGTTGTTAATATCAAATTTATCCACAATTCCGTCTTTTGCCGCTTGCTGTATCTCTGCAATAGCTCTGTCTCTAATTGCATATCTGCTTTCGGCTGCGCCAACGGATGTACCGCCATAATCGTCCCCATATGTATTTTCACGAACGCCAGTTTGATTTTCATCGACATTTGGCGGGTTCTGTGATAGTATAGTTTCGGAAACGGAACTGCTTCTAGCATTACCGCCAACTTCGCTTTCTGCGGGGGTAACGGGGCTGGCAGATCCGTTTTTATTGCTATTTATCTTAATTTCCCCGTTATTGATCCGGTTCAGGATCACGGATCCGACGCTTCCGTCAAGTTTTGCTTCTGCCTTGCCTCCATTGTCAAATTCAAAATAAATGGATGTTTTCGTTTTTTTACTGACGGTTCCGCTGACACCGCTTGGAAGCGTAAGCGTATCTCCTGCTTGTAATGAATCAACTATATTGGAAGGCTGAGATTTTGTGCCGGTGGATGTAAAGTTTCTTAGGTCGTTGCTTATAAAATCAATTACGGCGTCTTTGGGAGTTTTCACATTAGAGTTACCGCTTATTTCTTTTATACGGCCATCCTTTGTTCTTATGGTTAACTCATAATATGGGCCAAAAGAGTGTCTGTTTGTTGAGAATAAATATCCGGCAAAATTACCATCACCCGTTTTTATGTTTTCCTTTAATACGGAATAAGGACTTTTGCCTTCGTACATTACAGATTGAATCCATTTCTGAGTATCTCCTATTGTGCCTACATCGCTTTGACGTTCACTGACATTGTTTGTTTTAACCGTGGGCGTGACTTCTTTGATTGTTTCCTGCGCTGTTTTTGCGGGTTCAGCCTGTACTGCGTTAGGAACATCCGTTCGACTATCCTGCGCGATTGTGGGGCCTTGTGTGATGTTTCCGATTGCGGTAGCGCCAGCGCCCATAATTCCGCCAGACAGCGCGCCGCCAAGAGCAGACAATACGGGCTGAGTTGCAAAGAACTCCGTGTTCGCCCGCTTGGATGCTTCGGACTTGCTCACGCCGGAATCGACAAGGTCCTGCACATATTGCGCGTACTGCGACTTGTCGCCCATGATTGCCATGTCTGCAAGCGTTTCAGTGTACTGAGAAACAACTTCTTCGGACGCTTCAATCCCGGCCTGTTTCAGGATCTGAACCACTCCGGCTTTTGAAATCAGCTTTGTGGGAGTCTTGGCAAGTTTCAGCAGGTTTTCAAAGGGAAGTTTCTCGGTAAGGTATTCCACAGCGCCGGTGACCGCGGAGTCTGAAAACACCTGTGCCGCAGAACCGCCAGACTGTGCAGACTGCAACGCCTGTGCGCCGGATGCCGCTCCCGCCATGGAAGCAAGTCCAGCAACGCCGAACGGAAGCGAAGATGCAGACTGACCGATAGATATCCCGACGTTCGCCAGAAACGCCTGTGTGGGCGTCATGTCTTTAGTGATCCCGGCGCGTGTAGCCTGCTCTTTAATGGCTGGCAACATCGCGGGGGAATTGGGATCAATCGGCACATATTTACCGGTTACGGCGTTGGAAAGCGCCTGCGCTCCGGCGTACAGCGTACCGCCTACGGACAGTTTGGAATTAAGCAGATTGTTGACAACCGCATACGCTTTGTTTTTAGATGATTTTTCCAACTCGCGCCCATAAACAGACTGTGCTTTTCTCGCGTTCAGCTCCCGATCGATGGTTCCCAGGTACTGGTTCGCCTTGTCCGTTTCGCCTTTCCCAATATAGTAGGCATATACGTTGCGTTCGGCGTCGGTCATGTACTGGTACTTAATATCTTCGGAAACCGCTCCGATTACGTTCGGATCGTACTTGGTGGGGTCGTCGCTTCCTCCATGGGTAGCGGCATACTCCACTTTATTGTCCTCGCTTTGCTTACCCTTGGAGGCGTATTTCAGAAAAGAATTGTCGTTCTGTACCTGCTCCATGGATTTTCTGGTACTGTCCTGCTCCTGATAATATGCATCTGCTCCCGTCTGGTCGCGCTTGTAAACAACATCTGCAATCTGCTTGCCTATACTTACGGACTTTGCTTTTTCGGCATCAGCGAGATCCTGACGTCCGGCCTGGATATAGAAGTCCTCAGATTGTGCCGCTGCCGCAGACTGCTTTTTCAGGGCATCCAGTTGGGCGTTTTCCCGGTCAAACTGTTCGCTTGTGCGGAAGGAGTGAAGTGCGTTTGAATATTTTGTGTGTTCATCTCCAGTTGAAACAACTGAATTTGATATATTTAGCTGCTGATACCCTTGCGGAGCGGAAGATATTACTGGAGATGACGCGGAATGTATATCATCCAAAGTGGGTTTCACGGGCGTATGTATTTCATTTAAAGAAGGCTTTTTTGCCATGCGTTCACGCTCCAATCAGCTGTTCGCCCATGCTTCGTATTCCGAATCTGTAAGTTTACCGTTCGATATTGCGCGCTGTACCCATGATTTAAATTCATACGGCGTGGCGTCCTTATACCAGTCGTCAAGCATTTGAACTTTTGCAGAAGATATAGCGCCATGCGTCGCAGGGTTATAATTGGGATACATCCTGAAAATATCGGAATCTGAAAAACCATATTCCTTTAAGGCGTTTATTACATTATCCGTATATACACCATTGTCCGCCAACGCTTTTGCCTGTGTATATGTAAGAGATTTAGACGACGAAGAAGAACCGCTTGAACTAGATGAAGATGCCGATGCCGCCGTCTGCTGTGCCTTAAACAGCGCGTTTGCCTGCTGTACTTGTGCGTCCGTCCATCCGTATGCGGTTTTATACCCCGAATAATCGCCGATAGAAGCAAGAGCCTGGGCATTTTCTTTTGCCGTCGTATCGGAACGCTCCTGTTCGTACTGCGCCTGCTGCTGTGTCAATTCGTCCTGACGCACCCATTCCTGATACAGCATATTTGCAAGGGTGGCATTTCCACTGGACCGTGCGGATGCGATTTGCGCCTGATAGTCAGCGGCCAATTGCTGACGCTGAAGCGCAATATCCGACTTCGCGTTTGCCTCCTGGGTGTTGATTCCTGTCAAAGAAGACTGCAAGGCGTTCTGTCTGGAAAGCGCAGCCTGCCCGGTGGCTCCGGTGTTCAATCCGCGCGCATTTGCCAGCTCGTTCCATGCGTTTTGATTCTGCATGCTGGTTTTCGCGGCGGCGTTACGGGCGGCATAGTATGTTTCCGGTATCTTTGCCTCTGCACGATCCAAAGAAGAGACATTGTTCTGATAGTCGTTTTCGATTGACGCAAGCTCACCGGCTGTTTCGTTTGCAACCATGTCGTTTATGTAGGATTCCGCAGTATTGGACGTTCCGTAATCTGCGGCTGTCGCTGCTGCCGGCTGCTGTATCTGTGTCTGCGTGGAACCGTCGGCGCTGGTGTTTAGTCCGTACTCCGGTTTGGCCCAAATAGCGGCGTTGTTGATGTGTGCCTGCTCTGCCGCCTTGGTATCTCCGGCCGCCGTTGCCGCCTCCCAGTCCGCCGTATTCTGCTGTACCTTCTGCTTGTCCTCGTCGGACAGAATATCGTACTGTGAACCGAGCGCCATAGTCAGTCCCCCTTATTTGAAAAGAGATACGCTACTGATTTTTGTCTGATTGGAGTGCGAAATTATGTATTGGATATATGCCTTGTAGTTATCCATGGCTCGCCGCCTCATTTGCTTTGAAGTTCTTTCAGCTGTTTTTCAAGTTCAGCAATACGGTCCTCTAGATTCTGCTTTTTATCTGTTTTCAGCGAATCACGGACAAGCGTTTTCTTTTTCTGTAATTCCATACTCAATACCCTCCATATGCCACAGCTTCCACCGTAGCGTTTCCGGTCAAAGCGCACTTTAAATACAAATACGCAGCATCAAACGAAACATCTTGTACGGCATCTTCCGCTGTGATTTCCGTCCAATTGGTGCCATCGTCCGAAAGATACCATGTGATCGTTCCGGCCCCCGGAGTGGTGTCGGCGGTAACGGCGGCGTAAGTGATTGCTTCGGTTGTGGGAACGGAGGACCAAATTGCATCTCCGTTGGCACAGTGTATTGTGAACCACAGATCACCAGTGCTTGCCGACCATACGGTTTTTGCAGCATTTGTATAGATTAAATTTCCAAATGCATATCCCGTACCACTTGAAGTTGACATTTGATTTGGATATTCATCGTTTCCTCCATTTGAAGTAAAGACAAGCGCGTATACAGCATCCTTGGTTATATTGGCATCAGAGAACGTAAATGTGTAAGTTCCACCGGTATTCGTAATGCTTACGCTGCTTGCCGCAGAATAAAGCAAAGTATTTGGAAGCCCACCGGAAGTAGAGTAAATAGCGCAGCTTAAAGTTCTTCCGCTGTCCACACCAACACCACGAGCTACGACAGAAACGCTGGTAACGGAAGTGTTTACTCCAGCCGTAAACGTTTGCCCCACATTTCCATAAGTTGTATTGCAAAACTCAATAGAACCAACGACCGATCCACTGGCAATTCCGGCGAAAACGCTTCCCCCGGAAACGCCTGCGGAAGCAGCAGACGAAAAGTCAAGCAGAGAATTGTCCGCCATCAAATCGCTGTATGCGTCAATATCAGCGTGGGACAGTGACTGTTGTAGTTTCAGCCGAAGAATATTGATTGTGTTATTATCTATGGCGCTTGAAAGAATAGATGCAAGCTTCGCTTTTGTCACATTTCCGTCCAGAATTTTAGCTGTAGTTACGGAATCGCTTGCCAGTTTCAGGGCCGTAATGCTTCCGTCCGGTATTTCACCGGCGGTGGCGGCATCCAGCGCTTCCTTAATTGTCTGTCCGCCGGATACTCCGTACTGATAAGGGAGGTGGACGGCGTCCAACTCGGGAATTAAGGTTCCGTTTACATATGTTTTTAAAGCGTTTCCAGCCTCGTCAAACTTTGACTTCAGCGCAGCGGCAGTAAGCCCGCCGGAGTCGTTCGGCTCGTCGTCCAGCGCGGCTATGATATTAAGATCGTCGGTAATTGTAGTAATAGCCATTCGGATTCCTCCTTATTTTGCGGTTCCCGTATATGCGACGGGAAGAACGTAAGCGAGCAAAGTAGCGGTTGCCGTTGCTGAATTGCTGGAAAAAATCAGTTTAAGGTGCGTGAACTTTTTTGCCTTCAGCCGAATGCGGCTCACCTGCGGCCTCCGGTTTGTTCCAAAACTCCAGTGCGCAAAATCCGCGTTTAAAAATGTCGAGATTCCTCCACCGGAAGATACCAGCTTTTCATCAAAATCTGATTTGTTGTCCGTAGAAATAGAAAGGTACATTCTGCAAGCGGATTCCGGTTTCATGGTTACATAATGAAGATTTATAAACTTGCGCATGTGTTCGTCGCTAAAATACATTGACCCGGATTCCCATAAGCAATCTATCGGTTGTCCGTTGTCTCCGTGGTACGTTCTGGAAAAGTGGATAATCAAACCATCGCTTGTCCCCATGTATACTTCTCCGTCTATGTTCTCAAAACAGGTAGCCGGTATGGATTCATACTTGTACCATAGGTTGTTTTTGTAGCTTCCCCCCGCGTCCGTTTCGTTGGCGTAGGAATAAATAAGAGCCGTCTGCGTAGAAGTGTCTATAATCCAATATTCCCGGTTATAGTTGTCGTCCCATGTGATTACAGATGCTAGGTCGAAGTCTTTCAGCGACTCGGCAACCCGTCTTGATACCAGCTTTGCGGCACGTTCATCCTGTGTAGCCGAACTGTACAGAAGTCCCCAGCGGTACACAGCTTTTCCCTGAACCGTGAACGGGTAGTTGTTTACGAGGCGTACTTGCCCCGCGGGTTCATTCCCTATGTGCTTGTCGATCGCCGCGCAGTAAAATCCCGCCGTAGTGGTTCCGCCTTCCAAAGTCAGATAGTCGTAGTCGATCATCCATGCGGAACCGCCGGACTTAAACGCCATCAATTTGCTGAACAGCCGGATCATGGATGTGATCGGAGTGTTGGCGTCTCCAACGTCCTGTATGTTCAGATCGGGGAAATACTCCGCAGAAGGAAGTCCGGTTTCGTATTCGATCCCGCTGTAATACGCCAGATTGGTTCCGTCGCCGTACAGAAATATCCGCGTGTCGGTAGAACCGTTGTACATTTCAGCAAACCGCTGCGCTAAAATTGTGCTTCTGTCTCCGGTTCCTTTGGTGTATTTGATCTTCACATCATTTGCGCCGGTTCCGGGTGCTGTGGAAAACGTGACGGTGCCGTCAGTCAGATTCACCGTAAAACCGGTTGTTACCTCCACATCGTCAACCAAAACGGTATCCACGCTGTCGATGTCAGTTTCGACCAGCTGATATACCGTGGAATCGGCTGTGGAAGAAAACCATTGCCATTTGCTCCCCGTGAGCTTGTTTACTCCCTGGATTTCCGTTCCTCCGCCGGAAGGATTACACAAAGCGTAGGTAACGGGCACATACCCCGATACGTCTCCGGATGTGGTGCCGTCCCAATATTTGTATTCGTGTCCGTTTTGCATGTACAGTTTTTCGGAAAACGGAAAGAAAAAAGTCTCGGCGTCCGTCATGGTGCAGATCAGCGTTTTTGCAAATGTGGAAAAATCGATGGAATAGATGTTTCCGTTACAAGCAATTACCCATCGCTTTACTCCAGCTACATATCCCGTCCATGAGCCGCGAATGGGATGCCCAGCATCTACCGTACATACGGTTTTGTATCCGGGACGCTTTTGCAAATTCCATTCGGGAGTGATTTTCCAGTTTCGGCTTGCGTCAGCTTCCCCGTCTTTAAGTCCGGTGTCTCCGTCCGCTGCTTCGTTTAAACCGAAAAATTTATCAATCTTGCACAGGTATTCTTTATTGTCCGCCTGTATTGTAGCCATACAATCACCCCCAAGAAACTCCGTCTCCAGTGGAAATGCTGCCGTATAAATTCTCTATATCCTGAGACACGGAAGGTACGGTTGCTTTCATTCTGGCAAGTGCTTCTTCGTATCTCTGCTGGAAAAAGGACGCCTGAACGGTATTTTCAGACAATGCAAAATGCGCCGCCAGTCCGTAGGGAAGTACAGACCTGCATACTCCGTCGTCCAGCGGAATCGATTGAGTCAATGACGTAACTTCCGCAGGAATAGGACGTGGGTAAACGTCTTCTTCCGTTTCGGATTCAGTTACGGCAAAAACGTCGGAAGCCAGATAGCATTCCTGAAGCAATATGTTTAAAACAGGAATAACCTTGTTTTTATATTCAGCGTTTTCTGATGTATCTGCTTCGCCCGTGGAAGGGTCCAGGTTGTCCATGAGCGCCATTGTTTTTTCAAATACCCACTGTGCCGTAGTGGACATACTGCATACCTCCCGTTAAATAAAGGGGGGAGGGGCGGCGGTTAGCCGCCCCTCTGATATTAGCCGACGGTGATTGCGGTGGAGGTTACGGTAGACGGAAGCAGATAGCTTGCTTCCAGGTAAGCGTAAGCCTTTACGGTAGCGGAAGCGGCAAGGGTGAAAGTGCCGCCGGAAGCAATGAGGGTGCGGGTGCTGGAATAGCGGGGGTCGGTTCCGTCCGTGGTGTAGTAGATGGTAGCGCCGGAAGAAGTGACGGAAACAACGCCGTCTGTTCCGGTTTCTGCGATCACGGGCGCGTCATGCACATTGGCGGTAGCCGCGGCTACATACAGCGCGTCGCACTTGGAACCGAGTACAAAAGCGTCGTGATAAAGCATGCCTTCAATCCGAACACCGCAGAGGCCCGGAGGGTTCTTGTGGGTGAAGAACTCAGAGAGCTTCATCGCTCCAAGAGCCGCCTGCTTATGACCGATAATGAAGTACACGCCGGTGGGGAAGTAACTGGTGGGGACCTTGATTACCATCATGTTGTCCACTTCACCGACATGCCCCTTGGCAAGCGCCTTTGTTCCAAGGTCCTGGAGATTGAGAAAATCGTCGCTGCGCTTGAGCGCCTTGTACATGTCGCTGCGGATCAGCAAAAAGCGATTTTCTTCAGGAACCAGCTTATTATCAAGCCACTCGGTGCCGTCGGTAATCTTGTCCACAATGGTGTCCGCTGTGGGAACAGATGCCAGCCCAAGGACTTTGCCAGCTCCGTAGCACAGACGTTTAATACGGTACTTGTCTACCGCAGGATAGAGTACTTCATCCAGCTCTCGCTGAAGAGCAGTACCCGCTGCCTTGCTTCCCATCTGATCGGCGTCGTTGGTCTTGTCGATGGTGAGGGAGAAGGACGGCTTCTGAGTAAGAGTCAGCTCCTGGAGAGTGTTGCCGACTTCAGTGGGGGAACCGAAACGGTCAGATCCGGTTGCGGCGTATGTTCCGAGAGGTACGGTGTCGATAGAGAATACATTGATGGTCTGGACGCCCACAAAGTTATAGTCCTTGTTGAAAAGATTGTCGGTGAAAGATTTCTTGGAAAATCGTTCTGCGACCTTGCTTTCATATTTGCTTGCCATATTCTGAGCCATGCTTGTTTACCTCCTGTCAGTCCGCAGACAGCGCCTCCATAAACGGGTCGTATTTTTCCTTCTTGGACCCGGAAGAATCTGCGCTTCCCGTAGACCGTTCTTTATTTTCTTTGTTCTGCTTAAGCGCCTTGTTTTCGGCGGTCAGCAGATCGTTCAGGTGCTTTTCGTATGCTGTGGCAATAGGAACTCCGGCATTTACCTTGTCCCATACGGATTTAGGTATATCCTTGCTTTTGACTTCGGGATGCAGGGCAAACAGCGCAGCAAGATCTTCTCCGCGCTTTTTTGCGGCTGCGGCAGTTTCCTCCTCCGCTTTTGCCTTTTCCGCTTTGATCTTATCGGCTTCGGCTTTCTCCGCGGCAAAAGCCTCCCGTTCTGCGATCAGCGCGGCCTTTTCCTTTGCGGATTCAGGACTCATGCCTTTCGCCACAAGAAGTTCTATTCTTGTTTCCATGATTACATCGTCAATTGATTTTCCGGCGTCCTTCGCAAGACTCTCCACGAAGTTTCTGCACTTGTCGGTAGTGGAAACTTCGCCCTTTTCCAGAGATTCCAGCTTGGACTTGACGTGGTCGTAGTCCATGCCTTTTTGGGCAAGAGCGATCACTTCATCTTTTCCAACCTGCTTGACTTCTCCAAGATGTTTCAGTTCAAATGTCTCCGGCTTCACTTCTGCGGAGTCGGGCTTCTTAGCTTCTGCATCCGGTTTCTGTTCGTCTTCGGAATCTGGATCGGGCTGCTTTTCCTCCGCCGTCTTGTCCTCGGGCTTGTCCCCGCCGGGCTTCGGTTCTTCTTCAGACTCGGAATCATCTTCGATGTCTATTTCCAGATCACCTATATCGTCGTCCGCTGGTGTCGCGTCGGCGTCGGTTCCCGGATCGGCTGCTTCGTTGAAAAGGTCTTCCATTTGTTTTCTCCTTTCGGGTTGGTGTCCCCGTCTAGAATTTATATCTGAAGGCTGGTGTCGCCTGTCAGCTTACTTTAGCGCCGCTCAACACGGCTCTTTGCAGTTCGGAGTTGCCGCGGATGGACGGAATTGGAATGTTATTTCCACCGCCGGATGGAAGCATTTTGGTATTGCCTCCAGCGACTCCGTTTAGCATTGCGTCCTGCTTTGCCTTAACCGCCTCGTTGATCTTGTCTATCAGCTCCTGCTTCTGCGGGATAATGCCTTCCGGCAAACGATCCAGGTAATCCACAAGCTCGATCTTTCCATTTGTCAGAAGGTCGCCCAATGTCTGTACGGTGGTGATTTCGCTCCAATAGGACGACGCGCCGACATCCAGTTTGATGGAAAGCGGAAGCCTGTTCAGAACGGAGAAATCGAACATTGCAGGCGCGGAAACTCCCGTGCTTTCATTGCGCATCATGGTGTAGCGTTCGCCGTAATTGACCCGCATCAGGTCCATGTAAATGCGTCCAAGGTCTTCAATAGACTGATAGAGCGCGGTTCTGGTCACATCGTGCGGAATTGCGGAAGCCCTTTGGTTTGCCACAAGAGCAGACGTGTTGTAAGCCTTTGCCTCTCCGAGCGCCGCGCTGGTAGCACCCAGCATTTCCTTTACCTTGTCGATAAAGAAATTGATAAACTGGTATATCTGAGAGTCGATAGTAGCCGGATTGATGATAGCCGCCGCATTCCTTACGTCTCCGCCGCCGATTACCTTGATTGCGCCGCCAACACGGTTGTCCCACTTCGCGATTCGCGTTCCGTCATAAATCACTTTGGGAAAAGCGGTGGTTGTCAGCGACAATTCCACCATGGCAAGCATTTTGTTAATGGCAATCTGATCGTCGATCAGCCCGGTAATAACAGCCTGTCCGTGATAACTGTTCGGAATGTTGTCGATGGAAAACCATGTGATCGGGTACAGTTTCAGTCCCGTGTCATATGCTTTGCGGATTATCGTACCAGCGGTAAATTCCTCCGCCATAATGCGGGATTTCCGCACGGACTGTGTATTCCCTATCTTGTCCTGCACTTTTTCCGTGTAATATTCCCGCCAGAATTTCATAACCACCGTGCATTTTCCGCTTGCAAGATTCTGGTGGTAATTATTCGTTTCGTCCGTATCTTCCACAATGGATTCTTCGTCGCCGTCGTACTGCTTTGCTTCCCGCTTTGCGTCCTCCAGCACCATGCGCCGAGCGATCATGATCCAGGGCTGCTTCTGTACCCGTCTGTCGTTCGGGTTTCCAAACACAACCCTGGAATTTTCCACGATTTCGGTTACAATGTCGCCCCTCGCCCACTGTCCGGTTTCAATATCCGGGTCAAACCATGAATACAGGCATGCGTCCCCGTCAACCTCCGCGTTCGTGACGTATTCCCGCAGCAGCGTGGAAAGAAAGTTGAACTCAAACAGCTGTTCAAATTTGCTGGAAATCACGTTCGTTACATACTTCAGATAGGACTGATCCATAAAAACAGTGCCGGAAAACGGGCTTGCGATCATCTTGATGTTGTCGGAAAGAATCGCGGCTATCTGATGCCGAACGATCAGTTTTAAAACTGGAATGCTTGGGGTGGGAAGTCCGTTCGCTTCCACGCCTTCCCACTGTCTGCCTATGTAGAAATTCCGGTTGATGGCTACAGTGTCGTACAAACCGATCTGCTGCTTATACGACATCCCGGATTTATATTCGGCCCACAGCTTTGCGGGATCATTCCTCGTTTCCGGCATCGCTTTCACCCTTCCTTAAAACCGAAGGTTTGTAATTCATGATGGCGGTAAGACCGTCGAAAAATGCCTTTTTCATTTGATCTTCTTTTTGCTGTTCGGCTTTTGTTTTTTCATCCGGTTCGGCAATCGGTTCCGTATTGCTAGACATATTTTCAAATATCTCCCGGATTTGCGCGTCGTTCTTGCGCACCAGATCGGTGAGTTTCGCGCAGCAGTCAGCCGTTTTCTTTTCCGTCTCGTTCATATCAAGCATGAATTCCGATATGTTCTCAATTTTGTGTTCGCAGTCATGCTTGGTAACAAACGAAATGAGACACGCCATTAAACCAACAAACGCCGCAAGCATTCCAAGAATAATCGCAATTACCGAAAGTGCGTAAAGTATCATATTTCCTCCTAGTACGATAGATAGCTGTCGTCCGGTTCTCCGCCCACAAGGTAATCCTCATAAGTGCTTACTGCGTGTCCTGCGCGTTCAATCGAAGGTTCCGGCATTGACTGCGCCTCTTCCGGTTTCATAGTTCTGGACTGGACGTAATACCGAAGCGCGTCGCAGATGTGGGTGATGTTGTGCGGCTCCGTGTCGCAGTCGTTCGGATTCTTTTCCGAGGTTTGCAGCATGGGAAGATTTTCAATCAGCTGCGGACAGTTTGACATAATCTGGAGCATCGGGATTCCGTCTACAGAAGATGGAGACAATGCCTCTTTCAGCATCATCCAGCCCTGTACACGGCTGTTGTTCGCCCGGACAAGCGGAACGCCGTTTTCAAAGAACACGTCCGCCATGATCTTTCCGGTGTCCTTTTGGGTGCTCCACACATCCGGCGGTGCTATCGTGTACGGAATGTTTTCGCTTTGCAGCGTGTGTTCCTTGATTGCGTCGGCGGCTTCACTTACCGTAAGTCCTCTGCCGCCTTCAAGGTCCTTGCCCATCTGGTACTCTCGGTACACATAGGACCGCCCCTTGTAGTCCACAGCCACCCACAATACCGCCAGCATGTCCAAACCGTAGTCGATAACCCGGTAACGTCCCCACCCTGCCGGTATCGGGAACGAGTCCACAACATGTACCTTGGGATCAAATTCCTCAAAAAACTGACCGCCGAGAGCGTTCCAGTCTCCGTCACGGTGCGCCTTGCGTATCTTTTCAGGAAGAAGATTCAGCTGTTTTACATAGTCCGGCGAATGCTCCAGCATGACCTTGTTGTCATATACCGTCGCCGGAATAAACAGGTAATCGTCCGGGTTTTCGTCGTTCTCCGGGTGTTCTTTGTCGCGTCGGAAGTTTCTGTCTATGAATAGCCGCTTTACCCATTGATGCCCGATTCCTCCGGGGTTACAGGTAAGGTAAAACCGCTTGGGATAATCATTGACGGCACGGAGGCAAGCGCCTAATGTTCTGAATTCATCCTCTGCAAACTGCGTTGCTTCGTCGATGAAAACAATGTCATACTCCTTGCCTTGGTAATCGTCCAGCGCCCTCTTATCGTTCAGGTGTCCGAACTTGATCGTGGAACCATTGTAGAAAAAGAAGGTGTAAACAGAGGATGTGTATTCTCCAACTACATCAGGAATCATTCGGCACATCGGCTGTATCAGCATTTCATATAGCTGTGTATACTTCCGGCGCATAATGAGAATCTTGATTCCAGGGTAATTCAAGGCAAGCAATGTACTTTTTGCGATTACGGACCAGGTTTTACCGCCGCCTCTGGCCCCTCCGTAACAGACATATTTGTTTGTCGCTGTTAGAAACCGTTCCTGCTTTGGATTCGGGCCTGTGGATGTAAAAGCAATCTCAACATCCTGTGATCCTCTGCGTGGCATATTCTGAAATTTCTTAGCCGGATTCGGCATAGCCCCTCCACTTTGACGTTGACTAACTTTGACCTTTGTAATCAAAAGAAATGCGGTTTCCTTTATCCCCGCAAGGTATTCGGTTTAAGCGTTCACTACCGACAAGCTAATGGAAGAGAAGGTGGGATTTGAACCCACGGTGCTTTCGCACAACGGTTTTCGGGACCGCCATCATAAACCGGACTCGACCACTTCTCCGCATAAATGGAGGAAGATGCAGGATTCGAACCTGCGGTACTTTCGTACTCCAATTTAGCAAACTGGTGCAATAAGCCTCTCTGCCAATCTTCCATAATAATAAGTAATTGGGGCAATGGACTTCCACCATTGCATGACCGGCATCCCTACAAACGCCCTCCGGTTTTATGAGCCACTTCGGCACCCCGGCAATTATCCGGTCTTATGATATAAGCGTCTTTGAGGTTATCCGATTTCAACGACATTCTTTCAGCCGTATAAGCACCAACGTAAACGCTGGTAAACCCCTTGCTAATTAATTCCGCCACCCAATTACTTTTGTTTTAATACCAGTTAATGGAACCTTTTTTGTTTTTTCTGAAAAATTTTTGGAATCGGGAAATTTCTGAGCGGATGTGAGTCATGCCTCCTACGTCACTCCTGAGCGAAGGCCCCCACTTTTTTCCCTAGGGGGTATGGGGTGGGGTTGCCGGTTTGCCGCCTTGCTATCAGCTATCCCACCGGCAAGCACCTGTCATTATTGATATGCAGTGCTTAAAACATCATTTTGCCAATTGACTTGTGGTATCGCAACTGTGCAGTTATGATACCGGATCAACAGTCAAGTGATTGCAATGCTTTGATCGGTGTCACAACATAGGATTGCAATCATCTGCCGAAATCTTGTGCTTTATCGGGTGGAACACCGAAGTTAAGGTTGACAGTGACACCAGATCCACCCTTACCGGCAGCAACAGCCGCTTTGTCAACCAGGACTGCATAAGAGGTTATGGCCTGTAACCCCGTCATGGATTCTATGACTTTTGGGTCTTCTGCCCTGGCAAGAAGTCTGTCAATCAGCTTCTGTTGTCTCGGTGCTTCCCTATTGATGTAATCCAGGACTGTTTCGGCCTGTTCCTGTTTTGCAGCATCGAGCCTTGCCATTTTGTCCGGATTCTTCTTCTTCATTGACTTGATAATGTTGTAAACAGTTCTGGTTGGTATGTCATATTTTTTGGCAACCATTACGCCATTTCCCGTGATTGCATAATCGGCAACAACAGCATCGCGCATTGCTTCGCTGTATTTGCTACCAGATGCCATGCTGTTGCCTCCTCTGTTATTAATGGTTGTGTTGTCTTGTTGAGCTGCGCCGTAGGGTCACGGCGCTTTCCGTTCACTCGCCAACGACTTGCTTTGCATTGTGTTTTTCGCAAATAAAAAAGCACTGCATGTGTGATGCAATGCTGGTCGGTGTTGTCGTTGTCTCGTTCGCTGCGTTTCCTTTCTTACTTACAATAATTGTGCAAAAAATCGATTTTGTCAACAGGTTAGTTGCAACTATTTAGTACAAGTGTTCTATTTTCTCCGTATTGCACAAATTACTCCCTTATTTTCTGTGCATTTTATGTATTGCATTTGTATATCGTTGTGATATATTTTAAGCATTAAGCACGAAAGGAGGTAGTAAGGGCGTGAGCGGTAAAAAACGAAAAGGCGGCAACAAGACGCAGCCGGACAGCTACATAAATCTCGTTACCGCGCTTATCAATCTAGTTTTAGCCGTCATCCTCTTGTACGAGAAGCTGAAAAGCTAGATGCCGGGGAGGGTGCTTCCTCCCCTGTATATAGAATATCAGGAGGTCACGCCAATGTCAACTATGGATAAAGTATTCTATGTTCTCGTCGTTGTCAGTATCACGCTTTCTGTTGTGAGCATCATAATGCAGATCGCAAGAAGGCCCAGGTGATGTTATGAAAAAAGATACTACTATTCTCGTCCGCACCACAGAGGAAATAAAGAGCATTCTCTTGAAACAAGCGGAAGATAACCGGCGCAGTATGGCGGCACAAATTGAGTGGCTGATATTGCAAGAGGAAAAGCGTATCAAAGAAGGTGATAACAAATGATTTACGGTTATGCTCGCGTCAGCACAACAGGCCAATCTCGCGACGGTAACAGCCTGGAATCCCAAACCGCACAATTAATTGCTTCCGGCTGCCCCGCTGAAAACATCGTATCTGAAGCATATACCGGTACTAAAATGCAGCGCAAACAATTCACAGCCTTGCTTGATCACCTGGAATCCGGTGATACCCTTAAAATCTGCAAGCTGGACCGATACGCGCGAACCACAATTGAGGGAGTACAGACAGCCCAGGAGCTTCTTGACCGCGGCATTAACCTCCACATCCTCAACATGGGATTAATCGACAACACGCCCACCGGCAAGCTGATATTGACCATTATGCTGGCATTCGCCCAGTATGAGCGTGACATGATTGTCGAGCGAACACAGGCCGGTAAAGATGTAGCCAGGAAGCGCAAGGGATACCGGGAGGGCAGACCGCAGACATACACAGAGGATCGCATCAAAACAGCCTTATCCATGCTTGACAACCACAGCTATTCCGAGGTAGAACGATTAACCGGCATATCAAAATCAACACTGATCCGCAGAAAACCGGCTTGAAATATAGCCGGTTTTTTATATTCAACTTTATATTCAAAGCTATTTTATATTCAATTTTATACTTATATTTTCGATATAATTTTAATTGATTCTGGCTATATCGTGCAAATAGAAGAAACCGCCGAAGCTTAGTGCTTCAGCGGTTTTTGCATCAACAATACTTTTTAGCCAGTGATTCCAGCCTTTCAATTTGTTTTTTTAGTTCTTCTAAAGCACTGTCGCCAATGAAATTAGTTTCTTAAATTCTATTCTTTCTTCATTGGTTCCAGCCGCTTCAAGAAATTTGTCAAGTTTATGTTTATATTGAGAACACTCCTTACAAATACCTTGACCCAATACATAATAAGTACCATCAAGATTGTACATAAATGGTATCTTCTTAAACAGTCTATTTTGAATATCCATCACTAAAACTCCTTGCATTAATTTCATAACAATAGCACAATTTTCTACATATTACCACGATCTGATGTTATTTTCAATAACAGGAAGATCAATCAAACCGTCTGTGATATAATTTTTTCATAACATTGAAAGAGGTCATAATATGAAATTATTTTCATGGGCTCGTAAAAAAAACGAAAAAGCGGCTGGGGTAATTTCAATATCACAGGTAGAATTGGAATCAGCTATCGTTTCGGCATATTCAAAGATCAAAAAGATGGAAGATGAAGAATCTAAACTCCGTGGAAAAACGGATATTATGACCGGATCCCTCCAAGTTTTGGTTGTTATATTTTGTATCGCCATTATAGCTTTTGCCTCTATCGTTGGATGGTACTCGGGAAATCTCTTCTACCAAAGCTTAGTTGCTCCCGTTCGTACTTTTCATTTGGTATATTTTCTTGTAGTCCTTGCCGCTATAGGTTATGTCATATATGCCGTAATACTTCTTCGAACTGCGCTAAAAGAGTATGACAGGTCATTTTTAGCAGCTTATCTCTCTTCACTTACATCAATTGCGGCACTGGCCGTTGCTTTTATAGCTTTACAGAACAGTCTTCATTAGACTAATTTACAATAGAATCCCCGGTGGAAATTCACCGGGGATTCTATTGTTTTAATCACTTATTGTACTGGTTTGTTTAGAGCGGAAACAACATCCGTAACTGAACATCCGGAAGCCCGGAAGAGCAATACAATTTCCAATTCTGCCTCTGAAATCTCGGCCATTTTGGGTTTATCAGTTGCAATCGCTGCCATATTTTTCACCTTTCCCTTACCGGCACAAGTTTTGACTGTGCGCCATTTACGTTAATTCTTCAAACTTCTGCTGTTCGACAAATTCCCATCCGTATTTTTTATCCGGGTTTCCGGTAAACGCCTTGAAAAACCTTCTGCTTTTCGGTTCAAAACACAGTCCAACGCTTGCCCTGTCACCGTATGCGCGGTTTTTCATCACGCTCAGTACTGAATCACACCCCTGCTTGGTTGCCTGATCTTCCGAAAGCCTTTCCAGCTTAAACACATTTGCAGCCCGGTTCGTAATGTCAGATATTCCACTTACATCATCGCCGTCCCGTATTTCTCCCTTTCTAGGATGGGCCACGATATGAACATGGCTGTTGAAGCGATTTGCAAACTCAACCAACCGCCCCACAAAGTTTGATTGTTCCCTGTAAAAACTACTGTCTGAAGAAGAGGCGAACCGGGCGGTCATGATATTGTCAACTAGGAAAACAGAACACCCATACCGCTTGTTTGCATACTCGAAGATTCTCAAAATGCTGTCGGCGTCATGTGCCGAATTGATAGACAGGTCATACAGAAACAGCCTTTTATCAAACCATTCGTCCAGTTGATGCCGAGTATGCGCGTCGATAAAATATAGCTCTCTGTCGCTTTCCGCATCGCGCTTGGAAGTAATATGATTGGGTCCAGCAGCCTGAAGATAGAGCCAATCCTTGAACCTTTCGGCTTTCAACTCGCCGGAATAAGCGCACGCCCGTTTACCTTGGTCTACCGCCTCAATGATAATCTGCGACACCAACGTGCTTTTTCCATCACCGCGCTTCCCGGTCCAGATCGACACATCACCCATCAGTGATCCGCCAGTAACCTTGTCAAGTTCTCGGATACCGGTCAGCACACGCGGCATCCTTGTTACATCAATCGGCGTCACTTCCGAAATGTTCAGCAGCCCATAAGCAGGAAGCTCTTTGGAGTGGTAAATGAGGCTTTCAATGGCGTGCATTCCGTGTTTATCATACAAATCGCGCACCGTCTTACAGCCCTTGTAGTCGCCTCCTGCCACGAACAGCGGCAGGTATGTAATCTGTCCCCTGACACCCCCAACGAACTGCTTGCGGCTTTCCTCGTCGTTGGGAACGAGCATTACGAATTGAAACTGCCGAATAAAATCTTCGCACTTGGATAGCGCCGAAAAACCGCATTGATCTTCCTGTAAGCTAACGCAATTCAGTATACAAGACGCGGTACCAACCATTGCGGAATCCGGGTCCTCAAAGAAATAAAGGCATCCGTTCTTGGTGGTTATAAATCTTTCTTCAAAAAACAGATATTCGCTGTATTCCTCGTACATTTATTTACCGCCTTGTATTTTGAGGTTCCTCACGATTACAGCCAAAACATCATGAGCGCACTTATAGGGAGAAAAGAAAATTTCTTCCTCAGTGAACCGTATTACTTCATATCCGTATTTCTGAAGTTGTCTTGTCTTCAGATAGTTTTCATGCACATTCTCCCGCTTGCAATCTGATTGATCACATTCAATAACGTAATTTACCTCTCGATAATCCGGTTGCTTGTAAGCAACCTCAATTAGAAATGCGACATTATATTTTTGGCCGCATACAAGTATTTCGGCTTGTCGCGTAAATCCCAAAACCTCTATTAGCGGATTGAATTTATCTATTGATTCAATACCGAGTCTGTCAATTTCCATCGAAAGCAGCTGTTCGCCTTCACCTTTGCATTTAATAAGCGCTTCATACTGTCCGACTTTAAAATCTGCGGTATTCCCATTAAGAGAAAAGTTAACGCGCTCTGTTAAATGTTCATGGATATTAAAATCTTCAGTACAATATTGCTCGTCCGTAATTGCATAAAAATTTTCCATAGTTCCGTCCCTTCTAAATTTAAATAATATTTTGAAATTTCGCACAAGTATTATCCTTGTAGTCATAGTTCCCATCTAGAATTTTTGCCATATTCCGGTCTGAAATCATCCAGTCAAAATTTGCACTCCATGATTTTGCATTGTTGCCCTTGAGAAAGCTGCTCTTCTCTGCTTTGGTAAACAGGTCATTAAAAACATCAAGGTTTTTACCGTAGTGCCTCCAGCGTGCAGCGATTGTCTTTTTTCGAGCATCCGACAGGGATCGCACCTTCGGATACGATGTACAGATTTTGTTATACAACTTCGTGATTTCTCCGTAAGGGCAAGAAATCTGTTCAACCGCGGGCGTCGGAACCGAAGTTTCCGACAAAGAAGATACGTTAGTATCTTCTAATAACGGTGACGGTGACGGTGACGGTGACGGTGACGGTGACGGTGACGGTGACGGTGAACGGTCCACATGGATGTCATCTTGGACGTCGTTGCGGACATCCATGTGGACGCTCTTTTGGACGTTTCTTTTCTTTCTTTCCCACTCTGTTTTTCGGATACGATCCTGACGTCCACTGTAAAATTGTTTCTGCCAGACGTCCCAGTCATGGAAAAAAAGCGTTCCATCCTTTTCGTTAATCCACCCGATTTCCGTAAGCAGGTCTATGGCCCGATCCGGTTTGATCTTCCGAGAGATCGCGCCGGTGAGGACCGACGCCAGGTCTCCCCTATCTACCGAAATGATCTCCCCGTCCGCAGAGGCGTTGTCCAACCCCCAAAGCCACAAAATGGTGAGTATTCCTATTGCTTCCGCCTCAGAGCAGCCAAGTGCTTTATACAGCCGCCGTAGCTTTGCGCCGCGAATTTGCTGGTGTACCGAAACCCACGCCATATGTACCTCCTTATTCTACCCATATCTCATTCTGTGATTCTACGGATACTTCCGGATGGAGGTATTGGAACTTTAGGCCGCGGATTATCAAAGTACTCTTCAAGTAAGTCCATGTTTATGAGCAATTTTCGCCCAGCCCAAATGCTTGGTATTTCTCCCGTTATAACTTTTTGTCTAATAGAATACATTGTTAAGGCGCTATCCGGGTCCTTAGCTTTAATTTCATGGTACGCACTTTTAATATTGCGCATCCGCATTATTAAAGATTTCCCTCCAATACAATTTTTTTCTCATTAGCAATAGACATAAGAAGGTCATAAACCGGTTGGCGATCCTTTAGTTGCAACAGCATTTGCACAAACCTCGTTGTTTCTTCATCTTCCGTATTATCTGCCGGCGTATTATTTCTCGTACAATTTTCAGCGGGTTCGTGATTCAATCTATTATTAAGCGTATTTGTAAACATATTTGACATCCTTCCACTTTCGCACTATAATAGAGTTGTTGTTTTGATTAGCCATCGGCTGATCGTGCCGTCATCGAGTTGCAGCTCGTTGGCGGCTTTTCTTTTATACGGCTTTTCCATTAACGGTAGCTTCCTTTTTTTCAGTAGAGATTAATATTGCAGAGCGTCACACAGTGCATTAATGGCAATACGATATGCCTGGGATGATTGCAAATTCTCATTTCGGCCATGCCATCCCACAAGTTTCTGAAGGCGGTGTTTGTAGATTACGTAAAGCTTGTCCCTGTTTTTTCTGGTATCATGCCTCGCTGTTTCGAGTAAGCTTTCAAATTCTGGCTCAATCTTAAGAATGTCTGTCAGCGAAGCATTCTTCAAAATGGATTTATTTCTGCTGATATTGGTCTCAGATCTGGTGCGGCTTCTCTTCATTTGGCGCACAAATATATTAATCGCTTCGGCGCTGGTAATCAGTGTATTCGTACTTGTTTTCATATTCATCCTCCTTAATTGTACCGTAAGGCTTCATTTCTTCGCCTTATGGTTACATGCCAAATACATATTGGATCATTGATATTGTGTCTTTCACATGGTTTGAGTACGTTTTTTTAATCCATTCAGCTCCTTCATCTCTCCCTAACGCTTCGAGGTCGGTAAGAGCCTTCAGGGACCCTTTGCCGTATCCGTGCATGGCAATATACTCACAATATTTTTTTATGGCTTCTCTCGCTTTCTGCTTTTTATAGTCCATCCACGCAAAGTAAGTAAACAGAATAACTCCCCGTCCTGTAAGTGCTGATTCCTCCTTTCCATTAGCTGTAATGATCTGGTGGTCTTTCTCTTCGAACTTCCCGTATTGGGCGGATCTTAGGACTTGAAGATTTTCCATATATGTGCCCCCTTCATTTTACTTTTAACTCTGTGCGGTTTCATATTATGGCGGCTGAATATCCTCTGAAACTGTTTTTATTACTTAGTCGAATAATAAATTTATCCCTGTCTTAACAATTTCACAGCATTTTCAATCCTTTTACGCGCATTTTGTGTGTTTCTGTGTCTGTTCAAGATTAAACTTATGTATTGCTCTGTATATCCAGTCATTTTTGCGAGATCTCTTTGTCTTATTCCATTGAGGTGCAATGCAGAAACAATATTAGCTGACCAAATGTCATGCATATCATTTCCCTCCTTTTTTGCAATATTGTTGACTATCTTAAACAAATATGTTTTAATGTTGTAGAAAACTATAAAATGATTATCAACATGCACATAATTCCACAATTCATGGCATATTTGCACAAATTTGTTTAAGAACATCAACTATGTGAGTATAATAATATAGATGTTCATAAACAAAGTCAAGGCATTCATTGACGAAAATTTTGCTTTTTCATATTTTCGTCAACATAAATAAAACCGGGGGAGTAAGCTTGTATGTTTTATGACATCTATAAATCTCTATGTGAAAAAAAAGGAATATCTCCAAGCCGAGCAGCGGAAGAAATGAGCTTCAATAGATCAAGTGTATCCAATTGGAAGAAAAACGGATATACACCAAGGCGTGAAATACTGGTAAAAATCGCGGATTATTTTGATACAACTGTTGATTCCTTGCTCGGAGAAAATGACTCTTCGATACATGAGCATTTTTTTGAATTATTAAAAGATGAAAAATTCCGGGAGCTAGCTGAACTGTTCAGCCAGCTTTCGCCCGAGTCGGCCCGTGAAACAATAAACTATGTACGGTACCGTCGTGCTCAAGAGAAAGGCGGTAAAGGATAAATTCTTTTACGGGTGTTAAATCTCTCAACGCAGAGGCCTCGACAAGAAAATCTTTGAGAACTTCGCTGTTGCTTTTCGACATTCGCCTACCTCCGTATTTTTTGTATTATAAATTGTATGAGATAATTTCAGCCATTTCAAGTACCAGAATAGCAGAAAATATTTGTAAAAGTTTGTTATTTGTGTCATGTTGACAACCCCTAATATGACGACTATGTTTCATCTATGAACGAAACACCGCCTTTTACAAGGCGGATTTCATATATCCATTATACCAGCGAAATCCGCTCAAAGCAAATATTTTTGCCCCTTTTCAATGGGAATATGCCAGAATTAAGGGGCTAAATCTGCTAAAGGATTCGGAAGGAGTGAATCAGTCCAGAAGAAGCCCGGTTTTTCTCCGCCCTATATAAAGTGACAAATCTGAAAATCATCGACCGGCGCACAGTATTGGACAAGCCTTTCACCATCTACGGAGATTTTGATAACCCGCTGTTTCTGGCAAAGGATGTTGCCGAGCTCATAAAACATAGCAACTCCCGCATGATGCTCCAGGGCGTTGACGATGATGAAAAGGTATGCGTAAACAATCCTTACGCATCATCCGGCCAGCAGGAACAGTGGTTCCTCACCGAGAACGGCCTTTACGAAGTCCTGATGCAGTCGAGGAAACCGATTGCCAAACAGTTCAAACGCGAGGTCAAGGCAATTCTCCGTGAAATCCGCAAAACCGGCAAATTCGCAGTAAAACCCCTGTCACAGTTGGAGATTCTTCAGCAGTCCATTGACATCCTCGCCCAGCAGGACGCCAGAATCGCAGAGTTGGAAAACAAAGTCGAAACCGCGCTTGCGGAAAGCGAAGAAAAGCAGTGGTTTTCCAGAATCAGCGGAATGATAAATGTATCCACACGGTTCAGGGAAATCGGAGGTCCCGTAAAAATTGGTCAGATGTACCGGGAGCTTGAAAAATCCGAAAACGTCCGACTTGCATCCCGGCAGAACAGAATCAAAAAGTGGATGCACAACGGCGGCGCAACCGCAAGGGAAATCTCCGCGTTATCGAATCCGAGCCGCGGTGCGCTTCACATTTGAAAACATCGTAAAAATAGCAATCGCGCAGAGCATTTAAGGGGTGAATAATATGCCAAGGCTGCGCAAAACTGCTGAAGAAATTGCTAACTTGAATTTTGCCGGAGAGATTGATAAGCGGAAAAGAATGGAAGAATTGAAAGATAAACATATTGCAGAAGCTGTTGGAGTAAGTCGGCAAACAATCCTCAAGTGGAAACAGAATCCAGAAATCATCCCCGCTGGTAAACTTCGGAGTTTGATCAGATTTCTTAAAATACCACCCGAAGAGATATTGGCATTTTTAAAGTGACTTCGATACACAGGACATGAGGCTTGTGCCTCCACAAAACACAAGGGATAAGCCCTACATACAAAATAGTAACTCGGATTTATATTATTGAGGGTGGAATCCATTATGGCTACAGCGAGACAAAGGGGTAAGGGGTATGAAATCCGCGTTTTCTTAGGTTACGATGTTGACGGGAAAAAGATTTCCCGCTCCATCATGTGGATACCGGAACCTGGCATGACGCCTCACCAAATAGTAAAAGAGCTTGAACGACAAAAAATATTGCTTGATGAAAAAGTGAAGCACGGAAAGGTTTTGGGAGGGAATATTCGATTCGCTGAATTTGCCGAACGCTGGTTTGAAGATTACGCAGAAAAGCACTGTAAAAAGAAAACGGTATCCATGTATCGTGAATTGATGAAACGGATTACACCGGCAATCGGCCATATTAAGCTTGAGAAACTTCAACCTCAGCACCTGTTATCCTTTTATTCTAATCTTGAAGAAACCGGCATACGTAGTGATGTTAAGTATAAATCCATTGATGGATTTGGTGGTATTTTAACGGAAAAAGGTATAAGCAAAACCATACTTGCTCAAAAAGCTGAAGTATCAATTGCAGTGCTTGATTCTTGTACTACCGGAAAAAATGTTTCTGAAAAGAGCGCAAAAAAAATTGCCATAGCGCTCAACAGGGAAATTAATCAGCTCTTCGTCCCGGTTAATAAGGATAAAGCACTTTCATCTAAAACAATTCTCCATTATCATCGCTTAATATCCTCCATATTATCTACCGCCGTAAAATGGCAGGTGATTTACTCAAACCCGTGCAGCCGTGTTGATCCACCAAAACTGGAACGCAAAGAGGCGAAATATCTTGATGAAGTAGAAACAAGACATCTGCTGGAATTGTTGGAATGCGAACCGGTTCAATTTAAAACAATAATCAAACTGCTGATTTATACGGGAATGCGGCGAGGCGAGTTGTGCGGTCTGGAATGGGACGATGTTAAATTTGATAGCCACACCATACATATTGGGCGATCTTCTCTTTATCTTCCCGGATCTGGAATTTATGAAGACACGCCTAAAAATGAAAGTTCGAACCGTGTAATAAAAATTTCATCGGACGCGATTGCGATGCTACGCGAATATGAAAAATGGCAAATAGAACAACGTACTAAACTCGGCGATCAATGGGTGGAGACAAGACGGCTGTTTACGGCATGGAATGGTAAACCGATTCATCCAGACACTGTATCGGGATATTTTAAAAAGTTCATTAAAAAGAATAACTTGCCCGATATATCAGTTCATAGCTTGCGCCATACAAACGCCACTCTATTAATTGCATCCGGGATACCTTTGTCCAATGTCAAGAGTCGGTTGGGACATGCACAGGAAACAACAACGCGCAATATTTACAATCACGCTATTAAATCAATGGACGCAGCCGCGGCTGAAGTTCTTGAGGATATATTATCTCCATCGCGTACACATGAGAAGGAATAAAATAATAGTAGAGTAAAGGGCTGCAGGTGTATTTTCCTGCAGCCTTTTTTTACGTGACAGTGGGAATTTAGTGGGATGCAATTATGACCGTGTCCATATTTAAGCCAATAAAGTTACAAAAAACCACCAAATTCTTTCGAATTCAGTGGTTTTTTGGTACGGCTGAAGGGATTCGAACCCCCGACCTTTTGGTTCGTAGCCAAACACTCTATCCAACTGAGCTACAGCCGCGCATCGGCGGGTACAAGGCCCGCTTCCGACAGCTTTGTTATTTTAGCACAACGAAATATAAATTGCAAGTATGAATCCGCCCCTCCCGGGGATTTATTTGCCCTCCCGGGTGCAGATCCGACCCGCCCGGACCCGGCGCGACCGAAAACCCCGCCGTTTGCTCTACCAAATTGCGTCGATATCCACAGCCGCCTTCGCCCCGCTGCGGATATCCCCAATGATGCTGCCGATGATGTCCACCCGTTTAAAGGGCGTAATGAGATAATACCCGTCCACATGGCTTCGGATTTTCTCCGCGATGGCGGTGGAAAGCGCCACTGCCAGCTGAGATCCCCGCTCACGGTCCGCGTCCTCGTAGAGGCGGATGATGCCGTCGCTCACCACGATGCCGGAAATCTCGCTGTTCATGAACAGGGCGTTCCGGTGGCTCACGATGGGGATGATCCCGCCCAGGATTTTGGCCCCGGGCAGCGCCTCCCGGGCCTGCTGAAGATTCTCCAGCGCCTGCTTTGTGAGTACCGGCTGGGTGAGGAACATGGCGATTCCGCTGTCCATCTTCCGCTTCGCCCGGTCCAGCTGCGAGTCGAAATGGACGGCGTTGACGTTCAGCGCCCCGCTGATGTGGAAGGGAGCCGCAAAGGTTCCCTCCTTCCCCAGGGTGGTGATGTACCCCGCCAGCAAAACGGAGTTGAAGTTATACACGCTCTTGATCTCGTCCCGGCTCGCCGTGGGAATCGGGTCGCCGGTCACCACCAGCACGTTCCGGATCCCCTCGATGCTCAGGCCCAGCAGCAGCGCCTTGGTGGCGTTGATGTTCCGGTCCCGGCAGGTCATGTGGGGCAGCGGCTCGATCCCCAGCTCCCGCTTGAGCTTGCAGGCCAGCATGCTGCTGTCCACCCGCGCCCGGGCGATGGGGCAGTCCGCGATGGTGATGGCGTCCGCCCCCGCGTCCTTCAGCTGCCGGGCTCCCTCCATAAACGGACCGATGTTCGCGTCCATGGGCGGGTCCAGCTCCACGGCGATGACAGTCTGCCCCTTCCGGAGCTTTTCCAGCAGCCGGTTGGGCGGCAGAATCTTTTCCTCGACCTTGATCTCTGCCGGTTCGGCTGTAACCGTCTCCCTGTCCGGGCGGATGCCGTTTTGCAGACGCTTGGCGGTTTTCGCGATATACTCCGGCGTGGTTCCGCAGCACCCGCCGATGATCTCCGCTCCCTGGCGGACGATCTCCGCCATCTGGGTGGAAAAATAGGAGGCGTTGTTGCCGTAAAAAGTGCGGTTGTTCAGGACGGTGGGGTAGCTGGCGTTGGGCATCACAGACAGGGGCTTGTCCCCCCGTTTCAGCTTTCGGATAAACTGCAGCAGATGATACGGCCCCGACATGCAGTTGAAGCCCACGGCGTCGATATTGGGGTCGGCGGTAAAATTGGAGTACAGCTGCTCCCCCGAGATGCCCTGCCGGGTATACCCTTCCGGCGACACGGCAAAGCTCGCCAGGATAAAGGCGTCCGGAGCCTTCCCCTTGATATGCTCCGCCGTCTCCCGGATAAAATCCCCGCTGCTGAAGGTCTCGAAAAGAAACTGCCGGGCTCCCAGGGAAAGAAACAGATCGGCGATGCGGAGGTATTCCGCTCCGGTCTCCTCTTCCATGCCCGACACGGGCCCGATGTCCGCGAAGACGAAGACCCCGCGCTCTTCCGACGCCCGGCAGGCAAGCTCATATCCCCTGCGGATAACCTTCTCGGCGGTCTCCCAGTCTCCCAGGGCGGCCTGGTTCGCCTGAAAGGTGTTGGTCTTGACGGCCCGGCTCCCCGCGTCGATGTACTCCCGGTGGATGGAGAGGATGGTCTCCGGATCCTGGAGGTTCGCCAGCTCGCAGTATTCCGGCGGGTCTTCCTTCCCCTCGGCGTAATAGGTGCCCATGGCGCCGTCAAACAGCAGCGTCCCCTGCCGGATGGCATCCCGAATATCCAACACTCCCGCCTCCTATCCCAGCACTTCCTTAGCGATGTCCGCGGCCTGCTTGGCGTCCTTCGCGTAGTAATCCGCCCCGATCCGCGCGGCGTATTCCGGGGTCAGCACGGCTCCCCCCACCATGATTTTACACCCATGCCCGCTCTTGCGCAGGATCGTGATGGTCTCCTCCATGCTCTTGAGCGTGGTAGTCATCAGGGCGCTGAGACCTACCAGCCCTGCTCCCTCTTTGATCGCCGTCTTGGCCACCAGGTTCGGCTCCACGTCCCGTCCCAGATCGATGATCTTATACCCGTAGTTTTCCAGGATGATCTTCACAATGTTCTTTCCGATGTCGTGAATGTCCCCCCGCACCGTGGCAAGAACGATCTTGCCCTTGGACATGGGCGCTCCGCCCGCCTTCGAGAGGACGGTCTTGATCTCCTCGAAAGCCTGCTGCGCCGCCGCGGCGGAGTGGATGAGCTGGGGAAGAAAGATTTCTCCCCGCTCGAACCGGTCCCCCACCCGGTCCAGTGCCGGGATCAGGTGCTCGTTTACGATGGTAAGGCCGTCCGTCGAAGAAAGAAGGCTTTTCACCGCCTGCCGGGTCTCGTCCTTCAGCCCCCGGGAAATGGCATACTCCAGGCTCTCCCCGGGCGCCAGAGCTTCCTCCGGCGCGGCCTGGACCGTCTCGCTCCCTGAAAACCGGGCGATGTATTCCTTGCTGTCTTTGTCCTCTCCGGATAGAAGCCGGAAGGCGGCCACGGTGTCCATCATCTCGCGGCTGTTGGGATTGAGAATGGGAAGAGTAAGCCCCCGCCCCATAGCCAGGGTCAGAAAGCTCCGGTTGATGAGCTCCCGCCGGGGCAGTCCGAATGAAATGTTGGATACCCCCAGCACGGTGTGAAGTCCCAGCTTCTCCCGCACCATGGAGACCGCCCGGAGGGTCTCGGCTGCATCCGCCTGCCGGGCGGAAACCGTCATGGTCAGGCAGTCGATGTAGACGTCTTCCTTCCTGATCCCGTGGCGCAGCGCCTCCGCCAGAATCCGCTCGGCGATGGCGAAGCGCTCCTCCGCCGTGGCGGGGATGCCTTTCTCGTCCAGAGTCAGGCCCACCACCGCGGCTCCGTACTTTTTAACGATGGGCAGAACTTTGCCCAGTACCTTTCGATCTCCGTTCACGGAGTTGACGGCGGCCTTCCCGTTGCAGGCTCTTAGTCCTGCCTCGATGGCCAGGGGATCGGAGGAATCGATCTGCAGCGGAAGATCCAGAACGCTCTGGAGACTCTTCACCACCGTCTCCATCACCTTCGGCTCGTCGATGTCGGGAAGCCCCACGTTCACGTCCAGAATGTCCGCTCCGGCTTCCGCCTGGCTTACTCCCTGGGAAACGATGTAATTCAGGTCCCCTTCCCGCAGCGCCTGCTGGAACCGGGGCTTCCCCGTGGGGTTGATTCTCTCGCCGATCACCCTCACCCCGTCGATGGAAACCGTCCGGGTGGGCGTACACAGAATGCTTCCGGAAACCGGCTGCCGGGCCGCCGGCGCGGCGCCGGCAAAAGCCTCCTTCAGCTTCCGGATGTATTCCGGCGTGGTCCCGCAGCAGCCGCCCACAATAGTGACGCCCAGCTCCGCGTACCGCCGCATCTCCCTGGCAAACTCCTCCGGCAATATGGCGTACTCCCCCGTCACGGGGTCCGGAAGTCCCGCGTTGGCCTTGACAATGAGAGGAAGCGACGTATACCCCGAAAGCTCCCGGGCGATGGGATAAATTTCATGGGGGCCCAGCGAGCAGTTGATGCCCATGGCGTCCACGCCCAGCCCCTCCAGGACGGCCGCCATGGCCGAAACCGAGCAGCCGGAAAAGGTCCGCCGGTTTTCCTCGAAGGTCATGGTGGCGAAAACCGGGAGCCGGGTGCTTTCCTTTGCCGCCAGCACCGCGGCTTTCATCTCGTAGAGGTCCGCCATCGTCTCGATAACGATCAGGTTTGCCCCCGCGGCCGCTCCCGCGGCCATCTGGCGGCGGAACATCTGATAGGCGTCCTGAAAATTCAGGGTTCCCGCCGGCTCCAGGAGGGCTCCGATGGGCCCGATGTCCAGGGCGACCAGGGCCTTCGTCCCCCGGCAGGCCCGCCGGGCCAGCTCCACCGCCTTGGATATCACTTCCTCAGAAGCGGCTCCCGTTCCCTCCAGCTTATAGGGACTGGCTCCGAAGGTATTGGTATATAGGATATCGCTTCCGGCCTCCAGGTACAGCCTGTGGATCTCGGTGATCTTCGCTTCCTGGGTCAGGCAGAGAAGCTCCGGACGCTCCCCCAGCTCCATGCCCAGCTTCTGGAGCATGGTGCCCATGGCGCCGTCCAGAAAAATAAAATCCTTATTCAGGTGCCAGGTTCCCACAGGTTTTTCCCTCCTTTCGGAATGAGCAGCTGTCGAACAGGGCGCACGTTTGGCATCCCCGGGTCTGCCTTTTCTGTACGGCTGTGCCCACCCCCAAAACGGCGGTCACCGATTTCTGGGGAAGCAGCATGCCGGAAGGCCCCGCTGAAAGGCCGATTTTACGCTCCGTGTCCAACGCCCTGCACAGCTCCTGCTGCCACAGCACGGGCAAATCCCCGTACCCGGGGCTGAACCGCCCCGTCAGATGCTTTTCCTTTTCGGACCATTCGGCCCGGAACCGGGTCTCAAGATTGTCGCATACCGTTTCGATGGCCGCGCTGGCGCATCCGTCCAGAAGTACCGCCTTCCGCATGTCCGTGGCCTGTGCCCTCCGCAGGAGAGTGTCCACGGCGCCCCCCAGCGTTGCCGCCATAAGGATGCACGCATCGCACCCCTCCAGCAGCTTCCGGATGGATTCTCCCGGAAGAAGAAGCCGCGTACCACGAAGGCTGAGGTTACTCCCGCGTTCCAGTTCAAAAAGAGCGTACCGGTACCGGGGTTCCGCCGCCTCCAGCACTTCCCTTTCCGACTCGGAGAGCGCGGTCTGGAGCTCCTCCGGAAGGTCACCGCCCCGGTATCCCATGTACCGCAGCGCTTCCTCCCGGTTGATGCCGGGCAAAAGCTCGCCCATTCCCTTCCCCTCCCCGCGCTGGCTTTTTTGAAGCACGGCACTCGTCGTTTTCTCTGTTAAATACATTATAGTATAGGATTCTACGGAGAAAATGTAAAGGAAAAACCTGTTCTCCGGTATTTTTTGTCTCCCGCCGCTCATGCTATATCAGGAAAGGGGCCGAAAAAAGTGAGCCGTGAGGATAAAAATAAGAGCTTCCCGCCGGTTAATCCCGCGGGCCGGTTTTATATCCGGCTGTTGAAACGGTATTGGTCCGACAACGTAGGGCCCACCGCGGCGGCTCTGGCGTATTACTTCCTGTTTTCCTTCTTCCCATTTCTGGTCTTCGTCAGTATGCTCCTGGGGTACCTGAATCTGCCTCTGGAGTCCGTTACCCGGGAATTAAGGGGAATTCTGCCCGGCGACGTCATCGATATCATTCGTCTGTACGTCGAATATGTGACCCGGGAGCGAAGCGAAAGCCTCCTGGTTTTCGGTCTGGTGTTTACCCTCTATTTCCCCTCCCGGGCGGTGGACTATCTCATGGTCTCGGTGAACCGGGCCTACCGGGTGGCCGAGCGCCGCTCCTTTCTGGCCCATCAGGCCGTGGTGCTTCTCTACACTCTCTTTCTGGTGGCCGTCATTTTCATTTCCCTTGCCCTGCTTACCGTCGGCCCCGTGGTGCTCTCCTACCTGGCCCGGATCTTTCACTTCCCCGGCGGGTTCGTCCGCGGGTGGAATTACATCCGCTTTTTAATTCTGGGGTGCCTCCTGTTTGCCGCTCTGGCTGTTTTGTATCATACGGCGCCCAAACGGAAAATGCCTCTGGGTGCCGTGCTTCCCGGCGTCTGTGTCTCCCTTGTTTCCTGGCTGGCGATTTCCGCGGGATACGCCCTGTATGTGGAGCGGATCGCTCTCTACTCGGCGGTTTACGGCTCCGTGGGCACCGTTATCGTCCTTCTCATCTGGCTTTACTTCAGCGCGCTCACTCTCATCATGGGCGCCGAGTTCAATCATGTCCTTCTCACTTCCCGTTCTCCCTCCATGGATTGAACCGCCGCTTGTTCCGCCCGTTCCGGGAAAGGTGTTCTGGGGGCGTTTTATAACCGGGAACGGCGGTTTTTCGGTTTAGCACTCTTCGCTTCCGAGTGCTAAATATTCACACTTTGTTCATATATTGTTTACATACTATTCATAATTCGGCGGTACAGTTATACTATAGAAACAAAAATAAACCCCGAATTTTAAGCAATAAAACGGCCCGCCTGCATTTGAAGGCGGTCGGGCCGCAAATGAAAATAGCGGCCGTCGGGGCCGCGGGAGGACAGCTATGAATCTGCAGAAATTCACTCAAAAATCCTTGGAGGCGATCCAGAACGCCCAGAACAGCGCCATCGAATACGGTAATCCCCAGGTGGAGCAGGAACACCTGCTCTATGCTCTGCTGACCCAGGAACAGGGGCTCATCCCCCAGCTTCTGTTGAAAATGCAGATCAATGCCGAAAGCTTTACAGCCCAGGTCATGCGCTCCGTGGAATCCATTCCCCGGGTGTCCGGCTCCGGCCGGGAAGCCGGCAAGATTTACGTGTCAGCGGATGTGGATAAAACGTTGGTGGAGGCCGAAACCATCGCCTCCCGGATGCGTGACGAATACACCTCGGTGGAGCACCTTTTCCTTTCCCTGCTGGAAAACGCCAACCGAAACCTGAAAAGTCTTTTTTCCACTTTTAATATCAATAAGGATGCCTTTCTCAAAGTCCTGATGTCGGTCCGGGGCAACGTGAACGTCACCAGCGACTCTCCGGAAACTACTTACGACGCGCTGAAAAAATACGGCGACGACCTGACCGAGCGGGCACGGAACAAAAAAATGGACCCCATCATCGGCCGGGACGATGAGATCCGCAACGTCATCCGGATCCTTACCCGCAAAACTAAGAACAACCCCGTGCTCATCGGTGAGCCCGGTGTGGGTAAAACCGCCATCGCCGAGGGCCTTGCCCAACGGATCGTCCGGGGCGACGTTCCCCAGTCTCTCCGGGACAAGACCATCTTCTCGCTGGATATGGGCGCCCTCATCGCGGGGGCTAAGTTCCGCGGAGAGTTTGAAGAGCGCCTGAAAGCGGTCCTTTCCGAGGTGAAAAAGAGCGAGGGCCGCATCATCATGTTCATCGACGAGCTGCACACCATCGTTGGCGCCGGCAAGACCGACGGAGCCATGGACGCCGGCAATCTCTTAAAGCCCATGCTGGCCCGGGGCGAGCTGCACTGCATCGGCGCCACCACTCTGGACGAATACCGCCGCTATATCGAAAAAGACCCTGCTCTGGAGCGGCGCTTCCAGCCTGTACAGGTTAACGAGCCCACGGTGGAGGACACCATCGCCATCCTCCGGGGCCTCAAGGAGCGCTATGAGGTCTATCACGGCGTGAAGATCCAGGATCAGGCCATCATCGCCGCAGCCACTCTCTCCAAACGGTATATCACCGACCGGTTCCTCCCCGATAAGGCCATCGACCTCATCGACGAGGCCTGTGCCATGATCCGCACTGAAATCGACTCCATGCCCACCGAGCTGGACGTCATCTCCCGGAAGATCATCCAGCATGAGATTGAGGAGGCCGCCCTGAAAAAGGAAAGCGATCCGCTTTCCAAAGAGCACCTCAAGGAGATCCGGAAGGATCTGGCCGAAATGCGCGAGCAGTTCAAGAGCATGAAGGCCCGCTGGGAAAACGAGAAGCAGGCCATCGGCAAGGTCCAGAAACTCCGGGAGCAGATGGAGAAACTCAATCAGGAGATTGAAAAGGCCGAGGAGCAGTACGACCTGAACAAGGCCGCCGAGCTCAAATACGGAAAGCTGCCCCAGCTTCAGAAGGAGCTGGCGGCGGAGGAAGCCCTGGCCGAGACCGGCAAAAAGAATTCCCTTCTCCGGGATAAGGTCACCGAAAACGAGGTGGCCATGATCGTGGAGCGCTGGACGGGGATCCCGGTCACCAAGCTCATAGAGGGGGAACGGGACAAGCTTCTTCACATGGAGGAAATCCTTCACAAACGCATCATCGGCCAGGACGACGCGGTCACCCGCGTTGCCGAAGCCATCATCCGTTCCCGCGCAGGGATTCAGGATCCGGATCGGCCCATCGGCTCCTTCCTCTTCCTGGGACCCACCGGCGTAGGCAAGACGGAGCTTGCCAAGGCCCTGGCCGAAAGCCTCTTCGATGATGAGCGCAACATCGTCCGCATCGACATGAGCGAGTATATGGAGAAATACTCCGTCTCCCGCCTCATCGGGGCGCCTCCCGGTTATGTCGGCTACGAGGAAGGCGGTCAGCTCACAGAGGCGGTCCGGAGAAAGCCCTATTCCGTGGTGCTGTTCGACGAGGTGGAAAAGGCCCATCCCGAGGTCTTCAACGTCCTGCTTCAGGTGCTGGACGACGGCCGGATCACCGACTCCCAGGGCCGGACGGTGGACTTTAAAAACACCATCATCATCCTGACCTCCAACCTTGGCTCCGATTTCCTTCTGGACGGCATCGACGCGGAAGGAAACATCCGCCAGGAAGCGAAGGACCGGGTGGAGGCCCTGCTCAAGCGCAGTTTCCGGCCGGAATTCCTCAACCGTCTGGATGAGATCGTCTTCTTCAAACCCCTCACCCGTGCGGACATTGAGAAGATCGTGGACCTTTTGATGCAGGATCTGAACCGCCGTCTTGCCGAAAAGCAGCTCTCCTGCCGCGTGACGGACAAAGCCCGGGCCTTCCTGGCCGATCACGGCTACGATCCGGCCTTCGGTGCCCGGCCCCTGCGCCGCTATATCCAGCGCACGGTGGAGACCCTCATCGGAAAGCTCCTCATCGGGGAGCCTCCTGCGGCCGGTTCCGTTATCACGGTGGATGTGTCCGGCGATGAGATCACCGTCAAAGCCGCGGCGGAAAAGCATGCGGACTGACTTTTTATGAATGAATTGAAACCGCGGGTACGAAGCATGCTTCGTACCCGCGGTTTGTTTTAAAAAATTCCGCGTCGTTAAATTTCGGCATATGTCCGGCGGGGGTAACCCTCTCCGGACATATGCGATTTATTTCATTCCGACCAAATTAGTTATTCCTGGCCTGCCTTGAGCTGCAGCTGCAATCTGTCGGCAATCATTGCGATAAATTCGCTGTTGGTGGGCTTTCCCTTGGAATTGGATACCGTGTATCCGAAAAACTTTTGCAGCGTCTCCAGGTCGCCCCGGTCCCAGGCCACTTCGATGGCGTGCCGGATGGCCCGCTCCACCCGGGACGGCGTCGTGGAGAACCGTTTGGCCACCTCGGGATACAGAACCTTGGTCACGGCGTTGATCACGTCCATGTCCTTCACCGCGATCATGATCGCCTCCCGCAGGTACTGATACCCCTTGATATGCGCCGGAACTCCGATTTCATGGATGATCGCCGTCACCATGCTCTCCAGGCTCAGCTCGCTCTTGGACGCGTGGAGCGACTGAGTGGTCGTCTGATGGAGCTTTCCCCTGCTTTTGACCTGGCGGATCCGCTCGATCAGCGTCTGCATGTCGCAGGGCTTGATCATGAAATAGTATGCGCCCAGCATTGCCACCTCCGTGGTGGTGTGTTCGTTGACAAACCCGGAAAGCACGATTGCGGCGGGTTTCTGCCGCAGATTCATGGAATTGATCGCCTTAAGCACGCCCAAACCGTCCAGTTTAAGAAGCACGATGTCCAGGAGAATCACATCCGGGCAGAGTTCACTCACCATTTTCAGCGCTTTCTGACCGTCCGATGTCGTTCCAACAACCTCAAAATCTTCCTCGTTGTTCAGAGCTTCTGCCAAAAGAGTCTGGAATTCTTCGCCGACATCGGCGATGAGTATCTTCGTCCTGCTTTCCATGATGTCTCCTCCATATTTGGCATATTTGATTTCGCGTGCTTTGCGACGCAAAGTGGAATTCTAGCTTGAACTTATCTATAAATTAGCATAATTGGACAGCATTTGCAATAGGATTTTGGAATTATATGGTATTTTTTATTCGACATTATTCGGATGTCTTTTGTCAGGAGACATTTTCGATCTCCTGCCAGAAGGCTTCCTCCAGCATGTTTTCAATCAGAATGCCATATCCTTCCCGCGGATTGTTTACCAGCACATGAGTCACGGCGCCTACCAGCATGCCGTTTTGCAGGATCGGGCTTCCGCTCATTCCCTGCACGATTCCCCCGGTTGCTTCCAGAAGTTTCGGGTCTGTGACCTGGATCATCAGGTTTCGCGTGGTGAACCCAAGATTGGGATATATTTTTGTGATTTCGATCTCATATTCCTTCACTTCGTCCCCAAGAACGTTGGCAAGGATCGTCGCTTTCCCCGTTTTCACCTGGCTGCGCGTCGCTGACGGCAGCGGGCTCCCGCCTGTCAGGGAACACTCCTCCATGGTGCCGAATATGCCGCAGTCGGTATTAGCGTACAGCTTACCCATGTCTTTCTGAAGGTTGAACTCCCCCCTAAGTTCTCCCGGCTTTCCGTTTTCCCCCCGTTTGATCGCCTTGACGGTGGATTCCATGATCGCGCCGGAAGACAGGGGAACCAGCAGAGAGGTGTCCACGTCGTTGATGCCGTGTCCCAAAGCGCCGAACACGCCGCTGTCCGGATCATAAAAGGTCAGCGTGCCGATCCCGGCCATGCTGTCCCGGATCCAGATCCCCAGCCGGTAGGTGCCGTCGGACTCCGCCCTGGCGGATTTCCCGTCCAGCTGGATGCTTTTGCCCGATCGGAGCAGCCGCACGGTATAAGTGCTCTCTCCAAGCCGGCTGATAATCTCCTGAATCTCCTCCGTGGAATCGATTTTTTCTCCGTTGATATGCGTGATGATATCTCCCTTAGCAATCCCGCAGTCCGCGGCGGGAGTGCATTGTCCCTGCTCCGTTTCAATGGAAGACAGTCCGACTACCATAACTCCGTCGGCAAAAAGCTTGATTCCCACCGTATGGCCCAGCGGCACCAGCATTTTGCTCCCCGTCTCCGTTTTTTGCCCGGTGCCGCCCCGTGCGGGCAGCAGCGCGGGGCCTACCCCGGCCATCGTCTCTCGGCATCCACCCCCGGTCTCAGACACAACCGCTCCCCCCGCCATGAACAAGAGCGCCGGAATGAACAGCATGACGGCAAACCGGACAAAGAACGGCGGTTGCCGTCTTTTGACTCCCTGTTCATTCATCAAACCACCCCTTTCCTGATTTTCCCGCTCGTCAAACAAAATCGTTTGAAAGCCGGCTTTCATAATATGTCTGAAAACAAATTAAAAAAGCGCTTCGCTCCCTGACAAAATGATGCTTCTCTGGATTTCTGATGTTTGCCATCGTCCTGTCTGACTGCGTTTGAGTCAAACCGCGGTGCAATAAATTGACCTTTTGTCAGAATTTGAATCGGCCGCCGTCTCCATCGGAGGAACCGGTTTCCTCTTCGGGATGGTTTTTCGGGTTTATGTTTTTTGTTGAAAACCGGCTTTCTTTTCTATTATCTTTCGCATTTTTTCGTCCGATATCGCTGTAAAAAAACAAAAAATAAAACCGGAGCATACCATTTTCAGGAATGCTCCGGCTCAAGGGAATTATACTGGATTTCAATAAAAATATTGATACGACAAATAAAACGATATGGTTGTCCCCCCGCCTGCGGCGGGGGGACAACCATACTCTTGTTTAATCTTTGTTTTGGATGATAGTATCATTTTTTAAAACAGATCTTTTCGCTTCAGAATGATCCCCACGATTACCACGATGCCAACCGACAGTACCGCGGGAAACCAGGCGGTGGGAAACGGCAGATTGCCCACGTTCATCCCGTAAAAGCTGAAGATGATATTGGGGATAGTGATCATGATTGTAATGCTGGTGAGCACCTTCATGATCACGTTCAGATTGTTGGAGATCACCGAGGCATAGGCGTCCATCATTCCGGAAAGGATGCTGGAGTATATGTTCGCCATTTCGATGGCCTGGTGCACTTCCGTCAGCACGTCCTCCAGCAGATCCTGGTCCTCTTCGTAGAGGGTCACGATCCGGCCCCGCAGGATTTTCTCCAGGGTTACCTCGTTGGCCTTCAGGGAAGTGCTGAAGTACACCAGCGATTTCTCCAGATCCAGGAGCTGGATGAGCTCCTTGTTCCGCTGGGACTGATAGAGCTGCCGTTCCATATAGCTGGAAATCTTGTCGATCTGCTTCAGGTATTGGAGGTATCGGCCCGCCACCCGCAGCAGGACCAGAAGGATAAAGCTTGTCTTTTGGGAAGTTTTGGCCGTTTTCACCATGCCTTCTTCAAAATCACGGATGATGGGAGTCTCTTTCAGGCATATAGTGACGATATTTTGTTCGGTGAGGATAATTCCCAGAGGCAGCGTGGAGTAAATCACCGCGTCTTCCTTTTCCACCGAGGGGACGTCGATGATTACCAGCGTCTGCCCGTCCTCGGTGTCGATGCGGGAAGTCTCCTCTTCGTCCAGGGCGGCCCGGAGAAAGGAGGGCTCCACCTTTAGCTTTTCCATCACGAGCTTCAGCTCGTCTTCCGTGGGGTAGGTAAGATTGATCCAGCAGCCGGGGCCCATCTCCGGCATTTTGCACATTTTCCCGTCAATGGTCTTGAAAATGGAGAGCAAATTCATCACACCTTTCCCCCGCACAAAATACGCCCCTATGGCTGTTGTGCGGAGCTCTGATGGCGCCGGCAATTATGTATTGTGCCGCCGCTTTGGCGCATGAACCCATATGCGCCGTTTCCCTGTGCATTGTTCTCGACTGTTAGGGTCTCCGCTCACGGCGCATATCACTCCCTTTTCAAAAATTCTCTTTGATTTACCGCTGTAGAATAGCCGCCATGCGGCTTTAAGCCGCAAACGCATAGCGTTTCTGCGGCGTATGGCATCGCTTGAGGTTCCGCCCTTCGGGCGGGAGCAAGCCGCGCCCATGCGGCTATTATACCATGTTGCGATTCAAATGCAAGCCCGGTTTTCTCCCGCATTCACACGGCCGGCCGCTGCGTACTGAGGGTTCCGCAGCGGCCGGATTTGCTGTAAGGCAGGGGGGTTGTTAAGGCGCCGGTCGTTCACACCTGCAAGCCGGATCAGCGCTTTTTGTTGAATATGTTGAATATCTCCGTAAATGGGTCTTCTTCCTCTTTGGCGGCTTCCGCGGGCTTGTCCGCGGACTTTTCGGCCTCCGAAACGACCTTGTTTCCCGCTTCGGTAAAGGGCTTGGCGTCATTCATCCTGTAGTTGCCCTCGTCAAACCCGGTGGCGATCACGGTTACCCGGATCTCGTCCTCCAGTTCCTCGTCGAAGGCTGCGCCGAATATAATGAGTGCGTCCTTGTGAGCGGCCTGCTGCACCAGGTTTGCGGCGGTTTCCACTTCCTCCAGTCCGATGTCCATGGACCCCGTGACGTTTACCAATACGCCCTTGGCGCCGTTGATGGAAGTCTCCAGAAGCGGACTGGAAATGGCCAGCTTCGCCGCTTCCTCCGCCTTTCCTTTTCCTGCCGCCCGGCCGACGCCCATGTGGGCAAGACCCGCGTTCTTCATGATGGCGCTCACGTCGGCAAAATCGAGGTTTATGAACCCCGTGTTCTTGATGAGGTCCGAAATGCTCTGCACCGCCTGGCGCAAAACGTCGTCCGCGATTTCAAAGGCGTTTGCGAAGGTGATCTTCTGGTCGGTGGCATGCTTGAGCCGCTCGTTGGGTATGATGACCAGCGAGTCCACCTTGGTGCGCAGCTCGTCGATTCCCCGCTCCGCCTGCTCCAGTCTCCGTTTTCCTTCAAAGCCGAAAGGCTTGGTGACCACTCCCACCGTAAGGATTCCCATCTCGTGGGCCACCTCGGCGATAATGGGCGCGCCTCCGGTCCCCGTGCCTCCGCCCATGCCCGCGGTGATGAAGACCATGTCGGTTTCTTCCAGGGCTTTGGCGATCTGGCTGCGGTTTTCTTCGGCGGATTTCTTGCCGATGTCCGGATTGGAACCGGCGCCCTGTCCGTGAGTCAGCTTCTCCCCGATCTGGATTTTATATGTTGCACTGGACATAGCCAATGCCTGTTTGTCCGTATTGATCGCGATGAAATCCACGCCTTTGGTGCCAGATTTAACCATTCTGTTCACCACGTTGTTGCCGCCTCCGCCGATTCCGATCACTTTGATCGTGACCACGGTATCCGGCCCGGTATCCAATCCAAACGGCATGACTTTTCCTCCTATATTTTGTGTATTTCAGGAACCAATGTGCCCATTACCCTCAATATCTGCCATATCTTTTTGATTTATTTTATTCCCATTTTGTCTCAAGGTCAAGAGTTCCCGCCGGATTTCCGCAAAGTTCTGAAATAATCTGGTTCCAAAAACAACCACTGCCGCCAGGTACAGATCCATCCCCAGACGTCTGCCCACATAAGTCAGAAATACGGCGATCACCGCGTTGCCGAAAAACCCGGAGATGAAGATGTCCAGCTTGAATCTGTGCTGGATGCGGGCGTTGATTCCGCCGCACGCCGAGTCCAGCGCGGCCAGAAGCCCCATAGCCACATAAAGGGAATAGCCGCCGGGAATGCTCCAGGGGACCAGGATACCTGCCACCGCTCCGATCAGAAGGCCGATGAGTACGTACATACTGCTCCGTAAGTCAGGGCTTGTCCCGTCGTTTTCCTTCGTTCCGGTCCGGAACGCGGCGGGGTGGCTCCTGCTGCCGCTTATGGCGGCAAGCGGCCAGCCGAATTCGGTATGGGTCTTTGCTTTGGGTGGGAATCTCGCTTATCCGTCCGTCTCCGCCGGCTCGCCGCTCTCGTCCCCCGGAACTTTCGCATACTGGAAGTTCAGTACGCCGTTGTATTTGGGAACGAGAAGGCTGTCGCTCATGGTGACGTCCACCGAGATTTTCCACTGTCCCAGGATGTCCACCACCCCGTTTCGCATGGTCAGGGCCCCGTGGAGGGTCTCGGGGTCCCCGATGGCGTCGATAACGAAGGGCGCGGCGGTGCGTACGTTGTTGATGCTCACGGTGGCCCCGCTGCACCGGACCTCGCTGGTCGCCAGGATTCTCTGGCCGTTGAGGGAAATGGCTTCCGCCCCCGCGTCCCGCAGCTCGTTGATGACGGATAGAATGTCGCTGTCGTGGATCAGGTAGTCGGCTTCCTCCCCCGTCGCGTCCCCCGCCGTGCTGTCCTGCATCACCACTTCCACTCCCGGCCCCTCCACGTCGGTGAGGCCCGCCAGAAGTTCCGCTTCGGAAAGCTCCGCCGTCAGGGCTTCCGTGTAATCTCCCTGCTTGGCGGCATCCTCGTGATACCGGTCCAGCTCGGTTTTATACTGCTCGATCTGCTCCGAGAGTTCGTCGTTTTTGGTGCGCTCCTCGTTGAGCAGACTCTGCAGGGTTTCCACCCGCGTGGCGTTGGTCTCGTCAGTCACGGTGTTTGCCTTCACGCTTTTAAATTGAAGCGTGAGCAAAAATCCCAGCAAAACGCAAACGGCGCCGATGGAAAATCCGCCCAGTTTCTTTTGCGGCAAAAAAGCTCCCTCCTGTCGATGTGCCCGAAGGCAGGATACCTCCGCTTCAGGACGAGGCGGGTATAAAATAGGCCGCGTCGCCCGTCAGGTCGATGGTGCCCTGGTCGTAGTCCGTAAGCTGCTCCACCACCTTGAGAAGGTATTCCACTTTGTATTCAAAATCCGCGGACACGGATATGCGTACGGTAAAGCGCTCCAGATACCCGATGCGAAACTCGGAAGAGCCGTCAAAGGCAATGCTTTGGGTGTCGCCTGCGGCGCCCTTGTCGGACAGTGCGGTAAGCAGCGCCGAAAGCTGGGCCTTCTTATCCCGGTCTTCCTCTGAAAAGGCGATGATGGTTCCTTCGCTGGGCGCCAGCAGGGTCGCACCTGTGATCTGGATAAAGCTCTCCGCTGCCGCTTGAGAAATATTCTCCAACAATTTTCCGTTTTTGTCAATCAGCCAGTATTTTGAATCCTGGGCGATCACCGCCAGGGGAGTGCATTCGGTGACCTCAATGGTGAGAGTATCCGGCAGAGTCCGGTTGATACGCACCTCGTCGATATAAGGAAGTTTTTTCAGGATCTGATTTGCCATGGTAAATTTATTGATAAGAAACAGGTTGTCCCCCACCGCCACGCCCGCGGCCTCGATGATCTCCTCGCCGGTGTACTTCTGGTTTCCGGAAACCTGTATGTTCTCCGCCTTGAAAAAGACGATCATGGCCATAATAAGGGCTGCGCAGATGATCGCGGCAGAGAGAAGCTTGTACAAAAAACCGGATTTTCTTCTGCTTCGCCGCCGTCGCGAGGAGTGACTGCTGCTTTTATTCGCCATGTGCTGTAACCTCCAAGCCCGTGGGTATCCACGGCGCGGCGTTGCCCGATAGGCGGCCGGAAAAGGTCCGCGCCGGACCGTGCCGGGCCTTACGGCCCGTCGGTCCGGAGGATTTCCGCTCCGATTTCCGCCAAAGAGCGCTCCAGGCTCTGATATCCCCTGTCGATATGGCTTATGCCCGAAATCCGGCTCTCGCCTTCCGCTCCCAGCGCGGCCGCCACCAGCGCGGCGCCGCCGCGCAGATCGGTCGCCTTGATGGAGGCGCCGTGCAGCCGGGGTACGCCGCACACCACCGCCACCCGCCCTTCCACCTTGATGTCTGCGCCCATGCGCATCAGTTCGTCCACGTGGCGGTAGCGGTTTTCAAAGATATTCTCGATAAACACGCTGGTCCCTTCCGCGCAGAGCATCGCCGCCATCAGCGGGGCCTGCGCGTCGGTGGGAAATCCGGGATACGGCGCCGTCCGCACCGGACGGACCGCCTTCAAAGGCTTTTTGCAGGAAATGATAACACTGTTTTCCTCGCTCCGGATCCGGCAGCCGGCCTCGCTGAGAATGGAAGTCACCGTGGAAAGGTGCCGGTAGTCCACGTCCTCGACGTTCACCTCTCCTCCCGCCGAGGCTACCGCGGTGAGATAGGTCGCCGCCACGATCCGGTCGGAGATGACGGTGTGACTGCAGTCGTGGAGCTTCGCCTTCCCCTCAACCACGATGGTCGACCCTCCCGCGCCGAATACGGAAAACCCCATGGAACACAGGAAATTCTGCAGATCCGTGATTTCCGGTTCCCGGGCCGCGTTGGTGATGGTGGTGGTGCCCTCGCAGCTGCAGGCGGCCAGCATGGCGTTCTCCGTGGCTCCCACGCTGGGGATGGAGAGATTGATCTCGCAGCCGCGCATTCTGTCGGCCCGGCACAGAAGGTTCCCGGATTTTTCTTCGATATGGGCTCCCAGCGCCCGGAGGGAGGACAGATGCAGGTCGATGGGTCTTGGCCCCAGCTCGCAGCCTCCGGGGAAGGACATTTTCGCCTCCCCCGCCCGGGCCAGGATCGCTCCCAGGAAAATGACGGAGGAGCGCATCTCCCGCATGAGTTCGTCCGGAATGTCGCACCGGCAGATGGATCTGGAATCGATGATGATTGTCCCGTTCTCCCGCTTTACGGTGCAGCCCAGGTGCTCCAATATTTTAATCGAAGCGGTCACGTCACTCAGGTCTGGGCAGTTATGTAGGATGCTCTCTCCCGGATTGACGATTGCCGCCGCAAGAATCGGCAGTACACTGTTTTTCGCTCCGTGTACCTTCACATTTCCATACAGCTGTTTTCCGCCATTCACTAGGAATGTGCTCATAGTTCAGTCCCCCGCATCAGTTAACCGGCAGCGGTGCCGGCGCATGCAAATATAGGCTCTTTTGTTCCGCCTCAGCCTATAGTATGCGGGATTTAGCGGAATCGTGATTAGCGCAGAATTTCCAGAATGGTGCGGTAAATCCGCTCCGAAGAGTCCGGTATTGCGAGTTTTGCCAGCTGGCTTTTCATTTCTTCCCGCTTTGCCCCGTCCGCCAGAATTTCCTGTGCCGTTTCAAAAAGAGCCCTGCCGTCGCACTCGCTTTCCAGAAGAACTTTCGCCGCTCCCCTCGCCTCCAGCACCCGCGCGTTTTTCTCCTGGTGGTTGTCGGTGACGTTGGGGGAGGGAACGATGATGGAGGGTTTCTGCAGGGCGGTGATTTCGCTGATGGTGGAGGCGCCTCCCCGGCAGATCACCAGGTCCGCCGCCTGCATCACCGTCGCCATGTCGTAGATGTATTCCCGCAACTCCACGCACAGATGACGGGAAAGGTGGACGCCCAGCTCCTCCAGGTAGCCCGGCATCCATTCGTAGCCCTCCTTGCCGGTGGCGTGAATGTGGTTGAAGGGCTCGGTGATGCATTCCAGGCGGATGAATTCCGCTATCTTTTTGTTCATCTCCCTGGCGCCCAGAGAGCCCCAGTAGGAAAGCACCAGCGGACGCTCGTCCAGGCCCAGGCTTCTCCTCGCCTCCTCGTGGGTCTTGCGGAAAAAGTCCCCCCTCACCGGCGTCCCGGTCACCACCACCCGGTCGGGTTTCGGATAATATTCCCGGCTCTCCTCAAATCCCACCATCACCCGGTCGGCGTATTTGGCCAAAGTCTTGGTGGTGAGGCCGGGCGTTGCGTTGGACTCGTGGATGGCGGTGGGGATCCCTCGTGCGGCCGCCTGGCGCACCACCGGGTAGCTGGCGTAGCCTCCGGTTCCTATCACCGCGTCCGGCTGAAACTCGTCCAGGATCTGCTTGGCCTGATCGCCCGAGGTCCGGAGGTTCAGCAGCGTCTTCAGATTGTGCCGGACCCCCGAGGCGTTCAGCTTTCTCTGAAAATTCGTAATGCTCACCGTCCGGATGGGATATCCCTCCCGGGGCACCAGTTTTGTCTCCATCCCCCCGTCGGCTCCCACAAAGAGGATTTTTGCGTCCGGATGCCGCTCCCGGATCAGCCCGGCCACTGCCAGAGCGGGGTTGATGTGTCCAGCCGTTCCGCCGCAGGTAAAGAGAATCTTCATGTGCATCATCCTATCTGCCCTTTCCCATCCCGCTTCCCCGGAAAGCAAAACCGTGTCTTTTGGCGGGGCCTGTCCCCCTCCGGGGCGCCGGGATTCTCGAACCCGGGTCGGGCATTATTTCTGTTGAGCGGGGCTACCCTGCCCGGGGCGCCGGGATCTGCCGCGAAACGCTCAGCACAATCCCCATTTCCGTAAGCTGAATCATCAGCGCCGTCCCGCCGTAGCTGAAAAACGGGAGGGAGATCCCCGTGGCCGGCACCAGGTTGGAAACCACCGCCACGTTAAGGAAAACCTGCATCGCCATTAGGGTGGTGATGCCCACAATAAGAAGGGAGCCGAAACGGTCCCGGGAGTGGATCGCCAGCCAATAGCCCCGGATGATCAGCAGGGCAAAGAGGATGAGGATGATGGAAGCTCCGATGAAGCCCAGTTCCTCGCAGGTAATGGCAAAAATAAAGTCGTTGTGCTCCTCCGGGAGATAAAGAAATTTCTGGCGGCTTTTTCCCAGGCCCACTCCCAGCAGTCCTCCCGAACCGATGGCGTACAGCGACTGGACCATCTGGTATCCTTTGTCCATCATATCGGAAAACGGGTCTTTCCACAACTCGATCCGCGAACTGCCGTATCCCATAATTCCCACGATATAATATCCCGCGGCGGCAACTAAAGCTCCGCCGCCGATAAACCAGTACAGACGCACGCCCCCAACGAATAAGAGCGCGGCGCCGACGCCCAGGATCAGAATGGTTCCGGAAAGATGGGGCTCCATCATCAAAAGGACGGCGATGACCATCAGGACCATCCCATAGGGCAGCACGCCGTAGCGGAAGGTGCGCATTTTATCCTTCGCTTTGGAAATGGAGGCGGAAAAATACAGAATGACCGCCAGTTTGGCCAGCTCCGAAGGCTGGAAGGTGGTCACCTTGATGTCGATCCAGCGCCGCGCGTCGTTGCGCAGAACGCCGATCCCGGGGATCAGGACCGCGATCATCAGGATACCCGAAAGCAGCAGCACCGGCAGGGAAAGCCCCCGGAAGCCCTGATAGTCCATCCGGGAGACGACGAACATGATTGCAATGCCGGCTCCTGCGAAAACGGCCTGCTTGGTAAAATAAAAGATCGCGTTTCCTGATTCATAGTAGGAAGAGGCAAAGCTGGCCGACAGCACCATAACGAGGCCGATGCCCGAAAGCAGCAGCACCAGCATGAGAAACGGCAGATCCATGGGGCCGAACCGGGCCAGCTGTTCCTCCCTCAGTTCAGCTCTGTGTACTTTAGTCATGCTCCCCGCCTCCTTTCGGTTTCAGTATTCATCGCCCGTACCGGCTCAAAATTCCAGCGTAGGCAAGCAGGCACATCGCCGCCGTAATTCCGCTGAAAACCCAGAAGAGCTTCACTTCGCTCCACCCGCCCATTTCAAAATGGTGGTGCAGCGGCGCCATGCGGAAAATGCGCTTGCCGTGGGACCATTTGAAATACGCCACCTGAATCACGTCGGACAGTGTCTCCGCGATATATATGATTCCCACAAGAAGCATAATGAGGGGCATGTCGAAGGCAAAGAGCATTCCGCATACCGCGCCGCCCAGAAACAGGGAACCTGTGTCTCCCATGAATACCTTCGCCGGGTGGAAATTGTAGATCAGAAATGCCGCGAGGCCTCCCAGGAGGGCCGCCGAAAATACACCCAGGTCTGTAAAGCCCCAGAGGGCCGCCGCCGCCGTGAAGAACACTGCCACGGGGATCGTCACCCCGGTGACCAGGCCGTCCACGCCGTCGGTGAGGTTCACCGCGTTCACCGTTGCCACCATGACAAAGGCGGCAAAGGCCAGATACAGCGGCCACGGAAGAACGACGGATACGTCCGCGAAGGGGATGTACAGGTTGGAGCTCAAATTGCCGGTGAGCCGCATCAGCGTCAGAAAAGCCAGGGCCACGGCCAGCTGCAAAGAGAATTTCTGAAGCGCGGTAAGCCCCAGGTTCCGCTTGTTTTTCACCTTTTCATAGTCGTCGGCATATCCGATAAGCCCGAACACCAGCGCCATCAGGTAGATGAAAAGCGCCGACCAGGACCCGCTTTTCAGATCCTTCCATCCGGCGATGAGAACGGCGGCCCCGATCCCCACGATGAACATGATCCCGCCCATGGTGGGGGTTCCCTGCTTGGTCAGGTGCCATTTTGGACCGTCCTCCCGGATGCTCTGCCCGGCTTTCATCCTGCGCAGCCAGGGGATCAGCGCCCTGCCCACGAAAAAGGTGATGAGAAAGGACAAAGCGCAAGAAAGCGTCAGGCGCATCGTTTTAACCTCCGTACCGCATACCGCGCAGGCAATCCGGAATCTTTCCGGATCCGTGCCCCGTTCTCCGTGGGAAAACCGCTCGGCAGCTCTGTTTTACATCCGTTCCGGCCGCATCGCGGCCATTTTACCGCAAACGCGCGGCGTTTCGCGCCATTTGGCATCGTTTGCGGTTCCGCCCTCCGGGCGGGAGCAAACCGCGCCGTATCACCGGGTATAACAGCCGCATCGCGGTTGTTATACCACAAAGCACCAGAGAAAATCAACTGTTTTTTCCCTGTTGTTCCGCCAGGTGGGCGGCGATTACTTCCCGCTCGTCCAGATGGTGCTTTTCCTTGCCGATGATCTGATAGTCCTCGTGGCCCTTCCCCGCCAGCACCACGATGTCGTCGGGAAGGGCGTGGTCCATGGCGTAGCGGATGGCCTCCGGCCGATTCTCAATCACGATATGGGGCGTTTTGGTCTCCTCCATTCCCTTCAGAATGTCCCGGATGATCGCTCCGGGCTCTTCCGTCCGGGGGTTGTCGGAGGTGACGATCACGAAGTCCGCGAGTTCCGCAGCGATATTTCCCATGATGGGCCGCTTGATGGGATCCCTGTCCCCGCCGCAGCCGAAAAGGGCCACCACCCGTCCCCTGGCAAATCCTTTTACGGAACGAAGGAGGTTTTCCAGAGCGTCCGGCGTGTGGGCGTAGTCGATGAGCACGGTGTAGTCGGTGCCCGCGGGCACCACCTCCATCCGGCCCTTGACCCCCCCGGCCTGCTTCAGCACCGCGGCGATCCGGGAAATATCGATCCCCATCGTCAGCCCCAGAGCGATGACCCCCAGGGCGTTGTAAACGGTAAAGCTTCCGGGGATGTGCACCTCCATGCGCTGGATCATACCGATGGACACCGCTTCGAATTCCACCCGGTCGTTGTAAAGACGGATGTTTTTTGCCACCAGATCCGCCTCGTTTTTGGATTCGGAAAAGGTAAAAATTTCGCAGTCTGCCCGCTGGATCATCTCCCCGGCCCAGGGATCGTCCAGATTGATAATCCCGGTCCGGCAGTTTTGAAACAAAATTGCCTTGGCTTCCATATAGGCTTCCATGGTCTTGTGGAAGTCCAGGTGGTCCTGGGTCAGATTGGTGAAAATTCCGGTTTCAAAGAAAACGCCGTATACCCGTTCCAGGACCAGCGCGTGGGAGGAGACCTCCATGACCACATGAGTGCATCCCGCGTCCAGCATCTCCCGGAACAGCCGCTGCAGCTCGAAGGATTCGGGGGTGGTCCGCTCCGTGGGAAGGACCCGCTCCCCGATGAGGTTCTGATTGGTGCCGATGAGCCCCACCCTGGCGCCCAGAGCCTGCTCCAGCAGTCGCTTTGCCAGGTAGGTCGTAGTAGTTTTTCCGTTGGTGCCCGTAATGCCGATGAACTTCATTTTCTCCGCGGGCCGCCCGAAAAAGTTCGCCGAAATTACCGCGAGCGCCCGCCGGGAAGAGGATACCATAACGTGCGGCACGCCGTCCTCCGGTGCCTTCTGGCACACCACGGCGGCGGCCCCGGCTTCCAACGCCCGGGGGATATACGCGTGTCCGTCCGTTTCAAAGCCCTCGATGGCCACGAACAGATCTCCAGGGGAAACCTTTCTGGAATCGTAGCAGACGCTGTGGATTTCCGTTTCCATGTCAGCTGTGGAAGAGAGTATGACTACGTCCCGGAGCAGTTCCTTTAGCTTCACTTTTGTTCCGACCTCCATCCGGTTCCTTTTCCCGCGCCGCCGGAGGCGGCGCGGGTTCCAGGCGGGAGGGCCGCTGCCTTCCCGCGTCGGTAAACCTTCTGCGCGTTAATCGTGAATACTGGTGTCGGTGAACTGCACGGTCACCACCGTGCCCGCCTCCACCTTTTCGCCGGCCGCCGGAGACTGCCCGGTGGCGGACACGGAGGAGGAAGAGGCCGCAATGGCTCCGGTGGCCCGCATACACAGCCCCGCGTTGGTAATCGCCTTGTTTGCCGCTTCCGCTGTCATTCCCTTAATACTGGGCACCGTGCAGAGAGCGGTGGGTTTATCTTCTCCCATGTACAAAACGATCTGGGCGCTCTTGGGAACGCTGGCGCCGCCGGCCGGAGTCTGATCGGTAACGGTCCCGCCGCTGCCTACCACCCGATAGGAAAATCCCTCCAGGTTCAGGGCGGCTTTCGCCTGCTCCAGGGTCATTCCCTTCATCTGAGGTACCACGGCGTCCACGCTGGAAAGCTCCTCCGTGGTGTATTCCGGTTCTACGCCCATGTACGACAGGATATCCGCGAGAATGGAGCCCGCCACGGGGGCGGCCATCACGCCGCCGCTGACATAGTATCCGGTGTCCCGGCTGGGGCTGTCCAGGCCGATGAGGAGGATCACCTGGGGATTGTCTGCCGGCGCAAATCCCATGAAGGAAACCACCACGTCCCCCGTGTCCTCGTCCCGCTTTTCCGAAGTGCCCGTTTTCCCGGCGATGCGGTATCCGGCCACATAGGCGTTCTTTCCGGTTCCCGTGGAGACCACGCTCTCCAGAATCTGCCGGACGGTGGCGGAGGTCTCTTCGCTGATCACCTGGCGCACCTCGGTAGGCTCGGTGGTCTTCACCGTGTTACCGTCGGAGTCCAGAACCTCCTTAACGACATACGGCTTCATCAGGTGCCCGCCGTTTGCAACCGCCGCCTCCGCCGTGATCAGCTGGATGGGCGTGACCTTGAAGGTCTGCCCGAAGGAAGCAACCGCCAGGCTCGACAGGTTGTCGGGATTGGTAAACTGATTGAAGTCGAAGAATATGCTGCCGCCTTCGCTCTGGAGATCCACCCCCGTCTTGTTAAGGAGCCCGAAGTTCTTCACATACTCGTAAAAGGTCTCCGCGCCCACCTTGAGGCCGATCTGGATGAAAGCCACGTTGCAGGAGTTCTGTACCGCCTGGGTGAGGGTCTGGAGACCGTGTCCCGTGGTCTTGTGGCACTTGATGGGCTTCGGCCAGCCCTTGACGGTAATGGAACCGGAGCAGTAAAACGTATCGCTGAGGGATACTTTCTTTTCCTCCAGAGCCATGGCCAGAGTGAGGGCCTTGAAGGTGGAGCCCGGTTCATAGGTATAGGAAACCGCCTTGTTGTGCCACTGTTCCTTCTGGGCATCTGCCAGGCGGGTGGGATATGACTCATCTCCCGCGGCCTTCAGGGAGGCCAGCTCCGCCGCCGTGTCCTCGTCGGCCACCGTGCTGGGGGAATTGAGGTTGTAATTGGGAACGTTGGCCAGGGCCAGAATGGCTCCCGTGTTGATGTCCATCGCTATGCCGAAGGCGCCGTTTTTGACGTTGTATTTTTCCACCGCCTCGGCAAGGCCTTTTTCCACATAGTGCTGGATTGTGGTGTCCAGGGTAAGAACCAGGCTTTCTCCGTTCTGGGCGTCGTAATATTGCTCGTATTTGTACAGGAGGTCCGTTCCCTTCGCGTTCTTCGCGGTGACGATCAGTCCGTTTTGTCCCTTGAGGACGCTTTCATACAGCGCTTCCACCCCGTAAAGGCCGGAGTTTTCCGTTCCCACGAAGCCGATGACCTGGGCGGCCAGGGTACCGTAGGGATAGTACCGCTTGGTGTCCGTCACCAGGTGGATCCCCTTGATGTTGTTTTCGTTGATGAATTCCCGTACCTGGTCCGCCACGTCCTTTTCTACCTTGATCTTGACGGTTTCGTACTGGGAATTGGTCTTGGCCGCCTTTTCCCGGATCTTGTCCGCGTCCACCCCCAGGATGCTGGACAGTCCCTCGGCGATCAGATCCACGTCCTGCTTGTTTTCCTCGATTTCCTTGGGGGAGATGAATATGGTCTCCACGCTGGCGCTGATGGCCAGGATGTTGCCGTTGGTATCATAGATTGTGCCCCGGGAAGCTGAAACCGAGACCGAACGGGTCTGCTGCTCCACCGCGAGGTTTTCATATTTCTCATGCTCCACAATCTGCAGCTTGAACAGCTGATAAAACAGCGGGGCGAAGACCATGATCCCGAATACGACCAATAAAAACAGAGTACGGCTGAGAATCGCTCTGTTCGCCCTGCGTCCCGCCGGTGTTTCTTTCCCGTTCGCGCTTTTTCTCATTGATACACCCCTGTTATGCCAAGGCGGGAGCAAGAAATTCCTTCTTACTCCCCCGTTTCGCTGCCATGTTCAATATATAGCCCGGCTTATCTGAAATATTCCACTGCCGTGTAAAATCCTTTTCCGACGTTGGCGAGCAGCGCCGCGAATCCCGTTTTTTCCGTGTTGTAGACGACCGCCTTGTCCGGGCCGGACAGATCCAGGTAATAGACCTGCCCGCTCTGGGGCTTTTTCATTCCTTCCGCCATAGCCTCTTCCTCGATGGCGGAAAGGTCGAAGGCGCTTTCGTACTCGGCAAGCAGAGAGGCTTCATTCGCTTTGAGATCGGTATACTGGTTCCGAAGGGTCACCACCGAGTCGGAAAGCTCGGTAAGGCGCACATAGCTGAATAAAAGCAGAACGCACAGCACCGCCACAGCGGCAAAACCCGTAACGGCGAACAGGGAAACGCTCTGCTGCTCCCGCGCTCTGGCCCGGGTCCGGGTTTTCTCTTCCTGCCGGACACGCGGCAGGGTGCGCGGTTCATATGGCCTGTCCAGGGTCCTTTCCGCGGCGGCGCGCCTTTCCAGGTATCCCAGGTCCAGGGCGACGCTTCCCACCGTGGCGCTCCTCGTATATTTCATGCGCTTTGCAGATGCCGCTTGCACGGGCCGCACTTCCCTTCCGCTTTAGCGTTTTTTGGCGATCCGGAGCTTTGCGCTTCGGGATCTGGGGTTTTCCGTCAGCTCTTCCTCCGTCGGAACAACGGGCTTCTTCGTAAGGATGTCTATCGTCGGTTTCCTTCCGCAGACGCAGACGGGAAAATCCGGCGGACAGGTGCACCCTTTCGCCATGGACTGCATGGCGTTTTTTACGATTCGGTCCTCCAGAGAGTGAAAGGAAATTACGGCAAGGCGGCCTCCCGGATTCAGGCAATCTGCCGCAGCCGTAATCATTTGTGAAATTGCGGCAAGCTCGTCGTTCACCGCGATACGTATGGCCTGAAAGCTCCTTTTTGCCGGGTGCTGCGCTTCCCGCAGCGCCGCGGCGGGCATGGCCGATCGGATGATTCCCGCCAGTTCCAGCGTGCTTTGGATGGGCGAGGCCTCCCGCCTTCGCAGTATGGCGGCGGTGATGGAGCCGGCGTAGCGCTCCTCGCCGTATTGGTATAAAATCCGCTTGAGCTCTTCCCCGCTCCAGCGGTTCACCACTTCGTAGGCCGTGAGGGACGAGGACTGGTCCATCCGCATGTCCAGCGGGGCGTCCGTCATATAGGAAAATCCCCGGCGGCTGTCGTCCAGCTGCGGAGAGGAAACCCCCAGGTCGAACAGCATCCCGTCCGTGCCCGGGATCCCAAGCTCCGCCAAAACAGCGGCAATCTCCCGGAAATTTGCGTGGACGAAAGTGACGGTGTCTCCGAACTCCTCCAGGAGGGTCCTACCGGCTTCCAGCGCCGTTTCATCCCGGTCGATGCAGATAAGGCGGCCGGTGGCGAGTCTCCGGACAATTTCCAGAGAGTGGCCCCCGCGGCCGAACGTGCCGTCCACGTAAATTCCGTCCGGCTTGACGGCAAGTCCCTCGATACACTCCCGGAGCAGTACCGGCCGATGACGAAGCTCCATTGATATCGGCCTCCCCTACTCTGATTTGCCGATCAGAAGCCCAGCTCCTCCATGACGGCGGAGAGCTTGTCCGGCGTGAGCTCCTCTTCCTCCAGGGCGTGCCAGCGCTGGGCATCCCAGATCTCCGCCCGGGTGGAAACGCCGATGACCACGACGTCCTTGGAAAGGCCCGCGTACTGTCTGAGCTTACCCGGGATTAAAATCCTTCCCTGCCCGTCCAGCTCGCATTTGGCCGCGTTGGCAAAGAGGGTGCGCATTCCCTTCGTCTTGGTGTAGGGCAGGCTTTCAAATTTTTCCGTGAATCCGTCCCAGCTTCTCTGGGAGTAGATGGACAGGCAGGAATCCATTCCTATTGTGAGATAAAAGGTATCTCCCAGCTCTTCCCGGATCTTTGCGGGGATAAAAAGACGGCCCTTGGAGTCGATGGTATGCTGATATTCCCCCGTCATTTTTACCACCCCCCTGTCCGTTCGTGGGTTTTTGCCCTACATAACGCCACTTTTCCCCACTTTTATTTTCAGTATACGGCATGCATTTGGAAATTGCAATAGAAATTTTTTTATTTTTTTTATTTAAAAAAGGTGGTTTTCCGCCAAAACTTATCATTTTAGCAACATAAAACATATGTTCGATTGACGTAACGCCAAAAAAATAAATGCCCCCTCTATATCTTGTGGTGGCATTTATAAATAGGATATATGTAGTTGTTCGGATGCTTTATGCCTTGCCGGCGGGCGGTATGGCCTGCCCCGCCGCTGCGCGGAACCGCGCTCTGGATTGCTTGACCTCGTTCAGCGCCTCCGCGATGGCCTCCTCGGTGCGTTTTAGGGCGTCCTCGGCGTACTCACTGGAGACCCGTTTGAGCTCCTTTGCCCGCTCATCCGCCGTAGTGACGATTTCTTGTCCCTTCTGTCGTGCGGTGAGCAGCACCTCGCTCTCCGAAACCAGCCGCTTTGCTTCTTCCTCGGCCTGCTTCCGGATCAGTTCGCCCTCCCGTTTTGCCGCGCTGATATAATCGCTGCGGGCGCCCACCAGCTTCCTGGCCTCGGCCAGCTCCGCCGGCATCTGTGCCTTAATTTCATCCAGTAAATCCAGCACCTTGTCCCTGTCCAGAACGCATTTGTCGCCTCCAAACAGGGCGCCGTGCGCCTCTTCCACCATCTCATAGAGCATGTCCAGCAGTTCGTCCACTCCGCCTGCCATAGGTTTACCTCCTGTTTTTCATCCTTTTCCTGACGTCTTCAATGATCTCCCGGGGAAGAAACTCCGTGAGATCCACCTCGTATTTCGCCATTTCCTTGATGGCGCTGGAGCTTAAGTACATATATTTTTCGCTGGCGGTAACGAACATGGTGTCCAGATTGGGGTTGAGCTTCCGGTTGATGAGCGCCATCTGGAATTCCTTTTCAAAATCGGATACCGCCCGCAGTCCCTTGACGATGACGCAGGCGCCCTTCCGCTCGGCATATTTCGCCAGAAGCTCCGAGGAATGGTCCACCTCCACGTTGGGGATGGTTGTAACCACCCTGCGGATGAGTTCCACCCGCTCCTCGGGAGTGAAGATAGGGTTTTTGTCCGAATTTGCCATAACGCAGACGATCACGTGGTCGAAGCTGACGGCCGCCCGCTTGATCACGTTCAGATGTCCCAGCGTAACCGGGTCGAAGCTCCCGGGATACACAGCGATTTTCATCCTATTCTCCGCAAGCCGCCGTGCGGGATGTTTCGGGCGCCCTTCCGGCTTCCCTGTTGCAAAACACCGCGGCTGCCGCTGGTTGGGCGGCGAGCGGCGCGCCGAATTCGCCCGGGTTACCGGGTTTTATTGAATGCGGGGACTGCTTCCGGCGCGGCTACCCTTTGGTATAAAAACGGATTTTTGTTCTCCCGTACCGATACTCCCGGTGGAGACGGAGGGGGGAAGGCGCCTCCGGTTCGGGTGATTTTACGTCGCTTTCGCAGATAATTATACCATCCTTTGCTAAAATGTCAAATCCCTCAATGAGTTTCAGCGCCTGATTTATGAGTTTTGTGGCATAGGGCGGATCCAGAAAAATGAGGTCGAACTGCTCCTTCGCGGAGGAGAGAAATCCGATGCCGTCCGCCGTCACCAGGCGGCTGTTCCGGGTGAATCCGGCCGCGGAGAGGTTTTCCCGGATAACGGCCGCGGCCTGGGGGCTCATGTCCACAAATACGGCGGAAGACGCGCCGCGGCTGAGCGCCTCGATGCCCATCTGTCCGGAGCCTGCGAACAGGTCCAGCACCCTCCTGCCCTCCACGTCGAACTGGATGACGCTGAACACCGCCTCCTTCACCCGGTCCGCGGTGGGCCTCGTCTCATTCCCCTGAAGCGCTTTCAGCTTTCGGCCCCTGGCCGTTCCCGTGATAACCCTCATGGCTCTTTCTTCTCCTCCCCGTGGAAATACTGGTATACGGCCCTGGCCGCATCTTTGGGCACGGCGGCGGAAAGCTCTTCCTCCGTAGCCGCCCGGATCGCCCGGAGGCTTTTGAATTCCCGCAGAAGGAGCTTTTTGCGCTCGGGTCCGATTCCTGGGATCTTGTCCAGGACGGACCTCCCGCTTCCCCGGGAGCGGAGGTTTCTGTGGTATTCGATGGCAAACCGGTGGGCCTCCTCCTGGATCCTCCCGATGAGAGAAAACACCCCCGGATTGGCCTGAATCCCGATTTCTTTCCCCTCCGGGGACACCAGGGCCCGCGTCCTGTGCCGGTCGTCCTTTACCATTCCGAATACCGGAATGGCAAATCCTCCTGCTTCCAGGGCGGAACGGGCGATCCTCGCGTGCTCCTGCCCGCCGTCCACCAAAATGAGATCCGGCCTCTCTGAAAATTTTTCGTCCTTTTCGGATAATTTATTCAGCCGCCGGGAGAGAACCTCTCCCATGGAATAATAGTCGTCCGGCGTCTGGGTCCCTTTGATTTTGAAACGGCGGTAGTCCCGCTTCCGCGGACGGCCGCCCTCGAACACGGCCATGGAGCCCACGATGTCGGCTCCTCCCGTGTTGGAAATGTCGAATGCCTCGATGCGCTCCGGCCGCGCTTCCATTCCCAGCATCTTCCGCAGCGCCTCCAGAAGGCCGGAGACCTTTTCCTCCCGGGTGGCTGCCCGCTGGGCTTCCTCTTCTGCGTTCCTTGCGGCCATTCCCACAAGCTCCGCCTTTTCTCCCCGCTTGGGAGCCTCCACGGATACTTTCCTGCCCGCCCTCTCCCCCAGCGCCCGGGCGAAGGGCTCCATGTCCTCCATGGCGCAGGGCAGCAGGATCTGCCGGGGAAAAACGTCCCGGGGAAGGTAATACTGCTTGACCACGGCGGCGACAGCCTCCTCCGGCGCTTCGTCCCCCGGCTCGCCGAAGAGCATCACGTCCTTCGATACCAGCTCCCCGCCGGCAAAATGCAGGATGACGAGGCAGCTTTTCGCCTCTCCTCTGTAATACCCCGCCGCGTCCGTGTCCGGCCGGGAGGAGCGGATCACCTTTTGCTTTTTTCCCAGAAGCTCGATGGCCTGTATCCGGTCTCGGAGCTCCGCCGCCCGCTCGAACCGCAGCTCCTCCGCCGCGGCCTCCATCTCGGCTTTGATTTCCGACGTCACATGCTCGAACTTCCCCTCCAGCAGGAGGATCGCCTGGCCGATCTTGCTCCGGTACTCCTCCCGGCTCATCCCCGGCCGGCAGTATCCGTCGCACCGCCCCATGTGGAAGTTGAGACAGGGCCGTTCCTTTCCGATGTCCCGGGGAAATTTCCGGCTGCAGGTGGGCAGCTTCAGGGCGTTGCAGACGGCGTGGATCGCCGCCTGGGTGTCGTTTCTTCCCCCGTAGGGCCCGAAGTACCGCGCCCCGTCCTCCGCCTGCTTTGCGGCCATGGAAAATCGGGGATATTCCTCCCCCTCCGTCAGACGGATGAAGGGATACCCTTTGTCGTCCTTGAGAAGAATATTGTATTTGGGCAGATGCCGTTTGATGAGCGAAGCCTCCAGCACCAGCGCCTCGAACTCGCTGTCGGCCAGGATCACGTCGAAATCCTCCACCTGGCTTACCATGACGGCGGTCTTGGGGGCCTGGGGTCCCTCCTGAAAATACTGGCTGACCCGGTTTTTCAGCTGTTTTGCTTTGCCCACGTAGATCACCCCGCCGGCCCGGTCCTTCATGATGTATACTCCGGGCTGCAGGGGCAGCAGGCGCGCCTTTTCCTTGAGATCTGTCATAGCTCTTACCCCGAGGTTGCAAAAAGCGCCGCTCCGCGGCGCTTTTTTGTTCTTTTTGTTATTCCGAGAAATCCGAGGAGATCAGTTCCGCCAGGGCTCCCACGGCGCCCACCTCGTCGGGTCCGTCTGCGATGATGTGGATTGCGGTTCCCTTTACGATTCCTAAAGACAAAACGCCCAGCAGACTCTTGGCGTTGACTCTTCTTTCATCCTTTTCCACCCAGATACTGCTCTTGAATTCGTTGGCCTTTTGTATAAAAAAAGTTGCTGGTCTTGCGTGCAAGCCCACCTGATTCTTGACAACCGCTTCCTGAATGTACATCGTAGCACCCCTTATACATCGTTTCGTATTGTGTATCGGCAGAGGATCCTGCAGAATTAATTCCCCATTGCACCAGTATTACAATAGCAAATTTGCCCATCATCGTCAATGATTATTTCTTTCCTGGGGATGGGGTAAATCTCATCTTTTTCTAGGGCCGCAGCGGTTTTGCCTGTCTATTTTAATTCTGCGATGGTGACGCCGTTCTCCCCCTCGCCGTACCGGCCCAGCCGGAAGTCCTTAACCGCGGGATTGCTCCTGAGCCGCGCGTGCACCGCCGCGCGAAGAGCTCCCGTCCCCTTCCCGTGAATGATGGTGACGGTGGTGAGCCGTCCCATGGCCGCGTCGTCCAGAAACCGGTCGGTGGCGTCCGCCGCCTCCTCCGTTGTCATTCCCCGCAGGTCGATCTCCGGGGAAGCCCCCATGGTCCGGAGCTTCTGCTCCGCCCGCTGCTGATACTTTTTGACCTCAGCCTGCTCCGGAGGATTGTCTATCAGGCGCACCTCGTCCTCCCTGGCGCTGATCTTTAATATTCCCGCCTGCAGCTGCAGTATTCCGTCCCGGCCTATGGACAAAACCGTGGCCCGGCTTTTCATGGCCGGAAGCTCCACCGTGTCCCCCGGGCGGAGGGGCCTCGACGAAGGCGGCGGCGCGGGTTCTTCAGGGCTCTGGCTCAGGGCCCGGTCGCTCTCGTTGAGTCTCCGCCGGATCTCCGTTCTGGCGTCGTTTTCCGCCTGCCAGTCCGCGCTCTTCTGCTTCTTCATTTCGTCCAGATCCCGGAAGATTTCGTCGGCAGTCCGCCGGGTCTCCTCCACGATCCGCCTGGCGTCGGCCCTGGCCTTCTCCGCCGCCCGGTCCCGTTCGCGCTCCAGCCGCTCTCGGTATTCCCCGGCCCGCGCCGCGTCTTCCTGCGCCTTGCGTAAGAGCCTTGCGGTCTCCCCCCGCTCCTTTTCCATCTCCTGGCGCTGCTGCTCCAGGCGGGACAATACGTCCTCGAACCGCGCCGTTTCTCCGTTTAAAAGCTTGGAAGCGTTTTCAATGATTCTCTCCGGCAGGCCCAGCCGCCGGGAAATTGCAAAGGCGTTGGATTTTCCGGGCAGTCCGATGATCAGCCGGTAGGTGGGCCGCAGGGTTTCCACGTCGAATTCGCAGGAGGCGTTCTGCACCCCCGCGTTGGTCATGGCGAACACCTTCAGCTCCGCATAGTGCGTGGTGGCGGCCAGCACAGCCCCCTTCTCCCGGGCGTGCTGCAGGATCGCCACGGCCAGGGCCGCTCCCTCCACCGGGTCGGTCCCCGCCCCCAGCTCGTCCAGCAAAATAAGAACCCCGGGCCCCGCCTCTTCCAGAATGGAGACGATGTTGGTCATGTGGGAGGAAAAGGTGGACAGGGACTGTTCGATGCTCTGCTCGTCCCCGATGTCCGCCAGGATGTTCCGGTATACGGGCACCCGGCTTCCGTCTCCCGCCGGTATGTGCAGGCCGCACTGGGCCATGAGGGATAAAAGCCCTATGGTTTTCAGCGCCACGGTCTTGCCTCCGGTGTTGGGCCCTGTGATGATCAGCGTATCAAAATCGCTTCCCAGGCGCAGATCGATGGGCACCACCGTTTTGGGATCCAGCAGCGGATGCCGGGCGCGGCGCAGCGCCAGGCCTCCGGACTCCCCTATCGCCGGCTCGCTTCCGTTCATCCGGTAGGACAGCTGCCCCCGGGCAAAAATCAGATCCAGGGCCGAAAGAAGCTCGTAATCGGTCAGAATCTCCTCGGCAAAGCCCGCCGCGTCCGCCGACAGCTCCATAAGGATCCTCTCGATCTCCTTCTTCTCCCTGGCGGATAAATCCCGCAGCTCGTTGTTCGCCTGCACCACGCTCATGGGCTCGATGAAATAGGTGGCGCCGCTGGCGGACACGTCGTGCACCAGCCCCGGCACCTCTCCCCTGTATTCCGCCTTCACCGGCACTACGTACCGGTCCGAGCGCATGGTGATGATGTTGTCCTGCAAAAATTTAGCGTAATGCGCCGATGTCACCATCTTCTGCAGAACTTCCCGCACCCTTGCGTTGGCTGAGCGCATCTGCCGCCGCAGGGAGGAAAGCTCGCCGCTTGCCCCGTCCGAAATTTCGTCTTCGCTTACGATGGCTCCTGTGATCTTATCTTCCAGAAAGCGGTTGGGCCGTAGAGACATAAAAAGGTGCCGGATGCTCTCCCCGGCTTCCTCCCCGTCTCCCGCGTAATCCCGCACGCTCCGGGCCGCGTGGAGCAGTCCCGCAATGTCCAGAAGCTCCCGGGTGTTCAGCATGCCCCCCATGTCGGCTCTCTGCAGAGACGCTCCCACGTCCCGGACGCCTTGAAAGGAGGGCGCGCCCCGAAGCCCGATCAGGTGCTTGGCCGCCCCGGTTTCCGCCTGGCGCCGCCGGATATCGCCCGCCTCGTCGGAGGGCCGGAGGTTCCTGGCCCGCGCCTTGGCGGCCTCGCTCACCGCCTGCTCCGCCAGCAGCTCCAGCACCCGGGGAAGCTCCAGGGTCTGAATGGATTTTTCATACAGCTCGCTCATGGCATCTCCTTGGTCGAAATGAGTTTTTTATAAAAGTCCAGAGTGGAAAAGCCCCGTTCCAGCTGGGTCAGCAGAAAGACCTCACTGGCGTCCGCAAACCGTTTCATGGCCTCGCCCTTGAGGAAAAAGGAAAAAAGCCGCCTCGGGTCCCCGTAAGCGACGCGGCGCATGGCGGCGAGAGACCCCTCGTCCAGGGGCATGGAGATCCCCTCTCCCGCCTCCTCGGCGCATTCGCCGCAGTGGAGCACCCCCTGCTTCACGTTGAGAAAGGGCGTCTCCGGTTCTCTTCCGCACACGGCGCAGCCGTCCAGCAGCGGCTCGAAGCCGGAGAGGGCCATGAGCCGCAGCTCGAAAACCGCCTTTACCAGCTCCTGCGGCTTTCGGAGTTTTCCCAGGGCGTGCATGGAATTGAGAACCAGAGACAAAATCTCCGGCGTCGCGCAGTCCTCGTCGGATAAAAGCTCGGCCAGCTCAGCAAAATAAGAGGCAAGGGAGAGCATTTCCACGTCCGAGCGGACCTCGCCGAACACCTCGATGGTTTCCGCCTGATCCAGGCTGTGCCGGTTTTTGTATTCGAAGAGGGTCATCTCGGAATAGACCAGCAGCTGGGACGCGCTCACCAGCCTGCTGCCCTTGCGCTTCGCGCCCCTGGCCAGCACCGTGAGCTTTCCCTCGTCCCGGGTCAGCACCGTCAGCAGCTTGTCGGTTTCCCGGATGCTGGTTTCCCGCAGGACCAGCCCCTGCGTCTTCTTGTGCATACAGTCCCCCGCTATGTAGGGCGGCCGCTACGCGGTTTTGCGCCCCCGGGCCTCCGCCCGTTCCTGTAATTTATAAATAAGGTAAAATACCGGTGATCCGGTCTCCAGAAACAGTTTCCAGGAAAATTCGGCGTTCATGAAATCAGGCCTCCTTTGTAAAAATAGGATTCCTGACCGCCGATTGGACTATGCGAGGGAATTTATGCTTCGTAGCCGAAATTGCGGATCTGTGCCTGGCTGTCCCGCCAGTTTTCCTTCACCTTGACCCAGGTTTCCAGGAAAACCTTGGTGCCCATGAACTTCTCGATTTCTTCCCGGGCCATGGTGCCGACGGTTCGGAGCATTGCGCCGTTTTTCCCGATGATGATTCCCTTGTGGCTTGCTTTTTCGCAATAAATTGTGACTTCCAGATCGATGATCCCCGTCTCCCGCTCGGAAAACCGGGTCACCTCCACCGCTGTGCCGTGAGGCACTTCCCTGTCCAGGCAGAGCAGCAACTTTTCCCTAACGATTTCGGCCACGATCTGCTTTTCCGGCTGATCGCTGGTCATCCCGTCGGGAAAGAGCTGCGGGCCATCGGCGGTAAAGCTTCGCAGCTCCTCCAGAAGCTCCTCCAGCCCGTCCCCCGTCCTTGCGGATATGGGCACCACCGCGGCAAATGAGTAAGCCTTCCGGTACGCTTCGATAACCTTTAAAAGATCCGTCTTTTTGACGGTGTCGATCTTGTTGATGGCCAGGACGGCCGGCAGGCCGCTCTCCCGGATGCGCTCCAGCAGGAGCTCTTCGGGTGTTCCCACCCGGTCCGTGGGCTCCACCGCGAGGATCACGGCGTCCACGTCGGCGACGCTCTCCCGGACCACCTTCATCATGTAGTCTCCCAGCCGGGACCTGGGCTTGTGAAAGCCCGGCGTGTCCGCGAATACAAACTGCGTGTCCCCCCGGTTCACCACTCCCAGGATCCTGGTCCGGGTGGTCTGGGGCTTGTCCGACACGATGGCGATCTTCTCCCCCACCAGGGCGTTGATCAGTGTGGATTTTCCCACGTTGGGACGTCCTGCAATAGTGAACATGCCTGTTTTTATTATTTCCATGTCCCTCTTCCTCTGATAAATAAAATCGCCGCCGGAACGGTCGCAATTGCGATAACGGATAAAGGGGTGCTGCTCCCGAGGCTCCTCAGCACCGTTTTCCACGCGCCGGTGCACCCGAAAATGCCCGCAGCCGCGCCCACGGAGCCAACGGCGCATACCAGCACCGCCCCGGCCGCCACGTCCTTGGCCTTCCCCACCGTTTCGTTTTTTTCCCGGGTCACGGCGTTGCCCAGAGTTTCGATGGCCGTGTTGAAAAGCTCCGCGCCGATCACCATGGCAAAGCAGATCCATAAAAGGGCCCATTCCGCTCCGCCCAGTCTTCCCAGTATCCCCGCCCACGATACGTAAAATACCGCCGTCAGATGAATGCGCAGGTTCCGCTCCCGCCGCAGTACGTGGGCGAATCCCCGCCCGGCGTACCGAAAGCTGCGGCCCAGCTTATATAGCCACATATCCATCCGCTCCGTATCCGAAATCTCTTTATGCGTCCCGGGTAAGCTTCAGTTCCTCCAGGATCGCCCGCTCCCGCTCCCGCATGCATGCGCGCTCCGCGCCCTCGTCCGTGTGGTCGTATCCCAGAAGGTGCAGAACCGAGTGGACGGTAAGAAATCCCGCCTCCCGGGCCTCCGAATGTCCGTATTCCGCCGCCTGCTCCCGCGCCCGGGGGACGGAAATGGCGATATCCCCCAGGGGGATGAGCCCGGTTTCCGGGTCGGCGTCCTCTTCCCGCAGGGGCTCTCCCGGGGTGAGGTCGAACATGGGGAAGGAGAGTACGTCCGTGGGCTTGTCCGTGTCGCGGTACTCCCGGTTGAGGGTCCGGATTCCCTCCTCGTCGGTGAGCAGGACGTTGATCTCGCAGGGGAGCTCCGCTCCCTCGCTCTTCAGCGCTCCCCGGACGCACCGCCGGATGAGACCGTTAAGCTCCCGGGTTCCCAGAGCGCGTTTTTCCGCCGTGATGTTGACTTTATGCGTCTTCACGTCTTGCTCCGTTTTCTCTCCCGCCGCTCCGGGGAGGCGGCGGGCCTTTTCTCGTGTTTTTCGTAGGCCCGGATGATGCGCTGCACCAGCACGTGGCGCACCACGTCCGTCTCGCTGAGCATGCAGATGGCGATGCCCTCCACGTCGGAGAGCACATGGATCGCGTCCTTCAGGCCGCTCACCTTGTCCTCCGGCAGGTCGATCTGGGTGATGTCCCCCGTGATCACCGCCTTGGAACCGAACCCCAGTCGGGTTAAAAACATCTTCATCTGTTCCCGGGAGGTGTTCTGGGCCTCGTCCAGTATGATGAAGGAGTCGTCCAGCGTCCGTCCGCGCATATAGGCCAGCGGGGCCACCTCGATGTTTCCCCGCTCCAGATATTTGTTGTAGGTCTCCGCCCCCAGCATGTCGAAGAGGGCGTCGTACAGCGGCCGGAGATAGGGGTCCACCTTGCTCTGCAGGTCCCCCGGCAGAAATCCCAGCCGCTCCCCGGCTTCCACCGCCGGCCGTGTCAGAATGATCCGGTTCACAGTCTTGTTCCGGAAGGCCTCCACCGCCGAAGCCACCGCCAGGTAGGTTTTCCCTGTGCCCGCCGGCCCCACCGCGAGAGTGATCACGTTTTTCGCGATGGCGTCCACGTATTTTTTCTGGCCGATGGTCTTGGCCTTCACGGGCTTGCCCTTGGCCGTGACGCAGATGACGCCCCTGGCCAGCTCCGAGATCTTGGCTTCCTGCCCTTCCTTCACGAGACCGATGACATAGCGCACGTTCTGCTCGTTAATCGGCTCGCCCTTACCGGACAGAGACAGCAGTCCCTCGATCACCCGGACGGCGAAAATCACGTTTTCTCCCTCTCCCGAGACCTTCAGCTCCGTGTCCCGGTTTACCACCTTGACCCCCAGCTCGTTTTCGATGAGCCGGATGTTCTCGTCGAAGGAGCCGAATACGCTGATGGCCTGCTCCAGCCTCTCGATGCTTATCGTTTGTTCAATCATTCGCTCCTGATTCACTCCTCGCCCCCGCAGGATTACCCGGTCAAGCCGTATCGCTACCGCTTCAGGTTCTCCTCCGGGATTTCCGTCGTTTTCGCAATCTGCTCCTCGCACTCGCCCGTGAGCGTTACCTTCAATACCCCGTCCTGCTCCCCGACGTCAAACCGGGTGTTCAGCACTTCCCCCTGGTCCAGTTTCAGCCGAAGCTGCAGGAGCAAAGCTTGCTTCAGCCTCTCCTCCGCCGCCTGCCGCTCCTCCTGGACAATAACGGGCTCGTATTCCCGGTATGTCTCCGCGGAAAGGGAAACCGGCAGAGTCATGCCGTTGGGAAGCCGGATCTTCCTGTCGCTTCTTATTTTATCATAGTCGGCAAAGGAAATTCCACCGTCCAGGTATAAATTTATTCTCCTGCCACACAAAACCAGCGTCAGCCGGGTGGTTTCCCTTCCGGTATAGGCTTTTTCTTCGGCGGCGAGGGGCGTCTCGGCGGACAGTTCGTACCAGGTTCTGGCGTATACCTTTCCCTCCGCGTGGAGGAATCGGACCCCCACGGTGGGAGTGTCCACCACGCCGCTCACCAGCAGCTCTCCCGCTAAAACCGTCTGCCCGGCCTTGAACTGGGGGGAACCGTTGTAGACCTCCATGCGGGTGATGACCCCGGTCTTCGCCGCCACCAGGTTGGCAGGGATGCTCTCGTCCACGATCTCGGGCGGCTCGGTGCGCTCCCGCACCAGGACGTAGGCCCGGCTGCCGGAAACGTTCACCGTGATCCAGGACAGTTCGCCGATGTCCAGAAGAGCGTGGTGCTTGATGGTCTCCGGATCGATGGAAGGGCCGAAGGTGCCGATGCCAACCCCCAGTTTTTTCAGTTCCTCCAGGATCTCCCGGTCGGTGACCGTCTTGTTTCCCGAGACCTGAATGTCCCAGATAAAAAGCGACCCGGGGATCAGCATAAGAAAAAGCAGGAGCCCCGCTATGAGGGCGTACCGCTTCTTGAACCTGCCCAGGAAAAAGGGAACTCCCTTTCGTCCCACCACCGTGATGGTGCAGGAAAGGCGCTTGGCCCGGGCGCAGAGCTTCCTGTAGTGCCGCCTCTCCAGTTTCATCCGCAGCCGGGTGGCGGACATCCACCGGAGCCCCCAGAAGGGGATGTCGTTCTGGGAGCAGAGATTGATGATCCGTTCGGGAAAGACGCTCTCGATTTCCACTTCCACGCTTCCCCGGAGAAAATTCACAAGCGTCAGCATGGTTCCACCTCAATATTCAAATTCCACTCCGGAAATGTTCCCGGTAATGCGAAGCTCGTATCCGTTCATGGCCCGCAGTTCCAGATTCTCCCCCTTGATCCGCACCGTCATGTTTCCTCCGCTGATGTCGATTTCCCGGTTGTCGTAGGACAAAATTCCCCTGTGACGTTCCATGAACAGTTCCCCCGAGCCCAAAATTTCGATCCGGGGGAGCCCCGCGACAATGTCGGCAGGCAGGTCGAAGGTCTCCGCGGCCCAGGGCAGCACGCCCTCATCCTTTCGTCTTTTCTCCATTCGGCAGACCTCCCTCTGCCATGCTTATGCGCCGTCCGGGAACTTATTGCCAGTCCGCCTTTTATCCCTCCGGGAAGAGTTTCCCGCGCTCCCGCCGGTTCCGCTCCCGAATCGGCGCCTTCCGGCGTGCCGCAGCGGAGGGAAAATACCCTGCGCAAGCCCGAAATGGCTTGTAGTACCCCCATCGGATCATATATAATAAAGAAAATGAAAACCGTTTGGATACCTGCGCATTGTGAAAGGAGACCGACAGTGGGGTTCAATACATACGATACCCGGATTGGTGCCGTCTCGATCCAGGACGGGCCCGAGGGTATCCTGAGGGTCTATCTGCCAAATGAAGCTCTGCCCCGTGGCTTTGCCCGGGAGGAAACTCCCCTGCTTCAGGAAGCGGCAAGCCAGCTGGAAGCCTATCTGCAGGGGGAGCGGAAATCCTTTACCCTTCCTCTGACTCCCCGGGGCACCCCTTTCATGGAGAGGGTCTGGTCTCTGCTGGTCGGCATCCCCTACGGGGAGACAGCCACCTACGGGGAGATCGCCCGGCGCGCCGGGTCCCCCGGGGCCTCCCGGGCGGTGGGCCTGGCCTGCAGGCGCAATCCCATCCCCCTTTTCATCCCCTGTCACCGCGTCATCGGGTCGGCTGGATCGCTGGTGGGATTCGGCGGCGGGCTGGAACTCAAGCGCGTCCTTCTGGAACTGGAAGGATACCGTTTTCCCGACTGAGAAGGTTCCTTCCTCTTTTCCGCTCCGGGGACTGTCCCCTTCACATGAAAGCCCTCCGGGCAGCATATAGTTTCCTGGAGGTGTTTCCCATGACGAAGTTCCTGTGGGGGCGGCTGTCCTCCCAATGGGCCGCGGGAATTGTCATCGCAAGCTGCATGCTGGGACTTCTGGTCTTCCCTTCGGAGTCCATGCAGGCGGCCAAGGACGGCCTGTCCCTTTGCTACAACGTCATCATACCCTCCCTGTTTCCCTTTTTCGTACTCTCTGGCCTCGTAATCGAGCTGGGACTGGCCCGGTACCTGGGCCGCGCGGCGGAGCATGTGATGCGCCCTCTTTTCAACGTGGGGGGGGCCTGTGCCTCCGCCTTTGTGCTGGGCATCATCGGAGGATATCCCGTGGGCGCCAGGACCGCTATTTTGCTCTACGAAAAAAAAATGTGCAGCAAGGCGGAGGCCGAGCGGCTTCTGGGCTTCTGCAACAATTCCGGCCCCGCCTTCATTCTGGGCGTGGTGGGCGCCGGGATTTTTTCCAGCAGCCGGATGGGGCTTTTATTGTACTTTGCTCACGTGGCGGCCTCCGTATGCATCGGGATTCTCTTCCGGTTTTACCGGTGGGATTCTCCCGCGGGGCAGGGGAGCTCCTCTCTGAATTTTCAGACGACACGCTTCCCCGCCGCTTTCACCTCGTCCATCACCAGTTCTTTTCGCTCCACTTTGAATATCTGCGCTTTCGTGGTCTTTTTCCTTGTGGTGATCCGCCTTCTCTTTCTCTCCGGCATTCTCTCCGGCGTCGCCGTCATTCTGGGAGTCCTCTTCTCCCCCCTGGGGTTTGACGCGGAATGGGCGAAGCGCTTTCTCACCGGCATCATTGAAATCTCCTCCGGCGTGTGGACTCTCAACGGCGTGGTGGGAAACGAGGCCGGCAGGCTGTCCATGGCTGCCTTCATGCTGGGGTGGGCCGGGGTGTCGGTACACTGTCAGGTCCTCTCCTTTATCGGAGACAGCGGACTTTCCATGCGTACCTACATCGGCGGCAAAATCCTCCATGGGGTCCTCTCCGCCCTGTTCATCTGGGCCATTTCCCGGGTGCTGGACTTCACCGCCCCGGTCGTCTCCTACCTCACGGAAGAGGTGGATGGCCTCGCCGAAATGCAGTTTGGCAGCGCCCTGTTCCTGTCCGTTCTGGTGGCCTGGGCCGTCTGGGCTGCTTTTATCCTGATCTCCGCCCTGGTGCTGCAAAAAAATTGTAGAAAAAGCAGGCGCGGCATTGTATAATAGGAACGGGCAATGGTTTCCCGCCGTACCGATCCGTTTGCCCGGGAGGTGCCAGTCATGCTGTTTAGAAAAGAGATCGAGCCGTACTGTGCTTACTGCGCCCGCGGCACCCGGTTAAACGAGGGGGAGATCCTGTGTATCAAGCGGGGGATCGTGACGCCCGATTATCACTGCTCCGCGTTCCGTTATGAACCTCTCAAGCGCGTCCCCCCCCAGCCTCCCAAGCTGGAGCTCGGATCTTTGGACAGCGAGGATTTCTCTCTGTCTGATTAACGGGATTTTCTTTAACCTGTACATAAGGGAGCCGAAACAAATTGCCGCCGGCAGTTTGTTTCGGCTCCCTTTCTGTCTTGAGGCAAGACTCGCACCCTGGCCGCCCCTGTTGAAAAACACGGGTTCCGACAGAGCTGAGACAATCTCCAAAACCGGTCCGGCGGCATACATTGTTGATGCAAGGCTTTATGCGCCTCCCGTTCCGGCGTGCGGAAACATCCGCACCAATAACGCTCTGCCAAACGGCGGCGTGCCGGCCGGGAACCGGCCAATTGCAGTACAATGCCGATTTCACGCTGACGTTGTGCGTTTGCGCGCCTGCCGATCGGCGCGCCTGAAAAGGAGATCCCGTCTCTTTTTCAAGGGGGAATCGGTATTATAACGGTTTTGGAGGGTTTTCCATGTCAAACGCCGCGTCCGTCCATTTTTATCAGGGAGCCTGCTCTCCCCCGGGCGCTCCCGCTTGCAGTGAATCGCTGATCCCACTGTCCGAGGCGGAGGATATCCTCCTCGTCCGGGGCGGCCCCGGTTCCGGAAAAACGCTGTTTCTCTCCCGGATCGCCGAAAAGCTTTCTGAAAGCGGCGCCTCGGTGGAATACCTGCATACCTCCGGCTTCCCTGAAGAACTGGGTGCCGTGATCTTTCCGGAGCTGCGCTCCGCCGTTGCCGCAGGTTCTGCCTGCATGGAATCCTCCTGTCCCGGAGCGGTGGAGCATGAAATCAGCCTGGACCAGTTTTATGATCTCGCGCCCCTCAGGGAAAAACGGAAAAAAATCCTGACGCTCACCGTCTCCTTCAAATCTCTTTTTGGAAGAGCGGCGCGTTATTTTTCGGCGGCGAGGAGCGTCTCCGAGGATATCCTCGGCCAGGTGCTTTCCGAAGAGACGGCATTGCGCATCGCAAAGCGCGCCCGGGGTATCGCCGCCCGGGAATTCAGGCGTGTCCCCGGAAAAACGGGAACGGGCAAAATGAGATATCTGGATGCCGTTACCGCCTCCGACCAGCTTCGCCGGTTCGATACCGTAGCCGCTCTCTGCGAAAACGTATACGAGCTCGTGGACAACTACGGTCTCTCCGACTGCCTGCTTCAGGTCCTGCGCACCGAGGCCCTGGCCGCCGGCAGAGATGTGATTGCCTGTCCTTCTCCCCTGGATCCGGGCCGATTGTGTCACCTTCTCATTCCTTCCCTGTCTCTCGCCTTTGTAACCTCCTCCGCCGGTATGCCCTACCCCGGCAAAGCCTATCGCCGGATCCGTCTGGACGCGGTGCCCGGCAGCGCCGAGCTGCGCCGCAGCCGTACCCGTCTTCGTTTCTCCAAAAAAATCCTCGCCGCTCTCATGGAGGAAGGCGTACAGCACCTGAATCAGGCTAGGTCGGCCGCCGGAGAACTGGAAGCTCTCTATGCTCCCCATGTGGATTTGGACGGGGTGCTCCTTCTGGCCGAGGGAGAGGGGAACCGGCTGCTGGAAAAATGGAACGCCCGCAAATCGGATATTTGAGCCGTCCTGCCGCGGCTGCGGCCGGTGTCCGAACCCGTTTAAAAAAATCCATACTACTTTCATAAATAAACTGCGGGCGCGGCAACTGCCGCGCCCGCTCCAAGCTGTCGAAAAAGCCTCGCAGAGTTTCGCCGCCGGAGCGGCGAAATAAAATCAGATTATATTCGGGCGCGGCGTGTACGTGCCCGAATATACTTTTCAGGCTGCAAGCGTCAAACCGTCCGCTTGCGGCGGACAGCGAGGCGCGCGGCAGACTGCAGGCCCTTTTATCGAAAAAGGCGAATGCCTTTTTCGATAAATTCCAGCGGGCGCGGCAGTTGCCGCGCCCGCTCGTTTTCTGCGATTCAGTTGAGAAAATCCTTCAGTTTCTTGCTCCGGCTGGGGTGGCGGAGCTTTCTGAGCGCCTTGGCCTCGATCTGACGGATACGTTCCCGGGTGACGTTGAACTCCTTACCCACCTCTTCCAGGGTCCGGGTCCGCCCGTCCTCGATGCCGAAGCGGAGCTTGAGCACCTTTTCCTCCCGGGGGGTCAAAGTTCCCAGCACATCCACCAGCTGCTCCTTGAGCAGGGTAAAGGAAGCCGCTTCCGAGGGTTCGGAGGCGTCCTCGTCCGGAATGAAGTCTCCCAGATGGCTGTCTTCCTCCTCGCCGATGGGGGTCTCCAATGAGACCGGCTCCTGGGCGATTTTCAGGATCTCCCGCACCTTGTCCACCGGCATTCCCATCTCCTCGGCGATCTCCTCGGGAGAGGGGTCGTGCCCCAGTTCCTGGAGAAGCTGCCGGGAAACCCGGATCACCTTGTTGATGGTCTCCACCATGTGCACCGGGATCCGGATGGTCCTCGCCTGGTCGGCGATGGCCCGTGTGATGGCCTGCCGGATCCACCAGGTGGCATAGGTGGAAAACTTATACCCCTTGGTGTAGTCGAATTTTTCCACCGCCTTGATGAGCCCCAGGTTTCCCTCCTGGATGAGGTCCAGAAAGAGCATCCCCCGCCCCACATACCGCTTGGCGATGCTCACCACCAGCCGGAGATTGGCCTCGGCCAGGCACTGCTTGGCCTCCTCGTCTCCCTCGGCCATCCTCTGGGCCAGCACGATTTCCTCCTCGGGGGACAGCAGGTTTACCTTGCCGATCTCCTTGAGGTACATCCGCACCGGGTCGTCGATGCTGAAATTGTCCACCAGCGTTGCCGGGTCGATGATCTCCTCCTCGGGGATCTCCTCCAGCTCGTCTATGGTGGGGGCCACTTCGTCCGGCAGCTCCGACAGATAATCATCCCCGATGGTCTCGATCCCCAGGTTCTCCAGGGTGTCATATATCTTGTCCAGCTGATCGGACTCCAGGTCCATGTCCTCCAGGACCTCCATCAGCTCGTTGGAGCTGAGTTTTCCTTTCTTCTTGCCTTTTTCGATCAGTTCGTTGAGCTTGTCTCCCGCGCTGGCGGGCTCGCTCACCGAAAGAGCGGCAGCCTTGTTTTCCTCCATATCCTTATCCTCCATAGCCCTTTTTCTCTCTGTATTTTTCACGCGCGGCCAGAAGAGGGTCGCTGTTCTCTCCGGCCTGCCGCTTGGTGTATTCCGTCAGTATGATATCTATGTAATCCTCCATGGCGCGCCCGCCGTTGGAGAGAGCTTCCGGTTTCTGCATGATGGCCGTCAGGTGTGCCGTCTCCTCCGGCGTGAAGCTCCCCGCGAGTCCTGAAATCAGCGTGCTTTTTCCCTCCAGGTACCGCCTGCGCAGCTCCTCGAAGGCCTTTCCCAGAAGCGGTGAGGAAAAGTGCTCCGCCGAAAGCCCCGTCTCTTCCCGGTAAAGGGAGGGTTCCAGGGATATAAGCCGCACCACGCCTTCCTCCGCCGCGGCCGAGCGGACGTTTTCGTATCGGATCCCCCGCTCTTTAGGCTGGAACTTGGCCGCGGGGGCCATTTCCTTCCGGGTCTGCTGTCTGGTTTCCCTGGCCGCCCGCCTTTTCCGCTCCCGCTGGATTTCCATCTGCAGGGCCTGGGAGGATACCTTTGCCGTTTCCGCTGCCCTGGCGCCGTAAATTTCCCGCTCCACGGGGCTGTCGAGGCCGGCAATAATCCGGGCCGCCTCCTGGAGGTACTGGAGCTTTTCCTCGTCCAGTTCCAGGTTATATTTCGTCCTCAGCTGTATAAGGCGGTATTCGATGTGGTTTTCCGAGCGGTCCAGAAGGTTCTGAAAGGCGTCCTTCCCGAATTTCCGGATATATTCGTCCGGGTCCTTCGCCCCCTGCATCCGCAGGACCTTCACGGAAAGCCCCGTCTTGCCCAGTATGTCGATGGCCCGCTGGGAAGCGGCGAGTCCCGCCTGGTCGCCGTCGTAGGCGATGATCACTTCACGGGTGTAATGGGCCATCAGCCTCGCGTGGTCCTGGGTCAGCGCCGTGCCCAGAGAGGCCACCGCGCAGTCGAACCCCGCCTGGTGGAGCGCCAGGGTATCCATATACCCCTCCGTGAGGATCAGACGCCCCTGCTTGGATTTCTTCGCCGCGTGCAGGGCGAAGAGGTTCTTGCTCTTGTTGAATACCGGGGTGTCCGGCGAATTGAGGTATTTGGGCTGGGACGCGTCCAGCACCCGCCCGCCGAAGCCGATTACCTCGCCCCGGATGTTGATGATGGGAAACATCAGCCGGTTCCGGAACCGGTCGTAGACGGTCCCGTTCCTGCCCTTCAGCGCCAGTCCTGCCCGGACAAGGTCTTCCCTGTCGAACCCCTTTGCCGTCATGGCGTCCGTCAGGCCGCTCCAGGCGTCCGGGGCGGCCCCCAGTCCGAAGTTTGTGATGATTTTTCCGGAAAGCCCCCTGCCCTTTGCGTATTCCGCCGCGGCCGTTCCTCCCGGCGCTCCCAGGATCTCGTGATAAAACCGGGCGGCCTGCCGGTTGAGTTCCAAAAGCCGCTCCTTGAGGCGGCTGGCGGGGTCGTTTTCCTCCTGCTCGGGGACGGTCATTCCCGCCCGCTTGGCCAGAAAACGGACCGCGTCGGGAAATGGGAGGTTTTCCGCCTCCATGATGAACGAAATGACGCCGCCGCCCTTGCCGCACCCGAAGCAGTAGTAAATCTGCTTGTCGGGAGAGACGGAAAAGGACGGGGTCTTTTCGCTGTGGAAGGGACAAAGTCCGAAGAGGTTTCCGCCCTTCCGGGTGAGGGCCACGTAGTCGGAGACTACCTCGGCGATGTCGCTGCGGCTTGTCAGTTCGTCCAGAAAGTACTCTGAAAACGCCATTTTCCCCCTCCTTTCCGGACAAAAACGCTTCAATTCTATTGTATACTTGCCAAATATTGCTGAACCTATACACATTCGGGCCAAATTGGGCCCCTTCGGGCGGAAACGGCGCCCTCCGGCTCCTCCGCCCTATTTCACATGCCACCAGGCAGGCACGAAGGCGTCGTTGAATTTCTGGACGGCGTAGGTGTCCGTCATGCCCGCGATGTAGTCGCACACCGTCCTCTCCAGGCCCTCGGTCTCCAGGCTCAGCCGGTAGTCCTCGGAAAGCTTCTCCGGATACCGGACGTAGTAATCAAACAGCCGTTTGAGAGCGTCCTTGGCCTTGGCTTCCTCGCCTTTCGCTCTGGGATTGCGGTAAACCCTTTCAAACATGAACTCCCGCAGAGCTTCCATGGCCGCGGCGACCTCCGGGGTCATCCGCAGCCCGGTCCCCTCCGCGCTCTGCCGGATCAGATCCGTCACCAGAGTGTTGATCCTCTCCCGGTGGGAACCTCCCAGTACCCTGACGATCTCTCCGGGCAGATCTTCCTTTGTAATAATGCCGGCGCGCATGGCGTCGTCGATGTCGTGATTGATGTAGGCGATCCGGTCGGCATACCGGATGATTTGCCCCTCCAGGGTTTCCGCCGTCTCGTCCCCGGTGTGGCAGAGGATTCCCCGGCGGACCTCGTAGGTGAGATTCAGGCCCTGTCCGTTGTTCTCCAGGAGCTCCACCACCCGCAGGCTCTGCTCGTTGTGCCGGAATCCTCCTGGGCAGAGCTCGTCCAGAGCCTGTTCTCCCGCGTGGCCGAAGGGCGTGTGCCCCAGATCGTGCCCCAGAGAGGCGGCCTCCGTCAGATCCTCGTTGAGCCGCAGGGCCCTGGCAATGGTCCGGGCGATGCGGGAAACCTCCAGGGTGTGGGTCATGCGGGTGCGGTAGTGGTCTCCCTCCGGCTGGAGAAACACCTGGGTCTTGTGCTTGAGCCGCCGGAACGCTTTGGAGTGGACGATCCGGTCCACATCCCTCTGATAGTCCGTCCGAACGGAGCAGGGCTCCTCCGGCCGCGCCCTTCCGGCGGACAGGGCCGCCCGGGCGGCGTAAGGCGCCAGAATGCGCTCCTCCGTCTCCTCGATCCGCTCTCTCACCGTCATAGCAACCACCTTCTTGCCGCCTGGCGCTGATATAGTGTATATACTCGTCCGACTGCGTTTTTCCTTTATATTTTTTTCGTTTTTTTATAAAAAAGTAAAGGCGTTTTGTAAGCAAAATATATCGATCCATCCAGAAAAGGATGATGCGGATCCCTGCCCGGCCTAACGGGGCGGTTCGCAGCCGGCTTTTCTCCGGGTAAAACGAAAAACCGCCCGCAGGCGGTTCTGTTCCGCATACCCGGCCGGGGCACGGCAGATCTGCGCACTCCCGGTCATCGGCCGCTGTCCGTCCCCGCGCGCAAGGGCGCGGGGCGGAATACCTCGTCTTCCTCCCGGGGGATCACCCGTCCCGCCGATATCTCCGATATCCGCCGGTGAAATTCCTCCGCCCGCTCCCGAGGCAAAAGGGCCTGGATCTCCACTTCCGCGCCGTACCGGATCTCCTCTTGGGCCCCCTCCGCGGCGGTAATTTCCAGCCGGATCCGCTCCAGGAGAGGATAGGGGCACCGGATGGTCTCCCGGAGCCACAGGCGCATCACGCTGATCCCCGCCCGATCCAGGGTCAGTTTGGCCGACCGGGCGTAAGCCCGGGTGAGGCCCCCCGCGCCCAGGAGCGTTCCCCCGAAATACCGGGTCACGACGCACAGAACGTCGAATACGCCCTCCCGCCGCAGCACCTCCAAAACCGGCATTCCCGCCGTTCCCTGAGGTTCTCCGTCGTCGGAATAGCGCGTGATCCCATTTTCCCGGAGGATATAAGCGTATACGTTGTGGGTTGCGTCCCGGTGCATGGCCCGGATTTCCCGCAGAAGCTCAATTGCCTGTTCCTCCGTCTCCGCCTTCCGGATCCGCCCTATGAAGCGGGAGCGCTTTTCCGAAAACTCCGTCTCGGCATTCTCCGTGGGGACAAAATACTCTTCCATCCTCCGCCCCTCCGTCTTTCGTCAGCCTTCCGGTTCCTCCGGGATCACCGCGTATTCCCGCATCTGCCCCAAAGTCTTTCCGGTGCAGACCGCTTCCGCCTCGATGTACTCCTGGGCATACTCCACCCGGGTGACCTTCGCCTCCCGGTGCAGCTGCTCTAAAAGTCCCGCCCGGGAATAGGGCAGATGGAACAGGACCCGGCGGTTCCCCGAATCCAGGAGCCTCCCGACGGCCGTCTTCAGCTCCTCGATTCCCTTCCCATCCAGGGCGGAGATGCACACGATGTTCTCCCCGTGGGGCAAAATGTCGCCGTTTAAAAGATCGGCCTTGTTGAATACGTCCAGCCGGGGCGTCCCCGCGGCTCCCAGCTCCGCCACAAGCCCCTCCACCACCGCCGCCTGCTCCCTCCACCGGGGATTGGACGCGTCGATCACGTGAAGCAGAAGGTCCGCGTAGGAGAGCTCCTCCAGCGTCGCCTTGAAGGCGCTCACCAGATGGTGGGGAAGCTTCCGGATAAAGCCCACCGTGTCGGACACCAGCACCTCCAGAGTGTCGCTGATCCTCAGGGACCGCGTGGTGGTATCCAGCGTGTCGAACAGCCGGTTGTTGGCGGGGATCCCCGCCCCCGTCAGGGCGTTTAAAAGCGTGGACTTCCCGGCGTTGGTGTATCCCACGATGGCAACCACCGGGACCATGTTCTTGATCCTGCGCTGCCGCTGGACGTTTCGGTTCTGCCGTACGTCCTCCAGATCCTCCTCCAGCTTGGCTATGAGCCTTCGGATGTGCCGCCGGTCGCTTTCCAGCTTGCTCTCCCCGGGTCCCCGGGTGCCGATGCCGCCCCCCAGCCGGGACAGGGAAGTGCCCAGCCCCGTAAGCCGAGGGAGAAGATACCGGTACTGGGCAAGCTCCACCTGCAGCCGCCCCTCCCGCGTCTGGGCCCGCTGGGCGAAAATGTCCAGGATCAGGGCGCTGCGGTCGATGACCCTCACCCCGGTCTCCTCCGCAAGCACCCGCAGCTGGGACGGGGTGAGCTCGTTGTCGAAAACCACCAGGGAAGCCTCTTCCCCGGCGGTAAGCTCCCGGAGCTCCTTCAGCTTTCCCGCCCCCACAAAGCTGCGGGGGTCCGGCGCCTCCCTGTTCTGCAGAACAATTCCGGCGCACTCGCCTCCCGCGGTCTCCAGCAGCGCTTTTAGTTCCTCCATGCTGGCCTCGTCCGAGGAGTCCTCCCCCAGGCGCGGGGAGGAGAGTCCCGCCAGTACGGCTTTTTCTATCTTCGTCTCTTTCTCTATGGTGTCCATCGTTCCTCCGTAACCGTCTCCTGGCATCGGCCTCAGGCGTTCAGCTCCCTGCCGTACCCCGGAGGCCGCCGGGTCGCTTACCGGACCTCCGGATTGTGACCCAGTGCTCCCGTAATCTCCCCCACGTACATACGGTGATAATCCCTTTCGGCATAAAACTCCGCTATGGCGGGATCCAGGAAATGCGCCGGCTCCAGGTCCTGAAAATAGAGCTTTCTGCAAAGAAGCACCAGCTCCGCCTCGGCAAAGAATACCCGGCCCTCCTCCGAGAAAACCGGGGTCAGCCCCGCCACCTGCACCTTGTCGGTATCCCGACCGCTTTTGGCCCCGCAGAGGGCCAGGGCTTTTCGGTATCCCTTGGGGAAAAAGGAGAGTGTGAAGCCGTCGGAAGCCTCCAGAAACTCCCGCGTGTAGCGCTGGGGCCGCACGTAGATGGTGGCCGTCGGCCGGTTCCACAGAACCCCCAGGGCTCCCCAGCTCGCGGTCATGGTGTTGAAGCCCTCCCGGCTCCCCGCCGTGATGAGCATCCATTCGTCCCCGATTCTTCGGAACACATTTTCATCCAGCTGTTTTACGTCGATTCGTTCAAACGCCATGGCTGAACCTCCCGTTGAATGTTCGGCGGGACCGGGACCGCCTCTTGAACGGTCCTCCGCGCCCCTAATGAGTATTCTATCGCCGCGGCGCGCCCGGTATACCGGGAATACGGCGGCGCGCCTCCTCTTTTCTCCGGCGCGCCCTGAGAAAAGAGGAAAAAACGCCTGCGCCGGAAAGGCGCAGGCGTCAAGTACGACACGGATGGTTTTCTGCTACTTGTCGAACCCGAATTTCTTGTTGAAACGGGTGACACGTCCGCCGCTGTCCACCAGCTTTTGTTTGCCGGTAAAAAAGGGATGACATTTGGAGCAAACCTCCACCTTGATATCCTTCTTGGTGGAACCGGTCTCGATTACTTCACCGCAAGCGCACCGAATCGTGGTCTGTGCGTACTTCGGATGAATTCCTTCCTTCATTTGGGTTCACCTCTTTCTCCGACAGAAAACCTTCTTTGCCGGTCCCCGGACCAGCGCAACGTTTATACTAACATATGCCGCGAAAAAATGCAATCTTTTTTTCATCTATTCTTCGATAAAATCGGAGAATAGATGAATGGCCATGTGAACGTTTTTGTGCCGAAAGCCTAAAATAGAAGCTGAATGCAAATTTACCTTTTAGGGGAATTTGTATTACATTTTTCCGTCACTGCAGGCACCCGGCCCCGCGCCCTTCGGTTTTCCTCCGCATTCGCCGGGGTTTTCCATCTCCAGGGCGCGTCCCGTGGCGAAGAAGTAGAGCATGAGTTTTTTCGCCGGCAGACCCGTCACCTCGGAAAGCGCCCGCCCGTATGCGCACAGCTGTCCCCGGTAAGCTTCCGCCCGTTCCGCCTCGGCGCCCTTCCGGACCCTGTCGGTCTTGAAATCCACCACCGTGAAGCCGTCCTCCTCCAGAATGCAAAGGTCGGCCACGCCCTGAAGTAGGATTTCCCCGTCCCCCGCCCCGGGGTAAAACTCCTCCGCAGGCAGAAGAACCGAAAATTTAAACTCCCGCAGCAGCCGCCCGGCCGCCAGCACCCGTCTTCCCAAGTCAGCGTGGAAAAAGGCAGCCACCGCCTCGGGGTCCGCCGCCTCCGCCTGCTCCGGGGTCAGAAGCTTCCGCTCCGTCATCCGGGCGATCTCCGCCCGCACCTCCCCGGCGCTCCCGGCGTGGGCGAAATCGATATGCTGCATCACCAGGTGTAGGGCGGTGCCCCGCTCGGCCGAGGTGAGCCCCTGCCGCTGCGTCACAAAGCGCGGCCGGTCGAATAAAAACCGCCTTTGCCTCGGGGCGTTCTCCTCCGCTTCCAAATCGCCGAAGCGCCCCTTGAGCTGGGTCGCCGTCAGCTTGGAGGGAAGCTGGGTTTCGGCTCCATGGGGATAGACGAAAGAGAGCTTTTCCCGGATCTCCCGAAGCTGCTCCTCCCGGACCCCTTTCTCCTCCTGAGCCGCGGACTCGGCTTCGGCTGCGCGCTGTGCCTTCTCCGCCTTCCGGCAGCCCTCCAGGCGGATGTCCCAGGCCGGGCCGTCGCCTTCACCCGTCTCCGGCCGCCCTTCCATGCCCGCCGCCTCCCGCAGGATGGCGCCTTCGGGCCTCGTGAGGGCGGGCAGGAGGATCCATTCCGCCATGGAGGCGCACTCCGATAAGACCTGGGGATCCACAGGCCGTCCCGCCGACGGAAGAAGCCGCCGGATCGTCCCGGGAGCGTCCCGCAGCGTCATGGTGACGATGAGCTTCTCCTTCGCCCGGGTAAGAGCCACATAAAGGACCCGCAGCTCCTCCGCCAGCATTTCCTCGGTAAGCTTCAGCTCCACCGCGCGTCTGGCCAGGGTGGAATATTCCGTCATGTTCGTAAGGTCCAGCCTCCGGGGGCCCACTCCCAGCTGTGCGTGGACCAGCACGGGCTTTTTCATGTCCTCCCGGTTGAACTGCTTGGCCGTGTCCGCCAGGATCACCACCGGGAATTCAAGCCCCTTGGATTTGTGGATGCTCAGGATGGACACGCCCCCGCTCTCCTCCGAGGCTCCGGCGCAGAAAAGCTCCTCCCCGTTCTCCCGAAGCCGCCGGATCTGGCTTACGAACCGGAACAGGCCCTGATATCCCTGGCTTTCAAACCGCCGCGCGTGCTCGCAGAAGGCGACGAGGTTTTTCTGCCGCCTCGCGCCCCCCGGCATGGCCCCGAAGATACTCAGAAATCCCAGCTCGTTGTACAGATGCCAGATCAGCCGGTCGGCGCTCATATCCGCCGCCGTAAGCCGCAGCCGGGATAGCGTCCCAAGAAACTCTCTGCAGTCCTCTGCTTCCGAGGTGCAGATTGCCTCGTAAAAGTCCCCCTCCGGGTGTTCTCCCCGGATCTCCGCCAGCCGGTCCGGAGAAAAACCGAAAACCGGGGACCGCAAAACGGAAATCAGGGGAATATCCTGCCGGGGATTGTCCAGGATGGTGAGCAGTGCCAGGATGACGGAAATCTCCGCGGATTCAAAAAACCGGCTCTCCCCTGATCCGTGGACAGAAATCCCCCGCTCCGCCAGAGATCTGGCGAAGATCGATCTTTTGTCCGAGGGCGAGCGCATAAGGATCACGATGTCCTCCTGAGTCACCGGCCGTGTCCCGCCCGTCCCGGGATCGAACACCTGAAACGGCCGGTCCAGCAGCTCCCTTATTTTCCCCGCCACAAAGTCCGCCTCCAGCTCCGCCTTGAGGGGACTCTCCTCCTCCGCGTCTTTATCCAGAGTGCTCATGTCCAGCACGTCCAGCTCCAGCGCCGCTTCCCTGCTCTCCGGATACTCCGCCCCGGGATAGAGGCACTCCTCCGGGCCGTATTCCATCTCGCCGAACTCGGTGGAAAAAATGTTTTGGAAGAGAAAGTTGGCCGCCGCCAGGATCCCCTCCCGGGAACGGAAATTTCTCGACAGCAGGATCTTCCGGGGCTCCCCCGGTTCCGACTCCCCCCGTGGCCTGAACTCCCTGTATTTTTTCAGGAATATGGACGGGTCCGCCAGCCGAAAGCGGTAGATAGACTGCTTCACGTCTCCCACCAGAAAGAGGTTTTCCTCCCTCCGGGACACGGCGGAGAAAATCAGGTTCTGCACCTGGTTGGTGTCCTGATACTCGTCCACCATGATCTCCCGGTACCGCCGGGAGATCTCCCCCGCCAAAGCGCTGGGCGCCCCGGTTTCCGCCTCGGTGAGCAGGCGCACCGCCAGATGCTCCAGGTCGGAAAAATCGGCAAGCCCCCGCGCCCGTTTTTCCCTGGCGTAGGCCGCCTCAAACTCCTCCGTCAGGGAGAACAGCGCCTCTACCGCGGGCCGCACCGCTTCCATGTCCTCGAAGAGCTGACGGCTGTCGTCGGAGAAGGTCTTCTGGAGCTTTTGTATCCGCTTTTTGCACCGGTCCCGGATCCCCTTGATCCGCTCCTGGAGCTCTTTGTCCTCAAAGCCTCGTACCGCCCCCAGTCTTCCGAAATCAATCCGCGTTCCGTCCCGGAACGCGTCCCACCCCAAAGAGGCGGAGGAACCGAGTCTTTCCAGCTGGCCCTCGATGTCTCCGAAACAGGGACCGTAGTTTTTTTCAAGAGGCGGATACCCCGCCATGAGCCGGATGGCCCCGCGGATCTCCCGCGCCCAGGACGAAGTCTGCCTCGCCGCCCGTTCCAGGATTATCCGCCCCCAGGGGCTCTCCCCCGCGTCGGAGAAGCCCTCCACCCGAAACTCCGCCAGGCATTCGGAAAGCCACCGTCCGGGATACGGATGGCTTTGCAGCTTCCCGTAAAGGTCCGAGACGATTTCAAACAGCCGCCTGTCGTCCCGTCCCGCCGCCATGGTGTCCGCCAGCAGGGCGAAGCCCGGCTCCATTTCCTCGTAACGGGCGCGGATCACTTCGGTGAGCACCTTCTGCCGCAGGATAACCGCCTCGGCCTCGTCCGCCACCCGGAAATCGGGAGACAGGTCCAGCACATGGGAAAACTCCCGGAGAAGAGAGGCGCAGAAATGGTGCACCGTCCCGATCTCCGCCTTGTACAGCAGGAGGCGCTGCCGCTGAAGATGCCGGTTCCCCGGGTCCAGGGCCAGCCGCGCCGTCAGCTCGTCGGCGATTCTGCCCCGGAGCTCCGCCGCCGCCGCATTGGTATAGGTGATCACCAGAAATTCGTCGATATCCCGGGGGTCTTCCGGATCGGTGAGCCAGCGGAAGAGGCGCTCGATGAGGACCCGGGTCTTCCCCGAGCCCGCCGCCGCGGAAACCAGCAGCCCGCCGCCGCGGTCCTCCGCCGCCGCCAGCTGCTCCGGCGTGGGGCGAAACTCCCTCATGGCTCCTCCTCCTTCCCCAGTATGGTCCAGAATTCCTCCTGGCTTATCTTCCGCAGGTAGCGTTTCCTGTCCTCCCCCGCCCCCTCGTCAAACCAGCAGGCTTCCTTGTATTCGCAGAAGTCGCAGGCGCACCGCCGGGGCCCCCGGGTATAAGGGTCTGCCTGGATGGCCCCCCGCCCCAGCTCTTTGGCGATATCCCGCATCAGTTTTTCCACGTGCCGCCGCAGGAAGACAAAGCCCTCCCGTCCGGCGAGGCTCCCCTCCGGCGCCCCCTTCCGCACGGGGAGAAACCGGGTCGTCCCCGATGCCGCTCCCCGCTCCATAGCTTCCAGCACGTTGGGGTCGTTCAGCAGGATTCCGCTCCTGGTAAGAGCCTTGTCCCGCTTTTTGGAAAGCTCCTCCCCGTCCCGCTCCTCCTCCCGGAGGATCACGTCCCGGGCGGGAAGGTAGAAGGCCCCCGCGGGGACCACCTCTTTGCCGAAGAGCTCCTTTCCGCCCCGCTCCAGGGCGAAAAGATATAAAAACAGCTGCACTCCCAGTCCGTTGAATACCTCGGTATAGTCCAGCGCCTTCCGCCCCGTCTTGTAGTCCACCACCCGGAGATAGAGCTTCCCATCCTCCCCCTCCCAGCCGTCCGCCCGGTCCACCGCTCCGCTGATGCTGAGGGTGATCCCGTCCTGGGTAAGCTCGATGGGGGGGAGGGTTCCGCCCTCCCCGAAGGAGATTTCAAACCCCAAAGGGGTGAATTCCGATTCTCGCAGCTCCTCCGCCACGTTCTCCACCACCGTGTCCACCGTCTGGTGCATCCGGCTGTAAAGATAGCGGAACCGGGCGTCCTTGTCCTCCAGGGAACCCAGAACCTCCCGGGTGTACCGGTCCGCCGCCCGGGCGGAGAGCTCCCGGAGCCTTTCCGGGGAGAGCCCGCCGAATCCCCCGCTCCGCTGCGCTTCCTCAATCACCTGCTGGAGAACGTAATGCACGAAGCTCCCCGCCTCCGGCGCCTCGAATCCCGCGGGGCTCCTTGCCTCGGCCTTAAGGCCGTACTGCAGAAAATACGCAAAGCGGCAGGACTGGAACCGGTCCGCCCGGGAGGCGGACATCCGCACCCGCCGCCCGTACAGGGCGCTCACGGCGAAAGGAGATAGCCTCCCCCGGGTAAAAGCCGCCGCTCCGCACACGGCCGCGATTCCGTCCCGGATGCCCGGCAGGTCCCCGAGGCTCTCCAGCGCTCCGCGCCGTTCCGGGTCCGCCGCGAAATAGTTGAGGCATGGCGCCGCCGCTCCGGTGCGGAAGCTTCCGTCTCCCTCCCGTTCCCGGAGAAAACCGGCGCCCGGGAGCATGACCCGGAGCCGCCCAACTGCGAAGGACGGCCGCAGGATCTCCCCTCCCGCGCTCTCGGCGGGATAGCTGATATACAGCCGTTCCGAGGGCAGGGAAAGCGCCGTGTACAGGATGAAGAGCTCTCTCTGGAGCCGCTCCCCCGCGGTGGGCGCCAGGGTGAGTCCCAGCCGGGACAGGGTCTTCCTGTCCTCGTCCGTCAGCACCCCCGCCGCCTCGGTGGTGAGGGGCAGCATGCCGTCCCCCGCCCCCAGGAGAATGAGGCACTTTACGTCCCGCCTGGCCATCCGTGTGATGTCTCCCGCGGCAACCCTGTCCAGAGAAACCGGGATGGTGCCCACCTGGTACTGGGACAGGAGCAGCCGAAGAAGGCGGGAAAACTCCTCCGGTTCCATGGGGCTGTCCCCCAGCAGGGAAACGCACTGGTCCAGAGCGCCGCACAGGATGTCCCAGAGCTGCCCGTATTCCTCCGCCAGCTGCTTTTGTCCCCCGGCGTAAAAAGCCTCGGTCTTTTCCTTTAGTCGTTCCGCCAGGCCGATCCCCTCCAGGAAACCGTACAGTGCCTCCGCCTGGCCTCCGGCCGTCCGGGCATCCCCCGAGCGCTGCGCCAGGTCCCGCAGCGGGCCTCTCACCTTTTCCCGGATCCGGTTGAGCTCCTGAAGCCTCTCCAGCTCCTTGTCCCCGAAGGGCTTCCCGTAGCCGTCGGGATGCAGGGTCCAGTCGCTCGCCCCCGTCCACTGCCCTCCTTTGAGGTCCCACTTGAGGACGTAGTTTTCCAGCGTGTCGCACTCCTCCGGAGTAAGGTCCGTGAGCCCCGTCTTCAGATACCGGAACAGCTCCTCGTGCCGGTAGCCGCTCCGGATGGTTTCCAGGGCCGAGAGGATCAGGGTGAAGACGGGTTTTTGCAGGATATCGCTCTTTTCGCTTAAGTAAACCGGCACGCCGTACTGCTCGAATACGTTTTCCACGATTCCCGTGTAGTCCCCGAAACTCCGGGCGCATACCGCGATGTCCCGGTACCGGTATCCCGATTTGCGTGTAAGCTCCAGGATTTTCGCCGCCGCATACTCCGCCTCGGAAAAGGCGGTGTTTGCCTCAAAAATGGAAACGGAACCGGCGTCTTCGGGAAATACCGCCCCGTCCGAGAAAAAATGCCTCTCCAGGTGGCGCAGCGCCGCGTCCCGCTCCCGTTTCTCCCCCTGCGGATGCACAAAGCGGGCCTCGATCCCCCGACGCGCCGCCATAGCCATGAGCCGCGCCGCCGCCCGCCTGCTCTGGGCGAAGACCGCTTCTTCTTCGCCGGTCGTATTCTTCAGCCCGTCCCAGACCAGCGTTAGCGTAACTTCCTCCGCCTGCTCCAGAAGCCGTGAGAGCACCCGCTCCTCCTGGGGAGTAAAATCCGTGAACCCGTCGATAAAAATATGCCGCCCCTCGGCAAAGCCATACTCCTCCAGGCAGTCTGCCAGCTTTGTCAGCCTGTCCCGGGGATCAGCCGCGCCCCGGGCGGTCATGGCCCCGTATGTGGCGTATAGAAGGCTCAGATCCCGCAGCTTGTCCCCCAGGTTCCCCCCCGCCGCCTCCGCCGCCCTCTCCAGGGCCTCGGGGGAGACGCCGTAAGCCTTGAGTTCGTCCGCCGTGGCGATAAGACCATTTAAAAATTCCGCCTTTCGCGAGGGGCGGGAATAGACCTTCAGCCGGGAAGAGACCGCCTCCAGAGCCCCGCTCATCACGAGAAGCCGTCCCCCGTCGTCCAGGTAGGGCTCGGCGAGCCCCCCCGCCGCGGCGAATACGCGGTTGGAAAGCCTCGTGAAGCTCAGCACCTCCGCAAAGAGGGAAATGCGGTTTCCCCCCGCCCGGACCAGCCGCCGCTCATATTCGTGGGAATACTGCTCCGGAACCAGGAGAATGCTCCCCTCCTTGCCGGCGTCGGCAAGGGCGCAGATTTCTCTCAGCACGGTTTCGGTTTTTCCGTCTCCCGCCCGCCCCGTCAGAATCCGAAGCATGTCCCTTCCCCCTTTCTGTGCACATCGTTTATTATATCACAGGAATACGCCGTCACGAAATGCCGAAACGGCAGGCGGGAGAAAATGCTTCCTTCATAACCAAAATTACTAAAAGTTTAGTCGGGCAGCTATATCGGTAAAGATAACACAAAAATATAAATGGAAGCACTGAAATCCTCGCATATTTCATAAGCTGGGTAGCCCGAAAAAAATGGATCTTCTCAAACGCCGCACAAGGTACATTTTTGCAGATTCAATGAGCCCCACCGGCTAAAATCCGGAGTGCCCCGATTGCGAGCTGAAAAACAGACTTCTTGCCACCGGGCCGTCCGTGCGTTCGCAACTGCCGATAGTCTATCTGTCATTAAGAGCGCTTACGGAGCACCCTCCCCATGGAGCTCCAAGAGGCCTCGGCCTCTTGGTCTGTTTTTGGTGACTTTTTGCAGAAACAAAATGTTACCCCCAGCGGGAAGCGCGCAGCTCCCGTCCAACCCTTCCGCAATAAATCTTTATCTTATCCTGAAAAAACCTCTCCCAACTTACAATTCAGATTTGCTCCCAAGCCCCCACGCAATAAAAAACCAGCTGTCCCGGGACGCTTAAAGCAACCCGGGGCAGCCGTTTAATGTTCTGAATACAGGCATCAGGAAAAATAATTCCTGATCTCGTCCCAGATTTCAATGGACTTGAACTTGAACACATATTTTGTGTCTTCCTCGGTGATGAGGGAGACATCCTCTTCTGTCAGTCCCGATGCAAGGGCCGTCTCGTCCAGGTTCTCCTCCGCCGCGGCCAGGCATAGGGGCGGAAACACGACGCACCACCAATTTTTCCCCCCGCCGCTTCCGATCTGGATGCGCAGAGCCTTATATTCCCCGGCGGGCAGTGCGAAGCCGTCGTACTCCTTGGTGGGGAAATACAGATCCTCCAGCTCCGCCGTCACCGAGTAATCGTATCCCTGCTCCCGGATCTCCTCCTCCGCCTCCTCGGCGATGGGCTCCAGAGAACCGGCAAGTAGGGCCAGCGCGGCTTCCCGGTCGGAGCTGTCCTCCAGCAGCGCTTCCACCTGCTGCAGAACCCTGTCCCGGACCTTCAGCTTCAGCGCCTGATCCTCCGCCCCGTCGGAATTTGCCACCACGTGAAGGCGGATCACCCGCTCGCGCAGGTCCGTCTGCCCCTTCAGCGACCAGATTCCCCAAATCAGGGAAGCGGCCAGCCCGAATAAAAGGGCGATTTCGATTGCTTTGAGTTGTATGTGCTTACCTTTCATAAAATCACCGTCAATTATGTGTAGTACCTGTGGTACTGACATTGTTGACAGTGATTTGGAATATTATACCAATATTCAGCAAAAATGTTGATACAACAAATAAAACCGTATGGCCGCCCCCCGCCTCCGGCGGGGGGCGGCCATACGTCCTGCTTTATCTTCTTATTGGACAATAGTATTATACCTCATTTTTGATTTTTGCCAGAAAAGTGGCCGGATACGCGGTTTTCAGCGCCTGATATGCCCCCTTCGCCGCAGCCTCCTCTTCGAACAGTCCGAAGACCGAAGGGCCGGTCCCGCTCATCCCGGCGCCCAGGGCGCCCCTCTCGATGAGCTGCCCCCGGATAATCCCCACGTCCCGGTACTGCGCGGGCAGAATGTCCTCAAACACGTTGTAGATCCGCCGGGCCAGCCCCGCCAGATCCCCTTCCTCCAGGCACCGGACGGCGCCCGCGGTGTCGGGTCGGCGTACGATTTTCCGGCAGTCGATTTTGGAAAACAGCGCCGGAGTGGAGATGGAGAAATTCGGCTTGCTGATCACCACGTGGCACATGGGCATGGGCGGCATAGGCGTAAGGATCTCTCCCCTGCCTTCCGCCAGCATAGTTCCCCCAAGCACGCAGTATGGAACGTCGGAGCCCACCGCTTCCCCCATCCGTGCCAGCTCCCGGTTGGTAAGCTCCGGGCACAGCAGGTCCCGGAGACCTCGCAGCACCGCCGCCCCGTCCGCGCTGCCTCCGGCCATTCCCGCGCAGACGGGAATATGCTTTTCGATCCGGATGGATACGCCGCAGGCCGCTCTCGTTTCGCTGAGAAACCGCTCCGCCGCCTTGGCAGCGATATTCCGGCTGTCCGACGGCAGGTAGCGCAGGTTGGTGGTGACGGTGACGCCCTCCGCACCGCTCGTTTCCAGCTTGATGGTGTCCCGCAGGGTCACCGTCTGCATCAGCATGCGCAGATCGTGGTATCCGTCTTCCCTTTTTCCCAAAACATCCAGCGTCAAATTCAGTTTTGCATACGCATAGACCGTGATTACCGGCATTCAGGGCTCCTTTCTCCGGCGCGCATTTACCGGATCCTCCGTCCCTCCAGATAGTATCGTTTGTCCCAGGGCTCTCCCATGGAAAAGGTCTTCCGGGGCAGTGCCCCCTCCGCGTTTACCGTTTCAAATAGCTGGGATTTTTCCATGGCCGGCAGAAGAAACGCGATGTTCCCCGGCCGCACCCCCAGCTGTCCCGCCGTCTCGTCCCCATGGATATAGTCGATCCGGCCCCCGTATTTCTGCGTATAGTCGTCCAGGAATTTCTGCAGCGTGCCCACCGCCAGATGGTGGGTCGGCTTTGAAAAGCAGACGGTTCCCGCGCCCTTTTCCCAGATGTATTCCACCGTCTGGGTCCTGCCGTCCTCCGGCTCTCCCCTTCGGCAGAAATCCTCAAGCTCCCTGAGAAGCTCTTCCGGCCGGATTTCAAACACCACCCGGTGGATCGGTTCGAATATGAGGGCGGGCTCGTGTAGGTTCACCAGCTCCGCCAGCGCGTACCGGCAGGGCAAAGCCTCCCCCGCCCCGGCATCCTTTTTCTGTTCCTCATACCACGCCTTGGCGGAAGCCAGAGAGTGGTTTCCGTCCCCCACGGCAAATAGCATGGGAACCGCTCCGCCTGTTTGGGGCATAGCCCCCTTCAAAGCTCCCAGGGCCGCGGCCGCTTGGGCCGCCCCCGCCGCGTCCACGGCGTATCCCCGGATGCTCCCCCCGTTTTCCATGAGGTCGAAGCGATACAGCTCCCGGAAGCCTCCTTTTCCGGCCTCCAGGGGTCCCATCACCGTGTCCTCCGGGTCGTCGGCCAGCAGCATCACATGGCTCAGCTCCACCGCCGCCCCCCGGCGCACCGCCAGGCGGGGCGGGATCCGGGAGAGGACCGTCCCTTCCGTGGCACGGATGAGAGCCGCCTTTCCCGGCAAGTATTCGTATTGCTCCAGATCCACGGCGCCCACCAGTCCCCGCCGGACCGCGCCGTTTTTCTGCACTCTCTCCACATAGATAAAGGAATCCTTCAAAGTATCCCAGATTCCGGCTTTGATAGATTGCTCCATGGCCTCGTGAATATTCTGGATGTCTTCCTCCGGGTTTCCCTGCTCCAGCCGGTACTCCGGCAGAATCAGATGCAGGGTGGAGGGCGCCGCGCCTACAAACTTTTCGACTCTCTCCCAGTATTCCGGCTCCGAAGTGTACTGATCGCAGGCCACCACGCTCCAGCGTGTCATATCGCAGTCTTTGGGGAGCAAAATATCCGCGGGGCCGAAGCCCAGCTCCCGGAAATCGTTTCTCACAGCTTCCCCTCCCCGGTTCCGAATAGGATCTCCATGAGGCGCGTCCCTTCCTTCACAAATGGGCCGTTCTCGCCCGCCTTCTCGGTGTAGGGCAGTCCCCTTCCCGTTTCCCGGCTGCTTTCATACAGCAAAAACGGGACGGGGTCGCCGTCGTGGCCCCTGGTGGAAGTGAGCGTCTTGTGGTCGCTTAAAAGCAAAATCCGGTAGTCGAAGCCCTCCCCCTTCAGTTTCTGTACCAGGGGAGCCACCACGCGGCCGTCCAGATACTCGATGGCCTTGATCTTCCCTTCCGTGTCCCCGTTGTGGGTGCACTCGTCGGGCGCTTCCACGTGCACCGCGGTAAAATCGTATCCGTCCCGGAGGGCCGTTACGGCAGCCTCCGTCTTTCCTTCGTAATTGGTGTCCAGCTCACCGGTGGCCCCTTCCACCAACGTGATATCCAGTCCCGTAAGCCTGGCGATCCCCTGCACCAGGGGAACCGCACTCACCACCAGGCCCGCCTTCCCGTACTTCTTGGGAAAGGAATCCAGTGCCACCGCCGTTCCCTCCGCCCAGAACCAGATCCCGTTGGCGGGGAGCTTCCCTGCGCGGCGCCGTTCCTCGTTGATGGGATGCCTGTCCAGCACCCTGTGAGCCAGCTTCATGAGCGCAAGCAGAGTCTCGGCGTTGTCGCAGCCCCGGGGCAGGTTCGGGCCGATGGGCTGATCCAGAACATCGTGGGGTGGCGTCGCCACCAGTCCTTGTATGTCCGCCCCCTTCTGGACGGCGATGTGCCGGAAGGAGGGGCTGGGATAGACCCGGATGCCGGCTTTTTCTGCGGCTGGGCCGAACTCCGGATGGGAAAACAGATCCTCCGCCAGCCGGATGGACTCCGCTCCCTCGATGGAACCTCCGCTGTGGGACAGGATGCGCCTGTCCTCAAAAGCCATGTCCCCGTCCTCAAGGGTAACCATGTTGCACCGGTAGGATACGTCTCCCGCCTCCAGGGAAATTCCGCCGGCAGCCGCCTCCAGGGGAGACCGTCCGGTGAAGCAGACCCGGGGATCGGCCCCGAAGATGGATAAAATCGCCGTGTCGCTTCCGGGAGGCAAACCTCGGGGCACCGTCAAAACGCTCCCCACGGTCCCCCCCGCCGCCAGCGCGTCGATATGGGGTATCCTCGCCGTTTCCAGCGGGGTCTTTCCTCCCAGGGCATCCACAGGGTTGTCGGCCATGCCGTCGCCGATAATCAAAATGTACTTCATCATTGCATGCAGTCCCTTTTCTGTATGTTCTCTCTCCAAAACTTTCGGGTAAAGTGTTTCCTAAGCCCGGACAAACCGGAGAAAATATCCTGGGCGCTCATCCCCGGTGTCCGCGATCCCGAAAGGCTCAATTGATAGTATTATACTCTCGCGGTGGCTGGTTGGCAAATGGAAAGCGCATAAAAACGCGGTCCCGCGAATAGAAAAACGCCCCGCTCACGTTTCTTCCCGTCGGGGACACTGCGGTCCGGGTCGTCTCCGGGAGAGCGGAACCGGAGCGTTCCGTGCCGGATGTATATTTTTATACAGTCCGGGCAGAATATTGAAAAGAATCCGGCTTTTGCTGCATAAATAACAATTACGGAGGAAATCTTAATATGATTATGGACAAAATCGCGCTGATCCTTGTCATCATCGGAGCGCTCAACTGGGGCAGCATCGGCATCTTCGGCTTCGACTTCGTGGCTTTCGCCGTGGGAGGGCAGATGGCCCTGGCCGCCCGGGTGATTTACACATTAGTGGCCCTGGGCGGTCTGTGGTGTATTTCTCTCCTCTTCCGGGACCGGGATCCCGTGGAGAACGAAATCTGAGGACCGCCCGTCAGGACGGATTCATCGAAACGGTTTGCAGCAGATTGCCGGAATTAAGCCTTACTAGTCGCCGGTAACAGCCGCTGAACATAAAAAAGGCTGCGGCCCATGGGTTCGGCGTCACGGAAAAATAGGGAGCGCCGGGGATTTCCCCCGGCGCTCCGGCTTTTTGCCCGGTCTTCCCGCATAGCTATTGAAAAAGCGCCCCGCTTGATAAAACGGGGCGCTTTAATCATCTCATATTATTCCGAATCGGTTTTATCCTCGGGCGCTTCCCCGGTGAAAACCGGCTGCGCGGGCGGTTCCTCCGCCTTTTCTTTCTGCGCGGCCTCCGCAGCCAGGCGCTCCTGCTCCTCCCTGCGGATCTTATCCCGCATCTCCTGCTCCTGCCGTTCCCGCTCTTCCTTCGCCTTCAGCTTTTCTTCCTTCTCCTGCTGTTTCTGCCGCTCCCGTTCTTCCTTTTTCTCCTGTTTTTCCTGCTTCCACTTTTTAACGCCCCGCCGGATCCTGGTCACCTCGATGGCAATCCCGATCAGCGCGAAGATGACGATGACCGCCCAGTTGGCGATCCACCCCGCCGTGGGGGCGAAAGAGCCCTGCAGACCGCTGAAGAAGCCTTCCACGACGTATCCCAGAAGACCGCCGCAGAAAAACAAAATCCCGAAAAAGTACCGCCTAAACAAGATGGGAACGGCGCCCACGGCTCCAAGCACGGCGTACCGTGCGGCAAATTCCGCCGAGACGAAGACGCCCTTGTCTATGTAATACAGTCCGAATACCAGAACCAGGAAGACTGCGTACAGGATCAGCGCGGTAATCAGTGCTTTGAAATTGGTGATTTTATTCATATCGTTTTCACCTCACGGAAGATGAAATGGGTGGGGCTCTCTGCGGCATCCTGCCGGGCGGGAGAGCGCAGGATACGGGCCTGCAATTGGAATCTCAGGGGTTTGAGCGCATCAGTTGTTCATCTGTTTCCTGCGGGAAATGTTGATGGTTCCGTCCTGCATGTCGGATACCCACTCCAGGGACTTCCCGGTTCCGTAGGCAACGCAGGAAATGGCGTCGTCGGCCACATGGGTTTCGATCCCCGTGCGGGATTCGATGAGCTTGTCGAAGCCCCAGACCAGGCTGCCTCCGCCGGTCATCACGATGCCGTTGGTGGAAATGTCGGCCACCAGCTCCGGAGGCGTGCGCTCCAGCACGGAATGGATCGCTTCCAGGATCCGCTCCGTGACCTCCTCGAAGGCTTCGATCATTTCGTTGGAGGAGACGGTGAAGATCCTGGGAAGGCCCGTCATGAGGCAGCGTCCCTTGACCTCCATGGTCTGCTCCTCCGTCCGCGGAAATACGCAGCCGATGCTGATCTTCAGCTCCTCGGCCGTGCGCTCTCCGATGAGTACGTTGTGCTTGCGCCGGATGTACTTGATGATGGCCTCGTCGAACTCGTCCCCCGCGATCTTGATGGAGGTGGATTCCACGATGCCGGAAAGAGAAATCACGGCGATGTCCGTGGTCCCGCCGCCGATATCCACGATCATATGCCCGTCCGGTTTTGTGATATCGATGCCCGCGCCGATGGCGGCGGCCACCGGTTCCTCGATAAGATAGACCCGCCGGGCCCCCGCCTGGACTCCCGCGTCTATGACGGCGCGCTCCTCCACCTCGGTGATTCCGCTGGGCACGCAGATCACGATCCGGGGCTTGAACAGGCGGAAACTGGTCACCTTCCGGATGAATTCCTTCAGCATCCGCTCGGTCATGTCGTAATCGGAAATGACGCCCTCCCGCAAAGGCCGGATGGCGACGATGTTCCCTGGGGTCCGACCCAGCATCTTCTGCGCGTCGATGCCCACCTTCAGAAGCTTTCCCGTGTTCTTGTCGATGGCAACCACGGAGGGCTCGTTGAGAACGACGCCCTTTCCCTTTACATAGACCAGAATGGATGCAGTACCCAAATCTATACCGATGTCACGGGAAAATGAGAACATATCTCCACCTCTTATTTTACTCATACACATCTCATTTCTTCCTCTTAGTATTAGTCTTGCTGTTGCACCTTATTATACTGACTGGAAATATTTTTTTCAATCCTGAAAACGGGGAGGATTCATTCTCCCCTGGCGAGGGCGGCACAGACCACGTCCTTTGCTCCCGCAGTGCGCAGGACCCTGGCGCATTCCGAAAGAGTGGACCCGGTGGTCACGATGTCGTCGATGAGCAAAATGCGGTTTCCGGTAATGAGGTCCTGATCCTTCACCTCATACGCGCCAAGCACGTTGGCTCTCCTCTGCTCCGCCGCCTCCAGACCGGACTGGGCGGGAACGTCCAGGGTCTTCACCAGAGTCTCCACCGCCACGTCGTCCAATTCCAGCGCCACTGCCATGGCAAGGAGCATGGACTGGTCATAGCCCCTGGTTTTTTCCCTCTTCTTGCTCAGGGGAACCCAGGTGATGAGATCGTACTTTCCCTGGAGATGCTCGCGGATACAGCCCGCCAGGATTTTGCCGTAAGTACCCGCGTAATTGGAGGCCTTCTGGAATTTAAAGCGCAGCAAAGATTCCCGAACGTCTCCCTTGTAATAAAGGGGACTGACGCACACGCTGAAAAATTCTCCCCTTTGCAGGGCACCCGCCCCTTCCGTCTCCGGAAGGCTTTTCCGGCATTCCTCGCAAAGGCCGGATTCCTTTCCCTTTAAAATCCTGTGGCAGAAAGTGCAGCGGGGCGGAAACATCATATCGATGATCCCGTGCAGAAAGCTTGGCGCCATACAAAGCCCTCCTAATTGTTATGGTCAGAACCGCTCTGCGGGGGCCCTTCCATACAGAGTCTCGCCCGCAGGCCGCTGTATCGCTTTCTTTGCCGGTTGTTGGCGGTCATCCGGGCAATCGCTCGCTCGTCTCCCACAAGAATGAGCAGCTCCCGCGCCCGGGTGATGGCCGTATAGAGAACCCCCCTGCTCATGAGAAGAGGAGAATGGTTCATCGCCGCGAAGATCACCGCCCGGTATTCGCTTCCCTGGGATTTGTGCACCGTGATGGCAAAGGCGGGCTCCAGTTCGCCCAGCATGTCGCCGGAATACTCCGCATACCGGTCGTCAAAGAGCACCGTCACCGTTTCGCTCCGGGGGTCTATCCCCTCGATCCGTCCCACGTCCCCGTTGAAAATTCCCGTTCCCATGCCGGACCCGTCGGACTTTCTCCATATTATATCATAATTATTTTTAATTTGCATCACTCTGTCGCCTTCGCGGAAGAGATATTCGCCGAATATTTTTTCCTTTCGCCCCGGTTTTGCCGGATTCAGGGCCGCCTGGAGCTTCCGGTTGAGGGCGGCGGTGCCCGTTTCGTGCCGTTTGGTGGGAGTCAGCACCTGGATTTGGCCGGGATCGATTCCCATCTTCTCCGGCAGCCGCGTTCTGCACAGCTCCAGAATGGTCTCCACCACGCGCTCCGGCTCCGGGCGGCTGAGAAAAAAGAAATCCCCGCTCTTTTCCCGCAGGTTGGGCATCTCACCCCGGTTCACGGCGTGGGCATTCATGACGATGGCGCTCTCCCGGGCCTGCCGGAAGATTTCCGTGAGATACACGGTCTCCACCTGCCGGCTCCGGATCAGATCGGAAAAAAGGTCCCCCGCGCCCACCGAGGGGAGCTGGTCCGGGTCGCCTACCAGGATGAGCCTGGCATTCTCCCCCATAGCCCCCAGCAGCGCCCGCATCAGCAGGAGATCCACCATGGAGGTTTCGTCCACGATCACGGCGTCGGCGTCCAGGGGATCGCGCTCGTTCCGGGTAAATCGCAGATCTCCGGTCCCGCTGTCGTATTCCGTTCCCAAAAGCCGGTGGATGGTCTGGGCCTCCGTCCCGCACAGCTCCCCCATCCGCTTGGCCGCCCGTCCCGTGGGGGCCGTCAGGGCGGTTTTCAGCCCCATTTTGTCGAAGAGGGCCACGATGCCCCGCACGCAAGTGGTTTTCCCCGTGCCGGGGCCGCCCGTCAGCAGCATGACGCGGCACTCCATGGCCTTTTGGACGGCGCGCCGCTGCTCCGGGGCGTATTGGATCCCCTGCGCTTCCTCCACCGAGGCGATGAGCGTCTCTGTCTTTCGGGACGCTGAAAACCCGTTACCAGCCATTTTCAGAATCCGTTCGGCCACATAGGTTTCCGCCTCGTAAAGGCCCGGAAGGTAGCAGGCGGTTTCCCCCGCGATCTCTTCCGTCACCGCTTCCTCCCGTTCGGTAAGGGAGACGATCGCCTCCTCCACCCGTTCGGCGTCAATACCGATCAGCTGCTCCGTGGCCGCCGCCAGTTTGCCGTAAGGCAAAAAAACATGGCCGTTGTTCAGGTTGTGCGTGAGCTCGAACCGCACGGCGGCTTCCACCCGCTCCGGCGCGTCTCCCGGCCATCCCATTCCCAGGGCCAGCCGGTCGGCCGCGGCAAAGGTTACCCCGTAATATTCGTCCGTCAGCAGATAGGGGTTCTCCCGCAGCCGCTCCATGGCCGTCGTGCCATATCTCCGGTACAGCTTGGGCGCCGCGGAAAGAGGAAGCCCGCTCTGCCCGATCCATTCGATGAGCCGCCGCATCCCCGTCTGATACCGGAAGCTCTCGGCAATCTCCCCGGCCTTTTTCGCCGTGATCCCCCGGATGGAAGAAAGCTCCTCCGGCCGCTCCTCCAGTACCCGGAAGGTGTCGGTCCCGAACCGCCCGACGATCCGTTCCGCCGTCACCGGGCCGACGCCCCGTATAATGCCGGAGGACAGATAGCTGAGGATGCCGGCCGCCTGGGTGGGAAGGCTTCGATTCACCCGCTCGGCCTTGAACTGCTCTCCGTAGGAGGGATGGTTCATCCACCTGCCGCCCACCTGCAGTTCTTCTCCCGGAGCCGCTGCGGGAAGGAAGCCCACCACGACGACCTTCTCCCCGTCCGCCTTGGCAAGGCGGATAACGGTGTAGCTGCTCTCCGCGTTCTGATAAACCAGGCTCTCCACCGTCCCGCCGAATTCAATGTATCCTTCCTCCCGGCCCATTTGCTTCCCTGCCTTTAGGCGGGACTCTGTGCGGCCCCGCTCGCTTTTATCCGTTCCTGAGGATCGTTCCGATCTCGTCCAAACCGCACACCTGTACGGTGCAGTCCTCCTCCGCCAGCGCCTCCGCGGCCTTCCTGGCTTCCCGGTCCATTCCCGCGTCCGCGATAAGGATGCGCATCTCGGCAAACCCGCTCCGGTTGAGCCAGCGCAGGCCGTCCACCGTGTGCTCCAGCTCCGCGGCGTTTCCCTCGGCCCGCACAAGGGCCGTAACACCGCCCGTTCTTCCCGCCGGAAGTATCCACTTCCCCGCCAGCGCCCACATGGCGGCCAGAAGACCCAGCGCGGCCAGAAAGGCGACGGCCGCGTCCATCACTATATCCATGCAAGATACCTCCCGGGGTATCTTATGCCGGATATGCCGTTTTTGCCAACGAAGCGGGCAGCGCTCTCCGCCGTTTCTTCAAAAAAACGGAAAAAACTGCGTCTGCTCCCCGGGCGGGATTACAGCACCCGCCGGAGGTACTGTCCCGTGTAGGATGCCTCCTGCGCGGCCACCTCCTCCGGCGTTCCCGCGCAGACCACGTTGCCCCCCTTGTCTCCGCCCTCGGGTCCCAGATCGATAATATGGTCCGCGCATTTGATCACGTCCAGATTATGCTCGATCACCACCACCGTGTTCCCGGCCTCCACCAGGCTTCCCAGCACTTCCACCAGCTTGTGCACGTCGGCCGTGTGCAGGCCCGTGGTGGGCTCGTCCAGGATATAGATGGTGCTCCCCGTGGAGCGCTTGGAGAGCTCGGTGGCCAGCTTCACCCGCTGGGCTTCTCCGCCTGAAAGGGTGGTGGAGGACTGGCCCAGCCGGACGTATCCCAGCCCCACTTCCTGCAGGGTGGTGAGTTTCCGGTGAATGGAGGGAATGCTTTCGAAAAACGAAAGCGCCTCGTCCACCGTCATGTCCAGCACCTCGTATATGTTCTTCCCCTTGTACCGGACCTCCAGGGTCTCCCGGTTGTACCGTTTGCCCTTGCACACCTCGCAGGGCACGTAGATATCCGGCAGGAAGTGCATTTCGATCTTGATGAGCCCGTCCCCGGCGCAGGCTTCGCACCGGCCGCCCCGCACGTTGAAGGAAAACCGCCCCGGCCCGTAGCCCCGCGCCTTGGCGTCCTGAGTGGAGGCGAACAGGTCCCGGATTTCGTTGAACAGCCCCGTATAGGTGGCGGGGTTGGACCGGGGTGTCCGCCCGATGGGGGACTGGTCGATGTTGATCACCTTGTCCAGGTGCTCCGTTCCCTCGATGCCCGCGTGTTTTCCCGGGCGTACCTTCATGTGGTTGAGCTCCGCCCCCAGCTTCTTGAATACGATTTCGTTGATAAGGGAGGATTTCCCCGAGCCGGATACTCCCGTGACGCAGATGAAGGTCCCCAGGGGGAATGCAACGTCGATATTCTTCAGGTTGTTTTCCGCCGCTCCCCGGACGATGAGCCGGTTTCCGTTCCCGGGTCGTCTGATTTCCGGGACGGGGATCTTCTTCTTTCCGCTCAGATACTGGCCGGTGAGGGATTCCGGGCAGGCCATGATCTCCTCCGCCGTCCCCGCGGCCACGATTTCCCCTCCGTGGATGCCCGCCCCCGGGCCCACGTCCACGATAAAGTCGGCGGCCCGCATGGTGTCCTCGTCGTGCTCCACCACCAGCAGGGTGTTCCCCAGGTCCCGGAGCCGCCGCAGGGTGTCCAGCAGCTTGTCGTTGTCCCGCTGGTGGAGCCCGATGGAGGGCTCGTCCAGGATGTACAGCACTCCCATGAGGGAAGAGCCGATCTGGGTGGCCAGCCGGATCCGCTGGCTCTCCCCGCCGGACAGGGTCCCTGACTGGCGGCTGAGGGTCAGGTATTCCAGTCCCACGCTCTGCAAAAAGCCCAGTCTCTCCCGGATCTCCTTGAGGATCCGGTCGGCGATGAGGGTCTGGGTGGGCCCCAGCTGCAGCCGGTCGATGAAATCCAGCGCCTCCACCACGGATTTTTCCGTAAATTCATGGATGCTGATGTCCCCCACCGTCACGGCGAGGGATTCCTTCTTCAGCCGCTTGCCGCCGCAGTCCGGGCAGGGGTGTTCGGACATGCACTCCTCGAGCTCCCGCCGCATGGCGTCGCTCTGGGTCTCCCGGTACCGCCTCTCCAGGTTGTTGGCAACACCCTCGAAGGCCTGGTATAAAACCCCCTGCCCCCGCTCCCGGTCGTACTGCAGCTTCAGCTTTTCCCCGTTTGTGCCGTAGAGGATTTTGAGAAGAATATCCTCCGGCAGGTCATTCACGGGCGTGTTCAGGGAAAAATGGTACTGCTTGGCCATAGCCTCAAAGTACATCCGGGAGATGGTGTCACTCTTGATATTCCCCCAGTTGCTCCCCGTGATGGCCCCCTCCAGGATGGAGAGGTTCCGGTTGGGGATGATGAGGTCCGTGTCCACCTTCAGCTGGGAGCCCAGCCCCGTGCAGGTGGGGCAGGCCCCGTAGGGGTTGTTGAAGGAAAACATCCGGGGCGTCAGTTCCTCGATACTGATCCCGCAGTCCTCGCAGGCGTAGTTCTGAGAAAAGAGGATTTCTCGCCCCTCCTCGGGAAGATCTGCGATCACGAGCCCCCCGGAGAGGGCCGAAGCTGTCTCCACCGAGTCGGTGAGCCTGCGCGCCACGTCCTTTTTGATAACGAGCCGGTCGATGACCACCTCGATGCTGTGCTTTTTGTTCCTGTCGAGTTTGATTTCCTCCGACAGATCGTATAGGTTCCCGTCCGCCCGCACCCGGACGTAGCCGCTCCTCCGGGCGTCCTCCAGCACCTTCAGGTGCTCCCCCTTCCGGGCCCGGACCACCGGGGCGAGCACCTGGATCCGTGTGCCCTCGGGAAGGTTCATCACCTGGTCGATGATCTGGTCGACGGTCTGCTGCCGGATCTCCTTGCCGCAGTTGGGGCAGTGGGGCGTCCCCACCCGGGCCCAGAGAAGCCGCAGATAGTCGTAGATTTCCGTGACGGTGCCCACCGTGGACCGCGGGTTCTTGGAGGTGGTCTTCTGGTCGATGGAAATGGCCGGAGACAGCCCGTCGATGTAGTCCACGTCCGGCTTTTCCATCTGCCCTAAAAACTGCCGTGCGTAGGAGGACAAAGACTCCACATACCGCCTCTGCCCTTCCGCGTAGATCGTGTCGAAAGCCAGAGAGGACTTTCCCGAGCCGGAAATGCCCGTGAGCACCACCAGCTTGTCCCGTGGGATTTCCACGTCGATATTCTTGAGGTTGTTCTCCCTGGCGCCTTTTACAAAAATGCTCTCCCGCATAGAATTGTGCCTATCCCCTTCCTGCCCTCCGAACGGTCGGACGGGCAGCCTTGTTTATTGTTCCGCCCGCAGCCGGATGATCTGGTCCCGGAGCACGGCGGCGTATTCGAATTCCAGCAGTCTGGAAGCTTTTTTCATTTCCTTCTCCAGCTCGGCGATTTTCCGCTCCCGCTCCCGCGCCGTGAGCTTGACGCCGTCCTCCCGCTCCGGGGCGGACGCCGCCCGGGAAATCTCGATGAGATCCCGTACGCTCTTGATGACGGTCTTGGGCTCGATCCCGTGCTCCCGGTTGAACCGGTCCTGGAGTTCCCGCCGCCGCTCCGTCTCTTCCATGGCCGCGCGCATGGAGGGCGTCACAGTGTCCGCGTACATGATCACCTGCCCCGCGGCGTTCCGGGCGGCCCGGCCCACCGTCTGGATGAGGGAGGTCTCGCTTCGCAGGAATCCTTCCTTGTCCGCGTCCAGGATGGCCACCAGAGACACCTCGGGAAGGTCCAGCCCCTCCCGCAGCAGGTTGATGCCCACCAGTACGTCGAATTCTCCCAGCCGCAGATCCCGGATGATCTCCATCCGCTCGATGGTCTCCACGTCGTGATGCATGTACCGCACGCGGATCCCCGCTCCCTGGAGGTAGGAGGTGAGATCCTCCGCCATCCGCTTGGTGAGGGTGGTGACCAGTACCCTCTCTCCCCGTTCCGTTCGTTCGTTGATCTCGCCGATGAGGTCGTCGATCTGCCCTTCCACCGGCCGGACGAAAATTTCCGGGTCCAGCAGCCCCGTGGGCCGGATCAGCTGCTCCACGATCTGGGACGAGCGGCTCCGCTCGTATTCCGCTGGGGTCGCGCTCACGTAGATCGCCTGTCCGATCCGCTCGTTGAACTCGTCGAAGCGCAGCGGCCGGTTGTCGAAGGCACAGGGCAGCCGGAACCCGTATTCCACCAGGCTCTCCTTCCGCGCCCGGTCCCCCGCGTACATGGCCCGCACCTGGGGTAGTGTCACATGGGACTCGTCCACGAACAGCAGAAAATCCTTGGGAAAATAGTCTATAAGCGTCATGGGCGGGGAGCCCGGGGCCCTTCCGCTGATGACCCTGGAATAGTTCTCGATTCCTGTGCAGTACCCCAGCTCCCGCATCATCTCCATGTCGTACATGGTGCGCTGCCGGAGCCTCTGGGCCTCCACCAGCTTGTCCCGTTCCTCGAAATACCGGACCCGCTGCTCCATCTCCGTCTGGATCTCCCCGATGGCCCGCTCCATCTTCTCCTTCGTGGTCACGTAATGGGAAGCCGGATAGATCGCCACATGGTTCAGCATCCTGGCGGGTACCCCGGTGACCACGTTCACCTCGCTGATGCGGTCCACCTCGTCCCCGAAAAACTCCACCCGGATCGCGTGGTCCCTGGCGTAGGCCGGGAAGATCTCCACCGTGTCCCCCCGGACCCGGAACATGTTCCGTTCGAAGGCGATGTCGTTTCTCTCGTACCGGATCTCCACCAGCTTTTTTAATAGCTCGTCCCGGTCCTTCTTCATCCCCTGCCGCAAAGAGATCACCAGGTTGGCATAGTCGATGGGATCCCCCAATCCATAAATGCAGGAGACCGAGGAAACCACGATCACGTCCCGCCGCTCGAAGAGGGCGGCCGTGGCCGAGTGCCGCAGGCGCTCGATCTCGTCGTTGATGCTGGAGTCCTTTTCGATATAGGTGTCCGTGTGGGGAATGTACGCCTCCGGCTGATAATAGTCGTAGTAGCTGACGAAGTACTCCACGGCGTTGCCCGGGAAAAATTCCTTGAACTCGGCGCAAAGCTGGGCTGCCAGCGTCTTGTTGTGGGCCAGGACCAGCGTGGGGCGCTGAACCTTTTCGATGACCTTGGCCATGGTGAAGGTCTTTCCCGAGCCCGTGACTCCCAGCAGGGTCTGCTCCCCGAACCCCAGCTCCAGTCCCCTTGCCAGGGCCTCGATGGCCTGGGGCTGATCCCCCGCCGGCGTGTACTGGCTTACCACTTCAAAACGTCCCAACTTCTCGCCTCCTTCTCTTCTGCAATATACTCAATTTTATCAGAACGAATGTTCGATTGCAACTATTTTTTCCATTTGCCAAAGCTCCTATGCCGCCTGTCGGGCGGAAACGGCGGCGGGCCGCCCGGGCGCCGCCGCCGCAGTATTATCCGATGCTGTTGCACTTTTTCGGCTCCCGTTATTTTCTGCCCAGGATGCCGTTGTCCGCGATGGAAACAAAATCGTCGTCCGCCACCACGATGTGGTCCGCCAGCTCGATCCCCACCGCTTCCAGAGCCGCCTGGATGCGCAGGGTGGTGAGGTTGTCCTCCTCCGAGGGAAGGGCGATGCCGCTGGGATGGTTGTGGGCCAGAATCACGCTGGTGGAGTTGTTGGTAAGCGCCGCCTCCACGATTTTCCGGACGCTCACGTGGGCCGAGTTGACGCTGCCGCGGAACATCAGGCGGCAGGAGAGCACTTTGCACTTGGCGTCCAGGCACACGAGATAGACCACCTCGTCCCGCTCAGCCGCGAACCGCGGCAGCAGGAACACTCCCGCTTTCTCCGAGGAATTGAGGATCGCCCCGCTCCCCGTTTTGGAGATCATGTACCTGCGGTAGACCTGGGGGATAAGCTTGATGAGCGCCGCCGTGTTCTCCCCCACCCCCGGCACCTTCATGAGCTCCTCCGCCGGCGCGTCGAAGACCCCCTCCAGAGAGCCGAACCGGGTGATCAGCTCGTGGGCCAGGGGATTGGTGTCCTTCTGGGGGATGGAATAAAACAGCAGGATCTCCAGGACGTTGTGGTCCTCGAAGCTGTCCATGCCCGTGCCCAGGAACCGGCGCTTCATGCGCTGCCTGTGCCCGTCATGCATCGCCATACTTCCCCTCCTCGCCCGAGCCGATAAAATATGCAAAGCTTGTCCCGCGCCCGGCCGCGCGGCTGAAAGCGGAAATATTCACTCTTTTCCGCCGTATTCGGCCAGATATTCCTCCATTCGCCCTTTCATCCCGTCGTCGATGAGCACCCTGCCGTCCACCGGACGGTTGTGCAGGAACGCGATCACCTGGCGCACCGTGACGATGGGGAATACCCGGATGCCATGCTCCCGGCGCAGCTCGTCCAGGGTCGTGGCCACCCCTGTCCCCCGCTCCATGCGGTCCACGGACACAAAAAGGGCCTCGATCCTCACGTCCGCCACTTGCCGGAACAGCGCGATGCTCTCCCGCACCGCCGTCCCCGCCGTCACCACGTCCTCCACGATGGCGATCCGGTCCCCGTCCTTGGGGGCATAGCCCACCATGCCGCCTCCCTCGCCGTGGTCCTTGACCTCCTTGCGGTTGAAGCAGTAGGGCAGGTTTCTGCCGTACAGGCGGTAGAGAGCGCCCGCCGCGGACACGGCCAGAGGGATTCCCTTGTAGGCCGGGCCGAAGAGCGCGTCGATCCCCTCCGGCATGTTCTCCTGGATGCACTTGGCGTAATAGTCCCCCAGCCGGGAGATCTGCTCCCCGGTCTTATAGTTTCCCGTGTTGACGAAATACGGCGTCCTCCGCCCGCTCTTGGTTACAAAATCGCCGAAGGTGAGGACCCCCGAGCGGACCATGAATTCGATAAACTCTTCCTGATACGTCATATTCTTCTCCCGTCCCGCAGTATGGATATCGGCGCGTGCCCCCGGAGAGGGCATATGCGCAGATCATAACCGCTTTGCGGTTATGCTAGCACAAACGCCAAGCGTTTCTTGAGATTTGGCATCGTTTGCGGCTCCGTCCGAAGGGCGGGAGCAAATCGCGCCATGAGCCCGGTATCATAACCGCTTTGCGGTTATGATACCATAGAATCCCTGCCGCTTCAAGGGGCACGCTTCCGGTGCTTTTTCCCTCCCGCCGCCGCGCTTTCCCTCCCCCGCAGGTACTCCCCCGCCGCCCGGATCGCCTTGGGAGACAGCAGAGCGATGGCGGCCAGGTTGGGCAGAAGCATCAGGGCGTTGAAAGTATCCGACACCGCCCAGACGGCGGCCAGGTCGGCCATGCTTCCCGCCAGGGCCGCGGCGGCGAACAGAACTTTATATATGCCCGAAAACCGTCCCGTCCCCGTGAGATACGCAAGGCCCCTCTCCCCGTAATAGGCCCAGCACAGGAGAGAGGAAAAGGCGAACAGGGCGATGGATATCGCCACAAATGCCCCTCCCCACCTCCCGAACAAAGTGGAAAAAGCCGCCACGGCCAGGGGGGCTCCCAGCATGGCCTCGTCCATCCGGTATCCCGCATCCGCCGCGCGGGTGGCGAGTTCGGTCAGAGCGGCCCCCTGGTCGTAAACCCCGGAGGTAAGGATCACCAGAGCCGTGATGGTGCACACCACCATGGTGTCCAGAAAGATCTCCAGGATGCCCCACATCCCCTGTTCCGCCGGCTCCTTCACATCAGAGGCGGAGTGGATCATCACGGAGGAACCGAGGCCGGCCTCGTTGGAAAAAACCCCCCGTGCTATCCCGTAACGCATGGCCTGGGAAAGAGTGTAGCCCATCATCCCGCCCCCCGCCGCCCGGGGCGCGAAAGCGCTGTGAAAGATTTCGGCCAGAGCGGGAACCAGGTTTTCACCGTTGGCGGCGATCACCGCCAGCCCCCCCACAATAAAAAAGCCCGCCATAAAGGGCACCAGCCGCTCGCTTACCGATGCGATTCGCTTCAGTCCCCCCAGGATCACGAGCCCCAGCAGGGCGGACACCGCGATGCCGGCGATGAGCCTATCCCAGCCCAGAGCGCTGTGGAGGGCCGTGGCGATGGAGTTGGCCTGGGCCATGTTGCCGCTGCAGAAGGAGGCCATCACGCAAAACAGGGAAAAAAGCATCCCCAGCCATCTGCTGTGAAGCCCCCGTTCCATGTAGATCATGGCCCCGCCGATCCAGCTGCCGTCCTTTCCCCTGTACCGATATAGAACCCCCAGGGTCTTTTCGGTAAATCCGATCATCATGCCGAAAAACGCGGAAACCCACATCCAGAATACCGCTCCCGGCCCTCCGAAGAAGATCGCGGTGGCAATTCCCGCGACGCTTCCGGTGCCGATGGTGGCTGCCAGAGCGGTGGTGAGGGCCTGAAAGCGGGAGAGCATGTTCTTGTCCCGGCTCTTTCGTACTTCCGCCCTGCTGAACATGGAAAAAAGCGTCGTCCGCAGCCACAGGGGGCAGTGCCGGACCTGGAACCACTTCATGCGCACCGTGAGGTAGATCCCCAGCAGCAGGAAAAAAGCCAGGGTGCCGGGGCCCCAAGCCAGCGAGCTTACGATGTCGTTGAGCTTTTCCGCAAATTCCATTCCGTCTCTCCCCTCCCGCGAACGCATGGCTTATCCATACCTATTCGTCCTCCGGGCAAAACATACCCTCTCCCTTTCCGCAGCCCGCTTCAATCATGATAAAAGCTTCTGGATCGCCGCATAACACATACATTCATAGACTAGTCGAGCCCTACAGCCTAATCTACATGATTTCCTATTACAAATTTGAAAATCTTCTTTAACGTTGCACATTGTACGTTATTGAAGACCTAATGAGCCCCACAATCTTAAATCCGGAGAGCCCCGGTCGCGGGCTGAAAAACAGACCTCTTGCCACAGAGCTGTCCATGCGTTCGAAACTGCCGATAGCTAATCACTCATTAAGAGCGCTTTCAGGAGCACCCTCCCCATAGAGCTCCAAGAGGCCGCGGCCTCTTGGCATCCTTTTGGTGGCTTTTCCTATGCAGGAAAAGTTACCCCCAGCGGAGCGCGTAACTCCCGTCCAAATCTCTCGTAATCAGCCTTTCCCCCCAAAATCAAAAAAGCAGTCTCAAAGTGCCGGCGGCACTTTGAGACTGCTTCTGAGTATCCGGAGTATGTACGGAAACCGGTTACTTCTCCCCGTTGAAGAACTTCCCGTGGATCACCTGCACCGCCCGGACGGCGTCCTTCTCGTCGATCAGAACGGAAACCTTGATCTCGCTGGTGGAGATCATCTGGATATTGATTCCGGCGTCGGAAAGGGCCTCGAACATGGTGGCCGCGACGCCCGGATTGTTGACCATTCCCGCTCCCACGATGCTGATCTTCGCTATCTTGTCGGAGACCATGATATTCTTGAAGCCGATGGCTTCCCGGTGTTCGTTCAGGATCTTTTCCGCCGTCTCCAGGCAGGTCCTGGAAACGGTAAAGCTGATGTCCTTGGTTTCGTCCCTTCCGATAGACTGCAGGATGATATCCACATTGACCTTGTTCTTGGCCAGCAGGGAGAAAACTTTGAAGGCAACGCCGGGCTCGTCCCGGAGCCCGACCAGAGCCAGTCTCGCGATATTCTGATCCTTGGCGATCCCGCTCACATTTGTTTTTTCCAACTTGACAACCTCCCTGACTTTTGTTCCCGGTTTGCCGGAAAAGCTCGAAACGACCTCGAGATTGACGTTGTACCGCTTGGCCAGCTCCACGGAGCGGTTGTGCAGCACCTGCGCGCCCAGCGTCGCCAGCTCCAGCATTTCATCGTAGGTGATTTCGTCCAGCTTCTGTGCTTCGGAGACGATGCGCGGATCCGCCGTAAAAACGCCGTCCACGTCGGTATATATCTGGCAGAGATCGGCGTGGAACGCCGCGGCCAGCGCCACGGCGCTGGTGTCTGATCCGCCTCTTCCCAGTGTTGTTACGTCGTCGTACTTGTTGAGTCCCTGAAAGCCAGCGACGATTACGATGTTTTTCCTGTCCAGTTCCGCCTGAATCCGCTCCGGGTCAATCTTTTTGATCCTGGCGTCGCTGTAGGCCGAGCTGGTTTTAAATCCGGCCTGCCACCCCGTGAGGGAAATCACCGGATACCCAAGTTTTTCAATGGCCATGGCGCAAAGGGCGATGGAGATCTGTTCCCCCGTGGACAGCAGCATATCCATTTCCCGCTTGGAGCCGTTGGGATTGATTTCCCTGGCCTTGTCTATCAGATCGTCCGTGGTGTCTCCCTGGGCGGAGAGCACGACCACCACCGAGTTTCCTTTCTTGTACGTATCCGTAATAATCTGCGCCACGTGTTTTATTCTATCGGCGTCCTTAACGGACGTGCCGCCAAATTTCTGCACAACCAGTCCCATGAGATGATATTACCTCCCAAGTTTATTGGAACACGCTACCCCAGTATATACATTCACGCCTCTGAAATCAACCGAGAACTCTGATTCGGGCCAGTATATCAAGGTCCGTTCCCCGGGTCTCGATTTCCCTTTTGTTAAACTCGGCGGTAAGAAACGCGATTTCTCCTGCCGGCGCGTCCGGGCTTCTCAGCATTTCAATTTCGCCGAAGGAATTCCCGGCCTGCTCCTGCGTCGCGTTGGCCCGGATATACCACCGGGTAGGCAAAATGGCGGAATCCACGGTGACATCGTCCCCGCCGGGCAGCCAGTCCAGGTACTTCCTGGCTTTGAAATGCTTGGCCGCGTCGATGACGTCCGCCACCACTGCGCTGGCGGTGGGGAATTTCCCCGCGCCCCTGCCGTAAAACATCACGTCTCCGATGGCGTCTCCTTTTACCACGATTCCGTTGAAAACGTCCTCTACATTGGACAGAGAGCTTCCGTCCGGCACAAGGTGCGGAGCGACATAAGCCGAGATCTTCCCGTCCGGAAGGCGCACGGCGCGGCCCAGCAGCTTGATCTTCCGCTTGCCGCTTTCTGCGTAGCCCACGTCCCGGAGCGTTATTTTCGAAATGCCTTCCGTGGCCACCTGCCGCGGATAAACGTGAGAGCCGAAAGAGAGTGCCGACAGGATGCAGATCTTGCGGCAGGCGTCGTATCCCTCGATGTCCGCGGTGGGATCCTTTTCCGCATAGCCCTTCGCCTGGGCCTCCCGCAAAGCGTCCTGGAAGGTCAGTCCCGCCCGCACCATGCGGGTCAGAATATAATTTGTGGTGCCGTTTAGGATTCCGTATACCTCGTTGAGCTCGTTTGCCGCCAGACACTGGCTGATGGGCCGGATGATGGGGATTCCTCCCCCCACGCTCGCCTCGAACAGATAGTTGAGGTTGCGCTCCCGGGCCATGTGCAGAAGCTCATAGCCGTATTCCGCCACCAGCTCCTTGTTGGAGGTGACCACGTTCTTGCCTGCCGCCAGGCAGCGCTTCGTAAACTCCAGCGCGGCGCCTGTCCCGCCGATGGTTTCCACCACCACCTGGACCTCCGGGTCGTTCTCTATAATGGAAAAGTCCTTGACGAATCGCATCCCGAAGGGAGCGTCCGGAAAATCCCTGACGTCCAGGACATATTTTACCGTGATTTCATTTGCCGCTTTTTCTGAAATATGATTGGCGTTTTTATGGATCACTTCCGCGACTCCAGATCCTACCACGCCGTATCCCAGTATTGCAACGTTGACCATATTTTCACCTCATTGGCAGGTCGTAAGGCTTCTCATCCTGCCAGAACTTCAAATTTGACGACTCCCTTTGCCGCCATGGCGCGTCCGATCAGCTCGTCAATCGGAATGTGCATTCCCGACGTCTCCGCGGAAATCGTCACCGCAGCGCAGCCGTTGGTTGGAATGCTCTGATTGATGGTGAGTATGTTGGCTCCCGAGTCGGCAAACACGGACAATATGGAAGACAGTATGCCCGGCTCATCCTTCAGCATGGTGTAGAAGGTGATAATTCGGTCCGATGTCATGTCGCTGAAAGGACTCACGGCGTCCTTATACTTGTAGAATGCGCTTCGGCTGATCCCGGCCAGACGTGTGGCCTCCCCCACCGTGGAGGCCTCCCCGGTCTCCAATGATCTCTTTGCTTCAGCCACCTTCAGAAACACTTCCGGCAGGGCTGTTGCCTCCACGATATAGTACTTAGGCATATTTCCCATCCTTGTGTCCTCCGTAAGAAAGCATTTGTATCTGATACGAGGCCCATTTTACCATACCCCGTGCGGTTTCGCAACCGATTTTGCATGTTGAAATATACCATATTCTCGATATTGCGCCTGTCCCATTGAACGTTTTCTACAAAATTCTGCAATTTAGCCGTCATTACGCGAAAATTTGCCGTTTTTCTTCTCTTACGGCCGGGTGAATAAAACCCCGGAGCCATAAAAATGCAGGCGCACCCCGCAGGACGTGTCCTGCGGAATGCGGGAGAATCGAGACGCCGCCCGTCCCCAATGGAAAATAAACCCCGGCAAGCCTGTTTTGTGGGGCTTGCCGGGGTCTTGGTCAGAGAATTATTCCTATGTCCCTGGAAGCGCCGGGGAGGGCGTCTCAGGAACAGGCGAGTCCGCGGGGGGCACCGTAGCTTCTCCCCCCGGCTCTTCGGAAACGCCGGGTTCCGTAGGTTCCGTTACCGGCGGTTCCGTCACAGGAGGCGCTGTGTGCACCGGGCAGGATCCGAGTCCCAAAATATACTCCAGGGTATACTGGGTGTCCTGAATCACAACGTCCGGCGCCACCAGCTCTCTCGTGATATCGAGATAAGCGGCTTCCTTCACCTTGTCCGCCGGACAGTATTCCCCTGCGATACAGCCGCTGTCCGTGCAGATCTTCACCGCCACATGAACGTCGCAGGATTCCGTCGGCATATCCTCCGGGAGTACGTAGGCCGTATCCGTCCTGTCGCCCCGGGGATCCTCCTTGCACAGGCTGGTTGCCAGCTTGCCGCTGTCCATGCAGTACGTCACCGAAACGACGCCGCTGGGTTTGGAGAAATCCTTGTTCTCCAGCCCCTCGTGCACCTGGGACATCACCTTTTTCCACAGGACGGCGGCGGGGTTTCCGGAAACCTTGATTTTCTCAGAGATGTCGTATCCGGTCCAGACGGCGGCGACGTAATAGGGAGTATACCCGACAAACCACCGGTCGTAATTGTTCGTTGTGGTACCGGTTTTGCCGGCGATGGTCATCCCTGAAAATTTGGCGGAAGTGCCGGTTCCGGCTGCCACCACGTTTTTGAGAAGATTGTTGATATAGTAAGCGGTCTTTTCCTTCAATGCCACCGAGCTTTTGGTGTCCTTGGACAGCACGGTCTGGCCGCTGGCGTCCAGCACCTTGGTATAGGTGCGAGGCTGGGTGTAGATTCCCTCGTTTGCGAAAGTGGCGTAAGCCGCAGCCATCTCCACGGTGTTGATCCCCACCGTGAGGCCGCCCAGGCCCAGGGGAGCCAGATCGATATCGGTGTAGGTCTTGTCGCCCACCACCTTCTGATCCACCAGGGTGGTAATCCCCATCTTCTCGGTCATGAATTTGTAGGACGCCTGAGGGGTCAGCATCTGCAGGACCTTTACCGCCACCACGTTGTTGGACTCCCTCAGCGCTTCCTTAACGGTGGTCAGGCCTCCGTATTCCCCGTCCGAGTTTTTCGGCCACGGGTTGTTGTTGACCAGCATGACCGGTGTGTCGTCAATCACCGAAGTGGGGGTTATGACGCCCGAATCCAGGGCGGGCGCGTATACCGAGATGGGCTTGATGGAGGAACCCGGGGGTCTCGCGCTCTCCGCGCGGTTCAGGACCCGGCTTCCCGTCTTTTCGCCTACTCCTCCCGCCATGGCCACAATATTGCCGGATTTTGGGTCAATGATCGTGATGGCGGACTGAAGCTGCTGTCCCGAGGCGGAGGTGTACGGAATGTTCTCCAGATTCGTGTAAACGTTGTCCACATCCTCCTGGATATTCGGATTCATGGTACAGTAAATTTTATATCCGGCGGAATATACGAGGGTACTGGCCGCCTGATAGGAGATTCCCTTTTCCTCCATCAGATCGGCGATCACATCCGCGATCACCTGATCCACAAAATAGGAATAAATATGGGTGACCTTCTTGCCGTCGCTTCCCCTTTGGAACACCAGCTCCTGGGCCATCGCCTCCTGATACTGGTCCTCGGTGATCATGCCCTGGTCGTACATCTGATACAGGATGGTCTCCTGCCGCGCCTTGTTCCGCTCCACGCTGATATACGGATCGTACAGCGACGGGTTGTTGGTGATCCCGATGAGGCATGCGCACTCCGCGATGGTGAGGTCCGAGACGTTTTTCCCGAAATAGGTGTAGGCGGCCGTATAGACCCCGGAGCAGCCCTCGCCCAGATAGATGGTGTTGAGATAGATCTCCATGATCTCTTCCTTGGAATAGTTCCGTTCGAATTCCAGTGCTCTGAAGATCTCCGTGATCTTTCGCTTCACCGTAACCTCGTCCTCGTTGGTGAGGTTCTTGATCACCTGCTGCGTGATGGTGGAACCGCCGAAATTGTCCTTCATCTGTAAAAACATGTTGATGGACGCCCAGAAGGTCCGGTACCAGTCCACGCCGTGGTGCGTGTAGAACCGCTTGTCTTCAATGGCGACGGCCGCCTTTTCCAGGTAGATCGGCATCTGATCGTAGTCCGTCCAGATCCGGTTTTCTTCCTTATAAAGGCTCTGCAGCTCCACCGGTTCTCCCGTATCGGGATTGGTGTAGTAAATAACGGTTGTTTGATCCAGCTTGAAATCGTCCAGATTAATATCCAGCTTGGGTGTTATGCAGGTTTTTACATAAACCGCAAAAATGCAGGCCAGCATCGCAGTCGTTACGGCTCCAATCAGAACGACCGTTCCTATGACCTGTAGCACGGTTTTTACTCTGCTTTTTTTCTTTCGGACCGGATGGCCGGATCCGTTCGCGTTCTCCAAACAAGGCACCTCCGTATGTATTTTCCTCCGTGGCTTTGTTTGCTTTGTTTCCCGTTTCCCGCAAATAAGCCTCGTCGGCGCCGGTAACAAACGCACTTCGGTCATCCCGGATTTCGTTCTTCGGGAAGGCGGAACCGGGATCATTCAAAGATTGGAGGACCTGATTGCTGTTATGTGATTATTATATCACAGCCTGTCAATTACAGGCGGTTACAATTTTCCAAATATTAGCATTATTTGTTTATGCCGTCCGCCCTTACACCGTATGGATTTCCGGATTTTGGATACAATAAAGGGGCAGGAGGGAAGGATTATGAAACGAAAAGCCGTAGCGGCGGTATGCCTGGCGGTGACGGTGATTGCGCTCGCCGTCGCGCTCCTCGTCTCGGGCGGCTCCCCGCCGGATACCTCGAATCATGGCAGTGCCCTTGCCGCCTCGGTTCTGGAGGAGATGCCCCTTGCGCGGATTTCCGCGGCTCCTTCGGCGCAGACCGTCTATGTGCTCAGGGAATATGAAGGCCAGATAGCCGTTTATGTATCCGGTGATACGGAAAACCCCGTTTTGCTCACCGGAATATTGACTTCCTCCCTTCGCAAAACCGACAGGGAACTGCTTCAGGAAGGAATTTCGGCCCGGGGAGACGAAGAGCTCGCCAAGCTTCTGGAGGATTTCGGCTCCTGAAGATAACCGCCCGGTTCCAGCCTTCGCGCGTTTTCTCCCGCCCGGTGGCACGCCGGCTTCAGGTCCGGCTGTCTCCGGGTTTTCCTGTCCGCGGCAGAGTGCCGGTTTTCATGGGGATATGTAACTTTCTATTGCTTTATCCACAAAATGGCGTTATGATGATACCGCAAGGCATTTGGACTCCTCGGAGCGCGCTTGCGCCCCTCTCCGCCGTGTTCCGGGCGAAATGAAAATGCCGATTCTTTTATCGTAGGCTGGGCCGGATACGCCGGCAGAAGAAAGGGAACAGCACATGAGTGAGGACTTTGGAGCGAACTATATCACCATCATGGACGAAGAGGGCAACGAGTTTGAGCTGGAGCATCTGGACACCCTGGAATACAAGGGTGAAACCTACATGGCCTTTTTCCCTGCGGTTCCCGAGGGCAAACAGGAGGAAGCCCGGCCTGATGAGGAATACGGTCTGATTATTCTCAAGGTCATTCATGAAAACGGCGAGGAAGAGCTGTCCACGCTGGACGATGAAACCGAGTTGGAAGAGGTGTATCAGCAGTTCATGGAGCTGCTGTTTGAAGAGGATGAGGAGTAGGTCTCCTTTAAATTCCAATTCCTGGGGTGTGCTTGAAATGGCCCGAATTCTGTGCTATGATGAAGCTGTAGCGGAAGGGTGCCCCAGGTAAAGCCCTTCCTGCCCTACCCGGTGCGTGACGGGTCTTTTTAAACCCACATTTCGTTATACGGGATGTCCTCCTCGCGGGACGGTTTGCAGGCCTCTCGGCTACGGCTGAATGTTGGAAGCAGTGAAATTCCGCGGAGACAACCCACCTGCTGTTCGGTGCAGGTTATAACTGGATTCGCACGGCCGGCGTGGGGCTTTTTTAAGAGTATATTGCCTTGCTTAGGGTCACGGGTGTGAAACCCTGCCCGGTTTTTGGCGCTCGGCGCGCCGGCGGCGGCGCTGATCCCTGGGTCGAACCGGGAAAGCGGCGGAAGTTTCCGTCGTTTTTTCTTTGCCCGAGGAGAATTTTCCTGCTGCGTTTCGGGCTTGCAACCCAAATCCCTTTCGGGTATAATACTCTCGTGTTGTAGATAAGTGTCCCGCCTCCGGTTCGGAGTCGGGGTGTCTGGTATGGTTTCTGTCGGCTATTTGCCGCTTTGTCCTTAGTAAAGCATCAGCGGCGCAGCGGCCGTGTTCGGCCGTTTATATCTATGAAACGTAAGGAATCAAAAACAGCGGGCATGGGCGGGGCGGCTCCGTCTGCATGTCCGGAAAAGCAGAGAGGAATGAAGCGAGTGAGCGCGTCAAGAGAAAAGAAAAAGCGCCGCGAGAACCTTGCCCAGGGGCTGGAGCCAAAGCTGTCCAAACGGGAGCAGGATCTGAAAAAGGACCGGCACATGCGCAATATTATGCTCTCCGTGGTTATCGTGATTGCGGTTTTATTCGGGAGCCTGATTTTCTGGAACTCCGGCATCCTACAGGCCAGAGCGACCGCCGTCACCGTCGGGGACGAGAAGTTTACCGCCCCGGAATTCAATTTTTATTACTATTCCCTTTATCACAACTATGTCAACACCTACGGGGATTATCTGAGCATGCTGGGTCTCGACACCAGCAAACCTCTGAACGAGCAGCAGTATTCCGACAGCCAGACCTGGGCCGACTACTTCCGTGAATCGGCGCTGTCCCAGATGCAGGAAACCATCGCCATGGCCAGAGAAGCCGAGAAGAACGGTTTTACTCTCTCGGAGGATGCGCAGTCGGAGATCGACAGCTATCTTCAGTCCATTGAAAGCTACTGTTCTTCCAAAGAAATCACCGTGGATTATTACTTTACCTCCACGTACGGCGATCATATGACGCAGGACATTTTCGTCTCCCAACTCACCAATTCGTATCTGGCCAGCGAGTATACCGATTCCGTGGAAAATTCCTATGCCTATACGGACGACGACATTACGGCGTACTATGAGAAAAATCCCGACGATTTCGACGTGGTGACATACAAGGCCTTTAAGTTTGACGGCTCCGTTCCCGAAGAAACGGCGGACACCGGCACCGACACGGAAACCGAAACAAGTGTCTCCCCCACCGTTGCGCCCACCGAGGATCCGGCGGTGACCGCCGCCAAGGCGCAGGCGGCAATGGACGCGGCCAAGGCCTCCGCCGATGAAATGGCGGCGAAGCTGGAAGCGGGAGGATCCTTTACGGATCTTGCCACCGAATATACTCCCGCAGGCAGCGCCACCACCTCTCTTGTCACGGACAAGACGGATGCGGCCAAGACCAGCGTCAGCAGCGCCTATCAGGACTGGCTCTTCGACAGCACCCGGATATCGGGGGATATCACCGTGGCGGAGGATACCGACAACAGTGCGTATTACGTGGTCCTCTTCGAAAGCCGCGGACGCTTTGACTATAACACCGTAAATGTCCGGCACATCCTGATAAAGCCCGAAGTCAGCGATGGAGCGAGCGAGGCTACCGACGAGCAGAAAGCCGCGGCCAAGTCCAAGGCGGACGAGATCTATCAGACCTGGAAAGACGGGGATGCCACCGAGTCCTCCTTTGCGGACCTGGCGAAGCAGTACTCCGAGGACACCGGCTCCAGCACAAACGGCGGGCTGTATGAAAATGTCTATAAGGGTCAGATGGTCACCGCGTTCAACGACTGGATCTTCGACTCCTCCCGCAAGGCAGGGGATACCGGGATCGTGGAGTCCACCTACGGTTACCATGTGATGTACTTCTCCGGGTTCTCCAGGCCCTATTGGAAGATTCAGGTGGAAAATGCCATGCGCACCGCCGATTACAATAGCTGGCACGACGAGATGATCAAAGGGTACGATATCACAACCAGCGCCCTGGGCATGAGCTTTGCGGCGTAAAGGCATAAAACGGATACTCCCCGGCGGCGGAACAGGTTCCGCCGCCGGGGTTTTTATTCCCGCATCCGCCTTTCGCCGGCAATCCCCTTTATACTGATATGCGAAGGAAACGATGAAAATAAAAATCGAAAATGTTTTTCGTCCCGCAAGGCAGACGACGCCGGTGGGCTCTATGCCCGCCAAGGAGGATAACGACGCGGGGCGGAAACCAGGCCGATTTTTATCATTGAATTCATCCCATATCAGTATGATTGCATAAAACGCTCCTTCTCCGCCGACACTACGGCCGGAGGAGGTTGAGCCGATGCGGATATCCAGGACCGTAAAATGTGCCGTAAGCGGCGCCGTCTCCGGCCTTGCCAATGGCTTTTTCGGCGGCGGAGGCGGACTGCTCCTCGTTCCTCTGCTGATCCGGTGGGCCGGGCTGGAGGAAAGGCGCGCCTTTGCCACCTCCGTTCTCATCATCCTTCCCTTATGCGCGGTTTCCTCCGTTGTATACCTGCTGGGCACGGACCTGAGTCTTTTGCTTGCCCTTCCCTATCTGGTGGGAGGACTTCTGGGAGGACTCGCGGGCGGAAAACTCTTCAGGCGGGTCCCCGTACCCTGGCTCAGGCGCGCCTTTGCCCTGCTGATCCTCTACGGCGGGATCCGTTCTCTCTTATGAAGGATGCGGCGGCTCTTCTGGCCGGCTTTCTGACCGGTATACTGTCCGGTTTCGGGATCGGCGGCGGAACTCTCCTGCTTTTATACATGACCTTGCTGGCAGGCGTCGAACAACAGCTGGCTCAGGGCATCAACCTTCTGTATTTTCTTCCGGCTTCCGCCGCCTCTTTATTGTCCCATGGGAAAAACGGATATCTGGATCGCGAAGCCGCTCTTCCTGCGGCAATAGCCGGCGCCGTATGCACCGCCCTGGCGGCCTGGGCGGCGGTTTCCATCGATGTCTCGCTGCTGCGCAGGCTTTTCGGCGTTTTTCTCATCTGCGTGGGACTGTGTGAACTTTTTAGGAAAAATGGAAAAAAGGACGGGAACGTTTAAGCGTTCCCGTCCTTTTTGTCGGTATATCGGTATGGATCAGTCTGCGGAATAAATGGATTTGAACATCTCGATGTTGGCGAAGGTATACTTGTACTTTCCGGCCTCGATGCCCTTCACGATCTCCACGACCTTGTCGTTTGCGGGGGTGGGCACGCCCACCTTCCTGCCGAAGTCGCACACAACGCCGTTGATGGCGTCGATTTCGCATTTGCGCCCCTTCTCCAGGTCCTGCAGCATGCTGGCCTTCAGCGCCCTGTGGGGTCCGAAGATCTTCGGATAGTACGCAAGCGTCCTGTCCCGCTCCTCCTTGTTTTCAAACACCAGAACCTTTTCCAGATCATACCCGGAAAACAGTTCCATTTTTACTCCGTTGGCGTGAGCCACGTGGATGACTTCGTTGGCGATGTATTGCACCACCCGGAGGGATCTGGGGTCGTCCATCACGTCGCCGAAGGTGCAGCCCAGCGCGGTGGACATCCCGCTGAAGGTGGAATTCGCCAGAAGCTTGGACCACCGGATGCCCATCAGATTGGTGAGGATGTTCACCGGGCACATAAGCTTCAGATAGGACTCGGCAAGCCTCACCTTGTCGGTAATCGGTCCGTCGATGGACCCCACGTCGAACTCCATGTGGTCGGGGTCGCTGGTGAGCTCCGACACGCCCGCGCCGATCCAGGTGGCGCCCCAGCCCACCGTGCAGCCCAGAGTCCTGTCCTTCCCCACCGCTTCCGCAACCGCGGGCTCCGGCAGGCCGTTTTGCAGCGTGCAGACCACGCTGTCCGGCCCCAGGTGGGGCAGCAGCTGTTTCAGGGCGGTCTCGTTATATGTCTGCTTGGTCATGTAGAACACCAGATCGTAGATGCCCTCCATCTGATCGGGTGTCAGAGCTTTGACCGGCACGTTGAACAGAACCTTGCCGATCACGGTGGCTCCCCGCTTGTTCAGTGCGTTTACATGCTCTTGGTTGACGTCGATAAGGTCAACCTGTTTTCCCGCCTTGGAGATATATGCTCCGAAAATTGTCCCCAGCGATCCTACGCCCATGATTGCGACTCTCATACAAAATCCTCCCTTTATATTAAATAGAGTTCTGCTCTTTTCCGGGTGGAGTGACAGATCTGCTCTGCATTGCATGAAACGGGACGGAGCGTTCAGATTTTCGCGCGGTTTTTCTCTGATAGTTAAACTAATTTGCTTATAGTATAACAATATACCCCCTGACAGGCAACACCGGGCGCGACTGAATCGTCGCGCCCGGTGTTGTAGTTGGAAAAAAGATGGGACCGATTAGTCCATGGGAAGAACCGACTTGAACATCTCGATGTTGGAGAAGGTATACTTGTTTTTCCCGGCCTCGATGCCCTTGACGATCTCCACGACCTTGTCGTTTGCGGGGGTGGGCACGCCCACCTTCCGGCCGAAAGTGCACACTACGCCGTTGATGGCGTCGATTTCGCACTTGCGTCCCTTTTCCAGGTCCTGCAGCATGCTGGCCTTCAGCAGTCTGTGGGGGCCAAAGAAATCGGGGTAGTACTTGACGGTAGCGTCCCGCTCTTTCTCGTTTTCAAACGCCAGAAGGTCCAGATTGTTTCCGGAAAACAGCTCAAGCTTCACGCCGTCGGCGTGGGCGACGTGGATCACCTCATTGGCGATGTACTCAACGACACGCAGGGACCTGGGGTCGTCCATCACTTCGCCGAAGGTGCAGCCCAGTACGGTGGACATGCCGCTGAAGGTGGAGTTGACCAGAAGCTTGGACCATCTCACGCCGATGAGGTTGGTGAGTATGTGCGTGGGGCACATGAGCTGCAGGTACTCCTGAGCCAGCTTCACTCCGTCGGTGATTTTACCGTCCAGGGAACCTACGTCGAACACCATATGGGCGGGATCGCTGGTGAGTTCCGATACGCCGGCGCCGATCCAGGTGGCGCCCCAGCCCACCGTGCAGCCGATGGTCCGCTCTTTACCCACAATTTCCGCCACCGCGGGTTCAGGCAAACCGTTCTGCAGGGTGCAGACGGTGCTGTTCGGTCCCAGATGGGGTTTCAGCTGGGCCAGGGCGGTCTCGTTGTAAGTCTGCTTGGTCATATAGAATACCAGATCATAGGTTCCCGTCATCTGATCGGGGGTCAGGGCCTTGACCGGAACATTGAATAAAACCTTGCCGATAACCGTCGCGCCGCGTTTGTTCAGTGCATCCACATGTTCCTTGTTGACGTCGATGAGATCGATTTGTCTGCCCGCCTTGGAAATGTAAGCGCCGAGAATTGTCCCCAGTGATCCTACGCCCATGATTGCGACTCTCATACTGAAACCTCCTGTATTTTAAATTGAATTGCGCTCCGTGTTTTACTCTTGGAATGCCCTGCCGGCTCGGCATTTTAGCGGGAATTGAGCCTCTCTCCTGCATTCCTTTGGTATTATAGCACTAAATTGGCCGATAAGCAACACCGGACGTAATCCAAAGATTACGTCCGGTGTGATCGCTAAATATTCGTTAAATGGGTTCTTCAGTTCGGTACGACGGACTTGAACATCTCCAGGTTGGAGAAGACATACTTGTACTTGCCGGACTCGATGCCCTTGACAATCTCCACGACCTTGTCGTTGACGGGTGTCGGCACGCCGTGTTTCCGGCCGAAATCGCATACAACGCCGTTGATCGCGTCGATCTCGCACTTGCGTCCCTTTTCCAGATCCTGAAGCATGCTTGCCTTCAGAGCTCTGTGGGGGCCCCACATTTTCGGATAGACTGCGAGGGTCTTGTCTCTCTGCTCAACGGTATCAAATTCAAGCAGCCCGCCCAGATCGAACCCCATGATCGGTTCCATCTTGACGCCGGAAGCTCTTGCAGTCTTGATGCTCTCATTGGCGATATACTGTACGCACCGGAGGGCAAACGGATCGTCCAGGACTTCGCCGAAAGTGCATCCCAGAGCGGCTGACATTCCGCTGAAGGTGGCATTCGTGAGAAGCTTGGTCCATCTGACGCCCATCAGGTTGGTCAGAATCTTGGTCGGGCACATAAGCTCCAGATAAGACTGAGCCAGCTTTACCCCGTCGGTGACAGGTCCGTCGATGGATCCCACGTCGAACTCCATGTGATCGGGGTCGCTCGTCAGCTCGGAAACGCCTGCGCCGATCCAGGTGGCGCCCCAGCCCACCGTGCAGCCGATGGTCCGCTCTTTGCCCACAATTTCCGCCACCGCGGGCTCAGGCAGGCCGTTCTGCAGGGTGCAGACCACGCTGTTCGGTCCCAGATGGGGCTTCAGCTGTGCCAGAGCGGTTTTGTTGTAGGTCTGCTTGGTCATATAGAACACCAGGTCATAGGTTCCCGTCATCTCATCGGGGGTCAGGGCCTTGACCGGAACGTTGAACAGGATTTTGCCGATAATCGTGGCTCCGCGCTTGTTCAGCGCGTCCACGTGCTCTTTATTGACGTCGATAAGGTCGATTTGCTTGCCAGCCTTGGAAATATACGCTCCAAGAATGGTTCCCAAGGATCCGACGCCCATAATCGCAACTCTCATGGTTTATGCCTCCAAATCAATTACTTCTTGAGGATTTCCCGTGCCTCGTCCGGAGTGGCCGGCTCGAAGTCCAGTTCCTTCATGAGGCGGACCATCTTTTCCACCAGGTCCGCGTTGCTCTTGGCAGGGACGCCCTTTGCTACGTTCAGGTTGTCCTCCATGCCCACACGGACATGTCCGCCCAAAAACAGGTTCTGGATGCAGATGGGATATTCCTCTTTGCCGGCGCCGAAAGCGGACCACTCATAGCCGCCCACGCCGAACAGCCGGTCTGCCGTCATCTTCATGTGCTGCAGCTCATAGGGATTGGCGGCGTTTGCGCCGTTGATGCCCAGGACAAACTGCAGATAGGGTCTTCCCTTGATGTAGCCCGTATCCTGCATGAACTTCACATTGTAGAGATGACCTACGTCGTAGCATTCCAGCTCAGGCTTCGTGCCGTTTTCGTTCATGATCTCCAGCATTCTCTGCATGTCAGCAAAGGTGTTTTGGAAAATGAAACCTTTGGTCGATTCCAGAACGGGCTTCTCCCACTCGTACTTCCAGTTCTTGATCTTGGCGGCAACCGGGAAAAGTCCCCAGTTGAAGGAGCCCGCGTTCATGGATGCCAGTTCGGGCTTGAATTTCGGAATGACTGCGGCTCTCTGCTCCACGGTCATGCCCATGCCTCCGCCCGTCGTAAGGCAGATGATGACATCCTTGTTCTTTGCTCTGATTTTGCCTACGATTTCTTCAAACAGATCCAGGCTGGGGGAGGGTGCCCCGTTTTCCGGATTTCTGGCATGAATATGAACCGAGGCGGCTCCCGCATTGGCCGCGTCGATCGCGTTCTGTGCGATCTGATCCGGCGTGATGGGAAGGTAGGGCGACATGGATGGCGTGTGTATGGACCCTGTGATCGAACAGTTTACGATTCTTTTCGACATTCAAAAACCCCTTTTCTTTTCAATTTGGTTCTGTTCCTGACATCTGACAATTTGACCTGACTCCGGGTCATTCATAAATTAGAGCAATTTGAATGCCAACCCTGTTCTCACTCCCCCTTCCTTTGGATGCGGAATCCGGAACCGTTGCGTTCTCATTGCTTTCGTTAATTGAAACCGGAAATCAGGCAGCACGCTTTTTCCCGCGATATTTCGCTTTTGTATCCCGGGAGATCGTCATCAATGCATAAAATATTCCGTTTTGCATATTTTTCTTTTGGGTTTTTCAGGGCTCGCTCCGCTGATACCCGCTTTTGATACTGTACTTGGCTTTTTTCCTGGATATGGTGGATTGATTGATTTTCAGGATCTTTGCTGCGCTTTCCATCGTCCCGCATTTCTCCAGGGCCTCTTCAATCACGTGCTTTTCGCACTGCTCCAGGTAATCCTTGAGGGAAAAACGTTCTTCCTCCTTTAATATACCGGGGCTGAGCACGTCCTCCCGCTGTCTTTCAGCTCTGGCCGGTTCCTGGAATCTTGCGCGTCTGCGCTGTTCCGGGACCTCCATATGCTCCAGCATTCCCTCCGGGATGTCGTTGATGATGATATCCGACGTGGAGCTCATCACCACCATGCGCTCCACAAAATTCCGGAGTTCCCTTACGTTTCCCTGCCATTCGTACTGTTCCATCCGGGAAAAAACGTTTTCGGAAAAATATTTGACCTTGTCGTATTTTTGGCAGAAGAAATCCAGAAAGTACTGGGCGAGGGGCCGGATGTCCGCCTTTCGGTTCCGCAGGGGCGGTATCAGCAGCGGGATCACGTTCAGCCGATAAAAAAGATCCTCCCGGAAGCGCTTTTCCTGTACGCACCGCTTCAGGTCGGCGTTGGAGGCCGCGATCAGGCGGAAATCCACATACTGGGTCTTGACCGATCCGATCTTTTTGATCGTCTTCGTCTCCAGAACGCGCAGAATCTTTCCCTGCAGATTCAGTGGGAGGGAGTCGATCTCGTCTAAAAACAGGGTGCTGCCGTCCGCCGCCTCGATAAGGCCCTGTTTTCCGGTGTTCAGCGCTCCCGTAAAAGAACCCTTTTCATAGCCGAACAGTTCCGCCTCCAGGAGCGCCTCCGGAAAAGCGGCGCAGTTGACTTCCACCATTTCCTTGTCTTTTCTGCTGCTGGAATCGTGGATATAATGGGCTATGACCTCTTTGCCGGTGCCCGATTCCCCGTTGATTAAAACCGCGGAATCCACATCCGCCACCTGAGAGGCCGATTCCAGCAGGCGCTTCATTTCCGGGCTCTCCGCGACGATATCCTCCTCGGAGTAGGGATTTGCGCTTTTGGATTCCAGGTAGGAAATCACCTTTGTCATCCGCGCATGGGTGTATTTTTTATAAAGCTCCTCCACGTCTCTGGCGATGGCTACGATATATTTGATATTTCCCTCGCTGTCGAAAATGGGGGATGCCGTCAAAAGCTGCTGATAGATGGTGTCGTTTTTCTTCCGGATATTTTGGCACATGGTGACTTCCTGCTTGGTTGCGAACACAATGTCGGTGATGCTGGTGTCGATTTTGTTTTCCTCCACCAGTTTCCGGACGGTATATCTGAGAAGCTCCGAGCGGGAATAGCCCGTCATTTTCAGAAGCGCCCGGTTGACATACAGAAAATTGCCTTGGTTGTCCAGGATGTAGAGGCCTTCCCCTATGTTGTCAAGCGCGTTTTCGTACAGTTCGATATAGTCGATCATAGAAAGAGACAAGCCCTCCGCTTCCTATATATAATATAACATCCTGATCCTGCGTGCTGTCCGAACCAAATCCAGTATAGCATAAAATGGCTGCCGGAGAAAGGTTAATTGTAAATGTTTCCTAGTTTTCTTCCGGATTCTCTGCCGTTTTTTGTGCGGTCGTGCGGCGGATTGCTTCCCGCAGCTGCCGCAGGAAAGGAAATTCGGAGGCCTCCTCCTCTCCGTAGGTCAGATTCAGCTCCCTCTCCAGGGGCAGCCAGGTTTCCAGCGGGGCTTCGTTGTGGGATATCACGGCCTCCATCTTGTCCAGCGCCTTGAAAACTTTCGCCTCCGGCGTTTTCAGCTCCGCCATTTCGTCAAACAGCGCCCGCCAGCTCTCTCCCGGCTCCTTTGGCAGCCCGGACAGCAGGTCCCGGACGGCCAGAAGCTCCGTCCTGTCGTTTTCCTGTGTCTTGAGAAAGGACGGGATATCCCCCGTCACCGCCTCCCCGAAATCGTGAATAAGGCACATGGTAAGCACCTTTTCCATGTCGACCCCCGGCAGCTGGTCTCCCACCAGCATGGAGAGAACCGCCAGCCGCCAGCTGTGCTCCGCGACGCTTTCCCTCCGCCCCGTAGAAGTCCAGGAATGCCGGGTGTTGCATTTGAGCTTTTCAATTTTCATAAGAAACGAAAGCAAAGCTTCGCTCGTCAAGATTTTCCCCTCCCGCGGTATTGCGCTCTCTTCCTCCGTGAGCCGATATCAGAAAGAAAGCTCCAGCAGAATGCCCGTGACGACTCCCAGCACGATGAGAACGATCCCGATGATCTGGCAGAGCGTCTGGGCTCGCTTGAGTTTTTTCAGCCGTTCCTTCACGGCCGGGTGCGTTTCCCTCGCCGTCTCTGCGGGGGCCAGCTTTCTGGCAAACCCCCATATGGTCATGGAAGCGATCACCAGAATGATGCCGATAAATGCCATTGTAAGTCCCAAAGCCAGGCCTTTCATAGAATCAATCCTCTTCTCCTGCAAGATGTTTGCTTCTGAGGTAACCCTCCAGAATCAAAGAAGCGGCCACGGCGTCCACCCGGTCCTTCCTTTTCTGTCCCCTCCTGCCTGTCTCCGTGAGAATCCGGTGCGCGTCTGTGGTGGTGCGCCTCTCGTCCCATAAAATCACCTTGAGACCGCTCTTTTCCCGTAAAAGCTCCGCCAGCTCCTCGCTTTTCGCCGCCCTGGGGCCCAAAGTCGCGTTCATGTTTTTGGGATAGCCTACCACCAGTTCTCCCACCTTCATCTCCTCGGCAAGCCGGCAGATCCGATCCACGACCCGTCCCGCGTTTCTCTCGTGGATGGTTTCGGCCGTTCCCGTCAGGATCCCCGCGGGGTCTGAAACGGCAATCCCCGTGCGTGCGTCGCCGTAGTCAATCGCCATTACTCTCAATTATAGCACCTCGTTTCAGCCGGCCGCGAATTCAAGCGGCCCGGCAAATCCTCTGATTGCATGCTCCGCGCTCAGCGGCGTACGGCACCGTTCCCGATCGCGGCCGAAGGGCGGGGACAAGCAGCGCCGTCCGGCCCGATATAGTGACCGTACCGCGGCTATTATATCATTTTTTCTGATTCTGCGCACTATGCCGGGCCGGTTTCTTCGCAAAAACCCTTTTCCCGCCGCCCTGCGGCCCTATACAATATTAAAAAAATAACTGTTGACCCGGCAAAGGAAGTATGGTAGACTGTTTCTACCTATCTCAAAGGGTTTTCTTTTTGTGCGCATTTTTCGGCCCCGACCCGGGTCTGCGCCGAATCCCTTTGACGCGGCCGGAGCCGCTGGAAAATAGGGAGGCAATCATACCGGGACACGGGAGATCCGTTCCGGTATCACTGTAAGGAGGTGCCGTTGAAATGCGGGTAAAAATCACGCTTCGATGCTCGGAATGCAAACAGAGAAACTACAACACCATGAAGAACAAGAAGAACGACCCGGATCGTCTGGAAATGAACAAGTTCTGTCCCTTCTGCAGGAAGCACACTTTACACACGGAGACAAAGTGACGTGCCGCAGGGCCGATCCCACAAATGAAAGGGTGTGTCTGAATGTCAGAAGAGGAAAAGAAAAATCTGCCCGACTCTCCAAAGGCGAAAAAAATGGATAAAGCCGCTCCTAAAAAGGAGAACGCCGTTATAAAAGCCTTCAACGCCCTCCGGCGCTGGGGCCGCGAGATGAAAAGCGAGCTGAAGAAGGTCCTGTGGCCGACGCGGGCCCAGACGCTCCAGAACACACTGATTGTCATCGTCTGCGTGCTCATCGTGGGTGTTTTCATCTGGGCGTTTGACGGTATTGCCGGCCTGGGCGTGCAGTCGCTGATCAACACGGTGAAAGGATAAGGTACGCCGAAATGTCTGAAACCGCCAAATGGTATGTGGTTCACACATATTCGGGATATGAGAACACGGTTGCCACCACCATTGAAAAGCACGTGGAAAACCGGAATCTGCGGGATTTGATCCACACGGTGGAAATCCCCATGGAGACGGTGACGGAGATCACCGACGCCGGTTCCAAGACGGTGGAGCGCAAGGTGTTTCCCGGGTATGTCCTGATCAAAATGGTATTGACCGACGAAACCTGGCATCTCGTGCGCAATGTGCGCGGCGTCACCGGTTTTGTCGGCTCCGGCACCAAGCCGATCCCTCTTACCGAAGAAGAAGTGGCGGGGCTCGGCGTGGAAAAGAGGAAAATCGAAGTCAGCTACGAGGTGGGCGACACGGTGAAAATCGTGGACGGGCCTCTGGAATCCTTTATGGGCGTCGTGGAGGAAATCGCGCTGGACAAGAGCAAGGTCCGGGTGGTGGTCTCCATGTTCGGCCGGGAAACCCCCGTGGAGCTGGAACTGGACCAGGTGGAACCCGTAAGTCACTGAGCCGGTTCCCCCGTCCCTGGCGCCGGGTGAGGCATCCGGCGCGGCGCTTCCCCAGGGAAGCACCTTACGCGCTGTCATTTCCCGCGGCAAGCGGTTTTCGGGCGGTGCCCGGTTTTCGTGGGAGGGCCGCTGCGGCGGTCCGCCAGATATACGCCGGTTCCCGGCGTATCACCACATCTTTCTTTAGGAGGTGCACACACAAGTGGCACAAAAAGTTACAGGGTATATCAAACTCCAGATTCCTGCGGGCAAGGCGACTCCCGCTCCCCCGGTAGGCCCCGCCCTGGGCCAGCACGGCGTGAACATCGCCGCCTTCACCAAGGAATTCAACGAGCGCACCAAAAACGATATGGGTCTTACCATTCCTGTCGTCATCACGGTGTACTCCGACCGGTCTTTCAGCTTTATCACCAAAACGCCCCCCGCGGCCGTTCTCATCAAGAAGTCCTGCGGGATCGAATCGGGCTCCGGCGTCCCCAACAAGACCAAGGTGGCCAAAATAAGCCGCGCAGAAGTCCGCCGGATCGCGGAGCTGAAAATGCCCGATCTCAACGCGGCCAGCGTGGAAGCGGCCATGAGCATGATCGCCGGAACGGCCCGCAGCATGGGCATCACGGTGGAAGACTGATTCCCGGAAGCCGGGCCAAATCGCTTTGCCTTTGGAATACCGGCTTTCGTAAGTGGGAGGATCATTCCGAAATGACCACGACAAGGAGGAAGAACATTGTTTAGAGGAAAAAAGTATAAGGAGAGTGCCAAGCAGATCGACCGCTCGGTGCAGTACGATACTGCGGAAGCCTTTTCCCTTTTGGTAAAAACCGCTCCGGCTAAGTTTGACGAAACGGTGGAGCTTCACGTGAAGCTGGGCGTAGACTCCCGGCATGCCGACCAGCAGGTCAGGGGCGCCATCGTCCTGCCTCACGGGACCGGCAAGACCCGCCGCGTCCTTGTCTTCGCCAAAGGTCCCAAGGCGGAGGAAGCCAAGGCCGCCGGTGCCGATTTCGTAGGCGCCGAGGACATGGTCGCGAAAATTCAAACCGAAAACTTCTTTGATTACGACGTAGTGGTGGCCACTCCCGACATGATGGGAATCGTGGGCCGGCTGGGTAAAATCCTGGGTCCCAAGGGCCTCATGCCCTCCCCCAAGGCGGGCACCGTTTCCATGGACGTGGCAAAGGCCATCCACGAGATCAAGGCCGGTAAGATCGAGTACCGCCTGGATAAGACCAATATCATCCATTGCCCCATCGGGAAGGTTTCCTTCGGGCCGGAAAAGCTCCTGGAGAACTACGGCGCCCTGATGTCCGCCATTTTGAAGGCGAAACCCGCCTCTGCCAAGGGCCAGTACGTCCGCAGCTGCGTCGTGGCTTCCACCATGGGCCCCGGCATCAAGATCAACGCCGCAAAGCAGCTTTAATCTCAGTTTATCCTTGACAGGCAGCCTTCCATTTGATATACTGCACATTGCGCTCCAAAGACAGCAGGAAGCTTTACGCTGTAACGGCAAGTCCGTCCTGCCGAGGAAGCTCATCTGAATCATGGGATTTTTGATGGCTTTACGTCCTCGCGTCTTTTGGCGCGGGGACTTTTTTCTGTGGGCGCAGTTTTGCATGGTAGGTACTCTTTTCAACCTGGAGGTGAAATGAAAAAATGCCCAACGCAAAAGTACTCAGCGAAAAGCAGGCAATCGTGGACGCTATGGCGGCCCGGCTGCAGAATTCCACATCCGGCGTCCTGGTGGACTACAAGGGGATCACCGTCGCGGAGGATACCGCCCTGCGTACCCAGCTGCGCAAGAGCAGCGTGGAGTACACCGTGGTGAAAAACACCCTTACCCGCTTCGCCGCAAAGAAATCCGGGCTGGACGCTCTGGATCCCTTCCTCAACGGGACCACGGCCCTTGCGACCAGCACAGACCCCGTCGCTCCCGCAAAAATCCTCACCGAGTTTGCCAAGAAGATGAACAATAAGTTCGAAATCAAGGCGGGCTTTGTGGAAGGCAAGGTCATTCTTCCCGACGAGATCACCGCTCTGGCGGAGCTGCCGCCGAAGGAAGTCCTTGTGGCTCAGGTCCTGGGAACCATGATCGCTCCCATCACCGGCTTTGCCACGGTCCTGAACGCCAACATCCGCGGCCTCGCGGTGGTTCTTCAGGCAATTTCCGAAAAGCAGGCCCAGTAACATCCTTTTAAAAACAAAAACAACTGTATGAATGATGTATGGAGGTAAATACAATGGCCAGTGAAAAAGTAACCAAAATGATTGAAGAAGTCAAGGCTCTTACCGTTCTCGAACTCTCCGAGCTGGTACATGCTCTGGAAGAGGAATTCGGCGTTTCCGCCGCCGCTCCCGCCGCCGTGGCCGTCGCCGCCGCTCCCGCTGCCGCTGCTCCCGCTGCGGAGGAGAAGACCGAGTTTGACGTGGTCCTGTCCGAAATAGGCGCGGAAAAGATCAAGGTCATCAAGGTTGTCCGCGAGATCACCGGCCTGGGCCTGGTGGAAGCCAAGGCTCTGGTGGAAGCCGCTCCCAAGGCTGTCAAGGAAGGCGTCTCCAAGGACGATGCCGCTGCCCTGAAGGCCAAGCTGGAAGAAGTCGGCGCAAAAGTCGAGCTCAAGTAATTTCCCGTATCGCATTCAAAACCGCCGCGTTCCATAATGGAACGCGGCGGTTTAGTCTGTAGAAAAAAACCATCGTCCTTTTCGCCAGTGGCGGAAAGCTTTTTGGGATTTCGCGCCCGGCTCCATGACCGAAATCCGAAAAAGGTGAAATCCCAATGCCTTGCGGGAATTCACTTTCCGCAGGGCATCCTTTGTGCGCCTTCGCAAAGGCGCGGTCCTTCCCCCGTACCCGTCTGAAAACAGAGTTTTCAGACGGTCTCAGACAGCCGCCTTTTCCGGAAACCACCGTCTCGCGAAAAGCCATACGGTCTGCCCCGCCAGGAGCCCCAGCGCCGCCCCCGCCAACACGTCGCTGAAATAATGCACCCCCAGGTAAATGCGGGAAAAACCCATCAGAAAAGCCGGAAGAAAGAAGAGTCCTCCCCGCTTTCCCAGGCCCCTGCGGTACGAGAAAGCCGCCGAAAAGCTGCTGCTGGTGTGCCCCGAGGGAAACGAATAGGTCCCCGGCGGAGAAATAAGGCTGACAAGGCCGGGAACTGCGTCGAAGGGTCTGGGCCTGGAAACCAGCAGCTTGAGAATAAGATCGTTCAGGATAAAACACAGCAGCAGGCTGCAGAGGGCGACAATACCGGTCCTTCGGTACCGTTTCGTAAGGAGAAGAGCGGCGGATACGGCAACCCATAAAAGGCCCCAGTTCCCGAGCGCCGTAAAGAAGCGCATCGCCTCCGTAAGGATCGGCGTTCTGAGATGCTCCTGTACCTGGAGAAGAAGCCAGGCGTCCGCGCCCTGCAGCCATTGTCCCATTTGTTTCCCTCTCCTTCGGCCCCTTGCCTTATCGGCAAAGAAAAATACCGGCCTTCTGCCGCTTTCGGCAGTCGGCCGGATTCCGGATCCGGTTGGAGCCGGTGATGCGTCAGCTCTCCGGGCGTTCAACGGACTGAATGTTTCCGTCGATTTCAAAATACTCCGTCTCCACGGTATAGATTCTCCCCACCCGGACCTCCTGCGTTCCCACCGAGGAGCGCCAGGCGCTGCCGCTTTCCGTCACCGTTGCCTCCAGGGTAAAGAGCAGGTCGATGTGGTAGGGATCCTCCACCCACTCCGAGCCCGTTTCGTCGGAGGACGCCGCAATCAGATGGGGAAGCTTCTCAACCCCGGTCACCCTGCCGTCCTGCCGCTCTCCCGATTCGATGATGTCCGACGGGATGTACTGGAGCACCTGTTCGTAGGTTTCCGGGCTGAGCCCCTCGGCCCGCACCGTATAGACGATCTGTACTTTCTCCCCGGTATCTCCCCTGCGCCACTGCACGAATTTGTAGACGCCGAAGGCGACGGCGCACAGGACGACGATCACCACGACGATATCGATGACGCTGGGCCGGCGCCGCGGCCGCTTTGTTTCCTCTGCCATAGTATTCCCTCCGCCGGGCCGGAAAATCCAAAGGGTCTTCCCTGCCGGCTATCCGTAAAATTCAGACGCTCTCGCCGCTGTTTGAGCGGTCGGTTTTCCCGGCCGCGCGCCGGGCCTCCGTTCTTGCGGGAAACGGCGTGGAATCCTTATGACTCCTCCGACCTCTCAAGTCCTGTTATGATGCCCTCCACCTCGATATACTCGGATTTCACAATGTGCTTTTTCCCAATGCGGACCTCCTGAGTCCCCACCTGGGTCATCAGCACATTGGTGGTCTCCGTCACCGTCGCCTCCACGGTAAAAGTCAGGTCGATATGGTAGGGATCCTCCACCCAGATGGGCTGCCCGTCCTCACCCAGCACGCATACCATATGTGGCTGCTTCGTCACCCCGGTGATCTGCCCGGGAAGTTTCTCCCCGGCAGCCATGAGGGTGGAAGGGACGTGCTTGAGGGTCTGCTCGTACAGCTCCGGATCCAGCCCCTCAGCCTTGACGGTATATGTGATTTGTACCTTCTTTGCAAAGAAGGTATCGCTCACTCCCGTGAACTTCCAGACTGCCAGGGCGATCCCGCCGATCACCAGGATCAGTACCACCAGATCCACGAGATTGACGGCCCCGAACAGCTTTCCTTTTTCATCAACGATCTTCATGCGATCCCTCCGCTGCGGGGTATGTTTTTCCCGCATCCTTTGTTCCCGCCGGGCCTTTCCTTTTCCGGCACGTTGTTTCCCGGTGCCTGCCGGAATCGTGTCTCAGCCGGTGCCGCGGGCTTTGCCCGGCTGTCGGCTTGACCCGTCGCGGCTATTATTGTATAATACTTTCGGCGATTACTCAAGGGCAAATTGCCTGTATGCGTGAGATTCTCTTCCTTGAAAACCATGTGCCTTTCCGCTCAGTTTTTTGGAATTTTAAATTTCTGACGGGCCGTCCGCAGTGAGAGACGGCGGCCGCGGATGCTCCTTCCCCTTAGAATGGAAGCCCTGCATGCGCGGTGTGTGGAGTAGGAAATGAAGGTCCTTCATCTCATCAGCGGAGGAGACGGCGGCGGCGCCAAAACCCATGTGCTCTCCCTTCTGCAGATGCTCAGCCGAACCGAAACGGTCCGGCTTGTCTGCTTTCGGGAAGGCCCCTTTTCCCGGGAGGCGGAGGAGCTGGGCATCCCCACCGAGGTTTTTCCTTCGGGAAATGTTCTTCGCACCTTTCTCCGCCTGAAGCGGTATGTCCGTGAAGGCGGGTTTGATCTCATCCACTGTCACGGCTCCCGGGCCAATATGATGGGCGTCCTGCTGAAAACCGCCGCGAAGCTTCCGGTGGTAACCACGGTGCACAGCGACTACAGGCTCGATTACCTGGGCCGTCCCTTTCACCGTCTGACTTACGGGACCATCAATTCCATCGCCCTGCGTCTTCTGGACTATCGCATCGGCGTGTCCGATTCCATGGTGGATTTGCTTATCAGCCGGGGCTTCCGCCCTGACAGGCTTTTTGCGATTTATAACGGCCTGGATTTCGACCTTCCCCCCGTCCGCGAGGACAGGCGCGCCTTCTGGGAAAGCGTGGGCCTCCGGACGGAAGCGGGCAGCGTGGTGGTGGGGATCGCCGCCCGTCTCAATCCGGTGAAGGACGTATCCACCCTTATCCGGGGTTTTGCCAAAGCGGCGGAACAATATCCGCCTCTTCGCCTGCTCATCGCCGGGGACGGCGAGGAAATGGGGATGCTCCGGGAACTGGCCCGCAGTCTCGGCGTTGCCGGCAAGGTCTGTTTTGCCGGCTGGGTTTCCGATATGGACCGCTTTTACCGGTCCATCGACATCAACACCCTCACCTCTCTGTCGGAGACCTTTCCCTACGCCGTCACCGAGGGAGCGCGCATGAAACTGCCCACCGTCAGCACCCGGGTGGGCGGCGTTCCGAAACTCATTGATCACGGGGTCAACGGCTTTCTCTTTTCTCCCGGGGACCCGGACACCCTGGCGGAATATCTTCTCTCTTTGGCGAAGGACCCCTCCCTGCGCGCCTCCATGGGCGAGCGGCTGTTTCGGAAGGCCGCGGAGCGGTTTTCCCTGGAGAACACCTGCCGCCGGCAGCGGGAGATCTACGGGATCATCCTCAGACGCCAGACCCGGGGAACCGCCGGGCGCTGCGGCGTCACCGTGTGCGGCGCTTATGGCCGCGGCAATTCCGGGGACGACGCCATTCTGGAGGCCATCGTGGCCGAGCTCCGGGAGATCGATCCCGATATGCCGGTATGGGTCATGTCCCGCAATCCCAAGAACACGCGCATGAAATATCGGGTCAACTCCGTGTATACTTTTAACATTCCCGCGTTTTTATACCGTATGGGACGGAGCGTCCTCTTTATAAACGGCGGCGGCAGCCTTATCCAGGACGTCACCAGCCGCCGCTCCCTCTGGTTTTATCTCTTCACCATCACTGCGGCCAAGCTGCTGGGCAACAAAGTCGTCATGTATGGCTGCGGCATCGGCCCCCTCAAGCGGCAGTTCAGCCGGCGCCTGGCCGCCGGGATTCTCAACCGCCGGGTGGATATCATCACCCTCCGGGAGCCCCATTCCCGGGGCGAGCTGGAGGCCATGGGAGTCCGCGTGCCCAAAATCATCCTCAGCGCGGACCCCACTCTGATTCTGCCTCCGGCGCCCGGCGACGCGGTGGACAGTCTGTTTCTGGCCGAAGGGATTCCGCCCCGGGGCGAGTATATCTGTTTTTCTCTTCGGAAATGGCCGGGTTACGAGGAAAAGGCGCCTCTCTTCGGCGCCGCCGCCGACTACGCCTATGAGACCTACGGCCTGATCCCCGTTTTTTTGCCCATAGAGCCCAGAATCGACGTGGCCGCGGCAAAGCTGGCCGCTCAGGGCATGAAGGCTCCCCACTATATGATTCGGACCACCGGCGGCGCCGGTGTCGTCATCGGGGCCTTTTCCCGCATGAGGGTGGTGGTCTCCATGCGGCTCCACGCCCTGGTCTTCGCTGCAGGGCAGGGCATCCCCCTTGTGGGCGTGGTCTACGACCATAAGATCAGCTCCTTCCTTTCCTACATCGGGCAGGAGCTCTTTACCGACCTGAAGGATGTAAATCTCGACCTGCTGAAAGCTCATATTGACGCTGCCGTGGAAAGCGGCCGTCATCCCCGGGAACTTGCCGAGGCGGTTGTTCGTCTGCGTGAGATGGAACACCGCAATTCCGAAGCGGCCCGGGAGCTGCTGGGAAAAACCCTTGTGGAGGAAAATCAAACTTGAAAACGCTGCTCTGTCTGTCCGATACGAAATGGCGCGTCCTTCCGTCAAGAACCCAGAACCTTCTGGGACGGATAGGGGGCGTGCGTCTTTTGTTCTTTGAGCCTCCCGTTGTCGCCCTGCCCCTCCTGGGTGGGGACCGGAAGCGCCGGAAAAAATCCGCGGCCCGGGAAAACGGCCGCCAGGTGCGCGACGGAGTCGTCGCCTACGCCCTGCCCGGAATCCTTCCGGGGGCGGACCTCCATAAATGGGTCCGCCGCCATAACGAAAAAAAACTGGCGTCCTTCATTCAGTCGAAACTGGAAGAACTGGGGGTTTCCGATCCCCTGCTCTGGGTCTCCTCCTCTTCCTATGCCGGCGTGGTGGATTATTTGACTTACAGCGGCCTTGTCTTCGATTGTGCGCAGCGATCCCCGGCTTTCGCTCCGGAGGAGGAAAAGCTCGCCTCCGAAGCGGATGTGGTTTTTGCCGCCTCGCCGGGTATTTTTGCCGCCCTGTCGGAACACAATAAGAATACTTTTCTGCTGCCGGGAGGGTTTCAGCAGCCGCTGTTTTCCCTTTCGGATGCCGACGCTCTTCCCTTCCCCCAGGAGCTTTTCACCGTGAAAAACCCGATTCTGGGCTTTGCCGGGACCGTGTGGGGCGATATGGACCTCTCCTTTGCGGAATATGCCGCTTCCCAGCGGCCGGACTGGTCTTTCGTCTTCGTGGGCAAGGTGCGCTCCGGAGCTCCGGTGGAAGAGCTGAAAGCCCTCCCCAACGTACAGTTTCTCGGATACAGGAAGCAGGGGAGCCTGCCCTCGTACCTGATGCGCTTCGACGTTCTTCTGGATTTCCGCCGCGCCTGCCGCCGCGGCAGCGACGTGGTTCCCGATCGCATCTACGAGTACCTCGCCATGGGAAAGCCCGTTGTTTCCTCCTCCATTGCCCCGGATCTGAAGGAATTCGAGGATGTCGTCTACCAGGCGGACACCCGGGAGTCCTTCCTGGCCTGTATAAGGCAGGCTCTGCAGGAAAACAGCGCGTGGAAGCAGGAACGGCGGAGGGCCTTTGCAGCTTCCGCTTCCTGGAAAAACAGATCCGCCGAGGCCGTACGCCGGCTGAAGGAATGCGGCATAGAGCTGTAAGGAGGCGGCCGAATCGGCTCCGCGCCATACCTCCGCGCTTTCCTTCCCATCAGATGAGTTTACAATGGAGCCCGTTTTTCTTAGAGCCGCGTTGTTGAAACCTACAAAAATATGCATGCGCACAGCTGGCCGCTTGCAAAGGAAATTTGAATACGATACAATAATATCGAAAGATTTTATTGGCAGCAGAACGGAAGAGAAAGAAGTGTGCGCGAATGGGAAACACCGGCGGCGGTCTGGGCCTGCCCGCAGCGTACCGTCTTGGCTTTCTTCCTGTCTGGGCTTTCGGGGCGGCGTGGCTCCGTTCGCAGGCCGCCTGAAAGGCGCGGGGCCTGCGTTTTCTGTTTCGCCGCGTCAATGGAGAAATGGGGATAAGCAATGAAAAAAGTGGCTGTGGTTATGGGTTCCGACAGCGATTTTCCCGTGATGAAGCACGCTCTGGAGCAGCTGAAAGCCTTTGGCATTCCCTATGAGGTCCGCGTCATATCGGCTCACCGGACGCCCGAGGAGGCAAGGCGCTTCGCCCTGTCCGCCTGGGAGGAGGGCTTCGGCGTCATCATCGCCGCGGCTGGAAAAGCGGCTCATCTGGGAGGCTTTCTTGCGGCCTATACCGCTCTCCCCGTCATTGGGGTCCCCATCCGCTCTTCCACCCTGGACGGGCTGGACAGCCTCCTGTCCATGGTTCAGATGCCCAAGGGCATCCCCGTCGCCACCGTCGCGGTGGACGGGGCCGATAATTCGGCTATCCTCGCCGCCCAGATTCTGGCCCTTTCCGATCCCGTATTGAGAGAAAAACTTCTTGAGTTCAAGGCCGGCATGGCTGCCGAGGTAGCCCGCAAGGATCAAAATATGCAGTCAGAGGTGCAGAAGATATGAAAAAACTGGAGCAGGTTTACGAAGGGAAAGCCAAAAAGGTCTTCAAAACGGACCATCCCGATCAGTATATCGTGGAATACAAGGACGATGCCACCGCCTTCAACGGCCAGAAGAAGGGCACCATTCTGGGCAAGGGCGTCATCAACAACAAGGTGACCAACCATCTCATGCAGATGCTGGAGGAGAAGGGCATCCCCACCCATTTCATTCAGGAGCTTTCCGACCGGGAGACGCTGGTCCGGAAGGTGTCCATTGTTCCCATCGAGGTGATTGTTCGGAATATCGTGGCCGGATCCCTCGCCACCCGGCTGGGCATTTCGGAGGGAACCCCCCTGAAACGGCCCGTCCTGGAGTACAGCTATAAGAACGACGAACTGGGCGATCCCATGATCAACACCTATCACGCCCTGGCCATGGAGCTTGCCTCTGAGGACGAGCTGGTGACCATCAACCGGTATGCCCTGAAAGTTAATCAGCTGCTTCTGTCCTATTTTGCCGACCGCGGCATCGAGCTGGTGGATTTCAAGCTGGAGTTCGGCCGTCTTTCCGACGGGACCGTCGTCCTGGCAGATGAAATCTCTCCCGATACCTGCCGCCTGTGGGACGCCAAAACCCACGAGAAGCTGGACAAGGACCGGTTCCGCCGCGACCTTGGAAACGTGGAGGACGCTTATCAGGAAATCCTCCGCCGCGTCATGGGCGACTGATTCCGGATACGGTAACCATGTGATTTAAAGGAGGCTGCGTCAAAGTGAGTGACAGCAGAAGCGAAAGCTACGCCGCCGCCGGCGTGGATGTGACCGCGGGATACGAAGCGGTCCGGCGCATCCGGCCTCTGGCGGAAAAAACCTACATCAAAGGCGTGCTGGGAGGCCTGGGCGGCTTTTCCGGCCTTTTCGAGCCTTCTCTGGAAGGCATGAAGCGCCCCGTCCTGGTCTCCGGGACCGACGGCGTGGGAACCAAGCTGAAAATTGCCTTCCTTTTGGACAAGCATAATACGGTGGGTATCGACTGCGTGGCCATGTGCGTCAACGATATCGTATGCCAGGGAGCCCTCCCCCTCTTTTTCCTGGACTATCTGGCCGTGGGGAAAAATGATCCCGCTCAGGTAGAGGCCGTGGTCTCCGGAATCGCCGATGGCTGCCGGCAGGCGGGCTGCGCCCTCGTCGGCGGGGAAACGGCCGAAATGCCGGGCTTTTATCCCCCGGGGGAATACGATCTGGCCGGCTTCTCCTGCGGCATCGCGGACTACGACCAGCTGATCACCGGCGCCGACCTGAAGGAGGGGGATCTTCTCATCGGTCTTTCCTCCAGCGGGCTGCATTCCAACGGGTTTTCTCTGGTCCGCAAGGTATTCGACGTCAATGAAAAGACGCTCTCCGCCTATATTCCGGAGCTTTCCTGCACTTTGGGCGAAGAGCTTATCAAGCCCACCCGGATCTACGTCAAGACCATCTGGCACCTGATGCACACCGTGGGTATCAAAATCAAGGCCATCAGCCATATTACCGGCGGCGGGCTTTACGAAAACGTGCCCCGCATGATGAAGCCGGGTCTTACCGCCTCCATCCGCCGTCATTCCTTCCCTACCCTTCCCATTTTCGACATCATCCAGTCTCAGGGGAAAATCCCCTCCCGGGATATGTACAACACCTTCAACATGGGGATCGGCATGATCCTCGCCATCGATAAAAACGACGTGGGAGCCGCCCTGGACGCCCTGGTCTGCTGCAACGAGCGGGCCTATGTCATCGGTTGCGTCGTAAAGGGCGAGGACGGGATCGAGCTATGCTGAGGATCGCCGTGCTGGTCTCCGGAGGAGGAACCAATCTCCAGGCTCTTATAGACGCCTGGAAATCGGGTGAGCTCAAAAACGGGACCATTGCCGCCGTCGTTTCCTCTCATCCGGGAGCCTTCGCCTTGGAACGGGCGAAATCCGCCGGGATCCCCTGCTTCACGGTGGACAGATCCCGCTTCCCCGGCCGTGAGGAATTCACCGACGCGGTTGTCGGCGTTCTCCAAAACGCGGGGGCCGACCTCGTGGTCCTCGCCGGTTTTCTCTATATCCTTGGGCCCCGGTTTACCGAGGCCTTTCCCAACAGGGTCATCAACGTGCACCCGGCTCTGATCCCCTCCTTCTGCGGGGAGGGCTTCTATGGGCTCCGGGTGCATGAACGCGCGCTGGAATACGGCGTCAAGGTCACCGGGGCCACCGTTCATTTTGTCAGCGACGTGCCCGACGGAGGGCCGATTATTTTGCAGAAGGCGGTGGAGATCCGGGAGGACGACACGCCTGAAAGTCTTCAGCGGCGCGTGATGGAGGAGGCCGAGTGGCATCTTCTGCCTCGCGCCGTTTCCTTATTTTGTCAGGGGCGTCTCCGAGTGGAGGGCCGAAAAGTGCGTATTTTGGAGGAGGATAAGGACAGATGAAAAGAAGAGCGCTCATCAGTGTGTCTGACAAAACCGGCGTGGTGGATTTTGCCCGGCGTCTTCACGCCCTGGGCTTCGAGATCGTCTCCACCGGCGGGACCCAGAAGGCCCTGGAGAGTTCCGGCATCCCCGTTTTGGGGATCACGGAGGTCACCGGCTTTCCCGAATGCCTGGACGGGCGGCTCAAGACCCTGCATCCCGCGGTCCACGGGGGGATCCTCGCCATGCGCTCCAATCCGGAGCACATGAAGCAGCTCGAGGAGCTTGGCATCGTCCCCATCGACGTGCTGGTCATCAATCTCTATCCCTTCCGGGAAACCATTCTCCGCCCCGGCGTCACCCTCCCCGAGGCGATAGAAAATATCGACATCGGCGGGCCCACCATGCTCCGGGCCGCCGCCAAAAACTGGCAGGACGTGGCTGTTGTCACCGACCCCGGCGACTATGACGCCGTCGTCTGTGAGCTGGAGCAGGGAGAAGTCTCCCGGGAGACGAAATACGCCCTGGCTCTCAAGGTCTTTGAAACCACCGCCCAGTACGACGCCATGATCGCCGGCTACCTTCGCCGGGTGGGCCCCGGCGGCTGGCCCGAGCGCCTCACCCTCACCTTTGACAAAGCCCAGGACCTGCGTTACGGGGAAAATCCCCACCAGAGCGCCGCCTTTTACCGGGAAATCGGCGCTCCCGCAGGCACCATAGCCGCCGCCCGGCAGCTTCACGGTAAGGAACTCTCCTATAACAACATCGGCGACGCCGGCGCCGCGGTGGATATCGTCAAGGACTTTTCCGTGCCCTGCGCCGTCGCCCTCAAGCATGCCAATCCCTGCGGCGTCGGCATCGGCTCCTGTATCCTAGAGGCCTTTGTCCGGGCCAGGGAGGCCGATCCCGTCTCCATTTACGGCGGCATCGTGGCCCTGAACCGGGAATGCGACGGGGAAACCGCCGCGGAGCTTTCCAAGCTCTTTCTGGAGATTATAATCGCCCCGTCTTTTTCCCCGGAAGCCCTTGCCATTCTGGAAAAGAAGCAGAATCTCCGCCTGATGGCCCTCCCGGGGATTTCCCTTCCCAACACCCCGGACATGCTGGATATGAAAAAGGTGGGCGGCGGTCTTCTGGTGCAGAGTCTGGACTGCCCTTCCCCGGAGGAAACCCTCCGGGTGGTCACCCGCAGGGCGCCCACAGAGGCGGAGCTCACTGCCCTGCGCTTCGGCTGGCGGATCGTCCGGCATGTGAAGTCAAACGCGGTGGTTCTCACCACGGATACCGAGACGGTGGGCGTCGGCCCCGGTCAGACCAACCGCGTCACCGCCCTGGAACTGGCTATCAAATATGCCGGAGACAAGGCCAGGGGCTCTGTCATGGCAAGCGACGCCTATTTCCCCTTCCGGGACTGCGTGGACGCCGCCGCCGCAGCCGGAGTTACCGCGATCATTCAGCCCGGCGGCTCCATCCGGGATCAGCAGTCCATCGACGCCTGCGACGAGGCCGGGATCGCCATGGTGTTTACCGGTGTGCGCCATTTCAGACACTGATGCCCCGAACCCTTTCAGTTCGCTCATGTATTTGATTCCGGACCGTCTGCGAAGACCCGCGTCCTCCCGCCGGGAGGATGCCCGCGGAGGTTCCGGCAAACGGCAGAAACGGAGGTAACGCCATGAAGGTTCTCGTTGTCGGCGGCGGCGGCCGGGAGCACGCCATCGTGCATGCCCTCTCCCGTAGTCCCCGGGTCACAAAACTCTGGTGCGCTCCCGGAAACGGAGGAATCGCCTCCGAGGCCGAATGCATCAACATAAAAGCCACGGACGTGCCCACCATGGTGGGCTTTGCGGTCCAGAACGGCGCGGATTTCGTGGTGGTGGCGCCGGACGATCCCCTGGCCCTGGGTATGGTGGACGCCATGGAGGCGGCGGGGATTCCCGCCTTCGGGCCCCGGAAGAACGCCGCCGTGATTGAAAGCAGTAAGGTGTTTTCCAAGGGCCTCATGGAAAAGTACGGTATCCCCACGGCGAAATACCGGGTCTTCGATTCCATGGATGCCGCCCTGTCCTACGTCCGCAGCGAAGGCGCGCCGTTGGTGGTCAAGGCCGACGGACTGGCCCTCGGCAAAGGTGTGGTGGTGGCTCAGACCCTTCCGGAGGCGGAGGCGGCCGTCCGCAGGATCATGGAAGACAAAATCTTCGGGGAATCCGGCGCCCGGATCGTGATTGAGGAGTGCCTCACCGGGCCGGAAGTCACCGTCCTGTGCTTTACCGACGGGAAGACCATCCGCCCCATGCCCTCCTCCCAGGACCACAAACGCGCCCTGGACGGAAACCGGGGCCCCAACACCGGAGGCATGGGCGCCATATCCCCCAGCCGGCATTACACTCCCGAGCTCGCCGCAAGATGCATGGAGGAGATCTTTCTTCCCACCCTTCGCGCCATGAACGCGGAAGACCGACCCTTTTGGGGAGTGTTGTACTTCGGCCTGATGCTGACGGAGGACGGTCCCAAGGTCATCGAATATAACGCCCGCTTCGGCGATCCTGAGGCCCAGGCGGTCCTGTCTCTGTTGAAGACCGATCTGCTGGAGATCATGCTGGCGGTGACGGAGGAGCGCCTGGAGGAACTGGAAATTCAATGGGAAAACGGAGCCTCCTGCTGCCTGGTGCTGGCAAGCGGCGGCTATCCGGGAAGCTATCAGACCGGCTTTCCCATCGAAGGCCTGGATGCCGTCCCCGCGGACATCACGGTGTATCATGCGGGCACGAGAGCTTACGACGGTCGGATCCTTACTTCAGGCGGGCGCGTCCTCGGCGTGACTGCCGCGGCGGATACGCTGGACAAGGCCGTGGATAAGGCCTATGCCGCTGTCCGGGGGATCCGTTTTGAGGGCATGCAGTACCGGACGGATATCGGCAAAATCTGAAAACGCGGATCAACCAAAGGCCCAATAAAAATTGACAAAACTAAACCGCCGCTGGGATAAATTCCATCCCAGCGGCGGTTTCCGATTCAGCCGGATTCTATGTGGGCCGGACGGGGTCTGGACCCCGTCCTTACAGGGCCGATGCTCGCGGGCAAAGCCGCGTTTTTTTTATTTCTATCATGCCTTCGGCATGGCATTTACCCTGTCCCCGTTAGTATCTGCACGGGAAACAAAATTATAGCCGGACAAAGCTGCCAAAACTGGCGGCGTTTCGCTGCAGTGCTATTTATGATTGAAGTCCACCCATTCCTTCGCGGCCTCGACGCTCTCTTTGGACGGAATGGTGGTGTTCGTGACAGGGTCCCGTTTTTCTGTATCCGCTAAAGGAAACATTTCGAATGCGGAAGGATTTTTTTTAGGGATTCGTTTCTTCATGTTAAGCTCCTTTCCTGCGCTGCTGTTTTTCTTCTGTCTTAACCCCGTCCGCCGGTATCTGATATGCCTAGTATTGGAAAAGCAGGGTGTTTTATGCGCAGTCATTCACTGGTGGCCTCTTCTCCGGCGTAGCAAAAAGCCGCGCCTCGGCGCGGCTTAAACTGTGTTCCGGGTTATTCTCCCGGCGAGTGGGTTTCCTTCCGCGCGCCTTCTTTTGCCGCGCGCGCCAGGGGCCATTTGACCGGAAGGCGGATGGCTTTAAAAGGTTTTCCCGCCTGCTTCCCCCGGAACCATTGCGCCGGCATTGTCCATTGCGGCGGCTTGGGCAGCTTGGGAAGTTTGGGGAGCTTGGGAAATTGGGTCAGCGCTTTCAGGTGATGGGGCGCCGGCGCTTTCGGCGCCGCCGCAGCTTCTTTTTTCCGTATATTTCCCTTGCGCGCTCCCGTGAGGCGCCGCGGTATGACTTTCATCGGATCATCTCCCTCCGTCACACCCTATGCGGGAAAAGCCCCCAATATGCCCGGAGAAGCGAACCCGGGACCGTCCCCGGTGCGGGGCTCGGCTCTCCGGATGTCGTACGGGGTCAAACCGCCGGTTTTCCCGGCGGATATTGTGTTATTTCCCCTCTTGTGTTAAAATGGAAAAATGATATATTGCGTGAAGGGCGCATCGCGGCATGGTATAAAACGAAAGCGGGGGAAATCGCTTTGGAAAACAAGCTGTTTAAAAGTTCCGCCTTTGGAGGCTTCAACCGGCAGGACGTTCTGAATTATATCGAAAACGCTTCCAGGGAAAGCGCCGAGATTATAGAGAAGAATCGCCGTGAACTGGATGCTTTTCAGGCCCGGGTCACAGAGCAGGAAGACAGGCACAAAGCGGAGCTGGAAAACCTTCAGACCGAAATTATGCAGCTTCGCGCCGATCTTCAGGTTGCGGGAGACGAAAATGAGCGTCTCACCTCTCAGAAAGACGGGCTTGCCGCCCAGCTGGAAGAGATCTGCCAGGAGAATTCCCGTTTGACCGCCGTCACCTCCCGCCAGAGCGAGGAACTGGACGGAATGTCCGCGGAATTGGACGAACTGCGCGGCAAACTTTCCAAGACGGAACCGGACGCAGTTGCCTACGAAACCATGAAACTGCACATGGCCGAGATTGAGGTGTCCGCCTATCAAAGAGCGGAGGCCATTGAAAAAGCCGCCAGGGACCAGGCGGCGAAGCTCCGGAAAGAGATGGAGGCCCTTCTGTCCCGGGCTAGGGAAAGATACGCCTCCGTTCAAGCGGAATTTGAAGTGGTCGCCTCCCATATTTCAGGGGAACTGGGAAAAATGCAGGACTCTCTGGGCTCCCTGTCCGCCGAGCTGGACGGGTTGGGAAGCGAGTTCGGTTCTCTTCATCTGCCCGACGAAGAGGTCGAAGCGGAAGAGGCGCCGTCCGATCCCTGTCTTTCATAATCCGGTGCGTGCCGCTATTTTGTAAGAGGTGTTTTCTATGTCATCCTCCGTCATCGCGCTTGATACCGGCGGCCTCAGAGAGCAGTTGGGCTCTCTGCGTGCGGGCGACCGGGTTTCCCTCAGCGGGACGGTCTATACGGCCCGGGATGCCGCTCATAAGATGCTCTTCCAGCTGCTTGACGAAGGCGCCCCCCTTCCCTTTCCGCTGAAAGACGCGGTGATCTATTACGCCGGGCCCACCCCCGCAAAACCCGGCATGGCCGTGGGCTCCTGCGGGCCCACCACTTCCGGCCGCATGGACCCGTACGCGCCCCGTCTTCTTTCTCTGGGTCTTGCCGCCATGATTGGAAAGGGAGAACGCAGCGAAGCGGTGGCGGAGGCCATCCGGGAATACGGCGCCGCGTATTTCTGCGCGGTCGGCGGCGCCGGGGCTCTTATCGCCCGGCATATTCGCTCCGCGGAGGAAATCGCCTTTCCGGCACTGGGCTGCGAATCGGTGAAGCGGATGCAGGTGGACTGTCTTCCCCTCATCGTGGCCATCGACTGTAACGGCGGCAATCTCTTTCAGACCGGCCGGAAACAATGGGCCAAATAAAAGAAACGTAAATAAAGGAGCGGGATCGGCCTCGATCCCGCTCCTAATCTTATCGCAAAAATCCTCTCCTCCTTTTCGCCAGCGGCGAAAAGCTTTTGCGAATTTTGTGTTGCGTTCCGTGACCAAAATCCGCAAAAGATAAATTTCAATGCCTTGCGAGCCTTCGGGAAGGCGCGTCCCTTTCCCCGTTACCGTCGAAAAACAGGGTTTTTCGACGGACTTAGGAGCGGGATCGGCCTCGATCCCGCTCCTTGAATTTAAAAATCTATACCAGTTCGCTTTTCTTTTTGGGCATGTATGAAGCGCTGGACACTTTCAAACCGGAGTCCTTTACCGGAGGGAGGGTTATGATCTTCACTCCCTGCCTGGTAGCCAGTTCCACCGTATACATCGTGCCTCCCAGCATCCCGTCGAACACCGCGATGAGAAGGCCTGCCTGTTCCACCATGTACTGGTTGCGGCGCATCATGCAGCTGGGGGTATAGGAGGTCTGGATCATGGTCTCCACGTCACATCTGGAAACGAGGCTGAAATACCGGTTCCTCTGCTTTTCATTCCAGCTGGCGGACTGCTCCTCACAGGGGATCGCCGCTTCCAGCAGTATGTCGTCGTGCTTTGCCTTGAGCTTGAGAACTGCTTCGCAGAAATACATGTCGCAGCCCAGTGCCATGCCGCAGATAAAGTGCCGCATCCCGCCGCGGTAAGCCTTTTCCACCTCTCTGTCCAGCCGGCGTTTCAGCTCCAGGCATCTCGGGTCGGTCTCGTCGTATTTCCACGGCAGCTTCTGCGGACGGTATCCGGTAAAACTGCACGTTATCTCCTTGTCGCCCTTTTTATATCGCTTATCTTTAATGTTTTGTATCATCACTGCTGTCCTTCCGGTAAATTCATATTGTTGATTATACGTTTGCCGTAAATATTTGTCAATTCGCTCCCGGAATATTCCCGGGTGAATTCGGGCCCCCGGAGGCTTTTCCCTTGAAAGGGAAGATACGCATAATCTGCCCGTTCCGGCCGTTTTTATGTCGTGTTTTCCGGCAGCCAAAGAAAAACCGGTCCTTATGGCGGCAGCGGCGCTTCAAATCCGCAATTTCCCTATTGCAATTTCCTGAAAATGCGGTATACTGACACATGGAGAACAACGAAATAGAATGTCTTCAGGGCGGGGTGAAAGTCCCCACCGGCGGTATAGTCCGCGAGCGGCCTCGGCCGCAGAACCGGTTGGATTCCGGTACCGACAGTTACAGTCTGGATGAAAGAAGATGTGTTGAAATACGCACCTGCTTTGTGCTGTTTTGACACCTGAAAGGCATTGCTTTTCAGGTGTTTTCACATTTTAAACGGGAGGAATTGTTCCATGTCTCTGAATTCCGCTGCGGTAAATTCGCGGCAGCGAATCGCCACCAATACCCTTGTAAAAATTGCGGTCCTGGGCGTTATCGCTCGAATAGTCATGTTTTTGGAGTTTCCCCTTCCCCTGTTCCCGACTTTTTTGAAGCTTGATCTCAGCGATATCGTGTGCCTGATCGGCGCTTTTGCTCTGGGTCCCATCGCCGGGATGGGTATCGAATTTGTTAAATGCCTGCTCCACGTTCTCACCGGCGGCCTCGCTTCTACAGGCGGCGTGGGCGACCTTGCCAATTTCATCGTGGGTTCGGCCTTTGTGGTTTCCGCCGGTTGGTACTATAAGACTCATAAATCAAAAAAAGGCGCTTACATCTCCCTGCTGATCGGCGCGGTTGCTCTGCCCGTGGCGGGAGCCCTGGTGAATTATTTCGTCACCCTGCCCCTTTACGCCCTTGTCCTGGGCTTCACCGAAGAAATGATCGTGGGTATGTCCAGTGCCGTTATTCCGGCGATTCACGACAAGCTTACATTGATTCTCTATGCATTCACGCCGTTTAACCTTATCAAGAGTATCATTATCTGCCTCATTACCCTGCCGCTGTATAAAAAGCTCTCTCCGTTGCTGCACAAGCTCTGATAACATAAAATAGAATGAGGAGCCGTCCGAAAGGTAACCGCCTTTGGGGCGGCTCCATTTTTCAGGGAAAGCAGTAACCCATCCGCCTTGCCAAAAACTTCTTTATCGTCGCAGAGTGAAGGTTTTTGCAGACTTCCTGAGCCGCTTATGTCCGGTTTTCAGAAGGCCGGTTGCGGGCTCAAATTAAGAGTTCCTATGTTTTGAGCCGTTCAGGCGGTTTTTCCTGCTAATGGCCGGGTTCTTTCGGAGGTGCACCTGCACGCAAAACCCTCCCTTAGAAATCTGGCGTTACTGAGGATAAATCATGTCCGGGAATCGGCTATGCCGATTCCTTTACCTCCGCGCGTCAGTGGGATGCGTTCCGAAAGGCAGAGGATGACGGTGGGCTCGCGCCCACCAAAGACGACAACGCATCGGGACACGGCCCAATGCATGCGGAGGCGGGCAGGATTTGTCCTCAGTAATGCCGTAGGGCCGGAGCCTCTTGGCGCCGCTTTTTCGATTCTTTTTCCCGGCGAGTGGAAAAAGGAACTCCCGCCGGAGGCACGTACGATTCGTTTATATAAAACTTTTCTATGAAGACGATTGATTACAAGAGGTTTGGACGGGAGCGTGTGCACCCCTGAAAATGACTCCTCGCTTCTTCGGGAAAAGCTTCCTGCTTTGTGGTACAATAAAGGGTAAGAAAACCAGAGGAGGCCGGGGCATGGACAGGACAATACTTCACTGCGATATGAACGGCTTTTTCGCCTCCGTGGAACTTTTGACCCTGCCGGAACTCCGGGACAAACCCGTGGCTGTCTGCGGCGACCCCGAAAGCCGCCACGGCATCATTCTTGCCAAAAACGAGCTGGCGAAGTCCTTCGGTATTAAAACCGCCGAAACCATCTGGCAGGCCAGAAAAAAATGCCCCGCCCTGGTGCTGATCCCGCCCCATCACAGCCGCTATGAGGAGTATTCCCGGCGCATTAACGCGATTTACTCCCGTTTCACCGATCTGGTGGAACCCTTCGGTATCGACGAGTCCTGGCTGGACATCACCGGCACCATGCATCTTTTCGGCGGTTCGGGCCGGGCGGTGGCCGACCGGATCCGGAAAACGGTGAAAAGCGAAACGGGGCTCACCCTGTCCGTCGGCGTCTCCTTCAATAAAATTTTCGCCAAGCTGGGAAGCGACTATAAAAAGCCGGACGCCACCACCGTGATCTCCCGGGAAAACTTCCGGGCCATCGTCTGGCCTCTGCCCGTCTCCGCTTTGATGTATGTGGGCGGCGCGGCCGAGGCGGCTCTCGCGGGCCTCGGCGTCGGGACCGTCGGACAGCTGGCCGCCTGCGACCGCGAACTTCTCCGGTCCCGTCTTGGGAAACTGGGCGTCCAGCTCCATGAGTATGCCTGCGGAGAGGACGCCTCCCCCGTTCTCCCATACGGAGCGGAGCAGGAGATCAAATCCGTGGGCAATGGCATTACCTTCCGCAGAAACCTGGTGGGACGGGACGATGTCCGCGCCGGCATAGCCCTTCTGTCGGACACGGTGGCCGCGCGCCTGCGCAGGCACTCTCTCCGCTGCCGGACGGTGCAGGTCGTCATCCGCGACCCGGAACTGAAGACCATCTCCCGTCAGAAGCCCCTCCCCCTCCCCTCCTGCCTCTCCTCGGAGATCGCCGGAGCCGCTCTGGAACTGGTGGAAGCCTCCTGGAATCTTTCCGCTCCCATTCGGATGCTCACCGTGACGGGGATGAACCTTCTGCCCGAAAGCGAATGCTTCGAGCAGCTGAACCTGTTCTCCTCCGGCGGCGTGGAGCGCAGGCGCCGGGAGGAGCTGGAGCGCGCCATGGACCGGATCCGCGCCCGTTTCGGCAAAGACGCGGTCCGTTTCGGTGCCGGTGCGGACAACGATCTCGGTGCCAGGGAGCGGGAACGGGAGTGAACGTTCTGTTTTAATCCGTGAAGGAAGTTTGCCGCGGCCTGTATGGAGCGTGAAAGCACCGATACGGGCCGTTTTGTTTTGTTATTCCAGCTGCTCCTTCGACATCATCTCCCGGAGCTTCTTTAACGCCTTTTTCTCAATCCGCGATACGTATGAGCGCGAAATGCCGCAACGCGCGGCAATTTCCCGCTGCGTCCAGGGGGCCGCTCCCCGCAGGCCGTAGCGCAGGCAGATGATTTCCGCCTCTCTTTCGTTGAGGCAGATGCTCACCGCTTTTTGCAGCCGCTCGCAGATCTCCCGGGAATTGAGCCTTTCCAGCATGTCGTCGTCCACGCTGATCACATCCATAAGCGACAGGGAATTGCCGTCCTTGTCCGTGTCGATGGAGTCCGACAGGGAAACCTCGCTGCTCAGCCGCCGCTGGCTGCGGAAATACATCAGTATCTCATTTGCTATGTTCTCGCTGCGGCTCTCCGCCTGTCCCCGCGTCAGGCGCTCCTTTCTCATGGAAAAACCGGCTGTATTCCCGCAAAAATCGGGCTCTGTTGGGTGTTGGTTTTCTCTTCTCTTCCTCTTTTTACTCCGTCAATGCTCCGCTGAAAAAAATTGCAGGGCTTCGGTAAAATCTGCTTAAAAAATACATAAAAATACAAAATTTTATGTTAACTGCATCTTGCTTTCGGAAATAACTCGTTGTATAATTTAACCAACCTCGTGCCGTTAATTTTTAGGACATATTTTAAGTTTTCCGGGATTCGTTCCGTCTCTCTTTTTGAAAAACAGGCGCGGGGGTATTCTTTTCAGCTTCCCCGGAATATCCCGGAGGATTCAAAAAAAATGCGAAAGTGAACATATCCGACTAGGATTTACATAATAACAATTATGCGTTTCCGGCAGGAACGGTAACAAATTGTGACAAAATTCTCTCGAATAGTTTCATAATTCGCGTTTTTCTTTCTATTTTAACCCAATTCTCATATAAGTTTTCCGAAATAGATAAATTATGTTGACAAACTGCGGAAAATTATGTATATTATATGGACTAACATAAAAATTTTTCCATCGGCGGATCGGAGGGGCTGGATTGAGACCGTTCAAGAAAAAGCTTGGTGAAATGCTTTTGGAATCCGGGCAGATCGATCAGAACCAGCTGGAGAACGCCCTGGAGGAACAGAAATCCAACTGGAAGCGCCTGGGCGACATTCTGGTGGATCTCGGTTACCTGACGGACGGGACGCTGGCCGACACCATTGCCAAACAGATCGCGGTGGAACGGGTCAACCTGCAGAATACATATATAGACGCGGCGGTAGCTCGTCTGATCCCCAAGGAAGTTGCAAAAAAGTACACCATGATCCCGATTTACGAGAAGGACGGCGTGGTGTATGTTGCCATGAGCGACCCACGGAACATGTACGCTCTGGACGATCTTCGCCTTCTCATTCAGAAGCCTGTCCGCTCCCTTGTCGCTTCCGCCTCGGAGATCGATCAGGCTATTGAGGTCTATTATTCCCAGCAGATGTCCGAGCGCGCCATCGAGGACCTGAAGAGGGACTGGATGGTGGATACCTCCGGCCAGGAAGTGGATGACGCGGATATTCAGAACGCGCCCGCCGTCCGCCTTGCAAATTCCATCATGAACCAGGCCGTGACCCTCCGGGCCAGCGATATTCACATCGAGCCCTTCGAGGACGCGGTCATGGTCCGTTTCCGTATCGACGGTTCCCTGGTGGAGAGCATGACCATTCCTCAGAACCTCTATTCCGCGGTTTCCACCCGGTTTAAGGTCATCGCCGGCATCAACATTGCCGAAAAGCGCGTCCCTCAGGACGGGCGTATCGAGATGAACATCGCCGGCAAGAATTACGACTTCCGTGTTTCCACCCTGCCCACCGTGTTCGGCGAAAAGATCGTTATCCGTATTCTGGACCGCACCTCCTTCCTCTTTACCCGGGAGATGCTGGGCTTTACCAAGGAAAACAGCCGCCTGGTGGACATGATCATCAAGAAGACCAACGGTATCGTTCTGCTCACCGGCCCCACCGGGAGCGGCAAATCCACCACATTGTACTCGCTGCTCCGGGAATTGAATACTCCCGAGCTGAATATAGTCACCATTGAGGACCCTGTGGAATATATGCTTCACGGCATCAATCAGGTTCAGGTGAATACCAAGGCGGGCCTCACCTTCGCCGCCGGCCTGCGCAGCATCCTGCGGCAGGACCCGGACATCGTCATGATCGGCGAGATCCGCGACGAGGAGACGGCGGAGATTGCCGTCCGCGCCTCCATCACCGGCCATCTCGTTCTTTCCACTCTGCATACCAACGACGCGCCCAGTTCGATTGCGCGCCTTGTGGATATGGGCATCGAACCCTTCCTTGTGGCCGAGTCCCTCTCCGGCATCATCGCCCAGCGCCTGGTCCGCCGGCTGTGCAAGCACTGCAGGAAGAAGGCGCTTACCACCCAGGCGGAGATGGACGTCATGCTCCTCGACGAGCCCGCCGAGATCTATCATCCCGTCGGCTGTCCCAAGTGCAACGGTACAGGGTACTCCGGGCGGATTTCCCTCCATGAGGTCATGCACATCAACCGTGCCCTGCGGGACGCGATCCAGGAAGGAAAGAGCACCGAGGTTCTCCGGGACATCGCCAAGGAAAACGGCATGATGCAGCTCTTCGACAGCTGCAAACAGCATGTCCTGGAAGGAACCACATCCTTGAATGAGATGGTGAAAACGGTTTATGTCAGAGATTAACGGTCCGAAACTGGATGAACTTCTGGAATACACCTTCAATGCCAAAGCAACGGATCTTCATGTCGCGGTCGGCACCGCCCCCATGATCCGCCTGAACTCCAGGCTTACCTTTGTGGAGAATATGCCCACCATGACCCCGGATATGACCGCCGCCCTGGTGGACGAATGTGTCAGCCCCGCCAAGAGGAAAACGTTGGAAGAGAACGGCGAGGTGGATTTTTCGTTTTCCCGGCCGGGCCTCGGCCGCTTCCGCTCCAATATCTTCAAGCAGCGCGGCAGTTATTCCATGGCCCTGCGCTCCTTGCCCTTTGCCATTCCCGCCTTTGAGACCCTGGGGATCCCCGAGTCCGTCCGCCCCCTCACCAATAAGAAAAGCGGCCTGATTCTGGCCACCGGGGCTACCGGCAGCGGCAAATCCACCACTCTTGCCTCCATGATCGATATCATCAACTCCAGCCGCCGCTGTCATATCATCACCATCGAAGACCCCATCGAGTACCTGCACCGGCACAAGACGGGCCTGGTGAACCAGCGCGAGGTCGGGTGGGACACCCGCTCCTTCGCCACCGCGCTCCGCGCCGCCCTCCGGGAGGACCCGGACGTCATTCTCGTCGGCGAGATGCGCGACGTGGAGACCATCGACATAGCCCTTACCGCGGCGGAGACCGGGCATCTGGTCTTCTCCACGCTTCATACCATCGGCGCGGCCAAGACCGTCAACCGTATCCTGGACGCGTTTCCTCACGATCAGCAGGCCCAGGTGCGAACGCAGCTTGCCGCCGTCCTGGAGGGCGTCATCTCCCAGCAGCTTCTTCCCAAGGAAGATGGGTCCGGGCTGGTTCTCGCCTGCGAGGTCATGCTGGTGAACACCGCCATCCGGAACCTTATCCGCGAGGGCAAGCCCCATCAGATCAATACCGTCCTCCAGACCAGTACCGGCGCGGGCATGCAGACCATGGACGCGTCTTTGGCCGATCTGGTGAACCGCAGGATCATATCCTATGACGACGCGCTGACCCGTACCCAGGATACGCAGACATTTCAGCAGCTGTGCAGCAGAAAGTGGTGATACCGGGTGCCTGAATTCGTATTCAAGGCCAGGAGCATGTCCGGCCAGGCTTGGAACGGGTCGTTGGAGGCGGACTCCGCGGAAGCCCTGGAGTTCATGCTCAACGACAAGGGGTTCTTCCCCCTGGAGATCAAGACCAAACCCGAGGGCGTGAGCCTTTCCGGCCTCTTCGGCCATGTCAACAAGCGGGACCTTGCGGTCTTCTGCCGCCAGCTCTCCGTCATCATCAGCTCCGGCGTGACCATTATCGAGGCCATCGCCATTTTAGCCGAGCAGACGGAGAAACCCGCCTTCAAGGAGGTCCTGGAGATCGTGGGGGACGACGTGCAGAAGGGCAAGCTCCTCTCCCAGTCCATGGCCGCCTTCCCCAATGTGTTTCCCGAGTTTCTCCGGAATATGATCCGCGTGGGCGAGGCCTCCGGTACTCTGGACGAGATCATGGAACAGATGGCCAATTATTACGAGAACGACGATAAGATTAACCGCAAGGTTAAGTCCGCAATGACCTATCCCATTATCCTCATGTGCATGACCGTCGGCGTCGTCATCCTCCTCATGGTCATGGTCCTCCCCATGTTTTCCAGCATATTGACCGAGATGGGCGGCGAGATGCCCGCCATTACGAAGGTCCTCATGGCGGTTTCCAACTTTATGGTGCATAACATTATTTATATAGCCATAGCCGTGGTTCTCATCGCCCTGGCCTTCGTGAGCTATGTGAGGACTCCCTCCGGCCGCCTCCGGTTTGACGGCTTTAAGGTTTCCTTCCCTCTCACCCGGGGCCTCACCGTGAAGGTCATCACCTCCCGCTTCGCCCGCAGCATGGGCATGCTCTTGAAGTCCGGCATCAATATCATTAACGCCATGACCATCATGTCCAGCCTCATCGGGAACCGGGCGGTGGAGGAAAAGTTCCTCGTCAGCTCCGAGGAGGTGCAGCAGGGCCGCGGCATCGGGGAATCTCTGGACCGGATCGGCATCTTCCCTCCCCTTCTCATTCACATGGTTCAGGTGGGCGAGAGGACCGGAGAACTGGATCAGATGCTTCTTCGCACCTCCGGCTTCTTTGACGACGAGGTGGAGGCCGCCATCACCAAGATGACCACCATGATAGAGCCCGTGATGATCGTCATCCTGGCGGGTATCGTTGCCACCATTCTTCTTTCCATCTTCCTCCCCATGCTCTCCATCATGAACGCGGTGTCCTGATTGGCTTCGGTTTAACCATCCGGCAGGATGAGATATAAACAAACTTAATAAAGTATTGAAAGAGGGGTTTATCACATGACAGAAAAGGTCAAAAGCAGGCTGATGGACCGCAAGGGCTTTACGCTGATAGAGCTCATCGTGGTCATCGCCATCATCGCGATCCTCGCGGCGGTCCTCATTCCCAGGTTCACCGGGTTTACCGAAAGTGGTCGTAAAAAAGCCGTACTCAGCGACGCCAGAAATATCCTGGTTGCTTTGGATGCAGCAGATGCTAATGGCGAAATTACTGCCGCTTCAACAGACGCGGCAACCGCTGAAAGTCTTATTGAAAAATATGTTGGGAAGGATATCATTAGCTGCACAGACGCACTGGATGCAAATGGTGAAAGCACAATTACTGCCGTTACTAAAGGTACAAACGGCCTTGGATTTACCTATTCGAAACAGCTTGGTACTAAAATCTATACCGTAGCCGTCTCAAACAGCACGCTTCCTGCTGACGCATCCTGATAAATCTACATTCTATTAAATATACTGGAGGTGCTTTATGTTAAAGGATATTAAATCAAATCTCAATAAGAAAGGCTTTACTCTTATTGAGTTAATCGTCGTCATTGCAATTATCGCTATTCTAGCAGCGGTCCTCATCCCTAGATTTACCGGTTTTACAGAAAGCGCAAGAGAAAAGTCTGCTATAAGTGATACAAGAAACGTCCTTGTTGCTGTGGAAGCTATGCTTGCAGAAGGTCAAACCAATTTAGCCCAGGGTGACACATCAACCGCCGGAACCATCGAGTATTATGCAGGTAAAAACTTTGCCGGTACCATGAATCCTGCAACCGGCCTTAATTCAGATACTTTTACCTACTATGTTGATATTGGTACAAAACGCTACACTGTTTCTGTATCTTCCGGAACAATCGACGAAACTTTTAATGATGGTACAGGAAGCACAAGTGGCCCCATTCCTACTCCCTAATTAGTTATTTGAATTAAAATATGAATAGACAAACGGGCCGGCCGGGACCGGCCGGCCCGATTGTCCTACCCCGGCGTACTGGAAAAAGGAGGCGGGCTGTGAAACGACGGTCGCGGAAAAAACCGAATACCGGCGGCTACACTCTGATGGAGCTCGTCATTGTCATGGCGGTGATCACCATTTTGGTGGGCATCGCTTTGCCCAGCCTTTACGCCTATTCTCAGCGCGCCAAGGAACTCCAGATGTCGGACCATCAGGAGCTCGTCCGGAAGGCGATCAGCCAGTATTACGCCTACGAGGGCCATTATCCGGACATTACGCTGCTGGACCCCGACGACGGGTCGCAGCTCCTGAGCCAGACCCAGGCGGACCAGCTTCGCGACCTTCTTCGGAGCGTCACCACCGCCCGGATGAATACCGGCGATTACAGCTATATGTATAACGAGGCCACGGGGAACGTCACCCTTGCGTTAAAATAGGAAAGGCGGCGGAGTATGCGCTTTTTGAGAAACAAAAAGGGCTTCACCCTCATAGAGCTCGTCGTCGCCATGGTGGTCTTCGCCATCCTGGGCGGCGCCGTTGCCGGCATGATTCAGTCCGGCCTCAATTCCTATGGGAAGATCAGCGACGATATATACACCGAGACCGAGGCCCGCACCGCCCTGTCCTTGATCACCGTCCAGATCCGTCAGCACGATGCCACCGATGCCATCACCGTGGATACCCCCAACAAGGTCATTCGTCTCCGCAATAACCCCGCCAGCGCAACCGATCTCTCCGGGACCGTCATCTGGTTTTCCGTCGATACCCTCTATTCCGCCCAGGTGGAGGACACCACCGCCGCCCTTCCCGGCACGGGGGACGAGGTTACCAAGTCCGTCGCCAAAATCCACGATATCACTCTCTCCCAGGGCGTAGCCCCCGGCGGGACCGCCTTTGACTATACGATAACCATCTCGTATACCGATACCGGCGCAAAGCAGCTCTCCCAGACCATCACCCAGCGCTCCGCCCCCGCCGATCCCTCTCCCACGACCTGACTCGCCCGCACCTCAGTGCCCCCCTTGTTAAAGGGGGGACGGCGGGCATAGCCCGCAGGGGGGATTCCCGCACCCTAGTGCCTCCCTTGTCAAAGGGAGGTGGCACGCAGTGCCGGAGGGATTCCACCCCCGGTGCCCCCCTTGTCAAAGGGAGGTGGCACGCAGTGCCGGAGGGATTCCTCCCCCGGTGCCCGCCTTGTCTTCCCCGCCGGAACGTCCGGTTCTGACTTCGAATTTCCCGGAACTTTGTTCCGAGTGAATAGTGCCCCCCTTGTCAAAGGGGGGAAGCGGGCACAGCCCGCAGGGGGGATTCCCACACCCAATAGTGCCTCCCTTGTCAAAGGGAGGTGGCACGCAGTGCCGGAGGGATTCCTCCCCCGGTGCCCGCCTTGTCTTCCCCGCCGGAACGTCCGGTTCTGACTTCGAATTTCCCGGAACTTTGTTCCGAATGAATAGATACCCCCAAAGCCCCCCCTTGTCAAAGGGGGGAAGCGGGCAAAGCCCGCAGGGGGGATTCCCGCACCACCCCCAATAGTGCCTCCCTTGTCAAAGGGAGGTGGCACGCAGTGCCGGAGGGATTCCCACACCCCCAAAGCCCCCCTTGTCAAAGGGGGGAAAGCGGGCACAGCCCGCAGGGAGGATTCCGTGAAATATAAGCACAATCCCGGTTTAACGGCTCACGCAAAAGTCCTTCGAAAAAGCATGACGAAAGAAGAGCGCCGCCTGTGGTATGACTTCCTGAGAAATTATCCCGTGAGATTCCTGCGGCAAAAAGTGATTGGCAACCACATTGTGGATTTTTATTGCGCCAGCGCTGAGCTTGTGATTGAGCTGGACGGTTCGCAGCATTATGAGAAAACCGGATTGTTGCAGGATAAACTCAGAACCGAACAGCTCGAAGAATATGGCTTGACCGTTGTTAGAATACAAAACAATGAGATTTTGAGCAATTTTGCCGGCGTATGCGAACAGATCGATAACTTGGTGAAAAAATCCCCCCGTCAGGCTGCGCCTGCCGCCTCCCTTTAACAGGGGCAGGCAAAGGATAGATCCCGCCTGTTGGGGCCTCTTCTCCGCTTGTGTAGTAATATTTTACATAGGATACCCAAAAAAGATAAAGAAACATGTTTGGAGGCTTGTGAATGGGACGTAAGGTGCTTGGTCTGGAGGTAACCCCCAGGACGGTCAAGATCGCCCTGGTGCAGAACGGTTACCATCCGGAGCTTCAAAGCTGCAGCATCTTCAATATCTCGGCGAACATCGGCGGCAATACGCTCTCCGACGACGAAAAGGATTTAAGTACGATAGCCCTTGCCATCAAGGAAACCACGGCGAAAAATAAGCTCCTCTCCCGGGGAGTGGATTCCGTCGCCCTCTGCGTCAACAATCCGCAGACCGTCGTCCGCCCCATTTCTCTGCCCGTTCTTCCCGACGCCGAGCTGAACGCCGCGGTGGAGTTCGAACTCTCCCAGAGCTTTCCCGGCCTGGGCAAGACCCATGTGATTTCCTTCAAGGAGTACAGCCGCAGCAAGGATAAGATTTTCGGGATCGTCTCCTTCTCCCCCCGGAAATCTTTGGAACCCTACCGCAGGCTTCTGGAAATCCTGGAATACAAGCGCTCCTACATAGACGTCATGGCCAATTCCGAGGCCAAGGCTTATGCCTCCTTCGTCGGCCCCGCCAAGAGCGACCGGGTCTGCTTCCTCTGCGATATAGACAGCAGCAGCACCCAGTTTACCATCTTAAAGCGCCGTGAAGTGCTTCACAGCCGCCAGATTACCGAAGGAGTGGGTTCTCTGAAGGAGATCTTCCGCGATACCATGGGTATCAAGGCCTCCGAGTACGAGCAGCTCGCCCTGGAAGATCTTCAGGCCATGGATATCCCTGAGTCCGAGCTGAGCGCCATCTCCCGCGCCGCTTACTCCCCCATCGTGGAGCAGCTCCAGCAGACCATTGAGTTTTACAATCAGGACTCCGGCGGGCTCTTTCCCGTCGCCGAGGTGCTTCTCATCGGAGGCGGAAGTATATTCCCCAAGCTGGACGACTATTTCTCGTCCGCCCTGGGGATCCCCGCCGCCCAGGTCTCCCCCCTGAACAACGTCAGGGCCGACCGGATCACCTTTGTGAGGTCCTTCTCAGCCATCGGCGCCGCCGTCAGGGAGGATTGAGCCATGAAAGATATAAACCTTCTGCAGGGCTTTAAAAGCGAAAAAAAGCAGGACCTGAGCAAAATCCGCCGCCGCCTGGTCACCCTTTTGATCGTCGTCGTGGTGGTTCTTGCCGCCGGCTTCGGCGGGCTGAAGTTCGCCGCCGGCTACTTCGACGGAAAGACGGAGGATTTGAAGGCCGAGGCCGCCAATTACTCAGCGGTTTCCCAGGTCAAGGCCTCCCTCAACCAGAAAAAAGCGGAGATCGCGGGTCTGGAGGATACTTTGAAGACCGCCTCCGGCACCAGCTACGTGGACACCGATTTCTTCTGGACCCTCAGCTCCGTTCTCAATGAAAACACCTTCTTTTCCACCCTTGCCATAGACGAAAACGGGATCGTCAGCATAAATGGAAAATCCGCCACCCGGGACGACATTACATATTTTATGTATAACCTGAAAAAGACCGGCCTCTTCTCCGACGTCTCCGTGAACATGGTGAATACGGAAAAGCAGGAGGAAGCCGGCGGGGCGGACACCTATGACTTCACCATCAACGCGACCCTGAAGGGAGGTGTTGACGGTGAGTAAGATGAAAGTCAGCTATTCCCCGTCGAAAAACGAGTTCATCCTTCTCATGTGCCTGCTCATCGTGGTCATTGCCGCTCTGGCGATCAACTATCTGATTCTTCCGGAATACGCCAATCTCACCGACAGCATGCAGCGGTATGATAACCAGCAGACGCTGGTGGAAAATCTCCGCAATGAATACGCCAAGCTGGATTCCTACAAGGAAGAGGACTCTAAGCTGGCCTCCGATCTGGAGAGCCTGCGCAAGGTCCTTCCCGACTATCTCTCCGAGGAGGAGATTCTCGCCTCTTTGGATGACAATGCCGTCTCCAGCGGTCTGGACGTCCTTGGCATTACCTTCAGCGGGGTTACCACCGATACCCAGGATGCTTTCACGGCGAGCCTGAAGCTCTCTACCGCCGTCTCAGACGGAACAACGACCGGGAGCTCCTCCGGCTCCTCCGGCTATGTCCAGTCCGAGAAGATCAATATCAGCTATACGGGAAGCTATGACAAGCTCATTGCCTTCCTTTCCGCCTTTGAATCCCAGACCCGTCAGGTCTATTTCCGCTCTTCCACCATGTCCCGCACCGAGGATGGGGAGTTGAACGGCTCCCTTACCATGCTGGTCTTCAGCAATATGGACTCGGCCCCCGTAGCGAACGACCCCAATTATCCCGGCTATGATTACGATGCCCCCGCCGCCCCCGGAAAAGCAGATCCCTTCGCCGCCTTTTCGGGCTATGAGGGCGTCACCGCCGGCACATCCGCGACTCTTTCCACGCCGGATTTCTATGTGATTCTAAATACTTACGACGATAATTCCGATAAAATATTGATGGGCAAATATCCTGTTTCCAGCGCCCAGATCACGTCGGACGACAATCAGAACGTCACCGCGACCCTCACTCTGACGAAGTCGGGCTCCAAGTGCAGCTATAAGTACACTCTGGGCTCGGAGTCCTATTCCGGCTCCTTCACCCTCGCGGATACGGACACCGTCATTGACGTCAGCGTCCTCTCCCGGGCCCGGAAGAGCTCCCTGGACAGCGTGGGCCTCACACTGAACGTTCAGAACGGCTCCGGCCTTCCCGTGGTGGTCACCGTCAAAAACGACGACGCCTCCAATCCCCGCTTCCACCTCGGCACCACTTCCGGCAGCGTTCAGGTGGTAAAATAACTCCTCCCCCGCATATCATACCCTGTGATAAATATTATCCGTCTTTTGTCCCTGTACCGTTCCCAACCGCCCCGTAGGGCGGAGGGGCCTTGGGGGGAACTGGTTCCCCCGTTAATCTGGCATCTGCCGAATCCCACCCATATACCCTTAGGGCCTGTGCGCCCCAAGGGCGCACAGGCCCTAAAAGATAGGATTCCCCCTCCCTGGGGAGGGGGTCAGGGGGTAGGGCAAATATAATCAACCCTTCCTTATTCTCTCCGTACAGCAAAGACTTCAATAAAAGAATAACCATACCCTGGGGCGGAGAGGGGTGAGGGAGAACGGGTTTCCCCATTACTCCATCTCTTATAAAAAACCGCCTTATATACCCTGGGGCTGTTGCGCCCGCAGGGCGCAACAGCCCCAAAACAAGATTCCCCCTCCCTGGGGAGGGGCAGGGGTGGGGAATAAACAAATTATCCCTTCCTTATTCCATCGCAAATCAAAGACAGCCATAAACCCATAACGGCGGGAGGTGGCCAAATGCCGAAAAGAAAATTGAACAAAAAAGGCTTTACCCTCATGGAGGTCATGGTGGCCATCGCCATCGTCGCCATTGTTTCCGGCCCCCTTCTTCAGACCTTCATCACCTCCAACCGGGTGGGCCGCCGCAGTTATGACGTCGACAAGGCCAACGCGGCCTCTGTAAAGACCGTGGAAGCCGTCAAGGGCGACCCCACCAGCGTCAGCACTGTGAATTACAGCCACACCAGGACTTTCGATCCCAGCCTCGGAAAATATGTGAACACCTTTTCCAAGACCCAGTATTACGATGTGAACTGGGCGGGGCCTTATGACACCGATCTCGGCGGCACCTGCCCCTTCAGCGCCGTCACCACCGTAACCGGCGTGGAGGGCGACACCGACGACGTGGAGCTTTCCTATATCAACGAGCTCGTTGTCGACTCGGGCGCTCAGAAGGGTTTGAATTACCACATTGTCGCCGAATACAGCCAGATGAGCTCCGGCACTACGTATCCCATCCGGGTCACCACCGACGGCGTAAATTACAAGGTGGAGGCTTCCAACGGTGTACTTTCCTATGCGATTCTCAGCTCCACCAAGGGCGGCGCGACCAATATTTATCAGCAGTTTCCCGTGGAAGACTGTGTGACCACCGGGATTCCCCTCGTGGTGGACGCGGGGGACAGCGGAGGCAAATATATCTCCTTCCTGGTGGATAACCGGACGGGCAAGGATCTGGATCTGTACATCTACGGGGATTTTGCCGAGCCCCATCTGATAACCACGAGCCTGGTTTCCGGCATCATGAACGTACATCATATGAGTGTTTCCAGCGCTTCCCTCAGCTATGACAAGCTGGACGTCAATGTCAGGATCTATCGGGACTCCGACGGCAGCGAAATCACCGATTACACCACCATGATCTATCTGGCCGGTTAGGCCGGGAAAGACCGGGAAGGAGGTGCCCATGAGAAAATACCTAAATAAAAAAGGCTCTGCCTTGGTTCTGGTTATGTCCTCCCTCATCATTCTCATGGCCGTGGGCTCTGTTGTCGTCATGCTCAGCGCTGCCAACATCTCCATGAGCAGGAAATACAGCGACTGGTCCGAGGAGTACTATTGGCTGGATTATGCCGCCCAGAGCCAATTGAGCGATCTGGATAAAAATGTCCTCATATCCGCGGACACCGTGGCGAGGTATTATCTCCAGAACAGCTATTTCAAGTATTCCTCGGTGAGCGAATTCCCCTCCACCGTGGGCATGCCCGCCACCATGCAGGCGACTTTTCTGGGCGCCGATGCGCTCCAGGGGCTCATTAATAATGAGTACAACGCCATTTACGACGCCTATGCCTCCATTCCCGTCCCTAATGAAGATGAGGAAAAAACATACAATGAAAACATGAAGGCCTTTATCAATGATCTCTTTGAGGTGGTCTACTATACCTACTTAAACGGGAACCTTTCCAGCCTTCCCTCCTACAGCGACACGGAGCATGACATCCATGCCGCCACCTCTCTTCAGAACAGCGGCTGGTTCCCGAACCCCGGCAGTACCGCTTATGCCTCCTTTGGCGACTTTTATGATGACATTTCCGGCACGCCCAAACTTGCCATCAAAGCCTTGGAGAATTCGGGAGATAACCGTAAGCAGGTGGACGTTATGATCACCGTCGTCCCTCCCAATTTCTCGGCGGTTCAGGAGACCCGGTATTATGCCGTCAAGGCCAATCCCCTGTACGCAAACGCCCTTTCCGTCCGCGGCAGCATCACCTTCATGGGCAACAGCACTATCCTGGGCGACGTGGTCTCCTGTAACCAGGACTCCTCCGGAAACAGCCTGGGTCTCGGCGAAGGCAACAGCGTGGGGATTAAAACGACCAACAACGTTTCCAAAACCGTGAATATTTACGGGAATGTGTACTCGGCGGGAGATCTGCATATCTGGACAAGCGGCAGCAGCCTGAATGTCCTGCCGTATTCAAGCAAGGATCCTCTTTTTGCCGCGAAGTTAAAGCTGAAAACCGATTACCTCTATTCCTCGGGCAACAGCTATTTCTTTGATTTTTCCGCTCCCGGGAGCGACGCTCAGCTGTATACGGAAGAATATACCGCGACCCACGGCAATCCTTACATACCGTATATTTATAGGGACAGCGCAGGCGGAAACGTATACTGTAACAACCTTGCCATAGAGGAAACCGTGGAGGGCTCGGCGGCAACGCCCATTCTGGGCGCCGCGCTGTCCGTTTCCGGCGATCTCTGGACCCAGGACGATATTCAGAACGACGGCAGGTCCTCCTCCATCTCGGTGGGAGGAAACTATATCGGCATGCGGTCCGACGCCAACGAGGAAAACAAAGACCCCAACGGCAGCTCCGCCGTCATCAATAACGGCTATATGTACGGCAGTACCATCGCCATCGGAGGCAGTTACGTAATTCCGGGCACCGCGTGGTACGAATTTACCGGCGACTATTATCAGACGGCGGAAAGCGCCACGGCCCGGGCCGGCGAATACTTCGGCATCTACGAAAAGCAGCCCGTCGATATCGGGGATTCCTCCAAGATTTTCGGCGACTATCAGGACGGCACCGACCAGTATAGCATGTATGAACACCAATCCGGCCATACTCTTTCCAGTGACATCCTCGCCGACCGCGTCTCCCGCTTCAGGGCGGCCATGGCGGCCCTTGCGGGCCTAGGAAGCGGGATCTCCGTGAATGGGAGCGCCGCCAGCTATACTCTCGGTATTGTCAACGACGACGGGACCGTAGTGTATGACCAGTATTCCAACAACCTGATCCCCTACAAGGCGGTCAGCGGTGATGGAGGAATTCTGGATGATGTTTTCACCTCCAAGACCGAGGATTTCGGCACCAACGGCTTCGCCTTTTCCGATCTGATTGACGCTTCCACCGGTATGGACGACTCCGTCCATGGGTTTTATTACTACTCCGGCAATGCCACCGTGGATGTGACCAGCATCACAGCCGGGATCATTTACTGCGGCGGGAATCTGAATCTTACGGGCAACGGGACCTTCACAGGCACCGTGATCTGCGCCGGCAACCTCACCGTCAGAAACAATACGAAAGTTACCTATGACGAGTCGGTGATTCGGGCGGTTCTGGGCTTTACCGACAGCTACACCCTGGAAAAATCCGAAAGCGGATCCTATCTGGGAAGCAGCGTCGCCCGCCGCTTCTTTTCCCCCGGCAGCTTCGTCGCCAACACCACCCTGGGCATTGAACAGACCACCATGATTTCCACCAGCGCCGGTGAACGGGACAGCGACAGTATTCAGCGCTACATCGTCAACAGCTGGAAAGAGTCCAAGGCCAGCTAGGAAACATACGGCTTACCATGGGTTTTGAAAAGAGGTATTGAAATGAAAAACAAATTGAGAAAGGCACTCTCCGGCATTCTAGCATGTATATTTGCATGTATGCTCATCCCCATGAGCGCTGCCGCGCTGCCCGCAGGCCTTGAATACGATGATGATGGCAAGCTGGTTACCGGCGATACGACCATCCGCGCAGCGGACAGCCTTTCCGACGGCGAGGTGTACACCTATACCACGGTAACGGGCAATCCCCTGCCCTCAACCGATTTCACAGTGGGTCTCTCCGCCATCGGCCAAAAATATCGGGTGACCACGACCACCACTGTCCCAACGGTTACCGTCCTCGTCGTCGACGTTTCCGGCAGTATGGATTGGGACATTGAGAATCACAATGGCGATCTATATGACGAAAAATCGAGGATGGATTCCCTGAAAGAGGCCGCCGCTACCTTTGTCGATACCGTAGTCCCCGGTACCGGCGGCACAAACTATGTCGCCGTCGTCACCTACTCCACCTATGCCTATAAAACCTTGGAATTTACCAACAGCAACTCCACTTTAAAAAGCACGATCAACGGCTTGAATGCCGACGGAGGAACCAACACCCACGGCGGACTAATCGCGGCCTATAAAATGATCAATAACCCCACCAGCTATGGTCTCACCGCCGCTCAGGTCCAGAATGCGGCCTATTCCGTCGTATTCATGAGCGACGGCGAACCGACATACTACTACTATCTTTCCGGGTCTCCCAGCCTCAGCATCAACTCCTCTACGGTGTACGGAAACCTGGGTTTCAACTCTTCGGCGCGTTTGTCCACAGGAACTTACACCTCTTACTCCCTTAATGTCGCCGGCCCCGGCAGCAGTTCAAACAGCGATACGCTGAATAACGCCCAGTCTGCGGCCAATATCATAAAAACAACTGGAGTGAAGCCCACCGTATACAGCGTATACATCAAAAACGAAAGCTATACCTCCGCCCGCTCCACCATGGAAGCCATCGCGACCTCCGTTGATACGACGTACACTCCCGAAAATTCCACTTCGCTTACCGCGGCCTTTGCGAAAATCGCGACTTCCATCCGGGATACGGCGTATACTCCCATAGAGGAAGTGGATCTGTCAAGCCCCGTTTCCTTCGTGACCATGTCTTACCAGATGGGAGCCGGTTATATTCTTCCGGATTCCACCATGACCGTGAGCCTGGGCGGCAATTCCTATACGATGACGCAGCACGGAACGAGTTATACTTATGATGTATCCTCCTCCGATGCCAACTATAATGCCAAGCTTGCCAAACTGGTACTTACAGTGGAGGACGGCATCATCACCTGGCAGATCCCGGCCTCTGTATTGCCGTGCAATTCGCCGGAACCTGTCGGTACTGAAACCCAAACCTTTGCCACCCCGATAACGCTATATTTTACCATACGCTTTAATGAAAGCGCAGCCGGGCTGGCCGCCGGTACCTATCCCACCAGCAGCTCCATAACGGCCAGCTTCTATCCCACCACCGCAAATCCTTTCTACTATACCGCCGGCACGACAGGAACCGCCCAATCTCTTGCGGTGAACAGTACGAGCACGCATAATGTAACCACCTACTACACGGCTGCTTATCCCTATCCCGGTAGTAGCAGCTACAGTAATAGTAATACACCCACTCTTACCGGTTTTGGTACCGGAGAATCCGCAAGTTCCATAACATATATATCCAATCCCTCCAATATACAGGTAACTGCGTACAATGATAAAAACAATGCCTCCAACGATACCATGTCTCTAACCTATAATAACAGTTCGGTTTCCTTCGGCACCGGGTCCATATCGTTTAAAACGGCCACCGCCAGTTTCAGCACAACGAACAAGGCGGACGCCAACGCCTATACGGTAACCAAATTCACCGACGACGGTACGCACTATTTTTCAGACGCGGAAGTTTCCGCTGTGAGCGGCAATAATATTACCATTACATATGGTAAAACAGGTGACGGACCCAGAAGCGTTACATTTACCGGTGTTTCTTTTACGACTACTACCGCATATGAAACCAGTACCATTACGGCGAAATTTAAGGGATATTATGGCAGCGATTATTGGCTTGACTCAATGTCTTTAGTAGAACTTAATGGGGTTTCCGTTTCGCCAGAACAAACAGTCAGTTCCAGCAATTACGATCTGGATAATTATTCAAACGGATACGACTATTTTGATATTGATTTACAGGTCGGCGGAAAATGGTATTCATTTAACGATGTACAACTCTATTATCGTAACACTACTTCTACATCAGATCTCGTTACCGGCACTAACCAGACAGCAACCGGAACCGCTTATGTGGCAACCGACAAAACACAAAGTTACTACGTTGCTACCACCTCTACCAGTAGTACCGTCACGGAAAATATCGAAAACTACCGCTTCCTCTACGACAATGCTGTCACCCCCTCTTATCTGACCGTGCAGGTCAAGTCCGGCGGAGCGTGGACCAACGAAGGCTCCTATACGGCGGGCACCAGCACCTCTATCGTTCCCAACAGCCAGGGTGGCTACACAGTGAGAACGATCAGCGGCAGTACGGTGACAACCACAGCCTATACCGTCAGCGATAACACGCTCTATAAGCAGGTCTCCACCTCCGGCGGGCGCAACGGCGTAAGCCTGACGACGGGGATCGTCACCCATACTCTCAGTGTGAACGGCGCCATGGTTCTGCATGAATCTTTATCCGCCGAGGAGTGCATTCCCTCCGCCACCCTGAAATCCCCGACGGGAACGAATCTCGCCACCGCTAACTCATCGGGAGTGGCGGACCTGGTGCTGAGGCTGACGGTATCCGGCGAAGCGGTCGGAATTTCAAATGTGGCGGTCACTCTGGGCTACTCCGCCTCCACAGCTCCCGATACCTTCACCTATACGCTGACCGCCGCAAAAAATTCTGCGGGGACCTCCATCCTGGAGGGCGGAAATCTTCCCGCAACTCTGGCCACCGGCACCTATTATCTGACCTACAGAACGACCGCTTCCTATTCGGATCCCCAGTCTAAACCCGAATTCTATACCGTCGGTCTGCAAAGCGTTTCCTTTACCCTTCCTTCCGGAACGGCCCGGGAACTGATCGCTGCGACGGATACCACTCCGGATGCCGACCAGCAGGTCAAAGTGGTGCTGATCACCGCGGCCGGGCATTAATCGCGCATCGGTCCCTTCTTGCTTACAAACACACCTGCCGCGAAAGCGGCAGGTGTGTTTCTTTTTCAGCTGCTGCACCCTTTTTGCAGATGGCGAAATCATTTTTCGAATTTCGGACTGCAATTCGTCCACAATCCGCAAATAAAATTCCTGAGTTTTGGGAAATTAGTTTTCCTTGAGGTATGTTTTTATTCATTTCATCAGAAATGCGGTTTTCCGCGCCCGTGTCGAAAAGCATGGTTTTTCCATGACCTGTGTCACTTGCCGCTTGCGCGGCAGGTGGCTTTGTTGTATATTAGTTTTATATTTCGCCGTGGAAGCGAGGTGAGACCCTTTGCCCTGTTCGTACTGGACCGTGATGGTGCCCATCTTCGGGCTCTTCGTGGGAAGCTTTGCAAACGTCCTGATCTGCCGTATCCCCAAAGGAGAGGAGTGGGTCCGCACGCCCTCCCACTGCATGACCTGCGGGCACCGCCTGGCTTGGTTTGAACTGATTCCTGTCGTTTCCTGGCTCCTTCAGGGCGGGAAGTGCCGCGCCTGTAAGAGTCCTGTTTCCCTCCGGTATCCCGCCATCGAACTGATAAACGCCCTGCTTTGGCTGATCTGCGTGTTGGTCTTCGGCGTTTCCGCTTTTCTTCCCGTTTCCCTTGCCGCGTCCACCTGTCTTTTGGTCCTCTCCGTCATCGATTGGGAAACCCGCGAGATCCCGGATGGAATTCAACTATTTCTCCTTGCGGTGGGACTTGTCTGGAACGGATACGCCCTCTGGGCCGGGCTTGACATCTGGCTGTCAAACCTCATCGGTTTTTTTGCCGTTTCGGTTCCCCTGCTGATCATCGCCGTCGCTACGAAGGGCGGAATGGGCGGCGGGGATATCAAGCTCACCGCCGTATGCGGTCTGATCCTGGGCTGGCAGCGCAGTCTTTTGTCTTTGGCCCTGGCCGCCATATTGGGAACGATCGTCATGCTGCCCCGCCATATTGCGGAAAAGCGCGACCGAAACAGCGAAATTCCCTTCGGTCCCTTCCTTGCATCAGGGATATTTCTATCCATGTGTTTCGGTGAGGTTTTTCTCAAGTGGTATCTTTCTTTCTTTTAATCTAAGCAAGCCTCAGCTTCAATCTCCTTCGCCTCGGTATCGGGAAGTTTGGCTCCGATGAAATACAAATGACATCTCTCCCCGTCCCAGACCGCTCTCCGGACCAGTGTCCTGAGGGCGTTTTTTTGCTCCTCAATCTCCGCGCGGCTTAAAATCGTTTCCGGCAGTAGAAGCGCCTCAAGCGACGCTTCCAGCTCCGCTGGGGAAAAAATCCTGTTCCCTTCCTCTTTTTCCAGACAGCCGATGGCCTGCTCAAGGGCCTGGTTTTCCTCGTGCAGACGCCCGATCGCCTCCGTGAGATACCCTTTCGCCGGTGTTTCTCCCGCCCTGCCCAGCACCGACACCAGCGACTGGATTTCCCGCCTGTTGGATTTCAGGTTCCGGCGCAGCAATGCCTGCCTGGTCTCCGCTTCGGCGTCGCTCAGTCTTTCCCTGCAGGCGTCCAGGCTCTCCGACAGGGTTTTTGGCTCCGCCGGGACATAAAACAGGGTTCGGAGCACCTCCGCATCCAGCCGGTCTCCCGGGGGATTTTTTATTTTGCAGATCTCTCCCCTGCTCTTTTCCTTCATGGTGCACAGATAATGAAAACCCCCGCCAGTGTTTTTTCCCTTGCCGTCCGTCTTGGGACGAAGGCAGCTGCCGCAGAGGCCGCAGTAAAGAAGCCCGGACAGGACGGCCCTGTGGTTTTTGGGCCTCCGGTAAGCCTTTTCCTGCCCTCTTCCCAGCATTTCCTGTACGGAAATCCATTCTTCCCCGGATACGATCCCCCGGTGCCCCCCCGCCGCGATGATCCATTCCTTCATGTCCCGGGCGCGGTTGGCCTTTCCCGGCCTCTGGAGAGTTTTATTATACGCCATGACGCCGCGCTTTCCGTCAAAATCCTTCGGTTCCCCGCATACTTCGGCGCCCTGTCCCGAGAAAAATTCCCGCGACGCGTTGTCCGCAATCATATACACCGGGTTTTCCAGAATCTTTCGGATGGTAAACCGGGTATAACGCTTCCCGTTTTTTGTCCGGACCCCGTCCCCAAGCAGCCGCGTCTCCACCCGGGTCAGGGAACCGGTCCTCCGGTACTCTTCAAATATCAGGCGGACCCGCTCCGCCTCCTCGGGAACGGTTCTGAGCCGGCAGCTCTTTTTCTTTCCGCCTCCCGAGGATACCCGCTCCTCAGTTTCCGACGCGTATCCCGTAGGCGTGACGCCCCCCAGCCACCGTCCGCTCTTTGCAAGCTCCAGCATGTTGTCCCGGATTCGCTCGGCGATGGTCTCCCGCTCCAGCTGGGAAAAAACAGAGGCGATGTACATCATTGCCCTGCCCAGAGGAGACTGCGTGTCAAACTGCTCCCGGATGGACACAAAGGCGACCCCCAGCCGGTTGAGCTCCTCGATAAGCCTTGCAAAATCTCCGATATTGCGGCTGATCCGATCCAGCCGATAACACACGATCACGGAAAACCTGCCTTTTTCGGCGTCCTGCATCATAATCCGAAACCGGGGCCGGTTGATATTTCCTCCGGAAAACCCCTCGTCCTCATAAAGGGAAATCGCCTCTTCCCCCGCCCCGGGATACTGGGAAAAAATATACTCCCGGCAAAGCTCCGCCTGGTTTTCGATGCTCTCCCCCCTCCCGGTGATCCGGGACTTCCGGGAATAAATCGCAAAGCGGAGATCCCGCTCCTCCCTGTTTCTCATCCTGCTTCCTCCTCGCGCATCTGTTCCCTACAGCATAATCTGGGAAAAAAACAGTATGACAGGAATTTGATTCTTATATGGATTTCGGCATTCCGTCGGCACTGCGGGCATATAGTGTACCGTCGCGAAGCGGGAGGGGATACGAAAATGCAAATCGTCGTGCATCGCCCCGAAAAGCCGGAGGAAATGCGGGAGCTTCAAGCCCGGGCCGCTGCGGTATATGCCCGTCTGGTTTTCCTGTACCTGGAGCGCCTTCCCTGCCCCTTGGAACAAAAGCTTCTTCTCCTGGATCGCCTGGAGTACGCGCTGAAGGAAAAAAAGCAAAATCAGACGGAACCGGCAGACGAAGATTGATCGTCTGCCGGTTCCGCATTCAGCGTGTATTTTCGTTTATTCCTGGATCCCCGGGATTTTCGGCAGCGAGTCGAAGCCGATCTGCAGCTCCGCGTCCGAGGGGATGTGGTCGCTCATGGTCTTCTCCAGGTAAGAGCTGTATGCCATCATGTCGAAGTAACCCGTGCCCGTTAGGCCGAAGAGGATGGTCTTGGCTTCTCCGCTTTCCTTGCATTTAAGCGCTTCCTGAATGGCCGTGTAGATGGCGTGAGCGGACTCCGGCGCCGGCAGGATGGTTTCCACCCGGGCAAACCGCACCGCCTGCTCGAAGACACGGGTTTGCTCCGCGCTGACAGCTTCCATATATCCGTCGTGATACAGTTTGGAGAGAATCGGGCTCATCCCGTGATACCGGAGGCCTCCCGCGTGGTTCGGAGAGGGGATGAAGCCGCTCCCCAGGGTGTACATCTTTGCCATGGGCGTTATCTTTCCCGTGTCGCAGAAGTCGTAGGCGTATTTTCCCCGGGTGAGGCTGGGGCAGGAGGCCGGTTCCACCGCGACGATCCTGGGATTGCCCTTCCCCGTCAGTTTATCCTGGATATAGGGAGCCATAAGGCCGCCCAGGTTGGAGCCTCCGCCCGCGCAGCCGATCACCACATCCGGATACTCGCCCAGCTGGTCCATGGCGGCTTTGGTCTCCAGGCCGATGATGGACTGGTGCAGCAGCACCTGGTTGAGGACCGAGCCCAGCACATACCGATACCCCTCGGTGGTAACTGCCCGTTCCACCGCTTCCGAGATGGCGCAGCCCAGACTTCCTCCCGTATTGGGGTTTTCGGAGAGGATTTTCCTGCCCACGGCGGTGGTGTCGCTGGGGCTGGCGATCACGTTGGCCCCAAAGGTCTCCATTACGGCTTTGCGGAAGGGCTTTTGCTGGTAGGATACCTTCACCATGAACACCGTCAGGGGAAGGCCGAAGTAGGAACAGGCCTCCGCCAGGGCGGTCCCCCACTGTCCGGCGCCCGTCTCCGTGGTAAGCCCTTTAAGCCCCTGCTCCTTGGCGTAATATGCCTGAGCCACCGCAGAATTAAGCTTATGGCTGCCCGAAGTGTTGTTTCCCTCGAACTTGTAATAGATCTTTGCGGGGGTCCCCAGCTCCCGCTCCAGGTTGTATGCACGGATCAGGGGAGAGGGCCGGTAAACTTTATAGATGTCCAGAATCTCCTCCGGAATGTCCACGTACCGGGTTGCGGCGTCCATCTCCTGATGGGCCAGCTTTTCACAGAACACCGGATAGAGATCTTCCTCCGCCGCCGGTTTCATGGTGGCGGGATTGATGAGGGGGTCGGGCTGCTCCTTCATGTCCGCCCGGATATTGTACCACTGCCGGGGGATCTGCTCTTCGGTCAAATACAGTCTGTGCGGAATCTTGCTCATAGGTTGGTTCCCCTTTCTCCCATAAAAATAAAGTATTTAAAGCGGATCCCCGCGGATTGACCCAAGACAGCGAAAAAAGCTCCTGTCCAGCATTTTTGCTTGGACAGAAGCCATTGCTTCTGCGGTACCACCCAGCTTGGAGTATAACTCCCTCTCGCTCTGCGCACCGATATGCGCACTCCCTTGGTAACGGGCGGAGCTCCCGTCAGGCACTACTCGGTCTTCCCTTTCGTCCTGCCCTCATAAGTCCATTCAATCGGGCCTATCCTGCCGCAGTTTCACCCCCTGCGGCTCTCTGAAAGGCTTTGAACCCAATCTACTATTCTTATTCAGCGGTTTGTGAATTTTAACTTATTATATGCGGAGGGGCGGCAGGATGTCAAGTACTCTTTTGTATAATAATGGCGGCCGATTTTAATTTCATATCTCTGTTTCGCCCACAAATATCAATAGCTTTGCAAAAATCATACCATATCAAAGAAATATATTCCATATTATTGCAAATATATTTTACAAAAATGCACCGTTGTTTTTATCTATGTATACGAATTAGAAAATCCTCCCTTTTTCCTATTGACAAGCCATGTTATAAGTATATTATAAATTTATAATATACTTATTGAAAGGGGAATTTACTATGATCGTACGCAAACTGAATGATGTCCAGGAATTTCCCGTTACCCAATTGGTTTACAAGGGCCAAAGCCTTTCTATGGAAGGAGTGGGAATTCGGTGGCTGACTCACAAGGGAATCGGGGAGGCGAATTACAAACACAATTTTGCCATCCGGTATTTTACGATTCAGCCGCATTGCATTATTCCGTCTCACGATCACGAATATGTGGAAGGAGTCTTTATCCTCAAGGGAAAAATTCGAGCAATATCGGGTGAGGAAGAAACCGTACTGGAACCGAACGATCTACTCTACGTGCCCTCCTGGGAGGCTCATTATCTGGAGAACATTGGGGAGGAAGAGGCGGCGTTCATCTGCTGCATCGACTGCCTTGGAGACAAAGGCAACTGCATGCCGGGTGTAAAAACCAATAAATGCTGAATGAGACCGGCCTTTGTCGGCAGGCCCGCAAAAGAATCGATCGGTTCAGTCTCTGCCGTGCATAGTGCGGACGGGAGATAGACTGCATACAAAATCTGCGGTATGAATGACCATTGCCTGACATCTGCTCGGCGGTTAGCCATTCGGAAACTCTAAATCTCTGCAGGAGTGCTGCGCAAAGGATGTATACGCTCTGTCTCCCCTCCCCCGCTGCGGATAAAACAATACCGGAATAAGCCGAAGGGAAGTGCACGGATGAGTAAACTGATTGTCATCGGAGGCGTGGCCGCAGGGCCGAAAGCGGCGCTAAAGGCAAAGCGCGAGAGACCCGACTGGGATGTTACTCTAATCACAAATGAGCCGGACATAACCTATTCCGGCTGCAGTCTCCCGTATTATATCGGTGGTGTTTTGGAAAACCGGGACGCGCTGATCGTAAAAACTCCCGATCGGCTTCGGGACGCGTTTGGTATAGAGGTCCTGACAGAACACGAGGTTGAAAAAGTCGACTTCAACAGGCGGGAAGTTCTGGTAAAAAACCTGAAAAGCGGAGATTTGTTCCTATTTTCATATGATCAGCTCGTCATAGCCAGCGGCGCTTCCCCGGTCCTTCCCTCTCTTCTTCGCTCTGATGCAGAGAATTTTTTTACTCTTCGCACGATTCACGATGGGGCCAAAATTAAAAGTTATATTGAAGCCAACGCGATTCGGAAGGTCGGCATCATAGGAGGTTCTTTCATCGGGCTTGAGCTTGCGGAAAATATCGCCAGGCTTGGAATCAGCGTTTCTCTCATCGAATTCGCACCTCAGCTTTTACCGTCCTTCGATACGGATATAGCCCGGGTGGTTAACAACATTGTCGCGGAAAACGCAGTCAGCACATTTGTCGGGGAAAGCGCAAAAGGATACCGGTATTCGGCCGATCGTAAAAGAATCGTTCAAATTGAAACGGACAAAAGAGTGCTGGATGCGGACCTGGTCGTCGTTTCCGTGGGCGTTGCTCCGAATACGGGTTTTCTTAAAGGAAGCGAAGCCGCCCTGTCCCCCAACGGTGCTATCAAGGTCGATCCGTTTCTGCAGACTACCGTTCCGGGGGTTTACGCGGCGGGTGACTGTGCGGAGAACCTGAATCGGATTACTGGAGAAGCTTGTTGGTATCCAATGGGTTCCACCGCCAATAAGGCCGGAAGAATCTGCGGTGAAAATCTCGCGGCGCTTCGGGAGCCCGCCTCCTTCCCCGGTGTCCTTGGAACTATGATTCTAAAACTCTTTGGGGTGGGGATCGGTAAAACCGGCCTGACGGAAAAAGACGCTGCCGCCGCCGGAATTGAATACGATTCGGTGATCATAGGCACCGAAGATAAGCCCAAGCATTTTCCAGGCGTGCAGAATAGTACGCTCAAACTTCTTTCGGAAAAGGCGACCGGCAGGATTCTCGGAGCCCAGGCCCTGGGAAAGGGACCCATCGACAAATATCTGGACACGGTGGCCGCCGCCCTCCATCTGCGCGGTACCGTGGAGGATCTTCAGTGCCTGGATTTATGCTACAGTCCCCTGTTCTCCACCCCTATTTCTGCGATCAATCTGGCGGCAAATGTGCTGGACAATTATCGCCGCGGACGGTATGAAAAGATTTCGTCCGAACAGTTGAAAGGCATCCTGCAGGCTCCGGATACGGCACTGGTGGATGTGCGGGAAGAGGATGAATTCGCCCTGGAACATATCCCCGGATCCATAAACTTGAGCTTTGCCCATCTTCGCTCCCAGCATAAACAAATTCCCAAAGAGTGCAGCATCATCCTGATCTGCGAATCGGGCAAGCGTGCTTATATGGCCTACCGTTATCTAAAGAATCTGCGGTATGAAGACATCAAAGTGCTCGACGGTGGTCTGCAGGCCTATCCTTTTCGAAAGGCTTCTTTATTCTGAAAACAGGATACCGGAACAATTTCTTATGTTTTCGGTAAATCTGTGGGGGCAAAGGAAGGAGGGAGGTCGGAATTCATAATAAACGGGAACAAGAAAATGAGAAACTTGGCAATCTCCTGCGGCTTGCGGCATGCTTAAGACGCCGCAAGGCTCTTCCCGCAGCTTAGCGAAAGCTGCTCGCATTGCTTAGGTGGATGAAATTCAGTTTTGGTAAAGAGGGTGTAAAATAATGAATACGCGCTACTTGTGGTGGTGGTCTTTCTGGATCGGATTGGTCAGCGGTTTATTCTGCTGCATATATGCATTGTTTCCCATCATCCAGCAGAATATCATCTGGATGTCTTTTGTCGCCCTGCCGATTTTCTTTGGTACCTCGGGCGCTGCGCTGAAGGAATTCCCCAGCTATGTTCTCTGTATCATCTGCGGCGTGCTTTGGGCAGTTCTTATGCTCTTTTGCATGGGCAAGCTTGCCTTGCTCGGAATCAGCGGGCCTCTGCAGATGCTGATTGTGGTCGGTTTTCTGACCTTCATCTGTGTGGGGCTGCATATGGTTACACTGGGCAATACTCTCCTGAACAAAGTGCCCATGATTTTCGGCGGACTGGCGATGACTTTTGCGATGAGCGGGTTGAAAGGCCTTGCGTTCAATAATCTGTTCAATCTTTTCATTACGATGGTCGGCGGGCTGCTCATGGGGATTGCCATTTCAAGCGGTGGAAAGCTTATGCAGAAAATGAAATACTTTTCCAATGAAACACCGGCATCTGAAGCCGAGCAGGTCGAGGCCGGAAAATAGCGGAATATTTATTTTTTGTGTCGTATTTTAGCTTATTATAATAATCTTAATTAGGAGGTAAAAACAATGAGCGGATACGGAATGCCGGAAGTCAAAACCAAGCAGAGGCCCGTGCTGCCGGACTGGAAGCCCTACCCCTATACGGTGCTCCCCATCCCGGTAATGAAATCGGAGGGAATTACAAAGGGGATCTTCACCTACCTTCTGTACTACGATCAGACCATGACGATTTACGGGGGCTGCTTCCTTATCCAAGGAGTGACAGGGCACAACATCCTCGTGGACACGGGGCCCACCGTGGAGGACTTCAAAGCCCACGGCTACCCCTGCGAAGGGATCAAGCCCATGCCCGAGGCCCTTAAGGAAGCCACGGGGCTTACAACCGACGACATCGACACGGTGATTTTCACCCAGCTGCATCACGACCACTGCCCTCTGGCCCAGATGTTCAGGCACGCCAAGCTGATCGTCCAGAAGGACGAGTGGAACGGAGTACATAACGCCCCGGCCTGCTATAAGTTTCTCTACAATCCGGAGTATCTGGAAGGACTGAACCCCGCCTTTGTGGACGGGGACGTGTTCGACATCTTCCCGGGTATTCACCTGCTCTACACCCCCGGGCATACCCCGGGTGGGCA
>NZ_FWXW01000002.1 GCF_900176335.1 Papillibacter cinnamivorans DSM 12816
TTTGGCATCGTTTGCGGTTCCGTCCGAAGGGCGGGAGCAAACCGCGTCGTCAGCTAGGTATAATAGCCGATTTGCGGCTATTATACCACAAACGCGAAGCGCTTCGTGGTATACGGCATCGTTTGCGGTTTCGCCCGAAGGGCGGGAGCAAGCCGCGCCATTGAGCCCGGTATAATGGCTGCTTTGCGGTCATTATACCAGAAAAAAGATAAAAAAGTCTATTCTTTTCTCACCCCGCACCGGCTTCCCGGCAGGATGGATAAACTCTTCCGCGAAGGCAATACTGAATAAAAAAGGAGGTGCCTTCGCTCCATGGCAATCGCTTTCACCCGCTCGGTGGTCCTGTATCTGCTCATCGTCATGGGCCTTCGCTTTATGGGCAAGCGGCAGATCGGGGAACTGGAGCTCAGTGAGCTGGTGCTCGCCCTTTTGATTGCCGACCTGGCCGCCGTTCCCATGCAGGACTTCGGGATTCCGCTTCTCAATGGGCTCATCCCCATCTTCACCCTTCTGGCCCTTACTATGGTGATCTCCGTCCTGTCCATGAAAAGCGTCCGGATCCGCTCCTTTGTCTTTGGAAAACCCAGTATTCTGGTGGAAAAAGGCCGCCTTATCCGGGAAGAGATGCGAAAAAACCGGGTCACCATCGACGAGCTCTGCGAAGAACTCCGCCTCCAGGGCGTCACCGATCTTTCCACCATTCAGTATGCCATTCTGGAAACCAACGGCAAGCTCTCCGTCCTGCTCTTTCCCTCGAAGAAACCCGCTTCGGCGGAGCTGCAGAACTTAAAGCCCGAGGACCCCGGCCTTCCCGTGATCATCATCAACGACGGGCGCCTCCTGCGCAACAATATGCAGCTGCGCGCCCTGGATAAGAACTGGCTGGACGACAGGCTCCTGCAGTACGGGGTATCCTCGGTGGACGACGTTTTTCTGCTTTCTGTGGATGAGTCCGGCGGAACCTACTTTATCGGGAAGGAGCCCAAACCGTGAAATATCTTATGATAGCCCTGGCCCTCCTCGCCGCGATCTTCGCCTCCGTCATGGCAAACGCCTCCTATATCTCCGTGAAAACCGGGGAAATCACGGCCCTTTTAGAGGAAGCGGACCGCCGCGCCGACTCCGGAGACTGGACCGGGGCGGAGGATCTGACAAAAAAGGCGCATGAAGAGTGGACCTCTCTGGGAGACTACCTCCGGATTGTGCTGAGGCATGACCAGGTGGATGAAGCCGACCGCTCCTTTTCGGAGGTGCTGGGCTTCATCGAATGTCAGGAGGCCGCGGAATACTGTGCCACCAACGACTCCCTCGTCACGCACCTGAAGCAGATGAACGACATGGAGCAGCTGAGCCTCAGCAATTTTCTTTCCATCCCTTGTCTGCCAGCAGCTTGTTCAGCTCCGTCATGAAAGTGTTGATATCCTTGAATTGGCGGTAAACCGAGGCAAAGCGCACATAGGCCACCTCGTCCACCCGTTTGAGCTTCTCCATCACCATCTCGCCGATCTTGGCCGTGCTGACCTCCCGTTCCAGGGAGTTTTGCAGGGTCTGCTCGATTTCGTCGGTCATCCGTTCCATCTCCGCCAGGGGAACCGGCCGCTTTTCGCAGGCCCGCAGGATGCCGTTTAAGAGCTTTCTCCGGTCGAAGCTCTGGCGGCTTCCGTCCTTTTTGATCACCATGATGGGGAGACTTTCCACCGTCTCGTAGGTGGTAAACCGCTTCTGGCAGGAAAGGCACTCCCGGCGCCGCCGGATGCTGGTTCCCTCCTCCGCCGGGCGGGAATCCACAACCTTGCTCTCCGGATGGGAACAGTAAGGACATCTCATAGGAACCTTCCTCTCTTGTGGTTTTTCATCGTTGCCGACAGTCGGGCCGTTGAGGCATAGTATCGTTTACTTGTGCCTTATGTTTGATAGTATAGCATACAAACACCATATATTGTTATGTTCAAATATAAAATTTCATAATAACGCTCCCCGGCAGCGCAGCTGCCGGGGAGCACAGCTTATCGAAAAAGTCTTTCCGTCCTTTTCGCCACCGGCGAAAAGCTTTTGCGGATTTCGCGTTGCGTTCCGTGACCGAAATCCGCAAAAGATATAATTTCAATGCCTTGCGGGAATTCACTTCTCGCAAGGCATACTTTGCGCGCCTTCGGGAAGGCGCGGTCCATCCACCTGTTCCCGTCGGAAAACAGAGTTTTCCGACGGGATTCGCTCCCCGGCAGCGCAGCTGCCGGGGAGCGTTTGCTCTCTTTTTTATGCGGTGGTCTGCTGGTTGCTGAACTTCTGGTACGCCTGGCTGATCTTCTGGGCTTGCGCCTGCTCGGGATTATACCATCCGCGGCTCTGGGCGGCGTTGAACAAGTCGCTCTGGATCTTGTGTTCTTCGTTCAGAATGTTCAGGAAAGCATCCCGCAAAGAGGTGCTTACGCACTCGTTTGCAAAGGTGTCGTAGGTGCTGCAGATCTGCTTCTGGCTGGAGAGAAAATCGTCGATTCTCTCCTGGTCGCTCATGGCTTTCATCTGATCCATTCCGTCCTCCTACTGTAAAAATTTGATAAGGTTGTTGAAATGCTGCTGATGCCGGTTGGAGATGTCCTGGAAACTGGTTTTAAGAGCGCTGTCCGTACACTCGTTGGCCACGGTCTGGTATTTCTTGATCAAAACCTTCTCGTGGTTGAGCTGATCTTCCAGCGCCATGAGTTCTTTTGCGGTTAGGTTGGGCATCGTACCACTCCTTTTTATGAATTGTCACTGGTAGTATTGCCCTGCCCTCCCCGATTATTCACAAAACCGGCAGACCTTCCGGATTAAATTTGTAAACCGCGTAACTTTTGCCGTCGATTCCCGCGATGCGCGCAAAACAGAAGGCGGGCATCAGGGGAAAGGGCCGCGCGGTCTGGAAGGGAAATGCCAGGAGCCTGTATCCCTCTTCGGTCTTCGTAAGAGCTCCCTGGGCGCCCGCCGCCGCGGCCGCCAGGATCGGATCCTTTAAAAACCGTTCCGGATTCCGCACCGGCTGCCAGCCGGAACCAGCCGGCTTTTCCTGCGGCGGCTGAGGCGGCGGGGGAACCGGGTTTTTTTCGCTCCGTCTTTCGGAAAAAGGAACGCTGAGAAAGGCTTCCCCCGAGGTGATCTGGGAGACTCCGGCTCTTCCCATCTCGTCCCGGCTGAAGCTCCGGCGAACCATGAGCCTGCCCTTTTCCGGCGCCATGGCCCCCAGATTCAGTCTTCCTCCGGGCCCCACCGCCGCAGCCCGGTAGATTCCCGCTCCGTCGTCCGGACATTCGGCTTCGAATACCGTGCGAAGTCCCTCTTCCCGCACCCGCAGGCTTCCCCGCTCCGTCCCGTTGATCAGCAGCGGATATCTCTCTGCCACGGCGGCTCCCTCCTTCCCTTTTCCCCGACGGATGTCCCTTTCCGCCGGTCCTAAACCCCACTCCCCCGGCCCCGTCTTCGCTCCGCTTGTTTTTTCAGGGCGCGCAATGCCGTGTCGGCACAAAAGACCGCCCGTACATATTGTTATGCACGGGCGGCCGGATTCATGTCCCTCGGATAAAATTGCCTGGGGTGGATTACTTCACGGTGTACGTTCCCCGCACCAGCACCTTCACCGCTGCGGTGGCCTTGATGCCGCGGTTTTCAATGGTGGCCATGTACAGGTGGTTCTTCACCAGAGACGCGCCGTTGTTGAGAGTGCTGCCGTCGGTCATGTCGATGAGACCGGGGGAACTGGATGCCACGCATGCCGCGGTCCCCACCCGGAGCATGATCTCCGTTCCGATGGTCCCGGTAAGGGTCTGCCCGCTGTTGAGCGAAACCACGGCGTATGTACTGCTTGTCCCCGGTGTCTGCCCGCCCGTCTGCACGGCTGCGATTTTGGTATCCATCTGCTGTGTGAAGGCGTTGATCTGTTCCGTTAATGCCGAGGTCAGAAGGGTGTTGTTGGAAGTGATCTTGGCGTCCGTCTGCTGCAGGATGCCGGGCGTCAGCGTGTCGGTGAGATAGCTCAGGGTAATGAGGGGATCGGTCTGGCTCCCCGACTCCGCGGCCAGCACGCCAAAACCGGCGAGGGTGGCCACGACCAGCACTGCTGCCGCCGCCTTCAGCGGCCATTTCTTTCGTTTCACAGCGGTATCCTCCGTATGATAGTTTGGTGGAACAGGAGGCGCCGGGCGAAAAGTCATACCCTTCTATGTATTCCTTCCCACCCGGATATCCTTTCCTGTTATCGTTACTCTTAAGCCAATTGATTGTTCTGCAGCCCGAAGCTCACGGCAATCGCCGAGTCCACCTGCTGCATCAGCTCCTCGTCCAGCCTTCCCATCTTTTCCTTCAGGCGCCGTTTGTCCAGCGTGCGGATTTGCTCCAGCAGGACAACGGAATCCCTGGACAGCCCATAAGCCTTTGCGGAAAGCTCGATGTGCGTTGGCAGCCTTGCCTTGTTGATCTGAGACGTAATGGCTGCGGCGATTACCGTCGGGCTGTGCCGGTTACCCGTATCGTTCTGCACGATGAGTACGGGCCGGATGCCGCCCTGTTCGCTGCCGATGACGGGGCTGAGGTCGGCATAATAGATATCGCCTCTTTTTACGCTGTTATCCACAAACTTCACACTCCGCCGGAAAAAAGTGTCCCTCCTGCGGCATCTCCGCAGCCAGGTCACTATAATTCTCCCACGCGGCAGTGAAATTTATACTTCACCGGGGATATAAATTCACGGCCTGCCCGGCCTGCATCCTCCTAACGCATTGTATGCGCCGGACTCCGCTTTTGCTCTTAGGCTCTCGCCGGCAGAACCGCACACCGCTCCCCTTCCCGGAAAAACAGCCTCGGCACCCGCTTGGAAATCCCGCACAGCAGCTCGTAGGCGATGGTTCCCGAAAGCTCCGCCGCCCGGGACACCGGAAGGTGCTCCCCGAAAATCTCCACCTCGTCGCCGGGTCTTGCCTCGGGAATGTCCGTCACGTCCAGCATGGTCATGTCCATGCAGACCCTGCCCCGGATTCTCGCCGGCTTCCCCCTCAGCAGCACATCGTACTGGTTGGAAAGGCTCCGGGGCAGCCCGTCGGCGTACCCCGCGGACATGACGGCGATCCGGCTCTTCTTTTCCGTCCGGAAGGTCCTGCCGTAACTGACGGTGATGCCGCCGGGAAGTTCCTTGATTTCGCTCACCACGGTCTTAAGTGTCATCACCGGGCGCAGCCCCGCCCCGCATCCCGCCTTTTCGCAGGGGGAAACCCCGTAGAGCAGAATACCGGGCCTTGCCATATCCAGATGGGTCCAAGGATAGTGTAGCACGGCGCCGCTGTTGGCGCAATGGCAAATGGAAAAGGTAACGGCGTACTTCTCCCGGAGCATGTCCCTGAGACGGACAAACCGGTCGAACTGCAGCCGGGTATAATCCTCCTCGTTCTCGTCGTCGGAAGCCGCGAAGTGGGTGAACAGCCCCTCCGGCAGAAGACCCGGGAGCTTTGCGATATGGGCCGCCTCCCAGGCCGCTCCGTCAAGGCTGCCCTCGTCGCATACAAGGCCCAGGCGGGACATTCCGGTGTCCGCCTTGATGTGTACCCGGAGCCTCTTTCCCAGCTGCTCCGCCGCCCGGGAAAAGGCCTCCCCCGTCTCCGTTTCATAGATGGTCTGGGTGATATCGTAATCCAGCAGATCCTCCAGGCACTCCACGGGGGTGTAGCCCAGAATCAGGATGGGGAGACGGATGGAGGCATACCGCAGCTGCATGGCCTCCTCGATGTTGGAAACCGCCAGATAATCCGCCCCCAGCTCCTCCAGCAGCTTTGAAATCTGGACCGCCCCGTGTCCGTATGCGTCCGCCTTCACGACGCCCATAAAGCGGCATCCGGGCGCGAGCATTTTCCGGATGGCGCCGTAATTGTAAGCTGTGTTGTCAAGGGAAATCTCCGCCCAGGTCCTCCTCAGTATGTCCTTCAAGCCCTTCTACTTCCTTTTCATGTAAACTCAAATTCCGTCACCTCGCAGCGGATCACCGTGAAATCCTCCACGGAGGTCTCCGCCTGCAGGGGAATATAACTCTCTTCGTCGAACCACGCGCTGTGGACGATGGGATCGCCGTCGGAGCTCTCGGTTTCAAATGTAATACGCAGGGTCTTGGTTTTCCCCAGGGTCTCCGCTCCCTCCTCCGTGGCCGCCCATTCCTTCCAGGCCCGCACCATGGCGGGAAGCGCGTCCATGGGGGTCAGCCCGTCTCCCGACAGGCGCCCGGTTTCGAGGCTCGCCCCGTCGTAGATGAGCTCCAGCCCGTCCTCCCGCACCACGGCCTGGATTCCCGCGATGAGCTCGGGTTCCAGCACCTCGATCTGGCCGTCTCCGTCCTTCACGTAGGTGTACCGCAGGGTGTATTCGTAAACCCGTTCCCCATAGTCGGCCGTGACCTTTGCAGTCATTACGAAGCCTTCGGCCCCGGTATACGTCTCCCGTACCTGCCGCGTCTTCTCCCCCGGGCTCCCGCCGGTACATCCGGAGGCAAACAGCAGGATCATCATCAGTGCACAGATCCGCCTGCGCACGCTTCACCACATCCCTGTTTTGTTTTCATACTGATATGGGATGGAAACGATGAAAATAAAAATCGAGTATGTTTTTCGTCCCGCAAGGCAGACGACGCCGGCGGGCTCTATGCCCGCCAAGGAGGATAACGACGCGGGGCGGAAAACAGGCCGATTTTTATCATTGGATTCATCGCATATCAGTATCAGTACTGCATCGTTGCTTTTGGGATTGCCTCGATCATGTCCGTGGGCGTCATGCCGTATTCGCCCTTTTCCGAAGCGGTCGTGTCCCCGGCCCGCCCATGGAGCCAGACCGCGCCCCAGGCCGCCCTTTCCGGGGAAAGACCCTGCCCCAGAAGGGAAACCAGCATGCCCGAGAGCACGTCGCCGCTTCCCCCCTTGGCCATTCCGGGGTTTCCGGTGGTGTTGATATAGACCCGCCCGTCGGGGAGGGCCGTCACCGTCCGGTATCCCTTGAGGATCAGAATGCATCCGCTGGCCTGCGCAAATTCCCGCGCCTGTGAAATCCGGTCCGCTTTCATAGGACGGCCCAGAAGCCGCTGAAACTCCCCTTCGTGGGGCGTCAGGATAACGGGACAATTCCGTTTCCATATATCTATATTCCCGGCAAGCGCGTTTATTCCGTCCGCGTCTATCACCAGCGGCACCCTGCATGTCTCCAGCACGGCCCGCACCGCCGCCGAAACCCCCTCGCTTCTGCCGAGTCCCGGCCCTATGAGGCAGGCGTCGCAGCCGCGAAGCTGCTCTAAGATAACGGGAACCGCTCCGGGGGACAGCTTTCCTTCCTCCTCCGGCAAAGAGATCACCATGGCTTCGTCGTTTTTCTCCGCCTCGATGCCGTGGATGGAAGCGGGAACGCCCAGAAACACCAGTCCGGACCCCGTCCGGACCGCCGCCCGCGCGGAAAAGGCGGGAGCGCCGGTATAGTCCCGGCTGCCGCATACAAGCAGCACCCTGCCGTAATCCCCCTTGTGGGAATCCCGCCGTCTCCGGGGCAAAAGCTCCCGCGTGTCCTCATCGTCCACCGCGAAAATTTTATCCGGGATACGGCTCAGCGCCTCCTCCGGTATCCCGATTCCGGCCACCCGGAGATCGCCGCACAGAAGGCCTCCCTCGCCGCAGAAGTGCCCGATCTTAGGATATGTGAAGGTAATAGTCTTTACACATTTTGGTGCCGCTCCAAGTATCTGCCCCGTGTCGCTTTCCACGCCGCTGGCGATGTCTGCCGCCACTACGGGGACCTTCAGCCGGTTCATGAGCTCCACCGCCGCCAGGGGCCGTCCCCGCAGGGGCGAGTTCAGCCCGATGCCGAAGAGGGCGTCGATTAGAACGCTTGCCCCGGCGCACCAGGCCTCGCATTCCGGGTCCCCCGGAATAAATTCCTCCGGCTCTCCCCCGGCCGTTTCGTAACGGGCGAGCATTTCTTTCAGATCCGGTGTGAACTTTTCCCTGTCCCCCGTGAGAAACAGGCGGACCTCCGCGCCGTTTCTGGCGAGGATCCGCGCTGCCGCAGCGCCGTCTCCCCCGTTGTTGCCGCCGCCGCAGAATACCGCGATGCGCTCCCCCGGGTTCATGAGGCAGCCCGCGGCTTCCTCCGCCAGGGCCGCCGCGGCGTTTTCCATCAGCAGCAGAGAGGAAATGCCCAGGGTGTGGATAGCGTACCCGTCCAGCTCCTTCATTTGTCTCGCGGTGGCAAGCTTCATTACGCTCCTCCCGTTTCTCCCCATTGTCCTCCGGTGCCCCTATTTTTCAAAATAGGTATACATAATTATAGTGCAGCCGGCGCCTTTCGTCAATTTCATCTTGCACCTTTTGGAATAATATGATATAAGTAGTGGGTACGGCCCCCTGCCGCGCCGTTTCCGGGCGGGTGTGGGGGCAAAAAGACCAAAATATGCAAAAAGCGATGACCGGGAGCAAGCGTAAGCTCCGCCGCCCCAGAGAGGGACGCCATTTCGGCTGTGAGCGTCCTGCGGCTTTTGCGCGGATTCCCCCGTGAGCTCCGTTTTGAACTCCCCCGCGGGGAAAGTAGAGACAGGCGGCCGCCCTCCGTTAACGGGTGTGAGTGTGCGCGCCGCTTCGGGCGTGCAAATGACGGGTGGTACCGCGGAGGTCTTGGCTTTCGTCCCTTGTGGGGCGGGAGCCGTTTTCGTTATCAGAGGAATTTATTCCCGGGCGGCCGTCCGGGAGTATTTCGTAATACTAAAACTTCAATTAAAAATGTTGGCAAAACAAGTGAAACAGTATGGCTGGCTCCCGCCTCCGGCGGCGGGCAACCATACGTCTTGTTTCATCTTTTTAATTTAGAAATGGCATAAAACCATGAATGGGAGCTGGCAGTATGAAAAACGAGCTGGAACAAATCAGAAAGTCGGCGCTTGGCGCCTTTGCCGCCGCCGCGGGGACGGCCGAGCTGGAATCCCTCCGGGTCAGGTTCCTTGGCAAAAAGGGGGAGCTTACCGCGCTGCTCAAGCAGATGGGGTCCCTGTCTCCCGAGGAGCGTCCCGTCATGGGGCAGCTGGCCAACGCCCTCCGGGAGGAGCTGGAAGGGGCTCTGGATGCCCGCGTGCGCGTCCTGGAGCAGGAAGCCCTGGAGGCAAAGCTCAGAGATGAGATCATCGACGTCACCATTCCGGGTACCCCCGTGACCGTGGGCCACCGGCATCCCCTCACCATTGTTCTGGAGGAAGCCCTGGACATCTTCGTGGGCATGGGCTTTGAAATAGCGGAAGGGCCCGAGGTGGAGCTGGCGTCCTATAACTTCACGCGATTGAACACCCCGGAGGGGCATCCCGCCCGGGAGTGGCAGGACACCTTCTACCTGTCGGAGGACAGCGGCGTCCTTCTGCGCACCCAGACCTCTCCCGTGCAGGTCCGGGTGATGGAGAAAAAAGCGCCTCCCATCCGTATCGTGGCCCCCGGCCGGGTCTACCGCAAGGACGAGGTGGATGCCACCCACTCCCCCATGTTCCACCAGATGGAGGGACTTGTGGTGGACAAGGGAATCACCATGACCGACCTGAAGGGCACCCTGGAAACTTTGGTAAAAAAGCTTTATGGCCAGGAGAGCCGCGTCCGCTTCCGCCCCCACCATTTTCCTTTCACCGAACCCTCCTGCGAGGTGGACGTCCAGTGTTTCCAGTGTCACGGAGCGGGCTGCCGCGTCTGCAAGGGAGAGGGCTGGATCGAGCTTCTGGGCGCCGGGATGGTGCATCCCCGGGTCCTGGCCGGCTGCGGCATCGACACGGATGTGTACAGCGGCTTTGCCTTTGGCATAGGTCTGGAGCGCATGACCATGCGCCGCTTTGAAATTTCGGACCTTCGCCTGATGTTTGAAAACGACATGCGCTTCTTGTCGCAGTTTTGATGGGAGGAACGAGCTGTGAAATTATCGAGAAAATGGCTCTCCGAGTTTGTGGATATTGAGGCTTCAGACCGGGAATACGACGAGGCCATGACCCTGTCCGGCTCCAAGGTGGAACTCACCGAGGACATGGGCGCCGGAATTGTGAATGTGGTCGTGGGCCGCATTCTGTCACTGGAAAAGCATCCCCATGCGGACAAGCTGCAGATCTGCCGGGTGGACGTGGGCGCGGACTCTCCCCTTCAGATCGCCACGGGAGCGAAAAACGTCGCTCCGGAAGACCTGGTCCCCGTGGCTCTGGACGGCTCCGTCCTTCCCGGCGGAGTCCGTATCGACGCGGGCGAGCTCCGGGGCGTCGCTTCCCTGGGCATGCTCTGTTCTGTAAAGGAACTCGGCCTTACGATTCATGACGTCCCTTACGCCGTGGAGGACGGAATCCTGATCCTCCAGGAACCCTGCTCTCCCGGCCAGGATATCCGGGAGGTCCTGGGGCTTGACGACCACGTGGTGGAGTTTGAGATCACTCCCAACCGGCCCGACTGCCTGAGCGTCATCGGCTTGGCCCGGGAAACCTCGGCGGTCTTCGGAAAGCCCCTGCATCTTCATGAGCCAAAGGTCAAAGCGGGCTGCGGGTCTTTGGAAAAGCTCCTCGCCGTGGAGATCCGGGATCCCGACCTCTGCCCCCGGTACACCGCCCGGATGGTGAAAAACGTTAAGATCGCCCCCTCCCCCGCCTGGATGCGGGAGAGACTCCGAGCCTCCGGCGTCCGCCCCATCAACAATATCGTGGACATCACCAACTACGTGATGCTGGAATACGGCCAGCCCATGCACGCCTTTGACTTCGCCTGCGTGAATGGAGGCAGGATAGTGGTCCGCAGGGCAGCTCCCGGCGAGGAACTGGAAACCCTGGACGGGACCCGCCGCCGCCTGACCCCCGGCATGCTGGTGATCGCCGACGAGCACCGTCCCGTGGGCGTGGCCGGCGTCATGGGCGGAGCCAACAGCGAAATCACCGGCAGCACCGCTGCCGTGGTCTTCGAGTCGGCAAATTTTAACGGCACCTCCATCCGGCAGACGGCCGTCGCCCTGGGCATGCGCACCGATGCCTCCAGCCGGTTCGAAAAAGGTCTGGATCCCCAGGGAACGCTTCCCGCCGTCCAGCGGGCCTGCGAGCTGGTGGAGCTTCTGGGAGCGGGAGAAGTCCTGGACTCTGTGATCGACGTGAAAGCGGCCGATTTTCCCGCCACCGTCCTCTCTCTGGACGCCGAGCGGATCAACCGCCTCCTGGGCACGGAAATCCCGGCTCCTGAAATGGCCCAGTATCTTCGCTCTCTGGGGTTCGCCGTCACCGGGGACCGCGTGGAGGTTCCCTCCTGGCGCTCCGACATCGAGCATTATTCCGACCTTGCCGAAGAGGTGGCGAGGCTCTACGGTTACAATCTCCTGCCCACCACCATGATGCGGGGAGAGACCACCCAGGGCGGCTTTTCGGACGTTCAGCGCGCTCGGCGGCTCGCGGGGACCCTTTGCCGAGGCATGGGCTACAGCGAAATCCTCACCTATTCCTTTGTAAGCCCCTCCTGCTTCGATAAGATCCGCCTGCCGGCATCGAGTCCCCTGCGAAATGCAATACGGATCCTCAATCCTCTGGGGGAGGACACCGGCATCATGCGCACCACTGCGCTCCCTTCCATGATGGAGACTCTCTCGCGCAACTACAGCTACCGGAATCCCTCGGCGAGACTTTACGAGCTGGCCTCCGTTTACCTGCCCCGCGAGGGCGAGACACTGCCCGAGGAGCGGCAGCTTCTCCTTCTGGGCGGATACGGGGACATGGACTTCTTTGAGCTCAAGGGCGCCGTGGAGGCGGTTCTCGCCAATATGAACATCCGCGGAGTGACCTTCGCCGCGGAGTCGGAGCACTCCTCTTACCATCCCGGCCGCTGCGCCTCGGTATCCGCCGGGGGCGTCCCGATGGGAACGTTGGGGCAGATTCACCCCCTGGTAACGGAAGAATACGGCATGGACACCCCCGCATACGCCGCCCAGCTGGATTTCCCCGCCATGCTCGCCTGCCGCGCTCCCGAGGCCCGGTATGTCCCTCTTCCCCGCTTCCCCTCCGTCTCCCGGGACATCGCCGTGGTGTGCGATGCATCCATCCCCGTGGCGGTGCTGGAATCCTGCATAGCCAGGGGCGCCGCAGGTCTTCTCAAAGAGGTTCGCCTCTTTGACATCTATACCGGCAGCCCTGTCCCCGCCGGAAAAAAGAGCGTCGCCTTTTCCCTGACCCTGCGCTCCGACGACAGGACCCTCACCGACGCCGAGGCGGATGCGGACGTCCGGGTCATCCTAGACCTTCTGCACCGGGAGCTGGGAGCCGTCCTGCGCTGACACCGGCCGCGGGGACCCCTCGCATTTGCTGAGGGATATCCCATTTTTTCGGTAAAAACTTTGCAGGAACCTTGGCGCAACCTCTTTACACCGTTTCCTTTTTACGTTATGATATTTCCATGGTTGTTCCGCCGCTTCCCGTTGCGGCCGGGCAAACGGAATGCCGTCTCCCGGATTCGGCTTTCCGGTATATCGACAGATTGTCGGGGGGTGAGCTGATGTCGGATTATACGCGTAAATTTGACCTGGGGCACGACAAGGATCAGGAGATCAAGGCCATCCTTACCGCGGTGTACGACGCGCTCAAGGAAAAGGGCTATAATCCCATCAATCAGATTGTGGGATATATTCTGTCCGAGGACCCCACCTATATCACAAACTACAACCACGCCCGGACCCTGATCCGGAAGATCGACCGTGACGAACTGCTCCAGGAGTTGGTGCGCCACTATCTCACCTACTGATTGTTTTCAAGGAAAACCCCGCCGGAAGGCGGGGTTTTAGCTTGTCGTAAAAGTCCCATCATCCTTTTTGCCACTGGCGAAAAGCTTTTGTGGATTTCGTGTTGCGCTCCGTGACCGAAATCCGCAAAAGGTGAAATCTCAATGTCTTGCGGGAATTCACTTCTCGCAAGACATACTTTGCGCGCCTTCGCAAAGGCGTGATCTTTCTCTCGTTTCCGTCGAAAAACAGGGTTTTTCGACGGTCTGAAGCCCCGCCGGAAGGCGGGGTTTTTATATGAACGCATCCCCTTCCCCGGTAACTATTTGCCGTCCGGATCCATCTATTCCAATTGGAAATCCGCGGAGAAATCAAGAAAACCGTATAATAGAGGCCCTTTGTGCAAATTATATAGTTTGTATATTTTTACCATCTAAAATTTGACTAAACTGTTTGACAAACCGGAGGCAATGTGTTACAATTTGGTTACAAGGTTTTAAAAAGGGGGTTACCATCCTTTGGAAAAAAATGAAAAAGCGAATGTCCTTACGTATAAGGGACGTCCGCTCAGGAGAAAGGGAAATCTGATATATTACGGCAGCATGGCCGATAAATACGTGATTATGATGCAGATTCTCGAGAGCAGGGCCAACAAGGATCTGGAGGTCGGCACGAAAGTGTCCGTTCAGCTGCAGCTCACCGATCCGGATCTCAAGTCCAGAGACAGAGTGGTTAAAAAGAGCGAAAAAGACAACTTGTACAGCGCCATGGATGTGGCGGCCGTCTGGCTGGAGCGGGCACTCTCCTCGAAATAGCGTCATATGTTGTGTTGGGGGATATCGGATTCGATATAAGAATTGACAACAGGGCTGCGCTCTCCTTCCGGCACCAATGAATAAAAGGTGAAAACGGAGGTAAACATGAAAAACCTGAAAGGATTCTTGCGTTACGGACTCATCGCAGCCGCGCTGATGGTATGCCTCACGGTTGCGGCGGCAGCGGCCGGAACCAGCCTCGGCGTCGCCACGGTGGACGCTTCTTCTCTTCGGCTCAGGGAATCTCCCAGCACATCCTCCTCCATCCTGGGCACCGCTTCCACCGGAGACACGGTGGTGGTCCTGGAAAAGCTGGACGGATGGTATAAGGTGAACTTCAAGGCAACCGAAGGCTACATGTCCTCCGAATACCTGACTCTGAAGGAAACCGCAGATGTCACTATCGGGTACGGACTGGTAAAAGCCACCTCCCTGAATATGCGTTCCGGTCCCGGTACTACATACAGCCTGGTCTCCGCCATTCCGGGCTCCGCCATCGTCAGCATCGTGGGGATCGACTCCGGCTGGTATAAGGTTACATACGGCGGAAAAACCGGATATGTTCTCAGCGATTACTTGTCTATCACAAAAGAATCCGCCTCCTCCCGCGGCGCCGATGAAGTGGTGGCCGACTCCGGTTCCACCGCCGCCGGGGAAGAAGTGGTGGCCTATGCAAAGCAGTTTTTAGGTTATACATACATATACGGCACTGCCGGCCCCAATACTTTTGACTGCTCCGGCTTCACTCAGTACGTTTACAAGCACTTCGGATACTCTTTAAACCGCAGCGCTGCCTCCCAGATGTCTAATGGGACCTCGGTCTCCAAGGCGAACCTTCAGCCGGGCGACCTGGTTCTCTTCCGGGAAATCGGCTCCAGCAAGGCGGCCACCCATGTGGGTATCTACATCGGGGGAAATAAATTCATTCACTGCTCCAGCGCGGGCGGCCAGGTGCGGTACAACAGCCTCAGCGACTCCTGGTATGCCAAGACCTACGTGGGAGCCCGGCGCATTCTTTCCTAGTAAATAAAAAAATCAGCCCGGCGCGCGGAACCTTCCGCGCGCCGGGTTTTTGCATTTTATGTGCCGCGCGGCCGCGGCCGTTTGGTATGTTTTTTGGCAACTTTTCAGAAAAAAGTTACCTCCGGCGGGGAGCGCGTAGCTCCCGTCCAAACCTCTCGTAAATAGCCTTCCGCGGGGAGTTCGGGAAAAGGCACCCCAGCGGAGCGCCAAGCTCCTGTCCAAACCCTTCGTAAATCAAATTGATTTTCTGCCATGGATATTGTATTTTAAAATTAAGCAAAAACCGCAGCCGCGGCTCCTGATCGGTATTAAAACAGGCTGGGAATCACACCCGCTTCCACAAAGTGCTTATAGATTCCACAAATATTCATAAATAACAGCAAAGCTAAAAAACCCAGCGCACCCTTCAGAGCGCTTTTCACTGTTTCCGGGTCGTCCTTGTTTTTCCAATACCGGATCCCATCCGTCACGAAATAATCCGCGCAAAAAATAACGGACCACATCAGTGCCAAAAGCGCCGCGCTGTTCGGTTTATAGAAAAAGATGTCGACAGTGTTTCCCACCAGAAGGCAGGATATTAAAAGCGCTCTTTGTAAAGCCGCAAACTTTTTTGCCTTTTGGGGCGGCAGGGCAAGATTTGCGCCCAGCGTCAAAAGAATCAGGATAATGCTTGAAATAAAGAAAACCGGCATATGTATCTCCTAAAATCCGAATTTGCATAAAGGCGGGATTGCAGTTTTGCAGTCCCGCCTCCATATCCCAAATCTGTTTCCGAAAAGCTCTTTTTTCGGATGTGATTAGCTCCGCCATTCGCAGCAAAACGTTTATACAGAAAACGCGGATAAATTGATAGTGCCGGACTGGCTTTCTAAGAAGCGTAGATTATATTATATTGTAAATCTATCGTTATAGTATGTGCATTTCAATCTCGTTATGGTAATTTTACCATTTCATTGATATCATGTCAAATTTTATATAAATGGGCGGCAGGAACTCTTCGGAACCTTTGCTGAAAAAGTAAAAAAAATGCGCCTTGATTGAGCCAAAAAGCCAATTCAAGGCGTATTTCGATGTGACAAAGATATAAACCAGGCCGCCCTGTATCGTAAGAGTAACGAATATCAAGTTCTATGGGCGTGTCCTCATTGAGAAACGGCGGTAAGCGTCAAAACAGTCCTCTGATTACGCCGTCCGCGTCCACATCGATCTTCACGGCGGACGGAACTTTGGGAAGCCCCGGCATGGTCACGATCTCCCCGGTGTAGACGACCACGAATCCCGCCCCCGCCGCAACCTTGACGCGGCTGACGAAAACGGTGAAGTCCTTCGGTCTTCCCAGCTGTTTTGCGTCGTCCGACAGGGAGTACTGAGTCTTTGCCATGCATACGGGAAGCTTCCCATACCCCAGCTCCTCCAGCTGCCGCAGCTCCTTCCGGGCCTGGGGCGAGAACTCCGCTCCTTCCCCGCCGTAAACCTCCCGCACCAGGGTGTCGATCTTTTTCCGCAGAGGCAGGTCATCCTCGTAGGCAAAGCGGAAACCGTTCCGCCCTTCCTCGATCATCCGAAGGACCTCCCGGGCAAGCTCGGTGCCGCCCTCGCCCCCCTGCTCCCAGACGCGGGAGGAAACCACCCGGACCCCCTGCTCCCCGCACCGGCGGGAAATCAGCTCTATTTCCTCCTCCCTGTCCGTGAGGAAGCGGTTCACCGCCACCACCGCCGGCAGGCGGAACACGTTCCGGATGTTCTCAATATGTTTTAAAAGATTGGGCATTCCCCGCTCCAGGCTGTCGGTCTCTCCCCCGCTGCCGTCGTTTGCGGCGCCCCCGTGATGCTTCAGCGCCCGCACGGTGGTGACGATCACCACGGCGTCGGGATGAAGGCCCGCCGAACGGCACTTGATGTCCAGGAACTTTTCCGCTCCCAGATCTGCGCCGAATCCCGCCTCGGTGACCACGAAGTCCGCCAGCTTCAGCCCCGCCGTGGTGGCAAGGACGCTGTTGCAGCCGTGGGCAATGTTGGCAAAGGGCCCGCCGTGGATGATGGCCGGGGTGTGCTCCAGAGTTTGTACCAGATTGGGCTTCACCGCGTCCCGCAGAAGCGCCGCCATGGCGCCCTCGGCCCGGAGGTCTCCCGCGGTGATGGGCCTATCCTCCCGGCTGTATCCCACCACCATCCGGCCCAGGCGCTCCCGGAGGTCCGCGATGCTGTCGGCAAGACAGAGGACCGCCATCACCTCCGAGGCCACCGTGATGTCGAACCCGTCCTCCCGGGGTACCCCGTTCACCCGGCCGCCCAAACCGCAGACGATGCTCCGCAGCTGCCGGTCGTTCATATCCATACACCGCTTCCAGGTGATCCTCCGAACGTCGAAATCCAGCTCGTTTCCCTGCTGGATATGATTGTCCATCAGAGCGGCCAAAAGGTTGTTCGCCGCTCCCACCGCGTGAAAGTCCCCGGTAAAATGGAGGTTGATGTCCTCCATGGGCACCACCTGGGCAAACCCTCCTCCGGCCGCGCCTCCCTTGATGCCGAACACCGGCCCCAGAGAGGGCTCCCGGAGGGTAAGCACCGTCCTCTTCCCCAGCCTGGAAAGCCCGTCGGCCAGGCCCACGCTGGTGGTGGTCTTTCCCTCTCCCGCAGGAGTGGGGTTGATGGCCGTCACCAGGATCAGCTTTCCCCGTACAGGCTTGTCCCGGAAGGCGGCCAGGTCGATCTTCGCCTTGTACTTTCCGTATGTCTCCAGCGCGTCGCCCGTCAGCCCCAGCTTGGCGCCGATCTCCTCGATGGGTAGCAGCTTCGCGCTCTGTGCGATTTCGATGTCGCTTCTCATTCCCATGGACCTGTCTCCCGCCTACAGTTTCTGATGCAGCCCTGCCGCCTTGAGGGTGTTTTCCAGGAGCATGACCCGGGTCATGGGCCCAACGCCCCCGGGAACTGGTGTAATGTAACTTGCCTTTACACTAACTTCTTCAAAAGCGCAGTCCCCGCAGAGCTTTCCCGCCTCGTTCCGGTTCATGGCCACGTCGATAACCACCGCGCCGGGCTTCACCATGTCGCCGGTGATGACCCCCCGCTTTCCCACCGCGGATACCAGGATGTCTGCCTCCCGGGTCACTGAGGGCAGATCCGCCGTCCGGGAGTGGCAGACGGTCACCGTTCCGTTTCTCTGCAGCAGAAGCAGCGCCTGGGGCTTGCCCACGATGTTGGACCGCCCCACCACGACGCAGCGTTTTCCCTCCACGGGGATCTTATATTCGTCCAGTATGGCCATCACCCCCGCGGGTGTGCAGGGCAGAAACACCGGCTTCCCGGTGAGAATGAGCCCCACATTGTAGGGGTGAAAGGCGTCCACATCCTTTTGAGGATCGATGGCGGTAAGTATCCTGTCCTCCGAAATAGCTTCCGGCAGCGGAAGCTGCACCAGGATCCCGTCGATATCTCCGTCCCGGTTGAGCTCCGAGATGAGTCCCAGCAGCTCCTCTTCCCCCGTGTCTTCGGGCAGGGCGTATTCCCGGCTCAGGATGCCGCATTCCGCGCAGTCCCGCTTTTTGTTGTCCACATAGGTCCTGGAAGCTGGATTGTTTCCCACGATGATAACGGCGAGGCCCGGTTTTTGCTTCATCCCGGCAACCCGGGAGGCGATCTCCGTCTTTCGCTTTTTGGCCAGGGCTTTTCCGTCCAGTATCACTGCCGCCATTGGATTATTCTCCTTTGTCTTCTTTGTCAGGTCCCGTAGGTGCGATTTCACCTGTTTTCCCGGCTTCCGCGGCGGGTTTCCCGTCGGTCTCCGTCCCGGCGCTTCCGTCCGGCGTCTCCGCGCCGCCGGTTGCAGGATCCGGTGCCGCGGCGCGATCTTCCGGTAAGGTCTCCGCTTTTGTGCCATTGTCCGACCCGTTCTCCGCCAGGCCCGCTTCCGGTGCCGCCTCTGCCGCGGTCGCGGCTTCCGCTCCTGCTCCGCCGGTAGCGGTAAGCTTGGAGAGCTTTACCCGCCTGTGGATGAAGTAGATAATAAGCGCCGCCGCGCAGGATACGAAACCCACCACCTGGGAAACCCTCAGCCCCGTGCCCCACAGATACAGGCTGTCCGTCCGCAGGCCCTCGATAAGTCCACGTCCGAACCCGTACCACGCGACATAGAGAAGGAAGATTTGTCCGTTGAATTTTCTCCGTTTGGAGAGGGACGCCAGGAGGAAAAAGCCAATCACGTTCCACAGGGATTCGTAGAGGAAGGTGGGGTGCACCTCCACATAGCTTCCGCCCCGGGGTACGACGCCCATCCGCCAGGGAAGGTCCGTCAAAGCGCCGAAGGCCTCGCGGTTGATGAAATTGCCCCAGCGGCCCACGGCCTGTCCAATGAGAAGCCCCAGCGCGCCCAGATCGGCCACGGCGCCGAAGCTGATTTTCTTGATCCTGCAGAAGATAAACGCCGTAATCACCGCTGCGATGATGGACCCGTATACGGCCAGACCTCCGTCCCAGATGCGGAATATCTCCGCCCAGTTGACTTTGGTAACGCCGTTGTCCTGATATTGATACAGGGAAAAATAGAAGATCACGTAATAAATCCGCGAGCCGACGATGGCGATGGGCACTGCGTAAAGAAGCAGGTCCAGAAAATCGTCCTGCTTGACCCCGAAGCGGTGAGCCCGCTTGTAGGTGTACAGGACGGCCAGCAGAAAGCCCGCGGCGATGATGATTCCGTACCAGTAGATGTCGTGTCCGAACAGGGTGAAGGCCACCCTGTCCGGATTGAAGGACAGGCCCAGGCCTGGAAATTGGATGGGGGTATGGTTCATTGCGGTTCGCTCTCCTTTGGTTTTACAATGGAAACGGCGGTTTTTTCCGGCTGGATCGTCTCTGCGATATACTCTTCCGCGTCCCGGGCCGTAATCGCGTCGAAGATCTCCGGAAAATCAAAATAATCCGCCTTTAGGAAATGAAATTCTGCCATCTGCACACAGGTGCCGTCGAAGCTGTTGAGGGCCCGCAGCCGGTTCCCGAAGGACGCTTTCCGGGTCCTTTCGAAACGCTCCTTGTCCAGTCCCTCTCTGCCGACCCTCCGGGCCTCCGCCAGAATGGCCTCCCGGACGGCGTCCGGGTCCTTGCTCTCTCCGCCCACGGCGATAAAGGCTCCGCCGGCGATAGCCTCGTAATCCCCGCCGAAATTCCGGTTGATGAGCCCCTTGGAATAGAGGTCGGCGTAGAGCGGCGAGGAATCCCCGAAGAGAAGGTCGCAGGCAAGACGCGCCGTAAGCGTCCTGCGCAGCCCCTCTTTGCCCTCCGGGCGGGGGCTGTCCTTGTATCCCATGAGAAAAATAGGGGTGGAAACCTCCATCCGGGTCTCGATCCGTTCCTGATACGCATTGGGAGACTCCGTTTTGCCGTAGTCCCTCTGGATCTCTCCCAGCCCCTCCTTGGGAAGGATCTCCTCCGCCAGGCGGAAGATATTGTCCGGCTCGAAATTCCCCATGACGCAAAGGACCATGTTGGACGGATTGTAGAAAGCCTTGTGGCAGTCGTACAGGGTCTCCGCCGTGATACCGGCGATGCTCTCCACCGTCCCGGCCACGGTGGCCCGGATGGGATGGTTCTCGTAAAGCGCCCGGCTCAGGTTGGTGTAGACACACCAGTTGGGATCGTCCTCGATCATGCGGATCTCCTGGCCGATGATCCCCTGCTCCTTCTGGACGCTTTCCGGCGTGAAGTAGGGCACGGAGACGAAGTCCAGCATGATCCGCAGGTTGTTTTCAAACCGCTCGGTGCTGTCGAAGTAGTATGCCGTCATGTCGCTTCCGGTGAACGCGTTGGGGGAGGCTCCTCCCTTGGCCAGCTCCTGAAGGGCGTTTCCGTCCTTGGTGTCGAACATTTTATGCTCCAGAAAATGCGCCACGCCCGCCGGTGTGTCCATCCAGCGATCCCCCAGGCGGAATCTCATGTCGATTCCTCCGTAGTGGGTGGCAAACAGCGCGTAGCTCTTGGAATACTCCGGCTTGGGCACGGCATAGATGGTAAGTCCGTTTCCCAGGGTGATCCGCTCGACGGTTTCCCCCAGCCGGCTGTATCGCTTCTCCATTATTCTCCTCCTTTGTCGGGGCCCCTGAGAAAGTAAATCGTATCCAGCCGAGCGGCCTCCGCCGCCCGGCGGATCTCCTCCGCCGTCACTTTTTCAATTTGAGCGGCAAATTCCATGGGTCCGTAGGGAAGCTCCTCCAGGGCCTGTCCCAGATAGAAATCTTCCATCCGGGTCTGGGAATCCAGCGTGGAACGCATGGCGTTGACCACCGACCGTTTCGCCGCCTCCAGCTCCCAGTCCTCCAGTTTTCCCTCCTGGATCGCTTTCAGCTGAGCCAGGATCTCGTCCCGGGCCTTCTCGTAGTTTTTAAACTCGATGCCCGAGGAAACCGTGAGGATCCCCTTGCTCCGGTGGAGCGCCGAGCTTGCGAAGTAGCACAGGGAGAGCTTTTCCCGGACGTTTAAAAAGAGCTTGGAGGTGCTGGTGCCGCCGTATGCCGTGTGGAACAGGGTCTGTGCGGGATAGTCCGGCGCGCCCCTGCCTCCCAGCCGGAAGCCTATGGCCAGCTTTCCCTGGGTAACGTCCATGGATTCCGTCACCACCTGGGGCTCCTCCGGGGCCGCCTTCTTCACCGCGGTGTCGACGGGTTCCGTTGCGCCGGGCCTCGGCAGAGATTCCAGCGCGTAAAGCATCGCGCCCTCCACCCGTTCGGGCGAGGCCGAACCGCTGTAAAAGAGCTCCAGGCGGGAAGATGCCAGAAGGCGGTTGTACTGCTCGAAAAGCTTCTGTCCGCTCACCGCCGAGGCGGCCTCCTCGCTGCCCAGCTTGTCGACGCTGTAATCTTCCTCCCGGCACATGAGCTCGACGAGCCTCTTGTCCGCATATTGCCGTTTGTCGTTCACAATGGCGCGGATCCTGTCTTTTAGGTTGTTCTTCTCTCCCTCCACATATTCCGTATAAAACCTTCCGTTCCGGGTGGCGGGGGAAAGCAGCAGCTCTCCCAGAAGATCGGCCACCGGCTCTAAAAGCTTTTCCTGTCCCGGCGTCAGAGCCTCGTCGATAAAGCTGCTCACAAACCCGACGCACTGCACCTCGCCCTTTTTCCGCACCACGCTTTCGATCTGCGCGCCGTACAGGCTGTCCAGCGCCGCCGAAAGCTGCTCCATGTCGGGATATCTCGCGGTGCCGCGGCGCAGGACCGACGGCAGCATGGCGTTCTTGGACGCCGAGGCCGCCTTCAGGGGAGTCAGCAGATTCATGCTCAAAAGACCGGTTTTGAACTTTTTCGTGCGGAAGGAAGTCAGGAATACACCGGGCATGATCTCCTTTCGGACTGCGTTGGTCAATTCTCTCATTCCTTTCCATGAGCTCCGTTTCCATCGGCAGATTTTCCGGAGCCTCGTCTCGTCCGGGCGCGCAAAAAAGGAAGCGCGGTCGCTCTCCCCTCTCATATCCGCGGCGGGCCCGGAATGGGATAATGGATATATTATACACAATAATTCAAATTATTGCACGGATTTTTAATATCATGCTTCCCATCCTTCGTTTTCGTTTGGAAACAGCCGTCCGGCGTTCTTGGAGCGGCGATTCCGGCATTGAAAAATCGGCTCGCCGCGCCGTTAGAGCCAAACCGCGAAACACCGCGGTCGCGTCAATCTGCCCTCCCCGCCGCACCGTCTCCCGCGCTCTGCTCCGGCGCTCACAAGCCCTCTCGCCCTGCTCCCCGTATAAAGAAAAACCCCCTCCCCGCCGCCGGAGAAGGGACAATCCGACTGCGTCTCACGCGTCCCCTCCCGGTCCTCGTCCGCCTCGGTCTCAATTCTTATAAATTTTGTAAAATAGTAGCGTTTTTTATCCCCCGCCGTCTTTTTTTCTGGAATAATCAGGTATATAATTTTATTGGATAAGTTCTTAATTCCATTAAACTTAAAGGATGTAAATAGCATATTCTGAGGTTGGTAGTGTAACAGATAAGGGAAGAAAAAGACTCATTCAGAAAGATGTCATAAAGAATAAGCGGAAGTAATCAAATGTCTTGTGGCTATCCACGACACTTTTTAGGTTGTGATTTAATGCTTAATTCGTTGCTGCTAATTGGTCGCTATGTAATCAGAGTACTTGCCCTTTGGGTGCTATGCAGTATTAATTGCGAATTTAGAAATTATAGGTGGGGCCACAAGTATATAAAAGCTTTTGATGCTGAAACTCCATTTCAGTTCATTTTTACAATTCTACAATCTCGTAAAGACACGGCCTTTCTTGGTGCGATAACATATGTTGGGTACTATTGTAGCATTATTTCAACAATCGCGATTATTGGAACCGTTGCCATCTCAGTGGTTAATAATAATTTGTGGTATGTTTTTGATACTGCGTTTATTGTTTGCGCAGCATTGAATTTAGTAGGTTTTTTACTTCAGGTTTTTGATAGCGTATTGAACCGAATATTTTTTAAATAGCATTATAAATATAAATATTTATTCCCATTCCCCGTATCACATGCCACTAAACACAACGAAGGTCTCCATACCGGAGACCTTCGTTTGTTCGTAAATAATATAAGCCGTATTGAGAGCCCTATAGCATTCCCCCGGCAGAGCGGAAGGGAGACTGTAATGTTGCCCTCTCCCCCGCTCCCGGATAACGCCGTTTTAAATCCGGCTTTACTCCTGCTTTTTGTACCGCCGGGGCAGATTGTACCTGCCGATCTTCCGCTCCAGAGTGGAGATGTTGATCCCCAGGCGGCCCGCGATCTCCTGAAGGGTCGCGTCGGCACGGAGGCTCCGGAGGATAAGTCTTGCCTCCACCGCCTCCATCTTTTCCTTCAGAGTGCGGCCCTGATTCCCCGCCAGGAGAAGTCCCGTGTCCTCCGCCAGGGAGCACAGCTCCTCCGGCAGGTTTTCGGTGTCCAGAACGTTGTTCCGCGACAGCACGTACATCCGCTCGATGACGTTGTTCAGCTCCCGGACGTTGCCGGGCCAGTCGTAGGCCGTCAGGATCCCCTGGAGCTCGACGCCCAGGGTTTTTTTCGTCCCGTTTTCCCGGTTGAGCCGGGCAAGGACGTGATCGGTCAGGGGCAGGATGTCCTCCCGCCGCTCCCGCAGGGGCGGAATATAGACCGGGATAACGTTCAGCCGGTAATAGAGGTCGCCCCGGAAATTCCCGTTTGCCACCTCTTCCTTCAGGTTCCGGTTGGTGGCGGCGATGACCCGGGCGTTCATGGGCTGCTCTTTGGTTCCGCCGATGCGGAAAAACGTCCGGTCCTGCAGCACGGTGAGAAGCTTCACCTGCAGCTGCAGCGGCATTTCCCCGATTTCGTCCAGAAATACGATCCCGTTTCCCGCCAGCTCGAAAATTCCGGGTTTTCCGCTCTTCCCCGCTCCCGTAAATGCCCCCGGCTCGTAGCCGAAGAGCTCCGATTCCAGGAGGTTTTCCGGGATGGCGCCGCAGGAGATCTTGATGTAGGGCGCATCTCCCCCGCTGAATTTGTGAACCAGCTTGCAGAAGACGTCCTTCCCCGCCCCGGACTCCCCCGTGATGAGTACGGTGGAGTGCACGTGGCAGATCCGGTAGGCAAGCTCCACCAGGTCCCGCATCTGCTTGCTCTTGGCCACCGCCTCGGCGTCCCCGGTTTCCACCAGGAGCTCCAGGATCCGCTGCCAGAGGGCCTGGTTGGCCTCCTCCTGCTTTCGCAGCTCCTGCTTGTATTCCAGATGGGTGATCTCCATCTGCCGGCGCAGCTTCATGAGCTCGGTGAGGTCCCGCAGGTTCCCCACGATCCCCCGGAACACCCCCTCCGCGTCGTAAACGGGGACCAGGGTGACCATGATCTCCCGCTCCGATTTGTCGGAGTACCGGATGACCTCCGACTTGGTTTTCCGAGTCTTGAATACCTCCAGGCACATCCGGGAGATGGGGTACCCCTGCTTCACCAGCTCATGGATGGAATTGCCCAGGATAAACTCCTCCGGCAGCCCCGTGAGCTCGGAGTAGGTCTTGTTGATATAGGTGATATAGCCGTTTTCGTCCGTGTAGGTAAATCCGTCAAAGGAAGTGTCCAGGATCTTGTCCAGGAAACCTGTTTCCAGCAGCTTGTCAAACTGTTCCTTTTTGATAAGAAATCCCCCTTTCACGGCAGAAGGCCGGTAAACCTCCACCAATTCATGTAAATGAACAGTGCGCTGAAAATGACCACCGGCGTGATCAGCAGCCCGTATTTGGAGATGGTTTTGACGTTGTAATATCCCTTCCCGTCACCCAGCAGGATGACCACATGGTGAAACGGCAGAAGGAAATGGCTCACGACGCCTATGAACACGAGGAACATCAGGATTTCCACGGGAAGGACGCCCTGGGTGATGGACATGAGTCCCGGGATCATCACGGACAATGTGGTGAGGTCGCTTCCCAGCACCATGTGCATCGCCATGGAGGAAACCAGGATGATAAGCGCGTAGACCCAGGAAAAAGTGGCCGGGAACAGGCCCCCGAATTGGGAAAAGATCTGTTCCGCCGCGCCGCAGGTCTTCATGGTCCCGCCGATGGAAAACACCGCCGTAAGGAAAATCAGAAGCTTGATATCCACGGTTTTCAGATCCGGGAGCCGGAGTAAGCCCGCCGGAACCATCAGCGCCGTACCCGCCACCAGAATGATGGTGCCGGAGATTCCGTGTACCTGCTCCAGCGCCCACAGGACCACCACCCCCAGAATGAGGATCAGGTATCCCTTTTCCCGCTTCGTCAGGCGCGTCTCCTCCTTGGAGATCCGAAGAGGCCGAGGAGCAAATTCCCTGAGCTCGTTCCGGAACGCAATGCTGTATACCCCCGCCGCCAGGAAAAAGAAAATAAAGGTGGGCACCATCATGTACTGCATCCACTGCGCCTGGTTCAGATCCACTCCCGCAAGGGCCATGAGAGCCACGTTCAAAATGATGTCGCCCTGCAGAAACGCCGTGTTCAGAAGGACCGAAAACATGAAAAGGCCGAACATCAGAGCCTGTTTGGTTCTTCCGGCTATGCCCACTTTATCAAAATATACGCTGAAAATCAATGAAAGGATAATAATACGGGAAAAGGACTGCGGAATGATGAAGATGGACACCAGAACGAGGATGGCCATGACCGCGATAAGGCTCCCCACCCGCCTGGAAAACCGGGACAGCAGCGGCTCGATGAGCTTGTCGGCAAGATTGCTGTTGGCGATCCCCTGGGAAAACAGGAAGGAAACCACGATCAGCACAAAGTTTTCCGACAGCGGCAGGGTCAGTATAACTTTAACGGGCGTTTGCGCCAGAAGGAAAAGGACCATAAGTACCACGGCCGCGATGGTTCTGTCCACGAGATTTCCCACCCACCAGGTAAGCACCATGATGAGGGATGCCAGGACCAGGCTCTGGTTCCAGTCCATTCCGAAAGGCCGCAGCAGGAGTACCAGCGCGGGCAGGATCAGGCTGAGCAAAATTTTCACGGGTCTGCTGATTTTCATAGGGCACCTCGCAAATAGAGTATGGGGTATCGGAGGACCCGCTCCTCCCTATCCGGTCTGTATCGGATTCGGAAAAGCGGGTCTGTGCTGCATCCGGTGAACCGTGCGCTGTTATTCGGGGGAAAGAGGCGGGCGCTTCCGTATTCCGCTGCCGGCTGGTTTTAAGATGCGCGCCGCCTCTTTCGGTCTTATACCGTTCTCGGCGCATTACGCCAAAAACAATATCAAAGCTTGAAAAACGCCTTCTCAAACTCCTCCGATAGCTGGGCCTGGAACTTGGGATGGGCGATGGCGATAAGAGCCTTTGCCCGCTCCCGTATGCTCTTGCCCCGGAGCTTGGCGTATCCGTACTCGGTGACGGCGTAGTCCACGTCCGTCCGGGAGGTGGTTACAACCGATCCCCGCTCCAGGAAGGACACGATCTTGGAGATCTTTCCTCCCGCCGTGGTGGAGGAAAAGGCGAGAATGGATTTGCCGCCCCTGGACATGCTGGCGCCCCGGACGAAGTCCACCTGGCCGCCGATTCCGGAAAACTGCTTTCCGCCTATGGTCTCGGAGTTCACCTGTCCCAGCAGGTCCACCTGTAGGCAGGCGTTGATGGACACCAGGTTGTCATGCTGGCAGATGATCCTCACGTCGTTGGTATAGTCCACCGGGCGCAGCTCGAACCTGGGATTGTGATCCACGTAGTCGTAGAGCTTCTGCGTCCCGTTATAGATGGTGGCGATGCACTTGCCGGGATTGAAGGTCTTTTTCTTGTTGGTGATAACCCCCGCCTCGATGAGGTCGATGATCCCGTCTCCCAGCAGCTCCGTGTGCACGCCCAGGTCCCGCTTGCCTTTCAGCATGTGGAGCGTCGCCTCGGGGACCGCGCCGATCCCCACCTGGATGGTGGCGCCGTCCTCGATGAGGGACGCGCAGATCTCTCCGATGGCCTGTTCCACTTCCCCGATGGCGGGAGGCGGCACCTCGAAGATGGGCCGGGAAACCTCAACCAGATAGTCGATCTCCGAGATATGCAGATAGGTCCCGAAGGTATAGGGCATCCGATCGTTCACCTCGGCGATGACCAGCCTCGCAGTTTCCACCGCGGCGGGCAGGTTGGAAGCCATGGTGCCGTAACTGCAGTAGCCGTCTTTGTCCGGCGGGGAAACCAGAACCAAAGCGACGTCCGGCTTGATTTCCGTCCGGATGATCTCCGGTATCATGTGGAAAAAGCAGGGGATGAAATCTCCCGTGCCCCCGTTCACGGCGTCCCGGGTCTGCTTGCCTGCAAAAGTAGTGGCGGCACGGAAGTACGGCTCCATGCCCGGCTGGGCATATTTCACCTCGTCCTTGGGATCCATCTGATAGATGCTCACGTCCCGGAAATGCTCCTTGTTTCTCGCCATGGCGTCCAGCAGTTCCTTGGCGCTGTTAACCAGGTCTCCCGCCATCACCTTGTCGCCGTGCCGGATATGCATCACAGCTTCGTCAGCGGTGACTCTTTTCCTTTTATACTCTTCTTTCCACATAGGAATGCCTCCTTCTTGTCGTTTCCGGCAGACGGAGGGTTCCCCCTTGCCGGTGTGCTGATGCGGCGGGCAGCCGCACGGCCGCCCGCCGCATCAGCAGATTACCGCTTTTTCAGCTTAAGAATCTCTCTGGCCTCGGCGGGGGTCGCAACCTCCATGTCCAGCTCCCGGATGATGCGCACCATCCGCTCCACCAGCTGGGCGTTGCTCTTGGCAAGCTCTCCCTTGCGGTAGTAGACGTTATCTTCCATGCCCACCCGGACGTTGCCGCCCTTGAGAAGGGTAAGCACCGTGCCCTGGAGCTGATTGGCTCCGATGGCCAGAGTGCTGAAATTGACGAACTCGTTCTTGGGAAGTTTGCCGATCATGAAATTTAAGTTTTCTTCGCTGTAAGAAATGGAAGCCTGGCTTACTTTATCCATTCCCATGACGAAGGTCAGGGAGATGGGATCGTTGAGAACGCCCGCGGGCTTCAGAACGCCGAACACCTCTTCCACAGTCACAGGATTGAAGCACTCCAGCTCCGGCTTGATTCCCAGTTCCTTCATCCGGGCCGCCGTTTTGATGAGCCAGGGGCGGGTCCATTCGTAGATCCAGGTGAGATCCTGCCAGGAGGTGCTGATGAGAGAGCAGTCCAGAGAACACATATCCGGCAGCAGTTCGGGGGGCAGCGCCAGGGCGGCCAGGCCGTCGTCCGCTTTGGAACCGGGGCGGGTGGCGGGAGCCGTTGAATTCTGGATGATCATATTGCACTTGGAGCGGATACCGCTGTTGATTTCCGCGAAGGTGTTGGTATCGCAGCTGGACTTGCCTTCCTTGTCCCGGGTGTGGATATGGACGATGGAGGCGCCCGCGTTATAGCAGTCATAGGCGGAAGCCACAATCTCATGCGGCTGTTCGGGAAGATTGAGATTCACGTTTTTTCCGTGGAAAGCGCCGGTCTGGGCTACGGTGATGATCACTTTTTTTGCCATGTGTTTGTCATTCCTTTCGTCGTTCTCTTTGGAATCCGGCTCGGCGGGCTCCGGTCTCGTTCAGCGCCCGTAAGTCGCTTTTCGGTTCTGCAGATAATAACAGCAATCCTTATGCCATCTTCCGTCGCTGTTTATACGGATTCCGCGCGGGCATTGATACGCAAAGAAAAAAGAAATCGCTTCCGCCAAATCTCGTCTTTTTAAACTGCGCATTTGCGCAAAATATTTATCGCATTTGCATAATTAATTCTCAATATTGCGCAATTTAAAACCGCTGCAATTCCGGGGCTTTTCTTTGGTTTTAGGCATATTCTCTCCACAACCTTCATTTCTGCGCATTTCTCCGCATTTTAGCGCTATTTTTTTGCCGGTGAAAAAGGAGCGGAATTGAACTCCGCTCCTTTCCGTCTAAAATACCGCCCGCACCTCGTGCTTTCCGGGATGCTCCTCCGGCCGGAGCTCCGCCACCCGCCGCCCGTCCAGAAAGAGGCCTTTCTCTTCTCCCCGCTCCGCCGTGATGACAAATTCGGCCTCCCCGGATTTCCACACGGCGGAAAAGCCGTCCCAGTGTCCGGGAAGACTTGGACGGACTGTAAGCGCCCCGTTTCGGAGCCGGAGCCCCAGGAGATATTCCGCCGCCACCCGGAAATACCAGGCTGCGGCGCCGGTGTACCAGGTCCATCCGGCCCTTCCCGCCCGGTCTCCCTTGGAATATACGTCGGCCGCCAGCACATAGGGCTCCGCCTTGTAGGCCTCCTCCCGCTCCGAAGGCAGGAGCATGGTGAGGAGTCGCTCCCCCGCCTCCTCCATTCCGGAAAGAAGGCACCCCATGGCCAGCCACACGGCGGCGTGGGTGTATTGCCCGCCGTTTTCCCGCACCCCCGGCGGATATCCCCGGATATAACCCGGATTGCCGCCTCCGCCGTCAAAGGGCGGAGAAAAAAGCTTGATAAGGCCGTGGGTCTCGTCCGTGAGGAGGCGCGCCGCGCTCTCGATTCCCGTTTCCGTCTTCTCCCTGTCCGCTCCCCGGACCAGGGCGGCGAAGCTTTGGGCGATGGAGTCGATTTTGCACTCCCGGTCCGCTCCGCTCCCCAGCGGCTCCCCGCTGTCGTAATATCCCCGGAGGAACCATTCCCCGTCCCAGGCCCGGTTTCCCGCCTCCGCAAGGCTTTCGGCGGCCTTCTCATACCCCTCGGCCCGGTCCGCTTCCCCCTGTTCCCGGCACAGCGGCGCGAATCGCTCCAGCACGTGGACCAGAAACCAGGTCAGCCAGGTGCTCTCTCCCCGTCCCTCGATCCCTACCCGGTCGAAGCCGTCGTTCCAGTCCCCGCCGCCGATGAGCGCCAGGCCGTGCGCTCCCGTCCCCCGCTCCAGGGCGCGGTCCAGGGCGCGGACGCAGTGCCGGTAGATCGGTTCTTTCAGAGAGGATACGCAGGGGCTGTCGTACCGTTCCCGTTCCTCCTTCCGAAGGGGCGGAGAGCTCAGATAGGGCGCCGTTTCCCCGAGAAGGGTGCTGTCCCCCGTTTTCTCCGTGTACTCGCATGTGGCATAGGGAAGCCACAGCAAGTCGTCGCTGATCCGGGTGCGCACTCCCTTTTCTCCCGTGGAGCCGTCTTTGGCGCCCGTCCCCGGGTGCCACCAGTGCTGCACGTCCCCCTCCTCGAACTGATGGGCGGCGGCCCGGAAGATCTGTTCCCGGCAGAGATTTGGCGCGGTAAGCAGCAGGTTGCACGCGTCCTGGATCTGATCCCGGAACCCGTAGGCTCCCCCGCACTGATAGACGGAGGCCCGGGCGAAAAGCCGGCAGGCCGCGGCCTGATAGACTGCCCAGCCGTTCAGATACCGGTCCAGCCTCTCCTCCGGGGTTTTCACCCGCAGGGCCCCGGTGAGCCCTGACCAGTATTCCCGGGTCCGCAGGAGGGCTTCTTTGGCCGCTCCCGGGTCCGTCAGGGCCCGCAGCCGCTCCAGCTCCTCCTCCGTCTCAAAGCAGCCCGTCACCAGCACGATCTCCTTCCGAAACGGAAGGACGGCGCCGAGGCAGGGATTGAGCCCCCGTCCCGTAAGCCCGTCCAGGCGTCCCCGGCTCCAGCTCTCGGCGTCGCAGGTATAGGATGAAATGCCCCCGGTGGCGGCAAACAGAAAGGTGATGTGTCCGAAGTCGGTATTATAGGGATTCTGGGCCAGGATTGCGCCCTCCTCCGCCCGGGTGACGACGTGGGGCTGCATCTGCCGGTCCGGCCCTAAAAGAAGCTCCGCGAACCAGGCGAGTTCCCCCTCTCCCTCCGTCTCCGCCAGCAGCACCCGGGCGTTTGTCTCCGGCGGCACGAAGGCGGTAACGCGAAACTGCGCATCTCCCACCGTCTTTACCCATTTTGCATATCCGAACCCGTAGGTCACCCTGCAGGCCAAACCGTCGCGATCGGCGAAAAGAGAGTATTCCTTTCCCTCTCGCCGCAGGGCAATCCTTTCCCCTCCCCGAGTTTCCAGCGGATCGTTCACCCAGGGCGTGAGCTTGTTTTCCCGGGCGTTTTCCGCCCACATGTGCCCCGTTCCGGCGTCGGTGGCGATATAGCCGAAGCGGGGATTGGAAAGGACGTGGCTCCAGACGGTCTCCGGAAGACGCCCCCGCACGGTGAAGGAAAAACCGCCCTCGGGGAGCCATTCCTGCGAAACCTCCGCCGCGGCCTCTTCCCGGTATGCCTTCTCTTGAACGGGCGGGAGCGGGTCATCGTCCCGGAGCTCTTCCCCCTCTTCCCTCTCTTCCGCCAGATACGCGGCGTTTCCCCGAATCAGTTCCGCCGTGCCGGGAACGGAGCCGTCCAGCAGATGGATGCCTCCCCGGGCTCCCAAAAGCCGCTCGCATCCCATGGCCCGCAGGGCTTCCAGCATGGCGCTGCGCAAAGGTCTCCGGTAATCTCCCCCGTCCCGGATCAGCAGCACCAGGTCCGACGCGCCCCCGCACAAAGAAAGAAGCCGGTACTGTTTGGCCAATGTCAGCCCCCGGCGGCATTCCTCCTGGGAGTCGATCTCGGCGGCCAGGATGGGCAGGTCCCCGGAGATGCCGTGGGCCCAGAGGGCCCTTTGCCCCTGGAGTGCGTCGTTTGTTAATCCGGGAAGCCTTCTCCGGTTCCGGGTGAGAAACGTCATCCGGCGGAGGATCACCATCGCCCGGCCCACCTCCTCCGGCTCCATCCGCATCAGGCGCATTCCGATCTCCAGCCGTCCCGGTGTTCTCGCCTTCGGCAGTTTCAGCACAAATCGGGCCGCGTTTTCAGCTCCCGCACCCGTCGGCCCCGCCGCCAGGGCAAATCTCGCCTGGTACTGTCCCCCCGCTTTCAGCCGGAGCGGAATGCGTACCAGGACGCATGGATCCGCCGCGTCTGCCCCTGGCGATCCTTCTCCATCTAGCAAGCCCTCTCGGAGCTTTTTGCGCCCGCCTCTGCCCAGAGCCTGCTCCCGGGAGGTCTCAAACCGCGCTTCCCTGGCGTCGCATAAAAAGGCCAGATGGCGCTCCTCCCGGTTTCCCCAGGCCCTCCGCCGCACCAGTACGCCTCCCTCCGTAATTTCCGCGGCCAGGGCCAGCCGCGAAAAGGCAGGATGGGCCTCGAATTCCCGCCGGGGGGCCAGGACCGGCTCAAAATAGACGATTAGCTCCCCTTCCAGCTCTTCTTTTCCCCCGTTAGAAAGGCGCACCTCCCGCAGCTCGCAGTTTTCATTTTCCGGCACGCAGATTTCCACGCCGGTGGTAAGGTTCCCCTTCTTCCCGGTGATGCCGAAGACCGCCCCGTCCGTGTGAAACCCGTACTCGACGGAAGGGTCGAACCCGGGAGCGGGAGTCAGGGAAAAGCGCTCTTCTCCCAGATGCGCGTAAAACTCCATACCCATGGGCGCCTCCGTCTGCCGGGGCTCGAACCGGGTCAGCTCGTTCTCCCCCCAGACGGAGGAGGTGAGCCCCGTGTCGGTGGCCAGCACGGTATAGGAGCCGTTGGAGAGCAGGACGCACCGGGGCGTCCAGGGGTCGTAGCCCCCGCCTTTTTGGCGCCAGTTCTCCCCGGAGGCCCGTTTGATCCGCTCCGGCACCTCCCGCAGGGCGGATTGGATGGTCAACGCGCCCACCGGCACCTTTTCCTGCAGCAGCTCGCTGAAGGCGGCCATGGTCCCGTCCTTCATGAACCTCCGCTGCATGGTATTCTCCCTCAGTGCGTTGTCCAGGGCCACCATGCTCATCCCCAGATGATGGACCATGAAGCAGCGCACAATCTCATAGCGGCCCGCCCCCGTCTGCCGGACAGGGGTGAAATCCGCCGCCTCGTACATGCCGTATTTTCCTTCCATCCCCATCTCTCTGAGACTCCGAAGGTTCCTGACGGCGCTCCTGGGAGCCGTCTCCAGAGCCAGAAAAGTGGAATACGGCGAGATCACCAGTTCCCGGTTCAGGCCCCGCTTGAAGCCCAACTTCTGGACCCCGTGGGCTTTGTACTGGTAGTTTAGGGCTCCGTCGAAGGCGTAGAAGGCGCTCTCCGAGATTCCCCAGGGGATCCTCCTGCCCCAGGTCCTGCGCCTGTGCACATAGACACAAAAGCGCGCGCTCTCGTAGATCAGGGAATTCTTATAGCACGGCATGAGAAGGTTCGGCATCAGGTACTCGAACATCGTCCCCGTCCAGGAGGCCATCCCCCGGTAGTCGTTCTCGGACACCAGCGCCCGCCCCAGCCGCCGCCAGTGCCTGGGCTCCACCTCGCCCCTGGCGATGGCGATGTAGCTGGTCTGCCGCGCCTCGCTGGCCATCAGGTCGTACCATCCGTCCATGGGTTTTTCCCGTTCGATATCGTAGCCGATCCGAAAAAGCTTCCTGTTCCTGTCGAAGAGGACCCCGAAGCGCATTGCTGCGGAAAGCTCCTCCGCCCGCTGTGCAAGCTCCCTTGCCTCTCCGTCTTTCATTTCCAGCAGCCCCTCCCGCAGCACGGTGAGGCAGCCGCAGAGATTCCCGCTGTCCACGGTGGAAACGCACCGGGGACAGAGGCATTGCGCGGTGCGGGTGTCGTACCAGTTGTAAAAATGCCCGTTCCACCGCTCGAGCCCCTCCATGGAGGTGAGGATTTTACCGATAAGCTCCAGCGCTTTCTGCCTGCTTGTCAGCTCCAGGTCGGCGGCCGCCAGGCAGCACAGCAGCGCCATTCCCATGTTGGTGGGGGAGGTGCGCCGCGCAAGGCCCGCCGCGGGCTGCTCCTGGTAATTGTCCGGGGGAAGGAAATGGTCCTCCTCCGTGAGAAAATCGGTGAAATAGCGCCAGATCAGGGCGCTCTGCCGCAGAAGAAAGGCCCGGTCCGCCTCTCCCAGCTTCTGCTTTGCCGGTTCTGTCCTCCCCAGCTTCCAGGCGAAAACGGGGGACAACGCCCAGACGATCCCCACTCCGCTCCCTGCCGGATACTTGGAGAACACGATGGCTATGGCGCCGATGAGGATCGACGCCCACATTTTTCGGAGAATATTTTCCCCGGCCTTCCCCGCCGCGGCCTCCTCCGCGTCGGAGGTCACCCAGGCAAGAAGCCTCCGCCTGGAGATAAGCATCCGGTACAGGGCGGTGGCGATGGCCGAGAAGGCGACGTACGCGTGGTACGGAAGAAGAACAAGCTGCACCGCTGTCTGCAGTATCACCCCGCCGAACCCCGCAATGATGGTGGAGTGATACCGCGCCCGAAGCCCCGCTCCCCGCCGGAAGGCCAGCTCCGCTCCGGACAGCAGGAGGTTTGAAAGCGCGCAAAGGATCGCCACGCCCGAGGTAACGGCGAAAAATTCTCCGAAGAAGATCATTCCTAATAATAAGGATACAAGGGTCAGTACCGGCGTAAGGCTCCGGCGCAGGTTGTCGAAGATCTTCCACTTGGTCACGGGGGTGAGGGGATTTTTCTCCCGCTGCCCCTCCCCGGCAGGAACGCGCGGCAGCAGCCACGGGGCGATCTGCCAGTCTCCCCGGATCCAGCGATGGAGCCTTGAAAAATAGGAGGTGACCCGGGCCGGATAGCTGTCGGTGAGCTCGATGTCCCCGATGAGCCCCGCGTGAAGATATGCTCCCTCCAGAAGGTCGTGGGACAACACGGTGTTTTCCGGAAACCTCCTGTTCAGGCACAGGAGAAAGCAGTCCACGTCGATGATTCCCTTGCCGCTGTAAGTTCCCTCGTCGAAGAGGTCGTGATAGACATCGCTGGTGGTGCTGCCGTATGGGTCGATTCCCCCCTGTCCCGCGAAAATCCGGGAAAAGGCGGTCCGGTTGGCCGCCTCCAGTTCAACCGAGATCCGCGGCTGCAACAGCCCGTATCCCCCCGTGACGATCCTGCGGCTCTCGTCCGTCTCCGGCCGGTTGAGGGGATGGAGCATCGCCCCGATGAGTTCCCGCGCGGCACAGACGTTGAGCCGGGTGTCGGAGTCCAGGGTGATGACGTACCGGATGTTTCTGAGTTCCTCCGCGTCTCCGGAAATCACCCTCAGGCCGCTCTCCTCGTCCCGCAGCAGCCGCATGAGCTCTGTGAGGGCGCCCCGTTTCCGCTCCCAGCCCATGTAGCGCCCGTCCCTCCCGTTGAGCATCGGTTTGCGGAAGAAAAGAAAAAAACCGCCGCCGAAGCGCGCGTTGAGCGCCTCGATCTCCCGCTTGGCAAGGCGCACCGCCTCCGGCTCCTCCTCCGGCGGCTCCGCCGAATCCGGCAGGTCCGCCAGAATCCCAAAGAGGAGGTTTTCCCCCGCGTCCCGGTTTGCAAAGCGGTACTGCTCCAGGAGAGACGCAAAATGCGCCCCCGCCTCGGGCTTACTTAAGAGAGTGGAAATCACGCAGAGGGTGCGGCCCTCCCGGGGCACCCCCTCCTCCAGCTCCAGCCGCACCACCGGCCGGGGCCTCGTCAGGCGCACGATGAGAAAATCTGCGGTGTTCTTGACGATGTCGGACACCGGCACCAGAAGAAGGACCGTGGTCCATGGGTTTTCCAGGAGAAAACCCATGAGCAGGGTGAAAAACAGGGTGATGAACACGACCCCTCCCACATAGAGCGCTCCCGTGTTCTTTTTTGGGGGATCTCCCAGGGGGCGGGTAAAAATATAATATCCCACGTGCCGCTCCTTGCCCTTCCCCTCTTCCGCGAGTCCCAGGGCCATCTCCGAGGCTTCGTACTCCGTGATTTTTCGTTTCCTTGCAAGGCGGGAGATCTCCTGCCGGTACCACTGCCTGGATTTTTCGTCCATCCTTCCGTATACCCCGGCGGGGTCCCGGCGGAGGATTTCCTCCACGCGGCTCTCCCCCTCCAGGATCTCCGTCAGGTTTTCCGCGGACAGCATCCGAAGGGAGGTAAAGGCGTTGCCCATGAGGCGGGTGAGTTTTTCGTGCCGCTCGCCGGCCCTGCCGGCAAGCTCCAGCAGCTCCTTCGGGGGGGCCGTACCCGCTTCCCGGGCGCGGAATACCGCGGCCTCCGCCTGGAAGGGGTTTCCCTCCCCGCCCCGGCGGATTCCCGTCATGACCTCCTCCAGCTCTCCGCAAAGTCCCGCTAGGGCGCCGATCAGGGCCAGCTTCAGCATGGGGACGAAGAGGGCCAGCTCCTTCTCGCTGAGCACCCGGGCCTGCTGCGACGCGTGAAGGAACAGCTCGATCCTCTCCGGCGTCAGCTCGTTCTGCGCCGCCCGCACCAGGGCGGCTGCCAGGTCGAAAACGGCGGGGACTTTTTCCTCCCCGGCGATGTAAGGCAGCTTCCCCCCTCCCCGTAAGGCGGCGGACGCTTCCTTTCCCTCCCGTTCGGCAAGATACCAGTTGTCCAGGAGCCATTCTATCTCCCCCGGAACCCGTTTTTCCTTCCCGGAAAACAAAGTCGCCCGCTCAAAGCAGGCCCGGATCCGTTTGAGCCTGTCGGCCGTTTTCCGCCGCAGGGAAGAAACGCTCCGCCGCCCGATCTCCCTTTGCATCCGCGCGGTGTTTTCCGCAAAGTGGATCAGGTGCTTCCCTTCCACCGTCAAGTCCATATGTTTTTCCGTCATGTCCGTATCTCCAGTGCGCTTCATTAGCCTTCTGTCCCCCTGAAGGGCGAATATGGAAAAGGTTCGGAAATCCTTCTCTCGCAGACTCATGGCTTATCATCCCCTCTCGTCTGCGCAAATATACGGCGATTCCGTATCCCTGAAATTCCGTTTTTCCGTCGGATTTGCTCTTGACTTCCCGGGTAAAATGGTGTAGCATTATTTATGTAAAGTCTTTGAGCTTTACAGTTTGGAGGTGCCGTCCATGAAAAGTCAGGCGTACCGAATGGCAATGCTCTATGATTTTTACGGGAATCTGCTCACCGAGCGGCAGCGCGACCTCTTCGACCTGTATTATAATGAGGACCTCTCTCTGGCCGAGATCGCCGAAAACTGCGGCATCACCCGGCAGGGCGTGCGGGACGTCATCGTGCGCGCCGAAGCGATCCTCTCCGAGATGGAAGATAAGACCAACCTTGTGCGGCGCTATCAGGAAATGCGCTCGGGGATTGAAGCCATAGAGAATGCCGCCGAGGAAATTCTGACGATCAACCGCCGCCAGTATGACAACGCCCGGCTCGCCGCACTGGCGGAAACCGTCCGGCAGACGGCGGAATCCATGAAAGAATAGCCCTTTTCATCCGGGAGCGGGCAATAAGCATCCATCCTCTGCTCCCGCTTTAGCTTATGGTACCTGGAGGTTTCTGGTATGGCGTTTGAAGGATTAACTGAAAAGCTCTCCGCGGCCTTCAAGCGTCTGCGGGGAAAAGGCCGGCTCACCGAGGCGGATATCCGGGAGGCGATGCGGGAGATCCGTATGGCCCTGCTGGAGGCCGACGTGAGTTATAAGGTGGTCAAGGATTTTGTCGCCCGCGTCAGCGAACGGGCCGTGGGCGCCGACGTGCTGGAAAGCCTCACTCCCGCCCAGATGGTAGTTAAAATCGTGAATGAGGAGCTCGTCTCTCTCATGGGGGGAGCCAACGCAAAGCTGGCCGTTTCCTCCCGTCCTCCCACGGTGATCATGCTGGTGGGACTCCAGGGCGCTGGCAAAACCACCAACGGGGCCAAGCTCGCCGGATACCTGAAAAAGCAAAACAGCCGCCGTCCTCTCCTGGTTGCCTGCGACGTCTATCGTCCCGCCGCCATCAAACAGCTGGAGGTAGTGGGTGGCCAGCTGGGCATCCCTGTCTTTCAGATGGGCCAGGGGGACCCCGTGGAAATCGCCAAAGCCGCGGTTTCCCACGCCGTGCAGCACGGGAACGACCTGGTGCTCCTGGATACCGCCGGCAGGCTCCACGTTGACGAGGAGCTCATGGCGGAACTGAAGAATATAAAATCCGCCGTCCGCCCCGCCGAGATTCTTCTGGTGGTGGACGCCATGACCGGCCAGGATGCGGTGAACGCCGCCAAGGCCTTCGACGACGCCCTGGGGATCGACGGCGTCATGCTCACCAAGCTGGACGGAGACGCCCGGGGCGGCGCCGCCCTTTCGGTCAAGGCCACCACGGGCAAACCCATCAAATTCGTGGGCACCGGGGAAAAGCTGGACAGCATCGAGCCCTTCCACCCCGAGCGCATGGCCTCCCGCATTTTGGGCATGGGGGATATGCTTACCCTCATCGAAAAGGCGGAGCAGTCCTTTGACAAAAAGAAAGCCGCCGAGCTTCAGTCCCGGCTGCGCGCCAATAAATTCACCCTCACGGATTTTTACGATCAGATGGTGCAGCTGCGGAACATGGGCGGCCTCTCCGAGATTGCCGCGAGCCTCCCCGGCGCCGCAGGAAAGGCTCTCCAGGGAGCCAAGATGGACGAAAAGATCTTCACCCGCATGGAGGCCATTATCCTTTCCATGACCCCCGGCGAACGGGAGAACCCCTCTGTCCTGAATAACAGCCGGAAACGCCGCATCGCCGCCGGAAGCGGCACCGGAGTGGTGGATATCAACCGCCTTTTAAAGCAGTACGAGCTGCTTCAGTCCATGGCCAAGCAGATGGCCGGCGGCAAAATGCCCAGGGGGATGCCCGGAATGCCCGGGGGTTTCGGGATGGGCGGAAAGAAAGGCCGTTTCCCCTTTTAAATTGCTGAAAATATCCCTCCGGATATTTTTTAGAATCTTTCAGGAGGTGAATACAAGATGGTTAAAATCAGACTCCGCAGGCTGGGCGCCAAAAAAGCCCCCTTCTACAGAATCGTGGTGGCCGATTCCCGTTATCCCCGCGACGGACGGTTCATCGAGGAAATCGGCACTTACAATCCCTGCGTGCAGCCCGCCGAAATCAAGGTGGATGCAGACCGTGCCGCCGCCTGGATCAAAACGGGCGCTCAGCCCACCGATACCGTGAAGGCTCTGCTGAAAAAAGCAGGGGCTCTTTGATTGGAGAGAATCCTATGACAGAATTGCTGCTGTATATCGCAAAGAATCTGGTGGACCATCCCGAGCAGGTCTCCGTCAGCGAAAAGCAGGGAGAGAACGAGCTTGTGCTGGAGCTTCACGTGGCGCCGGAAGACATGGGAAAGGTCATCGGCCGCCAGGGCCGGATTGCCAAGGAGATCCGCACGGTGGTAAAGTCCTTGGCCCAGCGTTCGAATCAAAAGGTCTCGGTGGAAATCGTCGACTGAACGGACATGCTGCCGGCGGTGCAGAGCATCGGATCGTTTGTCCCGCCGGCCGTCCGCCGGTTCTTTCGGCGCGGGAATACTCCCGCGCCGTCGGCGTTTTAAAAGCTCTCCGGCTGTTCGCCGCCTGCGAAAAGAAACGAAGGAGGAACCCCGGTGAAAAAGGAGTTTCTGGAGGTTGGGGAAATCGTCGGTGTCCATGGGATCCGGGGTGAAGTCAAGGTGGTCCCCTGGTGCGACACCCCCGAGTATCTCAAACACTTCGACACGTTTTATATCGGCGCGCTCCCCCGGAAAGCGCGGTCCCTCCGGATCCACAAATCCTTTGTGCTCCTGACCCTGGAGGGGATCGACGATAGGGACAAGGCCCAGGCCCTGGTGGGGTCGGTCCTTGCGGTTCCCCGGGAAGCGGCTTCTCTGGCCGAGGGCCGGCATTTTATCGCCGATCTCATCGGCCTGGAGGTTCTCGACGCGGATACCGGTGCCTCCGTCGGCCGTCTGGAGGAGATCTTTCCCTCCCCCGCCCATGATATCTACGTAGTCCGTGGCAGGCGGGAATACCTGATCCCGGCGGTGTCCGAATTTATCCGCCAAATCGATCCGGAACACGGCTTTATCCGCGTCCGGATCCTGGAAGGAATGGCCGCCGATGAGAATTGACATCATGACCCTGTTCCCCGACACCGTGGGAGACATGCTCTGTGAAAGCGTCCTGGGCCGGGCCCAGGAGCGGGGCTATATCCGCATCGAATGTCATCAGATCCGGGACTATACGGTGAACAAACAGAAGCAGGTGGACGACGCGCCCTACGGCGGCGGCATGGGCATGGTCATGCAGGCCGATCCCCTTTACAGGTGCTGGGAACACATCTGCGGGGAAGCCGGTTTCCGGGTACACACCGTCTCCATGTCCCCCGCCGGCAAGCTGTTCCGGCAGGAAGACGCCAAGCGGCTCAAGGAATACGACCGGCTGATTCTGGTCTGCGGCCACTACGAGGGGATCGACGAGCGCTTCGTGGAAGAGTGTGTGGACGAGGAGCTCTCCATCGGCGACTTTGTCCTCACCGGCGGGGAAATTCCCGCCTTGGCGGTGGCGGATGCGGTCTGCCGCCTGGTTCCCGGCGTTCTGTCCGACGAATCCTGCTTCACCGAGGAGAGCCACTGGAACGGGCTGCTGGAGTATCCCCAGTATTCCCGCCCCGAGATCTGGCATGAGCGCCGGGTGCCGGAAATTCTCCTGTCCGGGCATCACGTCAACATCGCCAAATGGAGAAAGCGCCAGTCCCTCCTGCGGACCCTTTCCCGCCGGCCCGATCTGCTGAAAGACGCCCGGCTGGACAAGGACTCCGCAAAAGTCCTGGAGGAACTTCGCCTGGAACAGGATCATTCTTCCCCGGGGGAACCCTGACTGCGCATGCAGGTGGATTCTTCTTTTACAGCTTAAAACAGCGTCGCCGAGGCAGCCTCCTTTCCGGGGCTGCTTTTTGTTGTGATAATCGGTGCTCTGCCGGATAGATCCGCCCGCGATTGAGATCCGACCCCTTCGGTAATTTTTTCATTTGCCGCTGTGCTGCTGTCTTCCGACCGTCGCCCTCCTTTGCCGCCTATGTAAAAAGCGCCGCTTTCCCGTTTTTTCCGTCCGCCTTCCGTCAGCAGCTGGAACTCCCTGCGGTGTCTGTACTTTTTGTTTGATTTTGTAATAATATTGTAACGTTTTTCGACCGAATATTATCCATTATTCTCCTTTCCGTTGACATAATTCGGGCCAAGTGGGGCTGGTTTTCCTCTCTCGGCCCTCCCTATTGACTTATGTGGTGAACGGGAGTATAATTAGCCAATAGTTTTTCATATAATGAAATAATTACAGTTTGTAACCGTTCGTTTCCAACGGCTGATGCTCCGCTTCCGCCGGGAGCGTATTGCCCTCCGGCAGCCATCTTCCCGGCCGCTTCCAGGTTGGCGGCGCCGTTTCAGCCGGCATTCCGTTGCCCCTTGCGCCCTTGAAGGGGCAGGTTGCCCGAGGTTGTATAAGCAGCCTTAAAACAGGCAATAAATGGAATGGTACGAACGTGCCGCGTGCCCTCGCGGCGCAGCGTAAGGGAGGTAATTATGCCAAAGCAAATCCTGTCCGACGCTTTTCGCACGGTTTGGTCCGCGCGTTGGCGGATCGGAACCACACTGCTGGTCTTCTCGCTTTTTGTCGGTGTGCTGGCAAACACTGTATCTGCGAAAACCGTCTATATCGTTTCCGACTCGGAACAGACAGCACCCCTGGATGCTTACGATGAAACCAGTCACGATCTCTTGGTTCAGGCCGGTATCCAGGCGGACGTCTCGGGTGAGACGGGCGTCCTCGGTGCAAGCTCGTCCCAGCTTATCGTCAATCGCAGCCAGGTTGTCACGGTGAAGTATAACGGCGCAGCAAGCTCCATCATGGCAAATACAAATGAAACGGTGAGCAGCATCCTCTCCCGGTTGGGAATCGACGTCTCTTCCCGGGACATCGTGTCCGTGGACATCGGCGACACCGCCGAGTCCGGCATGGTGATTTCCGTCACCCGCAAGATGATCTATTACCAGCAGGTCAGCGAAACTCTCGGCTATGATACCCAGCGCGTTGCGGATCCGTCAGTGCCTCTGGGCACAGAAACGGTGACGCAGAGCGGAACGGCCGGGTCCAAAACCTGCACCTATGAAATCGTCTATGAGGACGGCGAAGAGATTTCCCGCCAGCTGGTAAACGAGGAAGTTGCCGTCGAACCGGTAGACGAGATTGTCACTTACGGCACCAGGGCTCTTAAAATCGGTTTCTCCGATCCCATCAAGTCCGTCAGCGCCTTTGCCGGCGGCGGAGGGATCATCACCACCAGCTCCGGCGCAACAATTCAGTTTTCAGATGCGATCACCTGCACCGCCACAGCCTACACTACGGAGGGCAAATCCTGGAAAACCACTTCAACGGGCACCACTGCCCGGTACGGCGCAATCGCGGTGGACCCCACGGTCATTCCCTACGGCACGAAAATGTATATCGTGAGCAATGACGGCAGATATATTTACGGCATTGCGGTGGCGGAGGACTGCGGCGGCTCCATCAAGGGCAAAAAAATCGACTTGTTTTTCGACACCTATGACGAGTGCATCACCTTTGGGCGCAGAGACTGCACCGTCTATATCCTGAACTGACACCCGCCTGTCACGGCGCGGGAAGACTTATCCTCCAAGATACGTCTTCCCGCGCTTTTCTTTGTATGATACTGTTCTTCTATTAAAAGCGAATAAGATTTGCGAAGGAAATTTTATGTCCTGCAAGGCCGAGGAGGAAAGCGGGCTGACGCCCGCCGACGACGAGAACGCGGCAGGGCGGAAAATTGACCGCAAAGATATTTGCTCTTTTAGCGGAAGAACAGTATGAAACGTCTTTCCCCGCTGCAAAGCCTGTATCCCGAGTCCGTGTCTTGCCCTGGGCTCCGCGTCTGTGTTATACTGGGAACGAATTTTCTTCCTCCGTGAGGTAAAAGAAAGGGTTGTGTCCGGGTGGATCTGTGCAGTGAAAAAGAAATCAAATCGCTTTTGGACAGGCACGGGTTTCGTTTTTCCCGTTCCAAAGGCCAGAATTTTCTCGTGGACGGCCGTGTCCCCGAGGAAATTGTCCGGCGCTCCGGGATCGGCGAGGACTGCGGCGTCCTGGAAATCGGCCCGGGTATCGGCGCTCTCACCGTCTGCCTCAGCCAGGCTGCGGGGCGTGTCCTCGCCGTGGAGCTGGACAGGGCTCTGCTTCCTCTTCTGTCCGAAACTCTTTCCGGCTGCGGCAATGTGGAGGTCCTGTCCGGGGATGTTCTGAAGCTGGACCTTCCCGAGTTGGTCCGCTCCCGTTTTGCCGGGTTTCGTCCCATGGTCTGCGCCAATCTTCCCTACAACATCACCTCTCCCGTCCTCACGGCGCTGCTGGAAAGTGAATGCTTCCAGGCTGTCACGGTGATGGTCCAGCGCGAGGTGGCCCTTCGGCTCACCGCCCGGCCCGGAACGTCGGAGTACGGTGCCTTTACCCTGTTCCTGCAGTATTACGCCGTGCCGGAGCTTCTGTTTGACGTGCCTCCCGAAAGCTTCCTCCCCCGCCCCAGAGTGACCTCCTCCGTAATCCGGCTGCGCATCCTGGACTCTCCGCCGGCGTCTGTTCCGGACAAAGCTTTCTTTTTCCGCGTCGTCCGGGGCGCTTTCGCCCAGCGGCGTAAAACTTTGGTGAACGCCCTTTCCGCCGCGTTGGGAATACCGGATAAAGACGTCCTTGTCCGGGTCCTGTCTTCCTGCGGCCTTTCCCCGGATATCCGGGGAGAACGCCTGTCCTTCGAGGAGTTTGCCCTCCTGTCCCGCAGCCTGAAGGAAGCGCTTTGAATTTTCCCTCCCCGCCGCGCAGGGCCGCCTTTTTCCCCGGCGGCGGAAAAGAAATCGGGGGGATTGCTCATTTTGGCTTGCAATATCCCTCCGTATTCTCTATTATTGTAAATATATTATGTGGGATATGAAAAAATGGATATTTTGAGGATAGATGATTCAAGGGAGGAAACCGAAAAAATGCCATTGACCAAGAACAAAGCGGTTTTAAGCTGGATCGACGAGATGGCGGCTATGACGCGCCCGGATCGAATGGAGTGGATCGACGGCTCCGAAGAGCAGCTGGAAAAGCTCCGCGCCGCCGCCTGTGGGACCGGTGAACTTTACCGGCTGAGCGAAGAGAAGCTCCCCGGCTGCTACCTGCACCGCACGGCGGTCAACGACGTGGCCCGGGTGGAGCACAGGACCTTCATCTGCTGCCGGCGTCAGGAGGACGCGGGTCCCACCAACAACTGGATGGCTCCGCAGGAAATGTACGCAAAGCTTAAAAAGCTGTACGCCGGTTCCATGGAAGGGCGCACCATGTATGTAATTCCCTACTCCATGGGCATTGTCGGCTCCCCCTTCGCCAAATACGGCATCGAGCTCACCGATTCCATCTACGTGGTTATGAACATGGTGATCATGACCCGGGTGGGTACCGAGGTGCTGGACGCGCTGGGCGACAGCGGAGATTTCGTCAGGGGGCTTCATTCCAAGGCCCAACTGGACGAGGAGAACCGGTATATATGCCATTTCCCCGAGGATAATACCATCATGTCGGTTAATTCCGGCTACGGAGGGAACGTCCTTCTGGGCAAAAAGTGCTTTGCCCTGCGCATTGCTTCGTTTTTAGGCAGAAACGAAGGCTGGATGGCCGAACATATGCTGATCCTGGGCGTCGAGAACCCCAAGGGAGAAGTACGGTACATCGCGGCCGCCTTCCCCTCCGCCTGCGGAAAAACCAACCTGGCAATGCTCATTCCTCCTGAAATCTATGCGAAAAAAGGTTATAAGGCCTGGTGCGTGGGAGATGATATCGCCTGGCTCCGGGTCGGCCCGGATGGGCGCCTGTGGGCGGTCAACCCCGAAAACGGCTTCTTCGGCGTCGCCCCCGGCACCAACGAAAAGTCCAATCCCAACGCTCTGGCTTCCACCCGCCGGAACACCATCTTCACCAATGTGGTCCACAACCTGGAAGACAACACCGTGTGGTGGGAAGGCCTCAATAAAACGCCTCCGGAGCACGCTCTGGATTGGAAAGGCCAGCCCTGGGACGCTTCCTTGGGCACCAAGGGAGCCCATCCCAACTCCCGCTTTACGGCGCCGGCTTCGGGATGCCCCTGCCTCTCCCATGAGTTTTATAATCCTCAGGGCGTTCCCATATCGGCCATCGTTTTCGGCGGCCGCCGGGCGAAGACCGCCCCCCTGGTGTATCAGTCCCGCAGCTGGCGGCACGGCGTCTTTGTGGGCTCGGTTATGGCTTCGGAAACCACTGCGGCCGCTTCCGGCGCCGTGGGCGTGGTGCGCCGCGACCCCATGGCCATGCTCCCCTTCTGCGGCTACCACATGGGAGATTACTGGCAGCACTGGCTGGATATGGGGGAAAAGATCGGGCAGAAACCCAAGATTTTCAATGTCAACTGGTTCCGCACGGACGATAAGGGCGATTTCATCTGGCCCGGCTTCGGAGACAACCTCCGGGTGATTGAATGGATTCTCGCCCGTGCCTTTGATGAGGCGGATGCCGCCGGCTCTCCCATCGGATTTTTGCCGAAACCCGGGGACATCAATCTGGAGGGTCTGGATCTTGCCCCGGAAACCATGGAAGAGCTGCTGCGGGTGGACCCCGCCCTCTGGCGCGCGGAAGTGGACAATATTCGGGAGTTCTACGGCAAATTTGGAGACAAGCTGCCCCGGGAACTGGCGGAGGAGCTGGAAACCCTCAGCAAAAATCTGCAGTAACCGGCGGAGAAAATGAAAATCTTCTGTTAGGAGGCGGCTCATGGAAGGCGAAGAGTATACCAAAGACCGGAAGGAAGACGAAACGGCCGGCAGCTCCCGGTATCCCTCCGGGGAAGACGGCGCGATAGACGAGCAGGCGGCAGTGTCTGAAGAAGAATCCCCGGAAGACGACGAATGGGACGAGGAAAGCGAAACCGGCGGGGAAACGGAAGACGGCGAAGAGGAAGAAGCCGAAGAGGAAGAGTACGAAGACGAGGAAGAGTACGAGGATGAAGACGAAAGCGGCAAGGAAGACGGATTCCCCGAGCGTCAAACAGGCCCCTCTTCCTGTTATGGAAGCTGCCCGGTGGGCCCCGCGCAGGACGGTCCGGATTTCAAGGGCTTTTCCATGCGCTGGTATATCTTTTTTGTCAATATCCTCATGCCGTTTATCATCGTTCTGTCTCTGTTCCAGCTGTATCGGATCATTATGAACTTTTCCAGCTTGGTGGAAAACATCGGTTTGTCGATATCTATCAGCCCTCTTGCGGGTGCTTACAGTATCGTAACTCTAATCTCCCTCTTTGTGATGTCCATTCTCAGCATTCTGGTATTCTGGAACCTCAGAAAGTATAAGCTCCTGGGCTATCGGCTGTATTGGGTATTTTTAGGCGCCTTTGTTCTGTTCCGCATTCTTCTCATTCTCATTGCGTATCTCCTCTTGCCGGAAAGCGGCATCGCCGAACTCTATCCCTCGTTTATGATTGTCGTTTACGGGTTGACCGGCCTGTATCTGAAAAAGCGAAAACCCATTTTCACCTGATACCCAATATAAAACGCGGCCGTAAAGGCCGCGTTTTATTATTCTCAGGCGGCCTTGATGAACATCTGCGTCCAGTACAGCGTGCCGTTGGACTTTTTTGCAACTCCCACGCCGATCTGGTTGTAGGCGGGGCTGAGAATATTGCTCCTGTGCCCTGCCGAATTCATCCACATGTTCATGACCTCCTGGGCGGTCCTGGCCCCGTAGGCGATGTTCTCCCCCGCCGCGGAGCATTTGATCCCGAAGTTGTCTATCATCACGAAGGGCGAGCCGTAGGTGGGCGACTGGTGGTCGAAATAATTTTTGTCGATCATGTCCTGGGATTTGTACCGGGCCACCCGGGAAAGCTGCCAGTTGGCCGTCAGGGTCTGAAGCCCCCGGTTCGCCCGTTCGATGTTCACCAGCCGGATCACCTCGTTTTCCAGCGTCTTGATGTCGTCGATGTTGGGAATGGAGAGCACCTGCCCCGGATAAATGAGGTCCGGGTTTTTAATCTGCGTATTCGCCGCTATGAGCTCGCTGATCCCGATCTGGTATTTCACCGCGATTTTCCACATGGTGTCCCCGCTCTTCACGGTATAGCTCCCCGCCGCCGCAAGGCCGCTCACCGGGACAAACGTCAGGGCAAATATTAAAAAGCAGACGCAGAATTTTTGAATTCTCTTTTTCATATCGATCCTCCTTATCCATAGTGTTCCGGCAATCCGTCCCTTTATCTCATTCCCGTGCCGCCGCATCCCGCTAAATTTTCTTCCATTTTCTTAAATTATCGCGGGCCGTTATATTCCGTCCCTCTCGGTAAGAAGCCGCCGGAAATCCTTATTTTGTAATTTGGTATGCGATGCCCCTTCCCCCGGCAAAGTGAATTCATGAGATTGCACTTGACAAAGCCTCAGAACTTTGTATAATATATCATGCACTGAGAAAGTGCTCCGTTGCGGGATTGTGTAATGGTAGCACGACAGACTCTGACTCTGTTTGTGAGGGTTCGAGCCCTTCTCCCGCAGCCAAAAGGGAATCCCCCGTACTGTATTTGTACGGGGGATTCCCTTTCTTATAGCGTGAGGGTGCCGCCATCCTCAAAAGTGCGGCCCGTGAACTTTTCTTTGTCCTACAGATACGAATATCGCAGCACGGGCTTCATCTGCATGTCCTTGGCAAGGGCGGCCAGGGCCTTTTCCGCGTCCCGCTCCAGCATGGCCCCCACGATTTCGGCATGACAGTTTACCTGTTTTTCAATAAGGGACGGATACTGGAAAACCGCCAGAGACGTGTCCCTCAGGTTTTTGTAGATGGTGTCCGCCAGCACCTGGTTGCCCGAGAGCTTTCCCAGCGAGGAGTGAAAATAGGTGTTGGAGGTGTTGTACGGGTCCATGATACCCTCCGTCCCGGGCGGCGTCTGTAAAAGCGCCGCGATTTCGGCGTCGCCTGCCTTTTGGATCGCAATCATGAGAGCCATGGACTCCACGTGGTACCGCACCTGCTGGAACTGCCGGATATACTCCTCCGTAAGCCGGTTAACGAGATATCCTTTCCGCGGAAACCGGATGAGATATCCCTCCTGGCACAGCCGCTGCAGAGCCTCCCGCACCGGAACGCGGCTGACCTGAAACTTTTCCGCGATCTCCCGCTCGGCCAGCATCTGGTTTGGCATATACACGCCGGAAAGCAGCTCTTCTCTCAGCTTCCGGCTGATGGATTCCGCGTTGTACTGGCTCATAAAAACATCCCCGTCCGTTCAGGTATACCAGTCGAAAACCGGCTGGCTTCTAGCTTGCCGCTCTCGGCCATGTATCTTCGCCCGGTCCGCCTCTGCCGTGCCGGTCTAAAACAATCTGCATTCTTATTTATTATATTAGTATACCATATCGACATTTGTTTGAATATCGGATATTTTGAAATTGACAGGCATGTACGCATATGGTATACTTCATGGCATACCAGTGGTATACCAGATGGAAGAGAAAGTGAACCATGGAGTACGAATTTGATGTCCTCGTTTCCCGGGAGCATACCGGCAGCGAAAAATACGACGGTCTGCCCGACGGCTTCAGGTCTTTGGGGGCCATTACATACGGCGGCGCGGAACTGGACGTGAAAACCGCGCCCTGCATCCGGGAAGCCTTGGAAAAGCGCGCCCGGGATGGGATCTACGGCTACACAAAGCCCGACGATGCGTATTTTGCCGCCGTGGAAGGCTGGATGCGCTCGGTGCGTTCCTGGGACATTCGGCGGGAGTGGATCGTCCCCTCCTATGGGACGATGCAGGCCGCCTGTGCCGCGATCCGCGCCTTTTCCGGGGAGGGCGACGGCGTCATCGTCCAGCCTCCCGTCTACGTCCTCTACCACCGGGAAATCGCCCGCACCCGCCGGGAAATCGTCAGCAATCCCCTGATTCTTGAAAACGGGCGCTACCGTATGGACTTCGATCATCTGGAACAGGTAATGTCCCATCCAAAAAATAAGCTCCTGCTCCTGTGCAATCCCCACAACCCCATCATGGACCACTGGGAGCGGGAGGATCTGGAGACCGTGGCTCGTCTGGCGGAAAAACACGGTGTCCTCGTCTTCTGCGACGAGATCTTCGCCGAGCATGTGTGCGGCGGCACTCTGGTCCCTTACGCCGAGGTGGGCGGGGACAACTGCATTGTCGCCACGTCTTTGGGCAAGGCTTTTAATTTTACCGGCTCCAGCCATGCAAACGTGATCATTCCCGGAAAGCTTGTCCGGGAAAAATACATGGAGCAGAGAAATTACGATCATTACGGCAGCATCGATCCCTTTATCTACACCGCGACGCTGGCCGCCTACACTCCCGGGGGGAAAGACTGGATCGACGCGCTTCTTGCCTATTCCGGAGAAAACATCCGCCTCCTGTCCGATTTTTTCGCGGAATATCTGCCCCGGGTGCGGCCCTGCCGGCACCGGGCGGGCACTCTGGTTTGGGTTGACTTCAACGGACTTGGCCTCGGCGAGAGTGCCTTATGGGACTTCTTCGAAAACGAGGCGGCTTTCACCGGCGACAGAGGAAGCATCTACGGCCTGGGGGGCAACGGTTTTGTGCGGTTCCAGATGGGGACCCCCAGAAGCATCCTCCTGAAAGCTCTGGACCGGTTTCGGGCCGCGGCGGAAAAACAAGGATGGCTTATGTGACCTGATACACTACCGTATATTACATAATGAAAGGCGAGAGAAAGATGAAAATGAGGTCCCGTAAAATTCTTGCCGGCGTGACGGCGCTTGCCCTGTGCCTCGTCCTGACGGCATGCGGCAGTTCCCAGAGCGCGGCCACTCCCTCCCCCAGTCCCTCCCCCACGGAAACACCCCAGCAGGTCATCAAAGTCGGCATGATGGCGACTCTGAAGCCCTTCGTGTATACCGACGACAGCGACAATATCATCGGTTACGACATCGACATGCTCAACGCCATAGATGAGCTTCTCCCCGACTATACTTTTGAGTATCAGAATCTCCAGTTCAGCGTCCTGTTCACCTCTCTGGAAAACGGGACGGTGGATATGCTTACCGGCACCATCGGCCGCAACGCCGAGCGCGAAGCCAAATACCTGGTGCCCTCTATTGATTCGGGCTATGTGGTTTCCTCTCTCGTGGTCCCGGAGGATGACACCGCCACCAATTCCTTTGACGACATGGCCGGCAAGAAGATCCCCATGGACCCCGCCCGCTATGAGTACAACGTCATGAAGGAATATAACGACGAACACCCGGACAAGGCCATGGTGATCGTGGAAATGGCCGATGTGACCCAGGCCGACTCCATGAAGATGGTGGCCGACGGCCGGTGCGACGCAGCCCTCATCTACCGGGATTCCTTCGAGGAAATTCAGAAAGAGCTGGATCTCCCCGTCCGCATGAGCGACGTCTACGCCGTCAAGCAGCCCTACTGCCAGCTCATCAATCCCTCCCTCACCGAGTTCGGCGCCAAGTATGAGGAAGCCCTTCAGACCCTCATCGACAACGGCACCATGAGCCAGATTTCGGTCAAATGGCTGGGCTACGATATGTTTGCCGATAACTGAAATTGACGGATTCGGCCCTGCCGGATATAATCTAGAAAATACGAAACTGTCATCCCGGAGCGAAGCGAAGGAGCTTGTCCCGCCGGAAAACTCCTTACGCTTCGTCCCCCGGGGTGACTGGTTTTCGTTTATCGAAGCGAAGATCGGGTGACGGATATGGGAAAACTCTTCAGCGTGTCATACTTTGGAAATGTGATACCGAAGCTGCTGTCTGCTCTGCCCAGTACGATCGGCATCGTCCTGGCCTCTCTTGCGTTTGGGCTGGTGCTGGGCTTTCTGGCCGCCGCTCTTCGGATCCGCGGCGGCCCGGTGATGAGCCGGATCGCCGCCTTCTACATATCCTTCATGCGGGGCGTGCCCCTCATAGCTCTTATGCTCCTGGTCTATTTCGGTTTTCCTCAGCTCATGTCCTTTTTGGGATTCGAAGCGGGCTCCTGGCCGAAGTATCCCCTGGTGATTGCCTCCTTTGCCCTGAACGTCTCCGGATATCTGGCGGAAAATATGCGCAGCGCCTATCTTTCCGTGGACAAAAGCCAGTTTGAGGCCGCCCACAGCATCGGGATGACGGGGCTTCAGGGCTTTGTCCACATCATCTTCCCTCAGGCCGTCACCAATGCTCTGCCCAGCGTGGGCAATACCGTCATCATGCTCATCAAGGACACCGCCCTGGCGTTTTCTTTGGGCGTCGTGGACATCATGGGCAAGGCCGTTCTGATAAACGCCAGGAACTACGGCGCGCGCCAGGTGGAAATCTTCGTCGCCGTGGGGCTCATCTACTGGGCGGTCTGCTTTGTTCTGGAGCGGATTCTGGACCTCCTGGAGAAGCGGGGCAGAAAGCCCCTGCGTCTCGGTTAGGGGGGAGATCATGAGACTGGACACCCAATTCATGCTGGACTCGATACCCATTATCCTCAAAGCCCTTCCCGTCACCGCCTTCATCTCGGTTTTCTCCATGCTGCTCGGCGGCCTCCTGGGCCTTCTCATCGCCCTGATCCGCTACTATAAAATTCCGGTTCTGGACCGGCTTTTTCGGGTATATGTCTCTTTGATCCGGGGCTTTCCCCTCATGGTGCAGCTCTATCTTGCCTACTTCGGGCTCCCCTTTTACATCAATATGTACTGTCAGTCCGTGGGCATCGACAATCTGGCCAAAAACATTCCTCCCCTGGCCTTTGCCGTTTTCGCTTTTTCCGTCAACACTTCCGCCTATGTCTCCGAGGTTTTCCGCTCCGCTCTGGACTCTCTGGACAAGGGCCAGCGTGAGGCCTGTTCCTCCATCGGCATGACCTCCTTTCAGACCATGGCACACATCCTGCTTCCCCAGGCCATGGTGGCGGCCATCCCCAACCTGGTGAACCTGTTTCTGGGCAATATCAAGGCCAGCACCCTGGCTTACATGATCTCCGTCCACGAGATGATGGGCGTGGCGGTGGTCCTTGCCAACCGGGCGTACAACTATCTGGAGATTTACATCGTCACCGCCGTCATCTACTGGCTCCTGTGCGTGCTGCTGGAGCGGGTCTTCGCCAGAATGGAATTTCGCTTTTCCAGGTATAAAGTGAGGGTCTAGTTATGATCAGGGTAACCAACGTGCATAAAAAATTCAAGGACCTGGAGGTCCTCCGGGGCGTGGACCTGGAGGTGAAGGACGGCGAGGTCATCTCCATCCTGGGGCCCAGCGGCTCCGGTAAGACCACCCTTCTCCGCTGCATCAACTTCCTGGAAAAGGCGGACGAAGGGGAGATGGAGATCGGGGACCGGAAATACTCCCTGAAATACGCCACCAAGAAGCAGAAACTGGAGGTCCAGCGGAAAACCGCCATGGTCTTCCAGCTTAATAACCTTTTCGCCAACAAGACCGTCCTGGAAAACGTCACCATCGGGCTTACCGTGGTGCAGAAGATGAACAAGGCCGACGCCCGCCGGGTGGCGGTCCGGTACCTGGAAAAAGTGGGTCTGGGCGACAGGCTCTCTTCTTACCCCGCCCAGCTCTCCGGAGGCCAGCAGCAGCGCGTGGGCATCGCCCGGGCCCTGGCCCTGAATCCCAGCGTCATCCTCTTCGACGAGCCCACCTCCGCCCTGGACCCGGAGCTCGTGGGCGAAGTCCTCTCCGTCATCCGCCAGGTGGCGGAGGAGCATATTACCATGGTGATCGTCACCCATGAGATGGCTTTCGCCCGGGATATCTCCGACAAGGTAGTCTTTATGGACGGCGGCGTGGTGGTGGAGTCCGGGACTCCCGAGGATATCTTTTTGAATCCGCAGAAAGAGCGCACCGTCCAGTTTCTCCAGCGGTTCAGGCAGGTCGGGGAGGCGGTAAAATGAAAACGGAACTTGTGCAAATCGAAGCGGCTGAGATATTCCGCAGCCTCACCATGGAGGCCTGTGTCCCCCTCATGGCGGACACGCTGAAAAATCTCTCCGCGGGCGGCACCTTTCAGCCTCCGCGGTCCGTTCACGTTTTGCCCGGCGGCGGCCTTTTCGGCTTCATGCCCGCGTATCTCGGGCCCGACGATTACTTCGGCGCCAAAGTGGTCACCGGCTTTCACTCGAACCAGGGGACCGAATATCCCTCCCACATGGGCAGCGTCCTGCTTTTCGACTCGAAATACGGCGCCCTGCGCGCCATGGCGGAAGCCGGCGCCGTCACCCAGATCCGCACCGGCGCCGTGAGCGGCGCCGCCACCGGCCTTCTGGCCAGACGCGATGCCTCTTCCCTCGCCCTCATCGGGGCCGGCGCCCAGGCCAGGTCCCACCTGGCGGCCATGTGCCTCGTCCGGCCCATCAAGCGCGTCACCGTCTGGGATTATTACCCCCAGGCGGCCGAAGCCCTGGCGAAGGAGATCCGGGAGACCCGCGGCCTGGAGGCTTCCGCCTGCCTTACGGTGGAGGATACGGCAAAGGATGCAGACATCGTCTGCACCGTCTCACTGTGTAAAGAGCCTGTCCTTTACGCCCGTCATGTAAAGCCCGGGGCGCACATCAACGCCGTGGGCGCCTTCACGCCCACCACCCGGGAAGTTGCCTCGGATCTGGTGGCTGCGTCCAAACTCTATGCCGACAGCCGGGAGGCCATGCTCCGGGAATGCGGGGAGTATCTTGTTCCCAAGGCCGAAGGTCTGCTAAATGACTCCCATATCCGGGGCGAGATCGGCGAAATCCTCCTGGGCAGGTGCCCCGGCCGGGAAAACGACTCTGAAATCACCCTCTTCGACGCCCTGGGCCTGGCCTCGGAAGACGTTGCCTGCGCCAAATATGTCTATCTCAAAAAGCTGGGAAGGCTGTAACTTCATTCAAATTGACTCTTGACAAGGGCAAGCCGGCCGGGTTACAATAGCAGCAATTCATCCAAAATGAATATCGTCCCATAAAAGACGATGACGGGAACAAGACATCTGAAACGGTCTTCAGAGAACCGGCGTTTGGTGCAAGCCGGTGTCCGCGCCGATGTGCATAGCTCATCCCCGAGTCGCCCGTTCGAAGGTCCTCCTAGAACGGGACGCCTGGACAGCGTTACGGGTCCGGACCTTGATGGAGGTCGGCGAGGGCCGTTCGGGTAACCGGCGGTCAAAGTAGGGTGGTACCGCGTGAATGCTCACGCCCCTGACTTATTTTAAGTCCGGGGCGTTTTGATTTGCCTCGGAACACGGAGACTGCAAGGAGGTAGCAAAAATGAATCAAGGCTTCAAAAAGTACATTCCCTTCCGCCCCGAGGTAATGCTCACCCGGGATTGGCCCTCCCGCGTGGTGACCCGTGCTCCCGTCTGGTGCAGCGTGGACCTCCGGGACGGGAACCAGGCCCTGGTGGACCCCATGGGCATGGAAGCCAAACTCGCCATGTTCAAAACCCTGGTGGAAATCGGCATCAAGGAAATCGAGGTGGGCTTCCCCTCCTCCTCCGAAACCGAGTACGAGATCATCCGGGAGCTCATCGAAGGGGGCCATATCCCTGACGACGTGACCATCCAGGTGCTGGTTCAGGCCCGTCCCGAACTCATTGAAAAGACCTTTGAGGCAATACAGGGCGCCAAAAACGTCATCGTTCACTTTTATAATTCCACCTCCACCCTCCAACGGAAGGTGGTCTTCCGCTCCGATATGGACGGGATCGTCGATATCGCCGTGAATGCCGCGCGGCTCATCCGGGAGCTGTCCAAAAAGATGGAGGGCAGCGGCACCAACCTGCGCTTTGAGTACTCCCCCGAGAGCTTCTCCGGCACCGAAATGGATAACGCCGTTCTGATCTGCCAGCGGGTCATCGAGGAGATCGGGGCAACGCCCGAAAACAAGATCATCCTGAACCTCCCCTCCACGGTGGAGGGAAGCATGCCCAACCTCTATGCAGACCAGCTGGAATACTTCTGCAAGCGCCTGCCCGGTATCGGCTCCGCCGTTATCAGCGTCCATCCCCACAACGACCGGGGCACCGCGGTTGCCACAGCCGAACTGGCCCTTCTGGCGGGAGCCGAGCGCATCGAGGGCACCCTCTTCGGAAACGGCGAGCGCACCGGGAACGTGGATCTGGTCACCCTGGCCATGAATATGTACTCCCAGGGGATCGACCCCGGCCTGGATTTCAGCGACATCAACCGCATCCGGGACGTCTACGAGAAGGCCACCGGCATGCGTGTCCATGAGCGGCATCCCTACGTCGGGGCCCTGGTCTTCACCGCCTTCTCCGGCTCCCATCAGGATGCAATCAGCAAGGGCATGAGCTACATGGTCTCCAGCAGCACTCCCTTCTGGGAGGTCCCCTACCTGCCTATCGACCCCGCGGACGTGGGCCGGCAGTACGAGCCCGTCATCCGCATCAACAACCAGTCCGGCAAGGGCGGCGCCGCCTTCATCATGCAGACCAATTTTGGCTTCGACCTGCCCAAGGCCATGCACCCGGAATTCGGCGCCGTGGTAAAAACCGAGTGCGACCGCACGGGGACCGAGCTGCCCCCAGAGGAGATTTTCCGTCTCTTCCAGCAGGAATACATCGATATCAAAGAGCCCTATTCCCTCATCCGGCATAAATTCCAGGAGGAAAACGGCGAGACCGGCGAGCCCCATGTGGTCTTTTCCGGCACCATTTGCTATAGCGGCAAGAATTTTGAAGTTACCGGAGAAGGCAACGGTCCCATCGACGCCTTCTTCAACGCCGTCGGCGGAATGCGCATCTCCGGCTTCAAGTTCCTCTCTTACAGCGAGCATGCCGTTTCCACCGGTTCGGATTCCATGGCGGTCGCCTATATCCAGCTCCTCTCTCCCGCCGGCGTCCCCGTCTTCGGCGTGGGCATCTCCCACAACATAAACCTCGCCTCCATCCGCGGAGTCCTCTGCGCCATCAACCGCGCGGTGAAAAAGGCTTAATACTGATATGCGATGGAAACGATGAAAATAAAAATCGAGGATGTTTTTCGTCCCGCAAGGTAGACGACGCCGGCGGGCTCTATGCCCGCCAAGGAGGATAACGACCCGGGGCGGAATACAGGCCGATTTTTATCATTGGGTTCATCGCATATTAGTATACATCAGGATCCCGGTTCAAAAAGAACGCGGCGGCCGCAAAATGCGGCCGCCGCGTTCTTTTTGAAATAACCGATCAGTCCGGCATTCCGTCCAGATTCTGTTTGCCAAGCGTCCGCTTGCCGGCTTCGATCTCCGAAACGACGCGTACTACCGCGTCGCAGTAGGGGGTCTCAATGCCGTATTTCCTCGCCGTGTCGGAAACCACGCCGTTGATGGCGAAGATCTCGCATTTTCTTCCCTTCCGCAGATCCTGCAGCATGGAGGCCTCGCCCTGGTTTCCTCCTAGGGTCTTGCGAACCACATCGATGGCGTTTTTCTCTCCCTCGGGAGTGGTGAAATCATATAGCTTGAAGAAATCCACGCCGAAAATCGGGGGCAGGACCATGTTCATGGCCTGGCAGACCTTCACCACTTCCCTGCCGATATGGACGATGCACTTGGCGCCCTTGTCGTCCGCCAGGGCATCGCCGAAGGTTCCGCCTATAACGGTGGACATGCCGGAGAAGGTGGAGTTGATGAGTACCTTGGACCAACGGTCCGCCATAAGGTTCTCCGTCAGATGAACCGGGCACATTTTTTCCAGGATCGCCTTGACTTCCAGCAACCACGGGGTGATGGGGCCTTCCACGGTGCCCAGGTGGAACGTGAAGAAGGGCGAATCCTCCGTGCAGCTCAGCTGGGATACGCCCGGCCCCAGGAAGGTTGCCGGCCAGCCCACAGGGGAGCCGCACACCTGGCTCTTGGGCCACTTTTCGGCTACCGCCAGCTCCGGCAGGCCGTTCTGACCGGTGCAGATGATGGTGTCCTTATGACAGTGAGCCACCATCTGAGGAATGGCGGTTGCGTTGAAGGTTTGTTTTGCAAGGTAGATAAACAAATCGAAGGTGCCTTCCATCTGGTCGGGGGTGCATGCCTTGACGGGAATGGTCATCTCCACTCCGCCCGTTACTCTGGCGCCCTTTGTGTTCAGCGCGTCCACGTGCTCCTTCCAGGCATCCACCAAAGTGACGTCCAGCCCCCCGCGGCTGAGATACGCTCCCAGGATGGTTCCCAGGGAGCCTACGCCCATAACTGCAATTCTCTTGATCATTTTTATCCTCCTTTATATAAATAAATGAATATGGATCGCGTTTGTGAAAGAGCGCGGTCCGTCCGGATTCTCGGTTTCTCAGTCTTTCCAGATTTTGAATACACCCTCGTCCTGCATGTTTTTCAGCAAAATTACAATCAGCGGCAAAAGGATCATTCCGGGGAATCCGAACAGATGCAGGCCCAGATACATGCAGATCAGCGTCACCAGCGGGTGAAGGCCGATCCGCGCGCCGATGATTCTCGGTTCGATGATGTTTCGCACCACGGTAATGGTTACGTACAGCAGAAGGATCGCGATCCCATGGCTGAACTGACCGATAATGAGGTATATGATCGCCCAGGGGATGAGAATCGTGCCGGTGCCCACCACCGGCAGGATATCCACAACGGCAACCACGGCCGCGATGATGACGGAATAGTCGACGCCGAGGAGCGTCAGCCCTATCGCCAGCTCTCCATAGGTGATAAGCATGATCAATGCATACCCCTGGAGCATCTTAACCAAAGTCAGCCCGCTGCTGTACCAGATCCTGCTGGCGACGCTCCGGTATTTCTCCGGAATCTGGCGCTTGAAAAACCGTTTGATGGAGTCAAACTCCACGCTGATAAAAAAGGTGGCGACAATAAAGATGATAAAACTGAGAAGAAGCCCGGGAAGCTTGGTTGCCCCGTTGGCCACGAATCCCACCGCGTTGGCGGACAGATCGGTGAGAGCGTTCTGAATGGAGGAAAGAAGATCATTCGTAATCTGGGAAATCTGACTTTCCCATTCCACGGGCATGTTGTTCAGGATTCCCTCCATCTGCGCTTTCAGAGCTCCGGCTACCGAAGGCGCTGTGTTCTGGAACCAGCCGGGCAGCGTCCTTACGAAGCTGATGGTCTCGTTGATGGCGCTGTAGGTAAGAAACCCCAAAGCCAGTACGATCACCACCACCGCCACCAGAGTCACCAGGGGCGCGACGATTCCACGTCTCGCCGAGGTTCTGCCGCAGATCCAGTTGATGGGCTTCTGGAGCATGACCGCAAGAATGAGGCCCACGATGAAGGGCGCAAGCCAGCTCAGCAGATATTCCATCGTTACATAAAAAATGACCAGGATGATCGCGACAAACAAGGCGTCGATGATGAATTTCTTTTTTCTGTCTGTGGTCAAGATATTACCTCTTTCTGATAAACGCATATCTACATAAAAATTGCGAATACGCGCAGAACCTGCTGCATGATTTTCCGGTACCAGGGCCGCTTTTTCCACTCTTCCAGGCTTATTTCGCGGCTTTGTTCCAGCGTTTTCCGGATATCTTCTGTGATAGCCGGAACCGCCGGAGTTCCGCACATCCAGGCGCCGCACTCATAGTGCATCCGGAAGCTCCGGTAATCCATGTTGATGCTGCCCTCCACCGCCGCCTCGCCGTCGCAGACGATGAGCTTTGCGTGGAGAAATCCGGGAGAATACTCGTACACCTTCACACCCCGGGAAATGAGCGTCCCGAAATAGGACTCCGCCACAAGATAGGTGTACCACTTGTCCGGGATGGCCGGTAGAAGGAGCCGCACGTCCACCCCGCTCTCCGCGGCGATGCACAGCGTGTCCAGCATGCCCTCTTCCACCGCGAAATATGGAGTTGTGATGTATACATAGCGCCTGGCGTTGGAGATCATCTGCATGTAGACCGATTCGGCCGGGTTGTCGGGATTGTTCAGCGGGCCGTCCGAAAAAGGCTGGCAGTAGCCCGCCCCTCCGCCGCCGGCCGGAGGCCGGTATGCGTCGTACCCCTTGGGAAGCTGCCCGCCGGACATCCTCCACATCTGAAGAAAAATCTTGGTGAGGCCCCACGCTCCGGGACCCTTGAGGCGGACCGCGGTGTCCTTCCAGTATCCGAACCGCCGGATCAGGTTGGCGTATTCGTCTCCGATGTTGACGCCTCCCGTATAGGCGATGTTCCCGTCCACCACAGCGACCTTCTGATGGTTCCGGTAGTTGAGGTACAGACGGCTGATGTATTTGAGCACAGGGTTGAAGACCGCGACCTGGATGCCTTCCTTCCGCAACCGGGCCGCCGCCTCGTCGGAAAACCGCAGGATGCTGCCGAAATCGTCCATCAGTACCTTGATCTCCACGCCCTGAGAGGCCTTCCGCAGAAGGATCTCCTCGATCCGGCTCCAGATCCGGCCTTCCGCCACAATGAAAAACTGGAGCAGAATATATTGCTGTGCCCCCTCCATGTCGTGAATCAGGCTCTCCAGCATCTCCTCCCCTGAGGGAAAGTGCCTCGTGGCGGTAGCTTCATAGAGCAGGAATCCCTCTCGGTTCAGATATCGGCCGATTCGGCCCCATGTGGGGTATTCCTTTTCGAGTCTGGAAACGGCCTCCCCGCTGCGGATCGCTTCTTCGTCCGGCTCCGTCACCGGGGGAGCCTGCTTGAGAATCTGGTGCTTGCCCTGTATGTTTCCTCCCCAGAGCAGGTACATGAAAACACCCACGACGGGCACCGTCAGAACCAATATGGACCAGGCGAGCTTGGAAGTCATGCTGGTTTCCCGGTTGATGAGCCGGATGATGCAGATAAAGCCGATAATCTGCATGGCAAGGTAGGCAAAGGTCGCAAACTCATGCAGCAGCTGCACGAACAGGACAATGACCAGCAACTGTGAAAGCGCCAGAATGATGGCCACGGTAACGCGGAAAAAACCGCTGATCACGCTTCCAGTTTTTATTTCCCTGCCGCCGCTCATTCCACGTCCTCCATCGTTTCGCCGGATAGTCTCCCTCTTCGCCCTTTCCCCTTTCGCCGCATTCCGCCGGAGATTTCCGTTCTGTATCCTCGGGCGGGCCGACACCGTCCGGTTTGAACCCTCTTGGAATTCAGTATAATTATATAGTAGAATACATCCCATAGCAACTGTTTCAAAAGATTTAAGGAATTCTTAAAACGCTTTCGATTCGGCGTCGGATCGGCTTTAGTCGCACAAAACGCGCTTGCTTCCCGCCGCGGAACATTCTTTTCGGCGGCTTCCTCCGGGTTCTCTTTGAAACCGTGGAAAAAGGTCTTCGGGTTACAGCAATATCTTGTAAAATGTCTAGAATTGTATTGAAAAAAAAAATCTTTGTGGTAAAATAGTTGCACTGTGTAAAAGGAGATGGATATTTTGGCTGTAGAAAACATGTTCTGGATCGGTCTGGTCGGAGCTGCGATCGCTCTGATTTTCGCCTTCACGAGAGCCCGTATGATTATGACTTACTCTGAGGGCACCGACCTTATGAAAGAAATCGCGGCGGCCGTTCGGGCTGGAGCCAACGCGTACCTCAGGCGGCAATACAGGGGTGTTGCCAAGTTCTTTGTCGTTATGATCATCATCCTCGCGGTGTTGGCCTTTTTGGGTCTCGTTTCCCCCTTTGTTCCCTTTGCCTTCACCACGGGCGGTATTTATTCCGGCCTCGCCGGCTTCATCGGCATGAAGATCGCCACTTCATCCAACGCGCGCACGGCGCATGCCGCTCACGAAAGCCTCAACCGCGGGCTCCGGGTCGCCTTTTCCTCCGGCGCGGTCATGGGCTTTACCGTGGTCGGTCTCGGTATGCTTGACGTTTCGATCTGGTTCCACATCCTGAAATACGCGTTCCACGCGGACGCCGCCACCATCGGCTCCACCATGGTTATGTTCGGTATGGGTGCTTCCAGCATGGCGCTATTTGCCCGGGTGGGCGGCGGCATCTTCACCAAGGCTGCCGACGTCGGCGCCGACCTGGTGGGTAAAGTGGAAGCCGGCATTCCGGAGGACGATCCCCGCAATCCCGCCGTTATCGCGGACAACGTGGGCGATAACGTGGGCGACGTTGCCGGCATGGGCGCCGACCTCTACGAATCCTATGTCGGTTCGATCCTTGCCTCCTTCGCTCTGGGCGTCTCCGCAGGATACGGCTGGAACGGGCTCTTTCTCCCCATGGCCATGGCGGTTGTGGGCATCATTGCCTCTCTCATCGGAACCTTCTTTATCCGCACCGGGGAGACAACCGATCAGAAAAACCTGTTAGGTGCCCTGCGCAAGGGCACGTATATCGCGGCGGGTCTTTCGGCCATTGCGGCCTTCCCCCTCACCTACTTCATCATGGACGGGAACATGGGGATTTTCGCCGCCATCGTATCCGGCCTGGTAGCCGGCGTTCTCATCGGATATTTCACCGAGTACTTTACCTCAGACACCTATAAGCCCACCCAGGAGCTGGCGGAGACCAGCAAGACCGGCCCCGCCACCGTCATCATCGGCGGCATCTCTCTGGGTATGAAATCCACCGCCATTCCCATCATCGTTATCGGCGCGGCCATCCTTGTGAGCTATTATGCGGCTGGCGGCGGAGCCAATGCGTCTCACGGGCTGTACGGCATCGGCATTGCGGCAGTGGGCATGCTCTCCACCCTGGGCATCACCCTGGCGACGGACGCTTACGGCCCTGTGGCGGATAACGCCGGCGGTATCGCCGAAATGTCCGGTCTGGGCGAGGAAGTCCGCAACCGTACCGACGCTCTGGACTCTCTGGGCAACACCACCGCCGCCACCGGCAAGGGCTTTGCCATCGGTTCCGCGGCTCTTACCGCGCTGGCTCTGCTGGTTTCCTACGTGGACATCGTCAGGACCAAGGACGCGGCCCTCCTGAATATCTCTCTCACCAATCCTCCCGTTCTCATCGGCTTGTTTATCGGCGCCATGACTGTCTTTCTCTTCGCGGCGCTCACCATGTCCGCCGTGGGCCGCGCGGCTCAGACCATCGTGGTGGAAGTCCGCCGTCAGTTCAGAGAAATCGTGGGCCTTATGGAAGGCAAGGCGAAACCCGATTATGAGACCTGCGTCGATCTGTGCACCCGGGGCGCTCAGAAAGAAATGGTTGCCCCCTCGCTCCTTGCAATCATTGTACCCGTTGTGACGGGTGTCATACTGGGAGTAAACGGCGTTATCGGCCTCCTTGCCGGCGCCACTGTAACCGGCTTCGTTATGGCGGTGTTTATGGCTAACGCGGGCGGTGCCTGGGACAACGCCAAGAAGTATATCGAAGGCGGGCATCTGGGCGGCAAGGGCAGCGACTGTCATAAGGCCGCCGTCGTGGGCGACACCGTGGGCGATCCCTTCAAGGACACTTCCGGTCCTTCCCTGAACATTCTCATCAAGCTCATCTCCACCGTGTCCATCGTATTCTCCATGCTGGTCATCAGCTTCCACATCTTCTGATACTGGAAAATTTATAACAAAGGACCGCGCAGGAAACTTCCTGCGCGGTCCTTTGTTCAGGGTTCTGGGACTCTTCGCGGCATCCCGCCCGCCGCGGTTCGGATATGCAGAGGATCCTGCGGATGAGGATCCGATCATGGCATATTTCCGTCAGAACGGAGCATGTGTTTCTTTGTAAACTTTGTGTAAAATACGTATTGTGCAAAGAGTAAAAAAATGATATCCTAAAACCGCTTGAATTTTGTACTTTGTTCTCAGTTTTTGCCATAAAAACGCTAAGAAAGTAGATTTGAGATGACTATACCATTCACCGGTTTTCTGCAGCAGATGGTTTCCAATCCGGCGCTCTTTATCACCGTCCTCCTGACCCTGGGAGTGGTTTTGGTCAACGGCTGGACGGACGCGCCCAACGCCATCGCCACCTGCATCTCTACCCGCTCCATGGCGCCTCAGCCCGCCATCATCATGGCGGCGATATTCAATTTTCTCGGTGCCCTGGTGATGACCTCCTTCAGCGCCACGGTGGCTCAAACCATCTACAAGATGGTGGACTTCGGCGGCGATTCCCACGTGGCCCTGGTCGCCCTCTGCGCCTCTCTCTTCGCCATCGTCCTCTGGGCGACGGCGGCCTGGTGGTTCGGTATCCCCACCAGCGAGAGCCATGCTCTCATCGCCGGAATCTCCGGCGCGGCCATCGCCCTTCAGGGTGGTATGGCCGGAATCAATATGTCCGAGTGGATTAAGGTCATCTACGGCCTGATCCTCTCCGTGGGCATCGGCTTCCTGTCCGGCTTCCTGGTGGTGAAGGGTGTCGAAGGCTCCTGCCGCAGCATCGACCGGAGGCATGCTCAGGGAATATTCCGGAATCTGCAGATTGTGGGCAGCGCGTGCATGGCGTTCATGCACGGAGCGCAGGACGGCCAGAAATTCATGGGTGTTTTCATGCTGGGCGTCTTTCTGGCCATGGGCCAGGGCAACGTCACGGAGTTTACCATTCCCCTGTGGCTGATTGTTCTTTGCTCCGTAGTCATGGCTCTTGGAACCTCCATCGGCGGATACCGCATCATCAAAGCCGTGGGCATGGACATGGTGAAGCTGGATAAGCACCAGGGGTTTTCCGCGGACCTTGCAGCCGCTCTCTGCCTTCTTGCCGCCACGCTTTTAGGTTTCCCGGTCAGCACCACCCACACGAAAACCACGTCCATTATGGGCGTCGGGGCTGCCAAGCGGATTTCTTCCGTAAACTGGGGCATTGTAAAAGAAATGGGGGTCGCCTGGTTTTTGACCTTCCCCGGCTGCGGACTGATCGGTTTTCTCATGGCTTTCCTCTTTATGCGGATATTCTGAGACCGGCCCCCTTCTGAATGGACGGGGCGGAAAAGGATGATAGTATGGCTAACAAAAAAGGCGAGGACTATTTTGCAATTTTTGTGGAGCTGGTGGACTTTTCCTGTAAATCCGCCGTGCTCCTCGGCGAAATCCTCAACGATTACCACTCCGGCGAGCTCCTGGAAAAAATGATTGAAATGCACTCTCTGGAACACGGGGGCGACGCGGCCAAGCATGTCATGCGGAAAAAGCTGGCCAAGGAGTTCATCACCCCCATCGAGCGGGAGGACATCATCGCCATGTCCGATGCCATCGACGACGTGACCGACGCCGTGGAGGACGTCCTCATGCGGATGTATATGTGCAATATTCAATCCGTCCGGGAAGACGCCCTCAAGATGGCAGATATCATCGTAAAGTGCTGCAACGCCCTGCGCCTTGCCCTGGCGGAGTTTGCGAATTTCCGGAAATCGGAGATTCTCCACGGCCTGATCGTCCAGATCAACCAGCTGGAGGAAGAGGGCGACCGGCTGTATACGGAGGCCATCCGGCGTCTGTACGTCGGCGCTCAGGATCACCTGGAGGTCATGGCCTGGGATCACGTCTTTCAGTATCTGGAAAAATGCTGCGACGCCTGCGAGGACGTGGCGGACGTTATCGAGAGCGTCATGCTGAAAAATTCATAACGGGACTGTGTTTTCCGGCTGCCGCAATATGCTGAAACTGCATATTGCGGCAGCCTTTTTTTCTTTCTTTCGGCATAATCCCGAAATGGCTGGGGAAGCTGCGTATTGCATTTGTGCCGTCAAGTTGCTATTATGGTATTTGGTTTCCTGAAATATATATCTCGGAGGTTCCGTATATGATATCCATTCAAAGAAGCGGCGCATACTGGTCGGACGGGCATTTCCTTTCTCCGTCGGAGGGGGCGGCCGCCGGATTTCCCGCGCCGGAAGAAGCAGCGCGCGGCACCATCGCCTATTCCATTCTGAAGTCGCACAACACTGGCGGCGACATGCGGAATCTTCATCTCAGGTTTGATGCCATTGCTTCCCATGACATCACCTATGTGGGCATTATTCAGACCGCCCGGGCCAGCGGCATGGAGTCCTTCCCCCTGCCATACGTCCTCACCAACTGCCATAACAGCCTCTGCGCCGTGGGAGGGACCATCAACGAGGACGACCATCTCTTTGGCCTTTCGGCGGCTAAAAAATACGGCGGCGAGTTTGTTCCCGCCCACCAGGCGGTCATCCATCAATACATGCGCGAACGGTACGCCGCTTCCGGAGCCATGATTTTAGCCTCGGACAGCCATACCCGGTACGGAGCCTACGGAACCCTCTCCATCGGGGAGGGCGGCCCGGAGCTGGCCCGCCAGCTGCTGCGGAAAACCTATGATCTTGCCTACCCAAAGGTGATCGCCGTCTGTCTGGAGGGCGCTCCTCGTCCCGGCGTCGGCCCGCAGGACGTGGCCCTCTCCCTCATTGGGGCCACCTTCAACGAGGGCGTCGTCAAGAACATGGTCATGGAGTTTATCGGCCCCGGCATTGCGAATCTTTCCATGGATTACAGAAACGGCATAGACGTCATGACCACCGAAACCTCCTGTCTCTCTTCCGTCTGGCAAACGGACGACGTAGTACGCCGCTCTTTGTCCGTCCATGGGCGGGAAAAGGATTACAAAACCCTCTCCCCCGCCCCCGTCGCCTGGTACGACGGCGTGATCCGCGTGGATCTCGGCAAGGTGGAACCCATGATCGCTCTTCCCTTCCACCCGGCCAACGCCTATCCCATCCGTGTTTTCAAAGAAAATATGGAGGACATTTTAAACCGCGTGGACGAGGACACCCTGCGCCAGCTGGAACCCAGCGAGCGTCCGGCGAGTCTGCGCAAAAAGATCGTGAACGGTGAATTCATAGCCGATCAGGGCGTCATCGCGGGCTGCTCCGGCGGCACCTATCAGAACCTGATGGCGGCATCCCGGATCCTGGGCGGCCATCCCGTGGGAAGCGACGCCTTCTGGCTGTCCGTTTATCCCGCCAGCATGCCCATCCTGCTGGAACTGACCCGGCTGGGCGTGATGTCCTCCTTTATGGCTTCCGGAGCCTCCGTCCGCTCCTGCTTCTGCGGCCCCTGCTTCGGCGCCGGAGACGTGCCGGCCAACGGCGGTTTTTCCATCCGGCATACCACCCGCAACTTCCCCAATCGGGAGGGCAGCAAACCCTCCGACGGGCAGATCGCTTACGTGGCTCTTATGGACGCCAGATCTATCGCTGCCACGGCTTTGAATCACGGCCGCCTCACTTCGGCCCTGGAACTGCCGGAGCCTCCCGCCGACCCCGCGGACGAGCCCTACCGGTATGACGACAGCGCCTACGAGGCCCGGGTTTACCGCGGCGTGGGTCATCCCCACCCGGAGACGCCTCTGGTGTTCGGTCCCAATATTGCCGACTGGCCGGAGCAGATCTCTCTGCCGGAAAATCTGCTGGTCACCGTGGCTTCCGCGATTTACGATCCCGTCACCACTACGGACGAACTCATTCCCTCGGGCGAGACCTCCTCTCTTCGTTCCAACCCCGTGCGCCTGGCGGATTTCACCCTTTCCCGCAAGGACCCGGGCTATGTGGGCAGAGCCAAGAACATTGCCGCCCTGGAAACCCTGCGCCGGAAAAACCCGGCCGATCCCGCCGTCCTGGCCGTCATGGACGGGTACGACCCGGCAGACACCGCTCTGGGCTCCGCCGTCATGGCCATCCGTCCGGGAGACGGTTCGGCCCGGGAGCAGGCCGCCTCCTGTCAGCGGGTTCTCGGGGGCGTTGCAAACCTCGCGGGGGAATACGCCACCAAGCGGTACCGCAGCAACGTGGTCAACTGGGGGATGCTCCCCTTTACGGTGAAGGATATCGCCTCTCTTGATCTCGCTCCGGGGGACAGACTGTATATCCCTGGTATCCGGGCCGCCCTGAGGGGGGACGCGGAAGAGATCTCCGCACTGCTCCTGAAAGACGGCGCCAGGCGTCCCGTCACCCTGAGCCTGCCGGGCCTCACCCGGGAAGAGCGGGACATCATCCTGGCCGGCTCTCTGATCAATTTCTACGCCCCGTGACAGGAACTGCGCGTCGGGAAAGAGATGTGCTCTTTTTCCCGGAACCCGCCTGCGGGCAGGCCGGCGTTCTGCGTTGTGTTGGACCTGTTCTGAAATGAATCCCGCCGGATTTTGTCCGGTGCATTCTCCCGCCGCCGAAGCGGCTATGCCATGATAATCGAGGTCTTGAACCATGGAGAAAACCGCGCAGCCCCATCCGAGCCTCCTGAAGATTTTTTTAATCACGCTCCGGGTGGGATTTTTCACCTTTGGCGGCGGTATGGTCATGTTCGCCATGCTGGAACGGGAATTCTCGGACAGGCAGGGCTGGCTCACAAAAGAGGAGATGATCGATCTTCTGGCCATCGCCCAGTCTCTTCCGGGCGTCATCGCCGTCAACTCCTCTCTCCTCATGGGGTACCGGCTGGCGGGCACCCTGGGCGCCCTGGTGGCGGTCCTGGGCAGCGTCATTCCTTCCTTTGTCGTGCTCGCCTTTGTCGCGATATTTTATGACGCTTTCATCACGAACCCGTATTTTGCCGGTGCTCTCCGGGGCGTTCAGGGCGCTGTGGTGGGCCTTCTGGTCTCGGTGCTGCTTTCTACCCGCAAGAAGTCTTTTTCCGCCCGCTGGGGCTATATCCTCTTCCCCGCCGCCCTCTGCGTCACCATCTTCATTCCGTCCTTCAACATCGTCTTTCTGCTGCTGGGGGGCGCCGCCATCGGCATTCTCGTGAATTTCGTCCTGATGAAAAAAAGGAGGCCTGAAGACTATGAGTGAGCTTTTGGACCTCTTTTTCATTTTCTTTAAAATCGGATTGTTCACCATCGGCGGCGGCTACGTGATCATCTCTCTGGTTCAGCAGGAGCTGGTCTCTTTGGGCTATATGACCCTGAAGGAGGCCATCGATATGGTGGCCATTTCCCAGATGACCCCCGGCGCCTTCGGGATCAACGCAGCCACCTTTACCGGAATGCGGCTGTACGGATTCTGGGGCGGCCTGGCCGCCACCCTGGGTGTCATGCTTCCCTCCGTTGTGATCTGCATCCTGGTGGCAAAATTCTTCTTCACCTTCAATAAAAAGCCTCTGGTCCAATCCGCCATGATGGGCCTTCGGCCCGTGGTCTTCGGGCTCATCACCTCCGCGCTTCTGACCATAGCCAAGGCCAGTCTCTTCCCTTCCGGATTTTTCGGATTCGACTGGCCGGTTGCGGTCATAGCCGTGGCGGTTTTTACCCTGATGGTGAAAACGAAAATCAATCCGGTATATCTCATTTTAGGTTCCGGAGTCCTGGGCGCGATCCTGTTCCATTGAAATCGGCGGGGGACCCGTTCGCGGATTATCCTCTTTGATTTACAAAACGCGTTTTTAGGGGTATAATACTTCCACGAATGATTACGCGCGTATGCCGTCCTGCGGAAAGGAATGGAAAATGAACGAAACGCAGAAGCGGATCCTTGCCCTGAAAGCCGAAAAAGGGGCTCTGATCCTGGCACATTATTATCAGACAATGGATATCCAGGAGATCGCCGACATCGTTGGCGATTCCTTTGAACTTGCAAAACAGGCCAAAGCCGCCGGGCAGCAAATCATCGTCCTCTGCGGCGTCAAATTCATGGCCGAAAGCGCGAAGATACTCAATCCCGGCAAGACCGTCCTCCTCCCCGTCCTGGATGCCGGCTGCCCCATGGCGGACATGATAACCCCCGATGACGTCCTGCGTCTTCGCAAAGAGCACCCCGATGCCGCCGTGGTCTGCTATATCAACTCCTCCGCCGCCGTGAAGGCGGTGAGCGACATCTGCTGTACCTCCTCCTCCGCCGTGCGGGTGGTGCGCTCCTTGCCCCAGAAAAAAATCGTCTTCATCCCGGATAAAAACCTGGGCGCCTATGTCGCCTCCCAGGTGCCGGAAAAGGAATTTGTCTTTTATAACGGCTTCTGCCCCGTCCACAACGGCGTGACCCTGCGGGACGTCCTGGCGGCCAAGGAAGCCCATCCCGGTGCCAAAGTACTGGTTCACCCGGAGTGCCGCCCCGAGGTCCTCTCCCACGCCGATTATATCGGGAGCACCAAGGGGATTCTGGAGTATGCCGCCGCCTCCGGCGCCGACGAGTTCGTCATCGGCACCGAAAAGGGCGTGGCCGAAAGGCTCGGCAGCCTTGCTCCGGACAAGCGGTACTATGTCATGACCGATCGGTTTACCTGTTCCGATATGAAAAAAACCCGGCTTTCCGACGTTTTGCGCTGCCTGGAGACCGGGACCTATGAGATTCAAATGACGCCGGAGGAGATTTCCGCGGCCTATCAGAGCCTCGACCGGATGATCCGGGTGCCCTGAGGTATCTGCAGGGCAAACGCGGCCGCGCGGTTCTCCGGGGTCTGTTGTCGCATGTCCCCGGGTTGTTTATTCGCCGGCCTGCGGGATTGATTTCTCTTCCGACACTCGTAAAAGGGGTTGCTCTCCATGCGGTATGTGTTCAGCGGCGATCTGAAGATTCAAAAAACGTCCCGGTACGACGTGCTCATCGTGGGTGCGGGCCTTGCGGGCCTGTATACCGCGCTCCACGTCAGTCCGGATCTGAAATGCGCCGTCCTCTCCAAAGAGGGGATCGATATCAGCAATTCCTGGCTTGCCCAGGGGGGGATTGCCGCCGCCGTCGCCAAGGACGACCGGCCCCGTTTCCATTACCAGGATACGTTGGTTGCCGGTGCCGGCCTCTGCGACAAGAAAGCGGTGCAGGTCCTGGTGGACGAGGGCCCCGGGGATATCCACACCCTCATGTCCCTTCACGTGCCCTTCGACCTGGACGAGGAGGGCGACCTGCAGATCACCCGGGAGGGCGGCCATAACCGCAACCGTGTGGTGCACGCCGGAGGGGACGCCACAGGGCGCGAAACGGTGAAGGTCCTGGCCGCTCTTGCCGGCCAGCGTCCCAACATCTCCTTCCTGGAACATACCTTTTTTGTGGACATCCTCACCGGCGGCCCCGGCGGCCCGGTCACCGGCGCCCTCATCTTCCGGGACGGTGCCTTTGAGCTGGTGTCCACCCGGAAAATCGTCATCTGCACCGGCGGGATCGGTCAGGTCTACCTGCACTCCACCAATCCCGCCGTTGCCACGGGGGACGGCATTGCCGCCGCCATGCGGGCCGGTGCGAAGCTCCGGAATATGGAGTTTATTCAGTTTCATCCCACGGGGCTCTGGTCGCCCCACCCCGAGGACAGGGCTTTCCTCATCTCCGAGGCGGTCCGGGGCGAAGGCGGTCTTCTGAAAAACAAAGACGGGACCCGCTTTATGGTGGGTGTCCATGAGCTTTGCGAACTGGCGCCCCGGGATATCGTGGCCCGGGCCATCGTCCGTGAAATGGCAAAGACCGGAACCGATCACGTCTTCCTGGACATCACCAGCAAACCGGAGCAGGCCCTTGCCGCCCGCTTCCCCACCATATACAACGAATGCCTCCGCCGCGGCATCAATATCGCCCGGGACTACATCCCCGTCTTCCCCGTCCAGCACTATCTCATGGGCGGGATTCAGACCGATCTGAACGGCATGACCAACATATCGGGGCTTTACGCCTGCGGCGAGGCCGCCTATACGGGGGTCCACGGGGCAAATCGCCTCGCCTCCAACTCCATGCTGGAGTGCCTGGTCTTCGGCCGCCGGGCGGCGATGCATATTGATAAAAATATCGAGAGGGAGCAGTCCGCTCCCCTGCCCGTTCTTCCCCAGGCTGCTCCGCGTCAGGCGGGAAACCTGGACTACAAGGCTCTCCGCAGGAAGATCCAGGTCACCATGAACGACTACGGGTATGTGATACGGACAAAAGCGGGCCTTACCGAGGCCCTGGCCGTCGTCAGCGGCATCCTGGAGCAGCTCCGGCAGTGCTGCGACAACAGCAAGGAGTACTATGAAGTGTACAACGTCGCCCTGGTGGCCCAGTCCATCCTGGAGGCGGCTCTTGCCCGCCGGGAAAGCGTGGGGGCCCACTACCGTGAAGACTGAAGGAGGCGAAACATTCCATGAACTATCTGGGCCTTGACCGGCTGCTTATGGACGCCCTGGAGGAGGACATCGGGACCGGGGATATCACCACCCTTTCCTGCGTCCCGGCCGGCAGCGTCTCCCGGGGCGTCTTCCGCGCCAAGGAGGATCTGGTGGTCTGCGGGCTGGAGGTGCTGCGATGCACCTTTCTGCTGGTGGACCCCGAGGTAAGCGTGACCTTTCTCACCCGGGACGGTGATTTTGTGAACAAGGGAGATATTATCGCCGAGATCTCCGGCCCCTCCCGCAGCGTTCTCACCGGAGAGCGCACCGCCCTGAACCTTCTCCAGCGCCTCTCCGGCGTCGCCACTGTCACCGCACGGGCGGTGAAGGCGGTTTCCGGCACCGGCGCCCGGATTGCAGACACTCGGAAAACTACCCCGGGCCTTCGTGTCCTGGAAAAATACGCGGTGAAGACGGGCGGGGGCGCCAATCACCGATTCGGCCTTTCCGACGGCGTTTTAATCAAGGACAATCACATCGTGGCTGCCGGCGGCATCGCTCCCGCGGTGGACGCGGTGCGTAAAAACGCCCCCCATACCCTGAAAATCGAGGTGGAGACCTCGAACCTCGACGAGGTGGAGGAGGCTCTTTCCGCCGGCGCGGATATCATCATGCTGGACAACATGGATTACGGTCAGATGGCGGAGGCCGTCCTCCGTATCGGCGGCCGCGCCCTGGTGGAGGCTTCCGGCAATATGGGAGACAAGGATCTGCGGAAGGTCGCCGAGACCGGCGTGGACATCATCTCCATCGGCGCCTTAACTCACAGCCCTAAGGCTTCCGACATCAGCCTCCAGTTTGCAAAATAACCTCCGGCGGGTGATCGTAAAGTATATTGAGCTAAAATGGGCGAGGCATACCTGATGCCTCGCCCAATCTGTCGAAAAAGCCTCGCGGAGTTTCGCCGCCGGGCGGCGAAATAAAATCGGATCATTTTCGGGCGCGGCGTGTACGTGTCCGAAAATACTTCTCCGGCTGCAAGCGTCAAACCGTCCGCCTGGGGCGGACGGCGAGGCGCGCGGCAGACTGCAAGTCTCTTTTGGAAAAAGGCGTTCCGCCTTTTTCCAAAAGCTCGGGCGAGGCATACCTGATGCCTCGCCCTTTATTGTTTCGGACTCAGACCAGGATTAAACCCTAAACTCCCTGATCGTCCAACCTCCAGGCACCGTCCGCGCTGTCCCGGACGAGGATCATCTTCCAGTTGGGATAGTAACCCCGAAAGGTCTCGTCGTCTTCAATGGTAAAGTTACACAGCAGGACGATTACGTTTTCTTCCGCCACCCCGTTTATACTGCCTCTTCCGTATTGCATGTATGAAACGCGGTCTGCCTCGCACGCCTCCTCGTCGAACCACAGGTCGTTCAGAACCCGGGAAGTCGCCGTTTCGGCAAAGTATGTTCTGACGCAGTCCATTGCTCCCTGGATTTCGTCCTCCGTATAGGCGATATCCGCCGCGTCATGCCCGGAAGCCGGGCCGCCGCTTATTTCCGAAGCTTCCGCGTTTGTTTCCGCTTTTTCTTCGCCGACGGTAAAATCAGCCCAAACCGTGCGCTTAGTTTGAGGAGCCGCTTCATTGGCGTACCATACTTCGGTAACGATACGGTAATTTCCGGTTTCCAGCTTGTAAGACAGCATATATGGCGTAAGTGTATAAGTCTTGCCGGTCCCGACGGAAAGCTCCGTCGCCGTTAAATAAAAAAGCGTATCCTCTGTGAAAGGTACTGTCCGCCAGCTACTGCCGACCTTTTTTACAAGAACGAATTCCTCACCGCACATCAGACCGCTTTCCATTTCCCGGTTCGTCAGCGTGGCCGTAATGGCTCCAAATTGCGGAGAATACGCTGCTGCGTCGGTGGTGAACGTGACCCTGTCATATTCGTAACTTGGAAACCGATATATTCCCCAGCGGGACGGGCTTGCTTCGTCAGCCGGATTGACTGCCAGCCCCACTCCCGCAGCCGCGGCGAGCGTTGCGGCCGCAATGATGACCCATGCCGCCGGCTTTCTGAAATTCAGCACGTTTTTGATCCGCCCCTCCACGTTCCCTTCCCCGAAAGCAAGAGGGCTGCCGTTTATCATGCGTTTCTCCGCCGCCAGCGAAAGGAGTGACGCGGAATAGGCTTTCCGGATCCCTCCGCCCATTTCCCGGATTACTCTCTCATCGCAGCATCGTTCCATATCCGTGCCCATTAAGACATAGGCGGCCCACACCAGCGGATTGAACCAATGGATGCTCAGAACCAAAAAGGCAAGCGGTTTGACAACATGGTCATACCTTCGGATATGCGTCAGCTCGTGTCGGACAATATAGCCTTTTTCCTCCTCCGCAAGTCCTGCGGGGATATAAATCCTCGGCCTTAAAATACCCAGGACGAAAGGCGTTTTCAGGTTGTCCGCCTCGTATAGATTCTGCCCCGTGTTACGAGCGCTTTTCAGGCGGCTTTTGAGAATAAAAATTGATAGGACGCTGTAGATCAGCATTACGGCAATGCCGGCGAACCAAACGACGCTCAATAGGGGAATCACGGAATTGGCCACTGTTTTCGGCTCCGAAATACCGTCTCCGGCTGTGACCACATAGCTGCCGCCCTCGTCGGCGGAAACCGGCGTCCTGCCGGATGCCACGGCCGCTTCATATTCCTTTGTATGATCGTGAAAATACCATGTCTCTCCGATATAGTCGTCTGTCCACGAGGACACAATGGAACCGTTTTGCAGCCCGGAAGGGATTGCTGAAACAGGGCAGCTCAGAGACAGAGGGCAGACGAGGCGGAATAAAGCTATGCTCCACAGGGCATACGAAATGACGCTCGGCGCTTTTTTCAGCGGCAGCCGGACCAGCATAATGAAGACAATCACATAGCTTGCGGTCAGGCTCAGGTTCAAAACCGACAGAAAGGCCTTTGTCACGGCGTTTCCTCCCTGTGCTCGTCAATCAGCTTTTTCAGCTCTTCGGCCTGCCGTTGGCTGAGCTTCCCGCTTCCTATAAAGGCTGTCAGAAACCGGGGGAGAGAACCTCCGAAGGTATCCTCCACGAAGCGTCTGCTCTCCCCGCCGTACAGTTCGTCTTTTTTGACAAGAGACGTGACCGTTGCGTCCTGATTCCGGAATATGCCCTTTTCGCATAAATTCTTTAAAACCGTGTAGGTTGTGGATTTCTTCCAGTTAAATTCCTTTTCGCACAGCTTCACCAGTTCGCCTGAGCCGATGGGCTCGTTCCGCCAGACAAGCTCCGCGAATTTCGCCTCGCTCTGCGCCAGCTTGGTATCCTTCATACGTGATCCCTCCTTGGTCTATATTTCATAGACCGCATTTCAAGTCTATTCCTTATAGACCAGAATGTCAAGAAGAATTATCGCAGATACTCTGCTTGGTTTGCTCGAAGAATCGTCTCCCCTCACGTTCCGCCGGAAAACAGGATTTTCAGCGGAAAGCCGCCTATTTGTTCTGCGCGGATTCATCCGAAACGCCCGTCTTATCCTTGCAGATAGTCTTCAGCAGACTGAACCAAAATAGGATAAGCAGAAGATCGTAATGATTGTGAGACAATTGATTCAGCGGCATGTTCGGCAGGTATAAAACAGCGAACAGCGCCGCCGTTATGACCGCATAACTCCAGTCGGCCCTCAGCCTCCCCTTCCGGAACCATTCTTTTATATGATCCATCAGGAAAAAAACAGCGATCACCAAAGTATAGACATGCAGCCAGACAAGGTATGGGATCATATCGTAGTACCTGGCCGTATGATATCGGACGATGGGGTCGATAAAATTCAATACCGCCAAAGTAATTGCAAGAAAGCCGATTTTACAGATACCATATAGTATCGCTTTTTTGTTGTTCAACAAACACATATCCCCCTTTTCCGATGGATCCGGCTGGCGGAACGAACAGGCCGTCTCTCGGCTTATTCAAGAAAAGCCCCGGCTGCAAATGCAGCCGGGGCCCGTTCTACTGTACTTATTCTTCGTCTTCGCAGCCGCAGCCGCAACCGCAGCCGTCCTCGCCCAGGTCGAACTCCAGCTTTTCGCCGCAGTTGGGGCACTGGACGCCGCCGCTTTTCAGAATCTCCTCGTCGATGGTGATTTTTTCCTCGCAGGTGGGGCATTCCACCTCGTAGTACTCTTCGTCGTCTTCGTCTTCTTCGTCCTCGTCGTAGACGATGTCTTCCACCTGCGCAAGATCCTCGCTCAGCTCGTCGATCTCGTCGCCCAGAGCCAGATGGTTTTCCTCCAGGTCGGCGATGCTCAGGCCCACGTCCTCCAAAATGTCGATGATGACGGAAAACAGCTTTCCTTCCTTGGTCTCGGTGTCAAGGGTCAGGCCTTCGCTCAAGCCTTTGAGGTAAGCCACTTTTTCAGAAATAGTCATTCGTATTCTCCTTTTAAAATGTCAGTTCTTGCAGCGTTCCAGGTATTCTCCTGTGCGCGTGTCCACCTTGATTCTGTCCCCGATGTCGATAAAGAGAGGCACTTTGATGGTGGCTCCCGTCTCCAGGGTGGCGGGCTTGGTTACGTTGGTGGCGGTGTCGCCCTTAAAGCCCGGGTCGGTCTGAGTAACTTCCAGCTCAACGAAGTTGGGGGGTTCGACGCCGAATACGTTTCCCTTGAAGGAAAGGATTTTGACAAGGGTGTTTTCCTTGATAAAGCGAAAGCTGTCTCCCAAAACACCCTTGTTGAGCGGGATCTGCTCGTAGCTTTCGGTGTCCATGAAATAATAGAGATCCCCGTCGTTATAGAGATATTCCAGATCCTTGCGCTCCACGTAGGCCGGCGGGAATTTGTCCGACGGATTGAACGTGGTCTCGGTTACGCTTCCGCTGATGACGTTGCGCATCTTCACCCGGACGAAAGCGGCGCCCTTGCCCGGCTTCACATGCTGAAACTCCACTACCTGCATGACGTTTCCGTCCATTTCGAAGGTAACCCCGTTGCGAAAATCGCTGGCTGAAATCATATACCGTCCTCCCGATCCAATCGCCCGGTCCCCCGGGCTGAGTTCTGTCGATTGCCACAAATCATTCTATAATAGAATCCGCTGTTTTGCAAGCATTATGTCCTGTTTTAAAGAATAATCAGGTCTTTTTGTGCCTTTGTGATCACGTCGCAGCCATAAGGCCGCAGCACCATCATGTCCTCGATGCGCACGCCGAATTTACCCGGCAGATAAATCCCCGGTTCCGCGGTCACCACCGCACCCTCCGGCATGGAAGTCTCGTCCCCCGGGGATGCGTTGGGTATCTCATGGATCTCAATGCCCACGCTGTGGCCGAAGCTGTGGCCGAAGTACTCTCCGTACCCCGCCCCGTCGATGACGTTCCGCGCCGCGGTGTCGATGCTTTTCCCCGTCTGGCCCGCCCGGGCGGCCGCGATACCGGCAAGCTGCGCCCGAAGAACGATATCATAGACCCGCCTCATCTCCTCGTCCGCAGATCCCAGGGCGACGGTGCGCGTCATGTCCGAGCAGTATCCTTCCGCGATGCAGCCGAAATCCATGGTCAAAAATTCGCCGGTTCTGAGAACACGGTCCGTTGGGACCCCGTGGGGCAGGCTGGAGTTGGGCCCGGACACCACGATGGGGTCAAAGGACATCTTCTCCGCTCCGCGGCGCAGCATGCGGTAGGCGAGCTCCGCCGCCACCGCTTTTTCCGTCAGACCGGGCCGGATTACATCCAGGATCTCCTCAAAGGCCCCCTCCGCGATCCGCTGGGCCTTCGTTATCGCCGCGATTTCGCTCTCGTCCTTGGCGGCTCTCAGTCCCGTGAGGATGCTCTGGGCGGGAATAAACTCGGTCTTGATGGCGGCGACATAGGCCCGGTATGCGCTTACGCTGAGATGATCCTCCTCGAAGCCCAGCCTGCGGATACCGCTGGCTGCCACCGCCTGGCGGATGGCGGCGTTATAATTTTTGCTTCTGTCCACCATTTCGACCTCGGCGTCTCCGATGGACGCCCTGGCGGCTTCGATAAAGCGCGAGTCAATGAAAAAGAAGTTTTTTGTTTTGGTAACGACGGCGATACCGTCCGTAGAGTCAAAGCCCGTGGCGTAAAAGCGGTTGGCCTGGCTGGTGAGCAGGAAGCCGTCCAGCTCCAGCTCCGGGAGCTTCTCCGCGATCTGAGCAAATCGGTTTTTCTTCATGTTATCCTCCTGTCCGCCGCAGTCGCGGCGAAATGGTACGGCGCTCCCTCTTTTCATCCGGTGCGCCGGGTATCCGCATCAGAACGATTCCCTATTTTCCACTCTCCTCCGGTAGAGCTCCTTCATGGCGGCGGCGTCCTCGCTCTGCTCTCCCGCGGATTCGCAGATGACGGTGGGCGTGTATCCCCGTTCCGCGATACCTGCGGCCAGCGGTTCGAAATCCGGCCCCCAGCCGGGATCGGAAAAGTTCAGGTGCCGTTTTTCGCCGCCCCGGGGACTGTACTCCACCTTGGAAAAATGGCAGTGAAACCCGGCCGCCCTCTCTTTTCCCAGCGCCCGTTCCATATCCGCCAGTACGCGTATCGTCTCTTCCGCTCCGAACAAGCCCAGGCTTCTGGCATACAGGTGTCCGAAATCGACGCAGGGAATCAGCCTTTCGCTTAAATAACACAGCTCCAGCACTTCGGTGAGGTCTCCCAGCTGATTTGTCTTTCCCATCGTCTCGATGCAGAAGAAAATGCGTCCGAATCCGGCCTCCTCCGTCTCGGTCAGGAGGCGGGCAAGGCTCTCCCGGGCGTTTTCCAGCGCCTGCCGCCGGGAAAGACCCATAAGGCCCCCGCAGTGCACCACCGCCCGCTCCGCTCCCATGGAAGCGGCCGCTCGGCAGCTGTCTAAAATATAGCGGCGGTTTTTCCCGTAGCCCTCGTCGCTCGTATTTGTAAGATTGATAAAATAGGGCGCATGGAGGGAAAGAGTGATCCCGTGCTCCTGCGCCGCCCGTCCAAGGTCCTCGGCGGCAGCCCTGCCGATGTGGACGCCCCTTCCGCACTGGTATTCATAGGCGTCCAGCCCGATGGAGGAAAGCCAGGCCGGAGCCGGCAGCGAGCTCCGGCTCACATTCTCCAGATACCTCCTGGAATTGCCCGCCGTGCCGAATTTCGCCTTCACCGGCCGGCCCCTCCTCTTTTCCTGCCCAGGATCCGTGCCGGGTTCTCCAGCCAGTACACCAGAATCCTCCCCGGTTCTCTCAGCGGTTCCACCGGGTCCACCATAATTGCTGTAAAGCCGCATCGCTTTGCTCCTATGATGTCGGTAAACAGCAGGTCTCCCGCCACGGCGGTCTCCTCCGCCCTCCCCCCGGCGGCCTGCAGGGCGCGCAGGAGGCCTCTCCTCCGGGGTTTTCCCGCCCTTCCGATATACGGTACCCCCAGAAACTGTGCGTACCGTTTCACGCGGTCCTCCGACCGGTTGTTGGAGACAATATACAGGCTGATCCCGTTTTCGGCGAGGCTCTTCGCCCAATCCATCACCTCGGCCGTAGGCTCGGAGACCCGGCGGGACGCCAGGGTATTGTCCAGATCGCACAGAAGAAGGCGAATTCCCCTCTCCCGCAGCAGTTCCGGAGTAATTTTCGTGAACCTGGAAAGAACCAGATCCGGCAGCATTGAAAAACTCATAACCGTCCTCATATCCGCATACTTTAAATCAGGGTCCGTTTGAAAAATGGAACGCAGTCCACAGTCGGTACATTCTCCAGCCGGGTTATGGCAGCGTCCTGTTTGTTTTGCATCGACCGAGTATTTCGCTTTATATTTGCAGCAATCCACACGCTGTTTTTCAAACGGACCCGCAATATTATAATAAATTCCTCATGAATTGCCGGGTATCCTCGGCCGGTCGCATGCCGCAGCCCATGGCGCCGGCGGGTCTTCTCCCGCGGGCGTAAAGGACACGCTGTTGCTTTTATTGAAAGTACAGCCGCGCCATTCGGCATGTATTATAGCCGATTGCGGTTACCTGGAATAATAACCGATTTGCGGCTGTTTTACCACAAACGCGCAGCGTTTCGTGGTATTTGGCATCGTTTGCGGTTCCGTCCGAAGGGCGGGAGCAAACCGCGCCGTTAACCTGGTATAATAGCCGATTTGCGGCTATTATACCACAAAACGGACTATAGAAACAGGGTGATGCGGTTTTGGTAAACATGACTGTAATTCTTGCCGCCCCGCCGGATCAGCAGGCGGCCCTGCGCTTCGGCGTGCCGGTCGCCCACATGGGATACCGGATCGGGCCGGGCGGCCGGCTTGCCCGCGGCAATCTTCCCTCCATGCTTCGCGGGGGGCTCCTGATGCTCAGCGACTGCGGCTTCACCTCTCAGCTCGGGTGGGAAAACCTGTGCCGTGAGATCCTCCGGGAGTGTCAGGACAGACACTTTGAGGGCGTGGTTGCGGATTTCGAGACCGAACTCAACCCCCAGCTGGGCACTCTTCTTGCCGAGCTGTTTCCTCAGCTGGAAAAGCAGAAGCTTTCCTTCTACGTGTCGGAGCCCTATGCCGGCTTCTGCGTCGGGGCCCGCGTCCTCGTTTCCACCGCGCTCTCCGGCGGAACGCTGGTGCAGAGGCTGGGAGAGGCTTCTCACAAATATGGCGCCGCCCGCATCGCCCTGGATGTCCAGCGGGTCTCCATGGAATTTCCTCTCCCCTGCCCCGGCGGGATCGGCGCGGCTCTGCCTCTCTTCTCCCTCCAGAAACTCCTGGCCGAGCGCGAGCCCCCGGTCTTTTTCTCCCCGGAGCTCTGCGCCTACTATTTTCTCCTTTTTGAAAAAGAAGAATACCGCCTGGTTCTGTATGACGACGCCTGCAGCATTCTTCAGAAGCTGCACCTGGCCCGCCAGTTCGGGATTCGGGAGGCCTTCCTGATTTTCCCGGAAGTGCAGGACATTGCAAGGGAAATTATCTGAATAAAACAGAATGCCCCCGAAGTATCTTCCGCAGTAACTTTCTTAGTACCGGCCGCTAAAAAGCCCTGTGCATTTTGCACAGGGCTTTCAGTCTGATTAACTCCGCGTCCGCGCCGGGCCTTATCAATAGAACTTCTTGTTCTTGTTCTTTCTCGCGGCTTCGGATTTTTTACGGCGCTTTACGCTGGGGCTTTCATAATGCTCCCTTTTCCGGAGCTCTGAGAGCACGCCGGATTTTGCGCAGTTCCTCTTGAATCTTTTCAGGGCGCTTTCTAACGACTCGTTTTCCTTAATTCGGACTTCCGACACTATTTTCCCTCCCTCCGATATACCAATGGGGGGTCCCGCAATCCGCTCACGGAACGGATCAGTAATGCTTTGATACAGATATTATATTAACCTTTTGTTCCATTGTCAAGTAAATGCCAAAGGATTTTCCGCGCGCGGAAACCTCCCCCGCGGCACGGAGAAAAGGAAACTTCCTATACTTCCGGCCGCAGAATGAGATTGATGAGCTTATCCTGGACATAGATCACCCGGACAAGCTTCATTCCCGCCGTCAGCCTTCCTATCTTCTCGTCCGCCTTCGCAGCTTCCAGGGCTGCCGCCTCTCCGGCTCCCAGCGGAATTTTCACGGTGCTTTTAAGCTTGCCGCCCACCTGTACCGCGATATCCACCTCTTCCTCCAGGGTCTTGGCCTCGTCGTACTCCGGCCAGCTCTGGCTGCAGGCCATACCCTTGCCGCCCAGCATCTCCCACAGCTCCTCGCAGATGTGGGGCGCGAAGGGAGACAGCAGGATTAGAAGCGTCCGCATATCCTTGCGTGTAACGCCGTTTGTCGCGAAATCGTTGACCAAAGACATAAGAGCAGCGATGGCCGTGTTGAATTTCATCGCCTCGATGTCCTCGCCCACCTTTTTGATGGTCCTATGGATTGCCCGCTCCGAAGCGGGGGTATATTCCTCCCCCGGCGCCGCCGTCTCCCCCAGGTTCCACACGCGGTCCAGGAAGCGCTTGCAGCCTTTCACCGCCGCGGAGGACCAGGGCGCGGCCTTCTCGAAGTCCCCGATGAACATGATGTAAAGACGCATGGTATCCGCGCCGTACTGCTCAACGATGTCGTTGGGGTTTACCACGTTGCCCCTGGACTTGGACATTTTTTCTCCGCCCTCGCCCAGTATCATCCCGTGGCTGGTCCGCTTCTGATAGGGCTCCTTGGTGGGTACCACGCCGATGTCGTACAGGAATTTATGCCAGAACCGGGAGTAGAGAAGGTGCAGCGTCGTGTGCTCCATGCCGCCGTTATACCAGTCCACCGGGGTCCAGTACTCTAACGCCTCAGGAGACGCCAGGGCCTTGTCGTCTTTCGGGTCGGTATACCGCAGGAAATACCAGGAGGAACCCGCCCACTGAGGCATGGTGTCCGTTTCCCGCTCCGCCTTTCCGCCGCAGCGGGGACAGGTAGTCTCCACCCAGTCCCGCATCTTCGCGATGGGCGACTCCCCCGTGTCCGTCGGCTCGTAGGAATCGACGTTGGGCAGTACCAACGGCAGATCGCTCTCCGGAATGGGCACGTATCCGCACTTCGGGCAGTGGACGATGGGGATCGGCTCCCCCCAGTACCTCTGCCGGGAGAAGACCCAGTCCCTGAGCTTGTAGTTCACCTTGGCCTCCCCCAACCCGCGCTCAATGAGCCAGCGGGTGATGGCCTCCTTGGCGTCGGCCACTTCCATGCCGTTTAGAAAACCGGAGTTGACCATCCTGCCGGTTTCAACATCTGTAAAGGCTTCTTCCTGTACATTTCCTCCCGCCACGACCTCCACGATGGGAAGGCCGAACTTCTTGGCAAACTCCCAGTCCCGGGTGTCGTGTCCGGGCACCGCCATAATGGCGCCGGTTCCGTACGTGGCCAGCACGTAGTCGGAAATGAAAATGGGAATTTCCTCTCCCGTCACGGGGTTCACGGCGCGTACGGCCAAAAGCTCCACGCCGGTCTTGTCCTTGGCCATTTCCGTGCGCTCAAAGTCCGATTTCCGGCCCGCCTGCTCGCAGTACTCCCGCACCGCCTCAGGATTTTTCAGCCTGTCGGACCACTTTTTCACATATTCGTGCTCCGGCGCCATCACCATATAGGTGGCGCCGAAAAGGGTGTCCGGCCGGGTGGTGAAAACCCGGAGCTTGTCCCCCGCCGTGGTGGCGAAATCCACCTCCGCGCCGGTGGACCGGCCGATCCAGTTGCGCTGCTGGGTCTTGACCCGCTCGATGAAGTCCAGATCGTCCAGATCGTCCAGCAGCCTCTGGGCGTATTCCGTAATTTTCAGCATCCATTGGCTTTTTTCCTTGCGGATCACGGGACTGCCGCAGCGCTCGCAGACGTTGTCCACCACCTCTTCGTTGGCCAGCACGCATTTACAGGAGGTGCACCAGTTCACAGGCATTTTCGCCTTGTAGGCAAGCCCATGTTCAAAAAGCTTGAGGAAAATCCATTGGGTCCATTTATAGTAAGAGGGATCGGTGGTGTTGATCTCCCTGGACCAGTCGAAGGAGTACCCCAGCATGTCCAGCTGGGAGCGGAAGAAGGCGATGTTTTCTTTCGTAACCTTGGCCGGATGGATATGATTGGCGATGGCGTAATTCTCCGTGGGCAGGCCGAAAGCGTCCCATCCCATGGGGAACAGGACGTTGTACCCCTGCATCCGCCGTTTCCGGGCGATGACGTCCATGGCGGTATAAGGCCTTGCGTGTCCCACGTGGAGGCCGTGCCCGGAAGGATAGGGAAACTCTATAAGCGCGTAATACTTGGGGCGCTTGTCCCCGTTTTCCGCCTGGAAACATTCCGCCTCGCGCCATTTGTCCTGCCACTTTTTTTCAATCCGGCCGTAATCGTACTTCAATCCGTTCAACCCTCTTGTTCTGCTTATTTATCCGTCCCTTTCATTTCCGCGGACGGCTTGTTTCTGTCGTTTCTCCGGGACTCCCCGGTATCTGGAGAAATTTACTGGGCCGTGATCCCTGGAATGCTTACGGGAACCGCGTCGTTCCACAGCCGTTCCAGACAGTAAAAGCTCCTGGCCTCGGCGGAAAACAGGTGGACCACCACGCTGGAAAAATCCAGCAGGACCCAGGTTCCTCCACGGTATCCCTCCATGTGGTGCAGCGGGATTCCCTGTTCCTTGAGTGCCTTTTCCGTTTCGTCAGCCAGGGCTTTGATATGTGTGCGGGATGTGGCGGTGCATATTACGAAATAATCCGCCAGCGTCGTGACCGCCTCGGTATCCAGTACCCGGATTTCCGTTCCCTTCTTGCTGTCCAGTACTTTTGCAATCAGTTCCGCTGTGTCTTTCGGTGTCATTAACCTTCCCCTTTCAAAGAATTCTGAATAAAAACGTGCCTTGTCGGCATCATGATGCGGTTGTGGAACCGGATCCCCCCGCCGCCGGTCCCGAGGTCGGCGTAGGCTCTGCCGATGCCTCGGTGGGTGCCGGTGTTTCGGTGGGTTCCGTGCTCGGTTCGGTGGGTTCCTCGCTCGGTTCGGCAGGTTCTCCGGAGGGCTCCGGTGTCGCCGTGGGGGTCGCCGTCATCTCCGGCGTTTCTTCCGTGGGCGTCGGCGTCTCCGATACGCTGGGAGTGGCGGTGGGCTTGGCCGTGGTATGAGCGGAACCGTCCCCGTTCAGAGTCCCCGTGCTGGAGGAAAGGCTCCCGTTTGACAGGATGGACATGATATCCAGCCGGGAAGCCGTGATGTCTTCATAATACGGGTTGAGCGTCGCGTTCACCAGAGTCAGAAGCTCATCCTCGTGCAGCGTCACATAGGACTGATTTCTGAACGTGCCCGTACTGTTGGGCAAGGTATAAAAACTGATGTCCTCGGAGTCCAGCTTCATAAACTGCTGTCCGAACCAGATCATATTGCCCACGCTCAGGTCGCTGTCCACATATTCGGAGAATATCTCGGCAAACTGGCGGATCTTCGTGAGATTTCCGATCCGCAGGGTCTGCTCCGCCACGGCTTTCAGAAACGCCTGCTGCGTTTTGATTCTGCCCAGGTCCGCGTCCGGATATCCCTTCCGGAACCGGACGACCCCGATGGCCTCCTCGCCGGTCAGGTGCTGCATACCCTTGTCGATATGGATATGCAGGTTTTGGGTGGGATCGTCGTAGTTCATGTTGATGGGCACGTCGAAGTCCACTCCCCCGATGGTGTCCACCACCTTTACGAAGGCTTCCAGATCCACCTTGATATAATAGTCCACGTGGAAGCCGATAATTTTGGAAAGCTCTTCCTCCAGCCGCTCCACCCCGCCTACGCCGTAGGCGGAATTGATCTTTTTGATGCTCCAGCTGACATTGATCATGGTGTCCCTGGGTACGCTCACGATATTCAGCTTCTGGTTTTCCACATCGTAAGACGCCACCATGATGGTGTCCGTGTTGCCGTTTCCGTCGTCGGTTCCGCACAGGAGGAAGGTGTAAAATTTATCTTTGCGGTCTGACAGTACGTTGCCGCCGGTTTCGTCGCCGGGATTGTCGCTGACTGTGGGATCCCCCGGAATCTCCGGGGCCCGCACGAAAACCGCGTAAGCGGCCAGGCATACGACCAGCAGCGCGGCCACGGCAATCAGCGCAATGACGCCCTTCTTCATTTTCTTTTTTTTCAATCTTTTGCCGCCGGCCTGTCCGGCGTCGTGTGAGTCGTTATGGTCCCGCTCTTTCATGCGTTGGTCTTTCCTTTCAGCCAGTCCTGCGCCCTGACGGTCGCCGGATGGACCGGGCTTCCTTTTTCCTTCATTTCCTCCACCGTCATTTCAAGGCCGCGGAGGAGCGCCGAGTCCAGATCCCGGTACGCGAGGGCGCGCAGTTCTTCCACGCCCGGGAAAACCCGGCTGGGCTCAATATAATCGGCAAGATAGATCACCTTCTCAAGAAGGGTCATATCCGCCTTGCCTGTGGTATGCCAGTAAATTGCGCCGTACACTTCGTCGGACACTCCGAAATTCTCTCTGGCGATGGTGGCGCCCGTCTTTGCATGCAGCAGTTTGTTTGCCGTTTCTTCAATTTTATCAAGTATAATACCATACTGCCGGCACAATTGCAACTGCTGGGGCAGCTCCAGCCGCTTGGTGCAGTCGTGCAGAAGCGCGGCAATTCTTGCCTTCTCCGGATCCGCGCCCCAGCGCCCGGCCAGCTTCACGGCCTCCTCCTCGCAGCCAAGCACGTGGGGCACCCGCTTGGGCGCCAGCATGGAAAGAGCGGCCGAACGCAGCCCGTCCAGATCCCGGACAGGCTCCCGCCCGGCCCGCATTCCGTAAAGCCCCCGGCATGCGATGTAGTTATAGACGTCCGGATGTAAGTACTCGCGTCCAAGGCCCTGCGCCAGCAGCTCCCGAAGGTGGGAGGAGGAGATGTCCACCGCGGTGTTGACGACCACGTCCACCCTGGCGCCATATGCCGCCGTGAGGTACTGCCTCTGCCGCTCGATGGCCGGAAGCCTGGGCTGGGACGCCCGGGGAAATACCGCCACCCGGACCATGGACAGGATCCTTTCACTCTGATACCAGTCCTGCAGGGTGAGGAACATGTCGGTCCCCACCAGCAGCCAGAACTCCGCGCCGGGATATCTCTCCTGCAGCTGCTCCAGCGTGTGCACCGTGTAGCTTTTTCCCCCCCGGCGCAGTTCCGTGTCGTCTGCCTCGGCGCAGCAAAGGCCCTTTGAGGCCATACGCAGCATTTCCATTCTGGCCTCCCCGTCCGGGGACTGGTCCGGCAGTTCCTTGTGGGGCGGCAGTGCCGAGGGCGTCAGCAGCAGGAGATCCAGCCGCAGCTGCTCCGCGGCGCTTTTCGCCGCCTGGATGTGCCCGATGTGAGGCGGATTGAAGGTTCCGCCGTATAAGCCGATTCTTTTGTAATCCAGCATTCACTGACCTTCTCGTTATAAAATTGAGAATATATCGTTCCTACGGTAGCTTTACCCTCTCGGCCCGCGGCTCCCTCCGCCCTGCTTCGGCCCCGATCGTTTCCCGAATCCGTCCCGCTTCACGGAGATTGCCGGCCGTTTCCCTCCGGCGGCGCTCCCTCCCGTTCCGGCGGGCCGCCGCACCTTTCCGGAAGCGGCCTTGACGAAAGCCTTTTTTCCCGGCCCGCCCTGCTTCAGGGCCGTCTTTCCCCCGGCCTTCGGCCCTTTTGGTTCTGGCCTTGCTTCCTTTTGCTTCTTGTCCGGATTTTCCCGGTAGAGAACGAACCGGCTGCCGATCACCTGGACGCCTTCGCTCTCTGTAAGCGCTGCCAGACGGTCACACGCCTCCCGTGCCGTGAGCATGGCTGTCTCCAGCACCCGGCACTTGATGAGCTCCCGGGCTGCCAGAGCGTCCCTCGCCTGCTTGACCACAGGCTCGGTGATTCCGTCCTTCCCGATGTGAAGGATGGTGTCCAGGGAGTTGGCCTCGGCCCGGAGGGCGGCTCTCTGCTTACCTGTCAGCATGGTATTTCCTCAATTCCTCTAAAAATTGGTTCAGCGCCCTCGCCCGATGGGACACTCGGTTTTTTTCTTCCGGCGTAAGCTCCGCCATGGTCCGCCTCAGCTCCGGAATGTAAAAAACGGGATCGTAGCCGAATCCGCCGCTTCCTCTGGGTTCCCGGAGCAGCTCTCCCCGGCACTCTCCACGGACTTTTACCGTGTCTCCGCCGGGAAATACGCAGGCGATGGCCGATACGAAACGGCACCGCCGGTTTTCTTCCCCTTCCATCTGACGAAGAAGCAGCTCCCAGCGTTCCCTGTCGGAAAGCCCTTCGCCGCCGTACCGGGCGGAATATACCCCCGGTTTTCCTCCCAGAGCGTCCACCATGAGGCCCGAATCATCCGCCACTGCCGGTAGATTCGACGCTTCCGAAGCCGCCCTCGCCTTGATAAGGGCGTTTTCCTCAAAGGTTTCCCCCGTCTCCTCCGGATTGGTGGAAATTCCCGCCTCCGACTGGAGCATGACCTGGATTCCCAGTCCCTCCAGGATGGCCCGCATTTCGGCAAGCTTGTGCCGGTTGTTGCTGGCAAGGATCAGTTTCATATAAGATCTCCCGTGATCGATTTCTGTATAGCGTTGAGCTCCCGGATTCCGGCCCCGGCAAGCCGCAGCAGCTTTTCCTGTTCCGCCGGGGTGAAGGGTCTTCCCTCCCCTGTGGCCTGGAGCTCGATGAGATTCCCCTCGGAAGTCATGACGCAGTTGAAATCCACTTCCGCCCGGCTGTCTTCTTCATAGCACAGGTCCAGAAGCGCCTCCCCGTTCACGATGCCGGAGCTCACGCCGGCCACAAAGGTCCGGATGGGGAGTTTCGCCAGCTTGCCCTCCGCAACCAGGCGGCGGCAGGCCAGCACCAGGGCCAGAAATCCTCCGGTGACCGACGCGGTGCGGGTTCCCCCGTCTCCCTGCAGCACGTCGCAGTCCACGATGATCTGCCGCGGCCCCAGAAGCTCCAGGTCCGCCGCGCTCCGGAGCGCCCGGCCGATCAGGCGCTGGATTTCCGCGCTGCGGGGTGAAAGTTTGAGTTTTGAGATGTCTCTGGCAGTGCGCTCCCGGTTGGCTCTGGGCAGCATGGAATACTCCGCCGTGATCCAGCCCCCGCTTTTCACATGCAGGGGCACTTTTTCCTCCACCGAGGCGGTGCAGAGGACCCGGGTCTCTCCCATCTCCATCAGCACGCAGCCCTCAGCGAATTTGGTATAATCGGAGGTGATCTTCACCGGGCGGAGCTGGTCCGCCCGCCTGCCGTCGATTCTTGTCATACTGCTCCTCCCGCGGAAACCGCGGTTCTTTCTTCGTTTTTCTTAAAAATCACGATATTTCGACAATCGGTCTGCGCCAAAGCGCCCTGCGCTTCTTGGAAATTTCTTTCCGTTACAGCAGCGCGTCCACAAAGGCTCTGGGATCGAACTCCACGAGGTCTTCGATCCGCTCGCCCACTCCGATGTATTTCACGGGGATCTTCAGAGCGTCCGCCACCGCGATGACGATGCCGCCCTTGGCGGTCCCGTCCAGCTTGGTGAGAACGATCCCGGTGACCCCCGCCGCTTCCTTGAACTGCCGGGCCTGCACCAGGCCGTTTTGCCCCGTGGTGGCGTCCAGCACCAGGAGGGTCTCCCGGTCCGCCCCCGGCAGCTCCCGGTCGATGATCCGGCTGATCTTGTTCAGTTCCATCATAAGGTTCTGCTTGTTATGGAGCCGCCCGGCCGTATCGCAGAGGATCACGTCCGTCCCTCTGGCCTTGGCGGCGGAAATGGAGTCGAATACCACGGCGGCAGGGTCCGCCCCCTCGTGCTGCCGCACGATGTCGATGCCGGAACGCTTGGCCCAGATTTCCAGCTGGTCGGCCGCCGCCGCCCGGAAGGTATCCGCCGCGCAAAAGAGGACCCGGCGTCCCTGGGCCTTGAGAAGGCTCCCCAGTTTCCCGATGGTGGTGGTCTTCCCCACCCCGTTGACTCCGATCACAAGGATGACGGAAGGGCGGGTCCCCAGCCTGGGCGCCCGGTCCCCGGTCTCCAGCATCTCCGTGAGGATGCTCTTGAGCTCCTCCCGGATCTCCTCCGCTCCCTTGAGTTTTTGGGTCCGGATCCGCTCCCGGAGCTCCTCCGTCACCCGGAGGGAGGTCTCCACCCCCAGATCCGCTAAAATCAGGGTTTCCTCCAACTCTTCGAAAAAAGCCTCGTCCGCCCTGGAAAAACTGCCGAACAGTCCCCCCAGGGAACCTCCGAGGGCCTTTCGGGTTTTGGAAAGGCCCTCCCGGATTCGGTCAAACAGATTCATGTCTTGTCTATCTCCCCTTTCGCCCGGAGCCTGTCCCCCGGGCGAAACTCAGTTTTTGATATTCAGTTCGCGTGCCATCTCGTTGAGATTGATGGTCAGCATCCGGGAAACCCCCATCTCCTGCATCGTCACCCCATACAGCGTGTCGGCTTCCTCCATGGTGCCCCGCCGGTGGGTGATCATGATGAACTGGGTTTTATCCGCCATGCTCCGAAGATACCGGGCAAAGCGGACCACGTTCACGTCGTCCAGGGCGGCCTCGATCTCGTCCATGACGCAAAACGGGGTGGGCCGTACCTTCAGAATGGCGAAATACAGCGCGATGGCGGCGAAAGCTTTTTCTCCTCCGGATAAAAGCGATATGGTCTTGAGGGCTTTTCCCGGCGGCTGCACCCGGATTTCAATCCCGCAGTTGAGGATGTCTCCCGCGTCCTCCAGCTCCAGGGTGGCGCTGCCTCCGCCGAAGAGCTCCAGGAAGGTCTCCTGGAAGCACCGGTTGATGATTCCGAACTGCTCCGAAAAGATTCGCTTCATCTCCCCCGTAATGCTGGCGATGATGCTCTCCAGTTCGCCTCTGGCCCGCTCCACGTCGTCCCGCTGGCCGGTTAGAAACTCATACCGGGTGTTGATCCGCTGGAATTCTTCGATGGCTCCCAGGTTGGGGGAGCCCAGAGAGGCGATTTCCCGCTTGAGCTCGCCGATGCGGCGCCCCGCCTTGGGAAGGCTCTCCAGCGGAACCCGCGCGGCCTGGGCCGCGGTGTGGCTGAGCTCGTAGTTGTCCCAAAGGCGGTCCAGGATCTGCTTTTCCTCCAGGGCAGCGGTGGTCTTTTTCTGCTCCAGCCGGGCGCATTCCCGTTCCATGGAGAGGATTTCCCGGTTTTTGTCCTGGCTCTCGCGCTCCCGTCTGACCCGCTCGGCCTCCAGGGCGAGCTTTTCGCCGCCCAGTTCCCTGATCGTCCGGCGTTCGGCCTCTGCCTTCTCAAGGAAACGGCCGATCTCCGTTTCCAGCCGCTCCGCCTTTTCCTTTGCGGCCTGTTCTTTTTCCTTATATTCCCCGATGGTTTTCATGCGGCTCTCCCTGTCGCTGAGAAGCTCTTTCCCCAGGGCCTCCAGCTCTCCCAGGGCTTTTTCCTCCGCGCTCTCCTCCGCCGCGAGGGCGGCGGATTCCACCTTGAGTCCGGAGATTTCCTCTGCCAGGCGTCCGCCCAGGCGCTCCATCTCCGTCCGGCTGGAAAGCCTCGCCTCCGCCTCCCGCCGGTATTCCGCGGCGGAAGCCTCATGCCCCTGTGCCTCCGTCTCAAGAGCCGCCTTCGCCTCCCGGCTTGCTTCCAGGCGGCGGGAGATTTCTCCCCGCTCCGATGCGAGATTCTCCAGGGCGCGGTCCAGCTCCGTGAGCAGGACCTCGTGCTGCTTTTCGTTCCCCTCCAGCTTCAGGATCCGGTCCTCCAGCTGACGCAGCTGGGTGGTCGCCACCTCCAGCTCGTAACGGGCGGCGGTTTCTGTCCGCCTGGCATCTTCCAGATCCTTCACGGCTGCGGCAAGCCTGCCGTCCGTTTCGGCCGCTCTTTCTTCCAGGCGCTTGAGCTCGTTTGCCCGGGTCAGCACCCCCGCCGTGCGGTTGACGCTGCCACCCGTCATGGACCCGCCGGGATTGAGTACCTGGCCGTCCAGGGTCACGATGCGGAACCGGTGGGAGTATTTCCGGGCGATGGCGATGGCCCGGTCCATATCCTCCACCACGGCGGTTCGCCCTAAAAGGGACTTTATAATACCCTCATACTGCTTTTCGTATTCCACAAGGCTGCTGGCGAGGCCCACAAACCCGGCCTCCCGGGCAAGGCCCTCCTCCCGCAGCTCTCCTCCCCGGACGGAGGTGAGGGGAAGGAAGGTGGCTCTCCCCGCGTCCTTCCGCCGGAGAGATTCGATGGCGGCTTTTCCGTCCTCTTCCCGGCCCACCACGATATGCTGCAGCGCGGGTCCCAGAGCGGTTTCAACGGCCACCGTGTATTCGTCCCGGGTCCGCAGGAGATTTGCCGCCGGCCCGTGAATGTTCTTCAGGATTCCCCTTTCCGCTTCCTGCATCACCGTGCGCACGGCCTTGGAAAACCCTTCGTATTCCTTTTCCATTTCCGTGAGCAGATGAAGCCGGGAGCGGATGTTGTTTTGTTCCAGAGACAGGGCGTTCTTTTTTTCGCCGGCGTCCGCGGCCCGCTTTTCCCGGTTCTGCAGACGAAGCCGGTACCCGCCTATGGTATTTTGCAGAGACGCCGCCTCTTCCCTGGCTTCTTTCAGCTGCCGGGCCGCCTCCTCCGCCGCGCTTCGGGCGGTCTGCGCCCGTGCCTTCGCTCCGGTCTCCTCTTCCGCCGCCGCCCTGTCCCGGGCCTCCAGCTCCCCGTCGGACGCGGCAAGAGCGGCGATCTTTCCCCGTCCCTCCGCGGCGGCGGACGCTTCCAGAGTTTCCTTGGCAAGCAGGGCTTCGATTTCCGCACCGATGTTCCCGGAGGAGCGCAAAGCCTCCTCCGCTTCCGTGGCAAGCTCCTCGGTCCTGTACTGAATTCCGTCCTTGCGCTCTGCGATTTCGGCCAGGCGCCGTTTCCTCTCCTCCGTCTGGGCGGAAAGTCCCGCAGCCCGCTCCGCCTGGGCGGAAAGCTCTTTGCTGATCCGCTCCGCGTTTTCCCGGCTGTGTTCCATTTCCCCCTTCAGGATGGCGCAGGCCCGTTCCGCCTCGGCTTTTTCCGCTTCCGCGGCCGCAAGCCGCGAGCGGGCGTTTTCCGTCTCCATGTCCTTTTCTCGCATCCGCTGGGAATACCCTTCGGCGGCGGCATACAGAGCCTCCAGAGTCCGGTTTCCCTCCTCCAGCTGCCCCTTTGCCGCCTCGAAGTCGCTTAAAGTCTTGATGGAGGAGGATCTCAGCTTGTCCAGCTGGTCCATCCAGACAGAGACCTCCAGGCTTCGAAGCTCGTCCCTCAGCACGAGATACCGCTTTGCTTTTTCCGCCTGCTCCCGCAGCGGCTCCACCTGGAGCTCCAACTCCGAAATCTTGTCTCCGATCCGCAGAAGATTGTCTCTCGTGTGCTGCAGCTTGCGCTCGGCCTCCTCCTTCTTGTGGCGGAAACGGGAAATGCCCGCCGCCTCCTCGAAGACCTCCCGCCGTTCCTCGCTTTTTACCGACAGAATCTCGTCGATCCGCCCCTGCCCGATGATGGAATAGCCCTCCCGGCCGAGGCCGGTGTCCATGAAAAGCTCGTTGATGTCCTTCAGCCGCACCGAGCGCCGGTTGATATAGTATTCGCTCTCCCCCGAGCGGTAATACCTGCGGGTCACCATAACCTCGCTGCCCTCGGCGGGGAGAATTTCCTCCGTGTTGTCGATGATGAGGGAAACCTCGGCAAAACCCACCTGACTGCGTTTCTGGGTCCCGCCGAAAATGACGTCCTCCATCTTTCCGCCCCGGAGCGCGCGGGTGCTCTGCTCTCCCATGACCCAGCAGATGGCGTCGGCAATATTGGATTTCCCGCTTCCGTTGGGACCCACAATGGCGGTGATGCTCTCTCCGAAGGTCAGAACGGTTTTTTCGGGAAACGATTTAAATCCTTGTATTTCCAGCGCTTTCAGATACACGGGCGCACCTCGCAGCATCCGGCGGGGAAAACCTGACCCGGTCTGCCTCCGCCGCGATGAAATCAAATGTAAAATTATTCCTGTTTTGTTTCAGGCACAATTTGTATTATATCATAAACGCAAAGACGTTTATGATATAATTTGCCATATGGCGTTTCCGGCGCCTCGGCATAAAATTGCGGCGCGTGTCCTCCTGGAGGACGCATGCGATATAATAACTGCGCAGCAGTTATTATATCAATTTTAAAAAGGCTTGGCAACTTCCAGCAGAACGATTTCCCCTCCGTCCGGAAAGACGGGGCGCACCCGCAGGGAATGAAGGCCGAATTCCGCCTGGAGCTTCCGGATGTTCTCCCGTTTCTGACCGATCATGGGCGACACCCACTCCCGGCGCACCCCCAGCACCGCGTCCGATCCCTCCGGCACGCCCGCGAGGACCCTTTTGGCTCTTTGATACAGAAACCGGGAGCGGGCCATCTCTCCCAGCGCGGGATGGTACGCTCCCGCCGCCGCCTGGCCGCCGCCCAGATCCTCCGAAGGATTCAGCCCCGTGCGGATCACGGGGATACCGGCTTCATGGAAGATCTCCAGCAGCTCCCCGCAGAGCTCCGCCGCCGCTTCCACGCTCTGAGGCTCGTACTCGCCCCTCCGCCAGAGTTCAAAAAGCGCCGTGTCCCGAAGCACCACCGCGGGATAGATTCTCACGCCGTCCGGCTGCAAAGCGGCGAGGACCCGGCCTGTTTCCAGGGCCTTTTCCCGGCTGTCTCCGGGAAGTCCCGTCATCATCTGCAGAATAAGCCTAAACCCCGCCGCCCGGACCAGCCCCGCCGCCCGCTCCGTGTCTTCGGCGGTGTGTCCCCGCCGGCTCATGCGCAGGACCTCCCCGTCCATGGACTGAGCACCCAGCTCCACCGTTTGGACGCCCCCCGCCCGGAGCCGCGCCAGAGTTTCCCCGTCGATGCAGTCCGGCCGGGTGGAGACCCGCAGGCCGGTGAGCTTTCCCGATTGAAGAAAAGGCTGAACGGCCTGTAAAAACGCCTCCTGCTCCGCAGCGGGAATCGCAGTGAAACTGCCGCCGTAAAACGCGGCCTGGGCGCTCTCGCCCCCCAGCTTCGAAAGCCCCGCTTTCAGCGTCTCCGCCGCCGTCCGGGGAGTGACCGGCACCTGCTCCCCTGAGATGCTGTTCTGATTGCAGAACACGCACCGGTGGGGGCAGCCCAGATGGGGAATAAAAATGGGAATGATGCGTTCTTTTGCCATGGGAGCCTCCTGTCAAACCGGTTCGCCCGTCATACTGGTCATCAGGTCCTTCGAAGTTCATATAAAATCCGGCCCGGTTTTGAAAGCGCCGGTCTCTGTTTGAAAGCAGTTTCAAACAGAGACCGGCGTTGGATTTCCGGTCTTTAAGGAAACAGCAGCTCGATGGCCGCGCTGGCCGCCGCCTGCTCCGCTTCCTTTTTGCTGTGCCCGGTTCCCTGTCCCGCCGGCCGGTCGTTGAGCAGCACCTCCACAAGGAAGGTCTTGCTGTGATCCGGCCCGGACTCCTCCAGGAGCCGGTAGCTGAGTACCTGTCCGGTTTCTCTCTGAACCAGCTCCTGCAGCGCCGTCTTGTAATCCCGCATGGGTTTTTTCCCCGAACGCTCCGTCCTAGCGAAGATCTCCCGGTAAATGATCTTCCGCGCGGTCTTGTATCCCCCGTCCAGATAGACGGCGGCCAGCACCGCTTCCACGGCGTCCGCCAGGATGGAGGGCCGCTGCCTTCCTCCTCCGGATTCCTCGCCGCGGCCCAGCCGGATATACTCCCCCAGGTCCAGCTCCTTTGCCACCAGCACCAGGCTCTGCTCGCAGACCAGCGAGGCACGGAGCCTTGTCAGTTCCCCTTCCGGCATCTCTCCGTACGTAAAAAACAGATATTCCGCCGTAATCATGCCCAGGATGGAATCCCCCAGGAATTCAAGCCGTTCATTGCTCTGAATGTTCCGGGAGCGGTTTTCGTTGGCGTAGGAACTGTGGTTGAGAGCCAGTTCCAAAAGCGCGGGGTTTTTAAACTGGTATTTCAGTTTTTCCTCCAGCGTATTTGGCGAATTCATAAGCTGCATCTCCCGTGAAAAATCGAAGCCCCGCAAAAAGCAGGGCCGGGTTCGATCCCGATATTTTAATCGTCCAGCTTGTTTTGAATGAAGCGGACCAGATCTCCCACCGTTTTAAGGGAAGTAATCTCCTCGTCTCCGATCTCTCCCAGGTCGAACTCTTCTTCCATCGCCATGGTGAGCTCCACTATATCAAGTGAATCTGCGCCCAAATCCTCCTCAAAAGAAGTATCCATCGTCACTTCATCAATATTGATGGAGAACTGTTCCGCAATCAATTCGCTGATCTTTTCAAAAATCATCGCTATCCCTCCACTGACGCTTGTAGCCGCTCAGGCGGCCTACTGCAAAAATAATATGCACAAATTTCTTCTCTGTCAATAGTATTTTGGCAACTGGGATAAAATTATTCCCCGGCGCCCGATAGCTTCATGTAGCCGATATTGTCCTGGATATCCTCGATGAGGCCCGAGGACGCGAACTGCTGCGCCTGCCGGATGGCGTTCCGGATGGCGTACGCGTCGGAAGAGCCGTGGGCCTTGATCACCGGCCTGGAAATGCCCAGAAGCGCCGTTCCGCCGATTTCCCGGTAGTCCATCATCTTCTTGAGTTCCTCCATCCCGCCCATAACCAGAAGCGCCGCGAATTTGGACAGCGCGTTTTTCTTGAAGATTTTTTTGAGCTTTCCGGCAAAGAAAAGTCCCGTTCCCTCTACGGTTTTGAGCATGACGTTCCCTGTGAACCCGTCGGTCACCGCCACGTCCACGGCTCCCATCATCACGTCCCGGCTCTCTACGTTTCCCAGAAAGTTGATCCTCTGCTCGCGCCCCGCCTTTTCCAGAAGCTCATAAGTCTCCTTCTGAAGCGATCCGCCCTTGCTCTCCTCGGCGCCGATGTTCAGAAGACCCACCCGGGGCTCCGGACGGCCCAGGATGTGGGAGGCGTAATAGCTGCCCATGAAAGCAAACTGCAGCAGGTACTCGGGAGTGCACTCCACATTGGCCCCGCAGTCGATGAGGATCGTGCCGCCGCCCCCGGTGGGGACCAGCGGTGCCATGGCCGCCCTGCGGATCCCCCGGATCCGCTTTGTGATCAGCGTGGCGGCGGAGAGAAGAGCCCCCGTGCTCCCGGCCGATACGAAGGCGTCTCCTTTTTTATCCCGGAGCAGTGTCAGTCCAACGGTCATGGAGGAATCCTTCTTGTCCTTGAACGCCGTGGCGGGATTGTCCTCCATATCGATGACCTCGGAGGCGTGGGCGATCTCCACCCGCTTGGGCAAAGATTTGATTCCGTTCTCCTCCATGGTTTTAAGTATCAGTTCCCCGCAGCCCACAAGAAGGATATCCACCTTGAATTCCTCGGCGGCCTGCAGTGCGCCCTTCACGATTTCGCCGGGGGCGTTGTCCCCGCCCATCGCGTCCACTATGATTTTCATATGAATCGGTTTCTCCAATCCGCCGCCTGAGCGGCACAAGTTGAACTCCTGGTTCAGATTCTGTATGACATGAGCATCGGGCGTCCTTTTTTGCCGGTATCGTTCCGGCCAGGTGCGATGTAAAATGCCAATCTAATATTATAATGTGTATCCCGTTCGGTTTCCCGTCTCTTTTCTCCTTGGGTCAGAATGCCGGGGCCGTCTCGTCGCCGGAGATCTTTTCCCGGATGATCTCCAGGGCCCGTCTGGACAGGGCGAGGTTTTTTTCCTTTTTTCCCCGGACTCTTTCTTCCAGAGGCGCCATGATGCCGAAATTCACGTTCATGGGCTGAAAATGGGTAACGGTTTCATCGCTGATATAGCGGGCCAGCGCTCCGGTGGCGGTTTCTCTGGGCAGGTCCAGCGGCGGCATTTGAAGAATGCTCCTGGCCGCCTCAATCCCCGCCGCGAGTCCCGAAGCCGTGGATTCCACATAGCCCTCCACACCGGTGAGCTGCCCCGCGAAACGCACCCTGGGCTCTCTTCTGGCCTCATACCGGTGATTTAAAAGCCTCGGGGAATCCAGATACGTATTCCGGTGCATCACCCCGTAGCGCACGATCTGAGCGCTGTGGAGCGCGGGGATCATGGAAAAAACACGCCGCTGCTCGGGAAAGGTCAGGTGGGTCTGAAACCCCACCAGATTATAGATGCTGCCGGCGGCGTTGTCCCGCCGGAGCTGCACCACGGCGTATGGATCCCGGCCCGTTTTGGGGTCGGGAAGGCCCACGGGCTTGAGGGGCCCGTACCGCAGGGTGTCCCTCCCCCGGCGCGCCATAACTTCCACTGGCATGCACCCTTCGAAGACCTTTCTGTCCTCAAAGCCGTGCACCTTTGCCTCCTGCGCCGCCGACAGCTCCCGGTGGAAAACCTCGTATTCCTCTTCGCTCATGGGACAGTTGATGTAATCCGCCCCTCCCCGCCCGTAGCGGGAGGCAAAATACGCCCTGTCCATGTCGATGCTCTCAAAGGTCACCAAAGGGGCCGCCGCGTCGTAAAAGTTCAGATACTCCGCTCCCCCGAAAAACGCACGGATAGCCTCCGACAGCGTCTGCGTGGTAAGCGGCCCCGTGGCGATGATCACCGGACCCTCCGGGGGTATTTCCGTGACCTCTCCGGTCTTTGTTTCAATGAGCGGGTGGCTCTTCACAGCCGCCGTGACGGCTCTGGAAAACCCCTCCCGGTCCACCGCCAGAGCGCCCCCCGCCTCCACCCGGTGTTCGTCCGCGCAGCGGAGGATCAGAGAACGCATCAGCCGCAGCTCTTCCTTTAAAAGCCCCACGGCGTTTTCCATCTGGTCGCTGCGCAGGGAATTGGAGCAGACCAGCTCCGCGAAGTGTTCGCTGGAATGGGCGGGCGTCATCCGCTCCGGCTTCATCTCCAGAAGCGTTACGGGCACTCCTCGCTGCGCCAGCTGCCAGGCCGCCTCGCAGCCTGCCAGGCCCGCGCCCGCCACCAGGACCTTGTCAACCATTCTCTCCTCCGGCCTTTCCGGACTTTTTCGCCGTCTTTTTCGGTGCAGAGGCGGTTTTTCCTTTGGCTTTCGGCGCCGCCTTGGCTTCGGTTTTGCCCGCCGCCTTTCCTTTCGTCCCGGCCGCTGTCTTCCCCGCAGTCTTTTTCGCCGCTTTCGCTTTGCTCCCTGCGGCCTTTTTCGCGCCCGCCGAACGGGTTTTTGCGGCTTCTTTGGGTTCGGTTTCCCCTTGCCCGGCGTTCTTTTCCGCTCCCTCGGTCTTCCTGCGGTATCCCCGCTTGTCCTCCGGGAGGAAATTGGGACAGGTTTCGTTAATACAGAAGGGGCGTTTGAACCCCTTGCCTGATTTTTTAAACAGGGTATGGCCGCACTCCGGGCAGGTCTCCTTAACGGGAACGTCCCATGTCATGAAGGAACACTCGGGGTTTTTCTCGCAGCCGTAATAGGCGAATCCTTTTTTCGAGGTCTTTTTCAGAATTCTTCCCCCGCAAAGCGGGCACTTCCCCGGCATTTCCACCACGATGGGTTTGGTGAATTTGCACTCCGGGTATCCCGGGCAGGCCAGAAACCGGCCGAACCGGCCGGACTTGATAACCAGTTTTCTCCCGCACAGGTCGCAGGTCTCGTCGGTGACCTCGTCGGGAACCCGGATGCGCTCTCCGTTGAGATCCGTCTCCGCCTTCTTCATGGACGCGTCGAACCCCCGGTAAAACTCTTCCAGGATGGCCTTCCAGTCCCGCTTGCCCTCTTCCACGCCGTCCAGGCTCTCTTCCATCCGGGCGGTGAATTCGGTATCCACGATGTCTGTGAACTTTTGCTTCATGAGCCCCGTTACCACCTCTCCCAGAGGGGTGGAGCGCAGGTATTTTCCTTCCTTCGCCACATATTCCCGGTCCAGAATGGTGGATATGGTGGGCGCGTAGGTGCTGGGCCGGCCGATTCCCTTCTCCTCCATGGCCCGGATGAGAGAGGCCTCCGTATACCGAACCGGCGGCTGGGTAAAGTGCTGCTCCTTGGCAAGGCCGGCCAGAGCCACCGTCTCGCCCTCCTTCAAATCGGGGAGCGCCGACGCCTTATCTTCTTTTTCTTCGTCCTGACCTTCCTCGTAGACGGCCGTATATCCCGCAAAGCGGAGCGCCGAGTGGTTGGCCCGGAAACGGTATCCGGCCGACTCCACCTCCACGGCGACGCTGTCATATACCGCGTTTGCCATCTGGCTGGCCAGAAAACGGCTCCAGATGAGCTTATACAGCCTATACTGTTCGCTGGTGAGGTCTTTTTTCACGTCCTCCGGGGAAAGGTTTACGTTGCTGGGCCGGATCGCCTCGTGGGCGTCTTGGGCTCCCGCCTTGGTCTTGAAGCGCCGTGTGGACGGAGGATAGTACGCCTCTCCGTACCGGCCGAGGATCAGTGTTTTCGCTTCCCGAAGTGCTTCCTCGGAAATCCGGAGGGAATCCGTTCTCATATAGGTGATAAGACCCACGGTCCCCTCCCCGGAAATATCCACGCCTTCGTACAGCTGCTGGGCCACTGACATGGTCCGCCTCGGCGTCATGTTCAGCTTCCGGGAAGCTTCCTGCTGCAGGGTGGAGGTGGTGAAAGGCGGGGCGGGAGAGCGCTGCTTGTCCGCCCGCTTGACGGATACGACCGTAAAAGGGGACTGCTTTACAGCCTCTGAGACTGCGTCCACTTCCCCTTCGTTTTTCAGTTCCAGCTTCTTTTTCGTGTTGCCGTAAAACCGGGCGGTAAACCTGCCCGGCTCGCCGATCCGGCTCAATTGCGCGTCCAGGGTCCAGTACTCCTCGGGAACGAATGCCCGGATCTCCTCCTCCCGGTCCACCACGATGCGCGTGGCCACCGACTGGACCCGTCCGGCGCTCAGGCCCCTGCGGATCTTTCTCCACAGAAGGGGGCTCAGCTGGTATCCCACGATCCGGTCCAGGATGCGCCGCGCCTGCTGGGCGTCGATCAGGTTCTGATCCAGCGCTCTGGGGGAGGCGATGCTGTCGTTTACCACCTTCTTGGTGATTTCGTTGAAGGTAACCCGCTTTGTCTTTTCGTCCGGTAGCTCGAGAAGCTCCTTCAGGTGCCAGGAAATGGCCTCGCCCTCCCGGTCCGGGTCGGTGGCGAGATAAACCGTGCCGCTGCTTTTGGCGGCCCGGCTTAAATCCGCTATGACCTCTTCCTTGCCCTTGATAGGCTGATAATTCGGAATGAATCCGCCCTCGATGTCCACTCCCATCGTGCTCTTGGGAAGATCCCGCAAATGCCCCATGCAGGCTTTGACCTTATAGCCGGTCCCCAGGTATTTCCCGATGGTCTTAGCCTTTGCGGGGGATTCCACGATCACGAGATTTGTTTTCGCCATGCTGTCCTCCCTGTGTCCTGAATATATAGAAGGAGAAAACGCAGTGTGTGCCCGCCGCGCTTCTCTGAAGTAAAATTCCATGGTATGGATGCGGTTCGGGGCATCAACCCGCAGCGGCCGAATCAGCCGTTACCGCGCTTCCGCCCTAATACCGGACGGGGGCCGTCGCCTCAAAGCGCTTGCCCTTGTGCTGACGGACCGTTCCCCGCACCTCCAGAAGAGTAAGCGCGGAAAGAGCTCTTGGCGCGGGGATCTGGGTTTCCTCTATGATCATGTCCACCTGCTTCGGTCCCTGGGACAGGGACAGGAGGATCTCCCGCTGGTCCTGGGTAAAAATACCCTCCGTCTTTAGGTCAATATAATCGCTTGCGTCTTCCTTGTCAACCTCTTTTTTCTCTCCCGTCTCCAGCCGGACCGCGGGACTTGCCACCTTCAGGTCGGCCTCTTCTCTGTAACGTCGCCCCCCGTATCCGGGCCCAAAAAGCTCCTGGTCGGGGCATTCCGTTATTTTATGAGGATACAGGGCAACATATTCCCGCAGCACGTCCCAGGCGCCGGTGACCAGAATGGCGCCCTCCTGGATCAGGCGGTTGGTGCCGGCGCTTTTGGGCGCGTCCACGTTTCCCGGGACGGCAAAGACGTCTCTCCCCTGCTCCAGGGCGGTGCGCGCGGTGATCAGTGCGCCGCTTCTCTCGGGAGCCTCCACGATTACGGTACCCAGGCACAGTCCGCTGATGATCCGGTTCCGTGCGGGAAAATTGCTCCGCAGCGCGGGCGTCCCGGGGGGATATTCGCTGAGGAGTCCTCCCCGGACGGAAATGTCCTCGTACAGGAAACGGTTTTCTCTGGGATAGACGATGTCCAGGCCGCAGCCCAGAACGGCCGCCGTGGGCGCTCCGGCCCGGAGCGCTCCCTTGTGAGCGGCGGTGTCCGCTCCCAGGGCCATGCCGGATACGATAAGGGCTCCGCTCCTGGCCAGCTGCCGTGCCAGCCGTTCGGCGGTGGACAGTCCGTATGGGGTGCACTCCCGCGTGCCCACCACGGCGACGGCCACCTCTTCGTCAAAGGCAAAGACCTTTCCCTTGGTATACAGTACGCAGGGAGGGTCGTATATATTTTTGAGCCTGTCGGGGTATTCCGCGTCCTGCAGCGTGACGATCCGCTGGCCCGTCCGCTCGCACTCCCCCAGAATCCTGTCGGCATTGTCAAGCGCCTTGTCTCCGAGCGCACCCAGCGCCGCCTCGGAGATGTCCGGGATCAGGCGGTATTCCCCGTCGTCCGCGTAATAGGCGTTTTCCGGGGTTCCGAAATGGTCAAGAATCCGAAGCTTCATGGCGCTTCCCACCCCGCGGAGCGTGGAGAGCCACAACCAGTATTTCAGTGACGACACATCCTTGACCCCCTAGCCTTCCGAAGAATTCAAATGTTTGGGTGCGGTTGGGTGTTGCCGGCGGCGGTCGATATACTATTACTATTATAGAATATCCTTGTTCATTTCCCACATCAAAATCGCGGCGGCCACCGCTGCATTCAGAGATTCACAGCGGCCTGCCATGGGGATTTTGACGCATCCCCGGCACAGGGCCCTGGCCTCCCGGGAAATGCCGGACCCCTCGCTTCCCACCACCGCGGCTGCCCTTTGAAGCTTCACGGCTCTCACATCCTCGGCGTCCGCGTCCAGCGCGGCGGCATACAGGGAAATCCCGTTTTCCAGTGAAAATTGCTTGAGTTCCGGGTAGCCCATTTCCGACAGCGGCATGCGGAAGACGGCGCCCATGGTTGCCCGCACGGTTTTGGGGTTATACGGGTCGGCACAGCCCGGCAGAAGGATGACCCGGTCCATGCCGAAGGCGTCCGCCGTCCGGAGAACGGTGCCCAGATTTCCCGGGTCCTGAATCCCCTCCAGTACGATGAGCCTGTCCCGTCCTTCCCCGTCCTTCATGGGCCATTCGGGAATACGGCAGGCAAACAGGACGCTTTGGGGATTTTGGAGGGGAGAAACCGAGCGTAATAGCTCTCCCGGAACCGAAATGACCCGCGCGCTCCCGGAGATCTCCGGCAGCGATTCCAGTTCCGACGTAACAACGGCCGTAATCTCCGCCTTCCACTTCATGGCCTCCTCCAGCAGCTTCCCGCCGTCGCAGAGAAACTCGCCCTGCTTCCCGCGGTAGCCCCTGTCGGCGCCCAGCTTTCGGATATGTGTCAAAAGGGGATTTGTCCTGGAAGTAATCCGCTCCATGGTTGTCCCTTCCCCTCCCGGTAACGCGCCTTCTCTTTGAAAAGTAATGCGCAAAACGGGAGAGTTTCCTTTTTGTTATTCCTCCTGGGAAATGTTCAGCGCCTCGTGGGTGCCCACGGCAAACAGCACGTCCCCGGGCTTCACCTCGTAGTCCGCCTGTGGGGAAATCTGTACGCCGTCCGTCCCGCTGCTGCGTACAGCGATGATATTGATACCGTATCTCACCCGGATGTTCAGCTCCCGGATGCTTTTTCCGAACCAGTGCTTCGGCGCGGAAATTTCCGCGATGCTGTAATCGTCGGACAACTCGATCAGATTGAGTATGTTGGAAGAGGACAGGTTGTGGGCCAGCTTCACTCCGGAGTCGTGCTCGGGGAATACAACCAGATCCGCGCCGATTTTTTGCAGAAGCTTCATATGCACGGAACTTTGGGCTTTGCAGATAATCTCCTTGATTCCCATTTCCTTCAGGATCAAAGTCGCCATGACGCTGTCGGATATGTCGCTTCCGATGGCGACGATGGCGCAGTCGTAATTTCGGACGCCCAGGGACTTTAAGACCGCCTCGTCCTTGGCGTCGCCCACCACCGCATGGGTCACGCGGTCGGCGATCCGCTGTATGTTTTCTTCGCTGTCGTCAATGGCCAGCACTTCATGGCCCAAAGAGCACAGCTCCTCTGCCACCGCGGCTCCGAAGCGTCCGATTCCGATTACCACATAGGATTTCATATAGTCTTTCCTTTCCATAATCCGGCCGTCAGCCGATCAGAACGTCGCACTGCGGGTACTTGATCTTTGCCGGATAGCTGGTGCGCATCATCAGCGCGATTCCGAAAGTGGTGACGCCCACCCTCCCCAGATACATCAGCCCGATCAGCACGATTCGTGAAACTGCCCCCAGAGTGGGGGTGATGCCCGTGGTGAGACCCACGGTGCAGAATGCGGATACGCTTTCAAAAATTGCCTTGGTAAATGACACGTTTTCTCCCGTTGAAAGAAACAGCGCGCCCACGAGGCACAACGACAGGGCCAGAAACGCGATGGTTATGGCGCTGAGGGCCTTGCTGGGAGAAATGGTGCGCTCGAACACGGTGATCTGTCCTTTCCCCTTCAGCGTGCTGATCACGGTCAGAAGCAGAACGCACATGGTCACGGTCTTGATGCCGCCCGCCGTGGATCCGCTGGACCCGCCGATAAACATGAGGATCATGGTGACGATCTTGGAGGCTTCCGCCATACCGTTCTCGTCGATGGTGTTGAATCCCGCCGTTCTGGAGGTGATGGACTGGAAGAAGGATGCCATAATCTTTTGCCAGACTGGCATGTCCGCCATGGTTGCGGAGTTGTCACTCTCCAGTAAAAAAATACACAATGCGCCCGCAAGAATGAGCACCGCCGTAGTGACCAGAACCAGCTTGGTATAGACATGCAGGTTTCGGAGCTTTCTCGCCCGGTACACGTCCTCCCACACAAAAAATCCCAGGCCGCCGATTACAATCAGGCACATCGCGGTGATGCAGACCGCCGGGTTGCCGGAATACCATATGAAACCCGTATATGCTCCTCTGCTTCCCATAAGGTCGAAGCCGGCATTGCAGAAGGCGGAAATGGAATGGAACACTCCCCGCCAGATGCCTCCGCCCAGCCCGAAGTCCGGGACAAAGCAAATGGAGAAAATAACGGCGCCTATCAGCTCAAAGAGAAATGTGCCCACCAAAATGTGCTTCATGATGCGCACCACGCCCGTAAGCTCGTTGAGGCTCAGGGACTGAGCCATGGCAAGCCTTTGCCGCAGGCCGATCTGCCGCCGCATGGCAAAGAAAAACAGGGAAACGATGCTCATGAAGCCGAGACCGCCGATCTGGATCAGCAGCAGGATCACGGTCTGGCCGAAAACCGTCCAGTAAGTATCGGTATCCACCACCACCAGACCTGTCACGCAAGTGGCGGAAGTCGCCGTGAACAGCGCCGTGAGAAAATTCGTAGTCTCCCCGCTCTTTGCGGATATGGGCAGCATCAGCAGCAGGGCTCCCGCCAGAATAATTCCCAGAAAGCCCAGAACAATCAGCCGCGTGGTGTTCTGACCCTTCTTCTGGTGAAGGGTCATTGTCAGGTGGAGAAAAAACCGCCTGCCCAAAGTCAGTTTCATAGGATGTATATCTTATTCCTTTCCCAAACTCCCCGTCCGTCCGTGCCTGTCCTTGAGGCGATGCCTCCGGATCTTCGGGAAGGTCCTGCCGTGTTTCCGGCGAAAACAGCACACCCGGTTTTGCTCCGGGTGTGCTGCCGAATGTGCATATCCCCGAAGCAACAGTCTGGAACGCCGTAAGAACTCACTGCTCCAGCGGCTTCATTGTCGGGAACAATATCACATCTCTGATCGATGCGCTGTCCGTCAGGAGCATGACCAGCCGGTCGATCCCGATTCCGCATCCCCCCGTGGGAGGAAGGCCGTATTCCAGCGCCGTTATATAATCTTCATCCATCATTCCTGCTTCTTCGTCCCCCGCCTCCCGGAGTCTTACCTGGCGGAGAAACCGTTCCCGCTGGTCCACGGGGTCGTTCAGCTCGGAGAAGGCGTTTGCCATCTCCCTGCGGGTGATAAACAGCTCGAACCGCTGCGTCAGCCTCGGATCCCAGGGGCACCGCTTGGCCAGCGGGGAAACCTCCACCGGATGGTCCAGAATGAAGGTCGGCTGAAGAAGCTTATCCTCCACTTTCTCGTCAAAGCAACGGTACAGAAGATCTCCCCAGGTATCGGTGCCCTTCACCGGCAAGCCGATTCCCTTTACAGCGTCCCGTGCTTCCTCGCTGCCGGAAAATGTCTGAAAATCCAAACCAGTGTGTTCTTTTACCGCTTCCGCCATGGTCAGGCGCTTCCATGGACCCGTGAGGTCCACTTCCTCGCCCTGGTAAGATAGTTTCGTCGTCCCCAGGATATCCCGGGCTGCGTTGGTGATGAGCTCCTCGGTCATGTCCATCATATCGTGATAATCCGCGTATGCCTGATAAAACTCTACCGTTGTGAACTCCGGGTTGTGCTTCGGGTCCATTCCCTCGTTCCGGAAAAGTCTTCCCACCTCATAGACCCGCTCCAGACCGCCCACCACCAGGCGCTTGAGATGAAGCTCGGTGGCGATCCGCATGTACATGTCGATGTCCAGCGTGTTGTGGTGGGTGATGAAAGGCCGGGCGTTGGCGCCCCCGGAAATGGTGTTGAGCACCGGGGTCTCCACCTCCAGGTACCCCTTCCCGTCCAGATAATTCCGGACGGCGCGGATCACCTTGGTCCGGATTTCGAAAATCCGCCGTACCTCCGGGTTCACGATCAGATCCACATACCGCTGCCGGTAACGCAACTCCTGATCCTTCAGGCCGTGGAACTTTTCCGGCAGGGGCAGCAGCGACTTGGAGAGAAGCTGAATGGACTGCACGTGGATCGTGACCTCTCCCATGCGGGTTTTGAACACGTACCCCGTGACGCCCAGAATATCGCCGATGTCGTACTTTTTAAATGAAGCGTAGCCTTCTTCTCCCAGCTCGTTGACTCGGACATAGAGCTGGATTCTCCCCTGTCCGTCCTGCAGATCGCAGAAAAAAGCCTTTCCCATATTGCGGCGGCTCATAATCCGCCCCGCTACGGAAACGGTCTGGTTCTCCATCTGTTCGAACCGCTCTTTGATCTCTTTGCTGGAGCTGGTCTGGGTAAACTGAGTTATGGTAAAAGGATCCTGCCCGCCCTCCTGCAGCTCCTTCAGCTTGTCGCGCCGGATCTGCAGGATTTCCGACAGGTCCTGCTCCGGTGAAGCCGCCTCATTGGTGAATTCCGGCATTGCCCTTCCTCCTAAGTAGCTCTGATACGGTTTTTGTTACTTCTGTATATTGTCGATGCGATATTTGATAATACCGGCGGGTACTTCAATGGAGACCTCCTGGCCGATCCTGCCGCCCACGAGCCCCTTGCCAAAGGGGGACTCCTCGGAGATCCTGCCGTTCATGGGGTCCGCCTCCTGGGAGCCTACGATCTGATACTCTTCCGTCTCCCCGGCGTCCAGGTCGGTTACCACCACCCGGCTGCCCACGCTGACCCTGTCGGTGGGAATTTCGCTGTCGTCGATGACCACGGCGTGGGCCAGGATATTCTCCACCTCCGCGATGCGGGAATAAAGCTTCCCCTGCTCGTTTTTCGCCTCGTCGTATTCGCTGTTCTCCGACAGATCTCCGAAGGAGCGAGCCTCCTTGATCTGATCGGAAATTTCTTTTTCGCGCACAGTCTTCATATAAACCAATTCTTCGGTCAGTTCCTTCAAACGTGCCGGACTGAGCTTATACTCTTTCTGCATATCTCTCTTTCCTCTCTGCTGATCGTAATAGAATGCGGGATCGCATCGGGTTGCCCCAACCGCAGGTATTCGTCCCTTCAAACAAGCATAAATCATCACGCGCCTTTCAGAGAACCGCCAATAGGCGGAAATCCGGGCGCGCAACGGTGATATGGGGACGACCTCATTGTCTCGGTGCCGCGGTCGCCGTATTATAACATTCGTCTGGGTAAAAAGCTTGGTTCAGCAAAGTACCTTATTTATATTAGTGTATTATAGAGAGTTTGGTGGTTTCTGTCAAGTACCTTGCGGGGAGTGTTGAACCCCGTCGGATTTTTCCCCGGCGGCTCCTCCTGTATCCGCGTCTTCCTTTTCTTTTTTCCCGTCCGTTCCCCAGAGGATGCTTTCAATCTGAATGTCCCCGGGCCCCACCGAGCCGGATTCCATCAGTGCCGCAAGAAGCTGGTTTGCGTCGCTGTCCGGCGGAACTTTTATATCCAGCTCCCGGGGCAGTCGGAAGAAAGCTCCCGTCGCCGTCCCGGCGTTTTCCTCGGCGCCCTCGTAAAGTGCCAGGATTGCGCCTCTCCCACCTCTGGAAAGCGTCTCCGGCCGTGAAAACAGCACCAGCACGTCCGCCGCCGCGATTTGTTTTCCCGTCGGATTGAAGACCACGGGAACACCGAGATCCCGGCGCAGGGTCCTGCACAGGGACTCCCCCCCGTAGGAGGCGGCGACGGCTATGTATCTCACCTGCCTGGACAGTGAAAGCGCCGCTTCGCGCATCGGATAGCTCACGTGCTCTCCACAGACGGCAACCGTGGCCCTCTCCGGTTTTACCCCCCTCTCCTCCATAATCCGGAACACCAGCTCCGCCGCCATCCTTTGATACAGCGGCAAAACGGGAACCGGTCCGATCCCGTGCCCTGCAAACTCCCTGTAAAAGGAAAAGTCCCTGGGGAAGACGGCCCAGCGGATTCCCCGTCCGGCAAGCTCCCTTGCGGCCTTTTCCATTCGCCGCCGGGCCGGTGCCCTTCTCTCTCCGGGAAAAAACGGAACGCGTGCTGTCAGCACCCTTGTGCCTGAAAGCTCCCCGGCGTGAAGCTCCGGCTTTCCGAATCGGCTGCGCAGCCGGCTGATGAAATCCTCCGGCGGCGCAACCATCTCAATGAGACCGAACATAGACCTTCCCTCGCATACCCCGCGCCGCCCGGCATCCCGTACGGAGCCTTCGGACTCTTTCCGTTTCGTAAAAACGGCGCCGGCATCGTTTCGCCGGCCGGTAACTTATAGTATTGCGGATACAGGCGGTTTATACCTGGAATTCTTTACCCTTTCGCTCAACCACCCCCGCCAGCTGCCCCTTGGCGGCCTTAAACTGCCCTTCAATTAAAAAGCGGGCTTCCGCCCGCTTTTTAGAATATCTGTTCATTAAAAATATACTGTTTTGACGAAACCCCTGTGTCAGGAAATAGTGACAGCCTGGCTTGCCTTTTCCTTGACGACCGCCAGCGCCTTCTGCAGCTGCGTGTCCTGGTCCCTGGAAAGGGTTCCCGCCTGAAGCTTCGTCTGGTCCTCTTCGCTCATCTCCACCGGGTAATCCGGGGTAAGTCCGGTTCCGATGAGGCTGACGCCGTGAGGCGTGAAATACTCGTTGGTGGACAGGATGATGGCCGACCCGTCGGACAGCCGGATGGGAATCTGGGAGTATCCTTTTCCGAAAGTCTGCTCCCCCACGACGGTCGCCCAGTTATACTCCTGGAGAGCGGCGGCGAAGAACTCCGCGGCGCTGTAGGAGCTGGCGTTCACCAATACCGCCATGGGGATTTCAATGCAGCTTGCGTCCGAGGTATAGGTCTTCTCGTTTCCCGCCTTGTCGCGGGATATGAAGGTCGTCCCTTCCGGCAGGATGAAATCCAGCAGGTCCAGCAGCTCCGACAGCTGTCCCCCGGGGTTGTTCCGTACATCGAAAATGATGCCCGTGACGCCGGAATTGATGAAGCGGTTGATGGCCTGCTCCGTCTCCTGGTCCGAGTTGTCGTCGAAATTGTCGATCGTAATGAGGCCGATGTTGCCGTCCAGCAGCTCCGTGCTCACCACGGGAATGTTCACCGCCCGCCGCACGACGCCGGTAGCCTTCACTTCGCTGCCGTCGGCCTTGGTCACCGTAAGGTCCACCGTGGTGCCCGCTTCTCCCCGGATGGCGGCCGTGGCGGTGTCGTATTCCATGTCCGAAATCAGAACGCCGTTTACCGCGGTTATGGTATCTCCCGCCGCAAGACCCGCTTCCTGTGCGGGGGAATTGGGATATACCTTTGTGATATGGAATCCGGTTTCCGTGTCCTTGGCGTCGATCACGGCTCCGATTCCCACATATTTGTTGTTGATGTTTTCCTGGTAGCTCTCGTATTCTTCGGCGCTGAGGTAGTGGGACCACCGGTCTCCCAGACCGTCCACCATGCCTTTGACGGCGCCGTCCAGCAGCTCCTCTTCCGTATAGTCTCCCACGAAGGATTTTTCGATATCCGTTCTTGCCTCAATATACTTGGAAAGTTCCTTGTCCAGTGCCGCCCTGTCCTCCAGCTTGCTGTTGAACTGCCACTGCACCAGGAGAAATGTCACTACGAAGGTAACGGCCGCCGCCGCCGCGGCAAAAGCCAATACGGTTCCCAGTCTGAATTTTTTTTCCATTCTGTCTCCTTAAAAGAATCCGTAGAATTAAAATTTGGTCTCCGGATCCACCCTGGTTCCGTTTTCCGTGATTTCAAAATGGACATGGGGCCCGGTGGACCAGCCGGTGCTTCCGGAATAGCCGATCACATCCCCCTGGGAGACCGTATCGCCCTCGCTCACCAGGCGTTTGCTCATGTGGGCGTATAGGGTGGTGTTGCCTCCGCCGTGGCTGATGACTATGTAATTTCCGTAGGAGGAACTGTATTGGGAAAGTATCACCGTGCCGCTCTTGGATGCCAGAACATTGTTCCCGGTGGCGACTCCTATGTCGATGCCGTAGTGGAACTTATATCCGCCCTGAGTGGGATGTTCCCGGTATCCGAAGGGCGAGGTGATCCGGTGGCTTGCCGGGACCGGCCAGAGGTAGTCGCTTTCGCTTACAGTATCTTTTCCCTGCCGTTCCAGTTCCTTGATCTTCGCCTCGATCTGGGCCTGAACTTCTTCCTCTTCCTTGTCGATGTCCGCCAGGGTCTGGCTGTATTTGTCCGACTGCTTTTCGATGTCGCTCACCAGGTCCTGTGCCGTCTGGAGCTGGGTCTGAAGTTCCGTCTGCCGGTCGGAAAGCTCGCTTCTGGCCGTTTCCACGTCCGCCTTGTCCGCTTCCAGCCCGGCCTTTGTCTCGGCGATCTTTTCTCTTGTGGCCTTGAGCTGGTCGATAATGCCCTGGTCGTAATCCATGATCTCGCCGATGATGTCCAGATTCCCCAGCAGATCGCTGAAGCTGGCGGAATTGAAAAGCACCGACCAGTAGGAGACCGTTCCGGTTTCCTCCATATCCCGGACCCGGGTGCAGAAGAGGGCGTACTGCTTCTTTTCCAGCTCTTCCGTCTTCGTAAGCTCCGTCTGCTGCTCCTCGATCTGCACGGTGTAGTCGTCGATCTGGCTGTTGAGGTTTTGGATCTGATCCTGTATCACGTCGATCTGCTGATCCAGCAGCTCTCTTTTTTGAATGGCCGCGTTTTGATTCGCCTCCAGCGCCGCCAGCTGGGAGGAAAGCTCCTTTTTCCGCTGGGCCAGCTCCTCCGCGTTTCCCTTGAGAGCGTCTATTTCGTCCTGAGTTACCGCGGACGCGGTGGCGGAAAGCACGGAAATCAGCAAAGTCAGGATAAACAGCGCCGCCAGCGCCAAAGACAGAATCATGATAATCTTTTTCTTCGTCTTCTGCTTCAATTGGCTACCTCCCGTATGTACGCCTTCTCCGCTTGTCTGACGGAAAAAGTCAGACCTTCAAAAACTTCCGTATGGCTAAAAGGCTTCCGCCGACGCCCACCAAAAAGCCCGTGGCAAGGAAAATTCCGGCCACCGGCGCCGCCAGCTGTGCATACGGAATGACGGTGATCAGGTGAATGGTGTCGTTTCCTGCGATCTGTTTGGATACCAGGCCGTATATGCCCCACTGGGCGAAAAATGCGATGGCCGCGCCGCTCAGTCCCAGAAGGAGCCCTTCGTACACAAAGGGCCAGCGGATAAAGCCGTTGGTGGCGCCCACCATCTTCATGATGGCGATCTCCTCCCGCCTGTCGAAGGTGGCAAGCTTGATGGTATTGGAAATGATAAAGACCGAAACCGCCAGCAGGATGAGAATCAGCGCCATGGAAACCGCTCCCGCGATATTCCGGACCGTGATGAATCCCTCGGAAATCTCCAGATTGGCCCGTACCTTCGCGATGCCGGGAACCGCTTCCAGCGCCTTCACCGTGTCCCGCATCAGCGAAATGTCGGTCATCTTCACGCTGTACCGGTGCCGGAGAATCGTGGGATCCATGTCGGTGAAGAGACTGTCCCCCTGATATTGGCTGACAAAGTTCTCCATGGCCGTTTCCCGGGAAATGAACTGGCAGGATGCCACGTTGGGAACCTGCTCGATAACAGCGCCCAGTGCCTGGGCTTCCTCGTCGCTGAGGCTCTCGTTCACATAGGCCAGCACCTCGTTTTCCCGCTCCAGGCTCTTGAGCATGCTGTCGGCGTTTACCGCCACCAGAGTAAAGCTCCCCATAATTATGAGACAAGCCACGATGATTCCCACCGCGGCAAAGGACATGAACCCATGGAGAAAAATATTGTGAACGCCCTCGTGGACAAAATAACCGAAATTATATCTTTTCATTCTGGTAGTACCCGTCCATTCCGTCGCTGACGACCCTTCCGCCGTCGATTGCCACCACCCGCTTGGTAAAGCGGTTGACCAGCTCCTTTTCGTGGGTCACCACCAGCACGGTGGTCCCCAGTGCGTTGATTCTCTCCAGCAGCAGCATGATTTCAAAGGAACGCGTGGGGTCCAGGTTTCCTGTGGGCTCGTCCGCGATGATCATGCTGGGGTTATTCACCAGGGCTCTGGCAATGGCAACCCTCTGCTGCTCCCCGCCGGACAGCTCGCAGGGCCGGCAGGACAGCTTGCAGTCCAGGCCCACCAGCTCCAGCACGTAGCCCACCCGCTTCCGGATCTCCTTGGGCGACGTTCCGACAGCCCGCATGGCAAAGGTCAGGTTTTCGCAGACCGTCTTCTTCTCGATCAGTCGAAAGTCCTGAAAAATGACCCCCAGCGTGCGCCGCATGAAGGGGATCTGTCCGTCCCGGATGGTGTTGAGGTTATAGCCGTTCACCATGATCCGGCCGCTGGTGGGGCGGATCTCTCCGGTGAGCAACTTGACGATGGTGGATTTCCCGGAGCCCGAAGGCCCCACCAGAAAGACAAACCCGCCGTCCTCAATGCGCAGGGAAACGCTCTCCAGCGCCCTGGTTCCGTTGTCGTATGCTTTGGAAACGTCGATTAAGCGTACCATTCGATCCTCCCGAGAATGCTGACGAGGGCGGCGCTTTTTTGTTCCGCCGCCCGGGGTGGTTGTGTCAGGATTCGATTCCCCTGGAAATCAGGTACTTCTTCACCATCAGAGCCACCTTGAACGTAATGGCGTCGTCGAATTCCCTCAGGTCGAGGCCGGTGAGCTTTTTGATCTTCTCCAGCCGGTATACCAGGGTGTTGCGGTGCACAAACAGCTTCCGGGCGGTTTCGGAAACATTCAGGTTGTTTTCGAAAAACCGGTTGATGGTAAAAAGGGTTTCCTGGTCCAGGGCGTCGATGGGATTTTTCTTGAAAACCTCCTGCAGGAACATCTCGCACAGGGTGGTGGGAAGCTGATAGATGAGCCGCCCGATTCCCAGGTTTTCGTAGTTGATGATGGTCTTCTCCGTATCGAAGACCTTGCCCACTTCAATGGCGATCTGGGCTTCCTTATAGGCCTTGGCAAACTCCCGCATATGGTTTGCGATGGTGCCGATGCCGATGACGCAGCGGATCTGAAGCTCGGAACTGAGAGTGTCCTCCACGGTCTTGGCAATCCGGTACAGATCTCTGGAATCGGCGTTTTCGGGCAGCTGCTTGATGAGGGCGATGTCGGTTTCGTTGATATTGAGAACGAAATCCACCTGCCGGTCCGGGAAAAGCCGCTGAAGAATGTCGATGGCGGACACGTCCGCTTTTCCCGTCTGCCGGATCAGGAATACGCCACGGGGCACGTCGGTGACGAAATGCAGCTCCTTGGCCCGGATATAGATATCCCCCAGCAAAATGTTGTCCGAAATAATGTTCTTGATGAAAGTTCCCTTGTCGTGCTTTTCCTCGTAGTAAAGCTTCGCGCCGTTGAGCGCCACCGCCGCCAAAGAGCAGACGGTGGAGGCCTGCTCTCCCTCGCCCTCCACGAACACGGCGTAGTCAAACTGAGAGCTCCAGCCGGTCAGGGTCTTGAAAGTCTTGCCCTTGTACGTGAGGATGCTGTGTTCCGAACCGTTCACCGCAGCGGCGGCGTCCGTCCATTTTTCTCCGATAATGGAAAGATCGCTGCTGGCGACGACGGTACCCTCGGAATCGATGACGCCAATCAGCCCCTGAACGGTATCCTTCATCTGCAGGACAACGCTCTGAAAGATTCTGCTTGACATTTCCGTGTCCTCCTTAATTGTGCGTATTCCCTTAACGCAGTGTTGTCCGCGGCTTCGGATTGTCTATTTTTACACATATCTATATAATACTGGCTTCTTCGTGGTTTTTCAATAGAAATTTCACGGAATTGTAGAAAATGAGGCCCGTTTTTTGTTGTTTTTTTACTGGTCCTTCCGGATGCTTTTCCCTGACAAGGAAATTTCCTTTCCAGGGCTTCGGATGGAGGCGATTTCCGTTTCCGTCAGTTCCCGGTACTCTCCCGGGCCCAGCGTGGGGTCCAGAACCAGGCTTCCCATGGAAAGGCGCTTGAGAAATACCACCGTCTTGCCCCTGGACAGGAGCATCCGCTTGACCTGATGGAACTTTCCCTCCCGCAGCGTGACCCTAGCTTCCCGTCCCGCGGTGTCCGGCAGGACTGAAAGCTCCGCCGGAAGGCAGAGCGTCCCGTCGGACAGAACGATTCCTTCCCGGAAGGCATCCTCGTCCCCGGCTGTCATCTCCAGGTCGGTTCGGACGAAATACACCTTGTCCACATGCCGCCTGGGCGCCGTGAGCGCGTGAGCCGTCTGCCCGTCGCTGGTGAGGAGCAGCAGGCCCTCCGTGTCCTTGTCCAGACGTCCTGCGGGAAACAGCCCGACCCTCCGCAGCCTCTCCGGGAGCAGATCCACCGCCGTCTTCTCTCTGGGATCCTCCGTGGCCGAGATCACTCCCGCCGGCTTGTTGAGCATGATATAGTAAAATTCTCTGTAAGAAAGAGGGGTCCCGTCCACCGTAAGCGCGGCTGTTTCCGGGTCCAGCTTTTTCTCCGGGGACGATAGTATTTTCCCGTCGGTCCGGACTCTTCCCGCGCAAATCATCTCCTTGGCTTCCTTCCGGGAAACAATGCCTGTGGAAGCCAGAATCCTGTCCAGCCTCTGTTTCTTCATATTGTGCTCCTCCCCTGTCATAAGTTTGCCCGCTCCTGAATACTCATTTACCGGGATGTTGTAAGAAAGCTGCGGGTAAACCGGTTTTTGCTCCCGGTCCCGGACCCGTCCGGTCCGGAGGAGACAGGACGGTCGGCTGCCCCGCGCATCGTCGTTCGGCAAAGGAGGAAAGAGGTCCGGTGTTTATCTTCACCACAAAATTGACCCGCAGAAAAGCCGTCGCGTTTGTCCTGATCGTTGCCGCAATTATATGTGCTTTGATCTTCCTTGCCGGCAGCCTGGATTCCCGCTCCTCGGGCGTTTCTTCCGCCGCCATAACGGGGATCGACTCCAACGAGGACCGTGTGGCCCTTCTGGAAAGCTACGGCTGGCAGGTAAAGGCGGAGCCGGTGGAAACCCAGGATCTGACGCTTCCCCGCAGTTTTGACGACACCTATGCCGCATATAACGAAATCCAGAAAGCCCAGGGCTTTGATCTGTCCGATTATACGGGAAAACGCGTCAGACGCTTCAGCTACGAGATTCTAAATTACCCGGGAGGAGAGACGGGTGTCATAGCGCACCTGGTCGTCTATAGAAACTCCGTGATCGCCGGGGATGTCGCTTCTCCCGAACTCAGCGGCTTCATGCACGGGCTCGCCATTCCGGAGCCCTGACTTATTGTACCACGGACGCCCCCCGGCAATCCAGCGGAGAATCAGATGGATTCCCGGGTTTGAACGGCGCGCCGAATTCGAAAAGACGGGGGGTGCGGAACGAACGCTTCATCCGCTATTGTCCGCAGAATGCGGATATAAGCCCTGCGAAAACGTATACCGTTTATACGCGCCAGGCGGCGGGATTTCCCGCCGCCTGGCGCGTATGGAGCAGCGCCCCTTCTCCACTGCGGGAAAAGGGGCGCTGTGTTTGTTGATTTACGGTTTTATTCCAAAATCCGCCCTGTGAATTCAGGAGTTGATCTTGGTGACGACGCCGGAGCCCACGGTCCTGCCGCCCTCGCGGATGGCGAAGCGGAGGCCTTCCTCGATGGCGATGGGGGTGATGAGTTCCACGTTGATATCCACGTGGTCGCCCGGCATGCACATCTCAACGCCTTCCGGCAGGGTGATGACGCCCGTCACGTCCGTGGTCCGGAAGTAGAACTGGGGCCGGTAGTTGTTGAAAAACGGAGTGTGCCGGCCGCCCTCTTCCTTGGACAGGACGTAAACTTTACCGAGAAACTTGGTGTGGGGATGAATGGAACCGGGCTTGGACAGAACCTGGCCTCGTTCCACTTCCTTCTTGGTGATGCCCCGAAGGAGGGTGCCGATGTTGTCTCCGGCTTCCGCGTAGTCCAGCAGTTTCCGGAACATCTCGACGCCGGTGACCACGGTCTTCTTTTTCTCTTCGGTGAGGCCCACGATTTCAACCTCGTCGCCCACTTTGACCTTTCCGCGCTCCACACGGCCGGTGGCCACGGTGCCGCGTCCGGTGATGGTGAAAACGTCTTCCACGGGCATAAGGAAGGGCAGGTCGGATTTCCGTTCGGGGGTCTTGATATAGGTATCCACGGCGTCCATCAGCTCATGGATGCACTGGTACTCCGGCGCGTTGGGGTCGGTGGAGGTGGACTCCAGGGCTTTGAGGGCGGAACCCTTGATGATGGGGATGTCGTCGCCCGGGAACTCGTACTTGGTGAGGGTCTCGCGGACTTCCATCTCCACCAGCTCGATGAGCTCGGGATCGTCCACCTGGTCGATCTTGTTGAGGAATACGACGATATAAGGCACACCCACCTGACGGGCCAGCAGGATGTGCTCCTTGGTCTGGGCCATGGGTCCGTCGGTTGCGGCGATAACCAGGATCGCGCCGTCCATCTGGGCGGCTCCGGTGATCATGTTCTTAATATAGTCGGCGTGGCCCGGGCAGTCGACGTGGGCATAGTGCCGGGTTGCAGTCTGATATTCCACGTGGGCGGTATTGATTGTGATGCCGCGGGCGCGCTCTTCGGGGGCCTTGTCGATCATATCATAAGCGGTAAAGGTGGCCGCCTTGGGATCGCCCAGAGCGAGGACCTTGGTGATAGCGGCGGTAAGAGTGGTCTTGCCATGATCCACGTGACCAATGGTGCCAATATTTACGTGGGGCTTCGTTCTTTCAAACTTCTGTTTAGCCATGGTGAATGAATCCTCCTTATTTAATACAGTATATAATTCCGTTTATCTGGTGCTATTTTATAGCATTTTACCCGCAGATGCAATAAAAAACCGTAATCTGCCGGGTCATGCGTTTTGCGGGAAGCGCTTGTCGATGATCTTCTCCTGGATGGACTTGGGGATCTCCACATAGTGGCTGGGTTCCATGCTGTACTGGCCCCGGCCCTGGGTACGGGAGCGCAGATCGGTGGCATATCCGAACATCTCCGACAGCGGAACGAAAGCGTCGATCTGCTGGGCCCCCGTGCGGGCTTCCATGCCCTGGATCTGGCCGCGCCTGGAGTTGAGATCGCCGATGACGTCGCCCATGTATTCCTCCGGAACGATGACGGAAACCTTCATGATGGGCTCCAGCAGGACGGGGTCCGCCTTCCGGCAAGCCTCCTTGAAGGCCATGGAGGCCGCGATCTTGAAAGCCATTTCCGAAGAGTCCACCTCATGGTAGGAGCCGTCGTACAGCGTTACCTTCACGTCCACCACCGGATAACCGGCCAGAACGCCGGCCTGCATCGCGCCCTGGATGCCCTGATCCACCGCGGGAATGAATTCCTTGGGGATGGCGCCTCCCACGACTTTGTTGATAAACTCATAGCCCTTGCCCGATTCGTTGGGCTCGGCGATGATCTTGACATGACCGTACTGGCCCTTGCCGCCGGACTGACGGGCGTATTTGTTGTCCACGTCCGCCGACTTGCGGATGGTCTCCTTGTAGGCCACCTGGGGCTTGCCTACGTTGGCCTCCACCTTGAACTCCCGAAGAAGCCTGTCGACGATGATCTCCAGGTGCAGCTCGCCCATGCCGGCGATGATGGTCTGACCCGTCTCCTCGTCCGTGTAGGTCTTGAAGGTGGGATCCTCCTCGGCCAGCTTCATAAGGGCGATGCCCATCTTCTCCTGGCCGGCCTTGGTCTTCGGCTCGATGGCCACCCGGATGACGGGCTCGGGAAACTCCATGGACTCCAGGATGATGGGGTGTTTCTCATCGCACAGGGTATCCCCCGTGGTGGTGTTCTTCAGTCCCACCGCCGCGGCGATGTCGCCCGAATAGACGATATCGATGTCCTCCCGGTGGTTGGCGTGCATCTGCAGGATCCGCCCGAAACGCTCCCGGTGGCCCTTCGTGGAATTGAGCACGGATGAGCCGGTGGTGAGGGTTCCGGAATAGACCCGGAAGAAGGAGAGCCTTCCCACGTACGGGTCGGTCATGATTTTAAACGCCAGCGCGGAAAACGGCGCCGAATCGTCGGACGGGCGGCTGTCCTCTTCCCCGGTTTCGGGGTCGACGCCCTTGATATCGGGGACGTCCAGAGGCGACGGCAGGTAGTCCACCACCGCATCCAGCAGCTTTTGGACTCCCTTGTTCTTGTAAGAGCTTCCGCAGGTGACGGGGATCATTTTCACGGCGACGGTGGCTGCCCGGATTGCTTTCCGGACGGAGTCCATCGGCACCGTTTCCCCTTCCAGGTATTTTTCCATGATCTCGTCATCAAAATCGGAGACGGCCTCCAGAAGCTTGATGTGATATTCCTCGGCCAGCTCTTTCATGTCCGCAGGGATCTCTTCCACGCGCATGTCCTTGCCCAGGTCGTCGTAATAGATGTCGGCCTTCATCTCCACCAGATCGATGATCCCCTTGAAAGTATCCTCGCTGCCGATGGGAAGCTGAATGGGAACGGCGTTGCATTTGAGCCGCTCCTCGATCATGCGCAGAACGTTGAAAAAGTCCGCCCCCATGATGTCCATCTTGTTGACGTACACCAGCCGCGGCACATGGTAATGGTCAGCCTGACGCCAGACGGTTTCCGACTGGGGCTCCACACCGCCTTTCGCGCACATAACGGTCACCGAGCCGTCCAGGACGCGCAGAGACCGCTCCACTTCCACGGTGAAATCCACATGGCCCGGAGTGTCGATGATATTGATGCGGTGATTCTTCCAGTGGCAGGTGGTTGCAGCGGAGGTGATGGTGATGCCCCGCTCCTGCTCCTGCTCCATCCAGTCCATCGTCGCATTTCCGTCATGGACCTCGCCCATCTTGTAGTTTACGCCGGTATAGTAGAGGATCCGTTCGGTGGTGGTCGTCTTGCCCGCGTCAATGTGGGCCATGATGCCGATATTTCTTGTTTTCTCCAGCGGGAATTGCCTTGGCATACTATTGTCTCCTTCTTACCAGCGGTAATGTGCGAACGCTTTGTTGGCTTCCGCCATCTTATGGGTGTCCTCGCGTTTCTTGACGGCGTTTCCAAGGCTGTTGCTTGCGTCCATGATCTCGCCGGCGAGACGTTCCCTCATAGTCTTTTCGCTTCTTGCGCGGGAATAATTGGTCAGCCAGCGCAGGCCGAGTGTCTGCCTGCGTTCCGGCCGGACCTCCATGGGTACCTGGTAGGTGGCGCCGCCTACGCGGCGTGCCTTTACCTCCAGGGACGGCATGATGTTGTCCAGCGCCTGGGTGAATACGTCCAAAGCGTCTTTTCCTGTTTTCTTGTTGATGATTTCAAACGCGCCGTAAACCACCTTTTGGGCCACGCCCTTTTTCCCGTCGTACATGATACCGTTTACAAGCTTGGTCACCAGGACGGAGTTGTATAAGGGGTCCGGTAAAATTTCTCTTTTGGGTACGTTTCCTCTTCTGGGCACTTTGCTTCCCTCCTTCACAATCTGATTTCATAGGTACTCGAAAGCATGCCCGCTTCCGTACGGACCGCCCGGAAAAAGACGGCCCGCTGTGCCTGCCCGAGGTTTATAAATAAACGTCAGGGCAAGGCGTTTACCTTGCGCCCAAGGTATGATGCTTCATTTTTAGGATATCGCAAACGGCCCTACTTCTTGGCTGCCGTTTTGCCCGCCTTCGGCCGCTTTGCTCCGTACTTGGAGCGCGCCTGCTTGCGGTTTGCCACGCCCTGGGTGTCCAGAGTGCCGCGGATGATGTGGTAACGGACGCCCGGAAGGTCCTTGACGCGTCCGCCGCGGATCATCACCACTGAGTGCTCCTGCAGGTTGTGTCCCACGCCCGGAATATAGGCCGTGACCTCATAACCGTTGGTCAGGCGCACACGGGCGATCTTCCGCAGGGCCGAGTTCGGCTTTTTCGGAGTGGAAGTTCTCACCGCGGTGCATACGCCCCGCTTCTGGGGAGAAGGCAGATCGGTCTCCTGGTTTTTCAGGGTGTTCAGACCGTGCTGCATGGCGGGAGACGTGGACTTGTAGGTGACCTGTTCTCTTCCCTTTCTCACGAGCTGATTGAATGTCGGCATGTTTTTCCTCCTTTCCTCAAGCGATGGGGTTTGCCGTGGCCCCCTGCCGGCGTCGCCGGTACGGGGCCGGGAACTCCCGCGCTATCCCTTTGATGGAATACACGCAAAAGTATATTTTTACGCAATATGGCATTCATATTCCGTAAAAAACAAAATTACTTCAGGAGAACCGCCGCGGCGGCTCCCACTTCGATGCCGCAGGCCCGCCCCAGTTCCAGCATGGTGGGAACGGCTTCCGCGGGCACCCCGTGCTGCTGGCACAGTTCCCCCATTGTCTCCCGGATCTCCGGATCCGCGTCCTGGGCGAGAAAAGCCCGTTCTGCTGCGCCTTCCCGGATTGCCTTGCGGGACTGCTTGATGCCGATTACTTTTTTCCCTGTGCTCAGTAAAGAGAGCAAGCTCTGTCCCTCCTGTCCGGTTTTCCGCATGATTCAGTCTGCGCAGTTCAACCTGCGCAAAGTGAAATTATACCATACGGAAAATGGCCCGTCAAGACCGGTTTTATATGGTTTTTTCCGGAATTGGAGCAGTCCCGCGCCTTTCCGGTTCCGAAAAGGCCGGGACGGGCTCACATACGGTTTCCCTTGGTATTACTGCTCCGCTCCCGCCGCCGCGGGGACCGGCTCCTGCCAGGCTTCCTCCGCCTCCTCGGGCTCCCGGTAAACATCCATTCCGGAACCGGCGGGGATGAGCTTGCCGATGATGACATTTTCCTTCAGGCCGACGAGGTGGTCCACCTTGCCCTTGATGGCGGCTTCGGTGAGCACCTTTGTGGTCTCCTGGAAGGAGGCCGCCGACAGGAAGGAATCGGTTGCCAAAGATGCCTTGGTGATGCCCATGAGCATCTGCACGCAGGTGGCTTCCCGGAGGTTTTCCTCTCCCGAGGCGATCCTTTCCCGGATCTCCCGGTTGGCATCCTCAAACTCGAACAGGTCCGCCGTGGTGCCGGACAGGAGCAGGGTATCTCCCGGGTCTTCCACCCGCACCTTGCGCATCATCTGGCGCACGATGACCTCGATATGCTTGTCGTTGATGTCCACGCCCTGCTGGCGGTACACCCGCAGGACCTCCTGGATCAGATAGTTGTGCACCGCGGAAATGCCCCGGATCCGGAGAACGTCGTGGGGGTTGAGGGCGCCGTCCATGAGGGCCGTTCCCTTTTTGATCTCCTGTCCGTTTTCCACCCGCATGGTGGAATAGGGCACCACATAGGTCCGGGTGTCCCCGTCCTGGGGATTGGTCACCGTGAGGGTGCACATGGAGCCCTTCCGGGTTTCCTCCAGGGTGACGATGCCGTCTGTCTCGCAGATGGTCGCCATCTTCTTGGGCTTTCTTGCTTCAAAGAGCTCCTCCACCCGGGGAAGACCCTGGGTGATGTCGTCTCCCGCGACGCCGCCGGTGTGGAAGGTACGCATGGTCAGCTGCGTGCCCGGTTCGCCGATGGACTGGGCCGCGATGATGCCCACCGCTTCGCCCTCGCTCACCGGCTCGCTGGTGGCCAGGTTCATACCGTAGCATTTGGCGCAGACGCCGGAGCGGGCGCGGCAGCGGAGCACGGTGCGGATCTCCGCCTCGCGGATCCCGTGAGCCTCCAGAAGCTTGGCGTCCTCCTCGGTCATCATCCGATCCTTTGAAATAAGAACGTTCCCGTTTTCATCCAGGATGTCGCGAACGGGGAACCTGCCCCGGATCCGATCGGAAAACCTCTCGATGATCTGCCCTGCCTCGCTGATCTCGGAAACCAGGATCCCTTCCTCGGTCCCGCAGTCGGCCTCCCGGATGATGACCTCCTGGGAGACGTCCACCAGGCGCCGGGTGAGATACCCGGAGTCTGCGGTCCGCAGAGCGGTGTCCGCCAAGCCCTTGCGGGCGCCTCTGGAGGAGATGAAGTATTCCAGAACGGAAAGGCCCTCGCGGAAATTGGCCTTGATGGGGATTTCGATGGTCTTGCCGGCGGTGTTGGCCATCAGGCCGCGCATGCCCGCCAGCTGCCGGATCTGGTTCATGGTGCCCCGGGCGCCGGAGGTCGCCATCATGAAGATGGGGTTGAACTCGTCCAGACTGTTCTGCAGGGCGGCGGTCACCGCCTTGGTGGTTTTGTCCCACTCGTCGATGACCAGGCGGTAGCGCTCGTCGTTGGTGATGAATCCGCGCTTGTACTGGTTTTCGATCTTCACGATCTTCCGCTCCGTCTCCTGGATGAGAGTCTTCTTTTCCTCTGGGACCGTCATGTCGGAGATGGAGATGGTGATGGCGCCCTTGGTGGAGTATTTGTACCCCATGGCCTTGATCTGGTCCAGCACCCCTGCCGAGACGGTGAAGCCGTGCTTCTTGATGCACTTTTCTATAATGGAGGAAAGCTGTTTCTTTCCCGTTACGAAGTTGATCTCGTATTCAAAGAGGTTTTCCGGTTTGGACCTATCCACAAAGCCCAGATCCTGGGGGATGTTTTCGTTGAAGATCACCCGGCCCACGGTGGTGTCCACCAGATGGCGCCGGACCTCCCCGTCGATGACCAGCTCACGTCTGACCTTGACGGGGGAATGGATGCCCACGGCACCCTCGTTATAGGCCATCAGAGCCTCGTTCTCGTTGGAGAAAATCTTGCCCGTCCCCTCCTCCTTCCGCTCGAAGGTGAGGTAATAGGAACCCAGCACCATGTCCTGGGACGGAACGGTCACGGGGCCGCCGTCCTGGGGCCGGAGCAGGTTGTTGGCCGAGAGCATGAGGATTCTCGCCTCCGCCTGGGCTTCCGCCGACAGGGGAACGTGTACCGCCATCTGGTCTCCGTCGAAGTCGGCGTTATAGGCGGTGCAGACCAAAGGATGGAGCTTCAGGGCGCGGCCTTCCACCAGGATGGGTTCAAAGGCCTGAATGCCCAGCCGGTGCAGCGTGGGAGCGCGGTTCAAGAGCACCGGGTGCTCCTTGATGATCCCTTCCAGGGCGTCCCACACCTCGGTGCGGCCCTTGTCCACCATCTTTTTGGCGCTCTTGATGTTGTTGGCCAGGCCTTCCTCCACCAGCTTCTTCATGACGAAGGGCCGGAAGAGCTCCAGGGCCATCTCCTTGGGCAGGCCGCACTGATAGATCTTCAGCTCCGGACCCACCACGATGACCGAACGGCCGGAATAGTCCACGCGCTTTCCCAGCAGGTTCTGACGGAACCGGCCCTGCTTGCCCTTGAGCATGTCGGACAAAGACTTGAGGGCCCGGTTGTTGGCCCCGGTCACCGCCCGGCCGCGCCGGCCGTTGTCGATGAGGGCGTCCACCGCCTCCTGGAGCATCCGCTTTTCGTTGCGCACGATGATGTCCGGGGCGTTGAGCTGGATCAGGCGCTTCAAACGGTTGTTGCGGTTGATCACCCTGCGGTACAGGTCGTTCAGATCCGAGGTGGCGAAACGGCCGCCGTCCAGCTGCACCATGGGCCGCAGCTCTGGGGGGATCACCGGCAGAACGTCGATGATCATCCATTCCGGCTTGTTGCCGGAAAGCCGGAAGGCTTCCACCACTTCCAGGCGCTTGACGAGCCGGGCCTTTTTCTGACCCGAGGCGTCCTTGAGCTCTGAATGCAGGTTCGCGGAAAGCTGTTCAATGTCGATGGCCGCCAGCAGTTCCTTCACCGCCTCGGCGCCCATGCCGGCCTTGAAGTCGTCCTCATATTTTTCCCGCATATCCCGGTATTCCCGCTCGCTGAGGATCTGGTTCCTGGCAAGCGGGGTCTCTCCCGGGTCGGTGACGATATAGGACGCAAAATACAGCACTTTTTCCAGAATGCGCGGGGAAATATCCAGCAGCAGCCCCATCCGGGAGGGGATGCCCTTGAAATACCAGATGTGGGAAACCGGGGCGGCCAGCTCGATGTGGCCCATCCGTTCACGGCGGACCTTCGCCCGGGTGACCTCCACGCCGCAGCGGTCGCAGATCTTTCCCTTGTAGCGGATCTTCTTATATTTGCCGCAGTGGCACTCCCAGTCCTTGGTGGGCCCGAAGATCCTCTCGCAGAAGAGGCCGTCCCGCTCGGGCTTGAGGGTTCGGTAGTTGATGGTTTCCGGCTTTTTAACTTCTCCGTATGACCACTCTCGGATCATCTCGGGGGAGGCAATTCCGATCTTTATCGCGTCAAAAGCGACATAACTCATATTCGCTTTCCTCCTTATATTTCAATCGAATGTCCCGTCCGGCGTCCCGGGGTTTCCCCGCGCCGGGCCAGAAGATTATTCGATGTCAAACAGCTCGCCGTCCGCTTCCCCTTCTTCTCCGTCGTCGAAGGTCAGATCGTCCTCTTCGTCCTCCACGTCCTCGATGCCGAAGCCGCCGGCGGCGATTTCCTCCTCCTCGGCGACGTAGACGTCGTCCTCGCCCCTGCGGCTCTGGAAGGTATCCATGTCCTCGTCGTCCTTGAGCTCGATCTCACTTCCGTTTTTGTCCAGCACCCGGATATCCAGGCACAAAGACTGCAGCTCTTTCACCAGCACCTTGAAGGACTCGGGAACCCCCGGTTTGGGGACGTTGTGCCCCTTTACGATGGCCTCGTAGGTCCGGACCCGTCCGGTGACGTCGTCGGACTTCACCGTGAGGATCTCCTGAAGGGTGTAGGCCGCGCCGTATGCCTCCAGCGCCCAGACTTCCATTTCGCCGAAGCGCTGACCGCCGAACTGCGCCTTGCCGCCCAAAGGCTGCTGGGTCACCAGGGAGTAAGGTCCCGTGGACCGGGCGTGGATTTTGTCGTCCACCAGGTGGTGCAGCTTCATGAAGTAGACATATCCCACGGTGACGGGGTTGTCGAACTGATCCCCCGTGCGTCCGTCGTACAGGATGCTCTTTCCGTCGGGTCTGAGACCCGCGAGCTTGAGGGTTTCTTCAATCTCCGTCTCGTTGGCGCCGTCGAAGATGGGACTTGCCACCTTCCAGCCCAGAACCTTTGCCGCGTATCCCAGATGGACCTCCAGAACCTGTCCGATATTCATACGGGAGGGAACGCCCAGGGGGTTGAGCACGATGTCAAGAGGCGTTCCGTCCGGCAGAAACGGCATGTCTTCCTGGGGCAGGATACGGGATACCACGCCCTTGTTTCCGTGGCGGCCGGCCATCTTGTCGCCCACGGAGATCTTTCTCTTCTGGGCGATGTAGCATCTCACCACCATGTTGACTCCCGGGTTCAGCTCGTCGCCGTTTTCCCGGGTGAATACCTTAACGTCCACCACGATGCCGCTCTCACCGTGAGGCACCTTCAAAGAGGTGTCCCTGACCTCCCGGGCTTTTTCGCCGAAAATGGCGCGTAGCAGCCGCTCCTCGGCGGTGAGGTCCGTTTCGCCCTTAGGCGTGACCTTGCCCACCAGAATATCTCCCGAGCGCACCTCCGCGCCCACGCGGATGATGCCCCTCTCGTCCAGATCCTTCAGCGCGTCCTCGCCCACGTTGGGGATGTCCCGGGTAATTTCCTCGGGTCCCAGCTTGGTGTCCCGCGCGTCGATTTCATACTCTTCGATGTGAATGGAGGAAAAGATGTCCTCCCGTACCAGTCTCTCGTTAATGAGGATGGCGTCCTCGTAGTTGTAGCCTTCCCAGGTCATAAAACCAACCAGGATGTTCCGGCCCAGGGAGATTTCCCCCTCGCTGGTGGAAGGGCCGTCCGCCAGCACCGCGGTGGGCCCCACCCGGTCTCCCGCCGTGACGATGGGCCGCTGGTTGATGCAGGTGCCGTGGTTGGAACGGAGGAATTTGGTAAGCCTGTAATTCTTGTTTTCCCCGCCATCGTAGCGCACGGAGATGGAATTGGCGCTCACGTTTGTAACCGTGCCATCCCCCTCCGCGATGAGAGCCACCTCAGAGTCGATACAGGCCTTGTGTTCGATGCCGGTGGCCACGATGGGCGCCTCGGTGATCAGCAGGGGCACCGCCTGGCGCTGCATGTTGGAACCCATGAGGGCGCGGTTTGCGTCGTCGTTTTCCAGGAAGGGAATCATAGCCGTAGCCACCGAAACCATCATCTTGCTGGAAACGTCCACATAGTCCACCCTGGCCCGGTCCAGTTCGATAATCTCGTCTCTGTGGCGGCAGGTGATGCGTTCGTTTTTCAGGCAGCTGTTCTCGTCCACCGGTTCGCTGGCCTGAGCAATAATGTACTGGTCCTCCACGTCGGCGGTCATGTACACCACTTCGTCGGTCACCCGGTGGGTCTTTTTGTCCACCCTGCGGTAAGGCGCCTCGATGAAGCCGTACTGGTTGATTCTCGCGTAAGTGGCGAGGTAGGAGATCAGTCCGATGTTGGGTCCTTCCGGCGTCTCAATGGGGCACATGCGGCCGTAATGGCTGTAGTGCACGTCGCGCACGTCCATATTGGCTCTCTCCCGGGAAAGGCCGCCGGGGCCCAGGGCGGAAAGCCTTCTCTTGTGGGTCAGCTCCGCCAGGGGGTTGGTCTGGTCCATGAACTGGGACAGGGGCGAGGAGCCGAAAAACTCCTTGATGGACGCCGTCACCGGCCGGATATTGATGAGGGACTGGGGCGTCACGATATCCAGGTCCTGAATGGTCATGCGCTCCCGGATCACCCGCTCCATCCGTGAAAACCCGATCCGGAACTGGTTCTGCAGAAGCTCGCCCACCGAACGGAGCCTCCGGTTTCCCAGATGGTCGATGTCGTCCGAGGTGGCAAGCCCGAAAGCCAGGCAGTTTAAAAAGTTGATGGAGGAGAAAATATCGTCGACGATGATGTGCTTGGGGATCAGATCGTCGATCCTCCGGCGCACCGCTTCCTGCACATCCTCGTTTTCCGCGTTCTCCAGGATCTCCCGGAGGACCGAAAGCCTTACCCGCTCGGTAACGCCCGCCGCCGCCGGATCAAATTCTACGAACCGGCCTATATTTACCATGTAGTTGGAAAATACCTTCACCTGCTGGCCGTCCACCAGGACGGTGGCTTCGCAGACGCCCAGCTCGTCCAGTTCGTGGGCCCGCTCCCGGGAAATGATTTCTCCGGCTTCCGCCACTACCTCTCCCGTCATGGGATCGGAAATGGGAAGGGCCAGCTCGCAGTCCACGATGCGCTGCCAGATCGCCAGCTTTTTGTTGAATTTATAGCGGCCCACCGCCGACAGGTCGTACCGGCGGGCATCAAAAAACAGATTGTTGATGAGGGTCTCGGAAGAGTCCACCGTGGGCGGCTCTCCGGGGCGCAGGCGGCGGTAGATCTCCAGCAGCGCTTCCTCGTAGGTCTTGCAGGGATCCTTATCCAGCGTCGCCACCATCCGGGGATCCTCTCCGAATTTCTCCAGGATCTGCCCGTCGGACGTAAGTCCCAGCGCCCGGATGAGGCAGGTGACGGGAAGCTTCCGGTTCTTGTCGATCCGGACGTAGAACAAATCGGCGGTGTCGGTCTCGTATTCCAGCCAGGCGCCCCGGTAGGGGATCACCGTGGTCCCGTATATGGGCGTGTCGCTTTTGGGATCCATGGTACGGCTGTAATAAATGCCCGGGGAGCGGACGATCTGAGATACGATCACCCGCTCGGCGCCGTTGATGATGAAGGTTCCGGCGGTGGTCATCAGGGGGAAATCCCCCATGAAGATTTCCTGCTCCTTGATTTCCTCCGTTTCCTTGTTGCGAAGGCGCACCCTGACCTTCAGGGGAGCCGCGTAGGTTGCGTCCCTTGCCTTGCACTCCTCCACGGAGTACTTGGGATTTTCATCGATTTTATAGTCGATAAAGGTGAGTTCCAGATTGCCGGCGTAATCCGTGATGGCGGCTACGTCCGAGAACACCTCCCGCAGGCCGGTGTCCAGAAACCACTTATAGGAACTTTTCTGAATCTCCAGCAGGTTTGGCATCTCCAAAAGCTCTTCCTGTCTGGCAAAGCTCTTGCGGAGGGTTCTGCCATACTGCACATCCTTGACCATTCAACAACCACTCTCCGTTTCAATTTGTCTTCGCCCCGGCCGCGTCGTGTTTTCGCCGGGTTTCTTATCAAAGCGAGTTAATATAAACTTAATGTTTCCATCTTCATGCTGCGCCGGAACGGATGCCAGGTTTTCAACGCTCGGGCGCGTTGTCGGTTTCATCACCGTGCCACTTGATTCTTTTCGGAGAAACTGCTATACTGTGATGTAATAGGTGGAATAGTGCTTAGCGATAGTCATAAACAAGTGCTTAATTATATCATCGTTTTTTTTTCATGTCAATAGATTTGAGGGAATAATCCGGAAAGTTCCGGGTTATTTTTTTATTCCCTCGGGAAAACCTCCAGAATTCTCCTGTAATCGCGCGGCGGCTTCCCCGTCTTGTCCTTGCATTCCTGTCCGATGTGCTATATGCTGTACTCATGCCGGGCCTTTGAAGCCGCGGCGGAAAAGGACGGTGCGGATTCGGATCATGAACACAGCGGAAACATGCCGTGCATATCTGGAAAAAGGTCTGGACTTTATCCGGGGCCATAGGAGCATATCGTTTGCGGCGGCAGGTGGAGCGCTGATTTTGCTGCTTCTTGCCGAGCGCAGCCTGCTTTTTCTAAGCCGGGGAACCATGGGCGACCGGATTGCGGTTTTGATCCTTTTCCTTCTGCTGTACGTTCTTTCTCTTTTCCTGCTGCACCGGTCCGGGTATGCCCCGGGGCTTCAGGCAATGCTGTATTCCTCTCTGCCTCTGGCCCTTGCCTTTTTCCTCCGGGCCCTGAGTATGGATCACGTGACCCAGGACTATTCGTATTTTCTTGCCAGATGGGTGGAGTTTTTCCGGGAGCACGGTGGATTTTCGGGTCTGGCCCTCTCCGTGGGGGATTACAATGTCCCCTATCTGTATTTTCTCGCCGCGTTTTCTTACCTGAAGATCCCCGATTTGTACCTAATCAAACTGCTCTCCGTTCTTTTTGATATTCTGCTGGCCTATTGGGGCATGAAGCTCGCCGGCGTTTTGGCGAAAGGAAACGCCCGTCCCCTTGCCGCTTTTTTTCTCCTCCTGCTGCTGCCCACGGTGATCCTCAATGGAGCTTATTGGGGCCAGTGCGACAGCATTTACGGGGCTTTTGCCGTCCTTGCCCTGTACCTCGCTCTGTCCGGCCGGCCCGCCGGCTCCGTTGCAGCCATGGCGGTTTCCTTCGCCTTTAAACTCCAGGCTGTTTTTCTCCTTCCCGTCTATTTTGTTTTGCTCTTTACCCGGCGGATTTCCCCAAGATATATTCCCATGTTCCCCCTTGCCTATCTGTGGGTGATTCTTCCGGCGATTTTTCTGGGAAAACCCGTGGGAGATATCCTGAACGTCTACTTCAAGCAGGCCGATAACTATTCCCAGTATCTCACCATGAACGCCCCCTCTCTTTTTGCCTTCGTCCGGACGCCGGTGGACACGGAGTGGTACAGCACCCTGGGGATTCTCGCCGCCTTTGTCTGTGTGGCGGTGCTGTATGTCGTTCTGTTTCTCTTCCGGAACAGGGTGGGAAACCGCATTCTTTTTCATTCCGCTCTTCTTTTCTCCTTGGGCATCCCCATGGTACTGCCCCATATGCACGAGCGGTATTTTTTCCTGGCGGACGTTTTTACCCTCATTCTGGCCTGTGTGGCCCCCCGGAGGTTTTTCATTCCCGCTCTGGTGGTCTTCGGCTCTTTTCTGGGGTACTACGCTTATTTGAATCAGCGGTACCTTCTTTCTCTGAAGTACGGCGCACTGGCCCTCGCTTTTGCCGCGGCCGTCCTCCTCTGGGATCTTTTCATCCTTCTCCGGCAAAACGGGAAGGCCCGCGGCGCCGCTTAGCGCCTCCTTATAAATCCCGCTTCCCTTCTTCGATTTTCATGTTGACAAATCCGCCCCGTATCGCTATAATAAGCAAGCGGTTGTACCCTGGTTTTCTTCTGAATCCGGCGGTCCGCACCGTTATTCCGGGCGGAAAATTTCATATGCGAGAGTGCTGGAACTGGTAGACAGGCACGTTTGAGGGGCGTGTGTCTTATGGCGTACGGGTTCAAGTCCCGTCTCTCGCACCAAAGAGCCGATGCAGAAATGCACCGGCTCTTTTCTTTGTACTGAAGTGTTTTTATTGTATTGTATTGCGGCGTGTTCACTTCGACTGCACGTCCTTATTATTTGCCTAATAGATCCGCCATGCCCTGGATGCGCCTCTTGACGTTTTCTGCCCCCAGAGGTCCTAGGTTTTTGCATCCGCTAAGACGCCGACAGTGCCGATATATTATTGCTTTGCTGGCTTTGATCGGGACGACCGGCAACCGGATCTCAGACAGGCCGGTGGCTTTGAGCAGGAATATCCATCGGCTTATACATCAGCGCTTCGGTAAGCTCCGCCAGAAATTCGACGGATTCTTCAAAACCGTTTTCTATCCAGGTTTCTATAATGCTGATAAGTACGGCCGATATCTGAGCCGCGATATATTTATACGCCCTGGCATCCACGGCATTTCTGTCCAGCTTGGTTAAAATATGATCTTCCGTAATGTATGCCGACATGCTCTTATACGCGAACCGGATCAGTCCCCTGCTGTAGAACAGTAAAAGAGCCTCGCGGTTCTCCGTCACAAACCTGAAAGCGTTTAAAAGGATTTCACGAACGCTCATGTTCCGCAAGTCCATTCCGGATTCCATCTCATGAAAAATATCGTCAATTAAATAATGCACCACATCGTCTTTCGAGTGGAAATTATTATAGAAGGTTTTTCGGACGACGTCGGCTTTTCTGCATAGATCCGTAACGGATATCTCCTCGTACGTATTCTCCCGGATTAAGGATAGGAACGCGCCGGCTATGGCGTTTTGCGTCCGCTTTGCCATACAGTTTGTCTCAGCCTTATACATTACTCATATCGCCCGCTTTGTGTAAGATGTATGTTTATATGCCATTTTAATTGATTTCCGCCGCCGTCATTATATAATATACTTAATACTTACACAACTGTGTAAAATAAGGGTGAGAAAACATGAACGGCCGGCTTTATCTGCTTACCGGGGCAACCGGACTTCTGGGCGGGAATATCGTGAGGGAACTGATCGCAAGAGGCGAACGCGTGCGGGCGCTTGCTTTGCCCAAAGATACCGCGATATCCGGTATTCCACATGGCGTGGAGGTCGTTGAAGGCGGTCTCTTGGACGTAGGGGCCCTGGACAGGTTCTTCTCCGTCCCGGAAACTGACGAATTAATCGTGATTCACGCCGCGGGCATCGTTACGATGGATCCGGAACCCAGCGAAACCGTGCGGGCGGTCAATGTGGACGGCACAGGGAATATCATAGAAAAATGTTTACAGTATAAAGTTAAAAAACTGGTTTACATCAGTTCGACAAGCGTGATCCCGGAGCTTCCCAGCGGGCAGGTGATTCGCGAGGTCGAAGACTATGATCCCGATAAAGTGATCGGTTATTACGCAAAAACCAAAGCCATGGCCACCGGCTTGGTAATGAAAGCCGTGCGTAAAAATGGTCTGGATGCGTCCGTCGTCTGCCCCAGCGGAATTTTCGGGCCGAACGATTACGGCTTCGGGATGATCACAAGCGCCCTGATCATGGTGGCGGAAGGCAAACTGCGCATCTCCGTAGGAGGTACGTTCAATTCGGTGGACGCCAGGGATTTGGCCGCCGGCATTATCGCCTGCGCGGAAAGAGGACGAAAAGGTGAAGCATATATTATGGCAAGCCGCTGTTATACCTTCAGCCAGCTGATGGATGCCATATGCAAAGAAGCCGGAGCAAAAAAATATCTGTTTACGGTGCCTCTGTGGCTTGTCCGGCCCTTTGCCGGCCTAGGTACGCTCTACGGCAGGATGACAAAGAAGCCCGCGTGGTTCAGCCGGTTTACCGTCTATAACCTGGCGCGGAACAATGACTATTCCGCTGAAAAAGCCGAAAGAGAACTGGGGTTTCGGTGCCGGTCGCTGGATGAATCCATCGCGGATACCGTCCGCTGGCTGAAGCGGGAAGGAAAAATCCATCCGAATGTCGGGTCATAATGACGGCGACGACGGAAGCGGTCCAGCCATAGATCATTACGATATTGCCAAAACTGATTTTAAGATGTCCGGGTCGTGCGGAATTTTCGTCACGGGTGGAAATATGAATTGGGGGGATATCAATGAAGACTCTGAATCAGCTCATCGGCGGCTACACCTGTCTTTTGAGGCAGGGAGAGCTTCAGGCCGCATATAAGGGCATATTAGAATTTATCGGCAGGTTGCGGTCCGATTTCATGAAAATGTATCCCGATAGCGATATAGGCGGCGTCTATCCCGGCTACATGGACATGTCCTATTTTTCGTTCAGTACGAAGCTTCTGAAAGATAAGGGACTTAAAATAGCTATCGTATACCTGCACGAAAAAGGATGCTTTGAAGTGTGGCTTTCCGCCCGGAACCGGGAGACAAAAAGGAGATATGAATCCGGCATAAAACATATGGTTTCGGTCAATCCCGATTTGTTCCACGACGAAACCAATCCGGACGCCATCATAGAATATACGTTGGAACCTGAACCGGATTTTGAAAATCAGGCTTTATTGATCCATACCATTGAACATGGCGTCGATCAGTTCATTACTTCGGTGGCCTGTCTCTTATAGCGGAAAACCCCGGCTGCCCGCCATGCCGGTCCCCGCCGTTCGTTTTCTGAAACCGTCCCCCGCTCGTGCGGATTTTTTTAAGTTTGCCGTTCTCGGCATCCGCCCAAAAAGAAGAGCAGGCTGTGCCTGCTCTTCTTTTTGAAATTCTTGAAATGGGGATTGAGAAAAGTTCCGGTCATCTTGCTCACAGGTTTTTCCAGCTTACCGCACTCCCGTGAACAGCAGACTACCGTCATGTCCGAACAGAAAGTATTTTTCTTCGAAGCCGGGCGCCAGGGCGCGGACTTTGTAGTAGGAGTCGTAATAGGCGTACTGGTCGTAAATCATCACATGGGTGAGAATCGGGCCCATGGCCTCCGGAAGCGGCGTGATGGGATGGGTCTTCCCTTTCATGTCCGTCATGCTGTCCGTCTGGGGAAAAAGAAAATAGGGCATGTAGAACAGGTCCCCCACGATGATGCGGGGACCCTTGTCCGTGGGTACTCCGATGCACATGCTGCCCCTGGTGTGCCCCGGCGTCAGGTATACTTTCAGGCCGTTTGCCAGCTCCGCGTCGCCGTCCAGCATGACGACGTTCTTCATTTTGCGGAAAATCTCGATGACCGTCTGGTCAAAATCTCCCCGGTAAATCTGAATGGGCAGGGGGTTCAGCAGGTTTTCCCATTCCGCTTTCATAAAGACGGTCTCCGCGTCGTGAAAAAGGTGGCAGGCCCCGGTGTGGTCATTGTGCAGGTGGGTGTAGAGCACCATGTGGATATCGTTCGGCTCGAGTCCCTCCTTCTTCAGCGCCTCCGTCACCCAGGACGTGCCGCCCTCTGCGGGGCAGTTGTTCCAGCGGGTGTGTCCGTTTACGATGTATCGCTCGTTGATTCCGGTGTCCACAAGAACATTTATTCCATCCTTCTGCAGCAGAAATCCCAGATAGGGTGCGTCTAAAACGAGGTCGGTATCCAGCCCGGGGGTAAACATGCACTTGGGAGAGGTGATGGTTCCGAAATGCAGCACTTTGATGGTCCAGTTCATCCCGTTCACTCCTTTTAGCAAATCTTTCCTGAGATCAGTACTATTATATAAAATTCTTAATAAAAAGAAAAATAATTCTGAAAATATTCTTGCTGCAGAAGCGGTCGGACGGATTTTCGAAACGGCTGTTAAATATTAAATTTATGCAAAAGGAACATTGTACGATTTACAGGCCGGTTTTTTATGATATGATTTTACTGATTCAGTCTGGAATATGGATACGAAAGAAGAGAAAACTATGCCGGCCTGTGCAGCTCATTATCAGTTTGGCCAGGATGTGCTCCATCGTCTGGATGAACATTGGAAATCCTGCGCTCTCGCCCATAAGCGGGAATATGATATCGGTCTTCAGGGGCCGGATCCGTTTTTTTATTATAAGCCCTACCGCCGCAACGAAGTGGTCCGCTACGGCGAGGAACGCCACGGCCTTCCCGCCTGCCGGATGTTCGTCCCGATCCTGGAGAAGGTGCACGAAGGGGCGGCCCTGTCGTATATGATGGGCCTTATCTGTCACTATTCTCTGGATAAAACCTGTCATCCCTATGTTTTTGCCCACTGTAAAACCATTGACCAGCATGAACAGATGGAGTCCGCCTTTGACAGGCAGATCCTGTCCGCCCGGGGATGGACGGAGCCCCGGTATCTGTGCCTCAATCCCGACGGGCTGGATTATCCGGCGATGGCCTCTCTCTGGCCCGGTATGGATGGGGAAACCCTGCGCAAGTGTGTGAAATCCCAGCGCCGTCTGATCCGGCTTCTGGACTACAAGCGGGTCCTGAAGGTCTGTCAGACGGTGATCAATAAACCCGGGCGGTTTACCGCCATGTCTCTTCCCTCCTGTGTTCCCGGCAATCAGGCAGAGCATGTTCGGCATCTGGACGCGCTCTACCGGAAAGCTTTGGAGGAGTGCCCGGAGCTGATCCGGGCGGCCTGCGAAAGCATGGGTAAAAAACCCGTGAGCTGCCGGGGCTTTGAGCAGAACTATAAAGGGGAACCGGCCCCCGGACAGGACGGAGCCGCGACGGTCACCCCGTAGTACCGCTTTTTTACGGGCTTGGAATTTCAGGCAGCCGGGACGGCAGGCTTCGGTCCGCCCGTCCCGTTTCTCTACTTACGGAAACGATGCGGCTTTCGGCTGCCCAGAGGATCCTTCCGATTCTTTTGGTATAATAAAAATTGGGTTTGCGCAGCCTCTTACTTTCCGGTGCGTGTAATAACAGACTATTACCCATACATATCAAACTTTCTTCTGAAACTGTGCGGCCACGATGCGCTCTGCAAGGACCTGACGCAGGATACGTTTGTGAAACGGATCCGGGGGATTGAAAAAAATCGATATTCATGGAAAAGCGTCCTTTTCCACCTGTTTATTGGCTGGCGCGAAAAACGGGTATATAGATTATCTGCGAAAAAACAAGTGGATTTGCTATAAATGCGGCGCGGTGCAGGATAAAACGAATCTGTACTGCACATTCTGCGGAGCAAAGATCGGCGATACCTGTGAATGCTGCCGTTCTGCCGTCTGCAGGAAAGACGCGTTCTGCAGAAACTACGGCAGCAAACTTAATCGGAAGCAGGCGGCGGAATGAATAAAAAAAATCTCTGGCTGGTGATTGTCCCCCTCATATTATTCGCCATGCTTGCCGTATGTGTGAAAGCGGGCCTTACGGTGGGCTTCGAAGGCTGGGCTTACAGCGAAACCGTTGAACACATGTCGCCTCTGTATACAGGTATTGTAAAGGCAATCACGCATATTGGGGACTCGGCGGTGGTGATTGTCTTCTGTCTGCTGCTGATCGCCCTGCCAAAATCGAGAAAAACCATTGCTCTGCCTGTTTCCCTTTCGGTAATCCTGTCGGCGGTGCTGAACATCGTTCTGAAAAACCTCTTCGTCAGGCAGCGGCCCGATATCCTGCGGCTGATCAACGAAACAAGCTACAGCTTTCCCAGCGGGCACGCCATGATTAACGCCACTTTGTACACAATGCTGATTCTTCTGATCTTCCGGTATGTACCTAATAAGCTCCGGAGGCTGGCGCTCTCTTTCCTCTGTCTTGCTCTCACGGCGGCCATCGGCTACAGCCGCGTTTATCTGGGCGTTCATTACGCCGGAGATGTCCTGGGCGGCTGGCTGATAGGCTTTGCCGTCTCTCTGCTCGTGTTTAACCTGTGGAAAGACAAGGTATGGAGCAAAAAGCAGCTTCAATGAATTTGCGGGGTACTGAAGATGCAGGCTTGGATTACCTCTGTGATCAACCAATCCGGGTATATCGGGAGCGCGCTGCTGATTGCCCTTGAAAATCTCTTCCCGCCCAGCCCGTCCGAATTGATTCCGACCTTCGGCGGCTTCATGGCAGCCCGGAGGCTTGTTGTCAGACGGATCCTTCGGAGAAAGGCCCCGAAAAAAGATAAAATCACCCGGGTTGAAACAGGTCCTTTATCCCTTAATCAGCCGGTCACAGCCGTCCGTGCAGACGCCGGCGCCGGCTTCTCACCGCCAGTTTGCCAATATTTGAAATATCTATTGACTTCTTGCTCTTCCGGTTGTATTCTTATTAAACACACCACTCAAAAAGTGTAATCTGATTAAAGAGGTATTTCATGTACAACGACAAAACATTGGTCTGCAAGGATTGCGGACAGGAGTTCATCTTCACCGCCAGAGAACAGGAATTCTACGCGGAAAAAGGCTTCACAAATGAACCGCAGCGCTGCAAAACCTGCCGCGACGCTCGCAAAGGCATCTCCCGGGGAGCCTCCCGCCAGATGTACGACGCGGTATGCGCGGAATGCGGAAAACCCTGCAAGGTTCCTTTCGAGCCGCGCAATGACCGCCCTGTGTACTGCAGCGACTGCTTCAGGAAATAAACTGCGACCGGCCAAGTGCGCCCCTGTAGGGGCGCCTTTTGGTGCGTCTGAAAATCCCGCCGTGGCATTGCCCGGCGGGATTTTTTTGCGTTTTTCACTCCTTTTTCCATTTCTCAGGTCATTTTCATAAATAACATGTTTTATCTCCTGCCGTATTGACTTTCCCAGGGTGCCGTGCTATCATGTTTATAGTGTATATACACTATTTATGCTCCATGCGTTTACCGAAGGAGGGTTTCTGCATGTATCAGGTTTTGGAACCGTTTCAGCTGAATGGTCTCCTGCTGAAAAACAGGATTGCCCGCTCCGCAACCTATTCCTATATGCACAATACGGACGGCTATGTCGGCGGCGATGAAATCGGAATATTCGAGACTTTGGCAAAAAACCAGATCGGGCTAATCCTCTCGGGACAGCTTTACGTCAATCCGGATGGGAAAATTTCCGATGAGGAGCCGGGCCTGGATGACGACGCATTTCTTCCCCGCCTGCGGGAGCTGACGCGGGCGGTGCATTCCCATGGAGCCAAAACGATTGCACAGATCAATCATGCCGGAGCAAGGTCGAATTTGCACGTACCCCTTTCCCCTTCTGAAATCAAGCTTGCGGACGGCCGGGTGACAATGGAATTGACCGCGGAGGAAATCCGGCGTATTGAAGAGGATTTTGTCTCGGCAGCCTTCCGGGCAAAGGAAGCGGGATTTGACGGCGTCCAGGTGCATGCGGCGCATGGGTATCTGCTTACCGAGTTTCTCTCCCCCGCTTCCAACAGCCGCTCTGATTTATATGGCGGTTCCCTGGAGAATCGTTTCCGCATTGTTAAGGAAATCCTGTCTGGCATACGGGACAAATGCGGAATGGATTTTCCCGTATTCGTCAAGATCAACAGCAACCGGGAAGACGATGCCGCCTATGAAGCGGAACTTGGGTATTTTCTGAATGAATTCAAGGCCTTTGGAGTGACGGCGGTGGAACTGAGCGGATACGAATGGAGAGCCCATAAGGCGGACGAACGGAACTATTATCTCCGCCGGGCGGCCGAAATGAGGCGGCTCGCGGATATTCCAATCATGCTGGTGGGCGGCGTGCGCACGCTGAAGGACATGGAACAGGTCATTGAATCCGGGATCGACATGGTATCCCTCTGCCGGCCTCTCATTTGCGAACCGGACTTGATTCCCAAGCTCGCCGCAGGCCAGGAAAAAGCCCGGTGCATCAGTTGCAGCAAGTGCTTCGGGCTCTATACCCAAACAGGCAAACGGTGCGCCTTGCACGCCTGACGGCGGATCGCTCAGAAAAGAAAAGAATTATAATATATATCGGGAGGTAATATCCATGAGCAAGGTCTTTGACCCCATGGAACTGAAAAACATCCGGCTGAAAAACAGGATCGTCCGCTCGGCGACCGTGGATCCCTTCGGAAACAAGGGCGGGACAGTCTCGGACGCCCAGGTGGAGCTCTACAGAACCCTGGCGGAAAACAATGTGGGCCTCATTATAGCCGCCCAGAGCGGCGTTGCAGACGCCGGCAGGATTTCCGATGATCAGAACCTGATATCCCGGGACAGCTTCATCGACAGTCACCGCCGCCTGACGGACGCGGTGCACAAAGCGGGCTCCAAAATCATCCTTCAGATCAGTCACTGCGGCGCCGGAGCCATGAGCATAGACGGCAATCCCCCAATGGCCCCGTCGGATGTTCCCTACCCCGGCTCCAAGGTGATCCCCCGCCCCCTCGCCGTTGCCGAAATCGAGGAGATCATCGGGCAGTTCATCGCGGCCGCCGTGCGGGCAAAGGCCGCCGGATACGACGGCGTGCAGGTCCACGGGGCTCATGGCTATCTTCTTTCCTCGTTCATCAATCCCGTACAGAACAAACGCACCGACGAATACGGCGGCGGCATCGAAAACCGCTTTAAAATGGCGGAAAAAGTGATTCGGGGCATCGTGAATGAGCTTGGCCCGGACTATCCCGTCCTTCTGAAAATCAACTCCAACATCGAGGAAAACGACGAGACGTATTACTCCGATCTGGTCTATGTGGCAAAAACCTGCAAATCCCTGGGCGTCTCGGCCATAGAGTACAGCGGATACAATTTCACCCCCCTGGGCCGGAAGGGGCTCCACAATTATTATATGGACCGGGTCTCCGCTCTGCGGCGCGAAGTGGACCTTCCGGTCATCCTGGTGGGCGGAGTCCGGAGCCTTCAGGATATGGACGCAGTCCTCTCCTCCGGCATCGATATGGTCTCCCTTTCCCGGCCCTTTATCTGCGAGCCCGATCTTGTGACCAGGCTTAGAAATGGTCAGGAAAAGGCAACATGTATCAGCTGCAGTAAATGCTTCTATCTGTATTATAAAGAAGGCAGAAGATGCGTTTTCCACGAGGCGAAAAGCTGAATTCAGCAAAAAGCGGCTCCCGCGCCGAAGGCGCGGGAGCCGCTTAATATTTAAAGCTCATCGTTTTCCCACTGTGAAAAAGAGTATTCCTCTTTCAACGGGTTAAAATCCCGCCCAGACGGTGACCTCGTCCACCTCGGCGCGGCGGCTTTTCAGGCGGTTTGCCGGAAAAGCCGGGTCGGGATAACCCAGGGCGATGCCGATAACCGGTTCCCTGTCCTCCGGCAGTCCCGTGTGCTTTCGGATCACGTCCGTGTATAAAACCCCCTGGGCTTCGATGCACGTTCCCAGACCCAGATCCTCGGCCGCGAGGCAGATGGTCTGGGACAGCGCTCCGATGTCGTGGATCGGCCAGGTTTCGCCCCTGAGAGATTTGCTTACTGAAAGGATGATGGCGACGGGCGCGTCAAAAAACCGGAAGCCCCGCAGCAGCCATTCTTTTCTCTTCGCCTTGTCCTCTCTCTGAATGTCCATGAGGCCGAACAGCTCGATGGCAAGCTCCACCCTCCGCCGCTGGTACGCCTCCGGAAGCTCCGGATGTTTGGCCGCGGGAGCGCCCGACAGCACATTTTCCACGTTGTCCCGCCGGATGCCTTCCAGAGGTGCTCCCGTCACCGCCGCAATATGCCAGGGCTGCATATTTTCCGCGGAAGGCGCCCGCAGGGCGGTCTCCAGGATCTGCCGGACGACCTCCCGGGGTACGGGCTTTGCCAGATATCCGCGGATGCTTTTCCGGCTCAGGATTGCGTCTTTTGTTTCCATAGGTTCCTCCCCTTGTTTTCCGCCCCCGTTCCACCGGGGCCGTGCTGAATGAGCCTATTGTACCCTGAAACCACGCTTTTTGTCAAAGTCTTCCGCAAAGGCGCCATTCAAAAAGGGGCTGATGCATGATTCGCAAAATGCACCAAAATACTGACATTTTAGAGGTATCCCCCCGCCAATGGCGGGGGGATACCTCTAAAAATTGTGAAATATGTGCATTTTGCAACAGCCCCTCAACTGTGCTTACTTTGCGTTTTTCAGGAGAAATCGGATGGTGAGACCACCCTGATCGCCGCTTTCCGCCCAGATGGTGCCCCCGTGATTTTCCACGATAGTCCTGCAGATGGACAGGCCCAGGCCCGCCACCCGCCTGCTGGCATCCGAAGTGTAGAAGGGCTCGAAAATCTTTTCCAGATGCTCCTTCCCCACTCCGGGCCCGTTGTCGGAAACGGAAAACAGCGTGCTGCCGTCCTTCTCTTCGCAAAGCACCGCGATTTCCGGTTCGGCTGACGCTGCGTATTTGATGCTGTTTCCGATAAGATTGCCGAACACTCGGCTGATCTTCGGAAGATCCACCTCCAGAAGGCTACCGGGACAGGAGCAGGTGACGGAAAACCGGATGCCCAAAGAGGAAAGCTCGTCCCGGTATTCCTCCTCCGTTCTGGCGCAAAGTTGCCCCGCCGTGATGCGCTTGAGGCTCAGTGCAGGCTCCATGCTGAAGCTGATATAGTCGTCAAACTCCTCCACCAGTTCCTGGATTCTTCTGGATTTGGCGTAAATCGTCCGCAGATAGCTGTCGAATCTCTCCTTGGAAATGTTTTCGTTCTGCAGCCTCTCGGCGTATCCCATCACCGAGGTGAGGGGAGTTTTGATATCATGGGAGATGGAGGCGATGATCCGGTACTGCAGCTGCTTTTCCCGGTCCAAAGAATCCGCCAGCTCCGCGAACCCGTTCTGCAGAAGCCCGATTTCGTCCTTTCGGGCGGTCCGGGTGGGCTTGATTCCCAGCTTGTAAAGCTCCATGTTCCGCTGCAGGCCCACCAGGGGGCGCACCGTGTTCATATATAAAAAAAGATTTAAAAGAAACAAAGTAATCGCAATGATAATGATTTCCGCAATCAGCAGCTCCGTCACCAGATTGATGGAAGATAAAAACCCCAGAGAAATCGGGCGCGTCACCTCCAGCAGCAGCTCCTCCGCCCCTTCCGAAAACGTGGCTGCGGCGGTCACATCGAAGGCAATCCTCTTTTTCTCGCCGGTTTCGAAAATCAAGTCCCCCGAAAGCGACTTGACTTTGAACACGTATTCGCTGTCCCCGGCCAGGTTGGAGAGCGTCTCCCGGTAGTCGGCGTCGTCTTCCAGCCCCCTGGCGATATCGAAAACCTCCACGGACAGCGTCTGGTAGTTTTCCCGGTTTTCCGCCGCGATGCTCCCGGAAAATTTCAGGTTGTAGTACAGGCCGATGAACAGGATGTTGAAAATGAAGAAAACCAGAATGTAGAGGGGAATTTTAAACTGGATGCTCATGCCGCCCCTCCCGCCGGATTTACCAGCTTATACCCCACTCCCCAGACCGTCCGGATATACGCTCCGCCCTCTCCCAGCTTGTCCCGCAGGTTTTTGATGTTTACCGTCACCGTTCCCACGTCGCCGAATTCTCCGCCCCATACGGCGTCGAAAATCTGCTCCCTGGAAAGGACCCGTCCCGCGTTCTCGCACAGGCAGAGCAGCACCTGGAATTCCCGGGTGGAAAGCTCCACCGGCTTGCTCCGGAAGAACGCCTCGTAGCTGTCCCGGTACAATTCCAGCTCGCCCACCTGGAGCTTTTCCTGCCGGGCCCGGGTGCTTCTCGCCTCCCGGCGCAGATGGGCCTTCACCCGGGCCACCAGTTCCTCCACCACGAAGGGCTTTGTGATATAGTCGTCTCCTCCCATCTCAAAGCCCAGAAGGGTGTCGAACACCCGGTTTTTTGCGGTGACGAACACAATGGGGCAGCTCACGTTTTCCCGGATCCGTCTGCACACCCCCAGGCCGTCCGTTTTTGGCATCATGATGTCCAGCAGGATCAATGAAATATCCCGGTTTGAAGAGAGAAGCCGGAGAGCCTCCTCCCCGTCGTAGGCAATCAGCGTCTCAAAGCCTTCGTCCGAAAGTGCGTCCGAAATCAAATCGGCGATTTCCCGCTCGTCATCCACCACCAGAATCTTCTGCATTTCCATCCCCCCCGCCGGACGCTCCGGCCCGATTTATGCCTGGTTCAGTAATCCCCTATGGCTGAGATTCATATTACGCTTCCTGATACAGACCGAACAGTTTCAGAAGCTTCTGCCAGAAATTCAGTTCCGGCTCCACCGCCTCCGTGGGCTGCTCTTTTTCCGCGGGCTCAAAGCCTTCCGTGCGGATCACGAACTGCACGGCCGCGACGTCGGTGTTTTTCTCCGAAAGGAAGGAGGTCGGCGTATATCCGCTGTTGGTGTATTCCGCGAGCATGTCGTCCACCTTGTCCTGGATTTTGGTGTCCAGACCGCTGGTGCTGCTTTTCAGCTCCCCGATCCCGTTCCTGAGGCCGCTGACTCCGCTGTGGAGCTTCTTATAGCTGTCCGCCAGGGAATTGACTCCCTGTACCAGCTGGGAGATCCCGGAGTCAAGCTGGCTGTAGCCTGCGGAAAGCTGGTTTAATCCGGAGGAGATCTGCTCCAGCGATGAAAGCTGGGCAAGATATCCGGCCGCAAGGGCCTGCACCTGAGGATCGGAGGATGCCGACAGGGCCGTCGCCAGCGTCTTCAGCTGTCCCGAGGAGGAAATCACCTGGGACAGTCCGTCCGCCGCCTGAGAAAGACCCGAACCGATCCCGGAAGATGCTTCCGTGAGGCTGCTCCCTCCTGCCGCGACGCTGCTGAGCCCTGATTTGAATTGAGAGGAGCCGTTCTCCAGCTCCTTCGCCCCATCGTCAAGCTCCCCGATTCCGTCGGTGAGCTTTGTAAAATCACTCTTCAGGCCGTCAAGACCGGTAAGCTCGATGCTCATGCTCAGCAAAATCCCGCTTACGGTGATGGGATCCATCTGGAAATCCGTGGCTTCCGCTTTTATTGTATAGTCTTTTTCCTCGCCGGGCAAGTGCGTAAAGGTGATGCTCTTGTTCTTCCCGGCGTTTGCAAGGGTGGCTCCCGATGCTTCGATGGAGGAGAAATGCTCCGTGTCCAGAGAAGCGGAAATCTGCAGGGTAAAATGCTGGAAATACTCCTCCCCGAATCCTTCGTTCTTCTTAATGGAAATGGTGATTTCCACCTCGCCGCTCTTCCCTGCAAGCTCGCCTGGATCTATTTTTTCCCCGTCCAGCGTATACGTAATCACGATCCTCCAGGGAAGCTCTTTTCTGACCATATCTCCCTGGTAGGAAAATCTTCCCGCCGGCGCCGCAACGGTTGCCGTATCGTCGGTATAGGAAATCTCGTCCGTGGTGGTGAGATTTCGCACGGAGGAGTAATCCCCGTAATCCGTGATCTCCCCGGCCGTCTGAAGCTCGAAGGAATTCACCGCGTAAAGATTGTTCACGTTTCCGCTGTTGTCCGTAACGGCGTAGATGGTCTCTTCCTTCCCCTGCCGCTCTCCGCTCGCCGCGGCGCCCGCCGCCGTGCTGCCCAGAAGCAGCAGAACCAGGCCCATGGAGATCGCCCGTTTTGCCGTCTTCATATGCATCACCCTTTCCTTTCCGGTTTGTAGAATTTCAGTCCCAAGGTCGTTTTTTGAATAATCCCGTCGCAGAAATACAGCATAGCGGGTAAAAACAGCAGCACCATAGCCGCCGACAGAGCGGCGCCCCGCCCGATTAAAATGCCGAACTCGCCCACCATCCCGTTGGAGGAAATCTCGCCCAGTATAAACCCTGCCGACGCGAGGATGCCCGCCGAGGTGAGAATGGAAGCCGTGGTATTGGCCACCGTCTGGGAGATCGCCGCTTTTTTCGCATGGCTCCTCCGGTTTTCAATATATCGGTTTGTCATCAGAATGGCGTAATCCACCGTGGCCCCCAGCTGGACCGAGCTGATGATGATGAATCCCAGATAAGCCATACTGTTTCCCAGGAAATAGGGGATCGACAGGTTGATCCAGATGGAGGTTTCGATGGTCAGAAGCAGAATAATCGGAATGGAAATCGATCGGAAGGTGAGCAGTACCACAAGCCCGATTCCGATAATGCCGATGATGGCCACCACCTTGTTGTCCGCGATCACCGTGTCCCGCATGTCGTAGACGTTGGCGCTTCCTCCCGCAAGGTAATATCCGTCCCCGTACACGTCCTCCGCCGTTTTCCGGATCTGCTCCACGGCGGTAAAGGCCTCGTTGCTTTCCTGGGATGCACCCACGGTGACAATCATCCGGCTGTAGCCGCCGGAAACCAGATATTCAAGGGAATCGGCGGGAACGAACTCCTGAGGAATGACGGTGCCCACCGAATTGGAATAGGAGACCACGGAGGTGACCGAGGGAATTTCGTCCAGCTCGTCTGTCAGGATTGCCTCCTTTGCGGCGTCTCCCGCCGGAACCAGAAGGACCATCTGGTTGAACTTTCCGAACAGCGCGTCGATGGCCTCCTCGTCCCTGTACACCTGGGAGGTCTCATCGCTGGACATGGCGGAGGAACCGAAAATAAAGTGGTTGTTCTGCTGTGCAAGATATGCCGGCACAATCACAATGGCGACCACAACCACCGCCGGAATGAATACCTTCGTCACCGCCTTGCCGAATCCCGCAAAGGAAGGCAGGAAAGAGCGGTGGTGGGTGATATCGATGATTTTATAGGTGAACACCGTGATGACCGGCAGGAAAAAGAGAACCGACAGCAGACTGAACACGATCCCCTTCGCCAGTACGATCCCCATGTCCGGTCCCAGCTTGAAGCGCATGAACAGAAGCGCCGCGAAGCCGATAACGGTGGTCAGAGCGCTGGCAAGGATGGAGGAAAAAGACTTCTCCATGGCGCGTGCCATGGCTTCCTTCACGTCCATGCCTTCTCTCCGGAATTCGGCGAACCGGTGGAGAAGAAAGATGGAATAGTCCATGGATACTGCCAGCTGCAGCACCGAAGCGGTGGTCATGGTGATAAAGGACACCTGGCCGAATATAAGATTGGTTCCGTTATTTAAAAGGATCGCCACCCCCACGGATACCATGAAAAGCAGCGGCTCGAACCAGGAACTGGTGCTGATAAAGAGGATGATGAGGGTCAGCGGAATGACCATCAGCATAATGAGCTTCATTTCGCTGCCCAGCGTCTGCCTTGTCTGGCTGAGGCTCGCCGCGTCCCCGGCGACCGCTCCCTGGTCACCCACGATGTTTCGGATCTCGGGGACGGCCGTATCCACCAGATCGCTGTCGACGGTGACGGAAAACAGGGCGTTCCCGTCCTTGTACCACGAATGGAGAGTTTCCTGATCCATGGTCTCGGTAGGCTCTTCCAGGCTAACCTCGTCGTCCAGCCAGGTGATCTCCGTGACTCCCTCCACCGCCCCGATTTCTTTCTTGTACTCCAGTGCTTCCGGGATGCTCACGTCCCGCACCATCACCCGCAGGTTGGGGACGGGCTTGTCAAAAGCCTCGTTCATGACGTCGAGAGCTATGGTGGAAGGCGAATCCTCCGGCAGATAGTCCATCAGCTGGTAGTTGACCTTAACCTGCCTTGCCAGCACCGCCGAAACGGCCGCCGCCGCCAGAAATAAAATCAGCACAAGCCACTTATGCCGCAGGATCCCCTGTGAAAATGCCTGCATTTTAATACCTCCCCGGCCGAATGCGTCTGAAGACAATGTACCACAAAAAAATGAGGAAAATATCGAAAAAAAATTAAAAATTATTATGCCCGCTGCCCGGCGGGGCGGGTTTTGTCCCCGTGCCGTCTCCGTGGGACGCAAAGAAAAAACCGGGTGTGGTTTCCCCCGCCCCGATCCGTCCGCCGGAAGGGGCGCCGGTCGGTTTTTCTTGTCCGGCGCACCCCCGCCATTTCCCGCAGGTTTTACGGAAAAAACCATTGACAATAAAATGCCCAGGTGGTATCATACTAAACACGCGATGGTCCCAAGACGGCGTGCTTTTTTAAGCCCTCCGGCCGCGGGAAGCACGAAAGGCTTATTGCTTTACATGCTTTTATTTTCGGGACAAACTTATATGCGCGAGTGGTGGAATTGGCAGACTCGCTAGTTTCAGGTACTAGTGCCCAACCGGGCGTGCGGGTTCAACTCCCGCCTCGCGCACCATCAAAAGCCTTGATTTCTTCGGAAATTGAGGCTTTTTTCATACTTTTTAAGGGTAATTGATATTAGCCTAATTTCGAATTTTCCCCTTTGTCTAACGTTTGTCTAAGATTTGGTTTTATTCCGCAACTTTTAATAGCTCATTCATCTTCTCAGACATCTTCTTTTTCGCTTTAAAATCCAAATGTCCGTAGATATCAGCTGTAGTTGCAATCTGCGAATGTCCCAATAGTTCTTTTATTTCGTATAACTCGCAACCCTCATTAAGCAACAGGCTGGCTAGTCTCTTATCATCAGGTAAGGAGTTAAATAGTTGTTCTAATTTATCACGCTGCCTCTTAATTTTTGTTTCTTTTTTTAATACAGCCAAAGAATCACCTTCCTTTCTCTAAAAGTATTGAACTATCGCTAAAGCTGTTCAAGACCGGCTATCTTTTTCAAATTCTTCGGAGAGGGGCACAGAGAGGGCCATTCCCGGTTTCCTTTACTTCAGGTTATCAATAGTGTTAGGGGGGATATATAACTTGCTTTAAATAAAACTCAAAATATATAAAGTAGCAGATTTAGTCCATAATCATCTTTATTTGCGAAATTAATGGGTGTATTATGGAAATATGTAAGATTTATGATAAGAAAATTTAGTAATTCTGAGAAGCTAATATGTGATCTAGAAACGGAGGATTAAAATGGGACTATTCCGAAGTGGAGCGCAGAAGAGAGCTGAAAAATATCTACAACTAGCAAATTCTTTTATAGGTAATATTGAAAATGATGTAAATATCTTTCCCAATAACGACGGGATGACCAGAAAGGCGTATGAACCACTCCTTGGCCTATGTGCTTTATTAACTGCTAGCTTTTGTGCTGATCCAGATGCCGCACTTGATATGTTACCAACGTTTCAAAAACAAGTATTGCGACATCCAATTACAAAAGAAGAATATGATGCAATGACTCAACGTATTGGAAAGTATTATCTCGAATATCGTGATGCAGCTATAGATATACAGGAGAACGTTAAAGAATGGTTGGAACCATTTATGCAAAAAACAGTTGAGCTTACAGAGAACTATCTCCAAATAACTCACAATGACGAATCTTCCCGTGCTATACAAGGACATATGCAGGAATATATTATGCGCGCAAGAATTGAAGTAAGAAATATGTAAAGATGAAGTGTAGATTTCTATGTTTTATTTAAAGGAGCATTGTTATGGGATTCATTGCAGATGTTAAAGCCATGAAGGATATTGCTCGTATAAAATCTGGTGGCACAGCAAAACTTTCCATATCACAGATAACTTGTCTTATTACAAATATTCCAGATGCCCAGAAAAATCTTTCTAGATCAGAGTTTGAATCCGTATATGCCCTCTACAAAGAATTACGAAAATGCAATACAAAGATGGAAATGGATAAGTATGGCTATATTGATACTGCAGTAACGATTATCAAGAAGTTCGATGAGATTGCTCCTTATGTAAAGTATAGTGGCGGCAACGAACTTGAGTTCTCTTTTATGATGGATGATATCAGGAAAGGATCCGGTTTGTCTGATATCTTTAATACGCAGAAACGAAAAGAAATCGTTTTTGACGATGAAGATCAAAAATATATGGATTATATTGTTGAGCAGTCATTGGGGCAAGTTAATCAAGATGATGCGCATGAAATCATGAGAGTTATATATCATTATCATGAGTATGGAAAGGCAGCGGCTCTGAAAGAATTTGATAATATAGCTAAAAAACTAATAGAAAAAAATGGCCTAGATGCAATATTTAAGATATCTTTTATATCGGGATTATTTTACCCCAATGGCATTTTGACTAAGGAGGAATCTGATGAATTGGGCAAAAAATACACCAATCAATTGATTGAAATTGAGCTTCAGAACATTAACTAAGTCAGTAGTTAAAACACTCGCTCAATAGCGGTACGATTAAAACTTATCATAAATGGAGTAACCGGGCAGCTGGCCGCGGGACAATTTATGCAATACCGGAAAGCTGGAAATTTACAGCTGATAGAATACAATACATGCTTGATACATTTGGTATTTAGAATGATTTAAAGGAAAAGCAGAGGTGGAGATATGCAGCCAGTTTTTACATTGCAATATGCAGAATACAAGGTGGCAAATAAATTAAATGAACTCTTTCATGAGTGCTCTGTATTTGTCCCGGCCTCAAGCCAAGAAAAAGGAATTGATTTGCTTTTATATAACAGGAATGATCACGTAAATCAGGTTATTACAATTCAGGTAAAATCCTCACGCGTGTATTTTGGAAAGAAAACCAACACATTTCAGAACTATTTATGGTTAAACCGCTTTGATATCCAGCAAAATGCAGACTGGTATTTAATTGCCGGTGTCTATCCACGATTTCCTTCTGGAAAGGCTGTGTCAGAAGTAAATTGCAATAGTATAAATTGGGAAACCTTAATTCTTGCCTTTACAAACAGAGAAATGACGGAATTACTTGCATCTATAAGGCAAAAACGCAACCCAGCAAAACCAGATATCATGTTTGGCTTCGGCTTTAATACTCCTGATCATATTTATCTGACTCGGGGACATCCGGAACCTGATGATATGACACAATTTCTATTAGAACGACGCATTAACGATATGCTAAAGATGTTATTTAAATAATTCTATGAAGTAATTATTGCGTATTGTAAATAGAAAGGTTAACTCACATTGATAAAATTTTAAAATTGCTCTATAACCTTCCTAAGCGTTCCATTTAGCGATTGCAAATTGTTTGTTTTACCTAGATTTAATAAGTAGGTCTGATTAAAAACACAAGTAACATTTTAATAATTTGACGTATTATTTTAGTTATTTATGTATTATAATTAACTATAACTTCTACAAACGAAAGGAGAAAAACCTATGGCATCAAGAAAAACAAAAGAAGAACGTTTAGCTCTAATTGAACAAAAAATTGGATTTCATAAAAGCAGAATCGATAAACTTGAAGACCAAAAGAAAGCTTTATTAGCTCCACGCCTAAAAAAGAAAACAAAAGCAGAAACACTGAATGAAATTGCCAAAGCAGCTAAAGCTTCGGGAAAGTCTTTAGACGAGGTTTTGGATATGTTAAAAGTAAAAGAATAACTTAATATAAATAACCTCTGCTTTACAAAAGCAGAGGTTATTTATATTAAGTTTAGGACTAACCAGATATATTCATGATTTATTTTATAAAAAAGTCACTATAAAGCCATATTAAAAATGCAATTATCGCAATTAAAATAAAAATAGGTTTAAAGAATGCAGCTAATATACCCAATATGATTCCGATAATAATTGGAACCGTCATATCTTTTTTCTTCTCTTGATTCTTACTTTCGCTATCGTCTTTTTCTTTGACGATACTAGATTCTTTGTTGTTAACATTTTTCGTTTCAATATATTTATTTAACGCATCAGTTTCAAATTTAATGGTTTTACCACAATACATGCAAAATATACTTTCATCTGGTATTTGTTTCCCGCACTTACTGCAAGTCATTTTACGTCCCCCCATATAATCATCTACCGTATTCTTCTCTGTAACAATAATGGCCTATATCATAATTACATCCATGTAATACAAAAACATCAGACTTTATTGCTCTACATTTTTGATAATTATAAATCACCATGTTAATTCCATTTTTATATAAAGAACTTTCAAATCTAAATCCATCAACATTTAGGTTTTTAATAAATTCAGATATAAATTGGGTTACTAAATAATCATCTTGATTATTGGTAGGCATAGAGAATAATTTCGAAATCTCATTAATTGCATCCTTTATTGAATAGTTTTCATCTATTATGTCAGGCATATATCTATCTCTTGCAAAATCTACTATTTTTATTCTTTTATCTACATTGATCTCAGCAACACTAACATATTGTTCAAATAATGGTTTTACTTCAATAATTGCTGTTTCAAGCTGCTCTGAAGCATAAAGTACAGGAATAAATTTGGGGTTTGCTCTACCTCCCGGAATGCAAGATAAAAGTGGAACAAATGAGTTCTCTTTATTATATCCTAAAAATTGGCCTTCTCTAAGTTGATTAAAGTTGAAGTTTTCTAAATGTTGATAATAATTAAGGATAACACGTCCTCCATTAGCATCAATAAACTTAATAGTTGGTGTATCCTTAATATCATTTACAATTCTTGCTCTATATAATTTTGTATCTTTCTCAACTATTTTGATATTTGCTTTCACATATTTTTTTAAGTCATTAAGTAAAGGATGTTTAGGAAAGTACCTATTATTATATTTCAACTCATCAACAAAGCTAAACCAATAATTATTTAATTTATACATATCAACACTTCCATTTAATTAATCCTTTATCTTTATATCAAAGTATAAGTATTACCGTACTGTTTTTCAACATATTTTTCCTATACTTACAATCTGCACTAGTTATTCAACAATTTTGACACTAGAGATTTTTAATGCTAGACAAATCTAAGTATTAAAGATTTTTTAATGTTAGGCAAATCTATACACTAGATTTTTAAAAATGCCTTTAAACCAATCGACATCACCTAGGGATAGTTCTAGTGCATACAATGTACCACGTTTTGTCTACAAAATCGAAAAATATTCATTTATTCACAAATATATACACTGCAATCGTTACAGGGCACATCAATACAAAAATGCCTTCTAACCGTTGCAGGAGTGTAGTTCTATTTAATCTTAGTTAATGTCAAAAAGTAAATAGAGGGCTTAACCAATCCATAATTATCCAGTTTCAGGTACTAGTGCCCAACCGGGCGTGCTGGTTCAACTCCCGCCTCGCGCACCATCAAAAAGAGGCAAAAAAGATTTTATCTTTTTTGCCTCTTTTTGATGGGTTCCGCGCCCCTTGGTGCTGCACCCGATTGATTCAATCTGCCGGGCGAAATGAATCCGCCCGGCATCAAGATTTAGGCATGCGGCCAAAACGCTTGGAGCGCGCGATTCCGCGCGGCTCGCGGTAATAAATTTTATTTACAGTATTTTCCCGGCAAAGACTCTGCAGCCGCAAAGGCTGCAGGATTTTTCTTATTTCCTTGCTATTGGGGCCCGCCGTATGAAACTTTACCGGAACAGGCTCATCGGGCACTCAAGCCGGCACAGCAAGCACCTATCCCCCATTCCGCGCTCCCCGCGCATCCGTGCCGCCGGAGCGCGATGTATCGGTCGGATAAAAACGGAATATGTATATGTCACGGGTGCAATTTATTTTCCATACAGTCGGAGCTAAATATTCCAATTATTTGATATACGACGCGGGCTGTGATAAAATGGATAATATTCGTCTGGATACATAAGCCTGGCTTGCCTGGCCCTCAGCGAAGTGGGCGAAAATGGGGTCTCACCGGCCGTATGTTTTCTTTGTATTCGATTGCCGGCGAAATGGAAGGCATGGTGAAACAGCAGTCTGCGGCTTATGCCGAAAGATGCCCCGAAACCTTCCGACGGGGGCGCAAAAGGCCGCGGCAGCAGTGTGGCGCATCGTTATGTGTGGGGGGTGACGGGTTGGAAGACAGGCGTTCGCCGGGAGGATTTCGGATTAATATGGACGAACGGAAGCTTTCCATTCTTGTCCATTCTCTGTTTTCCGCGTGGATGCTGGCTTTCCTCTTTGAAGGCCGGATCTTCTATGCCCTCGCCGATGCTTATGAAGTCGACCTTGCCGGAATGGTTTTCAGCGCGGTCGCGGCTGTTTTTGCCGGGCTGCTGCTGTGCGGTTTATTTATAAAAACAAAGAAAGCTGCGAAACGGCTGTTTTTGGGTTCTTATCTTTTTTCCATCGCCGCATCCTGCATTTTCTTCTTCCCTCCCACCGGGCTTTGGACTGCCGGGATCGTCGCGAGTTCGTTTCTGGCCGGAGGCTGCGTGGCAGCCTGGGCGTTCTACCTGAAAAGCGGCACGCCGAGAAACGAGCGCATCAAAACGGTCGCGGATATGCTGATCTTGTCCAATATCTTTATGATACTGCTCAATGTAGCGGCCATTCATATCTCGCCGCAGACAGGGCTGGCGCTGGCCATGCTGATGCTGCTGTGCGCCTTCGCGTTTGCCCTGAAGCTTCCGGAGGAGGACAGCGCCGCTCCCTCCGTTTCCGCAGGGCGGAAGGAAAGCTCTGTAAGCATTGGAAAACTGCTGGTATTCTTATGCCTGTTCATCGTCATTATCACGATTAACTCAGGACTCATGTATCAGGTTGTCAATCCCGCCTTTGCGCATCTTGAGTGGCTGGCAAGCTGGTATTGGGCCGTTCCTTATATTGCCGCGCTTTTTATCATGAGAAATTTGCCCCGGCGAGTAAACCGGACTTACATCCTCTATGTGGCGATTTCCATGATCGGGCTTTCGTTTATTGGCTTTTTGAGTTTTGAGCGCTCGGTGGCCGGCTATATCGCGGTCAATACGCTGATGCTTGGCGCCTTCGGGGTATACGACCTGTTTTGGTGGAGCATACTCGGCGAAATGCTGGAGCTTCACAAAAATCCCGCCCAGATTCTTGGGATCGGCCTTTCCGCAAATGTGTTGGGCGTGCTGCTGGGCGGGCTGATCGGCGAGGCCGTCACATCCGCGGATATACACGGTCCCGACCCCTCGCTGCTGGCGCTGGCGGTGGTTTGCGTGACGCTCATCCTCCTGCCCCCCCTGCACAGGCATCTTGCCTCTTTGCTCAAAGGCCATATGTATCTCTCGGCGTTTTCCGAAATGTCCGCGCAGGAACAGACCGACCGGATCGGTCACGCCGCAAGATTCGGGAATTTGTCGGAGCGGGAAAGCCAGGTCGCCGCTTTGCTGCTTCAGGGTAAAACATACAGGACCGTTGCCGGTGAACTTGCCATCAGCGAGAACACCGTCAAATATTATGTAAAAAACATATATTCCAAATTCGATATCCAAAGCCGTGCGGAGCTGATTAACATCATGCTGAAAAAAGAAGACGCGGCTGCGCCGGAATAACAGCTGTGAAAATCATATGATTTTTAGCCCCTACCCGAAAAAGGTGGGGGCTTTATTCACGCATACTACCCGGTCGGGTGAAGTAATTCAGGCTGGAGAATGCTATGCTGTGACAGGATAATTGGAGGATATCCCGAAAAATCTCGTCCGGGATTGGAAACGGTTGATCGGCAGATTCCATAGCGGCAATAAAAATGAGGGGGAGGCTGTTATCATGGCAGGAAAGGGAAAAATAAAGGCATTTCGCGTGGTGCTGGCACTGGTCATGCTTTTCTCGGTGGGGCTGCCGGGGGCGGCGGTGTCTGCAGCTGCGCCCGATATGCTGGGAGAATGGAGTATTACGGCGCATTCTTCCCGCGGAAGCATCAATATCACAACTCAATCGGGAAGCGAATTCAGCGGGACTGTAAGTATTGACGCAGGCAACACGGAAAAGCTCATAAACGGCCGGATCAGCGGGAATACCGTCACCTTCACGCGGGCATGGGATTCAGGCTCCCTGCGTCAGGACTATACCGGCACTTTAACGGTAAGCGGCAGCAGCGCCAGTATGAGCGGTACTTTTTCACAAAACGGCGCCGGATCCTACACTTGGAGCGCAACCAAAACGACGCCGATGTCATCTCCGGCCACACCCGAGCCGACCCCTGGCACGGCTCCCGGCGGCCTGATCCCCATATCGGGCGCGGTGCTCAACGACCAGCTCAGCTTTAAGTTGGACGGTAAATCAGTGGTGCCCGTAGGGGACGACGGTACGCCCGTGCTGCCCATATCCTATAGCGGCACCACATATCTGCCTGTGCGGGCCGTAGGCTATCTGCTGGGACTGGGCATCGACTGGGACGGCGCCACAAAAACCGTGCTCATTACCAGCACCACGACTAAAACGGCGCCTGCGGCGTCTGCAGCCGCCAAGACCGGCAAACTGATCCCCATCTCCGGCGCGGTGCTCAACGGCGAGCTGAAATTTAAGCTCGACGGCAAGGCTGCCGTTCCGGTGGGCGACAACGGCACACCGGTGCTCCCGATCTCCTACAACGGTACGACCTATCTGCCGGTGCGGGCCATGGGCTATCTGCTGGGGCTGGGCATCGACTGGGACGGTGCCACCAAAACCGTGCTCATCACCAGGAGCCAGAGCGGTCCCGGCTGGTATTTCACGAAATGGGAGTATGTCGTCAGCTCAGCGGACGGAACCAAAACCGGAAGTTTTGCCAACGGCGACATATATACCGAAACCAGTGAGACCGCCGGAGAAAAGAATAATTTCACCGTAACGGTCACGAGAGTGGACAAAAACGGAAAAACGATCGCCTCCGGATCGGCAACGACAGTCTGGACCGACCCCCCGGCATATTTTGGGGCAAACGACCTGCCTGTCATTACCGTTGCCAGGACGGTGGGGTCCTCATGGGGGATCTCGCAGTTCTCGGTCACCTTCGATTCATCCACAATTAATCCGGGATACGGCACCGCAGGGAAAATCAATTTTGCCACGCCCGCCGGAGAGACATATATACAGGCCTACTCGGGAACGATGCAGGCGCAGAAGATGATCGCAGGTTCCCCCGGGGCTGAAAAAGCCGTTATTCTCCATCTGAACGGGTATGGATTCAAGTATTACTACGAGTGGCGGGAATAAAAATTCCGGCAGGCGGCCTGTAACGGTATGACGATTGCTCCGGTCGCGGCAGATACCTTTATACGCTGGAAGTTTTTCGCTTTCCATACTATAATGGATACTGCTGAAAAAATTTTGATCGGAGCGCGGAAATGAAATACGACGCTGTAATCTTCGATATGGACGGAACCATACTGGATACTCTGGAGGATCTGGCCGCGGCCCTGAACGACGCGCTGGAACGAAACGGCCTGCCCCGGCGCACCCGGGAGGAAGTCCGGCGCTTCGTCGGCAACGGGATCCGAAAGCTGATCGAAAGGGGCGTTCCTGCGGGAACCGGAGCCAGCGTCGTCAACAAAGTCCAGGCTGCCTTTACCGAGTATTACCGCGTTCATTATGCGGATACGACGCGGCCCTACGGCGGCATCCCGGAGCTGATCCGCATCCTCCGGCAGGGCGGGTGCAAAACCGCGGTCGTTTCCAACAAGCCGGATTACGGCGTTCAGGAGCTTTGCGATAAGTACTTTGACGGTCTTTTTGACTACGCCGTGGGAGAACGGCAGGGAATCCGCAAAAAGCCCGCGCCGGACTCCGTGTTCGAGGTCCTGAAAAGATTTCAATGCCCTCCGGAAAGGGCTGTTTACATCGGGGATTCCGAAGTGGACGTCGAAACCGCCCGTAATGCGGGGGTCGCGTGTATCTGCGTGGACTGGGGATACCGGGACAGGGAGTTTCTCGCAATATCCGGAGCGGAAAACATCGTGTCCGACGCAAAGGCGCTCCTGTCGGAACTGTAAGTGGATTAAGATTTGTCGCGCCGCGTTGTATCACGGAAAAGGACCCTGCAGCCTATAAGGCTGCAGGGTCCTTTTCCGGTCGACGCATTGCGGTCCGGCTGTTCAGTGCCGATTATTCTTCATCCTCAACATACCCCTGTTCAATGGCGTCGAAGTCGGCGTCGATTTCAACCAGGTCCTTCATGAGGCGTTCCCTGCATTTTTCGGTGGTCTCGTGCTCGTCGTCCCGTCTCCATTTACCGATGGAATCCTCCAGTTCGGAGTCGGAGATGACGTAATCGCGCCAGTCCTCGGAGCTGCCCCACTGTTTCCAGCGATGCGGAACAATGAAATATCGAGCCATAATTGTCTCCTTTCTATTCCTTCTCCCGGTATTCTGCAAACAAGCTCGGCTTATGGTTGGGGGATAACTTTCTTCACTAGTATTGTATCATTTTATGCCGGTCTATACAAGCGGCCGGGCCGGAATATGCCTGATCCGCTCCGCTGCAGCGCGGCGTCGACTTTTTCCGTATTCTGTGATAAACTGAGGCGCAGAAGGAAAATTGTCGCCTGACAGTCTGGGATAAGGAGCGGATCGTATGCCATTTTCGAAATTGCCCATGGAAAAAGCCTTCATGCTTATCGAACCGGGGCCCGTCCTCCTGATCTCCACAAGAGACGGCGGCCGGGACAACATCATGACCCTCTCCTGGCATATGGTGATGGATTTTACCCCCAGGATCGCCATCGCCACCGGGCCGTGGAACCATTCCTTCCGGGCTCTTGTGAACACCCGGGAATGCGTCCTCGCGGTCCCCGCGGTGGATCTTGCGGAAACCGCGGTCCGGATCGGGGACTGCTCCGGCGCCGACGTGGATAAATTCGAAACCTTTGCCCTGACGCCCCTCCCCGCGGCCGAAGTGAAAGCCCCCCTCATCGCCGAGTGCCTTGCCTGCCTGGAGTGCCGCGTGGCCGAATACCTGGAGCCACAGGGCATATTTATCCTGGAGGGGCTCCGCGCCTGGATCGATGCGGAGCGGAAGGAGCGCCGGACCTTTCACGCCGTGGGGGACGGAACCTTTGTAGCCGACGGGGAAACCTTCAGCCTCCGCGGCCTCATGGAGGACAAGCTGCCTCCCGGCGTGTGACGCCCGCTGCCGCCACAAGCGCAATCGGGCTTAATTATTATCCAATAAAAGGATTAATCAAGACGTATGGTTGCCCCTCGCCGGAGGCGGGGGGCAACCATACCGCTTCACTTGTTGTATCAGCATTTTAATGAAATCTAGTGTCAAACTGCCGGAGGGGACAAAATGGAATGCATCATACGCCGGGCCTTGCCGGGAGAAGAAACAGAGGTGTCCCGCATCATGGTCCGCACCTGGAAAACCGCTTATGCCGGGATCGTGGACGGGGCGTACCTGAACGCTCTGGATGAAAAAAACGAAAAACGCATCTCTTCCCTTCTCCGTGACATTGAGGAGGGTAAAGTCCTCGTTGCGGTCCTGGAAAATACGGTTGTGGGCTTTGCAATATTCGGCCCGGCCAGAGAAAACCGGTATTCCGGCCTGGGGGAAATCTATGCCCTTTACGTTGTGGATCCTCTGCAGAAAAACGGTGTCGGCAGGCGCCTTGTGAACGCCGCGAAAGAGGAGCTGCATCAAACGGGATACACGGAATTTGTCGTCGGCTGTCTGACAGACAACCCGTCCTGCCGCTTTTATGAAAAGATGGGGGGAATAAAAACGGAGGAAAAAAACCTCGCCATCGGCGGCAGAGATTACAGGGAAACCGTCTATCTGTTTGTATTCCCCGACTGAATGGATTTGCGGGTCCTCTCGGATTTCTATGTTTATTCTGCTCCCTGGTATAATTTCACGCCTGCAATGAAAACTAACCCAGGGTGAATAAAATGGCGGTTTCCCATCGAACGGTGATCTCTTTCGGTCTGGTGGCAATTCCCGTGGCAATGTATACGGCGGTGCAGGACAACGACATTCATTTCAATCAGCTGCATAAGGAAGATCAGAGCCGTATTCGTTACAAGAAAATCTGCGCCCACTGCGGTAAGGAAATGGCTGTGGAAGATATCGTGCGGGGATACGAATTTGACAAGGACCATTTCGTGGTGATTTCCGATGATGAGATTGAAAAGAGCAAAACCGAAAAGGAAAAATCCATTCAGATCCTGCATTTTGCCAATCTCAATCAGATTTCCCCTGTCTATTACGAGAAAACCTATCAGGCCGTGCCGGAGCCCGGAGGAGAAAAGGCTTTCGAGCTTTTAAGAGCGGCTCTCATGAGCGAGCAGAAGATCGCCGTGGGAAAAACTGTCCTCGGCACGAAGGATACTCTGATGGCAATCATTCCCCGGAAAAACGGGGTCCTTATATCCGCCATGTTTTACTCGGACGATATCAAGCAGCTGCAGAAATCTTATGAAAAGCCCGAGATAGCCCAGCAGGAACTGACGATGGCGAAGGCTCTCATCAATTCCATGGACACGCCCTTCGATCCATCCCGGTACCGGGACGAATATCAGCAGAAGCTCAAAGACCTGATCGAGGCAAAAATTGCGGGTAAGGAAGTATCCGTCGCCGGTCCGGAAAAGGAAAATAACGTTATCAGCCTGATGGATGCCTTAAAAGCCAGCGTGGAACGGGCGCAGACGGAGAAAAAGGGCGCATGACGGATCTGTTTGAAACAAGAAGCATTAAACCCATGTTGATCGGCGGATCATCCGGGCCCTTTGACAGCCCCGACTATATCTTCGAGCTGAAAATGGACGGCGAGCGGTGCCTTGCCTACCTCGATCCGCTGGAGGGCACGGACCTTCGGAATAAGCGAAATATAAAGATGCTTCAAAAAGTACCGGAACTGTCCGAAATCCACAGTCAGGTGAAAACGCGCTGCATTCTGGACGGTGAGCTGGTGGTTATGAACGCCGGGAAACCGGATTTTTTTGAAATTCAGCGCCGGTCTCTCACGGGAAATGACTTTAAGCTGCGTCTGCAGTCCAGGAAGAATCCGGCAAGCTTTATCGCTTTCGATGTTCTCTATATAACGGATCGCGAAATTACTGCTCTGCCCCTCATGGAGCGGAAAAAACTTCTTTCCGGCGTCGTTTCGGAAAACGAGAGGCTGGCCGTGTCTCGGTTTGTGGAGGAAAGCGGAACCGCGTTTTACGATCTCACCGTCCGTGAAAATTTGGAAGGCATCGTTGCAAAACGAAGGGACAGCGGATACGCTTTCGATAAACGCACGAAGGATTGGCTGAAGATAAAGAACCTGCAGGACGATGATTTCGTGATTTGCGGGTATATTGAAAAAGAACAGGGGATAGCAAGCCTTATCCTGGGACAATACCGGGGTAAAAAATTGGTCTGTCGCGGCCATGTGACTCTGGGGGTATCGTCGGACGTATTTCGCCGTATGGCAAAGGTGAAAAAGACGGAAAATCCCCCTTTCCATGAATTGTCTCCTGGGAATGACGCTGCGGTCTGGCTGGTGCCCGAGCTGGTCTGTACTGTTAAATATATGATGAAATCCTCCTCCGGAGCAATGCGTCAGCCCGTGCTGAAAGGGCTGCGGGATGACAAGGCGCCCCGGGATTGTACGGTAAGTTGAATATTTCTCTGCAAGTGAAGACCGCCCCGCAAGGGGTGGTCTTCACTAATGTCGCTGTCTTAAACGTGGCTCTTTCAGAACTTGCTTTCCGCATTCAGACCGCCGGCCAGAAATCGGGGTGGGACAGCGGCTCGCCTCCCGAAAGGGCCAGCGCCGACACATCGTTTTCCACAAACTCGTCAATGAGTCCCATCTTTTTGTGAAGCGTCAGTTCATCGGGCAGTGCAGAATGGGCGTTTTGGTAGCAGTGCTCGCAGGCCAGATTGCACTGATTGGTGAAATTCCATACGATAAGGATCGGAGAGGAAAATTTCTGGGGCGGCTCCAGCCCGTATTCCGATATGCTCCGGGCGATATTGGAATACGTCCTCCGGTAAAACGGCTGGGAATAGAATTCGCTTTTAGTTTCTCCGGTTCCGTCTCAGGATACGGGGGTCCGGTCCAGAAAAAGAAAATACGGCAGCTCCCTTGCCCGTGCCTTCTCCTGCCCCGCGTAAGCGGAGAGCCCCTCGCCCATGAGGGTCCTTCCGTCTTCGTCCCGCTCCTCAGGCCGTTTCATCCTCCGCTGCACCAGCGGATTGCCCAGAAAATCGCGTACCCGTTCGGCTGTGACCATAAAAAAAGCAACTCCTTCCATCGGCAACGTGCTGAAAAGCAGGCCTTGCGGCATTGCCCGGATGAACAAGAGCGCCTATGTCGTACGCGGTTCCCGTTTGCGTAAACGTTATTGTCAGTGCGTCTGCCCCACGGCTGTCAGCACTTCAATTTTGCCATTATTATACATCAAAATGGCGAAATTTCAACCTTCCTGGCGCCGTGTTTTTGCCGGATAATCCTGAAGATATCCCGTTTTCTTATTGCGATTTAATAGAAAGCCTGCAAAATTCTCTTTTAACGGAAGGAATCGGGCCCGGGCGGAATCGTCCGGGCCCGCGATAAAGTAGCTGGGAGGCCGGATTGACAACGGCCTGCATCCCTTATATACTTTTTTTATGATATCGCTGCGGCCCGGCCAGTCCGCCGCGACGCCGGAACCCCGGTGTCCGCCCGGTCTCCGGCCGTTTTTGAATGGGAGGAACAGTCGGTGGAGATTCTGCGGCAAATCGGCGTCATTCTGGGGGTCTGTCTTGCGGGAGTACTTCTTTCCTCCTTCCTTCCCCTCCCGGTGCCCGCTAACGTCCTGGGCATTGTCCTTCTCTTTGCGCTCCTCTGCCTTCGTATAGTAAAGCCCAGCCATATTGAAAAAACCGGTGATTTTCTTCTCCGGAATATGTCCTTTTTCTTCATTCCCGCCAGCGTTGGGATCATGGAGTACTACGCCGTCGTAAAGGATCATTTGGTCCTCCTTCTCCTGATCTGTGCCATTACCGCCGTTTTGACCTTTGCCGTTACGGCCTATACCGTCACAGCCATCATCCGGCTGCAGGAGAGGAGGAAAAAGAAGGGTGAATGAATTTATCTCCTCCCCGTACTTTGGGCTCTCTCTGAGCATTCTGGCCTTTGCTTTCGGGACCTTTGCCAATCACAGGCTGAGATCTCCCTTTGTAAATCCCCTCCTGGTGGCCGTCGCCCTCATCATTCTCCTGCTGAACGTCTTTCACATACCCCTGGACGACTATATGGAAGGCGCGTCGGTGATCTCCCTCTTTCTCGCCCCCGCCACCGTGGTCCTCGCCCTGTCTGTTTACCGGCAGATTCAGGTCCTGAGGCGGTACTTCGTCCCCATCCTCTTGGGCTGCCTTGCCGGAGCGGTCACCGCCATGACCAGCGCGGCCCTTTTGTGCAGAGCCTTCGGCCTTGGAGACGAACTGATGTATTCCATGATCCCCAAATCGGTCACCACCCCCATCGCCATGGAAATATCCCGTGAACTGGGTGGGATTGTGCCGGTGACGATCGCTGCGGTGATCCTCACGGGGATTCTGGGGGCCGTCTTCTCTCCCCTGCTCATCCGCCTGTTCCGCATTCAGAATCCCATTGCGGCCGGCGTCGCCATCGGCGCCTCCAGCCACGCCATCGGCACCTCCCGGGCCATCCAGCTGGGAGAGGTTCAGGGCGCCATGAGCGGCCTGTCCCTGTGCGTCTCCGGAATCATCACGGTGATCTTGTCTCTCTTTCTCTGAACCCCATTATCCTTCTCCCCGTCTTTTCATATGGCAACCGCCTGTTCCGGTCTGAGATCGGCTCATCCAGTCTTTATCGCTGCGGCCCGTACAAAACGAATGGAGAGAATATATGAATAAGAAAGTCGTCTGGATCGGTTTTTCTCTGCTCTTGCTTCTGGGATTGTACATAGGCATCGCCCTCCCCTTCACGCCTGCGCTGGATCCCCTGGGCAACAGGGTGCTCATGATGCTCCTGATCACGGTGGGCATCTGGATTTTCAAGCCTCTGGGCATCTCCCAGGCCACCGGCGGCTGCCTGTTCGCGGCCTCCCTTCTTATCATGGGCGTAGCTCCCGCCAAAATCTTTTCCGGCTTCACCAGTACTGCCGTCTGGACGCTGATCCCGGCCCTCTTTTTCGGCTTTGTCCTGGCTAAAACCGGCCTGGGAAGGCGGATCGCCTATCTGGGCATGAAATACGCCCGCCTCACCTATCCGGGGATCTTGTTCATCTGGGTGGTCATCGGCGTGGTTCTTTCCCTCCTCACCCCCTCCATCACCGTGCGTGTGGTCATCATCACCCCCATCGCCATGAATTGCGTGGATCTCTGTCATCTGGAGGAAAAATCCCGGGGGCGCTCTCTCGTCCTTCTCACCGCCTGGGCCATGGCTCTCATTCCGGGCACGGGCTGGCTCACCGGGTCCCTCAATGGGCCGATTCTCTCCGGCCTGTACGCGGGCGTTCCCGAACTGGGCCCCATCGATTCTGCCGCCTGGCTCAGCGTCGCCATGCTGCCGGCGGCTCTCATCAGTGTCCTGGTGGTGGTGGGCGGGTATATCGTCCTCCGGCCGGCGGATCGCCTGAATATTCAAAAGGACGCCTTCCTGCTGGAATATAAAAAGCTCGGCCCCATGAGCCGGGACGAGAAAATAACGATGCTCATTCTGGTGGGGGCCTGTCTTTTCTTCGCCACCTCCTCCTTACATAAAATCCCGGACGCCGCGGTCTGCCTCGTGGCCTTTTTTCTCCTGGTGGTCCTGGGCGTGATCCGGCCCCAGGAGATCAACACCGGTATCAACTGGGACCTGATGATCTTTTACGGCGTGGCCATGAGCCTGAGCGCCGTCTTCCAGGCCGCCGGCGTGTCCGCCTGGCTGTCGGACCTCCTGGTGCCCCTGTTCGCTCCCATCTCGGGCAGTCCCTGGCTTTTCATCCTGGCCCTGATGCCCATCCTCTTTCTCCTGCGCTTTATCGACATCGCGCTCTTTGTCCCCAGCCTCGCGGTGCTGGTCCCTATCCTGCCCCAGGTTTTTCAGGTTTACGGGGTCCACCCCCTGGTTTGGATTCCCCTCTTCAACATCGCCATCAACGCCTGCTTTATGAGCTATCAGAACGTCTTTGCTCTCATCGCCGAATCCAATATGCAGGGCCGGGGCTGGGTCCCCTCCCACTTTACCCGCTTCGGCGTCGTCTATTTTGTCAGCAGTATGCTGGCCCTCCTGGTCGCCATCCCCTATTGGATCTCCATGGGCCTTTTCTCATGACGCGCCAGTGTGCGGCCCGGCATGTTTCCTCTGAGATCAGCCGCCAACGCGATACTCCCGACCATAAAAAAATCCGGCCCGTAAGGCCGGATTTTTATGTTTTATTTTACGTTCTCCGCTGCAAAAGCCGGCTCCCTCTCCCCGAGAGGCACATAATCCCTGTGCTTGGCAACGCTTTCGTAAGCCGGACGGATGATCTTCCCGTCGTTGATGAGCTCCTCCAGCCGGTGGGCGCTCCAGCCCGAAATCCGCGCGATGGCGAAGATCGGGGTGTACAGCTCCAAGGGCAGGTCCAGCATGTGATAGACAAACCCGCTGAAAAAGTCCACGTTGGCGCTGACTCCCTTGTAGATCTTCCGCTCCCCGGCGATCACCTCCGGGGCGAGGCGCTCCACCATGGAATACAGACGGAACTCCTCCAGCATGCCCTTCTCCTCGGAGAGACGCTCCACAAAAGATTTGAAGATGTTCGCCCTGGGGTCGGACAGGGAATACACCGCGTGCCCCATCCCGTAGATGAGCCCCGCCCGGTCGAAGGCCTTCTTATTCAGCAGCGCATCCAGATAAGCGCGGACCTCGTCCTCGTCCTTCCAGTCGGAGATGGAACGCTTCATGTCCTCGAACATCTGAATGACCTTGATGTTGGCCCCGCCGTGCCGCGGGCCCTTGAGGGAACCCAGTGAGGCCGCCACCGTGGAATAGGTGTCCGTCCCCGAGGAGGTGACCACGTGGGTGGTGAAGGTGGAGTTGTTGCCGCCCCCGTGCTCCGCGTGGAGGACCAGCGCCACATCCAGGATCCGCGCTTCCATTTCCGTGTATTTGCTGTCCGCCCGGAGCATGTACAGGATGTTTTCCGCCGTGGAAAGCTCCGCCTTGGGCGTATGTATCACCAGGCTCTGCCCTCCCTGGTAATGGCTGTAGGCGTGATAGCCGTACACCGAAAGAACCGGGAAATTGGCGATGAGCTGCAGACTCTGCCGCAGAACGTTGGGAACCGTTATATCGTTTGCCTTGTCGTCGTAAGCATACAGTGTCAGTACGCTCCGGGCCAGGGTATTCATCATATCCGGCGTGGGCGCCTTCAGAATGACGTCCCGCACGAAATTTGTGGGCAGCGTCCGGTATCCCGCCAGCATCTTCTGGAACTGCTCCAGCTCGGCCTTGTCTGGCAGCTCGCCGAACAGCAGCAGATAGGTTACTTCTTCAAATCCGAACCGTTTTTCCCGGACAAAACCCCTTACGATATCCTCGATGTCGATTCCCCTGTAAAACAGTTTTCCTTCACAGGGAACCGTCCGATCCCCGTCCTTCATACTGGCCCGGATCTCGGATATTTCCGTCAGTCCCGTGAGGACACCCTTTCCGTTTACGTCCCGCAGTCCCCGCTTAACGTCATATTGGCTGTAATATTCCGGGGCAATCGCGCTGTTTTTTTTGCACAGCGTAGTGAGGTCCAGGATTTCCTTCGTGATCTCGCAGTACTTGTTGTTTTTTTCCATGGCCTTCTCCTTTCCGTTTCCATCTATGCCAAATCCGGCATGCGCGTCGGTGTTATTATAGATAATCGGGTCGATCGCGTACGTCCGTTTGGATCGATGCTTTGTGGGTTCCTGTGTATATATGCTCCTCGAAGGGCGGATGAACCGGATTTTGCTTCGGCCGCCGGTGCTGGGCGGCACGGCGGGTACATTGTTGAGGGATAAGGACTGTCACGCTTTTGTTCTTCCGCTGGCGATAGGCGTTTCGTGGTACATGGCATCGTTTGCGGTTCCGTCCGAAGGACGGGAGCAAACCGCGCCACTCAGCCTGGTATAATAGCCGATTATGGCTATTATACCATATCCCGTCCTTTTCCCGCAACCGCGTACCTTGTCGGATTTTGCCCAAAATGCAAAGCGGCATCCGCAGAATCTGCGGATGCCGCTGAGGCCTGTAAAATAAAATTACCAGAGCATCGCCTTGTTGGCATAGTCCCGGAGCTCGCTCCGGAAGTTCGGATGGGCGACGGCAATCAGGTTTTCCACCCTTTGCCGCACGGTGCGCCCCCGCATGGGCGCGATGCCGTATTCGGTCACGATATAATCCACAATATTGCGGGAAATGGTTACGATGGATCCCGGTGTAAGGAAGGGCTGGATTCGGGAAATGGTTCCGCCCTTTGTCGTGGACCCGATGGCGATGATGCCTCGGCCCCCCTTGGAGTGAAACGCGCCGTAAGCAAAATCGGAGGCGCCTCCCGTGCCGGAATACTGTTTCGGTCCGATGCTCTCGCTGCAGACCTGCCCCGTGAGGTCGATCTGCAGGGCGGTGTTGATGGACACCATGTTGTCATTTTGAGCGATAACGAAAGGATCGTTCACATAGGCTGCCGGCATCATGTGGAAGACGGGATTCCCGTCCATGTAATCATACAGCTCCTGCGTCCCGAAAGCGAACGCTCCCACTACCTTTTCCCGGTGCAGCGTCTTTTTAAATCCTGTCACGGCCCCGGCCTTCATGAGCTTTGCCATGCCGGAGGTGATCATCTCCGTATGGATGCCCAGGTCGCGCTTGTCCATCAGCTCGGCGGTCACCGCGTTGGGCATTCCGCCGATTCCCATCTGAATCGTATCCCCGTCTTTCACCAGCGAGGACACATACTTCGCGATGGCCTTTTCCTCCTCGGTGGCGCTTCCCTCCGGCAGAACGGGCATCGGAGTATCCACTTCCACTACGTAGGTGGCCTTTTCAATGGGAATCTGGGTCAGACCGTGGACCAGCGGCAGGTTCGGATTGATCTCGAAAATCACCGTATCCGCCTCGTTGATGGACTCCTGGGTCCACTGCATGTCCAAAGAGGTCCTGACAAAGCCGAATTCGTCCATGGGAGTTACCGCTGCCAGAAACACATTGTGCCGCCCGTGGCGCATAATCTCCTGATATCCGCAGTGCAGATGGGTGGGAAGCAGGGTCACATTCCCCCGGGGATGCGCCTCCCGGCAGTTTTGCCCGTAAAAAACCGTCAGGGTATTGATTTTACCCGCCATGTCCGGCAGTACGTTGAAAAGATACCGGTCGTTGCCCAGGCCTACCCAGACGTTTACGTCCTTCACCCGGTCCGCGATGGTATGAAGCTGGCGGAGGAGATTGATAGGCTCGTCTCCGTATCCCGCGTGCATAATGGTGTCGCCCGATTGAATGACGTCGAGGCACTCTTGTAATGTCCGCTTTTTAGATTCGTAAAGCTCTTTCTTGGTCATCTGGACTGGCTCGCTCCTTCATCTAATAGTATGGCACGGCAGAGCACCGAAACCCGCCCTGTACGGCTCGCTTTTCTCCGTGCGAAGGATATAAAAAAGAGAGCATGACCTGTGCTTCTGGCCATAGCCGATCAGCAGCCATGCTCTCTCTTTTACTTTAAAATCTTATTTCTCCATCTCGAAGATGCCGGCGCCTCCCATGCCGCCGCCGATGCACATGGTGATCAGGGCGTATTTGCCGCCGGTCCGCTTCAGTTCAGACATAGCCTTGCAGACCAGGAACGCGCCAGTGGCGCCCAGGGGGTGACCCAGAGCCATTGCTCCGCCGTTGGGATTGACCTTGCTCATATCCATCTTCAGGGTCCGCATCACGGCAAGCGCCTGGGAAGCGAAGGCTTCGTTGAGTTCGATGGTGTCCATGTCCGCGAGGGAAAGACCCGTGAGCTTCATGACCTTGGGGATGGCAACGATGGGACCTACGCCCATGACATCCGCGGCGACGCCGCCCACGGCGAAGCCGACGAATTTGGCGATGGGCTTGATACCCAGCTTATCGGCCTTTTCTCTGGACATAAGAACCACAAAGCCGGTGCCGTCGGTCATCTGGGAGGAGGTGGCTGCGGTGACGACGCCGTCGGGCTTGAAGCAGGGCTTCAGGTTCGAAAGGCCTTCCAGCGTGGTGCTCTCACGGATGCCTTCGTCCTGGGTGACGACCTTTTCCTTGCCGTCGGGGCCTACTACGGTGACGGGGATGATCTCGTCCACAAACTTGCCGGCCTTCTGAGCGGCGGCGGCTTTCTTGTGGCTCTCCACGGCCAGGGCGTCCATGTCATGCCGGGATACGTTCCAGCGCTCCGCCACGTTTTCAGCGGTGATGCCCATGGGCATATAGGTTCCGATAATGTTCTCGTTGAGCCACGCGTCTGCGGTGGAAAGATCGGGAGCCATGGAAACCTTGGACATGTGCTCCACGCCGCCGCATACGACCACTTCATACTGGCCGGCCATGATGGCGTTGGCGCCGGTGGCGATGCTCTGGAGTCCGGAGGAGCAGAAACGGTTGACGGTCATGCCGGGCACTTCGTCGGGAAGGCCGGCTCTCTGGGCAATCAGGCGGCCGATGTTGAACCCGGTTACGCCCTGGGGAAACGCGCAGCCGACGATCACGTCGTCGATGTCTTTGGGATCCAGCTTGGGAACCTTCTTCAGGACGCCCTGAAGTGTCTGAGCCGCGTACTCCACGGGATGCGTCTCCACGAAGGAGCCCTTGAATGCTCTGCACATGGCGGATCTGCCGTATGCAACCAGTACTGCTTCTTTGATTTCTGCCATAAATTACCTTCCATTCTGCCTTATAGGCTTAGTTTACACATGAATGCACAGCTTGCGCCGCTTCTTTCCCTTTGCCGGGCGGGGCATCCTGGGAGAAACGCCGTTTTATGAAAACCCTCCCGGCCCGTGTGGCCGAAAGCCACCGGAATAAAGCCCGCGCAATCGTTTGCGATTTTATATTTTATCATACATCCTGATGAAATGAAAGATGTATTTTCCTGCTTTTTCTTTCGTTATATGAAAAAATTACGAATTCCTTTAATTCTTTCTCCGAATGTTTCAGTTTCCGCATTCCACGCTGATTTCGTTGAAGATTTTCAGCAGATCCGTAATGGTGTACTGCCGTTTTTCGTCTTCCGCTGCATCCAGCACGCACCGCCCCTGATGCATCATGAGGATCCGGTTTCCGTAGCTTGCCGCGAACCTCAGGTTGTGGGTCACCATAATGGTGGTGATGCCCTTCTCCCGGACGACCTTTTCCGTAAGCTCCATTACGGTATCCGAAGCCTTGGGGTCCAGAGCCGCGGTGTGTTCGTCCAGCACCAGAAGCTCGATAGGCGTCAGAGTGGAGATGAGCAGCGCCAGGGCCTGCCGCTGTCCTCCCGACAGCGCTCCCACCGGAAGGTGGAGCTTATCCTCCAGTCCCAGGTGCAGAAGCTCCAGCTGGGACCGGTAAAAATCCGCCCGGCGCCGGTTGATCCCGCTTCCCAGGCCGTAGCTTTTTCCCTTGTTGTCCGCCAGAGACATGTTTTCCAGAATGGTAAGGGACGGGCAGGTCCCCCTGGCGGGATCCTGAAATACCCGACCGATCCAGGCGGCTCTCTCATAGTCCTTAAGACCCGTGAGGTCCAACTCGCCCAGATAGATTCTCCCCTCGTCGGGAAACAGGGTGCCGCAGAGGAGATTGAGAAGGGTGGTCTTCCCCGAGCCGTTGCTCCCCACCACGGACACGAATTCCCCCTCCCGGACGGAGAGGCTGAAGTCCTCCAGCAGGACCACCTCGTTTACCGAACCCCGGTTAAAAGTCTTGTCGATGTGCTCGAACCGCACCTTCGCAGTCACGGAAACGGGCTTGTTATCCGATGGACTCATCCAGCTGCGCCTCCTTTCCCCGTTTGAGCACTCCGTTGGATACCAGAGCCACGGTAAGAAGCACCGCCATCAGGAGTTTTAAGTAATTGGTGGGAAGCCCCAGCTTCATTGCGGCCACCAGGCACGCCTTGTAGGCAATGGAACCCAGCACCGCCATAGTGGTAAGTTTCAGAAAGGATACTCTCTTTAAAAGGCTGGTGCCGATGATGACGGAGGCCAGCCCCATCACCACCATTCCCGTTCCGCTGCTGATATTGGCGTATTCCCCCTGCTGGGCCAGAATGCTTCCGGAGAGAGCCGTCAGGCCGTTTCCGATGGCAAGGCCCAGGATCTTCATCCGTCCGGGATTGATGGCAAGGGAGGTGACGAAGCGGGTGTTGTCCCCTGTGGCCTGTAAAATGAGCCCCGATTTCGTCCGGAGATACCGGTCCAGAAGAAGCTTCACCACCAGGGCGGCGACGAACGCGATAATCAGGATGCGGTAGGTGTAAATCCCTTTCGGCAGCATGGATGCGATTCCGGAATTGAAGATGGTGGGCATGTTGTAGAAGGGCTTCACTGCGCTGCCCCCCGTGATCACGAGATTCACCGACCACATTGCGGTCATCACCAGGATGCCGGACAGAAGATCGGTGATCCGGAGCTTCACGTGGAGAAGCCCCGTGACGCAGCCCGCGGCCGCTCCGCAGAGGAAAGCCGCGGCGCAGGCAAGCCATGGATTGACCCCGGCGAGAATGAGCACTGCCGTAATGCAGGCTCCCAGGGGAAAGGTACCGTCCACCGACAGATCGGGAAATTTGAGGATGCTGTAGCTGACGGTAACTCCCATCGCCATGATGCCGTAAATAAATCCCTCTTCCAGGACGTTTTTGATCAGGCCCAAAAGAATCTCCATAGTACCCGTCCGTTCCTCTGTGCTGTAAGGCTCTGCGCCTTCCGGAAAAGCAAAACCGAAACCATTATATTCTCCCCGGCCGGTCTTGGCAAGCCGTTTTCGGCGGCCTGTGCTCCAGCCTCTTTTCGGTTCGCGCCGCCGCGCCCGGAAACGCGGCGTTTCCGGGCGCGGTCTGTCTCTAATGCTGTTTTAGCCGGTAAATCGGTGATATCAGTCCGCGCTTACGCTTTCCGCGTCGGCATAATCCGCCGGCAGGCTGATGCCCAGCGTCTTGCATACCGCCTCGTTATAGACGGGCGCGGTGTCGGACACGGACAGGACCGGCATGGTCTCGGGCGTCGCCTCTCCAGAGAGAATTTTCGCCGCCATGGCGCCGGTCTGCCGGCCCAGGGCCACATAGTCGATGCTCTCTGACGCGATGCAGCCGTTCTTCACCTGTTCCACCTCGGAGCCGAATACGGGAATGCCCGCGGTGTCGGTCTCGTGAAGAAGGGTGGCAAGGTTGTTTACCACATTGTTGTCGGTAAAGTTGTTCACGCAGTCGACTCCCTTGGAAACCAAAGTCGCCGCTCCGCTCGCCACTTCGGAGGCGCTGGTGATGCCCACGTCCACGATGGTGAAACCGTAGGTAGGAGCCAGCTCTTTAAATTTCGCCAGATGGGACACGGAGTTGGGCTCGCTGGTGGTGTAAAGAACGCCGATAGTCTTGGCGTCCGGCAAAAATGCCCGGATCATCTTCATCTGGGCTTCAAGGTTTAAAACGTCGGAGGTGCCGGTGCAGTTGGTATTGGGGGCGTCCAGGCTCTCAACCAGGCCCGCCGCCAAGGGGTCGGACACGGCGCAGAAGACCACGGGGATCCCCTGCTCCTTGGTGGCGCTGTAAGCTGACATGGCCGCCGGCGTCGCGATGCCCAGGATCAGGTCATATTCGGAGGAAGCCATGTTCTTGGCGATGAGGTCCGAAGTGGACATGTCGCCCTGTGCGTTCTGGAAGTCGACGGTGATGTTGTCCCCGTCCACATACCCTGCGTCCGCAAGGCCTTCCAAAAATCCGGTGTAGCAGTTATCCAAAGACGGATGGGGAGCGTACTGAATGACGCCGATCTTGAGGGGTTCCGCCGCGGGTTCCGTGGCCGTGGGTGTGGGTGTGGGGGAAGCCGTCTGTGTTCCTCCGGAGCAGGCGGCCAGTGCCAGCGCCATAAGCGCCGCCAGTGCGAGAGCAAGCGTTTTTTTGCCGAAGAGTTTCATAGCCATTCTCCTTTTCATCATTTTCCGTATACCTATCTTCTGTCTGAAAAATAAAAGCTTCCGTCCCCGTAAACAGGGACAGAAGCTGAATGCTCCTGCGGTACCACCCACATTGGCCAAAAGCCCGCTCGCTTCGCGCACCGTCATGCGCGCCCGATGGATAACGGGAGGGATCCCGTCGGCATCTACTCCGGCAAAGCCGTTTCAAGCCGCCCTCGCAAGTCCATTCCCCGGTTCCCGCCTGCCCCGGTCCCATCCTCCGCGGCTCTCTGAAAAGCAAGGTTCTCCGGCTACTTCTCTTACTCATAGGTTTATTGAATTGAATTGAATTGAATTGAATTGAAACAAATTATAAAGGCTTCCCTCTCTTTTGTCAAGCGATTTTTCGGATCTCCGGCAGGATTTTTCCGGTCTTGTTTCGCCGTTGGCCGCAGTTTTCGGCGAAAAATGGATCGCATTAACAAATCAGTAAGAATATTTGTAAACTGGGGTTGCCGTTATTTTTCCGTTCTCAGCCCATCCGATTGATTTTTTCTCTTTTGCCGAATCGCCGGCTTTGGCCCTCCCGGTGCCGCCGCCGGGGAAGATCCGGCCGTTTCCGAGGCATACGTCTCCCGGGCTTTTGTATTTAAGATTGGGAAACCCTCCCGACCCATTCGGCGATGTCGTCGATCACAGCCTGCGATACATGTCCCGGGGTGTCGTATTCCGTGGTGTCCCGCTTTCCGTTCCAGGGCATGAACAGATGGTTGAGCCCATCGTAGAGATGCCCTGTCACCTGATTTCCCAGCGTTTCTGTCCAAAGAGGATAGTCGGTCTCCGGAAACACCCGGTAATCCTCCGTCCCCTGGAGAGCCAGAACGGGACAGGTAAGCTGCTTTGCAGTTTCGGCTCCGGTGGTCTCTCTGAGGCTCAGCCAATAGGCCGAGGGAATATCCAGCAAAATCTGTCCCGGAGAATCCGCGGTGAGGGCCTTCACCCTTTCTCCCGCCTCAGCCACCTGGGAGAGCAGAGCTTCCTTGTTCTCCAGAGTGATGTTCTCCTGCTCCGACAGCGCCGCCCGGTACTGGTCCAGAATCACGTCCTCCAGCCACCGCAGTGTCCCCGCCAGGGAAATGACACCCGCCACCTCAGGACGGTCCAGGGCGACTTTGGGAGCCAGCATGCCCCCAAGGCTATGCCCCAAAACAAAAATCGGTCCCAGCCTCTCGTCTGCCGCCGCCAGCGTTACCGCAGCGGAAGCGTCGTTTAAAATCTCGTCGTATACCGTGGCTTTGTCTCCCAACTCTGACACCTCCGTGGGGTACTGGTAAAACCGCTTGTTGAACCGGATGGTTGCGATCCCTTGCGCCGCTAAGCCTCTGGCGATTTCCAGAAACGGCTTGTTTTCCGCTGCCCCCAGGGTTTCATCCATGTCCGTGTTGCCCCAGCCCTGAATCAGGATCACCACCGGCGGTTTTTCCGCGTCCTTCGGCAATGTGAGAAGGCCCTCCACCTTGCTCTCCCCTGCTCCCACCCGGATGGAGATCTCTTCGTAAAACTCCCCGGCCGGCGTTCCGGTTTCCGTTCTTCCGCCGCAGGCGGCAAGCCCCACCAATGCGGCGGCGCAGAGAACCAAAGAAAGCGCTTTTCTGATCACTCTGTTTTCCTCCTCCTGTAATCTGCGTCTCCCCAAAAACCTGTAAGACCGGATTTTAATCGGGATTTTACAGGACCTTCCCGATAAAAACTATGCTTTAAAAAGCCGGGGCAATCCCGAAATTTTCTCTGCCGCTGTTTTAAACTAAAAAAATATAAAAACCGGGGAGGGATTCTGCATCCCCCCCGGTATCCGTTATGATTGGGAAACCCTCCCGATCCACGCGGCGATATCGTCGATCACCGTCTGCGAAACATGGCCCGCGATGTTGTATTCCGTCACGTCCCGCTTCCCGTTGGTGGTCATGAACAGGTGGTTGAGCCCATCGTAAAGGTGGCTTTCAAAGTCCGTCTTGCTCTTCAGGGTTTCCTCCCAGAGGGGATAGTCCTTGTCCGGGTAGACCTGGAAATCCGCAGACCCCTGCAGGACCAGCACCGGGCAGGTAAGACGCTCCGCGATCTCCGTCCCCGTGGATTCCTTCAGGCTCATCCAATAGACCGACGATATCCCCAGAATCGTAACGGACGCATCACCCTGGGTGAGCGCCTTGACCTTCTGCACCTCGGCTTCCACCTGAGTAAGGGTCTCCTGCTTCTTTTCGTCGGTCATATCCGCCGCGGCGATGGCTTCCCTGTTCTGGTCCAGGATCACGTCCTCCAGCCCCCGCAGCGTCCCCGCCATGGAAATGATTCCGGAGACCTCCGGATGGTCCAGGGCGATTTTAGGAGCCAGCATGCCGCCCAGGCTATGTCCCAGTATGAAAATTCTGTCACCGTCCAACCGCTCGTCCGAAGAAGCCAGTGCGACGGCGGCCGCCGCGTCACTGAGCACCTCGTCGCCGACGGTCAGGTTGCCTCCCAGTGCGGTTGCCTCGTCGGGATACTGATAAAAGCGCTTGTTGTACCGGACGGAGGCGATTCCCTTTTCGGCGAGGCCCCAGGCAAGATCTTGAAACGGCTTGTTCTGTGCCGTCCCGATGGTTTCGTCCATGTCGGTGGAGCCCGAGCCCTGGATGAAAATCACCACCGGCGGCTTCTCCACATTCTTCGGCAATGTGAGAAATCCGTCCACCTTGCTCTCCCCCGCTCCCACCTGGATCGGGATCTCCTCGTAAAGGTCCGTAGAGGTCGCTTCGGGGGCCTCCACCGCCTGATAACTGAACCACAGTCCGGCGATTTTCCCCTCCGAGTCGTAGGTGAGTTTCGTCATAAGCCCGTTTCCTTCAAACCGGCTGAGTACGTTCACCACATAGTAGCCCTTGCTCTCCTCGCCGGTGACCTCCAGGATCTCCTGGAAGCTTCCCAGGCTCCCCACGGTGGTGGTCCAGGCGTCCTCCAGTCCCTTCGCGTCCAGCTGCTTTGAAACGGTGGCGTTGAATTCCCCGACCACGGAATCATAGTCTCCCGAAACCAGGTTCTCCACGCACTGCCTGGCGTCCTTTTCCAGCGCCTCCGTGTCGAATCCCTCCTTCTCCGTCCCTCCGCAGGCGGTCAGTCCCAGGAAGATGCCAGCGCAGAGCAGCAGGCAGATCCATTTTTGTCGTTTCATTTCCATTCCTCCCCGTTGTACGGCGGAAAGGTCCCGCCGTTTGAATGCATTAAAAACATAGGCCGGATTTTTCGTGCCTCAGCCCATCCGTTATATATTATATATAACAGATGGAAAAAATGCAAGGGCACCGCCAAATTTTCTCCTTATAGATCACAATAAAATACCGCCCTTCCGGGCGGTATTTCATACTGTCGAAAAACCTCGCAGAGTTTCGCCGCCGGAGTGGCGAAAAAAAATCGGATGATTTTCGGGTGTGGCGTGTACGTGCCCGAAAATACTTCCCAGGCTGTAAGTGTCGAACCGTCCGCCATAGGCGGATGGCGAGGCGCGCGGCAGACTGCAGGCCCTTTTGTCGAAAAAGGCGGAACGCCTATTTCGACAAACTCAAATACCGCCCTTCTGGGCGGCATTTGAAGTCAGTTACCGCATCTCTTCCTCCGTTCCGGTAGGAACCTTCCCCATGCCTTCGGAAGCCGGATGCACCTTCTTCCCCAGAAAGGAAAACTTGGTCTCGGAACAGATGGTGGCGACGAATATAAGGGCAAACCCCATTAGCATTCTGGCCGTCACCTGCTCGTGGTAAAACAGGACGGAGCATATGACTCCGAAAACCGACTCCATGGTGAGCAGGATGGAGGCCGTCGTGGGCTCCGTGTACTTCTGGCCGATGTTCTGAAAGAGAAGTGCGATGCCCGTGGCAAAGATGCCGAGATAGAAAAGGCTTCCTGTCGTCGAAGCGCTCCAGACCGCGGGAAACGGCTCGGAGACAAAGCCGAAAACCCAGGCCAGAACCGCCGCGGTGACAAACTGGACCAGAGTGAGCATGAAGATATCTTTTTCCCTGGAGAATTTCGCCACGGCAATGATATGCCCCGCGTACAGAAAACCGCACAGGAGGGTTAAAAGGTCTCCCGGAAGGATGCTCATGTCGTCGTTGAGAGACACGAAACCGATTCCGGCAATACAGAGAATGGCGGCTGCGATGTTGTACCGGTCCGGCCGCTTGCGGAGAAAGAGCCAATAAAAAAAGGGAACGATTACGCAGTAAACGGCGGTGAGAAAGGCGTTTTTGGAGGGAGTGGTTCCCGCGAGGCCGAAGGTCTGGGACACATAGGCTCCCAGCAGCAGAAGCCCCATGATCCCCCCCGCCTTCCAGTACTCCCGGTTAAGATGCCTTAAATGCTTCCGGAACAACACCGCAATCAGGGCGGAAGCCATGGTGAAACGGATGGCCAGAAGATAAAAGGTGGGCATAGCCGAAAGGGTGTTCTTCATCACCACGAAAGAACTTCCCCAGATGAACGCGGCCCCCAAAAGAGCCAGCTTGGCCGTCCCGCTGTTGTGCTTGAGAATCATTGATATACTCACTTTCTTCCGCGGCTTCCGGTATCGAATCATCGCTGCAAACGGCGGATTCCTTTGCGTTTTTCGTTGCCAAACGGGTTCCGGGCGGATATGATAGAATGCAGGGGCTGAGGGAAACCGCCGCGTACGAGGAAAAGAAGCCGCGGCCCTCAAAGCCTTGATTTTGGGGAAGGAGCCGGTTCCATGCCAGTACTCGGCCGGGAATTCTATAACCGCGATACTCTCGCCGTGGCAGAGGATGTCATGGGGAAATATTTGGTGCGGACCCTGCCCGAAGAAACTTTGGTCTGCCGCATCGTGGAAACCGAGGCCTATGCCGGCCCCGGAGATAAAGCCTGCCATTCCTACGGATACCGGCGCACTCCGCGAAACAGCGTTATGTTCGGCCTTCCGGGTTGCGCCTATGTCTACTTCGTTTACGGGATGCACCATTGCCTTAACTTCGTCACCGAAGCCGAGGGCGAACCCTGCGCCGTCCTCATCCGGGCCCTGGAGCCGGTCGTCGGCGGAGACTCCATGGCTCTTCGCCGGTACGGCCTTCCCTATAACGCCCTCAGCGCCTACCGGAAAAAGAATCTTTTAAACGGCCCCGGAAAGCTATGCCAGGCTCTGGACATAACTAGGGCGCAGAACGGAGCCGACCTCACGGAGGGCCCGCTCCTTCTTCGGGACGACTTGCCCGGCGTTTTCCTGGAGGACGCAACTGCCCGGGCCATCCTGTCCGGCCCGCGGATCGGCATCGGTTATGCCCAGGAGGCAAAAGATTATCCCTATCGATTCTATTATGAAAATTCCAAATAGGAGGCTCTATGTATATTTTTGATCTGGACGGCACCCTGATTGATTCCAACGGCGTCTGGGTGCAGATCGACCTGGACTTTCTCTCCCGCCGCGGCCTTTCCGTGACGGAGGAATATACCGAATTCGTTACCCACGCCACCTATCAGAACGCGGCGGGCTTCACCAAAGAATACTTCTCTCTCCCCGAAACGCCGGAAGAGATCATGAAGGCCTGGTCCGACATGGCCTTCGACGCCTATGCCCATACCGTTCCTCTGAAAGACGGGGTCCGGGAATTTCTGTTTCGGTGCGGCCGGGAGGGCCTTCCCATGGCCGTGGCCACCTCCTGCATGCCCCATCTGTGCGACGCCGCTCTCCGGCAGCACGGCATCCGGGACCTCTTTCAGGCGGTGATCACCGCCGACGAGGCCGGCTGCGACAAGCGGAATCCGGAGATCTACCTCATGGCCGCCCGGCGGCTGGAAGCGGCCCCGGAAGAGTGCACCGTGTTTGAGGACTCTCCCGCCGCCGTACTCAGCGCTCGCTCGGCGGGCATGCGCGTGGTGGGCGTTTACGATTCGTTTTTCGCCCCCTGGGAAGAAGAGATGCGCCGCCGCTGTCATGGCTATATCCGCAGCTTCAGGGAGCTCCTGTAATCCGCCCGTGAGGTTGCCGCAAGCCTTTACAGCTTGGTAAGGTAGGGTGCCGCGGTCTTTGCCATCAGGCGCTTGGTCCCCTTCTCGTCGAAGGCGATTTCCAGAAGCGCGTCCCCTCCCATGGGCTGAACCGTAAGGATCATCCCCTGGCCGAACACCTTATGCCGCACCATATCCCCCTTCCGGAAGTCCGGTAGGCCGGATGCCGGGGCCCCGGCCTGGCGGAACGCGGCTTTCTCCTTGGGCCGGCCCGTCGGCGCCGAAGAATGGACGGGCCGGGGTGTCCCGCTGAAAGCGGAAGGGGTTCCCGGTGTGTGAGCCGCCGGAGGCGGATTATCCGATTTGGGCGGGAAATATCCCTCCTCCAGTACCAGTGCTTCCGGGATCTCGTCCACAAACCGGGACCGCCGGTTGCTGGCGGTAAAGCCGAACAGCGTCCGCTGCACCGCGCAGGTGATGAACAGCCGCTCTCTTGCCCGGGTGATGGCCACATAGCAGAGCCTCCGCTCCTCTTCCATCTCTTCCGGTTCGCCGATGGACCGCATTCCGGGGAAGACCCCCTCCTCCGCGCCCACCAGATACACGTTGGGAAATTCCAGCCCCTTTGCGCTGTGCATGGTCATGAGAAGGACGCTGTTTTCGTCGGTCATCTCATCTAGGTCGGTGTAAAGGGCGATTTCATTTAAAAAGCCGCCCAGCGAGGGCTCCGGATCGTTCTCCAGATAATTCACGATACTCGACCGCAGTTCCCGCACATTTTCGGCCCTTCCCTGGCTCTCCACATCCCCCTTGGTCTCCAGAGCGGCGAGATACCCGCTGCGTTCCAGGACCGCGTCGTAAAATTCCGGGAGAGGCAGGGTTTCCGAAAGCTCCCGGAGCTCCGAAATCGTCCGGGCAAAGGCTTCCAGCCTGGCGGAGGCCTTCCCCAGCTCCGGATAGCTCCCCGCCTGCGCGGCGGCCTGGAACAGGGGGATATCCAGGGTCAGAGCGATGGCTTCCGCCGTCTCTAGGGTTCGGGCCCCGATCCCTCTGGGGGGAGAGTTGATGATCCGTTTCAGGCGCAGGGTGTCTGTGGGATTGTTTATAACGCACAGATAAGAGAGCATGTCCTTGATCTCCGCCCGGTCGAAGAAGCGGGTTCCTCCGATGATCCGGTAAGGGATGCCGTTTTGCTTCAGTGCGTATTCCATGGGGCGGGACTGGGCGTTCATCCGGTATAGGATCGCGTGGTCCCGCCAGTTTTCTCCCCGGGCGACCCCGTCAATGATCTGTTTTGCCACGTACCGGGCCTCGTCGTGCTCGCTGGCCGCCGTATAGACCGTCACCTCGCGCCCGGGCCCCTGGTCGCACCAGAGCTTCTTTCCCTTCCGCCCCAGATTGTGCCCGATCACCGCGTTTGCGGCTTCCAGGATCCGTCCCGTGGAGCGGTAGTTCTGCTCCAGACGGATCACCCGGGCGCCGGGATACTGATCCTCAAAGCTGAGGATATTCTCGATGGTGGCGCCCCGGAACCGGTAGATGCTCTGGTCGTCGTCCCCGACGACGCAGATGTTTCCCCTGCTCCCGGTCAGAAGGCTCGCCAGGAGATACTGCAGGTGGTTGGTGTCCTGGTACTCGTCGATGAGCACATACCGGAATTTGTTTTGATAATAGCTCCTTACCTCTTCGAACCTGGAAAGCAGGGTCACCGTGTGTAAGATGATGTCGTCGAAATCCAGGGCGTTTGCCTCCCGCAGCCGTTTCTGGTACTCCCCGTAAGCCCTGGCAAAACGGATCAGCCGCCAGTCCCCGCTTTTTTCGCATTCCTCCCGGTATTCCTCGGGTGAAAGCCGCCGGTCCTTCGCCCGGCTCACGTGGGCCAGGATCTGCTTGGGGGGAAAGGTTTTTTCGTCCAGATTGAGATCCCGCACCACGGCCTTCATCACCCGCTCGCCGTCGTCGGTGTCGTAGATGGTGAAATCCCTGGAATACCCCAGCCGGTCGATCTCCCGCCGGAGGATCCGGGCGCAGGCCGCGTGGAAGGTAAAAGCCCAGACATCCAGAGCGGAGGCTCCCAGCATCCGGGACAGTCGTTCCTTCAGTTCTCCGGCCGCCTTGTTGGTAAAGGTGATGGCGATGATGCTCCAGGGCGGCGCGCTCTCCACGGCGCACAGCCGGAGGATCCGCTCGTCCGGCTCTCCCTTCCCCTTCCGGACATAGTCCTCCAGATACTTAAGATCCGCTTCCGTGGCCCGGGGCGGTACCTCTTCGCTGTCGGAGCCCCGGCCGTACCGGAGAAGGTTTGCGATCCGGTGGATGAGCACGGTGGTCTTTCCGCTCCCGGCGCCCGCCAGCAGCAGCAGGGGCCCCTCGGTGGCCAGAACGGCCCGGCGCTGCTCCGGGTTGAGCTTCATGTGCTCCAGCTCGATGGCCTCCCGCCGCGCCTTGCAGTATCTTTTTTTGAATTCCTGTTCCGTCATTTTTTCACCATTTTCCGTTCGTTTGCCCGCCGGGCCTCTGATAGAAAAGGCCGGCCTCCATACAAAAAGCGGTTTGGCAAAACTTCCGTCCTGCCAAACGTGCGTTTTAAGCTTCTCTTTGCCGGACCCTCCGGGCTTAAAGCCGGCACAACATATTGTAGTATATTTCCCCCATGGGGTCAACACTTCCCGGCAAGCTTCCCTTCGGATTTTCCCGGCAGCCGGATTTCCCCTTGCAAACGCCTCCCGCCGGAGGTACTATGAAAGATACGCGGGATTTTCTCTCCCGCCGGATCAGATACCCCGAAACGGAGGCGCCGGTATGCACAGCTTTAAAAACGACTACAGCGAGGGGGCCCATCCCCGGATTTTGAAGGCTCTGGAGGAAACCAATCTGAAACAGACGGACGGATACGGGCTGGACCCGTACTGCCGCGCGGCGGCGGACCTGCTCCGCGCCCGGATGGAGTCCGATGCGGAGATTCATTTCTTCGTGGGAGGCACCCAGGCAAACCTCACGGCCCTGGCCGCCTTCCTCCGGCCCCACGAGGCGGCGATTTCCCCCTCCACGGGGCACATCAACGTCCATGAGACCGGCGCCGTGGAGGCCACCGGCCACAAGGTGCTCACCGTCCCGGCAAAAGACGGAAAGCTCACCCCCAAAAACATCCTCCCCATACTCCGGGGGCATTCCGGGGAACACATGGTGCGCCCACGCCTGGTTTATATCTCCGATTCCACCGAGGTGGGCACCGTCTATACAAAAGGCGAGCTGGAGGCCCTGAGCCGTTTCTGTAAAGAAACCGGCCTCTACTTATATCTGGACGGGGCCCGTCTCGGCTCCGCCCTCACCGCCCCCGGAAGCGACCTGACCCTGCCGGATCTGGCAAGGCTCACCGACGCCTTTTATGTCGGCGGCACCAAAAACGGCGCCCTCTTCGGCGAAGCCATGGCCGTCTGCAATCCCGCCCTCCGGGAGGATTTCCGCTTCCTCATGAAGCAGCGGGGCGCGATCCTGGCCAAGGGCCGCCTTTTGGGGCTCCAGTTTGAGGCCCTCTTCCGGGATGATCTGTATTTTGAGCTTGCCCGGCACGCAAACCGTCTGGCGGCCAGACTTCAGGACGGCATAGCAGAACTGGGATACCCCCTGTATCTGTCCTCCCCCACGAACCAGCTTTTTCCCCTCTTCCCGGAGGAGACGCTTTCCAGGTTGTCGGAGGAGTTTTCCTTTGAAACCATGTGGGCGGAGGAAAACGGCGGGATCTGCATCCGCCTGGTGACCTCCTGGGCCACCCCGGAATCCGCTGTGGACGCTTGCCTGAAAACCCTGAAGGCAATCCGGGACAGCAATTGACCCCTCGCGCCGTTTCAGCTGCTCCGCCCTTTTCTGAACATCCGGTACAGAACATAGCCCGTCAGCGCTCCCGCCAGGTTTAAAATGATGTCGTCCACGTCGAAGCTCCCCCGCCGGGTGACAAGCTGCAGCGTCTCCACGGCCAGAAAAAGCGCGGCGGCGCACAGGATAAATCCCGGCGTTTTCTCCGCCCGCCTGAAAAAGGCAGGAAGAAAAAACCCCAGGGGGATAAACAGGAAGAAGTTTCCCGCCAGGTTATAGAGGGGAATAATGGGGCTGATACGGCCTGTCTCCAGCGCCCGGACATACGCCCTTATCGTTCGGAAGGGTACGAGATTGGTGGTCGCTCTCGCGTATTCCCAAAAGGGTGTCCCCGTCCGCGCGCCTCTGGCCCAGAACAGGAGATACGCCATGATCCCCCCATAGAGGGCAAATCCGGCGCCCAGGAGCGCCCGTCTTGCTTTTTTCATACCGCAGTTGCCTTTCGGATTCTTTTGGCCCCTTTTCCTGTGGGAAAAGGGGCCTTTCAGTCTGTTTAAGGCCGGAGGATATCCGGCCTATTTTGTGCTGCAGCCGGCCGCCGCGCAGGTGCGCTCCCGTCCGTCCAGGTAGTCCTCCGCCAGGATCCCGTAGTGCACCAGGTCCCAGAATAAGCCCCGCTCCTTGACCTCCTGCCGGCCCATGCCCTCGTAAAGCATGCCGCATTTGCTCATTACCCTGCCGGAGCCTTCGTTGCCCGCGTAATGGGACCCCTCCACCCGGCGCATGCCCAGCGGTCCGAACGCCAGGGCCAGAACAGCGTCCAGCGCCTCGGTCATATACCCTCGGTTCCAGTGTCTCCGGTTGAGCATATAGCCGAAACTGGCTTTCTCGTGGGCGGGCTCTGGGCGCAGGTCGATGCAGCCGATGCACTTTCCGCTCTCCTTCAGCTCGATGGCGTAGATTCCCGGGCGAGTCATGTAATAGTTTTGGATGCTGGCCATGCTCTGTTCCCGCCGTGTGTGCTTCTCCCAGGTCAGATACCGCGTCACCTCTTCGTCGGAGGCCATCTCGAAAACATCCTCCAGATCGTCGGGGGTAAACGGCCGCAGGATAAGCCGCTGGGTGCAGAGCACCTTGTGCCGCTCCAGTATTTCAGTATATTCTTTCACAGTATGCCCTCCTGATGCGTGGGGAATCGGGCCGGACCCCCGCGCCTTTTAGCCTCCGGCGGGATGGACGTTCCTCGTTCAGATTACGGAACGCCACCGCGTCCGCAGCACCATTGCCGTTGTAAGCACCGCCGCCACGGAGTTGGAAAACAGGTTGCCCCAGAACACCGCGTACACTCCCAGGGTCGGCTCCGTAAACCAGATGAAGATCATCCGGATGAGCCAGATACGGAGAAATCCAATGAGAAGCGGCATCCGCGTCCGTCCCATTCCCACGAAGGCGCCCAGCTGAACCTGGCAGACCGCGAAACCGATGATGGAGAAGGCATAGGTGTGAAGAGCCGGAACGGCCACCGCCAAAACCTCCGGGTTCCGTGTGAAGCATCCCGTAAGGACATTGCCCAAAGACATGAGAAACGCGATCATGATAAAGGACGTGACGATGCTCATGCCGGAAGCCGCGGTGCAGGCGTGCTTTGCCTTTTCCGGCTGCCCGGCTCCGATGTTCATGCTCACCATGGTGGTCACCGCCGCGCCGAAGGCGGCCGGTACGATAAAGCAGACGCCGGTGATATTGCTCGCGATCCCGGCGCCGTTGAGCACCACCGCGCCGTATTTCTGCACGTCGTTGTTGATCAGGAAAATGCCCAGGCTCATGGTGAGGTTGGAGAGCATGGTGGGGATGCCCAGGCGCACCAGGACGGCCGTCAGTTCCCGCTCAAACCGGAAGCCCTTCAGCCTCAGCCGTTCCGGGCCTTTCTTCAGAAACAGAACATAAAACATCCACAGGGAAATCAGAAGCTCGGAAATCCAGGAGGCCAGCACGCATCCGAAAATGTCCAGACCCAGCCATGCGATAAAAACATAATTGAACAGCGTCTTGAAAGCCAGAAGCAGCAGGGCCGGTATGAAGGTATCCTCAGGGTGTCCCATGGCGTTTCGGATGGCGTTGAAGGCGGTCTGAAAGAAGGCGAAGGGAAGAACGGCGGAATACAGGGCCAGATACCGGAATACGCCCGCTGAGATCTCCTGCGTTACATGCCAGGAAATGGGAAACGCCGCCCCGATGAGAAGCGGTACGGCAATGAAAGACAGCAGCATGGTGAAAGCGGTGATCTGCACCGCCATCCGCCGCGCGTTTTCATATTCCCCCCTGCCGTTGGTCTGCCCGATGAGCGCCATGGCGGCCACGCCCAGCCCCTGGGCGATGCCGATCACAAGGTTGATCACCGGCTCGCCGTACGTGACCGCGCTGGCCGAAATGGAACCGGAGTAATTGTTGATGTAGAGCCCGTCGGTAAGGGGTAGAAGCGACTGGACCAAAGACATCATAAGAGTAGGAAAAGCAAGCAGCAGCACCGTTTTGGAGATGCTGCCGCGGAGGATCAGCTCCATGCGCTCCTCTGTGCTCTGATGCAGAAGCTGATACTTCATACCGATGATACCGCTGCCCTTCCATCCGTTCTCTTGCCTGACAAATCCGTCCAATAGAGAGTATTATAATGCGCTTTTCAGCAAAACGCAATTCCAAGACGCGCACAATCGCGAATTTTGTCTCTCAGGAAAGAACCGCAGGAAAAAAGGCGGAAGGTTTCCCTTCCGCCTCGGGCTGCCGAAGAAATTCTCCCGTCCGCCCGCTACCGGCGAAAAGCTTTTCGGATTTTTCGCCCGGCTCCGTAATCGGAATCCGCAAAAAAAGAAATCCCAATGTTTTGCGGGATCGCAAGGCATACTTTGCGCGCCTTCGCAAAGGCGCGATTCTGCCCCCGTTCCCGTCGGAAAACATAGTTTTTCGACGGTCTCAGAAATGTTCCCGCAGCATCTCCACCGCCCGGCGCTCGACCCGGGAGATCTGAACCTGGGAGACCCCCATGACCCGGGCGGCCTGATCCTGAGTCAAAGATTTGAAATAGCGCAGGAGGATCACCATCCTCTCCCGCTCCGGAAGCGCCCGGATGGCTTCCCGGAGGGCCAGCTTCTCCACAATTTTATCCTCCATGTTCTCCGTCCCCAGCAGGTTTTCCAGGGTCAGGCCCTCTCCCACCTCCTGCTGCAGGGACTCCGCCGTTCCCGTGGCGATTTCCGCTACGGCGATGTCCTCCACGGCAAGACCGGTCTCCGCCGCGATTTCCGAGAGGGTGGGTTCCCGGCCCAGGGCATGCTCCAGCCTATCCCGGGCGTATCGGATGGTCTGCGCCCGTTCCTTGACGCCCCTGCCCACCTTCACGGTTCCGTCGTCCCGGAGAAACCGCCGGATCTCCCCGGCTATTTTGGGAACCGCATAGGTGGAGAACTGCGTCCCGAAGGAGGCGTCGAATCCCCGCACCGCTTTGAGAAACCCCAGGCATCCCAGTTGGTACAGATCCTCCGAATCCACTCCCCGGCCGCAGTAGCGCCTGACGATGCTCCAGATGAGTCCCGCGTTCTCCCGGAGCATCCTCTCGCAGGCGGCGTTGTCGCCCTCCTGGGCTGCCTTCAGGAGAGGCATGGTATCCGGGGCTGACATTTCAGTCCCGTCCCGCCGAGCGGGAGGCGATTCTCCGGCGCATGACGACGGTGGTCCCCTTCCCCACCGACGAGCGCACCCGGAGCTTGTCCATAAAGCTTTCCATGATGGTAAAACCCATGCCGGAGCGCTCCTCGCCCCCGGTGGTGTACATGGGCATTCGGGCCTGGGTAACATCTGCGATCCCGCGGCCCCAATCGCGGATGACGAATTCCACAATACCCCCCTCCAGGATTCTTCCCTTCAGAGTGATCTTCCCCAGGCTGTCCGGGTAGGCGTGGACGATGCAGTTGGTCACCGCCTCGCTCACCGCCGTCTTGATATCCCCCAGCTCGTCCAGGGTGGGATCCAGCTGCGCTGCGAAGCAGGCCGCCGCCGTCCTTGCGAAGGCCTCGTTGGCCGAACGGCTGGGAAAGGTAACGGATATGTAGTTGATCGCTTTCATTTGGCTTCCTCCTCTTGCGTAACGTTTTACGTATTGTTTCAGTCCGTTCGCCCGCGCCCGGGCGGGCGAACGGCGGCAGAATCCGCGGTTATCACCGGATGGAAATAAGCCGGGCAAGCCCCGTGGTCTGCATCACCCTCTTGATCTGGGGTCCCGCTCCCTCTACTGAAAAACTGCCGTCGATCTCCTCCGCCCGTCTCTTGGCGCGCAGCAGAACCGCGATCCCGGAGCTGTCCATGAAGGTGACGCCCGACAGGTCCAGCGTGCAGGACCGGGGCAGGTGGGTGTCGATAATCCTCCCGATCTCCGCCGAAATCTGTCGGGCCGCGTGATGGTCTATCTCGCCGAGGAGCCGGATTCTCGCGTTTCCATCCTTGCATGTATAGGTAACGTGCATCGTTATTTCCCTCCCGAACGCAAAAATTCACCGTGTTGTGAGCCAATCGGCTCAATACACGGTGAATTATATCGTATTATATCTGTCAATTTTTGCCAGCTTCTGTCAGCCCCGCAAATATGTTCGGGCTTTGCCCGCCAGCGTGATGGAACCGCAGATGAGAAGAAGTCCTCTCCCGCCGGCCAGCCGCCTTCCTTCCTTAATAGCGGCCTCCAGATCCTCCGAGACTCGGACATCCCCGCAGAATGGGGCCGCTGCGGCGGCGCAGACCTCCGCCCGGAGCGCCCGGGGTCCCTCCGGTGCCGCGGCGATAAAAATCCTGCTTCGGGAGGCGACCTGAAAAATAGACCTTCCGTAGTCCTTGTCGGCGAACATCCCCATGACGGTTACGGGCCGTGTCCCCGGAAAGCAGGAGTCCAGCGCAGCGACAAGAGCCGCCGCTCCCCCCGGATTGTGGGCGGAATCCAGCAGCACTCCCGGTTCCCCCGGAAAATACTCCAGCCTCCCCGGCCAGTACACTCTGCCGATCCCCTCCGCCGCGGCTCCGGGAAAAACCGGAACGCCTGCGGCGTTCAGGCACCGGAGGATCTCCAGGGCGGTCAGAGCGTTACACACCTGGTGCCCACCCATAAGGGGAATTCGGAAGGATTCTCCCCGGTACCGGATCTCCGAGCCCGAAGGTCCCGCAGACAGCATCTCCAGTTCTTTTAAATCAGGCACTGTAAGAGGGATACCCTTTGCATCGCAGTCCCGTCGGATTACCTCCATGGCTTCTGCGGGCTGGTCGGCACTTGCCACTGCCAGGCATCCGGTCTTCAGGATCCCGCACTTTTCCCGGGTAATTTCCGGCACAGTGTCTCCCAACACTTTTGTATGGTCCAGAGAAATGGAGGTAATGGCGGCAATCAGGGGCGGACGGATTGCGTTGGTGGCGTCAAAGCGCCCTCCCAGCCCCGTCTCCAGCACTGTAATGTCGCAGTTTTGCCGTAAAAATGCCAAAAAGGCGACGGCTGTCGTAACCTCGAATTCCCCCGGTGCTTCCATCCCTTCCGCCAGAAGGGCGTCCACCGCCTCCCGAACCTCCCCCGTGAGCTCCGCCAGAAGCTCCGGCCGTATGGTTTCCTCCCCGATCCGGATCCGTTCCCGAAAGCTCTCCAGGTAAGGCGAGGTGTACAGCCCCGTCCGGTGCCCCGCCGAAGAAAGCGCCGCGGCCGTCATGGCCGCGGTGCTGCCCTTTCCGTTGGTACCGGCGATGTGGACATACCGGAGGGAATCCTGGGGATTACCCAGGCGCGACAGAATGGCCCGGATCCGGCCGAGGCCCGGCGTGCCGGAAAAACGCCCGAACCCGTGGATGTACCGGAGGGCCTCCTCCTCCGTTCTCATTGCCGCATCTGCCGGGCGCTCTCGTCCAGCTTTTCAAGAAGGGATCTGAGCTTGTCGAATTTATCCCGCTCCGCCGCCACCACCGCTTCCGGCGCCTTGGCGGTAAAGCCTGGATTGTTCAGTTTGGCTTCCAGTCTGGAAATCTCCTGCTCCGTCTTCCGCCGTTCCTTCTCGATCCGCTCTAGCTCTTTTTCGATGTCCACCAGCTCGGCAAGAGGGATGAAGATCCTCGTCTCGTGGGTCATGGCGGAGATAAGCCCCTTGAGGTCCTCCGGCGCTTGATCGGTGATATCCAGATCCGATGCGAAGGCCAGCTTCCGGATGAAATCCTTCCCCTGTCCGAAGGTTTCCGCCTGTCCGGTCACCAGAATAAGCCTTGCCTTCCGGGATGGCGGAACCCCCATCTCCGCCCGGCGGGCACGCACCGCCCGGATGGCGTCCATGATGAGCTCCATCTTCTGCTCCTCCTCCGGGAAGCGGAGATCCTCCCGGAATTGGGGCCACCGGGAGGTCATGAGCATGTCTCCCTCGTGAGGCAGCGCCTGCCAGATTTCCTCCGTGATAAAGGGCATAAAGGGGTGCAGGAGCTTGAGTAGCTCCGTGAGCACATAGCAGAGAACCTGCTGGGCCCTCTCTTTTTCTTCCGTCGTCCGCTCGTAAGAAAGGCGCGGCTTGCACAGTTCGATATACCAGTCGCAGTAGGTGTCCCAGATAAAATCGTAAATCTTTCCCGCGGCGATCCCAAGCTCGAACTTCTCGATATTCTCGCTCACCTCGGCAATGAGGCCGTTAAGGCGGGAGAGGATCCACCTGTCCTCCAGCTCCAGGCACTCCGGCAGCCGGCAGGAATCGATGGTGAGGTTCATCATGAGAAAGCGCGAGGCGTTCCAGATCTTGTTGGCAAAATTCCGCATGGCTTCGCACCGCTCTACATAGAAGCGGATGTCATTGCCCGGACTGTTCCCGGTGACGATGTTGAAGCGCAGGGCGTCCGCCCCGTAGGTCTCGATCATCTCGATGGGGTCGATGCCGTTGCCCAAAGATTTGGACATCTTTCGCCCCTTCTCGTCCCGCACCAGGCCGTGGATGAATACCGTGTGGAAGGGGATCTGCTTCATGTGCTCCATGCCGGAAAAGATCATCCGGGCCACCCAGAAGAAGATGATGTCGTACCCCGTCACCAGCACGTCCGTAGGATAGAAGTAGGAGAGCTCCGGCGTCTTGTCCGGCCAGCCCAAAGTGGAAAACGGCCACAGCGCGGAGGAAAACCAGGTATCCAGCACGTCCTCGTCCTGGTGTACCGGCCCGCCGCAGACCTCGCACCGGTCCGGGTCCTCCCGGGAAACCGTGATATGGCCGCAGTTTTCACAATAGAACGCCGGGATCCGGTGTCCCCACCAGAGCTGCCGGGAGATACACCAGTCGTGGACATTCTCCATCCAGTTGATATAAATCTTGGAAAACCGGTCGGGCACGAAGCGGATCTCCCCGTCCTGCACTACCCGGATGGCCTCCTCGGCCAGGGGCTGCATCTTCACGAACCACTGGGCGGATACGATGGGCTCCACGTCGGTGCCGCAGCGGTAGCAGGTTCCCACGTTGTGGACATGGTCTTCGATCTTGTGAACGAGGCCCAGGGCCTCCAGGTCGGAGACGATGGCGCGCCTGGCCTCGTAGCGGTCCATGCCCTGGTATTTCCCGCCGTTTTCGTTGATTTTCGCATTGTCGTCCAGTACCAGAACCGACTCCAGGTTGTGCCGCAGGCCGATTTCAAAGTCGTTGGGGTCATGGCTGGGCGTGATTTTGACGCAGCCTGTCCCGAAGGACATATCCACGTATTCGTCCGCCACCACCGGGATCTCCCGGTTCACCAGGGGCAGAATCACCGTCTTTCCCACCAGGTGCTGATACCGGGGGTCCTCCGGGTGTACGGCCACCGCCGTGTCCCCCAGCATGGTCTCCGGACGCGTGGTGGCCACCACCACGTACTCCTCCGAGTCCTTCACCGGATAGCGAAGGTGCCAAAGATGGCTGGGTTTTTCCTTATATTCCACCTCCGCGTCGGAAAGCGCGGTGGTGCAGTGGGGACACCAGTTGATGATCCGGCTCCCCTTGTAGATGAGTCCCTTCTGGTAGAGTGTCACGAAGACCTCCCGCACGGCGCGGGAGCAGCCCTCGTCCATGGTGAAGCGCAGCCGGTCCCAGTCACAGGAGGAGCCCAGCTTTTTCAGCTGCTCTATGATGCGGTTGCCGTACTGTTCCTTCCAGGCCCATACCCGCTGCAGAAAGGCCTCCCGGCCGAGATCGTACCGGGTAATGCCTTCCTTCCGGAGCATTTCCTCCACTTTGATCTGGGTAGCGATACCCGCGTGGTCCGTCCCCGGGATCCAAAGGGCCGCATAGCCCTGCATCCGCTTGGTCCGGATGAGGATGTCCTGGAGGGTTTCGTCAAAGGCGTGCCCCAGGTGCAGCTGTCCCGTAACGTTGGGGGGCGGGATCACGATGGTGAAAGGCTTCCGCTCCGGGTCGATGACGCCCCGGAACCCTCCGCTTTTCATCCACATATCGTAAATCCGATCCTCCACCTCGCGGGGATCGTAGACTTTTGGCAGTTCCTTCGGCATTTCCTTCACTCCCAGATTTATTCCGTACTCCCGGAAACCGAGCGGTCCGTTCCAATGGCTGCGCCGCGGCGTAATGCCGGTCTGCGCCTGCGCGGATGCGCGCTTCCCATCCCGATTTTCTCCGGATTCGGCAGACTTTAGTCTACCATGTGCCATCTGAAAATGCAACACTTTCCGCCCCGCGCTCCCCTTCTGCGCCCGGATTCTCCCCCTGTATGCACAAATCGTCCGGAATCGGCAAGCCGGGGCTGTCCCGGTATGCCGACGGCATATCGGGACAGCCCCGGCGCGGTGTCGCAGAAGGCCCGCTTTGTTTACAGATTGGCTTCCAGCAGCGAGGCGTATTTGTCCTTGGGCATGACCCCCACCTCCCTGGCGATCTCCTTGCCATTGCGGAACAGGATCACGGTGGGGATGCTCATCACCTGATACCGCATCGCCAGCTCCGACTCTTCGTCCACATTGACCTTGCCGATGAGGGCTTTGCCGTTGTACTGGTCGGCCAGCTGCTCGATCACGGGGCCCACCATACGGCAGGGTCCGCACCAGGACGCCCAGAAGTCCACCAGAGCCACCTTATTTTGGGGAATTACCTCGTCAAAACTCTTTTCGTTCAGATGCACTGCCTTTTCGTTTGCCATTTTATGGCCCTCCTTAGTTTTCTTTTTTCATCTTATCGATGTATTCCGCGGCATAGAGCGCCGCTACCTGGCCCTCGCCCACCGCTTTGGCGATTTGATACGGCCTTCCCGTGCAGTCTCCCGCGGCGAACACTCCCGGTATGGAGGTCTCCATGCGCTTGTTTGTCACAATGCTGCCGTTTTCCACCTGGATGCCCTGCATGATATCCTGGGGCGAAATGGCCTGGCGCAGGATGAAAATGCCATCGGCGGGGATCTCCCGCCCGTCCGCAATCAGGGCCTCGGCCGCCTTGTCGCCCCGGATCTCCAGACGCTTGGCCGTAACGAGCTCCACTCCTTCGGCAAGTCCCCGGGTCCCCTCCTTGTCGGCCACAAAGGTCACCTGACATCCGATTTCATGCAGGTAATTGGCTTCCTCCACCGCGTCGGCCGATTTTCCCACCACGACGACCTTTCTGCCCCGGTAGAGCATGCCGTCGCAGGTGGCACAGTAACTTACGCCCTTCCCCAGAAACTCTCCCTCTCCCGGGAGCTTGCCCGCCGGTACGACCCCGGTGGTCAGAATTATGGTCTTTGCTTCCGCCACCTCGCTCTCGTAACTGAGGAAAAAGCTCTCTCCCATGGGCATGACGCTGATCACCCGTTTGTTGACCTCTTCCACTCCCTGGCTCTCCGCGTGCTTCCGGAACTGCTCCATAAGCTCCTGTCCGCCGAGGCCGGGAAGCCCCAGATAGTTGTCCACCCGCTCTGCTTTGGCAAGATAGCTGTCCTTGTAGTCGTTGGTGACCAGCAGGACGGTTTTGTTCCGGATCCTTGCGTTGATGGCGGCGGAAAGCCCTGCCGGACCTCCGCCGATAATTGCTATATCAGTCATCGTCGTGACCTCCTTCTATGAATACTGCCCCTTTGGATTCAAAGATCGCTTTGATAATGGGGACTATTTCATCGTTGCAGATTTCATAATGGATCTCATTGCCCACTCTGACCCCGCGGACGATTCCCGCTGCCTTCAGCCGGGTCAGATGCTGGGAAATGCTCGACTGTGAGCTGGGTATGCAGGTTTCTATCCCGGAAACATTGCTGCTCCCCTTCTCCATGATTCTCTGCACGATGCAAAGGCGCACGGGATGCCCGATTGCCTTCAGCAATTCCGCTTTATCTTCATAAACGTGCTTATCCTCCAACATAATCCTCACCCTGCTGTTAAGTATTGGATTGCGGCGCTTGTATAAATTTATTATATTTAAATTTTCTAATATTGCAATAAAAAATTTTATAAGAGCATGGAAAAATGAAAATTTTACATTTATTTTGAGGGCGCCGACGAAAATCCCGAAAATAATTCGAACATCCCTTTTCATTTTTTCAATAAATGAGGTATAATATTTAATCGTCATATGCTTGTCGATACTGCCGGCGCGGCATGTACCGGAAAAGCAACAGCATAGGAGTGGACCGTATGGCAGAAGAAGTGAAAACCCCTGATACCCTGGAGGGAAACGTCAATTTCATACACGCATTTGTCGCGGAAGACATTGCCCCCGGCGGTCGCTTTGAGGGCCTGACCGTGCACACCCGGTTTCCCCCGGAACCCAACGGGTACCTGCATATCGGACATGCAAAGGCCATCTGCATCGATTTTGGGACGGCGGAGCGCTTCGGCGGACTGTGCAACCTCCGCATGGACGACACGAATCCCACCAAGGAGGACGTGGAGTACGTCGACGCAATCCGGGAGGATATCCGCTGGCTGGGCTTTGACTGGGGCGACCGGTTTTACTATGCCTCGGATTATTTCGAGCAGATGTATCAGTTTGCCATCGGCCTCATCCGGAAAGGCCTGGCCTATGTCTGTGAGCTTTCTCCCGAGCAGATGAAAGAATGCCGGGGCGATCTCACCCACCCCGCCGTCTGTCCTTTCCGGGACCGGCCCGTTGAAGAAAGCCTGGATCTTTTTGCCCGCATGCGCGCCGGCGAGTTTCCAAACGGCGCCATGACCCTTCGGGCCAGGATCGACCCCGCCTCCGGCAATTTCAACCTCCGGGATCCGGCCATTTACCGCATCAATCACACCTCTCACCACCGGACGGGGGACGCTTGGTGCATCTATCCCATGTATGATTATGCCCATCCCATAGAGGACGCCCTGGAGGGGATCACACACTCCCTCTGTTCCCTGGAGTTTGAAGACCATCGGCCCCTGTACGACTGGGTGATCCGCAATATAGACACTGTGGCCAAACCCCGGCAGATCGAGTTTTCCCGTCTGGACATGAATTATACCGTCATGAGTAAGCGCAAGCTGCGGCTTCTGGTGGAAAAGGGCCTGGTGTCCGGTTGGGACGACCCCAGAATGCCCACCCTCTGCGGTCTCCGCCGCCGGGGATATACCCCCGCCTCCATCCGCAACTTCTGTGAGCGGATAGGAGTTTCCAAGGCCGCCAGCATTGTTCAGCGCGATTTTCTGGAGCACTGCCTGCGGGAGGACCTGAACCGTACTGCCCGGCGGGTCATGGCGGTTCTTCGCCCTGTGAAGCTGACGATTGCCAATTATCCCGAGGGAAAAGAAGAATTTTTCGAGGTGGAAAACCATCCCGAATACCCCGAGGAGGGTACCCGCCCGGTGTCCTTCTCCCGGGAGGTATGGATCGAAGCCGACGACTTCATGGAGGAACCCCCAAAAAAATACTACCGCCTCTTCCCCGGCAACGAAGTACGGCTGAAGGGCGCTTACGTGGTCCGGTGCACTGGCTGCAAAAAGGACGAATCCGGACGAGTCACCGAGGTTCTGGCCGAATACGATCCCTTGAGCCGGGGCGGTAATCCCGCCGACGGCCGCAAGATCAAAGGCACCATCCACTGGGTGGACATAAAGACCGCCGTGGATGCCCGGATCCGGCTCTACGATTCCCTTTTCACCGATATGGACCCCGACGGAGCGGACAATAACTTTCTCGAGTGTTTGAATCCCAATTCCCTGGAAGTGCTGGACGGCTGCAAGGTGGAGCAAAGCCTGGGCGCCTGTGCCGCAGGCTCCTATCAGTTCATGCGTCAGGGCTACTTCTGCCCCGACGGCAAAGACAGTCGTCCCGGCGCCCCGGTATTTAACCGTTCCGTGTCCCTGAAGGACAGCTTTAAGCCCGAGTAATCCATATTGACCGTTGAGAAACTTTTTAATGAATCATCAACTGAAAGCCGGCGGGAGTTTTCCTTTGGCTTTCAGCTTGCCGAAAAACCCTCTCCTCCGCTCGCCGCCTGCAAAAATCTTTTGTAGATTGAGTGCCCTCAGAAATGCGTCCTCATCCCGCCCGTTCCTGTCGGATAGCAGGGATTTTCGGGGGGAAACGCTCAATGCCCCGGCTGCCGATCCTTCGGCAGCCGGGGCATTGAGCTTCCGATTTGCATTTTTCCACGTTTTCATTCCGCCGTTTTTTGGAATCCCCTCGATTCCGTAGTACCGCGTTAATCGCCTCAGAGCCCGTGCGCGGGTGACTTTCGGCCAGTCTGCAAACCGCTCCGCCTGCGGCAGCCGACTCTGTCCGTTTCATAATTCATCGCATTCTTCTCCTAATTGGAAAGCCAGTCTTCCACAACGTAGGGCAGGGATACCGGTGTCACAAAATTGTCCGACAGCAGCTTGAGAAGCGTTTCGATCCCACGTACGCTCATGGTGATGTTTCCGATAGCCAATACATCCCCATCTTGATCCGGCGACGCGATTTTGACGCCGTAATTTTCGCACAGGAGATCGTTTCCCCCGGAGATTTCCTCAATCAGCATATAATAATCGAAGCGATATTTTATCCCTCCTTCTGCTTCCGCCTCTTTGCTGGTGAATAACAATTCCCTCATGCATTTTCCTCTCAATCCTCCGATATTGCAGACTGTAATGGTATTATGCCATAATTTTGGATAGGCCGACAGATTCAAATTTCGCATAATTCGACACGGCAAAAGGATTTAATACGGTATGTATTGAATACTTGTCGCAGTAGGTCGTAATTTGTAGTTATGTGTCGATATAAAACGGAATATTACAAATTTATCGCGGTAGAATGGAATTATTTTAATATTGCTTCTACTTTTTTCGACATGTTACTATAATACTATCCTGCCCGAAGGGAGGAAGCCATTCTGAAACGTATGCTCCGAAGCCTTGAGGCGATGCACGAAATTACATATTTTATAATGAAAAAAGGGATGCAGCTCACCTGTATTCTTCTTCTGTGCACCATCGTCATCCGCCTGTACGCGGGTCCCCTGGCGGTGGATACATATACGCTTCATGAATATGCAAAGCTCATGTTTCAGCTCTCCTTCGTCATCCTCCTGGAAACGGTCCTGGGCACGGCGATCCTGGAAGAGCAGCTGAGAAAAAGAAGCAAATAACACCCCGGAAAAATAATAAAAATCAGTGACTGACTTAAAATGCCGCGGCATTTATAATCAGTCACTTTCCTTCTCCCGTCAAAATTTCATAATACTGGACTTCAATAAAAATGTTGATACAACAAGTGAAGACGTATGGTTGTCCCCCGCCTCCGGCGGGGGACAACCATACGTCTTGTTTAATCTTTGAAGAAGAGCTGCAAATCGAACTTTTGCAGAATGGTTAACATAACACTTTAAGCAGCGTCCAAAATCATTGGAATTCCGAAATGTCTTAAATGCCAGGAAACTTTCGAATCAAAAATCTTCTTAAACGTCGAATAAGCTATATTTTCGCAGACCCAATAAGCCCCACAAACCAAAACCCGGAGAGCTCCGATGGCGGGCTGAAAAACAGACCTATGGACATAGAGCTGTTCGTGCGTTCGAAACTGCCGATAGTCAATCTGTCATTAAGAGCGCTTACGAAGCACCCACCTCCGGAGATCCAAAAGGCCAAAGCCTCTTGGTCTGTTTTTGGTGACTTTTTGCAGAAACAAAAAGTTACCCCCAGCGGGGAGCGCGCAGCTCCCATCTAAACCTCTCATAGTCTATCTCATAGTTGTTAAATGTATCAAATCCCCACAAAAACAGAAAATCCCCCTTCCCAAAGGGAAGGGGGCGGCGAATAGCGTCTTTCAAAGCTCCCCTTCGGTGGGAGAAAGCTCTTCTCCCAGCTCCGAAACGGCTTTTTTATATTCCTCATAGCTCATGAGGGCGTTTAGCACCTCGGTAAGGCCCTTCGTGTTCAGATGCTCGGGCAGATCCAGCCGGAGAAGCAGCTCCCGCCGCTTCTCCCCGCTCATTCTCCCGCCGGAGAACCCGTCTGCGTATAAGTCCGCCCGGGTGATTTCCCGTCCCCGCTCTTCCCGCGGAGGCGCCTCGCCGAAGGTGGCCCCCGCCGCTTTCAGCGCCCGGAGAAGAACGCCGCTCTCCATGCCCTCCACGCCCAGCTTGCCCTCCCGGCCCGCCCGGCGCTTTCTCCGTTCCTTGCCGGAAATATCCGGGATGTAGGCGTGCTTCACCCTGTCGGCAGGGAGCGCACCTTTCAGATAGTTCCGGATGACGAAGCCCGCCCCGTCACTGTCGGTGAGGACGATGATCCCCCGGGATTGGGCCAGCTTCCGTAAAAGCCCCAGTTTCTCCTCGTCGGAAAAAATCCCGAAACCGGAGGTTTCGATAATGGTGGCGTCCACCAGCTGCCGAAGAGTGTTCTTGTCGTACCGACCCTCCACCACGATGACCTCGCTTACTCGGATCACGCCTCCGCCTCCTTCTGGGCCAGGCGCAGAATCAGCAGCTTGAGGATATCCTCACTGTCCCCGAAAGAGCTCTTCATGGCCAGATCCGCCTCACAGCACAGGCGCACCGCTTTCCGGCACCAGGGCGTGGAAAACCGCCCTGCCGAGCGGAGAAGAAGCTGGGCCGGATAGGAAGAGCGCATTCCCCACAGCTCCATGAGCTTCGACGCGTCCCTTCCCGTGTCAAGGGCGAGCCTCGCCGAATACAGCTGCCGCATCTGCCGCCCGATCACCGCCAGCAGGCGCACGGGCGGCTCCTGCATTTTGAGAAGCGTCCCCAGGATGCCCGCCGCCTTGTCGAAATCCCGCTCGGCCATGGCGTCGGTCATCTGAAAGGCGACCGCGTCCAGCACCGGGGTGGCCACAGCGTCGATATCCTCTTTGGTGATCGTCCTGCCCTTGGCGTATGCGCCCACCTTTTCGATTTCGGAAACCAGTCCGGTCATAAGCCCTCCGCACAGAAAGATGAGATATTCCGCCCTTTTGCCGTCGATCTCCTTGTCCATGGCTTTGAAGCGGCGGCGGATCCAGGACACCAGGTCGCTTTGCTCCTGCCGCGAGAACTGAACCGTTTCGCCTTTCTCCCGGATGGTTTTTGTAAGCTTCAGCCGGGCGTCCGGTTTATATTCCAAAGTATCGTAGAGAAAGACCAGGCAGCAGGTGTCCGGCAGATCGGATAAAAACGCCGCCAGCTCCTCCTTCTGCTCCCCCGCCTTGAAAAGATCGTAGTCGCTCACCGTGACGAAGGTCTTTCCCGCTCCCATGGGAAAGGTGTCCACCGCCTCATTCAGCTCCCGGAGGGTGAGGTTCTTCCCCTGGAGCCTGCGGAAGTTGAATTCCTCCATGCCCGGCTCCACCAGGGCCTTTTTCATCTCGCCCAGACAAAAGTCCCGGAGATAGTCCTCTTCCCCGTAAAATACGTAAAGCTTTCCGATGTCCCCGTCGCTTACGGCCCTTCTCAGCCTCCTGTACCCAGCCTGGTCCGCCCCTGTTTTCGCCATGGAAATCCCCTCCTTTCCGCATTTTTTCAGGCTCGAACCGAGATCAGCTCTCTCCCGCATTTACCGTCACGGTGCCCATCGTGTCCGTCCGGAAGATCCGCACCTGGTGCCGGGAGAGACGCTCCAGAGTCTCCTCCGCGGGATGCCCGTAGCTGTTCCGTCCAACCGATATGATTGCGATCTCCGGGTCCGTCTCCGATAAAAGATCGTCGCCGGTGGAATTCTTGGAGCCGTGGTGCCCCGCCACCAGTACCTCGATGTCCGGGAGCGTTTTGTTCCGCAGGAGCCTTTCCTCCGTGCTTATGCTCATATCCCCGGTGATGAGCACGTCAAAGCTCCCGGCGGAGCACAAAACGGCCAGTCCCGCCTCGTTGTCCGAGCCTCCCGATAAAGGTGCGAATACCGTCGCCTCCGCGTTCCCGAACCGGAGTATCGTGTCCTCGGTGACAAAAAGGACCTCCGTCCCCGCCTCTTCCGCCAAAGACAGAATCTCTTCCCGGACACCCGCGTCGTCATACGTGTCCGGCACCAGCAGCCGGGTTACTTCCATCCGGGAGAGCAAAACGGGAAGTCCGTTCACGTGGTCTGAATCGTAATGGGTCAGCACCAGCAGGTCCAGCCTGCTCCGGCCCATGGAGGCAAGCCGCTCCGCCGCCGTGTCCCCCGGGTCGTCCGGACTGTTTCCCCCGCAGTCCACCAGCATGCAGGTTCCCCTGGAGGTAAACAGGATGCTCTCTCCCTGCCCCACGTCCAGGGCGGAAACCGTGAGCTCCGTGCTCCCCGCCTGAACGGACGGAAGCAGGACGGCAAGACACAGCCCCACGGCCGCGGCGGAGCCGAACAAGAGCAGCCCCCGTTTCCTGACTCTGCCCAGAATGCACAGTCCCAGTGTCAGATAAACGTAAACCAGCCATACTCTCACATATACGCTCACGGTATAGACCGCCGCGAAGGGAAACTTAGCAAGGCGCGGAATGAGAAACAGCAGGTAGTCCGTTCCCAAAGACACGATAAAAGCCAGATAGGTTCCCAGGGGAAGCCAGATAAGGCCGGCAAGAGTCGCGATGAGCCCTCCCACAAAGACAAAGGAGACCGCCCAAAGGCAAAGAAAGTTGGCAATGGGCGCCACCAGAGAGACGGTGTCGAAATAGACGGCGACCAGCGGGGTGGTGAAAGCCATGGCTCCCAGGGTACTGGAAACGCTGGCTGCCAGAAACCGGACGGCCTTTCTCTTAAGGCCCTTTTCCCGCTCCTTCTTCCCCTCTATGGCCAGATAGATTTTCGGAGAAAAGAGCGCGATGCCGGCGATGGCGGCGAAGGAGAGCTGAAGCCCGATCCCCGCCGCCGCGAAGGGATTCTGCAGCAGGATCAGCAGCAGGGCGAAGGAAAGGGTGGTGGGCGGGTCCTCCTCTCGCCCCAGCGCGGGTGCCAGAAGGATCATGATTTGCATGATCCCCGCCCGCGCCACGGAGGGGGTGTTCCCCACCACGGCCATGAAAAGCAGAATCAGCGGAATGGCAAAGAGCGCCGCCCGCCGCCGTCTGCGTGAAATCAGCAGGATAAAACCCACCAGGGCGGCGATGTGCATGCCGGAGACCGCCACCGTGTGGGACAGTCCCGAAACCGAGAGGGCCGAGGAGAAGGGATCGGAAAGCTCTCCCCTGTCCCCCAGGAGAAGCGCCTTCATAAAGGGAGCCTCGGCTTCCCCGAATATGGCCCCCATGGTCCCGCCCAGCTTTTTTGCCATCACCGCGGGATAATATCGGATCGGTATGGAATCCGCCGGAAGGATCGTCGCCTCCCCCTTCTGGTAGGCCAGGAGGAACACTCCCCGGGAGGTGAAGGTGGTAACATCCGTATCGTCAATCAAAAAGGAGACGGAAAGCCTGGCGTTGGTCTCGATCCTATCCCCCGGCTGGATCTCTAAAAGACTCTCGTCTCCGTAGAGAACGGTCCGGATTTTCCCACTCCCTTCCCCCAGGAGCAGCACCGTTATCTTTGAGCCGTAGCCCGTCTTCTGGGCGTAGTCCGCGGCCTCGGCGGTGATTTCCTTCACCTGCCCGTCCAAAGCCCGGGCCGGCTCCTGAAAAATCCGGGCGTAGAGCGTATTGTACCCCAGCCCGGCAAAAAATCCCGCCAGCAGAAGGATGGTCCGAAGCCGCCGACCCTCTTGTTTCATGAAAAAGGAGACGGCTCCGGCGGCGAGGCCGAGCAGAAGCGGAACCATCCCGCCGAAATATTGGGCGAGAAAAACCGCAGCGGAAAAGGAAAAGGCAAATATCGCCAGCTTCCGCATGGTTTCCTCTCACCCCCCATTTTAGAAAAAGGGAATCTCATCGGGATATGAGATTCCCTCGGCTTATCGTTCCGCCTTTGGCCTGTATCAGCCCGGAGGCCAGCTCATGTCGCGGCCGGCCAGCACGTGAAAATGCAGATGAGGAACGCTCTGTCCGCCCTGCTCTCCCACGTTGGTCACCACCCGGAACCCCTGGGCAAACCCCTCCCGGGCGGCGATGGCCGCGATCACCTCGAAAATATGCGCGACGATCCCGGCATTTTCCGGCCCCAGCTCCGCGGCGGAGGCGATGTGCGCCTTGGGAAGCACCAGAAAGTGCACCGGCGCCTTGGGATCGATGTCCCGGAAGGCATAAATCGTCTCGTCCTCATATACCTTCGCGGAGGGGATCTCCCCTGCTATGATTTTGCAGAACAGGCAGTCTTCCATGTCCTTGCCCTCCTTCGCAAATTCTCCGCCAAGCCTCCGAAATCGTTTCCCGGCAGAGTCGTTTTACTTCTTGATTCCCGCCTGTACGAACTCTTCCACCGCGGAAAGGGCCTTTTCCATCAGGGCGGGATCCTTGCCGCCGCCCATTGCGATGTCCGGCTTGCCTCCGCCGCTTCCGCCGGCGAGCTTCGTCACCGTCCGGATGAGGTCGCCGGCCTTGATGCCGGACTCCACCGCTTTTTTGCCGCAGACAGCCAGGAAGGTGAGCTTGTCCTCCCCCCTGGAGGCGAGAACGGCGACGATCCCATCCTCTTTGTCCCGCAGAAAATCTCCCATCTTCCGGAGCGTATCCGCATCCACCTGGGAAAGTCCCGCGGTCAATACCTTAAGCTCTCCCACCGGCTTTGCGGAGGAAAGAAGCTCTTCGGCCTTTCCCAGGGTCTGCTTCGCCTGCTGCCGCTCCAGCTGGCGGCGAAGCTCCCGGAGCTCTTCCGTCTGCTGTGCCGCCCGGACGGGCAGGTCCGCGGGCGTGGATTTCAGAAGCTCGGCGGCCTGCTTGAGAATCTCCTCATCGTGCTCCACCGACTCGATGGATGCAACCCCCACCGTGGCCTCGATCCGGCGGACGCCGGAAGCCACGGAGAATTCCGATCCGATGCGGAACAGCCCCGCCTTGGCGGTGTTGTCCAGATGGGTGCCGCCGCACAGCTCCGTGGAATAGTCCCCCATGCGTACAACGCGCACGACGTCGCCGTACTTTTCTCCGAACAGGGCCATGGCCCCCAGTTTTTTCGCCTCCGCGATGGGCATCTCGTCCACCCGGACGGGCATTCCCGCGAGAATCGCCCGGTTGACCTCCCGCTCGATGGTGTGAAGCTCCCCGGGGGTGACGGCCGAAAAATGGGTAAAGTCGAACCGCAGGACATCCGGCTGAACCAGAGATCCCGCCTGCTCCACGTGGGTGCCCAGCACCGAGCGCAGCGCCTTTTGAAGAAGGTGGGTCGAAGAGTGCGCGCGCATGATTGCCCGGCGGCGCTCGGCGTCGATTTTTGCCGTCACCGCCTCGTCCACCCGGATCTGTCCCTGTATTACCTTGCCGCTGTGCATGTATTTTCCGTCTTTGGACTTGTGGACGTCGCTCACCTCAAAGACCATGTCTCCGGCACAAATGGTTCCGGTGTCCGCCGTCTGTCCGCCCATTTCCGCGTAAAACGGCGTCCGGTCCAGCACCACCACGGCGCTCTCTCCCGTGTACGCGGTGCTCCGCAGCTCGTTTTCCGCCGCGATGGCCAGCACCTTCGCCGGGCTTTCAAATTCCGTGTACCCGGTGAATTCCGTTTTCAGATCCTTGTCCAGGCCCAGATCCAGGCCCACCCAGGCAAAGTCCCCCAGAGCCGCCGTTGCCGCCCTGGCCCGGGCCTTCTGCTCGTCCATGAGCTTGTCGAACCCTTCCCGGTCCGCGCTCATGCCCTGCTCTTCCAGGATCTCCACCGTCAGGTCGATGGGGAATCCGTAGGTATCGTACAGCCGGAAGGCGTCGGCTCCGTTTAAAACCGCGCTCCTATGCTTTTTTTCATCCTCTATCATGTCCAGCAGAATCTTGAGTCCCGCGTCGATGGTCTGGCTGAACCGCTCTTCCTCCGCCCGAATGATCCGTGTGATGTAGTCCCGCTTTTCCTCCAGCTCGGGGTAGGCTCCCCGGCTCTCCCGGATAACGGTCCCGGCCACCTCGTAAAGGAAGGGGCGGGTAACGCCCAGAAGCCTTCCGTGCCGGGCCGCGCGCCGCAGCAGCCGGCGCAGAACATAGCCTCTTCCCTCGTTGGAGGGAAGCACGCCGTCGCACACCATCATGGTGGTGGAGCGGATATGGTCGGTGATCACCCGCAGGGACACGTCCTTATTGTCGCTCTGTCCGTAGACAGCCCCCGTGATTTCGGAGACATGAGCGGTAATGTTCCGGATGGTGTCCACGTCGAAGAGGGAGTAAACGTTCTGCATGATGCAGGCAAGGCGCTCCAGACCCATGCCTGTGTCGATGTTCTTCTGCTTTAAGGGGGTGTAGTTCCCGTTCCCGTCGTTGTTAAACTGGGTGAAAACCAGGTTCCAGAATTCCACATACCGGTCGCAGTCGCAGCCCACGAAGCACTCCGGCCTGTCGCAGCCGTATTTCTCGCCCCGGTCGAAGTAGATCTCCGAGCAGGGTCCGCAGGGTCCGGCCCCGATCTCCCAGAAGTTGTCCTCCTTGCCCAGGCGCACCATATGGGACGGCTTGACACCGACTTCCTTTGTCCAGATGTCGTAGGCTTCGTCGTCGTCCTGATAAACCGACACGTAAAGCTTGTCCGTGGGAATCTCCAGCACCTGGGTGATGAACTCCCAGGCCCACGCCGTCGCCTCCCGCTTGAAATAATCCCCGAAGGAGAAATTGCCCAGCATTTCGAAGAAGGTGCCGTGCCGCGCGGTTTTGCCCACCCGCTCGATATCCGGCGTGCGGATGCATTTCTGGCAGGTGGTCATCCGTTTCCGCGGAGGCGTCACCTCACCGGAAAAATAGGGCTTTAAAGGAGCCATTCCGGAGTTAATCAGCAGCAGGCTGCTGTCCCCCTGGGGCACCAGGGGAAACGACGGATGGCGCAGATGGCCCTTGCTCTCGAAGAAGGTAAGGAATTTTTCTCTCAGTTCGTTCAGTCCCAGTTGTTCCATTGGCAAAAAGGCCTCCGTACTATAAAATCCCGGCGGAACGGCCGGCAGAAAATACGCAGAATGATTGTATACCTGTTTACTCCGGCCTGTCAATATCCGGCCCCCGGCGCCGCAGGATAGCTCCCGGCGGGGCCGCCTGGGGAAGACGCATCCGGAAGGGCATTTTCGGATGGGGCGTTGAAAAGATCCTCTCTCCGGCCTCGTCCTTTATCTCATCGGCTGTAAAGGAAATAGGCTTCACTCCGGGTGAGAGGAGCTCCAGGAGGTCTCCCTCAAAAATCCGGTTTCGCTGGGACAGAACCGCGTTCCCGTTTTCATCGCAGTTTTCCACCACCGCGGCCATGTCCCATCTGCGGATATAGCCGGAGCTCTCCCTGTACTGCCCGTCCTCTGGCGGGCCGAAATAAAAGCCGGTAAAATACGGCCGGTGGCTCACCTTTTCGACTTCCTCCAGCCAGACGGGGTCCACGGCCCGTCCCACCGCCGCGGCGTCCGCCGCCATGCGGTAGGCCTGGGTGATCACCGCCGCATAGTAGGCGGTCTTCATCCTTCCTTCGATCTTGAGGCTGGAAACCCCGGCGCGGAGGAGCTCCGGGATGTGCTCGATCATGCACAGATCCCGGGAGTTGAGGATATGGGTCCCCTCCCCGTCTTCAAAAACCGGGAAATATTCTCCCGGCCGCTTTTCCTCCATCAGGGTGTACCGGTAGCGGCAGGGCTGGGCGCATGCCCCCCGGTTGGCGTCTCTTCCCGTGAGATAGTTGGAAAGGACACACCTTCCGGAAAAGGAAACGCACACCGATCCGTGAACGAAGACCTCCAGTTCCAGCTCCGTCGGCGCCTTTTCCCGGATTTCGGCGATCTCTTTAAGGCTCAGCTCCCTGGCCAGGATCACCCGTTTGGCTCCCAGCTCGTAAAAAGCCCGGGCGCTCTCGTAATTGACGATTCCGGCCTGGGTGCTGATGTGGAGCTGCAGACCCGGGGCATGCCGCCCGGCAAGACGGAGTACCCCCAGGTCGGCCACGATGGCGGCGTCCGCCCCCATGGCGCAAAGCTCCTGAAAGTACTCCGGAAGGGCCTCCAGTTCCCCGTTTCTGGGAAGGGTGTTCACCGTCACGTAGGCGCGGGCCCCCTGCCGGTGGCAAAAGGCCACGGCCCGCCGCAGCTCGTCGGGTCCGAAATTCCCAGCGGCAGAGCGCATGCCGTACTCCCGCCCCGCCAGGTAAACGGCGTCGGCCCCGTATAAAAGCGCGGCCTCCAGCCTTTCCAAGTCCCCCGCGGGAGACAGCAGCTCTGGCCTATCCATTGGACAGGGAGTTTTTATAATTCACAAACTCCTGGTAGGTCTTGAAGAAGTGGTGGACACCGTCTTTCCCAAGAATATAGAAATAGTAGCTGGTGCTGGCCGGTTTCAGCGCCGCCTTGATGGAGGCGAGGCCGGGGTTTGCGATGGGTCCCGCGGGCAGGCCTTGGTACAGGTAGGTGTTGTAAGGGCTGTCGATCTTCAGATCCTCCTCCGTAAGCTGTTCCTTGCGTTCCGGAAGGGCGTACTGTACCGTTGCGTCGATTTGAAGATAAGGATAGGAACTGCTCCTCAGTCGGTTATAAATCACCGATGCGATCTTGGCTCTCTCCTCGTCGTTGGCCGCCTCTTTCTCAATCAGGGAGGCGATGATGACGATCTGGTGTTTGGAGTAACCCGTGTCCCCGACTTGGGCGCTCAGATCCTCGTCGAATTTCTTGCTGAAGTTCTTCAGCAGACGGTTGATGGCGTTTTCCGGGGATTCTCCCAGATAAAACTCGTAGGTGTCCGGGAAGAGGTATCCCTCCAGCCGTGTCGCGTCTCCCAGGGGAAGGTCCTTGAGAAAATCGTAGTCAAAGTCGTGGTTCGCCGCCGTATCCATGAGATCCTGGTAGTCGTTGACGCCTTTTTCCTCCAGGAGCTCAAAGGTCTGCTTGATAGTATAGCCCTCTGGGATGGTGACCGATACGGTCATCCGGCTGGCGGAGCGGCTCCCCATGGCGGTGACGATGGCCCGGTAATCCATGTCGGTGTTCAGTTCGTAGGAGCCCTCCGAAATCTTGCTATCCGCGTGGGAAACGGCTCCGTAGAAGAGGAACAGCCCCCTAAACTCGATGATCCCCGCTTTTTTCAGTTTGGTGGCCACGGTGCCCAAAGAGTCGCTCTCCCCTATCTCCACCACCGCCGTCAGCTCTTTTTTGTTCAGCGCCAGCACGTCATTGGCGCCGATCCATCCCAGAGCGGCCAGCAGCGCGGAGACACAGAGCACAAATACGATGTAAAGAGCCGGGTTTCCGAACAGTCCGCGGCTCCGGCGGCGGGGTTTTCTTCCGCCGTCTCTCGCGCTGCGTCCGGAATCGGAGGGTCTGCGGCCTCCCCGGTTGGATTTTTTGAATCTTTCCTCACCAGACATTTGTTTTCTCCGTTCTTTTTTAAAAAAAATTGAGAATTTCCCGCCGGACATGTTGCCCATGGCTCCGGCCCTACATAAGATGGCCCAGACAGCGATCAAGAGAGGTGATAAACATGTGCTTTGGCAATAACAGCTGCTTTTTCATCCTGATCATCCTGTGCGTCCTGTGCTGCTGCTGCGGCGGTTTCGGAAATAATTTCGATCCCGGCTTCAATGGCTGCAATTGCAACTGCAACTGTGGAAACAACTGAAAAAGCACGGTTCGGCGTAGGAACAACAAAAGCGCATGGGTGCGTATAAGATGCCGTGCGGATCCGGCTTGTGGATATTCCGCCGTTTTATGCGCGCCCGGGCAATTCACCCTCGGATCCCGGGCCGGATGGTTTCCTTTTCCGTAATCACCGCGTCCACCCTGCGGTCGTGCTCCAGCCTGACCAGACGCTCCCGGAGAAAAATCCCCCTGCACAGGCCAGCTGAAAAAGCGGAGCTTTTTTGAAGATACCGGTCGTAATATCCCCCGCCCCGTCCCAGACGGAACCCCTCTCTGTCAAAGCAGAGGGCGGGGACCAGAATAAAATCCATGGCGTCCGGAGGAAGGTTTGGCGATTGCTGTCCCGGCTCCAGTATGCCGAAGCGGCCCGGCCGCAGTTCTTCCGGAGAACAAATGAGCCTTGCCTCCATTTCTCCGCCCCCCCGGCACAGGGGAACGGCCGCCCGCTTCCCCGCCGCCAGCAGTTCCGGGATCAGCATCGCGGTATTCGGCTCGGCGCCGGTACCCACATAGAGAAAGACGACGGAAGCCTCCCGGAATTCCCGAAGCTCCCGGAGCCGGGCAAAAAGCTCCCCGTCGCTGCGCTCTCGGGTTTTGTCGTCTATCTTTTCCTGCTCAAAAACAAGCCGCCTGCGCAGGACGGCTTTTTCTTTTTCAGTCGCGTCGTGCACCGCCCGATGTCACTCCTTTTTCCTTCACCAGGGCATAGATCTCCTCGTGAATATCCTCCGGAGTCCTGAGGATAGCGCCCGGCGCGCATTCGATCCGCACCCAGCCGCAGTAGGCGGCCGCCTGGAGAGCGGCCTGCCTGCACCGGGCGAGGTATCCCTCGTCCAGCTCGTGGATGTCTCCCTTGGTGCCCGTTGCCCGCTCGCGGCTGCGCAGCATGGAAACCGCCGCCTCGGTGGGCATATCGAGAAAAAGTACCAGATCTGGCCTGGGCAGTTCCAGCAGCCGGTATTCAAAATCAAAAAGCCACCGGAAGAATTCTTCCCGCTCGCCGGCGTCCGCCTTTGCTCCCTGGTGCACCGCGTTGGAAGTGGTGTACCGGTCGGCCAGCACCAGCCCGCCCTTCCGGTAGTATTCCCCCCAGACCTTTTTATAGGAGGCATACCGGTCCACCGCGTAAAAGGTGGAGGCGGCGTAGGCGTTCACGTCCGACGGGTGTTTCCCGAATTCTCCGTTTAAATACATCCGCAGCAGGGCGGAAGAAGGTTCCGAATACTGCGGAAATATGAGTTTCTGAAATTCTGTTTTCTCCTCCTCCAGCCGCCGGCACAGCCGTGCGAACTGGGTGGATTTTCCCGAACCGTCGGTCCCCTCGAAAACGATTAGCTTACCTGCCATGCGGCCTTCTCCTCCGTCACCGGTCGTTTCCCCGTCCCCCCGCGATTACCGCCAGCAGGAACAGTGGGAGCTTCGCCATGCGCCCGATGCGCCTGGGTTCTTTTAAAAGGCGGTAGAACCATTCCAGGCCCAGCCGGATCATGAACTCCGGCGCCCGGGAGGCCTCTCCCGCGAATACGTCCAGAGACCCTCCCAGCCCCACGAGAAGGCTCGCCTGAAGAGCGTTTCGGTTTTTGCGCATCCAGAGCTCCTGCTTCGGAGCGCCCAGGCATACGAAAACCGCCTGCGCGCCGCTTTCGTTGATCCGCGCGACAACGGGTCCGTCGTCCTTAAAATATCCGTCAGCCGTGCCGGCGATGATCAGGCCGGGATTGGCGGTTCGGAGGGCCTCGGCCGCCCTTTCCGCGATACCGGGCTTTGCCCCCAGAAGAAACAGGCTCCTGCCCTCTTCGGCCAGGACCGCCGTCAGCCGTACGGCGAAATCGATTCCCGCCGTCTTGCCCTTCAGCGGCCGGCCCAGAATCCTGGAAGCGTAGACGATGCCGATTCCGTCCGGCAGCACCAGATCCGCCCCGTTCACGGCTTCTGCCAGGGCTCTGTCCGTCCTGCACATATATACGATCTCCGGATTGGGCGTGACCACGCAGTGACTCCCGCCCTCGGCGAGAAATCCCCGGGCGGCGGATACCGCCTCGTCCAGAGTCACGTTGTCGAATCCCACGTCCAGTATTCCGATCCTCAAGCTTCCGCCCCCGTGCGCTTCCCCGCAGCATCCTTGCCGGGCGCGCGCTGTCTTTATAATTTGTCAAGACATTTTACCATATACCGCCCGGAATGTCCATGGACATTCGCCGAAAACAAAACCGGGCAAAAAAACTTCGTCCTGCCTGTTGACAAAACGGGCCTCCGTCCTGTATAATGCACTTTAACAGCACAAAGTGTAAAAGTGATGACCAGGAAGCAGTAGAAACGAAATCGGCCCACAGAGAGTTCCCGGACGGTGCGAGGGGCGGGCGCGGCGTTTTGAATTCACCCTGCGAGCTGCCCATACGAGGGGGTCTCCCAAGGATGGTGCCGGAGCTTCGTCCGTTATCGCGAGAGGGTATGCTTTTTGTATACCCGTCAAGGCCGGCGCCGCGAGGCGGCGGCAAACCGAGGTGGTACCACGGGCATGGATCTCGTCCTCCGATTGTTTCGGAGGGCGTTTTTGTTTTGCATGGCAAATCGGTTCATTCCATCTGCCGCTCGGGCAGCTGCCTGAGAGCATCGCCGCGGTCCTCGGTTCCCTTTTGGTAGTTTGAATTTGGGTAAAGAAATGAAGGAGGAAAAGAAATGAAAAAGACATCCCGGCTCTTAGCGCTCTCTCTTGCTCTGGCCATGGTGCTGGCCCTGGCGGGCTGCACCTCCGGCGGAAGCACCGCCACGGCCACCCCCACCGCCACCCCCGCGCCCACGGAACAGGCAAGCTTCTCCGTTGGCATCATTCAGTACGTGGAGCACGCCGCCCTGGATGCTTCCCGGGAGGGCTTCGTACAGGCTCTGGCGGACAACGGCTATGTGGAAGGTCAGAACCTGACCCTGGACCTGCAGAACGCCCAGGCCGACCAGAATAACCTCAAGACCATCAGCCAGCGCTTTGTCAACAACAAGGTGGACCTGATCCTTGCCATAGCCACCCCCGCGGCCCAGGCCATGGCTTCCGAAACCACCGAGATCCCGATTCTGGGCACCGCTATCACCGACTACGTGGCTGCCAAGCTCGTCGACTCCAACGAGGCCCCCGGGGGCAACGTCTCCGGCACCACCGATATGAACCCCGTCAAGGAACAGATCGACCTGCTGGTCAAGCTGGTGCCCGATGTTAAAACCGTTGGAATCCTTTATACCTCCAGCGAAGACAACTCCGTGGTTCAGGCCAACATGGTCAAGGAAGCCTGCGAGGCTCTGAACCTCGCCGTGGAGGAGGCCACCGTCACCTCCGTCAACGACGTGCAGCAGGCGGCCCAGTCTTTGGTGGGCAAAGTGGACGCTATCTACATCCCCACGGATAACATCCTGGCCTCCGCCATGCCTGTTGTCTCCACCGTGACCAACGAAGCCAAGATCCCCACCATCTGCGGCGAATCCAACATGGTACTGGCCGGCGGCCTTGCCACCCTTGGCATCAACTACTATAACCTGGGCTACCAGACCGGCGAGATGGCTGTCCGCCTCTTCAAGGGCGAGGCAAAAATCTCCGAGATGCCCATCGAGTCTCTCACCAACTATGATTTCACCATCAACGGCGAAGTGGCCAAGACCATCGGCGTCACCATTCCCGAGGATCTGCAGCAGTATGTCGTAAATCCCTCCTGACGGGGAAACCGGAAATTTCAGCCGGAATATAGACCTAAAACGCCCGGGCCGTGAGGTCCGGGCGTTTTTCCGGCAGTTCTTTCCGTCTCTTTTACTCTTTGCACCGGCAGAGAAAACGGTTGACATTCCGCCTGCAAACCGATATAATGCTAAGCAAATGTAAAAGCGATGATCGGGAGCAAGTAGGTGCGGCGCGCCCCTTTCAGAGAGTTTCCGGCCGGTGCGAGGAAACGGGGGAACCGCGCGGAATTCGTCCCGTACGCTGCGCGCTGAATGCCTTTGGGCAAGTAGGCTGCCGCCGGTCTCCGTCCGTTATCGCGGCAGGGCAGTTCTGCCCGCTGAGGTTGCCGCCGCAAGACGGCGACAAACCGAGGTGGTACCACGGGTATCTGGCGCCCGTCCTCTGATGGATTGTTGGGGGGACGGGTGTTTTCATTTGCCCGGGCGCTTCGGTTTCCTCCGGGTTTTTATTTCCGTTATCCACGCGGCGGTGGCGCCGCCATGAGGGGCCGGATAGATTCCGGTATGCATTGAAAAGGGTTGGGTGGAGCGAAATGATTCTGATTCTGCAGGGCGCCGTCTCTTTGGGCCTTCTTTGGGCCGTGATGACCATCGGCGTATTCATTACATACCGCATTCTGGACTATGCCGACCTCACCGTGGAGGGAAGCATAACCACGGGTGCATCTGTGGCTGCGACTCTCATCTCCGGCGGATGGAATCCCTATGCGGCCACCTTCTTGGCCATGATAAGCGGTATGGTGGCGGGCCTGGCTACGGGGCTCCTGCATACCAAGCTGAAAATCCCGCCGCTTCTTTCCGGTATCCTCAGTATGATCGCTCTGTACTCCATCAATCTTCGGATCATGGGAAAGGCAAACATCTCCCTTTTGAAAACCGATACGATTTACACTCCCTTCATCAACCTGGGCCTCGGCAGCCGCAATGCGGTGATTTTATTCGGCCTGATCTGCGTTGTTATCCTGATTGCGCTGCTGTATTGGTTTTTCGGTACGGAAATCGGATGCGCCATCCGGGCCACGGGCAACAACCCCAACATGATCCGGGCTCAGGGAGTCAACACCGACAGCACCAAGATCCTGGGGCTGGTCATCAGCAACGGCCTGGTGGCTCTGGCCGGCGCCCTCATCGCCCAGTATCAGAGCTTTTCCGACGTGGGCATGGGGATCGGCTCCATCGTCATCGGCCTTGCCTCCGTCATCATCGGCGAGGTTCTCTTCGGGACCCGCAACTTCCTGAATACTCTGATTTCTCTTGTCCTGGGCGCCATCACCTACCGGGTTATCATCGCCCTGGTTCTGGAAATGGGTATGCGGCCCACCGACCTGCGTCTCTTCACAGCCATCACCGTAACCGTCGCCCTTTCTCTCCCCCTGTTCCGCGGATATCTGAATACCTTTATCCGATCCGCGAAGAATGAGAAAGGAGGTGCTTGACATGCTTACCGTAACGAACCTCCGCAAGACCTTCAACGCCGGCACCATCAATGAAAAAACCGCCCTGGACGGCGTCAGCCTCCAGCTGGAGGAGGGAGATTTCGTCACCGTCATCGGCGGCAACGGCTCCGGCAAGTCCACCCTTCTCAATTGCGTCGCCGGGGTTCACTATGTGGACAGCGGCACAATTATGATTGACGGCGTCAACGTGACCAAACTTCCCGAATACCGCCGTGCCCGTCTTCTTGGCCGCGTCTTTCAGGACCCCATGATGGGCACTGCAGCCAACATGGGTATCGAGGAAAATCTGGCTCTGGCTTATCGCCGGGGGCAGCGGCGCGGCCTCGGCTGGGGCATCTCCAACAAGGAGCGGGAGCTCTACCAAAAGCTCCTCAAACCCCTGGACCTGGGCCTGGAAAACCGGCTTTCCGCCAAGGTTGGCCTTCTCTCCGGCGGCCAGCGCCAGGCCCTCACTCTGTTAATGGCGACATTGAAGAAACCCAAGCTGCTTCTTCTGGATGAACACACGGCCGCCCTGGACCCTAAAACGGCCGCAACGGTTCTGGATATGAGCGAGCGCATCGTCCGGGAAAATAACCTCACCACCATGATGGTGACCCACAACATGCGCGACGCCATCCGCCACGGCAACCGCCTTATCATGATGTACGAGGGAAAGGTCGTCGTGGACATTTCCGGCGAGGAAAAAAAATGCCTCAAGGTGGACGATCTCCTGGCCAAGTTCCAGCAGGTCAGCGGTGACGACGAGGTCAACGACCGCATGCTTCTGTCGTAAAATAAAAGCGCAGCCGCAAGGCTGCGTTTTTGCGCTTTAATAATAGAATTTCCGGTCTTGCAGAGCTTTCGCCGCAGGCAAAAAATTTTGATCCGTGTGCACCGGAGCATGCGCCTGGGGAGTCCGCCGCTGTCTGCGGCTTAGTATCTGTGAGGGGCTGTGTCCCCCCGGGATGTTTCATACCTGGGACAGAATTTCCCCGATCTTCCCTTCCATTATGTAGTCCGCGCCGCTGTCGCTGAGGGTGGGCGTCTTGTTGATGATCACCAGCTTATCGCCGGAATAATACCGGATGAGGCCCGCCGCGGGGTACACCACCAGAGAAGTTCCCCCCACGATGAGAAGGTCCGCCTTGGAAATCGCCCTAGCCGCTTTGTTCATCACTTCCCCGTCCAGCACCTCCTCGTATAGCACCACGTCGGGCCGCACCATTCCGCCGCAGGCGCATCGGGGGACTATATCCGGCGAGCGGAGCACATAGTCGAGATCGTATTTCTTCCCGCACCTGACGCAGTAGTTCCGGTGCACCGAACCGTGCAGCTCATACACGTTGCGGCTTCCCGCCGCCTGATGGAGCCCGTCGATGTTCTGGGTCACCACCGCGCTGAGCTTTCCCTCCCGCTCCCACTGGGCAAGCTTCAGATGGGCCGCGTTGGGCCTGGCGTCGGTAAAAATCATCTTTTCCCTGTAAAAACGGAAGAATTCCTCCGGACGGTTTTCAAAAAAGGTGTGGCTCAGCATGACCTCCGGCGGATAGGCGTACTTCTGGCTGTACAGGCCGTCCACGCTGCGGAAATCCGGAATGCCGCTCTCGGTGGAGACCCCCGCTCCCCCGAAAAAGACGATATTCCCGCTGGACTCCACCAGCTCGCGGAGTACTTTCACCGTGTTTTCCAACTGGATCCCTCCTGACTTTGATGCGAAAGAGGCAGTGCCGTGAACATTCAGATTTTCGGTTCCTCCAAATCCTTCGACAGCAAAAAAGCCGAGCGCTGGTTCAAAGAGCGCGGCATCCGTTATCAGTATATCGACCTTCCCCGCTATGGCATGAGCCGCCGGGAGCTGGAAAGTGTCCGGGTCAAAGTGGGCCTGGAGGAGCTGATAAACCGCAAGTCCCGGGAATACGAGGAACTTTTTATCCAGTATATCACACCCGGGGCCGCGGAGGAAAAGATTTTTGAAAACCCGGGGCTGCTGAATGTCCCCATCGTCCGCAACGGACGGGAAGCCACTGTGGGGTATCGTCCCGAAATTTGGAACACCTGGTATTGAGTCCCTGATTAGTATTCCAGTTTGCAGGATATCCGTCGCTTCCTGCAATTTTCCGGCGCCGTTGTTCATGAGCCGCTTTAAATGCTTTTATTGCATTCGAGGCGGTTTTTCCATGCCGCGCAGAAGGCTTTCCCATTCTCTCGTTTCTTCTTCCAGCTGCATTTGCCGTTTCTTCTTCATTTGCAATTTCTACAATTTTCGACATTCATTTTCCAGGGATATGTTTCCTTTTTCCACGTTGGCCAATATGGTGGTTCGATATTACATATATGATATTAATACTATAAAATAATTGCATAAAACTGAGTTTGTTCATAAATATGAGCATGATTGTTAAAAAATAATCATTGAATTTCCTCCTATTTTATTTACATATCATATATCCTGTGCTACACTTTCTATAACCGCAGAGGAGGGGGTGAATATCCGTTTGCAAGGCATAGCGTGTGTCTTGCATTTTTTCTATCTGAAAATGATCGTATATAAAGGAGGAAGGAAAATCATCCTGCACAGTTTCCAATCGGTCGACAGTCCTTAGGCATACGGCCGTTTGCGGGATATCAGCGGGGTCGGTGCCCCTGTTGCAAATGCAAGACGGCTGGCAAAATGGGTGACGGCGGAAATTCACTGAAGCAGAAATTCCGTTTATGGATGATGGGTCCTGAATATGGTTTCTATCAAATCATGCAACCTTTGGCTACACTAATTGGATAGAAAGAAGGAATAATGGTGTTTAAGAAATTTACCAATGGATGCGTAAATTTGGTAAATAAATATCTGCCGGATGCATTCCTGTTCGCCATCGTTTTGACAATTATTGTTTTCCTTGCCGGCATGGGAATTACCCAGCAGACCCCCATGGCTATGGTAAAGCATTGGGGCACCGGGTTCTGGTCTTTGCTTTCCTTCTCCATGCAGATGGTCCTGGTCCTTGTTCTCGGTACCGCCATGGCTAAAGCGCCGGTATTTGAGCGTCTTCTCACAGCCATCGCCATGAGCGCGAAAACCCCGGGCCGCGCCGTCGTGATCACCGCCGTCGTCGCCACCGTTGCCTGCTGGCTCAACTGGGGCTTCGGGCTGATCATCGGTGTTCTGATCGCGAAAGAAATGGCAAAGCGGGTTAAGGGCGTGGATTACCGGCTTCTCATCGCCACAGGATACGCCGGCATGATCGTGTGGCACGGCGGAATTTCCGGTTCGATTCCGCTGCAGATCGCCAGCGGTTCAGCGGAGAGTCTCGCGCAGCAGACCGCCGGGGCCCTTACGGCGCAGGTCCCGACTTCCGAAACAATCTTCGCTCCTTTCAATCTGATTATCTGCCTTTTGTTTTTGATCTTCCTTCCTTTGGTAGCCCATGCGATGATGCCCACAAAGGAAAATACCGTCACGGTGGATCCGCGGATTTTCGAAGAACCCCCCGCGCCTCCCGCCCACAAGTTTACGCCGGCGGAGAATTTCGAGCGCAACAGAGTAATGTGGATTATTACGCTCGCTCTGGGTTACATATACATCGTTTATAATCTGGTAACCACAAACTTCAATCTCGGTCTGAACATCGTCAACATGATTTTCCTCTTCGTCGGCCTGACCCTTCACGGGAACCTGCGGCGGTACATCGACGCACTGATGGCTTCCGCTTCCACGGCAGGCGGAATCATCCTGCAGTTCCCCTTCTACGCCGGCATCATGGGCATGATGACGGGAGTCAGCGCAGCCACGGGCACTTCTCTCGCCCAGGTGATCTCCAACGCCTTCGTCAGTATAGCGACGCCTGTCACCTTCCCGCTGTTCACCTACCTGAGCGCGGGCATCGTAAACCTCTTTGTCCCGTCCGGCGGCGGCCAATGGGCGGTCCAGGGCCCGATTATGATGCCGGCCGGCGTTGCCCTTGGAGTCAAGCCGGCGGTCACGGCCATGGGCATCGCCTGGGGCGATGCCTGGACCAATATGATTCAGCCTTTCTGGGCTCTTCCCGCTCTGGGCATCGCGGGACTGAGCGCAAGGGACATCATGGGCTACTGCGTAATCGTTCTCATCATGGGCGGCATCATCACCTCCGCCGTTTTTCTTCTCTTCGGCGGCATGGGCTGGTTCTGATCCTCGTCTTCCCGCTAAAAACACTTGTGCATAGAATAAAACATCTTATCGTCTCAGACATAGGAGCCGTCACCGGGAAGCAAAGCGGCCTAACCGGCTGTTTTGCTTCCCTTTCCCGCCTGTTTCGCAACCGCCTGTCCTCCCCGTATCTGATAAATAATAAAATCCCTGTTTTCTAAAAGAAAACAGGGATCAGCCTGTAGAAAAAGCCTCGCAGAGTTTCGCCGCCGGAGCGGCGAAAAAAAATCAGATCATTTTCGGGCGCGGCGTGCACGTGCCCGAAAATACTTCTCAGGCTGCAAGCGTCAAACCGTCCCCGCCTGCGGCGGACGGCGAGGCGCGCGGCAGGCTGCAAGCCTTTTTGCCGAAAAAGGCGTTCCGCCTTTTTCGGCAAGCTAAAATCCCTGTTTTCTAAAAGAAAACAGGGATTTTATTATCGTTGTTTTACGGGTTCATGGTGTAGTTGGGCGCTTCCTTGGTGATATAGATGTCGTGGGGATGGCTTTCCCGGAGTCCCGCGCTGGTGATCCGGATAAACCGGGTCTCGGTCTGGAGGCTGGGGATATCCTTCGTCCCGCAGTAGCCCATACCGGAGCGCAGACCTCCCATGAGCTGGAATACGGTCTCGGAAACCAGTCCCTTATAGGGTACGCGGCCCTCCACCCCCTCGGGCACCAGCTTGGTGCTCTCCTCCTGGAAGTAGCGGTCCCGGCTTCCCCTGGCCATGGCCGAGAGGGAACCCATTCCCCGGTAGACCTTGAACTTTCTGCCCTGGTAGACCTCGCTCTCGCCGGGGCTCTCCTCGCACCCGGCCAGCAGCGACCCGATCATCACGACGCTTGCTCCCGCCGCCAGGGCCTTGACGATGTCGCCGGAATATTTGATGCCTCCGTCCGCGATCACCGGAACGCCCCGTTTGGAGGCGGCCGCCGCCGCGTCGCAGATGGCCGTGATCTGGGGCACGCCGATACCGGCCACCACCCGCGTCGTGCAGATGGATCCCGGGCCGATGCCCACCTTCACACAGTCCGCTCCCGAGTCGATGAGGGCCTTCGCCCCTTCTTCGGTGGCCACGTTTCCTGCGATGACGGGCAGGTCCGGATAGGCCGCCTTGACCTTTTCCAGGCACTTGAGAATATTGCGGGAATGCCCATGGGCAGAGTCCAGCGCCACCGCATCCGCTCCCGCCGCCGCCAGCGCGGCCACCCGGTCCAGCACGTCCGCCGTGGCTCCGATGGCGGCGCCCACCAGTAGCCTGCCCTTTTCGTCTCTGGCGGAATTGGGGTACATGACGGCCTTTTCAATGTCCTTGATGGTGATAAGTCCCTTGAGCATGAAGTTTTCGTCCACGATGGGGAGCTTTTCCACCTTGTGCCGCCGCAGGATCTCCTTTGCCTCGGCAAGGGTGGTGCCCTCCCTGGCGGTGACCAGGTTGTCCCGGGTCATCACGTCGTCGATGATACGCTCCATGTCTTCCTCGAACTTCATGTCCCGGTTGGTAATGATGCCGATGAGCTTCCCTCCGTCCACGATGGGAACGCCCGAGATCCGGTATTTCCGCATGAGCTCGTCGGCCTCGGAAAGCTTGTGGCCCGGCCCTAAATAAAAAGGATTGGTGATCACCCCGTTTTCTGAGCGCTTCACCAGGTCCACCTGCTCGGCCTGCTCGGCGATGCTCATATTTTTGTGGATGATTCCAATCCCGCCCTCACGGGCCACGGCAATCGCCATGCGGTATTCCGTCACGGTATCCATGGCGGAGCTCATAAGAGGAATATTGAGCCGTATTTTTGAAGTCAGACAGGTTGTCAGGTTGATATCCCCGGGGAGCACGCTGCTCTCCGCCGGGACCAACAGTACGTCGTCAAATGTGAGACCTTCCTTGCCGAATCTGTCCTTTGCCTCTGGTTTAATCATATTCCGCACCCTCCCCAATCCGTTGCTGAATGCTTCCCTGTTAAGCCCTGTCTTTGAATATTTTATCTATTTTACTCTGCGGCGCCCACCGTGTCAACCTCCGAAATCGGATTTCCCTCCTCGAATATTTTCCTGCTGATGGAGGTGAACATGTCCTCGGCCATCGTGTAAACCTGCTTCAGTCGGACCGGATTAAAAGGAGTGGGAACGTCGGTGGGATACCGGGTCTCGATATAAAACCGGTTCAGAGCCGCGCTCTCGTCCATATACTCCGTAAAGCCCTCGTCCTGCCTGGCCGCCTGCCTGCACAGATAGGTCAGGTTATGCCCGTCGAAATGCCTGCCGGTGGTAAACAGGAGATACCCCTTCAGCGCCTTTTCGATGGCCTGCTGGCAGTGAAAGGCCGCGTTCCTCCAGTCCCCGTCGTAAGCCATGAGGATTCGGGCGGAATGCAGGTCTGACTGGGCTCTGTCCAGCCATGCGTAATAGCGCTTGCTGTCGCTGCGTCCTCCGGAATTCCGATACGACATCTAGTCCTCCTTCCCCGCTTCGGAAGGCCGGGCCTCCGAAGCGTCGTAGAGGATGGTTCCCCTTTCCAGGATCCGCGAGGCATAGCTCTGGGGATCTTCCAGGAGGCACTCCCATTCGTCGGGCGTATAAACAATGATGTCGAAGGAGACCTCGCTGTCGATTTTCAGGTACAGCTTTTTTTCGACGGCCTGCTTATCCGCGGTGTCCAGCACCAGGCAGAATTTGGCCTCCCCCGTTTTTCCGGAGGAAACCACCTTTTTTTCCCCGTACAGGATGATCTTTTCCGGGTGGCTGATAGCAATGATTTCATCCCGGATCCGCACGAGTTCGTTCATCGCCTTTCTCCTTTCAGCGTCCCGCTAAACGTATCATTTTGATCCCTTCTAAGCCATCTTATCCAGCGTTAAGCTGCCCTCGAACCGCGCTTTGCCTTCCGCATCTGCGCCTTTAACAAACCATTGGTTTACCAGGCTCGCCATGTCCAGTCCGATCTTCTCCCCGGGCCTGCACTCTGCCAGATAGCCGATCTGCATGCTCTTGGGGTACACGCCCTCCTGCTGATCCAAAGCGATCGTGTCGCACAGGATATCGGCGTATCTCGCGTTGTTTACGTGGCCGTTGATATCCGCGTCGCTGTATACCATGGTCCGGACCCCGGCGGCCGCCAGTTCTCCCGGCATTCTCAGCCGCGGAAGGGCCGTCTGCTTCCCGTCTGTAACCGCCGTCTGTTCCGTTGCGGGCAGTACCGAGCCGATCCGCAGCAGCGAATGGGTAACGGCATCGGCCACCACCCAAAGGCTCACCGCCTCCCCCACGGTCTCTCCCTCCGCCTCAATGGAAAAATCCCGGTACATGCTGGCTCCCCCGGCCCTTCTGTGCCAGGTCCGGATTTTCAGCGTCTCTCCTCCCCGGATGGGCCGGATGAGCTCATAGCGGATGCGCACCAGCATCCAGATGGCGTTGTGTCTTTCGATGAGTTCCTCCCGGGATATGCCCAGGGCGACGGAGTGCTCCCCCGCGGCCTCCTGAAAAAAGCGCAGCAGTGCCGAAGGCCGGCACAGGTCGAACAGGTCGGTCTCCCCGGACGCCACCGTGTAGACCGATTCGTAAATACTTCCCATAGTATGTTCTCCTTTGGTGTAATAACAAACTTCATGCAGCATGAAGTTTGTTATTGTGGCCGTATGGGGGCTAAAGCGCCCATGGCCATAAATGAATTGTTTATGTTGTTATCCCTCTTTCAACGGGATTGCAGCGTAAATCCCCTGCCTTTATGATTTGCCGGCGGCTCCCCGGATGGTGATGCGGTCCAGACAGCACAGGCTGTCCAGATCCTCGTCCGTCGCGGCGGGAATGCGGAGCTTCGCGCCGCATTCCCCGCAGGTAAGCTCCACCGAGCCGTATAAAACGCGCATTCCCCACTTGCGGGAACCGCAGGTGCAGGAAATTTTGTTCCGGGCGGCGATCTCCCGCAGCTCCGAGAGGACCTCGTGCATGACGGTTTCGTTCAGGAAGGTCCCTTCTGCGGACTCGTCCAGCATTTCTCCCGCCTGCCGGAGCCGCTGCGCTGCGGCCTTTGCGGCGGTCTCCTCCGTCAGGTAGCAGCACTCCGCGCCGGTCTTCGGGCAGGAGAGCACCAGCGTTTTTTTGCCGAGAAGGCTCCCCGCCGGGATCTCGGCCCTGTGCTCCCCGCCGCAGAAGGCGCAGGGCACCCGCAGCAAAAACTTTCCGGCCGCCTCCTCGACGATGGAAAGGCTCGAGTCCTTGCAGGAACAGGCAATACTCTGAGGCCCCGCCTGCAGCGCGAACGCGGTGCGGGATTCCGTCACCGGCTGCCTGCACACCGGGCAGAGATAGACGATGGTCTTCGCGTCTTCCATGATCTCCTCCGTTTATCCTTCCGGATGGACGGCCGGGCTGCGGCGGTCATCCCGCGCATTCCTTCCCGGCGCCCCCGGACCTCTCGTAAAAAAATATGTACTGCTGGGCGATCCCTGCGTTTTCCCCGAAGGCGGAGGGGTCGAACCGATCTCCTTGGCGCTCCATCGCCCGCCTGACCCAGACGTCCACCGGAAAGGCATCCGTCCGTCCCATACCGAAGAGGAGCACGCAGTCGGCCACCTTACGCCCCACTCCCGGCAGGCTTGCCAGCGCCCGGCGGGCCTCCTCCGTGGATACTCCGGCCAGGGCCTCAAAATTGAGGCTGCCATCGGTTACGGCCCGGGCGGCAGACAGGATATAAGGCGCCCGGTATCCGCTGCGCAGCACCTCCAGATCGCCAAGCGAAAGCTCCGCGACCCGTTCAGCTTTTGGAAATGTATAGACTATACGGTTCTCAAATTCAATCGGCTCTCCGTAAGTGCTGCAAAGAGTCTCCACAATTTGCCGGATCCGGGGGATGTGGTTGCACTGGGAAAAGAGGAAGGAACACAGCGCCTCCCATGGCTCCTGGCGGAGAATGCGGATTCCCGCGCCGTATTCCGCCGCCGCGTGCATCCTGGGGTCTTGGGAAATTTCCCACCGTACGCTGCCGTAATCCCGCTCAAGGTCGAAATACGGAAACCACACGGCCTCAAACTCCGCCCGTCCGCCGCTGAACAGGATCTTGTCCCCTTCCCGCCGGACCCGGGCCGCCTTTTCCATGGCCACTCCCAAAAAGCTGCCGTCGGCCTGCCGCCTCCAGCGGAAACACTGCCCGCATTCAAATATTTTTTCCGGGTCAAAGTCGGAAACACCCGTGATTTCCACCCGGCCGTCTGCTTCGGTAACGCGCATCTGATCCTCCCCGGTCCCGAATCGCACCTTCAGAGTGACGCCGTCCGGTTTCTGTTAATTGTACTATTATACCCTTTCCGCTTATCTGGCGCAACCTTTGAAATCGGACTCATATTTTGAAAATTTTCGTTTACACTAACGGAAGCGGCGGACGGATACGGTTCTTCCGCGCCGCCGCGTTCTGCAGCATGTGCAAGAGCCCCGCCCCAAGGAGGTATTTATTTGGATTCAAAACGCGTGGGAAAACGCACCGTGCGCTTTTCCAGCCCCCCTTCCATTGCCGGAGAGGCCTGCGTGGTGGGCAGAAAAGAGGGGGACGGACCTCTTGCCGCCACCTTCGACTACATCAGCCAGGACCCCACCTTTGGGGAGACATCCTGGGAAAAGGCGGAGTCCCGGATGCAGAAGGACGCCCTGAACCGGGCTCTGGACAAAGCGGGCATTCCGGCCTCTTCCCTGGAATACATTTTCGCCGGGGATCTGCTGAACCAGTGCATCGGGACCTCCTTCGGGCTCCGGGAATTCGGCGTACCCTTTTACGGGCTGTACGGCGCCTGCTCCACCATGGCCGAGAGCCTTTCCCTGGCCGCCATGGCCGTGGACGGCGGCTTTGCCTCCTGGGCGGCGGCCCTCACCTCGTCCCATTTCTGTTCCGCCGAGCGCCAGTACCGCACCCCTCTGGAATACGGAGGCCAGCGCACCCCCACCGCCCAGTGGACGGTCACCGGCTCCGGGGCCTGCATTCTGACCCGGGACGGACCCGGACCCTATATCACCCACGCCACCGCCGGAAAAATCGTGGACAAGGGCATAAAGGATGCCGCCAACATGGGCGCTGCCATGGCTCCCGCGGCTTACGAAACTTTGGTTTCTTTTTTTACCGATACAAACACCACTCCTCGCCAGTATGACCTTATCGTCACCGGCGACCTGGGCCTTTTAGGAAAGGAAATCGTTACGGACTTTTTCGCAAAAGACGGGCTGGACGTCTCCGCGAATTATACCGACTGCGGCGTTTTGATCTACGACATCGAAAAACAGGATATGCACATGGGAGCCTCCGGCTGCGGTTGCTCCGCGGTGGTCCTTGCCGGACACCTGCTCTCCGGTCTCCGGGAAGGCCGCTACGGGAAAATCCTCTTTGCCGGCACCGGCGCTCTCCTCTCCCCCGTCTCCACCCAGCAGGGGGAGAGCATTCCCTCCGTCTGCCATCTGGTCTGCATATCCAACGGGAAGGACTGAAAACCACTTGGAGTATCTTAACGCCTTTCTCTGCGGCGGTCTTTTATGCGCCGTCGGTCAGATCCTCATCGATAAAACCAAGCTGTCGCCGGCCCGGATTCTGGTCTCCTATGTGGTGGCCGGCGTGGTGCTGGGCGCTGTGGGACTGTATCAGCCATTGGTGGAATGGGGTGGTGCCGGAGCCACCGTGCCACTCACCGGCTTCGGCTACAATCTCGCCAAGGGGGTCGGCGAGGCGGTGGCGGAGAAGGGCTTTCTGGGCGCTTTGTCCGGTGGTGTCAAAGCCGCTGCCGCCGGGATTTCCGCCGCCGTATTTTTTGGATATCTCGTGGCCCTGGTCTTCAAACCGGGAGACAAGAACTGACCTTTCCGAAAGACACGAACCGGTTCTTTCCATTTTTATAAAACCAGGCTGCATTTCAAACGTTTTCATCTTACGGGCCCGTATTTTCCTCTCTTTCCTTTCTGCCGCCTCTTGACACCCGCAGCCGGAGAATATATAATACCAATAAGATACCCCACGGGGGTGGGGTAATAGAAAGGAGGCGTTGGAGTTGAAGGAAAAATTCGATGTCACGGGCATGACCTGTTCCGCCTGCTCCGCCCATGTGGAAAACGCCGTTCATAAGCTGCCCGGAGTGGATTCCGTCTCCGTGAATCTGCTCACCGGAAGCATGGAGGTGTCCTACCGGCCGGACGCTCTGTCCGAAGAGCAGATTGCCGGCGCGGTGACTAACGCAGGCTACGGCGCCGCTCCCGTCCGCTCCGGGTCGGAAAAGGCAGCGGTTCCCGCCTCGTCCGCTGGGGACGAACTTTCCGGAATGAAGCACCGGCTGATTGTCTCCGCCGTTTTTCTGATCCCCCTATTTTACCTGTCCATGGGCCATATGCTCTCCTTTCCCCTGCCCGCAGTCTTTCATAGCGGGGAAAACGCTCTGGTTCTGGCCCTGGCCCAGCTGTTTCTCTGCCTTCCCATTGTCTATGTAAACGACAAATATTATAAGACGGGCTTCCGCGCACTCTTTCACGGAGCTCCCACCATGGATACCCTCATCGCGGTGGGTTCCGCCGCCTCGGTGATTTACGGCGTCGCGGCCATCTTTTTCATCGCTTGGGGAATGGGGCACGGAGATACGGGACTGGTGGAGCGATACTCCATGGAGCTCTACTTCGAGTCCGCCGGCATGATTCTCACCCTCATCACCCTGGGAAAATTCCTGGAGACCCGCTCCAAACGCCGCACCACCGATTCCATAGCAAAGCTCGTGGCCCTTGCCCCCAAAACCGCTTTGATTAGTAAGGATGGGGCCGAAACCGAGGTGCCCGTGGAGCAGGTGGCGGTGGGAGATGTGGTGATAGTCAAGCCGGGGGGCAGCATCCCCGTGGACGGAATCATCCTGGAGGGCTCCTCCGCGGTGGATGAGTCCGCCATCACGGGGGAGAGCCTCCCCGTGGATAAGGCCCCCGGGGACACGGTGGTGGCCGCAGCCATCAACCGTTCCGGCTCCTTCCGTTTCCGGGCGACCCGCGTGGGAAACGACACCGCCCTGGCCCAGATCATCCGCCTGGTGGAGGAGGCAAGTGCCTCCAAGGCCCCCATCGCGCGCCTGGCCGACCGGGTGAGCGGCGTCTTTGTCCCCGTGGTCATCGTCATTGCCGTTCTGGCGGCGGTCGTTTGGCTCCTCCTGGGCCAGAGCGTGGAATTCGCCCTTTCCGTGGGAGTGGGCGTACTGGTCATCTCCTGCCCCTGCGCCCTGGGGCTGGCTACCCCCGTGGCCATCATGGTGGGAACCGGCAAGGGCGCGGAAAACGGAATTTTGATTAAATCCGGCGAAGCCCTGGAGACGGCCCATCTGGTGGACACCGTGGTGCTGGACAAAACCGGCACCGTCACGGAAGGCACCCCCCGGGTGACCGACGTCTCTCCCGCCCCGGGGACCTCCCGGGAAGAACTTCTGTGTCTCTTCGCCTCTCTGGAAAAGTCCTCCGAGCACCCCTTTGCCTCCGCCCTGGTGGAGGAAGCCGAAAAATGGAACATTCCCCTCTGCCCCGTCTCCGATTTCCGCGCCGTCACCGGGCTGGGCGTGGAAGGCACGGTGGACGGCATGGAGCTTTTTGCCGGAAGCGCCAGGTTCCTCCGGGAGCGCGGCCTGGATCCGGCGCCCCTGGAAGACGCCGCCCGGTCCTTTTCCGACGAGGGGAAGACGCCCTTGTACCTTGCCTGTCGGGATCGGATTCTGGGCCTCGTAGCGGTGGCGGACGTGGTGAAGACCACCAGTCGCAAAGCGGTGGAAGCTTTCCGGGCCCTGGGGATCGACGTGGTCATGCTCACCGGGGACAATGCCCGCACCGCCGCCGCCATCGGGCGGCAGCTGGGCATCGATTCTGTCTCCGCAGAGGTCCTCCCCGCCGACAAGGAAAAGGAGGTCGCGGCCCTTCAGGCAAAGGGCCGGAAGGTGGCTATGATCGGGGACGGCATCAACGACGCTCCGGCCCTGGTACGAGCCGACGTGGGCATCGCCATCGGCGCAGGGACCGACGTGGCTGTGGAATCCGCGGACATCGTTCTCATGAAAAGTGACCTTGTGGACGCGGTTTCCGCCGTACAGCTCAGCCGCGCGGTCATCCGGAACATCCGGCAGAACCTCTTCTGGGCCTTTTTCTACAACGTTCTCGGCATACCCCTGGCGGCCGGCGTCTTTTACCCCCTGCTGGGTCTGCGCTTAAATCCCATGTTCGGCGCCGCTGCCATGAGCCTCAGCTCCCTCTTCGTAGTCACCAACGCCCTGCGTCTCCGGCGTTTTAAACCCTCCCTGCCCAAAAACGATACGGTCCCGGAAAAAACCGGAATCCAGCCGCTGAAAGGAGAAGTCATTATGAAAAAAGAACTGAAGATCGAGGGCATGAGCTGCTCCCATTGCTCCGCCCGGGTGGAAAAGGCCCTCTCCGCCCTCCCCGGGGTCAGCGCCTCGGTGGATCTCGCCTCGAAAACCGCCGTAGTGGAGTCCGCCGCCGAGATAAGCGACGAGACCCTCTCCCGCGCCGTCACGGACGCAGGGTACGAGGTTGTCTCCGTCAAGAAGGTGTGACCCGTGCGCGCGGACAGATCGCAGGTTTCCCGCCTGCTGAAGACCGCCCGCGGGCAGATCGACGGGATTCTCCGCATGGTGGAGGAGGACCGGTATTGCCTGGACATCTCCGATCAGCTGATGGCCACCCAGGCCATCCTCTCACGGGTGAACCGGGAGATCCTTCGCGCCCACATGAAGGGCTGCGTCAGGGAGGCCTTCGCCTCCGGAGACGCAGAGCAAAAGGTGGACGAGCTTGTCTCTTTGGTGGACAAGCTCGCCCGGTAGGATAATGATTTGTATTTTCACTGTAATGGTCAATTCCTTTACGGCGTCTGAACCCCCTGGGTTTCGGACGCCGTAAAATTGTGCGCTTTCTTTTATCCCAGGGCCACGTCCAGAATCATCATCACCAGGAAGCCCAGCATGACGCCCCCCGTCCCCACATGGGAATGCTCTCCCAGATGGGCCTCCGGGATCAGTTCCTCCACCACCACATAGATCATGGCTCCCGCGGCAAAGGAGAGAAACCAGGGCATCAGCGGCTGCACCGTCCCGGCCACCAGTACGGCTGCAACGCCTCCCATGGGCTCCACCAGGCCGGAGGCCGCGCCGAAAAGGAACGCCTTCCCGTTGGACAGGCCCTCCCGCTTCATGGGAAGGGCAACGGCCGCGCCCTCAGGAATATTCTGCAGCGCGATGCCCGTAGCCAGGGCGAAAGCGGCCGCCAGGGTGACTCCCGAGCCCGCCTGCGCCGCGAGCCCGAAAGAGAGCCCCACCGCCATTCCCTCGGGGATGTTGTGCAGCGTCACCGCAAGCACCAGGAGTGTGGATCGTCCCAAAGGGCTTTTAGGCCCCTCAGGGTTCCTGCTTCCCGGATGCAGATGGGGGATGAGCCTGTCTAAAAGCAGCAGGAAAAGCCCGCCCGTCACGAAGCCTCCCGCCGCGGGGACCCATCCGATGCTCCCCTGCTCCTCCGCCATTTCGATGGCGGGGATCAGAAGGGACCAGACCGAAGCCGCGATCATCACGCCGGCGGCAAATCCCAGAAAGCCCCGTTCCCATTGGGGGCTTACTTCCTTTTTAAAAAAGAATACGGCCGAAGCGCCCAGGACCGTGGCCAGAAACGTGATCCCGGTTCCTTCCAGCGCCAGCAGCAGCGGACTGAAATCGTTCAGTCTCCCCACCTCCTCCGAATAGCAAAATCGTGTTATTATTGTACCCGAACAGGCCCCGGCCTGCAACTGTAAATCCTGATTCCCCGCCTATTTCCTGAAATCTCCGAAAAGCGGAAACGGAGAGGCCGCCGTTTCCGGCGCCTCCCCGCTCCCGCGATGTCTGCCGTATATCCCGACGGCCCTTCTAACCATTTTGTTTCCTCAGGCGCGCAGGGCAAAAATACTGCGTCGCCTCAGCCGAAGCTGTGCTTGAGGATGATCCACATATCGTGGCCCGTGAGGTACCACTGGGGCTTGAAATCCTCCGCCAGCAGCATCAGCTTGTTGAAGCTGGCGTAGGCCGCGTAGTGGTCGTATATGACGCTGTTGAACAGGAACGGCATCATGTTGTCCGGCGCCGGCGTGATGTCCGCCCAGCCCCCGTCCAGCAGCTGCATTTTATCCATCTTGGGAAACAGGGAGATCCCCAGGTGGGGAATATCCCCTGTAAGTACGTACCGTCCTTCCGACGTGGGGACCACGATGCCGATGCTCCCCGAGGTGTGCCCCGGCAGTTTATACAGCTCCAGCCCGTTGGCGAGTTTCACGTCTCCTTCGATCATGCAGATGTTTTTCAGCTTTTTGATATCCCCGGGCGTCCGTTTGTCGAAATCCGAGCGGATCTTCTGCGTCGGCAGCGGATCCAGCAGATTGGCATATTCGTCCTTCTGAAAGATGGTGAAGGCGTCCGGGAACAGAAGGGCGCACCCCGCGTGGTCGTTGTGCAGGTGGGTGTAGATCACGGTGTCGATGTCCTTGGGCTTAAGCCCTTCCTTTTCAAGGGATTCAAGGACATACCGGCTTCCTCCCTCCGCAGGGCATCCGGCCCATGCCTTGCCGTCCACGATGTTGTCCTCATGGATCCCCGTGTCCACCAGAATGTTTTGCTTGCCGTCCTGCAGAAGATACCCCATATAGGGAAAATCCAGAAGGAGCTCGGGATCCAGTCCGCAGGAGAGGTTCCCCTTGGGCACGGTGATCTTGCCGTAGTACAGTGATTTGATCTTCCAGTTGTTCACAGTTGTCCCTCTTTCCTTGCAGTCTTTGTGTTTCGCTGCCCATACGGATCTTATTACTTTCGTCTATGCAAAAACCGTGCCAGAATGACATTCCGGCATCTTTGCTTGTCTCCCAGCGCTTTCCGGTTTTTCTCCTTTCCGCCGGATTTTCACTTGACGTATGGTTTGCACCCGTCTGTGGCCAAAAGACCCCATTCCCAGCGGGTTGCGGGTTTGTACACTTTTCCTTGCATGTTAACCAAACCGTACATTTTTAAATTTGTCCGCCGGGGCTACAGGAAATTTTTCCCGAAATCCGAACCCGTTTCGGAACATTATTGGCCTTGCCCCGTCAAACATGGTAAGATCAAGAAAAAACCTGCCAAGACGGAAGAAAGGGGATTGGTATGAAAATAACGAAAAAACTCGCGGCCGGACTGCTGGCCCTTGCTCTTCTCTCCTCCCTCGCGCTGCCTGCTCTGGCCGCCGGGGCGGATCTGGACGCGCGGCTGAAGGCTGTGACCCTGAAAGTGAAGGAAACCCTGGATATAGGAGACGACTATACGGAATTCACCGGGAACCTGACGGAGAGCGACCCCGCCGCCCAGTGGAGCCTGTACTGGAGCAAGGATGACGAGAGCCTCCAGGTCCGGGCGACGGAAGAGGGTAAAATCCTTTACTATTCCCTCTACCGGAACACGGACATCTATTCCGGCGACGACGGGAACATCGCCAAATTCCCGGATTCCGCAGGCACCGCCCGGGCGAAAGATGCGGCCGAGGCCTTCCTGGCCAAAGTTCTGGACACCGGAATCGAGTCCGTGGACCTTGAAAGCTATACCGACTCCGTGCTGCGGTATTATTCCTCGGGCAGCTGTTCCTTTTACGGTACTCTGAAGCTCAATGGCACGGACACCCCCATCAGCGTCAATCTCTCCGTGGATACCGGCGACATGCAGGTCGTCTCCTTCTATCGCAGCGACAGCGGCGAAGACTACTCCTCTCTGTCGGTCCCCGGGCAGGCGATCTCTGTTTCAGCGGCTTCTCCCGTTTTGTTTTCCACGGTAAACATGTATCTGTCCTACGCCCTCAGAGACGGCGACGATAAGACGGCGTATCTCCAGTACACCCCCGTGTCGGACGGCTCTTACGCCGTGGACGCCGTCACCGGAAAGCTGGTTTCCCTGAATACCTATCTCGCATACATGGGTTATGAAAATGCAAAGAGCCCCAGCGTTGCCTATGACAGCGCGTCCGGCCTTACCCAGGTGGAACTGGACACTGCCGCCGGCCTGAAGGACGTCCTTTCCCGGGATACCCTGGAAGCGGCCGCCCGGAACATCTCCGAGTTTGGCATCACCTCGGACTTTTCTCTCCGGTCTGTAAATTATTACGCCGGTACGGGGGACTCCGCCGGCAGCGTCACGGCCTACCTTTCCTTCTATTCCGGCGGGACCGCCTCTGCCTCTGCCTCTGTCTCCTCCGGAGTAGCCGTTCCGGCCTCGGATAAGGTTTCCTCCGGTTCGGTCAGCAGCTATAAATACGTCACTCTGGACGCCAAGACCGCCGCTCTTATCTCCTTCTCCTCCTACCGCGGTTCCGACGATAAGAACCCCGAGCTTCTCTATACCCGGTCCCAGGCCGAAACCGTCGCCCGGAATTTCCTTGCAAAATACGAGAAGGACCGTCTCGCGGTAACCTCTCTGGCCTCTTCCGAGGACGCGGAAGGCAGCGAAACCTGCACCTTTGTATATCAGCATACGGTAAACGGCATCCCCTTCCCCCAGAATTCCCTCTATGTGACCGTGGACGCCGTAACCGGAAATATTTCCGCCTTCAGCGTTTCCTGGACCGACGATATTGAATTTGTCTCCGCGGCGAATGTCATCCCTGCCGAGTCCGCCAAAGGGCTGTATACGGCGGCCGAGGATCTGGTCCTGTCCTATGTATACGTGTCGGAGGATACGGAGGACGGCTTTGCGGATTCCCATCTTCTCCTGGCCTACACCTTTGATTCCCGGAACACCGTATGGGGTGTGGACGCCGTGTCGGGAGCGCTTCTTCGCAGCGAGTCCTCCGGGGATACAAAGCTTGCTTATGACGACATTTCCTCCCATTACGCCAGGGATAAGATTGAAAAGCTTGCCCAGTACGGGATTGGATTTTCCGGCGGTTCCTTCTTCCCGGACCGGCAGCTCACCCAGAAGGATCTGCTTACCCTCCTGATCGCCGCCTGCGGGAATTATTACGGCACCCCCGTTTCCGAAACCGAGGAGGATTCTCTCTATCTCAGCGCTTATTCCCTTGGCATCCTCACAAAAGAGGAAAAAGCCCCCGATTCCCTCGTCACCCGTGCCGAGCTTGTGAAGCTGGTGCTCCGCGCCGCGGGATACGGCCGGGCGGCCGAGATACCCGACATCTATGTGGTGAAGTTTGCGGACGCATCGGCGGTGCCTTCCGGCCTCACCGGATATGTTGCCATCGCCCGGGGCCTCGGGATCATCAGCGGAACGCCCGAGGGAAAATTCCTGCCCAGTCAGGTCGCCACACGGGCCGAGGCCGCCGTGGTCCTCTATAACTACATGAGCACCTGAAGCGGACACAATCCTTAAAGAAAGTTCCCCCTCTATCCTCAATCTATATGGGGAGCCGCCCGCGCCAATATGACGCGGGCGGCTCCCTGTGTATATGAATAAAAACGTCAGGCCGCTTTATTCATCGCTTTCCCTCTTTTTTCGGAATCCCTCGATAAGCTGCGAAACCATACGAACACTGCTTTGCGCCAGATCGCCCTTTCCGTCGGAGAAGATCCAGTCCAGGGTGACGCCCCGCAGTCCCGTCACCAGCAGAGATGCAATCTCCCGGGAATCCACATCCTCCCGCAGTTCCCCGCACGCCTGTCCTCTCTCCGCCAGTTCCCGGGTTTTAATGTACAGCGGCCGGGTCTCGTCGGTGAGATAGCGCCGCTTTGCCCGGGGAGCCAGCTCCTCGTGATAGAGGGTCCGAAAGATCTCCATTCCGCACTGTCGGACGTAGTTTGCCTGAAATTCCGCGAATTTCAGCAGGCGCTCCACGCAGGACGCTTCCGGCGGCAGCGCCTCGAAAATCTTCATCTGCTCCTCGTCGATTTCCCGGATCTGCCCGACAATGAGATCGTGTTTGGAAGAAAAACAGGCGTAGAACACGTTTTTGGAAAGACCAGCCGCCTGGCAGATTTCGTCCACGGTCACCCCGTCGTACCCCTTTTGGGCAAAAAGCCGCTTGGCGGCGGCAAAGAGCTTGTCCCGCGTGCGGTCCGTTTTCTTTTTTCCCGGAGTCGCGTTTTTTTCCTTCATACCCTTCTCCTCGTTCGGGCAAAGCCTTTCTCCTGCGTCGGCCAAACTTCACCTGTATGCGGCGGTATGTAATTTTATACTAGTAAACTTCGGAGAAATTGTCAATACCCGGAGTCCTCCGTCAGTTTCCGCTTCCATGTGGACGGATGCCGGCCTTCGGATATCCTGACCCGGGGGCGCGGCTTTCAAAACCGCGCCCCCCGCTGTCATGCGTATTTCCGGAAACCTATTCTCTCCCCGATGGATCCTTTCCCTGCCGCCTACTGTATTCGGCTTCCTCCTTGATTTCCCGGCGCATGCCCCGCAGCGCCTCTTCCCTTCGCTCGTTTTTTTCCCGCAGCTCCCGCTCCTTCTTTTCGTCATGGGTCTTTGCCATCAGCTCGTCCGCCGCCTCCATTTTCCGGAGGGTGGCTCCGATATTCTTCTGAATGCGTTCCGCGTTGTCCCTTCTGTCGTCCGGATTGTGCTTCATATTTTTTCCCTTTCTTTAAAATTCGTTTGGACAGCCAAAATAGTATAAGCGGTCCATGTCCGTTTATTCTCCCTTCGAAGGCCCGCGGCGGGACGGTCTTGCCCGGCTTTGGCCCGCCGTGTTACAATCAATCTGAAAAGAGGCAAATCGTGTACCCCCTTTGTCCGAATATCCGATCTGTTTTTATAGGCCGTCAAAGGGACCGCCGTGTCTTTTACGGTAAAATTCATTCTGAGGAGGGATCGTGTGGCGGAGCTGTTGCAGGAAGGCGGCGTCTGGCTTTACGTATTCATTTTTGTGGGAAAAATTCTGGAAGTTTCGGTCTCCACAGTCAGGCTCGTCCTCATTAACCGGGGCGAGCGTGTCCGGGGGGCCGCCATTGCCTTTGTGGAAATTCTTCTCTGGCTCGCGGTCACGGGGACCGTGCTGGCGGGCTTTCAAAGCGACTGGATCCGCGTTTTGGTTTTTGCCGCCGCCTTTGCCATCGGAAATTATGTGGGTTCCTGGGTGGAAGACAGGCTGGCCTTCGGTCTCTGCTCCATTCAGGTGATCGTCCCCGACTGCGTGGAGAGCCTGGATATAGCAACCAGATTGCGGGAAAACAAATTTGCCGTCACCGTTCTTCAGGGTCAGGGAAAAGACGGGCCCCGGGAGCTCATGCTCCTTCATATCAAGCGCAAGCGCATCCCCCAGGCAGTACAGATTATCCGCTCGGAGCTGGATACCGCCGTCATTACCGTCAACGACTCCAAGATCCTGCACGGAGGCTTTATCGGAAAATAACCTTATCCGCCGGTTGCAGGCATGGTTTTTCATTTGACAAACCTGTCCAAGCTGGTATACTGGTTTCGTGACGGCTCGGATCTGCCGCGTCGTCGGAGTAGTATCACATCGAAAGGGGAACTGGCCATGCCGGATCTGATCCGATGCCCCGCGTGCAACGCCAAGGTGCCCGCAGACGCCCAGGTCTGCCGGAATTGCGGAAACATTATTGGAGAACTCGTCTGCCCCAAGTGCGGTTCCAAGGAAACGGAAAAACTCCAGGGCATGCGTCAGGCCGCTTACGCCGTGATCTTCGGCTCTCTGAACTCTTTCAGGGCATACCACTGTAGATCCTGCGGCAAGATCTTCAGGCCGAAATAAGCCGTACCCGGCAAATGAAACAAAAAGAAGACAGGCGGAGCGCCTGTCTTCTTTTTATTCCTTCTTCGTTTTATATCTGCGCTCTTTCGAATAAATTCCCTCCCGCCTGTCAAACTACGCTGTACAGGGGGGCGTTTTTATTGGCGGAGGAGATCCTGCAGACCGCGCTGAAATCGGTATTCTCCATTGTCCTTTTGTTTATCCTTACCAGAATCATGGGCAAAAAACAGATTTCCCAGCTGACGTTCTTCGATTACGTCTCCGGAATTTCCATCGGTTCCATTGCCGCCGCCTTCGCGGTGGACGATTCAGTGGGGTATTTAAAGGGAATAACGGGGCTTATCGTCTATGCTCTCTTTCCGGTCCTGCTGTCCGCCGTCAGCCTGAAAAGCTACCGTGGCAGAAAATTTCTGGACGGATCGCCCACTGTACTGATCCGAAACGGAAAAATCGTGGAAAGCGGGCTGAAAAGATCCAGGATGAACATCAACGACCTGCTGGAGGAATGCCGGCTTAAGAACGCCTTCAACCTTGCGGACGTGGAGTCCGCCGTCCTGGAAACCAACGGAAAGCTCAGCGTCCAGATGAAAGCTCCCTGCCGGCCCCTGACACCCCGGGACATGAGCATTCCCGTCGCGCCCCAGGGGCTTATGACCAAGCTGATTGTGGACGGAAAAGTCCTGAAAACCCAGCTCGTAAGCGTCGGCAAAGACGAGGCCTGGCTGGAAGAGCAGCTGCTGGGACAGGGAATTTCCCATCCCTCCGAAGTCCTGCTTGCCGTGCTGGCCTCTACGGGTGTTCTGCACGTCTTTCCGAAAAGCGATCCTTTCCCCTCCGCGCCCCCTCTTTGACGCCCGCAAATCAAAATCGTGCCTATCCTCCCCGGATAGGCACGATTTTTCCTGCAGACGGATCCCCTGCCGGATGCGTCTGCGCCCGGCAGGCCTTCACGTCGCCTTGACGGCCCGGAAGCTCAGATAGGCCTGATGGTCCGTCTTTCTTTTGTCGTATATGCCCCCGTGGTACACGATGATGCATGCCCGGGTTTCATCTTCGCCGGAGGTATCCGCCGTCCAGTAGTAGATCACCTTGGAATGTACGTCCCATAGAGGAGACTCCTTGTCCGGCGTTTTTTCATAGACGGCCGTCTTGGCTGCGATGTCCCATACGCCGCCGGCGTTCTCCCCGTGAATCGTCATGGAACGGACCGCCTCCTCGGCGGTGGGCAGGCGCCAGATATTCTGCTCCGTTTCCATGACCGTAAGTCCGTCCTCGGACAGATATCTGCAGATCTCCCGCGCCTCCTCCCAGGACACTCCCCGGTCTGGCCAGCCCGGTCCCCTGGGTGCCCAGGCGAGGGTAACCCCGTTCCCCTCCACGATCCTGGTGCCGAGGTCTCCGTCGTCCAGCCGCTGCGCCGCCCTGATCCCCTGGGGAACCGAGACTGCCAGAGTAATGATCAGCGGCACGAAGAGGATCAGGCGGTATGCCCACTTCAGGGGATACGGCTCCCCGTAGTAATAGAGGAGCCCCAGCGCCGCGAAGGGAATCACAATGAGAAGCCCCAGCACGCTGAAGCTGGCCCCGGAAAAAAACCAGACGCAGAATACGCCCGCGAGCAGGTGCAGGATGAGCCCCGCCTTTTTCCACCGCAGGATGACCAGCGCCAGTATGACAAAAACGATGGCGAACAGCAGGTACTGAAAAAAGAACAGAAAGAGGTTTTCCAAAAGGGATTGGGAATACCATCCCTCGTGGAAATTCTCAACGGCGCCCCACCATGCCCATATGCCGGAGAGCACCACTGTGACGGACACCCCGGCCCACCCCAATATCCTCTTTTTTTTCATGCCGCCCCCCCTTCGCTGCGCTTCGGTCAAACCCGCCGCACCAGAATAGATTCCATTTGAATTCTTCATTCGATGTGATACCGCTTTATTTTTTCATATAAAAGACTGCGGGGAATATGGAGCAGTTGGGACGCCTTGGTTTTATTGCCGCCGGTCTTCAGCAGGGCGCTTCGGATCGCATCGCTCTCCGCCTTCCGCTTCTGATCCTGCAGAGAGTCGGAAGAGAGAGTATCGCCGGACTGAAATGCTCTCGGCAGGAAAAATCTGAAATCCTCCGGCTCCAGCACGCCGGACGGGGAAAGCACTGCGGCTCTCTCCAGAACATGCTCCAATTCCCGCACGTTTCCCGGCCATGAATACTTCTGGAAAATCTCCAGCATCCGGTCTGAAATCCCGGAAACCATGCAGCCGTGGTTTCGATTGATTTTATCGATGAAGAATCGGCATAATGCGGGCAGGTCCTCCAGCCTTTCCCTGAGGGGAGGGAGAAAAAGCTCGATTACGTTGATGCGGTAATAGAGATCCTGCCGGAAATCCCCCCGTGCCGCCATTTCATCTAAATTTTGATTCGTATTGCATATGACCCGGAAATCCAGCTTCTTGGTTTTGAGTCCTCCGATGCGTTCCACCTCCCGCTCCTGCAGAACGCGCAGCAGCTTGCTCTGAAGATCCAGAGAAAGGTCTCCGATTTCATCCAGCAAAATCGTTCCGTGATTGGCCTGTTCGAACTTACCTGCCTTGCCCCCCTTGGCTGCCCCCGAAAAAGCGCCCTCCGAATATCCGAAAAGCTCGGCTTCCAGGAGATCTTTGGGGATGGCTGCGCAGTTTACTTTTATATAGGGTCCCGACTTGCGTCCGCTGAGCTGGTGTAAGGCGTTGGCGAATATCTCCTTGCCCACTCCCGTTTCTCCCGTGATCAAAACGGTAAGATCCGTGTTGGCGACCATCCCGATTTCTTCCTTGAGCTGCTGGATGGAAGAAGAACCGCCGATAACGAAATCCAGCGTGAAGGGCGTTCGCGTAAGGCTTCCCAGCTGCTTCTGATAGATCTTGTTTTCCATCCGCAGATGCTTCAGCTCTTCGCTCAGCCTTTCCACCAGATCGAGATTCTGGAACGTTGCCGTCGAAAAGGCTCCCTGAACGGTTCCGTCCTCCCCCAGGATGGGAAACCGGTTGCAGATGGTGGCCTCTCCGTTGTGCATGATGAAAATCTCGCCCGGGATCGGCTTTCCGCTTTTGACCACTTCGGGCAGTTTTGTGTTGGGGATAACTGCGCGCACATCTTTCCCTATGATATTCTCCCGGTCCGACTCCAGGATGTTCGCATACGCCTGGCTGATATATCTCACAATATCGCCGGCGTCGATGACAATGCAAAGATAAAGCGCGTCCACCAGATGTTTCAGAAGCTCGTCCTGTTCGATCGGCGCTCCCATACGCCCCCTCCCTTCGTCCCCTTTCGTTTATAGTATACCAAGCGGTCGTCGTTTTCAAGACGGCGGGGTATCGTCCGGATAATCGGACAGTTGTTTGTCCTGAAAAAAGGACGGATTCATGGAAATGCCCAAATAAAATACGGAAAATACGCCGCTTCATGATTGGCATCTGTTTTGCTTGATTCAGTAACGGACAAATTAAAAACTGAAAGGAGATTCCCGGAATGAAAAGAATTGCCATCATGGGCATCGGTTCCCTTGGGACGATCATGGGGGCCATTATCTCCAAAAACGGCGGAAAAATCACGCTGATTGACGCCAATCAGGCGCATGTGGACGCTCTCAATCAAAACGGCGCCACGGTCATCGGAAAGATGGATCTGAAAAACGTCCCCGTTACCGCCATAACTCCCGATCAAATGGAGGGGATATACGACATCGTCATTCTCCTGGTCAAGCAGACCTATAACGACGTCGCGCTGCCTCAGCTTCTTCCTCATCTCGGGCCCGACAGCGTGGTCTGCACCCTTCAGAACGGTATTCCCGAAGAAAGCGTCAGCGAGGTCCTGGGCGCCGGGCGCGTCATCGGCGGTACCGTGGGTTGGGGCGCGACCTGGATCGGACCGGGAGTCTCGGAACTCACCAGCGACCCGTCCTGCATCCGCGTGGATATCGGCGAGCAGGACGGAAAAATCACCCCCCGGCTGAAAGAAGTGCAGCAGCTTTTAAAGATGGCGGGAGAATGCGTGATCGTGGACAACCTGCCCGGTATCCGCTGGTCCAAGCTGATCCAGAATGCCACCCTCAGCGGCATGTCCGCCGCCCTGGGCTGCACCTATGCAAAAATCCTGGATAACGAAAAGGCGACCGCCGCGGCCGCGTGGGTCGGAAACGAAATGTGCAAGATCGTCCGCAAGCGCAATATCATCCTGGAAGACCTGGTTCCCGGCTGGAGCTATTACTCCCTTGAATTTACCGACAAAGCGGGCCTTGAAAAATCCATGCAGTGGCTCCGGGATTACTTCAAGCCTCACCGTCCTCTGAAGGCCAGCATGCTCCAGGACATGGAAAAAGGGCGCCGCTGCGAGATCGACCAGATCGTGGGCACCGCCTGCAAATGGGGAAAGACCCTGGGGATAGCCACGCCCACCTGTCAGACCATCGTCGATATCGTTAAGGATTTTGAAGCCGGAAATATCCCCATGCCGACGATGGAGTGCCTGGACCGCTTTCAGCTGCCGCAGCCGTAAGGGCGGATATCACTCTCCCTAGAACAAGCATATAAAAAATAAAAACCCTGCAACCACTTTGGTTGCAGGGTTTTTTCTGGAGCTGGCAAAGTGACTTGAACACTCGACCTGCTGATTACGAATCAGCTGCTCTACCGACTGAGCTATGCCAGCACATGATCAAATTTTCCGGTACCCGCTCCCGCTGCCCTCCTGCGCCGGAAAGCTCCCGCGCGGAAAAACCATGTAATATCCGGGACCTGCCGAAGAAAAATGATACCATACTTTTCGCGGTTCGTCAACCTGCACTTTGGCTTTTCCGGGCCTTCAAATGTTTGTTCGAATACAGTCGGTATACCGCTCCGTCACCTATCCAGACATGCGGAAATTTTGGTGCCCGATTTATTCCGCTTTACCGCTTTTTCGCCTGTCGTCCCGGCCCGTGCCAACTTTTGTGTTTCATGAACAGCCGATTTTGGAAAAAAAGTACGTTGTATGTCCTCTGGGGAAGAACCGAAAGAATGGAAAAGAACGTATAAAGTTTACGTAAAGGTTTCTTCACTCAGATTTTACAAATAGTTATTCACATTATCCACATAGTTTTCCACACGGACATATCCCTTGCGTCCCTAGGGGTCTAATCAAATTAACCAGATTTATACATCCTCTGCAAACCCTTTTTGCCCTTTGGGGCTCTTTCCGATTAGGTTACCATAACAAATTATATCCCTGTATTTTACATTTTTTCCTTTTAACCAACTGCATCCGTCAAATCGACCGAATTCTCCATGGCAGTCGAAAAAATCTGCTGCTTCGACAAAATCCTCTTTCAGCCCCGGCTGATATCCAGTGTGGCGTAAGCGTTGAGGTCCATTCCGGCGCGTTTTCCGGCGATATATTCGTAATAGCCCTGGCATCCGATCATGGCCGCGTTGTCTCCGCAGAGAGCCGTCGGGGGGAGGAATAGCTGGAAACCGTTTTCCGCCGCCGCCCTTGTAAGGTCCTCCCGGATCCGGGAATTGGCGGCCACTCCGCCCCCCGCCACGACGGTCCTGCGTCCGAGCATTCTCGCCGCCTCCACGGCGCGGGGCACTAGAACCTCGCTCACCGCTTTGGTAAAGGAGGCGGCGAAAGAGGCCTCGTCCAGAGTCTCCCCCTTTTGTCTTGCGTTGTGAATGAGATTGATGGCGGCGGTCTTCAGCCCCGAAAAGGACATGTCCAGCTCCGCGTCTTCCACTTTGGCTCTGGGAAGCGCGTATCTGGAGTCGTCCCCGCCCCGGGCCAGCCGGTCCATGGCGGCGCCGCCGGGATAACCCAGCCCCAGGACTCTGGCCACCTTGTCGAAGCACTCCCCCGCCGCGTCGTCCCTGGAAGCCCCCACGATATGCATATCCGTATAGTCCCTCACGTCCACGAGGAGCGTGTTGCCCCCCGAGATGGCAAGGCTAAGAAAAGGCGGCTCCAGCTCCGGAAAGGCGATGTACCCCGCCGCGATGTGTCCCCGGACGTGGTGCACGGGAATCAGCGGCACCCCGAGCCCGTAGGACGCCGCCTTGGCGAAGTTTACCCCCACCAATAGCGCGCCGATGAGCCCCGGGGCGTAGGTCACCGCCACGGCGTCGATCTCCTCCCGCCGGAGCCCCGCTTCCGCCAGCGCCTGCTCGGCAAGGCCGCCCACGGCCTCCACATGCCTGCGGGAAGCGATTTCCGGCACCACGCCGCCGTAAACGGCGTGCATGTCCGCCTGGGACAAAACCACGTCAGACAGCACCTCCCGCCCGTTCCGGCAGATGGCCGCCGCCGTTTCGTCGCAGGAGCTCTCGATTGCCAGGATGTTCATGCGTGTCTCTCCTTCAGCCAAAGGGTCATGAGGACGGCGTCCTCCTTCGGTTCCTCATAATACCCGCTCCTGCGCCCCGCTTCCTCGAATCCGCAGGATGTGTAAAGTGTTATCGCTTCACGGTTTCCCGCCCGGGCCTCCAGCGTGAGAAAGGCTAGGCCGGTGTCCCGTCCATAACCGACCAGCGTTTGCACCAGCGCGTTTCCGATGCCTTGCCGGCGTGCGTCGGGGTGTACCGCCACGTTTGTGATATACCCCTCGTCCACAACGGCGTGCATCCCCGCGTAGCCCAGCACGCGCACATGATTCAGCGCCACCGCGTAAACAGCGTGGGGGTTTGTAAGCTCTCCCGCCAGCATCTCCTCGGTCCAGGGCGTGGAAAAGCACAGCCGCTCGATTTCCGCCATCCCCCGGATGTGCTCCGGCGAAAGGGATACGATGGAATAGTCCCGTCCTCCCATTTCACGCCTTCGCCTCATACCAGTTTTCCCCGCTGCCGGCGTCCGCCTCCAGGGGGACGGACAAAGACATGACGCCCTCCATCTCTTCCACCAGAAGAGTCTTCACCCGCTCCACCTCGTCCCGGGGGGCCTCCACGATGAGCTCGTCGTGTACCTGCAGGATGAGCCTTGCCCGGAGCCCTTCTCTATTCAGGCGGTCGTGCACCCGCACCATGGCAAGCTTGATGATGTCCGCCGCCGTCCCCTGGATGGGCATGTTTAAAGCCACCCGCTCTCCGAAGCTGCGGATGTTGTGGTCCTTGGAATTGAGCTCCGGCAGCGCCCGCCGCCGGTTCATGAGGGTCACGACGTAGCCGTCGTGTTTGGCCCGCTCCACGATTTCCTTCATATAGGCCCGCACCCCGGAGTATTTCTCCAGGTAAGTGCGGATATAGTGCCTGGCCTCGGCGACGGTTACCCCGATGTCCTGGGAAAGGGAATAGTCCGAGATGCCGTACACGATCCCGAAATTCACCGCCTTGGCCCGGGTCCGCATCAGATGGGTCACCTCGTCCTGGGAAACCCCGAAGACCTGGGAGGCCGTCACCCGGTGGATGTCCTCCCCGGTGAGGAACGCCTGGCACATCACCGGATCTTTGGAGATATGGGCCAGCAGCCGCAGCTCGATCTGGGAATAGTCGGCGTCCACCAGCACCTGCCCCTCCGCAGGGATGAACATTTTTCGGATTTCGCTCCCCAGATCCGTTCGGACGGGGATGTTCTGCAGGTTTGGTTCGGTGGAGCTCAGCCGCCCCGTGGCGGTCACCGTCATCTGGAAGCAGGTGTGGATCCTCCCGTCCGGCCCGATGACCTTCAGAAGCCCGTCGGCGTAAGTGGACTTGAGCTTGGAAAACTGCCGGTACTCCAGGATCATGGGGATGACGGGGTGGGATTCCCTCAGCTTGTCCAGCACGTCCGCGTTGGTGGAATATCCCGTCTTGGTCTTCTTCATGGCGGGCAGCCCCAGCCTCTCGAAGAGGACCTCCCCCAGCTGCTTGGGCGAGTTGAGGTTGAACGGTCCCCCCGCGATGCGGTAGATCTCCTCCTCCAACTCCCCGATCCGGGAAGAGAGCATCTCCCCGAACTCCCGGAGCCGTTTGGGGTCCACCCGGAAGCCCGCCCTCTCCATGTCCGCCAGTACCCGGCACAGAGGCATCTCCACGGTGCTGAAAAGCTCCGTCATTCCCATTTCCTTCAGCTTCCCGGATAAGACCCCATACAGCCGCCCGGCGGCGGAGGCCCAGGCGGCCATGGCGCGACCCGCCGCTTCCCGGTCCCCCAGGGCCGAAAAGGCTCCCTGGGCGGCAAAGGCGTCCCTCGTCGGAATGCTTTCGGAAAGATAGGCCGCCGCCAGCTTGTCCAGGGTATAGCTGTTGCTGGTGGCGCTGATGAGATACCCCGCCAGCGCCGTGTCGAACAGAAACCCGTCTGCGGCGGGAATCCCCGCCTCCGGAAGCGTCCCCATGAGTTCCTTGACCTCGTGGGAAACCTTTTTCACCCTATTGCTGAACAAAACCCCCAAAAACCGGTCGTATTCGTCTCCCAGATCGTCCGCCGCAACCAGACTCACCCGGTTTTCCTCGGCTATGGCCACGGCCTCCAGCCCGGGATGGCAGACGACCGATATGAAGGGAGCCGCCTCCAGGCGCCCGGTAAGCTCCTCCAGGGCTTTCCCGTCGGCGATCCACGCCGTTTCCGGCGCTGGCCGGTCCGGGTCTCCCTTCGCCCCCTCCCCGGTCTCGTTAAGGCCGAACTTGTCCATGAATTTGAAAAACTCCAGCCGGCGGAAAAGCTCCCCCAGCTTCTTTTTGTCGGCTTCCCGGCGAAGGGCGTCCGCAGGCGCAAACTCCATGGGCACCTGCCGGTCTATGGTGGCCAGACGGTAGGACATTTCCGCCTTGTCCCGCCCCTCGCTGAGCTTTTTCCGTACGCTGTCCTTGATTCCCGGGCTCTCCAGCTCCTCGTAAAGCCTGGAGACCGAGCCGAAGCGGCGGACCAGGTCCATGGCCGTCTTCTCCCCCACCCCCGGGACCCCCGGGATGTGGTCGGAGGGGTCCCCCATGAGGGCCTTCAGGTCCACCATCCCCGCCGGGGGAAAACCGTACTGCTCCGTGAAGGCCGCCTCGTCGTAGTTTCGCTCCTCCGTCTGCCCCATGCGGGTGGAAACCAGCTTCACCCGCACCCGGGGGGAAATCAGCTGCAGGCTGTCCTTGTCCCCCGTGGCGATGACGCACTCCCAGCCCTCCGCCTCACAGATCCGGCTCACGGTGCCAATGATGTCGTCGGCCTCGAAGCCCTCCTGTTCGTATCGGGGGATGTTCATGGCGTCCAGCGTTTCCTTCAGAAGAGGGATCTGGGAGGCCAGCTCGTCAGGCATGGGGCGCCGCCCCGCCTTGTAGTCCTCGTACTCCGCGTGCCGGAAGGTGGGCGCCTTGAGATCGAAGGCGCAGCACACCGCGTCGGGCTTTTCCTCCTCCAGGAGTTTTCCCAGGATGGCGATGAAGCCGTACACGGCGTTGGTGCAGACCCCTTCCCGTGTGGAAAGAAGCCGGATCCCGTAAAAGGCCCGGTTGACGATGCTGTTCCCGTCCAGAATCATGAGTTTCATGGTTCTTGTCCCCTTCTTTCCCGTTTCCTATGTTCCCATTATATCACAGGTGGTCGCCAATTCTGCGGGAATTGTGAAGCGTTCATCGCCTATTGTTTCATTGAAACCGGCCTAAGCCTTCTTCCACTTTACCCCCTGGGGCGTATCCTCCAGAAGGATGCCCATTTCCTTGAGCTGGTCCCGGATCCGGTCGGCCTCCCTGAAATTCTTTGCCTTTCTCGCCGCCTGCCTGGCCTCAATGAGTGCCTCCACCTCGTCGTCCAAAGAATTCTCGTTTCTGCCGTAGAGAAGGCCCAGCACGTCGGCAAGCTCCCGCACCATGGCAAGGCACTCGGCGGCGAAACCTCTCGTGGGCTTGTTCTCCTGGGCTGTGGCGGCATTCGCCGCCCGTACCAGCTCAAAGAGGACCGACACCGCGTCGGCGGTGTTGAAGTCGTCGTCCATGGCATCAATGAACCGCGCCCGATACCCTCCGAAGGTATCCGTGAATGCGGTCTCCTCGGGTGTCTTGGGCAGGTCCGGCGCGGTTTCCGAGAGAAACTTCAGGTTGTCTGCGGCGGTATACAGCCGGTCCAGAGCGGCCTTGGCCTGCATGAGAGACTCCTCGGAATAGTTTAAGGGGCTGCGGTAATGGGCCGAGAGCATGAACATCCGAATGGTCTCGTAACCGTAGGCCCCCGCCGCCTCCCGGACGGTGAAGAAATTCCCCAGAGATTTGGACATTTTCCGGTTGTCGATGCTGAGAAACCCGTTGTGCATCCAGTAGTGCACAAAGTCGCAGCCATTGTGGGCCTCGCTCTGGGCGATCTCGTTTTCATGGTGGGGGAAGATCAGGTCCTGCCCGCCGCAGTGGATGTCGATGGTCTCGCCCAGATACCGGCCCGCCATCACCGAGCACTCGATGTGCCAGCCCGGCCTGCCCCTGCCCCAGGGGGCGTCCCAGGCGGGCTCTCCCGGCTTTGCCGCCTTCCAGAGGGCGAAGTCCATGGGCGCGCGCTTGCTCTCGCTCACTCCCACACGGGCCCCCGCCTCCAGGTCCTCCAGCGGCTGATGGGACAGCTTTCCGTACTCGGGGAACTGTTCCGTGCTGTAATACACGTCCCCTTCCGAGACATAGGCATACCCCTTGTCGATAAGCCCCTGGATAAAGGCGATGATTTCCTCTATGTTTTCCGTGGCCTTGGGGTGGATATCCGCGTCCCGCACGCCCAGACCGTGGGCGTCGGCGAAGTATTCCCCGATATAGCGCTCCGCGATTTTATCGTAGGTGGTGCCCTCTTCGTTGGCTTTGCCTATCACCTTGTCGTCCACATCGGTGAAGTTCTGCACGAAGGTCACCTTGTACCCCCGGTATTCCAGGTACCTCCGGAAGGTGTCGAAGAGGATGATGGGCCGGGCGTTTCCCACATGGATGAAATTGTAGACCGTGGGACCGCAGGTGTAGATCTTCACCTCGCCCTTCGTTATGGGGACGAACTCCTCCTTTTTCCTCGTCAGCGTGTTATATATCTTCATGCCTTTTCTCCTCCAGTTCCCGCATGGCCTTTTCAAGCCGCCGGGTGCATTCGGTAAGCTTCTGTATCTCCAGGGAAACGGGGTCCGGAGTGTGGATCTGGTCCAGCTCCTTGGTGTAATTGACCCGCTCCCCGGCCACCTTGACGATTTGCGCCGGGACGCCCACCGCCGTACTGTTGGGCGGCATTTCCGCCACCACAACGGCCCCCGCCGCGATCCGGGAGTTGTCCCCCACCTTGAAGGACCCCAGGACCCGGGCGCCCGAGCCGATCATCACGTTGTTGCCGATGGTGGGATGCCGTTTCCCTTTCTCCTTGCCGGAGCCCCCCAGGGTGACTCCCTGGTAGAGGAGCACGTCGTCCCCGATCTCGGCGGTCTCGCCGATCACGACCCCCATGCCGTGGTCGATGACGAAGCGCCTTCCTATGGTTGCCCCCGGGTGGATTTCTATTCCCGTCCAGAACCGGCTCCATTGGGAGACGAAGCGGGCCAGGAAAAAGAGCCTGTGCCGGTACAGAAAATGGGCGAACTTATGATAGATGGTGGCGTGCACTCCGGGATACAGCAGGAAAATCTCGACGCCCGAGCGGGCGGCGGGGTCTCGCTCCTGATAGGCCCGTATGGTTTCCCTCAGTCCCTTGAACATATGATATTCTCCTCCGGCAAATGGATGTTGGGGCAGTCGTTCCTCCGGCTTTCGGAAAAAAAGAAATCCGCCTTTTGGACGCTGTAATCCAAGAGGCGGGCTTTCGCTCGCGGTTCCACTCTGATTTATCACTCGCGGCCCCGGGGGCCGTCTTCGGCGGTAACGCTGCCGGGCGGAGGGCTCCTTCGTCCCCCATGCTCGCGGATGCACTTCATATGAATTTCGCACAAAGCCGTTTTCAGCCGGTGGCGGCTTCTCTCTGAGGGGAAATCCATGCTACTCTTTCCGTTCATCGCATGATTCAGTTGTATCGCTTAAATGTATTGTAGTATATTATCATTTCCTTCTTTTGGTGTCAAGTCCTCCCGCCCAGGACATCCCGGTTGCGGATGAAATATTCCGTTCCGGACCAGACCGTGGTCACAAGGATGACCGCCACGGCCAAAGTGTTCAACGTAAAGCCTCCGAGAGGGATCTCCGTCAGCGGGGTCATCATGACGGATAGGCAGACCAGCGAGCTGGCGGTCTTGACCTTGCCCGATACTCCCGCCGCGATCACCCGTCCGCCGTCCACCGCCACCAGCCGCAGCGCCGTCACCGCGAATTCCCGTGCGATGACGACAAGGGCGACCCAGGCCGGCAGCTGTCCCCGCTCCACGAAGACCAGGACCGCCGCCATGACCAGCAGCTTGTCTGCCAGGGGGTCCATGAATTTCCCGAAATCCGTGATCTGATTGCAGTGCCGGGCGATGTACCCGTCCACCCAGTCCGTGGCGCTGGCAAAAATGAAGATCCCCAGCGCCCAGTAGCCCGCGTGCGGGAGCCCCGAATAGGAAACCACTACGAAAACGGGGATCAGAATCACCCGCAGCAGGGTAATTTTATTGGCGGTATTCAATCGTCATCTTCCTTGTCGTCGTTTTCTTCCAGGCGGCCCACGTTCGTCCCGTCCTCGGCGCCCAGGATGCGCACGGGGACCATCTCTCCCGGGGAAACGGTCCTGTCCGCGGTAAAGAGGATCCTGCCGTCCACATCCGGGGATTCGGCCCAGCTCCGTCCCTGAAACAGGCCCGTCTCCTCGTCGATCCCCTCGCACAGGACGGTGAGAAGCCTTCCCCGGAGGCCTTCGTTGAACCGGTCCATGATCTCCGACTGCAGTTCGGTGAGAAGCATTCTCCGGCGCTCTGCCGTCTCCCGGTCCGCCTGGTCCGGCATATCGCAGGCGGCGGTCCCTTCCTCCGGGGAAAAGGGGAAAATCCCGGCCCGCTCGATCTTCGCCTCCCGCAGAAAATCGCACAGCTCCTCGAACTCGGCCTCTCCCTCTCCAGGCAGCCCGCAGATGATACTGGTGCGCAGCACGAGGTCCGATATCTCCTCCCGCAGGCGGCGGAAAAGCGCCGTGATCTCTTCCTTCGTTCCCCTCCGGTTCATCCGCCGGAGGATTTCGTCGTTCACATGCTGGATGGGGATGTCCAGGTATTTTAAAATTTTATCCTCCCGGGCGATCGTCCGGATGAGCTCCCCGTCGATCTCGTCGGGATAGAGATAGTGCAGGCGGATCCACCGAAAGTCTTCGATCCGGCACAAAAAGCGCAGAAGCTCCGGCAGCATCCGCTTTCCGTAGCGGTCGGTGCCGTACCGGGTGATATCCTGGGCCACTACGATGAGCTCCCGGACACCCCGCCGTGCCAGCTCTTCCGCCTCCCGGACAATCTCCTCCATGCTCCTGCTGCGGTACCTCCCCCGGAGGGACGGGATGACGCAGTAGGCGCACCGGTTGTCGCACCCCTCGGCGATCTTCAGATAGGCGGTGTACCAGGGCGTTGCCTGGATCCGGGGGATCTCCGCCTCCGGGGCGTCGACGTCCCCGAACAGGCAGGGCGTCTCCCCCCGCAGCGCGGCCTCGATCCCGGAGACCACCTCGTGGAAGCTTCCGCAGCCCAAAAGGCCGTCCGCCTCGGGCAGCTCCTCCAGGATCTCCTGCCGGTAGCGCTCCGCCAGGCAGCCGGCCACCAGGATTTTCCCGATCCGCCCTTCCCGCTTGAGTTCTCCCAGGCGCAGAATGTGGTCGATGGCCTCGCTCTTGGCGCTGTCGATAAATCCGCAGGTGTTGAGCACCACCGCCGAGGCTCCCTCCGGCTCCCCCGTGACGGTATACCCCGCCTGCTCCGTCAGATACATCATCTGCTCGCTGTTTACCAGGTTCTTGGCGCACCCCAGCGAGATAAAACAAATTGTCGGCTTCATATCTTCTCTTCCGTCCGGCCGGGCAGTCTTCCCCGCCGGGCGTTCTTTCTCCGTCTCTCGGTTTCCGGCTCACCGGTATCGGTCCATGGGCAAAATCGTCAGTCCGTAACGTCCTCGCCGTACCGCCGCAGCCCCGCGGCGATCTCCTCCCAGGCAAATCCCCGGCGCAGGAGGGCCTCGGTCACCTTTCCCAGCTCCTTCCGGTCCGGTTGTTTCCCACGGAGTTTTTGGGCGATGAGCTTATCGACGCTCTCCTCCGGAGCCTGGGCGCCGTTTAGGGCTTCCTCCCAGAGCTCCCGGGGCACGCCCCGGCGCCGGAGCTCCTCCCGGAGCCGCCTTTCCCCGTACCCTCTTCCGGAGTAACGGTTCACGATGGCCCCTGCGTACTCCGCGTCGTTGACGGCGCCCAGCTTTTCCAGCCAGTCGGCCGCCTCCGCAGCCGCCTCGGGGCTCTCCCCCTTGGCCTCCAGCTTTTCCCGGAGCTCCCGCTTGGAATAGGCCCGTTTGCCCGTCATGGCGGCGCCCCGGATTCTCGCTTTCTCCTGTGCCGACTCCCGGAGCATTTCTCCGAGCTCCTCCTCGGAGATTTCCGCGCCCGGCTTTAGGCACCGGTTTATCAGCGCGTTTTCATAGACCTTCCGGGTCCGGCCGTCTTCGAAGTGCAGAAGGTACCGTCCTCGCCCCGCCGGCTCAATCCTCAGAAGACGCATCTTCGAAGTCCTCCGCCGAGACGTCCACCGGACGGCCCGCGGCCTTCGCAGCCGCCCTGGACTGGGAAGTCATGAGCTTGTATGCGTTCTTCCGGATGTCGGCCTCCAGCCTGGCCGCCGTCTCTGGGTTTTCCTTCAGATACTGCTTCACCGCGTCCCTTCCCTGGCCCAGGCGCATCTCCCCCATGGAATACCAGGATCCGCTCTTCTGTAGGAGGTCCAGCCGGGTGGCAAGATCCACGATCTCGCCGGTGTGGGAGATTCCCTCCCCGTACATGATGTCGAACTCCGCCTCCCGGAAGGGGGGCGCCACTTTATTTTTGACCACCTTAGCCCGGGTGCGGTTGCCCACCATTTCCCCCGCGTTTTTCAGCGTCTCGATCCTGCGCACGTCGATACGCACGCTGGAATAAAACTTCAGCGCCCGCCCGCCGGTGGTCACCTCGGGATTTCCGTAGGCGATGCCCACCTTCTCCCGAAGCTGGTTAATGAAGATCACGATGCAGTTGGTCTTGGAAATGGAGCCCGCCAGCTTCCGCAGCGCCTGGGACATGAGCCGCGCCTGAAGCCCCACGTAGGCGTCCCCCATCTCCCCCTCGATTTCCGCCCGAGGCACCAGCGCCGCCACCGAGTCCACCACGATGGCGTCGATAGCGCCGGAGCGCACCAATGCTTCGGTGATCTCCAGGGCCTGCTCTCCGGTGTCCGGCTGGGAAATGAGCATGCTGTCGATATCCACTCCCAGGGCCCTTGCGTAGGTGGCGTCCAGTGCGTGCTCGGCGTCCACGAAAGCCACCTCGCCTCCCTTCCGCTGCGCCTCCGCCAGGACGTGGAGTGCCAGGGTGGTTTTGCCTGAGGACTCTGGCCCATAAATTTCGACGATCCTTCCCTTGGGAAGCCCGCCGATTCCCAGCGCCAGGTCCAGGGAAAGGGAACCCGTGGGGATTACCTCCACGTTGGTCCCCGCGCTCTCGCCCAGACGCATCACGGCGCCTTTTCCGTAGGCCCGCTCAATCTGTGCCAGGGCGGTTTCCAGGGCTCTCTTTTTGTCCGACGCGGGCACAGCCGGCGCGGTCTGCGGTCTTTTCTTATCGTTTGCCATTTGCATCAACCTCATCCACTCTAAATTTGAGATTCCCTTCGCCCGGAAACCACCCGTTCGATCCCCTGGCCGTCCCGGATGGTCTCGATATCGCCGAATCCGCTCAATTGCATGATTTTATAAACCCGGGGAGCCTGCCCCGCCCCGCACTCGAAGAGGAGCCTTCCCCCCTGCTTCAGCGCCTGCTTCCATAGGGAAGAGACCGAATGAAAAAACGCCAGCCCGTCCTCTCCCCCGTCCAGAGCCGTCCTGGGCTCGTACCGGGAAACCGACGGATCCAGGCCCTCGATTTCCCCCGAGGGAATGTAGGGAGGATTGCAGACAATGCAGTCGAATTCCCCGAAAGCCGCGGGAGGCTTGCCCCGCGCGTCCGCCCGTGCGGTGGAGACCCGCGCGGTGAGCTCGTTTCTTCTGGTGTTTTCCCGGCCCAGGCGGATGGCCTCGTCCATGAGATCCGCCAGCAGCACCCGGCACTCCGGTGCGTTTGCCGCTACGGCAAGGCCCACGCACCCGCTCCCGGCGCACAGGTCCAGTACCCGGGCTCCCGGGGGACGGGAGCGGACAAAGGCGATGGCCGCCTCTGCCAGCACCTCGGTGTCCGTCCTGGGGATCAGCACGCCCGGGGAGATGGAAAGAGGAAGCCCGTAAAACTCCCATTCCCCTATGAGGTAAGCCGCCGGCTCTCCCGCCAGGCGGCGGCGCAGCAGCTCCCGCGCCTGCCTTTCCGGCTCCTCCCCCATATAAAGGCCCAGATCCCGCAGAAACTCTTCCTTCGTCTTGTCGGAAGCCCGGCACAGGATTTCCCGCGCCTCAAGGGAGGCAGCGGCAATCCCCGCCCGGGCAAGCTCCCGCCGTATGTCCAGATACAAGTTGTTGTAGGTCGTCATCCCGTCACCCCAGTGCTCCAAAACCGCTGCCGCTTCCGCCCAAAAGGCTCACCAGCGGTCCGAGCCCTTTTCCTCGGGGATCACCCGCCGGAGGGCCTCGATCCCCACCTCGATCATGGAGTCGTCCGGCTCGTTGGTGGTGAATTTCTGCAGCCACAGGCCGGGGGCCGTCAGAAACCGGGTAAATGCGTTGTCGTGCCTCCCCGTGAAGCGGTTGATCTCATAGCTGATGCCCACCACGACGGGCAGCAGCAGGATGCGGAACAAAAGCCGCAGCCACAAGTTGGGGAAGGAAGCCACCGAAAACACCAGGATGCTGATGATCATCACCACGAAGAGAAAGCTGGTGCCGCAGCGGGGATGGAACCGGGACTGGCGGCGAACGTTTTCCACCGTCAGCTCCTCGCCCTTTTCGTAGCAGAAGATGGTTTTGTGCTCCGCGCCGTGGTAGGAAAACACCCTGCGTATGTCCTTCTGTCTGGAAATGGTGATGAGATACCCCAGAAACAGCGCCACCCGGATGGCCCCTTCGATCAGGTTCCGCGCCACGGGGGACTGGATTCTTGCGTCGAACAGGCCCACCAGCAGCGTGGGCAGCAAAATGAAAAGGCCCACAGCAAAGAAAATTCCCAGGGCGGTGGCAAGGCCGATAAACGCCTTTTCCGCCCGCTCTCCCCCCAGCTTTTCGGTGAGCCACTTTTCAAACCGGGAGGGTTCCTCCGCCTCCTCCTCCGGGAGGTACTCGGCGGAAAACATCAGGGCCTGGACGCCCTTGACCATGGAGTCGATAAAAACAGCCGATCCCCGGATGAGGGGAAGGCCCAGAATGGGATAGCGCTCCTTCACCAGCTTGAGCTCTTCCTCCCGGGCAACCAGTCCCTCGGGGGTTCTCACCACGATGGACTGCTTTTTCGGCCCGCGCATCATGATTCCTTCTATCAGGGCCTGTCCGCCGATGGTGGTGCGGAAGCAGGCCTGCGCCTTGTCCGGCGAATTTGCCATTGCATAGTCTCCTTTTTCTGTGTCTCATAACCCGCCGGCGAAAGCCGAAGAAAACCCGGCCTCCCGGCGGAAAGTACGGGCCGGGCCCGGGGCCCCGCCGGCATTTGTATCATATCAGAAGCTCCCGGACAATACAAGACCGGGAAAGGCTCCTCTCTCCCGGTCAGGTTCCGCCCAGGGGAAGCCGGATGGTGACCAGAAGGCCTCCCGGGGGCGGCGCGTTTTCCAGAATGAGCTGGCCGTTGTGCCGGGTCACGATCTCCTCGCAGACCGCCAGTCCGATGCCGCTGCCCCGGGCCTTGGAGCTTCCCTTGTAGAACATGTACTTCAGGTGCGGCAGCTCCTCCGGCAGCACGCCCGGCCCGTAGTCCCGGATTTTCACCTCGGCGAAGTTGCCGTCTCGCTGGACCCAGGCCGTGATCTTCTTCCCCGAACCCCCGTGCTTGGCGGCGTTGTCCAGAATGTTGCAGAACACCTGGCGGAGCCGTTCCGGATCTCCCGATATGGGCGGGATCTCCTCTTCCTCCTCGTGATATTCCAGCTCGATGCCCTCCTGCCGGAAGAACTCCCGGTAGGTGTAGATAGCGTCCTCGAATTCCGCCTGCAGGTCCACCGGTTCGATCCGGAGGGTGAATCGCCCGTCCTCCATCTTGTTGAACTCCAGAAGCTCCTCCACCATAGTGGTGAGCCTCCGTGACTCCTTGAGGATAATCCCCACTCCCTTTTTCAGGTCCTCCGGATCCATGTTGTTTTCATGCATCAGCGTCTCGCCCCAGCCGTTGATGGCGGTGAGGGGCGTGCGCAGCTCGTGGGAAATGGAGGAAATGAACTCCCGCTTGACCTTTTCTGTGTAGCTGATTTTATTGGACATGTCGTTGATGGTGTCGATGAGCTCCCCGATCTCGTCCTCATGCTTCTTTTCGATCTGCACCCCGTAGCTTCCCGAGGCGATGCGCTTGGTCGTGGCCGTGATTTCGGCCACCGGCTCCACGATGGACCGGATAAAGTACAGGTTGGACACGATCACCAAAACGAGGATCAGCGCCCCCACCCCCAGGGCCAGGGCCATCCCCTTGAGGATCTGCAGATCCACCACCTTCAGAGCGGTGACGTACCGCATGACGCCCACTACCGTGCCGCTGAACACCATGGGGCTGGAAACCGCCATCACCCGCTCCCCCGTCAGGGGGTCGTTTCCCGTCCAGGAGGAGATTTCCCCCGTCCGGATGGCCTCCTCAATCTCGGGAGTCCGGGGGGACGTGCCCGCGGTCAGCCCGTAGGTGGAGATTTCGATGTTGCCTGCGGCGTTGATGAACTGCAGTTCCAGCCGGTCCTTCTCGTCGAATTTCTGGGTAAAGCTGTAGGCCGTCTGGTAGTATTCGCTGTAGCTTTTCAGCATGTAATTGCTGAAAAACTCCGAAGCCGTCTTCGCCTTGGCTTCCAACCCCGTGCGGACGCTGGAGTAATAATAGCTGGAAAGTGCCATGGAAAAGGCGGACACACCGATCAGGACGATCAGCAGCATCGCGCTGACGCTGTTGAACATCCATCGCCGCTTGATTCCCTTGAGCAGTGTCATGTTCGGTACTCCTTGGCTGCCTCTCCTTGCCGGAGGGGTCAGAAGCCCCATTTATAGCCGTACCCCCACACTGTGGTGATATAGGCGGGATTCGTGGGGTCGTCCTCGATTTTGATTCGCAGTCTGCGCATGTTGACGTCCACAATTTTGAGCTCCCCGAAGTAGTCCCTGCCCCAGACCAGGTCCAGGATCTCCTCCCGGGACAGGGCTTTGCCCGGATTGTCCATGAACATCTTCATGATGGCGTATTCCACCTGGGTGAGCTTGATTCGCTGGCCGCTTTTCTCCAGCGTGCGGTTGCGGGTGTTGAGCAGAAACGGATCCTGCCGGATCTCGCTGGATTCGGCTTCCCCGCTGCCCCCGGTTCTCCGGTAAAGTGCGTCGATCCTGGCCGTCAGCTCCGCGGGGGAAAAGGGCTTGGTGACATAGTCGTCGGCTCCCGTCATGAGCCCCGTCACCTTGTCCATCTCCTGGGTGCGGGCCGTGAGCATGATGATCCCGATTCTCGTATTTGTGGCCCGGATCCGCCGGCATACCTCGAATCCGTCGATCCCGGGCAGCATGATGTCCAGAATGGCCACCTTCACGTCGGGATTGAGCCGGAGCTTCTCCAGAGCCTCTTCCCCGCTCTCCGCCTCGATGGCCTCGTATCCCGCGCGTTTGAGATTGATTACGATAAAGCTCCGGATGCTGGATTCGTCTTCAAGTACCAGCACTTTCTTCATGTTTCGACTCTCCTCGCCTTATGAATTATACCCCGTAATCCATTCTTTCTTGATGAGATTGAATCTTGAAATCAGCTCATCCTGGCTGATGGCATAGCTCCAGTTGTTGTTGCCCGCAAGGAATTCCGCGGCGTAAATCGCCTCCACCTGCTTTTTCAGGATGAAGCGGTTGCCGATCTGGCTCCGGGCCTCCCGGTTATCCCCCGTAAGAGTATAGATCGCGAGAAACTCCACGGGTTTCGTATTTTCGTCGGTCCAGATGGAGAATATGATCGCCCGCTCCCCGGTAACGGTGTCTCTGCGGGAAACGGTGATCCGGTCCTCCCAGCCGTCGGGCAGCACCAGGTACCACCCGTCGGCGTTGTTGTGATAGGTGGTGCTCACCCGGGTGACCTTTGCCGAAAGGGAATACTGTCTCCAGTAGATCTTCAGATAGACGTCGGCGGTCTTTTTGTCTTTATACGTGGGAAACGGCACGGGCTGGGGCAGCTCCATGATACCGTCCCCGTTGATGTCGGTGGCGTAGACCGCGTAGTACCGGGCGGTCTCGATGCTGATCCCCGTGTCCGCGTTCATGGTGATGTTGGTGAGCACGCCGTTCTGGCTGGCCAGAATGTCGGTGATCAGCCCGCTGACGCCGTAGGTTCCCGCGATGAAGACCGCCGGGACGTCCTCCTGCAGATATCCCGTTACCACCCGGGTAAGGCTGTCCTGGGTCACGGAAAGCCGCACCTGAGAGTTGAGCTCCATTCCCTTGCCCTGCCAGCTGTAGGCCTCGGCGATGCCGACCCCGTCCGACGTGTCGAAGCGCAGGAGCACGATGTCGTCCAGCCCGTCATTGTTCATATCGAAGACCAGAAGCTTGGAATAGCTGCTCACCATGAGCTCCGTAATCACATAGTCCTTTACGGAATAGACGGCCATGGCGTGGATTTCCGTGCTGATCTGCCAGCCCACGATAAATTCGCTCACGCCGTCCCCGTTAAGGTCGGCGTACTGAATGGTGTTGATGGCCGTCCCGCTTCCCTCGATCACCGCCATCGTCTGATAGGCGGCGTCCACCCGCTTGAAGATATAGATCTTCAGCGGCTTGTCGCCGGAAAAGCGGAAACAGGCGATGGCTTCCGACTCCCCGTCCCCGTCCACATCCACCAGCTGCACCGACTGGCTGTTGGGCCCCGCCGTGGGAGCGGCGTATTCCGCGCCGGTTGCCAGCACCTCTTCGATTTTCTTCTGCAGCTCCACATAGTTTTCCGGCGGCTTGGGCAGGGCGTACAGTTCGTCCCCCGACTCGAAGAAGCAGCCGGAAAGCTGCCCCACGGCGGCGGCCAGAAGCAGTATGGCGATCAGTTTTCGTGCTTTTAACATATGGCTCCCGTCCTGTCCCGCAGCGCCTTCCCGGACCGCTGTCCGCCCCGGGCGCCGGCCGGCTCCGCCCGGGGCGCAGCGTGCGTCGTCCTGCCGTCCCGCCGGTCTGCCGGGCGTCTCGTTGAAAAAATCGCGGCGCATTCTCCCCAGGGGCACATGCGCGTTGAATAAACCGCTATCCCGATTATTTTATCATATTTCGGAAAACATGTGTAGTATTTCAAACATAAATTGCAAAAACCCCTCGTACTGCGCGCAATGCCCGAAAAATGCCCTTGAATTCGCTTCGCGCATCCTGTATAATTTATCAGGCCAGCCATGCCGGTGTGATGGAATTGGCAGACGTGCCGGACTCAAAATCCGGTGGTGGCGACACCGTACCGGTTCGACCCCGGTCACCGGCACCAAAAACAGAGGAGAAATTCGCAAGAATTTCTCCTCTGTTTTTGGCTCAGGCGGCAAAACCGCCTGAGCGCCATCAGATCATTGAACGGCGGAAGTGAATTACGCCTATGAAAATTCTCCGCTTCGCTTCGAATTTACGCGCGACTGCGCGCGCCCCGCCGCCGGCGGGGTACCTTTCTCTGTTTCTTCTTTTTGGGTTCCACCCTCTTCGGCGGCTTCCCCTGACTCCCCGGTTATGCAAACTCGCCTTCCGTCAAGGCAAACCATATCTTCCCCAGTGCGGAATAATATGGTATCATCAATTTGTGAGTAGCCTTCGTAATAACATAAACAGGGATAATCCCCCGAGGTAGTAATATGCTGGAGCGTTATAAAGAGCGTTATAAATCCTGGTCAAATATAAAGAAAAAAGCGGAAGGATTAATATGTGACTCACTTCAGCAAAGGATAACTTATTTTTATACCAGTTATCACGATGTACACGATGCTTACGGCAGAGCAGCCATAAGGCTGGACGGAAAAGAATTGGTCTGCTTTTCTTGGATCGAACGGTATCGGCAGGGACAAGATATTTCCGCATTTCGTAATGACGATCCTGAAATAAAATATAAAGACACAAATGAGAAACTACAGGCCATTTGCAAAAAACATAAGCCCACCTGGGATACCAATTGTACTTATTGTGAGTCGGATTTTATCGCAGCAGTTCAACGATTTTTCCATCTGCCGATTGAAGACGCACTTTCCGACGATGATTTTATTATTAGAATCCTATCCATTCTCAACAGAAGAACCGGCAAGAGAACAGTAAAGCGTATCAAAGAATCAGGAGAATATTTAGATTATCCTGATTGGGTCCAGCCCTTTTATCGCTTGCGCTTTGATGTCGAAGCAATATAGCTCCCACATTCACCTCTTAGAACCGGCCGGGGCCGAACGCAATGTATGCGTTCGGCCCCGGTTTGTATTTTCCCCTTATGAATTTCGTATTCCCGACCTGTAATAGAAACGCTTGCCGATCTCCGTCGTGACGATATAGAGCGCGGCGATGCCCAAGAGCGCCAGGAGCATGTTCGGCGGAAGGGAAACAAGGCTCAGGTACCCGTGTCCCGGCAGATATGGGAGGGCCAGAGCCAAAATCCCCACCCCCACGGTGGCGCGGACCAGCATGGGCGCGGGCCTGCTTTTGAAGAAAGGCCCCCGCGTGCGCGCCACCAGCAGGATCAGCAGCTCCGTCAGAATGGACAGCACGAACCATCCGCTCTGGAACAGCTCCTCCGGCGCGTGGAACACGAGAAGCAGAACGGCGAAGGTGAAAAAGTCAAAGGCGGAGCTGATAAATCCGAAAAGGAACATGAAGTTCCGGATAGAGCGGATGTCCCACCGGCGCGGCGAGCGGATCATGTTTTCGTCCACATAGTCCCCCGCGATGGTCATGGCGGGGAAATCCGTGATGAGGTTCACCAGCAGGATCTGCTTGGGAAGCATGGGCAGAAACGGCAGCAGCAGCGAAAACCCGGCCATGCTGAACATGTTTCCGAAATTGGCGCTGGTGGTGATGTAGATGTACTTGAGGGTGTTGGCAAAGATGGTGCGCCCCAGTTCGATGCCGCGGTCCAGGACCATCAGGCTCTTTTCCTGAAGCACGAAATCCGCCGACTCCTTGGCCACGTCCACCGCTGTGTTGACGGAGATGCTCACGTCGGCCGAATGCAGGGCCAGCGCGTCGTTGATGCCGTCCCCCATGAAGCCCACGATGTGTCCCTTCTTCTTCAGGGCTTGGATGATGCGCTCCTTCTGCTCGGGCGTCACCTCCGCGAAGAGGGTGACCGGCTCGATGCTCTCGGGCAGTGCCTCGTCGGCCAGCTTCGACAGCTCCTCCCCCGTCAGGATGTGCTCGGCCTCCAGTCCGATGGCCTTTGCGATATGGGCTGCCACCAGCCGGTTGTCTCCGGTGATGAGCCGCAGCTGGACCCCCTTCTTTTTAAGCTCCCCGATCACCAGGGGCACGTCCTCCTTGGGCGGATCGAAGAAAAGCAGAAAACCCATGAAGGTCATGTCCGCCTCGTCCCGGACCTCATAGTCTTCCTTTTCGGCTATGGGCTTCTGGGCGACGCCGATGACGCGGAATCCCTGTCCGCTCCAGTCGGTCATCCTCCCCCGGATGCCGTCCAGGGCGGCCTGGTCCAGCGCCTGTTCCGCCCCTCCGGCCTGTATTCTGGTGCAGACCCCGAGAACATGGTTCAAAGCGCCCTTGACGATCAGCCTGCAGCCGGTTTCCTCCCGGACCGCGACGCCCACCCGCATCCGCGTGAAGTCGAAGGGGATCTCCCCCTGCTTGGCGGTGTCGCCGATCTCCAGGTCCTTGTACGCGCTCACCGCTGCGTCCAGATCGTTGATCATTCCGGTCTGCAGCCTGGCGTTGAGATAGGCAAGCCGGAAAACCTCCTCCGACTCCTTCCCGTCTGCGTCCAGGGCCCCGTCCAGCCGGATGACCCCTTCCGTCAGAGTTCCGGTCTTATCGGTACAGAGGATGTCCATCCCTCCGAAATTTTCAATGGCGTTGAGCCGCCGGACGATGACGCCCTCCTTTGCCATGGCTTGGGAGCCCTTGGCCAGGGTGATGTTGATGATGGCCGGCAGCAGCTGAGGCGTGATTCCGATGGCAAGAGCCACGGAAAAGAGCAGCGAGTCGATTACGGGCTTGTTGAACACGACGTTGACCACGAAAACAAGCACCGTGAGGATGAGCATGATAAGCGCCAACAGGTAACTGAACCGGCGGATCCCCCTGCTGAACTCCGTCTCCGGCGGGCGCCGCACCAGTTCCTTGGCGATCTTTCCGAATTCTGTTGCTTCGCCGGTCCGGGTCACCAGCATGGTGGCGCTTCCGCTGCGCACGTTGGTGCCCATAAAGACGCAGTTGTCCCGTTTGGAAACGTCCGCGTCCTCCGGGACCGGGCCCGCCCGCTTTTCCACCGAGTAGGATTCCCCCGTGAGAACGGACTGGTTCACGTTGAAAAGGTCGCATTTCAGAAGCAACCCGTCCGCTGGGATCAGGCTTCCCGCCGAAAGCAGCACGATGTCGCCGGGCACCAGCTCCGCGGCGGGGACCTCCCGGGCCTCGCCTCCCCGGAGGACCGAGGACTGGATCCGGATTCGGGAGCGCAGCTCGTTCACGGCGTTGCTGGCGCTGTACTCCTGCAGGGCGCTGAGCACGATGCTCACCATCACTATGGCGAAGATGATCAAAGAGTTTACAAGATCCCCCGTGGCGGCCGAAATGACGGTGGCGATCATCATGATCCAGATGATGAGGTTTTTGAACTGATTGAAGAAGATTGTGAGCGCAGTCGTCTTCTCCTGTGCCTTGATCTGGTTTGCCCCGTATTCCTTCAGCCGGGTCCCCGCTTCCTCCTCCGAAATTCCCTTCGGGGAGGAACCCAGCTGCTCCAGCACCGTTTCCGCCGGCAAACTCCAGTATTTGATGGCAGCCTTTTTCTCCATGGCAGATCGCGCTCCCTGTCCAGCCGGGTGTCCGGCAGTCCCTTTGGTATAGTGTCAAAAACAGTATGACAAAATTATGCAGATTTAATAATAGTCTGAGTCAAATCGTTTGTCAATATCGCTTCCTCCGTCCCGCCGGATTGACTGGAATGCGGAAAAAAGGTATGATTTCTAAAGCGGCGGGCATCCCGCCTCCCAATCGAAAAATTGTATGCCCCCGCTCCAGCGCGGGGCTTGCGGGAGGGTGCGTTATGCACGAAAGCTCCAGGGAAAACATGCGGGTATTCATCGAAAAATATGTCCGTGGGGGCACCCGGCTCCTGGACGTGGGAAGCCGGGAGGTCGACGGGCAGTCCGGGAGCTCCTACCGCGGCCTTCTCGCCGGAATGGACGTCGAATACACGGGCTGCGACATGGACCCCGGGCAGAACGTCGACGTGGTCCTCCGGCGTCCCTACGCCTGGAGCGAACTGCCGGCGGGGAGCTTCGACTATGTCGTCTCGGGGCAGATGCTCGAGCACGCGGAGTTTCCGTGGCTCACCCTTCTGGAGATTCACCGTGTCCTGCGCCCCGGCGGGATTTGCTGCGTCATCGCCCCCTCCGCGGGTTTTATGCACAACTATCCGCTGGACTGCTACCGGTACTATCCGGATGGAATGGTAGCCCTGGCGCACACCGCCCATCTGCAGGTGCTGGAGGCGTATACCAACTGGAGCTATGAAGGGTACCCCTGGCTGGATCCCGTCTGGAAGGATACCGTACTCATCGCCCGGAAAGAGAAAAAGCTTCTTCGGAACTGGGCGGCCGGCGTCAAGCGCGCGGCGTATCACGCGGTCTCCCCCAGAAGCCTGGGACCGGTCTCCCGCACCTCCCTGAATTCCTCGGGTCCCGGCTGCCCCCCTCCCTCCGAAAGCCGCCCCGCTCCGTCTTCGGACGAAGCGCAGCAGCGGGACTTGTTCCGGCGCCTGACCGCAGGGAAACCCCTCAACGATCTGGAAAGATTTTTCGGAGAAGAAGAGCACCTTCCCATTTACAAATGTCTCAATTATTTCGATGTTTACGACCGGTATTTTTCCCGGTACCGGGGCAGCCCGGTCACCATCCTGGAAATCGGGGTCGCCGGGGGCGGCTCCCTCCAGATGTGGAAAAACTACTTCGGCCCCCTCTCCCGCGTGGTCGGGGTGGATATCGACCCCGAATGCAAAAAGCGGGAGGAGGCGGGAATTGAGATCTTCATCGGCGACCAGCGGGACAGGGACTTCTGGCGGGCGCTGAAAGCGGCCGTTCCCCGGGTGGACATTTTGTTGGACGACGGCGGCCACACCATGGAGCAGCAGGCGGTCGCCTTCGAGGAGATGTTCCCCCACCTGGCCCCCGACGGGCTGTACCTCTGCGAGGATCTGCACACGTCCTACCGGCCCGGATACGGCGGCGGCTATCTGCGGCCGGGCACCTTCGTGGAGCGGGCCAAGGCTCTGGTGGACTCTCTCAATGCCTGGCATTCGGAAACTCCCGCCCTCCGTCCGGACGTGTATACCCGCAGCATCCGGGGGCTGCATTTTTACGATGGGATCGTGGTGGTGGAAAAAGGGAGCCGGACGGGTCCCCCGGATATTCTCAGAATCTGAGTCGCCGCGCCGGGCAGGTATGCCCGGCGCGGTCTTTTTCTGCAAATATTTATTCCCCTTTGCTCCGGAGGGCGCGGCATACTCTCTTCGCCGCGGACTTGAGGGCGCGCGCTGCCGAAGAAACGGGCATGGAAAGTACACGCTCCATGATTTCGTCCGAAACGCCCCGGATTATCGCGGCCTCCGCCGCCACTTTCGAAACCGTTCTCCCCCGGATTCCGGAAATGCCGATCTGGGGGTCCCTTCAGAAAAACCAGAAGGCCGTCCGCCTTTATCCCGTTTGTGGAAACGTCTTTGCCCGCAAACTCCTTTGCCGTGCCGTCGACGAATTCAATGCGGATGCGCACGTCGCCCAGCAGAATGCCTCCGTGCTCCGTGGGATCCCACCGGAGGGAGCGCAGCGGGCCGAACTCCGCCAGCCCTTCAAACTCTGCCCGTACGCGGGCGCTGTCCGAATCGAAGCGCAGCTGCTTTTTTACGCACCCCGCCTCGGAGTATCCGCCCCCCGTATCCAGATAAAGCGCGCTCAGATAGGAAAAGTTCCCCTCCGGCGGGCCGCTCTCCCGGAGCCATTCCCCGCCGTGCAGGCGGGACTTGTAAAACGCTTCCAGGGCCGCGGCGCCCGACGGCATAAAAAACGGGATTTCCCCGAGCTTGGCGCGGATCCGGCCGGCGTTGAAATCCCACTCCTCCCGGCTGTGCGCGGTGGAGGCGTTTTCGCCGTTTGCCCAGCGCCGGTAAATGCCGGTGGGGGTTCGGATGTCCTCGACTCCGCAGAGGCTGGCGGTCCGTATCAGGAAATCCCAGTCCTCCGTGGTGCTCAGCGACTCGTCGAACCGTACGCCGAACTGCCGGAACGGGAAGGCGGGGAACGCAAGCCCGATGGGAGGGCATCGGTTCTCCTCCAGCTGAAGGAACGGATCGTAGTCCCGGCAGTAAAGCGTCCCGGGAGAGGAAACGGCCCGCAGGGCGCCGCCGTCCAGGACCTCCCACTCCTGGGTGACCGTGTAGGCGTGGAGGACGCTTCCGGGGCCGGCAAGGGCGCGGCGGTGGAATTCCTCCACCCAGTTGCCGAATACCAGATCGTCGTCGTCAAAAATGGAAACATACCGGCCCTTCGCCTCCTCGAACCCGACGTTGAGGGGCGCGGTGCGGTTCCCGTAGTCCACGGGGATGAACCGGATTTTTTCCCGCAGCCATTCCGGCGTGTCGCCGATGATCTGCCGTACCGTCCGGGCTTCCTCTCCTCCCAGCCGATGTCCCAGGATCAGGACTTCGAAATCCGTGTCCGTCTGCGCCGTCAGGCATAAAAGCGCCTCCCGGAGTCCCTCCGGCCGCCTTCCCTGCGTCCGCATGACGACGGACAGAAAGGGAGCCTGCTCTTCCGGTGTTCTGTCCTTCGCCGTTTTCTCCGCGGCCTCTGATGGAACATAGGCCCGGACGAACTGATAGACCTCCCCGTTGGGGTCCGTCATGGTCTTGATTTTCTCCAAAGCCTGATAAACGGCGCTGCCCCGGGAAAGAAAGGAGTGCTCCCCGGGAAAATGCTGGTCCGAAAGCTTCTGGTGTATGTCGTTTCTGAGAACTTCGGAAAACCCGCACTCCTCCATGGCGGAAACGAGCCTTTTTTCGGTGAAGAGAGAAACGTGCGTCCGGTCCAGCAGACCGGTTTCCGTATATTCGAAGTCTCCCGCCAGCAGCTTGAAGGCGATGTCTCTGTGGGAGACGTTGGGGACCGAAACCACCAGGGGGATGCCGAATTCCAGGCAGAACCGGCGCAGCACCCGGATGAGCTCTTCCGGCTCGGGCAGATGCTCCAGCAGGTCCAGGGCCGTGACCGCCGCGGGCCTGCGCTCTTTCAGGATGTCTCGGAGAAACGCATAGTCCCGCTCCTCGTCCCCCTCCCCGAAGCGGTACCGGTACGCCTCCGTCCCGTCCTCCAGCAGGGCGTCCACCGCGGCCCCGTCGCCGTCGATCCCGATGTATCCGATGCCCAGCTTCTCCCGGATGCGCCCTCTGACGGCTCCGTACCCGCAGCCGATATCCAGGTGCGCGTCCCCGGAAATCTTCAGCTGCTCCAGAAGGTCCGCGGCGCGGCCGTAGGTGCCGTCCTCGGAATAGGCTATGTCGTACTTTCCCCGCATTTCTCTTCTTTCCTCCCGCCCCCGGCCGTCACAGGAAAAACCTGTGCTTTGCGTATCTCCCGTCTGAAAACCGGGAAACCTTGTGCTCCGGGTCGATGGGCCCGGGCAGCAGGCCCCGCTTTCTTTTTTCCTTGAACTCCGCGTCCGCCCTCCGCAGCTCTCCGTCCCCGCAGGTCCTGTAGAATGCCAGCAGACTTTCCTCCAGAGCGGGATTGGACCACTTGTGCGCCAGGATCAGGTCGGACACGGCCGAATGATACCTCTGGGTCTTCTCGGGAACGAATTTCCCGCTGCTGTCCAGACGCTTGGAATGATAGACGGGGCAGGCCGGCCGGTAGAGAAGCCTGTATCCCAGAAGGCGAAGCCTCCAGGAAAGGTCCACGTCCTCGCAGTACAGGAAAAATGCCTCGTCGAAACCCCCCGCCCGGTGAAACAGCTCCGCCGGCATTGCGATGCAGGCGCCGGCGGCCCAGCCGGTCTCCCCGGTCTCCCTGTCGTATTCCTTGGGGTGCTCCACGGGGGACTGCCTCGCCTCCGTAAGGCCCGTGCGCGCCTCCGGCGAAAATTTTTCCCCCTTCCAGAAAATGCCCTTGATTTTCGCTGTCTATGGCATATAATAATAGAACAAATGTTCTATAGGTGATGCTCATGGACCGCGTCGTGCTCCACTCCGATCTCAATAATTTTTATGCCTCGGTGGAATGCCTGTACCGCCCCGACCTCCGGGAAAAGCCCGTGGCCGTGGGCGGAGACCCGGAACTCCGCCACGGGATCGTGCTGTCCAAAAATTACGTGGCCAAGCGGTACGGGATCATCACCGGGGAGACCCTTCTGGAGGCTCGCCAAAAGTGCCGCGATCTCGTCGTCCTGCCCCCTTCCTACCGGAAATATCTCCGTTTTTCGGACCGGGTGCGGAAGATTTACGGCGACTATACCGACCGGGTGGAACCCTTCGGTCTGGATGAGTGCTGGCTGGACCTCACCGGCAGCCTGGACGTTTTGGGTCTGGACGGCGCGGCCGCGGCGGACGAGATCCGTCGGCGGATCCGGGAGGAACTGGGTATCACCGCCTCCATCGGCGTGAGCTTCAATAAAATCTTCGCCAAACTGGGAAGCGACCTGAAAAAGCCGGATGCCACCACTCCCATTACCCGGGAAAACTATAAATCCGTCGTCTGGCCTCTCCCCGCCGGCGACCTGCTTTACGTGGGGTACGCCACCCGGCGAAAGCTCTCCGCGAAAAACATCCGCACCATAGGGGACCTGGCCAGCACCGACCCCCTGTACCTTGAAGCCTGGTTCGGCAAATGGGGCCTGGTGCTCCACTGCTTTGCAAACGGGCGGGACTCCTCCCCCGTGGCGGAATACGGCCAGGAGGCGGTGATCAAGTCCGTGGGCAACAGCACCACCGCGCCCCGGGACCTGGTGGACCGCGAGGACGTGAAAATCACCCTCTGGGCCCTCTCCGAGAGCGTCGCCATGCGCCTGCGGGAGCAGGGGCTCTCCTGCGGCACCGTGGAGATCCAGGTGCGGGACACCGCTCTGTTTTCCTTTGTCCGCCAGAAGAAGCTTCCCCGGCCCACCTCCCTTGCCTCCGAGATCCTGAAGGCGGGCATGGAGCTCTTCGAGGCCGGTTACGACTGGAAAAAGCCCATCCGCAGCCTTGGCATCCGGGGCTGCGGCCTGGTGCCGGAGTCCTTTCCGGAACAGTACACTCTCTTTGAGGACCCTGAAAAACGGGAAAAGCTTCTTGCCCTGGAGAAAACCGCCGACCAGGTCCGCCGCCGCTTCGGCAATCTCAGCCTGCGCCGGGCCGCCACTCTGGTCCACCGGGACCTGGGCGATCTGGACGCCAAGGCCGACCACGTCATCCACCCCGTGGGCTACTTTTAAGGAGGGAGAGCCATGGATCCCGACGGGAATCCCTATAAGGTATATGTGAACGTCTGCGCGGAATTTAACGCCGACGGCTCCCTTGTGCCTTTGTCCTTTGTATGGGAGGACGGAACGAGGTATACTATAGACAGGGTCACCGACGTGCGCCTGGCCGCCAGCCTTAAGGCGGGGGGCATCGGGATGCGCTATACCTGCCGGGTCCGGGGCCGGCTGACCTACCTGTTTCTGGACGACAACCGCTGGTTTATGGAGCGGAAAGGAGTGTAGAAAATGTGCGGGCGCTATATTCTCCCGGCCGACCGGGACATTCAGGAAATCCGTGAAATTCTCGACGAGATCAACCGCAAATATAAGGATACCCGGGTCAGTCTGGGGGAGATTTATCCCACGAATACCGCCCCCGTGCTGCTGTCCGGCGCAGAGGGGGACCTGAGCCCCCGCCCCATGACCTGGGGCTTTCCCCAATGGAAAGGCCCCGGCGTCATCATCAACGCCAGATCCGAAACCGCCCTGCAAAAACCCACCTTCCGCCGGGCCTTTCTCTCCCGCCGCTGCGTCGTCCCCTCCGCCGGCTTCTTCGAGTGGTCGAAAAAAGAAGGCGCCCCCAAAAAGGAGAAGTATCTCTTCACCCTTCCCGGGGAGCCCATGCTCTATATGGCGGGGCTTTACGACGAGTCCCCGGAGGGCCTTCCCCGCTTCGTCATCCTCACCACCGCGGCCAACCCCTCCGTGGCCGAAATTCACAGCCGCATGCCCGTGGTCCTTCGGAAATCGGAACTCCCCTCCTGGACCCAAAATCTCCAAACAGCTTCCGAATACCTCACCCGTGTCCCCCCGGCCCTCACCCGTCAAAACGCGGGATAAAAACACTCTTGCACCATATGCGTTCTTAATAATAGATGCCTATTCCCCCGTTCCCTCAATTTGCTAACTCCCACCAAAATTTTTCATAATATCCTAAAAGTATTTGTGAAGGTGACCATCCCTTCATATGCTTCAATTCTTCTAGAATCGAATAGGCTATACGATAATTCCCGGAGTAGATTTGGGTTTCAAATTTGGTTATCCAATCTTGTAAACCCAGTGGCAATTCTTTTCTTAATTGATTAATCAATAGGCTGGAGATATCTTGGTTCACTGCTTGTCCCCCTCTCCTTTCATTGATCCTGAGCGTGATGAATACACTTTATTATTGATAATGACCTTCTGCGTACAAAAAAACAAATAGTAGTATTTACATTTTCCATCATATTCCGTACTCATTACCATGTAAAGTGAGCCACAGCGTCAGCAATTGAATTGATTAAGCCGTGCGCTATCATGCTCGTACCGATGCTTCTGGAGCGCCACGCTAATAAGCCCAAAATAAGAGCTGAAACGGGTACGATAATCCAAAAAGAATAATTATAAACACCCAGATAGTAAACGTGCCCTATCATAAATAACGCTGCCTGGAATGCCCATATCCAGGTCTCTTTACAATGTGCGTTTTTGAGATATCCCCATAAAAATCCCCTGAAAAGGGGTTCTTCCATCACCGCAGCATTGCTCAGCTGTACAAAAAAAGCATAAATCACATAGCAGAAAGACGGCCGGTACGCAAGTCTTCCACTCCCCTGAAGACTTGCTATATTCCCCATTATCACGCCGCCGCAAATACCGGCGGCAACCGCAATCAATAGCCAGAATAGAATTTCTTTGGAGCTTCTCTTGCGCAGTTTCGGATGAAAGATAAGCAGCAGGATAAAAAGGCATATGGAAACAGCAATTTGAAACCAGGGATAAGGTAGCAGCGAAAACATTGCCGTATACCGTATGCTGAGTAATTTAAAAAAAGGCGCGGCCAAAAAAACAGCAAGCGAATAAAAGCCTATGTTATATTTTGAAAGCGAATCACGCATGATCAGAATCAGTACCGCGGTTATTAAATATGTCACGTTTCCAAATATAATGTTCCCCATGTCTTTAGGGATTGGGATTACCCCGTACGATACCGAAATTAGAAAAGGAAAACGCAATATAAAAAGCCCAAGCAACAATAACAAGAAAACAGAATCTCTTTTCTTGCTTTGAACCAGTACTTTTCCTTTCACCTTATCCTCCATTTTAACAAGTGCCGGCTGAAACAACACTATGGCAGATTCATATCAGGTTTCCATCATCTTCCTGGATTTATTATACCCCGCCGTCTTTCTCCCCGCAATCCCCGGAAATCATCCTACCCTTCCCCAATCAAAAAAGAGCCTGCGGCGGTTTCGCTCCGCCCCAGGCTCTTCATTTTTTCACAATCCGTCCCGGTCTTATACTACCTCCGCAAACGAAAACGGCACAGCCCGACGCAGCTCTTCCGGCGTAAGCTCCACCTGGTATCCGATCTTTCCCGCGCTGAAAATGATGGTTTCAAAGCCCGCCGCCGAGGCGTCCACCGTGGTGCGGAAGGGCTTTTTCATCCCGATGGGGGAGCATCCCCCGTGGATGTAGCCCGTTAAAGGCAGAAGGTCCTTGGATTTGATCATCTCCACGGACTTTTCCCCCACGCTCGCCGCCGCCTTTTTCAGGTCCAGCTCCAGCGCCACGGGGATCATGAACACATAATGACTTCCCGACTTCCCCGCGGTCACCAGGGTCTTGAACACCCGCGCGGGGTCCGCGCCGATAATCGCGGCGACCTCCGTCCCGCTGAGAGCCTCTCCTTCCCCGTACCGGTGGGTCTTATACGGGATTTTCATGCTGTCCAGCTTCCGCATGACGTTGGTTTTGTATTCCATCGTTATCACCTGTAAAACCGGCGGATCGGATCCGATCCGCCGTTGTTTATTCTAATTTTTCGGCAATTCTTCCTCTTCCCGCTCCGGCGCCCGCGTGTCCGCGATCTTCTGCAGGCAGCGGATCAGCGTCTCCGCCGTCTCGGGGTCGAACCGGCTGAGCACCTCTTCGTTCACCTCGTCCACCGCCCGGAGCACATCCGCCTCCAGGGCGCGCCCCGCGGGGGTGAGCACCACCTGGATGCTCCGCCGGTCATCCGGGTCCAGCAGCCGGTCGATGAGTCCCTTCTTCTGCATGCGGTCCAGAACGCCGGAGATCGTGGAATTCTCCAGGCTCAGCTCCCGGGCAAGGTCCTTGGGGTTTGCCTGCTCCTTCTCCCAGAGATAGCTGAGAACGCCGTACTGGCCGGGCGTGACGCCGTATTGGGAAAGCCGGTCGCTGAGGAGCCCGAACACCTCATGCTGCGACGCGGTCAGCAGATAATTGATGCACGTTTTGAATCTCACCGGTTATTCATCCCCCGAAATTCTGCCTTCTGCAGCGGATTGGCGCGATGCGCTCCACCGGACGCGGCGCTTTGCAACGGGCCGCCGTTCGGCTGTTTCTTACAGATTATAACACAGGGCTCGCCGGATTACAATCTTTTGACGAAAAATATTTCGTATTAAAAAATATTTGTTTACAATTCTATTTTGCCATGATATAATTCGTTCGTAATACGAAATAATGGTCAAAGAAACCGGACAAAATAGACTTACATATGGAAAGGATGCATGATTGTGATTGATTTTACTCCCACTTCCGAGCAGGCCGAAATGCGGGAATTCTACCGCAAGTTTGCCGAAGAGAGCGTTAAGCCCCTGGCCCGCGAGATGGACGAGAAGGAAAAATACTCCATGGAGCTCCTGAAGGAGATTCGGCAATGCGGCTTCATGGGGATCCCCTTCCCCGAGACTTACGGCGGCGCCGGCAGCGACGTTCTCTCCTACGCCATGTGCGTGGAGGAGATGTCCCGGGTGGACGCCAGCACCGGCCTCACCATCTCCGTCCATACCTCCCTGTGCGCCGCCTCCATCCAGGAGTTCGGCACCGAGGAGCAGAAGGAGAAGTTTCTCCGTCCCCTGGCAAACGGCAGCAAGGTCGGCTGCTTCAGCCTTACCGAGCCGGGCGCCGGCTCCGACGTGGCGGCGGGCCGCTCCACCGCGGTGAAGGACGGCGACTCATACATTCTCAACGGCAACAAGATTTTCACCACCAACTCCGGCTTTGCGGACATCTTTCTGGTCTTCGCCCTCACCGATAAGGAAGCCGGCGCCAAGGGCATGTCCGCCTTCGTTGTGGAGCGGGACACTCCCGGCCTCTCCGTGAGCCCCGACATCCCCCGCATGGGCATCCGCGCCGCCTCCAACGCGGAGGTGGTATATGAAAACGTCCGCGTCCCGGCGGCCAATCTTCTGGGCGGCGAGGGCAAGGGCTTCAAGATCGCCATGAAGGCGCTGGACGGCGGCCGCATCGGCATCGCCGCCCAGTCCGTGGGCATCGCTCAGGGCGCCATCGACGAGGCGGTGCGCTATGTCAAGGAACGCGTGCAGTTCGGGAAGCCCATCGCCGCCTTCCAGAACACCCAGTTTAAACTGGCCGAGATGCAGACCCAGGTGGACGCCGCCCGCCTCATGACCTACCGCGCCGCGGTGGCCAAGGACAAGGGCGAAAATTACGGCGTATACGCCGCCATGGCGAAGCTCATGGCCTCCGACGTCGCCAATATTGTCACCCGCGGCTGCGTCCAGCTCCTGGGCGGCTACGGTTACGCCAGGGAATACAGCGTGGAGCGCATGATGCGCGACGCCAAGATCACCGAGATCTACGAGGGCACCTCCGAAGTGATGAAGATGGTCATCTCCGGTTCCATGAACCTGAAATAGTCCCACCACACTCCTTTTTTACGGAAAGCCCCCCGAAAGGGGGGTTTCCGTTTGCAACGGCTCCTCCCAGCGTTTCACCGCCGGAGCGGCGAAATGAAATCGGATCCTTTTCGGGCGCGGCATATACGTGCCCGAAAATACTTCTCAGGCCGCCGTTTTGTTCGCCCCATACGCATAAATACGCCAAAATATGTCCGATAATGTCGTATTTTATGCAAATTTGTGAAAATGAATTTGCATTTTTCATTTCAAATGGTATACTAGACAATGGCTAAAATGAGGTTGGGGGCAGTTTAAGGGTGGGAAAATCGAAGTATTACAAAATCATGTCGAGTCTCAACGAGCTGAAATGGTCGGTTGCGGCCAAGGGCGTGGCGTCGGGTTTCATCGCGGGCCTGCTCGTCGTTCTGTACAGAACCGGCATCGAATACGGAACCGAAAAGGCGGTTCTGATATTTTCCTATTTGCGGGCGCATCCCTGGGCGATACTGCCCTGGCTGGCCGTGTCCGTAGCTCTCGGCCTGCTTCTTTCCTGGCTGGTAAAACTGGAACCCATGGCTACCGGCAGCGGAATTCCCCAGGTCAAGGGGCTCCTGCTCTACGGCATGAAGATGAAGTGGGCTTCCATCATCGTTGTGCGCTTCGCCGCCGGATTTGTCGCCTCCTTCTTCGGGCTCTCTCTGGGCCGCGAAGGCCCCTCCATCCAGATCGGCGCCATGGGCAGCCAGGCGCTGGCCGAGCGCTCCAGCAAAAACAAGGTGGAAGAAAATTATCTTATCACCGGAGGCGCGGCGGCGGGGCTTTCGGCCGCTTTCAACGCGCCTCTCGCGGCGATTGTCTTCGCCCTGGAGGAAGTCCACAGAAGCTTTTCGCCCACGCTGCTTGTGGCCGCCACCACCGCGTCCCTCACCGCCGACATCGTTTCAAAATATTTTTTCGGCCTGCGGCCGGTGCTGAGCTTCGTTTCGATTCCCCAGCTTCCGCAGACTCTTTATATCTGGATTTTGCCCCTGGGTCTTCTCACCGGGCTGTTCGGTGTCCTATTGAACAAAGCCCTCCTGGGATTCCAGACGCTGTATAATCGGATGCCGGCGCGCTTTCGTCCTATGGCGGCGCTGATGATAGCTCTTCCCTGCGGCCTTTTCCTTCCCCAGGTGCTGGGCGGCGGACAGGGCCTGATTAAGATGGCGGAAACCTGGGACAGCGGCGCGGCCCTGCTTTTCATTATCCTGGTGGTCAAGCTGATATTCACCTGTACCAGCTTCGGAAGCGGCCTGCCTGGCGGCATTTTCCTGCCCATTCTCTCCGTGGGGGCGCTCTCCGGGAGCCTTCTGGGCCTGGTTGCGGTCCATTTCGGCATGCCGGCCGAGTATATTCCCGATTTTGCCGTCTGCGGTATGGCGGGGGCGCTCTCCGGTTCGGTGAAGGCCCCTGTGACCAGCATACTGCTGACGGCGGAAATGACCGGATCCTTGGTCCATCTGCTGCCCGTGGCCGCCTGTTCCTTCATCGCTTTGCTTCTTTCCGACATCCTGAAAGTCGCGCCGATTTACGACGCGCTGCTGGACCGCATGATGGAAAAGAACGAGACGGCTCTCATCAAGGACAAGGCGGGGGCCCTGCTGGAAATTCCCGTGGAGTTTGGCTGCGCCGTCTCCGGCAAAACCGTAGGCGAGGTTTGCTGGCCCCAGGGAATGCTCATTGTCGGGCTGCACCGGGGTGACGAGGACATCGTGCCAAACGGCAGCACGAGGATCGAGGCGGGAGATTATCTGGTGGTTCTGTCCTCTGAGGTTACCTATAAGGATATGCATACCAATATCCGGGAGCTTTGCCACGTAAAGCAGTGAGCTCCGTTCGGGGATCGTTCGGATTGCTGGCGTCCCGCCCTCTGCCCTTGTCGGAAGCGGAACATTTTTGCGTTGACGGCGGCATGGAGGTCTGCTATACTCAAATGCGGGAATGAAGTTCTCCCCAGGCAATGGCCTGAAGTGCCTTAACGGCTGATGACTTCTGCAGCGTAAGCAGAAGTCTTTTTTTATATTTTTTCGGTAAATGAGGAGACAAAAATATGACGCAGTGCATCATGGTCGGCCTGGGAGGCTTTGTGGGGGCGGTATGCCGTTATTTATTCGGGCTGATTCCCTTGGGAACGGACCGGTTTCCCCTGGGCACCTTTCTCATCAATCTGGTGGGAGCGGTCCTGATCGGCGCGATTTCGGCGGTATGGGAGCTGAATCCTCACTTCGACCGGAATATACTGCTGCTTCTCACGGTGGGGCTGTGCGGGGGCTTCACCACCTTCTCCACCTTTACCCTGGAATCCTTGGGACTGATTGAAAAGGGCCGCGTTGGAGCGGCGGCGGCCTATATGCTCCTGAGCGTGTCCTTTTGCCTCCTGGGAGTGATGATAGGCCGCGGCGCGGTCCGCGCAATCCTCTGAATCTCCCGGGAAACCGCTTTTCCTTTCTCCATGCGCCGCCGCGAAATACAAACGTGCGTCCCGCCCTTGCGGAACGCACGTTTCAGTTTTTTCAATAATTTAAATATAGAACATAAAATCGGAATTGGCTCTGTGCCGCTCGGTCTCCGCCACCAGATCGTAGAGGGTGATCTGCCGGAGCGCCGCCTCCATCACCCTGGAAAGGGGTTTGAAAACGGCGACCTGCATGGCCGACTCGATTTCCGGAGATTTTCTCGCCACGGTTTTTTCCGGCTTTTCCAGGAGGGAGTTTTCCGTAGCCGACAGAATTTCGAAGGCGGTGATCCGTTTCGGCGCCCTCGCCAGCCGGTATCCGCCCTGGGCGCCCTTCACCGAGGCCACGAGGCCCGCCCGCTTCAGTTGGGAAAAGACCTGTTCCAGATAGATTTTGGATATCCCCAGCTTTTCCGCGATACTGCTCACGGTGATGTATTCCTTTGCGGAATAGCTCTGTGATATACTGATCATGGCGGCAAGGCCATACCGTCCTTTTGCTGAAACCTTCATATGCTTCCTCCCAGGCACTCAATGGACCCGACGCAGCGGCGGAATTCGGCAGGCGGACCTGCCGATTACATATCAATTATGTATGTTTAGCTAAATTATAAGTGATAATACTGTAAATGTCAAATTCTTTGCATGCTTCCGCGCCCGGCAGTTTTTCTGTGACGGATCGCCTTCCTTCTGTTGACAAAATCCGCCCTGAGCACTACCATAAACATGAACGCATTATGTATTTGCCCGTCCGGGCCGCTCGGTACGTCGGGAGGCTTTTCGCCGGCGGCGCCGGTTTATCACGGATAAATAAGGAGTGGATGGTCTTGCCAAGGATCTATGCGAGTCTGACAGATTTGATCGGGGGAACTCCCCTTCTGGAGCTGCGCAGCTACGCGGAAAAGCACAGCCTGAAATCCCGGCTCCTGGCCAAGATGGAATATCTCAATCCGGCCCACAGCGTCAAGGACAGGATTGCCAAAGCCATGATTGAGGATGCGGAGAAAAGAGGGCTCCTGAAGGAAGGTTCGGTCATTATAGAACCCACCAGCGGCAATACGGGGATCAGTCTTGCCTCCGTTGCCGCCGCCCGGGGATACCGCGTCATCATCACCACGCCCGACACCATGAGCATGGAGCGGCGGAGCCTGCTCACTGCTTACGGCGTCGAGCTGGTGCTTACGGAAGGCAGCAAGGGCATGAAGGGCTCCATGGCCAAGGCGGCCGAGCTCACCGCCAAGATGCCGGGCGCTTTCAGCCCCTGTCAGTTTATGAATCCGGCAAACCCCGCCGTGCACCGGGCCACCACGGGTCCCGAGATCTGGAACGATACCGACGGGCAGGTGGACATCTTCGTCTGCGGTGCCGGGACCGGCGGAACCATCACCGGCGTGGGGGAATACCTGAAATCCCGCAATCCGAAGATCCAGATCGTCGCCGTGGAACCGGCCGGCTCCCCTGTTTTATCCAAAGGCGTCCCCGGTCCTCACGATATTCCCGGGCTGGGCCCCGGCTTCATTCCCGAGGTCTTGAACCGCGATATTCTAGACGAGGTTATCGCGGTGGAGGACGAGGACGCTTACCGGGCCGAGCGGGAACTGGCGAGAACCGAGGGCTTCCTCGCGGGAGTTTCCTCCGGCGCCGTCCTCTGGGCGGCCGCCAAGGTGGCCAAGCGCCCGCAGAACAGCGGGAAAATGATCGTTCTCATCATGGCGGACACCGGAGGGCGCTATATCTCCAGCCCTCTGTTCCAGGAAAACCTTTGAGCCGGCGTCCGTCCGGCGGAGTATGGAGAAAATAAAACCCGATGAACAACAAAGTAATGGTCGCCATGAGCGGCGGAGTGGACAGTTCCGTGGCCGCCCTGCTTCTCCGGGAGCGGGGATACGAGGTCTGCGGCGCCACCCTGAAGCTCTTTGACGGCGCATCGCCTCAAAACGGGCCGCCCCCGGAGGACGCGGAGGCCGCCCGCCTCGTCGCCCACTCCCTGGATATGGACCACCATGTCTTTTCCTTCGGCCCCCAGTTCCGGCGGGACGTGATGGACCGCTTCGCAGAGGGCTACCGGAAGGGGGAGACCCCCAATCCCTGTGTCGACTGCAACCGGTTTGTTAAATTCGGTCTTCTTCTGGACAAAGCGCGGCTTCTGGGGTACGACCGCATCGCCACGGGGCACTACGCCACGGTGGTTTATGACGAAGCAAGAGGCCGGTATCTTCTGAAAAAGGCCAAAGACGTCTCCAAGGATCAAACCTATGTGCTCTATACCCTCCGCCAGGAGGAGCTCTCCCGCGTTCTCTTTCCCCTGGGGGACCTTCTCAAGAGCGAAGTGCGGTCTCTGGCTGCGCAGCGCGGTCTTGCCAGCGCCCAGCGGAAGGAAAGCCAGGACATCTGCTTTATCAAAGACGGGGACTATGTGAGTTTTCTGAAAAATGTCATGGGCGTGGCGGCCGAGCCCGGGGATTTCGTGGACGGTACGGGCCGGATTCTGGGGAGGCACCGGGGCCTTCTCGCCTATACCGTGGGGCAGCGGAAGGGCCTGGGTCTCGCTTTTCCCCGGCCCATGTATGTGGTTTCCAAAGACCCGGGATCAAACCGGGTCGTCCTGGGCCCCCATGAGGAGCTCTTTTCCGCCCGGCTCACCGCCCGGGACGTGAACCTCATCTCCGTGGACCGTCTGGAGGGCCCCGTTCCCGTGCAGGTCAAGACCCGGTACAGCCAGAAGGCTGCCTCCGCCGTGGTGACTCCCCTGGGAAACGGCCGCGTCCTCGTGGAGTTTGAGGAAAAGCAGCGGGCGGTTACCCCGGGCCAGGCCGCGGTGTTCTATCAGGACGATATCGTTTTGGGCGGCGGGACCATCGAGGGCCCCGCCCTGCCGTAACGCCGGGGATTGCCCGGAAAGGATGGGAGAACTTGAACATCATCGTCACCTCCGGGGGGACCCGGGAAAAGATCGACGAGGTCCGCACCATCGCCAACAGCGCCACCGGCGCCCTGGGCAGCCTCATCGCCTCCGAGCTTCTCCGCCGCCTTCCCGCCGGAGGCAATACCCTTTACTATCTCTGCGGCGCGGGAGCCGTGACCCCCGGGGCCGATCCCCGGCTGGAAGTCCTCCCCGCCCCGGACACGGGGAGCCTGGAGAGCGCCATGCGCACCCTTCTGGAAACCCGGAAGATCGACGCGGTGATCCACGCTATGGCCGTCAGCGATTACCGCGTGGGAGCCGCCACCACGCCGGACCGCCTCGCCGCGGCCCTCTCCTCTCTGTCTTCCTTGCCCGCCTCCCCGGAGGAATGGGAAAAGGTGCTCACAAAGGCGCTTTTTCAGCGTGCCCTGGAGCCCGGCGGGAAAATCAGCTCCGAGCTGGCTCACCCCATTCTGGTCCTGGAAAAAACGCCGAAGATCATCCATATGATAAAAGAACTGAGCCCCGATACCCTTCTGGTGGGTTTCAAGCTCTTAAGCGGCGTTTCCGAGGAGACCCTTCTGGAAGTTGCCGGACGGCTTATGGAAACGAACCGCTGCGACTTCGTTCTGGCAAACGACACCGTCTCTTTGAAAAGCGGCGTCCACGTGGGGTATCTTCTCTGCCGCCGCGGCGAAACCGAAAAGTATACCGGCAAGGAAGCCATCGCCTCTGGGATTGCCTCCCGGATTCTTAAACGATTGGAGGAACAGGCCGTATGAAACATCTGCTCCTGGGCGTCACCGGCAGCATCGCCGCCTACAAGGCCGCCGACATCGCCCACGCCTTTTATAAACAGGGCGTAGACGTGGAGGTCATCATGACCGAGGGGGCCACAAAGCTCATCGCCCCCCTCACCTTCCGCTCCCTCACCAAGCACCGGGCCTATACCGACGTCTTCGACGAAAACTATCCCGACGACGTGGAGCATATCGCCCTGGCCCAGAAGGCCGACGCGGTGCTCATCGCCCCGGCCACGGCCAATATCATCGGCAAGCTGGCCTCCGGCATCGCCGACGACATGCTCACCACAACGGTGCTGGCCGTGAAAGGCAAGCCCATTTACATCGCCCCCGCCATGAACACCAACATGTGGGAAAACCCCATCGTGCAGGACAATATAGCAAAGCTCCGGCGCTTCGGCTTCCGCTTCATCGAGCCAAAGGAGAGCATTCTTGCCTGCGGCGCGGTGGGCAAAGGCGCCCTGGCGGATCCATCAGAGATTGTAAAGGCGGTATTGGACGGTGAAAATAACTAGTCTTCAGGAAGTGCCCATCGGGGAGCTCGCCGCCTTTCAGATCGGCAGCGCCGGAAACGAGGAAGCGGGCACGGGGTGCACCGTGATCCTCTGCCCGGAAGGGGCCGTTGCGGGCGTGGACGTCCGGGGCGGCTCTCCCAGCACCCGGGAAACCGACGCCTTGAACCCCACCAGCCTCCGCCCCAATATCCACGCGGTTCTTCTGGCGGGAGGCAGCGCCTTCGGGCTGGACGCGGCGGCCGGCGTCATGCGGTATCTGGAGGAACGGGACATCGGCCGGGACGTGGCGGTGGCCAAGGTGCCCATCGTCTGCGGCGCCATCCTGTTCGACCTGAAATGCGGCCGCTCCGATATCCGGCCGGATCTGCAGATGGGTTACGAGGCCTGCAAAAACGTCGGAAAGCCCTTTCTCTGCGGCAATTACGGCGCGGGCACCGGAGCCACCGTGGGCAAATCCCGGGGGCCGGAGTTCGCCATGAAGGGCGGCCTCGGCGCTGCCTGCTTCCGCCTGGGAGACCTTATGGTGGGCGCCGTCATGGCCGTCAACTGCATGGGGGACGTCCTGGACCCGGAAAGCGGAGCGCTCCTCGCCGGTATGTTGGACGATACCAAAACCGTTCTTGCCGACACCGAGGCGTATTTGATGACGGACTATAAAAGCAAGACCGACCTTTTCAGCGGCAATACCATTATCGGCACGGTCCTCACCAACGCCGCCCTCACCAAGGCGGAGGCCAACAAGGTGGCGTCTTTGTCCCATAACGGCATTGCCCGGATAATCCGCCCGGCCCATTCCATGTACGACGGGGACACCATGTTCGTCATGTCCTCCGGCACCGCCGACGTCCGTCCCGACGTGGTGGGCATCCTGGCGGTGAACGCCGTGGAGCAGGCCATCCTCCGCGCGGTAAAGAACGCCCGCACCCTTCACGGCTTCAAGGCCTCCCGGGATCTCTCCCCCCGCCGCGGCATCTGACGGGATCTTCTCCCTTCCCGCAAAAACTCACCCCATCACCTCCAAATCGCCCCCTCACAAAAATGGTAAGACAGCGCCGGACTTTGCCCGCCGCTGTCTTTCTTTCCGGAAAAACCGGGTGTAATATAAGAATTGCCAAAACGCCCTATGGATCAAAGGAGTTGTTGAATTGAAGGCTTACGAACGTTTTCTCGGTTATGTAAAAATAAATACCGCGTCGGACGCTGAAAAGTCCGATTGCCCCAGTACGCCGGGCCAGAAAGAGCTTGCGCTGTCGATTGTGAAGGAAATGAAAGAGCTCGGGATCGGCGATGCCCATATGGATGAGTATGGCTATGTGTATGGAACGCTTGAGGCGAACTGCGGGCAAAAAACGCCTGTATTGGGGCTCATTGCCCATATGGATACCAGCGACGCGGTAAGCGGTGAAAATATCCGCCCCACTATCATCAGAAACTATGACGGCGCGGATATTGTCCTGAACCCTGATAAGGGGATCGTCATGCGCGTCGGGGAACATGAAAGTCTTTTGGAGTATGTCGGCGAGGATCTGATCGTAACCGACGGCACGACTTTGCTTGGGTCCGACGATAAAGCGGGGATTGCGGAAATCCTGACCGCCATAGAAACGCTTCAGAAAGATAAAATCAGGCACGGCACGGTTAAAATCGCGTTTACGCCGGACGAGGAAATCGGCCGCGGCGCGGACAGATTCGATGTAAAGTCGTTTGGAGCGGATTTTGCGTATACCGTCGACGGCGGAAAACTCGGTGAGATCGAATATGAGAATTTCAATGCGGCTTCGGCGGACGTCATTGTGCACGGCGTGAACATCCATCCGGGAAATGCGAAGGACAAGATGAGAAATGCGGTTTTGATCGGAATGGCCTTTAACGCGATGCTGCCCGCAAATGAGATTCCCGCCTGCACCGAAGGATATGAGGGCTTCTATCATCTGTCCGGCATGGCGGGAAGAGAAGAAAAGGCCGAGCTTCATTATATTGTCCGGGATCATGATAAAAATAAATTTGAAGCGAGAAAGCGCCGGCTTGAAAAAACAGCGGACTTTATAAACGATCAGTATGGCGCCGCCGTGATCGAACTCCGGATAAAAGATTCCTATTACAATATGAAAGAAAAAATAGAGCCGTATCCGTTTCTCATCGAAAATGTGGAAAAAGCCATGGTAAAAGCGGGTGTCACGCCGAAAATTACGCCGATTCGCGGCGGAACTGACGGGGCGCGCCTCTCCTATATGGGACTTCCCTGCCCGAATCTCTCGACGGGCGGGCATAATTTTCACGGCAGATTTGAGTACATCCCGATCCAGTCCATGGACCGCATGGTGGATGTATTGGTCAATCTTGTCGGCGTCTGATCCCCGCGGTGCTGCCGGATTCCCATTCTGTTAATAAGAAGAATGCAGCCCCCGCCGTGACCTCTCCCCCGCCGGGGCCTCTGACGAATCCCCCTCAATTCCCGCAAAAATTCCCTCATTATCCCTCAAACACCCCCTCACGAAAATTGTAAGACAGCGCCGGATTTTGTCCGCCGCTGTCTTTCTTTCTGGAAAATTTGGGTGTAATATGGAAATATAATGGTTATTGTTTAGTTAAAATGCGAAGTTTGTTCAATAGGGAAAACACCTAATATTATCAGTATATTATCAATTGGAATCCGTTACTCTTGCCTCTGGTTATTAGAATCGTTGAAAAATTGTTCAATACAATCAAATAATAAATGCTATTATGAGATCGCTTTTATACCACAATTTGTAATCGGATATATGAGCAAAGCAAATTTAATTTTTTAAGTTTCCAAACTTTTCAAACGCAAAAAAGGAGAGGTCAATTTTTAAGGGTGAAACAGATGATTAAAATTACTCATAAAAAAATAAAGGAAATAATGAAGCAGTTTCAATTTCCTATTTCAAAGATTGAAGATATGCAGGCAATCGACGTTTATCATACTCACAATTGGGACCATATTATTAAGCATTGGGATGAAGATTCAAAACGGAACGAAAACCCTGCTTTAAGAGAATTTTATTTTGATTTGCAGGACATGCTGGAATTTTTATCAGACTATCTAAGTACTCTAACATATAAAGAAGCTATATTTGCTTCTTTATATGGTGGACGTTTTGTTGGAATACCGTATACTAAAGAATTCATACCTTGTGTCGATGAACTGACAAAATGGCTACATGCAAACAATATGCGAATAAACTCATCTGCCGGATTACTTGTAACAAAAAAGGAATTGTTAGATTGCATTGGTATGATTTCTGAATGCGGCTTCATGGGAATGACAAGGTTATTCATTTTAATCCCCGAGTCAGGTGTTGCAATCACTGCCCATCACCATATGAATTATTTAATCTATACTAATGATTTTAATAAGCAACGGTTAATCATTAAAAAAATCATCGATATGCAAAATACTATCGATGTTTATTTTTCCAAATAAAATTAATAGGAAGGTCTATTGGTCGTCGATGGTTTCCGTTATGTGTATATATAATAAGTTCTGGTCGCCAACAATCCATAACCTGGGAGGCTGAAATGAGAAATTACAAAATTATATATTATGTTGGCGAATCAATAGGCTTAGAGACTATAGTAAATAAAGGTGTCTTGACTGAAGAAAATGAGAAAGCATATATAATTTCAAAAACAGAACGGATTCCTTTAAATGCGATCTATAGTTGTGAATTAATTAAGCTGAGTGGCCTCGGTACAATGATTAAAGTAGTGAATGATCCCAAAACAATATTTCTTGCAGCTTACAGAATATTTTTAAACATAGGTGCGGGCTTTGTTATAGCTAATTATTTTGGTACGATAAATGTTAAAAGGCACTTGGATGCTATTTGCAAACGCACAAGCTGATAACTATTTTGATATTACATAACAGGAAGGCCTCCCCGCTGGGAGGCCTTCCTGTATGTATTCCCTATTAACCCCTCACCCGCACAGGCTCACGATCGCCCGGGCGAAAATCTTCGCCGAGGTGACCAGATCCTCCGCGATGGAGAACTCATCCGCGCCGTGCATGTTGGTGTCGATCCCGGGCATCACGCATCCGCAGGCGACGCCGCCTGGGATCCCGTGGACGTAAGTGCCGCCGCCTGTGGAAAGGCATTCTCCTTTACATCCGGTGAACTCCTCGTAGGCCGCCAGCAGTGCCCGGATCAGGGGAGAGTCCGGCGGCGTGTGGTGCGGCTCCATAACGCTCTTGGCCCCGATCTCCATCCCGGCGCCCGCGAATTTCCGCTGCATTCCCCGGATCAGCGCCACCCCGTCGGCGCAAAGGGGCGTCCTGCTGTCGAACTCCCCTTCCAGCCCCTCTTCCCCGAAGTGGAAGAGGCTGAAATTCGCGGTGAGCTCCCCGGAAACTTCGTCCGCCGCGGCGATTCCCGCGGCCCGGCCCAGCCCGTCCCCGTGGGGGAACATGGCGTTCACCGTCCTCAGCCTCTCAAGGCCCGTGGAGGGTGCGAAGGGCATAAGCAGCAGCGCGTGGATCAGGGCGGTGACGGCGTTATTTCCCTTTTCCGGCGTGGAAGCGTGGGCTCCCGCCCCGTGGGCGAAAATACGCACGCCCTGCGGCGTCTCCTCCAGGGTGAATTTCGCCCCCGTCTCCGCCTCCGCTCTGGCGCAGCAGCTCCGCGCCTCGTCGATGCTCAGCCCCTCCGTCAGCGCTTCCGCCTCCGGCGGCACCACGTTGAGCCGGTATCCTCCCTGTATGGAAACGATCCGGGGCAGGGCCCCGTCCTTCGGCCAGGAGGCCCGGAAAGCGCCGTTCAGCCGCCCCTTCTCGGTGTTGATCACGGGAAAATCAGAGTCCGGGGTAAAGACCATGGGAGGCGGCGCCTCCTTCCGAAAATAATAGGCGATGTCGCTGCTCCCGCTCTCCTCGTCGGTCCCCAAAATCAGCCGTACGTTGTATTGAAGCGGGATTCCCAGCTCCCGCACCGCCCGCATGGCGTACAGGGCCGCGACCGCGGGCCCCTTGTCGTCGCTGACGCCCCGGCCGTAAAGCTTCCCGTCCTTGAAAACGGGGTGGAAGGGCTCGCAGACGGTCCATCCCGTCCCCTCCCCCACCACGTCCAGGTGCGCGAGGATCCCCAGCTTCGTCTCTTTGCCGTTCAGGTCCGCGGTACCCACGTAGTTTTCGTGGTTTTTTGCCGCGAACCCGTAACCCTCCGCCATGGAGAGCGCCAGGGCCAGCGCCTTCGCCGGTCCCTCGCCGAAGGGCATCCCCGGCTCCGCCTCCCCCCGTACGCTGGGGATTTCCACTAAGCGCTTGATATCCTCGAAAAGCTCATCCCTGTGGGCTTCAAAATAGTCGTCGATTTCCTTTCTGTACATCCGAAAGCTCCTTCCGCCGCTAAATCTGTGAGTATACCGTTCCTTACCCCCGGCCCCTTCAGTCCGGGAACCGGCCCGTGGTCACCAGGGTCATGTATCTGAGCTCGATCCTGCCGTCCTTCTGGAATCGGTCGAACAGCTCCCCCATCTCCGCCACATAGGTTTCAAACAGGCTCTCCCCCTCCTTGGGGACATAGGAGATGGAAAGGCACTGGCCGATAAACTCCGCCCGGGTCAGCCATTGGGTGTTGTCGAACCGGGTCTTTTCAAAGTTCCCGCCGAAAAACTCCCTCCTCTGGGCGTCGAAATCCTCGGCGTCGTTTCGGATCATGGCCTCGTCCCGGTACTTGCCGTTTCGCTTTTTATACTCTGATGCAAACTCCCCGTCGTCCCGGAGGATGTTCCAGAGGATAATGACCGGCCCGCCGGGTTTTAGGATCCGTTTGAATTCCGCCCGGCATTTCGGTTTGTCGAACCAGTGGAAGGCCTGGGCGGCCGTAATGGCGTCCACGCTCCCGGCGTCAAGCCCAGTCTCCTCCGCCCTCGCCTGGACGTATTCCACGTTATTATCTCCCGCGCAGTAGGCCCGGCAGGCATTCAGCATGTCCCCGTTGGGCTCCACGGCTAAGACCCGGCAGCCGCATTGGGCCAGCACATGGGTAAAAAGCCCCGTCCCCGCGCCGATGTCCGCCGCGGTGGAACCCGGGCCGATCCCCAGAGAGCGGATATATTCTACAGCCGCCTCCGGATAGGACGGGCGAAAGCGCGCGTACCCCTCCGCCTTGCCGCTGAATCTCGTGGTGGAATCCATAAAATCCCTCCCCGCTTCGTCGTTACCCGTATATTATCTTCCGTTTTCAGGCAAAAAGCAAGGGCGCGCCGGAACCTGCAAAAATTCCGGGCGCCCCGCTCTGTTTGTTTCAGTCCTTCCCTTTCCTCAGGCCGCCGTATTGTCCATCACGCCGATGAAAACGGGAAGGTTGTTGGCAAGGTCCACCACCGCGTAGACAAAGGGCCGGTCGAAACGCAGCGTCACATAATCCATGGGCATCGACGTCCCCGACATTTCCACAATGGTGGCCGCCGCCGCCTCGGTCCCCTTTTCATCCACCTTGAGGACCGTCCTGTGCAGCACGGAGCCGACGTAGACGTTCCCCTGGGAAAGCTTCCCCATGGCCGAAAAGTCCGCTTTGTCCGGGTCGAAGGCCGTCACAAGCCCCATGGCCTTCAGCGTATCGTTGAGGGTCAGGCCGCACTCCGCCTTGAATTTCGGCAGGCCCAGCAGCACGCTGGTGTCTTCCGCCGCCGCGATCAGGTTCCCGATGGAGTCCCCGTCCAAAGACGCGGCGTAGTCGGAAGCGGAAGTTCCTTCTTCAGGCAGCAGCGCCAGAAAAGCCAGCTTCCCGTCGTCATAGGGAAGCAAAACCCCCGTTTCGTCCCCCGTGTCGATGTACTGCTCGCGGGAGATCCCCTTGGTCATGAAGGTCGCCGGCACCGCCGTCCCCTCCTCCGTGGTAAACTCCCCGTCGTAGTTGTCGTTGGGGTCGAACTCCGACTGCCACGTCGCCTTCAGATACAAGGCGTTGATGAGGAACATCACCGTTTCCGCGTCGATCTTGTCCAGCATTTTGGGGATGAGTCCCCCCGTTGCCTCCTCGATCCAGGCGTTCACCTCGTCCGCCGTCCCGGAGTCCCGGAAGCTCTTCTGAAACGCCGGGGCGCCGAAATAGTCCGCGTCCGTCTGCAAAAAAGCCTTTTCCGCGGCAAAGCCCTCGTCGTACCAGATGGAGTTCGCGATGCGCAGCACCGTGCTGCCCCCCGTGTCCCCGTATTGCTCCATGAGGGCCTTGCAGGCAAGGTCGATCTGCGTAAGGCTCAGCCCCTCCTGTCCGAGGACGGCTTCAAACTCCTTTAACATGTCTCCCGAGGCCCCGTTTGCCGTGAGCGCCAGGGCAAGGAGCACCGACGTAGGGGAAACCAGCGTGTTCTCCTCCCCGGAGACCAGGCTCTGCCGGAAAAGCTCCATGGAAAACGACCGTAGGGAATCCAGTGCCTCGTCCGTGAGCGCCCCCTCCGTGTTTACGGAATTGGCGGTATACCCCGCCGTGAGATCTGCCGCCTTTGCCTGGATACAGCCCGTAAAGCTGCCGAATAATAATCCTATGCAGATAAGACCGGCCAATACTCTTCTTTTCATTCTCTATCGCCTCTCTTTCCGGGTCTTTACCGCTATAGACGTTAAGGGGCGGGTTTGGTTCCCCATGCCTCTCCTGGAAGACTGTTCCTCGCCTTCCCGGTACTCCTGCGGAGCTCCCCGGCAGTTCCCGGCGCAGGAATCCTATTTCTTAAAGAATCCTTAATCATTTTAACCCTTTGGTTTTAATCTTTTTCTGTTATCCTAGGAAAGGATTCCCCGGGAAGGGCTGATAGTCCGCCGGGAATATGGTATGATAAGGTTGCCGGGACAAACTCCGGCGCCTCCCCCGCCGGCGGGTTTTGCGGGGGGAAAGGAGCGGGCCATGCATAATATCCTCATCTGCGACGACGACCGGGACATTGTCTCAGCCCTGAGTATTTATCTCACGGGGGAGGGATACGGCGTCTATGCCGCCTACAACGGGCGGGAAGCCCTGGATGTGGTGCGGAAAAATGAGATTCACCTCATCCTCATGGACGTCATGATGCCCCAGCTGGACGGGATCCGGGCCACGGCGAAGCTCCGGGAGGACTGCAACGTGCCCATCATCCTCCTCACCGCCAAGGGCGAGGATACCGACAAGGTCCTGGGCCTGAACATCGGCGCGGACGACTATATCACAAAACCCTTCAACCCCCTGGAGGTCATCGCCCGGGTCAAGTCCCAGCTGCGCCGGTACACCAATCTGGGCGGCATGCCCCGGAAAGACTCCTTCCTGTCCTCGGGCGGCGTCGTCATGGACGACGAGGCCAAGACCGTGACGGTGGACGGAGAACCCGTCTCCCTCACCCCCCTGGAATACAGCATCCTGCATCTCCTGCTGTCCAACAAGGGGAAGGTCTTTTCCACCGCTCAGATTTACGAGCAGGTCTGGAACGACCCCTCTCTCGGCTGCGAGAACACCGTGGCGGTGCATATCCGCCATCTCAGGGAAAAGATCGAAATCAGTCCCGCCGAACCCCGCTATCTCAAGGTGGTCTGGGGCCTGGGCTATAAAATGGAGAAACTGGACGCATGAACAGACTGAAAGAGAGCCTGGCGGCAAAGATCGTCGCCTATTTCCTGCTGGTTGCCTTCGCCTGCGCCTTTGCCGTTTCGGCGGGGTACCTTGTGATCTGCGCCGACGCCGGATACCTTGGGACAGATTATTTCCACTCCGGCAGCTTTAAAAATTCCCTGCAGAGCGATTATTACAGCCTTTTAAATGCCGTTTCCCAATATGAGGATTCCGCCCAGTCCGACGCTTACCTGGAGACCTCCGCCCAGCTTCCCGGTTACTTCGCGCCGGGGGCATATACGAATTTTCTTTATCAGGTGGAGCATGAGGGCGTCGTGGTCTTTACGAATTACTCGGGAGAGGATTTCCGCTCCGCCGTGGCGGATGTTAACACCGGCGTGTATTCCACCACCTCCTCCGAATACTACATCACTTACGGGGTGGACGCCTCTCTTTCCGCCAAGGACGAATACCTGGCCGGGTCCCAGCAGTTCGACCGGTATTACCGCTATGTGCCCCTGGCCGTTGTCGCTGCCGCCGTCTCTCTCGTCCTGGGCATCGCCGTCTTCGTTTTTTCCCTTTCCGCCGCGGGCCGCCGGAGGGGAACCGCAGAAATACGCCTGAACGTCCTTGACAGGATACCCTTCGATCTTCTGTGCCTCGGCATGGTCCTTCTTTTTTCCCTCGCCGTCTCCGTTACAGACTCCCTGAGCTATTACCTCAGCAGCGCGAATCTTCCGTATTTGCTCGTTCCCTTTGTTTTCTACGGAACCGCGCTCTTTCTCTTCTTCGTCACCCTCGCCAAACGCGTAAAGGCGGGCACCCTGATCCGCGACACCCTCATCGCCCTGCTGATCCGGGGCATAGCGGCGCTCCTGCGCAATATCGGGCTTTTGTGGAAGCTGGTGCTCCTGTTCATTTTATATGCCCTTTTAAGTGTTCTTTTTTTCAATTCTCCCCTGCTGTATCTCTCCCTTCAGGTGCTGGCCCTTATTCTCCTGTGCTGGTGGGGAGTGCAGGCAGCCTCGCTGTTAAAGGGCGCCCGGCGGATCGCGGAGGGAGACCTGGACTATAAGATCGAGAACCGGCGCATGTTCTGGAATCTGAAAAAGCTGGCGGACTATCTCAACAATGTCGGCCAAGGCATGAGCCGGGCGGTCTCCGCCCAGCTGAAAAGCGAGCGTTTCCGCGCCGAACTCATCACCAACGTGTCCCACGATCTGAAAACCCCCCTCACCTCCATCATCAATTACATCGACCTTCTCAAAAAAGAACCAGCGGATAATCCTAAAATCGCCGAATATGTGGAGGTCCTGGACCGCAAGTCCCAGTGGCTCAAAAAGCTCACCGAGGACCTGGTGGAGGCCTCCAAGGCCAGCACCGGCAATATTTCCATCCGCCGGGAGAAAATCGACGTAACGGAGCTTCTGCGCCAGGCGATGGGCGAGTTTTCCGAAAAGCTGGAGGGCAGGAGCCTGGAGGTGGTTGCGGACATCCCTGAAACGCCCCTGTCCGTCAGCGCCGACGGCCGCTACCTCTGGCGCATCATCGACAATATCTTCTCCAACGTCTGTAAATACGCGCTTCCCGGCACCCGGGTTTATCTGGACGCCCGGGAGGAAGATTCCGCCGTTGTCTTTTCCGTCAAAAACATCTCCGCCGCCCGCCTGAACATCGACCCGGAGGAACTGCTGGAACGCTTTGTCCGGGGAGACGAATCCCGGACCACCGAGGGCAGCGGCCTGGGACTCGCCATCGCCCGGGATCTCACCCAGCTTCAGGGCGGCTCCTTTTCCCTGAATATTGACGGGGATCTGTTCAAGGCCACCGTCTCCTTCCCCGCCCTGAAAGGCTGACGTTCCCTTTGCCTGTTTTCTCCCCTCCGTATCCCGGTCCTCCGTCCGGGATGCGGAGGGGTTTCGGGTCATTCTTGCCGATATTTCACGGATTATTAAGGAATATGGTTGACGCTCATGGTATAATAACCGCAAAGTGGCCATTATACCGAGCCTCATGGCGCGTCTGCTCTCTTTAAAAGCGCGGGACGCGCCGCAGGCGTATTATAGCGGGCTGAAAATCATGGTATAATACCATAAAGCAGGTATAATTTCCGCTGCGCGCCGTCCGGCGCGTCAAAAAATGATTCGTTGAAGCAGGCGGGGCAGCCCGGACGAATTCCCCTTCCCCACCCTAAAAAAAGGAGCACTGGTAATGCAGGCTTGGATCGTCAGCGTCATGGAGCAGTTCGGATACCTGGGTGTATTCTTCATGATCGCCCTGGAAAACATTTTTCCCCCCATTCCCTCCGAGCTGATCCTCTCCTTCGGCGGTTTCATGACCACCCGGACAAGCCTTTCCCTACCCGGCGTCATCGTAAGCGCGACGGCCGGAAGCGTTTTCGGTGCCGCCGTGCTCTACCGGATCGGCCTCTTCCTGGGCGGAAGCAAAGTCCGCGAACTCGTACGCCGGCGGGGAAAATTGCTGAAAATCACCGTTGCCGATATGAGGCGGGCCGTGGCCTGGTATGAAAAATACGAATATAAGGCGGTCTTTTTCTGCCGGATGGTCCCCGTCCTGCGCAGCATCATCTCCATTCCGGCGGGCATGGCCAAAATGCCTTTTCTCCCTTTTCTCGCCCTCACCGCCGTTGGCTCTTTGATCTGGAACACCGTTCTGGTCTGGGCCGGCTCCCTCCTGGGAGACAACTGGCAGGGGATCACCTTATATGTGGAAAAGTACTCTTTGTTCTTTTATATCCTCCTGGGCGCGGGCGTCGCGGTTTTCATCGTCCTGTGGCTGCGAAAACGCGTCTTTCGGAAGAACCCCTCCAAATAGTGCCCGGCGGCAAAGCCGTTTTTTGAATCTCTCGGTAAGGCTTAGGAGTTAACATAATGCGGAAAGCCGCCTGTGGAAGCATCGGGATCCTGAAGTTTTTCATAGGCCGGGACGCTAACAGCAAGCGAATCTTCTAAAACGCCGCACTATGCAGGTTTTGCAGACCCCGTGATCCCCACGGGCCAAAACACGGAGAGTCCCAATCGCGGGCTAAATATAGACATCTTACAACTGGGCTGTCCGTGCGCTCGAAACTACCGATAGTCAGTCTGTCATTCAGAGCGCCTGCCGGAGCACCCTTCCCCCGGAGATCCAAGAGGCCGCGGCCTCTTGGCATCCTTTTCGTATCTTTTCCCATGCGGGAAAAGATACCCCCAGCGGGGAGCGCGCTGCTCTCGTCCAAACCACTCGTAGAATTTTTTCTGTAAATAAGTACATACATCGAAAATGACCACGAAAAATAAAAGGACCGTCTCAAAGTGCAACTGGCATTTTGAGACGGTCCTTTTTTCTGGTTTTGGTCTGTTATAAAACCGAGATTTCGGAGGACAAAACTCGATAAATGCTTCCGCTTCGACGTCGCAGAGAGAAGGTTCAATAAATATTCCGCGGCAAGAAAGCGGACCCGAAAGCGGCTTAAAATGGACCGGCGGTAAAAATCCTCAGACTCTCTCCCGGATGGCGGCGATAAACTCCATGCTGTTGACGGCTCTGGGAGTGATTCCCTCGCACAGCCCCGCCAGGTCCTTCGTCATTATGCCGTCGGTCAGCGTTTTCAGCGCCGCCGCCTCCAGCCTGTCGGCAAAGGCCATGAGAGCCTCGTTCCCGTCCAGCTCGCCCCGCTTTTTCAGGGCCCCCGTCCAGGCGAACAGGGTGGCCATGGAATTGGTGGAGGTCTTTTCCCCCTTCAGATGCCGGTAATAATGCTGGGTCACCGTGCCGTGGGCCGCCTCATACTCGTATTTCCCGTCGGGGCTCACCAGGACGCTGGTCATCATGGCCAGAGACCCGAAGGCGGTGGACACCATGTCGCTCATCACGTCACCGTCGTAGTTCTTCAGCGCCCAGACGAATCCGCCCTCCGAGCGGATCACCCTGGCCACGGCGTCGTCGATCAGGGTGTAGAAATAGGTGATCCCGGCTTTTTCGAAGGCTTCCCTGTACTCCGTTTCGTAAAGGCGGGCGAAAATATCCTTGAAGGTGTGGTCGTATTTCTTGGAGATCGTGTCCTTGGTGGAAAACCACAGGTCCTGCCGGGCGTTCAGCGCGAACTGGAAGCAGGAACGGGCGAAGGACTCGATGGAGCTGTCCTTGTTGAACTGCCCCTGGATCACTCCCGGCCCCTCGAAATCGTAGATGGTCTCCCGGACGGCCTTTCCGTCCGCGCCGGTGAACACCAGCTCAGCCTTTCCCGTCCCCGGTACCCGGTATTCCGCCGCCTTGTAGACGTCCCCGTAGGCGTGACGCGCGATGGTGATGGGTTTTTTCCAGTTGCGCACCACAGGTCGGATGGCGGGGGTCAGAATGGGGGTTCGGAATACTGTTCCATCCAGCGCCGCCCGTATGGTACCGTTGGGGCTCTTCCACATTTCTGTAAGGTTATATTCCTTTACTCTCTGGGCGTTGGGAGTGATGGTGGCGCATTTGACGCCTACCCCCAGCCGGCGGATGGCCTCGGCCGCTTCCAGGGTGATCCGGTCGCCCGTCCTCTCCCGCTCGGGAAGTCCCAGATCGTAGTACTCCGTTTTCAGCTCCACATACGGCTCTATCAGCTCTTCCTTGATGGCCTTCCACAGAATGCGGGTCATCTCGTCCCCGTCCAGCTCCGCCAGCGGGGTCGTCATCCGTATTTTTTCCATAGTTCCTCCTTGCGCCGCCGGTGCCTTTCAAACGGGGAATGCCGGTGCAGAAATTGGGTTTCCGTTGGCTGTCCGCCGGAGAGTATTATAGCAGACCTGCCCCCGGAAAAGCAAATGTGTCTTCGCCGTCTCAGAACCGGAGCGTGGCAAAGTAGTCCGCCGGCGTCTCGGCCCGGCGGATCATCTGGGTGCTCCCGTCCTCCCGCAGCAGGATCTCGGCGGACCGCAGCTTCCCGTTATAGTTGTATCCCATGGAATACCCGTGGGCGCCCGTGTCGTGGATCACCAGCAGGTCCCCCATATCCACCTTCGGCAGCATCCGGTCGATGGCGAATTTATCGTTGTTTTCGCACAGCGACCCCACCACGTCGTATTTGTGGTCGGCGGGCTCATCCTCCTTGCCCATCACCGTGATATGGTGGTACGCCCCGTACATGGCCGGGCGCATCAGGTTCACCGCGCAGGCATCCACCCCGATGTACTCCTTGTAAATATGCTTCTCCCGGATCGCCCGGGTCACCAGTACCCCGTAAGGCCCCAGCATATAACGGCCCAGCTCGGTGTAAAGGGCGACGTTCCCCATCCCCGAGGGCACCAGGATCTCCTCGTAGGCCCGGCGCACCCCCTCCCCGATGGCCTCGATGTGGTTGACATGTTCACCGGGCCGGTAGGGGATGCCGACGCCGCCGGACAGATTGATGAAGGTGATATCGGCCCCGGTCTTCTCCTTCAGCTCCGCCGCCAGGTGGAATAAAACCGCCGCCAGCGCCGGATAATACTTGTCCGTCAGCGTGTTGCTGGCCAGAAAGGCGTGAAGTCCGAAGTGCTTTGCCCCCAATCCCATGAGCTTTGTGAAGCCTTCGATGAGCTGCTCCTTGGTAAAGCCGTATTTGGCGTCCCCGGGACTGTCCATGATACTGTTGGAAATGGAGAATTTTCCCCCGGGATTATATCGGCAGCTGATGGTTTCCGGGATCCCCACCAGGTCTTTCAATATGTCGATATGGGTAAAGTCGTCCAGGTTGATCACCGCGCCCAGCTTGTGCGCCAGGATAAATTCCTCGTCGGGCGTCTCGTTGGAGGAAAACATGATCTCGCTCCCGGAAAAGCCGACCTCCTGGACCAGCATCAGTTCGGTAAGGGAAGAGCAGTCCGCGCCGCACCCCTCCTCCCGGAGGATTTTCAAAATGGTAGGATTTGGCGTTGCCTTGACGGCAAAGTATTCCCTATACCCCGGGTTCCAGGCAAAGGCCTGTTTCAGCCGCCTGGCGTTTTCCCGGATTCCTCGTTCGTCGTAAAGGTGGAAGGGGGTGGGATACCGGGCGGTGATTTCCTTCAGCTTATCCAGCGTGACAAATGGCTTCTTCATCCTTCGGCAGTTCCTTTCCTCAGTTCGATCAGGCTGATCTCGTTTTTCAGTGCGGTTTTAAAGAGGTCCACCAGGTTTTTCCGCTTGGAATACAGGCAGGAGGAGGCTTCCTTTTGTCCCAGCTCCCCGGTGAGGACGCTGCTGGAATCCACGATCAGGCCGATCTGGTCCGGCCGCTTCTCCGCGTGATGCACAGTGGCCCCCACAAGCTCGAAGGGCGCGCCGGTGATCACCACCACCTTGCATCCGGCGCGGATCAGCGCCTCCAGCTCCGGCTGAAGCTGCCGCAGCGGCTCTCCCGCGGCGGACAGATACACCCGGGCTTCGCAGGCGCGCAGCATGTTCCGCGCCTTGTCCATGATGTGGCGGTCCCCCGTGATGGTCACGTATCCCCCGCTATCGCTTTGCCGCTCGGGCAGGTCCTTGGAAAGCGCCTTCATGAGCTCCTGCATCCGGTGGATCTTGTTCCGGCAGAATTCCCGGACGGGGACCGGGCTGTAGCGCAGCGCGGTGTCCTCCACGACGTAGGCCGCTCCCTTGGCCACCAGCTCCGCCAGGGCGCCGTAGGCGTTGGAACGGGAAATGCCCGTGAGCTTGGCAGCCTCGTATCCGCTCAAAGCGCCTTCCGCGGTCAGCGTGATATAAATCAGCGCCTCCTGGCGGGTCAGGCCGAACTGCATCAGCATTTCGACGCTTTCCATCCCCCTCGCCTCCCATTCGTATTCCTTTTTAGTACTACTATAGGCATCTCTCCGGTTTTTGTCAATTGCTCTGCATAGAAAAATATGTCGAAAATCAAAACTCCCTCTGGATTTCCGTCGTTTCCTGTGGTAGACTGTCAAAGGTTGTGCACAAGCACAATTTAAATTGAACAAAGGGTGGGATAGCATGTCGGAAATTACTCCAACACGTAGGATCATCCAGGTGGATGAAAAAGTGCCTTTCGGTCCCGGAGTCCTTCTGAGCTTTCAGCATCTGTTTGCCATGTTCAGCGCCTCGGTTCTGGTTCCGTTCCTTTTCAATCAGGCGGCGGGAGAACAGGTTCTCAATCCGGCTCTGGCCCTTCTGATGAACGGAATCGGCACTCTCATTTTCTTCTTCGTGTGCCGGCACAGGGCTCCGGCGTTCCTCGGTTCCAGCTTCGCGTACATCTCGCCGGCGTGTGCCATCATTGCAAGCGCGGCCTATCCAAAGGAAGGCTTTGCAATGGCACTCGGCGGCTTTGTTGTGTCGGGGCTCCTTATGTGCCTGGTGGCCTTCATCATCGGGAGGGTCGGCACGAAATGGCTGGATGTGGTGCTGCCCCCCGCCGCCATGGGCCCCATCGTGGCCATCATCGGGCTTGAGCTGGCCGGTACCGCGGCAAGTATGGCCGGGATCATCCCCACCACCGTCACCCAGGAACTCATCGACCAGACGGGCAATACCTCTCTGGTCCTGGGTGCGACCTACTACAACATGACCGCCGTGACCATCTCCATGTTCACCCTGGCCGTGGTGGTCTTCGGTTCGATTCTCTTCCGTAAATTCTTCAGCGTCATCCCGGTCCTCATTGCGGTGGGCGCGGGCTACGGCCTGTCCATGGCTCTGGGGTATGTGGATTACGGCGCCATCTCCGGCGCCGCCTGGCTGACCGTTCCCACCTTCACCTTCCCCATCTTCAATTTAAACGCCATTCTGATCATCGCCCCCGCGACTCTGGTGGTCCTGGCCGAACACATCGGTCACATCGTGGTGACCAGCAATATCGTGGGCCGGGATCTCACAAAGGACCCCGGACTTCACCGGACCATGTTCAGCGACGGGTTTTCAAGCGCCCTGTCCGGTTTTCTGGGTTCCTGCCCCACCACCACCTACGGGGAAAACATGGGCGTCATGGCCGTCACTCGGGTGTACAGCTCCTATGTCATCGCCGGCGCCGGCGCCATCTCCATCATTATGGCCTTCCTGGGCAAGGTCACCGGGTTCATCTCCAGCATACCGACTCCCGTCATGGGGGGCATCTCTCTGCTCCTCTTCGGCATGATAGCCTCCTCCGGTATTCGGATGATCGTGGAAACCAAAGTGGACTACGGCAAATCCAAGAATATTGTGCTCAGCTCCGTGATTTTCATCATCGGCCTTTCCGGCGCCTCCATTGAAATCGGTTCCATCTCCCTCACGGGCATGGCCCTTGCCTCTGTGGTGGGAATCGTCCTCAGCCTCGTTTTTCACCTGCTGGATAAGGCAAAGCTCACCAACGAGTAGTGCTGGACTTCAATAAAAAATATCGATACAACAAATGAGATAATACGGTTGTGCCCCCGCCGGAGGCGGGGGCACAACCGTATTATCTTGTTTAATCTTTCTATTGGATACTGGTATAAGCCTGCCTTCTCAAATCCGCTTCTTTCTAAAAAATTATTTGGGGAGCAAAGGGGATTGACCTTTGCTCCCCGATGTTCTTATCCGTATTTTTTCGTTGCCCGTCCGCGGGTCTATTTGGAATAGTCGTAGAATCCCCTGCCGCTCTTTTTACCCAACAGGCCTCCCCTGACCATTTTTCTCAGCAGGGGATGCGCCGCGTATTTGGGATCCCCCGTCTCACGGAAAATGGTGTCCAGAATATTCAGGCAGATATCCAGGCCGATAAAATCCGCCAGGGTCAGCGGTCCCATGGGGTGGTTGGCGCCCAGCATCATGGCCTTGTCGATATCCGCCACGGAAGCAATGCCCTCGGCATGCAGTCCGACAGCCTCGTTGATCATGGGGATCAGCACCTTGTTGACCACAAACGCGGGGGCCTCCTGCACCTCGACGGGGTCTTTCCCGATTTCCGCCGCCAGATCGTACACTGCGCGGAAGGTCTCGTCCGAGGTCCGCGCTCCCCGGATCACCTCCACCAATCTCATAACGGGAGCGGGGTTAAAAAAATGCATGCCGATGAACTGATCCGGCCGCCTGGTGGCGGATGCAATCTCCGTGATGGAAATGGAGGATGTGTTGGAAGCAAAAACGGTTCTGGGCCCGCAAATTTCTTCCAGCTCGTGAAACAGCTTCTTTTTGATCTCCAGATTCTCTAGAACGGCCTCTACGACCAGCTCTGCGTCCGCAGCCTTGCCCAGATCGGTGGTAAATTCCATTCTTCCCAGCACCCCGGTTTTTTCCGTCTCGGACAATTTCCCCTTTTCCGCCAGCTTGGACAAGCTTTTTTGCAGATTTGCCTGCGCCCTGCTGATAATTTCATCCGCGATATCACGGACGACGACCTCCTTGCCCTTTACGGCAAAGGCCTGTGCAATGCCGAGTCCCATGGTTCCGGCGCCGACTACGAAAATTTTGTTCATAAATGATCCCTCCTGAATATTTAATATTCCATACCGTTTCTTGCACGTTGCTGCAAATTTATGTCATACTTTAAATGAGTGCTCCGAAATGCGTTTGCTGCATCTAAAAAGGCGGCGAGCGGTGTGTCCGGTTGTCCGTACCGCATGGATGCGGATGGATTGTGCCACCAGGTATGGCACAATCCATCCAAGTAAGGAGGGCATGCGCAAGCAAACCAGGTATTCGCGTCCGATACCCCAGTCTGTTTTCCTATCCGGCAGACGGTTACGCTTTTGGCGGCATAACCACTGCCTCTCCGGAAATAACCGTCTTTCCGTCCTGGTTCGTGCAGGTGGTCTTTAATCTTACCTTGTTTTTATCGGCCAGGATTTCAATCACCTCCGCCTCCGCCCGGATGGTGTCGCCGAAGCGGACGGGAGCGGTGAATTTAAGCTCCTGGCTCAGATAGATCGTACCCGGTCCCGGCAGCTGCATCCCCAAAACGGTGGAAATCAGCCCGGATACCAGAATCCCGTGGGCGATTCTGCCCTTGAACATGGTCTTTTCCGCCTCGGCCTGGTTGACATGCGCGGGATTCAGGTCTCCGGTGATCCCCGCGAAAAGGTAAACATCCGTCTCGCTGATGGTTTTTTCGGTAAAGGCCTTGTCGCCTATTTGAATCTCTTGGATCATCCTGCCCATGAAAAGCACCCCCGTTTTAAATAGTCCGCCGTTATTGTTTCACATTACACCACGCCGAAGCTCGCGAGAATGATACAGATGATAACTGCGAGAGTCGGGATCACCACGGTGCACATTCCGATATCCGCATAGGACTGCCTGTGTGTCAGGCCCGTGATCCCCAGCAGAGTAATGACCGCGCCGTTGTGTGGAAGGGTATCCAGTCCGCCGCAGGCAATGGAGGCAATTCTGTGGAAGGCTTCCGGATTGATGCCCAGCGCTACTGCCTTCTGCAGATAGACGTCGCCCAGCGCGCCCAGGGCGATGCTCATTCCGCCGGAAGCCGAACCGGTGATTCCGGCCAGCACGCTGGTTGCCACTGCCAGAGAAATAAGAGGCGTTCCGGGAATTGCCAGAATGGCCGATTTCAGCAGCGAGAACGCTCCCAGGGTTTTGATTACGTTGCCGTAGCCCACCTCGGCGGAGGTGTTGGATATCGGCAGCAAAGAACTGATCGCGCCGGTGTTGAGCGTTTTGAGCGTGTTCTTCAGGTTTTTCCGCATCAGCAAAACCGCGATAATAATGGATAATACCAGGGCAAGGATCAGGCTCCAGATCCCCTTCACGCTGCTGATGCTTGTGTTGTAATTGGCCAGATATTCCGCCTTCTGGCTCCCGAAATAAATACCCAGAAACAGGTTCAGCGCGAGGACGGCGATAATGGGGATGATGGAAACGGTAAACTTCGGAAGCTGGGACTCATCCATCACCTCAATATTGCCGTCATGATGGTCCCCATACCCTTCGCCGGCCTCCATCGCCTTCTTGGATCTTCTGCCGAGCCACATCATTCCGAGTCCGAACATCACGATGGTGGCAACAATACCCAGGATGGGAGCCGCCCAGGCGGTGGTATGGAAAAATGCCATAGGGATCGCATTCTGGATCTGCGGGCTGCCGGGCAGCGCGGTCATTGTGAAGGTAAAGGCGCCCAGGGCAATTGCGCCGGGCATGAAGCGCTTCGGCACATTGGCCGCCCGGAAGAGCTCGACGGCAATGGGATATACGGCGAAGGTAACGACAAATAGGGATACGCCGCCGTATGTCAGCACGGCGCAGGACAGCACCACGGCCAAAATCGCCTTGTCTTTCCCGACCTTGTTCGCTATGGTCAAGGCAATGGATTTGGCGGCTCCGGTATCATCCATCACTTTTCCGAAAATCGCGCCTAACATAAAGATCGGCAGGTAGGTTTTCGCGTAGGCCGCAAAATTGGCCATAAAAACTTCCGTGTAACTTGCGAATATCGGAGTGTTTCCTGAAAAAACAACGGCAAGCAGTGCCAGAAGGGGCGCGAGAATAAGAACCGTGATTCCTCTGTATGCAAGATACATCAGCAGTGCCAGCGAAATGATAATACCTATAACACCTAGCATGCGCTTCCCTCTTTTCTTTTTCTATAATTTAAAACTTGCTTTCCCTGACCTCCGTTTTCACATTCATTTTTACAGCTTGAGCCCCATGACCTCCGCCCTGAATATCCTTTCGTCCATCTTTTTCAGGTCGGGGGCGATGAGAGGCTGGAATTCCATGCGGGACAATATGTCTCTGTCCAGATCGACGCCAGGTGCGATCTCTGTAAGCATAAGGCCGTCCTCCTGCAGTGAAAATACCGCGCGCTCCGTTACGTATAGAACCTTCTGGCCTGCTTCCCGGGCATATTCCCCGCTGAACGTGATCTGCTCCACCTGGTCGATGAATTTTTTCGCTTTCCCCTCTTTCTCAATGGCAAGAGTTCCGTTTCCGGTGGAAATCTCCAGCCCGCCGGCGGTAAACGTTCCACAGTAGACCACCTTTTTAGCGTTCTGGGTGATGTTGATAAAGCCGCCGCATCCGGCTATTCTGGGTCCGAATTTGCTGACGTTGACGTTTCCCTTCCTATCGCATTGCGCGAGTCCCAGAAAAGCGATATCAAGACCGCCGCCGTCATAAAAGTCAAACTGATACGGTTGATCCAGTACGCATTCGGCGTTGGTTGAAGCGCCGAAGCTCTGCCCCCCGGCCGGCACTCCGCCGATGGGCCCGGCTTCGACGGTCAGCGTCATCTCCTCGCCGATACCCTCTTCGTTGGCCACCGAGGCAACTCCCTCGGGAACGCCGATCCCCAGATTTACCGCCGCATTGGGGACCAGTTCCATAGCCGCCCGCCTGGAAATGATTTTTCTTTCATCCAGAGGCAGGGGCCTGGCTGAGCTGAGCGGTACCCTGATATCTCCGCAGTAGGAAGGATTGAACTGTTCCCCGAACGTCTGCATATGATTGTCCTGCCGGGCCACTACCAGCGCGTCCACATAAATGCCGGGCACCTTGACGAGGCGCGGATCCAGGCTTCCGTTTTTCACAATTGCCTGTACCTGGGCGATTACGATGCCTCCTGAATTTTTCGCGGCCTGCGCAATGGATAGAGTTTCCAGAGTTCCTGCTTCCTTCTCCATGGAGATGTTTCCCTTCTCGTCGGCATAGGTTCCTCTTATGATTGCCGCGTCGATAGGAAAAGCTTTGTATAAAAGTCTTTCCTCTCCTTCGATTTGGATCACCTTTACAATGTCTTCTTTGGTCGCCTCGTTGAGCTTTCCGCCTTCTACGCGGGGATCCACGAAGGTTTTCAGGCCCACATGCGTGATGGTTCCCACTTTTTTGGCAGCGATATCCCGAAACATATGGGAAATGACCCCTTGAGGAAGGTTGTACGCCTGCAGCTTGTTTTCCAGCGCCAGCGCCTGCAGTTTTGGCGCGAGGCCCCAATGTCCTCCGATAATCTTCGTCACGAGTTTTTCGTGTCCCAGATGATTAAGTCCCCTGTCTTTACCGTCGCCCTGCCCGGCCGCATATACCAGCGTAAGATTGTTGGGTTCTCCGGATGCCAGAAAGGCTTTCTCGATCTCCTGTGTCACTTCTTCCGGATGCCCGTTCCCTACGAAGCCGGATACTGCGACCGTGCTTCCGTTTTTGATCATCCGCACCGCCTGCTGGGCGGTTTTCACTTTTCCCAACTCATTCCTCTCCCTTCAATATTTGCTCGGACCGTTGCGGTACTGTCACCCGGTGTTCGCTTGATTCATACGCCTCCTCAATTTTTATATAAAGCAAAATCCATACCAATAAAAAGTGGTTATACCGCAAAGGTATAACCACTAACCAATTCAGGGTTTTCCAAGATTCTTTTATCGGAAATACTCTCAGGGTCTTAATACCGATTGTCCTCCGTATGTTACAAAACGCATAATACGACAAAATCATTGTACTAGTTTCATTACACAATCTCTGTAACGAAAAAAAATCTGCGCAGGTTTTGGTACAACTGAACAAAATAATCGCATTAATTACAGGATTTTATGTTTATTTAGCTTTTCATAGAGCGTGTTTCTGCTGATTCCCAGCAGCTTAGCCGTCCTGATTTTGTTCCCTCCGCATGCATCCATCGCGCTGAAAATGGCGTTTCTCTCCGCTTTATCCAGAGCGTCTTTGAGGCAGAGAACGTCTTTCTCTTTCTTGTTTCCAGTGATTTCCCGGGGCAAATGCTTGGGAAGCAGCACATTTTCTCCTTCCTCCATAATGTTCAGCGCGCGTTCTATCACGTTTTCCAGCTGCCGGACGTTTCCTTCCCATTGGCAGTTTTTCATATGGTCAAGCGCCCTTTCAGAAATTTTGCACGCCGGCTTGTTAAGCTTTCTTGCTATTTTGCTGACCAAAAAAAGCGCCAGCAGGGGAATATCGTCCTTTCTTTCCCGCAGCGGCGGAATCCTGATTGTGACCACATTCAGCCTGTAATAGAGATCCTCCCTGAATTTTTTCTCTCTGACCATCGCTTCGAGATTCTGATTGGTTGCCGCAATGATCCTGATGTCTATGTTCTTAGGCAGAATGGAACCTACCGGTTCCACCTCTCTTTCCTGAAGCACCCGGAGAAGCTTGACCTGCATATGCAGAGGCATCTCCCCGATTTCGTCCAAGAAGATCGTACCCCCGTCGGCTAGCTCGAATTTTCCCATTTTCCCTTCCTTCTTTGCTCCGGTAAACGCGCCCCGCTCGTACCCGAACAATTCGGATTCCAGCAGATCGGAAGGAATAGCCGCACAGTTTACCTTGACGAAACGACCGTACACTCTGTTGCTGCTTCTGTGGATCGAATGAGCGAAGATCTCTTTTCCGGTCCCGCTTTCACCGATGAGCAGTACGTTGGAATCGGTAAGCGCCGCTTTGCGGGCCAGCTTTTTCGCCTCCAGTATCTCCTTGTCGTTGCCTATGATATCCGAAAACAAATATCTCGCGCTGTATTGCTGCAGTATTTCCTCCTTGTAATCCTCCAGTTCCTTCTGAAACTTGCTGAATTTCTTATATAAAAAGTCCAGCTCCTTGACGTTCCTGAAAAGGACCTTACCCACTGCGCCCTTGATCTCGCCGTCTATCACAATGGGGATTCTGCTGGCAACCATGTATCTGTTTTTTATTTTTTGGAATTGCGCCTCCTCCGGTTTTCCGGTTTTAACAACGATATGCATTCTCGAATTCTCAATAACCTCTGTAACATGTCTGCCGATGGGATTGATATTATCTATCCCTAAAAACTCCATATATGCTTTGCTGATTGCAGTGATGTAGCCTTCCTTATCCACAATCACGATTCCTTCATACGCCATATCCAGCGCAAAACGCAGTATCTCATTATACTCTCTCTCCTCGCTCAGTCTTTTATCGAGTTCTTCATACTCTACGGTACAGCCGCCATTGCCGCTTCGAATCTGTTCCATCCCTGCTTCCCCTTCCTTCCCCGCATAAAAAACCGCCGAACCAACGCCCCGCGCAGTCGTTCTGTTTCTTCTTTCACAACATCGCGGGCAGGCGTTTCTTTGCTTTTCCGAGTCAAATCCGGGTCCAAAGAAAGTGAATTAAAAAGCTTCTGTTTTTAGGCCGGCTGTACATAGAAACAAAATTACCCCCGGCATTTCTAAGGACACTGCCTGATATTCCCTGCTTTCATATTATCCGTATTTCCTTTTATTGTCAACGTCTGTCTTTCCTGTACCGCCATGCTGCGGCCCGGAGTCCACAATGGAAGAAAATGTGGCAGGCCCGATCCGGGGCGGCGTGGGAAAGTATAAAAGGGCTCCTTTCAGATTTTCTGTCAGGCTCGCGCAGCTGCAGGGCGCAAATACCGGTGTCCGGTATCATTCGTCCATTGCAGCGAGCCGGGGGAATCCGGACCGGACCTGCTTTTGTGGTGGGAATTGTCCTCAGCCGCTCTTTCCGCCTGCCAAACAAGGCAGAGCTTTGCAATGGGTAATCACAGATAAAAGAAAGAAGCCGGAAGGCAGTGCCTTCCGGCTTCTTTTTCATTGATTGCTGCTTGGTGCCTCCTGCTTTCTCCCTTGCTTTCCCTTCCGTTTTGCCAGCTTCACGGCCTCATACCATAAAACCGACGCTGCGGAGACGCCCAGCGCCAGGAGGAGCTGCGCGATACCCAGGGGAGCAAGCTTAAGGACATCCGCGGCAGGCGTGTAAAGAATAACGGCCAATCCCGCTGCGGTTCCCGCGGAAACTGCCCACATCACCTTGTCTTTGAGCAGATACCGGAACGTAACCGCGATGGAGTCGATGTCTGAGCTGTTTACCTGCACCAGAAACAGATTGGAAAGCATCAGCACCGAGATTCCCATGGCCCTCGCCTCCGGCGCGCTGCCGGCCGAAAACGGGTCGGCGGCCAAATACGTCCCGAAGGACGCTGCGAATACCGCAAGTCCCTGGACAATGCTTTTTGCGAGTGTTTTCGCCGTCAGTATCTTTTCCTTCGGGTCACGGGGCGGCCGGTGCATGCTGTCCCGCTCCGCCGGCTGCCGTTCCAGTACGATGGAGCAGGTGGGATCGATGATGAGCTCCAGCAGCACCACGTGGAGTGGTAAAAGCATCAGGTTGGCGGGCGCTATGTTCAGGAAAGGAGCCAGGAGGGATGCAAGTGCAATGGGAATGTGGATGGTAAACACATAGCCGATGGCCTTCCGGACGTTGTCATAAATCCTCCGTCCATCCTGAACGGTGTCCACGATAGTGGAAAAATTATCGTCCATCAGGATCAGGTCGGCGGCCTCCCTGGAAACCTCCGAGCCCCGTTTCCCCATGGCGATCCCAATGTCGGCATGTTTAAGTGCCGGCGCGTCGTTCACGCCGTCCCCCGTCATGGCCACGATGTGTCCGTTTGCCTGGAACGCCTTGACAATGCGCATCTTGTGCTCGGGGATCACACGGGAGAAGATGCTGATCTCCCCGATTCTTCTTGACAGTTCCTCGTCCGTCATAGAATCCAGCTCGTCGCCCGTCATGATACGGCCCGCTCCGGCCATGCCGGTTTGCCGTGCGATGCTGGCCGCCGTGATACCGTTGTCCCCTGTGATCATGACCACCCGTATCCCGGCGTCATAGCAACGGGCGATATCGGCCTTCACTGTCTCTCTGGGGGGATCTGCAAGGCCCACCAGGCCAAGAAAAGTCAGCCTGCAGTCCTTGAGTTCTGCGGGAACATCCGCTTCCTTTGCCGGATGCGCCTCCGCCACAGCGATGACGCGAAGGCCCCGCCCGGACATCTCCGCCGCTTTGCTCTCTGCCTCCCCGCGTTGGGCACCCGAAAGGCGGCACAGGTCCAAAAGGCTTTCGGGCGACCCTTTTGCGGCAATCACAATTTCCCCGTCGTGCCGCCAGACGTGTCCCATTCTCTTACTTTCGTTGGTAAAAGGGTATTCTGTGATAAAATAGCTCTCAAAAAGATGTTCCCGGGTAACTCCATTCTCGGTACAATACAGAAGCATCGCTTTTTCCATGGGATCATATGTGTCTGTTTCGCACCCCAGGCCCATTGTCTCCGTAAAATGCTCCTGTGTTCCCTCTTTTACCCAGACCTCCCGTACGGTCATCTGGTTTTTGGTTATGGTGCCTGTTTTGTCAACGCAGAGAACGGATACCGAACCCAGGGTTTCGACAGAGGGAAGCCTCCGGACCAGGGCCTGCTTTTTCGCGATTCTCCACGCCCCCATGGAAAGAAACACTGCAAGAATGACGGGAAACTCCTCCGGGATCATGGCCATGGCCAAAGTGACACCGGACAGGATACTTTCAATCACCCGGCTTCCAAAGGCGTGATCCTGAAGGTTGTAATAGGTGATGATGCAAACCAGCACGAAGAGAACGCCCGCGATGCCTGCGCACAGCCGGACAAGGCTGCCGGTCTGTTTCTGCAGGGGAGATGGGTTATCGGGTGCTTCGGCGACGTTTTTTCCAATCTTTCCATATTCCGTGCCGCTGCCGATCCGATCGACAATTACCTGCCCGCTCCCTTGCGTAACAAGGGTCCCCGCGTAGCAATAGTCTTTTCGCCAGTAACCGGAAGGCGGCTGCGTGCTCTCCGGCGATTTCCATACGCCTTCGGATTCTCCGGTGAGGGAGGATTCGTCCACGCGGAGATCGTTGGCGCTCAGCACTGTTCCATCGGCCGGAATCTTCACTCCCTCGGAAATCAGCAGCAGGTCTCCGGGCACCAGATCAGTACTGGCGATCAGCGTCTCCCTTCCGTCCCGGATCACCCGGCTTTGGGGTGCGGACAGATCCCGCAGAGCCTCAAGTGTCCGGTCCGTTTTCCACTCCTGAGCAATGTCAATTCCGATCATGCCCAGGACAAAGATCAGCATGATCAGGCCGTCTCTGGGCTCTCCCAGGAAAAAGTAGATTACCGCCGCCGCCAGCAGCAGCAGGAACATGGGTTCGCTGAGGATCTGCAGAATTTTCCTGAAAAAACTCTTTTTCTTTTCCCCGATCGCCTCGTTATTTCCATACTGCCGCCGGCGCTCCAGCACCTCCTCGGTGGTAAGTCCAGGGTACGCATTTTTGCTTTCGGTCATACAAGAAACCTCCGTTTTCCGCTTTTCGCGGATGTAAGTTTTCTCTGTACCTCGCAAAACGCTCAGCCGTCCCGTTCCGTATGTATAAAAAACACACCTGCGGAACATACCACTGTCCCACAGATGTGCATATCATCTGTTGCCTCGAAAGGCCCAGCCCCACGGATCCTCCCGGATCCATCGCCTGCTCAGTTTGTACTGTAGCAAAATGCAGTGCAAAGAGATCAAATTGTATTCTAGCTTATGCCGGTCTCCTTGTCAATATGCTTGACGATCCGCTTTGTTTCGGCTGTTTTGCATAAAACCGGTGAAATCTTTCCCGGCCGGCGCGGAAAACCGCGCCGGCCGGGAAAGATTGAATATAGCGTTTTCAAATCTCGAGGCCCATTGACTCCGTGCGGAAAATTCTCTCGTCCATGGTTTTCAGGTTCGGGTCGATGGGTGACGCAAACCCCATATGGGCCAGGATGTCCCTCTCTAGGTCCACGCCCGGCGCGATTTCCGTGAGGGTCACCCCATCTTGCCTCAGCTCGAATACCGCCCGCTCGGTGATATACAGGACCTTCTGTCCGGTCTCCTTGGCGTACTCCCCGCTGAACGTGATCTGTTCCACCCGCTCGATGAATTTATTCGCCTTGCCTTCCTTTTCAATAACCAGCCTGCCTTCTCCGGTGGAGATCTCCAGGCCTCCGGCGGTAAATGTCCCGCAGTACACGACCTTTTTTGCGTTCTGGGTGATATTGATGAATCCCCCGCAGCCGGCAATCTTTGGCCCGAATTTGCTCACGTTTACGTTGCCCTCCCTGTCGCACTGCGCGAGCCCCAGGAAAGCGACGTCGAGCCCTCCGCCGTCGTAAAAATCGAACTGATACGGCTGGTCCAGGATGCACTCGGCGTTCACCGTGGCGCCGAAGCTCTGCCCGCCCGCCGGTATCCCTCCGATAGGCCCGGCCTCAACGGTCAGGGTCATCGTCTCCCCGATGCCCTCCTCGTTTGCCACCGAAGCCACTCCTTCCGGTACGCCGATTCCCAGGTTCACGATGGAATTGGGGACCAGTTCCATGGCGGCCCGCCTGGATATGATCTTTCTTTCGTCCAGAGGCATAGTCCTGGCGGAGCTGGCGGTAACCTTGATATCCCCGCAGTAAGCCGGATTGAAGTGCTCGGCGAAAGTCTGCATGTGGTTGACGGGCTGGGCGACCACAATAGCGTCTACATAAATTCCCGGAACCTTGACCTTGCGCGGGTCGAGGCTTCCGTATCGGGCCATCGCTTCCACCTGGGCGATTACGATGCCGCCGGAATTTTTAGCGGCCTGGGCGATGGAAAGGGTCTCCAGCGTCCCTGCTTCCTTTTCCATCGTGATATTGCCCTTCTCGTCGGCGTATGTGCCCCGGATGATCGCCACATGGATAGGAAATGCCTTGTATAAAAGCCGCTCCACCCCGTCGATTTCAACGACCTTGACGATGTCTTCCGTGGTGACTTCATTGAGCTTGCCGCCTTCCACCCGCGGATCCACGAAGGTTTTCAGTCCCACGTGGGTGATGGTCCCCACCTTTCCCGCCGCAATATCCCGGAACAGGTGGGATATGACCCCCTGGGGCAGATTGTACGCCACCACCTTGTTCTCCATGGCGAGCTTCTGCAGCTTCGGGGCCAGTCCCCAGTGTCCTCCGATGATTTTCGTCACAAGGGTTTCGTGTCCCAGGTGGTTGAGTCCCTTTTCTCTGGAATCTCCCTGCCCCGCCGCGTATACCAGCGTCAGGTGATTGGGTTCTCCGGTCGCCAAAAAGCATTTTTCGATGGTTGTCGTCAGTTCCTCCGGATGACCGTTCCCCACAAAACCGGTCACCGCCACCGTACTGCCGTTTGGAATCATGCGTACGGCCTCTTCGGCTGTTCTCACTTTCCCCGTCATATTCATCTTCCCTTCCGATAATTTTGGACCGCCGTGGCCACCTTATGCGTTTCTCCGCGCCTCCTCTCTTTCGTTAAATGGCGAATCCGGATCGGCACAAAATTTTGCAGCTGCAATATTATTTGTCTTTTCTCCGAATAATCCGCCGCTCCGATTAGGAAGGGTTTATTCTTATATTTTAAACGTTATTGAATTTATAAAATATACTTATAATTATAATATGCGACTTTATTTCCGTCAATATTTTATATTGCAATATCGCTTACACGATAATCGGTAAATTGTCAGTAGAAATGCAGCAATGTCAAAGAAAGACAGATAGTTGGGGACCAGCCCCTGGATTTTGTAAAAGAAAGCTTTATTGCGTTGAAAAGATACGTTTCAATGCAATAAAGCTTTCTGGAAGTACGGAAATGTGAGAAGATTCTTAAAAGCATTCGTTACTATTATTGTATCGGTTCATAAAACATTTTGTCAATCAAAATTTTATAGGTAAAATCTGCATCTTCCGTGCTATTTTCCCGGGTAAATGCAGCAAACTGCCCGTAAAAATGGGCGGTTTGCTGGAAATTAAAGGTTTGATTACCTGGCGTGCTTTTCTTCCGTGTACTTCTTGATCGCTTCGGTGAGCTTGGGAACGACGACGTTTACGTCGCCCACGATGCCCACGTCGGCCACGTCGAAGATCGGCGCGGTGTTGTTCTTGTTGACGGCGATGATAAGGTCGGAACCCTCCATGCCGGTAGGATATAGTTTCGTCCCGATAGTCAGCTCAATATCCCATTAAAAAGCTTGTTTTCGAGACTGTTCGGAATAGTCGTAGAACCCTCTTCCGCTTTTTTTGCCCAGCAGTCCGCCCCTGACCATTTTTCTCAGCAGGGGATGCGCCGCATATTTGGGATCCCCCGTTTCACGGTGAATGGTATCCAAAATGCTAATGCAGATATCCAGACCGATAAAATCTCCCAATGCCAGCGGTCCCATGGGATGATTGGCTCCCAGCATCATGGCTTTGTCAATATCCGCCGCAGATGCGATCCCCTCGGAAAGCAGGCCTACGGCTTCGTTGATCATGGGAATCAGCACCTTATTGACCACAAAGGCGGGAGCCTCCTGCACTTCGATAGGGTCTTTCCCAATTTCCGCCGCCAGATCGTACACTGCATGGAAAGTCTTGTCCGACGTCCGCGCTCCCCGGATCACCTCCACCAGTCTCATAACGGGAGCGGGGTTAAAAAAGTGCATGCCGATGAACTGATCCGGCCGTTTAGTGGCGGACGCGACCTCCGTGATGGAAATGGAGGATGTATTTGATGCAAAAATAGCCGCGGGTTCGCATATGCCATCCAGATCCTGAAAAAGCTTCTTTTTAATCTCCGAATTTTCCAAAACGGCTTCTATCACCAACTCTGCATTCGCAGCTTCACTTAAATCCGTGGTAAACCTTACTCTCCCGAGAACATCGGCTTTCTCCGTTTCGGATATTTTTTTCTTTTCCGCCAATTTGGACAGGTCATTTTGCAGCTTTATCCGGGCCCTGTCGATAATTTCGTCCGTAATATCGCGGATGACAACCTCTTTGCCTTTTGCTGCAAAGGTTTGTGCGATTCCAAGCCCCATGGTACCGGCACCGACTGTAAAAATTTGATTCATAAGTGATTCCTCCTAAATGATATCCATTCCGTATCGGTTTATTATGTCGCTGAAAATTTTATGTTTAGTTCCCTTAACCGCATTGATGCGGATGGATTGTGCCAAAAAATGGCACAATCCATCCATGTAAGGAGGGCATATGCAAGTAAAAAATGATTAAGGAGCCCTGGGCAGCGGACATTTTGCCCTGCTGCGCCTTTTTTTGATATTCCCTATAATTTAAGACCCATAGCCTCTGCCCTGAATATCCTTTTATCCATCTTTTTCAGGTCAGGGGCGATGAGAGGCTTGAAATCCATACAGGACGATACGTCTTTCTCCAGATCGACGCCCGGAGCGATTTCTGTAAGCGTCAGGCCTTCTCTTTCCAGAGAGAAAACCGCGCGCTCCGTTATGTAGAGAACTTTCTGGCCTGTTTCCCGGGCATATTCCCCGCTGAACGTGATCTGCTCCACCTGGTCGATAAATTTTTTTGCTTTCCCCTCTTTCATAATGACAAGCGTCCCGTTTTCGGTGGAAATTTCCAGCCCGCCGGCGGTAAACGTTCCACAGTATATCACCTTTTTAGCGTTCTGGGTGATGTTGATAAATCCGCCGCATCCGGCTATCCTGGGGCCGAATTTGCTGACGTTGACGTTTCCCCTTTTATCGCACTGCGCCAATCCCAGAAAAGCAATGTCAAGACCGCCTCCGTCATAAAAATCAAACTGATACGGCTGATCCAGGATACATTCGCAGTTGACGGAGGCGCCGAAGCTCTGTCCCCCCGCCGGCACTCCCCCTACAGGACCGGCTTCTACAGTAAGTGTCATGGCTTCTCCTATCCCCTCTTCGTTAGCCACCGCAGCCACTCCCTCCGGAACGCCGATCCCCAGATTTACCGCCGCGTTGGAAACCAGCTCCATGGCTGCCCGCCTGGATATGATTTTCCTTTCATTCAAAGGCATCGGTTTGGTCGAGCCGAGAGGTATTCTGATATCGCCGCAGTAAGCGGGATTAAACTGCTCCGCAAAAGTCTGCATGTGATTGGCGGGCTGAGCTACAACTACTGCGTCCACATAGATTCCCGGGATTTTTACCATGCGCGGATCCAGGCTGCCGTTTTTTACGACGGATTCCACTTGAGCAACTACAACTCCGCCGGAATTTTTAGCAGCCTGGGCGATGGAGAGGGTCTCAAGCGTCCCCGCTTCCTTTTCCATGGAGATGTTTCCCTTCTCGTCGGCATACGTGCCTCGTATGATTGCCGCGTCAATGGGAAACGCCTTATATAAAAGTCTTTCTTCTCCCTCGATCCGGATTACCTTGACAATATCCTCTTCCGTTATTGTGTTGAGTTTTCCACCCCCAATGCGGGGATCGACAAAGGTTTTCAGGCCTACATGGGTGACGGTTCCCACTTTTTTGGCCGCTATATCCCGGAACAGATGAGATATAACGCCCTGGGGAAGGTTGTACGCCTGTACCTTATTATTCATCGCCAGTGCTTGCAGTTTCGGTGCAAGGCCCCAGTGCCCGCCAATAATTTTTGTTACGAGCCCCTCATGGCCCAGATGATTTAGCCCCTTCTCCTTCCCGTCTCCCTGTCCGGCGGCATATACCAGCGTGAGACGATTGGGTTCTCCGGAAGCAAGAAACGCTCTTTCCATCTCTGCCGTTATTTCCTCGGGATGGCCGTTTCCTACAAAACCGGATATTGCGACCGTGCTTCCACTTTTGATCATCCGCACCGCCTGCTGGGCGGTTTTTACTTTATTCAACCCTTTCGTCTTCCCCTCTGCTGTTTTTTACGGTAAGATTGCCCCATATCAGCTCTGTCCGTTTTCAGGCAAAGAATATGTAACTCGGAAAAATCACAATACCCGGGCGACAGCTCGTCTTTCCGGTCTGTACGGGGGTCAGCAATCGATCCGATACCTGCCGGGCACCCGACCGTCAACCTCAAAATCGGCATCAGTAATCTTCTGCAGCTCCTCAACGGTCATATCTTCGGATAGTTCTTCCAGCAGCAGTCCTCTCGGTGTCACTCGGAAGACCGCTCTTTCAGTGATAATTGTATCCACGACGCCCTTGCCCGTTATGGGCAGCGTGCAGGCGCGAAGCACTTTGGAACTCCCCTGCTTGTCGCAGTGCTGGAGCACTGCGATGACTTTTCTGGCGCCGCCCACAAGATCCATGGCTCCGCCCATACCCGGCAGATATTTCCCCTCTTCAAAAGGAATGGCCCAATTTGCAATATTGCCTTCCTGATCCACTTCCAGTGCTCCCAGAATGGTGGCATCAACATGTCCGCCCCGGATAATGGCAAAGGAGGTGGCAATGTCGAAAATACTTGCGCCGGGGAGCAACGTGATAGGCTGGGACGCGGCGTTTGCCGTGTCGGAATCATCGTCTCCCCATCCGGGTGTGGGGCCGAACATCAAAGCTCCATTTTCCGTCTGGAAGACAATGTTCTTCTCAGCCGGAATGCAGTTGGCAACTCCCACGGGCATACCGAACCCCAGGTTCACCACTTCTCCATCCTGCAGCTCCAGCGCCGCCCGCCGGATAATTCGTTCTCTTGCATCCACGATTAACACCTTCTGTCACTTCAATTAAGCGATTGTCTCGCGCAGATATCCGCTTTTTGTCCACATTCGCCGGTAGATCTCCTGCTGCTGCGGCAGCGAATACCCCTGCACCACGGAGTTTACAAAGATACCGGGTGTTCCAACGCGTTCCGGGTCAATTTCTCCAGGTGCGACAATTTCATTGACCTCCGCAACGGTATACTCTGCGGCGGAGGCGATGACGGGATTGCTGTTAATGGAAATTCCCCTGTATTGGACATTGCCGGTTGTGTCTGCCCGGTAGCCTTTGATAAACGCCATGTCCGCCCGAAGAGGCAGCTCCACCAGATATTCCTTTCCTCCAATGGTTAGCTTTTCTTTTCCCTGTTCCACCAAAGTACCCACCCCGATAGGGGTAACCACCGCGCCTAGTCCTGCGCCGCCCGCACGAATTTTTTCAATGAGGGTGCCCATGGGATAATATTCGATTTCAAGCTCTCCGCTTTTAAAAGCCCGAACTGCCTCAGGACAAGTGCCCGCATGCGCCGTGATAAATTTCCGGACCCGCCTTCGCTCAAAAAGCGCCGCCAGATCAAAGCTTCCGCCGGGATAAGAGTTGACAATGGCAATCACCGTCAGATCCTTCACATCTTTCTGCGCCAGCTTTTCCAGGCAGTTCAGAGGAGAACCCACCCCGAGAAAGCCTCCGATCATAATAGTCATACCGTCTTGAACCCGGTCAATTACCTCTCCGATTTCCGCTGTCTTATTCATCGGTACCCTCCCTTTGTCCGCAATGTGATTGATATCCGTTTTCCCCATACACAGGGAAGGAACCCGTTCCCTCCCTGTGTATGGTTTTCTTTTCCCATCAGGCGAAGCACTTATCCGCAAAGGCTTTTATTGTGCTTTGCAGTCCGGGGCTGTCTTTATGCATCATGGTAAAGTGATTTTCCTCGGTAATATAGAAGTCCAGATTCTTGATAAGCGCCTTGGTTTTATCGTACGCCTTTTCGTAATACAGCGGGGCGCTGCCTAAAATTCCCTTTGCGTAAACCAGCAGTGTGGGGCAGCAGATATACGGCAGAATCTTCTCGTGCGGGTACTCCATCAGGCTGATCAGATCGCTGTGGATGGCGCCGGGGTCTCCCTTGCATTTATACTTCCCGTCCGGAGTCCGTCCGATTTCATGGTCGACACTGTTGCCGAGCATCTCATTCCAGTCCAGCCCCATGGATTTATAGGACTCGCGTGCGCCTTCTATATAGTCTTCCTTGCGCTCGAAGACGTTGCTCACCCGTTCCAGGGCGGGCTCGATGTTTTTGACATCCTGCTCGGTCACAACCCCGGCGCCGTCCAGCAGCACCAGGCCCCGCACATCCTTTCTGCGGGAAGCAACGATGGCCGCCGTATAAGCTCCCATGGAATGTCCGATGATCAGGGGATTTTTCAGGCCCAAATCGTCCATGATGGCAATGGCGTCGTCGGCATGCTTCATGACATTGCTGTCCTTGTCGGCCGGAGAGCTGTCGCCCCGTCCCCTGAGGTCATAGGAAATTACCTGATATTCAGGCGTAAGGGTCTTGGCGATCAGCTGAAAATGGTTGGCGTTTCCGGTCAGGGCATGAATACAGAAAACAGGTCCTTTCTGCCCCTCCCACTTTATCAGTTGGAACTCATACTTGCCGATTTTCTTACTGTACTCTCTTTTCATGAATTAGATTTTGCCTCCTATTTTTATGCTTTCACAGCGGATTTACAGATCCATCGCCGCCTGGACCCTGGGATCCAGCGCGTTGCCCTTGGCTCCCTTGGTGAAGAGCGAAACCACAACGGTAACAATGATGGACAGAGCGATGACGTTCATATACCAGGGCAGCCCGCCGGGCCACTTGACCCCCTTGCTCACCAGGATCATGCAGACAATGTTCAGCACCAGCGATACCAGAAGTCCGCAGAATGTGCCCTCCTTGCTGCAGCCTTTCCAAAGAAGGCCGATGACGAAAACAGGGAAAGTGGCTGTGATGAAGGTGCCGTAACCCAATGTTGTCAGCATTGCCACCATGGAGCCGCTCTTCAGGGTGAACGCGATGGTGGCGATGCCCAGGATCACCATGACAACGCGTCCCACGGTTACCTGTTTCCGGGTGTCAAGCTTCATTCCCAACGCATCCGGAACATCCCTGGCCACCATGCCGGAAGCCATTGTTAAAAACATGCTGGCGGTGGACAGCGCCGCGCTGATCACTGCGGCATATGTAAAGACCTGGCACACAATACCTACATGCTCGGAGAAAGCGAGGATTGCGCTGTCCGCGTTCTCCAGCGGAAGAATCCTGCCGCTGGCAACCAGATACATTGCGCCCATGCCGGCCACTACTGCCAGAAAAGACACAAACAGATGGGATACGGAAGCAAACAGCCCCATTTTAGGCATATCTCTTGGGTCTTTGAGTGCATACATTCTGGATAGAATGGCGGGCTGGCCAAGAAGGCCGATCATGGGCATGATGACAAATGCCATGGTCGTTCCGTTGGTTGCTGCGCCCCAGCCGTCCAGCATATTTGGAGACAGAGCCTTGGTGATGCCGCCCCCTGTCACCTCTCCGGCGTTGGCAATGGTCATAACCGCGTTTTCCATACCGCCGGTGATCATATAGAAGGAAATAACCAGGATGATTCCCGCCACAACCATCACGAAGCCTTGAAATGCCTGGGTCAAAAGGCCGCCCACGTCGCCGCTGATAGCCGTGTAGACGATGAGAATACCGAAGATAACCAGCGCCGAGGTAAGGGGCGACCAGCCCAGCAGATACCCGAACAGCACGGTTACACCTTTGATCTGAGAGGAAAGGTAGGCTATGCTGGCAAGAAAAATCAATATGGCGAAAATGAATTTGATGCCTTTGTGGTTTTCAAACCGCAGGGCCGCCACGTCGCCCAGAGTGGATATCGGCCCCAGTTCGGCCATGGCGCGCATTTTCTTGCCCAGAATGATGTAGCTCAGCGCAAAACCGCCGGAAGATAAAATCCATAGATTGATGGTGTTGCCCAGTACATAGAAGTTACCGGGAACGCCCATAACCGCGAATACGCTGGCTGCCGCGGCCATGGTGGCCAGTCCCACTGAAACCGGCCCGAACAGCGCCGTGCTTCCGAAAAAAGACTGAGCGCTGCTCATCTTTTTTTTAGACCACCAGCCGATTAAAAGGGAAACCACTACCACACCGAATGCACACAGCGCGATGGCAATTCTTGCTCCGCCGCTCATGTTATTTGACCCCCTTGCTCAATTCCTGATTCATGCGCTTGATTTTAGCCTGATACTCTTCCCAGTCTTTCCGGGACAGCCATTTGTCCCTGTTGATATAAAAGCCGAGAGAAAGGGTCAGGACCGATCCAACCCACGCGATAAACACCCATGCGAAGGACGGGTGAAATCCAAGAAGCGTAAACGTTGGTGCCGAACCTCGGAACATGGAGGAATAGTATCCCACCAGTCCGAAACTTACTACCCAAAGCACAAACCAGGAAAGAATGGGGTAAACCATGAATGATTTATCCAGTTTGCCGTTGAGTCTTGCCCCTGTGATCAGATACAGCAGCATCATGACAAGAGAAACAAAGATCCCCTGGTACCAGTAGCCATACCACGCCATAAGAGTCACGGCTACCCAAAGAATTCCGGTGACCACCACAAAGATTCCGTTTTTGTTTGAAGATCCAGTCATGTTAACCCTCCCCAAATTGTATGTAGTGCCTTTAGCCGCTCTAGAAAAATATGATGTCTCTCAACCCTCCTCACGCCCGGATTGTGCCTGGGCCTCTGCACATTTCACGGCGATTTTCAAGTTCTCTCCGAATTGTTCGGTAAAATGGATAGCGTAAGTATACCTCCCTGCCTCGATTTTGTGAAATACTTATAATTCATAATCTATAACCAGTGGCTATAATTACAATTTGGTCATTGATTTTTGCTTAAGCTGTGCTATACTGAAAAAAAGCACACCAAACGGATGACGGAAAATACTCAGAATCAGGTTGGCGAAAGCGTGAAAAAAACAACCATCTGCGCAAGACTAATATAATTAAGGGGATACTTGGATGCCGAGACATTTTTCATCTGAAGAAAAAGAGATCATCCGGGATAAGCTCCTGGATGCGGGCATGTATTTGTTCACCAAATACGGAGTTGGAAAAACAACAATTGAAGATGTTACGAAAGAGGCCGGCGTTGGAAAAGGTACGTTTTATTTGTTCTACGGCTCAAAAGGAGCTTTTTATCTGGACTTGTATGAACGGGAGTGGAAAATACTCAATGAAAAGATGGAGGAGCTGTTTCTGTATAAGAAAGGCAACTTATCCGATCTGTTGTTGGAATATATATTTGAGAACAGGCGGCACTTACTGGAACACCCGATTCTGTCAAAAGCTTATGACCCTTCAACCGTATCTTCTATTTTTGATCAGGCCGGCCACGAAAGGCTGCGGGAATTTAAACGTCTGAGCAGTGAAAAACTCTGCCGTATTATTGACAGCTGGATTTCGGCAAACGATCTGATTTGTCCGATCAATACGAAAGTGGTTGCCGCAATGATGAGAAGCCTTAGCTTCTTGAATTACCATCGGATGGAAATCGGGGAGGATATTTTGGATGAAGTAGTCAGAAGATTTGCTGACAGCATTGCATTGATGGTGAAAGAAGCAACAATCGCTGGATCTGAATAAAAGGTTGTGATTCTTTGGATATTAAGCAGCTAACATATTTTGTTGAAATAGCGAAAGAAAAGAGTTTCACCAAGGCGGCCGCTAATTGCTACATATCTCAGCCTGCGCTCAGCAAATCCATCAGACAGCTGGAGGAAGAACTGAATACCAAATTGTTTATCAGAGACTATCCCACCTTTGAGCTGACCCAGGAAGGCGAGATTTTACTTGCCGATGCCATAGATATCATCGATACTTTCAATAATATTAAGGCGAGAATCAAAATGATTCGGACAAAGGTGGAGCATCCCATTAAATTCGCAGTATCGCCGCTTTGCGGGAACGCGTGTTTCGGCAATATAATCGCGAAGTTCTGCGAATTGAATCCTGGCATACCCATCGATTATTATGAGACGGACAGGATCGCAAGCCAAAGTTTCATGAAGGAAATGGATATTTCTATAGTATTGCTGCCTCAGAAGATTACTGAGCTTTCAAAAGATCATCTCGTTACGGACATTGCTTCGTGCAATCTCGTCGGATTGGTATCCGGTCAGTACGAATCGGAAAAAATGAAAAAACTGAGTCTGAAATCCTTCTTGGAGGAAACCGTCGTCACTTCGGAAGACGTTCTGCACATCATATATGCGAATGAGTTGAACCTGATCGGGAAAAAGCATATTTTTTCGTCTTATAACGCTGATTATGTGCAGAAAATGATTTTACAGAAAGAAGGCTTTATCGTTCTGCCTGATTTCATTGCGCGTTCAATGGCCGCCGATCCTTTATACAGGCTCGTTCCGCTCGAATATGATATTTTATGCAGGCTTGTTTTAGTCACAAAAAGAAATGCCAGATACAGTCAGGTAATGGAACGGATTCAAAATTACATTTTAAGTGAGTTTGCCTTAAAATATAAAAGTACATAAAAGCAACGTATGTTGCATTGACTGTTTCCTGCTGCTGAAAGAAAAAGGATGGGATGCGGTTTACCCGCATCCCATCCTTTTTCTTTACATTTTAACCGATGTTACCTGGCGCACTTTTCTTCCGTGTACTTTTTGATCGCTTCGGTAAGCTTGGGAACGACGACGTTCACGTCGCCCACGATGCCCACGTCGGCCACGTCGAAGATCGGCGCGGTGTTGTTCTTGTTGATGGCGATGATAAGGTCGGAACCCTCCATGCCGGCAAGATGCTGGATGGCGCCGGAAATGCCGCAGGCAAGATAGAGGTTGGGCCGCACGGTCTTGCCGGTCTGCCCTACCTGACGCTCCTTGCCGATCCAGCCGGCGTCCACGTTGGCGCGGGAGGAAGAAATCTCCCCGCCCAGCACGTCCGCCAGGTCCTTGAGCATCTCAAACTTGTCGGCCTTGCCGATTCCGCGGCCGCCGGAAATCAGGATCTTGCACTCGGTGATGTCGGTGGCCTTCTTTGCGGCCTTGACCACCTTGCGGATCTTCACATTCATGTCCTCGGCGGCAAAGGGTACCGTAAACTTCGTGACCTTGCCCTTGACCTTGGTGTCCATGGGGCAGCTCTGCATCACGCCCGGCCGGACGGTGGCCATCTGGGGCCGGAAATCGGGGCACACGATGGTGGCCATGATGTTTCCGCCGAAAGCGGGGCGGGTCATGAGAAGGTTCTTGGTCTCCGGGTCGATGGCAAGCCCTGTGCAGTCGGCGGTAAGTCCCGTGTGGATCCGGGCCGACACTCTGGGCGCCAAGTCCCGCCCGATGGCGGTGGCGCCGTACAGCACGATCTCGGGATCAAATTCATGAATCACGGCCGCGATCGCTTTGGCGTAAGGCTCGGTGACGTATTCGGCAAGCATTTTGTCGTCCACGAGGATCACTTCGTCCGCCCCGTAGGCGACGAGACGCTCGGCCTGTCCCTCCACCTTGTGGCCCAGGAGGATCGCAACCACTTTTTCGCCCAAAGTATTTGCCAGCTCCCTGGCTTTGCCGATCAGCTCAAAGGAGACCTTCTGGATCTCGCCGTCCCTCTGCTCGGCAAACACAAATACGTTTTTACTCATTTTCGTCGCCCTCCAGCCTATATAATGAATTTCTCTGCCAGCTTGGTCATGATGATGTTGACGGCTTCGTCCGCCCCAACCTCATACTTGCTGCCAGCGCCCTTCGCCTGCTTGGTGAAGGACTTCTTGACCTTTGTGGGAGAGCCGGCAAGGCCGACGTTTGCCATATCGATGGTGTCTTTGATCGTATCCAGGCTCCACACCTGGACCGTCTTTTCCCTGTAGGCGTCGAAGATCCCGCCCACGGACATGTACCGGGGAGGATTGAGCTCCGCCAGGGTGGTGATCAGGCAGGGATATTTCACCTCTACGATGTGATACCTGTCTTCAAACTGCCTTTTGAGCACGATCTTCTTGTTCGTGACCTCTTCGATGCCCTCCACATAACTCACCTGGGGGATTCCCAGATGCTCGGCGATCTGGGGACCCACCTGAGCGGTGTCTCCGTCGATGGCCTGACGCCCTGCGATTACAAGGTCGAAGTCCAGTTTCTTCAGGGCCGCGGCAATGGTGGAAGAGGTTGCCCAGGTGTCCGCGCCGGCAAAAGCCCGGTCGGTGAGCAGAATCGCCTCGTCGGCGCCCATGGCCAGGGCTTCCCGCAGGGCAACGTCCGCCTGGGGCGGGCCCATGGAAAGGATGGTGACCATTCCGCCCACCTGATCCTTAATCCGAAGCGCCGCTTCGATTCCCGCCTTGTCGTCGGGATTGATGATGCTGGGAACGCCGTCCCGGATGAGAGTACCCGTTACCGGATCCAGTTTGACCTCGGTCGTATCGGGGACCTGTTTGACACATACGACTATTTTCATATCGTTTTTTACCTCCAAGCGCATCGCACAAATTTGTATGAGCTTCCGCAGTATGGAAGCCTCCGGTTGCCGCGGCTTTTCAGCGGACCGGTTCCGGGGTTCAGTTCACCTTCAGGAAGCCGGAAATAACCATTCTCTGCACTTCGCTGGTGCCCTCGTAAATCTCGGTGATCTTGGCGTCCCGCATCATGCGCTCCAGAGGATATTCCCGCGTGTATCCGTATCCGCCCAGAAGCTGGACGGCTCTGCGGGTCACGTCGCTGGCCATTTCCGCGCAGTACAGCTTCGCCATGGCGGCAAGGTGCCCGTAGGGCTCCTTGTCCTGCTTGGCGCAGGCGGCCTTGTATACCAGCATCTGACCGGCCTGGGCCTTAGTGTACATGTCGGCCAGCTGGAACTGGGTGTTCTGGAACTGGGAAATCCTCTTCCCGAACTGCTTGCGCTCCTTGACGTACTTGACGGCCTCGTCGATGGCTCCCTCTGCGATGCCCAGCGCCTGGGCCGCGATGCCGATCCGGCCGCCGTCCAGCGTCTTCATGGCGATGCCGAAGCCCTGTCCCTCTTTGCCGATGAGGTTCTCCTTGGGGATAACGCAGTTTTCAAAGATGAGCTCGCAGGTGGAAGAGCCGCGGATGCCCATCTTCTTTTCCTTCTTGCCCACGGTGAAGCCCGGGGTGTCCTTTTCCACGATGAAGGCGGAAATTCCCTTGGTCCCCTTGGACTTGTCGGTCATTGCGATGATGATATAGACATCGGCGTAACCGGAATTTGTGATGAATATCTTGGTTCCGTTGAGGATATACTTGTCGCCGTCCAGGACCGCCTTGGTCTGCTGCATGGAGGCGTCCGTGCCCGCGTTGGGCTCGGTGAGTCCGAAAGCGCCCAGTTTCTCGCCCTTGAGCAGAGAGGGGAGGTACTTTTTCTTCTGCTCCTCGGTGCCGAACTCATAGATGGGCGCGCAGCACAGCGACACGTGAGCCGACAGGACGACGCCGGTGGTGGCGCAGACCTTGGAAATCTCTTCGATGGCCATGGCGTACGACAGATAGTCTCCGCCCTGGCCGCCGTATTCCTTCGGGAAAGGAAGGCCCAAAAAGCCGTACCGGGCCAGTTTCGGGACCGTCTCCACAGGGAAACGCTCCTCCTCGTCCAGTTCCTCCGCCAGAGGTTTTACTTCCTTCTCGGCAAATTCCCTGTACATCTCCTGTAAAAGAAGATGCTCGCGCGAAAGCTTGAAATCCATAACATTTCCCTCCAAATTTACTTTGAATAATCGTAGAAGCCCTTGCCGCTCTTTTTGCCCAGGATTCCGCCTCTGACCATCTTCCGGAGCAGCGGGTGCGCAGCGTATCTGGGATCACCGGTTTCACTGTAGATCGTGTCCAGAACGTGCAGAACGATATCCAACCCGACAAAATCTGCCAGGGTCAGAGGGCCCATGGGATGGTTCGCGCCCAGCATCATCGCTTTGTCGATGTCTGCCACCGAGGCGGTTCCCTGCGCGTACAGCGCGATTGCTTCGTTTATCATCGGAATGAGGATCCGGTTGACCACAAAGGCGGGAGCCTCCTGTACTTCCACAGGCTCCTTTCCGATATAGGAGGACAGATCGTAAACCTTTTTGAAGGTCTCGTCCGTGGTGTGCGCTCCCCGGATCACTTCGATGAGCTTCATCACCGTGGCGGGATTAAAGAAGTGCATTCCGATAAACCGATCGGGCCGTTTGGTAGCCGAGGCGATTTCCGTGATGGAGATGGAGGAGGTGTTGGATGCGAAAATGGTTTCCGGCTTGCAGATGCCGTCCAGCTCCTTAAAGAGGGATTTCTTGACATCCAGGACTTCCAGGACGGCTTCCACCACCAGGTCCACATCCGCCGCAGCCTTCAGGTCGGTGGTGAAGGTGATGTGTTTCAGGACGCCGGTTCTTGCCTCTTCCGTCATCCTGCCCTTTTCCACCAGCTTCGCCATGCCTTTTTCCAGCTTGTCCTTGGCTCTGACAAGAATCTCGTCGGAAATGTCGCGGACCGTAACGTCCAGGTCCTTCTTTGCGAAGACCTGTGCGATGTCAAGTCCCATAGTGCCGGCGCCTACAACGAGTATTTTTTTCATAATGCCCTCCTGTTATCTGTTCTTGAATCCGTTGAGCTTTCTCTTCTCAACGAATGCCTGCATTGCGTCCTTCTGATCCTCGGTGGCAAAGCACAGGGCGACCGCTTCCGCTTCGTATGCAAGACCCGTCTTGATGTCGCACTGCATGCCCCTGTTGGCCGCGGCCTTGCACTGGCGGACCGCCACCTGGGCGTTTGCCGCGATGGCCTTTGCAAGCTCCATGGCTGTGTTCATGAGTTCCTCGGCGGGGACCACTTTGCTAACCAGGCCGATCTCCAGCGCTTCCTGTGCGCCGATAATCCGGCAGGTCCACATGAGTTCCTTGGCCTTTGCCAATCCCACGATCCGAGGAAGCCTCTGGGTTCCGCCGAAGCCCGGAGTAATGCCCAGGCCTGCCTCCGGCTGCCCGAACTTGGCCTTTTCGCTGGCGATCCGGATGTCGCAGCACATGGCAAGCTCGCATCCGCCGCCCAGAGCGAAACCGTTCACCGCCGCGATGACGGGCTTGCCCATATCCTCAAGCCTTGTGAGGATCCTCTGTCCCTCCGTAATAAATACTTTTGCCGGGGCCACCGACAGATCCTTCATCATGGCGATGTCGGCGCCGGCGATGAACGATTTTCCTCCGCCGGTCACGATGACGACATAGATTTCCTCATCCTGCTCGATGGTGTTAAGGGCGGCGTCCAGGTCCTTAAGAACGTCGGCGTTGATGGCATTGAGCGCCTCCGGGCGGTTCATAGTGAGAATTCCGATGTTTCCCTGTTTTTCCAGATTGACGTACATTTGTAATCCTCCCTTTACTGATTTGGATTATATGATAAATGGTAATCCATGCGCTGATTGAATAAAATCCGCCTTTTTACCGGCCGTAAAAACTGAACACGCTCATGTGATTGTTAATTTTTTAACTAATTCATTCCATTGAAAACCGCACCAAATAATCAGGTACGGCGAATAGTTCTCTGTTCCGTTTTTTATCCATTTCACACACTCTAAAAACCCAAACCCGGCTTTCTGCAGGCGCGGACATGCTGCGCCCTTTATAAAAACAGTATACATCCTTACCCCCCCGGAATCAAGCATTTTGTTTTTAGTAAAATACACGAAATATGGGCTGTCGTTTTTACCGATTCATACATTTGAGGTCGTTTCTCCCGACTTTTTTGTTTATATTCTGCTTTCAGTTCATGATTGTCAATCAAAACATGAATCGGAGGCGGACCTGCCGTCTCCGATTCGTCATGTTTCCATTTGCGGCGCCATGCGCCGGTATGCGTTTTGCAGCCTTCCGCCGTGCGGATTTTCCGATGCCTTCCCCTATTTGTTTTTAAAAGGCTCGGGCTTCCTTTTTTCCAGAAAAGCTCCCATGGCGTTTTTCTGATCCTCGGAGGAATAGCACAGGGCCAGCGCCGAAATCTCCAATTCAATTCCGCTCTGAAGATCGCACTGGGCTCCCCGGCGAATCACCGTCTTGTCTAAACGTACCGGAACCTGAGGTTTTGATGCGATGGTCCGGGCAAGGCCCAGGGCGGCCTCCATCAGTTCCTCATGGGGCACCACCCGGTTCACGAGCCCGATCGCCAGCGCTTCTCCCGCGTCCAGCACAGTTCCGGTCCAGATGAGCTCCATGGCTTTGGGCATTCCCACGATCCGCTGCAGCCGCTGGGTTCCTCCCGCGGCCGGAGTGATCCCGAAATTGACTTCCGGTTGGCCCAGCTTGGCTTTATCGCTGGCGATCCGGATATCGCAGCTCATGGCCAGCTCGCAGCCGCCCCCCAGAGCGACGCCGTTGACTGCCGCGATCACCGGCTGCGGCAGACTCTCCAGTCTCGAAAAGACCCGGTTGGCCTCAAAGGAAAATTCTCTGGCTTCCAGAACGGTCCAGTCCTTCATGGACGACAGGTCCCCTCCCGCCGCGAACGCCCTTCCGGCTCCCGTGAGAATAACGGCGTAGATGGTCTCGTCCGTCTCCAGCGCCGAGATGGCGGCGTCCAGATCCCGGGTGACCTCCGGACTGATGGTGTTGAGCGCTTCGGGACGGTTGAGTGTCAGGATCCCTATGTTCCCCTGCTTTTCCAGTTTTACAAACATACGTTGCCCTCCCTGAATTTAAAATGATGCTTTCCTTTTCGTTTTCCGCACGAGTGTAATTACACTCGTGTATATACACATTTATAAGTATACATCATTTTTCCTTGAGTGCAAGAGTCATTTTGAATGAAAAACGGTTTTTCCGGAATGTCCGGAAAAACCGCTGTTTATACTATTATCCAATGCAGGATTAAAAAAGACAGTATGGTTGTCGAAAAAGCCTCGCAGAATTTTGCCGCCGGAGCGGCGAAATAAAATCGGATTATTTTCGGGCGCGGCATGTACGTGCCCGAAAATACTTCTCAGGCTGCAAGCATCGAACCGTCCGCCTATGGCGGACGGCGAGGCGTGCGGCAGACTGCAAGCCCTTTTGTCGAAAAGGCGGAACGCCTTTTCGACAAGCTCAAGACGTATGGTTGTCCTCCGCCGATGGCGGGGGACAACCATACGGTTCCACTTGTTGTATCAGCATTTTTATTGAAGTCTGCTATTGAGCATATGCGCAAAGCTTCTAGAACAGGGAAACGAGCCAGCTGGCAAAGGGTATGTATGCAATGGGAAGAAAAATGGCGGGCAGCATATTCCCCACCCGGATCCTGTTCTTCCCGATTCCCAGCATGTTCAGGCCGATCCCGATGATGATGGCTCCCCCCACCGCCGACATTTCCGTCACCACGCTCTCGCTGAGCAGCGGCCCCACCCAGCCCGCCAGCAGCGTCAGAGCGCCCTGGTAAATGAGAATGGGAAGGGCGGAAAAGGCAACGCCGATCCCCATGGCGGCCGCGAAAGTGATGGAAGTGACTCCGTCGATCACTCCCTTGGAGATGATGATGCTGTAATTGTGGTTGATACCCGCCTCCAGGCTCCCCATCACCGCCATGGAACCCACGCAGAAAAGGACGGATGCGGTCACAAACCCCTCGGTAAACCGGCTGTTTTCCCCCCGCCCGGCCAGTCTGCTCCTCAAGAATTCCCCGATGCCGTCCAGCCGGTCTTCGATCCGGGCGGCTTCCCCGATGAGGGTCCCCAGCACCATGCAGATAATTACCGTGAGGATGTTCTCCGTTCGGATCGCGCTGATGATGCCGATGGTGATGACGCAAAGGCCCAGTCCCATTACCAGGCTGGAGGAAAACCGTTCGTGGATCCTGTTTTTGAACAGAATCCCGATCAGGCTGCCGGCCAGTACCAGCACGGCGTTGATAACGGTGGCAATCATGGTAAGGCTCCGTAAGCCTGCCCGGCGGGTTGGGAGCGTGTCTCCCGGCGCCGTGCGCGGCTGCCGCTTTTCCGGCATTCGGCTTGCCGATTTTCTGTCCGCTCCGCTGCCGGACGCATCGCGTTTTGCTCCTCGCCTCCATGGTTCGTCGGAGTACGCAGAAAAACGCCCGGCGGCGTCTTTTTAGGTCGAAATTCCATGAGGGAAAAGAGAATTAGCATTATCATACATGTTTTGTCCCGGCTTGTAAAGAGTCCGCGCCGCCTTCCCCGCTGCCCGGCGCTTCCCTCTCCCGGGTTTCCTGCGGCTCCTTCTTTACAGGCTCCGTTTCCCTGTGCTATGATAGGCCTGATTCATATCCCCCGCCGGAGCGGCCCGCCGCTTCCCGGGGCATCGACAGGCCGGGTGAGCATAATGCGAATGCGGAAAAAGAAAAATCTGATCCCCCGTATGGATAAATGCCGGCATCTGCTGGCGGAAGCCCCCGCGGAGCACAAGGGTTCCTGGCGGGACCTTCTCCGCCCCGGGTGCCAGCTTCGCTTGGAGCTGGGCTGCGGCAAGGGCCGCTTCACCGTGGCTTCCGCCGAGGCCGAACCCGGCGTGCTTTTTATCGCCGTGGAAAAGGTGGCCGACGCCATGATCATCGCCATGGAGCGGGCAAAGGAGGCGGGGCTGGAGAACGTCCGTTTTATCCACGGAGATGTCTCTCTCCTGCCCGAGATCTTCGCCCCCGGCGAGGTGGACCTCATTTATATCAATTTCTGCGATCCCTGGCCCTCCAGCCGGCACATCCGGCGGCGCCTGACCTCGGAGGGCTTTCTGCAAAGCTATCGGAAGGTCCTGCGGCCCGGCGGTTCCCTGCGCTTTAAAACCGACAACCGGCCCCTCTTCGAGTTTTCTCTGTCCCAGCTGCCAAAAAACGGCTTTGCCCTTGCGGATGTTTCCTATCATCTTCACGAAAAAGGTCCCGCGGAGATTATGACCGATTACGAGGCGAAGTTTTACGAGCAGGGGCTCCCCATATGCCGCTGCTCGGCGGTGATGGAACCGATGCCGCCGGATCCCGGGCGAACGGAGCTCTCCTCTCCCGGTCTCTGAACGGTTTCCCGGCGCCGCCCGCTGAAATAGAATCCGCGTTTTGCGGCACAATAGGCCCGGGAGGGTTGCAGTTTGGATATCCGCTTCGACGGGGTATATTACGAGCCTGCCGCGCTTACCTATGAGCTTGGACGAATCTTGAGAAAAAAGTACGCGGATCTTCCCTGGACAGAGATCGCAAGCCACAACCGCATTCCGGAGTTCAGCGCTCTGGGCAACAAGGAATTTCCCAGGCTCAAGCGGCACCTTGTCGTCGGAGTGCGCAAGACCCATAAATACGTGCCCAACCGAAAGGTGTCCGACTGGCTGGTGCCCTACACCTCCTCCGGCTGCTATGCCATGTGTCTCTATTGTTATCTGGTGTGCAACTACAACAAGTGCTCCTATCTCCGCCTGTTCGTCAACCGGGAGGAGATGCTGGACCGGCTTTTGCAGAAAGACGCCGGCGCTCCGGCGCCCCAGACCTTTGAAATCGGCAGCAACAGCGACCTGGTGCTGGAAAACGCGGTCACGGGGAACCTCCCCTGGACCATTGAACGCTTTGCTCGGGAAGGCCGGGGCCGCCTTACCTTTCCCACGAAGTTCGAAATGGTGCAGCCGCTGCTGGATATAAACCACGGGGGAAAGACCGTCTTCCGAATGAGCGTGAACCCGCCGGAGATCATACGCCGGATCGAGATCGGCACCTCGCCCCTGGACGCCCGTATCCGCGCCCTTAATACGATGTGCGCGGCGGGATACCCCGTGGGCCTTCTGCTGGCCCCGGTCATCCTTCTGCCGGACTGGAAAAGGCTTTACGGGGATCTCATCGATACCCTGGCGGACTCTCTGGACGCCGGGGTGAAACGCCGCGGGTTCATCGAAATTATCCTCATGACCTACAGTTACGTCCAGAACGCCATCAACACGGAGGCCTTCCCCGGGGCCCTCCAGCCCTACGATCCCGCCCTCATGACGGGGCGCGGCCGGGGCAAATACTGCTATCGTCCCGAGGTCCGCCGGGAGGCCGAGGCCTTTCTTCGGGAAAAGCTGGCCCGGAGCCTGGGGGAAATGCCCGTCCTGTATATCGCCTAGCCGGGCGGCCTACGCGCACGGTCTCCGTTTTTTTCTTGCGGTTTCCGCCCCCTGTAAAAAAAACCCCCGCCGCCTTTCGGCGGCGAGGCTCTGGCTGTCAAGGAAGTCATCCTGCCCTTTTCGCCACGGGCGAAAAGCTTTTTCGGATTTTGTGTTGCGATCCGTGACCAAAATCCGAAAAAATTTAATCTCAATGCCTTGCGGGAATTCACTTCCCGCAAGGCATACTTTGCACGCCTTCGCAAAAGCGCGGTTCTTCCCCCGTACCCGTCGGAAAACAGAGTTTCCGACGACTCAAAAACCCCCGCCGCCTTTTGGCGGCAGGGGGTTTAAATTCACGCGGTCAGCTTGCTTTTTGCGGTTTCCACCAGGGCGGTGAAAGCGGCTTTATCGTTGACGGCCATCTCGGCCAGCATTTTCCGGTTGATGGAAATGTCCGCGAGCTTGAGCCCGTGCATCAGCCTGGAATAGTTGATTCCGTTGATCTTCGCCGCGGCGTTGATCCGGGTGATCCACAGCTGGCGGAAATCGCGCTTTTTCAGGCGGCGGCCCGTATACGCATAGGTGAGAGACTTCATAACCGCCTGGTTGGCCATTTTAAAATGCCTGGACTTGGCTCCCCAATATCCTTTGGCTAATCCGATAATCTTTTTTCTTCTCTTGCGCGACATCATCGCGCCCTTCACTCTTGCCATGATTGCAGCCTCCTATTTGTTGTAGCGGTTCATTCTCATTTGTAAGGGATCATGCGCTTTATGGCGGCCACGTTGGTGACGTCCGCATAGGTAGCCGTACGGAGGCCTCTCTTGCGCTTGGTGTCTTTCTTGGTCAGTATATGGCTTTTATACGCTTTGGCCCGTTTTACCTTCCCGGTTTTGGTCAGGTTAAATCTCTTTTTTGCCCCGCTGTGTGTTTTGATCTTGATCTTAGGCATGGTGGTGTTACTCCTTCCGTATATTGCGCTCGTCTGTTGCAGAAATCACTGCGGTTTGGCAGCCTTGGGCGACAGGAACATGGTCATGTGCCGCCCGTCAAGCTTCGGGTTCTTGTCCACGGCGGCCACCTCTTTGCACTGTTCCGCAAAGCGCAGAAGCAGCTGCTCCCCTATGTTGGTGTGGGCCATCTCACGGCCCCGGAACCGGACGGCCACCTTCACTCTGTCGCCCTCGGTCAAAAACTTCTGCGCCATCTTCAGTTTGACGTTGAAATCGTTGATGTCGATGCCCGGCGACATGCGAACTTCCTTGACCTCCACAATACGCTGGTTCTTTTTCGCCTCTTTATCCCGCTTGGCCTGTTCAAAGCGAAATTTCCCGTAATCCATGATCTTGCATACGGGAGGATTGGCATTGGGCGAAATCTTGACCAGGTCCAGATTTTTCTCAATGGCAATTTCCATGGCGGCCCTGACGGACATAATCCCCAGCTGCTGCCCGTCCGTGCCGATCAGGCGGATCTCCTTATCGCGGATGTCTTCGTTGATTTGATGACCTAAATTGCTAATTCTAAAACACCTCCACTGCTGCAAAACGCGGATACCGTTTAGGCACCCGCGTAAAATAACTGGCGAAAAACCGAATTTTTCGGTTTCTTCTTCCATGTTAACCCACACACTGTAAGTGCCAGGTGAGGACGGGGCCACCGATCCTGCTTTGTTGTACGAAAGGATTATATCAGCCCTGTCTGCTCCTGTCAATCATTTTTCTGATGAAAATCTTCTCTCCCACTGTTAAATCCGGCTCTTTTCTGGTAGAATACACATGGTAGAGGCTACTTTGGTGGGAGGCGCCGTTTATGGCAAAGAAAATCGTGGCTCCGGTTGTGATTACGGTTCTTCTGGTGGTATATTTCATCTTTTGGCTCTGGCTGTGCGTCACGATGCCGGGCATCCCCCTGGCTTTGAAAATCATCGGGGCCGTCATCCCCTGCGCTCTCATCGGCGTGTCTGTTTTTGTTCTCATGGAGCGAATCAAAGAAGTAAGGAGCGGTGAAGAAGATGATCTTGGTAAATACTGATTACATCACGGGAAAAGAGCTTGAAATGCTGGGTCTCGTCAAGGGCAGCACCATTCAGTCGAAGAACATCGGCCGCGATATCACTCAGGGCTTCAAAACCCTGGTGGGCGGAGAACTGAAGGCCTACAACGAAATGATGAACGAAGCCCGCGCCATCGCCACCAAGAGGATGGTCGCGGAGGCGGAGGAACTGAAAGCCGACGCCGTGGTCAACATCCGGTACGCCTCCGCCGCCATCATGCAGGGCGCGGCGGAAGTCATCGCCTACGGCACGGCGGTAAAATTTAAATAAACGCAAGTCCGGCCCGATATCGCCGCTCCGCCCGGAGCGGCGATATTTTTACTGTATTCGGGCTTGACACTTTCGTGTTCCATCGTTACAATTATTATTATGATTTATTATTTGTAAGGAGATGTTGCCGTGAAAACCGTCGTACTTTCCGGGGAAAAGGAGCTGCGGATCTTTTCTCTGCCCCTGCGGCAGCGCATTTTGCGGGAGATGAGCAGGCTGGGGACCCCGGTTACCGCGAAGGAAATCGCCGACCGGCTGGGCATCACGCCCTCCTCCGCCCAGCACCATATGACGAAGCTCGCTTCCATCGGGCTTCTGGAACAGGACCACACTGAGCTGATCCACGGCATTCAGGCAAAATTCATGCGCCTCACAAATGTCACCGTAAGCATCGGCCAGCAGTATGCCGACGATCTCTCCTCTTCCCGGGATGCCGTAATGCGCAGGCTTCTCCTGGACGCTTACGACGGATACCTGAAAGCGGTGGAAAAAGCCCGCGCGCGGGGCATTTCGGAACAACCCGGCGCCGAAAAATATGCCGACGTTATGTCGTCCGTCGTCCACCTCACCGACGAGCAGGCAAACTCTCTCCGCGATTTGGTTTCCGATTATCTGAAAAACTGCGGTCGGGCGGGAGAGAACACCCACCCTTGGGAGGCGGCTTTCCTGTTCTACCGTATGGATCTCGTGGAAAGCGCGGGCGAAGGACAGGAAAATAAATGAATATGCACCGCTATACCGCTGTCCTTCTTCTTTCCTGGTTTTCTCAGGGGCTTCTGGTCCCCGTTCTGAGCCTGGTCTTTATGGAAAAAGGTCTTTCTCTGTCAAACCTTACCCTCGGCATCGGGGTCTATTCCGCGGTTGTGGTCCTCCTGGAGATCCCCACGGGCGTCGCGGCGGACCTGCTGGGCAAACGGAACATCTTTCTCCTGTCCCAGCTCACGGGAGCGGCCGCTTTTCTCCTGCTCCTCATGGGATCCGGCGTCCTTCGTATCCTCGCCGCCGCCGGACTCCTCGGCGCGGCAAGAGCTTTGTCCTCCGGCAGCTTTGAAGCTCTCGTGATCGAACGGTACCGGCAGGACGGCGGGCCGGACCGGCTTCCCTCGGCGATCCGCCTTTTATCAGTCTCCGAGTCGGTGGGGCTTTCCGCCGGTTCTCTCGCGGGGGGCCTTCTCCCTCTTTTTTCCCGCCGGTTCCCTGTATTCTCCGGCGCCTATGATCTGAACCTTCTTCTTCGGCTTCTCCTTTCCCTCGTGCTGGTCCTCCTGCTTCTGCTGCTCATCCCCCGGGATTTGCCTGCGGGCACCGAAAAAAGAACGCCGCTGGGAGCGCATCTGCGGCAAAGCACCTCCCTCCTTCGCGGCAGCATGCTTTTAAGGCGCATCCTACTGGCCGGGATGGGGATCGGCCTGGTCCTTTGCGTCCTGGAATCCTACTGGCAGCCGAAGTTTCTGGGCATGCTGGATACGCCGGAAGCCGAAACGTTCCTCCTTGGCGTTTTGTCTTTGCTCTATATGGCGTCCGTCGCCGGAGGAAACCTGCTTTCGGAAAAACTTGTGAGGAGCTCTCGGATCGGTTTCAAGTCCGTCTTCATCGGGGCCCGGCTGGCCATGCTCTCTTTTGTGGCCCTGGCCGCCGTATCCCTCCGGCCGCTGTCCTTTGCCCTGTGCTACTGTCTTCTCTATTTCTGCTTCGGCATATCCAATATCGCCGAGGGTACGATGATAAACGCCGCGGTGCCCGACGAAAATCGGGCCACCTTTCTCTCCCTTCAGTCCTTTGCCCTTCAGCTGGGAGCAATCGCCGCGGCATTCGGAAGCTCTTTGCTGGGCGTGCGGTCCGTCGGAACGCTCTGGCTCTTAGCGTCCGGAATGGCGCTGGTCCTGCTGCTTCCGTCCTTGAAAATCAGGCTCCCTTCCGCCCGGGAAAAAACCGGCGGTGCGGTGCCGCCGGTTCAGGAAAAAACCTCGGGCTGAGCGAATCGCTCAGCCCGAGGTTTTAGTTATCGTGTAAAGTACATTTTCCTTACAGTCCCAGCTCGCTCTTCAATTTGGCAAGCTCGTCATCCACGGCGCTGGGTCCCTGGGAGGCATACTTCTCCTCCAAGGCCTTGGCCTCATCCACCGGCGCTGTGTTCAGCTCGGACATGGCGTTGGCCTCGTCCAGCATCCGGTTGGCCTTCTCCTCCATGCGGCCGAAAGCATTCATGGCGCTCTCGGTCTTGCCAACGGAAGCGGAGGCCTGGTTGAGGGTCTGCTGGGTCTTGGCGACGGCCACCTTGGCGTGGATCATCGCTCTGCGGGCCTTCAGCGACTCGATATCCGCCACCAGCTTGTCGTGCATCTGGCGCATCTTCAGCGCGTTTTCATGGGCGGTGGCGTAGGCCGTCATCAGGCCGGCGCCCGCGTTTTCCAGCTCCTGTTTCTTGGCGATGAACGTCCGGGCGTCTCCGTCGTTTTTGGCCAGCAGCGCCTTTTTCGCAAGCTCGGCGTACCGGGCTACCTCCGCGTGGTTTTCGTCCACCAGGCGCTTTGTGCGGGTTTCTTCCGCCATCACTCCCGCCGTGCTCTGCTTCACCTCGGCCAGATCCTCCATCATGTCCCGGAGATACTGGTCGATCATTTTCGACGGGTCTTCCATTTTATCCAACACGGCGTTGATGTTCGCTTTGATGATGTCGTTGAACCTGTCCAGAATTGCCATTACATTTCCTCCTTTGTGTTATTCCCTGTCTCTTTCGTCGTCTTCATATTTTTTTGCGGCTTCTTCCGCCTCCGTGTCCCCGAATTTTTCCAGGGGCGTATTGAGCATGTCCTCCGTCTGTTTTGCCTCCAGGTTCTTCTGCTTCACCCGGTGCCTCCACCAGACGAAGAGAACGATCACCACCGCGGCCACGCCCAGAACGATGAGCACCGGGATCCACGGGGATGTGGTCACGGTCATGATCCGGTCCGCCGTGTCCGAGAAAACCTTGCTGAACATCTCGGAATCCGACAGACTCCCGTAGTAATACCGGTCCACATAGTCCAGCAGAATGTCCGCCGCTTCCTGGTCGATTACGGTCTTGGCCTGGGTGCCGCAGATGTACCAGTCCATATACTGGCTGTTGCTGTTGTATTCAAAAAACACCAGCAGGATATGCGCCTCGTCTGTGAACAGCTGGTCGTACAGTCCCTCGGCAAAGCTTTGCAGCTCCGCGGACGTAGGGGAATGAGAGCCGTTCACCGTGTCGGTGATATACAGGTAAGGCTGCACGCCGGTCTCCTGATAAAAGTGCTTCATTCCGTTTAAAAGTGTGGTCTTGTTGTCGATCCAGCCCAGCTCGTCCGTATAATACCCGGTCTCGTTCACCGATCCTGCCGGCAGGGGTTCCCGCGCGATGGTGGACGCAGTGATTCCGGAGCTGCCGGAGCTTGAAAAGCCCGTCCCGGACGAAAACCCGATGATCAGCGCAAACACGACCGCGATAATGATAACCGCCGCGATCGCCGTGCCGCATCCGCAGCCGCCGGGGCCGCCGTAGTATCGCCTGCGAGGCCAACCGAAAACCGGTCCGAAAAAGATCGGCCCCCGAAACCCGCCTCCGAAACCGCCCGGTCCCGGTCCCGGACCGCCGAAACCGCCGGGGCCGCCCATGGAACCGCCGCCGCGCCCGGTGCCGAAACCGCCGGTGCGGCCGCCGCCGCTCCGGTTTCCGCCGAAGGATCCGCCGCCGCTTCTGCCGCCGAAACCGCCCCCGAAGCTGCCGCCTCCGAAACCGCCGCCTCCGAAGCCGCCGCCTCCGCCGCCTCCGCCTCTGCCCATTGCCTATCATCTCCTTTGAAGGAAAAACCTATATAAAATCTAGCATACGTGTCCTGCTATGTCAAATTAAATAAAGGTTAAATAATGGTAAAGGCGTCCGCCGAAAAGCGCTGTTTTGTCGGCGGACGCCCTCCCCTGCGCGTTTTAATCCGGCTTTCGGAAATGTCCGCCGGCGCCCGTCCCTGCCGGCGGGCTCATCTGCCGGTAAAAGGCTTCGGCGGCCGTTTTTCCAGGTACGCCGTATATGCTTCCCGGAGGTCCTCCGTGGCATACAGCTGCGCAAAAAGATTTGCCTCCAGCCGGATTCCCCGTGTAATGTCGCACTGCATGCCTTCGTTTACGGAGATTTTAACGGCGCTCACCGCGATCGGCGGCCGGCCCGCGATGGTCCCTGCCAGCTTCAGCGCCTCGTCCATCAGCTCCTCCGCCCTGACTACCCTGTCCGCCAGCCCGATCCGGAGCGCCTCCTGGGCGCTGATCTTTTCGCAGGTCATCATCAGTTCTTTGGCCCTGGAGGCGCCCACGATTCTGGGAAGGCGCTGCGTTCCGCCCCACCCGGGATAAGTCCCCAGCGACACCTCCGGCGAACCCAGCACGGCGCTGTCGGCGGCCAGGCGTATGTCGCACGCCATGGCGAATTCCAGCCCTCCGCCCAGGCAGTAACCGTTGATCGCCGCGATAATGGGCACCCGCAGCCGTTCCATTTTCTCCATCAGCCGGTCTCCCGTCACGGCAAATTCAAAGGCGGCCTGCACGCCCTTGCCGCTCTCCTCGTCGATGTCTCCTCCGGCGCAAAAGGCCCTGCCCTCTCCCGTGAGGACCGCGCACCGCACCTCCCGGTCGGCCTCGATCTCGTCCAGCAGCCGGGAGAACTCCCCGGCGGTTTCCGTGTCAACAGCGTTTAAAACCTTGGGCCGGTTGAACCGGATGATTCCTACGTTTCCTCTTTTCTCGTACAGCAGCCCGTTCACCGCTCATCGCCCCCTGTCCGGCCGGTTTCTCATCTGGCCATTTCCTTCAGAATGACGAGCCGCTGGATCTGGTTCGTCCCCTCGAAGATCTGGAAAATCTTTGCGTCCCGCATGAGTTTTTCCACCGGATACTCCTTGCTGTATCCGTATCCGCCCATGATCTGCACGGCGTCGGTTGTCACCTTCATGGCGGCGTCCGCGCAGAAGCACTTGCAGATGGCGGCCTCCTTGGTAATCTTTTTCCCCTCGTCCGCCATGCTCATGGCGTTGTAAGCCAGCTGCCGCGCCGCCTCCGTATAGATTTCCATGTCCGCCAGCATCATGCCCACCGCCTGGTGCTGGATGATGGGCACCCCGAAGGTCCGCCGCTCCTTGGCGTATCTGACGCAGGCGTCCACCGCCCCCTGGCAGATCCCCACGGCGATGGAACCGTTGTACGCCCTGCCCTCGTCCAGGCCCTCCATGGCGATTTTGAATCCCTCGCCTTCTTTTCCCAGAAGATTTTTGGCCGGCACCCTCACGTCCTGGAAAATCACGTCGCAGGTGTTGGAAAGGCGCAGGCCCATCTTGTTCTCGTGCTTGCCCACCGAAAGACCGGGAGTGCCCTTTTCCACGATGAAGGCGCAGATTCCTTTCGCCCCCAGCTTTCGGTCCAAAGTCGCAAATACGATGTAGACGTCGGCATACCCCCCGTTGGTGGAAAAGCACTTGCTGCCGTTTAGCACATAGTCGTCCCCGTCTTTTACAACACTGGTTCTCAAAGACGCGGCGTCAGAGCCGGAGTCCGGCTCGGTGAGGCAGAACGCTCCGAACCCACCCGGCATCAGGATGTCGGCCACCCGCTGGATCTGCTCCTGGTTCTTCCCCACCAGTACGCACTTCATCGCCAGAGAGGTGCACAGCATGGTAATCGCCATGGCCGGCTCCACCTTCCCGATTTCCTCCAGGATGACGCACATGGTCTTGTTGTCAAGCCCGATCCCGCCGTTTCCCTCGGGGATATCCAGGCAGTGAAACCCCAGCTCGAAAGATTTCCGGTAGATTTCCAGCGGAAATTCTCCTTTTTCGTCAAACTCCGAAATATAGGGTTTCACCTCTCCGGCCATAAAGTCCCGCACCAGGTCTCTTAGCTGGATCTGCTCTTCCGTCAGTACGATAGCCATTTTTGGCCCTCCTTTATATTCAGCAATTGTTTATGCCCAGGTCATTCCCATGGCGCTGATGAGAATCAGCAGCAAAATAGTCTGCAGCAGGGTGATCACCACGGATACGATGAAGATGTCGAAGTACCCCTCCTTGTGGGTTGTCTTGGAGAAATTCAGGAAGGTTACGACGCCGCCGTTATGGGGCATGGAGTCCAGTCCGCTGCTGGCCACCGTAAGCACCCGGTGCAGCGCCTGGGCGTTGACTCCCAAGGGAAGGAAGATCTGCCCGATGAGGGGCGTGGCGATTCCCAGGCCCCCGGAGGAGGAACCGCTGATTCCGGCAAGGCACGTGGTGGCGACGGCGGCCGCGACGAGAGGATTTCCCCCCAGGTTGGTGACGGCCGGGATCAGGCCCGCGAACGCGGCGGTGGAGGCCACTACCTTGCCGAAGCCTACGGTGGTGCCCGTGTTGGTGATCGCCATGGTGGCGTCCGTGATCGCCTGGTAGAAGCTCTTCACCAGGAATTTAAAATCCTTCGGTATGTACGGGAAATACAGGACGATCCCGGAGATCACTCCTGCCAGCAGGGCTCCCTCGATGGGGAACTTCAGAACGTTCAGGGTGAAGATCAGGATCACCAGCGGGAGGATCGACAGAATAAAATTCGGCCGCTTCGCGTCCTCCTGGATGACGACGTCCTCGGTTAAAGAGACAAAGTGCTCCCCCGCGAGCCTGACCTTTTTCACCCGCCACTGCATGTACAGGATTCCCAGCACGGCGCAGAAGACGGCCGTAATGACGCCGGGCACCGCCGCGGCGGCCACGGTGGTCCCCAGGTAGGTGGTGGGGATCACGTTCTGGATCGCCGGCGAAAACGGCCCCGTCATGGTGAACGTGCCCGCGCCGCACATGTAGCACGCCGCAAAGAGCCGCCGGGGCATATCCGCCTGCTTGAAAAGGCTCATGGAAATGGGATACAGGGCGAAAAGCGCCACATAGACGGACACGCCCCCCATGGTGAGGATCGCCGCCGCGATGATGACCCCCGCCGCTACGTATTTTTCTCCGAACCTACCGGTAATCGTCCGGGAAATGGTTTCCGCGGCGCCGCTGAGCTCCACGATCTTCCCGAAGAAGGCGCCCAGTAGGAAGATGATGAAGTAGTTGGTGATAAACGCCGTCATCCCGGGCATGAAGACCGTTTTGAACGTGGTCAGCACATCCAGCCCCGAAAGCAGCATGACAATGAGAGACGAGAGAAACGCTGCGATTACGATTGGGATCCCTTTCAGGGCAAACAGGCTCAGGCACACAAGGCCCAGTATCAATACCGCTACTCCCACGTGACTCCCTCCAGCTTTATAAAATTAAATTGGACTCCCCCTGTTGAAATTCGGTTTCCGTTTCTCCAGAAACGCGCGGATGCCTTCCTCCCTGTCCCCGGAGGAAAAATTCACCGCGAAGATGGCCGCCTCGTGCTCGATTCCCCGGAGCAGGTCCAGAGAAAGCCCCTCGTTGATCGCCGTCTTTGCCATGCTCACGGCGATGAGACTGTTTTTCGCGATGGAACCGGCCAGCTCCCTGCAGTATTCCGTCAGCTCCGCCCCATCCTCCACCACTTCGTTTACAAGTCCGATCTCCTTTGCCTTTCCCGCGGTGATCTGCTTCCCGGTATACACCATCATCTTGGCGTTCCCCGCGCCCACCAGGCGGGGCAGCCTTTGGGTCCCGGCGAAGCCCGGGATCATGCCGAGGCCGACTTCCGGCAGCGCGAACCTGCTTTTTTTCGTGGCGATGCGGATGTCGCAGGCCAGCGCCAGCTCGCAGCCGCCTCCCAGGGCGTACCCGTCGATCGCCGCGATCACCGCTTTCCTCATGGCTTCCAGCCTGTTGAAGACCCTCTGCCCATACTCCACGTACCCTTTGGAACCGAACACGTCCAGGCTGCTCAGGTATCCGATGTCCGCCCCCGAGACAAAGGCTCTGCTCCCCGCGCCTTTGAGGATCACCGCGGAGACATCGTCTTTGGCCGTGAGATCGTCGATCACCTCGTTCAGTTCGTCCAGCACATCCAGGTTGATGCAGTTGAGGACCTCCGGGCGGTTCATCGTCACATACGCGATCTTTCCCTCATATTCCAGCAAAACCGTCTTGTTATACATGTTCTCCTTCTTCCTTCCATGGATTTGACGTCTGTTTTAATGCGGTTTCATACCCGCTGAACAAAACAAAACCAAGTCATATCAATTCATTAAATCAGCGGACATTATTTTATGATTCCTCCGGCTCTGAACCCCTTGATTTCCTCCGGGGTATATCCGTGTCTCTTCAGCACCTCCGCCGTGTCGCGTCCGATGGCGCCGGAGGCTCTTGACTCCGGCAACCCCATGTTCTTCATCAGGACCGGTGTCCGGACGATAGTGACCTCGTCCCCCGTGGGATACTTCATCTTTTGAAGGATATCGTTTTCCCACGCCTGCTCGTCTTTCAGAATCTCCTCGAACTCATATGCCTTCTCGCAGGGCAGCTGGTTTTCCTTAAAAATTGCGACCCACTCGTCCACGGTCTTTTCCTTCATTTTCTCCTCGATGATGGCGATCAGTTCCCCGTTGGTGCCCAGCCTGGTAAGAGTGGCGATCTTGTCGAACCTTTCGTCCTTTGCCAGATCCCCCCGTCCGATGAGCGTGATGAATTTGCTGTAATACCGGTCGTATTCCGGCACGCAAAGCTGCATCCACCTGCCGTTCGAGCCCTGATAGGTGTTGATGGTGGGGCAGTTCACCGATCTGCGGTTCTTGGGATAGTGGTTGCCGAATGCCGCCGCCATGATCGCCCAGTTGAACATGTACACCGCCGTGTGGTGGAGGCTCACGGTGACCTTTTCTCCCATCCCCGTCTTCTGCCTGCCGATATATGCCCCCAGGATGCCTGCCGCAAGTGTGATCGACGCCTGAAAGTCCCCGTAGGCGGTGATGGCGTTGATCGGCTCGCCCCCCGCCTGATGCAGCGACCCGATGAGTCCGCCCCGGGCCCCGTAGGCCGTGTAGTCATACCCCGGCGTGTCCTTTTCGCTTCCCGCCTCGCCGTAGCCCAGGATCTGCGCGAAAATCAGCCGTGGAAACCGCTCGCTGAGGATCTCATAGGTGAGGCCCATTTTTTTCAGCGCGTCGGTCCGGAAATTGGTGAGAACCGCGTCGGCCTCCTCCAGGAGCCGGAACAAAATCGCCTTGGCTTCCGCTTTTTTCAGGTCCAGGGATATGAGCTTCTTGTTCATCGCCGTTGTGTCGAAGGTGGGATTGGCCCCGTCCTCGCCGGGCATCCGGTTGAGCGTGCCCATGAACCGGTTGGGGTCTCCCCCCGGCGCTTCGATCTTGATCACCTCCGCCCCCCAGTCCGCCAGCAGCCGCGAAGATGCCGGCGCCGCCACGAAGTTTGCAATCTCCACGATTTTGATTCCTTCCAGCGGTTTCAATATACATTCTCCTTTCTTTTGTCCCGTCTGCACCGGGTATTCCTCCGGGCCGTCCTGCCCGCCGCGGCCCCGCTGCTCTTCTCCGCGTCCTCGTTTCGGGACGGGTTTGTCTTATATAAATATGAAGAAAATCGGACAATTAGCATTCAATCGGACGGTTCATTGACAAATCTTTCACATGGTAAACAAACGCTGCATCATGCCCGCCGGAAATAAAACGGCAAAGACCCCGGGCGCCGGATATCATCCGGGGCCCGGGGTCAGCCTGTCAAAGCAGTCCCATCGTCCTTTTCGCCACCGCCGAAAAGCTTTTTGGGATTTTGCGTTGCGCTCCGTGACCAATATCCCAAAAAAACGAAATCCCAATGCCCTGCGGGAATTCACTTCCCGCAGGGCATACTTTGCGCGACTTCGCAAAGGCGCGGTCCTTCCCCCGTTTTTGTCGGAAAACAGAGTTTTCCGACAAAAATAAGTCCGGGCGCCGGATATCATCCGGGGCCCGGGCTCTTTGAATCCGTATTAGATTGGAAAGCATGTTTTCCGTCCCCGCCAAAGCCTGTATTCTCCTATTCGGCGCGGTCTCCGGTCCTTCTGCGGAAAACCGCCGCCAGAATAAAAGATGCGGTCATGATTGCCAGATAGGCGGCATAGACCGGATACGCCGCTGCGTTTCCTCCGGGAAACGACTGCTCCGGGTGATTCAGGGCATACCATACGAAGCCCAGCGCAAAAAGGAGCATCGCGCTTCCCAGCATCGCCAGACAGAACGAATATTTCCCTCGTTTTCTCATGCTTTTCCTCTCTTCCCGAAGCGGAACCGGCCGGTGCGTATGTACTTGTCGTAGACAAAAAGGTTGAGCAAAGATTTCCGATAGGGCAGATTCCCCGGTTCGATCAGCCGTACCTTCTTGATTTCCATGGAGCCCAACCGCCGTTCGTTTCTCGTTGTTATACAGTATATCAATTAAATGGAAGCTTAGCAATGCACATCCATCCGGACCTCTCCGCTCAATCCCGGATATGAAACGCGCCGTGTTGTATGTAAACCGTAGGGAGGCCTCCGCACACCGGCAAAAAATGATAGCCGCCGCCCGTTGATCTTTCCCGGGCGGCGGCCGCTTGCTTATTTTATCAGCTTGGGCCGGACAATCGTTCCCCGGTCCTTCAGTCCTTTGCCTCGATGATGACCGTCTGCGTATCTCCGTCCCAGCTTACCTCACAGTTCAGGCTTTCCGCGATAAACCGGGCCGGAACCATTGTCCTCCCGTCGATCGCAGTCGCCGGAACGTCCAGGGTCAGGCTCTTCCCGTTGACGGTCGCCTGGCTGCTTCCCAGGGTCAGTTGGATAACGGTGTCGTCCTTCCTGCCGGTGACGGTCTGCGTCGCCTGATCCCACTCCACTTCGGCGCCCAGCGCATTGAAGATGGCGCGCAGCGGCACCAGCGTCCTTCCGCTGATTGCGGCAGGCGCCACGTCGAAGGAAACGGGGATCCCGTCCACCGTGACCTTGATAATATCCCGCGGCACAGCCGTGATCACCGTGCCGCTGTATCCCGCCGCCACATACCGGTATCCGTTCCAGGAGACGGCGTTAATCAAATCGTCGCGGCCGGTTTCGATTTCCGTCCAGGTCTCCGCGTCGGCGGAAACCAGCGCCTTTCCGCCGTATGCCACGGCTATATATGCCTTCCCGTTCCAGGTAATATCCTTGATTTCATATTCGGAGGGAGACGCGGTCGCTTTCCATTTGACGCCGTCCGATGAAACCGCGATGGTTTTCCAGCTTCCCACCGCGACAAAACGGGAATCGGCCCAGATCACCGCATTCAGGTTGTTCCTGGTATAAGAATTCTGAGTTGTCCAGTTCACTGCGTCAGGCGAGGTAATGATGACGCCGAACATACCTACGACCACATAACTCTTTCCGTTCCACGCAATGGAGTTAAGCCAATCGTCTTCAGAGGTATAATCCCATGTCTGCTGGGTCCAGTTCTCCCCGTCCGGCGAGGTAAGAATCAGATTATGGCGTCCCACGATCACATATTGGCTGCCCGACCATACGATCTGCGACGGTTCCACGATCTGGCTGTAGACCTTTTTTGTCCACTGAATCCCGTCGTCGGAGGTCAGAAACGTCCCCGCGTCCCCGATGGCGATAAACCGGCTGCCGTCCCAGAGGACGTCCCGCAGCGTATCGGAAGTCAGCGGCGTCTGTTCTTCCCACGAGATTCCGTCCGTCGAAGTGAGAATCAGTCCGGAGCCTCCCACCGCAACGAACAGCCTGCCGTTATTGGTGACGCTGGTGATAAAATAGTCGGGGGGTTTTTCCACCGTCTGCGTCCAGTATGAAAGGTCGCCCGATACCAGCAGGATCTCTCCGAAGCCCGATATGAAATATTTCCCGTTCAGACAGGTAAGATCGCTTAAATAGTTGTCGGTTGGCAGGTACCACGCGCCCCAGTTGATTCCGTTGGAAGAGGCTATGTAAATCCCCTCCTCCGACAAAGCGATAAATCTGCTACCGTCCCAGACAACGCTGACGAAAAACGGTTGGAGCGTCAGCTCTTGTTTGGTCCAGGTCTGCCCGTCGGAAGAAGTAAGGATCAGCCCGTCGCCTCCCACTGCGGTAAATTTCGACCCGTTCCACGCAATGCTGGAGATCCAGCCGGAAGTATATCCTGTTTCCAGGACCGACCAGTTGAGGCCGTCGCCGGACCAATAGAATTTGCCGCTGTCACAGGGTATGAGATACAGTTCCCCATTGGTGCAGATACCGTTGAAAACCAGCTGGGGATCAGCGGATACTGTTTCCCAGGTGATCGCGTCCGCGGAGTGCAGGATTGCATTGTGAAGGGTGGCATAGGCTTCCTCTCTGGCCAGATAGCTCCATCCCACGGCAATGTATTGTGTTCCGTCCCATAAGATGTCGTTCAGACTGATCTCCGTGCCGGAAGCGGAAGCGGACCAGTTTGCCCCGTCCGATGAAGTCAGGATCGTACCGTCCGTACCCACCGCTACGTATTGGTCTGCGCCCCAGATGACCTTCTTCAGGGTCTCGGTGGTACCCGAATATTGTCTTGACCAGTTCGTTCCATTGGAAGAGGTTCGGATATTTCCGCCCGTTCCCACCACCACATACTGGTCTTTTCCGTTGTAAGCCGTGCTTGTAAAATTGCAGCTTTCGGATATGACCGTGCTCCATTCAAGTTTGCTGTCGGAAGCGGCCGTGCCGCAAACCGGCAGCATGAGCAGCGCCGCCAGAAGACATACCGCTGTTTTTACAAACTTAACCTTCCTGCCCATTTAACCATTCCCTTCGTAATTCCGTTTCTTCTTTTTTCATCAGCCTTTCCCATATTTTATCATATTAAATCATTTATGGCAACTGTTTCCAGCCCCTGCCGCCCAAAAATCAGGCGCCTGCCATTGGCGCCTGATTTGGCCGGTACCGCCTCCGTAATTTCTATCCGTGCTCCGCCGCGTCGGAATCGGCCTTTGTGAGGTGCACGGTCCCCTGCGGATGGTGGGGCGGCGCGTAAATGGAATAGAGCTTCAGCGGGCAGCGCCCCGTGTTGAGCAGGTTGTGCCATTTTCCCGCCGGAATCAGTATGGCGTAGCCGTCGCAGACGATCCTCTGGAAGCCCAGATCGTCTCTGCTGTTTCCCATCTGGACCAGGCCCCTGCCCGTTTCCACGCGGATAAACTGGTCGGTGCAGGGGTGCATCTCCAGCCCCACCTCTCCCCCCGCCGGAATGCACATCAACGTCACCTGCAGGTGCTCACCCGTCCAGACGGTGGTGCGGAAGGTCCCGTTCTGCTCCGCCGCCCGGGATATGTTCAGAGTAAAAGGCTCCGGCCCGTTATCGGCGGACATGCGCCCGCGGTAAGCTCCGGCGGGGATGAAATCCGCCTCGCCGCCGCGGCCTGTGTTTTTGGATCGGTACATAGAATTCCCCTTTCAAAGAATCTGTTTCCTGGCAGGCATGCGTATCCGTTAAATCAATTCGGTCCCGCGGTGTTTTCCTCTCCCGGTTCCTCGTTGGAGCCGCCGGCGGGATGGATGTCCTCCGCGAAAACGTACACATTGGGCTCCACGGTAATGAAATATCCCAATTCCATGCCTCCTCACCTTCAGACTCGATACAGAATACTCAGAAAGGGGCCCGGAAGTGACGATTTTGAGAAAAAACGTAAAAAGCGGTCGTCCGCTCCTCGGATTTTTCATTTTTTGCCTGGCCTGCGCAGCCCGCGGCCCAAAAGGAGAGCCGAAGCTTCCGCTCCGGCTCTGCGCTTTCGTGTTGCTCCTCAGCATTCGTCTTCCGGAGTGCCGGGAACCAAAACGTCGTCTTTATTGAAAAGGTACGCGATAAACCTCAGATGCGCTACATTGTATACCAGGTTCTCTTCCTTGCAGAAGTCCACATGCTTCACCTGGACATAGCACTTTTTATCCGAACATTTCCCGTCCTGCCTAAGGGGGAAGCAAAGGGAAAACATCCTCTCGTCGTAGGTGAAATACTTGCTTTGGTTCAGACGGTACACCAGGTTCTTTTCCAGGTTCACCGCCAGCCGCAGTTTCGCTCCGCAGAGCACGGCGGACGAAAAGCTGTCGATAACGTCGTTGAGGCACTCCACCCGCGCCGTGCTGTTCACGCAAATGAGACTGCTGTAAACGATTTCGGCGTCGATCTTTTGGCACAGGATACCTGCGAACAGATCCAGCTCTCTGATCCCGCCGTCCCCGTCGGCTTGGGCGGGTAACGCGGGGGTCTCGGGTGCCATTTCGACGTCGGTCTGGATATCGGCGTCCGACTGCAGCACCAGAGCTAAAAATTTATCTCTGTATCCTTCCTTTTCAAACAGCACGGTGTAAGTGCCTGCGGGCAAATGGAGCTCGTACTGTCCGCTGAAAGTATCTGTTCCTATGATTTTGCATCTGGAATTATATATCGTCGCCGAAACGTCTTCCAGCGGTTCGCCGGTTTGGCAGTCCCGGATCTCTCCGCTGACCTTGATCGGATGTGGTATCGCCGCGGGCAGCACGTCGATGCCCGTATCCTGGAATGTGACCGTTTCCATGCACTGGTCGAAAATGGACCCTGTGTCGAAAGTGAAGTGTCCCTCGCCGGAGAAAAATCCCGTTACGGTGATGAGAAGCGTCTCCGAGGAATTGCCCGCCAGGTTGCTGATGGTCCATGTGATTTCCTTCCCGAGAATACTCACGGTGCCCGCGCTGGCGGTGAACTGCGGGCCCGATTCGATGGTGAAGGCGCTGCTGAACTGGTCGATGACGATGACATTCGGGATATCGCTCTCGCCGGTATTGGTAACGGTGATGCGGAGCGTCCAGGTGGATATCTTGCAGCTTTCCACGGTGAGCGGGCCCGAAACGATCTCCTTGTCGGCTGTCAGTTGATCCTGCCCGTAAACCAGAATGCCGTGGTCCCCGAATATAATCGGCGTGAGGTCCGTCCCGGTTACGGTTCCTGAATTCAGTATATAGTGGCCCGGCATTACGAAGGAGCCGCTAATAATGATGGTGAGGGCGACGGTATCTCCCGGATTGATGGTGCCGACGTTCCATGTGGCTGTGCGCGGAACGTAGACGACATTTGCGCTGGGTATGAACACCGGAGGGGAGGATAAGACAATATCGCTGCTGATCGTATCCGTCAATACCACGTTTGTAACCGGGACCGTGCCGCAGTTATATAAGGTGATTACCAAAACCCATGTATGGATATCGTCCGTGCATACGGTGGTGGGGCCTGACACGATCTGCTTGGTTACACAGAGGACCGGGGTCCCCGCCGGCGGGTTGAGGATCATTCCGCAGACGAATTCCTTGTTGATGACAATGTCCTGCGTGGAGGTGAAGTAGCACAGCCGGTAGGTGGAGGACACGAAGTTGAATCCGGCGAATGCGCTGGTGGGAAGCGTGAAATCCAGAAAATAGTCCTCGTCGGGCATGACAGGGCTGGCGCACGGGAAATGTGCTCCCGCGTCGGCCACCCTCACGTTATCCGACGGCTGGGATGGGCTGTTCAGCGCGATGGGCTCGTTGTAAACCAGAGTGGATGTGGAGTCCCTCACCTGCAGCCTGTAAACGCTCCCGCTTGCGTTTACGAGAATGGTGAAAAGAACTGCGTTGAAGTGGCTGCGGATCACCACGCCCCATACGAATTCCTTCAGCTTGTACTCCAGCGGGTTCAGGCTCAGCGGGTTCCCGTTGAGCCGCATCCGGAACGCGACTTCCGTGGGGTTGGGGTCCGGGGTGGGAGAAAGATAATAATACGCGGCCGGATACTGCGTGTCGCCTACGATGTCGACCCAGCAGGGTTGCTCATTATTTGGCACTGCGGTTTGTATATAAGTAATCCAATCGTTGTCGTTGGGCGGAAACATACTTTCACTCCTTGTGTTTTATAGATTGTATTACCATTTTATTTTGGAATATGGAATCTGCTACAGCCGCTCTCCGTCTCGGGTCGAATTTGCTCTCGGTCAGGGGCGATTGCTTTTTGCTTCCGTCTTATTTATAATGATGTCTGCAAGTGATTGCCTCGGGAAGTGGGAGAATATATGAACATATACGGCAAATATTTCGCCAGATATCGGTTCCTCTTTATCATGGCCGTCCTCTGCGTGCTTTTGGAGGCGGCGTGCGATCTTCTGCAGCCCACCGTCATGGCCCGTATCATCGACGACGGCATAAAGTACGGAAGTGTCGGCACCGTGATTAGATACGGGCTGCTGATGCTGTCCGTCACGGCCCTGGGAGCCTGCTTCGCCGCCGTCCGGAACATTCTGGCCAGCCGCGTGTCTCAGAGCGTGGGGGCTGATCTTCGCGGCGACGTTTTTGAGAAGATCCTGCGGTTTTCGGAAGCCGGCGCAGATAAAATTGAAAGCGGCTCGCTCATCACCCGCATGACCAACGACACCTCCCAGGTGACCCAGTTTGTAAACGGCCTTATGCGGATCTATGTAAAGGCGCCCATCACCTGCGCCGGCAGCATTGTGCTGGCGGTGCTCCTCAGCCCCAGTCTGAGCACGGTTCTGTGGGCCGTGGTGGCCGTGGTGGCCCTTTGGATCGTCATCAGCATGAAGCTCAGCTACGTCCGCTTTGCCAGGATGCAGGCCGCCATCGATAAGGTCAATACCGTGGTTCAGGAATACCTCATGGGAGTGCGCCTCGTGAAGGCCTTCGGGCGCTTCGAAAGCGAGGAGGAGCGGTTTGAAGAGGCAAACGGGAACCTGGCGGATCGGTCCGTCTCCTCCCAGCTGGTCTTCTCTTACTTTTCCCCCCTGATGTCCCTGTCCGTCAACGTCGGCATCGTGATGATTCTATATTTCGGCAGTCTCCTCTTTCAGGCCGGCAGTATCGAGGTCGGCAGAATTTCGGCCTTCATCAGCTATATGGCCCAGATTCTTCTGTCCCTCATCATGATTACGAATATATTCAACACTCTGGTGCGCACCAAGGCTTCCACCGGGAGGATCCGGGAAATCCTCGACAGCGGGGAGGATTTCCCGGCGGATGGGGAAACCTTCGTCTACGGCGAGGAAGCCGGAGTCGGACTGGAATTTGAAAATGTGACCTTCTCCTATCCCGGCGGCAGCGGGATCCCTGCTGTCAAAAACCTGTCTTTTTCGGTGAATCCCGGGGAAACCCTGGCGGTCATAGGGCCCACCGGCTCCGGAAAATCCACCCTTGCCTGGCTGTGCCTGCGCTTTTACGACGTCGATTCCGGCTCCATCCGAATAAACGGCCGTGATATCCGCTCCGTGGGCAGCGGAGCGCTCCGGAAAAGCATCGCCCTGGCTCCCCAGAAGAGCATGCTCTTTTCCGGCACGGTCTCCCAGAATATCGCCTGGGGCAATCCGGAAGCCTCCCCGGAAGAAATCAGTAAGGCCGCGAAAGCCGCCCAGGCGGACGGTTTCATCAACGAGATGCCGCAGAAATACGAGAGCCTTCTCGGCCAGGGCGCCATCAACCTCTCCGGCGGCCAGAAGCAGCGTCTTTCCATCGCCAGGGCTCTTGTGAGCAGAGCGCCTGTGCTGATCCTGGACGACTGCACCAGCGCCCTGGACGCGGTCACGGAGGCAAAGGTCCGGCGCGCCGTCTCGGAAGAAAGCGCTCGGGATAAACGGACGGTGATCCTCATTACCCAGCGGATCGGGACGGCCGTCGGCGCGGACAGGATTCTGGTGCTGGAAAACGGCGAGAGGGTGGGCTTCGGGAGCCACCGGGAACTCATGGACTCGTGCCGGGTCTACAGGGAAATTTACGATTCGCAGATTGGCGGCGACAGATAGAGCGTATGGCGGAGATAAACAGCAGTTATGAAAAAATGCCGGGTCTGGGCCGTCCCGGCGCCGGGGCGCAGCGCTTTGCCCCCGGAGAAAAACCGAAGAATGCCAGGGAAGTCCTCAGGCGGCTGCTGTCGCTTCTGCTGGACTTCCGCAAATCTTTGATCCTGGCGGTGTTCCTCGCCGGGATCTCCTCAGCCGTTGCCATTACGGCTCCGTTTTTGATCGGAAAGGCCGTCAACACCTTCGACCCTTTCACCGGCGGCGTGGATTCGCAGCTTCTCTCGGTGGTGCTCATTTCCCTTGCCGCCTGCTACTGCACCGCCTGGATCGTCGATACGGTAAACGGCGTCATTATGGCGAAGGTAACCCAGAGGCTTGTTAAAAGGCTTCGCCGGGACTTCTTTGCAAAGCTCCAGAAGCTGCCTCTCCGCTTTTTTGACACCCGTTCCCACGGGGATACCATGAGCCGCGTTACCAACGATGTGGATAACATCAGCAGCACCATCGCCCAGGCGGTCACACAGCTTATCGCCGGCGTTTTCACCATCGGCGGGACCCTGGTCATGATGCTGCTTTTAAGTCCGCCTCTCACTGCCGTGGCGCTGGTTTCCATCCCCCTTTTCGCCCTTCTGTCCGGGACGATTGCGGTCAGAAGCCGGCAGTATTTTCTGGAGCAGCAGCGCAGGCTCGGCGCCCTCAACGCCATGGTGGAAGAAAACATCGTGGGGCTTAAAATGGTGAAGGCCTTCAACCGCCGGCCGGAGGTTCTGTCCGATTTCAGCGTCGTCAACCGGGAGCTGCAGGGCTATTCCACCAAAGCCCAGACCTGGGCGGGCTTTATGATGCCTTTTATGAACGTCATCAACAACCTGAGCTTTGCTCTCATCGCCTGCGTCGGCGGCATCCTCACCGTAAAGGGAATGGCGACGGTGGGCCTGGTGGTGAGTTTTCTTACCTATTCCAAGCAGTTCGGGATGCCCCTGAACAATCTGGCCGGCATGTTCAATAACATCCAGTCCGCCCTGGCCGGTGCCGAGCGGGTCTTTGAAATTCTGGACGAAGCTGAGGAAATCCCGGACCGCGAGGGTGCCAAAGAGCTGCGCGATGTAAAAGGCGCGGTGGAATTTCAGAACGTCTCCTTTTCCTACGTGCCCGGAAAGCCCGTTTTGAAGAACGTCAGCTTCTCCGTGCGGCCCGGCGAAGTGGTGGCCCTGGTGGGGGAAACGGGAGCGGGCAAAACCACCGTCGTCAATCTGCTCACGCGCTTTTACGAGCTGGAAAGCGGCAGGATTTTGGTGGACGGGACCGATATCGTCGACATCACCCGTCAGTCGCTTCACAGCTGCTTTTCGGTTGTCCTCCAGGATACCTGCCTGTTTTCCGGGACGATTTTCGACAATATCAGATACTCCCGGCCCGATGCTTCGGAGGAGGAGGTCGTCCGGGCCGCAAAGCTTGCCCGGGCGGACGGCTTTATCTCCCGCCTGCCTCAGGGATACCGCACGGCCGTCACCGGCAGCGCCGATACTTTGAGCCTCGGCCAGCGCCAGCTCATCGCCATTGCCCGGGCGATCTTATGCGACGCGCCCATACTGATTCTGGACGAGGCTACCAGCAGCGTGGATACCAAGACGGAAAAAGAGATCCAGCGGGCGCTTCTGACCCTGATGCGCAGCCGCACCAGCTTTCTCATTGCCCACCGCCTTTCCACCATCCGCGACGCCGACAAGATCATGGTCATCGAGCGCGGCGAAATCGTGGAAATGGGGACCCATGATGAGCTGATGGACAAAAAGTGCCTGTATTCCGAAATGGTGAAGAGCCAGCTGGGCCTGAACCCCGCCGCCTTCGGATAATGATACTATTTCCGAATTAAATAGATTAAACAAGAAGTAAGGTTGCTCCCCGCCTTCGGCGGGGGGGCAGCCTTACTTCTTCATTTGTTTTATCTATATTTTTATTGAGGTTTAGTATGAATCGTGAATCCGGACAGAACAAAAAACCGGAACAGGTGCTTGCATCTGTTCCGGTTTCATTTTGGAAAAAACGAAAATGTTTCTGTCTCCGCAGCCTGCGTTAAGAAGATTTTCCGGTAGTACGGCGTATTCCCCTCCGTCTGTGGAAGCGTTCCGTTTCCATGGAGTCTCGGGATAGGATGCCTTTTTGCGCAGCGCTAAAAGCTTGTCCTGTACAGGGGGATCACATGGATGACCGGTACCTCATAGGGATGCACCTTTTTGACGGCCTCCACCGTGATGTCGGCCTTCTCCCGCAGGCAGACGACCTCCACCTTCAGCTCGGGCTGCGAACTGAGGGCCCCCTCCTCCCCGATATAGGGGCTGCTCCCCTCCAGCGGGCGCCAGCAGCCCGTGACCTGGCTGTAGGACAGGCAGCTGTCGTAGCTTCCGATATGGCCCGCGTCCACGCTCCGCAGAGCGTCCTGCAGGACGGCCAGGTGGGTCTCGGGAATAAAGATCTCAATTTTGCAATATAGAAAGTGATTCATAATTACTTCTCCGGACGGTTTTATGTGGTTGTTGCCTGATACGGCGGGGTGTTCTCCAGGTATCTTCTTGTGTAAGGGCAGATCTCGATGCATTTCCCGCAAAGCGTGATTTCCTCGTGGATCGCTTCCGCCGCCAGCTCTCTTGCCTTCTTCCTGCATTTGAGCGGGTCGAACAGCTCTTCCCGTTCCAGGCCGGGTACCCATTCTCTCCCTTGGATCGCCTCTCCCGGGCATGCCCGGGTGCAGAGCATGCACTTGCCGCACCGGCTCTGGGTAACCGGCGTTCCGGTCTGAAGCGGCGTGTCGGTGAGAAGGGAGGAGATCCGCACCGCGGGTCCGTACTCCTCGGTCACCAGCAGCGCGCTCTTTCCGATCCAGCCCAGCCCCGCCCGGACGGCCACCGTTTTGTGGGGCATCCTCGTCCGGTAAACCCCGAATTCCCGGACGGCGTTCGTCGTCTGGGCAAACGCGTTGTAGCCGCACTCCCGTATATACTCCGCTCCCGCCGTAACGATTTCGTTCAGCCTGGCGTTTCTCTCGTGATACGCCTCGAAGTAAGCCCGGCTGGGTCCGTCGTGGATGGACGCGATCACTTCCCCCGGCAGCCTCACGGCCACGGAAACTCCGTATGGCTCCTCCGGCGGCAGCATCCCGGACAGATCGGCGTATCCGACCAGGTCCGCTCCGTGCTCGCGCAGCACCTTCTCCAGTTTGCTCTGCATAAACTTCATTACCGTTCATCTCCGAAACCAGGTTTTACTGATGATAGCACAAAAGGAAGAAAAAAACCAGCTTACGCAGTTTCCCGAATATGCTCCGCTCTGTTTGTCCTTGTCTGGCCTTTTTATCTTTGATACAATTTAAATAACGGCAAGTGCAGATAAATGCTCGTTGCATCAGGATAAAGAGCGGCTTGTGGGTCGATATCTGACGTAAGGGGAAGGGTATTCTATGAAGCATTTAGGAACTGTATTTATGCAGAATGATAGCCCGATCTTGCAGAACAGCACGCCCTTTAAAATGCTGATTGCATGCTTTTTATCATGCGTCGTGGGCGTTGTCCTCATGGCGGCAACGTCCAACTTTTTACTTATGGGTGTGTTTATAGGCATCCTTCTGTGCATCGTTGTGGCCGCCCGGTTGTTCTCTGCGGGTAAAATCAGCATTGAGACGGCGTGCCTTGCTCCGATGCTGCTCCTTTGCTTTGCATACACGCCTCTCAGCTGGTTTGCGTATAACGGTCTGCTGGGCTGCACGCCTTATCTTTCCATCCTTTTTATAGCGGTGATTGTCCTTACGTATTACAGTAAAATCCAGCTGTTTATGCTTTCTCTGTATACCGCTCTTTTGCTGGGGCTTACAGTTCACTGGTTTGTAACCTGGCCGGGCGAAAAGGACACGAACCAGATCGTCAACATTTTGGTGGCCTATGTCCTGACCGCTTCGGTGATTGTTTTTTTAGTGGAGGGCATCAAGCGTAAAAATCGTGAAATCAACCGGCGCATGACGGACCTTTCCATGCGCGACGATCTTACGGGGCTTCTAAACCGCCGGTCTATTCAACAGGTGCTTGACAGGATGGAACGTATTTTTATAAAAGAAGGCTCCGAATATGGAATCGTTATGATGGACATCGATCATTTTAAAAGCATAAACGATCTTTATGGACATAATTGGGGCGATTCGGCGCTTAAAAGTCTGGCGGCGTGCATTCTGAAAAGTATTCGTTCGTTGGATTATGCCTTTCGTTTCGGCGGCGATGAGTTCTTGCTCATTCTCCCCGATGTGGACCGGGAGACCTTATGGCAGATATGCGCCCGTATCGAAGAGGCCTCGCGCGGGATGCATGGGTTTGACTTCCCGGTCGCAATGAGCACCGGTTGCGCCTTGCGCTCGGAAAGCTCAGATTCCGCAGCGGTATTGGAGCTGGCTGACAGTCGTATGTATGCCGCCAAAGAGAGCCAGAGTAAATAATTTTATGATCCGCTGAGGGCGTTTCGTGAAAAGAAACGCCCTTTTGACATTTCAGAATGGATCGGATCCGGTCCCGGCTCTCCGGAGCTCTTATTCCTCATACAGATCGCCGCTGTTTTCCTTGTTCAGCGTTTCTTCCAGCTCGATCATGAGGAATTTTGTCAGGGCTTTGACCACGGGTCTGTGTCTCGTGCCTTTTGGAACAATGATGCATTCGCCTTCCTCGACCCTGATGCAGTTTTCTTCCGTTTCCAGCTCAAAGCCGCCTTCAATTACATAAAACAGCTCGTCGGAAGAATCGTGAACATGAAAATCCAATGTGCGGTTTTCTACCCTGACCACGCTGAGCACATGTCCGTTCAGCCGCCCCACCTTTTGGTATACGTACAGTTTTTCCAGGGCGTCGACTTCCGTTTTGAGATTTATTTTGTCAATCATGTCCGCTCCCCCTTTACAATATCATGCCGATAGAATAACATGGGTTATATCAATCTGTAAAACTGATTGTTTTTATTATTGCAATCGAATATTTAGATTGCTGTGGAGGAGCCTATGGACATTCGGCAGCTAAGCGCCTTCTGTCAATTGTGTCGGCTGAAAAACTTTACGAAGACAGCCGGTGCGCTCGGATATGCTCAGTCCAGTATCACCTTCCAGATTAAGCAGCTGGAGGCCGAGCTGGGGACAAAGCTTTTTGAGAGGATTGGGAAATCCGTGTACCTCACAGAAAGCGGGCGAAGGATTCTTCCCCACGCCCAGAAAATGCTCTTTCTTGCCAAGGATATTAAGGAAGCGGCAAATGGGGACGCTTCTTTTAAAGGTACCATTGCCATAGGCGCGGCCGAATCCATCTGCACATATCGCCTGCCCTATCTGCTCAAAACGTATAAGGCGGCTCATCCGGATGTGGAAGTCTGTCTCCGGCTTATGGATTATGATGATTTTCTCCCGGCGCTCAATGAGAACAGGATCGATATTGCATTTTCAATAGGAGTTCCGCTCAACGCCCCGTCTGTGGATATTCTGTTGGAACATCCGGAGTCCATCGCCGTTCTTTCTGCGCCCGGCCACCCGCTTGCCGGGAAAGAATGTATCTCGGCGCAGGATTTTTCCGGAGAAAAATTTCTCCTTACAAGTGTGGAATGTCAATATCATAAGGCCTTTATGAACGATATGTCGGAAAAAGGTGTGACCGTCTGTCCGGTACTGGAAACCGAAAGCCTGCAGGCCATTAAAAAAATGACCGCAATAGGGTTTGGGCTGTGCGTCCTTCCCGAAGTAGCCGTCCTCGACGAAATTGGCGGTCAATCGCTTTTCAGGCTTCCTTATAAAACGGAGTATCGTATTGTCTCTCAGGTGCTCGTTCATAAAGACAAGTGGATTTCTCCCCTGCTGGACGAGTTCGTCCATACGGTGCTGGACGAATACGCCAAATCGGAATAAGAAGCAAAGCAGGAATTGGAGAAAGACTTTGCGGATTTGCCAAGGGCGCAAAGGAGCGGACCATGCCGTTCAACAAAAAGAGCGTCGGAGCAAACTTTGCCCCGACGCTCAGCTTGTCGAAAAGTCCCATCGTCCTTTTCGCCGTCGGCGAAAAGCTTTTGTGGATTTCGTGTTGCGTTCCGTGACCGAAATCCGCAAAAGATAAAATCTCAATGCCCTGCGGGAATTCACTTCTCGCAAGGCATACATTGCGCGCCTTCGCAAAGACGCGATCCTTCTCCCGCTTCCGTCGGAAAACGGAGTTTTTCGATGGTCTCAGCGTCGGAGCAAACTTTGCTCCGATGCGAAAGACCGGGACGGAAAAGATGTAAATGCGTATTATGCCGATTGCAGCAGTCCGCTGAGATTGCCGCTGGTGATGTCGGATAAATGCCGCAGTATTTTTTCATAGGGCCAGTCCCACCAGCACAGCTGCAATAACGCCTTGACGACGTCATGCCCGAACCTTTTTCTGATTTCTTTCGCCGGAATGCCTCCCACGATGGTATAGGGCGGAACGTCCCTTGTAACGACCGTCCTTGTCCCGATGATTGCGCCGTCTCCGATGTGTACTCCCTGCGTAATGACCGCCTCGTACCCGATCCAGACGTCGTTGCCGATTACAATATTCCCTTTGTTGTCCCATGCGTCGGTTACATGATTCCAGTCTAAATTCCATGCGTCGGCAAAAATCGGAAAAGGATAGGTTGACAGGGATCTCAGCGTATGGTTCGCGCTTGTGAATATAAACTTGGCCCCGCAGGCTATGGAACAGAATTTGCCGATGACCAGCTTGTCATGATTGACAGGATAATGGTAAAGGACATTGTTCTTTTCAAACCGTGTGGGATCATTGATAAAATCGTTATAGAACGTGTAGTCGCCGACGAGAATATTGGGGTCCGTAATCACATTCTTGAGATAAACGGTTTCATGGTCGTTGCGCGGATATATTTCTTTTCCCGGAACAGTCATTTCGATTTTCCTCGCTTTACTTCATATTTTGGCTGACTATTCCGGCAGATACAATGCAGAGTTTCACGGCTTCACCGCCTTGTGCAATTTCGGTAACCGATTGTAAGTATATCACAAAGCTCATCATGTGTAAAAATCCATGTGCGGGTTAAAACCGGACACATGGATTTTTAGCAGATTAGCGGATATCGTCTGCGCCTAGCAGCTCATGGATTTTAAGCAGTGTCTTCCGGTTCCGGAAGGTCATCGGAGCTCCGGGTTTTGAAAGCGAAGCCGCCAGTTTTGAATCCCGCACGCCGTGAGAACAAAGCAGATGAAGCTCGCGTTTCCTGACAAACAGCATATCCTCCCCGCCATAAGCCAGACGCAGTGTCTCTGCGGCGGCTGGGTCGATATTGCCGTCCGACAAAAAAACATACAAATGCTCAACTTCAGGGTTTTTCGCTTCGGCTTGCTCGATATCCTCTTTCGCAAACGGCTCCGCCGACAGTATTTCGGATATTTCATCGCCGGAGCGCAAAACGACAGGGCTCTTAAAACCGAACCGCTCCGTGAAGGCATGTGAAATCAGATCAGGCAGCAAATGCTCCGCTTCATCGGATTCGAAAAGCACATTTCCGCTTTGAATATACGTCTGCACCCTGCCAAAGCCGCAATCTTGGAAGAGCTGTTTTAAGTCGGCCATTTTCACTTTATTTTTTCCGCCGACATTGATTCCGCGGAAAAAAGCCGCATATTTCATATAACACTCACCGTTCATTTATCAAAATGGATTGACTAAACCCATATAGCAAAATCGCCGTATTCGAAAATCCCGCCGCCGTGGTGCAGCTTGTTTTCCGCTTTCAGCTGCCGGAAAGCATCCTGCATTCTTAAGAGGATTTCCGGATGAATATCCAAGCTGTGATGCGCCGGGAAAACCCGCTTTACCGGAAGCGCGGCGACGCGCTCGATTGATTTCAGATAGGCTTCCGGATCCGTGGATGGATAATAAGCGAACAGGGTATCTTTATAAACCAGATCGCCGGTAAAAAGCCAGCCCCGTTCCTTTTCATAAAAGCACATGTGCCCCGGCGAATGGCCGGGTGTATGCAGCACCTGCAGAACGCGCCCGCCGATGCCGATCGCGTCCTTGTCTTTCAGCACCCTTGAGGGTGTCCCCTGAAAGAATTCATAGCGGTCCACGTCATATCCTTCCGGCAGATCGCAGCGGTCCGCCACCATGCCCTTGATCTGTTCCATAGTCAGCGGGAACTCTCCGCCGAGCCAATCCAGCTCATTCTCATGTGCGTAAAAATCCGGGAAGTACTTGTGACCGCCGATGTGATCCCAGTGAATATGTGTTGCAACGGCGGTGACGGGCTTATCGGTCAGTTTCCTCACTTCGTCGTAAATATTGCAGATGCCGAGTCCGGTGTCGATCAGGAGCGCTTTTTCTGTGCCGATGAGCAAATAGCTGTGCGTTTCCTCCCAATGCCGGTACTCACTGATGATATGGGTATCCTCACTGATATGGTTTACCGTGAACCAATCGCTCATTTGAATATGTCCTTTTACACTTGTCTGCAGACAAGCCTTTCGAATTCATGTTTTTCCGGGAGCGATTCCCACTAGATTATAGCAGAGCGGAAAACAAAAAGAAACGTGCGAAACAAAAGCAGGCCGATTTATTGTCGGCCTGCTTTTGTCGTTATAAACACTTAAGGTCCATTTAAGGTGGTGTGAATTTTCTTACCGCATTTATACGAAAAAACCAGTAATATCAACGGTATTACGGCAGTCAATGAGCGGTGTTTACACTAAAAATTCGAATAATAGCTTGGCAAAGTCGATGACAAATTGCGCATCTTTTATTCCGAGTTTGGCATTGTAATAATGCCCGACTGAATTTGTCTCCGATATTCGGTTCAGCAGGTCTCCGGGGTCTGCATGGGCAATTTCCTCTATGTTCTTATATCCGCTTTCATACAAGGTTCTTGCTGCGGCGGCCCCGACGCCGTTTATCCTGACAAGGTTGCACAAGGAGTACAATTCGTTAAGCGCGATTTCGCCGACACCGGTTTTAGAGCTTATCGCTTCGTCCCCTCCCGCTGCCATAAACATGTTATAAAAATCCTTCGATGTTTTAATACTGTGTTCCAACAACCTGTGGACGGTCTGTTCGTTTACGCCTGGAAAATCAGAGATGGGAACAGGTTTTTGATCGAAGCTGCTAAGCTCTCTTTTCAGAATGACCAGGTAGTCCTCCGGAATCTTTGTTTTTGCCGACAATGCCGAAAGCTTCTGAGGAGTCGACAGGTTGTTTTTCAATTCAAACAGGTTGCCGATACCTGCATCTGCCATTCTCCTGAACCTCTCTTCGAGCGCATTAAGCAGGCTCCTGCGGCCCGGCAGCAGATTCTGATTTTTCAGAATTCCCCTGTACACCTGAATCGATATTCGCTTCAAATCGATTGTATAACTCATACGAACGGGCACCCCCGGCATTTTCTTTTTATCCTATTATAAACCGTCATTCCGGAAAATTGAACTCCCGGCTCCAGTCAAACCCCTCGTTCGCTTCGAGACAATCGGGCCAGTGCTTGCACCAATCAGGCATTCTGACGTCGCGCACCTTGTCTATGGATGGCTCGTACGGTTTGATATCCAGAACTGGAGTGCCGTCTTCGGCGTCGATGTATCCGACCTCAAGCCTCGATGCTTTCCCGTCAAGCGCGATAAGGGCGCAGGCCGTGACCGCTATGGGATTCGGCCGGACCGGAGATCTGCTGGCCAGCACTCCGACTTTCTCCGGACCGTTCTTATAAGGCTGATCCATTACAAAGTAGTTTCTTGACTCTTCGCTGTCATACAAATTGAACCACCATATTACCTCGATATGGCTGTATTCCTGTAGCCCCAGCGTCGCTTCAAAATACTTCTCTTCAAGCTCGATATAATAGCGGTTGCTTTCGACTTTTACCTTTCCGATAGGATTAAATATTACCGACATACGAATTCCTCCATTCAATATAATTCATTCTTGATTATAGCGTCAGTTCGTTCTGTTATCTTGATGATTATTGCTTCAATATGGCCGCATTCTGTGATAAAATGCAAGCAGTTTGATGATTTGTGCTCAAGGAGAAATCGTATGAAAACAGAATTGATTCATCTGAATTCCCTGCTACTGGGAGGTGTCAGTTTTTACGGAGACCCCTTCAGCAGGAAGGGCTGCTGGGACTCTGAAAATGAGATTGGAAAGACGTGGAGTCGGTTTATGAGCCATATCTCCGCAAACCCCGAACGGCCATACTCCCGCAATGAGCCGTATTTGTATGAGATTCATATTTACGGAAGCGAAACGGCTGCCAAAGGCTATTTTGAAGTGTTTGTGGGTGAAGAGGTAAATACCGCGAAGCTGCCATACTCATTGAGTTCAAAGTTTTTTCCCGAATCGGATTACCTGAAAGTAACGCTCTATGGACAGGAAATTACGGGCGACTGGTGGCAGACACTTGACACGGACATCATACCCGAATGCGGCGTGAGTCGGAACGCTTCTTTTATTATTCAGGCCTATGACGAGCGATTTATGGGAATGGATCATTTGGACGACTCTGTGTTGGACGCGTATATTCCGGTAAAAGTATGAGCCTGACTATGCTTGAATCTGTAATGCAAAGCATCGCTTTCATTGAATCCAACCTTCATAACGACATAGGCGTGTGCGATGTCGCAAACGCTGTTTCCTACTCCCAGTTTTATTTTTCGAGGGAGTTTTCAAAGCATACCCATATTTCCGTCTATGACTATATCCTGAGAAGAAAAATATCTGAATCATATAAAGACCTTTTTAATAAGAAGATTAAAATCGTTGACCTTGCATTCCGGTATGGCTTTCAGTCACACGAGGTATATACGAGGGCATTCAGGAAGGTGTTCGGAGAGAATCCCAGCGAAGCGACCGTATATAAACCCCTTGCCGTATATGAGCCGATTGATGAACCTTATTTAAATTTTCTAAGCGGGCTGCGCGTCGAAATAATTGACAAGCTCAGCGAGGATTGCTTCTTTGAAGTAAACCGCGTATCTTCGGTATCCGAAGTGAATTCTGGAGGCAGTTATCTCATACTCTTGTCAAAAAAGAATTTGTTTAACTTAAATTGCGTTTTTCAGGGAAATCCGAGTCGCAGCGAAAATGAAATTCTGTCCTTCAGGCTAAGTCCCCTGAGACAAAAATTCCGGATTTATCATACCGATGCAAAGCTTGCTTTCAGGTATTTTATTGATTACTTCTATGATGTCGACGAAATGAGCAGTAATTTCTTTATGATTCAAAAAGAGGAAGACCATATAGATATACTTGTACCATATGTGTCTTTGCTTTCTTGAAAAATAATATTGATTGATGAATGAACTTGACATCAAAGAATCAGTTCCTTCTATTCTGTGCGATAGCAAAACAAAATAGGTTCTATCACCAACACCTCAAATGCGAGTGTTCTTACAGCATTTCTTCGTCAGATAAGATAGCATAGCGGGTAAATCGAAAAAGACAAGGAAAAAGAGAGCAGAGCCGTCAGATTTGGCGGCTCTGCTGCTGGTCTGAGTGTTCATAACGATAAACTCGGGAACCTGCATAAAATAAAGATTTTTTTGGCATTGCGCAAACAACTATTAAAAAAGCGGATAATGGTGAAGATTTAGCAGGCGTTTGATAAAATTAACCTTTAGCCCTTATTTGTTTCAGCATTTCATACAGACCTATACTGAGCCCTATGCCAATACCAAAAAATACTATGAACGGAAGACTACCCAAATGGGGTACACCAAGGACGTTCAAGAAATTGTCCAGCCGCCCCGAATTCAGAGCATCTACAAAAAATCCCAACGGTATGGACAAAATGCCGCCAACAGCGGCAAACAACCAGACGGATTTACGGCCATAGGTAATTGCCCCGAATAATCCGCCGACCAAGGCTCCCATCAGAATGAAGGCGAGCACATCCGGAACGCGAGTATCCGCAATGAAAGGAATTTCGGAAAATACATATCCCGAAAAGAAACTTACCCAAAAACCCACCGGCACTGCCACGACCCCGGCAATGGTCATTGTCCCTATTTTTTGTTGCATTCGAAGGAATACGCCAAGTAAAAGTCCGCCTATTGCTCCGGCAATAATCGTATCTAAAATAACTATATCCATGCGTAATGATATGATGAAAACGATTACTCCGCCGATAAAAAATGAGATTGCCCCTGCCAAAGTTGACCAAAGTATATAAGCTATTGGGGAATTATTGATTTTAGGCATCTTCTTCACCCCTTATATAAAAATTTGCGGGCATTAAGTTATTATCGGGAAATCATGAATGGAATATCTTTTCCATGATCTCTTCAGTTTCCTTTAGACTAAAAGAGACATACATTCTATGGTTTTCCTGATCTAATAGCCGATAATGCCGCGAAAACAGATTCTGTTGAATACGGTAGCCTTTTTTTTCGCTGATTGTTTTCCACCAAACCTTGCCTCCCCAAGTTTTTGGGTAGTCAACCTCTATATTCTTAAATGCCATGGCAATGATAAAGCCGGATATATCTCCTCCTATTGCATCATGAAGTATCGTACTGTCTGAAAATATGCTTCCCAAGGCAACCGAATTCGTCCAACCCAGACTTTTTCTGTTCTTTTCTATTTCGATCAATGTCTTTTTCGAAATACCCAATATAGCTGCCATTTTATCCTGTGTTAATCCGTATTCCGTTCGAATCAGTTTAAGTTTTTCATCCATTAAATTAACAAATTGCTTTTTTTCCATATTTCTACCCTCAATTTTAGCTGTGCTTTATAGTGTAATTATACACTATATGGTCACATATTTCAATATTAAAAAAGTCTGCACATAAAGTTTTTTGATATCATATATCCGAAAAAGCTCTGTATTTCAAACGGTAAACCACGACTCGTTTTGCGCACCCCGATTTGCAGCGTGTATTTTATGACTGCCTGATTCACAGGTTTGAGGGTGCGACGATTTTCGAGGTTATTAAAACCATTGCCATAGACTCCACCCATGCAGAGTCAGCGCCGACAATAGCAAATATGGAACTGTCTTGCCGTCGTGGAATCACGGGAGTATCTGGGCAGGCTGAAACGACAAAACTATCATTGCATAACAAAAACAGGCTGGTTTAGCCAGCCTGTTTTTGTCGTTATGAACACTTGAGGTCCATTTAAGATGGTGCGGGCGACAGGACTTGAACCTGCACGCTTGCGCAATGGCTCCTAAGACCATCGTGTCTGCCAGTTCCACCACGCCCGCATATCCGGCCTCCCCGGCCGGCTCAGTATGTAGTATTATACCAAAGCGGTACGAAAAGTCAATCCGAAGCCGAAGCGCCCGTTCAGGCGTCTGCCTGTTTTGTCCCATTGCCCCTGCTCCCCTTCCCTGCCGGGCAAATCGTGTCCTTCCCCGGAGCGTCCGGGAATTTGCAATTGTCAGATGCGCTCTTCCGGTATATAATAGAAAAATTATAAAGGAGTGAGCGCCCATGCCGTGTCCCCGCGTCGCCGCTATCCATGATATGTCGGGCTTCGGCCGCTGTTCCCTGACGGTGGCCCTGCCGGTCCTGTCCGCCATGGGGGTGCAGTGCTGTCCCCTGCCCACGGCCTTCCTGTCCACCCATACGGGCGGATTCGAGGGATATACCTTTCTGGACATGACGGATGAGATGCCGAGAATCGCCGATCACTGGCGGAGCCTGGGCCTGAAGTTTGATGCCGTTTACAGCGGCTTTATGGGCTCGGAGCGGCAGATGGACATCGTGCGGCGTTTTATTGAGGATTTCAGGAGTGAAAATACCCTCGTCCTGGTGGACCCCGTCATGGGGGATCACGGCCGGATGTACCGGACCTACACTCCGGAAATGTGCCGTAAAATGGGGGACCTGGCCCTCTCCGCAGGCCTCATTACCCCCAACCTTACGGAAGCCGCCTTCTTGCTCGGCCGCCCCTACGAAAGCCTTTCCCGGACAAAAGTAGGCGTCACGGAGCTTCTCTCCGCCCTGTCTTTGGGAAAAACCCGCTCGGTGGTGATAACCGGTGTCTCCTTTGACGACGGGCTTCTCGGCGCCGCGTGCTATGACGCCGACCTGGACGAGGTGAGCTTTGCCTTCTCTCCCCAGATCGGAGCGGAATTTCACGGCACGGGGGACCTCTTTGCCAGCGTCCTTCTGGGAGCGCGCCTCCGGGGAAAAAGTCTTGCGGAGGCGTCGAAGGCGGCGGTCTCCTTCGTGCACGCCTGCGCCCTGCGCACCTATAACGAGGGGCTCCCCCTTCGCGACGGCGTAGAATTCGAACCTCTCATGGGCAGCCTCATCCTGTGATGCTTCCCTGTGCTGCGCAGGACCCGCCGGGGTTTCCGGCGGGTCCTGATTTTTTATTTTATCCTTTCCGCCGCGGCACCCTGATGAACGGAACGGGCACCCCCAGAAGAAGCAGGATCATAAGGTAGGCCGCCCCGCCCCCCGCCGTGGCGGCGGCCCCCCGGAAGAGCTCTGCTCCCGGGAAGGGCAGAGCCCCCAGCAAAAACCGCAGGCTCAGAAACATCCCCGCCGCCGCCGCGCCCGGGGCCAGAAACCACCGTCTGAGCTCCATACGCAGACCGATGACTTTGGTAAGGCAGATGAGGTTCAGAAAAAACCCCAGCGCGGAGCTCACGGCGAGCCCCGCGATGAATCCCGACATCCCCACACCGGGAATGGCGGTAAAATACCAGGTGAACCCCAGCTGGACCACGTCGCTCAGGATGGAGATCACCGCCGTGGGCCTGTGGATTCCGATTCCGTTGAGGCAGCAGCCGGTGATCCCCTGGAGAAAAACAAAAAAGACGCCCGGGGCCATGGCCGGAAGCGCGGTCCCCGCCGAAGCTTCGTGGAACAGGGCGCTCCCCAGGTCTTCCCCGAAGAAAAGAAGGAACACCAGAGACGGCAGGATGAGAAGGACCGTCGCGGCGATCGCCTTGGATATTCTCTGCCGGATCTCGTCCGTTTTCCCCAGGGCGCGGCCTTCCGCCAGCTTGGGCATCAGTGTCAGGCTCAAAGCGCCGAAGAAAGCCCCCGGCAGCATCATCATGGGGATGGTCATCCCAAAGAGAATACCGAAGCTCTCCATGGCCTTTTCCGCCGGCATCCCGGATAAAATGAGCCTCCGGGGGATCAGGACGGCGTTTGCCGAGGTCATGATGCTCCCCAGCACGCTGGTGGCCCCCACGGGGAGCGCGATATCCCCGATGTTTTTCCGAAGCGTCTCCGCGGGCATCCCTCTGCCTCCCCTGCCCGGGCTCCCGCCGTATCTGCGGTACAAAACGGCGAGGGTGGAGGCGCTGAACACCTCGCAGATGGCCATGCCAGCCACTACGAGGCCCACCATGGTCTCGTCGGAGCAGGGGCAGAATACGGCCAGGAGCGTCAGCACCGCCGCGGTCCGGATGACCTGCTCGGCAAGCTCCGTGAGGGCGGGGGGGCGAATGCGCCCCGTCCCGTAAAAATAGTATTTGTACAGGTTCTCGATGCCGGTGAAAAAGATGCAGGGCAGCAAAATTAAAAGCCCCATCTGGGTCCTGGCGTCTCCCAGCAGCGTCACCGAGATGGGGTCGTTCAGCAGTATCACCACGGCCGCGAAAACGGAAAACATCAGAAAGAAAAAGAGGCGGCACTGCCGCAGCACCTGGTATATCGCCCTCCCGTTGCCCACCGCATGGTATTCCGCCGAAAGCCGTGACACCGAAGCCGTGAGCCCTACGGAGAGGACCGCCATGGCCGCCGAATACACCGGCATCAGGAGCTGGAAAAGCCCCATGTTTTCCGCGCCGATGGCCCGGCTTAAAAAAATACGGTAGACGAACGCCACCGCCTGGGACGCGACGCTGGTTCCCGTCAGGATCAGCGCGTTCCGTGTCAGCGAGTCCCGGTTCTGCTTCAAGGCCAATCCCCCTTTCCAAAAGGATATGCCCTTTGAAACCAAAGCAGAACCCCGCTCCTTCTGTCTGCGCCGACGTCCTGTATCCCCTCCGGTTTATGTCCCGATTCCTTAGCGTCCGCCTCTTGCCCCCGTCCCCCCGTCCTTTCCTCGCCCCGCTTCGCTTCTTGTTCTTCGCCTGCCGCCCCAGCTCTCGCGCTCCCGCTCTTCGTCCCCCGCCGTCCCGCCCGTACCATGTCGCCGTCGTACGCTCTTTCCCGCTCCCCCGCGGACCGCTCCCGTCCCGCCAGAAATCCCTTGCAAGCCCCCGGCAAATACGGTATACTATCCTATGTTCCGCCGGTTCCGGCGCGGATCGTCAGCGGCATAAATGCCCCGCGGGCCTTCCGTCGCCCCTCCGTTGTCTTCGGAACAAAACGAAATATCCGGGTGTAGCGCAGCTGGTAGCGCGGGTGGTTTGGGACCATCAGGCCGCAGGTTCGAATCCTGTCACTCGGACCAAAATCGTTTCTATGGGATTTGAGAAATCCTCCTGTAGAAACGATTTTTACTTTATGTCGGTGTTTCTGGTAATGCAGAGTATGATACAATTGGAGTATGAGCACGACTTTCTTGGAGGAAAACCAGAATGAAGAAAATCATCATTTTAAATATTGAAATGACATATGGGAACATTCATGACACAATCCATCCCGTTGTACTTTCCGATGAAAGTAATTGTGACGTCATCCATAGAAACGCCCTATATTTCCGGGGCTCGGAAGTCGCTTCGGCTGGAACAGGCTGAGCAGTTGCAAAAAACTTTGCCGCCCGAGCAGCGGGCATTTGGAGAGGCATTTTGCGGCCTTTTACGTACTGTCGAACCCGTTCAAATTGACCGCCGGCTTTGCGGGGATGATTTGCTGCCCTTTTGCGGGGGCTGTCAGGTTATTGCAACGCCCGGTCATACTCCGGGGCATATCTCGCTCTATCTCCCGGGATTTGATACTGTCATTTCCGGCGATGCAATGGCATTAGAAAACGGAAAACCTATAATAGCCAATCCTCAATTTACATTAGATATGGAGGAAGCGATAGCTTCCATGGAGCGTTTACTCTCCTTCCCTGCAAAAAGAATGATTTGTTATCATGGGGGCGTGCTTGATTTATAAAAACGGTGCGTAAATATGCCTTTCCGGAAGAGGCGACAAGGTATGATACAATACATGGTATAAACTTGAATTTTTAAGGAGCCGGAATATGAGCAGGCCGCGAAAAATGCTGTCGGAATGGGATGCGCCATATATTCAGTCGCTGGTGAAACGAGTTGAGACGCAAAGTAAACCAACGCTTGCCAATTGGTGCGTTTCTTACTGCGAAACGCATATTCTGCCGATTTACGAAAAAAACCGTCCCGACGACGCCCGTCCTCGAAACGCGCTGATCGCCGCCCATGAATGGCTCGACGGCAAAATCAAGCTGCCGCAGGCAAAGGCAGCCATTCTGGAATGTCATGCCGCCGCCCGCGAACTTGAAACCAACCCGACCGGGCAGGCCTCGGCAAGGGCGATCGGGCAATGCGCATCCACAGTACACTCGGCTTCGCATTGCTTGGGGTTGGCCTGTTACGGCGCGCTGGCGGTCGCCTATGACAAATTGGGTGTCAGTGCCCCGTGGGCGCAGCTCGAAGCCTGTGCCGCCGAGGAATGCGGACGCATGGAAGCGGCATTGCGTGCCATAGCGGTAGAAAACGAGCCGAATCCGGCGAAATTTACGTGGCAGTGTAAGAGGTGAGTTTATGAGCAATAAGAAATGCCCCCGGTGCGGACGGGAACTTGAAAGCACAAATCTGGATCATTGCTGCGATAAAGAAAACGCGATCGATGCGTATATCGCCGCACAGCCCTCCGGGGTGCAGCCCCTTCTGCAGAGGATCCGTGAAACCATACACGCTGCCGCCCCAAACGCCATTGAGAAGATTTCATGGCGTATGCCGACCTTCTGGCAGGGCGAGAACCTTATCCACTTTGCGGCGTTTAAGAAGCATATCGGTCTTTACCCCGGCGGCGAGGCGGTCGGCGTGTTCGCGGAGCGTCTGGCAGGATACAAAACCTCCAAGGGAGCGATTCAGCTTCCTCTCGATAAGCCGATGGATCACAAGCTGATTGCCGACATTGTGCGCTGGAGAGTGGAGAACTTGAATGGATAGCTTTACGAAAGAAGATTTGGAAGAAGCTCTCCGGGCTATCGCTTCAACGATCAGCAAATGTGAGAAAGTACAGCCGAAATTGAAAGAGGGCTCTCCGCAGCACACGCTGCTCATACGCCGGATCAAGGCGCTCATCATCGCATCGGCACTCATAAAAAGAGAATTGGGCTTGGACTAAGCCGCCGGGTAAAGGCTTTATACTTTGTTGATTTCGTCTTGTTGATATATTCCCCACCACGTGGTGGAGCGGGGGCGGACATAAATTGGCGATAATGTCTATACTAAAGATTAACTATTAAAAGTCAAGCCCTGAATTAAGGATTGTGGACAAAAACCAGATGGCTCAAAAAGGTATAGCAAAGCAGGGGCGCATTAAAGCCCCATGCCGGCTATTGAGTGAAAGCTACGCTGCCAAGCGATAAGGTTCTCCGGACTTTTCTAAGGCGTAAATGAGCCGTACCAGCTTTTTGGCAGCATGAGAGATTGCGACGTTGTAGTGCTTGCCCTCCGCCCGTTTCTTAGCAAGGTAGGCAGAGAATGTCGGATCCCAGAGGCAGACATACTTTGCGGCATTGAATATGGCGTAACGCAGGTATCTGGAGCCGCGCTTCTCCATATGGGCATAGCAATTCCTGAGTTGCCCGGATTGGTATGTTGAAGGTGAAAGCCCGGCGTAGGCCAGCAGCTTGTCCGGAGAATCAAACCGGGAGAAGTCGCCAGCCTCGGCAAGGATCATGGCCCCCATGCGGGTGCCAATACCCGGGATCGTCGTAATGGGCGAATGAAGCTCGTCCATGATGTGCCGGATGGCGGACTCGATTTCCGCAATCTCGGCATCCAGTTCCCGAATAAGCCGGATGGTGTGCCGCAGCTCCAGCGACTTCGCCGGCATTTCAGAACCGACGGAAGCTCTGGCAGTATCCCGAATATTCACGGCCAGGTCCCGTCCGTAGCGACCTCTGGAAGCGTCATGTAAAAGCGTTTTCAGCCGCGTCAGATGTGCCTGGGCAATCTGTTTGGCTCCGGGGAATTCCACCAGCAAGGCGTAAACGGAGACTATGTGAAGCGTCGGCACCAGTTTTTCCAGTTCAGGGAACAGGATGCAGACCAGGCGGGCAATAGACTGCTTAAGCTTACCGCGCTCTTTCACCTTGTCAAAGCGGTATCTCGTGAGTGACTTTAGCTCCTCATTGTGGTAAGCTGTGTCTGTGTAGGGCTTGAGGCCCACATCGGACAAAAGCATAGCCGCAATCGTTCGCGCATCGACACGGTCTGTCTTCGTCTTTCTGAGGCTGAGGCTTTTCCGGTACATGTTCGTGTGCAAGGGGTTCAAGACATAGGTGGGAAGACCGTTGTCAAGAAGAAACCCAAGGATGTTGCAGCTGTAATGCCCGGTAGCCTCAAGTCCTACTTTTATCTTGTCTTGGGGCGAGGAGCAGTCTCGGATCCTTTGCAGCAGGCGGTGAAAGCCATCCATGCTGTTTGGAACGGTGAACACATCCGCAAGAACTTCCCCTTCCGAGTCGATGATGAAGCAATCGTGTTTGTCCTTGGCAACGTCGATTCCAACAGAAATCATAGCAAAACCTCCGGCGGTAAAATTATGATGCTGCATCCACAGGACACTTTGCTCTTGTAACCTTGTTCCACATAAACCGTCGGGCGGTATTTAACTGATTAACAAACCTGCAAAGGGCTGTGGTTGGAACCTTTCGTGAACCATCGCGTGGTAGGGGTTTCAAACCAATCCACAGCATCCCTTACAGTGTAGCACAAGCCCTTGGAGAGGGGCTCTAATAACTACTACTCTATAATACAAGGGGTAACAAAAATGGAGCGGAAAACGCCGCTGTACGAATGTCATCTGGAGCGGGGCGGCAAGATTGTGCCCTTCGCGGGGTATCTTCTCCCCGTCCAGTACGAAACCGGGGTAATTAAGGAGCACCTGGCGGTGCGCACAGCCTGCGGTCTCTTCGACGTTTCTCACATGGGGGAGTTCACTCTTCGCGGAAAAGGCGCCCTTGACGTTTTGCAGCGTCTGCTCACCAACGATTTCCGGGGCATGGAGGACGGCCATGCCCGGTACAGCCCCATGTGCAATGAATCGGGGGGCACGGTGGACGATTTGCTGGTTTATCGCTTTTCCGGGGAACACTATATGCTGGTGGTCAACGCCTCCAACCGGGACAAGGATTTTGCCTGGATCCGGGACCGTCTCTTCGGGGACTGCGTCCTGGAGGACATCTCCGATACCGTCGCCCAGCTCGCCCTTCAGGGTCCGGAAGCCGAAGCGATTTTAAAGCCCCTTGCGGATTCTCCTCTTCCCGAAAAATATTATACCTTCACTTTAAAAGCGGACGTGGGCGGCGTCTCCTGCCTGGTCTCCCGGACGGGCTACACCGGGGAGGACGGCTTTGAGCTCTACTGCGCTCCCGGGGACGCCCCCGCCCTCTGGAACCTGCTGCTCCGGGCGGGGGAGGGGAGAGGCGTCATCCCCTGCGGCCTGGGCGCCCGGGACACCCTGCGTCTGGAGGCCGCCATGCCTCTCTACGGCCACGAGCTCCGGGAGGACATCACTCCCCGGGAGGCGGGCCTGGGGATCTTCGTGAAGATGGATAAGCCGGACTTCGTGGGCCGTGCCGCCCTGGAAAAGGCGGGGATCCCGTCCCGCAAACGGGTGGGCCTCCGGGTGACCGGAGGGATCGCACGGGAAAATTGTCCCGTATTTTCAGACGGCGCCCCCGTGGGCTTCACCACCTCCGGCACCCACTGCCCCTATCTGGGGTACGCCGTCGCCATGGCCCTGGTGCCCCGCGCCGTATCCGAGCCCGGCCGGGTTCTGGAGGTGGAGGTCCGGGGCCGCAGGCTCAGAGCCGAAATCGTCCCCCTGCCTTTTTACTCCAGAAAAAAATAAAAAGTCTGTCATGAATCATATAGGGAGGAATCGTCATGCATTTTCCTGAAAATCTTCAGTATTCCGAATCCCACGAATGGGTCTCCTTTTCTGAGGACAAAACGGCTCTCGTCGGCCTCACCGACTACGCCCAGCACGAGCTGGGAGACCTGGTCTTCGTCACTCTCCCTGAAGAGGGAGACGGCGTTACGGCGGGGGACCCCTTCGGTGAGGTGGAGTCCGTCAAGGCGGTCTCCGAGGTGCTCAGTCCCGTCACCGGCGTCGTGTTGGAAATCAACGTGGCGCTCCAGGATTCTCCCGCCTCCATCAACGAATCCCCCTATGAAGCCTGGTTTGTCAGGGTGGGGGAGATCACCGGGAAGGTCCGCCTCATGAACGCTTCGGAGTATGAAGCCTTCGTGGAGGGAAAGTAAATGGGCGGTTATATCCCCTCCCCGGATACCGAACGCCGGGAGATGCTCGCCGCCCTGGGTCTTGAATCCGCTTCGGATCTGTTTTCTCATATTCCCGGCGGGGTGAAGCTCTCCGCCCCCCTGGATCTGCCCGGGGGAAAGAGCGAGCTGGAGGTACGGCGGGAGGTCTCCGCCCTGGCCGCCCGAAATACCGTCTTTCCCACCGTCCTGCGCGGAGCGGGGGCCTACCGGCACTATATCCCCTCGGTGGTGAAGTATATCCCCGCCAAGGAGGAGTTTCTCACCGCCTATACCCCCTATCAGGCGGAGATCAGCCAGGGGATTCTCCAGGCCATCTTCGAATATCAGACCATGATCTGTGAACTCACGGGCATGGACGTCTCCAACGCCTCGGTTTACGACGGAGCTTCCGCCGCCGCCGAGGCCGCCGCCATGTGCCGGGAGCGGAAGCGGACGAAAACTCTTGTCTCCGCCGCCGCGAGTCCCGAAACCATAGCCACCCTGCGCACCTACTCCGAAGGCGCGGGCGCCGAAGTTGTTCTCATTCCGGCCCCGGAGGGCAAAACCGATCCGTCTGCCCTGGTCGCTCTTCTGGACGGGGAAACGGCCTGCGTCTATATCCAGCAGCCCAACTTCTTCGGTCTTCTGGAGCCCTGTGAAGCCCTGGCCGCAGCTACCCATACTGCCGGGGCCAAATTCGTCATGGGTGTCAACCCCATCTCTCTGGGGCTTATAAAATCTCCCTCCGAGTGCGGAGCCGACGTGGCCGTGGGGGAGGGCCAGCCCCTGGGCCTGCCTCTTTCCTGGGGAGGGCCCTATCTGGGCTTCATGGCGGCAAGCCGCGCCCTTATGCGCCGCCTTCCCGGCCGCCTGGTGGGCCAGACTCATGATGCCGAAGGAAACCGCGTCTTCGTCCTTACCCTCCAGGCCCGGGAACAGCACATCCGGAGAGAAAAGGCGGGAAGCAACATCTGCTCCAACGAGGCCCTCTGCGCCCTCACCGCCGCCGTATACATGGCCGCCATGGGCCCCGGCGGCGTCAAAGACGCCGCCTCCCAATCCGTGAGCAAGGCCCACTATCTGGCAGGTCGGCTCTGCCGGATCCCCGGCGTTTCTCTCGCCTATCCCGGCGAGTTTTTCCATGAATTCGTGACGACCCTCCCCGTTTCCCGGGAAACAGCCCTCGCCGCCCTGGAAAAAGGGGGAATCCTGGGAGGTCTCCCCGTGGACAGGGGACTTCTCTGGTGCGTCACCGAGGTGGTCTCCCGGGCCGAGCTGGATAAAACCGCCGAAATTCTGGAGGAGGTGTGCCGGAAATGAAGCTGCTTTTTGAAAAAAGCCTCCCCGGCTCCTGCGGAAGATATCTGCCGGACTCGGACGTCCCGGAATACGCCCTTCCGGAGGATGCCCTGCGGAAAACCCCTCCCGCTCTGCCGGAGCTTTCCGAAACCGAACTGAGCCGCCACTATTCCGCCCTGTCCCGCCGGACCTATGGCGTCAACTGCGGCTTCTATCCCCTGGGCTCCTGCACCATGAAGTACAATCCCCGCATCAACGAGGAACTGGCCGCCCTTCCCGGCTTTACGGAGGTTCATCCCCTCCAGCCGGAACACACCGTTTCCGGCTGCCGGGCGGTCCTGGATCTGGCTGAGGACGCCCTCTGCCGCGTCACCGGGATGGACGCCATGAGCTTCCAGCCCGCCGCCGGCGCCCACGGGGAATTTACCGGCCTTCTTCTCATCCGGGCCTATCACCGCGCCCGGGGGGACTTCAAGCGCATGAAAATCCTGGTGCCCGACTCGGCCCACGGCACCAACCCCGCCAGCGCCGCCATGGCCGGCTTCGACGTGGTGAATCTCCCCTCCCGGGAGGACGGCCTCGTGGACCTGGATGCCCTGCGCCGGGCGGCTGGGGAAGACACCGCCGGCCTCATGCTCACCAATCCCAACACACTGGGGCTATTTGACACCGGCATCCGGGAGATCGCGGACATCGTCCACGAAGCGGGCGGTCTTCTCTATTACGACGGGGCCAACTTAAACGCCGTCCTTGGCGTCGCCCGTCCCGGGGACATGGGCTTCGACGTGGTGCATTTAAATCTCCACAAGACCTTCTCCACCCCTCACGGCGGGGGAGGCCCCGGCAGCGGCCCCGTGGGCTGCAAAGAGGCCCTGCGCCCTTATCTTCCCGCTTCCCGCCTTGCCGGCGCGGTTTCCCCGGAGAGCATCGGGCAGGTGCGGGCCTTTCACGGCAATTTCCTGGTGGTGGTCCGGGCCCTGGCGTATCTTCTCTCTCTGGGAAGCGACGGCCTGCTGGAGGCCTCCGAGACCGCGGTCTTAAACGCAAACTACCTGCTGCACAGGCTCTCGCCTAAATATAAGGCGGCCTATTCCGGCAGGTGCATGCACGAATTCGTCCTCACCCTGGAGGACCTGAAAAGCGAAACCGGCGTTTCCGCCCTGGACCTGGCCAAGGCCCTGGCCGACCGGGGCATCCATCCGCCCACCATGTATTTCCCCCTCATCGTCCACGAGGCCCTTATGCTGGAACCCACCGAGACCGAGACCAAGGAAACCCTGGACGAGGCGGCGGATCTCTTCCTTGAATTATATAAAGCCGCTCATGATCGGCCGGAACTTCTGAAAAACGCCCCCCTGAACACTCCCGTCCGCCGCCCCGACGAGGTAGCCGCCGCCCGCAATCCCGTCCTCCGGTATACCCCCGGCGAGGCGGCGCAGGAATGAGGTTTTTATGATCTCCCAGCTTTTCACCTTCCGCAGCCCCGGAACGCATCCTTTCGAAAACCAGGCCCTGGAGTCCTTTTTCCTGGAGGCGGTTCCGGACGATGCCTGCGTTCTCTACCTCTGGCGCAACGACCGCACCGTGGTCATTGGCAAAAACCAGAACGCATGGAAGGAATGCCGGGTCTCCCGGCTGGAAGGGGAGGGAGGGCATCTGGCCCGCCGCATCTCCGGCGGCGGCGCCGTGTATCACGACCTGCACAATCTCAACTTCACCTTTCTTCTCCCCACCCGGGAGTACGACGAGGACCGGCAGCTGGAGGTGATCCTCCGCGCCGTGCGGGACCTGGGGATCGATGCCTCCAAGTCCGGGCGCAACGATCTGACCGCGGAAGGCCGAAAGTTTTCCGGCAGCGCCTACTGGCACGGCCGGGGCCGCTCGCTGCACCATGGGACTCTCCTGGTGGGCTCCGACCTGGATACCCTCACCCGGTATCTGAGCGTGTCCCCGGATAAGCTTAAATCCAAGGGCGTGGAGTCCGTGCGCTCCCGCGTGGTGAACCTGGCCCAGCTTTGTCCGGGCCTCACCGTGGAATCGCTGGTTCCGCGCCTGACGGAAGCCTTCGGCGAAGTCTGCGGCCTCCGCCCCCGCGCCTGGGAACTCACGGGGAAGGACAGAGAGCGGGTTTCGGAGCTCACGGGGCGCTTTTCCTCCCGGGAATGGCGCTTCGGGCAGAATGTTCCCTTTACCGCCGAACTGTCCCGGCGTTTTCCCTGGGGCGGCGTGGAGCTGTCCCTCCGCGTGGAGGGCGGCATCGTCCGCCAGGCCGCCGTCTATACCGACGCCATGGAAACCGAACTTTTTGACACTCTCTCCCGGAGCCTGGAGGGCGCCCCGTTTTCCTCCCGGGACCTTGTAAAGCATTTATCCTTTTCAGACTCTGCTCTTCTGGCCGACCTTCGCGCCTGGCTGGAAACCGAAGCGATGTAGGAGGTGCCCCAAATGGATTCTTTCGACCTGATCGTGGTGGGCGCGGGCCCGGGAGGGCTCGCCGCCGCCGTCCGCGCCGCCCGTCTGGGCATGAAAACCGCCCTGGTGGAATCCCGGGAGCTGGGAGGCACCTGCTTAAACCGCGGGTGCGTTCCCACCAAGGCCCTCCTGCGCAGCGCGGAGATCCTCCGGGGCGCCCGGGAGCTGGGGCTATCCGTTCCCGGTCCGGAAGAACTGGATTTCGGCGCCCTCCGCGCAAAAAAAGACGAGGCCGTGGAGCGCCTTCGCGCCGGGACGGAAGCCCTGGTGAAATCCTGGAAAATCTCCCTCTTTCGCGCCGAGGCCCGGGTGCTGGGCTCCGGCCGGGTGTCCGCGGGTGAGCTGCTGCTTACCGGGAAGCGCATTCTGGTTTCCCCCGGAGGACGGCCCGCGCTGCCTCCCATTCCCGGCATAAAGCTGCCCGGCGTCTATACCAGCGACGGGCTGCTGGAATCCGGCTCGCCGCTCTTTCAGAGCCTCGTGATCCTGGGCGGCGGGGTGGTGGGAGCGGAAATGGCGAGCCTTTATGCCGCCCTGGGCTGCCGCGTCACTCTCCTGGAGCTCACGGACAGACTGGTGCCCTCCATGGACCGGGAGCTTTCCCAGAGCCTGGCCCAGCTTCTGAAAAAGCAGGGGGTACAGATAATCCTCTCAGCCAAAGTGTCGGAAATCCGGAAGTCGGATGGCGGCCTTGCCTGCGTGTATGCCGCAGGGGAGCGGGAAGGTCTCGCGGAGGGTTCCGCCGTCCTCGTGGCCGCGGGTCGAAGGCCCGCTCTGGATCGCCTTTTCGATCCCGGTTTGGAGATAAAAACCGAGAAGGGCTATATTGCGGTAAACGGGGACTTCGAGACCTCGGTTCCCGGCGTCTTCGCCGTGGGGGACGCCGTGGGGGGCATGCAGCTGGCTCATAAGGCCGAAGCGGAGGGCGTCTTCTCCGTGGAGCGCATGGCGGGCCTTGCACCGGAGGCCGATCTTTCCCTGATTCCCTCCTGCGTCTATACCGAACCGGAGCTTGCCTCCGTGGGGCTGACGCCGGACGAAGCCAAACTCCGGGGAATCCCGGTGAAAACAGGAAAAAGCCTCATGACCAGTAACGCCCGGAACGTCATCGAGGGCGGCCAGCGGGGCTTTGTGCGCCTTGTCTTCCATGGGGAGACCGAGGTTTTGCTGGGGGCCCAGCTTCTCTGTCCCAAGGCCTCCGAGCTCATCGGCGGCCTGACCGCGGCCGCCGCCGCGAAGATGACGCGCACGCAGCTTCTGAAAGGTGTCCGCCCCCACCCCTCTTTCTCCGAGGGGATCTTCGAGGCCCTGGCAGCGGTGGACGGCCGCTCGGTTCACACCTCTCCCGGCCTGGGGCGCTGAAACTTTGTTTTCCCTCACCATTCTCTTTTTTAGACAAAACCCGGACCGCGATCATTCGCAGTCCGGGTTTTGTCTGTTTTTTCTGCTCGGCGCGGTTTCTATTTGGGACAGGTCCGGCATATAGTTTCCCAAGGGGGGATTTGCCTTGGAAATCGATCGCCCGGGGCTGGAGCGGGTCAAGCGTGAATGGATGCTCTCGGCCCTGAAAAAGCTCCTGGAGGAACAAATCGTCACGGAAGAAGCGTACCGCCGGACAAGGTCCGCGCTTTTAAAAGAGCGCCCGCCCCATGCCGGCGCCGCCGGAAAATCTGATACCGGGAGGGGATAGCGCAAAACATGGATCTCTACCGTCTGAAACAGGAACTGGAGGCAGGCAGGACGATTTACGACCTGCCCCTGCGCGTGTCCTATTACGCCAGGGTCTCCACCGAGAAGGACGAGCAGCTTCACTCTCTCAAAGCCCAGGTGGAATATTTCTCCGGCTTCATCCGGAGAAATCCCAACTGGGTCCTGGTGGGCGGCTACGTGGACGAAGGGCTCAGCGGCACCAGCGTTATAAAGCGGGAAAATTTCCTGCGGATGCTGGAGGACGCCCGCCTGGGCCGGTTTGACTTTCTGGTCACAAAAGAAATCTCCCGCTTTTCCCGCAGCACCCTGGACAGCATCCGGTACACCCGGGAGCTCCTGGGCTGCGGAGTGGGAGTCCTCTTTCAGTCGGACAACATCAACACCCTGGCCCCCGACGCGGAGCTCCGCCTGGCCATCCTCTCCAGCATTGCCCAGGACGAAGTGCGCAAAATCTCCGAGCGGGTCACCTTCGGCTTCCGCCGGGCGGTGGAACGGGGCGTGGTCCTGGGAAACGGCAGCATCTGGGGCTACCGGAAGGAAGACGGCCGGCTCATCGTGAAAGAGGACGAGGCGGTTCTGGTGCGGGAAATCTTCGAGCTCTATGCCGACCGGGGGATGAGTATCCGGGGCGTCTGCGCCCATCTGTCACAGCGGGGCCTGAAAAACTCCCGGGGAGGGGACTTTTCCTTCAGCACCATCCGCGGGATTCTTTCAAATCCCAAATACAAAGGCTACTACTGCGGCGGAAAATCCCGCAAGCTGGACTACAGGGAGGCCGCCCGCGCCCGCCTGGACCCCTCGGAGTGGGTCCTGTATAAGGACGAGGATACCGTGCCCCCCATCGTCTCCGAGGAGCTCTGGGACCGCGCGGGCCGCATGCTGGACGCCCGGGGCGGGAAAGGGAAGGGGAGCGCCCCCTGCCGCAGCCTTTACCCCTACAGCGGCAAGCTCTTTTGCTCGGTTCACGGCGCGCCCTTCTACCGCGCGGCCTACCGCGGTGCCGGCGGGCTCCGGGAGGTCTGGCAGTGCAGGGAATACGCCTCCGGGGGAAGGGCCGCCTGCTCCGTTCCCGTGGTATATACCGAGGAGCTGGATAGGCTTCTCCGGGAAGCCCTGGAGCTGGCGGGCGTCCGCCGGGAAGAGCTGGCCCGGGCTCTCGCGGACCTTCTTTCGGAACCCGCGGTCTCTCCCGTCCGGGAAAAGGAGCGCTCGTCCCTTCTCCGGGAGCGCGGCCGTTTGAGCGCCCGGAAGGACCGTCTTTTGGACCTCTGCGTCCGGGGCTCCCTTTCGGAGGAGGAGTTCCGGGAGCGGAACGAGGGCTTCAACCGGGAGCTGGAAAGCCTCGCCGCCCGCCTGGAGGCCCTGGAGTCCTCCGTCCCGGAGGAAAAGCCACTTTCCGTGGAAACCCTGCTATCCGCCGCCGCGGCCGCCCTGGAGCTTTCCGGAGGCTTTGACAGGGCCCTTGCGGACACGCTCCTGGACAGGGCGGAAGTTTCGGCGGGGGAGGGGGGCGCGGTGCTCGTCACGGCGAAGCTCCGATTCCTGAAGGAACCCCTGTCCTTTGTAATACGGCGCTGCCGGGGCAAGGCTTCCGTCTGCTCCGTGCAATACATATGATCCGCGCCGATATCAAGACGGAGGTATCTCCCATCGTGGGCAGCGAAAAGCAGTCCGAAGATTTGATCAATTATCTCCTCCAGGAGTTTGAGGGAGACACCAGCAAGATCTGGAAGTCCAACATCTTCGGCAAATCCTTCCACGAGCTGGTGAGCGAGGACCTCCATGCCAAGCTTAAGCGCATGCCCGAGGATGCCCGGGGCAAGCTCCGGGAGACCCTCCAGCGCATTATCAACGAAGGCAGCGGCGGCCTCATCTGCATTATCCTGTAAACCGCCTGAAATTGGGAATGCTGAATCGTCCTGCCGGACCGCAGTATAAAAACCGCTGATAACAAACATGGAAGCGGATCGAAAAATCCACAGGATTTTTCGATCCGCTTCCGTTTTCTCTGCCCCCTGGATAAATTTCGGCAATCGTGATATTCTTAGATCATAGATCCGGAATAAAGAATTCCGCCGGATCTCCGGGAGGAATCATGGGTACGGTTACGTTTGAAACCATCAAAAACTCGCCTGAGATTCAGGCCTATATCCGCCAGGCGGACGTGACGCTGGAAGCCCTGGGCTATACCGAGCACTCTTTGGCCCATGTGACAAAGTGCGCCGAGGTGGCCAGCGATATCCTGCAGCGTCTGGGCTATTCCCATCGGGAAATCGAGCTTTCCCGCATCGCCGCCTTCATGCACGACATCGGCAACATGGTAAACCGCGTGGACCACGCCCAGAGCGGCGCGGTGATCGCCTTTCAGATCCTCAGCCGCATGGGGATGGACCCCGAGGACATCACTGTGGTGGTCTCCTCCATCGGAAATCACGACGAGGCCTCCGCCATCCCGGTAAACGCCGCCTCCGCGGCCCTGATTCTGGCCGACAAGACCGACGTGCGCCGCAGCCGGGTGCGAAACCCGGACTCTTCGAAATTCGATATTCACGACCGGGTCAACTACGCGGTGTACGACTCCTCTCTGGACCTGGATACCGAACAGAAAACCATAACTCTGAGCCTGCGAATCGACACCGAAATCAGCGCCGTCATGGACTATTTCGAGATTTTTTTAAACCGGATGCTCCTGTGCCGCCGGGCTGCCGACTACCTCGGCCTCCGCTTCCGCCTGGACATCAACGACGTCATCCTGCTGTAAAAACTTATTGAAAAAGGGAGCTGCCCAAAAGCGCTTTTGGGCAGCTCTTTTACATTACTTAGTTTGGACGGGAGCTGCGCGCTCCCGTCCAAAGCTTTCGTAGGCGGTCTTTTCAAAAGGCTAAGATAACGAGTATTACGCGCCTCCGGCGGGGGGCCATTTTCCCCCTCGCAGGGAAAAGTGGCCGAAAAAGGTGCGCCAAGAGGCTCCGGCCCCTTGGATCCCAAAGAAGAGTTTTGCGGCAAATGCGCCTCCGAAAGAACCCGGCCATCGGCAGGAAGAACCGCACGAATAGCTCAAAAAACAGGAACTCCATTTTTCAGCCCGCGACAGGCCTTCCGAAAATCAGTCCCGACGGCTCAGAAAATCTGCTAAAACCTTCTGCCAGCAACATCGAAGAAGATAGTAAAGCAATCCCCATATTGTTAACATAATACAAAAAGCAACAGTCGGAAGCTTTGAAATTCTGAAGTGTCCCATAGACCAGACGCTTTTAAAAAAGTTAATCCTCTCAATCGTCGTATAAACTCGGTTTTCGCAGACTCCTTGAGCCCCACAGTCCAAAACCTGGAGAGCTCCGATCGCGGGCTCAAAACAGACCTCTTGCCATAGAGCTGTCCGTGCGCTCGAAATTACCGATAGTCAATTACTCATTAAGAGCGTCTCAAGGAGCACCCGTCCCATGGAGATCCAAGAGGCCGGGGCCTCTTGGTCTGTTTTTGGTGACTTTTTGCAGAAACAAAAAGTTACCGCCAGCGGGGAGCGCGTAACTCCCATCCAAGCTTATAAATATCAATAATAAATGCTGAAAAGCCTTGCAACCGCCGAAAAACAAAAGCACCCTATATCCCCGCAAAATGCCTCAGTTCCTCCCGTTTGAGGATCCGTATCTTCCGGTACCCCGTATCGATCCAGCCCAGGCGTTCGAACTCCCCCAGCACCCGGCTCACCGTCACCCGGCTCACCCCGGCGGAGGAGCCCAGCTCCTCGTGGGTGCAGAAGATGTCCTCGTCCCTCTCCTGGAGGTTAACAAGCAGCCGCGCGATCCGCCGGTCGGCCTGGAGGAAGGTCATGTTGTCCACCTGGGCCGAGAGCATCCGTACCGTCCGTGCCAGGTACCGGAGCATGGAAAGGGCCAGAGAGGGATCCTGGGCAAACTGCTCGGCCACCACCTCCCGCGAGATGGAGACGATCCGGGAGCGCGTCAGGGCTCTTGCCGAGGAGACCCGGGGCATCCCGTCGAAAAACGACGCCTCTCCGAAAATGTGCCCTGCCTGGTAGACCGTGAGGATCTTTTCCTCCCCCTCGCCGGAGCTGATGAAGGTCTTGACCCGGCCTTCCGTGAGATAATAGAACCGTTCCGCCGTCTCCCCCTGCCAGTAGATCATCCGGTCCTTTTCATAGACCCGGGGCGGCAGGGCGGAGGCAAACCTATGCCACACGTCGGGAGCAAGCCCCAGCTCCCGGGTGTTGAAATACTCGTATCGGTACTGCATGCTTCCTCCTTTCCGGTCCGGATAATCCGTTCCGGAAATCTTCTTGGTAAGATTGTATCACAGTTTACATTCTTGCGGCAAGAGTCCTTTTATACTGGAACTATCCTACCACCCCCATTATCAGGATTTTATCCCGGCTCCGGCAGGGCAGGGGAGGCGGACACACGAGTTTCGGAGCGTCCCCGCGTTGCAAACAAAAACGGCCGGTGCTATAATACTGACACCGGCCTGTAAAGGAGGAAAAGCCATGGCAATGACGATGACCCAGAAAATCCTGGCCAAACACGCGGGCCTTCCCGAGGTGAAGGCCGGACAGCTCATCGAGGCGAAGCTGGACCTGGTCATGGGAAACGACATCACCGCCCCCGTGGCCATCAAGGAATTTGAAAAGGCGGGCTTTACCCGTGTCTTCGACAAGGACCGGGTCTGCATCGTCCTGGACCACTTCACCCCCAACAAGGACATCAAGGCCGCCCAGCAGAGCAGCGAGTCCCGCGCTTTTGCAAAAAAGCACGGCCTCACCAACTTTTTCGACGTGGGGAACATGGGTATCGAGCACGCCCTGCTTCCCGAAAAGGGTCTGGTGGCACCCGGCGAGACGGTCATCGGGGCCGACTCCCATACCTGCACCTACGGGGCCCTGGGCGCTTTTTCCACCGGCGTGGGCAGTACCGACATGGCGGCCGGCATGGCGGCCGGCGTTGCCTGGTTCAAGGTACCCTCCGCCATCCGCTTCAACCTGATTGGCAAACTGCGTCCCTGGGTGGGCGGCAAGGACGTCATCCTCCACATCATCGGCAGAATCGGAGTGGACGGCGCTCTTTATAAATCCATGGAGTTTACCGGCCCCGGAGTTAAGGAGCTCACCATGGACGACCGGTTCACCATCGCCAACATGGCCATCGAGGCGGGGGCCAAAAACGGGATCTTCCCCGTGGACCAGGCCGTGCGGGACTATGTGAAAGACAGGGTCACCCGCCCCTGGGAGGCCTTCGAGGCCGACCCCGACGCGGAATACGACGAGGAGATCACCATCGACCTGTCCGAGATCGAACCCACGGTTTCACTGCCCCATCTGCCCTCCAACGCCCAGAAGGTCAGCCAGGTCCGCGGCCTTAAGATCGACCAGAGCGTCATCGGCTCCTGCACCAACGGGCGTCTGGGCGACCTGCGTATCGCCGCTTCCATCCTGAAGGGCCGCAAGGTGGCCCCCGGAGTCAGATGCATCGTCATCCCCGCCACCCAGCAGGTCTATCTGGACGCCCTGGCGGAAGGGCTCATCGAGATCTTCGTGAAAGCCGGCTGCGCCGTGAGCACCCCCACCTGCGGGCCCTGCATCGGCGGCCACATGGGCGTCCTCTACAAGGGCGAGCGGGCCGTAGCCACCACCAACCGCAATTTTGTCGGCCGCATGGGACATACGGAATCTGAAATTATTCTGGCAAGCCCGGCGGTCGCTGCGGCTTCCGCCGTGGCGGGGGTCGTTGCCTCCCCCGACGAACTGTGAGGAGGGAGAAAAGAATATGAAAACCACCGGAACCGTTTTCAGATACGGAGACAACGTGGATACCGACGTCATCATCCCCGCGAGGTACTTGAACACCTCCGACCCCGCGGAGTTGGCTAAGCACTGCATGGAGGATATCGACGCCTCCTTTGTTGGCAAGGTACAAAAGAACGACCTGATCGTGGCCGGAGCCAATTTCGGCTGCGGCTCCTCCCGGGAACACGCGCCCATCGCCATCCGGGCCTGCGGCGTCTCCTGCGTCATCGCGGGCAGCTTTGCCCGGATCTTCTACAGAAACGCCATCAACATCGGCCTTCCCATCATGGAATCCCCCGAGGCGGCAGCGGACATTAAACCCGGGGATCAGGTGAGCGTGGACTTCGATACCGGACTCATTGTAAACGAGACCACGGGCCGCTCCTTTCAGTCGGCCCCCTTCCCGGAATTCGTGACCAATATCATCCGCGCCGGCGGCCTTCTCAATTCTCTCAAGGAAAGGGGCGTCTGAGGTTGAACTTCAAGATTGCTCTCATCCGGGGCGACGGCATCGGCCCCGAGGTGGTGGAAGAGGCCGTGGGCGTCCTGGAGACCGTGGGAGCCCGCTTCGGCCACAGCTACGAATGGATCGACGTCCTCATGGGCGGCTGCGCTTACGACGCAAAGGGAACGCCCTATCCCGAGGGGACAAAGGAGGCCTGTCAGCGGGCCGACGCCGTTTTGCTGGGCGCCGTGGGCGGGCCCAAATGGGACAATCTGCCTCCCGCTCTCCGTCCGGAAAAGGCACTTTTGGCCATCCGTTCCGACCTGGGGCTTTACGCAAACCTCCGCCCGGCGGCCCTCCGCCCGGCTCTGAAGGCCGCCTGCCCTCTGAGGAGCGATATAGCGGATAAGGGCTTCGATCTCATGCTCTTGAGGGAGCTCACCGGGGGAATCTACTTCGGAGAGCGGAAACGGTATCAGACCGAGGACAGGGGAGAGGAAGCCTCCGATCTCATGAAGTACAGCGAGATGGAGATCGAGCGGATCGGCCGCCGCGCCTTCGAGCTGGCCCGCCTGCGCCGGAAAAAGGTCGTGAGCGTGGACAAGGCAAACGTCCTGGAAACCTCCCGCCTCTGGCGTGCCGTCATGCACCGGCTGGCCGCGGAGTACCCCGACGTGGCCTATTCCGACATGCTGGTGGACAACTGCGCCATGCAGCTGGTGCGGGACCCCTCCTTCTTCGACGTCCTGGTGACCGAGAACATGTTCGGGGACATCCTATCGGACGAAGCCAGCATGCTCACCGGCTCCATCGGCCTTCTGCCGTCGGCCTCCATAGGGGACAGGACCCCCGGCCTTTACGAGCCCATCCACGGCTCCGCCCCCGACATAGCCGGTCAGGACAAGGCAAATCCCGTGGCCGCCATCCTGTCCGCTGCCATGATGTTCCGCTATTCCTTCCGTCTCGCCGGGGAAGCCGCCGCCATTGAAAAGGCGGTGGATCTTGCCCTCTCTTCCGGCTGCCGGACCGCCGACATGGCGGGCTCCGGCGCTCCCCTGGGTACCCGGGAGATGGGAAAAATCATCCGAGGCAATATCTGACGTCGTCTTTCGCCCTTTTACGTCCTGAACAATCCCCAGGGCTCTGCACGTTCGTTTTAGTAAATCAGAAAGGCTCAGAGCCGGCCGCGCCCGCGGCCGGCTGAGCTCCCAAACAGCATGAATGGAGGTATCGCCGTGAACGTAACCGAAGCATTGTCGGCCCGCCGCTCCTGCCGGGCGTTTAAACCCGATCCCGTGAACCGCAGCGTCATTCTGCAGCTTCTGGAAGCCGCAGCCCGCACGCCCTCCTGGGCCAACACCCAGCCCTGGGAGGTTTACGTCGCAGCGGGCGACGTCCTTCAGGCAATCAAGGACGGCTTCCTGGAACGGTTTGGCAGCGGGACGCCGCCGTGTCCCGATCTCCCGCGCCCGAAAAGCTGGCCGGAGGAACACAAAAAACGCACCCAGCAGCTCACGGCGGACATGGCCCTGGCCGCGGGGGAAGCGGTAAAACAGTTCGGGCAGCTGAACCTGAAGGGGTTTTACGCCCCCGCCGTCATCTATCTGTGCATGGACAAAACACTCACACCCTGGTCCATCTTCGACCTTGGGGCCTTCAGCCAGAGCATCATGCTGGAAGCGGCCCAGCGCGGCCTTTCCACCATTCCCGCCGTCAATCTGGTCCATTATCCGGATGTGATCCGAAGGGAACTGGGTATCCCCGATACTCTTTCCGTGATCTTCGGCATCGCCATAGGGTACGAGGATACGTCCCATCCCATCAACGCCTTCCGGAGCGCCCGCAGGCCGGCGGGCGAGTTTGCCGTCCTGAAGGGATTTGACTGAGTAACCGCCCCGCGGACGTTTTGGCTTCCTCTCTTCGGCTTTGGTAACTGCTTATTGGGATAAAGGGGGATCTGTCATGCTTCTGGCCATCGATATCGGAAATTCCACCATCTCCGTGGGCCTGTTCGGCGAGGGCGCGCGGCTGGTCTTCATCTCTTCGCTCAACACCGACAAGAACGCCACCTGCGACCAGTGCGCCATCGCCATCATGAACCTGTTCCGGCTCTATAAGTGCGACCTGGCCGCCGTTACCGGGGCCATCGTCTGCAGCGTGGTGCCTCCCGTCACCTCCAGTGTGGCCGCGGCCATCGAAACGCTTTTCGGGAAGCCCCCCATGGTGGTGGGGCCTGGCATCAAGACCGGGCTAAATATCAAAACGGAAATTCACGCCCAGCTGGGTTCCGACATCGTGGCCAGCGCGGTTTCCGCACTCAATAAGTACAAGACTCCCATCGTCGTCATCGACATGGGAACCGCCACCACATTTTCCCTCATCAGCGAGCGCAACACCTTCGAAGGCTGCATCATCTTTCCCGGCGTGCGCATCGCCCTGGAGGCCCTCTCCGAGCATGCCGCCCAGCTTCCCTTTATCTCCATCGATACACCGGACTCCCTCATCGGGAAAAACACCATCGACTCCATGCGCTCCGGTATCCTGTACGGCAACGCCGGCATGATCGACAATGTCATCGGCCGCATTGAGGAGACGGCCGGCTCCGTCTCCACCGTGGTGGCCACCGGGGGCAACGCTCCCCTTATTCTTCCTCAGTGCCGCCGCAGCATCATCTACAATAAGGATCTCCTCATGGAGGGTTTGTACCTTATCTATTACCGCAACGCCGAGTGCTGCCGGTAAGCTCCGGCAAAACGGCTGCGGGGCAGGGTATTGGACAGAATAGAAAGGTCGGGGCGGATACTGACAGGATTTTTGTCACTATTCGCCCTGCTTTTTGGGTCAATTTTGCTGTATAATGAGTTCTCTGCCGCCCGTATCCTTCCCTCGGGGATTTTTTCCCGCATGTTGTTTGTGAAATTGAATCATCCTTCGCCGCCGCATTCAGATTTCATGATTTTTTTGTAAATTTTCTTGCAATTCTGCAAGTTGGAACATATAATGTTGTAAAACCAAATTCCGTATAAAAAAGGGCTGCAGGAACTGCGGCCTTTGCAGCGAACAGGGGAGTAGAGTATGAAAGAAGTATCCAGAATCGCCGCCGCGGTCACCCCGTCCACCACCATGGCCATCGACGCGATGTATAAAAAGATGAAGGCGGACGGGATCGACGTCATCGGCTTCGGCGCCGGCGAACCGGATTTCGACACGCCGGACAATATTAAAAAGGCCGCCGTCGCCGCCATTGAGGCGAATTTCACCCGGTACACCCCCACGCCGGGTATCGAGCCGCTGCGCGCGGCCGTCTGCCGCCGGCTGGAGGCCGACTGCGGCGTTTCCTACGCTCCTTCCCAGATCACCGTGGCCAGCGGGGCCAAGCACAATGTGTATATCGCCCTGCAGGTGCTCCTCAATCCCGGGGACGAGGTCATCCTGCCCGCGCCATACTGGGTCAGCTATTACGAGATGATCAAGATGGCGGGGGGAGTTCCCGTTGTCGTAAACGCCCCGGAGGAAGATGACTTCAAGCTGAACATAGACAAGCTGCGCTCAGCCGTCACGGAAAAAACCAAGGCGATGATTTTAAATTCCCCCTCCAATCCCACGGGAATGGTGTATAATAGAGAAGAGCTTTCCTCCATCGCCCGCATCTGCGTGGAAAACGAGATCTATCTCATCTCCGACGAGATCTACTACAAGCTGATCTACGACGGCCTGCCCTTTGTGAGCGTGCCCTCTTTGGGGGAGGATATCAAGGAGCTCACCATCCTGGTAAACGGCGTGTCCAAGTCCTATGCCATGACGGGCTGGCGCGTGGGCTACGCCGCGGCGAACCAGCGCCTTTCCTCCCTCATGTCCGCCTATCTCAGCCACTCCACCTCCGCCCCCAGCTCCATCTCCCAGATGGCCGCCCTGGAAGCCCTCACCGGCCCCCAGGACAGCGTGGAGCGCATGCGGGAAGCCTTTGAGGAACGTCGGAATTACATCGTCTCCCGGATGAACTCCATCTCCGGCGTGAGCTGCCTGAAGCCCTCGGGAGCCTTCTATGTGATGATGAACCTCAAGCGGCAGCTGGGCCGGACCCTGGGAGGAATCGAAATCCGCGACTCCGACGATTTTGCGAAGGCTTTCCTCAAAACGGGTCTCGTGGCCCTGGTGCCCTGCTCCGGTTTCGGAGCGCCGGACTTTGTCCGCTGGTCTTACGCCACATCCATGGAGAACATTAAAAAGGGGCTCGACCGCCTTGAACAATTCTTAAAAGGATAGGGTATGATGAAAGACACCTATGAAAGCCCGCTGGCCTCCCGCTACGCCAGCGACGAGATGCTCGCCCTCTTTTCTCCCGACCGGAAGTTTTCCACCTGGCGCCGCCTCTGGATCGCCCTTGCCCGGGCGGAAAAATCTCTGGGCCTGCCCGTTTCCGGCGAGCAGATCGCCCAGATGGAAGCCCATAAGGACGACATCAACTACGACTCCGCCGCCCGCTGGGAAAAGGAACTGCGCCATGACGTCATGGCGCATATCCACGCTTACGGCGAGCAGTGCCCCGCGGCCATGCCCATTATCCACCTGGGGGCCACCAGCTGCTACGTGGGGGACAATACCGACCTGATCCTTATGCGGGAGGGGCTCACGCTGCTGAAGGCCGGCCTTCTCCGGGTGATCGCCGCCCTTTCGGAATTTGCTTCGGAATACAAAGCCCTTCCCACCCTGGGCTTCACCCATTTTCAGCCCGCCCAGCTCACCACCGTTGGTAAGCGCGCCACTCTCTGGATCCAGGATTTTCTCACGGATCTGGAGGAGGTGGAATACCGCCTGGAGCATTTGAAGCTCCTGGGTTCCAAGGGGACCACCGGTACCCAGGCCAGTTTCCTGGCCCTCTTCGACGGGGATCATGAAAAGGTGAAAAAGTTGGATGCCATGATCGCCGAGGAAATGGGCTTTTCCGGCGTGGTGCCGGTTTCCGGGCAGACCTATTCCCGGAAGACGGACGCCGCGGTCTGCGCCACCCTTTCGGGCATCGCCCAGAGCGCTTCCAAATTTGCCACCGACCTGCGCCTTTTGGCCCACCTCAAGGAGGTGGAGGAACCCTTCGAGGCTAAGCAGGTGGGCTCTTCCGCCATGCCCTATAAGCGCAACCCCATGCGCTCCGAGCGGATCTGCTCCCTTTCCCGGTATGTGATGACAGATGCTCTGAACCCCGCCTTTACCGCCGCCTCCCAGTGGCTGGAGCGCACCCTGGACGACTCGGCCAACAAGCGCATCGCCATTCCCGAGGCCTTTCTCGCATCCGACGCCATCCTGATCCTCTGCGAAAACGTCGCCTCCGGCCTCGTGGTCCACGATAAAGTCGTTTTGAAGCACGTCCGGGAGGAGCTGCCCTTCATGGCGGAGGAAAATATCCTCATGGAGGCCGTCAAGCGGGGAGGCGACCGCCAGGAGCTTCACGAGCGCCTCCGGGTCCACTCTCTGGAAGCCGGACGGAACGTGAAGGACCTGGGGCTTCCCAACAACCTGATAGAGCTCATCGCGGGGGATCCCGCCTTCGGCATGACCCTGGAGGAGCTCTCCGGACATCTGGAGCCCGCCCGGTATACGGGCCGGGCCAAGGAGCAGACGGAGGAATTTTTAAATGGGGAAGTGTCGCCCGTCCTTCGGCGCTGTGCCGATCTGATGAAGGACGGCGCGAAACCGAAGGTATAGGCCGCCGGGCGGAAAGAAAATAGGTGCGCCGCCGGAGCGTCGACGGAAGCGTAGGCGCTCTTTTTCACTGTCAAAATGGAAGAATTGCAGAAAAGCTCTTGCCTTTTGGGCAAACTGAGGTATACTTGATATTTGTTCAATTAATATACCTGGAACGAACTGGAGGAATGCGTATATGGGATCTGCGCGGATGAAACCTGCCTTTTTCATTGTTGTGCTGATCACGGCGTTTGCCCTGTATGTGGCGCTCTTCGGCCTGAAGCTGGGGGGCCTGACGCTCAACGGCGCCAACAACATGCGGTTCGGCATCGATATCCGGGGCGGTGTGGAGGCCGTCTATTCGCCCAAGGATCTGGACCGCGCGCCCACGGATGACGAACTGGAAGCGGCCAAGGCCATCATCGAAACCCGAATGGACGCCCAGAACATCACCGACCGGGATGTAAAAATCGACTCCGCCAACGGACAAATCATCGTGCAGTTTCCCTGGAAGTCCGATGAAACCGATTTTGATCCCCAGAAAGCGGTCTCCGAGCTGGGCGAAACCGCACACCTCACCTTCCGCGACCCTGACGGGAACATCGTTCTGGAAGGCTCAGACGTGAAAAAGAGCTACGCTGATTTCACAAGCACCACCAAGACTCCCATCGTCGTGCTGGAGCTCACCGACGATGGAGCCACCAAGTTCTCCGAGGCCACCGGGCGTCTGGTGGGCCAGAAGATTTCCATCTACATGGACGATACCCTCATTTCCGCTCCCACGGTAAAAACCCAGATCACCGGCGGCGAGGCGTATATCGACAACATGGAAAGCGAAGATGCCGCAGCAGCTCTGGCTCAGAAGATCAGCTCCGGCGCGCTGCCCTTTTCCATGGAGGCGAAAACCACCAATATCATCAGTCCCACACTGGGAACCGGCGCTCTCAACGTCATGGTTCTGGCCGGCGAGGTGGCCTTCGCTCTGGTGTGCCTGTTCATGCTGCTGTACTATAGGGTGCCCGGCCTTGTGGCCTGCGTCGCCCTGGCTCTTCAGGTGACGGGCCAGCTTCTGGCCCTGTCTATTCCTCAGTTCACCCTCACCCTCCCGGGCATCGCGGGCGTGATCCTCTCGGTGGGCATGGGAGTGGACGCAAACGTCATCGTCTCCGAACGCATCAAGGAGGAGCTGAACTCCGGCAAGACCCTCCGCTCCGCCATCGACACCGGCTTCTCCCGCGCCTTCTCCTCGGTTTTCGACGGCAATATCACGACCATTATCGTGGCCATCATCCTCCTCATCTTCGGTTCCGGGTCCCTTCTGTCCTTCGGTTACACCCTCCTGTGGGGCATCATCATGAACTTTGTGGCGGGCATCTCGGCCTCCCGGCTCATGATCCGCTCTCTGGCGGAGTATAAGGGACTGCGCAAACCCCAGTATTTCGGCGCGAGGAGGCTTGCACAATGAACGTCAAGAGAGTTTTCTTTTTCAAACACCGCTATGTGTATTTCGCCATTTCCATCGCCGTCATCCTTACCGGCGTTATTTTCACCCTGGTAAACGGCCTTCAGTTGGACATCAAGTTCAAGGGCGGCACCATTCTGAATTACTCCTGCGTCGGCGACGTGGACGTCACCAAGGCCGAATCCGTGATAGGGAGCACACTGGGGCAGACCGTCGACTGTCAGATCCAGACCAATATCACAAACGGTGGGCAGACGCTGGTGATAAACCTGGCGGGGAATGAGGGCATCACTTCCCAGGATCAGCAGACCGTCACCCAGGTCCTCACCGTCACTTTCCCGGACGCCAATATGAACCTTACGAACTCCCAAACCGTGGAGCCTTCTTACGGAGCGCGATTTTTCAAAAACGGGATGATTGCCATCGCCCTTTCCTTCATTTTGATTTTGATTTATGTGGGCATCCGTTTTAGGAATATCGGAGGCTTCTCCGCCGGCGCAATGGCCATCGTCGCCCTGATTCACGACGTTCTGGTGGTCACCTCGGTCTTTGCCATCTTCCAGATTCCCGTAGGAGATTCCTATATCGCCGCGGTCCTTACCATCATCGGCTTTTCCATCAACGACACCATCGTTATCTACGACCGGATCCGTGAAAACGCGCGCCTTCTGGGCAAAAAGGTGAATACGGAGGAGCTGGTGGACATCTCCATCACCCAGTCCATTTCCCGCTCCATCAACACCAACATCACCGTCTTCGTCAGCATCACCATCGTCTTTATATTCGCCCAGATTTACAATATCACGTCCATCCGCACCTTCGCCCTTCCCATGATGTTCGGTACCATTTCCGGCTGCTATTCCACCGTTTGTATCGCCGGCCCCCTCTGGACCATGTGGAAGAACTATAAGAGCAGAAAGCGCGCCGCCCGGGCGTAGGTCCCGGAAAGCTCGGTTTTCCCAAAATCATCATAGGATATGCAGTGGGCTGCTGAAAATCCAAAGGATTTTCAGCAGCCCATTAAACACGATATCCCCCCTTCCCCCCGGGAAGGGGGAAGAGGGATGGGGTTCATACTTCCGAAGTCAATACCTTTTTGAGCCTTGCAAAGCGAGGAAGGGAATCTTCTTTGGGAAGATGCGGCTCCCCCTGGATGAGGGGCAGCGCGTAGTCGATAAACTCCTGTTTCATGCCGTTCCCCGCCTCGTTGATCCACTCCCGGGGAACCTTCTTCTCCAGGTTCGCCACCTGGTGCAGATCGATAAGCTCCGTCCGGCAGAGGTATTCTCCCCGGGTTCCGGTATCCCGCCGGAAGGCCACCATCTTGTCCGTCTCACCGCCGATGGCCGCCTCCACCGCGGCCTGCCCGGCCAGATACGCCTCCCGGATGTCCGTGAGAGAGGCCAGATGGGCCGCGCATCGCTGCAGCAGGCTCAGCTCGATTCCCCTCACCTTGGCCCCGGTGCGCTCCTGGAGAAGGGAAGCCAGGGTCGTGGCGAGGCCCCCCATCTGGGCGTGGCCAAAGGCGTCCTTCTGTTGGGCCATGGCCGAGCCGTATTCGGAAATATACGTCCCTTTTTCGTCTCGGATGCCCTCGGAAACTCCGATGATCACCTTGCCGGTCCGGCGGTAAATCTCCTCCACGTCGATATAGAACCGTTCCAAAGAGAAGGGAAGCTCCGGCAGGTAGACGAGGTCGGGCCCCGCGCCCTTGAGGCATGCCAGGGAAGCCGCCGCGGCCAGCCACCCGGCGTTTCTCCCCATGATCTCGATGACGGTGATCATCCCCGTGTCGTAGACCCGGGCGTCCTGATAGACCTCCATGCAGGTAGTGGCGATGAATTTGGCGGCGCTGCCGTAGCCGGGGCAGTGGTCGGTGCCGTACAGATCGTTGTCGATGGTCTTGGGGATGCCGATGACCCGGCACTCGTGCCCCGAGCGGCGCATGAATTTGCTGATCTTGTTGCAGGTGTCCATGGAGTCGTTGCCGCCGTTATAAAAGAAATATCGCACGTCGTATTTCCGGAAGATCTCCAGAATCCGCTCGTAGTCCTTCGGGTCCTTGTCCGGGTCCTTCATTTTATAGCGCACCGAGCCCAGGGCGGAGGACGGGGTGTAACGAAGAAGCTCCAGCTCCGCCGGGTCTTCCTTGCCCATGTCGTAGAGCCTGTCGTCCAGCACGCCCCGAATCCCGTGGGCGGCTCCCAGTACCCTTGTGATTGTTCCGGAGTCCAGCGCGGTCCGTATGGCGCCCAGAGCGCTGGCGTTGATGACCGAGGTGGGTCCGCCCGACTGCCCGATGATGCACGCGCCTTTTAGTTCCTTCATTGGTGAGTCCCCCTTGCCCGTATGTTTTAGGCCGGATTTTCCGGCCGTTAATTCTGGTAAAAAAATCATATCACGGAAACCCGATAAAATCAAACCGCCCGTTCATACTGATAGGAGTACGGTGCATACTATCCCGCAGCGTTTCCCCCACAGCGTCGATTTTTCTTGCAATCCGCCCAAAAAGCTGGTAAAATTTATGTAGAATTTCTACAAGGAGATGGGTTCAATGCTTGTCACATCCAAGGAGATGTTCCGGAAGGCCTACGAGGGCGGATATGCCATCGGCGCCTTCAACGTCAATAATATGGAGATCATTCAGGGCATTACGGAAGCGGCCAAGGAAACCATGTCCCCCCTGATCCTGCAGGTTTCCGCCGGCGCCCGGAAATACGCGAAGCATGTCTATCTCATGAAGCTCATCGAGGCTGCCATAGAAGACACGGGGCTTCCCATCTGCGTTCACCTGGACCACGGGGAGGATTTTGAAATCTGCAAATCCTGCATCGACGGCGGCTTTACCTCCGTGATGATCGACGGCTCCAAGCACTCTTTTAAAGACAACATCCGCCTGACGAAGCAGGTGGTGGACTACGCCCACGAAAAGGGAGTGGTGGTGGAAGGGGAACTGGGCCGTCTGGCCGGCATTGAGGACGCAGTTAATGTGTCCGCCGAGGACTCGTCCTATACCGATCCCGGCCAGGTGGAGGAGTTTGTCCGCTCCACCGGCGTCGACTCTCTGGCCATCGCCATCGGCACCAGCCACGGGGCGTATAAATTCAAGCCCGGGCAGAAGCCTCAGCTCCGCTTCGATATCCTGGAGGAAGTGGAAAAAAGGCTTCCCGGATTTCCCATCGTCCTCCACGGGGCCTCTTCGGTGATCCCCGAGTATGTGGCCCAGATCAATGAGTTCGGCGGCGCCATGCCAAACGCCATTGGAGTTCCCGAAGACATGCTGCGCAAAGCCGCTCATATGGCGGTGTGCAAGATCAACATCGACTCGGATCTCCGCCTGGCCATGACCGCCGGAGTCCGCAAACACCTGGCGGAACACCCGGACCACTTTGATCCCAGACAGTATCTGACTCCCGGCCGGGACAACATCCGGGCCCTTGTTGCCCACAAGATGATCCATGTCCTCGGCTGCAACGGGAAAGCATATTGATTCCTGCCGGAATAAAAAACCGAGGCGCGCGGGCTATTAAGCCCGCGCGCCTCGGTTTTATAAGCCTGACGGAATCGGGAAAGTGCCCCGAGACCGTCCGTACCTATATGGAGTCAGCCCGGAATCTTATTCAACCTCTTGACAAAATCGGGAAAGGGAAGTAGTATGAACGTATGAACAATTGTTCATACGTTCATACTTATTTTGTGATATGTTGTCCGCAAGGGAGGCGCCGATATTGAATAAAGAAACCCATTTCTCCGACTGCTGTGAAACTACGGTGATTCACGAGGAGGCTTTGTCCGAGGTCCGGAAGAAAATGCCCCCGGAGGATCCGCTCATCGAGGTGGCCGAACTCTTCAAGGTCTTCGGGGATTCCACGAGAGCGAGGATCATCTGCGCTCTGAACCTCTCCGAGCTCTGCGTCTGCGACCTGTCGGTCCTGCTGGGCATGTCTCAGTCCGCCGTTTCCCACCAGCTCCGTATTCTCAAGCAGGCGCGCATGGTGAAATTCCGCAGGAGCGGCAAGGTGGTCTATTATTCCCTGGACGACGAGCACATCGGCCAGATTTTTGCCGTGGCGTTCCAGCACGTTCAGGAGGGATCCGCATGACCGGCAGGAAAAAGAGCCGCCCCGGTCCCCGTCATGGCGGCACAAGCGAATCCGCCTGCGCCTGCCGGGAGGATCCCTGCAGCAGTTCCGCATCCGCACAGGACTGCGCCTGCTGCGCGTGTCACGATCACAGCCATGCCCACGGCGGCTCCGGCGAAGAGGGAAGGGGAGCCTCCCGGCTCCGGCTGATTGTCTCGGGGCTTCTTCTGGCGCTTGCCTTTCTCCCCGGTCTGCCGGGGCCGCTGTCTTTTTTGCTGGGCGCCGCGGCTTATCTTCTGGCCGGCTGGGATGTTCTGCTCCGGGCGGGAAGAAATCTCGCCGCGGGCCGCGTCTTTGACGAAAATTTCCTCATGTCTTTGGCCAGCCTCGGCGCCTTTTTCATCGGCCAGCGGGCGGAAGCCGCGGCGGTCATGCTCTTTTATCAGGTGGGCGAGCTCTTTCAGGGGTACGCGGTGGACCGTTCCAGAAGATCCGTCAGGGAACTTATGGACCTTCGGCCTGACAGGGCCTTCCGCATCGTGGACGGCCGTCCGGTGGAAACAAACCCCGAGGATATCGCCGTGGGAGATCTCATTCTGGTGCATCCCGGCGAAAAGATCCCCCTGGACGGCGATGTGCTGGAAGGGGAGTCCTGGCTGGACACCTCCGCCCTCACGGGAGAGTCTGAGCCCCGGCCCGCGAATCCCGGGTCTCCCGTCCTCTCCGGCTTTCTCAACCAAAGCGGCGTCCTCAAGGTCCGGGTACAAAAAACCTATGGAGATTCCACCGCCTCCAGGATCCTGCGTCTGGTGGAGGACTCGGCGGAAAACAAAGCCGTACCCGAGCAGTTCATCACGAAGTTTGCCGGAATCTATACCCCCGCGGTGGTGGCTGTGGCAATCATCCTCGCTCTTCTGCTCCCGCCTCTCGCCGGTATCGGCTGGGCCGAGGGGCTGCACCGGGCGCTTATCTTTCTGGTGGTTTCCTGTCCCTGTGCCCTGGTGATCTCCGTCCCCATGGGCTATTTTGCCGGGATCGGCAGGGCCTCCCGGGCCGGGGTGCTGGTCAAGGGCGGCAACTACCTGGAAGCCCTGTGCCATGCGGAAATTGCCGTCTTTGATAAGACGGGGACCCTCACCCGGGGAAAATTCCGCGTGGTGAAGCTCGCTCCTGTTTCCGTAAGCGACAAGGAGCTTCTGGAATATGCCGCTCTTGTGGAAAGCCTGTCTTCCCATCCTGTGGCGCGGTCTATCCGGGAAGCCTGGGGGGGATCGGCCGATACCACCCGCATCTCGGAGTATACCGAGCTTCCCGGAAAAGGCGTCCGTGCTCGTGTGGACGGGCAAAGCGTCTGGGCCGGAACCAGGATCCTTATGGAAGATCTGGGCCTTTCCGTCCCCGGGGACGATCCCGGCGAGACGGTCGTCCACGTGGCAAAAGGCGGCGCGTATCTGGGCGGCGTCTTCCTGCGGGACACTCTGAAAAAAGACACGGCGGAAGCTCTCCGGGCTTTGAAGTCCGCCGGCGTGCGAAAGACCGTCATGCTCACCGGCGACAGGGAGGAAGTGGCCGCCCGGATCGGCAAGGAGGCGGGAATCGACGAGGTTGTGTCGGGCCTTCTCCCGATCGACAAGGTATCCCGGATAGAAGTGCTCCTAAAGGAAACCTCTCCCGGCAGGACCCTTCTTTACGCCGGCGACGGGATCAACGACGCTCCGGCCCTCCGCCGGGCTGACGTGGGCGTCGCCATGGGGGCCCTTGGGTCCGACGCCGCAATGGAGGCCGCCGACGTGGTCATCATGACCGACGAGCTGTCCTCTTTGGTTTCCGCCATGAAAATCGCCCGTTCCACCCGGCGGATCGTGCAGGAAAATATCGCCTTTGCCATATCGGTGAAGCTCCTTGTTCTGGTGATGGGCGCCCTGGGCCTTGCCGGTATGTGGCAGGCCGTTTTCGCGGACGTGGGCGTTTCCCTCCTTGCCGTGGCAAATGCCATGCGCCTGCTGCGTTTTCGTGTGAACGAATGAAATTGACTTTAAGAAAAAAGTCCCAGTAAGAAAACATCACGAAAGGCGAATAAATCAGGCTCTGCCTCCGTCTTGGTATCATCCGCTCCCGCCCCGGCATACTATGGACCAAGGCGAGGAGGATAACGCAGCCAACCGCGCGTCAGGCTTCCGGAAACCGGGTCAGGTTCGACTCTCCTCGCCTTAATACGGCGGAAAAGGGGATAGAGTGTGTGCCGCTGAGAATCGTGGAATACAACCGCAGCGCGGCGGTCAAGTACGCGCACCGCTGGGCATACGCCCGCAATCCTGCCTATTATGACTACGGGTCTTTGGGCGGAAACTGCACCAATTTTGCCTCCCAGTGCATCTATGCCGGCAGCAGGGTGATGAATTACACTCCCACTTTCGGCTGGTACTACCGTAATGCCGGAGACAAAGCCCCCGCCTGGACCGGAGTCGCTTACCTCTACAATTTCATGACCCGCAAAACGGAGAGCATCGGCCCCTTTGGAAGGGAAGCGCCCCTGAGCGAGGCAAGGCCCGGGGATATCGTGCAGATTTCCTTTGACGGAATGTCTTTTCAGCATTCCCCCGTGGTGGTCCAGACCGGACAGAATCCGGCCCCGGAAAATATTCTGGTTGCCGCCCACACCCAGGACGCGGATTACCGTCCGCTGGGCACCTATACATACAAGAAGCTGCGGCTGATTCATTTCCTCGGCGTCCGCCGGTAGCACAAGTACCGAAACGAGCAAGGCAGACCCGGTCTGAAAAAACCGGGCCTGCCTTGCTTTGATCATATCGCTTTGACAGGATGGCGCAATATGTAAATCCATGAGGGGAACAGCCTTCATCGGCTGCACCTTGAACAAGCGAATAATCAGAAAAACAATAGAAAAAGCCTTGACAATCTAGAACAAGTGTTCTATATTGGAATCAGCCGATATCCCCGCAGGATCACCCGCTCCGTTTCTTGTTCCGGCGCACCCGGGAGAGGGGATTGGCCCGGGCGGCCGTGCGCAGCGCCTCGTTGTCCACATGGGTGTAAATCTCCGTGGTGTTGAGGTGCTCGTGACCCAGCACCTCCTGAAGGGCCCGCACGTCCACGCCGTTTTGGAGCATCAGGGTGGCCGCCGTGTGCCGCAGCTTATGGGACGAATACTTATCGCTGTCCAGCCCCGCCTCGGCCAGATGGTGCTTCACGAGGCTGTGGACCGTTGCGCGGCTGATCCTTTTGTGCTGCTGGGAGAGGAAAAGGGCTCCCTTGTCTCCCACGGCGCTCTTGCTCCGGATCTCCCGGTAGGCTTTCAGTGCATCCAGACAGGCGTCGTTGAGATAGACGATCCGTTCCTTTCCGCCTTTTCCAAGGACCCGCAGATGGTCCTCCCGCACATCGGAGACATTGAGTCCCGTAAGCTCGGAAATCCGCAGACCGCAGTTTAAAAACAGCGTCAGGATGCAGTAATCCCGCTCCGGGTGCTTTCCACCCACGTTGGAGAGCAAAATAATGCTTTCCTCCAGAGAGAGATAGCGGGGGAGACTCCGCTTGAGCTTGGGGGAGTCCAGGTCCTTCACCGGGTTTTCCTCCATGAGTCTCGCCTTGTTGGTCAGATATTTATAAAACGATCGGATGCAGGCCACCTTTCTGGCCCTGGAAGCCGCGTTAAGCCCGTATTCCGGGTTCCTGCTCTTATGGTTTTTCACCTTGTCCCGGCTTAAAAAGCTCATATATTCGTAAATATCGGTAAGCGTAACGGATTTGACAAGCTCCAGATCCACGTCCAGGATGGAGACGTTCTCCATATCGGTCTCCCGGGGAACCTTGTCCCGCCGAATCTTCAGATAGCGGAAGAAGTTTCGAAGGTCCAAAAAATATTCGTCCACAGTCTTCTTGGAATGCCCTTTGATGGTCTCATGATAGGCCAGAAAGTCCCGCAGGATTCCCGGCGCTTCGTTTCTGTAGTCCATTCCGCCCCTCCTTCAATATTATCTCATATAGCGATATCCCTGTATGTGTTATTTCGGGTCTTTTTTAATCCGTCGTGCCGGATGCTGCGTTCCCCGGACATTCACCGTTTTATATTGAGTCATCGCCACGCCGCAAAAAACAGTCGTTTTGATAAGCCATCCGGAACAGAGTTTAACAATAAAACCGCATGGAGTGAAACCGATCACACGCATTTTTTATTTGTGCACCGTTTATCCTGAAATTGCGCGATTTCCGTAACACCTATATACAATAAATTTTGGCTTTGAATCAGCCGGCCGGATTCAGGCGGCGCTGTGCGTGGTCCGGTCGGCCGCCGCGGAATAACTCTGACGCGGAAGAATTCAGATAACGCAGCGTATCACGGTCCATGCGGCAGGCGGTTTTCATTTTTGCATGTTCCGCGTTCTGAAGTATCCGGCAGAACCAACGGCTCAAGTCCCCGGAGAAACCCCCGGGAACCCCCCTTCCGAGTCGTTTTCTTCCCCTCTATTTTAAACAAAATTTTTATTTTGTTTAATTATAAATCCGCAGAGTTTTTTTGTCAAGTCTTTCTTTTCTCCTCCTCCCTCCGGCAGGAGGATTTCTGCGTACCTGAACATTTCTGTTACAGCCATTCGTGCCTCCGCTCTCTCCCGGCCGGCTCTCCGGAATGCCTTGCGTTTCTGTGCCGCCCCTTCCGTTTTTCGCAGCGGTTTGCCGATAAACCCAGCGGAGCTTTTCCGGCATATCGCCGCATCCCGCAGCTCCCCGCCGTATTGAGGGAAATTTCATAGCTCTTCCAGCGCAGGCAGCAGAGAGCCCGCGTCAAAGACCGGCTCCTCCGTCAGATATTCCGCCGTCATACCCTGCGCCGCGATAAACCTCAGGATCGCCTCGTGGTCGGGGTGCCCGTCCAGACGTCCCGTAAAGGCGATCCTGCGCGGCCCCAGTTTTCCGCAGCAGCCCCCGATAAATCCCGTGTCGTATCCCGGCAGCAGGATATGTCCCGGCCGGATGAGAAGAATCTCCAGGCCCCGGTTTTGCAGTGCGGCGGCAATTCCGGTATCCGAAGTAATAGCGGCCTTTTCGGACAGAATACAGAGAGAACACTTTGCGTATCCCTGTCGGACGTGGATCATTTCCAGCCCCTTTTGCAGCAAAATCTTTTCCAGCACCGGATCGCACTTGTCTCCGCAGACGGCAAGCCGTCCCATAACGGCCGCGTTGAGGCCGCAGTCGCGGGGATATTCCGGACTTTGGCTCCCCTCGTCTTTTTGCATTCCGGCCTTCTCCCCCCAGGCCGTGAAGAACCGGTTCTTGAGTGTTATGTAAACTGATTCGGCGGCAATCCAGTCCCCTTCCCCGGCGTGGCAGACCGATAAATCGGCGTGTCCCCGCAGCGGCGAGGCCACAAGCGGGTTCTCAGGAACGGGGATTGTCTCCGCTCCCCTTGCCGCAAGACCGGGCCGCAGCTTTTCAAAATAGGTCTCCCCTGTCAGTACGGCAAGGACTCTTCCTTCCGGCAGATTGGGTTTTCTCAGAAACCTCCTCATGTTTTCCGTTCCTTTTCTCCTTAAAAATATCCTTGTCAAATGAATCCTGTTTAGTTTCTTGTGCCCGGGTCAAACTACGGATAGAAAATCCCATTTTATCAACCGGTGAAAGGACGTTGCTGTATGAGCCTGATTGCCTGTACGAGTCATTGCGTATACCAGCAGGACGGCTTCTGTTCCCTGGAACGGGCCGCTTCCTCAGGAGAACCCTCCGGCGACAACGCATGCGTCAATTTTGTCCCGCTGCGCGGAAAAAGCGCCTCTCCCCTTCCCTATCCGGCCGGGTCCGGTGATAAAAATCCGAGCTAAATAGTAGACATAACATTATTATTGTAAACTATATTGCTGGTCCCTTACCGGCTTATAAAACCGACCCGTCCGCCGCGCCCGATACTCAGGCGCGGCGGATCGGTTATTTCCCGCATTCTTTCAGAACGGTGCGCAGCGCGTCCCGGACGCTGTTGGCGCGGAGAAGCTCCAGTCCTTCCGGACCGGCCTTGAGCTTTTCCGCGCTCCGCCCCGGAATGACGCATCGGGTGAATCCCAGTCTGCGCGCCTCGCTCAGCCTCTGCTCCAGCGCGCTCACGGGGCGCAGCTCTCCCGTGAGCCCCACTTCCCCAACGGCCGCGAGCCCCGTGGGTACGGGCTTGTCCAGGTAGCTGGACGCCAGGGCGATCACCAGGGCCAGATCGGCCGCGGGTTCGTCCAGGCTCAGGCCTCCCACGACGTTGATATAGCAGTCGCAGCCTCCTACCGGCAGTCCTCCCCGTTTCTCCAGCACTGCTAAAAGCATCATGGCCCGGTTATAGTCGAAACCGTTGCTGCTCTTTCGGGGAACGCCCAGAACGCTGGGGGTGACCAGGGCCTGCACCTCCGCCAGAATAGGCCTGGCTCCTTCCATCACACAGGCCACACAGGTTCCCGGCGTGTCTTCGGGCCGCCCGGACAGAAGCATTTCCGAGGGATTGGGCACCTCCCGCAGTCCCGAATCCTGCATCTCGAATACCCCGATTTCATTGGTGGCCCCAAACCGGTTTTTCGCTGCCCGGAGGATCCGGTAGCTCATGTGCTGCTCCCCTTCGAAGTACAAAACGCAGTCCACCATGTGCTCGAGTACCTTCGGTCCCGCGATGGAACCCTCCTTGTTGATGTGTCCGATGACGAAAACGGTGATCCCTTCCCCTTTCGCCAGCTGCATGAGGGCAAGGGTGCAGTCCTTCACCTGCCCCACGCTGCCGGGAGGCGTGTCCAGTTCCCCGTTGTACATCGTCTGAATGGAGTCCACAATGAGGATGTCCGGCCCCAGCTCCCGAACCGCCTCCAGCACGTCTTCCATCCGGGTTTCCGCCAGGACGTGAAGCCGCTCCCCGCGCACCCCCAGCCTGTCCGCCCGCAGCTTCAGCTGCCGGACGGATTCCTCTCCGGACACATACAGAACGGTGGCCGAACGGCAGAGGCTGTCGCAGATTTGGAGCAGCAGGGTGGATTTTCCGATTCCCGGCGCTCCCCCCACCAGCACCATGGAGCCGTTAACGGCGCCTCCGCCCAGTACCCGGTCCAGCTCCGCCATTCCCGTGGAAAAGCGCAGCTCCTCCGAGGCTTCCACCTGATCGATGGGCCGGGCCGTATTCCGTTCCCCCGGCTTCTGTTTTCCGGAGGCGGCTCCCTTCCGTGCGGCCGGCCGTTCCGCCAGGGTGTTCCAGCTCCCACAGGCGGGACATTTCCCCTGCCATTTAAGCGTCTCGTTGCCGCATTCCGTGCAGAAAAAAACTGTTTTTTCCTTCATGTCTCTCTTTCCCGTCTTTCGTATTCGTTATGCCGGACCCGTTCCCCCGGCAGAGCTTACCCCCTGGTCTCCTGATATCCCAGATAGGCGATGCACAGGGAGAGGGCGATTTTTTTCTGATATGTATCGCTTTTCAGCAGCTGCGCTTCCCCCGGATTGGACAAAAAGCCGCATTCCACAAGGATTCCGGGGCAGGTGATATGGTTCATGAGATATACCGTTTGGGGAATTTTGGCAGCCTTCCGCCGGTTTGTGTCGTCCAGCACGGCCCGGAGAATCTCTTGTGCCGCGGTTGCAAAAGCCAGGCTGCTCTCCTCGTCGGCATAAAAGACCTGGGCTCCGCGCAGGCTTTTGTCGGGAAACTTGTTCTGGTGGATACTGATGAGAACTCCGTCCCCCACTCCGTTAATGAGCTCCACCCGGTTCTTGAGATCCGATTTTTTCTTTTCCCGCAGGCTTTCCGCCCCTTCGGAATGCAGGGAAATGTCCTCCCGCCGGGTCAGTATCGTGTTCACGCCGAAAAGGCCCATGAGCTGCTCCGTCCGCAGAGCGATATCCAGGTTCAGGCCGCTCTCCTCCTGCCCGTCCGCCGATTCCGCTCCGCCGTCTTCTCCGCCGTGCCCCGCGTCCAGAATCAGGGTACCCGTGGAATAACTGTCCGGATGAAAAAATACCGGCTCGGCCATCCGGCGGTAAAGCCATGCGCTTCCCGCCCCCAGCATCAAAACGGCGCAGAGCAGAGCCGCGATCCATTGTCTTTTTGAAATCAGAATGAACAAAGCGGATCCCTCCCTCTGTACCTTATGAGGACATCCGATTTGTTATTCCTTTCAAATGAAATCGGGATTCCACGCAAATCGGGATGTTTGTCGCGAAAAAGCGCCGCCGTCCTCCCAAAAGGGAATCGTACAGCCTCTGCACCGGTTTTTCAGGCGGTTTCCATTGTCCTTGCCTCATCATAAAATAGATGGAAGACAGATGTCTTTCAAATAAAGCAGAAGGAGGAACAGATTTGAATTCTGAAAACGGCACGGGCAGCGCCTGCGGGTATCGGAGCGGTATCCTTCCCGAATGCGCGCCCCTCGCCTTCCCGTATATCCCGTTTCAGCAGAGCAACACGCGGATGTACGGTCAGGGAGAAGGCCTCAGTAAAGGCACCCTTTTTCCGGGCCTGAATCTTCCGTATCAGGAGAAAACGGAGCCCCACGGCGAACTGGCAAACAACGCCCTCACCGAGCTCATGGCCCTTGGTTTTGCGATCGTAGATTTGGGCCTGTATCTGGACACTCATCGGGAGGACACGGAAGCACTTGAGCTTTACACCTATTACGTGAAGCTCTATCAGGAATCCCGGGCAAGCTACGAAAAGCTCTATGGCCCCATCGTTCAGACCAATGTCACCATGAAAACCGGCTATACCTGGCTTAACGACCCCTGGCCCTGGGAGCGCACGGAAGGGGGAGCAAAATAGTATGTTCGTCTACGAGAAAAAACTGCAGTATCCCATCAACATTAAAAATTCCAACCCCAGGCTGGCTTCGTACATCATCAGCCAGTACGGCGGACCGGACGGCGAGCTGGGCGCTTCCCTCCGGTATCTGAGTCAGAGATACTCCATGCCGTACCCAGAACTGAAAGGACTTCTCACCGACATAGGTACGGAAGAATCCGGACCGCGGGATTCTCTCTGAACCGCCGCGAATATTTCCTGTGTCGCGTGCAAATTATGTACAGTGTATTTACTTTACATGTTGACCTTTCATCTCTCTCGCATTCTGTATGTGATGTCAATTCCTTTACATGCGGCGCGAGAGAGCTTTACACCTTCCGTTCAGCCGGCTCTCATGCTTGCGTTCCATTGTCTTTTATCGGAAATACAGATTTCTTAAAGCCGGATCTCGCCTTCGAGATATAATACGGCGTTCCCCGCAATCCCGACCCGCTCCCCTCTGTTTTCACAGAACAGAGTCCCTCCCCGCTTGGACAGCTGCTTGGCCGTCATCTGATTTTTGCCGAGTCTTGCGCTCCAGAACGGGATCAGGGTGCTGTGGGAAGAACCCGTCACGGGATCCTCCGGGATTCCGGCTCCCGGAGTGAAAAAACGGGAGACAAAATCGGCGCTTTCTCCTTTTGCGGTCACCACTGCCGCATGTCCCAGCTGCAGGCGCTCCAGGGCTTCCATATCCGGCCGCAGGTTCCGGACGGTTTCCTCGTTTTCCAAAAGCGCCACAAGATCACGGGACCGGTGGGTTTCCAGCACTTTTGCTCCCAAAGCATTTTCCAGTCCCTCCGGAATGGGAACCGCTTCCGGAGGTCTCGCAGGAAAGTCCATTTCCAGCCGCTCTCCCCTTCTCTCCACCGTCAGCTCCCCGCTCATGGTCCGAAACCGGATCGTTTTCGCCTCCGGTTTTACAAAGCGGAACAGTACGAACGCGCTTGCAAGAGTGCCGTGTCCGCACAGGTCGATTTCCGTTTCCGGTGTGAACCATTTAAGTTCGTAATATCCCCCGGCCGGCTTCAGAAACGCGGTCTCCGGCAGGTTGTTTTCCGCCGCGATAGACTGTAGCCTGTCCCTCTCCGGCCACTCCTCCAACAGGCACACTCCCGCCGGATTTCCATGGAACGGTTCCTGGGTAAAGGCGTCTACAATGTAATACTTCATGTCGTCCTCTCCTTTGACAGGCTGTCGGGTCAAAAAACAGCCGTTTTCCAGCATGCTGCCCATCTGATATGATAAAATTCCGCCTGATACGGCTTATTTTTACTTCATTTTAACGTTCATAATCCTTCTTTGGACGGGAAAACTACATTTGATTCATGAAAATGAATCACCGCCGCCGCTTCGCGGCGCCGGAAATCACAGCATCCCATTGGGTTGGAAACAGGAGGACACAGGCAAACCGCCTTTCGGCGATATGCCGGAAACGGAGATTCTTTCTGAAAACGCAGCGGATACGGATAAAGGAGGAAGCGATATGCATAAAAGCATTATGTCGGAAAATCTGAAAACGGAGATCGCAAAACGGATGGGCGTTTACGACACGGTAAGCACCAGAGGCTGGGGCGAGGTATCGTCCCGGGATTGCGGAAAGATGGTTCGCACGGCCATTGAGATCGCCGAGCAGAGCGCCGGCAGCCGCTAGTGTCTCTTCCCGCGTTCCCCCGGAAAGGAGCGGCAAATGGCTGACCGCGCAACAAAGGAAGCCCTCAATAAACTGAAAATGGAGGCCGCCCGGGAAATCGGAAGGCTCCAGTACGTGAAGGAAAACAACGACCATTACAAGGGCGACCTGCCTTCCCGCGTAAACGGCGAGCAGGGCGGCCCCATCGGAGGGCAGATGGTCAAGAAAATGATTTCGGCATATGAAAGCCAGGATCTGACGTAAGAGGCCTTTTTCGCCGGAATACAGCAGTCCGCCGTCCGGGTTCCGGGCGGCGGATTGTATTGCAGCCTGTCCGTATCCTGAAAATAGTATACTACATAAATACGTTTCAGCGGAAGAGACTTCCGGTTCGAATTTCAGTCAAAGGCGGCGGGGACTTAATCATGGAGCGCAATCCATCTGCCTTGCGGATGCTTTCGCTCCGCCGTGTTGCCTTCGTCTGCATCCGGAGTTCTTGTGAAACGCGGTTCGGGCCTCTTCCCTGCTGACGGCTGGAAAGCGGCCCGAACGGTTCAGTCCCCGAAGCTGTCGTGATAGCGCTTGAGGATTACGGCGAATTGTTCCCTGGTCAAAGACTCCTGCCAGCGGAGGTTCCCGTTCTCATCTCCCAGGATGAGCTTTTCCTCTGTTGCCCACTCGGCTCCCTCCTCCGCCCAGCTGCTGGGCCGGCCGCCCTCCGGTTCCGTATCCGCGGCGCCGTCCGGCTGCCCGGATTCTGCCTCCTCGGCCTTCCCGAAGGTGGCAATCGTCTCTGCGCTTCCGTTTTTGCTCTTTTGGATCCAGCGGACCTTTCCGCTGCGCACATCCACATGGGTGAAACCGCCCTCGTATTCGTACAGACCGATTCCGCCCGCCTCCAGTATCTCGGCGTACCGGGCCACCTCGCGGCTGGTAGCACCGTTCACCCGGATGTCCGCGGCTTTCCCCAGAACATGCTGGGATTTAGAAGCGCCGCCGATTTTTGCGTTGTATTCCGGCGTCCGGTATGCACTGGTGATGGAAACGGCCGCCTCAAAGTGCTCCCGGATCTTTTCCAGTAGCGCGTTTAGTTCTTCCGAAATCAGGATTTTATCCGTTCCGTCGTGACAGGCAAATTCCCGGACCCGGAAATGTTCCGACAGCTTCCGGTCCCCGTCGGTCCGGAGGCTGTAAGGGATCACCATCTGGGGCACCCTCCGGGCCTGTTACAGCCCCAGGGGCCGCCGACCCACCACCAGAACGGCGGCGGACAGGGGCGTCCCGGGCCGCAGCCCCCGCCCCACCAGGGTCCGGGTCCCGGTCCCGGTCCTGGGCCTGGACCCGGGCCCGGGCCTGGACCCGGCCTTCCCGGACCTCTGAACATTGGATTTCTCATGCTTTTTACCTCCTTATGGGATTGGATACGATTGTGTCCCGCCTGCCCGCCGGTTTTATCGGCAGACAGGCGGGTCCATATGGCATAGGATCAGCTGATGTCGATCTCGTCGTTTTTTACTTTCTTCTGCTTATCCGGCCAAAGGTTGTTTTTACTGAGGTTTTCCAGCAGGGCCTTGCAGGCGTAGACGGCGAAAACCCCCAGGATTTCCGTGACCACGGCCTTGGACAGGGATTCTGCGATTTCCTCCTTGCCCAGGTAAGCCAAATAATAGCTCAGGTAGGTCCAGATCGTGCCGTTGAGCAGCAGCCAGCCGACGATGATTTTTGTATACTCCGTTTTTTTGCGGTTTTTCAACCAGTCGGTCATTTTAGTAATCAGTCTCTTTAACACAGGTACCCTTCTTCCGCTGCGGAAGTTGCCTGCACTCCATTGTATTCAGCGCCGTGCTCTCTCGCTCCGCCGTCCGAAAGGCACTGAAAACCTGCCGGATGCGAAAAACCCTCTTTCCCCTCGCAAAACGGTCCTCTTCCCGCCTCTTAAGCCCGATCCGCGGCTTGTTTTCCCTTGCTCCCTGTGCTACTATTTTTTTATACTTCCAGGCCCCCGCGCCGGAAAGGACATGTGATATGATCGGACGAATCGGCCCCCTCGTGGGGGAAATGATCGGTTTCTTCGGAAGCGATACGAGGCGGATAGGCCATTTTCTGAAGGTTTGGGGATTTGCCGCTGCCATCGGGAAGCTGGAGGGCCTGGATCCGGAAACCCAGGAGATCCTGGAAGCCGCCGCCGTGGTACACGATATCGGCATCCGGCCCAGCGAGGAGAAGTACGGCTCCTCCGCGGGGCACTATCAGGAGCTGGAGGGTCCCCCGCTGGCAAAGGAAATGCTCCGGCGCCTGGGATATCCCGAAGGGCTTACGGCCCGGGTTTCCTTTCTCGTGGGGCATCACCACACTTATGGGAGCATAGACGGAATCGATTATCAGATCCTGGTGGAAGCGGATTTTCTGGTCAACATCTCCGAGGATCGGATGGACGCGGATGCGGTGTCCCGGATTCGCGGCAAAATCTTCCGGACCAAAACCGGTCTTGATTTCCTGGACGCCCAGTATCCCCCGGCATAAGTCTGGAAGCGTCGGACCCTGTCCGCCCTGCTTTGAATCTCCCCGCTCTGAGTCTTTCTTCAGCTGAAATGTCAGGACCCTCCGCGGCCTAAACCGGAATGTTTTCCCGTCCGGCCGCGGAGGGTCCTTTCTGTTTTCTTCTGCTTTCGCTTTCACGGCATACCCCGGAGCCCGCCTCCATACAATTTTCTTGCGAAGGATTTTCAAATTCCGAAAGGAGGCAAAAGATGCCCTACTGCATGTATCTCAGAAAATCCAGGGCCGACGCGGAGGCCGAGGCTCGGTGCCCCGGAGACACCCTGCTGCGTCATGAGCAGGCGCTTACCGAACTGGCCGCCCGCCTGACCCTCCCTATAGAAGCCGTTTACCGGGAGCTGGTCTCCGGAGAATCCATCGATGCCCGGCCCGTGATGCGCCGCCTGCTCTCCGAGGTGGAGCGGGGGTGCTGGGAGGGGGTCCTCGTGATGGAAGTGGAGCGCCTCGCCCGGGGCGACACCGTGGATCAGGGTGTGGTGGCAAGAGCCTTCAAATACGCCGGAGCTAAAATCGTCACTCCCCTGAAAACATTTGATCCCTCCGACGAGTTTGACGAGGAGTATTTTGAGTTCGGCCTTTTCATGAGCCGCCGGGAGTACAAAGTGATCAACCGGCGTCTTCAGCGGGGCCGCCTGGCCTCGGTTCGGGAGGGAAAATTTGTGGGCAGCCGGGCTCCCTTCGGCTACCGCAGGATTCGCCGGGAGGGAAAAAACGGCTTTATTCTGGAACCAGATCCCCAGGAGGCCGACGCGGTGCGCCTCGTCTTCGGCTGGTTTGCCGGGGAAATATCAGACGGCGGCGGCGTCCGGCCCGGCCTTCGGGAAATCGCCCGCCGCCTGGACGCGCTGGGGATTTCTTCTCCCGGCGGCTGCGTCTGGAGCCCCGCCGCCATAGGATGCATGCTCCGCAATCCCGTATACGCCGGATGGATCCGGTGGAATTTCCGAAAAACCGTAAAGTCGCCCGCGGACGGAAGCATAAAAGCCTCCCGTCCCCGCTCCCGTCCGGAGAATTGGATTCTGGTCCGCGGCCTGCACAATCCCCTTATAAGCCCCGGGCTTTTTGAAAAAACCCGTCTCCTGCTGCAAAGCCGTCCCATAAAACCCGGCCCTGTTTCCCGCTCCAAAAAAAATCCCCTCTCCGGCCTTCTTTACTGCGCCCTGTGCGGCCGCGCTATGATCCGCCGGCCCGGAAAAAGCGGCTCTCCCGATTCTCTTTTCTGTCCCTCCCCGGGCTGCCCCACGGTGGGCGGTTACCTGTCCGCCGCGGAGGATTGTCTCCTCGCCGCCCTTGAATACTGGTACATCCTGCCTCATCCTCTGTCTCCGGCGCGCGCCGGCTCAGTCCCGGATTCTTCCCGCCTGATCCGAAGGCGGCTGGACACTGTGGTCCGGCAGAAAGATTCCCTCTGCGGTCTTCTGGAGCGGGGCGTATACGACGAGGAGACCTTTCTCCGGCGCAGAGAAACCCTGGAAACGAAGGAAACGGAGCTTCTCGTCCTGCTCCGGGACACTCTCCGGGTACCCGACGCTCCGCTTCCTGACCTCTCCTCTCCGGTTTCTATGGCCGCGCTGTACCGCGCCGCACCGTCGCCGGAGGAAAAAAACCGTCTTCTCCGAAGCCTCCTGGAAAAGGCGGAATACCGCAAGGAAGGACGCCTGCGGTTTAACGGCGGGCGGGAAACCCTGGTCCTCCCCCTCTATCCCCGCCTGCCCCCCGCCATGCTCAGCGCGAATCCCGCGGTCCGGAAGAATTGGGACACCTGGAGATGATAGGCGCCATTGTCTATCAGCTCACCCGGAATTTAAGCGAGGAAGAAATCAAGCAAAGCGGCTTTGGCCCCTATTTCATCGATCATACCACGGGGGTCTACCCCACCGCGGCCTCCGGCTTCCCCTGGAGCGCGGCGGGCATGGCCGTTAAGGGCGACGTCATCGCCGATCTCACCGAGGACCTGGCCGCCGAACAGAAGGCCCGGGTCACCTACGACAACATCCTGCGCATGAGCGACGACCCGGACGTCAGCAATGTCATCCGCTTCCTCCGGGCCCGTGAAATCGTCCACTTCCAGCGCTTCGGCGAAGGCCTGCGCCTTGCAAAGGAGCGCCTGGACCAGAAGAATTTATATTATGTAAACCCCTCTCTCGATGCGTAATCCTTCCCGCGAATTTACATTCCAGCTAAACAGAAGGCCGCTTCCCTGACCGGAAGCGGCCGCTGTCTGATCGTTTTCAGGTCTGTCTGAGCCTCTTCTTTCTGATCCATCCCGCCAGATAAAGGATTCCGATGAGAAACGCCGGCCCCGAGATGATGAGGCTCCAGGTCAGGGCGGTAAGCGGCGGCACGGATGCTCTGAAAAATACCAGAAAGACGTACAGTGCGCCCACGGCAAGAAACGCGATCCCGCCCACAATCTCGCGCTTCCAGGACAGGATCACTATGAAAAGCAGGATCAGAGATGGAATGTTGTGCATGAATAATCCCAGCGCAATCTCCCCGGCGCTGAGTCCCGGTTCAAACACATCCAGGGAAAACAGAGCCAGAAAGAGGATAAACGCTATGGACAGGATGCGGGGAACCCAGAAAATCCAGCCTCGTTTGTCTTCCAATTCTCTTGCGCCTCCCATCCGCAGAATCTGAATTCTTTCCTCTTTCTTTGTATGCGTTGTCTTGCCCTCTGATGTCCGAAAATACTCCCTCGGCGTTATTTTACTCCCTCATGTCCGAATGATTAGCCCTCACAGCCCCGGTTTAAGGCGCCGTCATCCTGTGTCGTCCGTGTCCGGGCGTCTGCTCCCAGGCGGCCGGAACCTTCTCCGAACGCTGACGCTTTAAATGAGCCGCTTCATTTCCTTTTCTTACAATCTGATTATATCCTGCCCCGTAAACCCATACAACTCTCCTCTTAATCCGGCGTCATACAAGAGAACCGGCAGAGGCTTTTCGAAGCGGAAAGCCTCTGTCGGCGCTGCGGAGCGTTTTAATTATATAAGAATGATCTTCAGCTTCATTTCTCCGCGGGAAATCGGTAATGCCCCACCAGTATGTCCGCCCACCCTGCAAGGCAGTCTTCCTCCCGGGGCATTCCGTCGGGATGGTGGATCACATAGGGCACCCCGTCCCGGTTTCGCTTGTCCGAAAGGATTCCGATGTGGTACTGGTCTCCGCTTTTGACGATGACGATGTCTCCTCCCTGCCACTGATACAGGTTTTCCGCGTTGCCGGGCTGCAGATCCAGCGTGAGGACGGCTGCCTTCCGGGAAAAAAACACATTCAGGTTGGCAACCCTGCGAAAATCGATATTGGGGTCCGGCGCACCCGCCACGCGGGGATACTCCGAGGTATTTTCCGCGATATCCTCGTCCACCATGGCCTTCAGATCGTATCCCGCATGCTGGAACGCCCTCCAGATCACGTCCGAGCACACGCCCTCGCTCTCCGGCGGATATCCGCCTTCATAGTAAGTGCTTAAGTATACCGGCCGGGCTTCCACTGACACTCTGGCCCCCTCCACCAGGTCGGCAAGGTCGTGCAGCCCGTCCCCGTCCGCGTCCGAGGACAGCTCCAGAGATTCCACATGAATGACGGGCCGATTCTGCCAGAGCAGAAACGCGGCCGCCCCTCCCAGAATGAAAAGGACCAGAATCAGCGCCGCGGATCCTCTTTTCTTTCTTTTTCTCTTCTTCATCTAGCCTTCGCCTTTCGGTTTTTCTGAAGGTATCATACCGCATTTACCTCCGGCGGAAATAAAGTTTTCTTTAAGGGAACGTTACAATTTTCTGAAATCTTTGGGACAATCAGGAATATGGCAGCTCCCTTTAAAGCTTTCTTCCATCTCCTGTCGCCATCCATCCGGCCGGTAATAGGTGTATAGCTCTTTCACTTTATATAATAAAACCGCGGACGGTCGTATGCCGTCCGCGGTTTCTGTTGCTATGTTTACTGTGAAAGCATGCTCTCCAGCTCTGCCTCCGTCAGCACCGGGATGCCCAGTTCCCCTGCCTTCGTGAGCTTGCTTCCCGCGTTTTCTCCCGCCACCACGTAAGTGGTCTTCTTGGAAACCGAGGAGCTGACCTTCCCGCCCCGGGCCTCGATTCGCTCCGTTGCCTCCTCCCGGGTCATCCGGGACAGGGCGCCCGTCAGCACAAAGGTTTCCCCCGCGAGCCCCCTGTCTCCCGATGCAAGGTGGCTTTCCATGGATACCCCCGCCTCGCGCAGCCGCGAGATGAGATGATCGGACTGAGGATTGCGAAACCAGGTGACGATATTGTCGGCGGTAATCTCCCCGATTTCCGGGATTTGCGTCAGCTCCTCCGCCGTGGCCCGCCGCAGATCGTCCAGGTGACGATAACACCCGGCCAGGAGCTTTGCGGCCTTCTGACCCACCTGGCGGATCCCGAAGGCATAGAGAAGCCGGGAAAGCCCCGCCTCCTTAGATCCCTCGACGGCGGCCACGAGGTTCTCCGCAGACTTGTCCCCCATGCGCTCCAGGGCCGCTATCGATTCCTTTTTCAGATAATATACATCTGCCGCCGAGTGTACCAGCCCTGCCGAAACCAGCTGCTGAAGGACCGCGGGGCCCAGCCCCTCGATATCCATGGCGTCCCGGGAGGCAAAATGTGCCAGGTTCCGGAGAAGCTGCGCGGGGCATTCCGCGCCGGTGCACCGGACCGCCGCTCCGTCCGGGTCCCGGGTCACGGGAGATCCGCAGGCGGGGCAGGTCTTGGGTAAAAAGTAAGGCTGAGTACCCTCCGGGCGCTTGTCCAGTGCTACCTCCAGGATCTCCGGGATGATCTCCCCCGCCTTCTGTACCAATACGGTGTCCCCCACCCGGATGTCCTTTTCGCTGATAAAGTCCTGGTTGTGGAGCGTGGCGTTGGTCACCACGGTGCCGGCCAGCCGCACCGGCGCGATCACCGCCTTGGGCGTCAGCACCCCCGTGCGTCCCACCTGTACCACGATGTCCCGCACCTGCGAGAGCTTGCGCTCCGGCGGGTATTTATAAGCCACCGCCCAGCGGGGTGCCTTTGCGGTGCTCCCAAGGCGTCTCCTGTCAGGCAAGTAGTTTAACTTTACAACGGCGCCGTCGATGTCGAAGGGATACGCGTTCCTGTTTTCCCCCATGACGCCGATTTCCCGCACCACGTCCGCCATGGTGTCCGTCACCCGGTGCGGGATCACCTTGAAAAACTGCTTCGCCAGATATTCCAGACTCTCCGAATGCCTAACAAAAAAAACCCCCTCCGCCAGCTGCACGTTGAAAACCTGGATGTCCAGCCGCCGTTCCGCGGCGATCTTGGAATCCAGCTGGCGCAGAGAGCCCGCGGCGGCGTTCCGGGGATTCGCGAAAAGGGGCTGCCCCGCGGCGTCCCTCTCCTCGTTTAGGGTTTCGAACACCCGTCTGGGCATATAGACCTCTCCCCGGACGATGAGAAGAGGCGGGGTGTCCGCAAGGCGCATGGGGATGGACCGGATGGTCCGGAGGTTTTCCGTCACATCCTCTCCCGTCACTCCGTCGCCCCGGGTGGCCCCCCGGAAGAAAATACCGTCCCGGTACTCCAGAGCCACCGACAGCCCGTCCACCTTGGGCTCGAGGCAGTATTCCGGCGTCGCTCCTGCCTCTTTGATCCGGGTCTCGAAAGTATAGAGCTCCTCCATGGAAAAAACGTCCTGGAGGCTCTCCAGGGGTACCGCGTGCGTGACCGGCCGAAACGCCTCCAGCGGCCGCCCTCCCACCCGCTGAGTGGGAGAGTCGGGCGTCACAAGCTCCGGGTTTTCCGCCTCCAGCTCCTCCAGGCGCCGCAGCATCCTGTCGTACTCGTAGTCGGAAATGACGGGAGCGTCCTTGACGTAATACAGATACCCGTGCCGGTTCAGCTCCTCCCGGAGCCTCCGGATCTCATCCTTAGTTTCCATGGCCGCCTCCGATTGTTCCGGCGCATGCCGATGCGCCGTTGTCTATTGCAGGTTGAAATAATCCTCGATTGCTTGCTGGGCGTCCTCCACACCGCTGAAGAAGGTGTAGCTCTCGGGGACGCTCCCCACGATCACGGTCTCCGCCACGTTCATCTGCTGCTCCACCGTGGCGGAAGTGGAAAACCCCGGCACAAGGATGCTGATCTGCACCTTGATGTTCAATATGATCTGATGCCGGGTCTGGTTGATCCCGGCGGAGGTGAACTGGTTTGCGAAGCTTGCCGTGGCCGAGCTTACGGACAGAATGCGCACGGGAATCCTGAAGCCCCGGCCGGACAGCAGGCTGATCCCCGTGAGGTTTCCGATGGGGATGTTCAGATCCGCCGTGTTGGTCTCCGAAATCCGCTCCACCAGAGCTATGACGATGCCGGACTGAAGGCGGTTGATTTCCGCCATGTTGCTGCGCAGGGCGGTGATTTTCCCATCCGAGTCCTTTTCAAAGGAGATGAGCTTTTCATAGCTGATCTCCCCCTCGTTCAGCTCGTCGGTCACCGTTTCGTTGATGGCCCGCGTCACGGAGTTGGAAACCTTGGCCACAGCCATGTTGCTGAGAAGGGGCTTCAGGTAGATTCCTGCCGCCAGCAGCACAAGAATGGCTCCCGCAGCCAAAAACAGAAAAAACAGCGCGCCGCCGCCTCTCCCGCTCCTCCGCCGGGCGGAATAAAGGCGCATTCTCCGGTATAGGTCCGTCCGGCGCATCACTTCTCACCCCCAAAGAAGTATATGCGCCGCCCGGCTTGTTTGAATACCTCGGGTCCTGTCTGGCTCCTACTCTTCCTCCGGATACAGCAGGGTCTGGACCCCGCTGAGTACTCCCAGCTTGCCCGATTCAAAGGTGAGTCCTCCCTGGAGATAGACCGCAAACGGCTCCCGCATGGGCGCATCGCAGGACAGCTCCACGGAAGCTCCCTGGATAAAGGTCCCCGCCGCCATGATCACCTGGCAGCCGTACCCCGGCATGTCCCAGGGCTCCGGCGTTACGTAGGAATCCACGGGAGATCCCTTCTGGATTCCCCGGCAGAACCGCTTGAGCGCCTCCGGCTCCCCGAAAAGGATCCTTTGGACGATATCCCGCCTGATATCACCCGGGGCGGGGTCCGTCCCATATCCCAGCAGCTCCATGACGCGGGATGCGAAAACCGCCGTTTTCAGCGCCTGGGCCGTCACGTGAGGGGCCAGGAAAAGCCCCTGGTATAAAAGCCGGTTTTGCCCCAGAGAGGGTCCGCATTCCTTTCCGATCCCCGGCGCCGTAAGGTGCATGGCCGCCCGGCGCACCAGTTCCCGGCGCCCCGCGATGTATCCCCCGGTGGGAGCCAGCCCCCCTCCCGGGTTTTTGATGAGAGAACCGGCCACAAGATCCGCTCCGGCCTGCGCGGGTTCGGTCCTCTCCACGAATTCTCCGTAACAGTTGTCGACCACAACGGCGGCTTCCGGGTTGACTGCCCGGATCCGGGCGCAGATTTCCCCGATGTCGGACACCGAAAGGGTCCGCCGCCCCGAATACCCCCGGCTCCTCTGCACCAGTACGCACCGGACGCTGGGATCCGCGGCAGCTGCGGCAATGGCGTCCAGGTCCGCGCTCCCGTCGCTCCGGGGCTCCGCCTGCCGGTATCCCACGCCGAACTCCCGCAAAGACCCCGGTCCCCTGTCCTCTATCCCGATGACGCCCTGGAGCGTGTCGTAGGGCGCGCCCACGGCGGACAGCAGCACGTCGCCGGGCCGCAGGACGCCGAAGAGAGCCGTAGCGATGGCGTGGGTTCCGTTGACGAATCCTACCCGCACAAGGGCGTCCTCCGCCCGGAACACGTCCGCGTAAACCGCGTCCAGCATGTCCCGTCCCCTGTCGTCGTATCCGTACCCCGTGGTCCCGGCGAAATACCCGTCGGACACCCGGTTTTTGCGGAATGCGGAGAGCACCTTCCGTGTATTCTCCTCCGCTGTGGCGTCGATTTGGGAAAACTGCCCGGTAAGAGAGCTCTGGGCCCGGTCTCCCAGCTTCAATATATCTTCCTTCAGCTCAAATGAATCCTTGATGGCCGCTTCCTCCTTGGTATCAGGTCATGGGTGCTCCCAGCGCCGGATGCAGGTGACGAAGCCGCCCCGCCGTTCCCCGCGCCCGAGCCTCCCCGCGCTTTCCGACATTATTGCGGCTCCAGCATGGCTGCCGCCGCCACCAGCCGTACGCAGGCCTCGATGTCCCCGGGGTCCGCCATCTCGTTGGGGCTGTGGATATACCGGGTGGGAATGGAAATCCCTCCGCAGGGGACTCCCTCCCGGGAAACGTGGATGGCCCCGGAGTCCGTCCCCCCCGCCTGGATCACGTCCCGCTGAACGGGGATTTCCTGTGCTCCCGCCGCCCGTTCCAGAAGCTCCACCGCCTTGGGATGGGCGATGAAGGAGGAGTCCATGATTTTGATCGCCGCGCCCTTTCCCAGGCTGCAGTGGTTCTTCACCTTCACGCCGGGCACGTCCCCGATGTCGGTCACGTCCACCGCGAAGGCATAGTCCGGGTCGATGGCGAAGGCCGCGGTCTTGGCCCCCCGGAGCCCCACCTCCTCCTGGGAGGTGAAGACGAAATACAAATCGTTTTGCGTTTTTCCGATCCGCTCCAGCGCCAGCAGCAGGACGATACATCCGATCCGGTCGTCCAGGTAGGGAGAGACCAGCCGGTCCCCCGCAAGGTAGGTCTCCGAGGCGAACACCGCCGTGTCCCCCACCCGGATCTTCCCCCTGGCGTCCTCCTCGTCTTTGGCCCCGATGTCGACGAACAGATCCTCCACGGCAAGCTTCTGGAGGTCCGCCTTCTCCTCCTTGCAGACCACGCCCCGCACGCCGTTTTGGAATACCACCGGCGTGTTGATGGTCTCGGCGGGAAAAATCCCTCCCACCTTGCCGAAGCGGACAAAGCCTTCCTTTTCAATATAAGTGGCGATGAGGCCGATGGAATCCATATGCGCGGCAAAGAGGAGCTTTTTCCCCTCTCCCCGCCGATGGACCACCAGATTTCCCAGAATGTCCGTATAGCATTCGTCCGCGTAAGGCGCGGCCAGTTTTAAAATTTCCTCGGCGACGGCGCCCTCGTTTCCGGATACGGCCCGGATTGCCGTCAGCTTTCTGGTCAGTTCCAATAGATCCGTCATACTTCCGTTCCTCCCGTGATTTCAATAAATCCCCTGGCAAGGGCCGTAAGGGCGTCCAGGTCCTTTATACTGAAAACGCATGCCGGCGAGTGGATATACCGCACCGCCGCGGCGATTCCCGCCGTCCTGACTCCCGCCCGGCTCCGCTGGATCGCCTTGGCGTCCGTGCCTCCCGAGATAAACTGCTTCATCTGCCAGGGGATCTTTTTATTTTCCGCGTGCTCCCGCAGCGCCTCAAACAGCCGCCTGTCGTAAATGGTTCCCCCGTCCATGGCGACCAGCACCGCGCCCTTTCCGGGGGCGCAGACCTGCTTGTGGGGCTCCAGACCGGGCATGTCCGCCGCCGTGGTCGCCTCCACCGTCAAAGCGTAGTCCGGCCTTAGGGCAAAGGCGGCGCCGAAGGCTCCCCGGGTCCCCACCTCTTCCTGCACCGTGAAGACGAACCAGGTGTCGGCGGCCGGGTCCTCCTCGATCAGCCTGAGGAGCACCGCGCAGCCGATCCGGTCGTCCAGCGCCTTAGCCTTGAAGAATCCTTCGCCGAATTCCTCCCCCACGCTCTCAAAAGCCCCGTATTCTCCAAGAGAGACCAGGCGCTCGGCCTCTTCCCTGCCGGAAGCCCCGATGTCGATATACAGTTCCGTGAGCTTCGGGACCTTTTTCCGCTCCTCCTCGGTCACCAGGTGGATCGCCTTAAGGCCGATTACCCCGGAAACCCGGGCCTCCCCCAGGAAAATGCGCCTTCCCAGGGCCACCCTGCGGTCCACCCCTCCCACGAAGTCGAATTTCAGGTATCCCTCGTCCGTAATCGCCGTCACCATGACGCCCACCTCGTCCATATGGGCGCAGAGCATCCGGGTCTTTCCGTTGTTGCTGCTCCCCCGGCGAAATACCATGAGGTTCCCGTTGATATCCTCCCGGATCTCCTGTGCGTATGGTTCCGCTTTTTTCCGGATATAGGAGCGCACCTCGTCTTCAAAGCCGGACACGCCGTCTAAAGCGCACAGCTCCTTGAGCGTCTGCAGCATTTCATCGTGCATCTCAGTTCCCTCCCTTCAGCGACCGGGCGTAGGCGGCGATGAGCTTTGCCGCCGCCTCGGCGTCGTCGGGGCAGATGGTCTCCACGGGGCTGTGCATGTATTTCAGGGGAATGGAGAGTATCGCCGTGGCGATCCCTTCCCGCACGATCTGCATTTCCCACCCGTTGGTCCCCGTGTCCCCGGCCATGGGCTCTATGGCATAGGGAATTCCCTGATCCTTGCATAAAGCGATGAGGTCCCGGGACATTTTCCGGTTCATATTGGGGCCCACGCCGATCACCGCGCCGCATCCCAGGGCGAATGTCCGCTCTTTCGGCGCGTCCGGCGTTCTCCCGTGGGTTACGTCCACGGCGATGCACAGGTCCGGGTTCACGGCAAAGGTCCCCGTGATGGCTCCCCGCCCTCCGGTTTCCTCCTGGACGCTTCCCATCACGTATAGGTCCGCCTCCAGCGCTTCCCCCTGCAGCAGCTCCAGCGCCCGCAGCAGAACGGCGAAGCACGCCCGGTCGTCCAGCGCCCGGGAGCACAGCTGCTTTTCTCCCAGGGCCCGGCAGCCTCCGGCGAACACAGCCGGGGTTCCGATGGGGATTTGTATTTCCGCCGACTCCTGGGAAAGCCCCGCGTCGATATACAGCTCCTCCACGGGAACCGGTTTGTTCCGGGTCTCTTTCGTGGTGAGGTGGGGCGGCGTGGAAATGACGACGCCCCGCAGAGGCTTCCCGGCCAAAACGGTAATCTCCCGCCCCGGCAGCATCCGCGCGTCCACGCCTCCGATGGTCCGAAACCGGAGGAATCCCTCCTCCCAGCCGGTAATCAGAAAGCCGATCTCGTCCAGATGCGCGTCCAGCAGCAGCCGTTTAGCTCCTTCCTTTCCGCACCTGCGCACGCCGATGACGTTTCCCAGCGCATCGATCCGGACCTCGTCCATGTATGGCCCCAGAAGCTCCGCCGCCCGTTCCGCCGCCCGGCCCTCGAAACCGGAGGGCCCCGGCTCCGCCGTCAGGGCCAGAATGGTCTCCCGTATGCTCATGTCTCGCTTCCTCCCATTTCCTGCACGAGTTTCTTGAAATGCTCGCCCCGCTGGGCGAAATTCTTGAAGCGGTCGAAGGAGGCGCAGGCCGGCGATAAAATCACCGTGTCCCCCGGCTTTGCCTCCCCCGCCGCCGTTTTCACAGCCTCGTCAAACTCCGGTATCATTATAATTTTCGGCTTTCCCTCCCGGTACTCCGGCGCCTTTTCCACCGATTCCCGGATCTTCTCCGCCGTGCTCCCCGTGAGAACCAGAGTCTTCACGTGCCGTACGACCTCCGGGCCCAGAACGTCGAAGGGGATATGCTTGTCGTACCCTCCGGCAATGAGGATAACCTTATCGGGGAAGGAGCGCAGCCCCGCGATGGTCCTGGACGGGCTGGAAGCGATGGAATCGTTGTAATAGGCCGCCCCGCCCAATTTCCTCACCAGCTCGATCCGGTGCTCCACGCCGGGAAAGCTCGCCGCCAGAGACCGGACGGTCTCGTCCCGCACCAGGCCTTCCGTGGCCGCGATGGCCGCCATGTAGTTTTCCACATTGTGCATTCCCGGAATCAGGATGCCGGAAACCGGCAGCACCGCCCGCTCCTTTCCGCCCCTTCTGCTCCATATGGTGTCTCCCCGCAGGAAAACGCCCTCCTCCGGCTCGGTGAAGCGGCTGAACAGGCGCACGCGGCCCGGCGCCTTTTTCGCAAACCCTCGGGTGATCTCATTGTCCCCGTTGAATATCGCGATATCGTTCTTCTTCTGGTGTGTAAAGATATTTTCCTTTGCGGCAATATACTCCTCCATGGAGGTGTGCATATCCAGGTGGTTGGGGGCGAGATTGGTCACCACTGCAATGTGCGGGCTGCGTTCCATGGTCATAAGCTGGAAGGAGGAGAGCTCCAGCACGGCGAAATCACCGTGTTTCATGCCCCCGGCGTCCGACAGCAGCGGCCGCCCGATATTGCCTCCCAGGTGGACCCTCTTCCCCTCGCTCCGGAGCATTTCCGCGATGAGGGTGGTGGTGGTGGTCTTCCCGTCGCTTCCTGTGACCCCGATAAGGGTGCAGGGGCAGACCTCGAAAAAAGCCTCCATCTCCGAGGTAACGACGCTCCCGCGCTCCTTTGCCCGAAGCAGCTCCGGCAGATCCGGCCGCATCCCCGGCGTCCGGAAGATGACGTCCTCGGTGAGGTCCCGGAGGTAATCTTTCCCCAGCCGGAGCTCCGCTCCCAGGCTGATAAGCTCCTCCGCCTCGTCTCCCAGCTGCTCCATGGTTTTTTTATCGCAGGCGGTAACGGAAATCCCGGTTTTCAGCAGAAGCTGCACCAGGGGCGTGTTGCTCACGCCGATGCCCATCACCGCCACTCGTTTTCCCTTCAGTGCCGCGAGATACTCATGAATGGTTACGCTCATATTTGCTCCCGAAAGAGCGGCGCCGGATTCCCGTTTTCCCCTCAGGGACAGAATCTGCGCCGTTTCCGCCGCTTAGCGGCCGGCGGAGGCCGAATTTGCTGTTTCCGGATATCAAATCCCATTGCCGGCCGAAAGACGGCATGAAGATTATATAGTATTTTACCCAGAATTTCAATCAAACCGCAAATCTTTCCTCCCTTCGCGCATATACAAAGATATCCTTTGACATTGGCTTTACAGTCGGTTACAATAATTCTGCGAGTAAACCAGGCAGCCGCGTGGGCATGCGCCGAAAGGCCGTTCACGAGGAAAGTCCGGGCTCCATAGGGCAAGGATAACGGGTAACGCCCGCCGAAGGCGACTTCAGGAAAAGTGCAACAGAGATATACCGCCGGGGTTTTCCCGGTAAGGGTGGAAAGGCGAGGTAAGAGCTCACCGGCCGCCGGGGAACCGGCCGGCCCTGTAAACTCTATCCGGAGCAACACCGCAGAGGGGACATTGGTCGGCCCGGCCGTCCCCGGGTAGGTGGCTTGAGCCCGGTGGCGACGCCGGGCCTAGACAGATGGCTGTCATTGACAGAACCCGGCTTACAGGTTTGCTCGCAGAAAAGAGCGCCCGGCATTTAAAATGCCGGGCGCTCTTTTCTTGGTATCTGAATATTTTGATAAACAGGGCTCCGCACGTTAACGTGCGGAGCCCTGTTTTATGCCTTTGCGTTGTATTGTTCCGAACCGGATTATGATTTTTCGAGGGTGAAGGTCAGGTCCGCCGCGGCCCTCGCCCAGGAGGAAACCGTGCTGTAAGCGATGTTGCCGCCCGCATATGTCCCCACACCTTTCACCGCGTACAGGGTGATCTCATAGGAACCGATGGCCTGCCCGTCCGTCAGGGCGAAGGTATGGTTCGCGCCCACCATCTGGTTGAACCGCTCGCAGGCCGCATTGGAAACCGGCAGGCTCAACGCCTTGTAATACGCCTTGGTAAGGGAATAGGTGCTGCCGGTTATCAGGGAATCGGAATCAAATGTCAGGGTGACCGGCGTCAGCTCGTTCTTCTGCCAGACGATGCTGGTGACCCCTTCCGGCAGCACGATCCATGTGTCGGAAGCCATTGTGTTCGCAGCAGTGCCCGCCGCCGCGGTGTAGGTAACGGCAGCCGTAGCGCCGGCGCCCGTCACAGACGCGGAACCGTAAGTCACAAAGGGAAGCGCGGAATCCAGATGCGTGACCGAGGCCGTGAACGTAAAGGTCTTCACCTCGTCGCTTGCGTTCTTGGCAACGATCTTGACTGCGGTGGAGGCCGGAGTCAGCAGGCTCCAGTCGGAAACTACAGCCGCGCTCAGCGTTGCCGCGCCGTTTCCGGCCACCGGGATATTTACGTACAGTTTTCCCGAATCGGTGATCACCGATCCGCCTTCGCCGTCATAATAGACGTCGGTCACCGTGCCGTAGTCACCCAGCTGCCGTCGTCCACATATACGGCGTTCACCACAGAACCGTCTGCCGTGACCACGCGGACAGCTCCGTCGTCGGTCTTTTCACTTACCGGCAGCTTCACCAGCGTTCAGATCCGCGCGGACGTCACCGTAAACGCCGTGGGCGCCGCCATTACCAATCTGGCGGTATCCGGCGGAACGGCCACCGTGAATGTGGACGCAAGCTCCCATGTGGGGACGCTGACGGCCAACGTATCCGTCACCGTCAATAACAGCGGCACGATTACGACGGCGGTTGTCAACGCCGACAACGTTGTGGTGGACGGCAACAGGCCCTCCAGCATCCAGGTAAACGATGCCGTTACCGTGGCTCCCGTGGACGGGAACGGGAACTCCCTGGTCACTACGCCGATTTCCGGCGGAGGGGATTATACACCGGTGGTAACGCTGGGCAATGTGAGCGTTTCCAAGATCGCATCGGGCAGTCTGCTTGACACCATGCCCGGATACGCAGCCGCGCAGGCCGGCTGATGGGATATCAGACCCAGAGTTCCAACCGCTTTTCCGATCTGGGACAGGCCTTTTATACCCAGGCCGTTTTAAAGGCGAACGCAGCCGGAGTGATCCAGGGTTACGGAGACAAGATCCGGCCGCTGGACAACATCACCCGGGAAGAAGCGGCCGCAATGCTGGGGCGGGCACTGGGACTTTTAACATCCGATTCTACATCCGTCCGTTTTTCCGACACCGGCAGCATTTCCGACTGGGCGGCGGGATATGTGAACGCAATGGCGAATCACGGATATATGCAGGGCTATGGGGGAAAATTCAACCCCGGCGCCGACATCAGCCGGGCCGAGGTGGTTACGGTTCTGGACAATTCGATTAAGGGCCTGTTCAACGAGGCGAAGGAGTACACCGGGAACGTGGCCGGGAGCGCCATCGTCAGCGCGGACGGGGCTGTGCTCCGGAACATGGTGATTACAGGCGATCTCATCATCGCCCAGGGTGTGGGCGACGGAAACGTCACGCTCACAAACGTCACCGTCCAGGGCAGGACCATCGTACGGGGCGGCGGAGCCAACTCCATTCACATCACCGGAAGCAGCAGCCAGGGGGAACTCTTCATCCCAGCTCGCTCCATTTTTCGGCGGCTGCCTGCCCCCAATGCCCGTCCACGTCGGAAAATGCCGCCAGTGCGGCGGCGGGCAGCAGAGAGATCAGCATCGCTGCCGTTACCAGAAAACTCAATACCTTTTTCTTCATGTTTACCTCCGTCTTTCAGTTTAATTTTATTTCTGCCGACTCTTGCAATGCCATTTTATTTTTACGGCCGCGTTCATGGGGCTTTCATGCCGCTGCCGCAAACTTCACCCGGTACAGAATAAAAATGAGCAAAATAAAAGGAGATGGCAAGCCCATCCCCGAAAAAAAATACAACTGGCTGCCGTTCGTTAAGAGATAGGCCCTATAGCTTTGCGCCCCTGTCTTTCGGCAGGTTTGCCCAGTATTTAATTTTAAAAATCAACAATTCCCATAAATAGAAGTATATGCCATTATTTCCGAAAAAGCAATCGTTTCCGGGGAATTTTTCATTGTATGGAACGGCTTACTTTCTGAGGTTTTTATGGGTTCTGTTCCCAATTCATATTATCGAACAAAATCCCCTCCGTATTAATAGGGAACTGTTGTAAAATGCACATATTTAAAATTTTAGTGGGATTCCCCCGCCAACGGCGGGGGGAATCCCACTAAAATGTCAATATTCCTACAAATTTTGTGAATGCTTCAACAAACCCGCTCATGTTCATGATTCTCTCGTAAGAAGAAGCCGCTGATATCCTTTACTCCTCCGTGATCTCCAGCGCAACCTCCCCGTCCGGCAGGCTCACGCTGTAGCGGTAGACTCCCTTCTCGTGGAGAAACATTTCCGAATCCAGGCCCTCGTCGATAACCGCCCGGTAGGTAAAGGTAACCTCATAATATAAGGTCGCTTTGTCCTCGGAAAGGCGCAGGTTTTCCGGCTCGGAAGGATTCCCCCACCCGCTCTCCTTCGGCAGCGGCAGCGAAACCATGGATCCGTCGTATCCCACCACATACAGGAAATAATACGGCGCGTGGGGGATCCCGCCCAGCACCCCGTATAAAACGGTGCAGTCCTTGCCCTCCAGCTGTTCCTGGACGGTCATCCCCGTGCCGGAGAGCACCTCCTGAAGAGCCTGCTCATAGGTAGGCTGATAGGCCTCGAAGACCTCGGTCCGGTAAGTTTCCGCTCTTTTGTCGCAGACCTTCTGCATGAAGCTCAGGTCCCCTCCGACATCCGAGTACAAAGAGAGAACGTCGTCGGAAAACCTGGACTGGAGGCTGGCCTCGGGATCGCTTTCCGTGTCCCATAAACTCCAGTAATCCGTCTCACTATAGGTTCCGTCGCTCCCCTGCCGCAGGGCAATGGAAGCCAGGGAGGAATAGGCGGCGCTTCCGGAACCGCCGTCTTTGGAGAAGTGGTAGATACAGGAATAGTAGAGCGCCGAGACCCGGATGGTGTCCCCCTCCCGGGCGGTCTCCAGCAGCACATGGCTTTCCGTGCCGAAGTAAAAAGCGCTGAGCCCCTCCCGGCCTTCATGGGCCTGGATAGCTGCAGATACCGCCGCGTCCAGCGCCTTCCAGTCCAGGATCGTGTTCTCATCGATTGCCGCCTCATACTGCTCCCGGCTGAACGCGCCCTGCTCCTCCAGCCGCTCGGCAAGCGTCTGTCCGCCGTCTTTCAAAGACGCCGCCAGCGCGGCGTAGAGATCCGTCACCGCGTCTGCCCGTAAAAAGATATCCCCCTTCATGCCTTCCGGCAGGATTCCGCAGTCCGAGGCCAGGGCCCAGGGAGTGTCCCAGGCGAAATCCTCGTCCATAGCGTCGGAATACCCAAGCGCCCGCAGAAGAAAGGTCAGGAACATCGCCTCGCTGCAGGTCTCCCCCGCCCCGAACTTCGTTTCGGACTCGCCGTTGGTAAGCCCGTTTTCATAGGCGTATCCCACGTAGGCCGCCGCCCAGTCCGGTACGTCCGCAAAGGAATACGTCCAGGAGCCTGCCAGAGCTTCGCTCTCCTTCCCCAGCGCCCGGACCAGAAGGACGATCCCTTCCTCCCGCGTGGGGGCCCGGTCCAGGGCAAAGTCCGTGTCGCTTATCCCCCGGAAGAGTCCCAGGTTCTTTAAATCCTCCGCCAGCGCCTCTTCCCGGGAAACGTCTCTCCCGCTCCCCGCCGCCATTCCCGGCAGAGCCAGGGCCAGGCACAGGCAGCCACCGACGGCTGCGGCAAGCAGTCTCCTTACCGTTTGCTTCATGTTGTCCTCCTTCTCCCATTGACGTACGTTCTCATGCTCGGCCGGTTCATAAAATCCATCCCCGGAAGACCCGGGGAGGAACCGTATGCTTCGGATTTTCCTCGCCATTTGTTTTATGTAAACTACATGTAAGTATCTGCGTAAAAAGGAATAATATATACGGTTCACGGCAAGTATAGCATAAATACATGGGGTCATTCAAGCTTCAAACGGTCTGTCCCCGCTCCCTGCGCCGTTTCTGTCACTTAATCCGAAAACTCCGCATGTACAAAGGAGGTAAGATGTCATGCCGAAAGACAGCCAACCGGATAATAAACGGGCCCGGCGGGAAAAGGCCCGCGGTCAGACCGCCATCACCCGCGAAAATCAGAATCAAAATAAAAACGCAAAAAAGCAGTCCGTTGAAAACGACGATGTCTGAATGCTTATCTCCTGCGCTGCCGCCAAATAACGTCGGTCACGCTTTTTTAAAATGTAGGATTCCATAGAATGGCAGCCGATAGTGTCATAGCAGTCGAAAATAGGAGCATACTATTATCCGGGTACGATTCGCGTACCTCATTGAGCAAAGATTTAATTGGATTCGGGAGATGATCGGAATGGACCGGCTTATCTTTGAACCCGTAATGATTCGGGCCGTTTAGTCTGATGAAGGATGGCGGATGGTTAAGTTGTTATTCTTCATTTCTCCGGGGATAATTAAATAACTGGCCAAAAGGCAGGGGCTCTGAAAGGAGCTCCTGCCTCTGTTTGACAATAAAGTTCCCGTCCTTTTCGCCGGTATAAATCAACCCTTTTGCCCTATACTAAGTACGTTCGCAAATTCCGTGGGCATTGGGAAGGGAGCGCTATGGACAACAATAAAAACCGGAGGAAGGACAGACCCAAAAGCAACCCCGAGCTCAGAAAAATCAAACCGAAAGAGAACTCCGGCGCCGGCATGATTCACGGCAAAAAAATCGGTTTACATGACGCCGGGCGGGAAAAAACAAGGGAGGACAGCAGATGAATCATCTGATGTGCCGTATTTCAGGGATTCAAAACAAAGAGCACAAGACGCAGCTCAAGAACGCTTTGGATAAAATCGAGGGGGTCGGCAAAGTAGACGTCGATCTGTCTGCAGGCACAATTGAAATCAAATATAACCAGCCGGCATCGGAAAACAGCATCAAGGACTGTATCTGGGAAAGCGGATTCAAGATAATCGGCGGGTAACGCTCCGCTTCAATTGGACGCAGGACGGATAGCGACCGGAAAGAGGAAATTACCATGGGAAATGATAATAAAAAGAAAAGCACGGCAAACCGGAAAAAGGAAGACGGTTCGTTTCATTCCAGGAAGATAAAGCACGACCCCAACGCCGAGAGCGCAAGGGCGGTTTCTGGCCTGAAGGAAAAGCCCGAAAAGGAAACCCGTAAATAGGATGGTTTCAATACTGAGGGAAGCGGATCGGCACGTCTGCAGCGGCCTGAACCGGTCTTTTCGAAATCTCTGTTAAAAATATAGAAAGCCTTCCTGATGCGCCGCTCTCGCGTGTCTCAGGAAGGCTTAAATTCTAAATGTTCTATTCTTCCCAGTTGTGCCAGACGTTCTGCACGTCGTCGTTATCCTCCAGCAGCTCCAGGAGGCTCTGCATTTTCCTGACGTCGTCCTCCGACTGGAGGGCGATGTAGTTCTGGGGCACCATTTCCACCTCCGCGCTCACGAAGACGTAGCCCTTTTTCGCAAGAGCTTCCGTCACCGTGCCGCAGTCGTCCGGTTCGGTGTAGATCTCATAGACCTCGCCCTCGTTGGAGAAATCCGAGGCACCCGTCTCCAGGGCGTCCTCCAGTACCTTGTCCTCGTCCAGGTCCTCGCTCTCCACCACGATGACGCCCTTTTTGTCAAACAGCCACGAAACGCAGCCGGTGGCACCCAGGTTTCCGCCATATTTGTCGAAATAATGCCGCATTTCCGAGGCGGTCCGGTTCCGGTTGTCCGTCATGGTCTCCACGATCACGGCCACGCCGCTGGGTCCGTACCCCTCGTATACGATGGTCTCGTAATTGGTCCCGTCGTTCCCGGCGGCTTTTTCAATCACCCTGCGGATATTGTCGCTTGGCACGTTGACTGCCCTCGCCTTGGCAATACAGTCCTTCAGGCGGGAGTTGGCCGCGGGATCCGGGCCGCCCCCCTCTTTCACCGCCACGATAATTTCACGGGACATCTTGGTAAATACCTTGGCCCGCTGAGAATCGGTCTTTTCTTTCTTATGCAGTATGTTTTTCCATTTGGAATGTCCTGACATGCCCATCTTCCCTTCCTGAAATCAGCATTATTACTCTATCACATCGGGTGAAAAAACTCAAGGGCGTATAAAATACGGCCTCCGGAGCAATCTATTTCCAGCCATTCTGGGAAAATTCTGCGAAAGGAGGATCATTGTGGGCAAAGACGAGAAAAAGAAAGACGGCAAGGATACAAACAAAAGCCGGGGAACCCTGCCCTCCGAGCGGACGGGAAAAACCGCAGGTACCGACCCCTCCAGTAAACCGACTCCCAAATACCATTATACGGACGCCCTGTAACCCGCCGGAGACCGGCTCCCGGCCATTAAAATGAAACCCCTGCCCCGCGGATAAAAGCTCCGGCTTTATCCGCAATTTTTTTGGGTAACGGCCACCTCCGAAAAGGCATTTATCTTATAAATACCGGATGACCTCCCGGTGCCTCGCCGATTTAACAACCGTAAGCTCCGGGTATTTTCCCCGGATGCGCTGTACCAGGACGGGGATTACCGTGTCCTCCGTGGGATAGTGACCCGCGTCCGCGAGGTTTATGCCGATCGCCGCGGCTTCCAGAAACACATTGTATTTCACGTCCGCAGTCAGATAGGTGTCGCATCCCCGCGCCGCCGCTTCTTCCAAAAGGTCTCCGCAGGCACCGCCGCCGACGCCGACCCGGAAAACCGGCCTCCCGGCGTCAAAGCACCGCAGTCCCCCGCAGCCCAGCTCTTTCTTGACCCTCCGGCAGAAGTCCTCCATGGGGAGAGCCTCCCTCAGCGTTCCGATCCGCCCCAGCCCGTAAACTTCGCCGTCCGGGCCCTTTCCCTCCATGTGAAGGATTTCCGCATTACACAGCCCAAGCCGCTGCGCCAGAGCGTCGTTAACCCCACCGTTTGAAAGATCCAGATTGGTGTGCATGCAGATGGCGGCGATCTGGCTCCGGATGAGGCGGATCACCCGCCGCCCCTCGGCGTCCTCGTCGGTAACATGCTTCAGGGGGGTAAAGATCAGGGGATGATGGGCCACGATGAGCTCCGCCCCCATCTTCTCCGCCTCGGAAATCACGTCGTCGGTGATATCAAGGGCCGCCAGCACTTTCGTAACGGCTTTGTCCCGCTCCCCGGCCAGCAGCCCCACGTTGTCGAAAGACATCTTCGTCTCCATGGGCGCCAGTGTATCCAGAAAATTCAGGATCTCTCTTACCGTCGGCATATGCTCCACTCCTTTTTCAGTTCCGCGAGGCCCTCCAATACCTGTCGGTATTGCTCCGCCCTGCCGGCATCCTCCGGCTTGCCAGAACGCGCAAGCCCCAGTAGAGCACGCTCCGTTTTCCGGCTCAGCTCCGCAAGGTACTCTTCGGGAAGTCCCGGTTCCCCGGCCTCGGGACGGGAAAATCCCGCCGCCAGCCGGGCGGGCGTCATGGGAGGCGTCTTCCCTCCCCCCGCCAGCAGGATCGTTCGTATTTTCCCCCGCTCCCGGACAAGCTTTTCCCGGGAAATGGCATACCCCGCGCCGGCAAGCCAGCCCCGCAGATCCGGGAGCTTGGACATGGGCTGCAGGATCAGCCGCTTGCCCTCCCGGGTCCAGCTTGCCGCCTCCAGAATGGAGGCGATGGTCTCCCCGCCCATCCCCGCGATGATGACGGTGTCAGCCTCCTCCGGCAGTATCCCGGAAAGCCCGTCGCACAGGCGAAATTCGATCCTGTCTCCCAGGCCGTACCGCTCCGCCGTCTTTACCGCCCTGGAAAGAGGCTCCGGGCGCAGATCCGTGGCGATCACCCGCTCTGCCGAACCGCAGAGCATCAGCCAGACCGGCAGAAAGCCGTGGTCCGTCCCGATGTCCGCCGCCCGGGCGCCGGGCGGCACCCACTCCGCGACGGCGGAAAGCCGGGCGGAAAGCTCCGGTCTCCGTGTTTCCATGGCCAGCTCCCCCCTGTCCGCGTCCTGCCGCACTCTGCGGTTTGCTTCGGATACCGTCTGTGCGGTTGTCCCGCTGTGCGGCGGTCTATTTCTCTTCAAAATCCTTGTATAAAAGGCTCGGCTGGATGCCGGTGTTGTTCTGGTATTTTCCGCTCCGGTAGGGATCGTAGTCCCCCTGGATGGTGTGATAATAGATCTGGCAGACCTCCACGCCGGGGTAAATGCGGATGGGCTGGATACAGAACATCTCCAGCGTCCAGAACCCGGAGAAGCCCACGTCTCCGAACCCCGCGGTCACGTGGATAAAGAGGCCGAGGCGTCCCGTGGAGGATCTCCCTTCCAGCATGGGCACAAAGCCGTCTGTCTTGGTGTACTCTCTGGTTCTCCCCAGATACAGCCGGTTGGTCTCCAGCAGAAGGCCCTCCTCCGGTATGACGATCTTCCGCGTTTCATTGGGCTTCTTCATGTCCAGAATCCGGTTTTCATAGACCAGAAGCTCGTTGTGCAGCGAAAGGTTGTAGCTGTTGGGGTTGACTTTTTGGGGGTCGAAGGGGTCTATCACGATCTCCCGCCCCATGTGTCTGAGGATTTCTCTTCCGGACAGTATCATATCTCTCCACTTCCTCGGCAAAAATGGGAAAACGCTCGGACTCAATCCGTATTTCCGTCGTTTCTTGTCCGTTTCATTTCTTCCAGCAGCCGGTTTACCAGTTCCCGCTCCAGGATTCCCTGCCCCTTCAGGGGAAACCGCGGGACCACCGAAAGGGCCCGTCCGCAGAGCTCAAGAGCCTTTTCCCGGTCGCCCTCGGCGTAAAAGGCATAGGCCGCCTTCACCCGCAGGCCGTTGGCGTCCATATCTCTGTCCAGCGTCTTCCGGCATGCTTCCCGAAACCGTTTCGCGCCGTCTGGATCCCCGGCAAGGCAGCGCATATAGCAAAGCTCGTAATACACCCCCGGAAGCGACGGGGCGGGAAGCTTCTCGATAGACATCTCCATCTCCCGGGCAAACTGCCGGGCGCTCTCCGTGTCGCCTTCGTCCAGGGCCTTGAGATACCGGAAAAACAGGATTTGGCCCCCCGCCGCTCCAGGCTCCGCGAGCCCTTCTCCCAGTACCAGGTTTTTAGGGCGGACGCCCGAGGCGAGCTGCGAAGCCGCGCGGTTATATTCCATAATCCGCCGGGCGGAGGATTTATGGAACAGAAAGCTCCAGAGAATCATCCCGTCCGTGGGATTGTTGCCCGAATAGAACGGAAAAAGGTTTATGCCTCCCGCCAGAAGTCCCATCAGGAAAAGATCCGTCAGAAACGTGCCCGGGCCTCCGGAAACCCCTGCGGATAAAAAGGGATAGACTGCCGCCGCGGTAAGAAAATTGACGAGAATCCCGCCGGAGTAGTACAGTACGCTCACGGCGGCGGATGCGTTTTCCGGCGGCACCATGGCGCAAAGCCCGCTGTATCCCCGGTTGGGGATCCAGGTAAATTTCATTCTCCCGTTTTCATTGTTCCAGGACAGAGGGCCCACCCGGAAAGAAAACAGCCGCCAGCCAGTGAGCGTACCCGCCAGCAGGTGCCCCAGCTCGTGAAGCTGAACGGTGAGAAAAATTGCCGCGAAGAGGAGCAAAAATACGGTAAGCAGGCTTTCCCCTTCCCCCGCCGAATGAAAAAAGCGGTAAACTCCGGTAAATCCCAATGCCGTACCGATGACGGCTCCCACGGCAAGCTGGACGAGAAATCCGGAACGACGCCGTTTTTTCTTCTCTTTTCTCTTCAACGGGGACCCCCTTGTCTGTCCCGGAGGAAAGCGGTCCGCCCTGAAGCCCGGTAACGCTTGTCTCCGCCTGTCCCACGCCGCCGGGTATTTTCGTATATCTCCCCCGGCTGCCGTGTTTTATACGAATTTTGATTAGATGCGATTCTTTGAGCGGGAATCTTTTATGTCGTCCCATGGCGCAAAAAGCCGCCGGTCTGTTCCTAGCTGCCGCCGTAATCGGCAGTATACATTTTACCACGTACGCCACCGGCTGAAAAGTCCGCATTTTGCGGCTTCCTGTCCGCCCCATGAAAATGCCCCTCAAAAGACCGTCTTTTGAGGGGCTGAATTCTCCGTGTTATTTTTTCTCCGCCAGCAGGGAATTGAGCTTCTTCAAAAGTGCCTCCGTGTCCACTCCGTGAACCATGCAGGCCTCATCCACCGTCTCTCCCCGGGAGGCCGGGCAGCCCAGGCAGTGCATTCCGATGGACAGGAAGATAGGGGTGGTTTCCGGCGCAAAGTCCAGAATCTCTCCGATAATGGTATCTTTTTTGATTTCCCTCATGTTTTTTTAACCTCCGAAATGGTTTGGTATAGATCTTCATGCGCGAAGGTGAATCGCGATAAACGCGAAAGCCGCGGCGCATGAAGTTTTTGCGCATTCGCTCGTTGAAGCGCCCGCGCGCCGGGATTTCACGCCGCTGCCCGCTCAGAGCGCGGCACGGCCGTTTCTGCTGAAACTTGCATAGCAAAACAATACGCTTGTCCGGTTTCGTTACAGGAATACCGCTCTTCTGGCTGACCCCGGCGGTGCCGCAATCGGCCCTGCTGCCGGCGCCGCCGTAAAAGCATGCGCTGCCTTTCTCCGACAAAAGCGGAGAATAGCAGTATTATACCCGTATACCCGCAAGGATTCAAGTGAATTCTCGGAAATTCGCAAAGTAGAGCGCCCGCCTTTCGGCGGGCGCTCAGGTCGTCCAAATTAGTTGTTGTTGTTCTCCCGGATACGAGCGAAGCAGTCGCTGCAGTAAACGGGTCTGTCGGATTTCGGCTCGAAGGGAACCTTCGCTTCTCCTCCGCAGGCGGCGCACACGGCCGTGAAATACTCTCTCGGCGCTCTGGCGGCGTTCTTGCGGGCGTCCCGGCAAGCTTTGCAGCGCTGAGGCTCGTTCTGGAAGCCACGCTCTGCGTAGAATTCCTGCTCACCGGCGGTGAACACAAACGTCTGGCCACATTCCTTGCAAGTTAGTGTTTTGTCTTCGTACATTTTTGAACCCTCTCTTTGACAAAATGATTGCCCCCGACTAGTCGCACCGATTCTGGATGAACTAATTATCTTGTTTCAGGGCATATATGCGCTCAGCTTTTACTGAAGTCGCCTGGATTAATTTGCTGTGCCAATTTGCGCCGGATGCGCTGGACAGCGTTGTCCACCGATTTTGGGGACCGATTTACTTCGGCTGCGATTTCAAGATACGAAAGTCCCTTCAGGTAATACCCCAAAATCTTTGCTTCAAACTCTGACAATTGGCCTTTTAGACCGTCCAAACGTTCAGCAAATTCTTCCCTTCCGATAATCAGTTCCTCGGGGTTGTTTTGCCGGAGATTGGATGCTCTATACGTCATGAGGTCGGTATTTTTGTCAAAGAAGGGTGTTTCCAGCGGAATGGAACGATTCAAAGGAGTATGCTTGTCACGGGCCGCTGCCTTGATGGCGGAATACAATCTGCTACGTATGCAGATTTCCGCATACGTTCGAAAAGAGGCCTGCTTGGCGGGATCGTATTCCCTGACCGCCTTGAGTAATCCTACCATGCCCTCCTGGATCAGGTCCTCGCTGTCCCCGCCCGCAAGAAAATAAGGACGCGCACACGCGCGCACCAGACGGTTATAGCGGGTGACGATCGCCTCTTCTGCCTTTCGGTCGCCGTTGGAGACCATACTGCACAGCTGATCGTCTGTATACTCAGTCCAAGAGTTCATTAAAGTCCCTCAAGCCTTATAGTCCTTAAATAGTATAACCGGTTTTTTGCAGTTCTGTCAAGGGTTTATGCAAAATAATTTAACATTTCCCTCCAGCGTCCAGTATTTTTATTACTTTTGCTAAATCTTCGGCGCATTTTTTGGCTGTATTCGACTCTCCCGCCTCCACCATAACGCGGATAAGCGCCTCCGTGCCGGAGGGACGCACCAGAATCCTTCCATCCCCTCCGAGTGCTTTTTCCTCTTTAAGAATGCGCTCCCTGAGAACGGGCGAATTCATGAGCCTGCTCTTCGCCTCCCTGTCCCCGGAAACGGGGACATTCACCAGCACCTGGGGATATTGGGGAACCTGGGATACCAGCTCCGACACCCGTTTTCCCGAAGCGCACAGGACGCTGAGAAACTGCAGCGCCGCAAGCTGTCCGTCCCCCGTGGTGGCGTGCTCCAAGAAAATGAGATGCCCCGACTGCTCCCCGCCAAGGACGAAGCCGCCTTCCAGCATCCGCTCCAGCACGTTCCTGTCCCCCACGTCGGTACACTCCAGACGAATTCCGGCACTTTCCGCGAACTTATGAAATCCCAGGTTGGACATCACCGTAGCCACGATGGTGTCCCCCGCGAGTCTTCCCCTTTTCTTCATAGCCTGGCCGCAAACGGCCATAATTCTGTCCCCGTCCACCGCCCGGCCTTTCTCGTCCACCACCAGACAGCGATCCGCGTCTCCGTCGAAGGCGATTCCCAGGTCGTATCCGCCCTCCTTCACCCTCCGGCTGAGTCCCTCCAGGTGGGTGGAGCCGCAGCCGTCGTTGATGTTCACGCCGTCGGGTTCGTCGTTGATAAAATCCGCTTCCAGGGGAAAGCGGGAAAAGAGCTCCCGCGCCATCCTGGACGCTGCTCCGTTGGCGCAGTCCACCGCGAGGTGCAGCCCCGCCGGCTCTTCTTCTAAGGTAGACGCAAGATGTCCGATGTAGGTGCGGATCTCCTTTTCTCCTCCGTCCCGTACCCGGCCCAACTCGCCCCGGGTCTTTACCGGCAGCGGTTTCCCCGACAGAATGAGCTCCTCGATCTTTTCCTCCAACCGGTCGGAGAGCTTGAAGCCCTGTCCGTTGAAGATCTTGATCCCGTTATGCTCAAAGGGATTGTGGGATGCCGAGATGACCACTCCCGCGTCGCCCTTCAGATGTACCGTAAGGTAGGCTACTGCCGGCGTGGGCATGACTCCCAGACGCAGAACATCTGCCCCGCAGGAGCAGAGCCCCGCAGTCAGAGCGTTTTCCAGCATGTCGGAGGAGATCCGCGTGTCCTTGCCGATGAGAAAAAGCGCCCGGCCGTGTTTTTCCTCCCCCAGCACGATGGCCGCCGCCTGCCCAGCCCGGAAAGCAAGAGCCGCGTCCAGCCCTTCGTTGACCACGCCCCGGATTCCGTCCGTCCCGAATAATTTACCCATAAAACCTCCCATGCGCTCTGCGCGTATTAACTGATTAAATGGTCTCTCCGCATGGGAGGTTTTTGTCCGTCATTTTCGGTTGCCGCGAAGCGGCGAGAAAATGGGACTAATATCTTATGTGGTTCGTGTGAATATCACACGAACCTCCCATGTGCCATATGCGTA
>NZ_FWXW01000006.1 GCF_900176335.1 Papillibacter cinnamivorans DSM 12816
CGTACCCGTATAGCCGGGCATCCAGGTATTTTCCGCCCCTTGGCCGATGCTTTCTGGCTTGATACATCTTTTGTGCATTGACGGGCCGATAGAGCGGCGAATGTCTGTACCATGTGATGTTTCGCTTCAGTTCCCGGCTGACCGTGCCCGGACTTCGCCTTAGTGCCGCGGCCATACGGCGGATACTTTCTTTATTCCGCCACATCCGAAATAGCTTTTTCCGTTCTTCCGGTGTAAGATGGTGGTAGCTCATATGGGTCGCCGCCTTTCAGTAGTGGTCTTTTCAACTCCTACTGTATCCCTTTGGCCTCCCTTATGAGCTTTTTTATACTGTTGCACTTGCTATTTTAATCCGCCGCGCAGGGAAAAGTGGCCGAAAAAGGTGCGCCAAGAGGCCCAGGCCCCTTGGATTCCCTCGAGAGGGTGCAGCGGCAAGCGCGCCTCCGGAAAAACCCGGCCGCCGCCAGGATGAACCGCACGGACCGCTCAAAAAACAGGAAAACCATTTTTCAGCCCGCCACCGGCCTTCCAAGAACCGTCCTCAGCGGCTCAGAAAGTCTGCTAAAACCTTCTGCTTGCAACGTCGAAGAAGAACCGTATAACAAACCCGGTACCGATAGAGGGAAATTACACCGGAAACGACATGCGGAAGCATTGAAATCATGAAATGTCCCCTAGACGGAAACTTTCAAAACGAAAATTCTTTTCAAGCGTCATACAGCGTCATACAAAGTACATTTTCGCAGACCCCTTGAGCTTCACAATCTAAAACCTAGAAAGCCCCGATCGCGGGCTGAAGAACAGACCTCCTGCCACAGAGTTGCCCGTGCGTTCGAAACTACCAGTAGTCAATCGCCTGTTAAGAGCGCCCACAGGAACACCCTCCCCCATGGAGATCCAAGAGGTCGGAGCCTATTGGCCTGTTTTTGGTAACTTTTTGCAGAAACAAAAAGTTACCCCCAGCGGGGAGCGTACGCTCCCGTCCAAGCCTTTCGTAATCAATCTTCCATTTTTTCACGGCCAGGAGAAAAATGAAAAAGAGCAGTCCGAAAGCCGCCGGCTTTCAGACTGCTCTTTTTCTGTTATTCAGCGGATGAGATTGGTGTATTTTCGCTTTTCGGCGGGAGGCTCTTCCACCGTGCCTTTCCCGTGTTCCATGAGCTTTATCAGCCAGGCCATGTTCCGCGCCAGGGTTCTGGCGGCCTGGATTCCCTCCTCGTCGCCCTCCGCCTCGCCGGGACGGAGCCCGAAAATCAGGGGCAGGGCGGCGGCGGGGGCGAGAACCATTTCGCCGGCAAGGCAGTACCGGTTGAGCTCATCCAGCGCCGCGACGCCGCCGATGCGGCGGACGGAAACCAGGGCGCCGCCCACCTTGCGGCGAAATAGCATGCCGCCGTTCTGGGCGGCGTAGAACGCCCGGTCCAAAAAGCAGCGCATGGCTCCTGCCGGCGAGCTGTAATACACAGGGGCCCCCAGGATCACGCCGTCGGCCCGGCTGATTTTTTCGATCCAGCCGTTGACGCCGTCGTCGGGGAGAACGCATTTTCCGTCCCGGTTTTTTGCACAGCCGTTGCAGGCGGTGCAGCCGCGGATGGGGAGATGGCCCATGTGAATGGTTTCCGTTTCGATTCCCGCGTTTTTCAGTTCCTCGGCGCACAGGCTCAAGGCGAAGGCGGTGTTGCCCTGGGGACGGGGACTGCCGTTGAAGATGACCACTTTCATGTCGTTACCCCTTTCCTATTGAGCGGATTTTGGTTCTTCAGAAAACCGTGCAGCAGGGGATAAGGCCGGTATGACCTTTTACTTTACGATCCCGATGCGGTTGAAGGGAAAAAGCACCATAACAGCATGCCCCAGAATGCACCGTTCATCCACCACGGACAGCTCCATATAGCGGCTGTCCATACTTTCATTCCGATTGTCCCCCATGACGAAAACGGAGCCTTCGGGGACGGTGATGGAGGAGATATTGTTATATCCCGGCTCCAGCATGCGCCCGTTTATATACGGTTCGTCCAGCACAACGCCGTCGACGGATACGGTTCCTTGGACGTAGTCGATATCCACCGTCTGTCCGCCCACGGCTATGACGCGTTTGACCAGCGCCTCGTCCATAAAGTCAAACCGGGTCAGCACCACAACATCGCCCCGAGCGGGATGATATCCCATGCCGGAAACCCAGAGGCGGTCTCCGCCCCGGAGGGTGGGAACCATGGAGATGCCCACCACCTCCGTGACCCGCCCTAAAAACGTAAAAACCAGAATGATAAAAATAAGAAGAAGCACAAAGGACTGAAGAAGCTCATACAACTCGCCGGAGCGGGAAGAGCTCTCCCCCTTCCGGCCGGTTCCCGGCCGATCATACCGGGGGCTCAAGGACGGCTCCATTCTGTGAGGCGGAGAATGTGAACTCCGCTGCGGTTTTCCATGGCGGCGGCCTCCCGAGAATGGCAGGTAAAGAGAACCACCTGCCGATTTTTCGCTTCCTCCAGCAGACAGTCCAGCGCATATCCCATGCGCCTGTCGTCAAAATTCGCCAGCGCGTCGTCCATGAGAAGCGGCGCTTTTTTTTCGGAGGGAAGCACCAGGGCGCTCACGGCCAGACGCAGGGCAAGATAAAGCTGATCCAAAGTCCCCTGGCTCAGGCTGAGGGCGCTTCTGGTCTGCGCCTCCCCGGTTTCGACGGCGGCAGCAGAAAAATCCTTGTCAAAATACAGCCTGTCGTATTTTCCCCCGGTGAGCATCCCCATGATTTTTCCCGCCTTTTCGTTGAGCGGAGGAGAAAAACGGGCTCTTAAAAGCCCATTGGCTTCCTCCATGCCGGTCAAAGCCAAAGAGATGGCGTCATATTCGGTCAGCAGGCGCTCCCCGCGCCCATTCAGAGCATCTCTTTCCGCCTCCAGAGCGGCGGGATCGCCGACGGCCTGCAGGCGGCCCTGGGCCGAGGCAAGGGAGACGGTGAGGCGGCGGATCTCCGTTTCCGCTTCCGCAAAAGAGGCTTCCACCGCTTCCCGGCTTATCTCCGGCGGCGCCGGGTCGTCTCCGGGAGGAGGAGCGTCGGATGGAAGAGAAGATTTCAAGGCTTCATAAACCATCCCGGCGTTTTTCAAAGCGACAGAGGCCGCTTCCAGCCGGTCCCAGCCGTCCAGAGCGGCGGCGACGGCCAGCTCGGCGGCTTCGTCGGAGTCCGCGGACGGGTCCAGACGCCGGATACCGCCCATGATGTCCTTTCGTTTTTCCGAGTATTGCGCCGTCAGGGAGGCGCAATTGGATTCCAGCTGCTTTTCCATGACGCGGCGCTGCTCTAAAAGGGCGAAATCTTCCCGATAGCGGGCGGCCTGCTCCAGAAAGAGGGAAGAGTCTGCTGCGGAATACCTGTGCACGAGCAGTATCATGGCGGATTTTGCCCGGAGCTGCTCGGTTTTCCCCAGCCATAGGAGAAGAAGGTCGCCACCCGCCAAAAGAGCCAGGGGAACGGCCGGCATCCAGAAAGACAAACTGCCGGAGAGAGCCATATAGACCGACACGGCGGAGACCGCAAGCAAAGCGACGCTCCAGAGAAAAAGGGGTATTTTTCCGAAAGAGGCGCGTTTCTGCCAGTGGGCGTATTCCCGGAGATCCGCCTGGGCGGCTTCCCAGGCTGCGTCGGGGCCCATCCCGGCAAAGGGAGAGGCGTTTACCCGCTCCTCCGCGTCGGCCAGGTCCAAGCTGGCGGCGGCAAGCATTTTTTCAACCTCCGAAAGAGACGCGCGAAGGGCTCCCAGGCCGGAAAGCGCCCGCCGGAGTTCCAGAAGCTGCTCCCGGGAAAAGGCCGCCGCCCCGCCCAAATTCCGTTTCAGATCGGCAAGATGCGAGGCCGCCTCGTCCCGTTCGGTTTCCGCCCGGGAAAGACGGACCCAGTTCCCGCGGGCATCCAGGCGCCGGTAAGCATCCCGCGCCGACGCCAAAGACTCCCGCTTTCGGATCCACTCCTCCAGAGCGGCCCGATCCTGGGCCGCCTGGGCGTTGATGCGGTACATGCCGTCGATGGCCCCGCCGAGTCTTTCCAGCTCGGCTTCCAGCCTGGGAAGAAGGCCGGTTTTGTTGAAACGCCGCTTCCGCTGCCAGTCCCGGAGCCTTCCGTTTACCTCGGTGTAGGAAGATGTCTCCTCTCCGGTGGATACCAAAGCCAGGATCCGCCGCTCCAGTTCCACATGATGATCCACAGAAAGCCCCGACTGCCGGATGAGCGCGCTGCGCTCGTAGACCTCCCGGGGCACTCCCAGCAGCCACTGGCCCGCGTTTTCCGCCGTCAGTCCGGGAACGGAGTCGGCCGTTCCGGTGTATCGGGCGGAAAACTGCCCCATGGGAGAGTTGGAGCGCAGGGTGCGGCGCTCTATGGTGATGTCCCTTCCGGATACCGAGCATTCAAGAACTCCCTGCATGGGAGCGCCGCTCCAGGGAGCGTACCGGTTTTTATCCGCCAATTGTTCCTTTTTGTCCCGGCTGCGGGTGTCCAGGCCGTAAAGCATGGCGAAAAGAAAGGAAAGCCAGGTGGATTTTCCCGCCTCGTTGGGAGCCTCAATGATGTTCAGGCCCTCCCGCAGCTCAAGGGAAGCGTCCCGCAGCTTTCCGAAAGAGGCGCTCAGTCGTTTCAGAATCATAGGGGCTCCTCCCTGTTGTCCAGAGCGGCGAGGCCGAAGCGTACGGCCAGCGCCAGCTTTTCCCTTTCCTCTTCCCCTGCCGCGTCCATTTTTTCCCGCATCCGGCGGAGAAACAGCCCGCGCAGCGTGTCCTCTCCGGCCTGTTCCCATATGTACCGGCGCACGGAGGTGGAATCCCGGAGCGTCACGCTGAAGAACCTGTCTTTTACGAGAGCCGTAAGGGCGACCAGGTTCAGATCCTCGGCGGCGGACTCCCCTGTGAGGATAATCCTGTAGATGTCGTTTTCCGCGGAGGTGGGAAGAACGGCAAGGAGAGCTTTTGCCGGGTCGGAGCTTTCCGTCAGATCCACCTTCAGAATTTCATAGCGCCGCTTGGCGATGGGATAAAACCGAAGCCGGACGGTATCGTCTATTTCACCCACAAGAACGCCCTTTTCCCCCAATTCGTCGAACCCGCGGCCTTCCGGGCAGCCGGAATAGGCATACCGGGTGGAACCCGCCTTCTGAACGCCGCCGAAGGCATGCTTATGGCCCAGGGCGAGATAAGCAAGACCGCTGGAGGCAATATCCGATTCGGATATGGGATTGTAACGGGGGTCCGCCGCGCCCAAATCTCCGTGAAGCACCATAAGATTTGTAAGACCGTCTTTGGCGGCGGAAAAGCCGGAGAGCAGCGAGCTGGAGCACAAAGGGGAGGTAAAACCGGCCCCGTACACGGCGCAGCCCAGCTCCGGCAATATAACCCGTTCCACGACGCCCGACCTGAAGATATGGACGTTCTCCGGCCAGCGGACGGTCCCGTAAGGAGAGCCGGGAGAGTAATAATCGTGGTTTCCCGGGGCGATAAAAATTTTGGCCCCGATCCGGCCGAATACGCGGACCATAGCCTCGGTGGTCTCGTAAAAAACGGTGCCGCAGTCGAAGAGGTCCCCTGCCAGAAGCAGCAGATCCGCCCGGGTTTCCCGGGCAAGATCGTACAGACGGTCCAGAAGCTCCCGGCCTTCTTTCCGGCGGAGGACCGCCTGTTCCGGTGAAAGAGCGTCGTAAGGACTGTCCAGATGAAAATCGGCCGCGTGAATCAATCGAATCATGCCCGCTCCAAAAACCGCGGCAGGGAAGAGGAAACCCTTCCGCTTCCGCCGCGGCGGCCGCCCTTCCGGCTGCGGCTTGCCGTTTTATCCCCGGCGGCGCCAGCGCGCCTCCGGAGGCCGGTGTCAGAGAATCCGGAGCCGTTCCACGCCGGAGCAGAGCCCGGTATCGGTGTCCAGTTCAAAGATGGCGCACTCCATCTTGTAATCTCCCGGGGCGGTTTCATACCTTCCCGTGGGGTTTCCCAAAAAGGTGTCCACGGACTGGTCGACGCGGATGCCCAGAACGGACTCCACGGGGCCGGTCATCCCCAAGTCGGTGATGTATCCCGTCCCCTTGGGCAGGACTCTCTCGTCGGCGGTCTGGACGTGAGTGTGGGTCCCGAAGAGGACGGAAACCCGCCCGTCCAGGTAATATGCCATGGCGAGTTTTTCGCTGGTGGCCTCGGCGTGAAAGTCCACGACGGTGAAGTCCGCCGTGTCCTGGGCCAGGATGCGGTTTATTTCCAGAAACGGATTGTCGGGGCCGAAGTCCATGCCCAGGCGGCCGATGAGATTGACCACGCGAAGACGCAGTTTACCCGTGTCGTAAATTCCCCAGCCTCGTCCGGGATTCTGGGGAGGATAGTTGGCGGGGCGGAAGATGTACGGGTTTTCGTCCAGGAAGCGGACGATCTCCCGGCGGTTCCAGGTGTGGTTTCCCAACGTGATGAGATCCGCTCCGGCCTGAAACAGCTCCTCCGCCTGGCGGGGCGTGATCCCTACGCCGGAGGCGTTTTCGCCGTTCACAACGGTGATTTCGATATTTTTAAGCTTTTTTAACGGACGCAGGCGCTGGCCGAGAAAGGCGATGCCCCTGTCGCCCACCACGTCGCCCACGGCCAAGAGATTCATTTTCACGGCAATGCTCCTTTGCATCCTTCCGATTTAAGATGCCGGATTACGAAATGCGTTTCCGCGGCGGGATTTCTCCGAAAGGCCAAGGCCTCCGAAAGACCGGAAAAGGCCGACAGGCCCTGGCCCGGGATAAAATAAAAAGATCGGACAAAGTTATTATACCCTGTCCGATCTGTTGATGCAAAGTTATTTTGCGTATTCGATGACCTTGGTTTCCCGGAGGACATGCACCTTGATCTGCCCCGGATAATCCAGTTCGCTCTCTATCTTTTTGGCGATGTCCCGGGCGAGGAGGATCATGTTGTCCTCGGAGATCTCCTCGGGCTTTACCATGATGCGAACTTCCCGGCCGGCCTGAATGGCGAAGGATTTTTCCACTCCCGCGAAGCTCCCGGTGAGCTCCTCCAGCTTTTCCAGGCGCTTGATATAGTTCTCCAGGTTCTCCCTGCGGGCGCCGGGCCGGGCCGCGGAAACCGCGTCGGCCGCCTGAACAAGACAGGCGATGATGGTCTGGGGTTCCACATCGCCGTGGTGCGCGTGAATGGCATGTACGACCTCGTTGGATTCCCTGTATTTTTTGGCAAGCTCCACGCCGATGGTGACGTGTGAACCTTCCATCTCGTGATCCACTGCTTTGCCCAGGTCGTGCAGAAGACCCGCGCGCTTGGCAAGGGTGATGTCCGCTCCCACTTCGGCTGCGAGAAGCCCCGCGACGTGGGCCACCTCGATAGAATGATTGAGGACGTTCTGACCGTAGCTGGTGCGGTATCTCTGGCGGCCCAGGAGCTTGATGATCTCCGGGTGCAGGCCGTGAATTCCGGTTTCAAAGGTGGCCCTTTCACCCTCGGCCTTGATGGTTGCGTCCACCTCGCGGCGGGCTTTTTCCACCATTTCCTCAATACGGGCCGGATGAATCCGCCCGTCGGTGATGAGCTTTTCCAGAGCGATGCGGGCGATTTCGCGGCGGACGGGATCGAAGCAGGAAATCGTGATGGCTTCCGGCGTATCGTCGATGATGAGGTCGACTCCTGTCAGGGTCTCCAGAGTACGAATGTTGCGGCCCTCGCGGCCGATGATACGGCCCTTCATCTCGTCGTTGGGTAGGGGAACGACGGAGACGGTGACCTCGGCCACATGGTCCGCGGCGCAGCGCTGAATGGCCAGAGAAATGATTTCTCTTGCCTTGCTGTCCGATTCTTCCTTGAAACGGGTCTCGATCTCTTTGATCTTCATGGCCATTTCATGGGTTACTTCGGATTCCAGCTGATGGATCAGATAATTTTTGGCGTCTTCGATGGTGAGCCCTGAAATTCTTTCCAGGAGATCCAGCTGATTTTGTTTGATGCCCCGGATTTCGGCCTGCAGCTGTTCCACCTCGCTGGTTTTTGCAGAAAGGACCTCGTCCTTCTTTTCGATCATGTCCGTCTTGCGGTCGAGGGATTCTTCCTTTTGCTGCAGACGGCGCTCCTGCTTCTGCAGATCCGCGCGCCGCTCCTTGACTTCCTTTTCATGTTCGGTGCGGGCTTTCAGGATTTCCTCCTTGGCTTCCAGCAGCACTTCCCGCTTTTTGTTTTCCGCGCTCTTGATGGACTCATTAATAATGCGCTTGGCTTCTTCTTCGGCGCTGGAGATTTCCTTTTCGGAAACGGTTTTCCTGTAATGTATGCCCAAGGGGAAGAAAACCAGCGCAGAAACCACAAACGCAATTACTCCTACAATAACATAGTGCAGCATATACTCGTGTACACACCTCCATTTCTCGTGATTGTTTATCGATAAAAAACCGAAATACAGTACAAACAGAAATTCATTTCAGGAAATTCCCCCAACAAATTTCCCCCCATAATTCTTTTTCTATTTTAGAGCCAGTGTGTTCCACTGTCAAGAAAATTCGGCGTACAGCGGGCAAAATAGAGGCACAGCCCGCCAAAATACGGCAAGCTGTGCCGAAAATCCAGGGAAAACTGCAGTTTCAGCTGCAAAAACGATGGTTTCCTATGACAACAATCAGCGGCCTGCTCCAGATCCACGCGCTGGTGGCGGTGTCAGGATTAAAGTAGTAAATGGCGCCGCCGCTGGGGTCGGTGCCGTTGAGGGCTTCCCGTGCCGCCCGGATCGCGGAGTCGGCCACGGGCTGGTTGAACTGGCCGTCGCTCATGCAGGTGAAGGCCCCGGGCTGATAAACGACGCCCGCAATGGTGTTGGGGAAGGACGGATGGTCCACCCGGTTGAGGATCACCGCCCCGATGGCCACCTGGCCCCGGTAAGTCTCTCCCCGGGCCTCGGCCGAAATGACCCTTGCCAGGAGATATTCGCTGTTGCTTCTGGCGCTGGCGGACGATGCGGCGGAAACGCCGAGTTTTTCAAGGGTAGCCGGCCCGGCGATGCCGTCCTGGGTCAGGCCGTTTTTGCTCTGAAAGTATTTTATCGCCGCCACCGTTTTACTCCCGTAGATCCCGTCCACATCTCCGGTATAATATCCCCAGTTTTTCAGCCGCGTCTGGATCTCCTTGACCACCGTCCCGGAAGAGCCCATGCGATAGCTCACCGCGGCGGCGGCGGGGATCATCTGGATCAGCGAAACGGTGAGGATACTCGTTATAAAAAGTCCGGCGAGGACGGTGGCCGATTTTCTTCTTCTTTGCATTGCAATTCCCTCCGCTGCAGTTTATTCCGATTTAGTTTGCGGAAGAGGGAGGAAATTTATACAAAGGGAGAATGCGCATTCTGTTTGTTCTTTAAAACTATATGTTAATAAATTAATTTCGAAAGATTTGGACAGGAGCTGTGCGCTCCCCGCTGGGGGTAACTTTTCCCGCATAGGAAAAGTCACCAAAAGGATGCCAAGAGGCTCCGGCCTCTTGGATCTCCATGGGAGTGTGCTCCGGTGGGTGCTCTGAATGACAGATTGATTATCGGCAGCTTCAAACGCATACACAGCTCTATAGCAAGAAGTCTGTTTTTCAGCCCGCGATCGGAGCTCTCCGTATCTTAGCCTGTGGAGCTCAATGAGACTGCGAAAACGTAATGCCTTCGACGCTGAAGAGGCTGTATCCAGCGTCGCGCGAGATTCATAAAAGAGAAAATACAAGAGCCGGATCGGGACGCTGCCTGCATTCCGATCCGGCTCTTTATTAAACGATACAGTTTTGCGCGCTGAGCGTCAGTCAGCTTTTGGAGGCGACTTCCTCTTTGAGTTTGGCGATGAAGCCGTCCAGGCCCATGACGCCCAGATCCCCGGCGGCCCGGCTGCGGACTGCCACGACGCCCGCCTCGGCTTCCTTGTCTCCCAGCACCAGCATATAGGGAACCTTTTGGACCTGGGCTTCCCGGATCTTATAGCCGATCTTTTCGTTGCGCAGGTCGGTTTCCACGCGGAAGCCCTCGGCGGTGAGCCTCTCGGCCACCGCCTTGGTGTATTCGTGGGTCCGGTCGGTGATGGGCAGAAGAATCACCTGGACGGGAGCGAGCCATGCGGGGAAGGCGCCTGCATAGTTTTCAATGAGGATGCCGATGAAGCGCTCCATGCTGCCGAAGGCAACCCGGTGGATCATCACGGGGCGGTGCTTTTCCCCGTCGGCGCCGGTATAGGTGAGGTCGAAGCGCTCGGGCATCTGGATGTCCAGCTGAATCGTTCCGCACTGCCAGGTCCTGCCGATGGAGTCCTCCAGGTGGAAGTCGATCTTGGGCCCGTAGAACGCGCCGTCTCCCTCGTTGACGGTGTAGGACATGCCCCGCGCCTCCAGCACCTGCCGGAGGGCGCCCTCCACCAGCTCCCGCTGCTCCTGAGTACCCATGAAGTCCTCGGGACAGGTGGAAAGCTCCACGTGGTACTTAAACCCGAAGACCTTGTAGATCCGGTCGATGAGCTCGATGACACCGGCAATTTCACCGGGAACCTGCTCGGGAGTCATGAACAGATGGGCATCGTCCTGGGTGAAGCAGCGGACGCGGAAGAGCCCGTGAAGCGCGCCGGAGAGCTCATGGCGGTGGACCACCCCCATCTCCGCCATGCGGATGGGCAGATCCCGATAGGAGACGGGCTTGCGCTTAAAGGCCAGCATGCCGCCCGGGCAGTTCATGGGTTTGATGGCGTAGTCCTCGCCGTCGATCTTGGTGAAATACATGTTTTCCTTGTAGTGGTCCCAGTGGCCGCTCCTGTGCCAGAGCTCCTCGTTCAAGATGAGGGGCGTGCGGATTTCCTCATAGCCGGCTCTTGTGTGTTCCTCGCGCCAGTACTGCTCCAGGATGTTTCTGAGCACCATGCCCCTGGGGAAGAAGAACGGGAAGCCGGGGCCCTCGTCCATGAGGGCAAAGAGGTCCAGTTCCTTCCCCAGTTTCCGGTGATCCCGGCGTTTGGCCTCTTCCAGCCGGGCCAGGTATTCGTCCATTTCGGATTTCTTGGTAAAGGCGGTGCCGTAGATCCGCTGGAGCATTTTATTTTTGGAATCCCCCCGCCAGTAGGCACCGGTGCAGGAGGTGAGCTTAAAGGCCTTTACAAGGCCCGTTCCCGGCAGGTGAGGGCCGGCGCACAGGTCGGTGAAATCCCCCTGGGTATAAAAGGAGATGACCGCGTCTTCCGGAAGATCCTCGATAAGCTCCACCTTGTAGGGCTCGTTTTTCTCCCGCATGAACCGGAGGGCCTCCTCCCGGGGAAGCTCAAACCGGGTGAGGGGCAGATTTTCCTTGACGATCTTCTGCATTTCCGCCTCGAGCTTCTCCAACACCTCGGGGGTGAAAACGGTCTCGGAATCGAAATCATAATAGAAGCCGTCCTTGATGGCCGGACCGATGGCCAGTTTGGTTTCGGGATACAGACGCTTCACCGCCTGGGCCAGGATGTGGGAAGCGGTGTGGCGCAGCACCCACTTTCCCTCATCGGATTCCCAGGTGAGGATGGAAAGGGCGCAGTCCTTTTTAATGGGCGTGGTGAGGGAGACCGTTTTGCCGTCCAGTTCGGCGGCCAGCGCCGCGCGGGCAAGACCGGCGCTGATGCCCTCGGCCACCTGAAGGCAGGTAAGACCCGGTTCCTTTTCTATGACGGAGCCGTCTTTCAATGCGATGCGGATCATACTTATTTCCTCGCTTTCCGATATCAGGAGCAATAAAAAATCCCACTCCTGATTGAATCAGGGGTGAGATGTAATCCCATGGTTCCACCCTGCTTGCAGCCCGAAGGGCTGCCGCTCGTGCCCGCAGTAACGCGCGGTATACGGCCCGGCCTACTCGGCTCTTTCGGCGGGCGGCTCAAGGGCGGTAAAGCAAAGTCTGTTTCGCAAGGGGGCTTTCAGCCGGGGCTCCCTCTCTCTGGGCGGCGTAACACGCTTCGTCCCTGTCATTGCCTTTTATTTATGTAGGGCCAATATAGCATGAAAACAGTCCAATGTCAACCCGCGAGAGAGTCCGGGATAGAAAATGGTTTTCCCGGGCGGACGAATACGGGAGATTTTATCTGGAAACTTGAGGAAAATCATGATATAATAGAAAATAATGGATTATTATGCTAACGATTGCGGGTGAGTAAAACGCGATGCTACCCATATTTCTGACCATTGAAAACGACAGTGACCGGGAAAAGGCGGAGGAGATCTACCGCCGCTATTCCGGGACCATGCTCTACGTGGCCGAGGGCATCCTGCGGGAGCGGCAGCTTGCGGAGGACGCGGTGTCCGAGGCCTTTGTAAAAATTATCCGGCATCTTGAAAAAATCGATCTGCTCGACTGTAACCGGACACGGGGGTTTGTTGTTATAGTTGTAAGGAATACGGCGCTCAACATGCTCAGGGAGAGAAACAGGACGGTACATTTGGATGACTTCGGAGACTGCCCGGACACGGCGGAACCGGTCTTCGACCATGTATCGGCAAAAGAGGCCTGCGACAGGATCGCGGACGCCGTGGCGGCGCTTCACAAGAGCTATTCGGATATTCTGTATCTCAAGGCGGTCCTGGAATACTCCAATCAGGAGATCGCCGAAATACTCAGCATCAGCCCGGAAAATGTGAAAATTTGCCTTTTCCGGGCGCGCAGCGCGCTCAAGCGGCAGCTTATGAAAGAGGGGGATTTCTGTGAACGATAGGGAAAAGGGCGACTCTATCTTCAATTCGCTGCTGAATGTCGGCGTGAGGGAGGCGTTTGAACGGGAAATGGGCGCTCTTCCGGCCGCCGAAGCGCTGAACGCAAGCCACGCCCCCTCCCCGGAGCTGGATAAGACTATACGAAAGCTCATCCGGGAAAACCGCCGGAAAACAAAGCTGCAGCGCTTTACAAAAACACTCGGCAGGGCCGCCGTATGGTTTTTCGTATTGCTCGGTTTATCGTCGGCGGCGCTGCTGAGCGTGGAGGCCACGAGAAACGCGATTTTCAACGCCGTGATCGAATGGCAGGAAAAATACACGGAGATTCACTTCGACGAAACACCGTCAAGGGGGAGTATTTACCGCCCCGCGTATCTACCGGAAGGATTTTCGGAAACGTCTCTGGACACTTTCGGAACCGTTACGATGCTGACCTATGAAAACGGGAGCGGCGCCGTCATCGTCTTTGACCAGACGGCGGCGGATACGGGGGGAATCTCGGTGGACAACGAGGGCACGGAATATTCGGAAATTGAAGTGGCGGGCGGCAAGGGATATTTGTTTGAGGCCGCTACGCAGGAGGATTCCAACGTGCTGATCTGGCAGGCGGGGGATACGATGTTCCAGCTGACTTCTTCCGTCGACGCCGGAGAGCTGATCCGGATGGCAGAAAGTCTTAAAAAATAAACCGGCGAATGTGTTACCAAAACCTTCCTTCCGTTGTTTATATAGCAGAGGCGAAAAACCTCGAATAAACAAAAGAAAGAAGGTATGGTAAAATGCGAGCACCGATGAAGCAATGCGTGTCGCTGCTGCTGGCCCTGACGCTTCTCTTTTCCCTGGGAGGCGCAGCGTCTGCCAGGGGGGCCGCCGCGCCGGCCGCAGCCGGAGGGGAGGGGCTTATCTTGCCGCAGTGGGCGAACACCGTCTCGATTACTCTCAGCCTTTCCTTTGACGGCGGCAGGGCAATCTGCGGCGCCCGGGTCATAGGAAAGACGGGTACCACCGAAATCACGGGCACGGTGGTTCTGGAGCGCAGGAATACGGACGGCACTTACACCACCGTAAAGACCTGGGACGATCTTGAAGCCTCGGGAAGCATCCTGATTTTTGACGGAATCCATTATGTGGCCACGGGGTATACCTACCGGCTGAGCATCACGGCGACGGTGTACCGCAACGGCACGGCGGAAACGGTTTCGGGAAGCTACGAGGCGTACGCGGGGTAGCGAATAATTGTAAAGATTTAAAAAAATATGAGCAACGATGGAAGTAATTTCATTGCCATGCCCCGTATAAAGTATAACGTAGAAACTGGAGGTGGGTGCTGCTTGGAACAGTAGAGCTTATCATGACGTAAAATTATATTTCAACTCTGCCGATAGTGAGGGTGTCTTTATGAAAAAGAAGCTTTATGGTATATATGTATGTGGTGTGGTTTGTTTTTTTTGTATTTCGTTGTTGTTGCAATTCAACCCGATTCCATTTTTGGGCGGCGCTGTAGCAGTTTTGTGCGTGTACTTTGCTATCTCCAATAACGCACTGACAACAGCACAACAAGCAAGGGCTAATTTTTATCAAGACAAGATTGCCGAACAATATGGAGACGAAAAAAAGAAGAGCTTCACAATAAAGGCATTATTTATTATACTGGCACCCTTATTATTATCATTGATGTGTTACTATTTATTTTTCAACAAATGAGGAGGAAGGAAAAATGGTTAGAAAGATACTATCTTTTTTGATAATATTTGTTTTGGCTGTTACTTTTGGAATTGTTACTATGGCCAGCGCTTCAGATAAACCGAATAATACGATTGATGAGGCTAGACTTTCAATACTGTATTTACAAAACGATAAAAATGTAACGTCAGAACTGGTATCTGTTGACGAATGCAGTTTAACTTATCGCTTTGAGCATGTAAAGGGAGAAAAAGTAAATTCCCGCACGGGTGTGACGGCAGTTGAATATGTTAAAATTGTACCTGTAACCGATGAGGCAAAAACCAAGCTGATGTCTATTGTTTCAACAAAGGGGAACGGATCTTCATATCTGGATACCTATGATACATCCGGTTCAGTAGAAATCTATTCAACAGTTTATTATCAGACGTATAATGATGCGCAAGGTGATGAATGCGTAAAAATGACTTCTTATTCCGGTGGCGTTTCCGACATTAATTCTGGATGCATTATAGCCAGTCAAAGCGTTACAGCAGGACAAACAGGAACAAGTGCAACTACTAGACTTTATGTCTCCCAAAGTATCACAAAATATCCAATTTCATTATCCTGGTATTATTCGGCTCCGACGAGTTGGCATCCGCTTTATGTTGTTTCTTCAGGAATACAAATATGGGATCCTACGGTTGGTTGTACATATGTTGTAGGTATTCAAAGGGGAAACGATCCTGATACTTGGTATGTAGAACTTGTAAACAACCCATATGATAATTAAACACACCGGGCGTTTCTCAAGGGGCTGGGCATGACCAGCGAAGAATACTGGAATTCCCTGCGCCCCGAGCTGGAGATGGAGCTGGTAACGCACAAGCATGAAGCGAAAGTATACGAGGAATTCCTCGCGCAGTACGGCGAGGCCCAACCCGACCGAGAAACTATGAAGAAAGACTGGGAGGCCTGGTTTGCCGCCTGGAAGGACGATATCATAGCGGCGGAAAATATTCAGGATTTGAGAGAGTAATTATGAAATCCGGCACCGTCCGGTGCCGGATTTCTCATCCGTTGAAAACCTGTTTCCCAAGACGTTTAGGAGAATTTATTTAAAAACTTGAAGAATATCATGTTAAAATAAAAAATATAGCACCGTTTTGGTTATAGAAACAGAGTACAATCCGGGATTCAGATTCAGCCATCTGCATATCCGATGCAGCGTAAGGAGGAGTATTATGCCGTTTCAGCAGGGCCTCGGGCCGTTTATTTTTGCCGCCGCCTTCATGGCGATCAGCCTGCTGATTCAATGGGCCGTCAGCAGGAGGATGGATCCCGAAAGAGCCTGGAGATACACGCAGTTTGCCAATGCCGGGGCCATGTTCGGGGCTCTATTCGGCACTCAATTGCGAACGTCCGAGTACCTCGGCGGGGAGTTCTATTACGGCCGGACCGACACATTGCCGGGTCCCTCGGCGATCATGCTGATGCTCGGCATTTACGCGTCGCTGCGGGTGCTGGTCACCAGCTATGTGCAGTATCGGAAAAACCGCGACGATCCGGAGCTTTCTAAAAAGCTGATCAAGGACGCGGTGGGCAGCCTGGCCATCCTGTCGGGGGTGTTCGCTGCGGGTATTTTTATGGAGGCTCTCCAGCGCTCCTGACGGAACGGCGGTACCGGTACAGCGGGGGGCCGCGGATGGAGGAAACCCCGAACAATCAGAATCCGGCGCCGAATGTACCGGATTTTTATACCAGACTTCAATAAAATGTCGATACAACAAATAAAACAGTATGGCTGTCCCCCCCGCCGGAGACGGGGGGACAGCCATACGTCTTGTTTCATCTTTTATTGGATAATAGTATTACGTTTCATTCCAGAAATATTTTCGCCTGTCAGTCCGTTATCCGCGGATCAGGCGCAGGATTCCCATGGTAAGAGCGTAGAGCACGGGCTGGTGCAGAAGATAGATCAGGAGGCTGCGGCGGCCCAGGGCGGAAAGAAAGGGAAGCTTCCGGGAATAAAAGCCTTTCGGCAGGCGGCGCTCCCAGACGAAGGGGCCCGCCCAGGTGCCCAGGAGGAAGAGAAAGATCCAGGGGAAGACGGGAAAATAGTCGGCGGAATAAAAGTGCTTGTCCATGATGCCGAAGACATAAAGCCAGCCGATCTCAAAGGTGCGGTTGAAGATCCACCGGGAGAGAAAAAAGCCGCCGAGATAGAGAAACGGCGCTGCCTTCCGGGGAATCCGATCGATCCAGCAGCGCCCCAGCCCATAGGTCACCATGGACCAGCCCAGAAGGTGCAGGATGCCGAAGCGGATGGGCATGTCCACAAACTGCGAGACAAAGGTAACCAGCATGCCGGAGGCAAAGACAATGAGCCCGCGCCGGACATTGTCCCGGGAGACGCGGGAGGAGATCCCGGCCAGCAGGATGAAGCTGCAGGCGATATATTGCTGCACCGCGTCCATGGGCGGATTGTAGAAGAGACGGAGAGACGCCACCCCGAAATGGGTCAGGTCGAACATGAAGTGGTAAAACAGCATCAGGAGAATGCTGATCCCCCGCAGAGCATCGATTCCGCCGATCCGATCCGGCCCCGGTTTTCTCATACGTTAAAGCGGAAGAGGACGATGTCGCCGTCCTGCATGACGTATTCCTTTCCTTCGCTGCGGATAAGACCCTTCTCCTTGGCGGCCGCCATGGAGCCGCAGTCCATAAGCTCGTCGAAGGAGACGACCTCGGCCCGGATGAAGCCCCGCTCGATGTCGGAGTGGATTTTTCCGGCGGCCTGGGGCGCGCGGGTGCCTTTGGGAATAGTCCAGGCCCGGACCTCGGGCTTTCCGGCGGTCAGAAAGGACATGAGGCCCAGGAGGGAATAGGAGGCCCGGATGAGTCTGTCCAGGCCGGACTCTTCAATTCCCAATTCCTCTAAAAACAAAACGCGCTCCTCGGCAGGAAGCTCCGCGATATCCGCCTCCAGCTTGGCGCAGACGGGCAGGGCCAAAGAGCCCTCGGCGTCGGCCAGGTCTTTCACGGACTTATAATAGGGGTTGGTTTCATAGCCCTGCCGGAAGGAGGCCTCGTCCATATTGGCGGCGTAAATTACCGGCTTGAGGGATAGAAGCTCGGACGTGCCGATGAGCGCCCGGTCGTCCTCCGAGCACGGGAAGGTCCTTGCGAGCCCTCCGCCGTCCAGATGCTTGTGAAGCGCCTCGAAAAGCTCCGCCTCGTGGAGGTACCGCTTGTCGCCCTTGGACATCTTCCTGGCCTTGTCGATCCGCCGGGCCACCATGTCCATATCCGCCATGACGAGTTCTATGTTGATGATGTCGATATCCCGCAGAGGGTCGGTCTTTCCCTCCACATGGACGATATTCTCGTCGTCAAAGCACCGGACCACGTGAATGATGGCGTCGGTCATGCGGATGTGGGACAGAAACTGGTTTCCCAGGCCCTCTCCCCTGGAGGCGCCCCGCACCAGACCCGCGATGTCCACAAATTCGATGACCGCCGGGGTCACCTTGTCAGGATGGTGCATTTGGGCCAGGGCGTCCAGCCTCCTGTCCGGCACCGTAACCACCCCAACATTGGGGCTGATGGTACAGAAGGGATAATTGGCCGACTCCGCGCCGGCGTTGGTGAGCGCGTTAAATAAAGTGCTTTTGCCCACATTGGGCAAACCCACGATGCCAAGCTTCACAAATCCTCGCCTCTCTTTCCGGATCTCTGTTCAATCCCATTATTATACACAGAAATGCGGGGAAAGACAAGAGCGGGACAGGGAAGGGCGCCGGGGACGGCCCGGCGGCAATTATTCCTCGGGCGGCTCGGCTAAAAGCTCCAGCTCCCGGACCTTCAGGGCGTCCCTGAATACCTTAATTAAGTATAGAGAGCCGACGATGAGGGGGCCGAAGGCGAAATGCCCCGCGCCGTCGGTAAAGCCCTGGGCTGTGAGCTTCAAATCATCGGGAGATTCCACCGTTTCAAAGAGCAGGACGAGGGCGTTTTCCACGGGCTGACCATTTCGGTCCAAAACCCGGCCGACAATGGCGCTGCGGCTGTCGGAGGCGCTGGACACAGTGGTGGAGATCTGCTCCCCTTCGCCTGCCTTGAAAAAGAACTGACTAAAGCTTCCCATACGGAGCTCCTTTCCGCCGTGCGGTTTGTTCCGCGGGCAGTACTATAATATCGGGAAAACCGCCCGCCTGTGCTTGACAAGCGGACGGCAATTCTATAAAATCAATAAATGCATAAAATATAAGGTTATGCGGCGATTTCTCAGGTAAAGGATTTGAGGATAAGATGGCGCAGGAAAAAAAGCAGGTGGAGCAGATCACCTCCATGGAGAGCGATTTCGCCCAGTGGTACACCGACGTAGTCAAAAAGGCCGAACTGGTGGACTATTCCGGCGTCAAGGGCTGCTTTGTGCTGCGCCCTTACGCCTATGCACTGTGGGAGAATATACAGGCCGTTCTGGACAAGAAGTTCAAGGAACTGGGGCACGAGAACGTCTATATGCCGGTGCTGATCCCGGAATCCCTGCTGAATAAGGAGAAAGACCATGTGGAGGGTTTCGCCCCCGAGGTGGCCTGGGTCACCCACGGGGGGAGCGAACCGCTGCAGGAGCGGCTGTGCGTCCGGCCCACCTCGGAGACCCTGTTCTGCGATCACTACGCCCATGTGGTGCACTCCTGGCGGGACCTGCCGAAGCTGTATAACCAATGGTGCTCAGTCCTGCGCTGGGAGAAGACCACGAGGCCTTTCCTCCGGCACAGGGAATTTCTCTGGCAGGAGGGGCACACCATCCACGCAACGCCCGAGGAGGCCCAGGCGGAGACCCTGCGGATGCTGGAGGTCTATGCCGACCTTGCGGAAAATTACCTGGCCATGCCGGTGATCCGGGGAAGAAAGACCGATAAGGAAAAATTCGCCGGCGCCGAGGCCACCTACACCATCGAATGCATGATGCACGACAGAAAGGCCCTCCAGAGCGGCACGTCCCATTATTTCGGGGACGGATTCGCCAGAGCCTTCGAGATATTGTTCACCGACAAGGACAACCAGCTGAAAAACCCCTTCCAGACTTCCTGGGGTCTGTCCACCCGGATCATCGGGGGGATCATCATGACCCACGGGGACGACTCCGGCCTGGTCCTGCCCCCCAGGATCGCTCCGGTGCAGATCGTCGTCATTCCCGTGGCGGCCCACAAGGCGGGGGTTTCGGCGGCGGCGGACGCGCTTCTTTCCAGACTGAAGGCGGCTGGATTCCGCGTCAAGTCCGATACATCGGACCAGAGCCCGGGCTGGAAGTTCGCCGAATATGAGATGAAGGGGGTCCCCCTCCGGCTGGAGATCGGCCCCCGGGATCTGGAAGCGGGCCGGTGCATGATGGCACGCCGGGATAACGGAGAAAAGATTTCCGTGGCACTGGACCATGTAGAGACGGAGGCAGCGCGGCTTCTGGAGGAGATCCACAGGGGCCTTTTTGAAAAGGCCCGGCAGAACCTTTCGCAGAATACCTTCACGGCGACCACTCTGGAAGAAGTTAAGGCGATCGCCGAAGGCCCCGGCGGGTTTATCAAAACCATGTGGTGCGGCGACGAGGCCTGCGAGGAGAAGTTCAAGGAAGCCGCCGGCGTCACCTCCCGGTGCATGCCCTTCCAGCAGGAGAACCTGGGAGAGACCTGCCCCTGCTGCGGGAAGCCCGCAAAGCACATGGTGGTGTGGGGCGTGGCCTATTAAAGCCGGCGCGGCGGTACCATCCAGCCGATCCTATTAAAATAACCGGAGGCGGAACAGATGGCGGACAAAGAGAAGGACATCCTGGAAATCGAGGTCCCCAGCCTGACGCGGGGGGAATATATCCGCAGCGCAAGATCGATCTTCTGGTTTTTTTACAGTTACCTGGTGATGATTTTCCTGCTTTTTGCGTACTGGATCGACAGCAACGAGCTATGGAAGCCTTATTTGCCGGTCCCCTCCTTTTATTTCTTCCTCGGCGCTCTGGTATTTCTGCCGCTGGTGTTTGAAGCCGTCAACCGGTTTTTCTTCGATAAGCTGGCTTCGCCCAAAACGCCGCGGGTTTTCCGGTTTACCCCGGACGGCTGGTCCGTCCGCTGGCAGGACCGGGAGGCGTATTATACCTGGGAAAAGACCGCCAAGCTCCGGAACGATCCGGAAGCGCTCTACTTCTTCCCCACGGCGAGGACGTGCTACGTTCTTCCCAAACGCCTGCTTACCAACAAAGACCGGGGAAAAATCCTCCGGACCTACGAAAAATGGCACCCGAAAACCAAGGGAAGACGCCTTTTCAAAAAATAATGAAAAACAGTAAATCCCCCTTGACAGCAAGGGGGATTTATTATATTATAGTTGAGCGCCTTCGGGTGCAACTGCGATGAAACGGGAGATTGCGGCTTTGAGCCGGTAACTTCCGCGGAGTATGTCCGAGAATCGGGCGGCTGAGGAATACTGTAGAGCGTATATCGCTGCGCGTAAATGGTACCGGCCGGATCTTTCCCTGCGCCGGTTTTATTTATACCGCAAAATGATACGCACGGCAAAGCGTACAGATTATTTCTCACCGTACGGAGCGCGGCAAGCCACCGAGCAGGCCGGGAATACCGCATGTTTGTCCCCGGAAGGGAAAGCGGGCGCCCCGACCCATGCAACACGACGTACGTTATTAAGGAGGAAATCGAAAATGGCACTGCAAAAGGAAATGATCCGGATCCGGCTGAAGGCTTACGACCATCAGCTCATCGACCAGAGCGCCGAAAAGATCGTGGAGACGGCAAAGCGCACCGGCGCACAGGTTTCCGGCCCCATCCCCCTTCCCACCAAGAAGGAGATCGTTACCATTCTGCGGGCGGTCCACAAGTACAAGGACAGCCGCGAGCAGTTCGAGCGGCGCACCCACAAGCGTCTGATCGACATCCTCAAGTCCAACCCCAAGACCGTGGAAGCCCTCATGGCCCTCGATCTTCCGGCGGGCGTTGAGATCGAGATAAAGCTCTGATCCGGAGGCGGCGGAGAACCGCCGCGGATCCAAGGCCCAACATCCGCCCAGAGGCGGACGGGTCATGTTGCCGGAAACGGCAACCAATAACCTGACGAGGAGGATAGACCATGGAAAAAGCAATTATCGGCAAAAAAGTGGGCATGTCACAGGTGTTCGACGAAAACGGCAAAGTCATCCCGGTCACCGTGATCGAAGCCGGCCCCTGCGTGGTCGTGCAGAAGAAGACGGCGGAAAAGGACGGGTACGAATCGGTCCAGCTGGGATTTGAAGACGTGCTGGAGCGCAAGCTCACGAAGCCCGAGGCGGGACACCTGAAGAAGGCGGAGGTTCCGCTGAAAAAGGTCCTGAAGGAATTCAAACTGAACAGCGCCGGCAGCATGAACGTCGGCGATGTGGTAAAGGCGGATATGTTTGCCGCGGGCGACCGGGTGGACATCACCGGCATCAGCAAGGGCAAGGGGTATTCCGGCGTCATCAAGCGCTGGAACGCGCAGCGGACCCCCATGAGCCACGGCGGCGGCCCCGTTCACCGGCACGCGGGCTCCATGGGTTCCAACACGGACCCTTCCCGCATTCTTCCCGGCAAGATCGGCGCCGGCCAGCTGGGATGCGAGCAGGTCACCATACTGAACCTGGACGTGGTCAAGGTTGACCCGGAACTGAACATGATTGTTGTGCGCGGCGCGATCCCCGGCCCCCGTGGCGGAGTGGTCTTCCTGCGCAATTCAGTCAAAAATGTCTGAGCGGAAGGAGAGATAGACCATGCCTAAGGCAGCAGTATACAACATGGCGGGCGAACAGATCGGCGAAGTCGAGCTGTCCGAAGCCATTTTCGGCATCGAGCCAAACAAGTCGGCCATGCATGACGCGGTGAAGAACTATCTTGCAAACCGCAGGCAGGGCACACAGAGCGCTCTGACCCGCGCCGAGGTGTCCGGCGGCGGCAAAAAACCCTGGCGCCAGAAGGGGACCGGCCGGGCGCGGCAGGGTTCCACCCGGGCACCCCAGTGGATCCACGGCGGCATCGTTTTCGCCCCCAAGCCCAGAGATTACAGCTACACCCTCAATAAAAAGGTCAAGCGGCTGGCCCTGAAGAGCGCCCTTTCCGCCAAGGCGGCGGCCGGGGAGATCATCGTGGTGGACAGCATCGCTCTGCCTGGAATCAAGACGAAGGATTTCAAGACCTTTCTCACTGCCATCGGCTGCGACGGGAAATCTCTGGTGGTCACTCCCGAGTCCCGGGAGACCGTGGTGAAGAGCGCCCGGAACATTCCCGGCGTTTTGACCACCACCGCCACCATCCTCAATGTTTACGATATCCTGGGAAGCCGTAAATTCGTGGTGGACAGGGCGGCCCTTTCCATCATCGAGGAGGTGTTCGCACAGTGAAAAGCGCATACGACATCATCGTCCGGCCCATCGTGACCGAGCAGTCCATGTCCGAGACGGAAAATAAGAAGTACGTTTTCGAAGTCGCAAAGGAAGCCAGCAAGCTGGAAATCAAGCAGGCGGTGGAAGAGGTGTTCGGCGTTACGGTGAGCGACGTGAACACCCTCCATGTCCGGGGCAAGGAAAAGCGGGTCGGCAACAATCCCAAAGGACGCACCAAGAGCTGGAAAAAGGCGATCGTCAAGCTGACGGCAGATTCCAAAACCATTGAATTCTTCGAGGGAATGGTCTGATTCCATTGCCGATTCGAACAAAGGGAGTGTAACGCAACATGTCGATTAAGAGCTATAAGCCGACGACTCCGTCCAGAAGGCATATGACGGTCTCCGGCTTCGACGGCATCGATAAAAAGGCCAAGCCCGAGCCGAGCCTCACGGAAACCCTGAAGCAGAACGCGGGCCGCAACAGCTACGGCAGAATCACCGTGCGCCATCGCGGCGGCGGCGTTAAGCGCAAATACAGAGTCATCGATTTCAAGCGGGACAAGACCGATATGCCGGCCACCGTCCTGCGTCTGGAATACGACCCCAACCGGAGCGCCAACATCGCCCTGGTGGAGTACGAGGACGGGGAGCGCCGCTACATCCTGGCTCCCGCGGGACTCAAGGACGGCGACAGGGTCCTTTCCTCCGAGAAGGCGGACATCAAGCCCGGAAACACGCTGCCCATTTCCCTCATCCCCCTGGGCACCTTTATCCATAACATCGAGCTGTATCCCGGCAAGGGCGCCCAGCTGGTCCGCAGCGCAGGCACCGCCGCGCAGCTCATGGCCAAGGAGGAGAGCGGCGCCCAGATCCGGCTGCCTTCCGGCGAGGTTCGCATTGTCCGCCAGGAGTGCAAGGCGACCATCGGCCAGGTGGGAAACCTGGAGCATGAAAACATCCAGGTCGGCAAAGCCGGCAGAAAGCGCCACATGGGATGGCGGCCCACCGTCCGCGGTTCCGTCATGAACCCGGTGGATCACCCCCACGGCGGCGGCGAGGGCAAAAGCCCGGTGGGACGCCCCGGACCCGTGACCCCCTGGGGCAAGCCGGCCATGGGCTACAAGACCCGTAAGAAAAAGAAAACCACCAACCAGTTCATCATCAAGCACCGCAACGACAAATAAGCAGGTAAGGAGGCAAATGATATGAGCAGAAGCGTAAAGAAAGGCCCGTTTGTTGCCCCCGAGCTGCTCAAGCGGGTAAACGAGCTGAACAAGACGGCGGACAAAAAAGTTCTGAAAACGTGGTCCAGGGCTTCCACCATATACCCGGCTTTCGTCGGTCACACCATCGCGGTCCACGACGGCCGCAAGCATGTTCCGGTCTACATCACCGAGGACATGGTAGGACACAAACTGGGCGAATTCGCTCCCACCCGGACATTCAGAGGACACGCCGGCAGCAAGACCACGAAATAAGGAGGAAGGGAAATATGGAAGCCAGAGCACAACTGAAATATGCCCGTATCTCTCCGCGTAAGGTCAAGATTGTCTGCGACCTCATTCGGGGGAAAGACGCGAAGATGGCCGAGGCGGTTCTGATGCAGACCCCCAAGGCGGCGTCCGAGCTGATGCTGAAGCTCCTCAAGAGCGCCGTTTCCAACGCGGAAAACAACCACGCAATGGATCCGGAAAACCTCATCGTATCCGAGACATACGCCGATCCCGGCCCCATCATCAAACGAGTGATGCCGAGAGCCCAGGGCAGAGCGTACCGGATCAACAAAAGGACTTCACACATCACCATCGTCGTGAAAGAAAGGGTATAGCGAGGAGGCAGGTTATGGGACAGAAAGTAAATCCGCACGGACTGCGCGTAGGCGTTATCAAGGATTGGGATTCCCGCTGGTATGCCAGGAACGAAAAGGTGGGCGATCTGATTCTTGAAGACTATAAAATCCGCAGATACCTGAAAAAGACCCTGTATTCGGCAGGGATTCCGAAGATCGAAATCGAGCGGGACAATGCCAAGGTGCGCATTTTCATGCACTGCTCCCGCCCCGGCGTCGTGATCGGAAAGGGCGGCGTTGAAATCGAGCGTCTGCGCCTGAAACTGGAGGCTATGATCGGAAAGAGCGTGGTTCTCAATATCGTGGAGGTCAAGAACCCCGATATGGACGCACAGCTGGTGGCCGAGAACATAGCCGCCCAGCTGGAGAAGCGCATTTCCTTCCGCCGGGCGATGAAAAACGCCATGGCCCGTGCCATGCGTCTCGGCGCCCGGGGAATCAAAACAAGCGTTTCCGGCCGCCTGGGCGGCGCGGAAATCGCCCGCACGGAGCACTATCACGAGGGCTCCATTCCCCTGCAGACCATCCGGGCCGACATCGACTACGGTTTTGCCGAGGCGGCCACCACCTTCGGCCGTATCGGAGTGAAGGTTTGGATCTATAAGGGCGAAGTGCTCAGTCAGTCTCTGAGGACCACCCCCAGGACTATGGACACCACCCGTCCGCCCAGACCCGACCGGCCCCGCAGGGACGACCGCAGGAACGACCGCAGGGGCGGTTACAACAACAACAACCGGGGCGGCTTTAATAACAACCGCGGCCCCGGCGGCGGCTATAACAGGCCCGCCGGCGGACCCCCGAGGGAAGGAGGCAATCGCTGATGCTTCTGCCTAAGAGAGTAAAATACCGCAGAGTGCACAGAGGACGCATGAAGGGCAAGGCACTGCGCGGAAATTCGGTGACATACGGCGAGTACGGCCTCGTGGCCCTGGAGCCGGCATGGATCACCAGCAATCAGATCGAGGCAGCCCGTATCGCCATGACCCGCTACACCAAGCGCGGCGGTCAGGTCTGGATTAAAATATTCCCCGATAAGCCCGTGACCCAGAAACCCGCGGAGACCCGCATGGGCTCCGGTAAGGGTTCTCCCGAATACTGGGTCGCCGTCGTTAAGCCCGGCAGAGTCATGTTCGAAATTGCCGGGGTACCTGAAGAAGCCGCGCGCGAGGCGCTGCGTCTGGCCGGCCACAAGCTGCCCATCAAGACCAAGTTTGTCACGCGCGGACAACCGGATACCGAGACAGGTGGTGAATAGGATGAAGGCAAGCGAGGTACGCGAAATGACCCCTGCCGAGCTGGAAAACAAGCTGAGCAGCCTGAAGAAGGATCTGTTTTATCTCAGACTGCAGCACGCGACCAACCAGCTGGACAATCCAATTAAAATAGCAGACGTGAAAAAGGATATTGCCCGAGTCAAAACCATACTGCGTGAAAAGGAGCCCCGCAAGGACGCTCCTTCCAGCCGGTAGAAGGAGGTAGGAACAGGTGAGCGAGGAAATCAGAAACACTTCCCGCAAGACCAGAGTCGGCAAAGTCGTATCCGACAAGATGGATAAAACCATCGTTGTTGCCATAGAAGACCGCGTACAGCATCCGCTGTACAAGAAAATCGTTGGAAGAACGTATAAGCTGAAGGCTCACGACGAGCAGAACCAGTGCTCGGTGGGCGATACGGTCAAGGTCATGGAGACACGCCCTCTGTCCAAGGACAAAAGATGGCGCCTGGTCGAGATCATACAGAAGGCTCAGTAAGGAGGGTTCGCCGTGATTCAACAGGAAACCTATCTCAAGGTTGCCGACAACACCGGCGCCAAAGAGATTAAATGTATCCGCGTTCTGGGCGGCTCCAAACGGAAATACGGAAACATCGGCGACGTGGTGGTCGCTTCGGTCCGCAAATCCACGCCGGGCGGAACGGTGAAAAAGGGCGAGGTCGTCAAGGCCGTGATCGTCCGTTCGGCCAAAGGCGTGCGCCGGGTCGACGGCACTTATGTCCGCTTTGACGACAATGCGGCGGTTCTCATCAAGGAAGACAAGAACCCCAGGGGAACCCGCATTTTTGGCCCGGTGGCCCGGGAACTGCGGGAAAAGGACTATATGAAGATCCTTTCCCTCGCCCCGGAAGTCATATAGGGGGATTTGTAAGATGACAAAACTCAACATCAGAAAGGACGATACGGTTATCGTCCTGTCCGGAAAAGACAGAGGAAAAAAAGGCAAGGTCATGCGCACCGTTCCCGACGACAACAAGGTAATCGTGGAAGGCATCAACATGGTCAGCCGGCACACCAAGCCCAGGAAGCAGGGGGAAGAGGGCGGAATCCTGCAGAAGGAAGCGCCGATTTACGCCGGCAAGGTTATGCGCGTATGTCCCAAATGCGGCAAACCCACGCGCCCTGCTCACCAGATTCTTGCCGACGGCAGCAAGGCCCGCCTGTGCAAGAAATGCGGCGAGACAATATAAGGGGGAGGAAGCTGCAGGATGGCTAGACTGAAAAAGAAGTACCTGGAAGAGGTCGCCCCGGCTCTTATGAAGAAATTCGAGTACAAGAGCTCCATGGAGATCCCCAGGCTTGAAAAGATCATCGTCAACGTAGGCTGCGGCGAGGCCAGGGACAACGCCAAGATGCTGGACGCCGTGGTGAACGACGTTACCACCATCACCGGCCAGAAGGCCGTGGTCACCAAGGCCAAGAAGTCGGTTGCAAACTTCAAGGTCCGCGCCGGCATGCCCATCGGCGTCAAGGTGACGCTGCGTGCAGACCGCATGTGGGAGTTTTTGGACCGTCTGATCAACGTGGCGCTGCCCCGGGTCCGCGACTTCCGCGGCATCAGCGCCAACGCTTTTGACGGCAGGGGCAATTACGCCCTGGGCATCAAGGAACAGCTCATTTTCCCCGAGATCGAGTACGACAAAATCGACAAGATCCGCGGGATGAACATCGTCATCTGCACCACGGCCAAGACCGACGAAGAGGCGAGAGAGCTCCTGGGGCTCATCGGCGCTCCCTTCGCCCGCAGTTAGGGAGGAAACGACAAATGGCAAAGAAATCAATGATTCTCAAGCAGCAGAGGCCGGCGAAGTTTTCCACCAGACGGTACAACCGGTGCAAAATCTGCGGCAGGCCCCACGCGTTTCTCCGGGATTACGGCATCTGCCGCATCTGTTTCCGCGAACTTGCTTATAAAGGCCAGATTCCGGGCATAAAGAAAGCAAGCTGGTAACACCGCCGCAGGGACGTCCGTCCGCTCAAAAACAGGGCGCGGCGCGTCCCGGGTTATTCACGGAGGCCGGAAGTCGGCTTTAAGCGGCAGGGCGGAGAGCCCGAGCCTTAAAAAGCGGAGCCGAAACCCCGGTGTCCCTTCACAAGCCGAAAGGGCATGGCTTGTAACCTTTTAAAGGAGGTCTCAATAATGCACATTACGGATCCCATAGCGGATATGCTCACGCGCATCCGGAATGCCAATTCCGCAAAGCACGATACGGTGGACATTCCCGCCTCCAAGATCAAGAAATCCATTGCCGAAATCCTGCTGGAGGAAGGCTATATCAAGAATTTCCAGATCATCGACGACGGAACCCAGGGGACCATCCGCATCACCCTCAAGTACAGCCCCAGCAAGGAGAAGGTCATCACCGGCCTTCGCAGGGTTTCCAAACCCGGCCTTCGGGTGTACGTGGGCGCGGAGGAGCTTCCGAAGGTGCTCAGGGGACTGGGCATCGCCATCATATCAACGTCCAGGGGCGTCATGACCGACAAGAGCGCGAGAGCGGCCAATGTCGGCGGCGAGGTCCTTGCGTTCGTATGGTAGGGGGGAGGAACTGAAATGTCACGGATAGGCAGAATGCCCATAGCCATTCCCGCGGGAGTGGACGTCAAGGTGGGCGAGGGGAACGCCGTAACGGTGAAAGGCCCCAAGGGAACCTTGACACAGAACCTGCACAAGGACATGATCATCGACATCGAGGGCGCCGTCATTCACGTCAAGCGGCCCACCGAGGATAAAGAGCACAAATCCCTTCACGGACTGACCCGGACGCTCCTTTTCAACATGATTGAGGGAGTCACCCACGGCTACAAGAAGGAGCTGGAGGTGGGCGGCGTCGGATACAGGGCCGCCAAGCAGGGAAAGCAGCTGGTGATGAACCTGGGATATTCCCATCAGGTCTTCGTGGACGAAGTGGACGGCATCACCATCGAGGTGCCGGCCCCCAACAAGATCGTCATCAGCGGACCCGACAAGCAGAAGGTAGGCCAGTTCGCCGCCGAAGTCAGAGAGAAGAGACCCCCCGAGCCTTACAAGGGCAAGGGAATCAAATACGCCAACGAGGTCATCCGCCGCAAGGAAGGCAAGACGGGCGTCAAGAAGAAGTAAAGGAGGTGTGCCAAAATGGTAAAAAGACCCGATACCAACGCGCAGCGCTTAAAGCGTCATAAAAGGGTGCGCGCTACCGTCTCCGGCACATCCGAGAGACCGCGCCTGAACGTGTTTCGCAGCCTAAGCCATGTTTACGCCCAGATTATCGACGACGTAAGCGGGCAGACGCTGGTTTCCGCCTCCACCCTGGAAAAAGGATTTGAAGGAAACGGAAACTGCGAGGGCGCACATAAGGTAGGCATTGCACTTGCTCAGCGGGCGAAGGAAAAGGGAATCGAGCAGGTCGTTTTCGACCGGGGCGGTTACCTCTACCACGGAAGAATCAAGTCGCTGGCTGATGGCGCCCGCGAGGGCGGACTCGTATTTTGACGGGAGGGAAACAGAGGATGGCTAGATTTGAAAAAGAACCCAGCGAATTTACCGAAAAGGTTGTTGCCTTGAACCGTGTTTCCAAAACCGTCAAAGGCGGCCGGATCTTCAAATTCGCCGCTCTGGTCGTGGTAGGCGACGAGAAGGGCAAGGTGGGATTCGGACTTGGCAAGGCAGCGGAGGTTCCCGAGGCAATCCGCAAGGGGATCGAAGACGCCAAGAAAAACATGGTGAAGATCGTCCTTTCCGGAACCACCATTCCCCACGAGGTGATCGGCGAGTTCGGAGCCGGCAAGGTGCTCCTGAAGCCCGCCGCCCCCGGTACCGGCGTGATCGCCGGCGGACCGGTGCGTGCCGTTCTGGAATCGGCCGGCATCAAGGATATCCGGACCAAGTGTCTGCGTTCCAACAACCCCCAGAATGTTGTCACGGCAACGATGATAGGCCTCAAGTCACTCAGAGGCCCGGAGGAAGTGGCGCGCATCCGGGGGAAAAGAGTAGAAGAGATCCAAGGTTAGGAGGGCGGAACAAATGGCCAATCTTAAGATAAAGCTTGTTAAGAGCCTGAGCGGCAGACTGGAGAAGCATATCGCCACTGCCCACTCCCTGGGACTGAACAAGACCAACAGCGAGACGGTTCAGCCCGACAACGCGCAGACCCGCGGCAAAATCGCTCAGATCGCGTATTTGCTGCAGGTTACAGAGGAAAAGTAAGGAGGTGCAAGTGTAATGGATTTGCATGAACTTGTTCCCGCTCCCGGCTCTGTCAAGGAAGGCAAGCGCAAGGGACGCGGCGCAGGCACCGGCAACGGCAAGACGGCGGGCCGCGGACACAAGGGCCAGAAGGCCCGCTCCGGCGGCGGCATCCGGGCCGGTTTCGAAGGCGGACAAATGCCGCTGGCGCGCCGGATCCCCAAACGCGGTTTCAACAATATATTCGGCAAGACGTACGAAGAGATCAACGTTTCCGCGCTCAATGCGTTTGAAGACGGCGCAACGGTGGGAACGGAAGAACTGCTGGGAAAGCGGGTCATCTCCAAGTGCCAGGACGGCGTAAAGGTGCTGGGCAACGGCGAGATCACAAAGAAACTTACGGTTCGCGCCGCGGCTTTTTCCGAAACCGCAAAGAGTAAAATTGAAGCGGCAGGTGGAAAGGCAGAGGTGGTGTAGGGTGATTGAGACCATTCGCAATGCGTGGAAAATCCCCGAACTGCGCAAGAAGATCATCTTCACCATTTTCATCCTGCTGATCTACCGGCTGGGAAACGCGATCCCGGTTCCGTACGTAGACGTTTCGGCACTGGCCAACTATTTCAGCCAGCTGAGCAATACGGTGCTGGGACTGTATAACGCGATGTCCGGCGGCGCCTTCGCCAAAGCGACGGTATTCGCCCTTTCCATACAGCCGTATATCAACGCATCCATCATCATCCAGCTTCTCACCATCGCCATTCCCGCTCTGGAAAGACTCCAGAAGGACGGAGGCGAGGAGGGCAGAAAGAAAATCGTCAGCATCACCCGGTATACCACCGTGGGCATCGGCCTCCTTCAGGGCTTTGCCTATTACATGCTGCTGAAGAACTACTCGATCCTCACCGATACGACCATTTGGGCCGCCATCGTCGTCATTTTGTCCTTCGCTGCAGGCTCGGCCTTCCTCATGTGGCTGGGCGAACAGATTACAGAGTTCGGAATCGGGAACGGCATTTCCATCATCCTGTTTGCCAGTATCGTATCCCGGGTTCCCGGAGCCGTGGGCAGCGCCGCCACCTATGTAAACCTCGGCACGCTGAACTTGGGTCATATTGCCCTCATCCTTTTAGGGATACTGGTGCTGGTGCTCATCATCGTGTTTATTTCCAATTCCGAGCGCAGGATTCCCATCCAGTACGCCAAGCGGGTGGTGGGACGCAAAATGTACGGCGGACAGAGCTCGCACCTTCCCCTGAAACTGAGCATGTCCGGCGTCATGCCCATCATCTTCGCCCAGTCCATCGCCTCCCTCCCCGCAACGGTGGCGGCTTTTCTGCCCACCCCTGCGACGGGAAGCTTTTGGTCGGGATTCCTGAAAGCCATCGACACATCCTCGGCCACCTATATCATCGTATACTTCCTGCTGATCGTTGCCTTCAGCTTCTTCTATGCGACCATTCAGCTCAATCCCATCGAGGTCGCGAACAATCTGAAGAAAAACGGCGGGTTCATTCCCGGCTTCCGGCCGGGTAAGCCCACGGCGGACTTTATCGCGAAGGTACTCAATAAGGTCACCATGTTCGGCGGACTTTACCTGGGCGTTGTGGCGATTATCCCCATCATTCTGGGAAGCACGGTAAAGGTTTCGTCCCTTGCCATCGGCGGCACCTCCGTCATCATCGTCGTGGGCGTCGCCCTGGAGACGGTGAAGGCGCTGGAAGCCCAGATGCTCATGCGGCATTACAAGGGGTTTCTTGAATAAGGAGACTGTGCAATGAAACTGATTTTATTGGGAGCTCCCGGGGCCGGAAAAGGCACCCAGGCCGAAATCCTGGGAAATCACCTGCATATCCCGACCATATCCACGGGCAATATCCTCCGGGAGGCAATTAAAAACAAAACGGAAATCGGCCTGAAGGCCAAGGAATATACCGAAAGCGGACGGCTGGTACCGGACGACGTCATCATCGGCATCATCCGCGAGCGCCTTTCCCAGGACGACTGCAGGAACGGCTATATCCTGGACGGCGTCCCCAGAACCCTGGCTCAGGCCAAGAGTATGGAGGATGCGGGCCTTACCGTCGACGCCGCTGTTTCCATCGAGGTTTCCGACGAGGAAATCATGCAGCGCATGGCGGGGAGACGGGTCTGCCAGAAGTGCGGATCCAGCTATCACGTGGTAAGCAAGCCGCCCCGCAAGGAAGGAATCTGCGACGTGTGCGGCGGACCTCTGGTGCAGCGCAGCGACGACGCACCGGAGACCGTAAAGGCGCGCCTGCAGATTTACCACACCGAAACGGAACCCCTCAAAGGGTTTTACGAGGCACGGGGGAAGCTGAAGATGGTGGCCAACCAGGGCAGCATCGAAGGCACCACCCGGGCGATTCTGGAAGCTCTGGGGATTTCCTGATGATTATTCTCAAATCTCCCCGGGAGGCGGACCTGATGCGCCGGGCCGGAGCCATAACTTCGGCAGCGAGAAAGCTCGCGGGATCCATGGTGGTCCCCGGGATCACAACGGGGGAAATTGACAAAGCGGTGTATCAATTTCTCAAGGCGCAGGGCGCCGAACCTTCCTTTTTAAACTACAACGGTTTTCCCGCCAGCGTCTGCCTGTCGGTAAACGACGAGGTGATTCACGGCATTCCGGGAAAACGCAGGCTCCACGAGGGCGATATCGTAAGCGTGGATGTGGGAGCTTTTATCGGCGGGTATCACGGCGACTGCGCGGACACCTTTCCCTGCGGCCGCGCGTCGGAGGCGGCGATGAATCTGATCCGCGTGACCCGGGAGAGCTTCCGGGAAGGAATCCGGTTTGCGCGCCAGGGTTACCGCATCTCGGATATTTCCCATGCCATACAGACGTATGTGGAGAGCAACGGCTATTCCGTCGTCCGGGATTACATCGGACACGGCGTGGGCGCGAAGCTCCACGAAGCGCCGGAGGTTCCCAATTTCGGGGAACCGGGGCGCGGACCCAGGCTCCTTGCCGGCATGACGCTGGCCATCGAACCCATGGTCAACGCGGGAGGGTATGACATCCGGGTGCTGAAAGACCGCTGGACGGTTATTACGGCGGACGGATCCCTTTCGGCCCATTATGAAAACACAGTGCTCATCACCGACGGCGAGCCGGAAGTTCTCACCGTCACAGAGGGAGAATCCGATGGACATTGTTAAATCCCATGTCGTCGTTTCCCTTGCCGGGCGCGACAAAGGAAAGCTCTTCCTTGCTCTGGATACCGACGGGGAGTATGTTCTCATTGCCGACGGACGGGGACGAAAACAGGAAAAGCCCAAACGAAAGAAACGAAAGCACATACAATTTGTTTCGGAAAGCAATTCCTACGCCGCCGCAAAAATCCGAAACGGCGAGAAGGTACTCAACAGTGAGATTCGGAAGGCTCTCGCCGAGTTTCTCGGCGAGCCCAAGGGTCAGGACTAAGGAGGTAATGAGGCTTGGCTAAAGACGACGTGATCGAACTGGAAGGCATCGTGACGGAGGCCCTGCCGAATACCACGTTCCATGTGGATATCGGAAACGGGCATACGATACTGGCGCACATTTCCGGAAAGCTCAGGATGAACTTCATCCGGATCCTGCCGGGCGATAAGGTGACAGTACAGATGTCCCCCTATGATCTGACCCGGGGCAGAATCACCTGGAGAAGCAAATAATACGAACGTTTCCAACGGGAGGTATAACAATGAAAGTAAGGCCATCTGTGAAACCCATGTGCGAAAAGTGCAAGGTCATCCGGCGCAAAGGGCGCATCATGGTAATCTGCGAAAACCCGAAACACAAGCAGAGACAAGGCTGAAACGAAATTCGGCAAGAAATATGACGGTGAAATGGACCGCCCCCGCGGCCGCGCCGCATGTCAAATTATTGGAGGTGCTTTAACAACATGGCACGTATTGCCGGTATAGACCTGCCAAAAGAGAAAAGGGTCGAGATTGGACTGACCTATATCTACGGCATCGGCAGGAAAAGCGCCAGAGACATTCTGGCGGAGACGGGCGTGAGTCCCGACACGAGAGTCAAGAACCTGACAGACGCGGAAGAGGCGGCCCTTCGCGAATGCATCGATAAGAAATTCATTGTGGAAGGCGATCTGCGCCGCAATGTAGCGATGGATATCAAGCGGCTGACCGAAATCGGCAGTTACCGCGGCATGCGCCACAGAAAAGGTCTTCCCGTCCGCGGTCAGCGCAGTAAAACCAACGCGAGAACGCGCAAGGGACCCAAGAGAACCATCGCCAATAAAAAGAAGTAAGGGAGGGATATTGTAAATGGCCAGTCCTAAAACCGTGAAAAAGACGACGAGGAAACGCCGCGAGCGCAAAAACATCGAAAAAGGCGCCGCACATATCCGCTCGTCCTTCAACAATACTATGGTGACGATTACCGACATGAACGGGAACGCGCTGTCCTGGGCATCCTCCGGCGGTCTCGGGTTCCGGGGCTCCCGGAAGTCCACGCCCTACGCGGCTCAGACCGCGGCGGAGACCGCCGCAAAGGCCGCCATGGAGCACGGGCTGAAAACGGTGGAAGTTTACGTGAAGGGACCGGGCGCAGGGCGTGAAGCCGCCATCCGGGCACTTCAGGCCGCCGGCCTCGAGGTCAACATGATCAAAGACGTAACGCCCATTCCCCACAACGGATGCCGCCCGCCCAAGAGAAGGCGCGTGTAACCGTACTTTATGGAGGTGTAAATAAAAATGGCAAGATATACCGGAGCGGTGTGCCGTCTCTGCCGCAGGGAAGGGCAGAAGCTTTTCCTCAAGGGCGACAGATGCTATACAGAAAAGTGCGCCGTGGACCGTCGTTCCTTTCCCCCCGGACAGCATGGAAACGCCCGCAATAAAAAGGCGTCTGAATACGGCGTGCAGCTGAGAGAGAAACAAAAGGCGCGCAGGTATTACGGCGTCCTGGAGAGCCAGTTCAGAGCGTATTTTGAAATGGCCGCCAACCGGAAGGGCGTCACCGGCGAGAATCTTCTGGGTATTCTGGAATCCCGTCTGGACAACGTGGCGTACCGACTGGGCTTTGCCATGTCCAGGGCGGAGGCCAGACAGCTTGTCCGGCACGGGCATTTTACCGTGAACGGGAAGAAGGTCAATATTCCTTCTTACCTTGTCCGGCCGGGAGAGGTAATCACTTTGAAAGAGGGAAGCCGGGACCTGGATAAATTCAAGGCGGTCATCGAAGCCAACGGCGCGCGCACCGCGCCCAAGTGGCTGGATTTCAATAAAAACACGCTGGAAGCGAAGGTAGTGTCTCTGCCCGCCAGAGAAGATATCGATCTTCCCATCGAGGAGCATTTGATCGTTGAGCTGTATTCCAAATAAACCATCACCCTCAATCATTGGTCAGCTGAAAAACCATGCGGCGCATCTTTTGCGCCGCGGAGTAAAGGAGGGTATCATCAATCTATGGTAGAAATAGAGAAGCCGCGTATTGAATGCGTGGAAACCCCGGGAGACGGCTCTTATGGGAAGTATATCGTGGAACCGCTGGAGCGCGGTTACGGCACGACCTTAGGCAACTCTCTCCGCCGGATTCTGCTGTCCTCTCTGCCCGGAACCGCGGCGACCACCATTAAGATTGCCGGCATCCAGCATGAGTTTTCCACCATACCGGGCGTAAAAGAAGATGTCACGGAAATCGTTCTCAATGTCAAGGGAATTGTGGCGAGGCTTCACAGCCAGGGCCCCAAGACCGTGTATATCGAAGCCAACGGCGAGTGCGAAGTGAAGGCCGGCGACATCAAGGCCGACGGCGAGGTGGAGATCTTAAACCCCGAGCTTCACATTGCGACTCTGGGCCCGGACGCGTCGCTGAATATGGAAATCACCCTCAACCACGGCAGGGGATACGTCCCGGCCGATCGGAACAAGCCCACCCAGACCATTATCGGCGTCATCCCCGTGGACTCCATCTACACGCCGGTATACAAGGTCAACTATACGGTGGAAAACACCCGCGTGGGCAACATGACCGATTTCGACAAACTGACGCTGGAGGTCTGGACCAATTCCACCATTACAGCCAGGGATGCGGTCTCTCTGGGAGCCAAGATTCTGTGCGACCATTTTATCCTGTTCACGGACCTGTCCGATACGGTGGGCAATAAATCCACGGTAGTGGAAAAGGCAGAGACCCAGCGGGACAAGGTGCTGGAAATGACGATAGAGGAGCTGGATCTGTCCGTCCGTTCGTTCAACTGCCTGAAACGCGCCAACATCAACACGGTGGAGGATCTCATCAGCAAGACCGAGGACGAAATGATGAAGGTTCGCAACCTCGGGCGCAAGTCACTGGAAGAAGTGATCAATAAGCTTGCAATGATGGGGCTTTCCCTGGCAAGCGAAGACAATTAGGGAGGTATTTTCAATGCCTGGAACACGAAAACTCGGTAAGCCCACCGATCAGCGCATGGCAATGCTGAGATCCATGGTGACCACCCTGCTGGAAAAGGGCAGACTGGAAACCACGATCACCAGGGCCAAAGAGGTTGCGCCTCTGACCGAGAAAATGATAACCCTGGGAAAGAGCCGGAGCCTGGCCGCCTATCGGCAGGCGATTTCCTTCCTGACGAAGGAGGACGTGGCCAAGCGCCTGTTCGCGGAGGTCGCTCCCGGATACTCGGAGCGCAACGGGGGTTACACCCGCATCACCCGGCTTGGGCCGAGGCGCGGGGATGCCGCCGAAATGGCGGTTATCGAGCTGGTCAAGTAAAGTGATGAATCGAAAAGTGGCTGTCACAAAATGCCGCCGGGCATTTTATGACAGCCACTTTTATTTGGGCACTTTAACATATCATACTATTATCCCAGCAGACATTTCTTGAATAAATTGCATGCCAAAAATTACCGCATGGACGAATTCAACATATGTCGATATTGACCAGGAAAATACTCTTGACAACGGACATAATAGGAGTACAATGCAATTTAGCTATCTAACTAACATGGAGGAAAAAAGGATGATAGAAGGGGTATGCGAAAAACGCCGCCCGGAGGAGGAACCCATGAGCATGCTGGCGGCGCAAGTCGCCCACCTGCTGTTTCACAGGATGTTCGCCGCCGCGGGCGCAACCGGGGTATATCCGGGCCAATTCGTTCTGCTGCAGCATCTGAGCGATACGCCGGGGCTCAGCCAAAAGGAACTGGGGGAAAAAATGCACATCCGGCCCTCCACCATCACTGTACTGCTCCGCAGAATGGAAAAAGCGGAGCTCATCGAGCGAAGGCGGGATGAAAACAACCAGCGGATAATCCGGGTTTACATGACAAAAAAGAGTGAGGACGTATTCCTGAGGGTTATGCAGGTGACAAAGGAGATCGAAACCGCCATGCTGCTGGATTTTTCCCAGGGGGAACGGCACCAGTTCCGGGAATATCTGCAGCGGGCAAGGAGTAACCTCGCATCGGGACAGGAGCCCTTTGAAAACGGCCCGGACGGGCCAATTCCATGCCATTCACGGAAAGGAAACCACACATGCTGAAAATACTCAAATACATGAAGCAGTCTGCCCCGGCGGTGCTTGTCATCATTGTCCTGCTTGTGATTCAGGCGACCTGCGACCTTTCTCTGCCGGACTATACTTCCAGTATCGTAAATGTGGGAATCCAGCAGAAGGGAATCGACTCCGCGGCTCCAGAAGTGCTGCGGAAGAGCACGCTGGATACTCTGGCGCTTCTGGCCGGAGAGGACGGGGAGAAGATCTCCTCCCAGTACGAGGCCGTAGACACCGCTTCCATGAGCGAGCAGGAGCTGGAGCAGTTCAACAAGCAATATCCGGACCTGGGGGGCGAAGCCTTGTATCAAAGGATCCCTCAGGATGAAACAACTGTCGGAGAACTGGCCGACACCATGACGCGGCCGCTTCTCATGATGGAAGAGCTTTCGGGGGATTCCGAAACGGCTTCCAAGATTCACAGCGCTCTGATCGCCATGCTGCCTTCCCAGATGCAGACCCAAGCCGCCGATATGAGCGTAATACAAATTCTGGCGCTTCTGCCGGAAGAGGCGAGGACACAGGTGCTCAGCGGCGCGCAGACCCAAATGGACGCATTGCCGGACAGTTTCCTCCGCCAGGGGGCCATTGTGGCGATCCAGGAGGAATACCAGGAACTGGGCATCAATCTGGATACGAAGCAGACGCGGTACGTCCTCTTCTCCGGCGCCAAGATGCTGGCAATCGCCTTTGCCTCCATGGCGGCTTCCATCCTGGTGGGCTTCTTCGCCTCCCGGGTGGCGGCGAGGCTGGGTATGGAGCTGCGGGGCAGGGTGTTTAAAAAGGTGGTTTCCTTCTCGGGAGAGGAACTGAACCACTTTTCCACCGCATCTCTTATCACCCGGAGCACAAACGACATCCAGCAGATCCAGCTTCTGATGGCCATCATGCTGCGAATTCTGTTCTATGCTCCCATCCTGGGAATCGGGGGCATTATTAAGGTGCTGAACACGGACACCTCCATGGGATGGATCATCGTTGTGGCGGTGGCTGCCATTCTGGCTCTGGTACTGGTTCTGTTCGGCCTTGCCATCCCGCGGTTCAAGCGAATCCAAAAGCTGGTGGACCGTGTGAATCTGGTCACCCGGGAGATCCTGTCCGGCCTTCCCGTCATCCGCGCCTTTTCCACCCAGAGCTATGAGGAGAAGCGCTTTGACAGGGCCAATGTGGATCTGACGAAAACCAACCTGTTTGTCAGCCGCATCATGGCAGGAATGATGCCCGCGATGATGCTGGTGATGAACGGAGTGACACTGCTGATCGTCTGGAACGGCGGACACGCCGTGAATTCCGGCACCATGCAGGTGGGAGATATGATGGCCTTCATCCAGTACACCATGCAGATCATTATGGCGTTTCTCATGGTTTCCATGGTGTCCATCATGCTGCCCCGCGCCTCCGTTTCGGCCGTGCGTATCGAGGAGGTTCTGTCCACGAAGCAGAGCATCCGGGATCCGCAGAAGCCGGCATCTTTCTCCGGCGACGTGAAGGGCCTGGTGGAGTTCCGGGATGTCTCCTTTCATTACCCCAACGCGGAGGAGGATGTGCTGAGCCATATCAGCTTTACCGCCAAACCCGGGGAAACCACCGCGTTTATCGGCAGCACGGGCAGCGGTAAGTCGACGCTTCTGAATTTGATTCCGCGTTTTTACGACGTGTCGGAGGGCCAGATCCTCATTGACGGGATGGATATTCGGGACGTGAGCCAGCATGACCTCCGTGCAAAGCTGGGGTATGTGCCCCAGCACGGGATCCTTTTTTCCGGCACGATTGCCTCCAACATCAAATACGGGAAGCAGGAGGCCTCCGACGAGGAGATGAAGACCGCCGCCCGGATCGCACAGGCCTCGGACTTTGTGGAGGAAAAGCCGGAGGGATACGATTCCTCCATCTCCCAGGGGGGCACCAACGTATCCGGAGGGCAGAAGCAGCGGCTTTCCATTGCGAGAGCCATTGCGGTGAAACCCGAAATCTATCTGTTCGACGACAGCTTTTCCGCGCTGGACTTCAAGACGGAGGCCAGCCTGCGCCGGGCGCTCCGGACGGAAACCGGCAAGAGCACGGTTCTTGTGGTGGCGCAGCGGATCAACACGATCATGCACGCGGATCAGATCGTCGTGCTGGAGGAAGGTAAAATCGCGGGAATCGGCACCCACCGGGAGCTGATGCGCGACTGCGAGGTATACCGGCAGATCGCGGTCTCACAGCTTTCAAAGGAGGAACTTGACATATGAGCGAAGAAACAAGAGCCCCAGGTCCCGGCGGTCGTCCCATGGGACGGGGTCCCATGGGCGGTCCCATGGGGGGAATGGGTGCCGGAGAAAAGGCAAAGAATTTTAAGGTTACCATGGGAAAGCTTCTCCGGTATCTGGCCAAATATAAACTGTCTCTGATTCTGGTGGTGCTTTTCGCCATCGGGAGCGCCGCGTTTTTTGTCATCGGCCCCAAGATCCTGGGAAACGTCACAACGGAGATCTACAACGGTCTTGTGAATAAAATCCAGGGAACTGGAACGGGCATCGATTTCACCCTCATCGGGCGGATCATGATCAATCTCCTGTGCCTGTATGTTGTCAGCGCCTGTTTTTCCTTTGCCCAGGGCTTCATCATTTCCGGAGTGGCCCAGAAGGTGTCCTACCGCATGCGGGATGAGATCTCCAAGAAAATCAACCGCCTGCCCATGAAATTTTTCGATCGGGTGACTCACGGGGAAGTACTCTCCCGTGTGACCAACGACGTAGACACCCTGAGCCAGAGCCTCAACCAAAGTCTGCCTCAGCTGGTTTCCTCCGTGACCATGCTGGTGGGCACCATCATCATGATGTTCTCCATCAGCTGGCTTATGACCGTCGTGACCCTTCTGATTCTGCCTCTTTCCATGCTGGCGGTTTCCAGTGTGGTCAAAAGGTCCCAGAAGTATTTCAAACAACAGCAAAAGTTTTTGGGCCAAATCAACGGCCAGGTGGAGGAGGTCTACGGCGGACACAACGTGGTCAAGGCTTTCAACGGGGAAGCCGGCGTTGTGGAGGAATTCGACAAAACCAACGAAACACTTTACGGATCGGCCTGGAAGTCCCAGTTTTTATCCGGGATGATGATGCCTATGATGACGTTCATCGGAAACATCAGCTATGTGATGGTCTCCATCCTGGGCGGGTATCTGGCCATCAAGAAGACCATCACGGTGGGAGATATCCAGTCTTTTATCCAGTATGTGCGCAGTTTTAACCAGCCCATCGCCCAGGCGGCCCAGGTGGCCAACTTCCTGCAGTCCACCGCAGCCGCGGCGGAGCGGGTGTTTGAGTTTCTGGAGGAGGAAGAAGAGGTCCCGGAGGCCGACGAACCCGTTTCACCCGAGGGGATCCGGGGCCAGGTGGAGTTCCGTCATGTGAAGTTCGGGTACAATTCCGACAAGCTCATCATCCGGGACTTCAACGCCATCATCTCACCCGGGCAGAAGATAGCCATCGTGGGGCCCACCGGCGCCGGAAAGACCACCATCATCAAGCTTCTCATGCGGTTTTACGATGTAAGCGGCGGAGCCATTCTCATTGACGGGCACGACATCCGGGACTTCCGCCGCAACGACCTGCGCGGCCTTTTCGGAATGGTGCTGCAGGATACGTGGCTTTTCTCCGGAACTCTCCGGGAGAACATCCGGTACGGAAAGCTGGACGCCACCGACGCGGAGGTGGAGGCGGCAGCCCGGGCGGCCCACATCCATCACTTCATCCGCACGCAGCCCGGCGGCTACGATATGGAGCTCAACGAGGAAGCCAGCAATATCTCCCAGGGGCAGAAACAGCTTCTGACTATTGCCCGGGCCATACTGGCCGACCCCAGGATCCTTATTCTGGACGAGGCCACCAGCTCGGTGGACACCCGGACGGAGATCCGGATCCAGAAGGCCATGGACAACCTGATGCAGGGCAGGACCAGCTTCATCATCGCCCACCGGCTCTCCACCATCCGGGACGCGGACCTGATTCTGGTGATGCGGGACGGCGACATCGTGGAGCAGGGAAGTCACGAGGAGCTGCTGGAGGCGGGAGGCTATTACTCCGAACTCTACAACGCCCAGTTTGAAAGTTCCGAAGCGGTATAAAGACAAAGCAAGGAAAAATGATCCCCCCTTTTCAAAAGGAGGGATCATTTTTTATAACAGCGGCACGGGCATGCCGCAATTCTACAATTTACATCCGGCTTCAATACGGGTATAATAATACCGTTCGGTGTCAGCCTGTCCCCAAGAACTGGGACCGCACCGCGGATCCCGCCGGTCTGGGGACAAAGAATTTTCGTTTTACAGGAAAGGACGGTGCGAAAGTGGTACAATTTGCGCATTTTAATTTCAATGTACTGGACGTGGAACGGAGCACCGCGTTTTACCGGGAAGCCCTGGGCCTTCAGGTAGTAAGGACGGTGGAGCGCCCCGGGTTCATTCTTCAGTATCTCGGGGACGGTACAACCGACTTCACGCTGGAGCTTACGCAGCTTTTTGACCGGACGGAGCCCTACAATCTGGGGGAAAACGAATTCCACCTTGCCTTCCGGACGGACGAATTTGAGACTCTCCACCGGAAGCATGAATCCATGGGCGTCATCTGCTTTGAAAACGCGGGCATGGGGATTTACTTTATTTCGGACCCGGACGGCTACTGGATTGAAATTGTGCCCCAGAGATAAACCTTAGCCAGTCAGAAGGAGAAACGGTATGCTCTTTTCCAGTGCCGTATTCCTGTTTGTGTTCCTGCCCTGCGTACTGGCAGGATATTATATTTTATTCCGGTGGAACAGGACGCTGCAAAACGTGTTCCTGCTTCTTGCCAGCCTCTTTTTTTACGCCTGGGGAGAGCCCTGGTTCGTGCTGGTGATGATCGCCTCCATCCTCGTAAACTACGGGTTCGGTCTGTGGGTCAGCGTCTGCAGGACCAGGCCCCGTGCGGCCAGGCTCGCGATCACGGCAATGCTGGCGGTAAATCTCGGCATCCTGTTTGTATATAAGTATCTGGGCTTCACCGTGCGGAACATCAACCTGCTGTTTTCTTCGAAGCTTTCCGTCCCCAGTCTTGTGCTGCCCATCGGCATTTCCTTTTTCACCTTCCAGGCGATCTCCTATGTCCTGGACGTATACCGGGGCAGGGGAGAGGCTCAGAAAAATCCCCTGAACGTGGGGCTGTACATTTCGTTTTTTCCTCAGCTCATCGCAGGCCCCATCGTGAAGTACGAGACGGTGGCACAGCAGATCCGGGACAGAAAAGAGACCTGGGAGGACTTTTCCGCCGGGGTCTGCCGGTTCATCCTGGGTCTGGGGAAGAAGGTCCTGCTGGCCAACACCCTGGCCCTGGTGGCGGAAAAGGCTTTTAACCTGGGCGGAGGCAACCTCTCCGTGAGCTTTGCCTGGATGGGGGCCCTGGCCTACACCTTCCAGATTTATTTCGACTTTTCCGGTTATTCGGATATGGCCATCGGTCTCGGCCGGATGTTCGGGTTTCACTTCCTGGAAAACTTCAATTACCCCTATATTTCCCGTTCGATCACCGAATTCTGGCGGCGCTGGCACATCTCCCTTTCCACCTGGTTTCGGGACTACGTATATTTTCCGCTGGGGGGCAGCCGGGTGCAGTCCAAGGCCCGGCTGGTGTTCAACCTGTTCGTCGTCTGGCTTTTAACCGGAATCTGGCACGGGGCCAACTGGACCTTTATCTGCTGGGGGCTGTTTTATTTTATCCTCATCACAGCCGAAAAGCTCACAGGCTTTGACCGTCGGCTGCAAAGGCGCGGTTTTCTCCCGCACCTTTACACCATGCTTCTGGTGGTCTGCGGCTGGGTGATGTTCCGGGCCGATAGCATGGCAGCCGCGGCGGAATATTTAAAGGCGATGTTCGGGCTTCAGGGGAACGGGCTGTGGGACGCGAACACGATGCTTTACGTCCTGGAAAACCGCTGGTTTTTCCCGGCTGCCGTCTTATTTTCCCTTCCCACGGCGAAGTGGCTGGGCGCCCGTTTCTCAGACAAGCCGGTCTTCGGCTTTCTCTATGCCGCGGGTCTTCTGCTCATACTTGCCGTCTCGGTTTCCTACATTATCAAGGGGAGCTACAATCCGTTCATCTATTTCAATTTTTAGGAGCGCAGCAACATGAAACGCACGAGCACAACCGCGGTTGCAGTCCTTTTTCTCGCGGCGCTTGCGGCCGTCTTCCTTTTAATCGCCACCGGTTCGAATACGATTTTTCAGGACATCCTGAAGGAGTATCGGGCAAACCGGCCGGAGAATCCGACCCTGTTCGACAAGGCCGAGCTTGCCATCGGCAGCGCGGAGGAGGAGATCTGCCTTCAGGCGGACAAGTACCACCTGCTTATAGAGCTCAACGGCGGATTCCAGAGGCTTTTGGGGAAGCGGGTCATCGACGACGTGGACGCGGACAATACCGTGGTGAAGCTTAAAAACGGAAGCCTGAGCTTTGCCCTGAAGGGCGCGACTTTTTCCGACAATTCCGACTGCGGCCAGGCCCTCGCGGACTTCGGCGACAGGCTGGAAGCCCAGGGGATCCCCCTCCTCTACGTCCAGGCGCCTCAGAAAAACGGCAAGGACATGGACCTGCTGCCCGAGGGAATTGCAGACTACGGAAACGACGAGGCGGACGCGCTGCTTGCCTATCTCCATACGCGGGGGGTGGCGAGCCTCGATCTGCGGGAGGCTTTCGCCTCGGCGAGCGAGCCCTATGAGAGCTATTTTTTCCGCACCGACCATCACTGGAAGCCGGAGGGGGCCTTTCTCTCCTTTCAGACCATGGCGGGCCTTTTAAACGAGAAATACGGGTTTACCATACCCGAAGCATATACGGATTTGGACCAATATACTGTAAAGATATACAAAGACTGGTTCCTGGGCAGCCAGGGGAAACGGGTGGGAACCCTGTACGCGGGGGTGGACGACATCAGCCTCATTTCCCCCAAATTTGAAACCAACCTCACCTTTGAGGTCCCTTTCTACAAGATATCCCGAACCGGCGCGTTTCTGGACACCGTCATCGATTACACCAAGATCGACACCAGGGACTACTACGGCAACAATCCCTACGCCATGTATACGGGAGGGGACTTCCCGCTCAACATCATCCGAAACAATCTGGACCCCACGGGAAAACGGGTGCTTCTGATCCGGGATTCCTATTCCTGCGCCCTGGCACCCTTCCTGGCCCTGGGGTGCGGGGAGCTGGACATCGTGGATCTGCGGTATTTCACCGATTCCCTCAGCGGGTATATTGAGAAGACAAAGCCGAATTTGGTGATCGTCCTCTATACCGCCGGCACCACGGCAAACCGGACGATGTTTCGGCTGGATACCTAGCTTAACTTCAGCAAAGCAGTATAAAAATACGCGGTTTGTATTGATGTGACCGGATGGCTGTGTTATAATACAGCATAATTCCCCGGATATCCGGAGGGTCCCCCTTTTTCCATGAAGGGGCCGGTATATGCCGAGAGTTTAGTAATTTAATTCAATAAAAATGGGGGAAGACAGGAATGAAGAAGAAGCTGAGAATCCTTTTGGCGGCGTCTGTCATGGCGGCCATGCTGCTGCCCATCACCGCCTGCTCGGGCGGATCGTCCGCCGCGACTGCGACACCCACTGCTGCGCCCACGGAGAGCGCGGCACCCACGGAAGCTTTGAACGGAACGCTGAGGGTGGGAATGGAGTGCGCTTATGCGCCCTTCAACTGGACCCAGACGGACGATTCCAACGGCGCGGTGCCCATCGACGGCAGCATCGGCTATGCCGCGGGCTACGACGTTGAGATTGCAAAACTGGTAGCCGCTTCCCTGAATAAGGAGCTGGTAGTGGTCCAGGTGGACTGGGAAGGACTGGAGCCCGCCCTCAATTCCGGGAAAATCGACGCCATCATTGCCGGTATGTCGCCCACGGCGGACCGCCGGCTGAGCATGGATTTCTCTGATTACTACTATGATTCCGATCTGGTGGTGGTGGTCCGGGCCGACAGCAAGTATGTGGATGCCAAGTCCATCGGCGATTTCGCCGGGGCGAAAATCACGGCGCAGCAGAACACCTTCCACTACACCGTGCTGGATCAGATGGACGGGATCGACAAGCAGACCGCCATGGCGGATTTCCCCACCATGATCGTAGCTCTCACCTCCGGCAAGATCGACGGGTATATCTCCGAGCGCCCTGCGGCCATTGCGGCGGTGAATTCCAACCCGGAAATCACCTACGTTGCCTTTGAAGAGGGCAAGGGCTTTGATTACACCAAGGATGATGTGGCGGTTTCGGTGGCGATCAAGAAGGGCAGCGATCTTCTCGGACCCATCAACGAGGCGCTTGCGGGGATTACCGCGGAGGACAGGCAGGCGCTGATGGAGTCGGCTATCGCAAATCAGCCCTCCGCTTCGTAAGAGAAAAAGAACCGTCTCCTGCGAAAGCATATTTTGCAGGAGACGTCTTTTTGATACCATTAATATACTGGGGTGAACCGGAATGGGCTTCTGGGACTGGGTATTCCGAATTATAGACAGGTACGGCATGTGGCTTCTCGTGGGAACACGGAACACGCTGCTGATCTCCATTACCGGCACGGTCGTGGGATTTGCCATCGGGCTTTTAGTAGCGGTGCTGCGAACCATACCGAAAAATCCGGGAGACCCGCTGGTGAAGCGGGGCGCAATGCGGTTTGTGAACATCCTGCTGTCTGTCTACATAGAGGTGTTCCGGGGCACGCCCATGATGGTGCAGGGCATTTTGGTGTATTATGGGCTGATGGAGGCGTTTCAGATCGATCTGGCCCCCATCACGGCGGGAATTCTGGTGGTATCCATCAACACGGGTGCCTATATGGCTGAAATCGCCCGGGGCGGAATCGAGTCCATCGACAGGGGCCAGTACGAGGCCGCCCAGTCCATCGGGATGAATCATACCCAGACCATGCTGAGCGTCATTCTCCCCCAGGCCATCCGAAACATTCTGCCAGCCACGGGGAACGAGTTCGTCATCAATATCAAGGACACATCGGTCCTCAGCGCCATCATGGTTTCCGAGCTGTTCTTCATGACCAACTCCATTAAGGGAGCCATCTATCGGACCTTTGAGCCGTTCTTCATTACCTGCGTCATCTATCTGATCCTGACTTTTACCGTGACGCGCATCCTGCGGCTCATCGAGCGCAGGCTGGACGGGCCGGACAGCTATGAAATGCGTCCGATTACCAAGGAGGAGAAGGCGGAAGGAGGGGTGGAGATATGAGCACCCCCGTGGTTCAGGTGTGCGGCCTGAAAAAGACCTTCGGCCGAAACGAGGTTTTAAAAAATATCGACTTCTCCGTCAACCGGGGCGAGGTGGTCTGCGTGATCGGAGCCAGCGGATCCGGAAAGTCAACCCTCCTGCGGTGCATCAACCTGCTGGAATATCCCACCGGCGGACAGATTTTATTCCACGGAGAGAACGTCCTGGAAAAAGGAATGAACCCCGCCAAATACAGGGCGAGGCTTGGAATGGTATTTCAGCAGTTCAATCTTTTCAGCAACATGACGGTGCTGGAAAACTGCGTGGTAGGTCAGGTGAAGGTGCTGGGCAAAGAGAGGGCCGAAGCGGAAAAAACCGCCGTTTCCTTTCTGCAGCGGGTAGGGATGGACCAGTATGTAGACGCCAAGCCCCGGCAGATTTCCGGCGGGCAGAAGCAGCGGGTGGCCATCGCCCGGGCCCTGTCCATGGAGCCGGAGGCCATGCTCTTTGACGAGCCTACCAGCGCACTGGATCCTGAAATGGTGGGCGAGGTGCTGAAAGTCATGCGGGATCTGGCTGAAAGCGGCCTGACCATGATCATCGTAACCCATGAGATGGCCTTCGCCCGGGAAGTGGCCGACCGGGTGGTGTTTATGGACGACGGAGTCATCGCCGAAGAGGGCCCCCCCGAGGTAATTTTCGGTAATCCCAAGCTGGAGCGCACGAAGATGTTTTTAACCCGGATCCTCAGCGAAAAATAACGATATATTTTCCATAAAAGGACCGCGCCAGCCGAATTGTTTCGGCTGACGCGGTCCTTTTATGATAGCAAAGCGACATCCTGGCATTTTTTTATACTGGACTCCAATAAAATGTCGATACAGCAAACAAGATAGTACGGTTGTCCCCCCGCCGGAGGCGGGGGGACAACCGTACTATCTTGTTTGATCTTTTTATTGGATAATATTATCAGGTGGGATTGGCGGCTATTTCGGGCTTTTTTTCCATGTGCTTAAGCTTATAATAATGCGTATTTTTGCCAACATAGGCGATACCATACGCGAAGGGCATGCCGAGATGCATCAGAAAGCACAGACCCAGCCGCCGCAGTCCATATTGAAGCCCGAATATCCGCATAATTTTAAAAGAAGATAAAAAAGAGTAGAATTGTCTGACGGCCCGAAAAAATTCCTTCTGCAGCGCCCAGGGGGAGAGGTGGTTAGGGATAAAGGTGACGTTGAGCATATCGAAGAGGCTCCATTCGTGGGTGAGCATACGGTTTTGTTTTTCCAGCTGATCATATACCGGCGTCCCCGGAAAGGGCGTCATGACTGCGGGCTGCAGCTGATAGGCGTTGATGGACTTGGCAAACTGCACGCCGTTTCGGATATCCTCCGCGCAGTCCGTGTCGATACCCAAAACAAGGCTCGCGATCAGGCGGATCTTATGGCGGGAAAGGGCCGCGGCGCACCGCCGGATGTCGGAAATCTTCTGGTGTTTGTTGATGAGATCCAAAGACGCCTGGTTGAGGGATTCGATTCCCACCAGGACACGGGAGAGATGAGCCCGCTGCAGCAGCTCCAGCATTTCCTCGTCGCCGGCAAGATCCGTCCGGCCGAAAAAGAAGGTCTCCCGGAAGACGAGGTTTTCCGCGATCATGCGCCGGCAGATTTCTTTGGCGCGCTCCCTGTCCGCGGTAAAATTGTCGTCTTCAAAATTCATATACTTAAAGCCCAGTTTTTTATAGTAGCGAAGCTCCTGAATGACGCTTTCCACACTCCGTTTCCGGTACGGATGGAACATGCGGGAGGTGGTGCAGAAGGAACAGCGGAAGGGACAGCCCCGGGTAGACATCACGTTAGCTGCCTCACAGCGGGTTTTCAGCAAAGAATAATCGGGGAAGGGGATGGAGTCCAGGTCCTTAGTGCATTCGGCGCGTACGATCTGATCCGTCACCCGTCCCTCCACCACGTCCAGAATGACGGATTCCCCTTCGCCCACAATCACCTGATCGGCGTGCTCCGCCGCCTCCTCCGGAAGCGCGGAGGCATGGATTCCCCCGATGAGAACACGGGCACGGAATTCCCTGTGAATGCGATCGGCGAGAAAATAAGCGCGGGGCGCGCTGGAGGTCATGGTATACAGACAGTAAACATCCGCTCCGGCAATCTTTTCAAAGGGAAGGTCGTCATAGAGCTCTTCGTAGACCTCCACTTCATGCCCCGCGTTTTTTAGGATATGTCCAAGTATCAAAGGCCCCGTAATAGAATTGGGGTGCCCATACAAGTTATTGCCCAAACGGTACAGGGCGAACCTGCGCATACCGCTGGCAGGAGTGATAAAAACGATTTTCATGTTTGACAGCCCCTTTCGGTTTGGGAAGAAAGACGATTGGTTTTGCCTTTCCACAATTTGTAGTATGGGCTGCTTTTACTAAAATTAAACCTTTGCGAGACAGGCCCGGAAATCATTTTTTGGTATTTGTATACAAGACGCAAGATTCCATTCTTCCGTCTGATGGAATCTATTGCCCCACCCGGACCCCTATCAGGAAAAGTGGGATACCGGAAATTTCAGATAAGGAGAGGAAGGGCAAGGTCTGCAGCCCATAAGCCCGATTCACCGGAAGAATCTTCCAGATTACACCGAGTTTATTTTAGTTCCCAACAGAGAAATATTCAAGGGCGATGAACGGGAGTAAAAGCACCAGAACATCCGAAAAGCACCGAAATGTAAGTGAAACAGCTTTCAGCCTGAAAAAATCGTAGGATTGATTCCGGCTGAACGGATATTCGGGTATTTTCCGAGAAGCAGCTCCTCATAAAATCATATTTAGTTTTCCCGCCGCCGGTAAAAGTTTTGAGGCTTTGGCCGCGTTATAAAGGGGCTGTTGAAAAATGCACGTATTTCACAATTTTAATGGTATTCCCCCCGCCGGCGGCGGGGGGAATACCATTAAAATATCAGTGCTATTGTGCATTTTGTGAATCATGCAGCAGCCCCATGCTGTTTCGAAGATTTTAATCTCCTATCGCGCACGGAGCCGTATCCCGGACAGGCTCAGTCCCTGTCAAGACAGCGGACCAGGACAACAGCGGCCATTTCCCGGGTGGCGGAGGCCAGAGGCAGAAACTCTTCCCCGTTTCCCTCCATGAGCCCCGCGGAGGCGAGGGCTTCAACGGCATCCAAAGCATAAGCCGAGGCCTCGTCCCGATCGGAGAAGACGGTAGGGGTATCCCCGTTTTCAACGGCGAAGGCCCGGGAGAGCATCACCGCCATATCCTGACGGGTCACAGGGTCGCCGGGCCGGAAATGCCCGCCACCGGTCCCGGTGATGATTCCCATGTCGGCCGCCGCCTGGACCCAGGGCCAGTACCAATCCTGTTCGGTCGCGTCGGAGAACCGGGGAGAATAGGTGTCCGGAACCGCCCAGCCCAGGGTGCGAAGGAGCATGGCGCAGAACTCGCCCCGGGTGACGGCGTCCTGGGGCCGGATGGCTCCCGTGTCGTCCCCACGAAGAATTTCCAGAGAGACCGCACGGGCCATGCCTTCCCTTGCCCAGGAGGAAACGGAGTCTCCGTCGGCGAAGGGCGATAGCACGGCGTCCGCGTCAATAGAGGTTTCCTCCTCTTCGCCGCCCGCGGCGGAGGAACCCGCCTGCCAGTCCTCGGTGTAGCGGAACTCCACCGTGTCCCCGGCGCTGAGGGTATAGGCGCCGCAGCCCACGGAGGGGGCGACCCCGTTGACGAAGTAGAGCCAGCCGCTGTTGTCTCCGTAATCGAAGGCGGCAAGGCCCCCGATGGAAACCACGTAGGCGGTGGAACCGCTGCCGGTGTACTCCAGGTCGACGCCCGCCGCGGAAAGAGCGGAATGGAGAGCATCGAAGGCGGAGGAGCCTTCGGCGACGGTGACGGTGCGGGAGGAGAGGAGAATACCGTTCACCCCGGTGACCGAGAGGGTCACGTTAATGTAGGACGGGACGTAGGGCTCCGAGACGGAGACCCTGCAGTAGGGCCGGGAGATGGTGTTTACCGAATCCACAATCTTTTGGGCCGAGACCAGATAGGTTCCGGCGCCGGAGAAGGAAAGGGAGGCCTGCCCGTTTTCATCGGTGATAATATCCGTGGCGGTTTCGGCGGAGGAGCCTCCGGCGGTGCTCACCAGAAGCTCTGCGCCGGAAACGGCATTGCCTGTTTCGTCCAGCAAAGTGAGGGATACGTTCTGCCCGGTGAGGCAGGAGAGGCTTTCCTGGATAAAATAGGCATACCGGTTTATAATGCTCCAGTTGTCGTCGCAGGAAGCCAGATAGAAAACCACCGAGTCGCCGTTAACCAGGGCATAGTTGGCGGCTCCCAGGGTGGCCGCCTGATTATTGATGTAAAAGCTCCAGTAGGATCTGGGAGCGGTATCGCTGGCGGCAAGCCCGCCGATGACCGTGATGTAGCCGCCCGCGGCCATAAAGTCCGGAGAGGAAACCGAAAGGCCGCGGGAGGCCATGGCCGAGACCATGGCATGCATGGCGCTGGGAATGAGGTAATCATATGTAAGGCCGTAAGGGGAAAGGTCGGGGCTCTGGTTGGTGACGGTGACGGAGGTCTTGGGAAGAAGGGTGGCGTCCCCGCTCTCGATGCGCACGGAGGCGGATCTGGAGTTTACCTGAGTTTCCCCGGAGCCGCCGCCGGTACCGTCGCTGAGAATAAAGAGGTTTGCGTTAAAGTCCGTGGCGTAATTGCCGAAGATGTAGTACCGGACGGGAGCTGTTGTCGTCAAGCCCAGAAATTCCCGGTAGGCCAGGACGGCCCGGGCGCCCTGCTCGTTGTAGAAAGCGTTGTTGTCCGCTCCGATCATGCCGGCGTCGCCCCGGAAGGCCATGAGAGCCTCCATGAGGTCGGCGGCGGAACCGACGGCGTATTCATAGGTGCAGGGGTCCGTGCCCATGGAAAGAAGAGCCAGGATCACCAGAGCGGTGGAGCTGGCGTCGGCGCCGTAATCGGAAATATACCCAAATCCGGCGGGCAGATACTGGGTTTTCAGCCAGGCTAAAGCTTTATTCACCGCGGCCTCGACGCCGGCATCCCCGCTATAATAGGGCGCAAGGGCCGTAACGGCCACGGCGGTGGTGTTGGTATCCACGTTGCTGCCCCCATCCCAGGCCCAGCCGCCACCGGAATCCTGAGCATCCAAAATTGCGTCTTTAAGATGTTCCCGGTTCTGTACCGCGGTGTCCACCATCTGGCTCAGGGCATAATCCCAGCTCATAGCCGTGTCGGGATACGCCCCGCAGTCCAGGGCCAGAAGCGCATAGCAGAGGGTATTAACGTATATTTCGCTGTTGTCGGCGCTTTGGAAACTGCCATCCTCCAGATGAAGCAGGGTGCCTACCGCGTCTATGGTGGCTCCGGCGCCGTTGGTGTCCAGCGCGGTCGCGTCAAAGCCCATGGCGGACAGGGCCAGAATAGCCTTGGCGATGCCGCTGGCGCTGGTTCCGGCCTCGACGACGTCCAGCTGGTCATAATAGAAGGTGCGCGTGGCGGCCGAAGCGAGATAAGTGGTGGAAAACTTCGCGTCGCTGCGGCCCAGGGTCATGATGAGCCAGGGAAAAATGGAGTCCGAGGGCCCCGAATAGGAATCCTTGTATGTATTTGCCGTGGTGTCGACGGCGGCGGCATAGTCGGAATCCGTAAAGGATGCCGCACGGGCGGAGAGGGAAAGGGGAGAGAGGACCAGAAGCAGAACGAGAAACAGACTGAGGCCCGATTTGCACAGTGTTTTTTTCATACCATCCCAACCTTTGCATTTGATTTTCACACGGCCGGACAGAGAAAGGTCAGACCTATCCGGCGGGCGTTCAGCCGCAAATAAAACTCTCCTTGTCCCACGGGGGGACAGGAGAGAAAGCGGCTTCCGCCGGCGGCAGAGCCAAGCCTCACACCCTCTATCTTCCGTAGAGTCTGCGGTGTTTGCCGTCAGGCAGGTCTTCTGGCTCGGGAGTCGTCGCGGCGCAGCGCCTTCCCGGTATACCGGCGGCATGATGCTGCGCAGCTCGTCCCATACAGCGGCGGGACCGCACGGGCGTTTCACCCGTTTCCCTTTTCACGGATCGTAAAATCCGCACCTGACGAGCGATATTTAGTTTTCTCCGCCGGCCGGATGTCTGCAGCGAGGCAGGAGGACACCCGCGGCGATGGGGTGTCTATATTATAACCGGAATCTTTTTCCAAAGCAAGAGAAATTGCGCGGGTATCCGGAATATACAAAAATCGGGGAGATGCTCAGCAGTTGCCTTCGTAGACGTACTCCAGCTTTTCCCGGGCGATCCGGGCGAGGGAGTATACGGTGTCCACGGAGGTGGCGGGCCGGTCCGTCATATGGTAGCGGGGAAAGAAGCGGGTGACGTGGAGAGGGATGCGGGGGTCTACGGAGGCCAGCCAGGAGGACAAACTCCGCATTTCTTCCGGAGAGTCGTTTTCCCCGGGGATGACCAGCAGGGTGACCTCCACATGGCTGCATTCCGAGGCGGCGGCGATGCTGTTTTTCACGGTTTCCACATTCCCCCGCAGCCTCCGGTAAAATGCCGGGGAAAAGCTCTTCAGGTCGATGTTCAGGGCGTGAATATGGGGCAGAAGCTCCCGCAGGGGTGCCTCGTTTATATACCCGTTGGTGACGAGTACGTTTTTCAGACCCTCTTTTTCGATGAGAAGCGAACAATCCCGAACGAATTCGTAACCAATCAGCGGCTCGTTATAGGTATAGGCAAGCCCGATGTTTCCCTGGGAGCGAAGGGAGAGGGCGCGGGAGACCAGCTCTTCCGGGGTGAGGGAGACGGCGCGCAGGCGCCCCGAGTCCGCCGAGGAAATCTCATAATTCTGGCACCAGGGGCAGCGGAGATTGCAGCCGTAGCTTCCCGCGGACAGAATCCGGCTGCCGGGATAAAAGCGACGGAGAGGCTTTTTCTCAATGGGGTCCAAAGAAAGGGAAGTAATCTGCCCGTAGTTTAAGCAGCGAATTTCCCCGCCCCGGTTGCTCCTGGCCCCGCAGAACCCCGTCCGCCCTTCCTCCAGCCGGCAGCCGTGGGGACAGATGGGGCACGTTATGCTGCTCATTTGTGCCTCACCACCTCGAAGCGTTCCATGGAGAAAGCCTCCCGGGGGGAGATCCCGGCCTTTTGCAGGGCGATGGAAATCTGATCGCCCGGCGTATCCACTCCCTCCAGGTTGGGCAGAAGCAGGCCCCGGCGCCAGCCCCGGCTTACAATGACGCCGTACCGCTTCACATCCAGCTCGTCCGGGGATGAGATCGGTTCCGGCTTTTGCAGCACATCCACGCTGTAGGTGAGCTCCGGCAGCTCTTCGGCACGGACCGGATCGAACCTGGGGTCCTCAAGGCCTGCGGATACGGCGTTGCGGATGATCTCGTCCGCCACGCAGGGGGCGGCGGGGGAGATGGTCCCGATACAGCCCCTGAGGCGACCTTCCTTTTTCAGAGAGACAAAGACGCCCGCTCTGTTTTTCAGCATTTGCTCCGGCAGGCTCGCGGGCCGCGGAAGACTTTTTCCCGTTCGGACCCTGGTCTCCAGAGATTCCCTGGCCAGATTCACATAGGGGTCCCCGCCCGCTTTTTTCTCCGGCGGGCGTTCTTTGCGCTCCTCACTCCGGAGCTGAAGAAACCGGCGGTCCTCCGCGTCTCCCGTTACGGTATAGCAGCACAGGGCGTAGCCGACGCCAAAGGGACCTTCGTAGGATAAAAACTCGGATTCTACGGCTTTTCCGTCCAGGGCGCCCGCCATTTCAACAAAGGAGCGCAGGCCGCATTCCGCCGCCGATTCGCAGAAAGCCGCGTTAAAACGCAGGAAACGGGAAAAATCGGCGGTTTTCATGGCGGCCGTGACTTCCGCGTCGAATACAGGCCCTTCGGGCGAAAGACCGTAAGGCCCGTCCTCCTTCAGACGGTGGGAAAGATCGCCGCTGGCCAAAATCACGGTCTTCCGCCCGAGCCGCTCCGCCGCTTTTGTGATGCATGTTCCAAAGACATAATGATCGGACAGGGGAAGCCCCGACAGGGAGACGCGAACGATCCGGTAGCTTCTGTACTGCTGTTCCAGAAAGCAGAGCGGAACCAAAACTCCGTGATCCAAAGAACGGTCCCGTTCTCCCTCCGTGCCGGCGGATATCCCCGCGCTTTCCGCTTCCCGCACCAGGGCACTTACAAATTCCATGTCATAATCCTTTTTCACGGAAACCTGAGGCGCGCCGAATTGCCCAAAGTCCCCGGACGCCGAGGGGCCGGGGGAAATATGAATGTAATCCCGGTACATTACGGAATGAGGAGAAATCACCACGACGGTTTCCGGCTTGACTTCTGAAATTTTCCGGGAAACCATCCTAAAAGAATCTGCTGTTTTTTGGATTTTTTTCTCTTCTCCCCTGCCCACAGCCGGAAGAATGATGGGAGGATGCGGTACGATATACGCGCTGATAACGGACATGCGACACACTCCTTTCCACAATGATGCGACGCTTTTTTCTCTCTCTATTATACCACAAACGCGAAGCGTTTCGTGGTATATGGCATCGTTTGCGGTTCCGGCCGAAGGGCGGGAGCAAACCGCGCCGTTAGTGCCGGTATAACAGCTGTTTTGCGGTATTATACCGCAGCAAAGGGTAAAAAATGCGGTCGAATTGCCCGCAGGGAATCACCCGTTGCATAATGCGCCGGGGTCAAGTATAATAGAATATCATTAACGCGTTGTCAGAAAGCAGGAGGTGAGTACTGTTGTCCAGAAAGAACACCCGGCTGTCCATCGTCCTCACCGGTCTGCTGGTGAGCCTTGTCATGCTGCTGACCATGGTGTTCTTAAATGCCGGAGGAATTAAAAATTCTTTTATGCAGGGTATTCTTTTGGCCATGACAATTGCTGCCGTGGCGGGAACCGCAATCCTCTTGGTGATTTTAGATACGAAAGAGCCCGCGGAGAAACCATCAGATCCGGACGGTTCGGCCTTAACCGGTGCTATTTCGGACAGACAGCTTGATCTATGCGGTGAAGCGATACAACATGACTTTGACCTGAGTATTGCACAGAAATTTCTGAAAGATCAGGACCCGGTATTTCGGATCCTGTTTGATCCTTTGTCCTTTGGAATTTGTTTTGTTTCCGCAGAAGGCCGGATTCTGAAAGCCAACGTCAAGTTCAGACATATCCTGGGGTATACGGAAGACGAGCTCAGGGACATGCCTTTAATGGATCTGACGTTCCCGGGAGAGCGGGAGGCTGCGGAAACCTTCTTCAGGACTCCTCCGGGACCGGAGGACAGGGCGGCCAGCAAGGAGCAGCTCCTTTTCCGAAAAGACGGAAGCTCGATCTGGACCGATTTGTCGGTTCTCCCGTTTCCGAATGTCAAAGATACCGGCCGATATCTCCTGATCATCATACAGGATATCACGGACAGGAAACTGGCCGAAGCGGCATTGAAGGAAAGTGAAGACGGGTTAAAAAAGGCGCAGGCCATCGCCCATATGGGAAGCTGGGAAGCGGATATTTACAGCGGACAGGCCGTGGTTTCCGAGGAAGCACGCCGGATTTTGAATTTGAAGGGCGAGAAATATCCGATTACCAAAGATGAGATCCGGAATTCCATTCATGCGGAGGACCGAGGGAAATTTGACCGCGCCCTGACATGGCTTCTGGACAAGGGCGAAACCTGCGACCTTGAATACCGTATCCAGCCCGCCGAGGGCGAAAAAGAAAGAATCGTTCATGCTTTTGCTTCCCTGGAGCGGAATAAAGACGGGGCGCCGGAAAAAATACTGGGTGTGGTACTGGACATAACGGCGCTTCGGCGGATCGAAGAGGAACTGAGGGTTTCTCAGCTGCAGTTTGCCGCCGTATTCCAGCAGGCGCCCGTTGGAATCGGCATCGCCGATTCCTCTTCCGGACGCTTTTTCTGCTCCAATGGGAAACTCCGGGAAATTACAGGAAGAACAGAGGCAGAACTGGGGAAAGAAGGGGCGGAACGCCTCATTGTAGAGGAGATTTTATCCGGGGAAACCAAGGAGGAACCACCTGAAAAAAGCAGTCCCGGCAGTCACGGAAGAAAGAAGCTTCGCCGGCCCGACGGTTCGATGATCTGGATCAGGCAGACCAGAATCCAAGTTCATACCGGTGACGTGGGGGACGGCTTGATCCTGTGGATGCTGGAGGACATCTCTGAGCAGGCAAGAACCGAGGAAGCGCTGGAGGCAAGCGAGGCAAAACACAGGACCATGGTGGCCAACATTTCGGACGTGATCCTCATCGTTGACAGACAGTTCAAGGCAACCTACTGCAGCCCGAACCTCGGTACACGGTGCGGCTGGAATGCGGAGGATATTGTGGGGAAAGACATCAGGGTTTTTCTTCATCCCGACGAGGAAAAAAACCTGGAGGGCATTTTCCTGGGGCTGCTGGAACAAAAAGCGGGAAGCTGCAATACGCTGGAACTTCAATATCTGTGCAGGGACGGGGCATACCGACCCATGGAGATCGCCGCGACCAATCTTCTGGAGGACAAAAATATACAAGGGGTCCTCATCAACGGGCAGGACATCACGGAGCGGAAGCAGCGGGAAGAACAAATCTATTATCTCTATTATCACGATGTGCTGACAGATCTGTATAACCGGGCGTTCTTCGACGAAGAGCAAAAGCGGCTGGACACGCCGCGTCAGCTGCCTCTTTCCGTCATCATCGGAGATATCAATGGACTGAAGCTGATCAACGACGCCTTCGGACATGCCGAAGGGGATAAAATGTTGGTGGAAATCGCCCGGATACTAAAGCTCTGCACAAGAAAAGAAGACATCGTGGCGAGGACCGGGGGCGACGAGTTCAGTATCCTTCTTCCTCAGACCACCGGTGAAGAGGCCCATGCCATTCTTGAAAGAATCGAAGCCATGTGCGGTGAAACCGCCGCGAACCCCGAAACGGGTATTTATTTCACCAGCATATCTTTGGGGCACGCGACCAAGGTTTTAAAGGAGGAATCCTTTGAAGCCGTTATCAAGACGGCGGAAGAATACATGTACAAGCGGAAACTGCTGGAGCACAAAAGCCTGCACGGCTCCATCATCGCGTCCATCCGGACGGCCATGCATGAGAAGAGCCACGAAACGGAAGAAGAGGCCGGGAGGATCAAGGACCTTTCCGAATCACTGGGGAAGGCTTTAGGACTTTCGGAATACCAGCTCAACGAGCTGGAGCTTCTTTCTTCCATTCACGATATCGGGAAGATCAGCATCGACGAGGACGTTTTATTTAAACCGGGAAAACTCACGGAAGACGAATGGTATCAGCTGAAGAAGCATCCGGAGGTGGGTTACAGAATCGCCCAGGCCTCCCCGGAGCTCAAGCATATCGCGGACTTCATCCTCAGCCATCACGAACGGTGGGACGGAAGCGGTTATCCCCAGGGCCTGGCCGGCGAAGATATTCCGCTATTGTCCAGGGTGATGGCCGTGGTGGATTCCTATGAGGCGATGACGCACAATAAACCTTACCGCGCCGCCATGAGCCGGGAGGAGGCCATCGCCGAGCTGGAGAGAAACGCCGGAACGCAGTTTGATCCGGAGATCGTCAAGGCTTTCGTCCGGCAGATCCGGATGCAGGCCGACGACACACATAAAGAAGTCCGAGCAGAATCGTAAATGGGAATAAGTGAACGGTATTTTGGCAGGAACCGCCGGTTTTACCGGCGGTTCCTGCGTTCGTCGAAAAAACTTGTTTTCCGATGGGTATGAGGGAAGAAATGCCATGCATTTCTTTTCGCATGGCATTTTAGTTTTATACTATGTGATTCCAGTCACGGAAAATTCGTAAAGCTTTTCACCGGCGGGAGCCTGAACCCCCGGACGGGTATAACCTAACCGGAACGGAAGATGTTATCCGGAAGACGCTGGGGAGTTTCCCCGCAACAGAACAGAAACCGGCGGATCGTATCTTCTTCCGCAGCCCGGTCCGCCCCCAGCCGGCCAAGTCTGTCGCAGAGACTCAGAAGGGCCACGTCCAGGACGGGAGTTTCTTTTTTCATTTGCCCGATGTCCGCGAAAGGGAGCCCTTTTATCACAAAAAGCGGCTGCATGTGCCAGCGGACCAGGGCGCGGATTTTCTCCGCCGGCTCTTTTTCCATGGAAAACCGGGAGAGGAATTCCCGCGCCATGCGCGCTCCGAGGACATCGTGACCGTAAGAGGTGATTTTTCCCCTGCGGATCTGGGTGGTTCCGGGTTTTCCAATATCGTGGAGCAAGGCCGCCCACATAAAGGCCCGGGGCGAAGTGCTCCACTCCTTTACCGCGGCGGCTTCGTCCACCACCAGCAGGGTATGGCTCCAGGCGTCCCCTTCGGGATGGTGCGCCGGAGGCTGAAGGGTCCCTTTCAGCCGGGACAGGGCGGAAAAAGCGGGACTTTCCAGCGAGGGCGCAAAGGCGGAGCCGGCGATAAAGCGGGAAGGCCGCGTATCCGCCGTCAGATGGGCGTCCAGCATATCAAAGGCTTTCCGATCACTTTCACTGACTTTTTCCAAGAGCATTCTGCCTCCGGTTTCCATCCGGGCCCGGTGCCGGGCAAAAACTGCCTCGACGATGCGCCCTTCGTTTCTTTCCTTATAGTATACCAAATGAATACTGATATGCGATGAACCCAATGATAAAAATCGGTCTGGGTTCCTGCATGCGGGATGCAAAACATCCTCAATTGTTGTATCGACATTTTTCTTGAAGTCTAGTATAAGACGGGTTTGAACCGGAGCAAAGTCGATTTCATCACGCAGCAGACGAAAACGCGCCCGGATCCAGACGGAAACCGGGCGCGTTTTTGTCGTCAGAAAGGACCCGGCTGCCGCGCCGGTTCGATTAAAGGTTAAATCCTTGCGGCGAGGTCTACGGCGTCCTGGATGGCGTCCTGCACCTTGCCCACCTTTTTGGAGTCGCCGAGGGCGTACACCCGGGGCAGGCGATCTTTCAGAGACTCATACAGCGCGTTGTCCGGATGGGAACCCACGGCCAGTACGATCGTATCGCAGGGAATTTCCAGATTTGTAACCGCCCCGTCCTTTTCCATCTGGGCGTATACCGTCTGATTCCGGATATCCGTAATTTTTGTCAGGGCGTGCTGCCTGACGTTCAAACGTTTAAGATCCTTGAAGATGGGCCACCCCGTTCCCAGCTCGAAGCCCGCGCCGATGCGCTTTGCGATTTCGATGATGGTGACGGCGCGGTCGCTGTGATTGACCATGTAGTCGATTTTTTCCGGCGTTTCGGCCCTATGTACCGTCAGGAAATAGAGTTCCTCGGGAGAGATGGAACCCCTGTGGGCCAGATACTGGGCCGTTTCACAGCCCACCGAGCCGCCGCCCACCACAACGACGTTTTTCCCCGGCATGCACTCTCCGGCCAGAACAGCCGCGGCGGTGCACACGTCGATGCCCGAGGTGTCGCCCGGGAGGGTCAAGGTGTTGGGGATCACGCCGGAGGCGATCACCACCGCGTCGAATCCGGCCGCCTCTATGTTTTCCGGAGTTCCCTCTTTGCACAGTTCCACTTTGACGCCGCACTCGGCCAGCATGGCTTCATAGTATTCGATGAGGTGGATAAACTCCCCCTTGGAGGGCGGCATCATGACCAGATGCAGCTGACCTCCCAGGCGGGACGATTTTTCCCAAAGAGTGACAAAATGGCCGGCCCTTTTTGCCCGGAGGGCGAACTCGCAGCCGCCGGGGCCGCCGCCGATTACAAGGACCTTTTTCGGAGACTGCGTCCTGACGTTCTCGTCGATGAGATATTCCCGTCCCGCCGTCCCGTTCACCAGGCACTCTACGGATTTGTTGAAGAAGGTCTTGGCAAGGCACCCCTGGTTGCAGGCGACGCAGCGGCGGATGAGACGGGTGTTTCCTTCCCGGGCTTTTCTGCACCAGTCCGGGTCCGCAATCATGGGACGGCCGACGCCGATAAGATCGCCCCGTTCCAGCGCCAGGGTTTCCTCCGCGATCACAGGGTCGTTAATCCGATTGCAGGCCATGACGGGAATATTCACGGCCTTTTTCACCGCGGCGGCCAGATAGGTAAATCCTCCCACAGGCAGTTCTCCCGGGAGCTGGGGGACTACTGTCTCATGCCAGCCGCCGGTGACGTTGAGCAGGTCGATTCCCGCCTGCTCCATAACCTTGGCAAATTCCACCGCCTGGACGTTGGTGTTGGAACCGGGGATGAAGTCGTTTCCCGCGATGCGCATGAAGACGGGATAGTCCCCCACGGCGGCGCGGACCGCGGCGACCACTTCCCTGGGAAAGCGGCAGCGGTTTTCCCAGGAGCCGCCGTATTCGTCGGTGCGGAGGTTGGTGACGGGGGAGAGGAACTGGCTGATGAGATAGCCGGCGCCCCCTATGATCTCTACGGCGTCAAATCCGGCTTCCTTGGCCCGGCGGGCGCCCTGGGCCCAATTGTCGATGACCTCCCGGATCTCTTCCTTCGTTATCTCCTTGGGGGTCTCTCTGGTGAAGGTAGAGTAGACCGCAGAGGGAGCCAGAGCCTGCTTGCCCTCCGGGACGCAGCTGCTGTGGGAATAGCGCCCGGCGTGATAGAGCTGCACCGCCACAGGGCAGTTACGAGCGTGCATCCCGTCGGTGAATTCCCGCCAGCCGGGGATGGTGTCGTCGGTGCGAAGGCTCATCATGGACAGGGGGCCTCCGTAGTCGTCGAAGCGGCAGCCTCCCACGATGATGAGACCGGGGCCGCCCTCGGCCCTTCTCCAGTAGTATTGGTTGAAACGGGGAGTCGCGAAGCCATTGTCCGTGTAGAGATGGTGAATGGCGGGCATAACCACCCGGTTTTTCAGGGTCAGGCCCCTGACGTTGATTGGGGAGAAGAGCCTCTTGAATTCCATGGCAAGCATCCTTCCTTTCAATTTCAGCAGTGTTTCCGCGCGCCAAACCGCAGCCGCGGCAGGGGAGTTCCGTTTGGAAAGCGCGATGCACAGGCGGGAGAAAATTTACAATAGCGACAAGTGCCGTTCCCGCCGGAGGGACGGGGGAAAAAAGACAGACAAAAACTATTGACTTTAATGGCACAAAGTGTTAAAGTGTTCGTGAGGTGCAGAATATGAAGTTCGTATCCGCGTTCTATTATCAGGGCTACCGCCGCTATTATTACGGAGCGGCCGATTTTATATGCCCTGAGCCAGCCGGATGCGCCTGAAGCGCCTTTCAAAGGCGAACCAGCCGCGGCGACTCGTAAAGGGTTGCCGCGGTTTTTATTATGGCCTTGACCAAACGGCAGAGTAAAAACCGGCGGAACAGATAAGTATAAACCAACGGGGCAGCACCCGGAAAGGACGGATCAGCATGGTTGTAGTAATGAAGCGGGGCTTTACCGCCCAGGAGCTGGACGGGGTAAAGCAGCAGATGGAGGCCGGGGGCGTCAAGGTCATGGTGAGCCACGGCCAGGACACCACCATCCTCGGCGCGGAGGGAAACGCCGCAGCGGTGGACATGGAAAAGATTTCCCTTATGCCCGGGGTTGAGCGTATTATGCGGGTTACGGAGCCCTATAAGAAGGCCAACCGGAAATATCATCCCGACAACAGCCTTGTACCGGTGGGGAATGCCGTCCTGGGCGGGAAAAAGCTGGGCATCATCGCGGGGCCCTGTTCGGTGGAGAGCCACGAGCAGATCCTGGAGGTCGCAAGGAGCGTTCAGAGCTCCGGCGCCTGCGCCCTCCGCGGCGGGGCGTACAAACCCCGGTCCTCCCCGTACTCCTTCCAGGGGCTGGAGAAGGAAGGAATCCATATGCTCCAGGAGGCCCGGGAAAAGACGGGGCTTCCCATCGTGACGGAAATCATGTCCACCGACAACGTGGAGATGTTCGAGATGTGCGTGGACGTTATCCAGGTGGGCGCCCGGAACATGCAGAATTTCGACCTGCTCAAGCAGCTGGGAAAGACCTCGAAGCCCATCCTCCTCAAACGGGGGATGTCCTCCACCATCGAGGAGTGGCTCATGAGCGCGGAATATATCATGGCGGGGGGAAACGAAAACGTGATCCTCTGCGAGCGGGGGATCCGAACCTTCGAGACCTTTACCCGGAACACGCTGGACTTAAGCGCCATTCCCGCCGTCAAGTCCCTGAGCCATCTGCCGGTGCTGGTGGATCCCTCCCACTCCACAGGCAGGGCCTGGATGGTGGAGAGCATGGCCATCGCCGCCATAGCAGCCGGCGCGGACGGCCTTCTCATCGAGGTGCACAACGATCCGCCCAACGCACTGTGCGACGGAGCCCAGTCCATTACCCCCGACCAGTTCCAGGCGCTCATGGAGAAGCTCAAGGCAATGGCGGCCCTGGTGGGCCGGGAACTGTGAGGCGAAAATGGGAAAAACCATCGTTATTATAGGACTGGGACTCATCGGCGGATCCATGGCTATGGCGCTGCGTGGCTTTGAAGACAGCCGCCTGGTAGGAGTCGACACAGACCCGGAAACCCTCCGGTTCGCTGTGGAGCGGGGCGCCGTGGACGAGGCGGCGGAGAACGCGGAAACGGTGCTGGGAAGGGCGGATCTGGTATTCCTCTGCCTGCGCCCGGAGGGGATCATCCGGTTTATGGAAAAATACGCCGGGCAGTTCCGCTCCGGCGCCGTGGTGACGGACGTGGCGGGAATCAAGGGGGCCATAGTTGCGGCCGCCCGCTGCCTTCCGGATACCGTTGAGTTTATCGGCGGACACCCCATGGCCGGGCGCGAAACCAGCGGGATTCAAAACGCGGACGGGCGGCTTTTCCGGGGGGCGCACTATATCGTTACGCCATCGGAGAAAACCACGCCCTCTGCTCTCGCTCTGATGGAGCGCATCGCCCGGCATATCGGATGCCGGGACCTGGTACAGACAAAACCGGAGGAGCACGACGAGATCATCGCCTACACCAGCCAGGTGATGCACGTCATGGCCGTGGCAATCTGCGACGACCCCGTTTTGTTTCGCTGCAGGGGCTTCGAGGGAGGAAGCTTCCGGGACTGCACCCGGGTGGCCGCCCTGGACGTTCCCCTCTGGACGGAGCTGTTTTCCCTGAACGCCGGAGCCCTGACCGGAGTGCTTTCCCGGCTGGAGGGTAGCCTTAAGGCATATAGGGAGGCCCTGGAAACGGGCGACAGGGAAAGCCTTTCGGAAAAGCTCCGCTATTCCTCCGACCGGAAACGGCATATGAACCTGGAATGACGGACGAAGAGGGTCAGTTCTGCGCTTCCTTGGCCTCCAGTTCTTTTTCACGCTTGCGGTTTACGAAGTACAGGGCCGTGTCAACGGCGACCATGACGAAGTTGAGGATATACAGGACAAGCACGATATCCTGGCTGTAGAGAATCTTGTGAATGATGCCAAAGACATATCCCACTTCGATGATGAGCAGAAACTGCAGGCTTTTTCCTTTGGTGGATTTTGACTTGACCGATTTGTAGATGTTCGTGGGCCAGGCAAATCCGAAGCAAATCAGCATCCCCGCTTCAAAAAGGCTCATACAAAACTCCGTTCCGCCGATATCCCGGCATAAGATATGAAAAAGGTCCTTCCGTGAAGACAAACTACAGAAAGATTATAGTATACCGGAGACAAAAAAGCAATGAAGAAGCCGGAGACGGATTCCCGCCTCCGGCTATTCATTTAAAAAATCACATTGGGCTGAAAGGCCCGGATTTTTGCGGCCAGGGCCTCCAGTTCCGCACGGGTATAGGGACGGGCCGACACCCGGTCCTCGTCCTCCGGGAGATACTGTTCCGGGGGACGATAGCGGTTGAGGATGTACTTCGGCAGGGGGGGGAGCTCCCGCGCCATACCGAGAAGATCCTCTTCGGACAACTGGGGCGCCACCGTTGTGCGGACCTCAAAGGAAACGCCGTCCTCCAGGAGGAGCTTCACGGTGCGGAGGACCGGCTCCGCCGCCCCTCCGCTGCCGCAGATCTCCGGATACCGGCCTTTCGGCGCCTTGTAATCCACCGCAAAGTAATCGCATACCGCTTCCTTCAGAAGGCTTTCCACAATCCCGGGGGAGGAGCCGTTGGTGTCCAGCTTGACCCGGTAGCCCATAGCCTTGAGCTTTCTCAGGAAGGGAAGAAGGTCCGGCTGAAGAGTGGGTTCCCCTCCGCTGATCACCACTCCTTCCAAGAGCCCTGCGCGGGACGTAAGAAAAGCGCCGATTTCCCGATCCTCCAGAAGAGGGGCGGAGGGAGAGAGGATTGCCCGGTTGTGGCAGTAAAAGCAGTTGTAATTGCATCCCCGGACGAAAAGGATACAGGCGGTGCTGCCGGGAAAATCCACCATGGTGGTCTTGACGATCCCAGCGATATTCATACGGGGAGGGCTTCCTTCATGACAAATTTCACCCGCTGGGCATACTCCTCCTTTTTCCCCTTGTTGAAGTTCTGCACCGGGCGCAGATAGCCCACCACCCGGCTCCATACCTCCGCGGGAGCGCCGCACTCCGGGCAGGTGAAGTGCTCGCCGGCAATATAGCCGTGGTCGTTGCAGACGGAGAAGGTGGGGGTAAGGGATACGTAGGGAAGCTTGTACTTCGTGAATATGGTGCGGATGAGGTGCTTGGAGGCCTCCACGTCCTTTATTTCCTCGCCCAGGTAGAGGTGGAGCACCGTTCCCCCCGTGTACAAAGACTGAAGCTCGTCCTGAAGGTCCAGGGTCTCGAAAATATCGTCAGAAAAGCCCACGGGAAGCTGGGAGGAGTTGGTGTAATAGGGGACGCTCTCCCCCGCCGTGATAATATCCGGCCAGCGTTCGCGGTCCAGCTTTGCCAGGCGGTAGCTGGTTCCTTCCGCGGGCGTCGCCTCCAGATTGTAGTAATGCCCGGTTTCGTCCTGAATCTCCCGGATGATGTCCCGCATATAGGTGAGGGTATCCACGGCGAACCGCTGACCCTCGGGGGTCGTAAGATCGGTGTCCCGCCCGAAAAGATTCTGGCAGGCCTCGCTCATGCCGATGAGGCCGATGGTGTTGAAATGATTGTACCAATAAGACCCCGTGCGCTCCTTCACATCTTTGAGGTAGTTGGCGGAGTAAGGGTACAGGCCGTGATCGGTCTGTTCCTCGATCACCTTGCGCTTGATTTCCAGGCTGTCTTTCGCATGTATCATCTGCTGCCACAGACGAATCCGGAATTCCGACTCGCTTTTGGACAGATAGGCAAGACGGGGCAGATTGACGGTGACGACCCCGATGGAGCCGGTGAGGGGATTGGAGCCGAAGAGGCCGCCGCCCCGCTTGCGCAGCTCCGCCGTGTTAAGCCGCAGGCGGCAGCACATGGAAAGGGCGTCCTCGGGGGAGAGATCGGAGTTCACATAATTGGAGAAATAGGGAATTCCGTATTTGCAGGAGATGCGCATAAACTGGTCCACCACGGGGCTGTCCCAGTCGAAATTTTTGGTGACGTTGATGGTGGGGATGGGGAAGGTGAAGACCCGGCCCTTGGAATCGCCCTCCATCATCACATCGCAGAAGGCCATGTTCAGCATGTCCATTTCCGCCTGGAAGTCGCCGTAGGTCTCCGGCATGACCTTCCCGCCCACGACGACGCCCTGGTTTTTCAGCGTGGAGGGAGGAACGATGTCGAAGGTCAGGTTGGAGAAGGGGCACTGGAAGCCCACCCGGGTGGGCACGTTGAGGTTGAAGACAAATTCCTGCAGCGCCTGCTTTACCGTCTGGTAGTCCAGCTTGTCATAGCGGATAAAGGGAGCGCAGTAAGTGTCGAAAGAGGACCAGGCCTGAGCACCGGCGGTTTCCCCCTGTGTGGTGAAGGTGGAGTTTACAATCTGGCCCAGGAAGGAACGCAGGTGCTTGGCCGGCTTGGATTCCACCTTACCGGGGACTCCGCCGAAGCCTTTTACCAGCACCTGGCGCAGGTCCCATCCCGCGCAGTAGGGCCCGAAGAACCCAAGGTCGTGGATGTGGATATCGCCGGACAGATGGGCCTCCCGGATGCTGTCGGGATAGATCTCATGAAGCCAATAATTCTGGGTAAAGGCTTCCCGCACATAGTTGTTCAGACCGTTGATGGACTTCTGGGTGTTGGCGTTTTCGTTTATTTTCCAGTCCCGGTCGTTCAAATACTCGGTGAACATGTGGATGGTGGCCCCGATGAGGGCGTTGGACTCCCGGGCGGAGCGCCTTTTTTCCCGGTAGAGAATGAAGGCTTTTGCGGTTTTGGCATGCCCGTTTTCAATGAGTACCTTTTCCACAATATCCTGGATTCCCTCCACCTCGGCAACCCCGTCGGCATACCGCGCTTCGGCCAGAAGCACCACCTCGTCCGCCAGGCGCTCGGAAGTGGCAAAATCGTTTCCGCCCACGGCGGTGGCCGCCTTGAAAATGGCCAGTACGATCTTCTCCTTCTTAAAAGGTACGGTGGAGCGGTCTCTTTTTACAATCTGAGTAAGCATGTCCATCCCTCCTGATGCATCGCGAGGCCCTTCGGCCCCGCGTATTTCCTTTTCCCAACCGCCGCCCGCGGCAGATCCGTTCTGGGAAAAACACAATATATATGATGCGCACATTTCGTTAGGTACTATATATATTAATTTACCTGGAAGGCGTTGTCAACAGGTCGACCATAATTTTTTTTATTTTTACCTCCGGATGATGAGCTGAAACAAGCTCAAAGGCTTGCCGGGGGGACGTTTGAAGGAAGGAATTTTTCGTTTTCAGGACCTTTACAAGAACATATGTTCTATGATATACTCGGGACAAGGAGGCGAGGCCATGGACCTGTTTGAAAAGCTCAGGATTCTCACGGACGCTGCCAAATTCGACGTGGCGTGCACCTCCAGCGGCGTAGAAAAAACAGCCGCCCCCGGCGGAATCGGGAGCGCCGCTTCCTGCGGCATCTGCCACACCTTCGCGGCGGACGGCCGATGTGTATCTCTTTTAAAAGTTCTGCTCACCAACAGCTGCGTTTACGACTGCAAATACTGCGTCAACCGCAGGTCCAACGACACGCCCCGGGCGGTGTTCACCCCCCGGGAGCTGGCGGAACTCACCATCCAGTTTTACCGCCGGAACTATATCGAGGGGCTTTTTTTAAGCTCCGGGGTATACCGGAATCCGGACTACACCTGCGAGCAGATGATCGAGGTGCTGCGGACGCTCCGGGAGGAGTACCGGTTTTCCGGGTATATCCACGCCAAGGCCATCCCCGGGGCCGACCCGCGGCTCATCGACCGACTGGGGTGCCTTGCCGACCGGATGAGCATCAATATCGAGCTTCCCTCCCGGGAGAGCCTGCGTCTGCTGGCTCCCGACAAATCCCGGCAGTCCATTTTCGCGCCCATGGGGCAGATCCGGGACAGGATCCAGGACAACTCCACCGAGCTTGTGAGGTACCGGGGCGCGCCCCGCTTCGCCCCGGCGGGGCAGAGCACCCAGATGATCGTGGGGGCCACGCCGGACACGGACTACCAGATCCTGAAGCTCACGGAAGGCCTTTACAGGAAATACTCCCTCAAGCGGGTGTTCTTTTCCGCCTACATCCCCATGGCCTCCCACGAGCTGCTGCCGGCCGCCGGCACAAAGCCGCCCCTTCTCCGGGAGCACCGGCTGTACCAGGCGGACTGGCTGCTGCGGTACTATCAGTTTTCCGCCGGGGAGCTGCTGGACGAGGAGCACCAGACCTTCAATCCCTTTGTGGACCCCAAGTGCAACTGGGCCCTCAACCACATGGAGCTCTTCCCCGTGGAGGTAAACCGGGCGGCCTACGAGACGCTCCTCCGGGTCCCGGGGATCGGGGTGACGGGGGCCAAGCGCATCCTCCGGGCCAGAAGGCAGTCCCGCCTGGATTTTGTCGGGCTCAAGCGGCTGGGAGTCGTTTTGAAGCGGGCCCAGTATTTCGTGACCTGCGACGGGAAGCGGCTGGAAGGGCTGAAAATCACACAGGATTCCGCGTTGCGCGCCCTGATGTCGGACAGAGAACTGGAGCTTTATCAGGGGAGCCGACGCCTGTTTCAGGCCCCGGAGCAGCTTTCCCTCTTCGGCGACCGGAATCCGACACAGGAGGATCTGCAGAAATGCCTCACAGGCCAAATCTGAACTATCTTTACGACGGCAGCTTCGAGGGCCTTCTCTGCTGCGTCTTTGAAAGCTATCAAAGAGATGAAATCCCGGCGGATATCCTTCCACCGGACAGCTCCCAGCTGTCGTTTTTGCCGGGACGCGAGATCGGGACCGATCCGGAGCGGGCCCGGCGGGTGCTCCGATCGATCCCGGAGAAAATGGGGCAGGATGCCCTGGGACTTGTAAAATACGCCTTTCTCACCTGCCTTGCGCAAAAGGAACTGCACATCCTCCTGTTTCTGCGCAGGGGGTACCAGTGCGGCCCGTCCATCTGCCGCAGGCTTACGGATGACGCCGTCTATCCTGTCCAGAAGGCGGTGCAGCACCTGACCCGGGAGGCGCACCTTCTGAAGGGCTTCATCCGGTTTTCCGCTTACGGGAATCTGCTGGCGGCGGAGATCGGGCCGGAAAATTTCGTCCTGCCCCTGCTCACCGAGCATTTCTGCCGGCGCTTCCCGGAGGAGCGCTTCCTCATCCACGACACGGCCCACGAAATGGCGCTGCTCTATTGTCCGCACAAAGCGGCCATTCTGGGAACGGAAGGCCTTACGATGCCCCTGCCGGACCGGGAGGAGCAGGATTTCCGGGAGCTCTGGCGGACGTACTACAACACCATCGAGGTTCCGGGCAGGCACAATCCCAAGTGCCGCATGAGCCACATGCCAAAGCGCTACTGGGCGTATATGACCGAGCTCGGCCGCGAGGAGAAGGAAACAGGCCGGCTTTCCGCTCCGACCTCCGCGGCTTTTTCCCTGGAGGAAAAACGCTGAAGACGCAAACGATCATCCTATCCCGAGAGAGAGCGGCGGCTTTGAAATTCTTTGTTTCAAAGCCGCCGCCTGCGTATGGTATTTCCTGAATCCAGCCCGCCGCCGGGACAGCGTTTTTTTCTGACGGTTGTTTCCGTGAGCAGCGCCGATCTGTCAGGAAACAGATGACGTTATTTCTCCCATATCAAAACCCGTCACAGCCCCATTGCCGTCGTATGTAAAACCGACATCGGCCTCAAAGGGCGGCATATGTTCCAGATAGCACTGAACTCCCGGCTGCGCCTGCGAATAAAGCGTCGGAACGAAGGATACTTTTACAGAATTGCCGCTGAGGGTATACCAGATCTGGTTTCCAAAGTAGAAGCCGTCCGGCATAATATCCGTACCGTCAGGAGTCCCGATGGATACCAGGCTGTCCGCCGCAATTTGCACGCCGTCAGCGCGGACCGTCACCGTCTTGCTCTCCGCGTCATAGGACATAGTGATTTTATCGTTGAGAGAGTCGACCATGCTGCCGATATCCAAATGATACGGGACCGCCTGACTGCCGCTCACCTGAAAGACATGCAGGTCGGATATCGATACTCCCGTCCCGCTTCCGGTATGGCAGGCGACGAATATCTCACTCCCATCTTCGCTGGCACTTACCTCCGGAGGCAGAGTCGTGTTAGTCATATACAGATACGGGAAAGCGTAGATATGCTGTTCTTCTCCGATATCCAGGATAAGCCCGTAGTCAGGATGCGCCGTATCGTTATAGCCATAAAGATAGATGTTCCGCTCCGGAATGGAATTTAGAAAAAACAGGGAACTGTTCTGCCAGCCTTCGTTTTTTGCCCGAATATCCGTTGCCCTTTCTCCCTTTCTGGCATCCGGTACGGTCAGCGCCGCTACTGTATCCTGAAAAGAATTTATGAAATCCTCCGGGGCGCCTTCGAATATTTTTCCGTCCGTATACAGATCCTGCGGATTCATGGCCCGGAGGTCAGACTGCGCGGCGCCGCCATTTCCGTCCGCCTTGGAATAGACCGTCAAAGAGTCTTCCGTAAACCGGAGCCGGAATTCGTGGGTATCGCTCTCTTCACCGTTCAGGTGGTATGTAAACCGTAAAACCGAAGGGTCATCGGAGCTTGAAAAGTAGTGCCCGGGAAAAGCGATATCCGGGAAGGTGCTCATCAGCAGATCGTCGAACGCCGTCACATAGATCTGCCCGTTCCGCTCATAGCAGTAAAACGCGTCTCTCGCGCCCGAAACATCGCCCGGATACCCGTGATAGAACCAGAGCAGTTCTTTCTTGCCGTCACCGTCCATATCGTTCTCGATGACGAAATTGTCACACCGGACCAGGAGCTTCAGAGTTCCGTCCGCTTCAAAATAGTAATAGTCTATGGCCGTATAGGCGGCTCCGACCGGAGACTGGATATAAAAGCCGTCATGACTGAAAACGTTCTCGAAAGGCCCGATGTCATATCCTTCTTCGTACAGACCGGCCTCATAAAACCGCGTTACTCTGCCGTCGGCGGTTTTATAGGCGCAGAATATGCCTCCGGACTGCGCCCGGCAGAAAAACACTTCGGTTTCGTTTTCACAGGGATAAGATACTATCACGGAGGCAATGTCGGAAGGATCCACCGCGGCCGTCTCCACCTCGGGAGCTTCGTAAGGCTCGGTATCCGCGAGGGGAACCGCGGCAATCAGCGTATATCCGTCTGCCTTTGCGGTGTCTTCCGCGGATAAACCGCTCTGAGGATCCGTATCGCCGGCGGACTTGGTTACGACCACGCCCAACGCCCCGGCGCAGCCCGTGAGCAGAAGGGCCAGCGCAAGGGCCAGCGCCGCCGCCCGGGGTGTTATTTTCCGGTAATGCAGGATGCCGACCAGTCTTTCCTTCAGCTGCTTTTTTTCTTCGCACAGGGTTGTGGTGAGGATGCCGGCGGGCAGTCTTCCGCCTGCGGAAAAGGCGAGAAGCGTGTTTCCGTACCGCTGCCTCTCGGCTTCGGATATTTCACCGATTACCGCCTCGTCGCAGGAAAGCTCGCAAGCGGCGCTGATCTCTTTGCGTATAAAAGGCATCAGAGGGTTAAACCAGTGCAAGGACGTGACGGCCACGGCCAGCCACTTATAAAGCACGTCCTTTCGTTTGTAGTGAGTCAGCTCATGGCGCAGAATGTCTTTCAGCTCCCCGCCCAGGCCGCTGCGGACATAGGCGAGGGGAGGAAGGACGATAACCGGGCGGAAAATGCCCACCAGCATGGGCGTGGCGACACCGCCGCTGCAAACAATGGAAAGGCGGGAGCTGCCGATCAGCTCCTCAAACACCGTAAGATCGTCCCCGTGCGGTGCGGTGCGGGAGCGCCGTATGCGCCGGACAAAATACAGATACGCAGTCACGAACCAGCCGAAGCTTACGGCCGAGCCGGCCAGCCAAATCCATATCAGGCTGCTTTTAATAAAGCTCCATAAATCCGGTGTCTGCCGTGTATTTACAGGCGTTTTCGCGCCGGCGGCTTCAAGGTTCTGCGGCTGCTGCGGGACGGCTGTCGCAGGTGATTTTACGGCGGCGTTCCCATCGGCCCCGCCCGTTTCACTTTGCGGCGAACGATCGTCCTGCACGGACGGGATCCGGTTCACATCCGTCTGTCCGGCTACAAAGAGAGAACCCATGAGATTCACGGGAGCTGAAATAGGCAAAACGAGGCGCAGCAGCACCAAAAGCCAGATGTAATAGGAAAAGGCTTTGGGTATCCTGTTTTTCAGAAAGGGTTTTCCGGCAAACAGGACCAGGGCTAAAAGGGAGCCGGATGCGGAAAGGGACAATATGGTCATCACTATGCTATTCATGCTTTTCACCTGCGTTGAACATTGCGGTAAGCTCCGCTATATCCTTTTCGCCCAGTTGCCCGTCCGAAACCAGCGACGCCACCAGCTTTTTCGCGCTCCCAGCAAATATCTTGTTTACAAATGTACGCGTAGACCACCGGCTGTATTCCTCCCGGGTTACCACCGCGCTGTAGACCCCCCGCCTCTCCAGCCTAACGATTCCCTTGGCCTGTAGCCGCCGGAGAAGCGTCTTTATCGTGGAATCTTCCCATCCGCAGCGCAGGGAAAGCACGCGGCGTACCTCAATGAGCGGCAGGGCCTCTCCCGCACTCCAGAGCACGCGCATCACTTCCAGCTCCGAATCCTGAATTTTGCCGGACCGTTCGTTCATGGCAGCCTCCCGTAAGGTTTACAAGAGTAATCTTTTCTTAAAGTTTACGACCGTAATCTTTTGCTGTCAAGTACCAGAAAAGAAAAATTTGGATATTTAATATCAGGGGACTTTATAAAGGCTTGACAATCCGGAGGGGATACCGGCCGGTAATCGGATCCGCCGCCCGGTAATCGGCCGCTGCGAGTTTTTCTCCGCCGCCGTACAGGATGGCGAGGCCGGCCCTGCCGCGCTCTTCCGGGTGCTGGCGGAAGTATTCCCCCCGCAGGTGCTTCAGGCGGAGATCGGGCACCTGGAGGCAGACGGGGAGCCGCCCGTCCCGGCCAGAGGCCAGACGGTCGCAGACCAAATGGTCCCGAAGCAGAAGAGGATCCGCCCCGGTTAGGGCAGAGCCGATCTTCAGGATCTTTTCCGTGTATTTGTCCAGAGAAATGCCGGTTGTGTCCCCGGCGGCTTCCCCGAGGGCGAGGAACAGTTCAAAGGGCCGCATTTGGGAGACCTTCAGAAAGTATTCCAGGGTGTCCCGGAAACGTCCGCTGTTGTAAAGCCTTTCCACCGCGTCTTCCAGCATGTGAAGGCGGGTGAGCTCCCCGGAGGAAAGGCATGGCCCGGAGAGAATCTCGTAGGGAGGATCCGGCGACCAGGCGAGGCCGAGGCGGGGAGCCTCGGAACGCAGGCGGGAGCCGTGAAGGAGCTTTAAAAAGCCCACCTGCAGCATGTCCGGGCGAAGAGAAAAGGCCCGGTCGAAGGTCCTGCCGAAACTCTCGAAGCCCTCATACGGGAGGCCTGCGATGAGATCCACGTGGACGTGAATGTTGCGCGGGGCTATCAGGCTGCGCAGGTTACCGTAAAGCTTTTCCGCGTCGGTCTTCCGGTTCACCGCCGCGAGAGCCGCTTCGCTGAAGCTCTGGATTCCCGCCTCTATCCGTATCAGTCCGGGAGGCGCGGAAGCAAGAAGCCGCAGGGTTTTTTCGTCGAAGAGATCCGCTCCCACCTCGAAATGGAAGCAGACCCCGGCCGGGATCGCGTCTCCTGCGCTTCGTATGAGAAATTCAAAGAGCGCAAAGGCCCGGTCCGGATTACAGTTGAAAGTCCGGTCCACCAGCTTGACCGTTTCGGCTCCGGAGTTTGCCAGAAGAAGCATTTCCCGTTTGGCCCGCTCCAGATTATAAAAGCGTACGCCGGGGGTGTGCCCCGAGAGGCAGAAAGCGCAGGAAAAGGGGCAGCCCCGGGAGGTCTCCAGATAGGCGATCCGTCCCTTCAGGCGGCTTACATACTCCGGGCAATAAGGTGAGGGCGGCTCAGCCTCCGGAGAGGCCTCCGGGCTGCACACAATCCCGCCGCCAAGCCGGAAGCAGAGGCCCGGCACCGCCTGTGCGGGCTTTCCCGAAGCAAGGAAGTCCAAAAACCGGGGAAAGGAGCCCTCGCCTTCCCCCCGGAGAATATAGCCGACAGGAGGCAGAGCCTTCAAAGTCTCCTCCGGGCAGAAGGAGACCTCCGGTCCGCCCAGGACAATCACAACGCCTGGCAGCGCTCCGGCAAGAAGAAAAACGAGCTTTTTTACCACGGAAATATTCCAGATATAACAGCAAAAGCCCACGACGTCGGGGGATTCGGCAGCAACGGCGGCCAGGATCTCCTCCGGCGGCTGGTTGACGGTACCCTCCACCACGGAAAGGTCCACCGCTTCCCGGCAGTCCCGCCGGACTGCGGCCAGAAGGCACCAGGGAGCGAGGGAAGAGTGCACATATTTCGCGTTCAGGGAACAAATGACCGCCTTCAAACCGACCGCTCCTTTCCCGGCAGATAGGTTGCAAGTACCCGGCATTACGCCGCTGCAGATTTTGTTTTTCAATACAATAGGAGGATACCATAAACCGGATGGAAAAGCCAGGGCGGCGGAATGCTCCGCTTCTTCCCTTCTCCGGGCAGGGAACACTTGCGGCGGCGGGAAATCTTTAGTATACTGGAAAAAGCGGACGATTCTTCCGCGAAGTATCCGGAAAGGGATGCGGCGGAGGAACAACTTCCGCCCCGCGCCGGCAGAAATCCGCGGTGACCGGTATTTTTCCTTTGGGAGGGATCCGAATGAATCAGCAGGATAGGGAATATCTTGCAAAGCACTTAAGTTTCTGGCGCCATCTTACCGACGCGGAACGCGCCGACGCGGAAGGCTGCACCTTTGCGGCGGTGTATCCCAAGGGGAAAAAGCTCTACGGCGGAAATAAGGAATGCCTGGGCCTGGTCCTGGTGGAAAGCGGGCAGCTCCGGGCCTTTATTACGTCGAAGGAAGGAAAGGAGATCAGCCTTTACAGGCTTTTATCTCTGGACGTGTGCATCCTCTCCGCTTCCTGTATGATCAAGAACCTGAACTTCGACGTCAATATAGAAGTGGAAAAAGACAGCCGCTTGTTCGTACTTCCCACGGACTGCTTCAACCGGCTGAGCAATGAGAATATCGCGGTGAAAAATTTCGCGCTGGAGCTCATGTCCGCCCGGTTTTCCGAGGTCATGTGGGTGTTCGACCAATACGTGTTCGGCACCGCGGCGGGGCGGCTGGCCCGATTTCTTCTGGAACACAGCGCGCTGGAGGACTCGGATACCCTGCGCGTCACCCATGAGGCCATCGCAAACGACCTGGGAACGGCCCGGGAAGTGGTAACCCGCCTTTTAAAGCACTTTGCCACCGACAACGTCGTAGCTCTCGGACGGAGCACCATACAGATCCTCGACAAGGAGAAACTCGAGGAGCTGGGCGTAAGCCAAAACGAAGTTTAAACCGGGGTTTTTATTTGGATCAGGAACCCGCAGGTCAGCTCTGCCGCACCCTTTTAGTCTTACACCGCACATGGCCGGTAGACTGAAAGGGTGCTTTATGCTATATAATCCCATTACTAAAAGTAGAATTTTGTCGAATTATAACTAACGGGATTGTGACTTTGTCACAGAAGAAAGCGCGGGGGCGGCATATACTACAATCATACCGATTGTCTGAAATTTAACAAAGTGAAAGGCGGCTAAAATATGAGCAAGATTCTGATTGTGGGCGGAGTCGCCGGCGGCGCCTCCGCGGCCGCGCGGCTGCGGCGCCTGGACGAACATTCGGAGATCATCATGTTCGAACGGGGAGAGTACATTTCTTTTGCAAACTGCGGGCTGCCATATTATATCGGCGGAGAGATCACCGACAAGGAAGCGCTGACCCTTCAAACACCGGAGAGCTTTTATGACCGGTTCCAGGTGGATGTACGGGTGAACCAGGAGGTCGTCTCCATCGATCCCAAGGGCAAAACTGTTAAGGTGAAAAACGTCAAAACCGGTGCCACCTATCAGGAAAGCTACGATAAGATGATTCTGTCCCCGGGCGCAGAGCCGGTGAAGCCTCCCATCGAGGGCGCCGATAACCCCCGGGTCTTTTCCCTGCGCAACATTCCCGACACTTACCGGATCAGAGAATACATCGATCAGAAATCCCCCAAGAGCGCCATAGTGGTGGGCGGGGGATATATTGGCGTGGAAATGGCGGAAAACCTTGCCAATGCGGGTCTTGAGGTCACCATTGTCGAGTTTGCCGACCATGTGATCGCGCCGCTGGACTACGATATGGCCTGCGATGTGCATAATCATCTGCGCCAAAAGGGCGTAGAACTCATCCTGAAGGACGGGGTCAAGGCCATTTCCGAGGATGGGGAGCAGCTGAAGATCCAACTGGGGAACCGGGCGATCCGCGCAGATATGGTCCTCATGTCCGTGGGCGTGCGGCCGGAGAGCGCCATCGCCAAGGACGCGGGACTCGCGGTCAATCCCCGGGGCGCTATCATCGTGGATGAAAAAATGCGTACCTCCGACGAGAACATCTACGCTGTGGGTGACGCGGTGGAGATCCGCGACGTCGTCACCGGCGAAAAGGGATATATCCCGCTGGCGGGGCCGGCAAACAAGCAGGGCCGGATCGCCGCGGACAACATCTGCGGAATTGAGAGTACCTACGGGGGAACCCTGGGAACCGGTATCCTCAAATGCTTCGATCTCACCATCGCCACCGTGGGGATCACGGAGGCGAGAGCCAAGGCCCTGGGGCTTGAGTATGAAAAATCCTTTACCTATTCCTCCTCCCACGCCTCTTATTATCCCGGCGCCGTAAATCTCTCCATGAAGCTGATCTTCGGGAAGGACGGAAAGATCTTGGGAGCCCAGATCGTGGGATTCGACGGAGTGGACAAACGGATCGACGTCATCGCCTCCGCTATGCGCTCCGGCCTGACGGTTTTCGATCTGACCCGGCTGGAGCTGGCGTACGCGCCGCCCTTTTCCTCGGCCAAGGACCCGGTTAACATGGCGGGTTTCGTCGCCGAAAACATTCTCACCGGTAAGGTTAATGTTTTTCATTGGAACGAGGTAAACGATCTGCCCCGGGACGGAAGCGTCACGCTTCTGGACGTCCGGACCCCTCTGGAGTGCGAGACCGGCGTGATGGACGGGTTTGTGAACATCCCCCTGGATGAGCTCCGAAAACACCTTGACGAACTGGATAAATCCAAGCCTGTTTACGCCACCTGCCAGATAGGCCTGCGGGGATATGTCGCCTGCCGCATCCTCACCCAGCACGGGTTTACCTGCCGGAACCTGTCCGGAGGCTACCGCCTGTACGAGAGCATCTACAATCAGGCGCAGCCCGTGAAGCACGAGACGAAGATAAACAGCGAAACCATGCGGCCCCTTGCCTCCACCATTCAGGTGAACGCCTGCGGCCTGCAGTGCCCCGGACCGATTCTCAAGCTGTCCGAGACCATGAAAAACGCGGAAAACGGCGCCGTCATTGAGATTAAAACCAGCGATCCCGCCTTTACCGGCGATGTGGAGGCCTGGTGCCGGAGAACAGGGAACACCTTTTTGGGCGTATCCTCGGAAAAAGGAATTTTCAAGGCCGTAATCAAAAAGGGCGGGAGTGCGCCCTGCGCAAATTATACGGCAAACAACAAGAAGAACATCATCGTCTTTTCCGGCGACCTGGATAAGGCAATCGCGTCCTTTATTATCGCCAATACGGCGGCTTCCATGGGCCGGAAGGTATCCATGTTCTTCACCTTCTGGGGGCTCAATATCCTCCGGCGGCCGGAGAAGGTGCCCGTGCAAAAAACCTTTATGGGCCGGATGTTCGGCGCCATGATGCCCCGGGGAGCCGGGAAGCTCGCTCTGTCCAAACTGAACATGGGCGGGATGGGAGCCAATATGATCCGCGGCGTTATGAAGGAAAAGAACGTGAACAGCCTGGAAGAGATGATCCAGATCGCTCTGAAGAACGGCGTGGAGCTGGTGGCCTGTTCCATGAGCATGGACCTCATGGGAATCGCCCAGGAGGAACTCATCGACGGTGTCAAAATCGGAGGCGCGGCTTCCATGCTTGCCAATGCGGAAGAATCGGATATGTCTCTGTTTATCTAACCGTTTCCCAAAGACAGGCGCCGCCGGTATTACGCCGGCGGCGCTTCCTGAATACAATAGAGAGGGACGGTGACTTAGTCACAGAATCATAATATTATTCGCGCTATACTGATAACATAAAAAAGAAAGTCAAAGCGTGACCTGGGAAAGGAGTAAATCAATATGTCATTGAAAATAACCAAGGAAAACTTCGAGGAGGAAGTACTTAAATCTGATGTTCCGGTTCTTTTGGATTTCTGGGCGCCCTGGTGCGGTCCCTGCCGGATGGTGGGTCCCGTCGTGGAGGAGCTGGCCGGCGAAGTAAGCGGAACCGCCAAAGTCGGCAAGATCAACGTGGATGAAGAGAGGGAGCTGGCAGAAACCTTCCGGATCATGAGCATTCCTACCCTCGCAGTCATCAAAAACGGTAAGGTTACAGCCCTGGAAGTGGGCGCCAGAGACAAGCGGGGGCTGAAAAAGCTGCTGGGAGTATAAAAGATGTTCGGATTGTTTGGCTTCAAGACCAACCGCATGCCGATGAATCAGGCAAAAGAGGAATGGGAGCGCGACAGGACCGTCCAGATCATAGACGTGAGGACGGAAGAAGAATACCGGTCGGGCCACATTCCGGGAAGCAGAAACATCCCGCTCCATACAATCGGGCCGGACAATAAAAAGCTCAAGGATAAGGATAAAAGGATGTTTATATATTGCTACAGCGGATCCAGAAGCTGGCAGGCCTGCAGAAGGCTTAAAAAGCTGGGGTTTGCCGACGTGACGAATATCGGCGGGATTACCGCCTGGAACGGTCCTCTCGCAAGGGGAAATAAGGCATATGCAAATTAAAAGCACTTTCTGATACATAAAAGCCGCTCCGGAATATCCGGAGCGGTTTTTAGTTTGTCGAATAAGGCATTCTGCCTTTTTCGACAAAAGCGCTTGCCGTCTGCCGTGCGCCTCGCCGTACGCCTGCGGCGGACGGCGAGGCGCACGGCAGACGGAGAAGTATTTTCGGGCACGTACACGCCGCACCCGAAAATGATGCGATTTTATTTCGCCACTCCGGCGGCGAAACTCTGCGAGGCTCTTTCGATAGACTGAGCCGCTCCGAAGCGGCTTTTACATTGAAAGAAAGGCCGCGAATGATGGCATATTGACCGAAAACTGGCAAAACGGCGTTGAAATACCGTGTATAATATGCTATAATATCAACAGAGAAATCCTGTTTTTTCCTTTAAGCTGTGAAGTCTGCACTCCTTCAGAGCGCGCTGTTTTTCTTCCGCTGGGCACACCGGGAGGGGGACGGCGCAGTAAGTACGCTTAAATAGACATCGGCAGAACTCTGTGAAAGCCGCTTTGCCGGTGCCGTGCTTAAGAAATTATAAAAAAGGAGTAATACCAATGGCTGACAAGAGAATTATCACCGCTGCCCTGACCGGAGCTATGTCCCCGAAAAAAGTGAACCCCAACGTACCCGTCACCCCCGAAGAGATCGCGGAAGACGCATATAAGTGCTGGAAGGCCGGCGCCGCCATGGTCCACCTCCACATGAGGGACGAAAACGACAAGCCCACCTGCGACATTGCAAAGTTTGAAGAGACCCAGCACCTTATTCAGAAAAAGTGCAACATCATCATCAACATGACCTCCACCGGCGATTCGGACGACGATAAGCGCATGGCACATATCATCAAACTGAAACCCGAGTTCTGCTCATACGACTCCGGTACCTTCAACTGGATGGCCAACCCTCCCTGGGTTTTCTACAACACCCCGGAATTTCTGACAAAGCTCAATAAGGTTTGCCTCGATTATAACATCCGGCCGGAAATCGAGATCTTCAACGGCGGCATGATCAGCGTTGCCGAGTATTACATTGAGCGCGGCGAACTCAAGACCCCCTGCCACTTCCAGTTCGTGCTGGGCGTCAAGGGCGGCCTCGCTCCCACGGTTGAGAACCTGGTTCATCTGAGGAACCTTCTGCCGCCGGGTTCCACCTGGTCGGCGTTCGGCATCTCCGCCGCCAGCATGCCCATGATGTACGCCATCCTGGCCCTGGGCGGACATGTCCGCGTAGGCCTGGAGGATTCCGGATTCTATACCAAGGGCGTTATGGCCAACAACGAGATGCTGGTAACCAGAGCCGCCCGCGTCATCCGCGAAATGGGCGCAGAGGTTGCAACTCCCGACGAGGCCCGCAAGATGCTCAGCATCACCCGGTAAACGAAGCATTTCATACGGATTTAAAGCCGCAGGAGCCCGGACGGTACGCCCGGTCTCCTGCGGCTTTCCGCTTATCCGGGACGGCATGTGCCTGACCCGATACACCTGTACCGGACAAGAAATGAACAGGCATTTTTATTTTATGCCTATACATTAGCGCGCTATTATGCTAATATACTAATTGGTTAAGGAAGATGGGATTCCCCAATTCAAATCATGGGAGGATATGAAATGAAACAGAGAAGATGGCTTATTTTAGCTCTTGCAGCGGCTTTATGCATGGCCCTGGCGGCCTGCGGCACTACCTCCAGCCAGGCAACGCCCACCCCAACGGCAACTCCGGAACCTTCACCTGTGCGCACCAGCCTGATTCTGGGACTGGACGACTCCTTCCCGCCCATGGGGTATGTGGAAAACGGCGAAATCGTGGGTTTTGACATCGACGTCGCCAAGGCCGTGTGCGAACTGAAAGGCTGGGAGCTCAAGCTGCAGCCCATCGACTGGTCCGCCAACGAAATGGAGCTCAATTCCGGCAATATCGACTGTATCTGGAACGGCATGACCCTTACCGACGCGCGTCTGGAGACCATGAGCTGCTCCGACCCGTATATGAATAACAACCAGGTGGTCGTGGTCATGGCGGATTCCGACTATGAAACCCTCGCGGATCTCGCCGGAAAGAAGCTGGCACTGCAGACCGGCTCCTCCGCGGAGGAGGCCCTCAACAACAACGCCGATTTCAAGAACAGCCTGGGAAAGGTCAACACCTTTGAAAACAACATGCTGGCCATGATGGACCTGGAAAGCGGATCCTCAGACGCAGTCCTCATGGATGAGATCGTGGCAAACTATTACATAGCAAACGAGGGAAGCCCATTTAAAGTGATCGGCGAGTCCCTTGCATCCGAGGAATATGGTATCGGTTTCCGTAAAGCGGACACGGAACTGCGGGACGAGGTAAACGCCGCCCTGAAGGAACTGGCCAAAAACGGCAAGCTGGCCGAGATCTCCACCAAGTGGTTCGGCAAGGACGTGACCACCATAAAGGCTGACTAAACCTTAAATGCCGGGGCGGGCGGCTTTCGTGCCGCCCGCCTATTCCTGCCGGGATGGAGTGAAGAGCGGTGCACGCGGCTGAAATCAACTATGCCATATTGCTCTCCGACATGATGGAGGGTCTTTTATCATCCCTTCAGATCTTTGCCCTGACTCTTCTGATCGGGCTGCCGCTGGGACTTGTTCTGGCGGGAGGACGCATGTCGCGGCACCGGGTGATCTCCCTGCCCGTGCAGGCCTACCTGCTGGTCATGCGGGGTACGCCCCTGATGCTGCAGCTGTTCTTTTTCATGTACGGTCCGTACTACATACTGGGTTATACCGGAATCTCCCGGTTCGGCGCCGTGATCGTAGCTTTTTCCCTGAACTACGCGGCCTATTTCGCCGAGATCTACCGGGGCGGCCTGGAGTCCATCCCCGTGGGACAGTACGAGGCCGCGGCCACTTTGGGATTTACGAAGGGCCAGACCTTTTTCAAGATCATTCTGCCTCAGGTGGTCAAGCGTGTGATCCCTCCCATGGGAAACGAGTTCATGACGCTGGTTAAGGACACGGCCCTGGCCCGGGTGATTGCTTTCAGTGAGATGTTCGACGTGGCCCAGAAGGCGGCTTCAGGGCACAATTCGGTAATACCGTTTATTGTGGCGGGCGCGTTTTACCTTGCCATGAACGCAATCGTGGGCCAATGCTTCGTGGCGGCGGAAAAGAAACTGGATTATTACAGATAGAAGGAGACGGGGCGCATGCGGATGCTGTCGGCCAGAAATATATGCAAACGTTTCGGGGACGCCGAGGTCCTGCGGGACATCTCGCTGGAAGTGGACCAGGGACAGGTGGTGGCGGTCATCGGCCCCTCCGGCTCCGGAAAGAGCACGCTTCTGCGCTGCATCAACCAGTTTGAAACCATCGATTCCGGAGAAATCACCGTCTGCGGCAAAAAAATGGTGAGCTTCGACGAGCGCCTGCAGCGGACGGTATACGCGGATAAAGACACCCTGCGGAAGATCCGCCTGGATTTGGGAATGGTGTTTCAAAACTACAATCTGTTTCCGCATTTCTCCGTCCTGCGGAACATCACGGAGGCGCCCGTGAGCGTTCTGGGCAAGCCCCGTCGGGAAGCGGAGGCGGAGGCAAAGGTTCTTCTTTCAAAAATGGGCCTGTCGGACAAGGCCGAACAGTATCCCTACCAGCTTTCCGGCGGGCAGCAGCAGCGGGTTTCCATCGCCCGGGCCATGGCTCTGAGCCCCAAAATCCTGTTTTTCGACGAGCCCACCAGCGCCCTGGATCCGGAGCTTACCGGCGCCATCCTGCGGGTGATCCGCGCTTTGGCACAGGAACACATGACCATGGTGATCGTGACCCATGAGATGGCTTTCGCCCGGGACGTGGCGGATCATATCGTGTTTATGGACGAAGGAGTAGTGGTGGAATCCGGCACGCCGGAGGAAGTGTTCTTTCGTCCGAAGGAGGAGCGGACCCAGCGGTTTCTGCAGCGGTATTTCGAGGACCGGGCGGGCTGACGGTAAGGCTGCGGTTTGCCGGGGAGAGGCGCCCCGCCGCAGCTATACAATGAGGACAGCCGGAGATTGGTTAAAAGGCCAACCTCCGGCTGCTTTTATCCGTCTTTCGGAGGAAGGGCAAAGCCATTGTAAAAAGCGCGCCGTTACGGTATAATGGCCGTAAAGCAGCCATCATACCGGGCCGTACGGCGCGGTTTGCTCCCGCCCTTGGGGCGGAACCGCAAACGATGCCATTATACCACGAAACGCTTCGCGTTTGTGGTATAGAAGCCGCAAAGCGGCTACTATACCGGTTTGACGGCGCGGTTTGCTCCCGCCCTTGGGGCGGAACCGCAAACGATGCCATATACCACGAAATGCTTCGCGTTTGTGGTATAATAACCTCAACCTCAAGAACGTCAAAAACCGCAGGGCGGCTGTTGAGACCGTCGAAAAACTCGGTTATCCCATGGAACGGGGAAGGACCGCGCCTTTGCGAAGGCACGCGAGACACAAATACGCGCAAGTGCCTTCCATGAGGGCGCGCGCAGAAATCAAGCCGCGGCGCGAGATGCGCCCCGGGAGGAGCCTCTTATGAAAAACATTTGGCACGATGTTAACCCATCCCGTATTTCTCCGGAGGATTTTCTGGCCGTGATTGAAATCAGCAAGGGGAGCAAGAAAAAATACGAGCTGGATAAGGAAACGGGAATGCTGATTTTAGACCGGATCCTCTATACCTCCACCCATTATCCGGCCAATTACGGCTTTATCCCCCGCACGTATGCCGACGACATGGATCCGCTGGACGTGCTGGTGCTGTGTTCGGAGCAGATCGACCCCATGACTTTAGTGCGCTGTTATCCCATCGGGGTCATATCCATGGTGGACAACGGGAGGCAGGATGAGAAAATTCTGGCCATTCCTTTTTCCGATCCCAGTTATCATTCCTATACGGATATCAGCCAGCTTCCCAACCATATATTCGCGGAAATGTCCCATTTTTTCACGGTCTATAAAGAACTGGAAAACAAGCAGACCGCCGTGAAGGAGACCAGCGGACGGGAGGATGCGGTGAAGATCATCCGCTCCGCAATTGAAAACTACCGGGGAAAATACTGCCGCTGAAGATCAGGGCGAAAACCGGAGACAATGATACAAAACAGGCTCTGTTCCCGATCCGATTTACCGGAAGGAGAAATTATGAAACGAAGCTATGCCGTTATTTTAACCGCCATACTGCTGGCCGGAATCGCAGCCGGCTGCGGCGGAACCACACAGCCCACCGCGACCCCTTCGCCGACCCTTCCGCCGACCGCCAGTCCCACCGAAACTGTTTCTCCCACCATGCGCACGGAACGGCCGGAGACGACAGAGCAGGTATTTCGGGTGGAAGGCCTGGACGAAACTGTTGAAACCGAGCTGTACGTCAGCCCGCTTCTCTATTCTATGTACGTGGATACCTCGCGCTATCAGGCAGAATACTCGGACGGCGCCGACAGGATCACGCCCTCTGGCCAGTCTGTGGCAAACGTGTCCATGGAGGTGAGGTACCTGGCGGGAGCCGACGCGCAGACCCTGGAACCGAAGTATATGAACGATTACCCCGAATATACGGATATTTCCTATCTGGGAGAGATTGAGATCGGAGACAGCGGCCTCATGGCGACGGCAATCAGCGCCAGCACCGGGGATAAGGCGGATTCTCTCGTGATGCAGGCGTACCTGATCAACGACGGGGACGGGGTTTTCGTCCTGAAAATCACCTGCCCGGCGGAAGCACAGGAGGGACACGGGTCCCGGCTGGGGCAGATGCTGGAGACCTTTCTCCCGTTTTCCCATTGAGGCGGCTCCGAGGAAAATTAATCAAATATTAAGGCGGCGCGCAGTATCTTTTCCTATCAACCTATGTTAGAATAAGACTGGCAGCGGCCCGGAGGTCAATCCGACGGGCGGCGGTTTATCCAATTCACGTTTTACCCGGAGGAGCCTATGACGAAAACCATGGATGCCGAATGCCTTGTAATAGGATGCGGTTTTGCAGGCGGAATCATCGCCCGGGAACTGGCGGAGCGGGGCGGCAGGCGGGTTTTACTGCTGGAAAAGCGGGACCATATCGGCGGCAACGCTTATGACTGCATCGATCAGGCGGGCGTTCTGATTCATCGGTACGGCCCGCATATTTTTCACTCAAACAGCCGGAGAGTATACGAATATCTGTCACGATTCACCGCCTGGAGACCCTATGAACACAAGGTGGTATGCAGCGTTTACGGGAAGTATCTGCCCGTTCCGTTTAACCTCAATTCCCTGGATCTGGCTTTCGAGGCGGAAAAGGCGTCCCGAATCGAAGGAAAGCTGACGGAGACTTACGGCAGAGAGCGCAAGGTGCCGATTTTGGAGCTGCGGAGATCCGCGGATCCGGAACTCACGGAACTTGCCGATTATGTCTATCGGAACGTATTTTTATATTACACGCAGAAACAGTGGGGAACCACTCCCGAGGAGACCGACCCCGAGGTGACGGCGCGGGTACCCATTTTCATCTCCCGGGACGACCGGTATTTTCAGGATCGCTATCAGGGGATTCCCGCGGAGGGATATACCGCCCTGTTCGAGAGGCTGCTGGATCACCCCAATATCGAGCTGAGGCTGAAAACCGACGCGCTGGATCTGCTTCGGATCGACGGCGGAAGGATCTTTTTCGATGGCAAACCTTTTTCCGGCACGGTGGTTTACACCGGCCCCGCCGACGAGCTTTTGGGCTGCCGGTTCGGAAGGCTGCCGTACCGCACGCTGGATTTCCAGTTTGAAACCTATCCGGAAACCTGGTTCCAGACTTACGGCACGGTAAATTACACGGTGGACGAGGCGTATACCCGCATTACGGAATTCAAGTACCTGACGGGGCAGAAGCTTAACGAGCGCACCACCATCGTCAAGGAGTTTTCCAGGGCTTACACCGGAGCGCCGGGGGAGACGCCTTATTACGCCGTGAACAATCCGGATTCGGCAAGCCAATATGAGAAATATTCCTCTGAGGCCTCCGGCCTGCCGGATTTTTATCTTTTAGGCAGGCTCGCGGAATACAAATACTACAATATGGATGCCATTGCCGAGAAAGCTCTGCTGCTGGGCGACAGGCTGATCGCGCAGGGAGGGATAAGAAAGTGAAGGTCATCACGTTCGCAGTTCCCTGCTATAACTCTGAGGCGTATATGGAGCACTGTATCCATACACTGCTCACCGGGGGAGACGAGGTGGAGATCCTTCTCATCGACGACGGATCTACTGACAGGACCGGAGAAATCGCGGACGAGTACCAGCGGCGATACCCATCCATCGTGCGGGCGATCCATCAGGAAAACGGCGGACACGGCGAGGGCGTCAATACCGGGCTTCGAAACGCCGTGGGGGTCTATTACAAGGTGGTGGATTCCGACGACTGGGCGGATACGGAAAGCCTGAAAGAGGTCGTGGAGACCCTGCGACGGCTGATCGCCCAGGGCAGGGGACCGGATCTTTTTATCTGCAATTACGTTTACGAGCACGCGGAAGACAACAGCGAGCATGCCGTTCGCTACACCAATGTTCTGCCTCAGGACAGGATCTTCACCTGGGAGGATATCGGACGCTTTCGGCCGTCCCAGTATTTGCTGATGCACTCCGTGTTTTACAGAACGCAGCTTCTCCGGGACTGCGGACTGGTGCTTCCCAAGCATACGTTCTACGTGGACAATATCTTCGTATACCAACCCCTCCCCTGGGTAAAAACCATGTACTACATGGACCTGGATTTCTACCGGTATTTCATCGGGCGCTCGGACCAATCCGTCAACGAACAGGTGATGGTTCGCAGGGTCGACCAGCAGGTACGGGTGACCCGCATCATGATCGATTCCCATGATTTGAGGGAAGTGGCGCTGAAGGCGGGGAACAGACTGGCCCGCTATATGTTCAGCTACCTGTGCATGATGATGGTGATCTCCTCCATTTTTCTCACCATATCCGGGACACCGGAGAGCCTGGGGAAAAAAACCGAGCTGTGGGAGTATCTGCGCACCAAGGACTCCGCCCTGTATCACCATATGAAGTACCGTTCCATCGGCCTCGTCGCCCATCTTCCGGGCTACGGCGGCAGGAAGGCTTCCGTTTCCCTGTACCGGGTGGCGCGAAAGATCTATAAATTCAACTGATAGAAATTTGAATCAAAGCCGGTAATCAGAAAGCGCTGCGGATGTGATCCGCAGCGCTTTTTATTGACTTGTCGTTCAGTTCCAGTGAATGGTGCTTCCCTGCTTGATGGAAATGGGTTCTTCCTCTTCCTTAAGAGGAACAAAGCGCTTCCATTCGACCCGATAAGCCAGCAGGTACAGAGGAATGCTCAGGAGAATGGCGCAGATGACGTCGATTACGGAATGCTGCTTCAAGAATACCGTGGACATGCAGATCAGGATCATCAGCACCGTTGAAGACCTCCGCAGCTTCCGCCGGTTTCGGAACACTTCCGATTTTTGCACGGCGATGTTGATGCCGATGGAATTGAGCACGTGGATGCTGGGACAGACGTTGGTAGGAGTGTCATGGGCGTAAATATACCTGACCATATCCACAAGGAAATTGTCCCGGGGGAATACATGGGGACGCAGGTACTGCCCGTTGGGAAAGAGCGCGTAAAAAACGAGGCACAGGCTCATTCCCGTAAAGAGAAACATGCAGGCCCTGTAAAAATCCCGTTTCGATTTCAGCATCAGATAGACAATAACCGAGCCCACATAGAAGAACCACATGAAGTAGGGTATGATAAAGGCTTCCTGAAACGGTATGTAAGCGTCCAGCCAGGAGCGCATGACGTATTTTACCCGTACGTTCTCCTCCAGCATCATGAAGAAACCGATATAAACGAGGAAGTAACTCAATATAACTCCGTGCCTGTATTGGTACAGAATTTTTTTCACTTTTTCAGCCATGATTTCCTCCGCCCGTGTCCTGCGGGTTTTTCATTAGTCATTATTATAGCACTCAGATTTTAAGATACCAGAAGAAAATTGTTAAAAGATTATTAAGATTAGGCGGCGTTTTAGCGACAAAATAACAGCTAAAAGCCGAATTTTAAATAAAATATCACGGCTGCCGCGTTTCTGCCCTCCCGGATGTAAATGCGGGAAGGCCCGTCAGTCCGCGCTCAGATAGTTCAGGATCCCGCCGGCGATCCCCGAGGCCAGACTGTCTCGATACCCGTCGTCCATCAGACAGGAAAGCTCTGCGGGCGTACTCATGAAGCCCATTTCAATGAGGACGGCGGGCATCTTGGTATAGCGCAGCACCACATAATCCGGGTGGCACTGAAGGCCGCGGTCAAATGCGCCGGTGGAGGATATCACAGCGGTCTGAAGGGTTTCGGCGAGATCGCAGCCGGGCGTCGCGTCGGCATAGTAGCAGGTATATATCCCCTGGACCGTGTTGCTGGTGCTGCTGGCGTTGCTGTGAATACTGACGAATATGTCCGCCTGGGCGTCGTTGGCAAGGGGAGCCCGGGTATAAAGCCCCACCGTCACATCCTCGTCGCGGGTCATAATGACATTCACCCTGGCCTGTTCCAGAAGCGAGCGGACCTTCAGGGCGACCGCGAGATTGATGTCCTTTTCGTTTACTCCCTCGTAGATGGCGCCGCAGTCCGCTCCCCCGTGTCCGGGATCGAGGACGACGGTGAATTGGCTATAGTCCACCGAGGGGTCCGGCGTTACCACCGGAGGCGCTTCTCCGCTCTCGGCGGGGCGGATCAGGAGCCCGGTATCCCCGGTTTCAAAGGAAAAATCCGAATAGGAGGCGGTATCCGTGAGGTCCAGCACCACCCGGACGACGCGGGCATGATCCTTATAGTACTGATCATACTGGGAGTAGCGAACCGCCTTTACCAGACTGCCGTTTACGGCGACAGAGCCCGGCATTCCGGAGGTCAGCACTGCGTCCAGTATGTCGATGACGACCCGGTTCCCGAAATCCTTGATATTGCAGTCCGGCCGGGAAGAAGTGGCGATGGTGACCAGACACGAGGCCGGATCCGCGGCAATATCCGTGACGGAATATACCGCCGAGGGCGCCGGCGAGGTGACGGACGCCGTGTAAGTGTCGTTATCCCACGTAACTTCCGCGCCCAGCTGTTCGGATACGAACCGCAGGGGCACCAAAGTGCGCTCCACCCCGTCATACTTTGCAAGCCCTACGGAAACCCCGTCGGGAAGGGTGGTGTCCACCCCGTCAACCTGGGCGACAGGGGAGCCGATGGTGAGGACGATGGTGTTTTTTTCACTGAGAATGATGACCTGCTGGTTGTCCGGAACCCACAGGACCTCGGCGCTCAGCCGTTCGGCAAGAATCCGTACGGGGACCATGGTGCGGGAATTGAGGATAAAGGAGGGCATGTCGCTTTGAATCGGCTCTCCGTCAAAGATGAGCTGCGCCGTTTGCACCTGGGTCTGCCGATACTGGCCGGTGTCCGGATGGAAAATGCCCAGCGCAACCGTGCCGGAAGCCGCGGCCGCGGGAACTCCCAATAGGTTAGAAAGAAGCAACACAACCGAAAGAAACCACGCAATCCGCTTCATCTCCAAGCCTCCTGTCCCGCATCGGCATAAATTCCCTATTATTTTACATAATAAAAGGTTTTATGTCAAGTGCTGACAGAAAACCATTCCCATTTCGGCTAAAACCGGACAAACTGCCGATTCCCGTTCTGTTTGAATCATCTTTTTCCCTGTCCTGCAATTTCACCTGTCAAATGAAACGGCACCGCCAGGATAGACGGATTTTCCAGAGACAAGTTCCCTTAAAAAACGACGCTTTTCCGCCATGGATTGAGGAATGAAAAGAAGAAAGCCCGCAGAACCGCGCAGCTGCAGGCGGCCGAAACGGTTATACCGGCGGTACGCCGGTCTTTCCGATTCCCATGAACGGAGAGCCATTCCTTACAAACCGGCGGTTATAAAAATCTTCTATATCCATTTTTCCTGTAGTCTGATATAATTAAGGCCATGCGGGATTCTGCAGGAGGGGATGCCATGTCAATGCAGGAAACAGCCAGCGGATTGAAAATTGCCGGTGCGGATACGGGAATTGAAGTGAAGCGCGCCGTATGTGATATTTGCAATGCGGGATGTTGGGCGGATGCATATGTGAAGAACGGTGTGGTTGTCAAGGTGGAGGGGTGCAAGGCCCCGGGCTTTGGCAGCGGGTATCTTTGCGCCAAGGGTCACGCCAGCCGCCAGTATATCTACCATGAGGACAGGCTTACGGTTCCGCTGCGCAGGTCGGGAGCGCGGGGAGGCGGGAAGTTCGTTCCCGTCTCCTGGGAAGAGGCGCTTTCCGAAACCGCCGAGCGGCTGGACGGGATACGAAAGCTCTACGGGGGGGACTCCGTGGCCTTTTATTCCGGTGCCGGCGGCTGGCATCAGGTATTTCTGGAAAGGTTTGCCCATTCCTTCGGATCGGTAAATTTCGGGAGCGAAGGGAGCATGTCTGGCCAGGCGGCTGTGATTGCGGGAAAGATTTCAGCGGGCACCGGGGCCGAACCGGATCTGGAAAACGCCGGGGTGCTTCTGATGTGGGGATGCAACCAATACAGCGGCGACGTGGTGACGGAGCCTCCGGCGCTTGCCCAGAAACGGCGGGGTATGAAAATCATCGTTGTCGATCCCAGGACCACGGTTAGTACCTATAAGCTGGGAGACCAGCACCTGCACATCCGGCCGGGCACCGATGCTGCCCTGGCCCACGGCCTAGCCAGGATTTTTATCCATTCCAGGTGGATCGATACGCAGTTTATCCAGGAGCATGTTTACGGCTTCCCGGAATACGCATCCTATGTGGAGCGCTTCGATCTCAAAACCGTGTCGGAGATCACCGGCCTTCCGGAGCGAAAAATCCGGAACGCAGCCCGTCTCATCATGGGCAACGGGCCCCTTGCCGTCTGGAAGTCGGACGGCGGCATCACCCAGCAGAAAAACGGGATGCAGACCTGCCGCGCCATCGACGCACTCTGCGCCATCACGGGAAATTTCGACCGTAAGGGAGGAATGCTCCCGGTGGGATGGGGGAGCAATCTCAATAGCGGAGCCGCGGAACTCGACACGGAAGGTTTTGTCCTGGAAACCAGCCCCCGGGGAGCCCGGCCCCGAATCGGCAGCCGGCGGTTTCCTCTCTGGGCCAAATACGCCCGCGAGTTTCAGACCATGGATCTGCCCCGGCAGATTCTCTCTTCGGAGCCGTATCCTGTCCGCGCTCTCTGCGCCTTCGGAATGAATGCCGGAAGATTCCCCAACAACCGGGAAATGTATCAGGCCCTCGGCGATCTGGACTTTTTTGTCACCGCCGATTTATTTTCAACTCCCACCACCCGCTACGCGGATATCGTATTTCCCGCCTGCTCTTCCTTTGAACGGGGAGAGCTTCGAAGAGTGGGAAACTCGTTGTACTACACAAAACCGGTGATTTTTCCTCCGGGGGAGGCCAGACCGGATACGGATATCATCTGTTCTCTGGCGGAAACGCTGAAGCTGGGGGACGACGTGCTGCGGGGGGGCACCGACGCGTGCTGGGCCCGGATGATGCGGCGGCTGCCTTACGGCATCGAGGCAGTGAAGCGGTCGGACGAACCAATCCTTCTGCCGCGCCTTCGCAGACCGGAGCCGGGGGAGTATACCTCAGGCGGATTTTCCACGCCCACCGGAAAATACGAGCTGAAATCCACCGTGATCGAGTCCTGCGGCGTCAGAGGTCTTCTGCCGCTGCCGGAATATGTGTCTTCCCTGGACAAGGCGGATTCCAAGGAATACCCCTTCATTCTGTCGGTAGGAAACCGGATGCCCTTCGCGTTCCACTCCAGGATGCACCGTGTCAACTGGCTGCGGGCTCTGCGGCCGGACGCAATGGCCGATATGAATCCGTCGGACGCCGAGGCCCTGGACCTCAGGCAGGGGGACGATATGGAGATCTCCACCCCCGGCGGGAGCATACGCATCAAGGCTAACCTCAGTATTTCCATTCTCCCCGGAACGGTCCACATGCTGCCGGATTACGAGGAGGCGGACGTGAGTTCCATCATCGTTTCCAACCATCTGGACCCGTATACCGGATATCCCGCGTTCCGGGCCATGCGCTGCGCCGTCAGGAGGATAAGCAATGGGAATACACTGTGACACGACCAGGTGCACCGGCTGCGGCGTCTGCGTGGTGGCCTGCATGGACGAGAGGGACCGCACTTCTCCCCTTCGGAGGATAGTCCGCCGGGAAAGGGTGGAGGCGGGAGAGGTCCAGATCGCCTTCGACTCCAGAGGGTGCCTCCACTGTGTGACCACAAAATGCGCTCCGGCCTGTCCCAACGGCTGCATTGTAAAGGACCCGGAGACCGGCCTTGTGGTACATAACCGGGCGCCCTGCATCGGATGCGGAAAATGCGCCGAGGCCTGCCCGTTCGGCGCGATTTCCTTTGACGAGAATCACATAATTCAGAAATGCGACGGGTGCATCGAGCGGGTGCGAAGGGGGCTGCTTCCCGCCTGCGTGGCGGCATGCCCCCAACAGGCGCTTCAGTTTGACCGATAGTCCCGCCGTTTGTTAAACGCGGATGCGGACCCGAAACAGACTTTTCCCGATGGATTTTCCCCGGGAAAGGAAACGCGGCTTCCGCCTGTATGCAATATACTGCGGGAGCATGGCAGTGCCGGAAACCGGCGTAAAAGCGGACGGGGCATAAATACAGGGCAAATTCCCCAATCCGGGGAGCACTATTAATTTGCAATTCGGCATCGTTTATATTGCAAAAATCTTTTACATATCGTATAATAAAATCGAAAGACAAAGGAAGGAATCCCCCTGGTTTCTTTTCACCATTCCGATTGGCCGGGGCGGAGCACTTCACCCATCGGCAGCCTTATACGGCTGCCGTAAATAACGAAGGTCGCGTATCAAAGGGGATCACGCCTCCAGCGCTGCTGTACCCATTGATGCTCTAGACCCGGACGGAAGGATTGATTGGTAAAGTGGCACAGACTGAGGTAAAGGATTTCAAGAAGGTACTTGTGGCCAACCGGGGCGAGATTGCAATCCGAATTTTTCGCGCCTGCTATGACCTGGGGCTCAACACGGTTGCAATCTATTCCAAGGAGGACGTTTATAATTTATTCCGGACCAAGGCGGACGAATCGTATCAGGTAGACGAGAGCCACAGCCCCCTGGGCGCGTATCTGGACATCGACTGGATCATCGCCGAGGCCAAGCGCAGAGGGGCGGACGCCATCCATCCGGGATACGGATTTTTATCGGAAAACCCGAATTTTGCCAAAGCCTGCGAAGACAACGGAATCAAGTTCATCGGGCCCCCCTCCAGCGTTCTTGCCCAGATGGGCGACAAGCTCAACGCCAAGGCGATTGCAATCCGGTGCGGCGTTCCCATCATTCCGGGCAGCACCGTGCCCCTGAAGGACGGACAGGACGCGCTGGAAAAGGCCGTAAACTACGGATTTCCCGTCATCCTCAAGGCGGCGGCCGGCGGCGGCGGCCGGGGCATGCGCCGGTGCAGCAAACCGGAGGAGGTAATCCCCGCATTCGACCTGGTGCGCAGCGAGGCGAAAAAGGCCTTTGGAAACGACGATATTTTTATTGAAAAATTCATAGAAGAGCCCAAACACGTGGAAGTCCAGATTCTGGCGGACGAACACGGCAACGTGGTGCATCTGTATGAGCGCGACTGCTCTCTCCAGCGGCGCTATCAGAAGGTGGTGGAGTTTACCCCCGCCTTTGCCGTACCGGAGGAGACCAGGAAAAAGCTCTACGCGGACGCCGTGAAGATCGCAAAGGAAGTCGGGTACATCAACGCCGGAACCGTAGAGTTTCTGGTGGATAAAAGCGGGAACCACTTCTTCATCGAGATGAACCCCCGGATCCAGGTGGAGCACACCGTAACCGAGATGGTGACGGGCATCGATCTGGTCCGGGCCCAGATACTCATCGCGGAAGGCAAGCCTCTGAGCACTCCCGAGATCGGCATTAAAAGCCAGAACGACGTCAAGGCCCGGGGCTATTCCATCCAGTGCCGGATCACCACGGAGGATCCCCAGAACAATTTCGCTCCCGACACCGGGAAGATCACGGCCTATCGTTCCGGCGGCGGCTACGGCGTGCGGCTGGACGCGGGCAACGCTTACTCGGGCGCCGAAATTTCCCCGTATTACGACAGCCTGCTGGTGAAGATCACCACGATCGACAACACCTTCGAGGGCGCCTGCCGGAAAGCTCTTCGTTCCATCAGCGAGACCCGGGTGCGGGGCGTCAAGACCAATATGGCCTTTATCAGCAATATCCTCAGCAACCCCACCTTCCGGGCCGGCAAGTGCCACACCAAGTTCATAGACGAAACGCCCGAACTGTTCAAGATCGAGGATTCCCAGGACCGGGCGACAAAGATGCTCAAGTACATCGCAAATATCGTGGTCAACGACCCCACGGCGGGCCGGAAGCTCTACGAGACGCCCCGGTTCCCCAAGGTCACGGAGCAGCCCAGGCCCGGCCTGAAGCAGATGCTGGACAAAGAGGGCCCGGAAGCCGTGCAGAAATGGGTCCTTGCCCAGAAAAAGCTCCTGGTCTGCGACACCACCATGCGTGATGCGCATCAGTCGCTGCTGGCCACCCGGGTGCGTACCCGGGACATGGTGAAGGGAGCCGAGGGAATGGCGGACGCTTTGGCAGATGCCTTCTCCCTGGAGATGTGGGGCGGCGCGACCTTCGACGTGGCCTACCGTTTCCTGCACGAGGATCCCTGGGAGCGGATCGACCTGCTGCGGGAGAAAATCCCCAACATCCTCTTCCAGATGCTCCTGCGGGGCGCCAACGCCGTGGGCTACACCAACTATCCGGACAATCTGATCCGGGAGTTCATCCGGGAGGCTGCAAAAAGCGGCATCGACGTGTTCCGCATTTTCGACTCTCTTAACTGGATCCCCGGCATGGAGATCGCCATCGACGAGGTTCTCAAGTGCGGAAAGATCGCCGAGGCCAGCATCTGCTACACCGGCGACATCCTGGATCCGTCCAGGGACAAGTACACCGTAAAATACTACGTGGACATGGCCAAGGAGCTGGAAAAGCGGGGAGCTCATACTCTCTGCATCAAGGACATGTCCGGCCTCATAAAGCCTTATGCGGCCAAAAAACTGGTGACGGCGCTGAAAAACGAAATCGGCATCCCGGTGCACCTGCACACCCACGACACCAGCGGAAACCAGGTGGCGGCCCTGCTGATGGCGGCGGAGGCGGGAGTGGACATCGTGGACGTGGCCATTTCCAGCATGTCCTCCCTCACCAGTCAGCCCTCCATGAACGCCGTGGTGGCCGCCCTGGAGCGGCAGGAGCGGGATACCGGCCTGGATCTCCAGAAGCTCCAAGGGCTCACCGACTACTGGAGCGACATCCGGGAGCGGTACGACGTGTTTGAAGCCGGCATCAAGAGCCCGGCCACGGACATCTACCGGTACGAGATCCCCGGCGGCCAGTACACAAACCTCAAGCCCCAGGTGGAGAGCCTGGGCCTGGGCCACCGGTTCGACGAGGTAAAGGAAAAATACAAGACGGTCAACGACATGCTGGGAGACATCGTAAAGGTCACCCCCTCCTCCAAGATGGTGGGAGACCTGGCGATCTTCATGGTGCAGAATGACCTGACGCCGGAAAACATCGTTTCCAAGGGCGAGAACCTGACCTTCCCGGACTCCGTCGTGAGCTATTTCAAGGGAATGATGGGCCAGCCCGCATGGGGCTTCCCGGAGGATCTGCAGCGGGTGGTTCTCAAGGGCGTAGAGCCCATCAGAGGACGGCCCGGCGAGCTTCTTCCCCCCGTGGACTTCGAGGCCGCGCGGAAGACGATCGAAAAGTTCCAGCACAATCCCACCTGGCGGGATATCCTCAGCTGGTGCCTGTATCCCAAGGTGCTGGAGGACTATTTTAAGACCTATCGGGAGCACGGTTACATCATGCGGCTGGGCAGCCACGTGTATTTCCACGGGCTGGCCGTGGGCGAGACCAACAAGGTGAACATCGAGGACGGCAAGACTTTGGTAATCAAGTACCTGGGCCTGGGCGACCTGAATCCGGACGGCACGCGCAACGTGCAGTTTGAGCTCAACGGCGCCCGCAGGGAGGTGGCCGTGCCGGACAACACGGCTCCCGTTTCCGCCCAGGCGGTGACCATAGCCGATCCCGAGGACAAGAGCCAGATCGGAGCCAGCATCCCGGGCGCCGTGAGCAAGGTCATGGTAAAGGCCGGGGACGCGGTGAAGGAGAACCAGGTGCTGGCCGTAATCGAGGCCATGAAGATGGAGACCAGCGTGGTCGCCCGCATGGACGGGGTCATCAAGGAAGTCTTCATCAAGCCGGGCCAGTCGGTGAAGGCCGGAGAGCTTCTCATTGTAATGAAATAAGACGAAATACGATGGAGGCCCCTCAGCCGCTCGGCCAGAGGGGCCTCCGCTTTGGGAGAGATGCGGCATGTCAAGAGAATTGGTATTTGAAACCCTGGACCGTATGGGGATTTCATATGAAACCGTGAACCATCCGCCGGTTTATACGATCGAGGAGATGGACAAGCTGGGCCTGTTTACGGGCGGCGCCGTCTGCAAGAACCTGTTTCTGCGGGACGCCAAGGGACGGCGGCATTTTCTCGTGTCGCTGCAGAAGGACAAGCAGGCGGATCTGCGGAAGCTGTCCGAGGCACTGGAGACTTCACGGCTGAGCTTTGCCTCAGAGGAGCGGCTCATGCGGTATCTGAAGCTGTCCAAGGGGGCCGTCACGCCCTTCGGGATTCTCAACGACGAAGGGCGTGAGGTGGAGGTGGTCTTTGACGAGGCGCTTTCCGGCGAAAAGCGTCTGGGGGTGCACCCCAACGTCAACACGGAGACTGTCTGGATTGCCTGTGAGGATCTCCGCCGGGTGATCGAGGCCCACGGAAATCCCTTCCGTACCGTTCCAATATAAATACAGAAGCAAAAGGCGCCCCTCCGGAAAACCGGACGGGCGCCTTTCTCTTTTCCTGTTTCGGAAGACAAAGGGAGTTTCATACAAATCTTCGATGAAACGAATGACAAAAATTGAGTATGCTTTATCCTGCGTTGTTATCCTCCCTGACGGGCGGAAGCCCGCATGCGTTCTCTGCCTTGCAGGACAAAGCATACTCAATTTTTGTATTCATCATGTCCATCGAAGATTAGTATAAATCAAAATCTCCGGTCATAGATTGTACCGTCGGCAAAGCGGCCGCGGAGACAACCGGGGGAAAGCGGGGGCCGGGTTTCTGAAAGGAAAGTTTGATTCCTCACGGAACAGAGGGGAAGGGAGAACGGTATGAAGATTTTGCTGCTGAAACGGAAACGCTTTACGATCCTCGCGGGGATCCTTGTGGCCCTGGGGATGATTTATGCGGTGAACTATCCCGCCGTCGCGGGGGTTTCCGGAACTGCGCGGCAGCTGCCCATCTACAGCGTACAGCGGGACCAGAAGCTGGTTTCTCTGACCTTCGACGCGGCCTGGGGAAACGAGGACACCCAGAAGCTTATCGATATTCTGGGAAAATACAACGTCAAAGCGACGTTTTTTGTGGTGGGGGACTGGGTGGAAAAGTACCCGGAATCGGTAAAGGCTCTCCACGACGCGGGGCATGAGGTAATGAACCACTCCGACACCCACGCCCATATGACCAAGCTCTCCCGGGACCAGATCCTGGCGGATGTGGAGGCCTGCAACGATAAAATCGAGAAGGTCACCGGCGTAAGGCCCACCCTGTTCCGCCCTCCTTACGGGGAATACGACGACAAGGTGATTGCCGCCATCCGTTCCCTGGGGATGGAGCCTATTCAATGGGACGTTGACAGCTTGGACTGGAAGGAGCTGGCTGCGGATGAGATCACCCGGAGGGTGACGAACAAGGTCCAATCGGGATCCATCATTCTGTTTCACAACGCGGCACTCCACACGCCGGAGGCTCTTCCCGGCATTATCGAAAAGCTCATTCAGGACGGATACCAGATGGTCCCGGTGTCGGAGCTCATCATACACGGCGATTATACCATCGACCACACCGGACGGCAGATCGCAGGATAAAAAGCTATATGCATGCAAAAAAGGCGCGGGTAAAAACAGCCCGGGCCTTTTTATATCAGTAACCGTCAACATGAAGCTTGCATTTTAGAAGCCGCTACTTATATACGCTGGAATTCATAATAAATTTAGTAAGACTTGTATTAATTTTCCTAATACGATATAATTTGCTTGATGATTTGCATAAAGCTGCTCAGCCCGCGGAAAAACCAGAAAAAATGGAGGAGAAATATATGCCAGAAAGCGTTCTTGATCAAGATGAATTTGTTATTCTGGAGAGCCAGACGAACCTTATGACAAGCACCTGGACCGGCAAGGTTGGGGTATTGAAGCTGACAAACAAAAGAATTGTGTTTTTTCAAAAAAATGTTGCTTTAAAAGTACTTGCGGGCGCCTTGTCAAATTTGTCAAAAGGCAAAGCGATTCTGGATATACCTCTGAGTTCAATTTCCGGTGTCTCCAGGCGGAAAATCCAGTTCGATAATAATATTTTGTGCGTTCATACAAAAGATGGAAATGAGTACTTATTTACGCTGAGATTTGAAAAATGGCTTGATGCCATAAAGAATAGTATGGGCAGATATAGTAATGCTGAAATCATTCAGAAATCAGCAACGGATTGGGCTGTCGTTAAAAAGGCCTGAGGGCTGCCCACAGCATATACAGTTAAAACGAAAAAATGGGTCTTCCTATTTTATTTTTAGGTATGGCGTGATGAATATGCAGTACCAAAAACCGTTGGCGTTCACACCGAATACCGGAATTGCAGCGTCAAGGCAGTTATTATAGAGATTTAATTATAGCATTTTATCAGAAGGTTTTCATTTTCGGAGAAATGTTGTATAATCAGGCTATGGCATCCTGTCTTCACTTAATGAAGGGTGGCTTATCAAAAGGAGCCGCGGATGCGAAGATCAAAGCGTCCTCACAGAAGAAAGGGTGGCAACTGCATGAAACTGCTTATACCGGTAGACGGCTCCCGGGCTTCCGTCAACGCGGCTAAGAAAGCGGCCGAAATCGCAAAAAAAGACGGCTATACCATTAAAATAATCTCTGTTATCAAGCCCGACGATCTGCAGGCATATAAAAGGAACGCAAAGGCGTGGCAGCAGCTGGACGGGTCTTTGATTCGCGGCACCATTTCACCCATGGACGATGACGCGGTATACGCCAGGCTGCGCCGCCGGGCCAGCGAAATGATCGACTCCATCTGTACCCAGGCCGGTTGTGACGGGCTGCCCACTGAAAAAGAAGTGCTGATGGGTGAGCCGTACGAAGTCATTCTTAAGACCGCAAAAGAAGAAGGCGCCGACCTGATCGTCATGGGGAATCGGGGTTTTTCTAAAATCAAGCGCTTTTTTGTGGGGTCCGTTACCCAAAGAGTCATCTCCGAAGCCCCGTGTCCGGTGCTGGTGGTGCATACCAACGCGGAGGACGAGGCCGACTGATTCAGACATTGGATATACGTTCAAAAAGCCGCCGTATTTGAAGATTCGGCGGCTTTTTATTGTTCAGTTAATCTATTATCCGTTTCTGCGGCGTTTTCGCCGCAAAGTAGACACATCCGGCACAGGAACCTCCGACCGATTTCCCGCATACAGGTGTGGTACCATGGTTTTTAAAGCGGGAACCTGCTCTGATCAAGGGTGCGGGGGAGACAAATTTGCCCGCGCAGAACTGCGCGGTACCCGTCATTTCTGCGCGGTGCGGGGCATACTGCACAGCGCCGTCGGAAGGATAAGGTTTTTATTTTACCGCATTTGCCGGAATTCACGATTGCTTTTTTCCCCGGAAGCATGTATAATGCTTTTAATTCCCCGCAAAAAGATGAAACCTGACAGCATGAGGTAATGGTATGGATTACAGCCGCTCCACAATGAAATTTTTCGCCTTTACCAGCAGCTGCTATCGATTTTTCGATAACGGCTGGTTTAGTTGCGGAAAACTGAATTGTGAAAGCGATGGGTGCTGTCCTGCTTCCGCATAGACGGGAAACGGGACTTCGGTAAGAGTATACTTTACGGGACTCATTGAATTTCAATGGGTCCCATTTTATTTTACAAGGAGAGATTCAAATGGTAGTGGTTTTAAAGCCGGGTACGGCGCGAAGTGACATCGAGGCCCTTGTGGAAAGTCTGCGGGAGCTGAACGTGGAAGCCAGCGTCACCAACGGGATCGGTTGTTCCATTCTGGGGCTGGTGGGAGACACCGCCAGCATCGACATGGACAAGATTACCCTCAACGAGCATGTGGACCGGGTGATGCGTATCCAGGAGCCCTATAAAAAGGCAAACCGAAAATTTCACCCCGAGCCCACCGTAGTACAGGTGGGAAGCGCCAAGGTGGGGGGAGGCAATTTCTCCGTGATCGCCGGCCCCTGCTCGGTGGAAAGCGAGGCCCAAATCGTAAGTGTGGCCGAGTCGGTGAAGGCGGCGGGTGCCGCCATGCTCCGGGGGGGAGCCTTCAAGCCCAGGACCTCCCCCTATTCCTTCCAGGGTCTGGAGGCGGAAGGGCTGGACCTGCTGCTGGAGGCCAAGGCGATCACGGGTCTTCCCATCGTGAGCGAAATCATGTCGCCTAAGCTCTGCCAGGTTTTCGAGGAAAAGGTGGACGTGGTGCAGATCGGGGCCCGGAACATGCAGAACTTCGACCTTCTCAAGGAGGTGGGGCATATGTCCAAGCCGGTGCTTCTCAAACGGGGCCTTTCCAGCACCTATGAGGAGTGGATCATGTCGGCGGAGTATATCCTCGCGGGGGGAAACCCCAACGTGATTCTCTGCGAGCGGGGCATCCGCACCTTTGAGACCTACACCCGGAACACCCTGGACGTGAGCGCCATCCCCTGCATCAAGCGGATGAGCCACCTGCCCGTCATCGTGGACCCCTCCCATTCCGGGGGAGCCAGCTGGCTGGTGGAGTCTTTGGCCCTGGCGGCCATCGCCGCGGGGGCCGACGGGGTCATCGTGGAAGTGCACAACGACCCGAAGCACGCCCTGTGCGACGGGGCCCAGTCTCTGACGCCGGAGCAGTTTGGGAGCCTCATGGGGAAAATGGGCGGAATGGTTGACCTCATGGGCAAAAGAATTGTACAATAAACCTGTACAGCCAGGGCATATGGAAACGAACCCACACGGAGGCGGGATATGAAGAAGCTGAAGGTGTCCATTCCCGGAAGAGAATATGAGATCCTGACGGACGGGGGGATCCTGGACCGGGCGGGGGAAATGGTCCGAAAGACCGTCCGGGGAGGGAGGATCGCCCTGGTGACGGATGAGAACGTCATGCCCCTGTACGGGGACCGGGTACGGGGAGCCTTGGAAAAAGCCGGGTTTTCGGTCCGGCCCGTTGTGATCCCCGCGGGAGAGACCAGCAAGTCCATGGCCATGCTGGAGCGTCTTTACGACGAATTCATGTCCTTTGAGCTTACCCGGGCGGACGCGGTGCTGGCCCTGGGGGGCGGCGTCGTGGGGGACCTTGCCGGATTTGCCGCCGCCACCATCCTGCGGGGCGTGGATTTCATCCAGGTTCCCACCACCCTTCTTGCCCAGGTGGACAGTTCCGTGGGGGGCAAGGTGGCAATTGACCTGAAGGCGGGGAAGAATCTGGCGGGAGCTTTTTATCAGCCCCGGCTGGTGCTTATCGATACCGATTGCCTCCATACGCTTCCCCCCCGGGAACTTTCCGGCGGGATGGCGGAGGTCATCAAATACGGGGCAATCCGGGACGCGGCGCTCTTCCGGCGGCTGGAGGAAGCCGAGATCCGGGAAGGGCTTCCCGCCGGGACCGAGGAGATCGTCTGTCGGTGCTGCGACATCAAGCGGGAGATTGTAGAGCGGGACGAGCGGGACACTGGGGAGAGAATGGTCCTCAATTTCGGCCATACCCTGGCTCACGCCTATGAAAGCGCTTACAACTTCGAGAAATATACCCACGGCGAGGCGGTGGCCGCCGGTATGTGCCGGATCGCCCTGTTGGGAGAAGAGCTTGGGATCACCGAACCCGGAACGGCAAAGCGCCTGCGGGCGCTGGTGCGGAAATGGGGGCTTCCCGACGCCATCGAGTGTACCCCGGAGCAATACGGAAGGGCTCTCCGACTGGACAAAAAGGGCGAGGGCGGCAGCATCCGGCTGGTTGCGCTGAAAGCCCCGGGAGAGGCCGTTCTCTATCAGATAAAGAAAGAGGCGCTTCTGGAGCTTCTTTCGAGAGAGGTGAGGGAATGACGGTATTCATCACTCCCGCAAGGCTTCACGGTACAGTGAAGCCTCCGCCCTCCAAGAGCCAGGCCCACCGGGCGCTTCTGGCTGCGGCGCTGGCCCGGGGGACAAGCCGCATTCAAAACGTGGATCCGTCGGAAGACATTCTTGCCACCATGGGCGCGGTACAAAGCCTGGGGATTTCCTGCCGGAAAGACGGGAAGACGGTCACGGTGGGCGAGCTGCGGATGAAACGGGACCTTGCAGCCCCTATAGACTGCGGGGAATCGGGCTCCACCCTCCGGTTTCTGATTCCCATTGCCCTCGCCCTTTTTGGAGCTGGACGCTTCACCGGCCGGGGCCGCCTGATGCGGCGGCCGCAGGAGCCGTATTTTGAAATTTTCCGGGAACGGGGGATTCGTTACGATTTGCAGGGAGATCTTCTCTGGGCTGAGGGGGAACTGAAATCCGGCGTATTCCGGCTGCCGGGGGATGTGAGCTCCCAGTTTGTCACGGGACTTCTCTTTGCTCTTCCCCTTCTGAAGGGAGACTCGGTCATCGAGGTCACCTCGCCTCTGGAATCCCGGGGCTATGTGGACATGACTCTGGATACCCTTGCGGGATTCGGCATCCGGGCGGATAACCGGGGGTACGAAAGCTTTTTCATCCCGGGCGGACAGAGCTACCGTCCCCGGGAGATGACGGTGGAGAGCGACTATTCCCAGGCCGCCTTTTTCCTGGCGGCAAATGTTATGGGAAACCGGATCGAGGTTTCCGGGCTCAATCCAGACTCCATTCAGGGAGACAGGGTGATTCTGGAGCTTGCCGGGAGGATGACGACACCGGGGGATCTGGAGATCGACGTCAGCCAGTGCCCCGACCTGGTGCCGGCGCTGGCCGCTGCTGCGGCGCTGCGGCGGGGATGGACAACGAGCCTCACGGGGGCCGGACGCCTGCGGCTCAAGGAGAGCGACAGGCTGGAGGCCGTGAGCGCGGAGCTTAGCGCCCTGGGGGCGGAAATTGAGGCGGGAGAAGACTTTTTAAAGATACACGGCGTGGAAAACCTCCGTGGAGGTTCTACCGACAGCCGGGGGGACCACCGGATCGCCATGGCCCTGGCGGTGGCCGCCACCCGGGCATCCGGGGAAGTGACCGTCACGGGAGCGGAAGCGGTGCGGAAATCCTATCCGGACTTCTGGGAAGACTATCGCATGCTGGGAGGAAACATCCGATGAAATACATGCTTTTCGGGGAATCCCACGGTCCGGCCGTGGGCGTGGTGCTGGAGGGAGTGCCTCCGGGAATTCCCCTGGAGGAGGGCCTCATCCGGCGGGAACTGGAGCGGCGGGCTCCGGGGAAAAACCGTTTTTCAACCCCCCGCCGGGAGGAGGACGCCTTTGAAATTCTCAGCGGCGTCTTTGAGGGAAAAACCACGGGGACCCCTCTGTGCGCCCTGATCCGGAACACTGACGTCAAGTCCGGGGACTACGAAAAAACGCGGTACCTGGCTAGGCCGGGACACGCGGATTATACGGGGCACGTGAAGTACCGCGGCTTTGAGGATTACCGGGGCGGAGGCCATTTTTCCGGGAGGCTCACGGCCCCCCTGGTCTTCGCCGGCTCCGTGGCAAGACAGGTTCTCGCCGGGCGCTCAATTGCCGTGGGCGCGCACATCCTGGAGATCCACGGCAAAGAGGACGCGTCTTTCGACCCCGTGAATATTCTTCCGGAGCAGCTGGCCGTGGTGGCGGGGAAGGCCTTCCCCGTTCTGGACGATAAGTGCGGGACGGATATGATGCTGGAAATCGATCAGGCCCGGGAAGCGAGGGACTCTGTGGGCGGCGTTGTGGAATGCGCGGTGCTGGGGCTGCCGGCCGGCGCGGGAGCGCCGGGGCAGGACAGCGCCGAGAGCATTTTATCCCGGCACCTTTTCGCCGTTCCCGCCGTCAAGGGGGTTTCCTTCGGCGCGGGATTCCGGTTTTCCCGGATGCTGGGGAGCGAGGCCAACGACCCCATCCGGCAAGGCGAGGCGGGCATTATCCTGGAGACTAACCACAGCGGCGGGATCAACGGCGGAATCACCAACGCTATGCCGCTAGTTTTCTCGGTTGTTATCCGGCCTACGCCTTCCATCGGATTGCCCCAGCGCACGGTGAACCTGGAGACGGGGGAGAACGCCGAACTCATCATCGAGGGCAGACACGATCCCTGCATCGTGCCCCGGGCGGTCCCGGTCATCGAGGCGGCGGCAGCGCTGGCGGTCTGGGAAATTCTAGAACAATCCGGCGAGGGAGCGGTATGATGGACAAGCTTGATTGCCTGCGGGGAGAGATCGACGCGGTGGACGCTGCCCTGACGGAGCTCTACGAGCGCCGCCGGGAGCTGACGGCGCAGGTGGGGGAATACAAGCGCGGCAAGGGGCTTGGAGTGACCGATCCCAAACGGGAAGCGGAAGCTCTGGCGGCCCGGCGCGCCCTGCTGCGGGACAGGTCGCTGGGAGCCGACCTCACGGCCCTGTTCGAGCTCATCATGAGCCAGAGCAGGAGGCAGCAGAGACTGCTGCAGGACCGTGCCGGGAACGGTGCGACGGAACCGTCCGGTTCTCCGGTGTGGAGGGAAATCCGGCGCCCCCTGGAGCGCCCCACCGTGGCTTACCAGGGGCTTCCGGGAGCATACGGCGAAGAGGCGGCGGCGCTTTTTTTCGGTAAAGAGGCCTCTTATATCCATACGGAGAGCTTTGAAGGGGTGTTTACGGTCCTTTCGCAGGGAAGGGCGGATTACGGCGTGGTGCCCATCGAAAACAGCTCCACCGGAGCCATCAACGCGGTGTACGACCTTCTGGGGAAATACGGATTTTATATCGTCGGAGAGCAGAGCGTCCGGGTCTGCCACTGCCTGCTGGCTCCCCGGGGCGCGGTGCTGGACGGTATCCGGCAGGTGTATTCTCACGAGCAGGGCTTTTTTCAATCGGAGGAGTATTTAAGGCGGTATCCCCAATGGCAGCGGATCCCGCTTCTCAACACAGCGGAAGCGGCCCGTTTTGTGGCGGAGTCCGGGGACCCCGCCAGGGCGGCCATCGCCAGTTCCCGGGCCGCCGACATCTACAGCCTGACGGTGCTGGCGGAGGGGATCAATTTCAGCGACAAGAACAGCACCCGCTTCGTGGTGGTCTCTCCCGGTATGGAAATCCGGGAGGGGGCGGACAAGATCAGCGCTCTTTTCACCCTGGAGCACGAGAGCGGAAGCCTTTACCGGGCCCTGTCCATTTTTGCCGTGAGCGGGCTGAACCTTTTAAAGATCGAGTCCCGCCCCATTCCGGACAGAAGCTGGGAGTACCGGTTCTTCGTGGACTTTTCCGGAAGGCTTGGAGAAGGCGGCATGGACAACGTCATCCGGGAACTGCGGGAAAACAGCCGGTCGTTTCAGATTTTAGGCAACTACAGGTCCAACATGGGGGAAGCGATGTGAAAAACCTGGTGCTCATCGGGATGCCCGGCAGCGGGAAAAGCAGCCTGGGAAGACTGCTGGCGGATCGGCTTGGGATGAAATTCGCGGATACCGACCAGATGATCGAGGCCGCGGAGGGGAAAACCATCTCCGAGATTTTTGCCCAAAAGGGCGAGGAATGCTTTCGGGATCTGGAGTCTTATTGGATCGCCGAAGCCGCAGGGGCAGAAAATACCATAATTGCCACGGGAGGCGGCGCGATCCTCCGGGAGGAGAACCGGCGGACCCTCCGGGAAAACGGCGTGGTGTTTTTTATCGACCGGCCGCCGGAGCTGATTTTAAAAAGCGCCGATTTAAGCGACCGGCCGCTGCTGGCGGAGGACTGGGAGAGGATCTACCGGCTGTACGATCAGAGGATCGGGCTGTATCTTGCCTGCGCGGACTGCCGGGTTTTGAACGTAGGGACCCCGGAGCAGGCGGCAGAACGGATTTACTCATTTTATAAAGAAGGCGGGGAACCCAAATGAAATTTCTCATTCTCAACGGGCCGAATCTGAACCTCCTGGGAAGCCGGGAACCGGATATCTACGGAAAGAGCAGCTATGCCGCCCTTTGCGAGGAGCTTACGCTCTTTGCCACGCGGATCGGCTGCGAGGCGGTCTGCTTCCAGAGCAATCACGAGGGGGAGCTCATCGACAAAATCCACTCCGCCCGGGAGGAATTCGACGCCATCGTCATCAATCCCGGAGCCTTCACCCATTACAGCTACGCCATTTACGACGCGATTCTGGCGGCGGGCCTGCCCGCCGTGGAGGTCCACCTGTCCAACGTGCACAGGCGGGAGGAATTCCGGAGGAAATCGGTGATCGCGCCCGCCTGCGTAGGGCAGATCTGCGGGCTGGGCATCTACGGGTACGAGGCCGCCATGGTCTACTTCCTGGACAGAAAAAACGAAGCATGAGGGTGGAGCTGAACAACGAAACCAGGCTTCTGGCCGTAATCGGGGATCCGGTGGGGCACAGCCTTTCACCGCTGATCCATAACACCATGCTGGGACGGCTGGGACTCAACTATATCTATTTTCCCGTGCGCGTTCCCCGGGGCGAGACGGGAGAATGGCTGAAGGCCGCTCGTCGGGTCGGCTTTGCCGGGTTCAACGCCACCATGCCCCACAAGACGGAGCTTCTCCGCCTTGTGGACGAACGGTCGCCGGACGCCGAGAGAATCGGAGCGGTGAACACCGTCGTTCTCCGGGACGGAAGGACCGTGGGACACAATACGGACGGAGCCGGGTTTTTAGCGTCTCTCGCCGACGCCGGAATCTCCGTGAAGGGAAGGCGCGTCGCGGTTCTGGGGGCCGGAGGAGCGGCCGGCGCGGTGGTATTGTCCATGGCCGCGGCGGGCGCGGAGCGGATTACCGTCTTCTCCCGCTCGGAAGGACAGGCCCGGCCGCTTGTGGATGCCGCCCCGGAGATCATCGGGCACGCGGCCTTTTCCTACGACGGTATATCCGCCGGTGCTTCAAACTGCGACCTTCTTGTAAACGCAACCCCCCTGGGCATGTCCGGGGTTTCGGATCGGTTTGAGCGGCTGGACTTTGTCGACAGACTTCCCAAGGACGCCGCCGTATGCGATCTCATTTACAGTCCGGGGAAGACCGAGCTTCTGCGCCGGGCGGAAACCGGGGGGCTCCGAACCGTCGGGGGCCTTGGTATGCTGATACACCAGGCGATTTTTGCCCTGGAGCTGTTTACGGAAACGACAGTCGATCACAAAGCGGCGGCGAAGCTGCTTCACGAGGTCCTTGAACAGCGGGGGCAATAAAAAATAAATGAATTATATCAAAAGCGAAGCGGATTCTCCCGTTTCGCTTTTTTGTTACCGGAGCTGGCCGGGGGTTTATACTGATACTATTATCCAATAAAAAGATTAAACAAGACAGTACGGTTGTCCCCCCGCCTCCGGCGGGGGGACAACCGTACTGTCTTGTTTGTTATATCAACATTTTTATTTCCATCGCATAGCAGTATTATACAATCTGTCAAGAAAATCAAAAAAGGTATAAACGGGCCAAAAGTGATCAAACTGTATCCGAGGTGGGCGGTGTGCGTTGTTTTGCCGTGGCGCAGCTTGAGTGTGAGGCGTTGTCCGAGGTAATCCGGGCGTATCTGGAGAACTGCCCGGTGGTTTCCGAAAAAAAATCCGGCGGAATCTGCATGGCGGCGGGACGGGAACTGGGCCTTCTTCTCCGGCAAAACCCGGAGCTGGTTATCTTTTCCCGGCACTGGGGAGACAAAACCAATTCAGAAACCGGGGATCCGATCCACTGCGGCGCGGCTCTTATCCCTGGAGTTCACGCATCCTCCGTGGGGGCGCGGATCCGCACGAAAAGCGCCGTGAGTTACGGCATGTCCCCCCGGGATACCATCACCCTGTCCAGCATCAACGACACGCAGACGGTAGTTGCCCTGCAGCGGGAGCTGGTGACTTTGGACGGAGCGGTTCTGGAGCGGCAGGAGCTGCCCCTTAAGCGGCCGCTGCCCGGCTCCGCCGACGATCTGATGGCCGCCGTGGGGGGACTTCTGCTTTTAGGGGTTTCCCCGGAGAGGCTCACCGGCTGATTTTAAAAACCGGAGAAGCGGTGTCGCCGTGCGTTCCGGCAGGAATAAGAGAGGACAAACCCGAATATACATTCCACAGAATGGGCAATCGGCGCGGGGCGCCGAAAGGCACAGAAGGAGTGGAGGGTATGGAATCCAACCGGAACGAAAACAGCGCCCGGCTTCGCGGAATTGCAGGAGGTCAGCCGGTTTTTTCCCACGAAACCCACGGAGAGCGGTTTTATACATTTCCCCTGGAGGTGAAACGCCTTTCCGGGATCGCGGACAGGCTGAACGTGGTGGCGCCGGGGCCGCTGGCGGAACCGGACACCGTCCGTCCGGGCGGGATGCTGGAGATTACCGGGGAGCTGAGATCCTTCAACAACAAGAGCGGCAAAGGAAACCGGCTGGTTATCACCGTTTTTGCCAAAGAGGTAAAAAAAACAGACGAGCTATTTTATAATTACATACTTCTTTCCGGCTCTCTGTGCAAAGCGCCCGTCTTCCGGCGCACACCCCTGGGAAGGGACATCTGCGACCTGATGCTGGCCGTCAACCGAAAATACGGGAGAGCGGATTATCTGCCCTGTATCGCCTGGGGACAGCTGGCGGCGGAAACAAAGGACCTGGACGTGGGTGCGATGCTCCGCCTGGAGGGAAGAGTGCAGAGCAGAAGCTATGTCAAGACGGAAAACGGGGCGAGCCAGGAGCGTACGGCTTACGAAGTCTCCGTTATGAAGCTGCTGGGGCCGGAGGAGGAACAGAATTAAGGCAGCACCGCACAATTCGCGGCTCACGCCTCAAACGTCCGTCTGCCTGCATATTTTCCGCCATATTTCACAAAAATGCTCAGGAATACACATAGAATTTCCTCTGCTCTTTGCTTCATCTGACGAAAAATCCGACGGCGCATCCGGGCATTTGGAATTGCGCGGTGTTGCCTTAATTCCAGATTTTCTGTGAATTTGCATTATTTTAACTGAGAGCAGAATGCATATAAAGTATTTGTGGGGTAAAGCTATGAACGCGATACCCAATCTATTATTAAAGGAGATCAACACAATGGCAAACAAGAGCGTTGTTCCTCAGGCCCGTGAAGCTCTGAACAAGTTCAAGATGGAATCTGCCAGCGAAGTTGGCGTGAACCTGAAACAGGGGTACAATGGCGACCTGACTTCCAAGCAGGCCGGTTCTGTCGGCGGCCAGATGGTCAAAAAGATGATCCAGAGCTACGAGAACGGCATGAAGTAACGAAGGACCCATTTTTTACAATACAAAGCCGCCCGGCGTTTTCGCCGGGCGGCTTTGTCTGCCTTAAATGTGAAACCGGCTTTTGCCCGATTTCGAGATTTTCCGCCGCCTTTGCAGGGCGAAGGCGGCTGCGGTCCAACGGCCGCAGGTATCGAGATGTACTCTACGGGCGGATAAGATTCTGCCTGGTTCCTTTTATTTTTTATATTCGAATTCCAGATTGTACATGCTGACGGGGTCGCCGTCCCGGATTCCCATTTCCTCCAGACGGCTGAAAATGCCAGACTCCCGGAGCATGCGGTCGAAATACATGCGGGATTCGTAATCACCGAAATTAATGTTTGCCATCAGCCGCTGCAGCCAGGGACCCTCCACGATGTAGGTCCCGTCCACCACCTGGACGGAAAGCTCTTCCGCGGTGCCGGCACGGGGCGGGGCGGCGACATAGTCCGGCTCGAAAATCCGGATGGCGGGGAGCCGCTGCAGCTCCGAAGCGATTTTTTTGACCAGATCCTCCGTTCCCCGGTGCAGGGCGGCGGAAATGGGGAGGAAGGGATACCCCAGGGCTTCCGCGCGGCGGCGGAGGGGGTCCATGGCGGAGGGGTCCTCCAGGAGGTCGCATTTGTTGGCCGCCACGATCTGGGGCCGGGAAGCGAGCTCCGGGCTGTACCGGGCAAGCTCCAGGTTGATGGCGTCGAAATCGGCCACCGGGTCCCGCCCCTCGCTGCCGGAGACGTCCACCATGTGGACCAGAAGCCGACACCTGTCGATATGACGAAGAAAGTCGTGTCCCAGGCCCACTCCTTCGGAAGCTCCCTCGATGATCCCGGGGATGTCCGCAATCACAAAGGAAACTCCCTCGTCCACATAGACGACTCCCAGATTGGGAAAGAGGGTGGTAAAGGGATAATCGGCGATTTTCGGCCTGGCGTTTGAAACCACGGACAGCAAGGTGGATTTTCCCGCGTTGGGAAATCCCACTAGGCCCACGTCGGCCAGAAGCTTAAGCTCCAGCCGGATCTCCCGGTTCTCTCCGGGCAGTCCCGCCTTGGCAAAATGGGGGACCTGCCGTGTGGGGGTTGCAAAGTGCTGGTTTCCCCAGCCGCCCTTTCCTCCTCTGGCAACGACATAAGGCTCGTCATCCCAAAGGTCCTTAATCAGTCCGCCGGATTCCGCGTCCCGGACCAAAGTGCCCCTGGGGACCCGGATGGTAAGAGATGCGCCGTCCTTTCCGGAGCAGCGCTTTCCCCGTCCGTTTTCCCCGTTTTCCGCCACATATTTCGTTTTGTAGCGGAAGTCCATGAGAGTGGACAGGCTGTCGCTCACCTGGAGAACGACGTCGCCGCCCCGCCCTCCGTCTCCGCCGTCCGGCCCGCCGGCGGCGATATATTTTTCCCGGTGGAAAGAAACGGCGCCGTTCCCGCCGTTTCCGGCCCGCACCAGGATTTTTGCCGTATCAATAAACATTTCCGGCCTCCTTTTCTTCTAAGCCATACCTTACCCCGTTTTGCGCCTCATATGCCGTTCCCGGGACAGAGGCTCCGACGATAAAAAAATCCCGAACCAAAGGCCCGGGATTTTCAGGGTGTCCTCTTATTGCGCCGGCTCGATGATGGAGACCTGCTTGCGGTCCTTGCCCAGCCGCTGGAAGCTGACGCGGCCGGTTTTCAGAGCAAAGAGGGTGTCGTCGCTGCCGATGCCCACGTTGGTGCCCGGATGAATTTTGGTTCCCCGCTGCCGGACCAGGATATTGCCCGCCAGGACCAACTGCCCGTCGGCCCGCTTGACGCCCAGCCGCTTGGACTCGGAGTCGCGTCCGTTTCTGGTGGAGCCTACGCCCTTTTTATGTGCAAAAAACTGAAGACCTATCTTTAACATGGATTACACCTCCAAAACGTCAATGTTGTCCGGGTATTCCTCCCGGAGCCCTGCCAGATACACCATCAGCGCCGACAGCAGAGTCTGGCTGGTTTCCTCTTCCTCGGGGGCGAGCCCGCCGGGAAGGCGAAGGGAAATGAGAGCCTGTTCCGCGTCCGTTTTCACATGCACCTTCAGGCCCATCACATCGCCAAGGGCGCATTCCACGAGACGGACCGCGCTGGTGACCGCCGCGCAGACAATGTCCTGTCCCTCGCAGCCGAAACCGCTGTGTCCCCGGCACTCAAAGCCGGTGATCCGCCCGTTTTCCGTGCGGAAGGATATGGTGGTCATGCCAGGGTGATTTTGCCGACGGTGACCTTGGTATAGGGCTGCCTGTGACCCTGACGCTTGCGGTAGCCCTTCTTGGAGTTGTACTTGAAGATCAGGATCTTCTTCTGCTTGCCGTTTTTCTCCGCCGTGGCTTCCACCTTGGCGCCGGCCAGCAGGGGAGAGCCAAAGGTTGCCTTGTCCCCGTCGATGACGGCAAGAACGCGGTCGAAGACTACCGGGTCTCCTGCGTTAACGTCCAGCTTTTCGATATACAGGACGTCCCCTTCGGCGACTTTGTATTGCTTGCCGCCGGTTTCAATAATAGCGTGCATCCAGTTGTGCACCTTCCTCTTACAGAGTCTCGCTTTCGGGGGCGGAGGCGGAGCCTCGCTTTCAGACCCATTCAAAGCGGCTTTATTAGTATATCAGCACGATTTGGCGTTGTCAACAGCAATATCGGGAACTTTCCGCAAAGAGAAACCGCCCTTAATTATAAGTTACCCTTTTGAAAATAGAGGCGGTAAATATTTTTCAAATCAGAGGAGTGGAATCAAATCTGCCAAATCCTTTTCCTGAATCAGCGTCAAAAGCCTTTTCTTGCTTGCGTATTTAGCAGAAATATGCTATGGTATCATATAATAATTTATCGGGTTATCGGGTGAGCACCTACCGTATGCAAGGCTAATCTTGCATACGGTTTTTATTTTAAATCGTTATAAGTAAGAGAGGAAATCTTATGATGAAAAAAACTCGGGGTACGTTTTTGCTGTTTTTGGCGGCGTTAGTATGGGGCATGGCATTTGTGGCACAATCGTCTGCGGCAGACAGAATCGGAGCGTTTACCTTCAATGCGGCGCGCTCCTTTCTTGCCGCTGTCTTTTTACTTATTGTCATCGGTGTCAGAAACTTTATCAGCATACCCTCAGAAAAATCGGAGAAAAAGGAGATTCCGGGCAGTTCGTTAATTGGCGGTATACTGTGTGGAATCCTGCTATTTTTAGCAGTGAACCTACAACAATTCGGTATTACAGCTTATCCTGAGAACACCGCGGCTTCCGGAAGGGCAGGATTTCTTACCGCTACCTATGTCGTTATGGTCGCCCTGTTTGTGTGGATTACAGGTAAAAAACTGCGCCCGGCGGTATTAATCGCAACAGCGGGCTGTGTCGTGGGCGTGTATCTGCTCTGTTTATCCGATGGTTTTTCCGGCTTTTATCTGGGGGATGCTCTGGTGCTTGCCGGTGCAGCGGGCTTTGCAGGATACATATTAATAATTGATTATTTTTCAAAGCTTGACAGTCTCAAAATATCCTGTATACAGTTCTTTGTTTGCGGAACACTTTCACTCATTGCCATGTTTATCCTTGAAAAACCGAATGCGCATATGCTGCTTGCCGCATGGCTTCCGATTCTCTACACGGGGATACTTTCCAGCGGTGTGGGCTATACCTTGCAAATAATCGGTCAGAAATATACGGAACCTGCGGTTGCATCCATCGTGATGAGCCTTGAATCTGTGTTTGCAGCTCTTGCCGGATGGGTCATCTTAAATGAACATTTGAGCGGTAACGAGTTAATCGGATGTGGGCTTGTGTTTATTTCGGTGATTCTGGTACAAATTCCGGATTTCATCAAACCAGAAACTGAAAAACAAGAGGATTATTCCGGAAAACAGAGGGATATTCCCACCAATAAATAAATTATTTTATCAGAGAATTGCATACCCCGTTACTCTTGCAAACAGGAATTTACTCTTTCGATTCCGCAATGAGAAACCGGATGAATCCGGCGGGCAGAAAAAGACCGCTCCGTGGGAGCGGCCTTAGCCATAAAATTTTGACTGCTGGATGGATTGACCATTTTTTCTATTTTATCTCCGCCGGGGCGGCGCCGGCGCTGCCTTCTTCTTTGAAAAGCCTTCCGAAACTCTTTAAAAGCGAACCCGCCTTTGAAAAAAGCGTCGGAGCCGCTTTCTTCTCCAGAGCGGCATATTCCCGGCAGAAACCGTCGCACTGATCATAGTTTTCGTACCGGACCCAGTCGGGATACAGCGGCGCACAGCCGCCGCTCTCACAGCGGGTCGTATTGATGCTATATAATATCATGAGAATCTCCTCCCAATCCATAGTGTTCGGCACACTCTGAAACGGCCGTGTGAGAACTGCCGCTCTCCTCAGAAAACCCCGCCTCCGACAACAAATCGTCCAGGGTGATGCTCAGCAGTTTTGCAAGCCGGGGCAGCAAAAATATATCGGGATACGAGTGATCGTTTTCCCATTTTGAAACAGCCTGCTTGGATACGCACAGCCGGAGGGCGACCGCGTTCTGCGTATACCCGTTTTTAATCCTCAGGGTGCGGATTTTTTCCCCCAGGGTGACGGACATGACAATACACTCCATTTCTGTCTGTATATGCCACCGTTTTAAAGACAAAAAAGCGGCGGTATGAATCTCGATCATACCGCCGCCTGTATACAGCAGAAAATGGCTATGCCATCCCACCGGACGAAGGTACAATCCATGCTTTTTCGGTTTTCTGCGCAGACATGTCGAACACAACTGCGATGCCATAGCCGGCAGCGCTGCATTCAATGACGCCATATCCAACAGTGGGGACAAATGTCTTTGTATGAAGCATAGTTGCACCTCCTTTTTTCCTTGATCTGGAGACATCATACCATAGGCCCTATGGAAATGCAAGAGATTTTTCAAAAAGTAAACGGTTGGTTGTCATGTGTTCAGGGGTATCCCACAGCGGCCCGGACGCGTCCTGAAAAGGCCGGGTTGTCTATTGACGGGACGGATTCAAAAGAATAAAATACAAAATATAGAAATTAAAGGGATGATCACAATGAGGAAACTGACTGCTGTTGTTCTTCTCCTGTTGGGAATACAGATCTTCAGCATACAGATATTCGCGGAATCTGCCTATATCGGCGGCACAAGTCAGATACAGGAATCCAACGAGCCCGTTATACGGCATATTTCAGGGACAATCCGGCTGCCCGGAAATGAAATCGCCGAGAACCCGATCCAGTGCAGGATTCTATTGCTTGACAGAGAGCAAATCACAGAGGATGGGGTCGTCGATTCCGTGCCGACAGAAATCACCGCCATACTGCCCCAAGGCGCCAATCAGGTAGAGTACCGGTTCGATTACTCCTGCGGCGCCTATCAGGACCCGGTTCTCATCGACTGCCGCATTTCGGGAGACGACGGCTATACCGAGGACAATTTCTATGCCGGAGATTCCACCACGCCGTATTGGTACCGTGCCGTGCCGCAGGAGGTTTCCGGGAAGGACAGCGAAGGAGTGAATTTCACAGTATCGGCGGCCGTGCAGATCCGCGGCGAATTCAAATTGCCGGAGGCGCCTGAACAATCGGGCCCGACCCTGGCTGTCACAATGCGTGCATTTTCGGATATGGGAACACCGGAGAAGGACGACGACTTCACCATCGAAAAGGACATGGTTTTTTTCTATGGAGCGTCGAACGAATATACGCTGGCCGTACCGGACGAACCTTCCGGCTATATTGTAAGCTACCGCCTGCATAGCTTTTATGATTCACACCCGTATGTGTACAACGGGATTCCGACCAGCGGCTATTATGACAGCACGGGGATTAAGCAGCTGAAGACATACTCCGAAAAAATATCCCCGCAGTCCGGCTGCGCAGACGAAATCGACTTTGCGCCGCCGGCGTACGATTACGAAGGACTTACGGATGTCAAAACGCACTGGGCCAAATCATATATCTATGAAATGACCGCAAGGGGGATTCTGAGTACAAAAGACGCTTCGGATACGTTCCGGCCGGACGACTGCGTAACCAGAGGAGAGTGCGTCGAAGCGGCCATTGGGCTGTTCGGCCTGAATGAAACGGCTTCCGAACCGATTTTCAATGACGTAACGTCCGATACCCCTTATTACAAGGCCGTTACAACGGCGTATCACTGCGGACTTATAAAAGGCTGCCCCGACGGGAATTTTTATCCCAACGATCCGATCACGCGCCAGGATATGGAGGTCATACTTTACAGAGGGATTGTAGGCCGGTTTCAACTGGAACCCGATCAAATCAACATTATGGCCGTGGGTGATCCCTCGCTGATCAGCGACAAGGACGAGATAGCTCCGTACGCATACGACGCGGTTGCGCTGTGCTTTCAGTACTATATCGACATGTTCAAGACCGACAACCGTTCCAATCCCCGGGCCACACTGACCCGAGGGGAGCTGGCGTCGGAATTTTACCGCTGCCTGAAATTTCTCGACCGCAATCTGTAGGAAGCGTTCCCACACCGCCGCCTGAAAAACGCCGGGCCTGAAGAATATCTCCTCAGGCCCTGTGTTTTATGTCTTATATTGTATTTGCCTTATTTTTTAAGCCCTTTGACGATTTCCGCGGTGTCCATGGCAATGACCAGTTCTTCGTTGGTGGGGATCACCATGATCTTGACGGGGGAGTCGTCGGTGGAAATGATGGTTTCCTTGCATCTAACCTTGTTTTTCTCTTTGTCCAGGTAAAGACCCATAAATTCCAGACCTTCCAGGATCTTTTCCCGCAGGTCGATGCTGTTTTCACCCACGCCGGCAGTGAAGATGACGCCGTCAATGCCGCCCATGGCCGCGGAGGCGGAGCCGATGCGTTTGGTCACCTTGTAGCAGAAGACGTCTATCGCCAGCTGAGCCCTGGCGTTTCCCTTGGCAGCCGCTTCGTCCAGATCGCGGAAGTCGGAGGAGATGCCGGAAATGCCCAGTACGCCGGACTGCTTGTTGAGGATGTTGAGCATCTGGTGAATGTCGATGTGCTCCAGGTTCATGATATATTCCAGAATGCCGGAGTCCACGGAACCGGAGCGGGTGCCCATGGGAAGCCCGTCCAGGGGCGTGAAGCCCATGGAGGTTTCCACCGATTTGCCGTATTTGATGGCGGATACCGAGGAACCGTTGCCCAGATGGCAGGTGACCAGCTTGAGCTCCTCGATGGGGCGGCCCATCAGCACGGCGGCACGCTGGGAAACGTACCGGTGGGAAGTGCCGTGGAAGCCGTAGCGGCGGATCTTGTCCTCCGTGTAATATTTATAAGGCAGGGCATAAATAAAGGCCTTGGGAGGCAGAGTCTGATGGAAGGCGGTGTCGAACACGGCCACCTGGGGAACGTCTCCCATGACTGCCTTGCAGGCGTTGATGCCGGTGATATTGGCCGGATTGTGAAGAGGAGCGAGGGGAATGCACTCTTTCAGTGCGTTCATGACCGCGTCGTCAATTAAAACCGAGCTTGCGAAAAATTCTGCTCCGTGGACCACCCGGTGCCCGACGGCATTGATTTCCGATGTGTCCTTGATGACGCCGTATTTCGGGTGCACGAGCATTTTCAGGACGGTCCCGATGGCGGCGGAGTGGTCAGGCATGGTAATATCGGCTTTGTAATCGTCCTTCCCCGAAGCGGAGTGTTTGATTGAGCCGTCGATACCGATGCGTTCGCAAAGGCCCTTTGCCAGGAGCTCCTTCGTATCGGTCTCCATCAGCTGATACTTCAGGGAAGAACTGCCTGCGTTGATTACTAATACTTTCATTTCTGATCTCCTTCTTTATTACAACATTGAATATATTAAGAAATTGATTCGCTTGAAAATGTACGGATCCGGAAGTAAGATACATACAGGGAGAAGGTTTCTCCGTGCATATTGTAGACCATTTGAAGCTAAACGACAACTATTTTTGCAAAATAATCGTCAAAAACCTTCTGACAGACGGGAGAAAGCGATGGAAGCGGCCGGAATTATCTGCGAATACAATCCTCTTCACCTGGGCCATTGCCGGCATATGGAAGAAACCCGAGCCCTCCTGGGCGGGGAAACCCCCATTGTATGCGCCATGAGCGGCAATTTCGTACAGCGGGGAGACTTCGCCGTACTTAACAAGCTCAGCCGGGCGGAGGCCGCCGTGAAAAGCGGGGCCGACCTGGTGCTGGAGCTGCCGCTTCCCTATGCCCTTTCCTCGGCGGAGGGATTTGCTCTGGGCGGAATCAAAGTGCTTTCCGCCACCGGAATGGTCACGCACCTGTCCTTCGGAAGCGAGTCGGGAAACCTGGAGGAACTGGAACGGGCCGCCCGGTGCCTACTGTCAGAGGAGTTTCCGCCGGTTTTGAAAGAAGAGCTGTCGAAGGGCGCAGCCTTCGGTGCGGCGCGGCAGCGGGCGGCGGAGCGCCTTATGGGGAAGGGGGCCGAGGTGCTGCGAAGTCCGAACAACATCCTGGCTGTGGAATACCTGAAAGCGCTGTATCGGGTTGGGGCGTCCATCCGCCCCATGACGATTTGCAGGGAAGGCGCGGATCACGACGCGGGAGAGCCGGAGAACGGCTTATTTTCCGCGTCGGGACTTCGGGAGCTTCTTCTGCGGGGAGATGAGGAAGCGGCGGCTCGGTATATGCCGGAGGCGATGCGGGATATTCTGCGCCGGGAGACGGAAGCCGGCAGGGCGCCGGCGCGGGTATCAAACTGCGAAAGGGCAATCCTGGCCAGGCTCAGGACTCTGACGGCGGAAGATTTCCTGTCCATTCCGGACGTGGGGGAAGGGCTGGAACGGCGCCTTTTCCGTGCGGCTTTGCGGGAAACCTCCTTTGCCCGGACGGCGGACGCCGTCAAAACCAAGCGGTACGCCCACTCGAGAATCCGCAGAATCCTTCTCTGCGCCTATCTGGGAATCACAAAGGACGATTTTCCGGAAGTTCCGCCGTATCTCAGGGTTCTGGCGTTCAACGAGCGGGGGAGGGGACTTCTCCGCGAGATGAAAAAACGCTCCAAGGTCCCGATTGTCACACGGCCGGCCCGGATCAAGACCCTCCCGGAGGAGGGACGCACACTCTTCCAGCTGGAGCGCCGGGCGACGGATCTGTACGTTCTGGCCTACCCGGACCTTCAAAACAGCTGGGGAGGGCAGGAATGGAGCGCCGGCGCCGTGCGGATATAACACCAACCAATATATGCCAAACAAAACCGCCGCATGGGGCCAAAGGCTCCGCGCGGCGGTTTTATATATCATACTGGACTTCAATAAAAATGCCCATACGACAAATGAGACGGTACGGTTGCCCCCCCCGCCGGAGGCGGGGGGGGCAACCGTACCGTCTTGTTTCATCTTTTTATTGGATAATAGTATCAGCGGGTAAATTTTATTATTTAATGTGCACATGGCTGTTGATATGGTCCTCGCAGTAGCAGTAATATCCGTTGCATTTGGAGCAGTACCGGAATTCCATATCGGGATAGTCGGTGTCGGTTTTCCCGCAGACCGCGCACTTATGGTGGTAGCCCTTCTGCTGCTGCTGCGCTTTCGTTGCCTTTTGAAAATTGATGGTGCGTTTGGAATACCGGCTCCTGAGCCGCTGCGCCGTACCGATAATCGTGGAATGGAAAAAGACGAAATAGTTGAGAAGAGCCAGCAGCGGCAGAAGGTTCAACGGGAAGGACAGGGTTATGACCTCCCATAGGAAAAGCGCGGCGCTCAGCCAGCCCAGCCATTTCATTTTGATGGGAAGTATAAAGAAAAGCAACACGGTAAAATCGGGATACAGCGTGGCAAAGGCGAAAAATAGGGACAGATTGATGTAATATGCGCTGGCCAGAGAATACGCTCCGTATCCGAAGGCAAGCCCCACCACCAGGGCGGCAACGGCGGTGATTACCATACCGCCGATATAATAGAGAGTAAACTTCGCAGAACCCCATTCCCGCTCCAGGGCGTTTCCAATGATGTAGTAAAAATACATGGAAATGGCGAAAAAGAAAATATTCTGGTTTCCCACAGGCACAAAAATAAAGGTCACGAGGCGCCAAATCTGTCCCTGCAGAATTGCGTAGGGGACAAAAGTGAGCCAGGACGTAAAGGTACCTGTGGTATTCATCGCGGAAAGGAGATAGACAATCACGTTTCCGGCGATGATGTATTTCATCAGATTGGGGATGCCGAACCGGCTGTGTTTGTAGCAAAACCGGTCGATCGCCCTGTCGAGAGAACTCACGGAAAACCCTCCATGTCGATTGATGGTTTCTATTTTACTCTGTATCGGAAGCAAAGTCCATAAAAAAACTGTGAACAATAGGGAACCGGGATGAACACTCCGGGCGTTTTGTCTATTGGTATTGTTGGCTGCATGTGGTATAATACCGCCGTAGTCGGTATTATACCACGCTTGACGGCACGATTTGCTCCCGCCCTTCAGGCGGAACCGCAAACGATGCCACATATCGCGAATTTGCGGTATACACCGCCGTAGCCGGTATTATACCACGCTTGACGGCACGATTTGCTCCCGCTCTTCAGGCGGAACCGCAAACGATGCCGCATATCGCGAATTTGCGGTATACACCACGAAGTCTGCATTCAATACGCTTCAGGAGGCAGCATGAGTATACTGAGAGACCCCTCGCTGGCCGCGGAGGGGCGGCGGAAAATCGAATGGGTGCGCTCCTTTATGCCAGTATTATCCGGAATCGAGGAGCGGTTTATACGGGAACAGCCGTTTCGCGGTATGCGCGTCACGGTTTCGGTCCATCTGGAGGCCAAAACGGCGAATCTCGCCTACGTTCTCAGCCGGGGAGGCGCCGAGGTCCGGGCCACGGGCAGCAATCCCCTGTCCACCCAGGACGATGTGGCAGCGGGCCTTGCTTCCCTGGGGGTGGAAACTTTCGCGTTTCACGGGGCAAGCCCCGAAGAGTATAAAAGCCATCTGACCGCCGCCCTGGGACATCATCCGGAACTCGTCGTGGACGACGGGGGAGACCTGGTGGACCTGCTGGGGAGTTCCTGCGCCGGATTGGGCGACCGCCTGGTGGGCGGCTGCGAGGAGACCACCACGGGGATCCTACGCCTGAAGGCCCGGGAGCGGGAAGGAATTCTGCCCTGCGCCATGATGGCGGTGAACGACGCGAAAAGCAAGCGGTATTACGACAATAAATACGGCACCGGCCAGTCGGTCTGGGACGCATTCATGCACACCACCAACCTGCTGGTGGCGGGAAAGACCGTGGTGGTGGCCGGATACGGCTGGTGCGGTCGGGGGATCGCCCTGCGAGCCAACGGCCTGGGGGCGGACGTCGTGGTGACGGAGGTGGATCCCTTCAAGGCCCTGGAGGCCGCCATGGACAGCTTTCGGGTGATGACCATGGCGGAGGCTTCGCCTCTGGGGGATATCTTCATAACCGCCACGGGCTGCCGGGACGTAATAACGGCGGAACATTTCCGGAGGATGAAAGACAACGCATTTCTGGCAAACGCCGGACACTTCAACTGCGAGGTGGACGTCAGGGGCCTTACTGAAGCGGCGGTTTCCCTCCGGGAGAGGCGGCAGAACATCACAGGATACGAGATGCCGGACGGGCGGACGCTCAACCTCCTGGCCGAGGGGCGGCTGGTGAACCTGGCGGCCGGGAACGGACACCCGGCGGAAATCATGGACTTGAGCTTCGCCGTGCAGGCCCTGTCTCTGGAGTGGCTGTCCAAACACGAGAAAGATCTCTCCCGGCGGCTTTACAGCGTACCGGAGGAGATCGACGGGGAGATCGCCGGGCTGAAGCTTCAGTCCATGGGGATGAAAATCGACTCGCTGACGAAGGAACAGAAAGAATACCTGCGCGGATGGCAGGTAGACTGACTAAAAATATAGAGTTTAAAATCAAGACAAGGGGATAGAGTTATGAGCAATCGAGTATTTACTTCCGAATCGGTAACCGAGGGACACCCGGACAAACTATGCGACCAGATTTCCGACGCGGTGCTGGACGCCATTCTGGCCCAGGACAAGAACGCCAGGGTGGCCTGCGAGACCATCGCCACCACCGGTATGGCCCTGGTGATGGGCGAGATTTCCACCAACTGTTATGTGGACATCCCCCATATCGTTCGCAACACCATGAAAAATATCGGATACACCAACCCGGCTTACGGGTTCGACTGTAATTCCTGCGCGGTGCTCACCGCCATCGACGAGCAAAGCCCGGATATCGCCCTGGGCGTGGACAAATCCTTTGAATACAAGGAAAGCGGGACGGACGAGGCCGATCTCATCGGCGCGGGAGATCAGGGCATGATGTTCGGCTTCGCCTGCGACGAGACGCCGGAGCTCATGCCGGCGCCCATCTCCATGGCCCACCAGCTTTCGGCGAAACTGGCCGCCGTGCGCAAGAGCGGGGAGCTTCCCTGGCTCCGGCCGGACGGAAAAAGTCAGGTCTCCGTGGAGTACGGAGACGACGGGCAGATCCTGCGCTGCGGCACCGTGGTGGTCTCCGCCCAGCACGACCCGGACGTTTCTCTGAAGGATCTCCGGGAGGCGATCGTCGAGCTGGTGATCCGGCCCGTCATTCCTGAAAAATACCTGGATAAGAAAACCCAGATCTTCGTCAATCCCACAGGCCGTTTCGTAGTGGGCGGCCCCGTAGGGGACTCGGGCCTCACCGGGCGGAAGATCATCGTGGATACCTACGGCGGTTACGCCGCCCACGGCGGCGGATGCTTCTCCGGCAAGGACCCCACCAAGGTGGACCGGAGCGCCGCGTATATGGCAAGGCACGTCGCCAAGAACATCGTGGCCGCGGGGCTGGCCAGACGCTGCGACATCCAGGTGGCTTACGCCATCGGCGTTGCGCACCCCGTGTCCGTCATGATCGATACCAAGGGGACCGGCCTTCTGCCGGACGAAAAAATCGCGGAGATCGTGAACCGCTGCTTCGACCTGCGCCCGGCCAAGATCATCTCCTATCTGGACCTGCGGCGCCCGATTTACCTCCAGACGGCGGCTTACGGGCACTTCGGACGTCCCGAGCTTAACCTGCCCTGGGAGAGCACTCACCGGGCGGAGGAACTGAGATCCTACCTGAAATAACAGGCCCGTCAGGCGGGCAGGGGGCCGGAAGACTATCGTTTCCGGTGCCCTGCCCGCCGCGGCGCGGTCGGGGCGGAATACTCGCGGGAGGACGGAGATCGGATTGCTGAAGGTATTATATCTGCTCAATTATGCGGGCAAAGCGGGAACTGAGCGTTATGTCCAGACTCTGGTGCGGTATCTGAAAGATGAAAAAATCGATGCCTACTTTGCTTACAACGAAGAGGGCCTCCTGGTGGAGCGGATGCGGGGCATGGGGGTTCCCGTTTTTCGGATCGAAATGCGCAGCCGGTTTGATTTCCGGGCGGCAAAAGAGCTGGCGGAGCTGTGCAAACGGCTGGGGATCGATCTGATCCACTGCCACTACCTTCGGGAAAACTATATCGCCATGCTCTCCAAACGCCGCAATCCGGGCGTCCGCGTGGTGTACACCAGCCATTTCATCCTGGCAAACGATTTTATGACCCGGCTTTCCAACCGCATTCTCAGCCCGAAGCAGGACCGGGTCATCGCGGTGTGCACACGGGGGAAGGAACAGCTGATCCGAAACGGGCTGGATCCTAAAAAGATCCGGGTGATCTTCAACGCCGTGGATCCCACGGTATGGAGTTCCCCGGAAAAGTCCACCCTCCGGGAGGAATTCGGCATCGGGAAAGACGAATTCGTCATGCTCTGCGCCTCCCGGTTTGCCGGCGACAAGGGGCATAAATACCTGGTGGATTCCCTGGGACTTCTGAAAACACTTACCGACCGGCCGTTTCGCATGGTCCTGGCGGGCGACGGGCCGCTGCTGGAGGAAACGAAGGAACAGGTTCAAAGGCTGGGGCTTCAGGGAAATGTGGTTTTCGCCGGTTTCCGCCAGGATATCAAGAACCTTTTCGACGGCAGCGATCTCTACGTCAATTCCTCGCAGCACGAGGCGCTGAGTTTTCTGATCCTGGAGGCGCTGGCTTCGGGCCTGCCCGCCGTCGTCACGGACATGGGGGGCAACAACGACATTGTGAACCAGGAGGCCGGCTGCGGCATTCTGGTGGAATACGACAATCCCGAGTCCATGGCGGGGGCCATGAAAACGCTCATGGAGGACAAGGAGCTCCTGGCCCGGTACCGAAAGGGAGCCAGAAGGATTGTGGAGGAGAAATTCCACGTCCGGACCATGATCGAAAAGACATATGAAGTGTATGAAGCCGCCATGGCCGGAGGGCCGGCGGAAGCGTAGAAAGGCGGAGAGCGGATGGAAATCGCTCAAAACAGCGTTCTGCTCCGGCAGGGAGGACAGTTTGTCGACCGGTATCTCGCGTTGTACGCGGAAAGCGGCAGCAGGCGGTTTTTCGCGGCGGCGGGCCGCGGCTTCCGGGAGGATATTTCCCGCAGCCGGGTCTGCGAGGCCGCGCGCAGGGAGGGGACTTTTTCGCGGTCCTGGGAGAAGAGCGGATTTTTCCGCTTTCTGGAGGTCGTACTCAATCTTCCGCCTCTGGTCCTGCAGTGGATTTATGCAAAGACCGGAGGCGCCCTGGAGGGAAGCACCGTATTCCGGGGGCTCAATTTCCTGGGCGACCGGCTGGATCTTCTCATGGGGCTTTTTTTCTTCGCCATGCTGGTAGCGCCTCACGCCGTGTGGAACAATCTGTACGGGCTGATAGGGATTCTCGCGCTCATCTGCTTGTTTCTCATCTGGCTCATGCGCAGGCCGAAGGCCCGGGTGCACGTGAAATATTTCACCGTATACCTGGCTCTGTACGGAATCTGGATTATCTACGGATTTGCAAGCTCGCTAAGCAGATCCCTGAGCCTTCGCTTTTTCCTGTTCCATATCACCTGTTTTCTCATCGTATTTTTGGTCGTCAGCCGCATCGGAAGCTACCGGCAGCTGAAACGGCTGATCGGCTTTGCTCTGGCGGGACTGACTTTGAGCGGGCTCTACGGATGCTATCAGGGAGTCGTGGGAGTGGCCGTGGTGGCCTCCCAGGCGGACCTGGCCCTCAACGCGGGCATGCCCGGACGAATCTACTCGTTTTTCGACAACCCCAACAATTTTGCGGAAATTCTCGTGATGCTGATTCCGTTTTACCTGGCGTTTATTCTAAACGCCAAAAGCTTCCGGGCGAGGGCGCTGATTATCGCGGCGGGATTGCCGCCTCTGGCCTCCATCGCCCTGACCTATTCCCGTTCGGGCTGGATCGGACTCGCCCTGGCCGTTTTGATCTTTCTCGCCTTCCAGAACTGGAGGTTCGTCCCGCTGTTTGTATTACTGGGGCTTGCCTCCCTCCCGTTTCTGCCCAAGACGATCATCAACCGGATCCTCACCATCGGCAATACGGAGGACACCTCCACTATGTACCGCTTTGCCATCTATAAGGCGGTATTCCGGCTCCTCCGGGATTTCTGGGCCACGGGCGTTGGCCTGGGCAGCGACATCATGAAGCGGATATTCCAGAATTACCCCCCCATGTTCGACGGGAACTACCCCATCCACAGTCATGACAATTATCTGCAGATCTGGGGCGAGACCGGGATCCTGGGGATTGTCGCCTACATTGCCGTTCTCCTGGCCCAGCTGAAGGCGGGAATCCTCCGGATTTCCCGCAGGACCTGTCCCCGGGAGGTGAGGAACGTAACCCTCGCGGCCGTTTCCGGGCTGTGCGGGATCTTGGTGGTGGGCATCGCGGAGTACACCTGGTTTTATCCGCGGAACATGTTCCTCTTCTGGTTTCTTTTCGCCGTCATCGGAGCCGGCGTCAAGCTGGCGGACAAAAGCGCCAGAGAGGGCGCGGCGGAGGCCGTCGGAGAAAACCCGGCGGGAAAGCCCTCCGATGCGCAGGCTCGCTGATACGGTATACGTTGGACGAAATCAAGAATCCCCGCCCTTTCCGAAGAGAAAGGGCGGGGATTTACTATGCTGTGGGGTAGAGCGGCTTAATCCTGGGATTCCGGCGGCTGTTTCTCCCCGGCGTTTTTTCCGGGTTCCGTTTCCTCATGCCCGGCCTCTTTGTTTGATGCATCCTTTTCCGGATCCATTTCCAAAGGAGTTTCTTCCTCCGCCGAAGCGGCGGCGGGAGCCTCCTCCGGCTTTTCGGCGTCCGCTTCGGGAGCGGGGGAGGCGGGCCGGGAGCTTCCTTTCGTCCCGCTCTTTTTGGGCCGGGTACCGATGCGTTTGACCGGCTTGAAGGCATCCTCCACCAAAGCGGGATCCTTGCCTTCCAGAATGGCCATCATTTCCGCACCGGTGATGGTCTCCTTCTGGAGCAGATATTCGGCTATCTTGTCCAGCATGTCCCGGTTTTCCTGCAGGATCAGCTTGGAATCCTCCAGGCAGGAGCTGATGACCTCCATGACCTCCTTATCGATGGCGGCGGAGGTTTCCTGAGCGCAGTTTAAGATGGAGTTGCCCTCCAGGTACTGGTTCTGGACATTGCCCAGGGCCACCATGCCGAACCGGTCGCTCATGCCATATGTGGTGATCATCTTCCGGGTCAGGTCGGTGGCACGCTCAATGTCGTTGGCGGCGCCGCTGGTTTTGATGCTGAAGACCAGCATTTCGGCCGCGCGGCCGGCCACCAGGGTGCGGATCTCAGTGAGGATGTCGTCCTTGGACAGGAGGAATTTTTCCTCCTCGGGAAGCTGCATAGTATATCCCAGCGCCCCGTGGGTATGGGGCACGATGGTGATTTTCTGAACCGGCTGGGCGTGTTTCTGTTTTGCGGCAACCAGAGCGTGGCCCACCTCGTGATAGGCGATGATCCGCTTTTCCTGCTCGGTGAGAACCGTGCCCTTTTTCTCGCTGCCCGCGATGACCAGCTCGAAGGAAACCAGCAGGTCCTCCTGGTTGACCGCGTGACGACCCAGGCGGACGGCCCGGAGGGCGGCTTCGTTGACCAGATTGGCAAGGTCGGCGCCCACGGCTCCGGCAGTGGCCTGAGCGATCCGGGTCAGATCCACGTCCTCGGCGAGGTTGATGCCCCGGGTGTGCACCTGCAGGGTGGCAAGCCGGCCGGCCAGATTGGGTCTGTCCACAGTGATCCGCCGGTCAAAGCGGCCGGGACGCAGAAGCGCTTTGTCCAGCACCTCCGGCCGGTTGGTGGCCGCCAGGACGATGAGGCCCTTGGAGGTGTCGAATCCGTCCAGCTCGGCCAGAAGCTGGTTGAGGGTCTGCTCCCGTTCGTCGTTGCCTCCGCCGAAGCGGGAATCCCGGCTTTTTCCGATGGTATCGATTTCGTCGATGAATATGATGGCGGGAGCCATTTTCGCCGCCTGCTGGAACAGGTCGCGCACCCGGGAGGCGCCCACGCCCACGAACATCTCCACGAAGTCCGAACCGGAGATGGAGAAGAAAGGAACGTTGGCCTCGCCGGCCACGGCCTTGGCCAGGAGCGTCTTGCCCGTACCGGGAGAGCCCACCAGCAGAGCGCCCCTGGGGAGCTTCGCGCCGATGGCGGTGTACTTCTGGGGATGATGCAGAAAGTCGATGATCTCCTGGAGGGATTCCTTGGCTTCATCCTGGCCGGCCACATCCCGGAAGGTGACGCCGGTCTGTTTTTCCACATAGACCTTGGCATTGCTCTTCCCGAAGCCGCCGATCCCGCCGCCCATTTTCCCGCTCATGTTCCGCATCAGGTAGTTAAAGAGCAGGAACAGAATCAGCATGGGCAGTATCCAGGATACCAGGAAACTGATGATGGGAGAAAGCTCCTGCTTGACGGGACTGAAGTAGGTCACATTGTACTCGTCCAGCAGAGACAGCAGATCCGGATTTTCGATGATGCCGGTATAGAGGACCTCGGTTTTCTGGTCCGTGGTCCCGGTTTCGGTTGTATCCGTTTCCGTCTGCTTGGGGGTGATAAGCAGCATGTTGTCCTGGATTTCAACGGTATCCACCTGTCCGCTTCTCACCATGGAAACAAACTCGTTGTATTTGATTTCCCTCGTGGTGGAGGAGGAATACAGCGAGGTCATGTAGTTGACGATCAGCGTAATAAACAGCGCCCACAGGACGATGGCTACGATACCGGTATAGTTGTTCTTGTTTTCTTTCTTGGGTTTCAATCCAATGCCTCCTTCGGCAAAAACTGACGGAGCTTAAGCTGCGCCTTGAAAATCCGGCCGATCCGGCGCCCGGCGGAATAGCGGGCATAAATATACCGATACCGCCGCCGTACCTCGGCTGCGCCCGGCAGCCAAAACAGCGGTATACGTCCGAAAATCCGGTTTCTTTGAGATTATTGTATCATGATACTGTCATTTATACAATAAAAGCAACTTTGTTTTTCATTAACTTTCTGTGAATGCCGGAAGCGCACCTTTGGAAAAGCCGGAAAAAGGCAGCAGGAAGTGCTTTTTATACCACAGGCGTTGTGGTATAATACCCGCATAGCGGCTATTATACCGCGTTTATGGCGCGGTTTGCTCCCGCCCCTGGGGGCGGAACCGCAAACGATGCCATATGCTGCGAAACGCATCGCGTTGGCAGCATAGTACCCGCATAGCGTCTATTATACCGCGTTTATGGCGCGATTTGCTCCCGCCCTCCAGGCGGAACCACAAACGATGCCATCTTCCCCGGGCCGCGGTATTCTTCCGAGAAGCGAATTCCCGGAAAAAATCATATCGATTAATTTTCGCCTTCGGCGAAAACGCTGCGAGACATTATCTGAATGCGCATACGGCAGGTCAGATCATACATGACAGCGCGCCTGGCCCCTTGCGGGGCAACCGGCCGCGAAACGGAGGAAACCATGAAAGACGACCGTCCTCACAACGGCGGAACCCGGGCAAACAGTGCCGACGGGAAAACCCATGAAGCGGAAGGGCCGCTTTCCGCGGAGGCGGACGGCATCATCGAGGGCAGAAACGCCGTTTTGGAGGCGCTGCGGGCCGGGACCGCCATAGACAAGCTCTATGTCAGCCGGGGGGAAACCGACCGCACGCTGGGCAGAATTGTACAAATGGCCCGTGAGAAGGGCGTTCCGGTTTCGGAAGCCGACCGGCGGAAGCTGGATGCTATGAGCCGGACCCGGGCCCATCAGGGGGTCATCGCGGTTTCCGCGGTGCGGGAATACGCCACTGTGGAAGATATTTTAAACCGTGCCAGAGAAAAGGGGGAGCCGCCCCTGGTGGTAATCTGCGACGAAATCACTGATCCGCAGAACCTGGGCGCGATTGTGCGCACCTGCGAATGCGCGGGCGCCCACGGCGTGATCCTGCCGAAACGGCGCAGCGCCGGCCTTACCGCGTCCGTGGCCAAAGCTTCCGCAGGCGCCATATCCTACGTGCCGGTGGCGAGGGTATCCAACCTTTCCATGCTCCTGCGGCAGCTGAAGCAGCAGGGCATCTGGATTTTCGGCGCGGCAGCCGGTTCCGATACGCCTCTGTACCGGGCGGATTTCAAAGGTCCGGCGGCCATTGTCATCGGTTCGGAGGGCACGGGCATGAGCCGGCTGGTGGAGGAAGGCTGCGACTTTACGGTGAGCATCCCTCTGCGGGGAGAGATCTCCTCCCTGAACGCTTCCGCCGCCGCGGCCGTTTTACTGTACGAGGCGGTGCGGCAGAGAACCACTTGAATTTATGCATCAGGCAGAGAACAGAGAAGGCTTCGGGAAGAAACAGCGCATAATAAGGTGGACGCAGGATGGAAAAAGACAAAAAAGATAAATCGGAATCACTGGACGAGCTCGGCCTGGAAAATACCACCGAGATCCTGCGGGGTCTGGAGGACGTGGATAAGGCGGACTGCTCTCTGGAGGAAATACTGGCGGAATTCCGCGCGGAAAAACCGCTGAAGGTGGATATCCGGAAACCCTGGGCAAACGACGGGGAGCTGCCGGAGCCGGACGTGGAGCTGCCCGCACAGGAAGCCGGCGGCGTAGCGTTCACCCCGGAAGAAGCGGGCACCACCGCGCAGGAAGTACCGCCCGGGCCGGAGATCCCTGAAAAACGGGAAAGCGATGGCGGGAATACCCGGGTGATCCGCCTGGAAGGTTTCCGCAGAGCAAAGGAGCCGGACGGCGGGGTTTCTTCCGAACCTCCGGCGGAACCCACAGGGAAGACGGGAAAACTGCTCTTCTGGAAGCGGCCGAAGGCGGAACCGGAAGCGGCGGAACCGGATGAAGAGGAGCAGGAAGAGGAGCAGGAGAACGACGGGAAGGAAGAGCCGGCTGACGGGGGAGAGTCCTTCGGAGAAGCGGAGGAAAAACCCCACAAGCCGCCCAGGCCGGAGGCGAGGCCGGAGGAAGCCGCCGCATACTACAGCAGGGGTCTCGGAAGTCTCAAGCTGCGGACGGTTTTGGTTTTGCTCATCAGCCTTCCCATGTGTTACCTCACCGTCTGGGATAAGCTGAACCTGCCCCTGCCATCTTTTGCCGCGGACAGCCTTTCCGTCCGCGTGTTTGCGCTGCTGGTGCTTCAGGCGGCGGCGACTTTCCTGGGACTGGACACGGTTTCCCGGGGGCTGTATTCTCTCATCCGGAGAAAGCCGGGAGCGGAAACCGCCGTGGCGGTTTCCTGCCTTGCCAGCCTTGCCGACGCGGCAACCATGCTGGTGCTCACCGACCGGGGGAATAACCCGCCTTACTGCGCCCTTGCGGCGCTGGCCCTTTTCTTTACCATGTGGGGAGGGTATCTCAGGCGCCGCGGCATGAAGGACAGCTGCAGGGCAGCGGCGGCCAGCGCCAGGCCCTATCTTGTGTATCACACGGAGGAAAACGGCTTTTTCAAACGGCAGAGCGGCATCGGGGGATTTGTAACGGGGACGGAGACCCCGGACGCCTCCGACAGGATATTCGGAAGAGTCCTGCCTCCCGTCCTGCTGGCAGCCTTTCTGTTTTCTCTTATCTCTTCTGCGGGACACGGCAATCCGAAGCTGTTTCTCTGGTGCCTGGCCGCCACGACAGCGGCCGCGGCCACCTATTCCGGGACGCTTTCCTTCGGCCTTCCTTTGGCTGGTTTGTCCCGACGGCTGTTTCACACGGGGGCGGGCCTTGCCGGCTGGGCCGGATGCTGCAGTCCGGTTTCCTCCTCCATCGTGCTCACCGACGGGGACCTGTTTCCTGCCGGGACGGTTTCCATCAACGGGATCAAGGTGTTCGGAGACTATTCTTTGGAAACGGTGACCTCCTATGCCGCAAGTATCATCGCCGCCTCGGGAAGCGGGCTGTCCAAGGCGTTCTGCGAGCTGGTGAAAACTCAGGGCGGTCTTTTGCGGCAGCCGGATCATTTCAGCTTCTATGAAAACGGCGGATATTCCGCTGAGCTGGAGGGGAAAACGGTCCTTGCCGGCTCCTCCGATTTCATGGCCCTCATGGGGGTGAGCCTTCCCCGGGGCCTGAAGCTGAAGAGCGGCGTGTTTCTCGCCGTGGACGGTTCGCTGGCGGGGGTATTCGCCATTATGTACAATCCCAACGAAGGGATCCGCAGCGCCCTGGCCTGCCTCATGCGAAGCAAACTCACGCCGGTTTTTGCGGTTCGGGACTTCAATATTACGCCCGCTATGCTCACACGCAAATTCAAGCTTAATTTTTCCCGGTGCGAATTTCCTCCCATCAAGAGGCGGCTGGAGCTTTCCGAAACGGGGGAGGGGAGCAAAGAGAATATCGCGGCTGTCCTGTGCAGAGAAGGTCTGGTCCCCTATGCCGACGCGGCGGTGGGCGGCCGCCGCCTGAGGACCGCCGTCCGCGCCAGCGCCTGGATCGCCTCCGCGGGCTCGGCCCTGGGCGTTCTCATGGCGTTTTATCTCACCTACATAGCCGCTTACGACGCCGTGACCCCTTTTCACCTTCTTCTGTATCTTCTGATGTGGTCGGTTCCCACCTTCCTGATCTCGGGATGGGTCAACCGGTTTTGACTGAAAGAGAGAGATTTTGCCGAATCTGCCCGGAAAGGTTCAAAAGGGCCCTTTTTTGCAAAAACATGTGCACTTTCCTAAAACATTTATTGTAATGACTTCTTGTTTGATGTATAATTACCAAGACTGATGCTGCGGGCGGCCGCCCGCAGGTTTCAATGTAAATAGAAGGAGAGGAAACAGATATGAGCTATTCCGCGCAAAATATACGAAACGTTTGCCTGTTGGGGCACGGCGGCAGTGGAAAGACTTCTCTTGCCGAAAGCGTGCTCTTTCTGACAAACGGTACCGACCGTCTCGGAAAGGTTGCCGACGGAAACACCGTTTCCGATTTTGACGCGGAGGAAATCAAACGGCAGATCTCCATCTCTTTGACGGCGCTGCCGGTGGAATACGGCGGATACAAGCTCAATCTGCTGGATACGCCGGGGTATTTCGACTTCGCCGGCGAGACTGCGGAGGCGCTGCAGGTTGCGGACGCGGGCCTTATCGTATGCCCGGCCAAGGGAGGCATCAGCGTCGGAACCGAAAAGGCCTGGAAATATCTGCAGGAGCGCAAGCTCCCGCGGGCCATCTATATTTCAAAAACCGACGAGGAAAACGGAGACTTCAACGCTGTGTTCCATGCGCTCCGTGAAAAATACGGCAATGCCGTCTGCCCCGTGATCGTACCCATCTGGAACGCGGACAAACGGGTGACCGGCATTGTGGACGTGGTGCGCCGGAAGGCCTTTGAGGTCAAAAACGGGAAACGTGTGGAAATCGACGTTCCCGCGGACAAGGTGGGCGCCATAGACGAATTTTACAACGCGCTTATGGAGACCGTGGCCGAAACCAGCGAGGAGTACATGGAAAAGTTCTTCTCGGGAGAGGCCTTTACCTACGAGGAGATTGTTTCGGGGCTTCGCAAAGGCATCCGCGACCTGTCGCTGGTACCCGTTTACTGCGGAAGCGCCGTCACCGGCCTCGGCACCCTGCCGCTTCTGGACGGGCTTGTGAGCCTTTTCCCCTCTCCTCTGGAACGGCCCGCGGTTCCGGGAACCGACGCCGCGGGAGAGCCGACGGAGGTGGCGATCGATCCCAACGGTCCTGCCTGTGCCCTCGTGTTCAAGACCGTATCCGACCAGTACGGAAAGTTCTCCTTCTTCAAGGTGATCTCCGGCTGCATCACCACGGATCTGGTGATGACCAACGCCAGGACCGGCGGAACGGAAAAGATGGGCCATATCTTTTTTATGAAGGGCAAGAAGAGCACCGAGGTGAAGGAAATCTGCTGCGGAGATATCGGAGCGGTGGCTAAGCTCAACGAAACCAAGACCGGCGATACTCTGTGCGATTCCAAGCGGGTGGTTTCCCTGGCCCCCATTCCCTTTGCCGAGCCCTGCTATTCCATGGCGATTTTCCCGAAGGTCAAGGGGCAGGAGGATAAAATCTCTTCCGGTCTCCAAAGGCTTTCCGAGGAGGATCCGTCTTTCTCTGTGGTTAACAACGGCGAAACCAAGCAGATGGTCGTGACCGGAGCCGGAGATATCCAGCTGGACGTGCTTTGCTCCAAGCTCAAGAACCGCTTCGGCGTGGATGCCGAGCTGCAGCCGGCCCGCGTCGCTTACCGGGAAAAGATCCGGAAGAAGGTCAAGGTCCAGGGAAGACACAAGAAGCAGTCCGGCGGACATGGGCAGTTCGGAGACGTATGGATCGAGTTCGAGCCGGGAGACACCGAAGAGCTGACCTTTACCGAGAATATTTTCGGCGGAAGCGTGCCGAAGAACTTTCATCCCGCGGTGGAAAAGGGTCTTCGGGAGTCAGTGCAGCGGGGCGTTCTGGCGGGATACCCGGTGGTTTTCCTGAAGGCAACTCTGGTGGACGGCTCCTACCACCCGGTGGATTCCTCCGAAATGGCCTTTAAAACGGCCGCGTCTCTGGCCTATAAGGCGGGCCTTCCCCAGGCGGGCCCCGTGCTGCTGGAGCCTATCGGCTCGCTGAAGGTGACGGTGCCGGACAGCTATATGGGCGACATCATCGGCGATCTCAACAAGCGCCGCGGCCGCGTCATGGGCATGAACCCCACCGGAACGGGTGATCAGGTGGTGGAGGCCGAGGTGCCCATGGCCGAAATGGGCAGTTATGCCATCGACCTGCGGTCCATGACACAGGGCAGGGGATCTTTCAGCTTTAATTTCGTGCGCTATGAGGAAACGCCTCCGGCGATCCAGCAGAAGGTGATCGAGGACGCCAAGGCAACCATGGATCAGGGCGAATAAAAGAGTTTCGATTTCATTCAAAAAGGGGCGTTTTGCAATGCCGGCGGCATTGCAAAACGCCCCTTTCCGGTTTTTCGGATCGTTTCCCGCAAAGGACCTGCCGCCGGGCGCTTTCCATCGAAATCCTTTGGGGGAGGTTGCTGTTGCAAAACTGCAAAGTCATGATACAATAGATGGTAACTGCAAGCCTCGCAGGGAGGTGACGGCATGTACGGTGAAGAGGTTTGGCTGAAAATCCAGGAGCTGAAGCGCCTGACCGAGGAACTGGAGGGAAAACCCCTTATCAGCGGGGAAGATAAAACGGAGCTGAAGCGCTGTGCCGGGGAGCTGCTGCGGGAGTATAACGCCTATAAGGCGGAAAATATCAACTTCAAAGCCGTGGTGGACAATCTGGTGGAAGGGGTCTACGTGACCGACCGGCGTGACGTCACGCAGTACGTAAACCCCGCGTATCTCAAGCACACGGGCACCCAGAGAGAAAAGGTCCTGGGACGAACGGTGCAGGAAATCGTCGACGAGGGCATATTGTATCGGGAGCCTCAAAACGGGGAGCAGCGCAAAAGCACGCCGGATGTTCTGAAAAGCAGAGACGGTCACGTGATCCGCGGATATGTTACAAGTATCCCCGCGTTTGACGAGGGAGGGGATCTCCGGAGGGTGATCGTGAGTGTGTTCGACACGCAGAAGCTGAAGATCCGGGAGGACACTTCCCTCCACCGGCACGGCGGAGAGGAGCCCATCGAGATATGGGAGGACTTCGGCAAAGAGGGAGACAACCCCATGATCGGCTCGGATCCCTCCATGCGGAAGATCAAGCGGACCATCCTGCGCGCCGCCCCGACGGACGTGACCATCCTGATCACCGGGGAATCCGGCGTGGGGAAGGAAGCCGTGGCGGATAAAATCTATCAGTTCAGCAAACGCGGGGACGGGCCGTATGTGAAGGTAAACTGCGCCGCCATTCCCACGAACCTTCTGGAGTCGGAGCTTTTCGGCTATGAAAAGGGCGCGTTTACCGGGGCCAACCCCGCGGGCAAGGCGGGACTCTTCGAGCTGGCGGATCACGGAACCATCCTCCTGGACGAAATCGGAGATCTGTCCCCGGAGCTGCAGATCAAGCTCCTGCGGGTACTGCAGCAAAAGGAACTGATGCGCATCGGAGCGACACGGCCCACCCGGCTGGACGTGCGGATCATTGCGGCCACCAACGCGGACCTGAAAAAAAAGATTTTGGAAGGCAAATTCCGGGAGGATTTGTATTACAGGCTCAGTGTAGTTCTTGTCGACGTGCCTCCTCTGCGGGAGCGGAAACAGGATATCGGGAGGCTCACGGGGTATTATTTCGAGAAATACTGCCTCAAGCACGGGCGAAAACTCCGGCTCACGGACGAGGCCAGGATGCTTTTTCAGAGCTATGAGTGGCCCGGGAACGTGCGGGAGCTTCAGAACGTGATTGAAAACGCCGTTATCTGCTCGGAGGGAGAGCAGGTGGAAGCTGCGGGATTTTCCGAACGGCTGGGGTTCGAAACGCCGCCGACGGCGGGGGAGCCCTTCAGCCTGCAGAGCGCTTTGGACAGCTATGAAAAGGGCCTCATCGAGGCGGCGCTGGCGGAAACCGGCGGAGTAAGGCGAGCCGCGGCATTCCTCAATGTGGATCCCTCCACCATCTCCAGGAAGGCAAGAAAATTCTGCATTCGGATCGAACATAAAGACAAATGACGAAGACGTTTTTCCCACTGGTGGGGAATCATAAAAGCCGGCTGATTTCAGCCTGAATATAACAAAATTCGGCGTGCCGTCCGCCGGAACGAACGGCAGAGGCCGCGCTCAAAATACAGCCGGGGCAGACGCCGGCGATATCCGGGGAGCGGCGCAGGGAGAAAACGTATGATCGAACACATTAAGGGGAATATCTACCGCATCTTTGTTCCCCTCCCCAGAAACCCCCTGAAATATCTCAACAGCTACTTCATCCGGGGAGAAGGAAGAAGCCTGCTGATCGATACGGGATTTCGGCAGGAGGCCTGCCGGACCGCCCTGGAGGAAGGCCTGAAGGAGCTGGGGGCGGATATGGACCGGACCGATATCTTCCTCACCCACGTCCACGCGGACCATTCGGGACTGGCTCCCAGCATCGCCTCAGAGGACACCCGAATTTTTATCAGCAGTACGGACGCGGTCTTTCTGGAGATAGCGGACAGGGCGCAGCGGTGGAAATCCTTCGACGTCATGTATCTATCCGAGGGTTTTCCCCTGGAGGAGATCAAGCAGGCCACGGGGCACAATCCCGCCAGGGATCTGTCTCCGGAAGCCTATTCCAAATACATCCACATGGAGGACGGAGACATGCTCCACTACGGGGGGCACGACCTCAAGTGCATCCTGACGCCGGGCCATACGCCGGGACACATGTGCCTGTACGACGAAAAAGAGAAGATCATGTTTCTGGGGGACCATGTGCTCTTCGACATCACTCCCAACATCGTCCGCTGGGTCACGGTGGAAAACTCGCTGAAAAACTATCTGGAAAACCTCAAGAAGATCAGCGGGTACGAGATCGAACTGCCGCTGCCGGCCCATCGGGAGGTGAGCGGCACGGTGAAGGAGCGGGCGGAGAACATCCGGAAGCATCACGAGGTGCGGCTGCAGGAGGCACTAAACGCAATCCGGGAGTACCCGGGCATGACGGCCTATCAAACCGCCGGGCATATGACCTGGGACGTCCGAAGCGATTCCTGGGAGACCTTCCCCCTGGCGCAAAAATGGTTTGCCGTGGGCGAAACCCTTTCCCATCTGGACTATCTCCGCCTGGAGGGGAAGATCCGGAGGGAAGAGCGGGACGGAGTTGGCATTTATTTTGCTGTATAATTGAATAGATCCTGAAAACAGAATTTTTCCTGAGAAAAATTCTGTTTTCGCATATTCAGGGTCCGAAACGGAGGACCGAGACGGGAGAAGAGAAATATGAATCTGGAGAAAAACGGCGCGGAACTGGAAGGAAAGGTGGCCATTGTCACCGGAAGCACACGGGGAATCGGACGGGCCATTGCCGAAGCGCTCGCCGGAGCGGGGGCCTCGGTGGTTGTCACCAGCCGGAACCAGCAGGACTGCGACAGGACGGCCGCGGAGCTGGAAACATTAGGCCACAGCGCCCTGGGCATATCCATCGACGCGTCGGTCCCCGAACGGGTACAAACGCTTGTAGCCAAGACCACAGAACACTTCGGGAGACTGGATATCCTGGTGAACAACGCGGGCATTGGCGGCGAGGAAAAACCCATATTGGATATGACGGAAACGGAGTGGGACAAAACACTTTCCATTAACCTCAAGGGCGCATATTTCACCGCCCAGGCCGCAGCCAGGCAGATGAAGGCGCAGGGTACCGGGGGAAGAATCGTCAACATCGTCTCTCTTGCGGGAATCCTGGCGCCCAAATACGCCTCACCCTACAGCGCCGCCAAGGCGGGTCTCATGCACCTGACCAAAATCATGGCAAACGAATGGGCGCGCTACGGTATCCGCGTCAACGCGGTGGCCCCCGGATACATTGAAACCGATATGACGCGGGATCTGATGGCGGACGAAAAAAACGCCAAGGCCGTCATGTCCAAGATTGCCCTGCGGCGCTTCGGGAAGGCTTCCGACGTGGCGGGAGCAGTACTGTTTCTGGTTTCCGGCGCGTCGGACTATGTCACCGGCGTCACCATCCCCGTGGACGGAGGTATGCACGCGGTCTGATATTGCTATGCAAAAGGTTAGTAAAACGCGTTGCAAAAACGCAACGGCGTTGCGCAACGGCAGATTTGCTTCGGAGAGAACGCGGTTCTCAAAAAAGAGAGTAAGCAGTTGAAACGGTGTTGCATCACCGCAACAAAACCGTTTCCGTACCTGATACGCAAATGCCGGATTAATGAGCATATAAAAAAATCTCAACATTAACACTTTCAATCAAGGAGGAAAAACAAATGGGCATCGGAACCTATGAAGAATATGCGGAACGTCTTCGCAAAATGAAGCACAACGTTTATTTCAACGGCAAGAAATGGGGCCGGGAGGGAGACTATATCAGCGGCGGTATGTACGCCATACGGCAGACCTTCGACTGCGCCCACGATCCCAAGTACGAAGACGTCTGCACCGCCACCTCCCATCTGACAGGGGAGAAAATCAACCGCTTTACCCACATCCACCGGTCCAAGGACGACCTGCTGAAAAAGCAGCTCATGACCCGGCTCCTCTGCCACAGAGTGGGCGGCTGCATCCAGCGCTGCATGGGCGTGGATGCCCTCAACGCCCTTGCCATCGTCACATACGACTGCGACCAGGCCAACGGGACCCATTACCACGAGCGGTTCAACAAGTATCTGGAATACAGCCAGAAGTACGACCTGGTGGCCAACTGCGCCCAGACGGACGTGAAGGGCGTCCGGGGCGTGCGCCCCTCCGACCAGCCGGATCCGGACCAGTATGTGCGTATTGTGAAGGTGCTGGAGGACGGCATCGTCGTCCGGGGCGCCAAGATCTGCAATTCCATCGCGCCCTATGCCGACGAGATCATCGTGACCCCCACCCGCTTCATGGGGGCCAAGGACGCGGCCTACGCCGTGGCCTTCGCGCTGCCGGGAGACTGGGAAGGCGTCAAGCTCATGGCCCTGCCCGGAAAACACCCCAAGCGCCATCACCTGGATTCCCCCATGTCCACCGTTGGCGATGTGGAGTCCATGACCATATTCGACGACGTGTTCGTGCCCAACGAGCGTGTCTTCATGAACGGGCTGGAAAACCCAGACGTGGTGCAGTATGCGGGGTACCTCGCACTGATGTTCGCCCATTTCCACCGGCACTCCTACACCGGATGCAAGACGGCGGTTTCCGAAGTGATCGCCGCCCAGGCGGCGCTGGTGGCAGATGTCAACGGCATCGCCAAGGAGGACCACGTGCGGGAGAAAATCTCCCACATCATCGGTACGGCGGAGCTGGTGTTCGCCGCGGGGCAGGCCTCGGCTTACCGGGCGGTGGAATTCCCCAACGGCTCCTGGGTGCCGGACGAGATCCTCACCAACGCGGGACGGAGAATCGCGGGCCAGGAGATCTATCACGAGTATTCCATCCTGGCGGATCTCACGGGAGGCATCTGCGCGTCCCTTCCCACGGAGCTTTCCTATTACGACCCGGAGACGGCGGAGCTCTGCAACAAATATATCGTCCGCAATCCCAAATACACCGCCGAGGAGACCCACCGGGTGATGCGGATGATGGAAAACAAGCTGTGCGATCCCTTCGAGGGCGCTCAAATGGTGGCGGGCGTACACGGCGGCGGTTCGCCCCTCATGGAGACCATTACCATGATGTCCCGATACGACCTGGAGCCGCTGAAGGATATCGCCAAGTACTTAGCGGGCATCAATAAGGATCTTCCGCGATATGAACGCCCCACGGCCACGCCCAGAGCCATGCTGGACAAATTTAAAAAGACCCAGAAGTAATCTCACTTTGCAATGGAAACCCGGGGGCGGCCGCGGATTCGGCGGTTGTCCCCGGGCGTTCCGGCGATACGGCGGGTTTTCCGCCGGGGAGAGGAGCGATATCATGGAAAAGGAAGTTCGGATGCCCAGTTTCGACCTCACGGGAAAAACAGCCATCGTGACCGGGGGCACCAAAGGCCTGGGGTACGGCATCGCTGTGACCTTCGCCCGGTTTGGCGCGAACGTAGTCATCACCAGCCGCACCCCGGCGGACTGCCTGCGGGTGCAGGAGGAAATCCGGGCGTCGGGACACCGGTGTCTGGGAATCCCGGCGGATTCCTCGAAAAAAGAGGACATCGACCGGGTGATGGAGGAGACCCTGAAGACTTACGGAAAACTGGATATTTTAGTGAACAACGCAGGGATCAGCGGAAAAACCGCTCCCATTTTGCAGCAAAGCGAGGAGGACTTCGAGAAGGTCATCGATACCAATCTCAAGGGGGTTTTTCTGTTTGCCCGGGCGGCTGCCGAGCAGATGGCGCGCCAGGGGACGGGAGGAAAAATCCTGAATATGGCTTCTATCGGCGCTCTGATCGGCGGCAAAGGAGTGGCCCCTTACGGTGCTTCGAAAGCGGGCGTGGTGAGCCTTACCAAGACCATGGCCAACGAATGGGCCAGGTACGGGATTACGGTAAATGCGGTCTGTCCTGGGTACGTGATCACGGAGCTGAACCAGGACGTGTTTGCCGATCCGAAAATCCGGGAAATGATGGAGAAGCGAAACCCGCTGCGCAGGCTGGGAAGGGTGGACGAGATTTCCGGCCCGGTCCTGGCCCTGGTCTCCGACTGCTTCGGATATATGACGGGCACCACGATTGTGATCGACGGCGGGAAGACCATCGGAGAATAAGGAGAAGTATGAAAATCACGGGCCGTTTTCTCCGCGGCTGAGAAGCAGGAAAACGGGAGGATTCAGATGGAATATCAGTGGATCAATTATCAGAAGGAGGACGGAGTCGCCACCGTCACCCTCAACCGTCCCCAGGCCTATAACGCGCTGAACGCGGCGATCAACAGGGATTTGCTGGCCGCGCTGGACGAGATCGCGTCTGATGCAGACGTTCGGGTACTGATTGTCACAGGGGGCCCCACGGTATTCGCCGCGGGGGCCGACGTGACCGAAATGGCCGATGCCGCACCCATGGAGGCCTATCGGCTCTGCGGGGACGGCAGGCGGATCAATCGGATGCTGGAGGAGCTTCCCATCCCGGTGATCGCCGCGGTGAACGGGATGGCTCTGGGCGGGGGCTGCGAGTTAGCGCTGTCCTGCGATTTCAGGGTGGCGGGGGAAAAGACGGTGTTCGGACTGCCGGAGGTAAGCCTGGGAATCCTGCCCGGAGCGGGGGGGACGCAACGGCTTACCCGCCTCATCGGCGCCTCCCGGGCCAAGGAGATGATTTTGCTGGGCAGGCGGGTCTCCGGCACGGAGGCTCTGGCCATGGGCCTTGCAAACGCCCTGGTTCCCGACGGCGAGGTCTACACAGAGGCGATGCGCATGGCCAAGAAACTGGCCGGCATGCCCAGACTGGCGCTGGAATACGCCAAGCGGGCCATTGGCGCCGGAGAGGAGTTCGGCCGGGAGGCCGGGCTGGAGCAGGAGCGCCTGTGCTTTTCCATGCTCTTTTCCACGGAGGATCAGAAGGAGGGCATGAAGGCCTTCCTGGAAAAGCGGCCGCCCAGCTATTCGGGACGCTGAATGTTAATCAGTCAAAAGCGGGAGGGTATCATATGAAAGAAATCAAAACGATAGGAATCCTGGGCGCGGGGACCATGGGAGGAAATCTGGCTCAGCTTGCCGCGACGCGCGGATTTGAGGTTCTGCTGTACGATATCGAAGCGCGCCAGCGGGAAAACGCACTTTCCAGGACGGCCGCCGCCCTGGACAAAGGGATCTCCAGGGGAAGCGTCACCGGGGAGGAAAAAGAAGCCGTCCTGGGGCGCATCCAGGGCACCGCGTCGCTGGAGCAGCTGGAAGCTGCGGATTTTGTCATAGAAGCCGTGGTGGAGGACCTGAAGGTCAAGCAGGAGTTGTTTTCCAGGCTGGACGGCATCTGCCGGGAGGACACGGTGCTCTGCTCCAACACCTCGTCCATGTCCATCACTTCCATCGCGGCAGCGACAAAACGGGCCGACAGGGTAGCCGGGATGCACTTTTTCAATCCACCCACGGTCATGAAGCTGGTGGAGGTGATCCGGGGATATCACACCAGCGAGGAAACCGCGGAAACCGTGAAGCAGACGGCGGCCGCTCTGGGAAGAACGCCCGCGGAGGTCAGGCGGGACACGCCGGGCTTTGTGGTCAACCGGTGCCTTTTCCCCTTTCTGCTGGAGGCGATTCACATCTACGAGGAAGGGATCGCCACCAAGGAGGACATCGACACGGCGGTGAAGCTGGGTCTCAATTTTCCCATGGGGCCTTTCGAGCTGATGGATCTGGCGGGACTGGACACCTTTATACCGATTACGGAATACTTCTTCTCGGAGTTCAAGGATCCAAAGTGGAACGCGCCCCAGTCCATCCGCGCCGTCATCCGGGCGGGCCGATACGGCAGGAAAAACGGCAGGGGCTGGTATACTTACTGATGCCGCATATTTCCCGCAGATTGGGAAAAGCGGCTCCCCCTTTCTGAAAGAAAGGGGGAGCCGTTTTTTCGGTGAATTTACCAATGTTCCTTTTTGCCGGATTATGAATCATTTTGCGTTATTGATGTAAAAATATAAGAGAATATTAAGAATTCGTTTATAAAAAACCCGGGGAATCCCGCGGCGGCCCATGCTATAATATGCAATCAAAGGAGAAACGACGAAAGAGGGAGCATTCTTAAAGGCGCTTTCGCCAAACACCCGAAATTGCCGAAAGCGGGAAAAAACCGGCCGCACAGTGGCGTTGAAATCCGCGCAAGGGGAGATATAATAATATTTTAGGTTGGAAGGAATCGCGAATTTATACTGTTATTCTATAGACATGCGCCGGCTGCGCATGTCTATACCTGCCGCAGATCGGCAGGCGGCGGCAGCTGCCGCCAAATCAGCCGCACCGTATTTATCCTGAGGAAACCCTCAATATTTCAGCAGGATAAATACCAGCAGGATTTTGTGTTGGAATCAGGAGGAAGGAAGTTTGCTTGCGACAATTGGTTATTTTAATATCGTAGTCTTTATTCTATTGGGGGCGCTCTATTTTTATCAGGCCGTTTATGTGGCCGTCGTTCTGTTTTCCAAAAAGAAAAAAGCCCAGGAAAAAGTCCCGGAATTTCACAAGTATGCGGTATTGGTTGCCGCCAGAAATGAAAGCGCGGTAATAGGACAGCTCATCAGCAGCGTTAAAAAACAGAATTATCCGCCTGAACTGGTGGATATCTACGTCGTAGCGGACAACTGTACGGACGACACCGCCGAGATTTCTCAAAACGCCGGTGCGACAGTGTATGAGCGCTTCAACCGGACGGAAGTGGGGAAAGGATATGCCCTGGACTATGTTCTGGGGCGTATTGAGCAGGAGCACGCCGACGAGGGGTACGAGGGATACTTTGTATTTGATGCGGACAACCTGCTGGATCCGAACTACATACGGGAAATGAACCGGCTTTTCGATCAAGGATACCGGGTGGTCACCAGTTACCGGAATTCAAAGAATTATGGTTCCAACTGGATCTCCGCTGGATACTCCCTGTGGTTTCTGCGGGAATCAAAGTACCTGAACAACGCGCGCATGCTGCTGGGCACTTCCTGCGCCATATCAGGAACGGGTTTTCTGATGCATAAGGACATCGTCCGGAAAAATAACGGCTGGAAGCATCACCTGCTCACCGAGGATATCGAATTTTCCGTGGACAGCGTGCTCCAGGGAGAAAAAATCGGATACTGCGGCAGCGCGAAGCTGTACGACGAGCAGCCGTGCACCTGGTCCCAGTCCTGGAAGCAGCGCCTGCGCTGGTCCAAAGGATTTTATCAGGTATGCTGGCATTACGGCACAAGGCTGCTGAAAGGCATTTTCACGGGGCGCAGCTTCGCCCATTACGACATGTTCATGACCGTGATGCCCGCGCTGTTTATCTCTTTGGGCAGCATCGGCGTGAACCTTCTGTTCCTTCTGTTCGGACTGTCCAGCACTAAAGTCGCGGCGGTGTTGGTTCCCCTGGCGCTCAGAGCCATTTTCATGGGGTTTGTCAACTACTACCTGATTCTTTTCTCCTTCGGGGTGCTGACAACCATCACGGAATGGCGGGAGATTCACTGCCGGCCCGTAAAAAAACTGCTGTATACCTTCACCTTTCCCATCTTTATCTTTTCGTATATCCCCATCTCCATCGAGGCTCTGTTCCGCAGAATAGAATGGACTCCCATCACCCATACCATCGGCACCACCATAGAGGAAGTGCACGGGGCGTCCTGGGCGCCCAGCCGGGAGGGAAGACGAACCGCCTGACGTTCTCCCGCCGAAGACTCTTGTTTATTAACTTTAAACCGCGCAGAGTACGGCTCTGCGCGGTTTATTTATTTTTCGGGATCACGGATATTCCGCTGTTTTCAGGAAAGACGCGGTATGATACTATTGAATACGGAAATAACGATCGGATTTTATAGCCGGAACCCGGCCATATACAGGAAAGGCAGGAGAAAAACATGGAAATACGGGACATCCTCAGGCGCGTGGATCACACGCTGCTGCGCCAGACGGCCACCTGGGACGAGATCCGCAGCCTCTGCGACGAGGGGGTTACTTTCAAAACCGCTTCGGTATGCATTCCCGCAGCCTATGTGAAGAGGGCCGCGGATTATCTGGAAGGAAGGCTTCCCGTCTGCACCGTCATCGGCTTTCCCAACGGGTACAGCACAAAGACCGTCAAGTGTTTTGAGACGGAGGATGCGGTGGGAAACGGCGCTTCGGAAATCGACATGGTGATTTCATTGGGCGCGCTCCGGGACAAACGGTACGGAGAGGTGCTGGAGGAGATCCGTTCCGTGAAAGCTTTTTGCGGGGGGCGTCTTCTCAAGGTCATCGTGGAAGCCTGTCTTCTCACGGAAGAGGAGAAGATCGCGGTCTGCGGCATCGTATCGGAATCCGGGGCGGAATACATCAAGACCTCCACGGGGTTTTCCACAGGCGGTGCGACCCGGGAGGACGTCGGACTGATGCGTCGGTACTGCGCTCCACATGTCAGAATCAAGGCCGCGGGGGGCATCCGGACGCTTCAGGACGCGGAGGATTTTATCACCCTGGGAGCCGACCGTCTGGGTACCAGCTCGATTGTAAAAATCGTGAAGGAAATGCGCGGAGAAGAGGGCTGATCCGACCCGGAGAAAGGTGCGGCGCAGAGCATTTTCACGCGTGTTTTTTTCCGCGGAGGAACAGAGCTCCACAACCCGGATCGGGCCGTATTTCTGTGTAAAATGTCACATAAACTGCAAAAACCGGTTGCCCTTTTGTATAGGTTGGGTTATAATAATCCCGTAGTCAAAGGCTACAGAAAGAAAGGAAGGAAGACTGCATGAAGATTAAAAAGTTGCTGGCATTGTCTCTTGCGCTGGCAATGGCGCTGGCACTGGCCGCCTGCGGAGGCGGTTCCGCCACCACCACGGCCACGCCGACTCCCACCGCAGCGGCGAATACATACGAGCTTGCGCTTATTACGGACATCGGGACCATCGACGACAAATCCTTCAACCAGGGCGCCTGGGAAGGACTGGTACAATACGCGGAAGAGCACAATATCACCCATCAGTACTATAAGCCCACGGAAAAATCCGACGCGGAGTACTTAAATGCCATTTCCCTTGCCGTAGAGGGCGGCGCGAAGCTGATCGTAACCCCGGGCTATCTCTTTGAAAGCTCCATTTACGAGGCTCAGACGCTGTATCCGGACGTAAAGTTCGTCCTGCTGGACGGGCAGCCCCATACGGCCGACTACAAGACCTATGAAATCAAGGACAACGTATACTCCATCTTTTACGCCGAGCAGCAGGCGGGCTTCCTGGCCGGCTACGCGGCCGTGAAGGACGGCTTCACCAAGCTGGGGTTCCAGGGCGGCATGGCTGTTCCCGCCGTTATCCGGTACGGCTACGGTTTTGTCCAGGGCGCCGAAGCGGCGGCCAAAGAGATGGGACTGCCGGAAGGCTCCATCTCCATCAAGTACAATTACTCCGGCGACTTTGCCGCAACTCCGGAAAATCAGACCCGGGCCGCCTCCTGGTATGAGGACGGAACCGAGATCATCTTTGCCTGCGGCGGCGCGGTAGGCAATTCCGTCATGGCGGCGGCGGAAGCCGGCAAGGACAAATGGGTCATCGGCGTGGACGTGGATCAGTATGCCGAGTCCGACACGGTGATTTCCTCCGCCATGAAGATGCTGGGGACCTCCGTATACAACGCCATCAGCGATTTCTATAACGGCAGCTTCCCGGGCGGCCAGATCGTCACACTGGACATCGCAGTTGACGGCGTGGGTCTCGCCATGGATAACGCCAAGTGGAGAACCTTCTCCGCCGCGGACTATCAGAAGCTCCATGACGCCATGGTGGCGGATACCGACGGCATCGCTTCCTCCATCCTCACGAACACCGTGGGTGATACGGACGGAAACGGAACTGCCGACGAGTTCTCTGATTTCCTGGTGGCAGCCAACCTGAAGTATGTCACCATCACCGAAGTGAAATAACACAAATTGCATACGTCAATCGGGAAGGTGTCCTGTGGCACCTTCCCGATTGACGTACGGAGCTTTGCGCGGAAGAAAAGGCAGGCGGCTTTAAGAAGGATGGACAAGGCGGAGCTTTGGGCGTGAAGCCGTCCCGGTTGCACAGACCCTTGTCAGGAGTGAAGAAATGGAATATATCATTGAAATGTTGGGCATTACAAAGGAATTTCCCGGCATCCGGGCCAACGACAACGTCACCCTGCAGGTAAAGCGGGGTGAAATTCACGCCCTGCTGGGGGAGAACGGCGCTGGGAAGTCCACCCTCATGAGCATTCTGTTCGGAATGTATCAGCCGGACGGGGGAGTCATCAAAATCCGCGGCAAGGAGGTCCGGCTGGGAGGACCTAAGGAAGCCAACCACTTGGGCATCGGCATGGTCCACCAGCATTTCAAGCTGGTGGAGAGCTTCACGGTGCTGGAAAACATCGTGCTGGGAGTGGAAGACACCCGGGGCGGCTTTCTGGACATGACCCTTGCCCGGAAAAAGGTGCTGGCACTGAGCGAAAAATACAGTTTCGCCATCGATCCGGACGCTTTGATTTCCGAAATCACGGTGGGAATGCAGCAGCGGGTGGAAATCCTGAAGATGCTGTACCGGGACAACGAAATTTTAATCTTTGACGAACCTACGGCGGTGCTGACGCCCCAGGAGATCGACGAGCTGATGCATATTATGGAGGGGCTTGCCGCGGAAGGAAAGTCCATCCTTTTTATCACCCACAAGCTAAACGAGATCAAACGGGTGGCCAATCGGTGCACCGTTTTGCGCCTGGGGAAGTGCATCGGAACGGTAAACGTTAACGAGGTGAGCAAGGAAGAGCTTTCCCAGATGATGGTGGGCCGACCCGTGGACCTGAAAATCGAGAAGAAGGAACACACGCCGGGGGAGCCGGTGCTGGAGGTGCAGAACCTGCGGGTGAAGGCGAAAAATTCCAGCAAGGACAAGGTGAAAAACGTGAGCTTTCAGGTCCGGGAAGGGGAAATCGTCTGTATCGCCGGGGTGGACGGCAACGGGCAGAGCGAACTGGTCTTTGCCCTTACCGGGCTGATCCCCCCCGACGGAGGCAGGATCCTTTTCGAAGACGAGGACATCACGGAAAAGAGCATCCGCTACCGGAACTCCCACGGCTTTTCCCATATCCCGGAGGACCGTCACAAATACGGATTGATTCTGGACTACAACCTGGCGGAAAATCTGATCCTTCAGGAATATTTTACGCCGAAATACTGTTCCCACGGTTTTCTGAAAAAAGATCGGATTTATAAAAACGCCCGGGAGCTCATCGATAAATTCGACATCCGCAGCGGTTCGGGGCCCTATACCCCCATGCGCAGCGTCTCCGGAGGCAATCAACAGAAGACCATCGCCGCCAGGGAGATCGGGCGGGATCCCACGCTGCTTCTGGCGGTGCAGCCCACCCGGGGCCTGGACGTGGGAGCCATCGAATACATGCACCGGCAGATCGTCCACCAGCGGGACGAGGGGAAGGCGGTGCTGCTGGTGTCCTTCGACCTGGGCGAAGTGATGAACCTGAGCGACAGGATCCTGGTGATGTATGAGGGCGAAATAGTGGCCAATGTGCATCCCAAAGAGGTAACCGAGCAGGAGCTGGGCCTCTACATGGCGGGCTCGAAAAGGAGTGATGCCTGATGGACGACAACAAGAGCACTCCCGGGAAGTCCCCGGGAAGGTGGAACAGGCTGGCAGATTTTCGGCTGGACGCCATGTCCGGTCCCGCCGGTTCGGTGGGCGCCATCGTGGTGGGGCTTCTTTTCGGACTTATCATTCTGTACATCAGCAACCCGGACAAGGCTATCGACGGGTTTCTCTGCATTCTTACCGGGGGCCTTACCCGGGGGGGACTCCGGGGCGTCGGACAGGTACTGTATTTTGCAACGCCCATCATCATGACGGGGCTTTCCGTGGGCTTTGCTTTTAAAACCAACCTCTTCAACATCGGCACTCCCGGCCAGTACATTATGGGAGCCTACGCGGCGGTGCTGGTGGGCGTGACCGGAACGGGAATCCCAGATTCCATCCACTGGGTTGTGGCCCTGCTGGCGGCCTGCGTAGCCGGAGGGCTCTGGGCGGTGCTCCCGGGGGTTTTGAAAGCGTTTCTCAATGTAAATGAGGTCATCTCCTGCATCATGATGAACTATATCGGAATGTACCTCGTCAATTACCTCATCATCAGCAACAAGTCCCTGTACAACCAACTCACCAGCCGCACCATGGCGGTGCCGGCGGAGGCGAATATCCCCAAAATGGGTCTCAACCAGATCTTCCCCAATTCCAGCGTCAACGGAGGGATCATCATCGCCCTGGTCCTGGCCGTGCTGATGTACATCATCCTGCAGAAGACGAAATTCGGATATGAGCTGAAGGCCTGCGGCTTTAACCGGGATGCGAGCCGCTACGCCGGGATCAACGAGAAGCGGAGCGTTATTTTATCCATGGTGATTGCGGGAGGACTGGCCGGAATCGGCGGCGCGCTGTTTTACCTCGCTGGCTCCGGTACCTATATCGACGTGGTGGACGTGCTGGCGGAGGCGGGCTTCGACGGGATCCCCGTGGCCCTTCTGGGCCTGTCCAATCCCATCGGCGTGGTGCTGGCGGGGATCTTCATCGCCTACATCACGGTGGGGGGCACCTATATGCAGCTGTACAGCTTCGTCCCTGAGATCATCGACATCATCGTGTCCGCCATCATCTATTTCAGCGCCTTCGCACTGATCTTCCGATTCCTCCTCCAGAGGATCGCCGGCAGAAAGAGAGGGGAAGCACAATGAGCTATGTGTTTTTCCTGTTTCAGCAAACCATGTACTTCACCATTCCTCTGATGGTGGTGGCCCTGGGTGCGCTATACTCCGAACGCAGCGGCGTCATCAACATCGCCCTGGAAGGAATCATGGTCATGGGGGCCTTTGTGAGCGTCCTGTTCATCCACACCTTTGAGGGGCAGCTGAGCGGGCAGGCGATGCTTCTGGCAGCTCTGGCCATTGCCGCAGCCTCGGGCGCCGTCTTTTCTCTCCTACACGCCTATGCTTCCATCCACATGAAGGCAAACCAGGTGATCAGCGGCACGGCGCTGAACATGATGGCTCCCGCCTTTGCCATCTATATCGCGAGGATGATCCAGGGCGTGCAGCAGATCCAGTTCACCAACACCTTCCGCATCGAAAAGGTGCCGGTGCTGGGGGACATCCCGTTTTTAGGGCCCCTGTTTTTCCAGAAGGCCTACATCACTACCTATCTGGGAGTGGCGATTCTGATTCTTGCGGCCACGGTCATGTACAAGACCCGGTTCGGCCTTCGCCTTCGCTCCTGCGGCGAGCATCCCCAGGCGGCCGATTCGGTGGGAATCAGCGTCTATAAGATGCGCTACGCCGGAACCCTTATTTCCGGAGCTCTGGCGGGAGCGGGGGGACTTATCTTCATCGTGCCCACCACGGTGAACTTCAACGCCACGGTGGCGGGCTACGGTTTTCTGGCCCTGGCGGTTCTCATCTTCGGCCAGTGGAAGCCCTACCGGATCGCTCTGGCGGCCCTGTTCTTCGGTTTCATGAAAACCGTGTCCGCCGCCTATTCGGGTATTCCGCTGCTTGCCGATCTGGGGATCAACAGCTATTTTTATAAGATGATCCCCTATATCGCCACTCTCGTCGTTCTCATCTTCAGTTCCAAGAATTCGCAGGCTCCCAAGGCCGAGGGGATTCCCTACGACAAGGGCGCGAGATAAAAACGTGAAAAGGCTGCTGCAAACTTTCGTTTGCAGCAGCTTTTTTATGCCTTTATAACAGTGGAATTTTACTGATACTGTGAGAAGTCTGGACGGGAGCTGCGCGCTCCCCGCTGGGGGTAACTCTTCTCGCATGAGAAAAGATACGAAAAGAATGCCAAGAGGCCGCGGTCTATTGGATCTCCGAGGAGAGTACTCAGTTAGGCGCTCTTAATGAGCAATCGACTATCGGCAGTTTCGAACGCACGGACAGCTCCATGGCAAGAGATCTGTTTTCAGCCCGCAATCGGAGCTCTCCGTATCCTGGCTTGTAGGGCTCTACGGGTCAGCGAAAATCGAGCCTGTGCGACGATTCAGAAGATTCCCTGTGTGTTCCTAGAAAAAACAATCTATCTGCTGCCGGAGTCCCATTCGGAGCCAAGAATTTCGTGGCAGTCGTCCAGAGCTTTCCGGAGTTTCTGATAGACCGCGTCGGTGACGACGGAGGTGTCTCCGGATTCATACTCCTTCATGGCGGAATAGACGTCCAGAAGGAGATACCGCCGGGGACTCTTCTCCCTGTCCAGCATGAGCAGGGGAATGTAGGAAATGTCCGTGACGGAGGTTTTGCCGGTTTCCAGGTCCTTTGTGATTTCCAGGTTTAAAATCACCGAAGTGTCCGTGTATTCGTCATTCTGGGAAGAAATAAAGTTTCCCAGAGAGAAGCAGACGAAGCCGGTTTTCGTTTCCCCGTCCACAGTGGTAAAGGTCCGCTCCTCCATAGGCTCCAGGACGTGTGGGTGCCCCCCCAGGATTATGTCCGCGCCGTTCTGGAAGAAAAGATCCGCCAGCTCCTCCTGGGCCTGCGTCTGCTTGAGCCGGTATTCCGTCCCCCAATGCACCATGACGCAGATGAGATCGGTTTTCAGCGCCTTGGCGGCATCCAAAGCGGAAACGATACCCTCCGTGTCGATCTGGGACAGGTTGGTGAGATAGTCCTTATACAGGAGATTGATGCAGTACTCCCTGCCTGCGGGAACTTCAAATCCGTTGGTTCCGTAAGTAAAGGACAAAAAAGCGATAGAGATGCCGCCCACCTCTTTTACGACAATCCCGCCGGAGTTTTCCTTATCCTCCAATGAGGCGTAAGTCCCTATATGGGAAATGCCGGCCTGGTCCAGAACCGAGAGTGTGTTCACCAAACCGGAATATCCCCGGTCCATGGCGTGATTGTTGGCGGTGGAAACCAGGTCTATGCCGATGTCTTTCAGGTTTTCCGCCAGAACTTCCGGCGTGTTGAACCTGGGATAACCGGAATAGTCCGGCCCGCCGGCAAAAGTGGTTTCCAGGTTTCCCACGGCCAGATCCGCCGACAGAAGAATGTTCTTCACATACTGCAAAGAGGGGGAATAGTCGTATGTCCCTGCGGATGAGTCGTAAGCGTCGCGGTTCTGGGGCCCGTGGCACATGATGTCACCCACCACGGACAGGGTGATAACTGCGGTACCGGGAGTGGGCTCCGGCGTCGGAGAGGCAGTCTCCGCGGGCTGGCCGGAAACGGACGCGGGCGCCGGAGAAAAGGAGAGGAGCCGGCTTCCCGTCACCAGCGCCAAAATCACCGCAAGAACGATAAAAACGGAGAGCAGCCTGCGGATGCCGCCACCGGATTCCTTTGAATTCATATCGCGCGAACACCTGAGCCTTTCTTAGCGCTGGAGTGAGCCTGTTTCCTTTTTCCCTGCGGCATGGACAAGCCCGAGCGTTTATGGTATCCTTTCTTTACCGGCTGGAACCGCAGCCATATTCCCATTCCTTCAGTTCTTCCGTCAGGCTGCGTGTGATTCTGGCGGTAAGGCCCCAGATGATATATTCCCGGTATTCGTAGAAAAGAACGGGCTGGCTGAAGGGCCGCCATTTGTAGTTTCTCCCGTTGGGGATCTTATCAAAGGGAAATTCAATATTGAGATTGGGCGAATAGGAAACCTTGTAGATATCGGGGCTGTTTTCCATAAAGTAGCTCACCGGAACCGTGAACACCTCCTCCACCTCGTCGCGGTTTATGGCCAGAGAGTCCAGACCCGTGTGAAGAAGCCCCACGTAGGGATAAACGCTGAAATTGCTGTCCCGGATGATATAGTCCAGCTCTCCCAGCAGTTCGATCTTTTCCGAAGGAACCCCGATTTCCTCATAGGTTTCCCGAAGGGCCGCCTGCCGGAAGTCCTCGTCCACCTCCACTCCGCCTCCGGGAAAAGAGATCTCCCCCGGCTGCGTGGGTATGGTCTTGGATCTCACTTCAAACAGGATATGGAGCTCTCCCTCCCGTTCGATCAGGGGAAGGAGGACGGCGAAATAGCGGTTGATTTCCAGAGGCTTTGGCTTTTTCTCTCTCAGGATGGTTTTAATTGTTTCCAAATCCATGCAGACGATCCCTTTCTTGCAGAATGAAGTCCTATCTATCTTTATACCGGTTTTTGCCCCATAAGTAAAGCCCCGGCGGCGGAATTGAGCATCTTTCTTCGCTCCCGGACAAAACAAGGGAGGCGGGGAGCCGGATTTTATGCCTTACGGCGTCTTACGGGACCGGAGAGGGAGGATCGGAAATGGGAATCCGGGTCTTTGCGGCGGTCCTGCCGCCGGAGCTCCGCAAAGGAGAAACGGCGGTGGGCGTGCGACTGCTGCCCCGGGAGATACGAGAGCGCATCCGCGGGATCCAGAACCCCCGGCGGCGGCGGGAGAGCCTGTGGGGGTACCTGCTGCTGCGGTATACCGCCGAGGCGGTTTTCGGGTTTTCCGGGCTTCCGGCAGTCGAATATCAGGCGAAGGGAAAGCCGGTGTTTTCGGAACATCCCGGCGCGTATTTCAGCATCAGCCACTCGGGGGAAATTGTTTTGTGCGCCGCAGGAGACGCCCCGGTGGGTGCCGACGTGGAGCGGATCCGGCCCGTCCGCCCTTCCGCCCTGAAGCGGATGTCCGGGGAAGAAGCGGCCCCTTCCGTTTCGGAAGAGAAGGCGCTGCAGCGCTTTTTTGAAGCCTGGGTCCTCCGGGAGGCAGAAGGGAAACGAGGGGGAGAGGGGATTTCCGGAAAGCTCCGGGATGCCGGCATGCCGGCTGGGGGATTTTCCCGGCTGTATTCCGACCTTAAGGGATACTGCGCCGCCGTCTCGTCCGATTCCTGCGACTTTCCGGAACACATAGAAATACCAGATCCGGAGAGACTCTGGAAATGATAAAACGAAGCCCAAACAAATCCTCCTTTTGGAATTTTCCGAGGGGAGGATTTGTTTCGCGCCCCGCCCGCAAACGGACGGCTGAATAAAAAATAAATCGGTCATACTCCGGTAAAAGCCCTGTTCTTTTTTGGAAAAGAGGGATACAATGATTTCTGAATTTATTCCGGCAGGCGGGAAGAGAAATTCGGACCGAGGCCCGGCCGCCTGCGGGGAGAGCCGAGTCTAAACGGCGGCGGCCAGGCATATTCTTATTCCGGATACGGGATTTATCGGAGGAAAATACCATGGAATTTATCAAGGCGATTTTATACGGCATTATCCAGGGGATCACCGAGTGGCTGCCCATCAGCAGCACCGGGCATATGATCCTCTTTGAGGAATTCGCGCCTCTGGGCCTGGGCGACGCGTTCCGGAGCGTCTTTCTGGTAGTGATCCAGCTGGGTTCCATCCTGGCGGTGGTGGTCCTTTTTTTTCACAAGCTCAATCCCTTTTCTCCCAGAAAAAACAAAGAGGAGCGAAGAGAAACCTGGTCGCTGTGGGGGAAGGTGCTTGTGGCGGTGATCCCCGCAGGTATCATCGGCGTTGTCTTTAACGATGAGATCGACCGGCTGTTTTTCCGCCCTCAGGTGGTGGCGGCCACCCTGATTCTTTACGGCGTATTGTTCATCCTCCTGGAGAGAAGAAAGCGGAAACCCACTATCCGGAGCTTCCATGAGCTGGGCTACAGAGAAGCTCTGCTCATCGGGGCCTGCCAGGTGCTGGCCCTGGTTCCCGGCACCTCCCGCTCGGGAGCCACGATTCTGGGAGCCGTATTCCTGGGTTCTTCCCGGGTGGTGGCCTCGGAGTTTTCCTTCTTCCTGGCAATTCCCGTAATGCTGGGGGCGAGCCTTCTGAAGCTGGCGGAAGCCGGCGGGGGGTTCAGCACGCTGGAATGGAGCGTACTTATAATGGGGGCGGTCACCGCATTCATCGTTTCGATTTTTGCCATCCGGTTCCTGCTGGGATTTATCAAGAGAAACGACTTTACGGCCTTCGGATATTACCGCATCGTTCTGGGGCTTCTGGTGCTGCTCTATTTTTCCCTCCGGTGACGGACAAAATACAAATAATATATAAGGGTCTGAATCTGGCTGCTGCGAGATTCAGACCCGTTTTTTCTGATCGTATGGTAATGGAAGAACTTATCTCACCAGGGCTTCTCCCACTTTATAGATATCTCCGGCGCCCACGGTGAGGATCAAATCGCCGGGAGAAGCGATTTCCCGGAGCGCTCCGGTGAGTTCCTCCAGTGTGGCGAAATGCCTGGCACCCGGAATATCCCGGGCCAGGTCCCGGGAAGAAATCCCGATGGTGTTTTTTTCCCGCGCCGCATAAATTTCCGCCAGGAAAACCAGGTCGGCAAGACCGAGCTCCCGGATAAAGTCGTCATACAAAGCCTTGGTCCGGGTGTAGGTATGAGGCTGAAAAGCGCAGATGATGCGCCGGTACTCCAGGGTCCTTGCCATGGTGAGAAGCGCGTGGAGCTCGCTGGGGTGGTGGGCGTAATCGTCATAGATATCGGCTCCCCGGCAGGTGCCCTTGAATTCAAAGCGCCGACCCGCACCGGAAAAGGTGGAAAGCCCCTGGGTCACCGCTTTTGCCGGCAGCCCCAGCGCGATGGCCGAGGCGGTTGCCGCCAGGGCGTTCAAAATATTGTGGACCCCGGGGACCAGAAGCTCGATATGGGCGAAGAATTCCCCTTTATACAGCACATCGAAAGCGGGAAGCCCGTCGTGGTAACAGATGTTTTCGGCCCGGACGTCGGCTTCTTCCCGGAGACCGAAGGTGATGCGCCTCCGGTTTACAGGGGCGACGGCTTCCATGGCGTTCGGGTCGTCGGCGTTGACGACAACGACGCCGTCTTCGGGCACCAGCCCCGCGAAGCGGCGGAAGGAGGCCTTGACGGCTTCCAGGTCCTTGAAGTAGTCCAGATGGTCGGCGTCCACATCCAGAATCACCGCAATGGTGGGGAAAAACTGAAGGAAGGAATCACAGTATTCGCAGGACTCCAGAATGATGGTGCCGCCCCGGCCCACGCGGTGCCCGGCGCCCAGAAGAGGGAGGGTGCCTCCGATCATAACGGTGGGGTCGATCCCCGCCGCCATGGCGATGTGGGTGGCCATGGAGGTGGTGGTGGTTTTTCCGTGGGTCCCCGAGATACAAAGGGCGTTGGGATATTCCCGCATGATGGCGCCCCAGGCCTGGGCGCGTTCAAAGACCGGGATGCCGCGGCTTCTTGCCTCGGCGATCTCCGGGTTGTCATCGTGTACGGCGGCGGTGCGCACAAGAAAGTCCGCATTTCCTATGTTTTCCGGGCTGTGTCCGATCCGGACGTCGATTCCCAAAGCGCGAAGGTGCTTTGTCAGCTCGCCTTCCTTCATATCGGAACCCGTTACCAGAACGCCTTTTCCCCGAAGCACCTCGGCCAGGGGACACATGGAAACGCCGCCGATGCCTACCAGGTGAGCCCGCTTCCCGGGAAGGATGTATTTACCGATGTCCAAAGCTGTCATGTATGCTCCTCCAAACTCGGCGGCAGTGCGAAGGTTCCCCGCCGCAGGGATAGTTCCCGTCCAAACCGCCAACAATAAAGGTGAATCGGGGGACGGAGGAAACTATGAAAATTACGGAAATTAAAATACGAAAAACGGAAGTGTCCCCAAAGCTCCGAGCCGTAGTATCGGTCACCTTTGACGATGAATTCGTGGTGCACGACATCAAGGTGATCGACGGGGGGGACCGGCTCTTTCTGGCCATGCCCTCCCGGCGCCTTCCGGACGGCACCTTCTGCGACATCGCCCATCCGGTGAGTGCCGCGCTGCGGAAAACGCTGGAGCAGCGGGTCACCGAGGCATTTTTAAACGCAAAGGGAGGGGACGGGGAGGATTGATTCCCGAATACTGCAATATTATAATACTATAGATAGGATATGACAAGAGCAATCGTTTGTATTCTCAATGTACCCGCCTTATACCGGTTTCATACCGGTTTCAACAGATTTTCGACAGTGAAAGCGGGCAGCGGGCAAGCGCTCCGGGAACCGGCGCGGCCCCGTTTTTTTGCGCACTCGCGGGAGCGGGAACGGGAGGTAAAGGGCGGAGAGAAAGGACGGATCACGTGGAAGGGAAAATTATGACGGCACCGCTTCCGCGGTATGTGAGGGAGGTTCTGCAAACGCTCCGGGACAAAGGTTTTGAGGCGTTTCTGGTGGGCGGCTGCGTCCGGGACCTTCTCAGGAATAAGCGTCCCCATGACTGGGACGTGGCCACCTCGGCGCTGCCGGAGCAGACCCTGGCGCTTTTTCCCCGGACGGTCCCCACCGGTATCCGGCACGGGACGGTGACCGTGCTGGGCAGGACGGGACAAACGGAGGTGACCACCTTCCGCCGGGAGGGAGCCTATGCAGACGGGCGCAGGCCGGAGGAGGTCATTTTTTTAAAGAATCTGGAGGAGGACCTGGGCCGCCGGGACTTCACGATTAACGCCATGGCCATGGACGAGACCGGAAGGGTGACGGATCCTTTCGGAGGACGGACGGACCTGAGGCGGGGCATCATCCGCTGCGTCGGAGATCCAAATGAGCGCTTCAGGGAGGACGCGCTCCGCATGCTTCGGGCGGTGCGTTTTTCCGCCCAGCTGGGGTTTGAGACGGAACCGGAGACCCGTTTTGCCATACTGCGGTGCGCCTCACTGGCCGCGGGACTTTCCGCCGAGCGGGTAAGGGACGAGCTTTCCAGGATACTGTATTCTCCGCGTCCGGAGAGGGCGGAGGACGCCGTTACATACGGCCTTCTGGACGCGCACCTCGTATCAAGGCCAAAAGATCTCCTGAAAGAGCTTTCCCGCCTTGCGGTGCTTCGGAAGACGGGGGACGAGCGGTGGGCAGCTTTCTGCGCCGTGCTGGCGCGGCACGGGGCGATTTCCGACCCCGGGGCATTCCTGCGGGGGCTTCGGCTGGAGAGCGGGCAGATCCGCGCCTGTGCCCGGGGAGCCTTCCTGGGGAAGGAGCTGGAGGGGATACCGGATCCGCCGGGCTGGAAACTGCTCCTTTTCCGGGAAGGAGAAGCGCCCGTCCTCTGCGCCGCGGCCACGGCGGAGGTACTGAAAGGGCCGGGATACCGCCGGGCGCTCCGGCGCGTTTTGAGAAGCGGGGAAGCTTACCGCCCGGAGATGCTGGAAATCGACGGGCAGGCGCTGATGCAGCTGGGATATCCGGAGGGAAAGGAGCTGGGAGAAGAGCTGCGCCGGCTCCTGGAGCACGTGATCGGCCATCCGGAGGACAACCGGAGAGAATTTCTTATCAACATGGCGGAGGGGGACAGGCGGAATCCGTCCCCAAAACCGTAAAGGCAGCAGGAAGGGGAACCGACATGAAAACATACCGCAAGGAGCTCTTTTTTCAGCTTCCCACCCGCAGGGGGCTTGTAAACATCACGCCCCAGGTGGAGGAAACCGTGCGGGAGAGCGGGATCCGGGAGGGGCTGGCGCTGGTGAACGCCATGCACATCACCGCCAGCGTCTTCATCAACGACGACGAGCCGGGACTTCATGCCGATTTTGAGGACTGGCTGGAGCGCCTGGCGCCGGAAAAACCTTACTCCATGTACCGACACAACGGATACGAGGACAACGCGGACGCGCATCTGAAACGGACGGTGATGGGCAGGGAAGCGGTCGTCGCCATTACGGGGGGCAAGCTGGACTTTGGACCCTGGGAGCAGATTTTTTACTTTGAGTTTGACGGAAAGCGGAAAAAGCGGGCGCTCATCAAGCTGATCGGGGAGTAGCGGGACAGCCGCCGCGGCGTTCACGAAACGTCGCGGCGGCGAATAGACTATGGATAGGAAAGAGCTTTCAGCCGGACGCTCCGGGAGGGAGGACTGGGCGCTTTCTTTCTCGGCATGGCCCGGCGGAGCGCCGGAGAGACCAATTTGCGCCGTCAGCGGCAGAATGGAGTGTTCCTGTGAAAGAGAAGATCACATTCGGCATTATCGGCGGAGATATGCGGCAGGCCAAACTTGCCCAACTGCTGGAGGCCGACGGCCACGCGGTACATATATTCGGATTCGACAGGCAGCCCGAGCTGGTATCCTCCCAGTCGGTAAATACCCTGCAGCAGGCGGCGTCGGCCGACTGCGTCGTTCTGCCCCTCCCGGTCACTGACGAGCACGAGAACCTGAACGCGCCCATCTCCGGCGGCGTCATCCGGATTGCCGACGTGCTGGACGCCATGCCACAGGGACAGATCGTATGCGGAGGACGGATTCCGGAAGAGATTTTCCGCATGGCATCGGAACGGAAGCTCCGGCTTACCGATTATTTTGCCCGGGAGGAACTGGCCATCGCCAATGCCGTTCCCACCGCGGAAGGCGTGCTGCAGATCGCCATGGAAGAGCTTCCCATTACTCTGGCAGGTTCGCGCGTGCTGGTGATGGGGTTCGGGCACACGGGCAAGATCATCGCCCACCGGCTTCATGCCCTGGGAGCGCTGGTTACCGTGTCCGCCAGACGGTACTCGGATCTTGCCTGGATCCGGGCCTACGGGTACCGGCAGGAATTCACCGAAGCCCTGGACGGAAGGCTCGGCGGGTACGATCTCATCGTCAACACCGTGCCCCACAAGATCCTGAACGAGGCGCGGCTGCAGGAGCTGTCCCCCGGCTGTCTGTGCATCGACATCGCCTCCCGGCCCGGAGGACTGGACTTCGACGCGGCGTCCCGGCTGGGGGTAAAGGCAATCTGGGCTCTTTCTCTGCCCGGAAAGGTGGCGCCTGTGACCTCGGGGGCCATCATCAAGGAGACCATCTATCACATTTTGCAGGAACTGGGCGTGATACAATGAAAGAACTGAGGGTAGGTGTCGCGCTGTGCGGATCGTTCTGTACGTTCAGCCAGATGATACCCGAGATAAAACGCCTTACGGAGCTGTATGAAACCGTTATTCCCATCTTATCGGAAACCAGCGCTTCCACCGACACCCGATTCGGCGCAGCCGAAGACTTCATCCGGGAAATCGAGGCCCTGTGCGGCCGGAAAGTGATCCGCTCCATTCCGGAGGCGGAGCCCATCGGGCCCCAAAAGCTCCTGGATATCCTGGTGGTCGCCCCCTGCACGGGAAATACCCTGGCAAAGCTTGCCATGGGCATAACCGACACCGCGGTGACCATGGCGGCTAAGGCGCATCTCCGCAACGGCAGGCCCCTGGTGATCGGGATATCCACAAACGACGCTCTGGCCGGCAACGCGCGGAACCTGGGCGAGCTTCTCTGCCGCCGGCATGTGTACTTCATTCCCTTCCGTCAGGACGATCCCAAGGGGAAACCCACCTCTCTGGTGGCAAATCTGCATCTGATCCCGGAGACCATAGAGGAGGCCCTAAAAGGGGAACAGCTGCAGCCCATTCTGGCCGTCGGCGCCTGAAAACCTCAGGAGCACGTCAGGAAAATGATACATTTGAAAACTGAAGCGGCGGGCAAAATGCCCGCCGCTTAAAGTTAAATTGAGATTTTATTCCTGGGGGCTGTTTATTCGGTTGCGTACTTTTCATTATAGGTTTGTTCCGCCTGGGCGGCCTGCAGTTCTCCCTTTGCGCAGCCGGGAGAGAGAAGACTGCAGTGCCTTCCGCAGCCTGTGCAGACCAGTTTGCTCAGATAGTCCTCCAGAGACACCGCCTGCGTCGGAGCCGGAGTCGCAGCGACCAGAGAATTTTCGTCATCCTTTCCCGATGTCCCGGAGTCCGTGATCGTCTCATCCTGCTGCGAGGCGGAGGCGTCGGAATTCCCGGTTACAGAGGTGCCGGAGGAAAGGACGGCGGCAGTGTTACCCGAATCGTCACTTTTAAAAAACACGCTGCGAATCGAGACGAGAAGTATGAAGGCGGTCAGGGCGCCCGCGCCCCAGCGGCGGACGGAGCGGTTGCGGACTGCGCCGCGAAGTCCGTTCCAGAGAAACCGCCAGTGGAGGCCCAAATGGAGCGCCAGAAGAGCGGCGCTGGCGAAGGAGGCCCACACGTGCAGGGTGTACCAAACTTCGTGACTGCCGGAGCCGAGGGACGGAAAGAGCACCCGGGACATCTCAAGGCCGCTTACCACAATCAGGGCCAGCAGGATCAGAAGCGCCAGATCCAGAACAAAACGAAGTTTTGCCGGTTTTGCAATCCTGCCCCGCCCGAGGCCGGCGAACACGCCCTTAATCCAATTCCCGTTCAGCCACAGGTGCAGGGCGAAGAAAGCAAGAATTCCAAGCCCCAGGCTTTCGTGGATGAGAAGGCCCGTAAAGGACAGGTTCATCAGCAGCACAAAGGACACGGCCATGACAATATCTAAAACCAATTTTATCCATTTTCGGTTCATTTGTATTCCTCCCGGAGAATCCAATGTAATATTCAGCTTCTATTGAACAGCGAAGAAGTGATCCCTGATTTCTGCCGCCGGTTAAATGGAAACGCTTGATGCTTAGAAGACGACCTTTTTGGCGGCGCATAAGTATAAAATCATGGTGTAATATCACTGTACCTAAAAAGATTGACAAAACAGTGAAGAAAATATGAATAATTTGAAAATCGTATTCATCGCGAACCGCCATACCGATGCGGACAAACAGGAAAAGACAGAAGCCACACTTTAAAACGGCGGCTTCTGTCTTTTATATCCGGTTGCGGGTCCGTCACATTCCCATGGCGCTCGAGATGTTCTCCACCACGTCGCCCACGGCGCGGATGGTTTTGCCTGCAGATGATTTCAAGGAACGCCGTTTGGGCATCATGGCAACGCCGATGGCGGCGCCAGTGACAATACCGATCCCCATGCCGCGGAAAAAATCGGTTCTTTCCATTTTTATCACTCCTTTTGTTACTCTTTTCGTATTGTACCCATAATTCCGTAAAAGCAATAAGAAATTCCCGCAAAATGATTGATAAAAAATTTCCTGTATTATATAATAATAGTGAAATAAGCAGTTCCGGAAAGGGCGGGGGGTGTCCCCGCCCTTTTCTAAAGTTGTTGCCGGGGTGAGAACATGCGGATGATCGTCAAAAACGGAACGGTGGTTGATCCCGTTTCAGGAAAGAGCGAAAGGCTCGAGATCCTGATTGAGGACGGGCTTGTCGCCGCCGTGGGAAACGGACCGTTTGACGAAACCGGCGCGGAAACGCTGGATGCCATGGGGCTTACCATATCGCCGGGTCTTGTGGACATGCATGTCCATCTCCGGGAGCCGGGGTATGAATACAAGGAGGACCTGGAAAGCGGGAGCCGGGCGGCGGCCAGAGGGGGCGTCACGTCGGTGGTCTGCATGGCCAACACCAACCCCCCCCTGGACACGGGGCTGAAGATCCGTTTCGTGCGGGAGCGGGCGGCAGAAGCGGGCGGCGTCAACATATTCCCCGTGGGAGCCGTGACCATCGGCCTTAAGGGAGGAAGCCTCACCCGATTCGACCTTCTCCGGGAGGCAGGCGCCGTCGCCCTTTCCGACGACGGGATGCCGGTGATGAACGCCAATCTCATGCGCCTTGCGCTGATGCACGGGAAATACCACGGACTTGTGGTTTTAAGCCACTGCGAGGACTGGGACCTGGTGGAGGGGCGCTCGGTGAACGAGGGTGCGGTGTCCCGGGCTATGGGGCTCCTGGGGCGGCCCGCCATCGCGGAGGAGCTCATGGTGATGCGGGACGCCATGCTTGCCGAGGAGACCGGCGGAAGGGTGCATATCTGCCACGTGAGCACCCGGGGCTCGGTGGAAATTATCCGGCAGATGAAGCGCCGGGGGGTTTCCATCAGCTGCGAGACCTGCCCTCACTATTTTACCCTTACGGAGGAGGAGATCCTTCGGCAGGGAAGCCAGGCCAAAGTCAACCCGCCCCTTCGGACCCGGGCGGACGTGGAAGCCATTGTGGAAGGACTGCGGGACGGAACCATAGACGTTATCAGCACCGACCACGCGCCTCACAGCGCGGAGGAAAAGAGCCGGCCTCTGGAGGATGCCCCCAGCGGTTTTTCCGGGCTGGAGACCTCTCTTGGGGTCACGCTGACCCGGCTGTACCATGAATGTCATATGAGCCTTCCCTTTATTCTCCGGAAAATGACCGCCAATCCCGCCGGGATTTTAGACCTTCCCAGGGGAACCCTGGCGCCGGGGGCGGCGGCGGACCTGGTCCTCTTCGATCCGGAGGAAACCTGGCGCGTGGATCCCGGGGAATTCTTGTCCAAGGGGCACAATACCCCCTTTGCAGGAATGGAGCTCCGGGGCAGGGTGAAATGCACCGTCGCGGGAGGGAAAATCGTATATCATACGGATATGCGATGAGCCTAATGATAACAATCGGCCTGGTTTCAGCCCCGCGTCGTTCTTCCTCTTGGCGGGCATAGAGCCCACCGGCGTCGTCTGCCTTGCGGAACGAAAAACATCCTCGATTTTTATTTTCATCGTTTCCGTTGCATATATCAATGAAGACGGGCGCGGCTTTGTGCGCGTCTTTCAACCATACAGGAGGATACTATGTCCATCGACAGACTGCAGAGCCTGATCCGGACAAGGCGAAACCCCACGGTGGCCGGTCTGGATCCCAGGGTGGAATACATTCCGCCCCATATTCTGAAAAAACACATCGAGGAAAAGGGGGAGACCCTGGAGGCCGCGGCGGACGCGTTTTTCGAGTTCAACCGGGGACTCATCGACGTTTTGTGGGACGTGGTGCCGGCGGTGAAGCCGCAGCTGGCCTGCTACGAGCTTCTGGGCCCGCCGGGTATGGAGACCTTCAAAAAGACGGTGGATTACGCCAGGGCGGCGGGACTGTACGTCATTGCCGACGGGAAGCGAAACGACATCGGATCTACGGCGGAGGCCTACAGCCAGGCGTTTCTGGGTTCCGTCCGGGTGGGCGGCACGGAGCTCACCCCCTTCGGGTGCGACGCGCTCACCGTAAACGCCTATTTGGGCTCCGACGGGGTGAAGCCCTTTATCCGGACCTGTCAGGAGCGGGATAAGGCCATCTTTGTTCTGGTAAAGACATCCAATCCCTCTTCCGGGGAGCTGCAGGACATGATCGCGGGAGACCGGGTGGTGTACAAAGTGGTGGGAGACCTGGCCGAACGCCTGGGCAAGGACACCGTGGGGGAATACGGCTACACCTGCGTGGGCGCCGTGGTGGGCGCCACGTATCCCTCCGACCTCCGGGAGCTCCGGCGGAGGCTGGACAAGACCTTTTTCCTGGTTCCCGGTTACGGGGCCCAGGGAGGCAGCGCCGAGGACGTCCGCCATGCCTTCAACCGGTTCGGGCACGGCGCCGTCATCAATTCCTCCCGGGCGATTCTGTGCGCCTGGCAGAAGACGGGGAAAAACGGCAAAGATTACACGGACGCGGCCCGGGAGGCTGCCGTTACCATGAAAAACGACATCAAAAGCGTTATGACCATCGTATAGGAGGAAACGGGATGTCCGTACAGAGGCTGTGCAGAATAACGGAACTCTCGGAGCTGGGCGGCGGCGCCTTCCAGCTCTGGTTTGAAGCGGGAGAAATGGCCGGTCTTGCGCAGCCGGGGCAGTTTGTGCACATTCAGTGCGGCAAAGAGCGGCTTTTGCGCCGCCCCATCAGCATTTGCGGCCGCCGGGGGGACGAACTCCGGATCATTTTCGACCTCCGGGGCAAGGGAACCGAGTGGCTTTCCCAAAGAACGGCGGGAGAGTGCCTGGATGTGCTAGGACCCCTGGGCAGAGGGTTCCGGCTCGCGGGCCGGCGGATCCTGTTCGTGGGAGGAGGCATGGGGACTCCGCCTCTTCTCTGGGCGGCCCAGTCGGTTCCGGAAATAGCCGAGGCGGTGCTGGCATTCCGCTGCGCCGACAGGGCGATTCTCATCGGAGAGTTTGAAGCGGCCTGCGAACAGACGCATATCACCTGCGACGACGGCAGCCTGGGTGCCAAAGGATTCGCTCACGAGGCGGCGGAGCGCCTTCTGGCCGCCGGGAAAGCCTACGACGGCATCTGCGCCTGCGGTCCCAGAGCGATGCTGAAGGCCGTGGCCGAGACGGCCGCCCGGTATGAAGTCCCGTGCCAGGTTTCTCTGGAGGAGCGTATGGGCTGCGGTGTGGGCGCATGTCTGGTCTGCGCCTGCAAAACCATCGGGGCGGACGGCGCGGAGGAGTACAGTCATGTCTGCAAGGACGGCCCGGTGTTCGACGCGGAAAGGGTGGTCTGGGATGAATAAACCCAACATGGAGGTAACGCTGGGAGACGTCAAGCTGAAAAATCCCATCGTCACCGCCTCCGGGACCTTCGGCTTCGGGAGAGAATACGGAGAATTCTACGATTTGAGCGAACTGGGCGCCATCTGTGTCAAGGGCCTGACTTTATCGCCCCGGCAGGGCAATCCTCCCCCCCGCATCGCAGAGACGCCGGCGGGGGCGCTCAACAGCGTGGGACTGCAGAACCCCGGGGCGGACGCCTTTATCCTGCGGGAGCTGCCATGGCTGCGGGGGCATGCCGTGAAGGTAATCGCCAATATTTCCGGGAACACCGCGGAAGAATACGGGGTGCTGGCCGAAAAATTATCGGACGCCGGAGTGGACATGATAGAGGTGAATATCTCCTGCCCCAACGTGAAGGCGGGGGGCCTCGCCTTCGGGACGAGCCCGGACTCGGCGGCCCTGGTGACCCGGACGGTGCGCAGGCATTCCCGGGTGCCGGTGATGGTGAAGCTTTCCCCCAACGTGACCGACATTACGGAAATCGCAAGAGCCGCGGCGGGGGAGGGAGCGGACGCCCTGTCCCTCATCAATACCCTCCTGGGCATGCGCATCGACATCCGCTCCCGGCGCCCCATTCTGAAGAACAATATGGGAGGGCTGTCGGGGCCCGCCGTTTTTCCGGTGGCGCTGCGGATGGTGTGGCAGGTAAAAAACGCCGCGAACCTTCCCATCCTGGGAATGGGCGGCGTCGCCAGCGGAGAGGACGCCGCTGAGATGATGCTGGCGGGAGCCAGCGCCGTGGCGGTGGGGACGGTCTGCTTTTCCGATCCCTGCGCTCCCCTTCGGATCCGGCGTGAACTGGAGGAGTATCTCCATAACGAGGGAGTCGACTCGGTTTCAAAGCTCACCGGGGCGGTGAAACCCTGGTAAGCAGAATAATAGCATCTCCGCCGGAGAGGCGGAGCCGGTACGGCAAGGGCACAACTAAGAAAAAGGAGATCTTCAGCGCAATGACCAAGGTATATCTCATCCGGCACGCGGAGGCGGAAGGAAATCTGTACCGCAGAATCCACGGACATTATGACAGCCTGGTGACGGAAAACGGGAAAAGGCAGATAGAGGCGCTCCGCCGTCGCTTTGCATCCATTCCCGTAGACGCGGTTTACTCCAGCGACCTGACAAGGACGCGCACCACGGCGGAGGCGATTTATATTCCCCGGAGCCTGACTCTTACGACAAAGCGGGAGCTCCGGGAGATCCACATGGGCTCCTGGGAGGACAAGACCTGGGGCGAAGTGGTCCGGGAGGACCCGGAGAGCATGGACCGCTTCGTACACCATCCCCTCCAGTGGGGCGTTCCGGGGAGCGAGAGCTTTCTCGACATGCAGCGGCGGATGGCCCGAAGCGTATCGGAGATCGCCGAACGCCACCCGGACCAGACGGTGGCCGTTTTCAGCCACGGCACCGCCATCCGCTCGGTCCTCTGCCATTTCAGCGAACGCAGACCCGAAGAGGTGTACAGCATCGCCCACTCGGACAACACGGGCGTTTCCCTCCTGGAGTTTCACGAAGGGAAGGCCCGCATCGTCTACCAAAACGACAATTCGCATCTGGACCAGGAGATCAGCACTTTTGCCCGCCAAAAGTGGTGGAAGAACCGGGAAGGGGAGTTTACCGACCAGAATCTGTGGTACCGGCCACTGGATCCGGGGGGAGAAGCGGAGCTGTACCTGGAAGCCCGGCGGGACGCGTGGGAGCTGATCCACGGAAGCACCTCCGGGTTCAGCGGGAGGGCCTATCTGGAGGACGCCCTGTCTGCGGCAAGAGAAGATCCCGGGACATTGCTGTGCGCCATGTTGGGAGACGAGGCGGCGGGAATTCTGCAGATGGATCTTTTCCGCGAGGGCGAAAATGGTGTCGGCGGGATTCCGTTTTATTACATGAAGCCGAAATTCCGGGGCGCGGGACTGGGGGTACAGCTCATCGGCCAGGCCGTCAGCATGAGCCGGCCCAGGGGCAAGAGCATCCTCCGCCTGCGGGTCGCTCCGGAAAACGCAAGGGCGGTTCGCTTTTACGAGAAGTACGGTTTTCGGAAAACCGGGGAGGAAGCGGGGCTCGTGGGAACCCTGTACGTTATGGAAAAGGCGATTGGATACGGCGAAGGCCCCAATCCGCAGAAAGGGAAGGCCTGAGAGTGTCAGATGGGAGACAGTAAGGAAAACGCCGGGGGCTTTCTCCCGGTCAATCTGGAGGATCTGCGGGCGAGAAACTGGGATTTCTACGATTTTCTCGTGATTTCCGGGGATGCCTATGTGGATCACCCCAGCTTCGGAGCCGCGGTCATAGCCCGGGTCCTGGAGGCGGAAGGATACCGTGTCGCTTTCCTGGCCCAGCCGGACTGGCACAGCGCGGAACCCTTCAGAGCTCTGGGAAGGCCGCGCCTCGCCGCTCTTATCACAGGGGGCAACATCGATTCCATGGTGGCCCACTATACCGCCGCCAAGCGGCGCAGGAGCGACGACGCGTACAGTCCGGGAAACCGGGCGGGGCTCCGGCCCGACCGGGCGGCAATTGTCTACTCCAACCGAATCCGGGAAGCCTGGCCGGACCTGCCGGTGATTCTGGGGGGACTGGAGGCTTCCCTGCGGCGCTTTGCCCATTACGACTACTGGGAGGACAAGGTGCGCCGTTCGATCCTCGCCGATTCCGGCGCGGATCTTTTGATTTACGGCATGGGCGAGCGGGCCGTAAGGGAAACGGCGCGGTCGCTTTCCCAAGGGCTGCCGGTGTCCGAAATCACCGGCGTAAGAGGCACCGCGTATTTTACCAAGGATCCCGCCGCGAGCCCGTTTCCCATGGTGGAATGTTATTCCTTTGAGGCGGTTTCGAAAAATAAACGGGAGTATGCCGAGGCCACGCGGATTCAGTACGAAGAACACGACAACGTCCGGGGGCGGGGAATTCTCCAGAAGCACGGGCAGCGGTGGCTTGCGGTCAATCCACCCGCCGCGCCTTTGGACGCCGCGGAGCTGGACAGGGCCGCGGAGCTTCCCTATATGCGCCGGGCCCATCCTATGTACGATGAGCTGGGAGGCGTCCCCGCCATCGAGGAGGTGCGTTTTTCCGTCATCCACAACCGGGGCTGCTTCGGCGCGTGCAATTTCTGCTCTTTGGCATTTCATCAGGGGCGAATGGTCACCGCCCGGAGCCAGGACTCGGTGATCCGGGAAGTGGAGGGATTTATAAAAAACCCCCTCTTCAAGGGATATGTGCACGATGTGGGCGGCCCCACAGCCAATTTCCGACATCCGTCCTGTAAAAAGCAGGCCGCTCTCGGCATGTGCAAAGATAAAAACTGCCTGTTCCCGGAGCCGTGTCCCAATCTGGACGCGGACCAGTCCGATTATCTGAAGCTGCTTCGCAGGCTGCGGGCAATCCCCGGCGTCAAGAAGGTGTTTATTCGTTCCGGGATCCGGTTCGACTATCTTCTGGCGGATAAAAACGGGGAATTTTTTTCCGAACTGGTGAAGTATCACGTGAGCGGCCAGCTGAAGGTGGCTCCCGAGCACTGCGTCAGCCGGGTGCTCTATTATATGGGCAAGCCGCAGATCCAGACGTATGAGAAGTTCAAGGAAAAATACGAGCGGCTCAACCGGAAATACGGAAAGGAGCAGTATCTGGTGCCCTATCTCATGTCCTCCCATCCGGGGTGCAGGCTTCAGGACGCGGTGGAGCTGGCGGAGTACCTCAACCGGACGGGGCGGCAGCCGGAGCAGGTGCAGGATTTTTATCCCACGCCCGGCACGCTGTCCACCTGCATGTATTACACCGGGATCGACCCCCGTACCATGAAGGAGGTCTATGTTCCCAGAGACAAGCGGGAAAAGGCACTGCAGAGGGCGCTTTTGCAGTGGAAGCGGCCGGACAAGCGGCGGCTGGTGCTGGAGGCGCTGCGGGAGGCGGGCAGGGAGGACCTTATCGGATACGGCAAGAACTGCCTTGTGAGGCCCGAGGGCGTGCCCTCCTCAAAAAGGAAGCAGACGGGAGGGGGAAAGAGGGGACCGGACAAGACTGCCGGGACAGATAATAAGCGGGGCGGAAAAACACCCGCCAGAGGGAGCAAACGGCCGCCCGCCGGCGGGAAACGCCCAGCCGGAGGAAAGAAAAAAGCAGCCGGATAACTTTTCGCTTCAGAGAAAGTCCGTTCGGCTGTTGAAAAAGCAATATACAAGAAGCATGTGCTGCGAGGTTTGGTTTCACAGCACATGCAGACAGTATACGATTCCCGTTTTTTCCGCTTTAAAGCGGAAAAAACGCAATATTCGGCCCCGGACCACAAAATGGCGATAAAGCACCGAATCCCGGCGCGTTTCTTATTATGTGGTCTTCGGCGTCGCGCTGGGGCTGACGGAAGGCACCGTGGTAGGCGAGGTGGTGACTTTCGTTGTGGGAGCCACCGTTGAGGTAGGCGCTACTGTTACCTTTGTGGTGGGAGACGTCGTCGTAGTCGTCCCCGTGGTGCAGCCCGCCAGAGCAAGCAGCATGGCGGCAGTGGCAATCAAGAAGCCCAGCTTCCGTTTCATTTTATTTCCTCCTGATCTTATGATTTTAAAACAAAGCGATCCGGGATATAGTATTCGCATTTTATACCGCTTTACTCTCAAATCGGCAGAAAAGTAAAAACTGTATCCGGACGATTTTACATTTTGGTAAAAATACTACTTGCATTTTTCCCAAATGTGTGTATACTGATAACAGTAATCGTTATGATTAGCGAGGAAACGTTATGAAATTGAGGCGCTATTCAAGACAGCGGGAAATCATCCATGCGGCGCTGAAGGAGACAAAAGAACATCCCACCGCCGACATGCTGTATGAGCGGCTGAAGCCGGAAAACCCGAATCTCAGCCTGGGGACCGTTTACCGCAATCTGAATCAGCTTGTGGAAGAGGGGTCCGTGCGGCGGCTGAGCTTCCCGGTGGAGCGCTTCGACGCGAGAACCGAAGCGCATCCACACATGATATGCATCCGGTGCGGCAGAGTGGTCGACATCGATCTGCCTTACTGCGAAGCGCTGGACCGTCAGGCGACGGATATGAGCGGTCACGAGGTTTCTCACCATGAGCTGCTTTTTTCCGGAACCTGTGAAGACTGCAGGAAAATAATCAATATAAAATCTTAAGGAGGAAATTGTATGGAACTGAAACTGTATCGGTGCGCGCACTGCGGAAACATCGCTTTTAAGGTTGTGGACAAGGGTGTACCCATGGTGTGCTGCGGAGAAAAAATGGGAGAACTGGTTGCCAATACAACCGACGGAGCGCTTGAAAAGCACGTCCCGGTGATGGAGACAAAAGACGGAGTCACGACCATCAAGGTCGGGTCCGTCACTCATCCCATGCTCCCGGAGCATTACATCCAGTTCATCGCCGCAGCGGGGGACGATACCCTGTCTTTCAAATTCCTGAAACCCGGAGAGGCGCCGGAATATGCCCTTCATGCGGAAGGCGGCGTCAAGGCTTACGAATACTGCAACCTGCACGGGTACTGGACCAGCAAATAATCGAACGAAACGCGAAGACCGCAAGATTAAATTTTAATTGGGAAAGGTGACTGTATGAAAAACTTGGCCGGATCCAAGACGGAAACGAACCTGTGGACGGCGTTTGCCGGGGAGTCCCAGGCGCGCAACAAGTATACATATTTCGCAAGTACTGCGAAGAAGGAAGGCTACGAGCAGATCGCGGCGATTTTTGAGGAAACCGCCGGCAACGAGAAAGAACACGCAAAGCTTTGGTTCAAGCTTCTGGACGGAATTGCGGACACCTCGAAGAATCTGGAGCACGCCGCGGCCGGCGAGCACTACGAATGGACCGAGATGTACCGGAACTTTGCCGACCAGGCGAGGGAAGAGGGATTCGATTACATCGCAAAGCTCTTTGAAGGCGTTCTGGGGATCGAAAAAGAGCATGAGGCGAGGTATCTTGCTCTTCTGAAAAACGTGGAGTCCGAGGAGGTTTTCAAGAAGACCGGCGAGCAGATCTGGATCTGCAGAAACTGCGGACATATTCACATCGGAAGCTCTGCGCCCGAGGTTTGTCCGGTATGCGCGCACCCCAAGGCCTATTTTGAACTGAGAAAAGAAAATTATTAATCTGATCCATTTAAAGCCGGCGCCTCCTATGGGAGGCGCCGGCTTTTTACCGGTATCGCGGTCAATCCCGGCGGGGCAAAAAGAAGCGCGGAAATATTTTTCCGCGCTTAACAAGATTAGATTCCGGGTTTACTGCTCATTGCGTTTTTTCAGATGGTCCACTGGCTGTGGATAATGGCTACGATTTTCGGCTGGGAATTATACATCTCAAACACCAGTTTCAGGCTGCACCAGTCATATCCGTCATATTCCTCCTGAAGCCCGGGAAAATGAAATTCCACAAAATCGGCATCCGGGAAAATCTCTTCCACATTTTCAAGAGAATTGCCGTACTGCAGGATCTGATTGATGCCGATCATTGGCGCTTGGGTGTAATCTGCGTTGAACACATAGGTTTTAAAATACTCCGCCATCGTCAGCTCAATGGGTTTGCCTTCCCCGTTCGTGATGCCCCAGGTATACTTCGCGGTGTCCGTATCCAGCGAGGCGATCTCTTTGGCGGAAAAGCGCAGGTTGCCCGAAAGATTGACGGTGGAATAAGGGACGAAGATCACCCCGTCCACCGGGTGAATCATTTCAGCCAAAGACTCATAGTCCCCCGCCTTGATATATTCCAAGGCGTCGCATGCCACTTTCAATAAAGATGTGCTCTTATCGGGATTATATTCGGAAACGTCGTCCGACGGGCTTACGGAAGGAAGGACGTCCGCCGCGGAGAGCATATCCTGCTGCTCGGGGACCATTGTAGCCTGCAAGGCTGTATCCGTTTTTTCACAAGGCAGTTCATCTATATAAATACCAATCAAAAGACCCAGAATCAATGTGAGTACACATACGATTACTGTCTTTTTCAAGGCATCACCTCCAGAGACAGATTTATGCCCATTCATTTTAAACGAGGCAGTGACAAAAATCAACAACAAAAGGTTACAAAACGCAATCCGGACAGTGTAAACTGCATATCGGGCGGAGTTTCTCTGAACTCCATCGCAAACAGCTGCAGCTTTTATGGTATAATAGCCGCAGCGCAGCCGGTATACCTGGTTTATGGCGCGGTTTGCTCCCGCCCTTGGGTCGGAACCCCAAACGATGCCAAATACCACGAAACGCTTAGCGTTTGTGGTATACTTATATGCAGCGATACATAAAGGAGGGAAGCGGTTTGCATCAGGATCAGCTTCAGTATCATATTCAGTGTTCCGAAGGGCAGGTGGGCCGGTACTGCATCCTGCCCGGGGATCCGGGCCGGTGCGCCGCCATCGCGGCTCAATTTGAAAACGCCCAGAGGGTGGCGTACAACCGGGAGTTTATGACCTATACCGGAACGCTGAACGGAGAGCGTGTCACCGTTACCTCCACGGGGATCGGAGGGCCTTCCGCTGCAATCGCCATGGAGGAACTGGCTGCCCTGGGAGCGCATACCTTTATCCGGGTGGGAACCTGCGGAGGTATCCATACCAAAGTTAAAAGCGGGGACACGGTCATTGCCACAGGAGCCGTCAGGCAGGAAGGGACCAGCCGGGAGTATGCCCCTCTGGAATTTCCCGCGGTCCCGGATTACCGGGTTCTCGGCGCCCTGACCCGGGCTGCCTCCGATTTGGGCGTTATATGGCATGCCGGCGTCGTACAGTGCAAGGACTCTTTTTACGGGCAGCATTCTCCGTCCCGCATGCCGGTGGCCCAGGAGCTTCTTTTCAAATGGGAGGCATGGAAGCGGCTGGGCGTTCTGGCCAGCGAGATGGAATCGGCCGCGCTTTTTGTGACGGCGGCTTCTCTGGGGGTTCGCGCGGGATCCGTGTTCCACGTGGTATGGAACCAGGAACGCCGGCTGGCCGGTCTTGCGGATCCGGAGGATCATGACACCGAATCCGCGGTGAGCGTGGCGGTGGAAGCGCTGAAACGGTTAATCGAAGAAGACCGGGCCGGAGAGCGGTAGTACGACACGGCGGTGCCAAATGAAAATAGGCTGTGCAAAGCGGGCTTCCGCCCGCTTTGTTTTTCGTTTGCCGCGGGGAGGAGCAGTCCTTTTTCGGCCGGATTCCATTTCTTCCAGCAGGGTGCACAATCCGCGGCGGCGCCGCTTGAGTATGCCGGTAAACCGTTTATTTCTCCCTTGACTTCCCGGCGGGGGGATGGTATAATCCTGATTGTTTGATAATCAAAATAAAAAACAGGAGACAGCGCCATGCCGAAAGAGGAATATTCGCGCCTCAATACCTTTCTGGTGGATACCTTCAACGTGATTCTGAAAACGGAAGAAAAAGCGCTGAGTTCGGGGCGGTTCGGGGAATTATCCATACGGGAAATGCACATCATTGAAACGGTGTGCGCCGCCAACCGGGAAGGCGGAAGCAACCGCACCACCGATATCGCCCAGGATCAGGGAGTGACTCCGGGCACACTGACGGTGGCGATCAACCGGCTCGTGAGGAAGGGATACATCCGCAGGCTTCAGGACGAGGACGACAAACGGATCATCCGTCTGTATCCTACCCGGAAGGGAGAAGAGGCAAACCGGCATCACGAGAGATTTCATCAAAACATGGTCTTGGCGGTGACGAACCGTCTGGACCAGGCGGAGCTGGAGACGCTGGAGCGCGCCCTGGAAGTGATCCGCACCTATTTTAATTCCAATCTACAGGAGGAACTATGGCAGTCAGAATCATAACGGACAGCACCTGTGACATTCCAATCTCCGAAGCGGAAGCGTTGGGGATTGATATCGTGCCTTTGAAGGTATTGTTCGGGGAACGGGAATATATCGACGGGGTTGACCTGTCCAACGAAGAATTTTACGCGATGCTTCGCTCGGCGGAAAAGCTGCCCAGCACGGTGCAGGTCAATCCCGACCGGTTTGAGGAGCTGTTCCGGCGTTACATCGATGCGGGCGACGAGATCGTTGGGGTTTTCATTTCCGCGGAACTGAGCGGGACATATCAGTCGGCGGTAATTGCGAAAGCCTCGGTGTCGTCCGGGGAGATCCATCTGGTGGATTCCCGGAACGTGTCTTTCGGGCTGGCCGTTTTGGTATATGAGGCGGTGAAGCGGAGAGATGCCGGGGACCGGGCGGCAGCGATCGCCGCACATCTGGAGGAGCTGAAGGACCGGCTCAGGCTTTACGGAGCGGTAAACACGCTGAAGTACCTTAAAATGGGGGGAAGGCTGTCCGCCTCTTCGGCAATTATCGGGGGACTTCTGAGCATCAAGCCCATCGTGGCCATTGAAAACGGCAAGGTGATTGCCGCGGGAAAGGCAAGAGGCGACACGGCGGCATATCAGTGGATGATCGAGCGGGTGAAAGAGGAGGAGCCGGATCCCGCATACGAGATCATTTTCGCCCATTCCGACGCCGCCGGAGCCTGCGCCGCCTTTGAGGCTCAGCTGAGGAAGGTTTATCCTCTGGAAAAAGGCCGCGTGATGAAGATCGGAAGCGTGGTGGGTACCCACGCGGGCCCCGGATGCGTAGGCATCAGCTATATCCGCCGAAAATAACAACCGAAAGACGCGGCGGCCGCGGGAGTCTGCCCCGGAAGGAGCGTATGGGACAATGGAACGGAAGGTCCAAAGCGGCGGGCTGGAAATCCGGTATGAACTGATCCGGAAACCGGTAAAAAACGTCAACCTGCGGCTCCGGCGGGACGGCACCGTGCTGGTTTCGGCAAGACGGAACGTGGATACCGGCAGGATTGACGATTTTGTCAGAAGCAAGGCGGAATGGATCCGCCGGGGACTCCGGCGCCTCGCCGAAACTCCGGAGATGGAAATTACGCCGGAGGAATATGAAGACGGCGATATGCTGCCGCTCCTGGGGCGGATGGTACCGCTTCGGATTCTGCGGGGAGAGCGTGACAGCGCGGTATACGACGGCGAGACGCTCACGCTGACGGTCAAGGACCCGGGGGACGCGAGCAAAAGAGCCAGGCTCCTTGAAAAATGGCAGGGAGAATTCTGCCTGCAGGTATTTGGGGAGGCTTTGCAGGCCGCGTATCCTCCCTTTGAAGCAATGGGGGTCGCGTATCCCCACCTTCGGATCCGGAAAATGAAGAGCCTCTGGGGAAGCTGCATTCCCGGAAAGAAGACCGTCACCCTCAGCCGGCGGCTCATCCACAAGCCTTTTGCCTGTATCGAAGCTGTGGCCGCGCACGAGCTTGCGCATTTTCTCCAGATCGGGCACGGCAAAGAGTTTTACGCCGTACTTACTTCGGCCATGCCGGACTATCACAGCCGGCGGCGCCTTTTAAACGGGAAAAAATAAAACAGAGTCCCGGACCGAATCGGTCCGGGACTCTGTTTTTTATATCGGGAGATGTTCCGCATTTCTTTTCTGCCGCGGTGGTAAGGACTTGCACATTGGGAATACAGTGGATTGAAAGGGGGAGAGGACTCGTGCTGTCGGTTACGATTTTATTGCTGCTCAACGGAATTTTTTATATGCTCCGGCTATCCGGAGGGAACGGATCGTTTCCCAGACCCTTGAGCGCGGAAGAGGAGCAGGAATATCTGCGGCGGTTTTCCGAGGGAGACATGCAGGCCCGCAATGTTCTGATCGAGCGAAACCTCCGGCTGGTCGCGCACATCATTAAAAAATACTATACCCAGGTGAAGGATCAGGACGATCTTATTTCCATCGGCACCATCGGCCTTATCAAGGGGATCGCCAGCTATAATCCGGACAAGGGAGTGCGTCTTGCGACCTATGCGGCCCGCTGCATAGAAAATGCAATCCTCTCGCTGCGGCTTTCGGCCGCTTTCAAAAAGCCGCGAAGCTTCAACTTTCGAACAAGACTTTTAAGCACATCTGGCGGCAAGCGTTGCAGCCGCATAAAATGTACCGAGAAAACCGGATGGGGCTTCCGGGTTCCTCGGTACCGCGTCAGATGGGAGATGGCTGCCGGAAAGAGCCGAAGGCAGAAAAACGAATCTTGTCCGCTTCCGCCTAAACCGCTCTAGAGGAGATCACGAAGCTTCAGTAGGCCAATGAGCTTTTCGTCACGCCACCGTACGATATCACCTGTGTTTCTGTCACCGATTTCTTCCTTCAAGCCTTCAATCAGCGCCCGTTGACTGCCCTGGGGAAACTGGTTCCATGCCGCCATATCGGCCCACCAGGATTCAAACGGCGCTGTGAACTGCCCCAGAAAGCCCTCCATTCCGTTGTCTCCGCCGCCCAGATTGAAGATCATGTTGGGTCCCATGAGGGCCCAGCGCAGACCGGGTCCGTTGCAGACCGCCGCATCCACGTCGTTCACCGAGCAGACCCCGTTTACGACAAGGTCGATCGCCTCCCGCCACACGGCCGCCTGGATCCGGTTGGCCACGTGCCCGGGCACCTCCTTATTGATCACAATGGGGACTTTTCCGATCTGCCTGTAGAACTCCCACGCAACCTGCACGCTGCTGTCGCCGGCATTTCCCCGGACGATTTCCACCAGGGGGATAAGATGGGGCGGGTTAAAGGGATGACCCACCAAAACCCGTTCCGGGAATTTAGAAAAGGCTTGAAGCCTGGAAACCAGAAGGCCCGAACTGCTGCTGGCAAATACGGCGGTCCCGGGAGCCGCGGCATCCACTTCTTCCAAAACTTTCTGCTTAATATCGTATCGTTCCAGCGCGGACTCCTGAATGAATTCGGCATCTTCCACCGCCTCTGCGATGCTTGTCGTAAAAGATGCCCTTTTCAGAGCCGTCTGCATTTCCTCGGCGCTGATAATGCCCTGACCAACAATACTGTTCAGAAAAGAGGTTACTTTGTTTTTAGCGATTTCGATCTGGTTTTTATCGATGTCCTGAATTTTAACTTGCAATCCTTTTGACAGAAAATACACCGCCCAGCTTGAACCGATGGTGCCCGCGCCCAGACAGGCGACTTTTTTTATATCGGCCATCGTGTTGATACCTCCCATATAGAGTATTTCGGTAAAACGGCGACCCGAACCATCTCTGCACCGTGTTGAACGCGGCGCAGAGACAGCTCGGCGTCCATTGCCAGGGATGCTGCTTTTTTAATGAGCGCACCGGTTATCGATTATTTGTTTTTGGGCCACTTGTCGCTGGGGCAGACGCCCCGGGTGAAGGTCTTCTCGTCGTGGAGCAGGATCACATAATCCGCCTCTTTTTTCACCCGCAGGACGCTCTCGTACGCGTCCTCGCTGTTGACGTGCAGGCCCGGCACCAGGGCTTCCGGCCAGATGGCCTTCACGTCCGCGGGAGGATCGAAGTTTTCTTCGCCGCAGCAGAAGCCGCAGATGATGACCCGGCCCTCCGCGGTGTCCACCGCCACCGACTGCCCACCCGGGGTATGCCCGGGGGTGTAGAGCAGGTGAATACCCGGGAAGATGTCGAACAC
>NZ_FWXW01000003.1 GCF_900176335.1 Papillibacter cinnamivorans DSM 12816
ACGTACCGCGTCCTTATACCTTCGGTGTAAGCGCTTCCGATTACTCCGCCCACCGTATTTTGAAAAAATGGTGGGCTCAAATGGACTCGAACCATCGACCTCGCGCTTATCAGGCGCGCGCTCTAACCACCTGAGCTATGAGCCCTCGTCGTCGCGGACTTCGCTTCCTCTCGCTTCACCGCCGACGGTAAAGCTCGCTCGCTCCGTCGCTCCTCCTCTCCGGCTCAAACCCGCTGCGCTGGGCTTTGCGCCGGGGAAAACGCAATCTGCGGACCGTATGGTGGAGATGAGCGGAATCGAACCGCTGACCCCCTGCTTGCAAAGCAGGTGCTCTCCCAGCTGAGCTACACCCCCGCGTCGTCGCGGACTCCGTTGCGTCTCGCTTCTCCGCGGGGCGGAAAAGCTCGCTCCGCAGGGTTGTGCACCCTCTAAATTAAACAACGTGACGTTTTCGCTCCAAAAAAGACTGACCTAGGACCTGTACCGATATCTGTGTACCGGTATAGTCTCCTTAGAAAGGAGGTGATCCAGCCGCACCTTCCGATACGGCTACCTTGTTACGACTTCACCCCAATTATCGAACCTACCTTCGGCCGCGTCCCCCTTGCGGTTAGACTACGGACTTCGGGTATTCCCGACTCTCATGGTGTGACGGGCGGTGTGTACAAGGCCCGGGAACGTATTCACCGCGGCATGCTGATCCGCGATTACTAGCAATTCCGACTTCACGCAGGCGGGTTGCAGCCTGCGATCCGAACTGAGACGGTTTTTAGGGATTTGCTCCACATCACTGTCTTGCTTCCCTCTGTTAACCGCCATTGTAGTACGTGTGTAGCCCAGGACATAAGGGGCATGATGATTTGACGTCGTCCCCGCCTTCCTCCGTTTTGTCAACGGCAGTCTCGCTAGAGTGCTCTTGCGTAGCAACTAGCAATAAGGGTTGCGCTCGTTGCGGGACTTAACCCAACATCTCACGACACGAGCTGACGACAACCATGCACCACCTGTCTCTACTTTCCCCGAAGGGCACCTGACGTATCTCTACCTCGTTAGTAGGATGTCAAATCCTGGTAAGGTTCTTCGCGTTGCTTCGAATTAAACCACATACTCCACTGCTTGTGCGGGCCCCCGTCAATTCCTTTGAGTTTCAACCTTGCGATCGTACTCCCCAGGTGGGATACTTATTGTGTTAACTCCGGCACGGAAGGGGTCAGACCTCCCACACCTAGTATCCATCGTTTACAGCGTGGACTACCAGGGTATCTAATCCTGTTTGCTCCCCACGCTTTCGCGCCTCAGCGTCAGTTAATGTCCAGCAGGCCGCCTTCGCCACTGGTGTTCCTCCTAATATCTACGCATTTCACCGCTACACTAGGAATTCCGCCTGCCTCTCCATCACTCAAGAACTACAGTTTCAAATGCAGCTCCGGGGTTAAGCCCCGGCATTTCACATCTGACTTGCAATCCCGCCTACACGCCCTTTACACCCAGTAAATCCGGACAACGCTTGCCACCTACGTATTACCGCGGCTGCTGGCACGTAGTTAGCCGTGGCTTGTTTTCCAGGTACCGTCACTTCTTCTTCCCTGGTCAAAGAAGTTTACAACCCGAAGGCCTTCTTCCTTCACGCGGCGTTGCTGGGTCAGGCTTTCGCCCATTGCCCAATATTCCCCACTGCTGCCTCCCGTAGGAGTCTGGGCCGTATCTCAGTCCCAATGTGGCCGTTCAACCTCTCAGTCCGGCTACTGATCGTCGCCTTGGTGGGCCTTTACCCCGCCAACTAGCTAATCAGACGCGAGCTCATCTTTCGGCGGATTGCTCCTTTGGTATACGGACGATGTCGTCCATATACGTTATGCGGTATTAACGACCGTTTCCAGTCGGTATCCCCCTCCAAAAGGCAGATTGCTCACGCGTTACTCACCCGTCCGCCACTAAAATACCCCCGCATTGCTGCTTTGGTATTTTCGTTCGACTTGCATGTGTTAGGCACGCCGCCAGCGTTCGTCCTGAGCCAGGATCAAACTCTCAATAATATGGTATCTTAATGCCCCGCTTAACCTTTCGGTTCCGCGGGGACCCCGCAGACATTTTTTGCGGCCGCCGAAAGTGAATTCCGTCGGCCTGCGCCGCCTCTCGGCGGCGTCCCGCCTTTCGGCGGGTCCCTGCTGGATCCTTGGGCACTAAAATCATTTTATCGAGCTTAATCAAGCTCTTGTTTTCTTTTGTCATCTACTCTGTCTACAATCAACAGTTTCGACAACTCAAAGTACTTTTCTGGTGCTTTTTTTGTCACGTTGTTTAATTTACAAGGTGCACTGCCTCTTCAGGCGGAGTTACATCATACCATACCGGCCGCCGCTTGTCAACCCTTTGCTTTCCCTTTCGACCGTTTCCGATCCCAGGCCCAGCTCCCGGCCACCCGCGGCAACTTTTACAGTTTAGCACCACCAGGAGCCTTTGTCAACTCCTTTTCGGCGCCTTTCTCCACCTTTTTTCGGCTCGCTTTCCCCTTCTGACTGGGGTCAAAAAACCGCCCTTCCGGGTCTCCCCCTTCAGGCGCTCCGTTAATATACCATTTCTCTTCCTCCCTGTCAAGCCTATTTTACCTATTTTGCACTTCCATTTTTACGGAATGTCCAATACACACCAGTATATTCTCATCCGCCGATTTTATTACTCTTTTTTAACCCGGAAACCGTTTTTCGGCGGTGAGAGAGAAAAATTCGCCGGAAGAGTGAAACGTCCGCGCCGGCATATGCCGGCGCGGACGCTACATTCAATTAGTTACCGGCCTTATCGCCTTTATCCCGCCGCGGTGGGAGAGGGAGATGCGGCGCCGGCATCGGTAGCCTCGGCGGCGTTGTCGCCGGCTTCCGCTTCCGCCTCGGCCTCTGCCTCCAGCTCCTCGCGGAGGGTCAGCAGCTTGGTATAATAGGCCTCCGGGTCCACCTTATCGTAGGCGCTCTTAAATGAGACTTTCGCTTCTTCCTGCCACTGATTGATTCTCTCGTCAAAATTCTGGTCGCTGTAGTCATCCACCAGCTTGGAGGTGTCTACCGGAAGACGGAGAATAATATGGTATCCGAAGTCGGTCTCCACGATGTCGCTGATCTCATTGATGTCAAGGTTCTGCACCGCCGATTCGAAATCCTCCACCATCGTCCCCGGAGTAAACTGATAACCGTCGGGATTGGAGGAATAGCCCGTATCGTCCGTATATTCCGCGGCAAGGGTATTGAACAGCGTCAGGGGATCGTCACTGGCACGCAGCTGAGCCAGCACTTCCTTCGCCTGGGCGAGAACCTTCGCCTTTTCGTCGTCCGGAATGGGATTGCCGTCGTCGTCCAGAGTGGAAAACAGAATATGATTGGCATGGAGATATCCGTTGTCGCCTGCATACTGGGTGAGCTCCTCATCGGTGGGGTAAAAGGCCCCGCCCTCCGTGTAGAGGTTGCTCTTCAGGTTCTGATACATATAAGATACCGAGTTGAGCTTCATAAAGGTCTCGTCAGACAGGCCGATGCTGCGCATCTTCTCCGCATACGCTTCTTCTCCGCCCAACTGGCTGACGAAACTTGCGCGCATGCTGTCCAGATTGCTCTGATCCTCTTCGGTCAGCCCGCAGTCGTACTCCTTCGCCTTCGCTTCCACCACGGCGTAGAGCTTTGCTATATTCAGCGCGTCGTCCTTCACATAATCGGCAGTGGAAACTTCCGCTTCCTCCTCGTCCGCCTGCTGCATTTCCTCCCAATCGATTTCGCCGGTGTCGCTGTATTGGGCCATGTAGTCGCAGCTGTAGGCCAGCCAATAGTAATACACTTCCGCCGTCACATCTATTCCGTTCACCGTCATCAGGACGGTTTCCGGAGTCACTCCCGCAGCTTTGTATACCAGGCTGTCCGTATCCCCCTTCGTTCCTCCGCAGCCGGTTAGAATCCCGGCAGCAAGAGCCGCCGTCAAGAGCAGTCCGGTGATCTTCCTGTAGCTTATCATGATCCCCGCCGTTCCCCTTTCCATTATTTTACTTTTATCTTCCGATGGCTTTACTATACCATCTTTCCCTGCCGGAGGCAACCTGACAGGCAGGTAATTCACCAAAAATTAATAATTGCTTTCCCGGGGCCTATTTCATGTCCGGTATTTCCTCCGCCTGTTTCGACTGCGCGTACGCCGCCACCACTTTTTCCGCCGCGGCGAGGATATCCTCTTCTTTGCCCACACGCAGAGACAGATACGGGCGCTCTCCCGCCGAAAAGAGAAGCTTTCCCTTGTACTCCCGCCGGGCGCAGAGGGAGGAAATGTGCTTGAGATCGAACTCCGCAAGGGTCAGAATCAGCCGGCCTTCCTTCTGGGATATCTCCGTAATGGAGGCAGCCGAAGCGGCGGCGCGCAGCAGAGCCACGGAGATTAGGGCCCGCACGCTGGCGGGAGGCTCTCCGTAACGGTCGATGAGTTCATCCACCATATCCTCCGCGTCATCTTTGGTGCGGATGAGAGCAATCCGGCGGTACAGGTCAATCCTCTGTTCGGCGGAAGGCACATACCGCTCGGGAATGTTTGCGGACACCGCAAGGTCGGCGGCGCATTCGGCAGCCTGAACCGGGCGCTCCCCCTTTTCCTCCAGGACCGCCTCCTCCAGCAGCATCAGATACATATCGTAGCCCACGCTGAGCATGTAGCCGGACTGCTCCGGCCCCAGAACGTTGCCCGCGCCGCGGATCTCCAGGTCCCGCATGGCTATTTTGAAGCCCGAGCCGAACTCGGCAAATTCCCGGATGGCGGAAAGACGCTTGGATGCGGTTTCGCTGAGAGCTTTTCCCTGGCGGAAGGTCATGTAGGCAAAGGCATGACGCGAGCTTCTGCCCACCCGGCCGCGGATCTGATGGAGCTGGGCAAGCCCCAGCTTGTCGGCATCTTCAATAATCAGTGTATTGACATTGGGAATATCTATGCCTGTTTCTATTATAGTAGTACAAACCAGAATCTGAATTTCCCCGTCAATCATCTGCTGCATCACGTCGCTGAGAGCTTCCTCGTCCATTTTTCCGTGTGCCACGGCGACGCGGGCCCCCTCCATCATGCCGGAAATCCGGGCGGCCGTCCGCTCGATGGTCTCAATCCGGTTGTGCAGATAATACACCTGCCCGCCCCGTCCGATCTCCTTGCGCATGGCGTCGGCCAGGATGCCCCAGTCGTGTTCCAGCACATAGGTCTGGACCGGTTGGCGGTCCTGAGGCGGCTCTTCCAGCATGGAAATGTCCCGTATCCCGGACAGAGCCATATTCAGCGTGCGTGGGATGGGAGTGGCTGTCAGGGTCAGCACGTCCACCTGGCGGGCAATCTCCTTGAGCCGTTCCTTATGGGAAACGCCGAAGCGCTGTTCCTCATCGATGATGAGAAGCCCCAGGTCCTTGAATTTCACGTCTTTCTGCAAAAGTCGGTGGGTACCGATAAGAAGGTCCACACCGCCCTCCCGCGTACGGCGCACCGTTTCCCTGTGCTGGGAGGCCGAGCGGAAACGGCTTAGCACGTCGATTTTCACAGGGTATCCCCGGAAGCGGTGCATGGCCGTGGCATAGTGCTGCTGGGCCAGCACGGTGGTTGGGACCAGTATGGCAGCCTGCTTCCCGTCCAGAATGCACTTCATGGCGGCCCGGAAGGCCACCTCCGTCTTTCCGTATCCCACGTCCCCGCAAAGCAGACGGTCCATGGGAACGGGGACCTCCATGTTTTCCTTGACCTCCCGGGAGCACCGGAGCTGGTCCTCCGTCTCCTTATACTCGAAGGCTTCCTCAAACTCGGTCTGCCACACGGTGTCGGGAGCAAAAGCGTGCCCCTTCCTGCGCATCCGCTCGGCGTAGAGGGCTATGAGTCCTTTGGCGAGGTCCTTCGCGGCACTTTTGGCTTTAGCCTTGGCCTTACTCCACTCCGCCCCGCCCAAGCGGCTGAGCTTCATGCCGGCCGTTTCCCCGACGCCGATATATTTGGAAACCAGGTCCAGCTGGGTCGCCGGAACATACAGATTGTCTCCGCCTGCGTACGCTATCTTGATGTAGTCCTTTTCCGCGCCGTCCACCGGCATTTTGACGATCTCCACAAACCGGCCCACGCCGTGATGCACGTGCACCACCAGGTCGCCGGGAGAAAGATCCGAATATCCGGCCAGGCGCTCCCGGCTGGACATCTCGCGCTTTTTGCTCCTGGACTTCGGCCGGGAGGCGAGAATCTGGCCTTCGGTGATTACCGCCAGGCGGATTCCCGGATACTCCAGTCCTCCCGAAAGCTGCCCCACGGAAACCAGAACGCTTCCCGGCTCGGGAAGGCGGGCCGGGAGCAGATCCAGCACGGCCGGTATTTTATGTTCCGCCAGCAAATCCTTCAGCGCCCCGGCCCTTCTCTCGTTGGCGCACAGCACCGCCGTGCGGTATCCCGAGCGGACATAATAACCGAGGTCGCCCAGGGCGGTATCCAGGTTCCCCCCGTACGAGGGAATCTGCTTTGCGGAAATGGAAAGAAGTTTTCGCGGCGGCAGAAGATACCGGGAAGCGGCAAAGGGCTCCAGCATTACCACGGGAAAAGAAGCAAAACTCCGGATCAGATCGTTCAGGTCCCAGGAAAACTTCGCCAGCTCGCCGGCCAGGGCGCCGGATTCCAGCAGAGCCTCGGCATCCTGCTGCAGCTGCCATGCGTAGCTCTTGGCCCTTTCCCGGATCCTGGCGGTTTCGCTCACCAGAATCACGGCATCCTCCATCATATAGTCGGCCGCCGCGGCCATCCGGGGATAGATCAAATCCATATACCGGTCCGCGGCGGGGAAAGCCATCCTTTCCCCCAGCCTCTCCCGATCCGCTTCCAGGGTTTTGAGCAGGACGGCATGATCTCCCTTCCGGCGCGACACCTTTTTTATGAGCTTTTCCAGTTCCCCCTGCAATCCCGAAACGCCTCCGGGCGTCAATTCCGGAAGGGTTTCGGCGGCCGGCAAAATAACCGCGTTTTGGATCTGCTGGATCTTTCTCTGGGTGCCGGTGTCGAAATAGCCCAAAGAGTCCAATTCGTCCCCGAAAAATTCCGCTCGGACAGGATGTTCCCCGCCCGGAGAGAAATAATCCAGAATCCCTCCGCGAACCGCGAACTGGCCGCCGCCCTCCACCTGCTGGCACCGGGTGTAACCGATGCGCGTCAGATGATCCGCGAGCCCTTCCAGGTCATAACTTTCTCCCAGGGCAAGACGGAATACGGAAGAATCGAACAAATCCTTCGGAATGGTCCGCTGAAGCATCCCGTCCACCGTGGCGAGCACCACGGGGGCCTTTCCCGCGCTCATGGAATAGAGGGCCGCAAGCCGGCGGTGCTCCCATTGGCGGGAAACCACCGAAGCGTTGTAAAAGGTGAACTCCCTGGCCCCCAGGATCACCGGCTTTTCCCCCGAGAGACTTTCCAGATCGGGGGAAAGCCTCGCGGCCTCCTCCTCATCCGCGCAGAGGATCAGAAGAGGCCTTCCGGTAAGGACCCGAAGGGCAGCGCCTATATGGGCGCGCTGCACCGGCCCGAGTCCCGTCAGGGCAACCGGGCCGTCTCCGCTCTGAACCCTCGACAGCATTTCTCCGAATTCCGGAAGCTGTGCAACCGCTTCCGTTAAAAAGCGCATGGCGCGCCTCCTCAATGTAAAAATATGGAAATAGCAAGAAAAAGCTTTCCCCCTAAACCTATCTCCCGCAGGCATATCGGACACCCGGACACAAGCTGCCGCCCGGAGCGGCGGGAGTATCCCCGGCAATCCGCGGAAAATGGGATTGAAAGCCTTTTTTATTCTTTATCAATACTATGGTATCTGCCTTTACAGGCCATTATACCTGTTCATCGCGGCATCGGGGCCGTTTTTTACGATCTCCGAAACCGCCTGGATCGCGTTTTCCACCGCTTGGTCCACCGCTTTGCCTTCCTGCTGGGAAAACGTTCCCAAAACCCAGTCTGCCAGGTCGTACTCCGGGTTTGGCGGAGCACCCACCCCGATCTTGACGCGGGGGAACTGATCCGACCCAAGGCAGGAGATAATGCTCTTAATTCCGTTGTGCCCCCCCGCGCTTCCGCTCTTGCGGATCCGGAGCTTTCCCGGGGGCAAAGAGATATCGTCGAAAACCACCAGAATTTTCTCCGCCGGAATTTTGAAGTAACCGGACGCCTCCCGGACCGATTCCCCGCTGAGGTTCATAAAGGTCTGAGGCTTGAGAATCAGCACCTTTTCCTCTCCCAGGGACACCGTACCCGTCAGGGCCTTGAACTTCAGATGGTCCAGGCGCGCGGACTGCTGCCGAGCAAGGGCGTCCGCCATACGGAAGCCCACGTTGTGCCGGGTCTTTGCATACTTGGGCCCGGGATTTCCAAGGCAGACCAGGAGCCATCCCGGCGCGCCGCGCATTCTTCGATTTGAAAACCACATACCGCACATCCCGCCCGCATTCCTGCAGATTTGCTCCCGCACGACGGCGGGCACGGCTTCGTCCCGCCGGAATACAGCCGTTAAATAAACAGCTTGGAGATGGACACTTCCTCATAGATCCGCTCGATGGCCTCGGCAAACATGGGCGCCACCGGCAGGAACTTGATTTTATCGCAGTCGCATTCCGGACGAAGGGGAACGGTATCCAGGAACACGGCTTCCTTGATCACGCTCTTCTGCAGCCGCTCGATGGCGGGACCCGAAAGGACGCCGTGAGAAGCGCAGGCATAGACCTCCTTCGCCCCGCCGATCTCCACCAGGGCCTGGGCTGCGCCGCAGATGCTGCCGGCCGTGTCCACCATATCGTCGAAGAGGATCACGTCTTTTCCCCGCACGTCGCCTATGATATTCATCACTTCCGAGGAATTGGCCTTCTGGCGCCGCTTGTCCACGATGGCAAGGGACATCCCCAGCTTCTGGGCAAACACCCTGGCCCGGGCCACCGAACCCACGTCGGGGGACACCACCACCATATTCTCATGCTCCGAGGCGAATTTTCTGCTGAAATAGCGGGCAAAGATGGGATTGCCCAGGAGATTGTCCACCGGGATATCGAAAAATCCCTGGATTTGTGCGGCATGCAGGTCCATGGTGAGCACCCGGTCCGCCCCGGCACGGGTGATGAGATTTGCCACCAGTTTCGCGGAAATCGGGTCCCTGGCTTTTGCCTTTCTGTCCTGGCGGGCATAGCCGAAATAAGGGATCACCGCTGTGATCCTTCCGGCGGAAGCCCGCTTCAGGGCGTCGATCATGATGAGCATCTCCATAAGATTGTCGTTGACCGGCGCGCAGGTGGACTGAACCACAAAAGCGTCCGATCCGCGGACGGTCTCGAAGATGGACACAAAGATTTCGCCGTCGGAAAACTTTCCCACCTCGGATTCACCCAGCTTCAGCCCCATCTCCTTGCAGATGCCCTCCGCGAGCTTCTTGTTGGAATTTCCCGTAAATACCTTTATGTCCTTGCCGTGTGCTATCATCGGATTTCCTCTCACTTTCCTCAGATGTTTTTACCGTCAACGGGGCAAGCACCCTCTGCTCCCCCGCCTTATTTTATTTCCGCCGTTTATGCACCCACTGCTTTTTGACGGTCTGCTGGGCCCGGGCAATGGCAAGACTTCCCGGAGGTACGTCCTCCGTAATGGTGGAGCCGGCAGCCACGTACGCCCCCTCGCCCACTACAACGGGAGCGATGAGATTGGTGTTGCAGCCCACAAAGGCGCCCTCGCCCACCACGGTGCGGGCCTTGGTGTTCCCGTCGTAATTCACCGTAACCGTACCGCAGCCCAGATTCACGTCCGAGCCGATGTCGGAATCGCCCACATAAGTAAGATGAGATATTTTAACTCCTTCGCCCAGGTTGGAGTTCTTAACCTCAACAAAATCGCCGATCTTATTTCCATCTCCAATAACGCAGTTAGGGCGCACGTACGCAAAGGGCCCGATCTTGGTCCGGCTGCCAATCACGCTTTCATTGAGCTGGGAGGCGTTTACAAGGGTGCCGTCTCCCACCGTGCAGTCGGTGATCATGGCGTTTGGGCCGAGCTCGCAGTCCAAGCCGATGGAGGTATTTCCCCGGAGGATCGTCCCCGGGAGGATGAACGTTCCCTTTCCGATACGGACCCGGGGATCAATATATACCTGATTTGCGTCCAGAAACTGCACGCCGGCGCTAACATGGCGGGCGATCACATCATATCTGGCGATTTGCTGGACCTGGTATAAATCCGAGGCGGATTCAACGGACAGAGCGGGAGGAAGTGCATTTTCCGAATCCGTCCGGAGCAGTTCCCGCCCCTTGTCGGCCAGAAGCTTCCGGAAATCTTCGCCGCCTTCCAGCGCCGTTTTCATTGTCTCCAACTCCAGGCGGAAAAGGCCGGTGGGTTTTCCCTTTTTCGGCTGCGGCAGCTCATCCCGGAATATCCGGACGCCGCCGTCCAGAATCAGGGTCGGCCGCGTCACCACCACCACCTCGCCGGTTTCCTGCTCCGAGAGAAAAGCCCGCAGCTGCTCCGCGGGGTTTTCGCTCCCGGCGGTCACAACACTTCCTTCCGGAAAGCAGGATACGGCTTCTTCCTTATATTTATCGTGGCAGACAAGAAAAAACCGCTCCACGCCCACAGCGCTCAGCGCCTGCGCCACCCACGCGGCCACAGGACAAAAGAGCGCTTTCTGCAGCATCAGCGGTTTTTCGAGCCCTTCGCGGGCCGCATCGTCCGGAAAAAAGACAATCGCACATACGTCCCTCACGAAGATACCCCCCTTCTGTCTGCCATTATACCAAATTTCCATATTAAGTGCATGGAAGACAGCATAATTTTTATAAAAATCCTGCTGCCGGCCGCCGAGGACCGGAGCATCCCATCCGTACGGAACAATACGCAAAGGGAATCCGAAGCCGGTATGCTGAACCCAGCATACCGGCTTCTCAGGCTGAAATTTACGCCATGGGTTTGAGATCCGGTGAGATAATCAGCTTGCAGCCCGTGGCAGCCTGGATGTCTTCCACGGTGAATTCGGGATTGTATTCGGTCAGGAGAAGTCCCTTGGGGGTAACCTTCATGACGCCCATTTCCGTAACAATAAGGGTGACCACGCCCACAGCCGTGTACGGCAGGGTGCACTGGGTCAGGATCTTATGCTCGCCCTTCTGCGTGTGCTCCATGGCGATAATCACCTGCTTGGCATACGCAACCAGGTCCATGGCGCCGCCCATGCCGGGAACCATTTTGCCGGGAACGATCCAGTTTGCGAGATTTCCCTTTTCATCCACCTGAAGAGCACCCAGAACCGTGGCGTCCACATGTTTGCCGCGGATCAGGCCGAAAGATGCGGAGCTGTCCACAAAGGCGCCGCCCAAAGCAACGGAGGCAGGTCCGCCGCCGGCGTCAAACACATACGGGCTGGCTTCTTCCGGAGTAGGCTTCGGGCCGACGCCCACAATGCCGTTCTCCGCCTGGAGGATCACTTTAACGCCCGCGGGCAGATAGTTCGGGACAAGAGTCGGCAGGCCGATGCCGAGATTGACCACATCGCCGTCTTTGAGTTCCTTGGCTACGCGCTTTGCAATATAGTCTTTGATCAAAGCCTTATCCATTATGCTTTACCTCCATCCACGATATAATCCACCAGAATGCCAGGAGTCATCACATTCTCCGGTTCAATCTCGCCGAGCTCAACAATATTGTCGGCTTCGCAGATGACAAGGTCCGCCGCAGTGGCCATCACAACGTTGAAGTTCCGAGCGGAACCCTTGTACCATACGTTTCCGTTCTTGTCCACTTTGTAGCCGCAGATCAGAGCCACGTCGGCATGGAGGGGTTTTTCAAGCAAAAATTCCTGCCCGTCGATATTGATGACCTGCTTGCCGTCGGCAATGATGGTGCCGAGGCCGGTCTTGGTGAGAACACCGCCAAGGCCAGCTCCGCCAGCGCGGATCTTTTCGGCGAAGGAACCCTGGGGAACCAGTTCAACTTCCATCTCGCCGGCGTTCATTTTCTTGCCGACTTCCGGATTGAGTCCGATATGGGTGGCGATGAGCTTCTTCACCTGGCCGTTGGAGATGAGCTCGCCGAGGGCCCAGCCTGTCTTGGCGCCGTCGTTTGCCATAACGGTAAGGTCCTTTACTCCGGTTTGCGCGATTTCGTGCAGGAGTTTGCTGGGGCCGCCCGCGCCCAGGAAACCGGCGACCATAACGGACATTCCGTCTTTAAGCATCCCTGCAGCTTCCTTCATTGTCACTATTTTTGCCATGAATGCATACCCTCCTAAATTAAAATTATGTCAGAACGTTTATTTCAGCATTCCTGTGCCGGAATGCACGTGACCCAAAAGCCGCGCATTCCGGCACCAAACGCTTATTTCGGGATTACCGCCGTCGTACCCGGCAGTTCATTCAGCACATTTCGTAAATGGTGGCAATGCCCATGCCGCCGCCGATGCAAAGAGTGGCAAGGCCTTTCTTGCTGCCGCGCTTCTTCATTTCATACAGCAGGGTAACAATGATCCGGGCTCCGGAAGCTCCGATGGGGTGGCCAAGGGCGATGGCGCCGCCATTGACGTTGGTCTTCTCGGGATCCAGTCCCAGATCCTTTACAACGGCCAGACTCTGAGCGGCGAAAGCTTCGTTGGCTTCCACAAGATCCATATCCTTGACGGTGAGGCCCGCCTTCTTCAGGGCGTTCTTGGAGGCGTCGATGGGTCCGATGCCCATGATCTTGGGATCCACTCCGGCCTGGCCGTAGCCAATCAGCTTCGCCATGGGTTTGAGGCCCAGCTCTTTGACCTTCTCGCCGGAGGCAAGGAGGATCGCGGCTGCGCTGTCGTTGATTCCGGAAGCGTTGCCGGCGGTGACGGTCCCGTCCTTTTTGAAGGCGGGCTTCAGGCCTGCAAGGGTTTCAACGGTGGTGCCGGCTTTGGGATACTCGTCAACCTTGAATTCCACTTCGCCCTTCCTGGTTTTAATGACGACGGGAACAATTTCTTCCTCAAACCGTCCACTCTTGATAGCGGCAACGGCTCTCTGCTGGCTGCGGGCGGCGAACTCATCCTGCATCTCGCGGGTGATGCCCCACTGCTCGGCAACGTTTTCAGCCGTCATACCCATGTGGTAGTTGTTGAAGGCTTCCCAAAGTCCATCCTTCACGAAAGAGTCCACCATCTTGGTGTCGCCCATGCGGGCGCCCCAGCGGGCGGCGGGTACATAATAAGGAGCGGCAGACATGTTCTCCGTGCCGCCTGCCATCACGATATCGGCATCCCCGGCCATAATAGTGCGGGCTCCCTCCACCACGCTCTTCATGCCTGAACCGCAAACCATGTTAACGGTCGTGCAGGGAACGGTGATGGGAAGGCCCGCATTGAGTGCACACTGTCTGGAAATATTCTGGCCAAGACCGGCAGGAACCACGCTTCCAAAGAACACTTCGTCCACTTTATCGGCGGAAACGTTGGCACGTTTTAGAACGTCCTTCATAACAACTGTACCCAGTTCAATGGCGGATACATCCTTCAAGGTGCCACCAAAAGAGCCGATGGCTGTTCTGGTTGCGCTAACGATATAGACTTCTTTCATGGTAAAACCTCCTACTATATTTTGGGTTGATTTTATTATATACATGCATTTTTCAAACGTCAACCTTACAGTTTTCCCGCTTTGTAAGGTTTCGGGCATGAATCATCCCATTTTCTTGCTTTTCAGTCGGTTTTCTTGTTAAATTATTCATATTTTATTTGCGGTCCGGACAGGCATCATTGAATTTTTTTATTATTCCTCCTTCATATTATTCTATTTTCCGCGGCATTCTTCCACTTATTATGCCGCTTTTTGATCCAACTCCTGCATTTTCAAATCACGGCGGAAGAAAACTCAAAAATGGCAGAAATTGTTTTGTGCAAAGTGTAAAATACTTGAGCCTGTATGATAAAAAATATATGTCTTGCAGATATTGGATTATAAGCCGGCCGCAGGCTTCTCCGGGGCTTTTCGTTGACAGCGCCGTTGCGGCGGTGATATATTTACCGTATTACATCCTATAATACAGTCGACAGCCCAACACTGCAGGGGAGGCAGCGCAATGATACAGCTCAACTACCGGGATTCCCGGCCTATTTACGAACAGATCAAGGACGGCCTGCGCCGGCTGATGATATCCGGGGCGATCCCGGAAGGGGAAAGGCTTCCTTCCGTGCGGCGCCTGGCAGCGGCGCTCACCATCAATCCCAACACCATTCAGCGGGCATACACGGAGCTGGAGGGCGAAGGCTACGTCTCCACGGTGACCGGAAAGGGCTCCTTTGCCTGCAGGCAGGTGCAGACGGGCACGGGAAGACTGCCCGAGCTGTTTTGTCAATTCGACAGAGCGGCGGCGGAGCTTCTTTTCTGGGGGATAGAGCCGGGAGAACTCTCGGGCAGAATTGCCGGGATATCCGGAAAAAAGGAGGAAGAGCAGGTTTGATCGAAGTAAGAAACATTATAAAAAGCTTCGACGGTTTCCGGGCTCTGGACGGTCTTTCCATGTCGGTGCCCGGCGGCTCCATCTATGGCCTCGTGGGACCCAACGGCGCCGGGAAATCCACGCTGATCCGCAATCTCACGGGAATCTACCGGCCGGATTCCGGAGAAATCCGGTTTGACGGAAAACCGGTGTTTGAAAATCTCGCCGTTAAGTCCCGCATCGCAAGCATACCGGACGAACTGTATTTTTTCCTCCAGGCCTCCGTCCTAGATATGATGCGTTTTTACAGGGGGATTTATCCCGCTTTTGACCCGCAGCGGTACAGGGCTCTCAAAGAGGTGTTCGGCATCCGGGAGACCCAGAGCATCCGGCGTCTTTCCAGGGGCATGCAGAAGCAGGTGGCCTTCTGGCTGGCGCTATGCTGCAGGCCGGACTATCTGATCCTGGACGAGCCTGTGGACGGACTGGACCCTGTGATGCGCCGCCAGGTATGGAGCCTCATTCTGTCGGACGCCGCCGACAGGGGCATGACGGTGCTGGTTTCCTCCCACAATCTCCGGGAGCTGGAGGACGTGTGCGATCACGTGGGGATCCTCAACCACGGGAAGCTTCTCCTGGAGCGGTCTTTGGCCGATCTTCAGGGAAACGTGGTAAAAATGCAGGTGGTCTTCCAGGGGGACGCACCGGAGTTCCCGCCCGATCTGGAGATCCTCCATCAAAGCAGAACGGGGCGGATCTACACTCTCATCATCCGGGACACTCCCGCGGGAGCCACCAACCGGCTTGCCGTATACGCACCCATTCTCATGGACGCCGTTCCGCTGACGCTGGAGGAAATTTTTATTTACGAGCTGGGAGGTGCGGACTATGCGGTTAAAGACATCCTTCTTTAACCGGACGGTTTTTACAAGGTCGTTCTTCCGTTTCTGGCCCATCTGGGCGATCTATACCCTGATCTGGGCGTTTCTGTTTCCCATCGCTCTGGGAAACAGTCTGTTTTCCCCTTACAGCACGATGACAACCGACAGTCTCGCCCTCGCCTCTTACATCTATCGGATCATTCAGTACGGCGGCGTGATCATGACCTTTGTTTTCGGCGTCGTTGCCGCCATGGCTGTTTTTTCCTATCTGTATTCTCCGAAAAGCGCGGGGATGATGCACGCGCTGCCTATCCGCCGGGAAGGACTCTTCTTTTCCAACTATCTGGCGGGGCTCTGCTTTTTCCTCATCCCCCACGCAGTGCTGTTCGTACTGGCGCTGCTTGTGGAAGCCGGGGCCGGCTTCGTTTCTCCCGCGCCGCTGCTGGTCTGGCTGGGCGCCGTCACCGCCATGGCCGTATTCTTCTATTCCTTTGCCGTCTTCTGCGGCATGTTTACTGGAAATATCCTGGCCCTGCCGGTTTTTTACGGGGTCCTCAGCTTTCTTACTCCCGCCATAGAATATCTGATCCGTTCGGTTTTGGGGGATTTCCTGTTCGGGTATTCCAACCGGTACTCCGACTTCATTACCCTCGCTTTTTCTCCGGCGGCGAAGCTCCTCACAGGTCTTTCCCCCCAGGCAATCTACCGGGAAGGCTCAGGCGGGGTTAATGGGGAGGTAATCGGCTACATTCCGGGCAACTGGCGCTTTCTCGTTTACTACTTTGCCGTGGCCCTAATCCTCATTGCCGCCGCTCTCTTCGTGTATCAGATCAGGAGAAGCGAGTCCGCGGGGGATCTGGTTTCCGTGCGGGGTATGCGCCCGGTATTCAAATTCGGGGTCTCCGCCTGCGCGGCTCTGGCTTTGGGGCAAATGTTCTACTACTTTATCTCCTCCTCCATTCCCTCTTACGCCTTCTTTAACCCCTGGATCCTGCTGCTGTGCATGCTTCTTCTGGGATTCGTGGGGTATTTCGCCTCGGAAATGCTGCTGCGAAAGTCCTTTCGGGTATTCGGACAAAGCTATAAAGGGTTTCTGATTTTTTCCGCTCTGCTGGTCCTCTTCACCACGGCGCTGGAATACGACTTCTTCGGGTATGAAAGAGCCGTGCCTTCCCCGGAATCCGTCCAGTCCGTTTCCCTGCTGCCCAGCAGTACTTTTCCCTACTATACCGGGCAGCTTCTTTTTGAGGACCAGGAGGAAATCCGCGCCGCAATCGCGCTGCACGGCGATATCGTCGAAACCAAGGCATCCATCGAGCAGTCAGTACGGGAGTACTACGCAGGCGGGGCGGACTACTCCCCGAAAGCCGCGGAATATACCAGCACGAATTTTTATTCCGGCAGCGAATCTTCCCTCATCACGCTTCAGATTCTCTACACGCTTACCGACGGGAACACCGTGCGCCGGCAGTACACCCTCCCCGTCACCACCGGGGGGCTTTCGGATCCGGACGGCTTCGCCGGACGGCTTGACGAGCTGATCAACTCGGACGGCGGCGTTCTTTCCGGTCTCTTTCCTTCCGGTTTTTCAGCGGAAGATCTCACGGGGGGCACCGTGGGCTTCTCAGGAGGCAGGCAAACCACCGAAATCAGCCGGGAGCAGGCAATGGCCCTCTATGACGCGGTTATGGCGGACAGGAAGGAGAACGCCATCGGCAGGCTTTACCTCCTTGACAATCAGGAGTATTATAGTGCCGTATACGACAACCCCATCGAACTGTATTTCAGCGGGGTATATCCCGGCTGGACCTACAGCAGCGGCAAATATGAAAGCCACAGCGTCACCATCTGGCCGGAAACCGGCTCCGAGCACACCATCGAGGCCCTCGAGAAACTGGGGATTGTGAATCCGGATTCCCCGCTGGTCGTAAAGGGGGTTTCCGCCGGAACCGAATGGAACAAGAAATACTACATCGATTAACACGGAGGCTGTATGAAGGCAATTGTTTTAGCGGCGGGCAAGGGAACGCGCCTGCAGACCGAGGGGATTCCCCTTCCCAAAGTGATGCGCAGCGCCTGCGGCCGGCCGCTGCTGTCCTACGTGCTGCAGGAGCTGGATTTTCTTTCGCCGGGGGAGATCGCAGTCGTGGTGGGATACCGGAAGGAGAACGTCATTCCGGCGTTTCCCGGCTATCGGTTCGCGGAGCAAAAAGAGCAGCTGGGAACGGGGCACGCCGTTTTATCGGCATCCGGCCTGTTTGCCGGGTATCAGGGCCCCGTGCTGGTCTGCTGCGGAGACATGCCCCTGATGAAAAAAAGCACCTATCAGGCCCTTATTCGGACCCATCTGGAGGAGGGCAATCTCTGCACCGTCCTCACCGGGAGGGCAGAGCATCCTCTGCCGTACGGGCGCGTTATCCGGGACGGGGAGGGCCGTTTTCTCGCCATCCGCGAGGAAAAGGACTGCAATGCCGAGGAAAGGGAGATCCGGGAGCTCAATTCCGGGGTCTATGTGTTCGACGCCGAAACGCTTTTTTCCGCCCTGCCGAGGCTTAAAAACTCCAATGCTCAAGGGGAATACTATCTCACCGACGTGCCTTCCCTCATCCTGAGCGAGGGGGGGCGCGTAGGCATCTGCGAAGCCTGCGGCGAGGAGGAAATGCTGGGAGTCAACACGCCGGACCAGCTCCGGGAGGTGGAGGAGCAAATTCGCCGCAGGAAGGCCTGATTCAGATACTATACCGCAGATTTTCACATACTGACCCCAAAACGCCGGGAGAGCAAGCTCTTCCGGCGTTTTGGGGAAACCGTCGAAAAACTCTGTTTTCCGACGGAAACGTAAGAAGGAACGCGCCTTTGAAAAGGCGCGCAAAGTATGCTACGCGGAAAGTGAATTCCCGCGCTGCATTGTGATTTCATCTTTTGCGGATTCCGGTCACGGAGCGCAACGCAAAATCCGCAAAAGCTTTTCGCCGGCGGCGAAAAGAACGACGGGTTTTCGGACACTGACCCCAAAACGCCGGGAGAGCAAGCTCTCCCGGCGTTTTGGGGTCAGTATCAGTAATCAGGAGGATATCATAGTAAGCGCAGCTCAGATGATTGAGCCCTGGAGCAATATGCCCAGATTTTCCTTATAGATGGTGTCGAACTGAGAAATGGGGATGGGATTTTTCCCGAGACCAACCTCGACGGTATAGCCGGGGCGCCGGTATTCCTGGATGAACCAGTCCTTATAGCCGGCGTAGGAGGCGATCCCCGTCGCGACTTCCAGGGTGTAGCCGCTGACAGCGGCAAACTGCTGACCGATGATCTTCGCCTCGGGCGGCGCGAGGTCCATGAAGTTCCAGTAAATCACGCGGCCCTGGGTATGATAGGCGATGGCCAGGCGAAAGTCGTGGTCCCGGGTGAAGGCCACCATGGTCCGAGTTTCTGGTTCGGACTCCGGACCGGGGCCGGAATAGCGGGTGGGGCCGGGGCCGGTGATGCCCAGGGCGGCCTCTGCTTCCTTGGAGGCCTCCCAGGCGGCGTTGTAATTGTGGTTTAAGTCCACGCCCCGGTTGTTGGCCTGCCAGTCGGAGGAAAAGTCGTCGCTGCCGCCGTTCCAGCGGATCAGATCCTCGTAGTAGGGGTTTCCGGGCTTGAGGCCGTTCAGGACCAGATCCACTCCGTCGGGATTGACCATGGGAACGAGGTATATGCTGCTGATGTTCCAGATCTCCCTGGGATCATACCCTTTCAGCGTACGGCCCAGGGCATAGGCTCTCAGGAAATCCTCGGCAAATTTCATGAGAAGGGGCGAGGTGATCCATTCCAGGCTGTGATGGGCAGCGTTGTAAAAAACCTGATTGGAGCCCGCGCCCAGGCGAAGGTAATAGAGGTTTTTCCCCAGAACGCTCTTGCCCGCGACCCCTGTTTCCAGAAAGGGATAGCGCGCCTTCAGGCCCAGAATGTCTCTTTCCATCCCCTCATAGGTGTAGGAAATATTGGTGTCCACCACCGGAAAGGGAAAGGGCAAAATCACCTTCTGCCCCACCTGAAGATTGCCCGGCTCCACGCCGGGATTGGCTGCCAGCACCAGGTCCAGGTCCGCCCGCTGCTTTCTTGCCAGATTATAAAACGTGTCACCGGGTTTTACGGTATACTGCAGATATCCAAGGTAAAAAGGATTTAAGGCTTCCCGGGTCTTCGGACCCACAATTCCGTCGGATGTCAGCCCCATGTCCCGCTGAAAACGCATTACCGCCTGTCTGGTGTCCCCGCCGAAGAGTCCGTCCACCTCGCCGGGATTGTACCCCATCTTTTTCAGCAGCGCCTGCAGCTCCATGACGTCGGTGCCCGACATTCCTGTTTTCAGCGTCCTCGTACCATCACCTCCCGTCGGATTTTACCGCCGGGTTATGCTTCCGCCCGGCCGGATTCCCGGCTCTTTTCATATCTATTCCGCTCCGGTCCCGTTCATGTGTGTTTTACAGTCCGTTTCGTATTTTTCATGAAATAAACCCTCTCCCCGCCCCGGCATATTTCCGGCGAGAGGAGAGGGTTTATCCTATCATTTTCAGGCCGCGGCGGCGGGGGAAACTTCCGGGGCCGGGGTAACGGAGGGCGAAGGCGTCTCCAGCGGTGCGGGAGACGCGGACGGAGCCGGCTGGGACACGCCCGCGTCCAGACGGGTGATGGAATAGGCGTTGCGAAGCTCCCCAGTGGCCTGCCCGTCATATTCGATCTGCACCGAATCGCCCACATTCAGGATTACCGCCGCTTCGCTTTCCTCCGCGGATATCACGTAATATTCCGACTTGCCGTCCAGCCGGATATAATAGTAGGAATTACCGTCCTTGACCGCGGTTCGGATCTCCGCCACCGTTCCCGTCACGGTGTTCTGGGGCAGCGACTCCTCCTGTGTCACGTTGTTTTCCACCAGAAGGGAAACGTAATCCCGCTCGCACTCGGCAACCGACTGCCCGGTCCCCACGATCTGATACTGCCTCACGTTCACCATGGCGTACATCTTCACCAGGCCCGCGTTGTCCTTCAGGGCCATGAAATAGGTGGGCTGATTGGAAATATTCAGAAGCAGCGGGAAGGTGGCCACGTAGTTCAAATGCTGCACCACGCCCTCCGCGGAGGACATGGCGGAGTATTCCTCCGCGCCGGGTATACTGTAATAGGTCGTTTGCTTGGTGCGCTGATTGGATAGGATAAAGCCGATGTTGGACTGGTCCCCGGTAACGGAGGTAATGCCCGTGTAGACGTACACGTCGTCGTTCATCGCGATATAGTTATACCCGTCGGTGGTGACGGTGACTCCCCGCTGCCCGAAGATGGAATTGAAAAACCCGTTGCGGTACAGCCCGTAATAATCGTACTGCTCAATGATCAGTTCCGCGGTATACACCCGGTCCACCCAGGCGGGGACCTCCTCCTTGGGATAATACACAGACTCACCCGTAACGGCGTTTACCAGAACCGCGCCGAAGATATCCGTTCCGCCGAAAAGCCCGATGGTCTTCTCCACCCTGGGGCAGATCCAATAGGGCTCCCCGTCGTCGTTTATCTCGAAAACAGGCGCGTCAAACATATAAGTCGGGTACCGGAAACGGAGATACCGGTAAAGGTTCCTGCTGAAATGCTCGGCCGTGGTGTATTTGATGCCGTCCTGCAGACGGACCACCTCCACCCCCTGGGTTACCATATCGATGATAAGGTAAGCGGGGATCCCCTCGGAACGGTTGTTCCACCACTTGATGATATCCCCGTACACCAGGGGAGTCACGCGGACCGGGCGGTTTTTGTAGTTGATCTGGGTGTAGTTGTCCGCCACCTCAAACTGGCTGACCATGTCGGACAGCTCGCCCATTTTACGGTCTCCCAGCTTTTCCGCCGAATCCTTATCCAGCATGGGGATCTTGTCGTAGGAAATCTCCTTCACATCCTCGGTAAAATCCCCCTGAGCGACGGAAATCAAATCTTTATACGACCCGGCGCGAAACAGGGGAACGGAAATCACCGTACCTACGATGAAAACAAGGATGAGGGCCACGACGACCACCAGAGGAACCATACACTGCTGCTTCACAAAGGCACCGTATTCCCGGAAGCCTCCGCCGGTCTGAAATCCCGAGGTCAGCAGGGCGCTGACGGTATAAATCACGCAAAGGAGAAAAATGAAGCCGTAAAAATCAACAGAATGCAGATTCAGCGGGGGCAGGTTCACATAGAAATACACAGCGCCGATAACCACCGTAACAAGAAGATTGATCAGCGTCCTCTTTACGGAAGCGGCCGGGCCACCCGCGGGCTTTTGCTCCCGGGTCGGGCGGGCGCTGTCGCGTTTGCCGAATCCGAAGTGAAACCCATTTGCCTGACTGAACATAAAGAATAACTCCATTTCTCCGGCGAGGAATCGTTGAGCGCTCCGGCGGATGTGCCGGAACCGTTTCCGAAGCGCCAGCGTACGGGGAAGGAACGCCGTGTCCTGTACCGCGCCGCTTCGGTCTGCCACACCGGGGCCGGACCCGAAGCCTAGACTTTTCTGCAGAATACTATTATACCGTATTCCCGAAAAATGCGCAACCAATCCATCCTCAGCCAAAGGGAAGCCTGTGAAAAGAACGGAACTATCTCCGCTAAACCTCGGAGGCCTTCCGCCAACGGCGGAAGGCCTCCTTCGCTATGTATGAAACATTTTTATTCGCCGTCTTTATAAATCTCGCAGGAATCCACCAGATATCCGCCGCCGATTCCGTTCCCGCTTTTCAGGAAGACCAGCGCCCGGCCGTAATAGATGGGGTCTCCGCCGGTGTTGGGAGAGGCGTACAGAATGCACCACACCTTCGCGCCTTCCGCGGTCGCCTCACCGTGATAAATCTGGACCCAAACCGTCGTTTTAAGAGACGTCCTCCGCGTGAACACCACCGCGTCTCCGGTCCGTGTCACGACGCCGCCGGAAGAGGAGGCGTCATACTGATAGTTGCCGGAAGCGTCCTTGTTCAGATCTCCCACGGCGAAAACCGAGCGGTAAATCTCTCCCAGCTGCGTGTCGGTAACCGTCACCGAATCCGTATTCGTCACAAGGCCCTCGAACAGGCTTCCCTCCGCCACGGAGTAAAGAACGCACGTGGCTGTTTTCAGCGAGGGGGTTCCGTCTATGACGGTATAGCCGCTGTCCAGCATGGAGGCGCCCACATATTCCAGGACTGTCCCCAGGGCGCTCCCCTGAGAATCGGTCAGGTCCAGCGCAGCCAGCGTTTCTTTGTCAACACCGCGGGAAAAGGAGTTCCCGCCGAGAAATCCCGCCGCTTCCATCACCCGGTACAGGAAGGTCGCCACCTCCGCCCGGCCCATGGTGCCCTCCGGGTTCAGCAGCTCGCCGCTTCCCTGAATCATTCCGCCGCCCACCATTTCCGTCACCGCGTCCAGAGCATAGGGATACACACTGTCGAAATCCGAGAAGTCCTCCGGCACAGTTGCATCTTCCGTTTCCGGCAGATAGGCTCCCACCGCCGCCAACGTCCGGCTCACCAGCACCATAGCGTCCTGCCTGGTGATGCCGGAGGAAGGGCTGAACATCCCCCCGGAACCTTTGGCGATTCCCAGCGCCTTGGCCGTCAGGACAGCTTCGCAGTAATAACTGTCCTGAGAAACGTCGGAAAAATTCTCCTCCGTTCCGCCTTCCAGATCAAAGGCCCGGACGAGCATCAGCATAAAATCGGCCCGGGTGATCCGCGTCTCGGGCAGGAACATTCCGCCCCCCGCCCCCTGGACCACGTAGGCCTCGTACAGTTTGTCCACCGCATCGGCCGCCCAGGAATAATTCTCTCCCACGTCGTTAAAATATTTGGAACGAACGGCGGAAGCCGGAGTGGACAGGATCAGGGCCGCCAGGGCAAAGGAAAGCACCAGCAGCAGCTTTCGTTTTGTCCTCATTGCATTTCCTCCTGACAGTTGGATTGGGAAATCCGTTTTTCCCTAAATTATAACAATGTCGTATCAAATTATTACAATTTGGTATCATTATAGCACACTCGTTCTGATTTGTGCCGAAAAACCTTCGGTTAGGACCGCTCCAAATTATACCATGGAGCCATACCGTTTTGTATTTGGCCGGAGAATGGATTTTTTCCAGAACAATATCCAGAAGCTGCCACAGACAAAATAAAAGGCCGGAGAATACACATCTCCAGCCTTTTATTTTTCGCTTCGATTCCGTTTTTACGCCGTCGGTTCCGTTTCAAAGCCGTCACCCAGGTCGTATCCCACCAGAGCCCAGGTTATGGACTTATCCTCTCCGACGGTGTATCGGTACAAAATGGAGCAGGCGACGTGCCCGTCCTCCGCTCTGGCGTAGACCCAGGACTCGCTGAGAATCACGGTTTCATCCGGCAGGAAGGCGGGAGTACCGCCCAGAACGCCGCCGAAGGGGATCAACTCCGGATGGGCCATCAGATCGGCTTTCAAATCGCCGGCGGTTATTCCCAGGCTCGCCAGGTATGACACGGCAATTGGGGAATCGGCGCCGGAAGCCGGCACCGCAGCCGGCGTTTCTGTGGGCTTCGCCGTAAGCGACGGCTCCGGGGTAACGACAGCGGTGGGCGAGGGAGTAGTGGCGGCCGACGGCGCGCAGGCCGACAGGGCAAATACCGCTGCGGCCGAAACGGCCAGTAAAGCAATCATATAACGAGTTTTCATATGTATACGTCCTCCTTCTTTTCATGCAGGCGTATCATTTCCATTCTTTACGCTCTTTCCTTTCAGTCCATTATACCACAAGCGCAACGCGTTTCGTGGTATATGGCATCGTTCGCGCTTCCGCCTGGAAGGCGGGAGCAAACCGCGCCGTCCTGCCCGGTATAATAACCGCTTTGCGGCTATTATATCATAAACGCAACCGCCGTTTATGATATAATTTGTTGCGCCGGGTCTCCGACGCCATATTATTAAGATCTCAGCGCATGCTCCAAGAGAGAGCATATGCGCGGTCTTTCGCCCGCCTTACGGATATTCTGCCGCAAACCGCTCTGCCGTATAAATTCGGAGCACGCCGATGAAAGATATTTCTTTTCAATTATGTCGAATTATGTTATAGTTTTTTTTATAAACTTAAAATTATATGGAGGAATACGAATGGCCAATTATCAGGCGGAATACCGTTCTAAGGTAGTTTCCGTAGACGAAGCGCTTTCCCATATCAAAAGCGGATACTCCATCAGTTCGGCATTTGCAGGAAACGAACCCTTTACGCTCTTGGGCAATCTGCACAAGCTGCAGGGCAAGGTATCCGGAATCAAGGTCTTTACCTCACTGAACCTGGCAAAATACGAATTTATGAACAACCCCGCGTATAAAGACACCTTCGATGTGCAGTCCAATTTCATGATGGAAACCAATCGTCAGGCACACAAGGCAGGCCTTTTAACTTATATGCCCGGCCATCTTCACGACGGCACCTCCCGGTGGATCTCCCACAACGGCATGAACGTATACGTCGGCGCCGTCTCCCCCATGGACAAGCACGGATACTTCCGCATGTCCCTTAGCATGGTCCACGAAAGAATTCTTCTGGAGCACGCCGACCTTGTCATTGTCGAGGTCAATCCCAACATGCCCATCGTATTCGGCGACAACGAGCTTCACGTCAGCGACGTGGACTATGTCGTCGAGGTCAACACTCCCATCCCCACCCTTCCGAAGGGCGCCATCGGGCCCAAGGAAAAGGCCATCGGGGAATACGTTTCCACGCTGGTGAACGACGGGGACACCATCCAGCTGGGCATCGGCGCCATTCCCGACGCCGTGGGTGCCGCCTTTATGGACAAGCACGATCTGGGCGTGCACACGGAGATGATCACCAGCGTGATCGCCGATCTTGTGGACGCGGGCGTCGTCACCGGGAAAAAGAAGACTCTGCACCCGAGAAAGATCGTTGCCACCTTTGCCCTGGGTTCCAAGGAACTGTACGATGTTCTTGACAACAACCCCGCCATCATGATCATGGACGGCTCCTATACGAACAACTCCTGGGTCATGGCCCAGAATGACAATATGGTCTCCATCAACAACGGCCTCGCGGTGGACCTCACCGGGCAGGTCTGCTCGGAATCGGTGGGCTCCCTGCAGTACAGCGGAACCGGCGGGCAGAACGACACCGCCGTGGGCGCCATCCACTCCAAGAACGGCCGCTCCATCATCGCCCTCAAGTCCACCGCCAAGAACGACACCATTTCCACCATTTCTGCCCAGCTTCCGTTGGGTTCCGTGGTCACGCTTTCCCGCAACAACCTGGATTATGTGGTCACCGAATACGGCATTGCTCCCATGAAGGGCAGAACCGTCCGCGAAAGGGTCAACAATCTGGCAGCCATCGCACACCCCAATTTCCGTGCCCAGCTGAAGGCCGACGCGGAAAAGCTCATGCTCTGGTAATTCGGATTCATAAAAAGGGGAGCCGCCTTACACAGCGGCTCTCCTTTTCGTTAAAATGAAGCCGGCGCCTGTATTTCAGGCGCCGGCTTTCTTTTACACCACGGCGTGTTCCGCCGGGGCAAATACGATTTTTCCGTCGTCCGCCTTCGCGATCACCGTATCCCCTTTCTTCAGGGACCCGTCGAGATATTTCTCGGCGACGGTGTCTTCTATGGCGTTCTGGATGGCGCGGCGGAGTGGACGGGCTCCGAAGACCGGGTCAAACCCCGTCTTAACCAGGACGTCCAGCGCCCCGTCGTCCACCCGGAGCGTAATTCCCAGCTCGGAAATCCTGCCCTCCACCACGGAGAGCATGCGCTGGGCAATCTCCCGGATGTTCTCTTTGGTGAGCTGATGGAAGACGATGATCTCATCCACACGGTTTAGAAATTCCGGGCGGAAGGTGCGCTTCAAGTCGCTCATCACCGCGCTGCGGATCTCCTCAAACCGGGCCTTTTCGCTCTTTTCCCCCTCTTCCAGCTGGGCAAATCCCAGACGCTTGTGCTCGGTGAGGTTTTTGGCCCCCACGTTGGAGGTCATCACGATCACCGTGTTTTTGAAGTCCACCCGCCGGCCCTGGGCGTCCGTCAGGATGCCGTCCTCCATGATCTGCAGGAGAACGTTGAACACATCCTCATGGGCCTTTTCGATTTCGTCGAAGAGAATCACCGAATAGGGTTTTCTCCTTACCTTTTCCGTGAGCTGTCCGCCCTCGTCGTAACCCACATATCCCGGCGGAGAACCGATGAGGCGGGAGACGGTATGCTTTTCCATATATTCGGACATATCCACACGGATCATGGCGTTTTCGTCCCCGAACATCGCCTCGGCCAGGGCCTTGCTCAGTTCGGTCTTGCCGACGCCGGTGGGTCCCAGGAAGATGAATGAGCCGATGGGCCGTTTGGGATCCTTGAGCCCCACGCGGCCGCGGCGTATCGCCCGGGCAACGGCTTTCACCGCTTCCTCCTGGCCAACCACCCGCCGGTGGAGGGTCTCCTCCATTTTCAGAAGCCGGGTCCCCTCGTCCTCGGTGAGCCTCGTCACGGGAATTCCGGTCCAGAGGGAAACCACGGCGGCTATATCCTCTTCCCGGACCTCGCTGCGCAGGCTTCTCTGGTGCTTTCTCTCCTGCTCGATCTGGGCGCGAAGGTTGTTTTCAATGTCCCTGAGCCGGGCGGCCTTTTCAAAGTCCTGGGCCTGGACGGCAGCGTCCTTCTCCGCTTTCGTGGACTTGAGCCGGGACTCCATGGCCTTGATATCGGGAGGCAAAGTAAAGTTTTCCATCCGCACCCGGGAGGCGGCCTCGTCGATGAGGTCGATGGCCTTATCCGGCAGGAACCGATCGTTGATATACCGGCGGGACATGGTCACGGCCGCCTGAAGGGCGCCGTCTCCGATGGTCAGCTTGTGATGGGCCTCGTATCTTGAGCGAAGGCCCTTTAGAATATCCAGGGTCTCCTCCGGGCTGGGCTCGCCCACCTGAATGGGCTGGAACCGGCGCTCCAGGGCGGAGTCCTTCTCAATGTACTTTCTGTATTCGTTCAGGGTCGTGGCTCCGATCACCTGAATCTCTCCCCGCCCAAGGGCGGGCTTTATAATGTTGGCGGCGTCGATGGCTCCCTCCGCCGCTCCCGCTCCCACGATGGTATGGAGCTCGTCGATGAAGAGAATGATGTTCCCCAGACGCTTGACTTCCTTGATGGCCGCTTTCACGCGTTCTTCAAATTCACCCCGGTACTTAGTCCCGGCCACCATGCCGGACATATCCAGGGTGAGAATCCTTTTATTGCGCAGGGTTTCCGGAATGTCGCCCGCTACGATCTTCTCGGCCAGGCCTTCCGCGATGGCGGTCTTGCCCACACCGGGCTCCCCGATGAGAACGGGGTTATTCTTGGTGCGGCGGCTGAGGATCTGGATCACTCTCTGGATCTCCTTGGATCTTCCGATCACCGGGTCCAGCTTTCCCTTGCGGGCGGCTTCCGTCAGGTCCCTGGTAAAGTCCTCCAGGGCCTTGTTTTTCCCCTCACCCTCCGTCTTCTGATCTTTCTCGGAGGATTCTTCACCGGAGGATTCGCTGCCTCCCCTTGCCTGGGCAAGGGTGCTGGCGTACAGCTCCCGGAGGTCCACGCCCGCGGCTTCGATGATCCGGGCCGCGATGCCGCCTCCCTCCCGGAGGATTCCCATGAGCAGGTGTTCGGTGCCCACGTTACCGCGGCCCATCTGAGCCGCTTCGGCCATGGCCAGTTCAATGATCCTGCGGGATCTGGGCGTCAGCCCCTGGGAGGGGGAGGAGCCCGACGCACCGACGCCGATACTCTCGGCAATGGTGTCCCGGATCATCTCTTCCGTGAGTCCGGCTTCCAGAAGGGTCTGGCAGGCCATCCCCTCCTTTTCCCTGGCGAGACCCAACAGGATATGCTCGCTTCCTACATAGCCGTGGCCCAGCTCGGCGGCTGCTTCCTGCGCCAGGCGAAGAGCGTTCTGCGCTCTGCGTGTAAATCTATTTTCATTCATGCCGTATCCCTCATTTTTCCGCGGGAGTACTTCCTCCCTTGTTTTCCAACTGTCTGATCTTATCCCGCAGTTCGGCGGCCAGCTCGTAATCCTGGGCGTCCGAGGCGTCCTGCAGCTGCCGGTGTAGCAGTTGAAGCTCCCTGCGGGCCTTCAGCTTTTCAGCCACCGCCTCCGGGATGGTATGGTCCGCCGTCCCGACCTGCTTCTCCGCGCGGTCCGGATCTCCGGGCCGTTTGGCTTCCGGGATTTCCCCCGCCGCGCCTTCCACATTCCTGGAGGCGATGATGGCGGGTATCACAAGCCAGCCTCCGGTAAACTGGGACAAAATGGCGCTGAGCGTCGGGTCCTCTTCCCGTCCCGTCCAGGAGGCGGCATTGAAATGGGCCGCGCAGTCCTCGCAGAGGTGCTGCTCACTGATCGTTCCGTTTATGTTTCTGGTATAATGAAATACCGCTTCGTGTTTTCCGCAATTTTGGCAAAGCATTACAATCCCTCCTTGGGCAGCCGATCATTGAAGGATACGCCGATTCCTCACACCGCATGAATGAGAATTCTCTTAAGTATATCCGCGCGGAGCGGATTGCGTTCCTCGGTATGCACCGATCGAAGCGCTTTGTCGCTCACCGCGGCAACAATGATCTGGGCTATATGTTCCTCTATCACTCCGCCGGAGAGAAGATTGGAGCAGATGGCGCAGGCGCTCCACTCGTCTATCTCGTCCCCAATGGCATTGATGGCGTGCATCAGCATGGTCTTTCGGTCCAGGCGGACACGGGTGATGCGGATGTATCCGTTGCCTCCGCGCCTGCTTTCCACAATGTATCCGTGCTCCGGGGAAAACCGGGTGGACATCACGTAGTTTATCTGGCTGGGCACACAGTTGAACTTCTGCGCCAGCTCCCCGCGCTGCAGTTCCAGAACACCGTCCGTCTGGGCAAGGGCATCCTGGATAAAATCCGCAATCAAATCACTGATTCCCATGATCGTCATTCCTTTGTGCGGCTCTTCCCTACCGGGAGGAACCCGTTTTGACATTGTTTGACTATTCTAAGTTTAATCTATTTTCCGTTTTCGGTCAATTATCATTTTCAACCTTCTCTGACCAAATAGCGCGAATCCCACCATCCGCTTCCCTTATCCTTGCATTTGCTTCTCTTTTCTCCGCTTTCCTTTTTCCCGATCCTTGTGCTTTTCCGTTTCAGCGGTTAAGGGGGATTCCAAGCGTCTCGGAGAATGGGGATGGCTGCTGGGAGCCCTGCTCAGATCCGGCACCAGACTCCCGGCGGTCTCCATCGTGTCGAGATAATCTCGTCTCATACCGTCACTCCTCCCGTCAATTCACCAAGTATCCCCGCAAGAGCAAAAAATATTCCCCTGTTTTGGGAAAGAATCTTGCTTTTTCCCGATTTCGTGGTAGAATAGCAGACAGTAACAAAGTGGGAGGTGTATTTCTATGGCATATGTGATCAGTGACAAGTGCATCAGCTGCGGTTCCTGCCAGGGCGAGTGCCCCGTGGGCGCGATTTCCGCAGGGGATGACAAATACGTAATCGACGCCAATTCCTGCATTGACTGCGGGACATGCGCCGATACCTGCCCGGTAGGTGCAATCTCCCAGGGCTGAGCAAGATCCTTACATACGCGCCGCAGGCTTGTGCCTGCGGCGCGTTTTTCCATCTGAAAGACGTTGGGTGCTGTAAAAAACGGGCATCCTTATCTTAGGGCAGCAGGAAAATTTCATTCCGCCGGATGCTGCTGTTGCGGTGATTCGGGCTTTCGTGCTATGATACTTGTGATTCGCGGGAAGAAGGACAAGGGAGGGGGGCGGAAGGCATGGAACATGTGGAGGAGCTCTGGCCGGGAGGATTCCGGCTGATCTCCGACGACCGCCACTTCAAGCTTGGCACCGATTCGGCCATGCTCGCCGCCTTTCCGGCTCTTTCCGCCGGCTGCCGCGTCTGCGATCTGGGGTGCGGAACCGGGGTCCTGCCCATTCTGATGTCCGCGCGGTGCCCGGATCTCCGGATCGACGGAATCGACATTCAGGAATCCGCCCTTTCGCTGGCGGCGCGGAACATCGCCCTCAACGGGCTTGCGGATTCCGTCCGCCTCATTAGAGCCGATCTGCGGAATCCGGAGGAGCTGCCGGAAGCCGGCAGCTACGACCTGGCGGTTTCCAATCCGCCTTATTTCCCCAAAAACAGCGGATTTTCAAAAGCGGAGGACACCATCGCCGAAGCCCGGGACGACAGAAGCTGCACCGTTACCGAGGTATGCGCCGCCGCGTCCCGCCTGGTCCGGTGGGGCGGGCGGTTCGCTGTGGTCTTCCGCCCGGAGCGCCTGGTGGATCTTTTCTGGGCCATGCGGCTGCACGGGATCGAACCGAAACGGCTGCGCATGGTCCGGCACCGGTCCGGCGGTCCCGTTTCTTTGATCCTGGCGGAGGGCCGCCGGGGAGGAAAACCGGGTCTGAAGCTGGAGCGGGATCTCGTGCTGCTCCATCCGGACGGCACGGAAACCGACGAGGTAAAAGCCATCTACCGCCGAAAACAGAACTGAGGTGAAACCTTATGCCGGGAACCTTATATCTTGTTGCAACGCCCATCGGGAATCTGGGCGATATTTCCCCCCGCGCAGTCCGGGCACTGGAAGAGGCCGATTTTATCGCGGCGGAGGATACCCGGGTCACACTTAAGCTGCTCAATCACCTGGGCATCAAAAAAAAGCTGGTGAGCTATTACGCCCACAACCGTACGGAGGCAGGTCCGGGAATCCGGGACCGCCTATTAAGCGGAGAAAGCTGCGCTCTTGTCACCGACGCAGGCACTCCCGCCGTCAGCGATCCGGGAGAGGATCTCGTGGTACTCTGCGCCGAGGCGGGGATCCCCGTGTCGGCCGTTCCGGGGCCCTGCGCGCTCATTTCCGCCCTCGCGGTTTCGGGGCTTCCCACGGGACGTTTCACCTTTGAGGGATTTCTCAGCACCAGCCGGCAAAGCCGGAAAAAGCATCTTGCCTCTCTCGGGGACGAAACCCGGACCATGATCTTCTACGAGGCTCCCCACAAGCTGGTATCCACCCTCACGGATCTTCTGGCGGAGCTGGGAGACAGGAGGATAAGCGTCTGCCGGGAGCTTACCAAGCTCCACGAGGAGATCCTCCGGACCACTTTGAAGGAAGCTCTTTCGTATTTCTCCTTTGTTCCTCCCCGGGGGGAGTTTGTGCTTGTGGTGGAAGGAGCCTCTCCTCCCAGCCATCCGGCCCTGACCCTGGAGGAGGGCGCGGAGCTGGTGCTGCAGCGCCGGTCCGAGGGTCTTTCCCTGAAGGACGCGGCCCGGCAAGTTTCGGAAGAGACGGGGCTTCCCAAAAACGCGCTCTATTATGCCAGTCTGAATCACTGAAAAAAAAACACAGCCCTTTCCGGCGTTTGCCATCGGAAAGGGCTTTTCATATTTTCAGGCCGCTCAAGCATCTGTCGCTGTTAACCGCTTATCTAATTCCGACCTGCCAGGCTTATGTACGGCCATTTAACCGTATATTACTATCTGTATAATTTGGAGGAAATGTGTTTTCACACAGCCATCACATTCTATGTCATCTTTCCTACCCGGTGCGGAAATCCAGCGTTTCAGGCATGTGCTTTCAGGCATTGCTCACTTTTTGCACGGAAACCGAAATTACTTGTTTTTCAGCTCCTTGATGCAGTTGGGGCAGACGTTTTTACCCTTGTAGTTGATGACATCCCGCGCATCGTCGCAGAAGATGCAGGCCGGCTGATATTTCTTCAGCACAATGGAAGCGCCGTCCACATAGATCTCCAGCGAGTCCTTTTCCGCGATGTCCAGGGTGCGGCGGAGTTCGATGGGCAAAACGATTCTTCCCAGTTCGTCAACCTTTCTGACGATTCCAGTTGATTTCATATTCTATCCTCCTTTCCGGATTTCCCATTTACTGTTATCATAGTCCAGAATCTGTAATTATCATAACATAACGTATTCATTTGTCAATATTCATTTGTAAATTATTTTGGAAAAAGCACTAATTCCCACAGAAAATGTGTTATTATCACGTCTCCTGCCATATCCCGCCGCACCGGAAGCGGCGCCTTGTCTCATGATTTGCCCCGCGGCCGTATATATATAGTCCAGAAGCCCGGGAATCAGACAGCCCGGGCCGGAGGGAGTGTTTTCAATGGCAATGGCCTGGATCTGGACTTTTATGACCGTGTTTTCCATTTTCTGCGCCGTCCTCACAGGACGGATTGACGCCCTCGGCTCGGCCGTGCTGGAAGGAGGCGCCGCGGCCGTTACGCTTTGTCTTTCCATGGCGGGCATCCTGTGCCTCTGGACCGGAGTTATTTCCGTGATGCGGGAGGCGGGAATGATACGCGCTCTGTCCCGCCTGTTTCGCCCCGTTCTCTCCTTTCTCTTCCCCGGAGTCCGGGGAAACGAGGAGATCCTGTCGGCAATTTCCTCCAACGTCTCCGCCAATCTGCTGGGGCTGGGAAATGCGGCCACACCCATGGGGGTCAAGGCGGCCTGCCTCATGTCCAGAGCTTCCGGGAAGCGGGCCACGGACGATCTGTGCATGCTGGTGGTGGTAAACACCGCATCCATCCAGCTGATTCCCGCCACCGTGGCCGGCGTCCGGGCTGGACTGGGCGCCCAGGCGCCTTTCGATATCCTGCCGGCCGTGTGGTTCACCTCGGCGATGTCCGTCCTGGCCGGAGTTCTGGCAGCAAAGCTGCTTTCCGCCGTTTGGAGGCGGTTTGAATGAATACGGTTTCTTCCTTACTGGTCCCGGTTATCATCGGGTTCACTGCGGTATACGCGCTCTCCCGGAAGGTGGATGTCTTTTCCGCCCTCGTTCGGGGAGCCGGCGAGGGACTCACCGTGATGATGAAAATCTTCCCCGCCCTCATAGGCCTTCTGACGGCGGTATATATGTTCCGCGCCTCGGGAGCCATGGATCTCATGGCCCAGGTCCTTTCGCCCCTACTGGGCGCCCTGGGAATCCCGCCGGAAACCGTCGGGCTGATGCTTGTCCGCCCCATCAGCGGAAGCGGCGCCCTGGCCGTGGGCGCGGAGCTCATGTCCTCCTACGGGCCGGACTCCACTGTGGGCCGGACGGCCGCCGTGATGCTGGGTTCCACCGAAACCACTTTCTATACCATCGCGATTTACCTGGGTTCGGCGGGGGTCACCAAAACCCGCTACACCATCCCGGCGGCTTTGACCGCGGATCTCACGGGGTTTATCGTGGCAGCGGCGTCGGTGCGTCTCTTTTTCCATTGAGGCGAGCAGGATCCCACCCGCGGGTCTTATCCTATAGGACAATCAGGCCGTATTTATCCTTCAGGCGTTCCAGGACGTCCGCTTCGATGGCGCCCGTCCCGTCGTAAAACGCCCGGCCGTTATAAAGCCTCAGGGCCTTTTCCAGGATCTCCGGAGAATCGGAGAGCAGGCAGAGGGCTTCGCGGATCATATACTGGGCCTCATTGAAGACATCCAGGTCGTCCTGGCTGTACACGGCAATTTTTACGGCGCCGCTGGGCGCGTCCTCCGCTTCGAGAATATCCTCCTCCAAGTGGGGGGAGCATTCGATGGTCTCCCCCACGTCCACGGTGGGAGATATAAAATGTACTTCCGTCCGGCTGGCGCAGAGGATGCTGTCCTCATCCCGGGGAAAACCTGCCGGCGCGGACAAATCCATGGCATCCACAGCTTTCCGCAGGGCCGCGATATGTTCGGGACCCGTTCCACAGCAGCCGCCGAAAATCCGGGCGCCGGCCCGAGCCAGGTCCGGGACACAGGCGGCAAATTCCTCCGGACTCAAATAACATGCCGGATCGTTTCCCTCTTCAGCGGGAAGCCCCGCATTGGGCTTTGCGACCAGGGGGACGGCGGCATAGGGAGTAAGCCTGCGCAGGCCTTCCAGGACCATCTTCGGGCCTTCGGAGCAGTTGATGCCGAAAGCCGCGGCCCCAAGGCCCTCCATGATGACGCAGGCGGCCAGGATATCGGCCCCGTCCGCCGTTTCGCCGTCTCCGTCCACGGTGAAGCAAACCATCACCGGCCGGGAGGAAACCTCCCGCAGCGCGATCACCGCGGCGCGGGCCTCTGCGATATCCGTCATGGTCTCCACCACGAAGAGGTCCACACCGGCCTCTTCCAGCGCTCTCCCCTGCCGGGCGAAGATTTCAATCAGCCTCTCCAGCCTGTCGGGTTCCTCTTCGTCCAGAAGCGGGCCCACCGGAGACAGGTTCCCCGCCACCAGGGCTTTGCCGCCGGACGCCCGCCTGGAGAGGGCCACCAGTGCGGCGTTATATTCCTCCACCTTGTCTTCCAGGCCGAAGCGCGCAAGACGCGGGCCGTTGGCGCCGAAGGTGGGGGCCAGAATCACGTCCGAGCCTGCCTCAACGTATCTTTTCTGAAGTTCCACGAGAATTTCCGGGTGAGCGAGCACCCACTGCTCGGTGCACGCCTCGGGAGGCATCCCCTGCTCCCGGAGTGCCGTTCCGGTTGCGCCGTCCATGAGGAACGGCAATCGCAACGGAATTGCGTCCATTTTTCCGTTCTCCTCCTTAGATCACATTCAATCAAATAAAATCACATTTTAACCGGCGCCGAAACGCCAATGAGCTTCAATCCGTTTTCCAGCACGGCCCGAACGCTGTCGGCCAGCTTCAGCCGGGCCGATAGGACCTCCGGATCCGCTCCCTTGAGCCGGTTGGAGGTGTAAAAGCGGTGGAACCGGGCCGCGAGTTCGATGAGATAGCGGTTGATGCGGGAGGGATCCAGCTCCCGGGCCACCAGGCGGACCTCCTCGGGAAGCTGAGAGAGCTGCTTAATCAGTTCGTGCTCCACTTCGGTGGACAAAAGCGACGCGTCGATCCCGGAGGAGGCGGGAACCTCGGCTCCCTCCAGCGCCAGGGCGGAGATGAGGCTGCAGATCCTGGCGTGGGCGTACTGTACGTAATAGACGGGATTTTCGCTGTCCTGGCGGACGGCAAGCCCCATATCAAATTCCAGATGGGTATTGGGCCGGGAATTGAACCAGAATCTGGCCGCGTCCACGGAGATCTCGTCCAGCAGGTCCGACAGGGCGATGGCCTTGCCGGTGCGCTTGGAGACCTTCACCGTCTCTCCGTCCCGTGTGAGGTGGACCAGCTGCATGATGAGAAATTCCAGGCGGCTGTTGTCGATCCCCAGAGCGGTGATCCCCTTTTTAAAGCGGAGAGCGTGCCCGTGATGGTCCGCTCCCAGGACATCGATGACCCGGTCGAAGCCCCGCACCTGGAATTTATTCCTATGGTAGGCCATGTCCACGGCAAAATAGGTGTACCCCCCCGTGGAGCGGCGGAGCACCTCGTCCTTTTCCGCGCCGAAATCGGTGACCCGGAACCAGAGGGCGCCGTCCTTCTCATAGGTGTATCCCTTTTCCACAAGAATCCGGATGGTGTCCTCCACGTATCCGCTCTCGTGAAGGGAGGACTCCCGGAACCACTCGTCGTAGGTGATCCCGTACCGCTCCAGATCGGCGCGCATCTTCTCGATATTGTATTTCAGGCCGAACTCCATCATAACCTGCCGGCGTTCCGCCTCGTCCGCTTTCAGATACCGGTCCCCGTAAACGTTCCGGAAAATTCCGGCCAGGGTGACGATATCCTCTCCGTGATACCCGTTTTCGGGTATGCCGGAGGCCTTGTCCCCCAGGAAAAGCTGGAGGTACCTGGCCTCCAGGGACCTGGCAAAGAGCTCTACCTGGTTTCCCGCGTCATTGACGTAAAATTCCCGCCAGACATCGTACCCGGCGCGCTCCAGAATGGAGGCCAGCGCGTCCCCCAGAACGCCGCCCCGGGCATTGCCGATGGTCATGGTCCCGGTGGGATTGGCGGAAACAAACTCCACCATGACTTTTTTCCCCCGGCCCTCGTCCACGGAACCGTAGGTTTCCCCGTCCTCCTCAATGGAGGAGAGAACCTGACGGTACCAGGTGTCGGCAAGGCGGAGGTTTATAAACCCGGCGCCCGCCACCTCGGCCGATTTGAAATAAGACCCCTCCAGCCCAAGCCGGGGCAGGATCTGCTCCGCGATCTTTCTGGGCGGCAGTTTCAGCTGCCGGGCCGCCGCCAGGGCAAACCCGGAGGTGTAATCGCCGTGGGACGCATCCTTCGGAATTTCAATTGTTCCCACCGCCGCCGCTCCGGCCGGCAGAGCTCCTTCCGCAACCGCCGTTTCATAGGCCGCCCCGACGAGATTGGAAAGCTCGTCTCCCGCCGCCTGTACCATATTCGTCATAGCGCACCTCTAGCTTAAAATTCTGTTTTTCCCGTTTGCTCCGACTTCCCGCACATTGATTTTGAAGATATTCTCCCCGGCCACCGCGTGGTCGATTTCAATGGCATAGTCGATCTCGATATCGCCGCCCAGGTCGCTCAGCTCCGTTTTTACCCTGCTGGCGCTGACGCCGATGGTCATGGCGCCGTATACCGTCTCATAGAGGGAAAAGTGCTTTTTCCCCTCCTCAAATATCATCTGGGAGCTCACGGGTCCCATGCGCAGAAGAGTTACGCGGCCCCGTTCAATCTGGAAGGTGGTGGTGGTGCCCTCCAGCCCGGTGAGCTCGCTTTCCAGATAGCTGAGTGTATATCCGTTCTCCGTCCCGGAATACGTACCGGAGGTCACCAGCTCGACGGTCTCCTCTCCGGCATCGTCGAAGGACTGTTTCCCCTGTATGGAAATAATAACCTCTTTATTATTCATAGAAAACGCTCATTTCTGTCAAAAAGATTTCCCGCCTCCGGCTTTATCATATAAACCAATCTATTATACACAGACCGGTTCCTTTTGTAAATATGTTCTATTTTCCCGGATTCGCGCCCGGGGCCGGACCGCGCGGACGTCAAGGCATCCGGCCGCTCAGTATTTTTCAATGTCCACCTTTTCCACGCTGTCGCTCAGGTCCCGGTTCAAAAAGACGGACGCCAGCTGGCTGAACCCCTCCACGCTGTCGCTCACATAATAGCAGCAGTCGCCGCTTTGTCCGGGATCGGCGGTCAAATCCCGGATGCGAAGCTGCCGCTTCAGGTCGGCGGCCACCTCCACTCCGGAATTTACCAGAACCACACCCCCGCCCAGGTACTCCCCGATCACGTCCATAAGGAGGGGATAATGGGTACAGCCCAGGACCAGGGTATCCGCACCCCAGTCCCGGATGGGCTTCAAATATTCCGAGGCCACCGTTTCGATCACGATGTCCCCCCGGCGAAACCGCCCGTTTTCCACCAGCGGGACGAAAAGAGGGCAGGGATACGCCCGCACTTCCGCCTCCGGGTTCCACTTTTGGATCAGGCGCTCGTAGGCGCCGCTGCGAACGGTGGCCTGCGTGCCGATGAGGGCGATTTTCCCGTTCCGTGTGGCCCCCGCGGCTCGCCTTGCCGTGGGATCCACCACACCGAATATGGGAAGGGTGTATTCCCTCGTGATGACGTCCATGGCGGTGGTGCTCACGGTGCCGCAGGCAATCACGATGGCTTTCAGATCAAAGCTCTGCAGGAACTGCACGTCCTGCCTGGCGTATTTGATGATGGTCTCCCGGGAGCGCCCGCCGTAAGGCACGCGTCCGGTGTCTCCAAAGTATATGACATTCTCAGAAGGCAGTATGTTCATAATCTCCCGGACGGCGGTGAGCCCTCCCAGGCCGGAATCGAACACGCCTACAGGCCGGTTATCCACAGTCAGATTCCTCCAAACGCAATTGGCTTTTTCTATCATATGATACCGTCATCCATAAAACAAGTCAATTTTTGAGTTAAAGCCGCCCCGGTACGGAAATTCCAAGCATCACATCCGGGAGACCTTTTAGGGCCGGCTGCACCTTCTCCGGCGCTTTTTCCGCCTGAATTGGCGTTTATTGCGACCGATTACTCATTATTTTCCCACGTTCCGCCTTATATTCCAATCATCCGAGACGGTTTTCCGTTATTTCCCACATTTCTCCTCTTAATTGTTACTTTCGCCACAATTTTTCTGTAGAAATGCAATTGACTTCATACTATAATAGGTCTATAATTTTGGTCTCAGATATAGGGTTACAACCGGACAGAACTTTTTTCATCAAGGAGGGGCGGCAATGAACATCGAATTGACGGCAAAGCAATACAGACGGCTGTTGGATTTGGTTTACATTGGAAACTGGATTCTGAACTCCATCCGGGGAGACGACCGGTTCGCCGACTACGATGAGGTGGAAAGCCTGATTTTTTCCCACTGTATCAAAGAGGGAATGCCCTCTCTGACGGAGCACTACAACGGCACTCTGATTCCTTCCCGCTCCTTTGCCGAAGGCGGAATCCACGAAGCCATCGCCGATTACGAGAATACGGTGTTCTACGAGGTCCTGGCGGAAGAGCTGGCACGGCGGGACATGAATTACGAACCCATCAGCAATGAGAATTACGAGGAGCTCTCCCACCGGATCGACGAGTACATAGCAGAATTTGAACGCAACGGCACGGAGAATATTCTGGTGGATATTTAAACGGATCGGCCGTTTTTCAAATGCTTTACCTCCCGCCGCATTTCTGCGGCGGGTTTTTTTATCCTGTTTCAAAGTCCGGTGGATGGGAAAAGGCGGGAGTGGACTGCGAAAAGCCGCGGCTTTTCACAGTCCACTCCTTAATTCTCTTCGGTTCCCGCGGACCTGTCCTCTTGACAAAGCCCCGCCGCACCGATCGTCAGCCGGTTCTGAACCGGCCGCCGCCAACCGGAGACCGGCGCAGGGTGAGCGCCGCTTTATTTCATCAGCTCATAGACCAGCCGGGAATACTCCGCCGGATCCTCGATGGGAAGGTCCGCCATGAGAAGCGACTGGTAATACAGCACTCTGGCGTACAGCGCGGCCTTCTCCCGGTCGGTTTCAAAGGCGCTGCGAAGGGCTTCCACGGCGGGGTGCTCGGGATTGAGCTCCAGGACCCGCTCGGCGGTGAGCTTTTCTCCCGCCGCGTCCGGAAGGCTTCTGAAGTATTTTTCCATCTCCAGGGAAACGGGGCCGTCGGCCGTCATGCACACGGCGTGGCTTTTCAGTTTCCTGGAAACGCGGGCTTCCTTGATTTTATCGCCCAGGGTTTCCTTCACAAAGTCCAGAAGCCCCCGGTTTTCCTCAATCTGCTTGTCGTGTTTTTCCTGCTCCTCTTTGCTTTCGGGAACGGCATTGTCGTCGTTAACGGATTTGAGTTCCTTTTCTTCCACCTTGCCCAGGATCTGAACCACGAACTCGTCCACCTCATCGGTGAGATAGAGGATCTCATAGCCCTTTTCCAGGAGACGCTCAGTCTGGGGAAGCTTACCCAGCCGCGCGACGTTGTCTCCTGCGGCGTAGTAAATATATTTCTGGTCCTCTTTCATCCGGGACACATACTCCGCCAGAGTCGCATACTTCTCCTCCGCCGAGGAGTAAAAGAGCAGCAGATCTCTCAGCAGATCCTTGTGCGCGCCGTACTCGGCGGCGATACCGTACTTGATCTGCAGGCCGAAGGCTTTCCAGAAACGTTCGTATCCCGGCCTGTCGTTTTCCAGGAGCTTTCGAAGCTCGGCTTTGATCTTCTTTTCCAGGTTGGCGGAGATCACCTTGAGGCCCCGGGTGTGCTGAAGCATCTCCCGGGAGATGTTCAAAGACAGATCCTGGGAGTCCACGACGCCCCTCACGAAGCGGAAATGATCCGGCAGGAGCTCCGGGCACTTGTCCATGATGAGAACGCCGCTGGAATACAGCTGCAGCCCTTTTTCAAACTCCCGGGTATAAAAGTCGAAGGGAGCCCTGGCCGGAACAAAGAGTAGGGCCTTATAGGTGACCGCTCCCTCCGCGCTCACGGTAATCACCGCGGCGGGGTCTTCGTAGTCCATGAACTTCTCCTTGTAGAAGCTCCTGTACTCCTCGTCGCTCACCTCGGATTTGGGGCGCTGCCAGATGGGGACCATGCTGTTGAGGGTCTCGGTCTCCATATAGGTTTCCCATTCGGGAGCCGCGTTCTCCGCCGTGCCTTCCGCCTTATCCTTCCGGCGGTGCTTCACCATCTCCATACGGATGGGATACCGGATATAGTCGGAATATTTTTTCACCAGGGCGCTGATCTCGTGGGCGTCCAGGAAGCGGCCATACTGCTCCTCCTCGGTGTCCTCCTTCAGCTTCATCACAATCTCGGTGCCCACGGTGTCCTTCCGGGATTCCTCCACCGTATAGCCGTCCGCTCCCGCGGACTTCCAGCGCCAGGCCTCGTCCGAACCATAGGCCCGACTGGTCACGGTCACCTCGTCGCTGACCATAAACGCGGAATAAAAGCCCACTCCGAACTGGCCGATGATGTCCATGTTCTCGCCGGAGCTGCTCTGTTCCATCTCCTTCTTAAATTGAAGTGAGCCGCTTCTGGCTATGACGCCCAGATTGGATTCCAGCTCCTCCTTTGTCATCCCGATGCCGTTATCGGTCACCGTTATGGTCCGGGCGCCCTGGTCCAGCTTGATTTCTATGCCGAAATCGCTCCGGGACATGCCCACCTTGTCGTCGGTCAAAGACAGGTATGCGAGCTTGTCCAGCGCATCGCTGGCATTGGAGACAATCTCCCGGAGAAAGATCTCCTTGTGGGTATAGATCGAATGAATCATCAGTTCCAGAAGCCGCTTTGACTCCGCTTTGAATTGTTTTTTTGCCATGAACCGTACGCCTCCATTGATATTGTCCTATTATTCAGGCCCGGGCGCCTGAGCGCCCGCAGGGCCGTTCATACCGTTCTCCCGTTAAACCGGGAAACAGTATAAATACATATTAGCACTCTTTTGTATCGAGTGCTAATATCAATATACCCTATCCTTTTCCATTTTTCAAGAGGGCAGCACAACATTTTATAAGGGCCTTTCAAAATCTCCTTCATCCGGCGGGCAGACACATCCGCGGCCCAGAAGATAATCGATAAACTGCCTGGCCGTCCTGGGCGTCCGCCCTGCGTGGTGCAGCTCCCAGCGCATCGCTTCCCCATGAAGCGCCTCCGGTTCCATCCGGATCCCGGCTCTGGCCGCAAGGATATCCACCAGTTCCAGGTACTCCTGCTTTCCCAGGGCCAGGAAGGGGATACGAATCCCAAAACGTTCCGAAAGGGCGGCCTTTTCCTGGATGGACTCCTTGGGATCAATCTCGTCTTTGCCCCGTTCGCTGAAAAACTCCCGGACCAGATGCCGGCGGTTGGAGGTGGCGTAAACCGCGACGTTCACCGGGCGCCGCTCCAGGCCGCCCTCCAGCACGGTTTTCAGGCAGGAAAAGGTCTTGTCGTCGTTTTCAAAGGTGAGATCGTCCAGGAAAAGGATAAACTTCTGCCGTCTCCCGGACAGCTGCCGGATGAGCTCCGGCAGATCGCCCAGCCGCTCCCGCCTGACCTCCACAATGCGCAGATCCCCGAATTCCGGGATGCCCAGGAGGGATTTCACCGTGGCGGATTTTCCCGTCCCGCTCTCCCCGTAGAGCAGCACGTTGTTGATGCGGTTTCCTTTCAGAAAGGCCCGGGTATTGTCGATCACGGCGGTGCGCTGCAGCCGGTAGCCGACGAGCTCGTCCGCTCCCGGCACGTCGGGGTCCTCCACCGGTATCAGGTGAGGATCCTCCCAGACGAAGGCACGGTACCGGGCAAAAGGGCCCCAGCCGTTCCGGCGGTACTGCTCCGTAATTTTCTGAAAATCCAGTTTCCTTCCCGTCCTCCATTCGGGCAGGGCATCGACGGCAGGGCCGTACTCCGGCCCCGCGGCCTCAAGGGCCAGCGCCTTGAGCCGTTTTGCGCCGAGACTGCCGAGGCGGGAAAAGGCATCCAGGTCCCGGCGGGCAGCACGGACGAGGGACGGGTCCGCTTTGCCTTCGGAGGCGGCCCTGGCATAGGGCGAGTCGTCATACAGGATGTGATCCCGGAGATATTCTCCCAAAGAAGCGTATCCCTCCCCGGCCAGGGCATAAAAAAGCTCCGCCCAGCGGTCCAGCAGGACCCGGGGTCGGGGGGAGACTGCTCCCAGTTCCTCCAGGAGCCCCAGCGCGGCCTTCACCGCGGGCAGCAGCGTCACATTCCTATAGGCGGCAGCCGAGGCCAGCCGCCTTTCCAGTTCCCTGATTTCTTCCAACTGTTCCATGTACGATTTCCTTTGTGCGAGACTGAAAAGCCCCGGAATTTTCTATATCACGCCGCGGAAGCCCTTGCCGATAATACCGCTGGTGTTGGTAATGAAGATGAAGGACTCGGGGTCGATCTCCCGGACGTATCGCTGCAGAAGCAGCGCCTGGGCCCTGGGGAGCACCGTAAGCACCACCGTTTTGTGTTCATGGGTGAAGGCGCCGGTGGCATCGTAGGTGGTGGCGCCCCGGTGCAGCCGATTGGATATAAAGGTGCAGATGGGGTCCGGCTTAGTGGTCACGATGGTAAAATATTTGCATAGGTTAAAATTTTCAATGGCGGAGTCCACCACCAGGGCCTTCATGCCCAGGCCCAGAATGGAAAAGAGGCCCGTCTTGGGTCCGAAGACGGCGAAGGCGGCCAGGGTAATGACAAAATCGGTGGTGAGAAGGCTCACTCCGATGTTGGCATTGGTATACCTGCGAAGGAGCATGGCGACGATATCGGTCCCTCCGGTGGAGGCGCCGATGTTAAAGAGAATCGCCGAGCCGAAGGCGGGGAGCATCACGGCAAACATAAGCTCCAGGAGAGGTTCGTCCGTCATGGGAGCCGACATGGGCCACACAATTTCGAGAATCCGTATGACGCCGGACATGAGGATGGTGGAGTAGGCCGTCTTGATGCCGAAGCTCTTGCCCAGGACCAGATATCCGATGAGCAGAAGCGCGATATTGATGATGAGGATGATCGTGCCCGGGGTGTAATTTTTCAGCAGAGCGCTGAGAATGAGGGATATGCCGCTGACGCCACCGGTAGAAAAATTGTTTGGAAATTTGAAAAAATACACGCCCGCGGCTACCAGCAGGGTACCCGCGTTCAGCAGTCCGAAATCCTTCCACTTTCCCTTGTCCATCTGTTTTCCGATTCCCTCTCCCATATACTTGCGCGATATCCATCCGGAAACGATCGCTAAAACTCGGCGCTTCCCGCCGTTCTGGGATAGGGCAGCACGTCCCGGATGTTGGTGATTCCGGTGAGATACATGATGATGCGTTCAAAGCCCAGGCCGAAGCCCGCATGCCTCGTTCCCCCGTAGCGGCGGAGGTCTAAATACCACCAGTAGTCCTCCGGCCTGAGACCCAGCTCACGCATGCGCTCCTCCAGGACGTCGAGGCGCTCCTCCCTCTGGCTGCCGCCCACGATCTCCCCGATGCCGGGCACCAGCAGGTCGGCGGCGGCCACGGTATTCCCATCGTCGTTGAGGCGCATGTAGAAGGCCTTAATCTCCTTGGGATAATCGGTGACGAAGACGGGGCGCTTAAAGTGCTTTTCGGTGAGATAGCGCTCATGCTCCGTCTGCAGATCACAGCCCCAGGAGACGGGATACTCGAATTTCTCCCCGCTTCCCAGAAGGATTTCCACCGCGCGGGTATAGCTGATGCGGGCAAATTCCGAATGGAGAACGCCGGTGAGACGCTCTAAGAGCTCCTTGTCCACAAAGGCGTTTAAAAACTGGATCTCGTCCGGGCATTTTTCCAGGACCGTCTTGATAATAAAACGGATCATGTCCTCCGCCAGGTCCATGTCGTCCTTCAGATCGGCAAAGGCGATTTCCGGCTCGATCATCCAGAACTCCGCCGCGTGGCGCGGGGTGTTGGAGTTTTCCGCCCGGAAGGTGGGGCCGAAGGTATAGACGTTCCCAAAGGCCAGGGCAAAGCTCTCGGCCCCCAGCTGCCCGGAAACCGTAAGGTTGGTGGGCCGGCCGAAGAAGTCCTTCCCAAAATCCACGCTACCATCCTCTTTCCGGGGAGGATCGCCGGCGCTGAGTGTCGTGACCCGGAACATCTCCCCGGCGCCCTCGGCGTCGCTGCCCGTTATGATGGGCGTGTGTACGTAGACAAATCCCCGCTCCTGGAAAAAGGTATGGATGGCAAAGGCCGCCACCGAACGAATCCGGAAGGCCGCCGAAAAGAGGTTGGTGCGGGGGCGCAGATGGGCAATGGTACGCAGGAATTCCACCGAGTGGCGCTTTTTCTGGAGGGGATACTCCGGCGTGGAGGTCCCTTCCACTTCGATTTCCCTGGCCCGCACCTCAACGGACTGCCTGCCCTCGGGGGTGCAGACCAGAGTTCCCCGAATCACAAGAGCGGCTCCCACATTCTGCTTGGTTATCTCCGCGTAATTGGCAATCGCCGCGGACTCATACACCACCTGAAGGTTTTTAAAACCGCTGCCGTCGTTGAGTTCGATAAAGCCGAAGGTTTTCATATCCCGCATGGTGCGGATCCAGCCGCCCACCACGACCTTCTGCCCGTCCATCTCCTTGGCACGGGCATAAAGTTCTGAAATTTTACTTCTTTCCACGCAAATCGATCCCTCTCCCGTTTATTTATCAACCGTCCGCTCAACCGTTTCCGCTGCGCGTTCTTCCGAAGTGTCCGCGGTTATTATACCTGTTTTTCCCCCCGTTTACAACAGGGGAATCGCCTAAAGCGCCTTGACAGGAGCTTTCCGGTATTCTACGATGGACGGAGACATGATTTAGGAGCGGCATTATGAAAGAATTCATTTTCGAAAACATCCGGATTTTCCTCATCTATCTCGCAGCCGTCAATCTGCTGGCGTTCGCGCTCATGGGAATCGACAAAAGGAAGGCCAGGCGGAGCGCCTGGCGGATCCCCGAGCGCACGCTGTTTCTCGCCGCAATCCTGGGCGGTTCGCTGGGCGCAATCGCCGGGATGCAGATCTTCCGGCATAAAACCAAGCACTGGTATTTTCAGCTGGGCATGCCGGCTATTTTCGTAGCGGAGCTTGTCGCCCTCGTATATTTTCTCAAGTAAACCAACAGCCTTTCGTCATTAAAAACCGCGGATGGATCCATCCGCGGTTTTTTTCCTGCTGTATCGGGAAGAAAGGCGCACACCTTCCGGAGCGGACGGTTTCAGGGGGAAAAGCAATAGGCGGTAAAATAGTTATCCGAATACAGACGCTCGTATTTTGTCAGATCTGTCTCCTTAAGAATTTCCGCTACGGCGGCATACTGGTCCGTGTCCCGGTCCAGGTAGACCATCAAATCCCCGCCGTATCCGATTTCGTCCAGAATCGATCCGAGAGAGGCAATGTTTTCCTCCCGGGTACAATAGATCCGGGGATAATGCAGAAACTGTGTGACTTCGTCCGCAGTTTCCCAGCAATCTTCGTAGAAGCAGACGGCCGCACCGCAGGGGTGGGCTTCCATGAGGGCGCCGTAGGTTTCACTCTCCGGATAGAGATACAGTATGCTCCCGCCGCGATAGGACAGGATTGTGACAGCGGCAAAAAGGATGAGCAGGGCCGCGGGGAAAACAGCCGCATTTGCAAAGAGCCGCCGGAACATCCAGCGGGTTAAAAGGACAAAGCACAACGCCGCCAGAGGGAGCAGGAAAGACACATACCGAAGGTTATAATACGGAGCAATTTGGGCGATGACGGCAGCGCAGGCGGCAACGGATATCGCCAGGAAGAAAAACGCCGGGCGCCGGCGCGGCAGAACGGAGCCTGACCGCGTTTCGTCCGCCGGACGGTTCGGGTCTGCGCGCGTTTCGGCGTTTCGTCCCGGGCGGTGCGTTTTATCGTATATCGCTTTGCCGATACAAGCCAGCAGGAGCAGGACCAGAAGCAAAGACAGCTCTTTCGTCCAGGTGTAAAAGAACGCCCTGCCGAGGATGGTGAGGTATGCGGAGAGCCTATGGGCGAACAGCGAAACCGACAGGCTTTTTAAATTGGCGAGCGCCTCGTTCCCCCTGTCGCTGCCGATAAGACCGCGGGTCAGGGCGGTGGGCCAGAGGGCAATCATAAGCGCAAACGCCCCCAGCATGCTCCCGGCATACAGGGCGGCCGCTTTCCATTGGCGAAGGAAAAGCCGGTAAAACACAAAGCAGGCCGCGAGGAAGAAAAGAAAGAGGGCGGAATAATAGTGGGTCATTAAGCAAAGGAAAGAAAAGAGACCCGCAAAAAGCAGATTTTTGGCGGATTTTTTCTCCGAAAGCAGCTTCAGGTGGAAGTAAACCGCGCCCATGGTCCACATGGCGAGCATACTATACATCCGAACGTAAATGACCATGCTCGCGGCTCCGGCACTGAACCCCCAGAGAATACAGGGCAGAAAAGCGAACCACTTCTCCTTCCCCTTAAAAAACCAGGACGCGCAGAGAAATAAAAATATCTGTGTGACAACAAAATAAAGCATGTTGGGAACGATGCCCAGCCATTTTGAAAAAATCCCCGGAAACAGAGAACAGGAGGTATGCAGAAACAGGTGAAACAAGGGTACGTGGGACGGGTCATTATTTACGTTGGCAAGAACAGTATCGTACGAAAACCTCCGGTCTTCGCGCACATACAAAGAGCCCGCATAATACTCCGTACTATGCCAGGTGTCCGAATAACCGGGTTCATCGTGCAAAAACGCCTCATACAGTCCGTTGCAGTTCTGAAATGAGTATATTTCATCGATATGAAACCCCTGTTTCTGAAAGCCCCAATAGGTCAAAACGCCCAGCTGCAGCAGAATAAGCGCCGCCAGGGAGAGCAGAAGCCGGCACCTCCGGCGCCGTATGATCTGCGGACAGGTTTCCGCGGCAGTCAGACTATTCATCGTCTTTCCTCTCGTCACTCGTGTTGCAGGATTGATTGCCTCCCGGTCCGGGTTTGCCGGACACCGTAATGATATGGTTTTTAAAAATGCGGACCGGTATGGAACACGCGGCCCCAAAGCGGCAATTGAAAACGCCGGCAGAAAGATCTGCCGGCGTTTTTTATCTGTTTCAGGTTGTGCTCAGGCTTTCAAACGGGACTACGGTTCCTTCCGCCGGAGCCTCTGCGGGCGTCTGTGTCGTGGCGGAATACTGGAGGGTGCCGTTCATGGTCATCTCCAACGAATCGGGCACCGACATGGTCATATCAAGTGTTACTTTTCCTGTGGCATCCATGGCCGCGGTCATGGACATGCTGAGGGTACCTTCCTGCTCCATGCTCATGGCTACGGAATATCCGGTGAAGGTGTCTCCGGTCAGATTGAAAGTGGTGGTGACGGTCATGTCCATGCCTTCCATGCTCTGCTTCAAAGCGGAGACGTAACTGTCACCCGTCTTCACAAACGCCTGATCGCTGTACATGGCGTTATAAAGCGCCAGCACCGTCACAGCCGTATTGTCCTTATCGGTGAGGGGGATGGCCTTCAGGATTGCGGACAGATACTCCTGGAAGCTTTCTGCAGAGGCGGACAGATTCATCAGAGAGGTCAGGGGGACCTGGACTCCGCTCTCGGCCTGTACCTCCTGGGAAAGATCATCAAAGTTGAAGGAGAGCCAGCTGCCTTCCGCCAGACCCAGCATCTGATTGATGGTTTCCGAACGGATATACATCATGCCGGTTTCCAGGTTGACGATGAAATCCGCCTGCACATTATTCAGCAGAGACAGCAGCGCCAGGGTTTCCGTGTCGACGTTCTGCAGATCGCCGCTCTGGGAAAGCGCCTCCAGCAGGTTGGAGGTGGCGGTGATGCTCAGTTCCCCGCCGGTCTGATCCAAAAGCCCTTCCATACTGCCGTTGATCGTTACCGTAATGCCGCCGTTTTCCAGTTCCTCCGAGAGAAGCTTCATATCAATCGTCATGGAGCCGCTCACCGCATGGGGGACGGCGTTAAACTGTTTGGAAAACGCAAGGTATTTGTCCATCACCGTATAAGCTGCCGTATTGGCCGCCAGGATCGTGTCCACATCGTCCACGATGACGGTCTGATCGTCCTGATCCCAGCCCACGTTACAGCCGAACGCCTGGGCGGCAAAGCGCACCGGAACTAAAGTCCTGTTGTTCCGGGCGATGGCGGGCGCGTCGATGGTAATGGTTTCGGTGGTGTCGCCCGTCTTTACCGTCACTTCGCTCTGGCCGATAACAAAGGATACCGTGGTATCTCCACGGACCGCCGTGACGGTCATGGTGTCGGCGTCATAGTCCACCGAAGCGCCCAGCGCCTCGAAAAGGGCGCGGAAGGGCACGTAGGTACGCCCGTTTTCCGCGAAGGGACTGACATCGGTAAACGTAAGCGCCTGCCCGTTTAGCTGCACGCTGATCCCCTTAGGTTCGGCGGCGGCCGACGCGCCAAGCATCGTCAGAGACAACGCAAGGGTAACCGCTACGGCAACCGCGAGAATTTTTTTCATTGCTTTCCGCATGATCTGCGCCTCCTTTTAATTTCCACTACATTTTAACAGTATCGGATAATAAATGCAATGGAATTACGGTATTTATCGATAAACCATCCTGCCGGTATCAGTACAGGTCTCCCGCGGCGATTACGGGACCGTCCGCGGGGCAGGGCGCAGGCTGCTCGCTGGTTTCTGTAAACTGAAGAGAACCTTCCACAACCAGTTCCATTTCCGAAGGCTGCGTCACGGTCACGGAAAAGGTCTCCATTCCTGCGGCGTTCAGCCCCACCTTGGCCACGACGATCGACCCGTCTTCGGTCACCTGTTCCAGCTGTACGGAGCACCCTGTCATACTCTCCCCGTTCATGGTGCAGGAGCTTTCCAGGCTTATCGTATAGCCTCCCTGTTCGTCCGCATATGTCGAAACATACCCGCTTCCCGTTGCGGTCATCACCTGATCGCTGAAGAGTGTGTTCAGATGCTGAAGCACCGTTGTGGCCGTATAATCCTTATCGGTCAGCGAGTTCATCCTCAGCAGAACCGCCAGGCTGTCCCGGAAGCTGCCCGGGGACAGCATCGTACTGAGAAGAGAGGACAGAGAAATCAGCGTTCCGCCCGTCATATAATATCCTTCCGTCATCTCATTCAGGTCCTGCGAAATCCACGTCCCCTCTTCGATTTCCTGCATTTGGTTATACCAATCCGAACGGGTATAGATCATGCCGGTCTCCAGATTCAGGAGGAACTCCACCCGGATGTTGTACAGCAAAGACGCCAGCATCAGGTTCTGGACATCCGCCCTCTGGGCGGCGTCCTTCTGCGCCAGCTCCAGAAGATTCGTAGTGATAAGGACATCCATCGCCAGCCTGTCCCGGTCGACGAGTCCGCTCACATCCCCGTTGATTTCCAGGTCGATGCCTCCGCTTTCCGTTTCCGGCGAAAGGGAATTGATTTTCACGCCCACTGTTCCTCTCACCGCGTGAGGAGAAGCGGTAAGCCGACTGAAAAAGCCCAGGTATTTATCCATCACCGTATAGGTGGCCGCGTTGGCGTCCAGAATGGCGTCCACGTCGTCGATGACGACGGTCCGGTTGTAGGAATCCCACCCCACATTGCAGCCCAGCGCCTGAGCGGCGAAGCGCGCCGGGACAAACGTCCTGTTGTTCCGGGCGACGGCGGGAGCGTCGATGGCGACGGTTTCGGCGGTATCGCCCGTCTTCAAAATCATCTCGCTCCGGCCGACAACAAAGGACACCGCGGTGTCTCCCCGGACCGCCGTGACGGTCATGGTATCCGCGTCATAGTCCACCGCAGCGCCCAGGGCTTCAAAGAGGGCGCGGAAGGGCACGTAGGTGCGTCCGTTTTCCGCGAAAGGGCTCACGTCGGTAAAGGCAAGTTCCTGCCCGTTGAGCTGCACATGGATGTCCTCCGGCCCGACGGCCGCCGACGCCCCCGGCGCCGCGAGGGACAGCATAAGCATAAAAGCCAGACCGGCCGCCAGGATTCGTTTTACCCCTTTTCCCATGCCTTACATCTCCCTGCCATTTTTTCTATATATTAGCATCTTCACGCAAAAAAAGCAACGGCCCTGCCGGGTATCATATCCGGCAGGGCCATCGTATTCGGCGCTACTTATTCCTTTTGGCCAAGCTTTTTCCTGGTTCCCTGACTGTCCACGATATAGGTGTTTTCCAGCTGGGACACCAGGTTTTCCCGGACAGAGGCCAGATATTCCTGACGGAGCTTCTGCTGCTCTTCCCGTTCGCTTTCGGTGAGCCCTCCGGGCTCCTTCGCCTTTTTCGCCAGTGTATTGATTCTTGCTATCTTTTCCTGATCCATTCTTATCCCCTCACAGATACCGTTTAATTTCAACGGATATGCGGCCCTTTCTCGTGGCGCCGCCCACATGCTCCAGGACGATTTTCCCCAGGCCCCTGACCGTCACGGCGTCCCCTTCCCGAAGAAGCCTGTCGGGTTTCTGGCAATCCTGCCAGTTGACCTGAGCCCGCCCGGCGGCCACAAGGTCCGCCGCCGCGCTCCGGCTCAAGGAAAATCCCGCCGCGGCGACGCTGTCCAGCCGCAGGGCCGCCACCGTATCGCGGAAAAGTCTGGTTTTCCCTTCCGGAATCCGCAGGTCTTTCAGGGATACGGGCGCGAGCCTCAGCTCCGCCCTTCCCGCCTTTTCCATGCCGGAGAGAATCCAGTCCGCCACCTCCCGCAGCACCGGAAAATCACAGCCGTCCTCCGACACCAGAAGATCCCCGATACAGTCCCGCCGGACTCCCAGCCCCATGAGGCTGCCCAGGAAATCCCGGTGAGTCAGGCGGTTTTCGGGCGCGAACTCCGCCCGCAGGCCCTGGAGCGGGCCGGCGTCTTCCTCCTGAATCTCCTCCGCGGTCATGTAATCAGGCAAAAACAGAAGAATTTTTCGTTCGGCCTGCTCGTAACCGCCGAAAAACACAATGTTTTCCCCATCCCCCGCCGCTTCCAGCAGGCGGGCGGACACCTCCTGCTCCCGGGGATTCAGAAACCCCGTGGAAGAAAGGATATTCCTGCGCCGGGAGGTCTCCATCCGGTCCAGTACCCGGCCCAGGAGGATTCTCTCCTCTCCGTCCCGGGCAAACCGGTCCAGCAGTTTTCCCTTGTCCGTCATGGCTCTCTCCCCGTTTCCCCTTCCGCCGGAGATTTTTTATGGCGAGGGGAGCCGGACTCGAACCGCCTCGCCTGATGCCGAAGTCCCGTCATTCCTGCTCCGCCCGGGTCGCCTGCTGCGCCCTCCAGAGAGATGCGTATTCCCCGCCGGCGGCCAGAAGCTCCTCATGGGTCCCTTCTTCGGCGATGCCCGCTCCGTCGATGACGATGACACGATCGGCGTTTCTTATGGTGGAAAGCCGGTGGGCGATGATGAGGGTGGTGCGGCCACGGGCCAGTTCGTCAAAGGCGCTCTGAATCCGCGCCTCGGTGACGCTGTCCAGGGCGGAGGTGGCCTCGTCCAGGATCAGTATGGGCGGATTTTTCAGAAAGATGCGGGCGATGGAAACCCGCTGCTTCTGCCCGCCGGAAAGGAGCGCGCCCCGCTCCCCCACATAGGTCTCGTACCCGTCCGGCATCTGCAGGATGTCCTCGTGGAGCTCGGCCCGCTTTGCAGCCTCAATGATCTCTTCCCTCGTGGCGTCGGGCTTCCCGTAGCGTATGTTGTCGTAAATGGTGGCGGCAAAAAGAAAGACGTCCTGCTGGAAAATCCCGATCCTTGAGCGGAGATCCTTCTGCTTCACATCCCGTATGTCCCGGCCGTCCACCAGGATGCGGCCCGCCGTCACATCGTAAAACCGGGGGATGAGCTGGCAGAGGGTGCTCTTTCCCATACCGGAGGGCCCCACCACCGCCAGGGTTTCCCCGGCTTTTATCCTGAGGTTTATATGTTCCAGAACGTCCGTCTTCCCTTCATAGGAAAAGGACACGTCCTCCAGGTCGATATCCCCTTTTACCGAGGAGAGATCCCGGGCGCCGGGCCGGTCCGTCACCTCGGGGGAGGTCCGCATAAGCTCCACAAAGCGGTTGAAGCCCGCCATGCCCACCATGTACTGGTCCACAAAGGCGGAAAGCTTGCGCACCGGGGAAAGAAAGGCCGTAATATACAGGCTGAAGGTAATGAGGTCGATATAGGTCAGCTCCCCCTGCATCAGGAAATAACCGCCCACCGCAATCACCAGCACCGACATGACGGACATGAAAAACTCCAGCATGGCCTGATAGAAGGACATGGCCCTGTAATACTCCTGCTTGGAGGTTTTGAATCTTTCATTGGAGACGTTGAATTTGGAGATCTCCTCCTCCTCGTTTGAAAAGGCTTTGGCGGTGCGCATGCCGGAAATGCTGGATTCCAGGTCCCCGTTGATGCCGGCCAGGCGCTGCTTGACATGGGAGGAGGCAAGGATCATGCGTCTTCTCTGAAAAACCGTAAAGACCACAAACAGGGGAACGACGGAGAAGATGATCACGGCCAGGCGCCATTCGATGCCCAGCATGACGATGAGCGCCCCTATGAGGGTGACGGCGGAGATGAAAAGATCCTCCGGGCCGTGATGGGCAAGCTCGGTGATCTCAAAGAGGTCCCCGGTGACCCGGCTCATGAGGTGCCCGGTACGGTTCTTATCAAAGAAGCTGAAGGACAGATCCTGCATGTGGGAAAAGAGGTCCCGCCGGATATCCGCCTCGATGCGCACTCCCAGGGTATGCCCGAAGTACCCCACAATATAGTACATCCCGGAGCGAAGCACGTAAGCCAGCAGCAAAACCAGCATCACGGTGAAAAAAGCCTCGAACTGTCGGCCCGGCAGCAGCCGCTCCATAGACAGCTTGGACACGATGGGGAACGCCAGATCGATAAGAGAAATGCACAGGGCGCAGGACATATCCAGCAGAAAAAGCCCCAGGTGGGGCCTGTAATAGGAGGCGAATATGCCGATGGTACGTTTTGTTTTCATAGCTTCGGAGGTCATAGAGCGTTTTTCTCGTCCTTTCATAGGAAAATAACAGAATGCCTTTCTGCAGCCGGTCCGCCGGATGCGGGGTGAAAAAGGCACGCGTTTCTGCAGAATACGCGCTTATTGCTCAGGCCCGTTCATTACCAGTATATCACAGCCGGGTCTGCAATAACAACACGGCTCCGGCGGGTCTCCGGATAGTAGACGGGCGCGGTTTGCTATGGCGCCGCTCTTTAAAATGCGGCGCCGCTCTTTTCCTCAAAAGGGCGGCGCCGCTGAGATTTTCCTGTTTACCGCAAATTCACTGGGGTTTGACCCGGATGATGCACTCCAGAACCGTACTTCCGAATTTCGCGCGGATGGTGGTCGTTCCCTCGCCCACGGCCGTCACCTTTCCGCCGGCATCCACCTTTGCGACCGCCGTATTCCCGCTGGTCCAGGTCACCGTCTGGTCGGTACCCGTCACTTTCAGGGCGTAGGACTCCCCCGCTCCGGAAAACGTGATATCCGTTTTATTGAGGGACGCCTGGGTCACGGTGTCCCCAGAACCGCCCGTCTGGGCGGTGAGCTTCACCCGGACGATACAGGCGGCCGTTTTGCCTCCCGCGGAGGCAGTGACGTTCGCCGTACCCGCTCCCACGGCTTTAACAAGGCCCGAGGAGCTTACGGTGGCGACCGCTTCATCAGAGCTCTTCCAGGTCACCGTACCGGAGGGTGAAGAGGTCAGTTTCATCTGTGCCGTCTCTCCCACGGAGAAGAGGGAAATGTCCGTTTTTTCCAGGGTCAGCGCCGTATTTGCCGAGCTTCCCGGAGTAACCGCGGGGGAAGGAGAGACCTCCGTTCCCCCCGTGGGTTCCGCGCCGCTGACCACGGGAGGCACCGCGCCGTCCTCGTCCGGCTCATTCGTCACATCCGGAGAGGGCGAAGGAGTCACCTCCACCGTGGGGCTGGGAGTGGGGGAAGAAGCGGCGGGCGCATTATCCCGGATGGACTTGATAACGGAATAGATCAGAAAACCCGCAAGGGCAAGCGCTATGAGCAGAAGGATCACCCGGAAAACGCCGCCTCCGCGTTTGCGGGCAAGTCTCTTTCCGCCTTTCCTGCGCTGGGGAGACCCGCCGCAGAAGGGGCATTTTTTATATGTAGTGGAATAGTGTTCCCCGCAATTCGGACACCGTCTCGTACTCATGGATGGCTCCCTGCGCCGCGTGTCCGTTTACCTCTTCTCCAGGCTATCGGAGCATGCAATGCGGCGGCCGCTCCTTCCCGGCGGGCGGCGGGCCGAAATTGTATCTTCTGCTTACTGCGGGACAGAATACCGAAAGGATTTGTCGGCGTATCATCGAACGGGACACCGGCTTCCTGGTTTCCAAACTTTCCTATTTACATAATACATTATTATGCCACCTGCGTCAACCCGAATCGGACGAAATCCGACATTTTTTCTTACCGCAGAGCACACCGGCTTGACCGCAGGCCGGAGCATCCCTATAATGAAGCCAGGGGGGTGGAACGCTTGGAAACCTTGGTCATCGGGATCGCCGGCGGAACCGGCTCGGGAAAAACCACGCTGACGAGAAGCCTGAAAGAGCGCTTCGGAGACGATATCAGCGTCATCAATTACGACAGCTATTATAAGAGCTACGACACCCTCTCCTTTGAGGAGAGGCGGAAGCTCAATTTTGACCAGCCCGACGCATTCGACACCCCTCTCATGGCGGAACACCTGCGGTCTCTGATCGGCGGCAGGCCGGTGGCCTGTCCCGTCTACTCCTTTACCGAGTATATCCGCACCAAGGACACCGTCACCATCCAGCCGGCGAAGGTTCTCCTGGCGGAAGGGCTTCTGATTCTGCAGAACCCGGAGCTGCGGAAAATGATGGACATCAAGATTTTCGTGGACGCCGACGCGGATGTGCGGCTTTTGCGGAGGATCCTCCGGGACGTCAAAAAACGGGGCCGCACGCTGGACTCGGTCGCCGCCCAGTACCTGGCCACGGTGAAGCCAATGCACGACGAATACGTGGAGCCCAGCCGGCGATACGCCGACATCGTTGTGCCCGGAGGCGGGAGGAATCCCGTCGCCCTCGGCCTGATCATCGGGCGCATCCAGGAGCACCTGAAATCCAGCTGAAGGACTTGATTTGCACGCGTCCCCAGCAATTTATCCAAGGCGAGAATTCAAGGGCCGGCTGCGAAGCTGCAGACCGCGGCCCTTCCACTTATCAGGAGGTCAACTGTGCGAAAGACTAAAATTATCTGCACCCTGGGCCCCGCGGTTCCGGACGAGGAATCTCTCCGGGCCCTCATCCTGGCGGGGATGGACGCCGCCCGGTTCAATTTCTCCCACGGCACTCACGAATCCCATCTTCAACAGCTGAACCTTCTGAAAAAGGTCCGGAGGGAGCTGAGCCGCCCGGTCGCCACCATTCTGGACACGAAGGGGCCCGAGATCCGGATCCGGTCCTTTGCCGGGGGCAGCATCCAGCTGGCGCCGGGGGACCCGTTTATCCTCACCTCCCGGGATGTGCCCGGGAGCGCGGAGAGGGTCTCCGTCACCTATCCTTCCCTTCCCCGGGAGGTATCTTCCGGAAACCGGATCCTTCTGGACGACGGCCTGATCGAGCTTGCGGTAACGGAGATCCGGGGTGAGGACATCCTCTGCACCGTTATCAACGGAGGAGAACTCTCCAACAACAAGAGCATCAACATCCCCGACGTGCACATCGATCTGCCGTCCCTCACGGACCGGGACGCGGAGGACCTCCGGTTCGCCGCGGAAAACGGTTTCGACTTCATCGCCGCCTCCTTCATCCGGAAGGCCTCGGACGTGGAGGATATCCGCCGGGTCCTGCGGCAGTGCGGGGGAGAGGGCATTCTGATCATAGCCAAGATCGAGAACCGGGAAGGCGTCGACAATATGGACGATATTATCGCGACGTCCGACGCTGTCATGGTGGCCCGGGGAGATCTGGGCGTGGAGATCCCCATCTACGAAGTGCCCATTCTGCAAAAACGGATTATCTCAAAAAGCATCCAGCGGGGAAAACCCGTAATCACCGCCACACAGATGCTGGACTCCATGATCCGCAATCCCCGACCGACCCGGGCGGAGGTAAGCGACATCGCCAACGCGGTGTTCGACGGCACCAGCAGCGTGATGCTCTCCGGAGAGACCGCCTCGGGGAAGTACCCCCTGCGCGCCCTTTCGACTATGGTCCGAACTCTGGAGGCGGCAGAGGCGGAGATCGACTACTGGGCTCGTTTTCTGGCAGGCGGCTTTTCCGCCAGGGCTTCCGTCACCAACGCCATCAGTCACGCCTGCTGCACCACGGCCCACGATCTGGGCGCCGACGCCATTATCACGGTGACCACGTCGGGCCATACGGCCCGGATGATCTCCCGTTTCAAGCCTCAATGCGCCATCTCCGCCATCACCACCACCGACAGGGTGTGCCGCCAGCTATCCATCTCCTGGGGCGTGTTTCCCATTTTGACGGCACCCGTTACTTCCACGGACGAACTGTTCGATTGCGGCATCCGGGAATCCGTCCTGGCCGGAATCGTTTCCGCGGGAGACACAGTGGTGATCACGGCAGGGGTCCCCATGGGCGTCAGCGGCACCACCAATCTGATCAAGGCGCAGGTCGTCTGAACACTCTTTCCGAAAAGCTCTGAAAAGCACAACCCCCCATCTGTCCTCGAGCAGATGGGGGGCTACCGTTCAACCGGGATCAGCACTATTTTGTTTCTCCTTTCCGTGTCCGCGCATTTCAGGGTTTATTTGGGGCATTTGCTTGAGTCGGTCGCCAGTTTCCGTTTGTCTTCCAGCGGTTGGTCCGCCGAACCTGAGATTTCCGACCGGGCTTTTGCCGAACCCCCGTCCCCGCATGTGCAGGGCAGTTTTCCGCCGGTTCAGCCGGCACGAAATGGGTTCCTCCGTTCTTCCTGCATTGGAATCACCCCTTCCTTGTCTATATTGTACTATTCGATCTTGTTATTGTCAACTGTTTTTTATGCATTTTATTTATTATTCTTTTTTGGAAAGCAATGTAAAGCCCTTTGCTTATTGACTTTTTCAAGCGCAGTCTATAATATGTAATATGAACCATTGTTTCTACATTTTTTCCAAATCCCCACCGCATTTCCCCGGATTTCGACTGGTATAGGAGGGTACATATGGGGCATCTCGACAAGCTTTTTCCCGCGGCCGGTTCTGCGGAAAACGCATGGCAGGATTTGATCTGCAGGCTGGACGGCGTTTTTTCCGCCCACGTTATTTTTTCGGCCGACGGGCAGGCGGATGAAATCCACGTGCTTGCCAGCAACGCGAAAAACCCCAAGGCCCTGACCCGTGACATCCAGTCGGCTATCATTTCGGCTTTCGGAATTGAAATAGACTACCGGATTATTTCCATCGCGCAGATCGATTCCCAAATGGCTTCCGCTATGAATATCCGACTGAAATATACGGGGATCGAGATGAAAGCCAGAGGAGGAAGAATCACCGTTTCGGTCATTCTAGAGCGGGGGGACCAGGCTTACGTCGGGGAGGCGACCTGTTCTTCCCAAAGCTTTTCACGCCACAGGGCCATCGCCGCCGCAACCATCCAGGCGATCGGCCAGTTTGTCCCCAAAAACCACCTGATCGAACTGATCGACACCAGTCTTGTCACCTTTTCCGGCCAGTCCGTTGCCCTTGTATCTCTGAGCTGCGACAACAGCGCGAAGCTTCTGGGAAGCGCATTTATCGGAGACAGCCCGGACAACGCCTTCGTCTTCGCCGTGCTCAACGCCCTCAACCGGAGAATCGGCGGCGCCATGTAGCGCAAGGATGTACATCCTCCGCGCAGCCCACACGAATTTTCTCGTTTTCAATCTCCCCGCACCTTTACTTTGCTAAAAACAGATTCGGAACATATCACCAGAAAGCGGAGCGGATATAGCCTGCCTAACGAGCGGTTGGCAGAGTCTCAACTGAGGAGGCTATATCACATGAAAAAGACTTTGATCGCCCTTGCCAGCCTGTGCGCAATGCTGCTGTCCAGCGGTGCTTATTTCTGCGTAAGGTAACAGTATAAAAAGTCGACCTTCTGTTCCGAATCTGTTTTTAATTAACCAATTATTTTGCATTTTTGCCGGAGGAACCCTCAATGTTGAAAAGGCAAACTGCATACCGTTCTTTGATTATCGTGGTCGGTTTTCTGATCATCGGCTACTGCGCCGCTTATGTGATGAAGCAGGTGCAGGGATCCGGTTTTACAGTTCAGGACGCGGTAAACTGGGCAATCGTCCTGCTGCTGTTTGCCCTGTCCCGCTCTCTTCCCGTTTACATCTCGGAAGACAAGTCCATTGATGTGTCTTTTGTTCCCGTTGTTGCAAGCATGATGGTGTTTGGTCTGCATACCACTATCGTGCTCTTTTCCTTTTCTATCCTGTTTTTCTTCCTTATGGACGAGGATACAAAAAAACTGCGCTATGCTTTGAAGGCCTCTCCAGGCAACGAAATCTTCAATCTGTGCAATATCATCCTCTCGGATTTCGTAGGAGGGCAGATGCTGCTTCTCCTGGGAGGTACGGGGAGCGACTTCCGCTTTCCCTACTCGATTCTTCCGGCAATTCTATTTGCGCTGATTTCCATCTGTCTCAACCTGATCTTTTTCATTTTCGATTTCGTGTCCGCGGGGAAAGAAAAATTCGCCCCCATGTTCTATCAGAACATCCTGGGGATTTTGCCCAACGTGTTTTCCACCATTCCCTTCGGGATCCTGCTGGCCATCCTGCTGAACATGCAAAACGGCGCGTATTTCGTACTGCTGTTCATGTTTCCTCTGCTTCTGGCCCGGTATTCCTTCAAGCTGTATCTGGACAGCAAGTCCATGTACATGCGCACCATTTCCTCCCTGTCCATGGCGATCGATGCCAAGGACCGGTATACCCAGGGCCATTCCCAGCGCGTGGCGGCCTATTCCCAGCAGCTGGCGACCGCCATGGGCCTGCACAGGGATATGGTTGAAAATGTGAAGGTCGCGGCCATTTTGCACGACATCGGAAAAATCGGGGTCAGAAACGACGTGCTGAACAAGCCAGCAAGGCTCACGGAAGAGGAGTTTGAGGAAATCAAAATGCACCCCGTCATCGGGCGGAAGATCATCGACGATATCCGGCTGTCCCCCGTGATCAACGAAGCGGTCCTTTACCATCACTGCCATTACAACGGCGGCGGTTACCCTCCCAACGGACCGAAATTTGAAAACTTCCCGGTAGCCGCCGCTATTCTCGGCGTCGCCGACGCATTCGACGCGATGACCACCGACAGGCCTTACCGGAAAGGTATGACGAAAGAAGCGGCCACGGAAGAGATCCATCGTTTTTCCGGAACTCAGTTCGACCCGAAGGTCGTCACCGCCTTCGACTCCATCGTGGACAAGATCGAGCTCTAACACCGGCTCCCCCCGACCCCGCCGCCCTGAAAATCCGGCGGCCGGTCAGGAGGTTTGCAATATACCGGGTTTTTCCGATACGGATGAGGAAAGGAGGCGCCGCCTTGATTCTTCTCATGTTTGCAGCGATAGGGATTTCGCTGGGCTTATACAGGGGCGGCAGTTTCCGGAATATTGCCGACGGAACGGTGCGGTTTCTTCCTCTGCCGATTTTCGCCCTTCTTCTGGAGGTATGGCTGCCCTTTCTCCTGACCACGCTGAATCTCAGCGGATTTTGGGTCAAACCCCTCCCGCTGGTTGCGGAGTACGGAATGCTGCTGTTTTTCTCCGCGGCCAATATCCGTTCTTTCTGGAGCGGCTGGTTCGGAGTCGGCACGCTTTTTAATTTTGCGGTCATGGCGTTAAACGGATGGGCCATGCCCGTTTCCCAGGGGATTGTGAGCGGGGCGGCGGGTTCCGGAATCGTCCAGCGGCTGGCGGCCGGGGAGATTTCCGGATATGTTCTGGCGGACGCCGGGACCAGGCTTCTCTTCCTGGGAGACGTGATCGGAATCCACTTGGGCGCCAATCTGCTGGGGTTTGCCAGCATCGGGGATTATCTTTTGGGAATCGGCGTTGCAGGACTCGCCTTTCGTCTCGTCTGTCCTCGGTATTCGGGAAAACGGCTGGAGCGCGGTCCGGCATTCTGAATATTAAGTAAAATTAAAGATTCCGGTGCGGCGTCTGCCGTACCGGAATCTTTTTCTAAAAGCTTCAATCTGCTCTGTCCTATGGGGCGGCGCGTCGCGTCAATGCCATTTCAGTCCGTACTCCTTGGCCTTCCGGGCTATGGTGGCCTGGGAGGAGCAGAGGGCCTCCGCCGCTTTATAAGTAGTCCCATAGGTCTCCAGGGCGTTTTTCAGCACCGCTTTTTCAAAGTCGTTCATGATTTCCCGCAGGGACATGCCGTCCGTCGGCACCGTGCGCCGATCCTCCCCCAGCAAAATCCGTTCAATCTGGGTGGTGGTGATAAAGGATTCGTCGCCGATGATAATAAGCCTCTCCAGCAGATTTTCCATCTCCCGGATGTTACCCGGCCAGTTGTACTCCGTCATTAGGGACAGGGCACCCTGAGTCAGCTTTTTATTCTTGCCGTGCTCGTTGTTGAACTGGCTCAGAAAATGCTGCGCCAGAAGAGGGATATCCTCCTTGTGCTCCCGGAGAGGCGGGATGCGGATGGGGATGATGTTCAGACGGTAATACAGATCCTTACGGAAGGATCCGGCCTGGACCATGGCCTCCAGATTCTGATTGGTGGCCGCAATGAGCCGCACATCCACGGGGATTCCCGCCGTGCCGCCCACGCGCATGATCTCCCGTTCCTGCAGTACCCGCAGGAGTTTCGGCTGCAGGGCCTTTGGGAGTTCCCCGATCTCGTCCAGGAGCAAGGTGCCCGTATTGGCAAGCTCGAAAAGGCCGATCTTCCCGTGCTTGCTGGCGCCGGTAAAGGCGCCTTTTTCATATCCGAAAAGCTCGGATTCCATGAGGTTCTCCGGAATGGAGGCGCAGTTGACCTTGATGAAGGGGCGGCTGTTCCGCTTGCTCTGGTTGTAAATCTCCTTGGTCACCACCTCCTTGCCCACGCCGGATTCCCCGGTGATGAGCACGGTGGCGCTGGTGGAGGCGACGTAACTGACCATCTCCCGCAGGTCGCCTATCACCTTGCTGTTCCCCACGATGCTGGAGGAGGCATACTGCGTGCGATAGAGCTTCAGTTCGTCCGAAATGAGCTTATTCTGCTGAATGGCATCTTCCAGCCGGTCGCGTGTGTCGGAAAATTCCGTGATATCGGTACAGCTGGTGAGCACATAGGTGATCTTTCCCTCCCGGTAGATGGGCACGCTGGTGACGATCAGCTTGTTGTTGCTTGTGGAATAGGTGAACATGGAGACGGGCCTGCCCTGCTCCAGCGTAGCGATGGCCACGGAATCGTAGGTCTTCTGATCAAAGTGGGTGACGCTCCGGCTGCCGTCGGATTCCTCAATGGAGAAAAAGAACCCGTAGGACGATTTTCGCAGCACCTCGTTGATGTGGTGCCCCAGCACCTCGGTCTTCTTATCGTGCATGAACACTTCCCAGGCGGGGTTTACATATCGGATAAGCCCGCTGCGGTCGATAATATGTATGGGAACATCCAGAACATCCAGAAAAACGGAAAACGGAAGACGGATTTCCCCGTTTTCCTCCGCAGCCAGCTCCGCTCCGGCCCATTCCGAAGCGCAGGTTGCCCCGGCCAGCTTCTCAGCGGCATTCACCATCTCCGACGTGGGTATCGTGACAACCTGTTTCACGCGGCAGCCTCCTCTCATCCCGTTATCTTGGCTCATGCCCGCCAGACTGACCGTTATTCGGTTCGTCCGGCTGATATTTTTTATCATATCATCCGGCCATCGGTTTGTCTATCACAATAATTTAGTATTGGATTATTAATTCTTTTTTAAGTTTTCGGCGGGTCAACAGTAGATATTCAGGGGCTTTTCCCAATAAAAACAACGGTATAACTCATTTCCGAGTTGTATAGCTGCTTCTGTTTTCTTGCTCGAGGCGCCGCCCCATCATTCTTCTATGCCCTCTATTCACTGCGGCGCAACAGTTTTATGTTTTCTTTCCGCCTGCTTGACAATATTGGCATCTCATTTGCTCAACTATTCAAGTGATCTTAAAAGTTCCCCCAGGACAAACGGGTCCGGCGGGAGCTTATACCGGAGGTGGACGAATGCCTCAGATTCTGCTCTTCAACGGAAGTCCCCATCCCAGCGGAAACACCGCCCAGGCTCTGGGCGTGGTTGGGGAGGAACTAAAATCCCACGGAATTGCCACCGAGTTCATCCAGCTGGGCGGCCAGCCGATCCGGGGCTGTCTGGGGTGCCGCAAATGCTGGGAAAGACTGGACGGACACTGCGTCATCGCTTCGGATCCCATCAACGCGTACCTGGATAAGATGATCGCTTCCGACGGATTCGTCATCGGTTCCCCCGTCTATACGGCCAACGTCACATCGGAGGTCAAGGCGTTTATCGACCGGACCAATTTCGTCGCCAAGGCCAACGGCTTCCTGTTCAAGGGCAAAATCGGAGCGCCGGTAGTGGTGGGCACCAAGGCCGGGATGATGCCCGCCTATTCCGCGATCCAGTACATGTTCGGAATTTCCCAGATGGTATCGGTGGGTTCCATCCACTGGAATCTCGCCGTAGGGAAATTCCCCGGAGACATCTGGAAGGACGCGGAGGGAATCGAGAGTTTCCGGGTCCTGGGAAGAAACATCGCCGAGCTGCTGCTTATGAAAAAAGCGTGACCACACCGCCAAAATGTCAAGTTTTCGGCGGACCCGAAAGTTATATAAAGTCTGCTATTCCAAAAGGGATATAATGAGGAGGTAATACTGTGCGCGAAATCTTGAAAGGAATCCTGGATATCCACGTTCACGCGGGACCGTCTATCGCCAAGAGGGAGGTGGACGCGGCCGATATGCTCAAGGAGGCGCAGGTGGCGGGATACCGGGGCTTTCTGGTAAAAGACCACTATTTCCCCACCATGATGGGCACCAAGATGGTGGCGGAGCACTGCGACAACAGCCGGGGAACCGAGATTTACGGCGCCCTCGCTCTGAACAATTCCGTGGGACTCTTCAACCTGAATGCCGTAGACGTGGCCGTGAACATGGGAGCAAGGATCGTCTACTTCCCCACGGTTTCCTCCAAAAACCACATCGACCATCATAAAGGAAGCTTTGTCGGCTCCGGCAAGACCAGCGTTCCTGAAACTCCGGTGGTCTATGTGGACGAAAAGGGCGTCATGGACCCCGCGGCGGTGGAAGTGCTGATGTATCTTGCCGCCAAGGACGTGGTCCTGGGCACCGGACACGGCACCGCCTGGGAAATCGACCACCTGGTGGAAAAGGCCACGGAGCTGGGCGTCAAACGGATTCTGGTCAATCATCCGCAGTTTCATATCGGGGCAAGCTACGAACAGATGAGCAAGTGGGCTAAAATGGGCGCCTACATCGAGCTCAACGTCTGCGTCTTCAAATCCGGCTCCAAGCTGGGAACCCTGGACGATCAGGTGATCTCGGACATGCTTAAGGCAGTGCCTCTGGAACGGCTGATTCTGGACTCCGACATGGGCCAGAGCGGCAACGGGTCACCTGTGGAAGGAATGTACAATTTCATTCTTCTTCTGATGAACAAATTCGGTCTGTCGGAAAAAGACATCAATCTGATCGCAAAAACGAATCCGGCAAGCCTTCTCGGCGTATAACGATTTTTTCTCTCCGCACAACCGGTCTATCCTCACGAGCGTCATAGGTCCCATTTTAAAATGTTCAAATAACAGAAAGGGAGATCACGATGAAAAAGAGCTTGTCACTAGCCTTAGCAATGGCGCTAGCCCTAATGCTTGTTCTAACCGCCTGCGGAGGAGGCGGAAGCGCCGCAACAGCGACCCCAACACCTACCGCAGCTCCCACCGCCGAGACCGTGAAGATCGTTTGGGCAAACTACGGCAACAGCAAAATGCCTCCCGCCCAGGGCGACTATGACAGCGTCAAGTACATTGAGGAAACCAGCGGCGGCACCATCGACATCGACTACGTTCCCGACGGAGTTCTGGGCGGCGAGGCGGATATGATGCAGCAGATCATGGACGGCACCATCCAGTGCGTTTCCGTGGGCACCTCCACCTTCAGCACTTTCACCTCTTTGACGGAAGTCTTCCAGCTGCCCTGCCTGCTCACCGACTACAACCTGGAGTACCAGGCATTCCAGAGCGACGAAGCGCAGGCCATCTTTGACAAGGTGGGCGAAGACCTGGGTGTCAAGATCGTCGGCTTCTCCGAAAACGGCATCCGCCACTTCGCCAACAACGTCCGGCCCATCACTTCCATGGCGGATATGAAGGGTCTGAAGCTGCGCATCGCCCCCAGCAACATGCTCACCACCTACATGACCAGCATCGGCGCCAATCCCCAGGTGGTGCCCTACGCCGAAGTCTATTCCGCCCTGCAGAACAAGGTGGTGGACGGCGAAGAGATCAACATCACCTCCATATACGCCCTCAAGCACTACGAAGTGCTGAAGTATATCTCCGAGATCGGCCTGTATCCTTTCCCCACTCTGATGGTCTTCAACCTGGACTTCTGGAACAGCCTGACGGCAGACCAGCAGCAGATCATCCTGGACGGCATGGCTCTGGGCGGAAAGAATGTCTTTGACAACTATCTGCCCGCATATGAGGAAGAAGCCCTCAAGGCCTGCACGGACGCCGGCGTTCAGATCAACGTCATCGAAGGCGACGCGAAACAGGAATTTATCGACGCTTCCGCTTCCGTGTGGGACGAATACCGGGCGAAGGATCCCCTCATCGCCAACTTTATCGACAAGGTGGAAAGCCTGAGCAAATAAAACCGACCCCGCATAGCCGGCAATAACTGGGAGGTTCTTATGAAAGTGATAGAACGCGTTCTCGACGTGGTCTGCCTGATTGCAAAAATCATCGCGGCCGCTATGCTGGGCGTGATGCTGGTTGTCTCCCTGGTGGAAATAGGACGCAGGTATATTCTGGGGCTGTCCTTTCCCTGGGCCGATGAACTGATACGCTATTGTATCGTTGGCGTCGCCATGTTTGGAGGCGCGGTCGCCTTCCGGCAGGCTGGCGGACTGGTGGCTTTCGACCTGATCCTCGGCCGTCTCAAGGGTGCGGCCAGGCTGGTCCTGGAACTAGCCGTCAACACTATATGTCTGGCTTTCTGCTCCTTTATGCTGCGCAACGCCATCGCAACGGTAAACACTCCTTCCATTGTAAAACAGATCAGCATCGGGCTTCAGATCTCCATGCGGTGGCCGTATATGTCCATCGTCGCAGGTATGGCGCTGATCGTTGTTTTCTCCATTGAAAAGTATTACCGCATCATCAAAGACTACAAGACTGGAAAGCTGAATTCCGAGCCCGGTCCCATAGAGGAAGGGGGTATCCCGCTGTGATTGCAGTACTCGCCGCCTTTATCGTCCTGCTGCTGGCGGGGGTTCCCATCGTCTTCGTTCTGGGCATCACGGGACTTACCCATGTTGCCACCATGGGCAACGCGGCTTTCTTCAACATCCTCACGCAAAAGGTCTTTGCCGGCATCAACGTCGGCAGCCTCACCTGCATTCCCTTCTTCATCATGGCCGGCGAGCTGATGAACGCCAGCGGCGTCACCCAGAAGCTCATCGACTTTGTACGGTCTCTGGTGGGCCAGTTCCGCGGCGGCCTTGCCTATGTGGTGGTTGTGGTGGCTATGATCCTCTCCGCCATCCTGGGCTCGGCCAACGCGGTGGCCGCCATCCTGTGCGCGGTAGTGGTGCCCGAGATGATCCGGGACAAATATCCGGACGACTTTTCCGCGTCGCTGGTCTGCGCCTCCGGCGTCCTGGGGCCCGTCATCCCGCCCAGCGTCACCTTCGTTTACTTCAGCGTCCTGAGCGGCGTATCGGTAAACGCCATGTTCATGGGCGGCTTTATTCCCGGCGCCCTGATCGCCCTGGGCTATATCGCGGTGATCCGCCTGAAGACCAAGAGCCTCAACCTGCCCCGCAGCACCGACCATTTCGATTTAAAACTGGCGGCCGTCTCCTTCCTGAAGGCTCTGCCGGCCCTTCTGGTGCCGGTGGTCCTGGTGGGCGGCATCACCAGCGGCGTGTTCACCCCCTCCGAATCCGGCGCCGTGGCGGTGCTGGCCGCCGTCATCGCGGGGCTCATCTACGGAAAGTTCCGCCCCTCCATGCTGCCGCGGGTCCTCATGAACTCCACCATCGTCACCGCCGGCATCTTCATCATCATCGGCTTCGGCAACATCATGGGCTGGACCATGGCCATCGCCAAGGTTCCGGATCTGGTGAAGGCGGCCGTATTGGGCTTCACCCAGAACGGAGCGGTCATCATCCTTCTGATGTTCGTCATCCTCATCATCATCGGCTGCGCCATGGAAGCCACTGCCGCCATGCTGATCTTCACTCCGGTGATGATGCCCCTTGCCATGGCGGCCGGTATGAACCAGGTCCAGTTCGGCGTATGGTTCTGCATCATGCTCACCATCGGCCTGGTGACGCCTCCCGTGGGCATGACCCTTTTCGTTACATCAAATATCACAAAAATTCCATTGGAACGAATATCCAAGCAGCTGGTTCCCTTTATCATCGCGGCCTTCGCCGTCACTCTGCTGATGGCATTCGTGCCGGAGACCATCCTTTTCCTGCCTCGGCTGCTGGGTATCTCCTGATCCGATGCGGAATGCGTCAAACTTAAATAGGAAGCGATCAATATGAACAAAGCTTTTTCCCTGCGTGAGCGTATCCTCAACAAAGAAGTCGTGTATGGCCTGTTTTACAAGCTCAACAGCCCCGACGTCGCCGAAATGGTGGGAAACGCCGGCTTCGACTTCATCATCGTGGACACCGAGCACGCCAACTTCTCCACCTACGACACAGCCAACATCATCCGCGCGGCCGACAGCACCGGTATGAGCACGGTGGTCCGGGTCTTCTCCGCGGAGGAGGAGCACGTCCTTCACGCGCTGGATTCCGGAGCGGACGGAGTACAGATCCCCAGCATCACCTCCGTGGAGACCGCGAAAAAGGCCTGCGCCGGAGCCAAGTACTTCCCAGAGGGCACCCGGGGCCTGTCCATGACCCAGCGGGCCGCCATGTACGGCGCCTGGAACAAGCAGGAGAGCTACTACGCCTATTCCAACCGCAACAGCCTGGTGGTGGCCCATGTGGAAAACAAAGAGATGGCCGACAAAGTGGAGGCGCTGTGCGACATTCCCCAGATCGACGTTCTCTTCCTGGGGCCGGGCGACCTGAGCCAGTCGGTGGGAAAGCCCGGAAAGCTGGACGACCCGGAAGTGGTGGCGATCGTTGAAAAGGTATTCAAGGTTGCCCTCGCCAGGGGCAAAGCGGTGGGCATCTACTGCGGCAACCCCGCGGCCGTCAAGAAATACACAGCCATGGGCGCCACCTATATTGCCTACGGCTCCGACGCCACCGCCCTTTCCTCCGCACTGGTAAACATCCGAAAATCATTGGCACAGGGTTAAAACGGACGGGCAGGGAACCCAAAGTCCATCCGCTAACAGATCATATATTTGGAGGTAATTTACATGAGCACAATCGCATCCGGCAACTGGTTTGAAACTCCCTGGGAAAAGCTCCGCCCCGGCATCGAGCGCGTGGTTTTCGCCATGGAAGCCGACAGCATGAGCTGCACCATCGGCCGCGTGGAAAACGGCCATGAAGTAAAACCCCACCATCATCCCAACGAGCAGGTCGCCCTGGTCATCGAGGGCGAGTGCGACTACTATGTGGACGGCGTTCCCTACCGCCTGAAGGCCGGCTCCTGGGTCACCGTTCCCTCCAATGTGGAGCACTACATCCACGTGTACGATTCCCCCGTTCCCTGCCTGCAGATGGACATCTTCACCCCCGCGAGACCCGAATACAAGGATGTCTTCACAAAATTCCTGCAGAGCCAGGAAAAGAAATAAGCCCTCCTCCGGAAAGCCCGGAGCTATGGCTCCCGCCCTGCGGCGCAGTGTTTCCCCCTTCCGCGCCGCAGGGCGGGACTCTTATACGGAAGTGAACGAACCGGCTGCAGGGATCCGGAAGCATCCGAAATATGTGAGACGACGGATCCGGATTCCCGCTTCTGCCGTCAGAGAAGGCCGCAGGAGCGCATCAGCCGGTAAACGATACCGAATAAACGGAGGCATGAGCAATGAAACTGCGCGGGCAAAAGACTTTGAAGCAGCGGCTTAACGAAGGCGACGTGGTCTTCGGGACCTTTTACAAATTCAACTGCGCGCCGCTGGTGGAAATGCTGGCACTGGCCGGGATGGATTTCATCATCGTGGACGGCGAGCATGCCGACTACAGCTATCTGGACATGCAGAATATGGTACGCACCGCCAACGGCTGCGGCATGCACGCCGTGGTGCGGGTACCCCATGCCGCCGAGGAGCACATTCTTCACGCCGGGGACATGGGCGCTCAGGGCATCCAGGTGCCCAACGTCAAAACTGTGGAGGAAGCACGGCGCGCGGCGGAGAACATGCGCTACGCCCCCTTCGGCACCCGTGGGCTGGGGCTTACCACCCGGGCCTCGGGTTACTGCTTCGGCAGCAACGACGAATATATCCAGTATGTAAACAACGATCTTCTCTCGGTGATCATGGTGGAAAACAAGGAACTGGCCGAGCGCGTGGAGGAGTTATGCGACATTCCCCAACTGGACGTTCTTTTCATCGGCACAGGTGACATGAGCCAGTCCTGCGGCGTGACGGGAAAGACCGGAGACCCCAAGGTGCAGGATATCGTCCGCAAGGTCACGGAAACCGCTCTGCGCCGCGGAAAAAAGGTGGGAATCTACGCCGGCAGCACCGCCGACGTGGAGAAATACATCAAGTTGGGAATCCAGTACATCGGCTACAGCTCCGAAATGGTGATGATCGCCAATAAGTTCAGGCAGGAAGTCCAGACGCTCCATGAAATCCTGGATTCAGCCCGCCAATCGCGTTAAAAAACGCCGCATATGGGCGCATACGGAAATACGGGGAAGCTGGCAAAGGGGGGAAGCCCGCGATGAGTAAAATTCAAATGGGAGACTGGTCAACATCACCGCGGGAGACCATCCGGCCAGGCGTGGAGCGCATTCTGCTCGGTTCCGACACGGACCTTCTAAACTGTTCCGTGGTCTGTCTTCAAAATGGGCACAGGGTGTATCCCCACAGTCATCCCAGCGAACAGATCTCCCTGATCCTGGAAGGCGAGTGCGACTTTTACGTTGACGGGAAGCCATACCGGATGAAAGCAGGCAACTGGATATTTGTCCCGTCCGGTCTGGAACACTACATCCATGTTTTCGACAGCCCCGTTCCCTGTGTCAAGGTGGATATGATCTCGCCCCCGGAGCATATATGTTCTCCAGTCTACCAGGGCTTTCCGCGTCTGGAGGAGCCGAAGGCCGCCCCTGAGAAAAAGAAAAGCGGCGCGGCAAAGCAGGAAGCGGAAAAATGACAGGGGCCTTGAGTTTATTGTATCTGTTCCGGTTATCCGCCCTCATACAGCCCTCTCACACCGCACTCAAGGAAAAGGGCGGGCCGAAAGGCCCGCCTTTTTCTCTTCACAGGAAACCGTTCAGGAGAAACGTCATCGGGGCATGACGGTTTCGTTGCCCGGGAGCACCGTTTATCATACCCTCCTCAAAACAGCGCGCTGCCAAACATTTGGCAGCGCGCTGTTTTGAGGAGGGTATCGTTTTGTCTGGAGTATTTTCGTTCAATCGCTTCTGTTTTATATGTATCTCAGGGAAGATTGGGAAAGATCTGGAAGAGAATAATGGCAAGGGCGGTGGCGGCGGCAGGCAGGACAACCGTGAGCTTGAAAATAGGCATATAGCCATCCTTGTGGCTTGTGCCGCAGATGTTCAGGAGGGTAACCACATATCCGTTATGAGGCATGGAGTCCAACGCGCCGGAAGCAATGGAGGCCACTCTGTGGAGCTGTGCCGGTATGACCCCCATGGCCATGTAGATGGGACCTATGATGGGGATGGAGATCCCCAGGCCGCCGGATGCGGATCCCGTGATGCCGCAGATGATGGTCACCGCGAGAGCCGCGCCGATGAGCGCCGGGCCCGGAATGTGAGTAACCGCATCAATGAGTATCTGGAAGGAGGGAACGGATTTCACCACCGCGCCGAATCCCACTACGGCGCAGGTGTTTGCAATAGCGGTGACGGCTCCTCCGGCGCCTTTGGTAAACAGTGCCGGAAGTTCCCTGAGATTCAAAGTGCCTTTCAGGAGCACGATGCCGATGATGATCCCCAGCAGGATGGACACTTCCACCTTGAACTTAAAGGCGTTGAGGAACACCACGGTGGCGATGAGGGGAATGAAAGCGAAGGCGACATTGGGAAGCTTGGACTCCTCCACCGATTTGGACTGCTCGCCGGGGTCCATTTCGAAATGCCCCCCGGCCTTTACGTCGGCATTTACCATATGCTGCAGCCAGATAAAGCCCACGATGAACATGAATATTGCGGCGATGAAGCCCACCGTGGCGCCGGCCATGGTGCTGGTACCCAGAGTGGTGCCGGGAATGATATTCTGAATCTGAGGCGTACCCGGACTTGTCATGGCGAAGGTAACCGAGCCGAAGGCGATGGTGCCCGCCAGGAACTTGCGGGGAAGATTGGCTTCCTTGAATAGGTTAAAGGCGATGGGATAGAGGGTAAAGGCGGTGACAAACACGCTTACACCGCCATAGGCCAGCACAAAGCATGCGATGACAATGGCCAGCAGCGCTCTTTTAGCTCCCAGTTTCCGAACCACCAGCGCGGCAATGGCGTCGGCCGCGTTGGACACCTCCATGAGCTTGCCGAAAAGCGCGCCCACCAGAAACATGATGAAATAGCTTTTAAAGAATGCCACATAACCCGTCATGTAATTGGTCAGCAGGGCATCGTAAATGTTCATTCCGTTGAGCAGGGCTACCACGATGGAGCAGACAAGGGCCGTGAGCAGTATGTTGTACCCTTTCATTGCCATAAAAACCAGCAAAACGAGCGCAAGAATCATACCAATTATTCCCAGCATTTCACGGAAACCTCCTTATTCTTTTTTATACTGCACTGCCGATCGTTTCATCCAATACAGAAAGATATCTGCGCTAAGGCGTCTTTTTCATCAACAGGGCGGCGGAAAGCTCTGCGGCCGGTTTAGAATCCGAAGCGTTCCTTCAATCCAAGCGGTTCCGGAGTAAAAATGACCGCCTCCATCGTTTTCAGGTCCGGGCTGACAACGGGCTCAAACTCCATCAGATCCAGGATGTCGCGCTTTAAGTCGATTCCGGGGGCGATTTCCGTTAAAGTAAGGCCTTCTGGGCGCACCTGAAAAACCGCCCGTTCGGTTACCAGGGTGATTTTCTTCCCTTTGCCGCTTTCGTATTTGCCGTTAAACGTAATCTGTTCGATGGATTTTAAGAATTTCTTTTCTCTGCCCTCTTGTAAAATTTCCAATTTGCCTCCGTCCGTTTTCACCTTCAATCCCCCGGCGGTAAAGGTACCGCAGAAAACGCACTGCTTTGCATTTTGCGAAATGTCGATATATCCCCCGCAGCCGGGAATTTTGGGTCCGAATTTGGACACGTTCAGGCTTCCGTCGGGATTGCATTCCGCCATGCCGAGGAAGGTAATATCCACGCCTCCCCCATCATAGAAATCAAACTGATAGGGATGATCGATGATGGCATGGGGGCCTATGGTGCTTCCGAAATTCAGCCCGCCCTGGGCGGCGCCTCCATAGATGCCGGGCTCAACCGTGGAAATGAACGCGCTCTCCACGTTTTCCTCCTTGAGCTGAGACGCCACTTTTTCCGGGATTCCGATGCCGAAATTCAAAACCCGCATGGAACGGTTCATCTCGAGCACCGCCCGTCTTCCGATCACTTTGCGGATATCGTGCTCTGATGGCTGAAATTTTTCCTTGTAGATGCCGGCCTGAGAAATAAACTCAATGTTGAAGTCCGTGCCCGCGGTCTGCATGTGATTTTTTTTATCGCTTACCAGGGCAACGACATCCACGAGAGTTCCGGGGATCACGACCTGTCTGGGATCCAGCGTACCCCGCTTGACCAGACGTTCCACCTGAACGATGACGAGGCCGCCTGCATTTCTGGCCGCCATGGCAACGGACAGGTTTTCCAGACGCAGCGCCTCCCGGCTGATGCCGATATTCCCGTCTTCATCCGCTTCGGTCCCGCGCAGTACGGCAACGTCTATTTTCTGGGATTTATAAAACAGATACTGCTTTCCATCCAGATGGATCTTTTCCACCAGATCTTCCTTGGCGGCTTTGTTGAGCTTGCCGCCTTCATAATCGGGATCCACGAAGGTTTCCAGCCCCACGTGCGTCACGACGCCGGGTTTGCCGGCCGCCATATCGCGAAACATGGTCACCAGCACGCCCTGGGGAAAGTTATATGCCTCCACTTTGTTTTCGTTGACGAGAGGCGCGATCTTCGGGAAAAGGCCGTAGTGGCCGCCGACCGTACGCTTGAGAAGCCCTTCATGACAAAGATGGTTCAATCCTCGTACCGTTCCGCCGTCGCCGGGCCCCGAGGCCCACATGACGGTAAGTCCCCTGGGCTTTCCTTCCGCCAGAAACCGCTGTTCCATTTCCATAAGCAGCTCTTCGGGCGTGCCGGTCATCATAAAACCCACCGTCCCGATGGAAGCGCCGTCGGGAATCAGCGCGGCCGCCTGCTTTGTTGTGGTAAATTTCACTTTATTCATTCAAGCAACGCCTCCATATGTCTTTGTATGCCTTCCCGGATGACGGGAGCCGCGTCAGATCACGGCCTGCATGCCGTCCGGCTGCACAAGCGGCAATTCGTCATCCGGTCTTTTTCATACCGCTTATCGCATAAGGCAATATGAAGAATCTGTCTTCAGCCGGCAATCAGTACGTATATCCCCCGCTGACCTCGATTACTTCTCCGGTAATGAAGCTGGCTTCATCCGACGCCAGGAAGGCATATACGTTGGCAATCTCTTCGGGCTTGCCCAGTCTGCGCATCGGGACGCCTTTGATCAGGCGCTCAAGGATCTCGGCGGGGATCGGTTTTATAATAGGCGTATCGATGAGACCGGGAGCAACAGCGTTGGCCCTGATGTTATACTTCCCATACTCCTTTGCCCAGGCTTTTGCCATAGCAATCACCCCGGCTTTCGTGGCGGCATAGTTGCACTGGCCCACGTTGGAATAAATCCCGCCGATGGACGACGCGTTGAGAATAACGCCGGACTTCTGATTCATCATGTAGCTGATCGCCGCCTTGGCGCAGTTGAACGTACCGTACAGATTGATCACCACGACGCGGTTAAACTGCTCAGGCGTCATTTTGTGGAGCAGCGCGTCGCTGATAATGCCGGCATTGTTGACGAGCACATCCAGCTTCCCGTATTTTTGTACAACCTCTGCGGTAGCGGCTTCCACCTGCGGAAGATCCGTTATATCCACTTTATATCCGCATACGCTGCCGCTGTTCGGATACTCGCCGACAAGGGAATCGATGGCCTCCTGGTCGATGTCGAAAACGGCGACCGCGGCGCCTTCCTCAAGGAATTTTTTTGCGGTGGCGTACCCGATCCCTTTCGCGCCTCCGGTAATAATCGCCACCTTGTTTTCAAGCCTGTTCATGTGTATCCTCCTTTTTCAATTTAATATATAAACAGGGCTTCCCTCTTCATCCAGGCGGTCAAACTTTACAGGATCGCCGATCCCGACCGGTTTGTCTTTTTCAAACGCTTCAATGCGAACCAAAAAGCGCTTTTCTCCGTCGTCCACAATGACGATGAGATACGGTGCAATTGCCGAAAACTTTTCGACAGGAGCATTGATAATGCTGTAGGAATAAATACGGCCGTCCTTATACACAATTACTCCCTCCCTCTGAAAATATTGATGACACAGGTAGCGCCCATCCCCCCCAAATTATGATTCAGTCCGATCCGGGCATTTTTGATCTGACGTTCTCCGGCATCACCGCGCAGCTGCGTAACCACTTCGAATATCTGGCTCAATCCCGTGGCCCCGATAGGGTGGCCTTTCGCCTTGAGTCCGCCGGAAGAATTGATGGGAATCGCCCCGTCCAGAGCCGTCCTGCCCTCCGAAATGGCACGGGCGCCCCTGCCTTTTTCAAAAAAGCCGAGGTCTTCAATATTGATGATCTGCGTAATAGTGAAGCAATCGTGCACCTCGGCAAAATCGATATCGGAAGGCTTCAGCCCTGCCATGCCGTAAGCCTCTTTCGCCGCGTTTCGGGTTGCCGCAAAGGAAGTGATGTTTTTTGTGGAAACCTGTATGGTGGAGCCGCCGTGTCCGGAACCCAATACGTCAACAATCTTGCTACCGGAAATTTTATCCGCGATCTCCGAAGCCGCAAGAACAATAAACGCGGACCCGTCGGACACCAGAGAGCAGTCATACACCGTCAGGGGGTACGCAACCGGGAAACCGTTTTTTACCGTATCCACGTCAATCCGCTTATGCATCTGCGCATCCGGATTGAGACAGGCATTGGCATGGTTTTGAACCGCGGCCATCGCCATTTCTTCACGCACATTCCCATACTCGTAAAAATACCGGTTGGCAGCCAACGCAAAAAGCGAAGGGAAGGTCGCACCCACTTTTGCTTCCAGCTCCACATCCGTCGCGCTGGCGAGCCCTTCCGTAATGACCGGCGTGGATTTGTGCGTCATCAATTCCGCACCGCCAACCAGCACCACATCATACAGACCGCAGGCAATGGAATAAAAGCCCTGTCTGAATGCGAGGCTGCCGGTAGCGCATGCGCCTTCCAGACGCATCGTCGGCAGGTCCTCAAGTCCGATGGCTTCCGCAACCAAAGGTCCCATCAGGCTCTGCCCGCTCCAAAACGAGCCGTTGAAATTCCCGAAGTATATGGCTTCAATGAGTTTTTTATCTATTTTTGCATCTGATATCGCTTTTTCAGCCCCCTCGCGGATCATGTCTTTCAGCGTGCCGGGGTATTTCCCCATTTTGGTCTCTCCGATACCGATTACGGAAACTCCACGCATTTTATTACCTCCCAGTCATTCCTTATTGCTTAAGCCTCAAAACCGATAAAGAGCAAAGAGTATGCCAAGCTTTTCGCAGTAAAATCGGCAAAAACAGGACGATTCTTACAAAGTTTTTACGATTATTTTTTAATTTTTAATGCCATTTGCACAAATTTGAACCATATATTTTCATGAAATGCAGTAAAATAAATGCATGTATCGAAAACGATACATGCATGGCACTAGGGGTTTCCCCGATATTACAAACTTCTGTAGCGAAACGTATACCATATTCCGAACGCAGTCCACCGAGACATAACAATTGCAGTATTTTTATTGAAATTGTATAATGATTTTGCATGAAAAGGATATTTTCAGACGGAATTGTCATGAATCTAAGTTATAAACACCAATTTAAAGGAGAAGGAGTGAATATGGGTATTTGGGGGGGACAATCGGTTCTGACCGATGAGGAATTGCTTATATCCTTCAAGAAATGTTCGGAGATATCGGACGACGGATTTTTATTCGTATCCAGAGACGGGAGGATCGCCTATATCAATCCCGCCTACAGCAAATATATCGGGGTCAGCCAGGAGGAAGCCCTCAACAAACCGGTGCTGGAGCTGATTGAAACCTCCAAAATGTCTAAAATCGCACAGGACTCCGATTTTATTCCGGAAACAGGCGTTCTCCACAGGACATCCAACAAGCAGTTTTGCGACCGGGAACAGTTCGTGATTGTAAACCGCGCCAATGCGTCAAAAAACGGCCGCTCCATAGCGGCAGTGGCGCAGATCAAATTTGTTCGAAAAACCATCGAGCTTTACAGCGCTTTCAACGACGTTTACACTCAGCTCGAGTACTACAAAAAGGAGCTGGGACACCTTGTCCTGGAACAATACTCTTTCGACAGCATTATAGGAAATTCCGGAGAGATCACAACGGTTAAGGAAATTACCAAGAGGGCCGCAACCAACGATTTTTCCGTCTTGATAACGGGCGAAACCGGGACGGGAAAGGAAGTATTTGCAAACGCCCTGCATTACGCCAGCAACCGGAGGTCCAAGCCGTTTATCCGCATCAACTGCGCCAGCATCCCGACCGAACTGTTCGAGAGCGAGCTGTTCGGTTATGAAGAGGGTTCCTTTACGGGCGCGCGGAAGGGCGGCAAAAAAGGAAAATTCGAGCTTGCGGACGGCGGAACCATCTTTTTGGATGAAATCGGGGAAATGCCGTTATTTATGCAGGCAAAACTGCTGCGGGTCATTCAGGAGCGGGAAATCGAAAGAGTGGGCGGCACCTCTCCCGTGTCCATCGACGTGCGCATCATTGCGGCGACCAACAAAAACCTCCCGAATGAAATTGAAGAGAAGCGTTTCCGGCAGGATCTGTACTACCGTTTAAATGTCATTGAGATCAAAATACCGCCGCTTCGCAGCAGAAAAGAAGACATAGGGCTCTTTATCGATTTCTTTTTAGGGGAGATCAATCAAAAATATCACAGCGACGTCATGATCGACCCGGAGGCGAGGCTCATACTGATGAGCTACCGCTGGCCGGGCAACGTACGGGAACTGAAGAACACCGTACAGCGCTGTTATGTCCTGAATGAAAATGGTGTCATTACCCTGCATACGATCCCGGAGAAAATCCTGGCGGACCTTCAGTACACAAAACTGGGAAACGTGCCCCGGAACAGCCTTGAGCTGATTATGGACGAAGTCGAACGAAAGATCATATCCGAAGAGATCCTCAGGGCCAAGGGCAATTTGCGGCAAACGGCGTTTAATCTGGGGATCCATCGCACAACCTTATATAAAAAGATGGATAAACTCGGTATTTCCAGGCAGGACATCATTCATATGCCGGAAAAAAACGAAACCAAGTAGAGCAAAATAAAAAGCCGACCTGTTTTCAGGCGGCTCCCGGTGCAGGTATTTTGTGGGCCAAAGAGTATACTTACGACCCGATAGACAAAAGCGCGCCGCCGCGCGCGGCGCACAAAGGGCGCGGAACCCAAAAAGAAAGAACAGGCCAAAGCCTGTTCTTTCTTTTTGGAGCGGGAAACGGGACTCGAACCCGCAACATTCAGCTTGGGAAGCTGACGCTCTGCCATTGAACTACTCCCGCAAAGTCAGTATTAGTATTATACCGCATTTTCGATATTTGGCAAGGGGGTTTTTATCATTCCCTGTCCGCCCTCATTTGAACACGTTTCCGCAAAATTTCCCTTGGGGCATTGCCGTATAAAAAGGTGGATTTTCCATATCCTCTATATCAGATTGACGATTGACGCTTCGGAGGAAATCAACATGAAAAGGCTGTTTTCTGTTTTTTTAATACTGACCCTGCTTTCCATTCCCGCCGCCGCCGTCACCGGCACGCCCTCCGTTGAAGCGGAATCGGCCCTGCTGATGGAGAAGGAGACAGGCACCGTCCTGTACGCCAAAAATGAGCACGAAAAGCTGGAACCCGCCAGCGTCACCAAGGTCATGACCATGCTGCTGATCGCCGAGGCCCTGGGCAGCGGGACCATTTCTCTGGACGACATGGTCACCACCAGCGCCTATGCCGCCAGCATGGGCGGCTCCCAGGTGTATCTGGAGGAAGGGGAACAGATGTCGGTAAACGACATGCTGAAAGCCATCGCCGTGGCCTCCGGCAACGACGCATCGGTGGCCATGGCGGAATATATCGCGGGGAGCGAGGAGATCTTCGTCGCCCGGATGAACGAACGGGCGGCGGAACTGGGGATGGCGGACACCACCTTTAAAAACTGCACGGGGCTGCCGGCCCAGGGCCACGTCACCTCGGCGTACGACATTGCCCTCATGTCCCGGGCGCTGCTTTCTCATTCGGTGATTCGCAACTACACCACCATCTGGATCGACTCCCTGCGGGGCGGAGCATTCGGGCTGGCCAACACCAACAAGCTGGTACGCTTCTACAGCGGGACCACGGGACTCAAAACCGGGTCCACCGACTCCGCGCTCTACTGCCTGTCGGCAACCGCGGAGCGGGACGGGATGGAACTCATCGCCGTCATCATGAAATCCCCCACCTCCACCAAACGGTTTGAAAGCGCCAAGAGCCTTTTGAACTTCGGATTCGCCAACTACGCGCTGGTGAAGGCAAGCCCCGACGAGGCGCTGCTGCCGGTGGAGGTCAACCTGGGCGAGGTGCCGGAGATCCAGCCCGTGCTGGAAGGCTCCAGCCACATCCTTGTGGAAAAGAGCCAGGTGAGCAGCCTGAAAAAAACCGTGTCGCTCTGCAAGGAAGTGGACGCGCCGGTCATCGCGGGGCAGAAGCTAGGCGAAATGACGGTCACCTCGGGTGACAAGGAGCTTGCCGTCATCCCCATCGTGGCGGCGGAGGACGTGCCCAAGCTCACCTGGGGCAAGATCCTCGGGCGGTTTATGGACACGATATTCATGGGCGGCAAATGACGACCCATCGACAGCTTACCGGCGGCTCCCGCTTATTGCGGGAGCCGCCGATTATTTTTGGATTATTTTTCTTTCAGACCGGAATACTATGGGAAACTCGGGCGCGGCATATCCCGAATCCGTCCAACGCCGCGGGGAGCGAACCGGGAGCCGGACGTTTCCGGTATCCCGGAGGCGCCGGGTTTGGAATTGTATTTTCCCGGCGCGCGTGCTACACTGGGGAAAAGAGGAAACCGGGCGATCCGCGCAGGACGGCCGGAAGACGGGAGGCAGCTATGATCAAGGCGGATCTATCCGGCGGCATGTCATTTTTCCCAAAGGGAGGCCTGGAAGCCCTCGCGCCCCAGCTGCAGACGGCGCACCGCGCCCTCCTGGAGGGCACCGGCGCGGGAGCGGAATACACCGGCTGGGTGGAGCTTCCCCGGCGGTACGACCGGGAGGAGTTTTCCCGCATCCAGCGGGCGGCGGAGGACATCCGCACCCATTCGGACGCTTTGGTGGTCATCGGGATCGGAGGGTCCTACCTGGGGGCGCGGGCAGCCCTGGAGCTGCTGCGCTCCCCGTATTACAACCTGAAGAAAAAGGATACGCCGGACGTCTTTTTCGCGGGGAACACCCTTTCGGGAGACGCCCTGGGGGACATTCTGGAGCTGCTGGGGGACAGGGATTTCTCGGTGAACGTCATCTCCAAGTCAGGGACCACCCTGGAGCCCGCCGTGGCCTTCCGGACCTTCAAAGACTTGCTGGAGCGCAAATACGGCAGGGAGGGCGCGAAGCGGCGGATTTTCGCCACCACGGACAAAAGCCGGGGGGCTCTGCGCACCCTTGCACAGGAGAACGGCTACACATGCTTTTCCGTGCCCGACGACATCGGAGGAAGATACTCGGTCCTTACGGCGGTGGGGCTTCTCCCCATGGCGGCGTCCGGAATCTCCACCGGTATGGTCATGGCGGGGGCGGAGGAAGCCATGGAGGCCCTGGCCGCGCAGAACATGGAAAACCCCGCGTGGCTCTACGCCGCGGGGCGGAACCTTCTTTACGGGCAGGGGAAGCGGATCGAGGTGCTGGCGTATTTCGAGCCCGCCTTCCGCTTCATGGGAGAATGGTGGAAGCAGCTTTTCGGGGAGAGCGAGGGAAAGGGCGGCCGCGGCATCTTCCCGGCCAGCGTGGAGTACACCGCGGACCTGCACTCCATGGGGCAGTATATCCAGGACGGGGAGCGCGGGCTTTTTGAAACCATGGTCCGCTTTTTAAAGCCCCGGAAGGATCTGTCCGTGGCGCCGGAGGCGACCAACGCGGACGGGCTGGACTTTCTCACGGGGCGGGGGCTGCAGGAGATCCAGGAGCAGGCACGGCTGGGAACAAAGATCGCCCACGCCGACGGAGGCGTCCCTAATCTCCTTCTCACGGCGGAGGAGATCAGCGAGCGGACCTTCGGCCAGCTGGTGTACTTTTTCGAGCTTTCCTGCGGGCTTTCCGGATACCTGCTGGGGGTGAACCCCTTCGACCAGCCCGGCGTGGAGGCTTACAAGCGCAACATGATGGCCCTCATGGGAAAGCCCGGGACGGAACGGGAGCGGGCGGAAATCAACGCGCGCATCGCGTCCCAGGGGGGCGGCGGTCTATAGTCATTAACAATCGGTGAATTTGCTCAAATATCGGTTGTAACCCCGGCGCGTATATGGTAAAATACAGGCAGTAACCGGAAACCGCCGATCCTGTTTCCGAACTATCAAAAGGAGTGACGCGATTTGGTTAAAGTAATCATGGGACTGAAAGGTTCCGGAAAGACCAAGCAAATGATCGAAATGGTCAACGCAGCCGGTCACAGCGAGTCCGGCCATGTCGTCTGCATCGAGCGCGGCCCCAAGCTGACCTATGATCTCAACTACAAAATCCGCCTGATCGAAGCCAGTCATTATGAAATGAAAAATTTCGACTTCCTGAAGGGATTTATCAGCGGGCTCTACGCCAGCGATTATGATATCTGTCACGTTTTCATCGACAGCATCACAAAGGTGGTCCCCAGCGAATACAACGCCGAGGTGGACGCCTTTATGGAATGGCTGGAGAAGTTCTCCGAGGCAAATCACGTCAAATTCACGCTTACCGTCAGCGCCGACGTCAATCTGGCCACCGAAAGAATGAAAAAATTCTTTTAACCATACATCTCCGGGTCCTGCCCTGGCAGGGCCCGGAATTTAACGCGCGCTTTGACCGGAACACGGCGGGCCCGGCATCCGTCCGGGACGGCCCGTTTCCCGAAAGGGCGGCGCAGCACCAAGGTACGGCAGAAAGGGAGAGCAAAATGGAAGAAATGAAATTCGACAAAAGCGTATTTTTCGACATGTCCTACGGCATGTACATCCTGGGCGTCATGGACGGCGAGCGGCCCACGGGGTGCGTCGTGAACACGGTGTTCCAGATCACCAGCGAGCCGTCCGTTGTGGCCGTGAGCGTTAACCACGACAACTACACCAACGGGTGCATCAAGAAAACCGGGATGTTCACCGTGAGCATCCTCTCCGAGTCGGCGCCCCAGGAGGTCATCGGCACCTTCGGCTTCAAATCCGGGAAGGACACCGACAAGTTCGCCTCCGTCCCCTATACCATGAACGAGGCGGGGCTTCCCTTCCTGCCGGACAACACCTGCGGCACCCTCACCTGCAAGGTGGTGGATTCCGCCGAGCTTTCCACCCACACGGTCTTCTTCGCCCAGGTGATCGGCGGCGTCCGGCGCGCGGCGGGAGACCCCATGACCTACTCCTATTACCACAAGGTGAAAAACGGCAAGGCGCCCAAGAACGCCCCCACCTACCTCAAGGACGAGGACATCCCCAAGACGGCCCCGGCGGAAAAATGGGTCTGCGGCATCTGCGGCTACGTCTACGACGGCAGCCAGGGCCCCTTCGAGAGCCTCCCGGACGACTGGAAGTGTCCGGTATGCGGCGCTCCGAAAGAGATGTTCAAAAAGCAATAAGGCGATTTATCGGATAAGGGCTCTGATTTTGACAAATCAGAGCCCTTATTTTATGTCCAGTAATTGTAAAATGGTGAAATATGTAGTATGGTGAAGGTAAACATGTAATTTGGCATTATAGCAATAATGGGAAGTTCACCTTTAAACCCCAAAAGCGGTACTTTCGAACAAGGTCCGAAGTGGATCCACCGGAACCCTATTTTTTGGCGAACAACATCATTTTAGGTGGTGGAACAAAATGAAACTAAGTGAGGTTTATCGCACAATTCCATACGATTTATCCGGTTCAGTAAGTAAGAATCGCTTCCGGCAGGAAATTCTATGGGGTATAAGCAAAATGTTCGACTTGTTTGACAAGCCGGAGTTTTGCGTCATATTCGATTATAAGTGCGATATAGAAATTCATCTCAGCGATTCCATTGAGTTTTACCAAATAAAATCCCAAAAGGCGCAAAAGCCATATAGCTTTACAGACCTGAGCAAAGTGGAAGGTACTGGCAGTATTATAGGGAAACTGTTTGTGTTGAAAGATACCTCTTGCCCTGAAACACGGATTAAATGCGCTTTGGTATCTAATCGCTTTCTAAAGATAAAGGGAAAAGAATTATCTGACGCGGAAGTCATTGATTTTGATGCTCTAGACGACAAATTGAAAGCTGTTGTCCAAAATGCTCTAAAATCAGAGTTAAGCCGTGACGAAATTGATTTAAGGGATCTGCGTTATATTTACACATCAATGGATTTGATTTCGCCAGAAAACGCTGTCAAAGGGCAGATCGACAGTTGTTTTGAAAAAATCAAAGGCTGTGAACCCGCTAAGCCAAATGCCTTACACAGACTGGTTTTCGATACTGTCCAGAAAAAGGCGTGTTACGAATTTGCAGCCGATGATTTTGACGAACTGGTTAAACAAAAAGGTGTTACAAAAGATGAGCTTGACTCTATTCTTGAGCAATACAAAGAGAAAACCGACAACTCTTTGGAACAGGTTCAGGCATATATAGAAGAATACTATCAAAAAGTCTCCGAACGGAAAAAGCTAAAGACGGCGCTGGCAAAAGTATTTGAGGCTGAATATAATTCTCAGATTTTGCAAAGAAAAGAGCGAGAAATTTCAGCATACCTGATAGATAAAAGCGAATCTAAAACCTTGTTGGATGATTCAACTGAAGTTTTGGCGGATGTCCTTATAACCGCATTTGGGGATACGTTTCCGTTAGAATATTCAAAGCAGGAAATATATGTTTTTGTTTTGTTAGTCATCAAACGCTGGGAGGATGGGAAATATGAGTAAGTTGCTTTTTAATAAACTCTATATCTTTTCAAGCCCTGATAAAACGGCGAGGGTTATTGGGTTTGCCGCTGGCAAGACAATAATTACTTCAAGCTCTATCGATGGAACTAACCGTGGTAAATCTGTCATAATGAAGTCGCTGTATCATGCAATGGGCGCAGACTGTAATTTTGACGATATGTGGGATGATAACAGCAAAATCTATATTTTGAATTTTACCGTTGATGGCAATGAGTTCTATATTTTCCGTCATAGTAGCTTATTTAAGATTTTTGATGCGGATAAAAATATTATCTTCAAGACCGTATCTCGGCATGAACTATCCGAAAGATTGAATGATATATTTCATTTTGCTGTAAAACTTCCAGCTAGGCAAAATAGTAGTAAGGCTCTGCCAGAAGAAAATGAAGAAATTCAAAGGCTTGAGATAACACCTCCGGCTTACAATTATTTACTGTATTTTGTTGATCAAGATGGGCAGAAAGGTTCGCAGTTTAGCTCGTTCAAAAGCCTACAGCAATACCCTGACTTTAAAACTAATACGCTATATTATCATTTTGGAGCTTTTGACGATGACTATTACGATTTAACAATTCAACAAGAAAAATTGATAGAACAACAGAAGCGGAATATCCGTGATGATGAGATGATGCATTTAATGCTTGATAGGGTTTATGCAAATATCAACGGTGTTTCATATTCCAAAGATATTGAACATCTTTACCACGATATTGACCGCACAAAAGCGCAATATAATGAAATTGCAAAAAAACTAAGTGAAATCCGCAGCAAGCTCATTACTTTGCGAAATGATAAAGAGGAACTTTTACTACACATTAGCTCTCTTTCCGAACTTACGAAGGAAAACGACAAACAGATTCAATCGCTTAATGATCATATTTGCCCATTGTGCAGCTCTTATTTGGATAATCCGCTCCACTTGAGAATTAAGCGCTACAATACTGGCGATGATATTATCCTTTTGTCAGGTGAATTGCAGATTGATGTTCAGAGAATAGAAAGAGATATAGCAAAGCAAGAAATAGAATATACCGAATGGCTAAGTAAGCTGAATGAATATGAGAGTGCACTTAATTTACATTCTTCTGAAATCAACGACGTCCTGCGCCATAAAGGATATATCGAAATAAAGGAAAAAATGTCTGACGATCTTCATGCGTTGCGTGATCGAGCGGATCAGCTCGAAGCACAGCTAAAAAACATTAACAAAAAACTACGAAAATACAATGATGCAAAAAAGAAGATAAACACACGGTATTATGAGCTTATGCTTGTCGATAAAAATCGCTTTGGGCTTGATGGTATTAAACCGAAAACCTTTGAGAACATACAAAAGAGCTTTTCTTCCGGCGGGAGCAACAACCCTATCGCAACAATTGTGTGGTATGTAAATTTGCTCAAACTGAAGCATGAGTTCAATCCTGGCACAATTGATTTCCCGGTGGTTCTGGACAGCCCTAATAATGCAGAAACTGATCAAGAAAAGAAAAATCAGGTTTACCAGTACATTTGTGAGCGTGTTACTGATAACCAGTTAATTGTGTCCGGCATAGGTTTTCTGGATATGCAGATTCAAAATGTTAAATTTGATAAGATTATTAAGTTGGATAACCCTAAATATAGTTTACTTTTGGAAAAGGACTATACTGAAAACATTGATATCCTAAATGAACTTAATTCAAAATAGTTTGCCACACGCAGCGTGTGTTTTGTTACAAAAAGCATCTTCAGGATAACTTGATCCAAAATCGGCAGGGTTCCCATTATGTTTATAATGTCTAGCACTTTTTAAATCAGTATTTTGCAGTTTCAACTTAATCCTTAAATTTATAAAGGCAGGGAAAATCCGGGGGGATTTTCCCTGCCTTGTTGGTTTTCCGCTCTTTTATCTCTCGGACAATATCTCGGACCAGATGTTGAAGTAGAGGGGTTTGACGTCGTCGTCATAAGTCGGGATAGTGCCGAGGCGCCAGACGGAGACGCCGGTGACGCCGAAGAGGCGGGCGAGCTTGATCTTGGCCTCGACGCTGCGGGCGTCCTCGTACCAAAGGAGGACGGAGGTCCCGTCGGTATTGTTGTATGTAATATAGGGGTTCTGATACCGCTCGGAATAGTGCATCACGGCGCCGGCTGTGGTGAGCTTTGTATAAATCTCCGAAGGGGTGAGGCTGACGGAAGCGGCGTCAATCACCTTTTCATTCTGCATGTGCCAGCCGACGCTGTCCATGCTGAGGGCCAGGACGATCTTGGAGGTGTCGGCCACGCCGGTATCCGGATCTGTTATCTCGCGCAGAGCGTAATACACCTGCTCCAGGGGAGTGAGGGGGGTGGCGGTGAAGCCGGTGCCCACCAGCACCGCGTCCATGGTGTCGGCGTTATAGTCGTGAGCCATGAGGATCACCTCGTCGGCGGCGTTTCCGATGGCCTTATAGTCATACCCGTCGTAATACACACCGTCGGCGGTGACGGGGGGGACGGTGACATAGAGGGTCTTCCCCAGCTTGTCCAGGGCGGTGTTCAGCTCGTTTAAAAAGGCGGTGAAGCCCTCCTTCAGGGCGGAACCCTTCATGCCCTCGAAATCGATGGTGACGCCGGAGTAGATATTGGCGCCCGCCTCGGAATAGATTTTGGTCACTTCGTTCACGATGGCACTGACCGCCTGGGTCCTGGCCGCGGCGGTGAGGAGGACCGCGCTGCACATATCGGTCTGAGTCCCGTCGGACAGGGTGACCTTCCGGGAGGTGTCCATATACACGCTGAGATTGGCGGGGACGCCCTCCTGCTTAAAGTAATCGGTTGCCAGGGTGTAGCCGGAGGGGATCTTGTATTCGTTGCTGTCGGATCCCGTGGTATTGAGCCAGGCGCCCGTCCCGGCGGAGTACTCCATGCGGCTCCAGCCCAGAGAAACGGCGTCCATATCGGCGGCCAGCTCCTTCTGGCTGTAAGAGCTGATGGCATAAAACCCGTGAAGCCAGGTGATTTTAGAGGCGTATTTGTCGTATACCCGCATGAGCATGGTGATGGCTTCCTCCCGGGAGGCGGTCTGCCTCGGGCTGAAGGTGACGGAGGTGGTGCCCTTGGTCATACCGATGTCGTAGGCGATGGTTATGTATCCCTTATTGGTGGAAACATCCTTGAAGGGCAGGCCGTAATCCTGCACGACGCCGGACAGGACGGTATACCCCAGGGCCCGGACCAGCATGACGGCCATCTCCTCCCGGGTGATTGCGTCCCGGGGACGGAAATTTTTGTTCTCCGCTGTAACCGCGCCGTTTAAATAGGCGGTTTCCACCGCGGAATAGTACCAGGCGGTGGTATCCTGGTTGTCATCATAGCTGCCGGAGGCGGGGGTCACCAGGTCCCAGCCCATCATGCGGCACATCAGAAGGGCGAATTCGCCCCGGGTGATCTTGATCCCCAGGCCGAATTTATTGCCGCCGATCCCTTTCACGAGGCCCTGCTGCACGGCCTCCGTAATGCTAGCCTCGGCCCAGTGCCCGTCCGGCACGTCGGTAAAGCCCGCCACGGCGGCTAAAGCCGTCCCCGGCAGAAGGCCGAGGCACAGCGCGCCCGCCAGAAGCAGGGCGATAATCTTTCCTTTCATTTTTTCGCTCCATTCCGCCGTTATCCGGCGCATCCGATTGTTCCAAAGGCGTCCCCCGAAATATCTCTTCCCACAACTTATCCGGGAGACGGGGTCTTAAGCCCCGCCCGGGAAAAGGGGGACATCCTGTCTTATTTTAGCAGGAAGCGGGCTTTTAGGCAAGCCGATGGGTCAGGAAGTTTTTCCCTGCATAAGACGTCGAACGCACCCGATTGGTTCCGAGAGAACACTTCGGGGGCCGGCACGGTTCTTGCTCTTGTAGAACTCTGTTTTTTTTGATATAATTTTCTATAATATACATCTCTCAGCGGCGATTGGAATGAACAGCTTAATGGAACGTAAAAAATGGGAGTTATCCGAAATACGCCCGGAGGCAATCCGCGCATTGCAGCAGTCCGGACTTCCCTATCTGGCGGCGGCCGTGCTGGCTTCCCGGGGCATCCGCACACCGGAGGAGGCAGATCTTTTCCTCGCGGCGGGGCACGAGCTGATGCATTCTCCTTTTCTCTTCAAGGACATGGACAAAGCCGTGACCCGGATCCGGGAGGCACTCCGCCTGGGCGAGCGCATCGCCGTCTTCGGGGACTACGACGTGGACGGCATCACGTCCACCTGCCTTCTGGTGCAGTATCTCCGCAGCCAGGGCGCAAACTGCATATACTATATACCGGACCGGTTTGAAGAGGGCTACGGCCTCAACGCGGAAGCCATATCCGGTTTTCATACGCGCGGGGTCTCTCTGATCATCACCGTGGACTGCGGCATCACCGCCATCCAGGAAATCGCGCAGGCCAAGGCCCTGGGAATCGACGTCATCGTCACGGACCATCACGAGTGCAAGGAAGAGCTGCCGGACGCTTATGCGGTGGTGGATCCTTTCCGGCCGGGGTGCAGCTATCCCTTCCGGGCCCTTGCGGGGGTCGGCGTCGCCTTCAAGCTGGCTCTGGCTCTGGCGGGGCCGGAGCGGGAGCGGGAAGTTCTGGACAAATATTCCCCGCTGGCGGCCATCGGGACCGTCGCGGACGTGGTGCAGATGACGGGGGAAAACCGGGCCATCGTAAGCCACGGGCTGAGGAATATCTCCGCCTACGGAAGCCCCGGGCTGCACAAGCTGCTCGCCGCCATCGGCCTGGGCGACAAGCCCCTTACCTCCACCAGCATCGGATACATACTGGCTCCCCGGATCAACGCTTCCGGGCGGATCGGCTGCGCGAGCCTGGCCGTGGAGCTGCTCCTCACGGAGGAGCCGGCGAGGACGGAGGATCTGGTAACCGCTCTGTGCAGCCTCAACGCGGAACGCAAGAACATAGAGCAGGAAATCTTCGCGGACGCGCTCTCCAAGCTGGAAACGGAGCCGGAGGGAAACCGGTATGCCATCGTGCTGGCCGACGAGGGCTGGCACCAGGGGGTCATCGGGATCGTGGCCTCGCGCCTGGCCGAGCGGCTCACTACCCCCACTTTTCTCATCTGCCTTTCGGGAGAAAAGGGCAAGGGCTCCTGCCGGAGCTGTTTCGGCATCAACCTCTTCGCCGCCCTGGAATCGGCCTCGGACCTCCTGCTGGAGTACGGCGGGCACGGGCAGGCGGCGGGATTTACCATTCCGCGGGAAAACATCCCCGCCTTCCGGGCGCGGATGAACGATTTCATGAATCGGGCTCTTTCCGGGGGGCAGCCGACCCCCACGCTGCATATCGACGTGGCCATCGAGGATCCCGCGAGCGTCACTCTGGAAAGCGTGGAGGGCCTCAACCGCCTGGAGCCTTACGGGACAGGAAACCTGCGGCCGGTCTTCTGCCTTCTGGGCGCCCGGGTGGTGTGCATGCAGAACGTCGGCGGGAACCATCACCTGAAGATGCGGGTATCCAAGGGTAAAACCATCTTCGAGTGTATTTTCTTCTCAAGAAACATCGAAACCTGCGGGGTCGTTCAGGGGGAGCCGGTGGATCTGGCGTTTTTCCTGCAGGTCAACGAATTCCGGTCCAACCGGAACGTGCAGCTGCAGCTGATCGATCTCCGGCCGGCCGCCGCCCTGCTGTCCGAAGAGGCTTCCGCCATAAAGCTGTACCGGCGGCACAGGGGCGGGGAGCCTCTGACCAAAGAGGAGCGGGGAGCGCTGCTCCCCAACCACGAGGATTTTTCGACCGTGTGGAAGTATCTCAAGCGTTCTTCCGGGCCGGAGGGCATCGAGGAGACTTACACCGAGCTGTCCCGGAAAATCGCGGGCTCCACAGGGCTTAAAAACGCGCTATTGCGCACCATGGTATGTCTGGACGTTTTTTCCGAGCGAGGGCTCATCACGATGGAGGCCCGGCAGGAGACGGTTTCCATCCGTTTTTCCTCCCGGGAGGGCAAGGTGGATCTGGAGCAATCCGAAATCGTGATCTCTTTAAAAAACGGCGGACTGCCCATCGCTTGACGGATTTCGCGGCGCAGGGCGCCGCTTTTAACCCGTTATATGCATCGGCTGGCAAAGGAGAGCAAAATGGACCCGATACTGGAACGATACTACGCGCTGGAAAATAAAATCAAGAGCTATAATCCGGCGCTGGACACCAAGCGCCTGTTCGCTGCGTTCCAATTCGCGGACGCCGCCCACAACCTCCAGACACGGAAGGACGGCTCTCCTTATGTGACCCACCCGCTGTCGGTGGCGGAGATTGTGGCGGAGATGGGGCTGGACATCGACTCCATCATCGCGGCCCTCCTCCACGACTGCATCGAGGACGCGGGGATCACCCACGAGGAAATCGCCAAAAGTTTCGGCCCGGTGGTGGCCGACCTGGTGGAGGGCGTCACCAAGCTGACCCGGGTGGTATACACCAGCAAGGAAGAGGAGCAGATGGAAAATCTGCGGAAGATGCTCATGGCCATGGCCAAGGACATCCGTGTCATCCTCATCAAGATCGCCGACCGGCTGCACAACATGCGCACCCTCAAATACCAGAGCGCGCGGAAGCAGAAGGAAAAGGCACTGGAGACGATGGAGATCTACGCTCCCATCGCGCATCGCCTGGGAATGCAGAAGATCAAGTGGGAACTGGAGGACCTGTCCCTGCAGTACCTGGATCCCATCGGCTACGCGGAAATCAGCACGGAGCTTGCACAGCGGAGCACGGAACACGAGAAATTCCTGGAGAGCATCCGCTCCCAGATCGAGGCCCGGATGGAGGAAGAGCACGTCCACAGCCAGGTATACGGACGGGTCAAGCATATCTACAGCATCTACCGGAAGATGTACAGCCAGAACAAGACCCTCTCCGAGGTCTACGACCTCTACGCCTTCCGGGTCATCGTCGACAACATCCCGGACTGCTACAACGTCCTGGGGTATCTCCACGACCTGTTCAAGCCGGTTCTGGGGCGCTTCAAGGACTATATCGCCATGCCCAAGCCCAACATGTACCAGTCGCTGCACACCACGGTCATCGGGCGGGAGGGCATCCCCTTCGAGGTGCAGATCCGCACCTGGGACATGCACCACACGGCGGAATACGGCATCGCGGCCCACTGGAAGTACAAGCAGGGGCTGGAGGGACGCCTGGGGACCGAGGAAAAGCTGGAATGGGTCCGGCGGCTGCTGGAGAACCAGCAGGACACCGACGCGGAGGAATTTGTCCGGACGCTGAAGATCGACATGTTCGCCGACGAGGTCTTCGTCTTCACCCCCAAGGGGGACGTGATCAACCTGCCGGCGGGGGCCACCCCCATCGACTTCGCCTACACCATCCACTCCGAGGTGGGCAACCGCATGGTGGGCGCCAAGGTGAACAACCGCATCGTTACTTTCGACTACGTGCTGCAAAACGGCGACATCGTGGAGGCGGTGACCTCCAAGAGCGCCCACGGGCCCAGCCGGGACTGGATCAATATCGCCAAGAGCAACGAAGCCAGAAATAAAATCAAACAGTGGTTCAAGCGGGAGCGGCGGGAAGAAAACATCGCCCACGGCAAGCTGAGCTTTGAAAGCGAGCTGAAGCGGAACAACATCCCCATTTCCGCCATCACCCCTGAGGACGTGCTGTCCCAGGTCCTCAAAAAGGTGGCCTTCGGGTCCCTGGAGGAGATGTATGCCGCCATCGGCTACGGAGGCCTTACCTCCCAGAAGGCGGTAAACCGGATTCGGGAGGAGCTTGGGCGCCTGAACCGGCTGCACAACGAAAAGGCGGCGGCGGAAAAACTGGCACAGGCGGCGCCCCAGGGCGGGGCCGCCGTCACGCCTCCCATCCCTCCCAGAAAAATGCGGACCTCGGAATCGGGAATCGTGGTGGAAGGCCTGGATAATTTCCTGGTGAAATTCGCCAAGTGCTGCACCCCGGTGCCGGGAGACAAGATTGTGGGCTTTATCACCCGGGGATACGGCGTTTCGGTACACCGGGCGGACTGCCCCAACGCCGACCCCGCCAAGCGAAAACCGGAAGAGCTGGGCCGCTGGATCGACGTGTCCTGGGCGGAGGGCGGGAAGGACGTCTATCACACCTCCCTGCAGATCACCGCCAAGAACCGGGACGGACTGGTCATGGACATCGCCACCATTTTAAGCACCGCCAAGGTCAAGGTGCCGTCCCTCTCCGCCCACGAAGTGGGAGAGGGCTTCGCGGTGATCAGCATCGTGCTGGAAATCCAGGACGTAGAACAGCTGGACACCGTCATGCGGAAACTCAACCAGATCCAGTCCGTCATCGAGGTCAAGCGGGCGGGCGGATAACGCCTCCGGGAGAACGGAGACACACCGTATTTTCCTGAAAGGAGTCCCATGCCATGCGCGCTGTCGTCACCCGCGTCACTTCCGCTTCCGTCACCTCCGGCGAGGAGCTGCTGGGGGAAATAGGCCCCGGATTTCTAATCCTGCTGGGAATCGGGACAGGGGACACGGAGGAAACCGTCAACAAGCTGACGGATAAAATCGCTTTTCTGCGGGTCTTCGAGGATGAGGGAGGAAAAATGAACCTCTCTTTAAAGGACTCAGGCGGCGCCATGCTGGTGATCTCCCAGTTTACTTTGTACGCCAACTGCCGCCGGGGACGGCGGCCGGATTTTCTGGAGGCGGCAAGGCCGGAGCTGGCCGTCCCTTTGTACGAGGCTTTCACGGAGCGCTGCCGTTCCCACGGGTTCCGGGTGGAAACCGGTCGGTTCGGGGCTAACATGAAGGTATCCTCCGTCAACGACGGGCCGGTCACATTGCTGCTGGATACCGATCTGTTATAAGGAACAAGATATTGATAAATTGAGGTGTAGCTATGCTGATTCAGTCATTACAGGTAGGAGAAATCGGGACCAACTGTTATCTGCTGATGGACGAGGCCACCCATGAGGCGGCCGTTATCGATCCGGGGGACGAGGCGCCGCGCATCCTGCGCATGGCAAAGGACGCGGGAGCAACGGTCAAGTATATCCTGCTGACCCACGGCCATTTCGACCACACGCTGGGCGTGGAAGGTGTTCAGAAGGCGACGGGCGCGACGGTGTATATCCACAGGGGAGACGCGGTGCCCAAAGGGTCCTCCTTCATGCGGGGATACCCCGCGGGGCCCGAGACGGTGTTTTACGACGAGGGAACAAAACTTCCCCTGGGGAACCTCACCATCGAGGTGATGCACACGCCCGGGCACAGCCGGGGTTCCTGCGTGCTGCGCTGCGGCGACGTCCTTTTCACCGGGGACACTCTGTTTCGGGACAGCTGCGGGCGGACCGACCTGCCCGGCGGCAGCTACGGGGAAATCCTCCGCTCCCTCAAGCGGCTGGCTCAGCTGGAAGGGGACTACAAGGTCTATCCCGGGCACGAGGGATTCAGCGACCTGGACTATGAGCGCAGGAATAATTATTACATGCACGAGGCGCTCCGAACTCCGGGGATATAAAACCGGACCCGGAAAGGACCGATTTCTATCAAACTGTTACTGAAAGGGCACTCCTATAAATATGCCGCGGAACAGATTTTACTGGTACTCTTCCCGGAAGAGCGCCCGGAATTTGTTTCCGCGCTGCCGGAAGCGTCGGAGCCCTCGGCCGTCTGCAGCCTGAACACCGGCTCCCGGTACGCCACGGCCGTGACTCACCTGCAATACGGCGGAGAACGCTATGAGGGCCGGGCCCGCATCCCCGTGTCCCGGCTTACGGGGAAGCTGGAGACCGACCGGCTGCTGCAGCAGACTATCAAGCGCTCCTTCTTCCGGGCGGCCTGCAGAGCCACCGGGCAGACCCCTCCCTGGGGTTCCCTCACGGGGATCCGCCCGGCCAAAATCGTCACGCGCATCTTTGACGGCGGCGGAGACCGGGCGGCGGCGGAGGGCATCCTGCGGGAGGTGTACTCCGTGACGGCCGACCGCCGCCGATTGTGCATCGACGCCGCGGAGGCGGGACTAAAAGCCAGGCGGGATCTGGGGGAGCGGGAAATTTCCCTTTATGTGGGCATCCCCTTCTGCCCCACCCGCTGCGCCTATTGCTCCTTCGTGAGCCACTCCACGGAGAAGTCCTTCCGGCTGGTGGAGCCCTATCTCGCAGCGCTGGAAGAGGAGATCCGAAGGGCCGGAGAACTCGTCCGGCAGGGCGGATACCGGGTGAGCACGGTGTATATCGGAGGGGGAACGCCCACCACGCTTTCGGCGGAGCAGCTGGAGCGGCTGCTGGGCCGGCTTTCCGATTCTTTCGATCTGTCCGGGCTGCGGGAGTATACCGTGGAGGCCGGGCGGCCGGACACCATTACGGAGGAAAAGCTGCGTGCGTTAAAGGCCGGCGGCGCCGACCGGATCAGCATCAATCCCCAGACCATGGACGACCGGGTGCTTGCCGCCATCGGGAGGAACCACAGCACGAAGCAGACCGGGGATGCTTTTCTCCTGGCCCGGAAGGCGGGATTTGAAAAAATCAACATGGACCTCATCGCGGGGCTTCCCCAGGACAGCACCGAAGGATTCCGGGACTCTCTCACAAGGGTGCTCGACATGAGGCCGGAAAATATCACGGTGCACACCCTTTCGCTGAAAAAGGGCTCCCGGCTCATGCTGGAGGGCGGGAACCTTCCGTCGGCCGGCGAGGTGGAGGCCATGCTGGATTTCGCGTCCTTCCGGCTCCGTGCGGCGGGTTTTTTCCCTTACTACCTCTATCGGCAGAAATTCATGTCCGGCAATTTTGAAAACGTGGGGTGGACGAGGCCCGGCTTCGAGGGGCTTTACAACATCTACATCATGGAAGAGCTGCAGACCATCCTGGCCCTGGGGGGAGGCGGGACCACCAAGCTGGTGGACCCCAAATCCGGCAGGATCGAACGGATTTTCAATCCAAAATACCCCTACGAATATATCGCGGGAATCGAGGCCGTGCTTCGGAACAAGGCCCGTTTTTTGGATTTTCCCCAACCCGCAGCAAGGAGCTGAGCCGATGCCGTATCACCTCAGGGAAATCAACCGCCGGGTCCGCAGCGACGTCCGGGGGTTTTTGGAAGAGAGCGACGAGGTCTATCACAAAAAAGTCTCGGGCGCCGCGGAGCACATCTCCCAGCGGGCGCGCATCAGCCCCGTCGTCTTCCTTTCGGGGCCGTCCGGCTCGGGAAAAACCACTACGGCGGAAAAAATCTCGGCCGAGCTGCAGCGCCGCGGAATCCGCTCTCATACGATTTCCATGGACGACTATTACAAGACCATCGACCCTTGCACCGCTCCCCGGAGCGAGACGGGGGAGATCGACTACGAATCGCCGGAATTGCTGGACACAGAGCTGCTGCGGGAGCATTTCTCCAGGCTGGAAAGCGGCGGGGAGATCCTGATCCCGAGGTTCGACTTTGTCCGGCAGGTGCGGAGCGAACAGCCGCCCCGGCCTTTTCGCCTGGGGAAAAACGAAATCGCTATTTTTGAGGGGATCCACGCCCTCAACGACAGGATCACCGGGCAATATCCGCAGGCTTACAGGCTCTACATCAGCGCCCGGTCCAACGTGGAAGACGGGAAGGAGATCTGCTTCAAGGGCACCTGGATCCGCCTGGTGCGCCGTATCGTGCGGGACTATCAGTTCCGGGGCAACGATGCGGAATACACCATGCGGCTCTGGGCCGGCGTCCGGCGGGGAGAAAAGCTATACATCTCGCCCTATAAGGAAAGCGCCGATCTGCTTTTCGATTCCTCGCTTCCCTACGAGGTCTCCGTGCTGAAAAATCTTGCTTCGCGCCTTCTCACTGAAATTCCCCCGGACGTACCGCGAAGGGCCGAGCTCTGCGAGCTTGTCCGGAACCTGGAGCTCTTCGAGTCCATCGAGCCGGCTCTGGTGGAGCCCGACTCTCTGCTCCGGGAGTTTATCGGGGGAGAGACCTGAAAATACCAGGGAGATGCAGTAAAACGCAGGATACCCGCGTTTCGCCGCGTCTCCTTCTCTTTTTCCAGGCGCCGTTTGTCGATTGATTTTTCCCTCGGCGGGGTGTAGAATAATACCAAAATTGACCTGTTTTCAGGAATACCTTCATTCGTTTCAGCGCTGTTTGCAGATTCTACCGGACAACCGATTCTGGCGGGCCGCCGGCCAGTAACGGCGGCAGCCGCACGACACCGCGGAGAACCCGGGCCCTTCGGGGCGGGGCCTTCCGGAGCGGCATCGGGGTATGATATGGACGAAAAAGTAAGAGAACTGATGGACAAGGTCCGGGAAACCGCCATATCCATGGGGGAAGCCGCCGAATACACCTTCCGGAACGCCGGAAAACGGGCGGAGGAGATGCTGGGCATCACCAAGCTGAACATGGAAATCTTCGATCTCAACACCGAGATCAACATCCTGCTGAAGGAAATCGGCCAGATCGTCTACGACACCCACACCGGGAAGGAAACCGACTCCCAGCTCCTGGACAAAAAGCTTGCAGGAATCGACGAGAAGCGGGTGCAGATCAAAACCTGCAGGGAGCAGATCGCGGCCCTCAAGAAGAGCAGGAACTGCCCGGTCTGCGGCGAGGCGTGCGAAAAGGACGACAAATTCTGCCGGCGGTGCGGTCAGGTACTGGGAGAAGAATATCCCGCGGGAGATGAAAAATGAGTATATCCTTTAAAGCGTATCGGGAGAGCGCGGAATATATCAAAAATCGCATCGGCGGCTTCACGCCGCGGATCGCCATGATCCTGGGCTCGGGTCTCGGGTATCTGGGGGACGAGGTGGAGGACGCCGTCAAAATCCCCTACTCCGAGATCCCCCATTTCAAGGTTTCCACGGCGCCGGGGCACGCGGGGCGGCTGGTTTTCGGCCGGCTGAACGGAAAGCCCGTGGCGGTGATGCAGGGAAGAATGCACTACTACGAGGGAAACAGCTTCGCCGAGGCGACTTACGCCGTCCGGGTCCTGCGGCTTCTGGGGGCGGAAACCCTGATTGTGACCAACGCATCCGGTGGCATCAACCTGGAATTCCGGGCCGGGGATCTGATGCTGATCACCGACCACATCAAGTTTTTCAGCGACGGACCCCTGAGAGGAGAGAATCTGAGGGAATTCGGCGAGAGGTTCCCCGATGCGACTTTCCTGTATACGCCGGAGTTCCAGCAGCTGGCCCGGGAGTGCGCCCGGGAGCTGGACATCCCCCTGCGGGAAGGGATCTACATGTTTTTCCCGGGGCCGCAGTACGAAACTCCGGCGGAAATCCGGGCGGCGCGGATTCTGGGTGGAGACGCCGCGGGAATGTCCACCGTGCCGGAGGTGCTTACCGCCGCCCATGCGGGCATGAAGGTGCTGGGCTTCAGCCTTATTTCCAACATGGCGGCCGGTATCCTCCGGCAGCCTCTCACGGAAGAAGAGGTCCTGGCGGCGGGAGAAGCCTGCCGGGAAAAGTTTTCCGCCCTGGTGCTGAAATGTCTTTCCAGGCTGTAAAGGAGCTCATAAATGGATATACTGTTTGAACACGTCACCGCCGTCACCATGGACGAGGCCTCGCCCGTCCTGGAGGACGCTTTCGTGCTGGTATCGGGGCGGAAGATCGTTTCCGTCACAAGGCAGGAGCCGGAACATTTCAAGGGCAGGCGCATTTCGGGACAGAACAAGGTTCTCATGCCGGGCCTCGTGAACGCTCACACCCACATCCCCATGACGCTCCTGCGGGGATACGCCGACGGCTATGACCTGCAGACCTGGCTGAACGACTACATCTTTCCCGCGGAGGCCCAACTTACCGAACGGGCGGTCACCGCGGGAACCTATCTGGGACTGGCGGAGATGATCGCCTCGGGGACCACCTCCTTTTCCGACATGTACTATTTCTGCGACCGGATCGCCCAGGCCGCGGCGGCGGCGGGAATCCAGGCCAACATCTGCCGCGCCGTCATTTCCTTCGACCCGGAGTACCGGTTTGAGACCGACCAGGCGGGGATCGAGCTGCGGGAGCTGAAGGAGCGCTGGCACGGCTACGACGAGGGGCGGATCCAGATCGAGGCCTCCATCCACGGGGAATACACCTCCCACGAGAAAGTGTGGCGGGCCGTGGCCGGATACGCCCGGGAGCATGGTCTGGGGATGCACGTCCACGTGTCGGAAACGAAGAAGGAGCACGAGGAGTGTATCGCCAGGAGCGGCCTGACCCCCGCCCAGACGCTGGACAGGGCGGGAGTATGGGACACGAGGGCTCAGGCCGCCCACTGCGTCTGGGTATCGGAGGAGGATCTGGAGCTTTTCGCGCGCAAAAAGGTCACCGCGGTCCACAACCCGGTGAGCAACCAAAAGCTGGCCAGCGGGATCGCCCCGGTCCCCGCCATGCTGCGGCAGGGCGTCAACGTCGCCCTGGGGACCGACGGGGTGGCCTCCAACAACTGCCACGATCTTTTCGGCGAGATGAAATCCGCCGCTCTCATCCACAAGGCGGCGACGCTGGATCCCACCGTGATACCGGCCCTCGAGGTCCTCAAAATGGCCACTGCGGGCGGAAACGCGGCCCAGGGGCGAAACGGCGGAAGGATTGAGGCCGGCATGGACGCAAACCTCATTTTGCTGGACTTCGACAAGCCCCACCTGACCCCCTGCCACAGTGTCGTTTCCAACCTGGTGTTCGCGGCCCGGGGAAGCGACGTGGTTCTGACCATGGTACGGGGCAAGGTCCTCTATGAAAAGGGCGAATGGAAAACCATCGATCTGGACGCCGTAATGCACGAGGTACGCAATTACGCGGTGCCGAAAATTTTGGGGCGGCTCTAGACAGGCATGCGGCACTTTATTGCCGGCAGCCGCTTGCTTTTTTTCAGAAAGTGTGAATATATATAGTGGTGTCCCGGCGGCTTTGGCCCGGCGGGGGATCTGAATCCGGAAGGACTGTGTATTTTGAGCAAGACCAAAGGGCAAACTTTTCTGGGCGGAGCGGCCATTTTAGCCGCCTCGGTAGTCATCGTCAAGCTTCTCGGTGCTTTGTATAAAATCCCTCTGGGCAATCTTCTGGATTCCCAGGGAATGGCGCACTTTTACGTCGCCTACAATATCTATAACCTACTGCTGACCATCTGCACCGCGGGCCTTCCCATCGCCCTGTCCAAGATGGTCTCCGAGGCAAACGCCCTGGGAAAACACAATCAGGTGAAGCGCATCTTTTCCGTCTCTTTGACCACTTTTTTTATCATAGGCGCCGCCGCCACCCTGGTCATGTTTTTCTTTTCCGGGCCGCTGGCCAATTTCATGAACGATCCCCTCGCATCCCAGTCGATTCATGTCCTGGCGCCCGCCGTGGTCTGCATCTGCATCGTGTCCGCTATCCGGGGCTACGAGCAGGGCCTGGGGAACATGGCTCCCACCGCCATATCTCAGGTCCTGATGGCCCTGGGCAAGCTCATCGTGGGCCTGACAGCGGCATGGTTTCTCGTAAAATGGGGATACGGCCCTGAAATCTCCGCCGCGGGCGCCACCTTCGGCGATACCGTGGGCATCGTGATTTCCATGATTTTTTTGATTGTCCTTGTTCTCCATACCCGGAGCATGCGGTCAGAAGCTTCCTCTGACAAACCGCAAGCTTCCGGTGAGATTTTCAAACGGATCATGCAGATCGGTATCCCCATTACCATCGGCTCCTCCGCCATGAGCATCATCACGCTGCTGGACGCCACCATCGTCCTGGGCCGGCTGCAGAGCGCGCTGGGTCTTTCCGTGGAGGACGCCACCACTTTGTACGGGCAATACACCTTCGGTATGAACCTGTTTTCCCTCCCTTCCGCATTTATGCCGGCGCTGGGGGCCAGCCTGATCCCCTTCGTAAGCGCATCCCTTGCCCGGCGGGACACCAAGGGGGTATCCAGGATCGTCACCGCCGCCATGCGGGTCACCGCCCTTCTGGCCCTTCCGGCCGGGATCGGGCTTTCGGTCCTCTCCGGGCCGATCCTGCACCTTCTATATCCCGCGGTTCCGGAAACTGCAGCCGCCGCGGCGCCGATGCTCCGCGTGCTGGGCATCGCCGTGATTTTCGTCTGCCTGATGCTGCTGGCCAACTCCATCCTCCAGGCTCACGGCTGGGTCAACATCCCCATCCTCACCATGGTCATCGGCGGTATCGTCAAGATCGTGACGAACTATTTTCTGGTGGGGACGCCCAGCATCAACATCCACGGGGCTCCCATCGGAACACTGTGCTGTTACGCGGTCATCGCGATACTCAATTTGATCATTGTCGCCCGGATGATGCCAGGAAAGCTCAACTACGCCGCGATCTTCTTTAAGCCCGTAATCGCCTCCCTTCTCATGGGAGCGGCGGCGCTGGGCGTTTATCAGGCGATGGCGGGGTTTACGGGAAATTCCATCGCAACGGTGGGAGCCATCGCCGTGGCGGGGCTTTTCTACCTGATTTTGGTGCTGGTTATGCGGATCATCACCCGTGAGGATTTAAAATTAATCCCCAAGGGGGAGAAAATCGCAAATATTTTGCGGTTAAAGTGACAAAATCTTAAAAACAGCTTGCAGAGGTCGTCAAAGTATGGTAAATTTTGATTGCAAAGAGCATTACAAATTCCCCGATTTAGTAGAAATCATAAGGCTTTTACGGTCGCCGGGGGGATGCCCCTGGGACAGGGAGCAGACCCATCGGAGCATCCGCAGGAATCTCCTGGAAGAAGCATACGAGGCGGCGGAAGCCATCGACACCGAAGACGCCGGTCTCCTGTGCGAGGAGCTGGGAGATGTTTTGATGCAGGTGGTGTTCCACGCGCGCATCGAGGAGGAAGCCGGAGGATTCGATATAGACGCGGTTTCCGACGGAATCTGCAAAAAACTCATCGAACGGCATCCCCACGTGTTCGGCAGCGTTTGTGTTTCCGGTTCCGACGAGGTACTCGTCAACTGGGACCAGATCAAGCGGAAGGAAAAGGGACAAGCCACCACCGCCTCCGCCATGGACTCGGTGGCCCGCAGCCTTCCCTCCCTGTGGCGCGCGGAAAAGATTCAGAGCAAGGCAGCCAAGGTCGGATTTGACTGGCCGGACGTGAGCGGCGCGCTGGACAAGCTTAGGGAGGAAACGGAAGAGCTCCACGCGGCGGCGGGCGGCGAGGGGGATCCCCGGGAGGAACTTGGCGATCTTCTGTTTTCGGCGGTAAACACGGCCCGTTTTTTAAAGATCGATCCCGAGGAAGCGCTGAACGAGGCGTGCGAAAAGTTCATCACCCGGTTCCGGCATGTGGAAGCGGCAGCGGAGCAGGCCGGAAAACCGCTTTCCTCCATGACTCTTGCGGAAATGGATCTCCTCTGGGACGAGGCAAAACAGTCTTAACAATGAAGCACCGCTTCATTTTAAGAGATAGACCGAAGGTTGTTTATCAACTGAACGTTACTATTATTTCATAGGAGGGTACAAAATGAATAAAGCAGAGCTTATCAATGCAGCCGCAGAAAAAGCCGGTCTTTCCAAAAAGGATACAGAGCGCGTTTTGAATGCCTCAATTGATGTCATCAGCGGAGCCCTTGCAGACGGCGACAAGGTTCAGCTGGTCGGGTTCGGAGCTTTTGAAGTCAAGAACAGGGCCGCACGGATCGGCCGTAACCCCAAGACCAAGGAGAGCATCGAAATCCCCGCTTCCAAGGTTCCCATGTTCAAGCCCGGCAAGGCCCTGAAGGATACCGTGTCCAAATAAATACCCCGCCGCGGCTTCGGTAAGGCACGCCGAAGCCGCGGTTTTTATTCCAGCGGTAATGAAGCACAGCCCATTCGCGGTCTGCGCCTCATATCCATATCGGTCATCGCCGGTGCCCGTCGGAGGAGAGTACAGAATGAGACTGGATAAATTTCTCAAGGTTTCCCGCCTGATCAAGCGCCGGACGGTGGCAAACGAAGCCTGCGACAACGAAAGGGTGACGGTGAACGGGCGTCCGGCCAGGGCGTCTTACGCCGTCAAGGAGGGAGACCGGATTTCCATCCGCTACGGCGACAAATCTCTGGAGGTGGAAGTGGTTTCCCTGCAGGAGCATGCCGGAAAGGCGGAGGCTTCCGCCATGTACCGGGAGATATAGGGCTGCGCGTCCCGGAATACGGAGCATGATATTTTATTTTTAAATCCAGGTTCTCAGCGGCATCCCGAAAGGAACGCCGCTTTTGCGCTTTATCCGGGACCTGTGTATTCAGCCGGATCGTACAATATCAGCATGCAGATTTATGGCTGCGGGCGTACAAGCGCCCATAGCCATAAATACCAATCTCCAATTTTATTGAAGATAAGTATAAAACCCCGTCCAGGTAAGTATAAATGTACAAACCGTACTGGAGGGGGCTGCATTATGGCTTACGAGGAGAAAATCCAACGGAACGGCCTTGTTCATCATATCGTCATGGAGGGACGGGAGCATTTGAGCGTGTCCGGCGTGGAGGACGTGGAGAGTTTCGACGAGACCGGCATCGTCATGATTACCTCTCAGGGTACTCTGGTGGTCCGGGGAAACGAGCTGCGCATTGGGAAGCTGAACCTGGAGGGCGGGGAACTGAGCGTGGAGGGCACCATCGATTCGCTCACCTACGAAGAAGATCTCCGGGAGCGCGGGGGTCTTTTCAGCCGCCTGTTCCGCTGAAAAATGACACAGTCCGTTTCGCTGCAGCTGACGCAGTTCGTCAATTCGATCCTGCTGGGTTTCGCCGTCGGCATTCTCTATGATCTGCTCCGCGCTCTCCGCGCGCGCCGCGCTTCGGCTTTTCTGACCGCGCTGCTGGACATCCTTTTCTGGCTCCTGGCGGCGGGCGCGCTTTTTGGGTTCGCCATGCAGGTGGGATTCGGGGAGCTGCGCATCTTTATGGCGGCGGGAGCCGCGGGGGGCGGCGTCATATACTTCTGCTCTATGAGCCGCTTTTTTTTCCGTTTTTTTGTTTTTGGAGTGGACCTTTTGGTAAAATTCCTGAAAATTGTCTTGTTTCCCATACATATGTTAAAAATTCTTTTGAAAAAAGGAGCTGAAAACGCAAAAAATATCTTTCTTTATTATAGAAAATGGTATAAAATAATGAGACACGAAAGAACGCGGAGCAGCAGCCGAGATCACAGACCTAAGTCGGGAAGGGATGGTGCGGTCCGTGAAGATCAAAAGGGCAAGCCTTATCACAAAGATCGTTATCCTGGCGGCATTGATTTACGCGGCCATATCGCTTCTCAATCTCCAGGGTCAGATACAAAACGCCGCAGAGGAAAAGGCGCTTCTGGAAAAACAGATTGAGGAGCAAACCCAAACCAACGCCTCACTGAGCGACGATATCGCCCACAGCGGCGACCCGGACCGGGTGGCGGACATCGCCAGAAAAAAGCTGGGTCTTGTGTCACCGGGCGAGAAGGTCTTTTACGACGTAAGCAACTGAATTTCGCACCTGGATTTCGCGCGTAATCTATGAAGGAGGATTTGTCGTACAATATGGAGCTTGGTGTTGGTACGGTACTTGAGGGAAAGGTCACTGGCATTACCAAATTCGGCGCGTTCGTTGCGCTGCCCGAGGGAAAGACGGGATTGGTGCATATTTCTGAAATTTCCCATTCCTATGTCAACGACATTCGGGAGCATCTGAAGGAAGGGCAGACGGTCAAGGTCAAAATCATCGGGATCGACGCGAACAACCGGATCAATCTTTCCATCAAAAAAACCCTTGAACCGCCGCCCCGTTCGGCAGAACACTCCCGCCCGTCGGCCCACTCTTCCTATACTCCCCGCTCCGCGGCACCAAGAGAGCCCTCCTCTTTCGAGGACAAGATCAAGCAGTTTATGCAGGATTCGGACAGCAAGATGTCCGACCTGAAGCAATACATAGACAAACGCAGCGGTTCCTCCCGGCGCCGAGGCAAATGATGAATACCACAGGATTGCGCAGGCGGGGTCTGCGCAATCCTTCTTTCTCGGGCTTTTCTTTTGTCTGCGCCGTTTCCCCTTAAAAGGCCGCCGGGTTTTTCCGGTCCCGTCCCTGAAGGCAAAAAAAGGCCGCCTTTTAACATAAGGCGGCAAAAAGGGTGGGATAATGGAATGATCCGTAAAGCGTCATTGGTTCAGCTGCAGTTGTATTATACAGAATTTTCCATGCTTGTCCATAGAAAATCCTGTCGAAGAGCAAAAAAAAGATCTGGAATTGAGGAAACCATATGCTGGTAATAAACGGACGGATTCTCACCATGGAACGGGAGGAGTACGATCCCGGCTATGTATGGATAGAAAACGGGATCATCGCAGAATGCGGGTCCATGGATCAGCTTCCGGCCGATATAGGCGGCCCCGTGCTGGACGCGGAGGGCGGCACCGTTCTCCCCGGCCTGATCGACGCCCACTGCCATCTGGGCATGTTCGAGACCCTGCTCAGCCACGACGGGGACGAGGCCAACGAGGACACCGACTCCGCAACGCCGCAGCTCCGGGCCATCGACGGCATCAATCCCATGGACCGGTGCTTCCGGGAGGCGCTGTCCGCGGGCGTGACCACCGTGCTCACCGGTCCCGGGAGCGCAAACGCCATCGGGGGACAGTTCGCGGCTATTAAAACCTACGGGCGGAGAATCGACGACATGATTCTTCAGGCGCCGGCCTGCATCAAGTTCGCCCTGGGAGAAAATCCAAAAACCGCCCATCTCGACCGGGACGAAGGGCCCGTCACCCGTATGGCCACCGCCGCCATCATCCGGGAAAACCTGTTCAAGGCGCAGGAGTATCTCCGCAAAAAGGACGCGGCAATCCGGGACGAGGACGCGGAGGATCCGGATTTCGACATCAAGCTGGAGGCTCTGATCCCCCTGCTCAAGGGCGATCTGGCCGCCCATTTTCATGCCCACAGGGCGGACGATATTTTTACCGCCATACGCATATCCAAAGAATTCGGGCTCAAATGCGTCATCATTCACGGTACCGAGGGGCACCTCATCGCGGACATTCTGGCTAAGGAGAGTATTCCCGTCATCACGGGTCCGCTTCTCACCGACCGGTCCAAACCGGAGCTTTCCAACCAGACCCTGCGGGGACCCGGAGTCCTTTCCTCCGCCGGAGTTCTCACGGCTATCTGCACCGATCATCCGGAAACGCCGGTCCAGTATCTCGTCCTCTGCGCCGCCATGGCCACCAAAAGCGGGATGAAGGAGGCGGACGCGCTGCGCTCCATCACCATTCATCCCGCCAGAATCGCCGGCATCGACCGGCGGGTGGGCTCCATCGCGCCAGGTAAGGACGGGGACCTGGTCATTTTCAGCGGACATCCCTTTTCCATGAAAAGCGAGATCCGAGCAGTCATCGCAGGCGGGGTCCGGGCGGTTTAACGCCTGCAGCCATTATCCGGATCTTTTTCACAGGAAAATTCGTATCAACCGTTTTACATCAGTATCACTTTCTGGAGGAACTGCCATGCGCACCATTCACTGCAAGGATATTTCCCGGACCGTTGCTTCCCTTTGCATGGAGGCAAATTACTATCTCCCGACGGATGTGCAAAAGGCTCTCGAGGCCGGGAGGCGGAAGGAGCTTTCCCCCGTCGGGCGCTCCATTCTGGAGGATATTGAGGAAAACTACCGATACGCCGGAGCGCAGTCCATTCCCATCTGCCAGGATACCGGCATGGCGGTGATTTTCTGCGAGCTGGGACAGGAGGTCCACATCGAGGGCGGGGCTTTGGAGGACGCCGTGAACGAGGGCGTGCGCCGTGGATACCTGGATGGGTATCTCCGCAGCTCCGTAGTGGCGGATCCCCTGCGGCGGGAAAACACCGGGGACAACACGCCGGCCGTTTTGCACCTGCGCCTCGTGGAGGGCGACAGTCTGCGCATAACGGCGGCACCCAAGGGCTTCGGAAGCGAAAACATGAGCGCCTTAAAGATGTTCACTCCCGCCGCCAGCGCAGAGGACATTGAAACATACATTGTGGAAACGGTATCCGCCGCCGGAAGCAACCCCTGCCCACCCATCATCCTGGGCGTCGGCCTCGGGGGAACGGCGGAAAAGGCGGCGCTGCTGGCCAAAACCGCTCTGCTCCGGTCTCCCCTGGAGGACAACCCGGATCCCTTTTACGCCGAGATGGAACACCGCCTGCTGGAAAAAATCAACCGTCTGGGGATCGGACCTCAGGGCCTGGGCGGAACCCTCACCGCGCTGGGAGTCAATATCGAGACTTATCCCACCCACATCGCGGGCCTGCCCTGCTCCATCAATATCGGCTGCCACGTCACGCGCCACGCCAGCGCGGTTTTATGAATCAACAATACAGCATCCTCCGGCTGTTTATTCTCAGCCGGGGGTTTTCTATTTTTGCACTGTTTTTACATTCTTCCGTGTGGTATAATACAGATACGGAGAACTTCGAAGGTTTTCCGGCTCAATATGGCTCCTCCTACGGGAGCAGAAGGAGTTGAAACAAATGAGGTTTGTTTTTACCGACAAGAAAGTGGACCTGGCCGACTCCGTTCACAGCTACGCGGAAAAGAAAATAGGAAAGCTGGATCGTTTCTTCCGGGCCGACGCGGAAGCCTTCGTCACCTTCGGCGTCGAAAACAGCCGCTGCACCGTGGAACTCACGGTTCATTCCGGCAATACATTCTTCCGGGCGGAGGAAAGCACTCAGGGCGATATGCGCGTTGCCATCGACGCCTCCGCCACCGCTATCGAGCGGCAAATCCGCAAAAACAAAACCAGGCTTTCCAAGCGCCTGCGCCAGGATGCGTTTGAAAAGGAGATTACCGTTGCGCCGGGAGAGGAAGTACAGGAAGAACTGGAATTCCCCGTGGTACGCACCAAGAAATTCCCCATCAAACCCATGACGGTGGAGGAGGCCATCCTGCAGATGAACCTGCTGGATCACACCTTCTTCGTTTTCCGGAACCAAAACGCCGGAGACGCCTTCGAAGTGGTTTACAAACGGAAAAACGGCGGCTACGGTTTGATCGAAAGCGGCGACTGAGTCTCCGCCGAAAACGGGCCATCGGAACAGTCCAATCTCAGGGCATAGGATGTACGCATCCTATGCCCTGTTCTGTTTTGTCCCATATATACGATTATCCAATAAAAGATTAAACAAAACAGTACGGTTGTCCCCCCGCCTCCGGCGGAAGGACAACCGTACTATTTCATTTGTTGTATCGGCATTTTTATGGAAGTCTGGTATTAGCCGAAGCCGGGCGGGAGGGCCGGGCAGACTGGAAAAACATTTCCATTTTTATATTGACATTTTTGGTTTATGGTTATAAACTTAATCTGTGGTTTATGGATATAAACCGCAGCTGGGAGGACAACATGGATTATCTGCGGCTTTGCGAAAGCGACTACCGTTTTATGCTGACGGTATGGGAAAACGAACCGGTGGCCTCGGGCAGGCTGGTGACCATCTGTAAAGAGAGGCTGGGATGGAAGAAACCCACCACGTATACGGTGCTCCGGAAGCTGTGCGACAGGGGATTCCTGAAAAATGAAGCCTCCGTGGTCACGTCTCTGGTGGCGAAGGAACAGGTGCAGGCCTATGAGAGCGAACACTTTGTGGAACGGGCCTTCGAAGGTTCTCTGCCCCAGTTTCTAGTGTCGTTTCTCGGCGGCAAGACTATTTCCAAAACGGAGGCGGAGGAACTCAAGCGGCTGATCGACGCTCACAGGGAGGGCTGATATGGAAGGACTGTTTCTGAAGATCCTCAACATGAGTATTACGGGAGGCTATGTGATCCTCGCCGTCGTGCTGATCCGCCTTCTTTTACGGCGGGCGCCGAAGAAGTATTCCTACTTCCTTTGGGCCGTGGTCTTTTTCCGCTTAGTCTGCCCGGTATCCTTTTCTTCGGCTATCAGCATATTCGGCATAAAGCCTTTCAATATGTCGGCGGCGCAAAGCTCCGGGGCGGCTGCGCTGACCTACGTCCCCGGGAATATCGGCCTTATGACCCAGCCCCGGGTCACGGTAGGGATCCCCATGGCGAACTCTCTCATCAGCGGGAGCCTGCCGTCGGCCGCGCCAGCCGCCAGCGTGAATCCCCTGCAGATCTGGGTCTCGGTCGGAACCGCTCTGTGGTTTATCGGCATGGCAGCGCTGCTTCTGTACGGCATCGTATCGTTTATTCGGGTACGGCGCAGGATGTCCACCGCCGTTTTGCGTAAGGACGGAATCCGGCAGTCGGATAAAATCCGGACGCCTTTCATTCTGGGTTTTTTCAGGCCAAAAATCTATATCCCCTTCGGGCTTTCGGAAAAAGAAGAGGAATACATTCTTTCTCATGAAAGGTACCATCTCAGGCGCATGGACCATATCATCAAACCGGTGGGCTTTCTCGTTCTGGTCCTTCACTGGTTCAATCCCCTGGTCTGGCTGGCCTACGCGCTTATGAGCCGGGATATGGAGATGAGCTGCGACGAGTACGTCCTCGCCCACAGGGGCGGCGGCATTTCGGCTGCCTACAGCACCTCTCTGCTGTCCTTCGCCTCCAACCGGCGCTTGCCGTCTGCCGGCCCATTATGCTTCGGGGAGACCGGGATCCGGGAACGGATCCGGAACGCCCTGAACTGGAAACGGCCCCGACTGTGGGTGACCGTAGCCGCGGGAGTTCTGTGCGCCCTTGCAATCGTCTCATGCGCCGCCAATCCGAAGGAAAGCCAGGCGGCGGAAGACGGGATGCCCATCGGAACCTACGCATTTGAAAAACAGGTCTATATGAACCCTTTAAGCTCCTTCATCGCCTTCGACGATTATGTGGAATACTATGCCCTCACCGACAACACCTTTACCGTCATCAGTTACGACGGAAACCGATACCCTTTTTCCATCACACCGGAAGAAACGGAATTTGACGAAGCAGCTTTCAAAGACAGTTTTTTTATTCAGATGGAACCCATCGACGTTTCACAGTACAAGATACGCAAGCAATACAATCTTATAGGCGCCAACCGCAGGATTTACGTGATGGACGACGAAATCTGGATCGCCTCCGTGCATGAGATCACATCGGGGACCAGGCCGGGGGAATATATCTGGTCCATCTACCGGATCGTACCCTATGACGGGGTACTGCCGGGGACCATCTCGCCGGACGCCGGCGCCAAGGCAGAGTCGCTGGAGCTGCTGGACGGCATATTTCAGGGCGGGGCCTATTTAAGCTATATCGACATGGGTTCTCTCGCGCAGAGCCACACCTCATCGGTGCGTCATTTCGCGCTGCCGGAGGACGAATACCTGGAACGGTACCGGGTTTTATTCGACTGCGACTGGGAAAAAAGTGACGAGCTGCGGGACCCGGCAGACGGCGAGGCATGCCTGTTTCTGGGCAAAGACACAACCGGCTTCTGGTTTTTTCCGTACACCAACGAAGTGAGCTATATGGAAGACGGCACGGCCGCCGCCACCTGGCGGGCGGGGAGCGGGACCGGCACTCTCTACGAGGTCATCCTGGCGGAGTTTTCGGGATATGAAGCGGATTATACCAATGTGACGATTCCGGCGGGGGAAGGCGACAGTTTTGAGGAGGCCGCCCGGGCGTACCTGGAGGAATACGGCACGTATCTTCAGAATATGACGCCGGAGAACCTGGAGCGGATTACGGACTTCAAGACACTGGACACGGAGGTCTTCCTGACAAAGGAAGGAGACGACTCCATCTTCGGCTTCCGGTGCCGTTTCGCCGTGAAGCCGGTCGTCTACAATTCCGTTTTCTGGTGGTCGGGAAACACCGAAACCGGAACCGGGGAGCTGGACGGCTGGCTCATCATGTACCGGGAGCTCCGCCTGGAGCGGCAAGACGGCCTTTGGCAGTGCACCGACATGGGCACTGGGGGCCTGAGCCTGGAATAATCCTTTGCTCCTGTCTATCCCTATATCATACTATTCTCCAATAAAAGATTAAACAAGATCGTACGGTTGTCCCCCGCCTCCGGCGGGGGACAACCGTACGATCTTGTTTGTTGTATCGACATTTTTATTGCAGTCTAGTATCCGGAAAGCGGTGCGCTGCAAATTTCACAAAAATACCGCTGAATCTGTAAAATATGTGCGTTTTGCAGCAGCACCGTTTTCCAAGACGCGGACGGGATTTTCTTTTTGGGGCTTTCCCAGCTTTCGGCGGCGTTGTATACTGTAAACAGGTCGCCTTTATCGGGCCGTCTTCCGGAGGACAGGCAAGAGCTTCCGGGCCAGGGCGCAGGCCACCGCTATTTTTAGAAAATCCCCGGGGAGAAAGATAAGCATCCCCTTCTGCACCACGTCCCAGGCCGAAAAGCTCCGGCCCAGATACAGGTTTAAAATCAGATACATGTACGGAAGCCCTACGGCGTAGAGCGCAGCAAGACCGGCAAGGCACGCCGGGACGAGGCGCCGGAGCTCGGTTCTTCCCCCGGCGATTCTGCCGGCAACCCAGGCCATCGCTATGAGGCCGAAGAGGAAGCCGCAGGTCGGCGTAAGCAAATACGAAATGCCGCCGCCCCCCGTGAACACGGGGATCCCCACAAGCCCCAGGATAACATACGCCGCCTGGGACAACGCTCCCAGCTTTGCGCCCAGCAGGATGCCGGCCAAAAGAGTGAACAGCAGCTGAAGAGTTATGTAGGAAACACCGGCGGGTATCCGGACGAACGCCCCCACGGCGGTGAGGGCCGTGAAGAGCGAGGCTAAAATCAGATCTCTGGTTTTCATGAAGGCCTCCATTGTAAACTTATTTCTAATATATAGTTTACAATCAGTGTAACAGACAATCTTTTTTCTGTAAAGGGGTGAGCGGGTGCTTCGCCAAAAAATACTGCAGATCCTGTCCCGGCGCGCCGGCTTTTATGTCTCCGGAGAGGAGATGAGCCGGGAACTGAAGGTCACCCGCGCGGCTGTATGGAAGGCCGTGGCCGCCCTACGGGAGGCGGGATATGAGATTTCCTCCGTCACCAACCGGGGGTACCGCCTGGATGGCGTCCCGGATTTGCTGTCGGCCGAGGCCATCCGGATAAAATACGATACCCGGACGGTGGGACAGGACCTGATTTTCCTGGAAAGCGTCGACTCCACCAACACCTACGCCAAGAGCCTGGCGCTTTCCGGCGCGGCGGACGGGACGGTGATCCTCGCGGAGGAGCAGACGGGAGGACGGGGCCGAATGGGGCGCTCCTTCCAGTCTTCCAAAGGCAAGGGGGTCTACCTCACCGCCATTTTTCTTCCCCAGGCGGAGCCCGCCGCCATGCTGACGCTGACGGCCAGGGTCGCCGTGGCGGTCTGCGACGCGGTGGAGGACGCCTGCGGGGTAAGGCCGCAAATCAAATGGACCAACGACATCCTCATGAGCGAAAAGAAGCTCTGCGGCATCCTCACGGAAATGGGCATCGAGGGGGAGAGCGGAAGACTGCAGTACGTGGTGGCGGGAATGGGGATCAACGTGGGGCACCGGCGGGAGGATTTCGACGAGGCGGTGCGCCCTGTGGCAACTTCCCTGTTTTTACAGCTGGGGAAAACCGTTTCCCGGGCCGAGCTGGCGGCGAAACTGATTTCCCGTCTGGACGGCATGTACGCTGAGCTTCTCGCCGGGTCCCGGGACTATCTGGAACGCTATCGGAAGGACTGCATCACCGTGGGACGCCGGGTCCGGGTAATCCGTGGAGAGTCCGTCCGGCCCGCGTTCGCTTTGGGGATCGGAGAGGACGCCTCGCTCCTTGTCCGGTACGAGGACGGGAGCACGGAGGATCTCATCGCCGGGGAGGTCACGGTGCGGGGCTCGGAGGGGTATATCTGATATTATGTTGTTTCCCTTCCTGATTTCTAAACAGCCAGGCACGGGGACACAAACAGAAACGGACGCGGAATTTTCATTCCGCGTCCGTTTTTTTTGCTTGCATACCGCAAAGCCAAAGAATAGCAGCGATCAGCGCTCCTCCCGGAAGTAGGGATTGCCCAGGTTTTTGGGAGGCTGATTTTCCTTCTTCTTGCGTAGGCCGATGAAGACCAGAACAAGGATGGTGACCAGATAGGGCAGCATATCCAGCAGCTGCGAGGAAATCACGACTCCCCCCAGGAAGGGGATGCCGCCCTGGAGCTTGAAGCCCACGCCCCTGAGAGCACCGAAGAGATAGGCACCCGCAATCGCCCGGATGGGATTCCATGTAGCGAAGATGACCAGGGCCACCGCAATCCAGCCGGCGCCGGCGGTGATGCCGTCCTGCCAGCTGGGCACGTAGACCAACGACAAAAAGGCGCCGCCGATACCGCACAGGCAGCCTCCCGCCACGATATTGGAGTACTTATAAAGGGTAACTCCGATGCCGGAAGCGTCCGCCGCCGCGGGATTTTCCCCCACCATGCGGGTATTGAGGCCGATGCTGGTCTTATTGAGATAAACATACACGATAACGGCCGTCACCAGGGCCATCTGGACGTATATGCTCTGGTCGAAGAGCATTTTCCCAATCACCGGAATATCGGAAAGGACCGGTATCGCTTTGGCCGCAAAGGCCGCGGTGATGCTGTCCGGAAGAGCGAGGCCCGAGATGCTTTTTCCAATCATGCCGGAAACCCCGGTGCCGAAGATGGTAAGGACCAGACCGGTCACCACTTGGTTGCCGCGGAGGGTAACGGTGATAAAGGCATAAATAAGAGCGCCCACTCCACCGGCCAGGGCAGCGGCCAGCACAGCCAGAAGAGGATTGCCGGTCTGGTAGGCAACGCTGAAGCCGAAGGAGGCTCCCATGAGCATCATGCCCTCCACGCCCAGGTTCAGGTGCCCCACCTTTTCGCCCATGATGGCACCCAGGGTGGCAAAGAGCACATGAGTCCCCATCTGGGCGGAAACCTGGAGGAAGAGCTCCAGGGAGTTTAAAAAGCCGTTCATGCGTCATGCACCTCCCCGGCGCTTTTTTTCTTCTGAAATACAACGGAATATTGGATAAAAAATTCGCTGCCCAGGACGAAAAAGAGAATAATTCCCTGGAGCACTCCCGCCACGGCGGAAGGGATCTTCATGGAGCTCTGGAGATAGGCCCCGCCCTGGATGAGCACCGAAAAGAGGAAGGAGACCAGGACGACGGCGGGCGCGCTCAGGCGGGCCAGCCAGCAGGTGATCACCGCGGTGAAGCCAAGGCCGCCGGAGAGCTGGTCGTTGAGGGTCCTCTCGATCCCCGAGGCCTGCATCATTCCGGCAAGGCCGCAGAGGCCGCCGCTTATCAGGACCGCCGTAACGGTGATTTTCGCAACGCTCATGCCGGCATACCGGGCGGTGGTATCGCTTTCGCCCAGCACCGCGATTTCATACCCCAGCTTGGACTTTTTCAGCAAAATGTGAATCACGACCACCAGAACCAGGGCGATGATCCAGCCGATATGAATGCCGAAAACCTTCGGGAGGACGGCGCCGGACGAAAACGCAGCCATCTTGGGGAAACCGATGCCATTGGGGTCCTTCCAGGGACCGTACTGGAGATAGGAGACCCATTTGATGGCGATGTAGTTGAGCATCAATGTGACGAGGGTCTCACTGGTGGAAAATTTCAGCTTCAGGAGGGCGGGGATCAGCGCCCAGAGGCCCCCGAAAACGGCTCCCACAAGCATCATGAAGGCCAGGAGAAGCGGAGAGGGAAGGGTCGGGAGGGAATAAGCCACCAAAGCCGCCCCGAAAGCTCCCATATAGAGCTGACCTTCCGCGCCGATGTTCCAGAATTTCATTTTAAAGGCAACGGCAATACCCAAAGAAAGGACCACCAGGGGTATGGTCTTGTGGATGGTCTCCCGGAAGCGGTAGGCCGACATGAGGGAGCCCTCCACAATCTTGGCGTATACCAAAAAGGGATTGTAGCCCAGAAGCGCCATGATGACGGCGGAGGCAACCAGAGCGAAGAAGACGGCGGACACGCGCATCAGGGTCTCTCTGCGGTGGGACCCCTCGGGACGCTTGACGATCTTAAGCATAGGCCTCTCCTTCCCTGCCGCGCCCCAGCATCATAAGGCCCAGCTCCTCTTTCGACGTCACCCGCGGATCCACGATGCCCATGGACCTGCCGGCGTGGAGAACCAGAATCCTGTCGCAAAGCTGCAGGAGCACGTCCAAATCCTCTCCGATGAAGAGAACCCCCACTCCCGAGCGCTTCTGTTCGTTCAAAACGTCGTATATGTTGTAGGAAGCTCCGATATCCAGGCCGCGCACGGGATAGGCCGTAATGAGAAGGTGGGGGTTCATGTCCACTTCCCTGCCCAGCAGCACCTTCTGGATATTGCCTCCGGAGAGCTTCTTCACGATGTGAAAAACGGAGGGGGTCGAAATATCAAATCGCTTCACGATTTTTTCGGCCAGTTTTTTCCCCGCCGCCCGATCCATGAAAAGGCCGGGGCTGGCGTGATAGTTTTTCAGCATGACGTTGTCCACAATGTTCATTCCGGCTACCAGGCCCATGCCCAGGCGGTCTTCCGGAATGAAGCTCATACTGATCCCCTTTCGGATGATCTTTCCGGGGGTCATGCCCAAAATCTCCTCGCCCATAAAGCGGACGGAGCCCGCCGTCGCTTTGCACAGCCCGGCAACGATCTCGCACAGCTCCTTCTGCCCGCTGCCCGCGATCCCCGCCACGCCTAAAATTTCACCGCCGTACAAATCGAAGCTCATGTCGGACAGGAGCTTCACGTTCTCCTCATCCCGGGCTTCAAGGCCTTCCACGCGGAGAAGAGGTTCGGCGGTTTTTTGCGTCTCGGTCCGCTCCACCTCCAGCTTGATGGCGCGGCCCACCATCTGCTCGGCCAGCTCCAGCGGCGAGACGCCGGCGGTTTCCAGAGTGGAAACGCTCTCTCCTTTTCGGAGAATGGTGACCCGGTCGCTGATCTCCAGGACCTCATTTAATTTATGGGTAATGATAATGATCGCGCAGCCCTCGTTTTTCATATTCCGGAGAATATCGAAAAGGGTTTGAATTTCCTGAGGGGTGAGAACTGCGGTGGGTTCGTCCAGGATCAAAATACGGGCGCCCCGGTAAAGCATTTTCAGGATCTCCACCGTCTGCTTTTCCCCTACCGACATATTGTAGACCTTTTTGTCCGGGTTCACCACGAGCCCGTACCTCTGGCCGATGGCGGCGATTTCCCCGGAAAGAGTCTTACCCCGGACGAAAAAGCCCGTCTTGCTGCCGGCGGCGATATTTTCCTTGGCGGTCATCACATCCACCAGCTTAAAATGCTGGTGGACCATGCCGATTCCCTGCTCGATAGCGTCCCGGGGGGAAGAAAAATACACCGGTTTTCCGTCAATGAAAATTTCTCCGCCGTCGGGAGAGTATATGCCGGCCAGCATGTTCACGAGAGTGCTCTTCCCGGAGCCGTTTTCGCCCAGCAGGGCGTGGATCTCGCCCTTGTTGACGGAGAGGCAGACATCACGGTTTGCCACCACGCTTCCAAAGGACTTACAGATGTTTTTCAGTTCGATATAGGCATGATCCGACATACAGACCTCCATGACGCGGGATACCGGCTCTCAACCCAAGACACGGACAAAGTCCGGACCTCCGGTTCAAAACCGGGAGCTGCGCTTTTTCAGCAACCCGACAAGGCTGTGCAGATGCACAGCCTTGTCGCCGGTTGCTTCCGTATCTTCGCGGAAAAACTTATTCGGGAATGGTTCCGATGACGCCCTTGACAAACCAGCTCATGTTCCAGATCTCGTCGTCGGTCATCGTGGTGCCTTCGGCAACCTTCACATTGCCGTCCTGATCGTAGAGAGGACCGGTGAAGGGTTCAAGCTCGCCGGACTCGATCTTGGCCTGGGCGGCGGCAACGGCGTCGGCAGTGCCTTCGGCGCAGTTGGCGGTGAGATCGTCCAAAGAAACCATGCCGGCAGAGAGGCCTTCCCAGTAAGCGCGGCTGGTCCAGGTGCCGTCAATGATCTTCTGTACGTCGTCCACATAGAACTTCTCCCAGTGGAAGAGGGGGGCGGTGAGATAGGCGTTGGGAGCGGCGTCGGGAGTGGAGGTGTTATAACCGACGGCGAAGGCGCCCTTCTCCTGAGCGGCGATCTGGGTGGCGGTGCTGTCCTGGTGCTGAGCCATGACATCGCAGCCCTTGTTCAAAAGCTCGATGGCGGCCTGTTTTTCCACGGCGGGATCATACCAGGTGTTGGTCCAGACGACTTCCACAGTGGCGTCGGGATTGACGGACTGCACACCCAGGGTAAAGGCGTTGATGCCGCGGATGACTTCCGGGATGGCATAGGCGGCCACATAGCCGATTTTACCGTTCTGCGTTTTCATGCCGGCGACGATGCCCGCGAGGTATCTGGCCTGATAGATTTTTCCGAAATAGGTGGAGAGGTTGTCCGAGCGCATATATCCGGAGCAGTGTCCAAAATAGACGTCGGGATGCTCTTTTGCCACTTCCACCGTGTATTCCATGAAACCGAAGCTGGTGGCGTAAATCACGTTGCAGCCCTGATCGATGAGGTCGTTCATGGCTTTCTCAGAGTCGGCGTTCTCAGGAACGTCTTCCACGTACATGCACTGAATGCCCATGGCTTCCAGCGCCAGCCTGCCCTGATCGTGAGCCTGGGTGTATCCCTGGTCGTTGATTTCACCAATGTAGATAAATCCGACCTTCAGGTCTTCCTTGGGGATACCGGCGGCCTGTGTGGGTTCCTCGGTGGGCGCCGCGGTGGGGGTCGGGGTGGCCTGGGTGCCGGTTCCGCCGCAGGCGGTGAGGACCAGCACCATGGCTGCTGCAAGAAGCGACGCAATCCATCTCTTCTTCACTATTTTTTCCTCCCAAATTTTTTTATATTTACACGGCTTAAGCCAAGTGTAAATCCGAATCGGGCATTACCGGAACACAATCCCGGTCCTGGGATCCATGGATTCAATCACTGCCAAAGATTCCACGCGGACTCCCCTGGCACGGACCAGGGCTCCGCCCTCCTGAAATCCTTTTTCAATCACGATACCCGCGCCCACCAGCTGGGCGCCCGCATCCTGCACCAGCCCCACCAGGCCGAGAAGCGCGCTGCCGCGGGCCAGGAAATCGTCTATAATCAAAACCCTGTCCTCGGGCTTTAAAAACTCCCTGGAGACGATGATGTCGTAGCTTCTCCCATGAGTAAAGGATTCCACGCTGCGGGTATAAACATCCCCCGAAATGTTCTTGGTCTGATTTTTCTTTGCAAATAGCACCGGAACATTAAAAAACTGCGCCGCAACACACGCGATCCCTATGCCGGAAGCTTCCACCGTCAGGATTTTCGTTACACCGCAGTCACCAAATATTCTTTTAAATTCTTTTCCGATTTCACAAAGCAGAGAAACGTCGATCTGGTGATTCAAGAAGCTGTCCACCTTCAGAACGTTTCCCTCTTTTACTTTTCCATCTCTGCAGATCCTGTCCTTCAAAAGCTGCATGGCGGGCCTCTTTCTGCCCCCTCATCCGGGGCAAACACATTGACAGAAAACACACGTGCCTTATATTAAAATTTTACCTTACCGGCGCATATTAAACAATTTATTTATTTGAACAAAAAGAAAGAAAAATTCACGGTTTTTTTGTAGAGAAAGGCAGAATTTCGCCGAGGGGGAAAAAGTCGGGAAAAACCGGCGGGCGGAGGATTGTGATATGCGTTGGACCGCGCATAAAAGCATACGTAATACTGATATGCGCCGGCGCTTTTTGGCCGAGGCCGATGGTGAGCAGACGATGAGGCTTTCCCGATAAAATAACCGCCTCCCCGGGAAAACCCGGGGAGGCGGCAGGCAGCGGATTTAACAATCCACGCCGGCGCTTATTTTATTCTTCGTCTTCTTTCTTCTTCCTGAAGCCCAGGATCGCGCCGGTTCCGGCCGTCATCGCGCCAAGGATGGCCATAGCGGTTGCCGCGGAAACTCCGCCGGTCTGCGGCAGGGTATCCGTATCGCCGGCGACGCCGCTGTCATCCGTATCGCCCAGAACTCCGGAGCTGGGAGAAGGAGAGGGCGCAGGCGTGGGAGTCGGAGTGGGGGTCGGGCTGGGGCTGGGGGTCGGAGTAGGAGTCGGGGTGGGAGTCGGGGTAGGCGTCGGGGTAGGAGTGGGTCCGGGATCGCTGTAGATATAGACCTGAGCCGAGGCCTGGCCGTCAATCCACTCTTCGTGACTGTTGTAGAAAGCAGCCCCAACAACCGTATTGGTGTAGCTGGCCGTATGCTGCGCCGTATAGGTCACGGTAACGGTGGCACCCACTTCGAAGGCATCGTCATAGTCAAACTCCAGGGTGTTGCCATTGATCTCATACCCCGTCAACGTTGACGTGCTGCCGTTGAGAGTCTTGGTGACACTCACCAGGCTGAAGCTTGCGGTTCCGAAAATGGGATCCGTAAACTGCACGTGACACAAATCGAGATTGCTGGTGTTAGTAATAGAGGCCGTGTAGGTCACCGTCGTCCCATATGGTACTGTGACGATCGTGGAGCCGTTCACCAGTTTGGTAACCACGACGCCCACGCTGGGATCCGCAATCTGGACCGAGGCGGTGTCGGAAGCCGTAGCCGTCTTTCCGCGGAAGCTCAGGACCGCAGAGGCGGTGTTGCCATAGGACCCATCTTCTTTGAAGACGATGGTATAGGTGATGGTAACGGTCGCTTCCGAAGCCACTTTGGGATAGCTGGGCTCACTGACCGTCCCGCTGTTGAAGTTCAGGGTGCCGGTGGTGCCGTCCAAGGAGTATGTGCCGCTGTCCACAGTCGTGTCTCCGATCTTGACGACCAGATTGGAAAGCGTAATACCGGTGTTATCTTTGAACATGTCGTCGGTTACACTGATGAGATCCATGAGCTCGGTGTAATCATTCGTGATGGTAATGGTGTAGCTTACAGGCTCGCCGGTCAGAGCGGAGGCGGGAGAAACGGATTTGTCAACCGCAATCGTCGGAGTTTTAATGTCGACGGTGGCGCTGTCGCTCTTCTCCAGATCCGACCTGCCGTCATTTGCGGTGACGGTTGCCGTGTTTTCATAATAGACTGTCGCCTGAGTGCTGTAGATGACCTCGAGGACATCACCCGCAGCAAGGCTGAACGCAGTAGGAGTCGTGCGGAAGGTAATGGTACGGGCCGTGGTATTGACAAAGTAGTCCGTATCTTTGGTCAGTGCCGACCCGTTGAGGGTCACGCTGTAGATGGTCGCATCCGCGTTGAATAGCTGGTCAGTGAGGACCACGGAGCCGAGAGACGCCTCGGAGGTATTGGTAACCGTAACCTTGTAGGTCACCACATCCTTGTAGTTCACGGTGGCGCTGTCACCAAAGGACAGGGTGCCGGTGGGTTCTCCGTCGGCAATTTTCTTTACGATGCTCATGTCGGAGTCGGGATAGACCGTGATCTTGGCATCGTCGCCGGAGGTGACGGGAACCGTGGTGTTTTCCGGATTCTCCAGATCGGCGTCGTAGACCGCATTGGCCTTGGCGTAGTTATACTTATCACCGTAGGAACTGAAGGAAACCGTATAGGTGATGGTGATGAAATCATAGGCATCGGTATCCATCGGCTGAAGGACATACCCGTCGGTGAAGGTCAGTTTCGCGGTTGCAGTACCGTCTCCGGCTGTCAGAGTATACTCGGTGTCTGGAACTTCATTACCGTCCTTATCCGTCACGGTGACCGCCGCGGATTGGGCAATGACCTGGTCAAACATGGCATCCTCCACATTGTTGAGGACCACCGCCCTGTCGCCGGTGTTGGTCACTTTAACGGTATAGGTGACCGGAGCGTTCTTGGAGACACCGCCCACAGGATAGGCATCGCCGTTGGAACCTTCCGCGCTGAGAAGCGTACCCGCGGAATTATAGGCATCCTTCACGGTGGAGGTCGTGGGCGGATTGTAAGTGTTCGTGCAGGTTACCGCAACGTTCTGTACGGCAAACCTGACGGCCGCCATGGCGCCCGATTGGGCCGAGCCCGTGAACGCTATGCTGTCCGCGTCATTGGTGATTTCGCTTACTGCATATCCCGTCCCTGCGCGCAGTCCCGTGAAAGAGACCGAGGCAGTGGAGGTCGTTGTGATGGTGAAGCGATAGGTCACGGTGCCGGCTTCCGTATTGACTACGGGATTGGGATTTTCCGTGTCGCCGGGAACCAGCGCGCCGTAAGTTCCAGGGACAAAGCTGATGCTGTCGTCCGTCTGGCCGGTAAAGACCACTTCGAACTCATAGACGCCGCCGGAGATGACCGCCGTGTCGCTGACCGACTTGGTCACCGTCAGGGAGCCGGGGGTCACCCGGAAATCGTTGGTGTACAGGATGGTGACGGGACTCTGTCCGGAGTCATCCCGGGGAATTGAGCCTGTCACCAGCAGGTCGTTGACCGTATCCACCGCTGCGCTGGAGGAGCCGGCCGTAACCGCCGCAGAAGAATCCCTGGCGCCGCCGTCGGAAGTTTCTTTCACTTCAAACTTCAGGCCCACCGGCAGGTTGCTGAAAACCAGCTTGCCGTTGTTGGCAAGAGAGAAGGTATAGTGTCCGTTGCCCGCCACGGTATCCGCCGTTATCGAGCCGGTGGAGGGCATCTCGTCCGAAGCCAGATTGTAGCCGACCTTTTCGGTGTAGGCCGCTATTCCACTCGGGTTTTCATCGGAAGGTGCTACCGCCTCGTGTTCCACTTCCGTATAGAAGAAGATCGTGTAGTCGAAGCTTGTGGGAACACCAGAACTGTCAAGCGTAGTGAGAACGCTCTTGCTGATGGTCAGAGTCGCGGGGGTAAGATAGCTGTTGGTAACGGTCACCGTGTCCTGGTCTTTGTCGGCAATGGATCCTGTTTTGGCAGGATCGTAGGTTACGCTGTCGGCGCCCTTGCTGTCGGTCTCTTCGACCGTGTATTCTACGCCGGCGGGAATATTGGAGAAAGTAACCGTGTCGTCGTCAGCCAGGTCGAGATAGAAGGTAAGGGTTCCTGCAACCGTATCCACGCTCCCGGTCAGGTCGGTCACGCTGCAGGTAATCCCGCCAAGATAACCGTCCGAGAAGGTAACCGAGATGGGGTAAGTCATCGTACTGGAAGAGTCCGCATCATCCTGAAGCACGGACTTGCTCACGGTAAGGCTGCCCGTCTTGTAGGTATTCTTGAAGTAAATGGCGGGAGTAGCCGTAGCGTCCGCCGCGGTGGTAGCATAGGTCTGGCTCAGGCCCGAGGTCAGAGACGAGAGGCTGGTGCCGTGCTCGGTGTTATATGCCGAGTTGGCGGTCTCTGTGATCTCATATGTGGCTCCCAGGGGGATCCCTTTGAGGGTCGCCGACTGGCCGCCGTTCAGCACCAGAGTTCCGTCGGTTGAAGTGTGAACCGTCTTGGGGTTGGCGGTATCGTCATTGTATACATAGCTGAAGCCGGTGTATACCGTACCGTTCTTATTTACGGTGAAGGTAAAGGTGTCGCTGGGATTGCTGTCGGAGGTGACCGACTTGGAGATGATCATGTCGCCGGTCAGGTACGTGTTCAGCGCCGTCACCGTGCTGCCGCCGGATATAACGGTTCCGGTCTCCTGATTGTCGCTTCCAAAGCTGGAGTAGTACCCGGAGACCGAATAATCATCTTCCGTGATGGTATAGGACGCGCCCACGGGGATGCCGGTAACGACGACGCTTTCATTCGCTTTCAGGGTAACGGGGATGGTCTCCTGACCCGTTCCAGTCCTGCTGGCCGTCTCTCCGGTCACCGTATAGGTGTGGGAATAGGGAGACGTGGAGCCAATCACGATGGAGAAGTAGAATTCCTTATCGCTGCTTCCGCCCTGGATGCTCTTGGTCAGGGTCAGGGAAGCGGTGGGGATATACCAGTTGGTGAAGATTGCCGCAGTCTTCCCCTCACCGTAGGACACCTGGCCGCTCTTGGTGATGGTGACGGGCACATAGGTGTCGTCCATGCTCCAACCGGTGCCCGCATTGGAGGCATTCCCTTCCTTTACATAGAGGGTAATGGAGGTATCGTTTTCGCCAAAGAGGGTAGCGATCTTATCCATCCGGATCTGCAGAGTCGTACTGTAGGGGGAACCGGAGGGATTCGTGGTGGTCACAGGCGTCCCGGTGGCATCGGTGATCTTGCTGTATGCGGTTCCGTTGTAGGAATACAGCTCAAAGGGGAAGACCACTCCTGCGGGTTCGGTAACGCTGTTATAAAGAGTTTCGACATTCTTTGTGATGCTGATGGTCGCGGTCGGATAGTACTTATTGGTGAAGGTCACCATGTTTCCGAGGGAAACGATGGTCCCGGAGGGATCGCCGGCCGTGGTTGTCACATAGCCGTTGGAGGAATAATCGGTTTCAGAAACAGTGTAAGCGGTGCCGACGGTAATGCCTCCAATGACCACATACTGGCCGTTTGTCAGGGTCACGGCTCCGTTTGTAATATTGATGTCCTGATATGTATCACTGGGAGTGGCAGGCGTATACAGTTTGGCGGAGCCTGTGTAGTTGGTGAGAGGATTTCCCGTCTTCACATTAAAGGTGAAGCTCGAAATAGAACCTACGTTCGTGCCATCATAGGCCTCAACCAGCTTTTTAATGGTGAGGGAGGAGGTGTTGCACCTGAGCTCCACCCATCCGGATTTGGGAAGGAGCATGGTGACTACGCCGGCAGCATCCATGCCCAGGCCGGATTTGGGGACGTAAGTGATGCCGGCGCCGGGAACGTTGGTGATACTCTCTGCAGTAAGGTTGGTTCCGGTCCGATCACCGGTGCCGCCGTTCCAGCTGTAACTCTCATCGTTAAAGAAGAGCACCGTACCGTCGGTCAGTGTTATAGTAATGTCGCAGGTTTGACCGGATCTCGTGATGGTGGCGCCTGTATAGGTATAGGTCTTGCCGTCGCTGTTAGTAAGCCCTACAAGGGTATACACCCGGTTGCTACTACTGCCGGTTCTGTTGATCGTAATGTTCCAGCCACTAGTAGGATAGGTAGGGGCGGTTCCCGTTACCTTATCGTAATAATACAGGTTGGTACCCGAGGGCGTAAAGGTGGCGTTAGCGCCGGGGGCGGTGGCGCCGCTGTCATAAGCCGTCTTGTTGGCATAGTTGGTGTAGTACATGGTGTCCGCCACGGCGCCGCTCTTGAGCGCGACATTAAAGGTCAGCGAGGCGGGGGTCACCGTGTGCGGAACCGCAACCGCGGGGGTTCCTTCCAGGGTATAGTAGTTGCAGGAAAGTTCGGACTCGGGGATGATCCAGGTCAAAGTTTTTGAAGTGGTTCCGGAAAGCACAACCGAGACACCTGCGGGAGCCGTGGTCGTACAGGTATATATGCCGTCCGAATCCGGATCCGTAAAGGTATAGGTTCCGCTCTTAAGAACCATGGTGAGGCTGCCGGAAATCTCAAAGCCCGCGCCGATGGCTTCGGTAAAAGTTACATCACTGCCAGAGGCGAGAGGCGAGAAGTTATTCAGGCTGGAGTTGATGATCGCCTGGAACATGGCAAGAAGATCTGCTGCCAGAGTGGAGGTACCGGAATATGCTCCACCGGGCTGGGGATAATAATACCCTGTGGTGGTGGTAAATCCGGTGTTGGTCAGCTCTGTGGACAGTGGCTTGGATACTCCCGTTACAGCTGTAATGTTGGCCGAAGTGGGATTAAGGGTAGCGTTGGCAAGAGCATTCGCGCTGGTCCCATAGCCGATGGTGTAGATCTGAAGATCATTCATCTGGCTCTTAAGATACAGGGCCTGCACAATTGTATAAGCCGCGGCGGTGATGCCCAGGTTGGTGGTAGTGCCATTGGAGACAGAATCCGGGCCAACCCCCGAAGCAGTGGTAAGGTACCCATAGCCGTCCTGGAGCCAGCCGGAATCTCCATAGGAACCTGTGGGTATTCCCGTATAATTGGTGTTATAGTAGCAGGCGACGCCGTCGCTGAGGACGATCAGGATGGGAACCGAGGTGCTCCCGCTGTTCTTGGCACCCAGCAGCATGTTATAGCCCCGGTTGATGCCGGACTGGATGTTGGTGCCACCTTCGCCGGTAACCTGGAATATGGTAGTTCCATTGCCTGTTGTGGTGGATAGCGCAAAATCAGTGTTCCTCAGGGATACTAAGTTGGCGGAACCGGTGGAAAAGGTGACGACGCCGATCTTGTTGTTTGCGTTGGCGGCAAGAATGGTATCCACTGCCGAGTTGACCGCAGCGACCATGTTGACCAGTTTGTCGTTATCCTGGGTACTGCCGGAGATATCCAGCACGAAGACCACGTTTGCTACCGCAGTGGAATTCGTGACGCTGTTCAGGTTCTGACCGAGAGCCGAGAGCTTAACCTGGAACAGGTCGTCTGTGCCGCTAGCATAGCTCACGGATTTGTCGGTCCAGACCTGGCCGTCGGTCAGGGTCGGTACGGCGGTAACCGCATCCGCTCCCTTGGTCTTCACCGTCAGGCTGGCAGGATCAAAGGACGCCAGGCTTACAGGGACGTATGTAAGCAGCAGCACGGCGACCAGCAAAAACGATAACAGTCTGTTGCGTAGCTTCTTGTTTTTCATGATTTCACTCCCTCAAATCTTCCGGCCGGATTTCCCGGGCCGGTATTTCATACGTGTTTTTTCCACTTTTCCTGCGAATGTCAGAAACGCCGAATCGTTCAGACTTCCAAGGGGATCCCGACGCCGGGAGCCGATTGCAAAACCGCCGGAAAAAACAAAATCCGCATAAAATCGTGAGAGAATGCTCACTCTTTCATGCGGCCGGACTGCCTTTTCACTCACGGCGATGCCGCCGCGCGTGAAGTAGACTCCTAAGCTTTGCGTCCCTGCCTTTCGGCAGGTTTGCCCTTGTATTCAGTTTCGGTTTGTGGATAAATTCTTTCCTCTATTTCCAGCGGCTACAAAAAATAAACAGCCGCATTACCCGTGAGAGAATGCTCACGTGTCCATGCGGCCGGACTGTCATATCACCCGCGGCGGATTCCGCCGAGCATGATTTAGACTCCCAAGCTTTGCGTCCCCGCCTTTCGGCAGGTTTGCCCTTTTCGCCTAATCCTTTCAGTCGATGCGTGCCTCTGATCCTTACACTTTGCGACCAAAAACGCTGCAATAAACCTCCATTGGGCTATTGAGAGTTTTTTTATCATATCACAAAGATGTAAAATTCGCAACATTAATTTGCTTTATGGCATTAATTTTACTTATTCGTTTAATTTTTCGTTATTATGTAAATTTCTGTTTTCACAAGTCATTTCTTCCAGTATCGCCTCCTTCCTTCCTTCGCAGCACCGGGTTATCAGCCCTATTTTACTACTTAATTTTTACTTTTCAAGTATTTTTTGTAATTTTTTCTTTTTTGTTCCATTCTCGAGCGTTCATCACCTCCGTTCGTCCGCCGTTTTCCCGTTTCTGTCTGCGAACTGAAGATCCGGAATAGCTATCACTCCTTTCCCGGCAGTCTATCTCTCTTCATATCCTTTTTCCGTTCGGCTCATGCGCTGCGCTCGTCATTGTCCTGGTTCCGGCCGCGTTTCGGACAGGCTCCGCCGCGGAGACCAGACCTCCGGAAATTTACGCATGCTTCCGCCGGGGCTCTATACCCCATAAATTTCGGACATGCTTTCGCCAAAGCCTTCTGCCCCTGAATTGTTGGACACGCTTGCGCCCACCGCGCGTTCCCGCTGCGGTTTCGCTTTCGGACAAGCTCCCGCCGGCGGCTTGTGATCCGCCCGGATTTGCCCGCGCCCGCCACACGTCCCGTTCCATGTCTTTTGGAACCGGGCGGGCCGTTTTCCTCTTCTTCTGTTTTCATATTCATTCGGCGCTGGGAAGCTTTCGGCGCCGGCGCGGTCTTTCACCTCCTGCGCCGTGCCGGGGCTTTCCCCGACCGGAATGAGCGTATGGAATGGAAATATCCTTATGGGCAGGCTCACGCAAAGGCTCGGTGCCTTCGGAATTTTTGAGCATGCTCACGCGGGGGTCCGATGACCCGGGATTTTCAGGCAAGCTCGCGCGAGGCCGTAGGACCCAAAATTCGGCGCAGGCTCACGCCCACCGCGCATTCGGGCTGCAGTTTTCTTTTCGGGCATGCTCCCGCCAACGGACACCGTTTTCTCCGTCCGTCCGGATTTGCCCACGCCCGCCACAGGTCCTGTTCCACGTCTTTTGGAACCGGGCGAGCCGCTTGCTCAATTTTGCTGTTTGTATATTCATTCGGCACGGAGCAGCATCCGGCAGCGGTGCGGCGATTGTCACGCCGCAAGGGACACGGAACGGTTTCCGTCCGGAATGAGCAAGAATGTGGGTTTTCGCTTTTGGGCAGGCTCTCGCCGGAGCCTGCCGCCTTCCGAATTTTAAGAAGGCTTACGCCGGAGCTTCCCGCCCCGGGATTTTTATGCAAGCTTCCGCCGGGGTCCGACGCCCCGCAATGAAAAACTGAATATAGAAATGCTTCCGCAAACCAGGCGTTTCCGCCACGGTTTACACGCAGGAAAGCCGACGCCAGGATCTGCAGCCAAATCACCGCTTTGCGGCCGGTATCCTCCAGCCCGGTCTCCGGTCATTCTCCCGGGGACAATTTCCGTTTTCGGCGTTATCGCCCTCACCGCTGAACGCGGCGGAAAAACGGAAATAAAAAAGCCGTTCAGGTTACCTGAACGGCTCAATGCATATAGCATGAGATACATTTTCGGCAACCGGCTGTCTTAATCCTTCCGGATTTTAGACCCTTGGTTTTGCGTCCCTGCCTTTCGGCAGGTTTGCTATTATCGCTCTGTAACGATATTCAATTATATGGATACACTGTTATATTAAATCCAAGATTTACATTTGTCAACACTTTTTTATCTGTTTCGACTCGATTCTTCATTGGAAACACAGATATGAATTGCGCCGGAGCATAAGAAATGCTACAATAGCCTCATATTCAGCCAATCCCGGAGGAAATATGAAAAAGCCAAAGAAGTTCAGATTCACCATTGCCCGGATTCTCGTGATTGCCGGGCTGGTGGTTTTTTTGTCCGCGATGGCTTATGAGGCATATCAGTATCCCTGGTCCACCATATTCGGCGGAAGCCAGGCCGAAGACGCCGTCCCGGACCCCACGCCAATCGTGCTGGACAAGGAAGACGCGGGCGCCGACATCGTGGATGAGCCCGAAGCTTCCGTTTCTCCCACGCCGGAAGCAACCGCCAACCTGCCGGGAGACGAAACGGAAGCCGTCGATCCCCTTTCCCAATATGTGCAGCTGGGGATCCTTAAAATTCCAAAATTGAAAGTGTCGCAGTATATACTCGAAGGAACCAAACGGCAGATGCGTTACGGCGTGGGACATGTGACGGGGACCGCCGCAGTGGGCCAGGCGGGAAACTGCGCCATCGCGGGACACCGGCCCTATCCTTTCCGTTATCTGGACAAGCTCGTGTCGGGCGACAGCATCATATTAAAAGCAGACGACCACGTATACACCTATACAGTCTACGACAGCTTTGCCGTTTTGCCCAACGAAACATGGGTATTAAATACTGTGGATGGCGAGCCGTATGCCCTGACGCTCATCACCTGCACACCATACATGGTTTCCAGCCACCGGCTGATTGTACGCGCGCGGCTTACGGACGTCGACGGGATGACACCGGGAGCTTTCTACGGAACGCCGGCAGAGCCCTCTTCCCCCGCGGCGGAGGAAACCACATTGCCGGAAGCCACGGAGCCCGCTCTTTCTGTGGAAGAAGAAACAATCTCTCCTTCGGCGCCTCAGGTTTCGGAAGAGCCTTCGAGCGCGGCGGGGTTGCCGGTGCCGGAAGAGATTTCGCCTTCTCCCGATTCCGCGTACTCCGGCGAAGAAACGGCCGGCGAAGGAGCATTCTCCGAGCCGTCCGCGGCGCCTGAAACGGGTTCCACAGACGGCGGCGAGCCTCCGGCAGCCTGATTTTTTCGAAAATAAGCCATTTTATTATACAATTCAGCAAATTTTTGCTAAAGTTTTAAAAATTTTTGATTTAAATGATTGACAAACGTCGGTTTTTAGGATATTATGGTAACCACCAAGAAATATATCCTTATATTAAACACATACCGATACTAGCAAACCTGCCGAAAGGCAGGGACGCAAAGCCAAGGGTCTAAGGTCCAAACGGACTATGACAGCCGGTTGCCGAAAATGTGTCTCATTTATTTTAAATGGGCTTCGTTCAGGCAATCTGAGCGGAGCTTTCCTTATTTTACCTACACATACCGATAATGGCAAACCTGCCGAAAGACAGGGACGCAAAGCCAAGGGTCTAAGGTCCAAACGGACTATGACAGCCGGTTGCCGAAAATGTGATGCAGTCGTGATCACCCGTTTTGCATCAGATTTTCAGCCACATCTGATGCAGAACGGAGATGCTATACATGTTGAAAAATCGAATATCGAAATTTGCGGCTCTGCTTCTGGCGGTCAGCATGACCGTCGTCCTGGCAACGCCGGCCGCGGCAGCGGAAGAAGCTCCGCTGAAAACATCCTTCTACAGCGTCTGGACTTCGCTCCAGTCCCGGACCGGCACACTCCCGGCCGAAGAAACCGCACCTGAAAACTCAGAAAACACATCCATCCAGGAAACCATGGCCACGCCCGAAGTCACCCAATCTCAGGAAGACACAAGCGCAAAGACCATCTCCGAATTTAAATCCGAAGTGGTCCGGCTGGTGAACGAGGAGCGGAAGAACGCGGGACTCAATACTCTGACTACCATGGACATTCTCGCGGAAATGGCAGACGTCCGGGCAAAAGAATCCGCCGGGAGCTTTTCCCACACACGGCCCGACGGGACCAGATGTTTCACCATCTTTGCCCAGTATTCGCTTACATACCGGTCCGCCGGAGAAAATCTCGCCTTCGGATTCTCCACCCCCGAAGCGGTGGTGGAAGCATGGATGAATTCCCCCTCTCACAAGGCGAACATTCTCAGCGAAAAATATACCTACATCGGAATCGGCTACTACCTCAAGGACAACGGAAAAATTTACTGTTCCCAGCTGTTTTACACCCCTCAGTCCTAACGCTTTCATCCCTCCAAACATATTGCCACCGACAATGAAAAACTCCCTTCCGAAGGGCCTCCGGAAGGGAGTTTTTCATTGTGCGAATGAAGTGGAATATCGAAACCGTTTCTTTCCTGTAGTATCCGTGAGTTATTTCTTCGAAAAAGCGCAATAATTTCAGAATTCCCGGTTATGTTTCCCGACTAACTTTTATCGTTCTATCGGTCTTCCCTTTGCTTAGACTATATCAAATCGACCTTCTTTCCTCCGGTTCGCTTTTGGCACTTGAGCGGGGTACCCTAAGGTAATAGCACATAAGAAATTTCCTTTGGCCGGGGCGAAATTTTCCTTAATCCTGTCTGAAAGACCAGCCTCACTCGGGGCGGTCATTACGCAAGTACCTAGTCCTTTGTCATAGGCAGCCAAAACCAAGTTTTCTACCGCAGCCGCAACGCCCAGTATAGAGGTAATATCTTCATTAAGCTCTTCCTTTAGCAAAAAGGCCAATATAATCACGGGTGCGTTTCCTAAAGAGGTAATGAAAGATCCGGCCACTTTTACTGCTTCAGGATTATTAAAGACTTGCTCCAACTTGGGTCGGAACTTAATGTAGGTTTCTTCCATATACCCCAAATAGTCACTGCGCTTTTCTTTACTCATAACGGCACAAAAGTACCAGGGTTGCTGGTTGGTACCTGAAGGAGCCATTACAGCAGCCTGGAGCACCTCTCGCACCAATTCTTCGGATACCAGCTTGTCATCATATTTACGGATACTACGTCTTCCATAGAGTACATCATTAAATTCCATGATATTTCTTCCTTTGTGGGAGTTTTTATATTTACTTTATAAATGCAGATGCCTAAAAAGATGTTGAAATGGATACCCGCAATCTATAATAATTTCACGCCTGGTTCTGTTTTTTTTGATAGTCTATAAAACATCCATGTTGAGGTGTTAGAAAGCATTTGCCGCAGGTAAGGCATGCCGCTTTGACAGACGTGCCTCTTTCCCAGCGATTTGGTAAGTCTGGTTCCCGAATAAGTGCACGGCAAAGTGAAATAGCCTCTATATCCCCGCTGTTTAGAACGTCAATAATTTTCGTCGGCGAGCGGTATCCCCCAGCGCTAATAACTGCTGTGTTTACATTACTTGTAAGCCGCAGCGCATATTGTGCATTATATGCCTCATCTTTTCTTCCACCTTGCGCAGAGGTGGATGAAGCATCTAGTCCAATACCGGCACTTACTTCAATAGCATCAATGCCGCGTTTATCAAGCCTTTTGCAGTACCATAAAACATCTGGTTCTATAATCCCACCTTCTGCTACATCATTGTAATTGATTTTAACAAGTACGGGATAGCTGTTTCCGACTTGCGTCCTAATCTCATCATAAACATCAAGCAATAGTTTAGATCGACCTTCAATGGGTCCCCCATATTGGTCTGTGCGATGGTTAAAAAGCGGACTCAGAAATTCATTTATTAGATATCCGTGGGCGGCATGGATTTGTACGCCGTCTGCTCCGCATTCTTTACACCTTTGAGCTGCAACGCCATAGGCTTTCACAAGATCATGTATCTGAGTTTCTGTCATGGCTTTCCCCTTGAAAAGAGGGATATCCACATCAGAGGGTGAAAACGCATAGCCCGTACCGTCCAGTTCTTTTGCCTTGGCGCCACAATGTCCCAGCTGAACGACTATTTTGGAACCTTTTTTATGTACATCTTCAACGATACGCTTGAAACGCTCGCTAAAGCTGTCATCATAAATTTTTGTCATTCCAGCATGTATACAAGAATTTAGTGCGACACCCATCATACCTGTGATGATAAGGCCAATTCCACCTAAAGCGAGGTCGTCGTAAATTTGACCAAGTAAGGGTTCAATTTTACCGTTTTTAGCGCCAGCCGTTTCGATAGTAGCGCTGCGAATTAATCTGTTTTTTATGGATAAATTTCCGAGCGTTGCAGGTTCAAACATGGTTTTCATATAGTATCACCTTCGTTATTCATTGAAGCGCATGTGTAACAATTGCGGTTACACTTCTGGACAAAAAATTATTCTATCTCCAATCCGTTCTTTTCAGACATTGGTTTAAGCACTTGATATAAGGTATAAGAAGCCAAACTATCTTCAAAGGCTTTTTGCGCTGCAAGAAGAGGTTCCCTCGTGGTATCTAAAATATATGCGCCTATAGGGCATTGAGGATGGGGATTTTTATGCATATCGAAGAGACGATCTTCTTGTGAACGAACGGCATTGTAAATATCCAACAAAGAAATGTCGCGAGGATTTTTGCACAATTGAGCTCCTTTGATACCACTATGGGTAGATACAATTCCAGCTTTCTTTAATTGCGCCAGGATGCGCCTTATTACCACAGGGTTTGTGCCAACACTAAGTGCCATTCCCTCTGAGTTTTGCGGATCATCCTTAAAAAAAACTAAAATTGCAAGCACATGGACAGCAACCGTGAACTGTGTATTTAGACGCATACATATCACCTATTATAATTATGGTAATAGGAATGCGACTTGTCAATATATTGTTATTGGCTTCTTCACTATATTAAAGTCCTTTAAAAACAGGTTTTCTTTTTGATAAAAAAGCCATTACTGCTTCAAGATGATCCTTCGTATTACCCGAATCATCAAATACCCTCGCTTCTAGTTCACGATATTCATCATAGTCTTTATAAAAATGATCATATATTAATTTCTTTTGTAACGCGACCGTTAGCGGGGCTTTTTCCTTTAACTTTTCAGCGAATTCTTTTGTCGCTATTTGCAGTTGGTCTTCAGGTACAAGTTTAGTGGCTAAACCAAGTGTATATGCGCTTTCACCCTTAATGGGAGTGCCGAGCATCATTAACTCTAAAGTTTTCGACAGACCTACGATATGGTATAAGTGATATAAGCTTCCGGTATCCCCCGTTAATCCCACGCCTATAAATGCGGAGATAAGAGAACTTTTTTCAGACATGATTCTAAAATCACATGCAAGTGCTAGGCCGAAGCCGGCACCCGCAGCTGTACCATTTATCATAGCCACCACGGGCTTTGAGCATTTTTTCACCGCACCACTCATGCCACTGGTAATTATTGCATTCTCATATGATATATAACCTTTCGTCTGCATGGCCTTAACATCCCCGCCAGCAGAAAAATTTTTCCCGCTACCGGTTATTATGACAGCCTTAACACGCTCATCTCTGTCACACTCTTCAAAAACCTCTGTTGTTTCACGAAACGCATCAATACTAAAGGCGTTTCCTGCCTCCGGTCGGTTTAACGTTATCGTAGCAATTCCATCAGTAACTTCATAGATAAGTGTTTTATACATATTATACCTCCTAATGAATGTGATACGGGACTACAAGATATCTAACTGTAACTATTGTAGTTATAGCTGTGGATTTTGTCAATAGTTTTTCACTCCCAATATAGGCGGAATTTTATATTATTCTCTGCTTTTTATTTGGGGAAAACTTGCGTTCCTCTCAGCTCTCTTTCCTAAATCCTTAGATTGGATTTTTAAATTCCAGGGAGGGGACAGGCCACATATATGCGGCCTGTCCCCTCTTTCTCTGCTCCGTGCGCAATCCGTATCTTTCTCCTCCCGATAAAACCGCAACCATTTCGAAATACGCGGTCATTTTCATGACTAACTTACGCCCCGTACGCATATACATCGTAGTAACGATGAAAGGATACGGGGAGTGTTGTCATTGAAAGGTAATATGGAAGAGCGCGCCTGTGAGCTGGCCGTTTACATCATAGAGAATCGGGCAACCGTCCGTGCGGCGGCAAAAAAATACGGCATCAGCAAGAGCACCGTACATAAAGACCTGTCCGAACGACTGCCCACGTTCAATCACACCCTCTATCTGCAGGTCAAGGACATCCTGGAGGAAAACAAGGCCGAACGGCATATCCGGGGCGGCATTGCAACCCGCAGGAAATATAAAGGAGAATAACCGGCCTCTCCTTCGTTTCCGCAGTGTATTTTATGCTTGCATTTCCCCCTGCATTTGAATAAAATAGAGAAAACCGGCGGAGGGCGGCGGTTGGGAACCGCTTTATGCAAAAAGCCCGCCGGACCACTTCTTTCATTTCATCCCGCGGCGATAGCCTGTGTGTTATCGCCGCAGTTATTGTTGTCCGGAGGACCGTCTCATGAACAAAAGCGTATGGAAAGCGGCGGCGGGCGTCACCGTGCCGGTACTGATCGGGTATCTCTTCATAGGGATTGCATTCGGGCTCATGCTGGAAGGCGCCGGCTACGGCGTTCTTTGGGCGTTTTTCATGAGCGTTTCCATCTACGCGGGTTCCGGCCAGTATATGGGAGTCAGCCTTCTGGCTTCGGGAGCGGCGCTTTCCCAGGTGGCGTTCCTGACGCTGATGATCAATTTCCGGCATCTGGTATACGGGCTTTCCATGCTGGACAAGTTCCGGGATATGGGCAGGCGGAAGCTCTACATGATCTTTTCCCTGACGGACGAGACTTACGCCCTTTTAAGTTCGGCCCGCGTTCCGGACGGAATGCGCTCCAGGGACTTCTTTTTTGCCATAGCGCTGCTGGATCATTCCTACTGGGTCATCGGGTCGGTGATCGGGGGACTTGCCGGAGCCCTTCTGGGGTTCGACACCACGGGAGTGGAGTTTGCCATGACGGCGCTGTTTCTCGTCATCTGCACGGATCAGTGGCTCTCCTCCACCAATCACGTTCCCGCCGTCATCGGCGCGGGCTGCACGTTTGTATCCCTTCTCCTGGTAGGGCCGGGAAATCTGCTTCTTCCCGCTCTGGGCGCCATGATCGTCCTTCTTCTGGGACTGCAGGGAAAGCTGGACAAAACGGACGAAAGGCAGGGAGAGGCCGTATGACGCTTTCAACCGGACAGGCTGTCGCCACCATCGCCGTAATGGCCGGAGTCACCTTTCTCACCCGTCTGCTGCCTTTTTTGCTTTTCGGGCGGGGCGAGCGGCCGCCCGCTATTATTTTATATCTGGGCCGGGTGCTGCCGCCGGCCGTCATCGCAATGCTGGTGGTCTACTGCCTGCGGAACGTATCCGTCGCGTCTTACCCTCACGGGATCCCGGAGCTGATCGCCTGCGCCGTGGTCGTGGGGCTGCACGTATGGAAGCGGAACAATCTTCTGAGCATTTTCAGCGGCACGGCGGTTTATATGATTCTGGTGCAGTTTGTTTTTCAATGAGCCTCATCCCCCTGCCCCCTTCCCCGGGGGAAGGGGGAATTTAGACCGTCAAAAAACTATGTTTTTCGACGGGTACGGGGGAAGGACTGCGCCTTTGTGAAGGCGCGCAAAGTATGCCTTGCGGAAAATGAATTCCCGCAAGGCATTGGGATTTCATCTTTTTTGAATTTCGGTCACGGAGCGTAACACGAAATCCAAAAAGCTTTTCGCCGTTGGCAAAAAGGACGATGGGACTTTTTCGACAGGCTGCATTCTCCTTCCTCCTTCCCCGGGGGAGGGGGATGCTGAATTAAGCAGGGACGCAAAAAGCTCACGCTTTTTGCGTCCCCCTGTATTATTCTGGGAATCTACCGCTCAGTCTTCTCCGATCTGTTTCAGAGGCGGGCCGGAAAAATGGTATACCCTGTCGGCCAGAAGACGGATGTCCTCCTCCTCGTGGGTCACCAGGATCACGGGAACGCCCGCGTTCCGGATGAGAGGATACAGGCGTTTTTTCAGTTCCTCGTCCATTCCCAGGAAGGGTTCGTCCAAAACCAGGAGACGTCCCCCATAAGCCAGCGCCCGGACCAGGGCAACTCGGCGGCGCATCCCGCCGGAGAGCTCCGCGGGATACCGCCCGGCCTCGTTTCCCAGCTCCACCCGCCGAAGCCATTCCAGGGCTTCCTTTTCTTCCAGCCCGGGGAGAATCGTCAGGTTCTGCAGGGCCGTCTTCCAGGGGAGCAGCCGGTCCTCCTGAAAAACCACGGCGCAGTCTCCGGGGGCAACGCCCTCCACTTTCCCGGCGTCAGGCTCCTGCAGGCCGACCAGAACCCGCAGGAGGGTCGTTTTTCCGCAGCCGGAGGGACCTTTCAGACAGGTAATCCCTTCCTCCGGCAGCCGAAGGGTAAAATCGGACAGGACCGGTTTGTCACCGAAACTCACAGAGACATTCCGAAATTCAATCACAGGCCCCGCCTCCTTCCAACCCTGCCGCGGCTCATGCGGCCGAAGAGGCGGGTGAGCAGCGTCTCCAGGAGCAGGCTCAGGACGATCACCACGATGGTCCAGGCAAAGAGGGAGGGCGTCTCCAGGTATATCTTGGAGTAATACACCTGGGTGCCCACGGCGGCCTTGGGCAGGCAGAGAACCTCGGCGGCAATCCCCGCCTTCCAGGCAAGACCCATGGCGTTGATGCAGCCACCTGCAATATAGGGGAGAACCGACGGCAGATATACGTCCCTCGCCGTTCTGAACCATCCGATCCGAAACACCCGGGCCATCTCCAGAAGGTTTCCGTCGGTTTCCCGAATTCCACGGACCGTGTTTTCCCAAACCACGGGGATCACCATGAGGACGGCGATGAAAACCGGGACCGTGTCGGTGCGGACCCAGAGCAAAATCAGAATGATGAAGGAGACCACGGGGGTGGCCCTCACCATCCGAATCACCGGGCCGATGAGATAGTCCGCCGGGGAAAGAAAGGCCGTCAGGCCGGCAAGCCCGATCCCCAGGACCGCGCCCAGCACAAAGCCCCGGAAAATGCGGTAGAGAGACTGAAGGGCGGCGTACCAAAAGGCCGGCTCCCGGCCCAGGGCAAGAAGCGTGCGCAGGACGGCGAGAGGGGTAGGAACCAGAAGTTCCTGCCCCACCGCGTACGCGCACAGCTGCCACAGGACGACCCAGAAGGCCGCCGCCGCCAGCCGCTTTAAAACCGCTTCAAGAGCGTATGTTTTTTTACTTCGTGTAATAGATTCCATCGTCAGGCAGGGTGCCGCCCACGGAGGCGGGATCGGCATCAAACAGGACCTGGAAGTAAGCATCCAGGCTGGTCTTCATGTCGTCGCCCGTTAAAAACACCAGGTTGCTGTCCGGAATGGCGGCGGCGGCAATGGCCTCGCTCCCCGTGATTCCATATTGATATATCAGCTTCGCCGCCTCGTCGGAATTCCCGGTCACATAGGAAATGGAATCGGAATACTCCGACAAAAAGGCCTCCAGAGCTTCCGGGTGCTCTTCGGCAAAGGTCTTTTGGACGACAATGCAGCCCTGGGTGAGAACGCCGCCGTCTTCACCCACCGCTTTTTCCCACTCATCCGAGAGGTTCAGCGCGGCGCGGACGGAGCTGTTTTTCAGAAGGACGCCGGTGGCCGCAGGCACCGGAAGCATGGCGATCTCCGCGCCGCCGGAAGCCATCAAGGCGGCCAGTTCCTCGCTGGCTTTATATTCAATCGTGACGTCGACGCCGGGTTCCAGGCCGTTTTTCCGGAGCAGATAGTTCAGAACGTATTCGGGATTGGAGCCCTGGCCGGTGGCATATATCGTCTTGCCCCGGAGGTCCTCCATGGAGTGCACGGTATCCCCGTTTTCCAGGATATACAAAACGCCCAGGGTGTTGACCGCGGCAATCTGCACCTTTCCCCCGGTCTTGTTATACAGCACAGCAGCAAGATTGGTGGGGACGGCGGCGATATCCAGCTCTCCGCTGATGATCTTTCCGGTGATTTGCTCGGGGGCGGTAGCCACCGTGAAATCGTACTCGTTGGCGGCGGTGCCGTCGTCATTCTTCTGCATCAGCTCCACGGCGCCCATTCCGGTAGGTCCCGCCAGCATGGCGATACTGACCTTTGTTTTTTCCACCGGGGTGGGGCTGGGGGTGGGCGTAGAGGCGGTCCCGCCGGCGCAGCCGGACAGGAGGCCGGCGGCTATAGACGCCGCTACGAGCAGATGCAACCATTTCTTCTTCATTTGACAGTCTCCTTTTTCATTCTATAGGTAGCTCCGTTCCGCCCGCCTGAGGCGGGCGAAATCACAGATTGCGGAGCGCTTCCACATCGGAAATATAGATGGTCCTTCCCTCCTGCCGGATGAGGCCCGCCTCCTCCAGCTCGCGAAAGGCCCGGTACAAAGACGCCCGGCCCAGATCCAATGATTCCGCCAGAGCGGTCACACTGCGGTTGAGCCGTATCTCCGCCGTTCCTCGGACCTGCTCCGTGCCCCCCGCAAGAAAAAACGCCAGTTTCCCCGCCGCATTCCCCGCGGCCAGACCTTCGATCCTGTCATTGAGAAACCGGATCCTGCCGGACAGAAAGCACATATAGTTGGTCACAATCCGAAAATCTTCCTGCATGAGGTCCGACACGAGTTCCTGCGGGAAAAAGACTATCCTGGTCAGCTCCCGGGCGGAGAGCACCGTGACATACCGTTCCGTCTCGTTGAACAGGGCGGCGGCGCCGAAAAGGCTCCCCGTTTCCAGGATGCTGAGCATCAGGCCCCGGCCGTCCTCGCCGCCCTTGTGCACCTCCACGGAGCCCCGAAGCAGAACCCCCAGGCTTTTCCGGAAGTGCGTCCTGTCGTATATCACTTCGCCCTTTTGGAACACGCCGATACGGCACCTTGCATCCTCCGCGGCCCGCTTCACCCGCTCGGGAGAAACGCCGGAGAACAGAAAGGTGCCCTTCAGCAATTCCAGATCCGCTTCTGTCCATTGATTCAGTTTCATAATTTGCCTCATTATTGTCTCATATGATACATTTATATTATACTTACTTCTACTTCCGCTGTCAATCCGTCAAGCCTGATAATTTTCCGCATTTGAGTTTCTTAATTAAAAATAAAATCGATCTTACAGCACTTGTAGAACCGGACGGGCTTGTATATACTAGGAGTTGTCGCACAAGGGGGCGCGGAAGGAGAGTATCATGACATGGCAAACGGGAGACGGCAGAAAAAAAGGCGGGCAAGACGATGGCTTCTTCTGATCCCTGTCTGTATCATTGTTGTGTGCGTCATCGCATTTCAGCTGCTGGTGAGGGCTCCGGAAACACCGCCGGATCTGACGTCCATCTCGGTGACGGATAACCCGGAAACCAGCGTTACGGAAGTCCCGGCATTGCGCAAGAGCAACTTTTACACCTTTCTGCTGTGCGGCACGGACGACGGAAACGGGGGCACCGATACCATCATGGTAGCCTCCTACGACACAAAAAACCAGGAGGTCAACGTCGTCAGCGTCCCCCGGGACACCCTCGTGGATGTCAGCTGGGACACGAAAAAGATCAACAGCACGTATAATTACGGAGGCACGGAGCTTTTAAAGCAGGAGCTGTCCCGCATCCTGGGTTTCACGCCGGACTTCACCATCAAGGTGGATCTGCAGGGATTCGTGGATATTGTGGACAAGGTGGGGGGCGTGGACTTCTATGTGCCAACGGACATGTCCTGGCCCGATCCCTACATCGATTTAAAGGAAGGGCAGCAGACCCTGGACGGCGAGCACGCCCTGATGCTGGTTCGGATGCGGCACTGCTACGCAACGCAGGACCTGGGCAGGATCGAAACCCAGCAGGCCTTCCTCAAGGCACTGGTGCAGCAGACGCTTAAAATTTCCAACGCCACCAAAATCGCGGAATTCGCCCAAATCTTTAAGGATTACGTAACCACGGATCTCTCCGCCGGGAACCTCATCTGGTTCGGGAAAGAGGCTCTGGGCCTGGACATGGACAACGTGCACTTTTATACTCTCCCGGGAGACGGCTCGGGATACTACAACGGAATCTCCTATTTTATTCTGGAGCCGGAGAAAACCCTCGCCCTGGTGAACCGCACCGTCAATCCCTTCACGGCGGATATCCCAGAGGACCAGATCCATATATTTACCGGGGAATAGAAAATTCAATCATCCCCCTTCTTCGGGGAAGAGGAAAAGATATGGCGGGGAATATGAAAAACTGTGTTTTTCATATTCCCCGCCATTAAAATTCAGACGCAGCCGGGATTGGCGGCCACTCGCCGGGGGTTATTCCTCGTCAAAATAAATGCTGCCGCCGATAAACTCCCGGAGAATGGAATTAAAGGGGATCTTCGAGCAGTCCATGTTCTGGAAGAAATCTAAAAGATTCATGAGGCGGTCCCGGGTGTCCCGGAAGGGACTGTCGTCGGGGATCTGCTTCAGGGAGTCCTCCGCGAAGGGGCGCAGCGCGTGCATTTCGTAAAGCAGGCTGGAATTGAAGACCACATCGGATTCTTCGGCAAATCTGAAAATCGATTTGCGCTCTCCGGCGCGGACCGCATCCCACTGGCGAATGGTCTCCTCAGGGCTCGTGCCCCTGTAACGCACGCTTCTGACCATTCTGCGCAGGAGCCTTACCTCGGTGGTGGGAACGCGGTTCATGAGGTCCACATTCAGTTCAAACAGCGAACCCAGATAAATCTTAAAGAGATTATATCTGCCGATGGCGGGCAGCAGTTCGGGATTGAGGGCGTGAATCCCCTCGATGAGCAGAATTTCCGAAGGTCCCATGCTCAGGGGCCGGGTCTTTTCCATGCGGGTGCCGGTCACAAAATCAAACAGCGGCGTCTCCACCGTCTCTCCGCCGATGAGCTCCGTTACCTGCCGCTGCAGAAGTTTTAGATCCAGAGCATGAAGGCTCTCAAAGTCATAGGATCCGTCCTTGCGACGGGGCGTCATGTTCCGGTTGAGAAAGTAATTGTCCAGGGAAAGCGGAATGGGCCGAAGGCCGTTCACCCGCAGCTGGGCGGAAAGCCGCTGGGCAAAGGTGGTCTTTCCGGAGGAGGAGGGACCCGTAATGAGCACCACCCGGACGGACCGGCGCTCCTTGAGGATCGTGTCGGCGATATCGGAAATCTCCTTTTCCTGCAGCGCTTCCGCGATGCTGATGAGTTCCAGGCTGCGCCCCGATTCAATATAGGCGTTTACATCGGGCACCAGCTCGATCCCGATGTTGCTGAGCCATTTCTGGGTCTTGTCATAGGCGGAGGACAGCCGTTCCGGAAGAAGCAGGTTCTTTTCCTCTCCGGAGGCCGCGAAATCCACGATGAAGCCGGGAAAAAACGGCAGCACCGAAAAGGGTTCCGCCCTGGAGGCATGGGTATCGGCGGGATACAACACTTTTACCACCGTTTCTCCCATTCTGTAATGGTAATACCCGTCTTTTCTGCAAAGGAATTCGATGGGCTCGTCGTTTTTCACCCATTCCCGGAGGCATACGCCGATTTTTCGCACTTCCCGCTCCGACAGGGCCGACTTATCCAGGCGACAGAACACCCCGTCCTTGATGGAATAAGCGGTCTTCAGCGTCTCACCGGGGAAGAGGTCCTGCACCGTTTTAATAAGCCCCAGCTTGACCGTCTGCCGTTCTTTAAACAAATGCGTTTCCAGCATGGCGAGCTCCTTTCGCGGTTTAATAGCCGTTTCATGGGCCAAAGGCCCCGGCCGGATTGCTCCTACATACAGAATACCCGAACCGGGCGGGTTGTCAAGGGCTGGGGATTTTAACGCAGGAAACGGGCCTGCCGCCCTCCGCTGTATTCCGGAAAATAAGTTGCGATTCATCTATTCTTATCCGTTTGATGAATTATTACTATACCGAGTACCATGTCAGCCACAGCAAAGGGAGTACCACATCCGCCGCATAGAAAAGGCGGGTTTACGGCTGGTATGTTTTTACGGTTTTTTTGTCAGAAGTCCGGAGCGTCAAATCCAAAAAGCTTTTCGCCGTCGGCAAAAAGACGAATCGTTTCTCCCGACAAGTTAAAACGAGCAGGCAAAGCCTGCTCGTTTTCTTTGGTGGGGGAAGGTGGATTCGAACCACCGAAGGAACTTCCAACAGATTTACAGTCTGCCCCCTTTGGCCACTCGGGAATTCCCCCATATTGGAGCTGGTGGACGGACTTGAACCCCCGACCTGCTGATTACAAATCAGCTGCTCTACCGACTGAGCTACACCAGCATCGTCTGTTCGTCTGTTGTCCACAGCAAAAGATATCTTAACAGATACGCACCGCTTTGTCAACATAAAAGTGCGCCCGGTGATTTCTCCCGTTAACCGGAAAAGCCGCCGCGCTGCACCGGGGCAAGAGACGCCCAGGATCCCGGCATCCTGCGGAAACGGCCGACTCCCTTTTATTATCCCTTCCGGCGAAACGGCCGGTCAGCCTCCCAGGTAGGCCTTCTGAACGGCACTGTCGTCCAGCAGTACGGCGGAGTCCGCGGCTGTCACAATCCGTCCGGTTTCGAGAACATATCCCCGGTCCGCGATGGACAGGGCCATCTGGGCGTTCTGCTCCACCAACAGGATGGTCGTACCCGCCCGGTTAAGTTCTCGGATGATCTCAAAAATCTGATAGACCAGCAGCGGCGCGAGGCCCATGGAGGGTTCGTCCAGCATCATGAGTTTCGGGTGGCTCATAAGGCCTCTGCCCATAGCCAGCATCTGCTGCTCGCCGCCGCTGAGCGTACCCGCGATCTGCCGGCGGCGCTCCTTCAGCCTGGGGAACCGCTCGAACACCCGCTCGATGTCCGGAGGGATATCCTGGGGCTTGCAGGTAAAGGCTCCCATCTCCAGGTTTTCCTCCACGGTCATCCGGGAAAAGATGCGGCGTCCCTCGGGAACATGGGCAATCCCCAGCTCCACGATTTTGTGGGGAGGCATGTTTTTAATATCCTGCCCCATAAAGGAGATGCCGCCCGTTTTGGACCTTAAAAGCCCGGAAATCGTCTTCAGCGTAGTACTTTTCCCCGCACCGTTGGCGCCGATGAGCGTTACGATCTCCCCCTCGTTCACCTCGAAGGAAATGCCCTTGATGGCATGGATCGCACCGTAATACACATTCATATCGGTTACCTTCAGCATATGGTTCCCTCCGCGCGCTCACCGCGCCGATTATTTTTGCCGCAATGCTCCGCCGGCCGCTCGGGCTGCGGATCAGGACGCCTGTATACCCTTTTTCCCATCGGAATCCTTCTTCCCCAGATATGCCTCCACGACCAGGGGGTTGTTCCGGATCTCCTCCGGCGTTCCCTGGGCGATCACAAGGCCGTAATTGAGGACCAGAATCCGCTCGCAGATGCCCATGACAAGGCTCATATCGTGCTCAATGAGAATGATGGCTATATTGAAGCGGTCCCGGATGGAACGGATGGTGGTCATGAGTTCCGCCGTTTCCGAGGGGTTCATGCCGGCAGCCGGCTCATCCAGAAGAAGGACCTTGGGATGGGTGGCCAGGGCACGGGCGATTTCCAGACGGCGCTGGGCACCGTAGGGCAGGCTTCCGGCCTTGGCATCGGCAACCCCCTGCATATCGAAAACCGCAAGCAGGTCCATGGCGGTCCGCCTGGCGGCAGCCTCCTGCTTCCAGTAGGAGGGCAGGCGCAGAACCGCTTCCGCAAGGGTATAGCTCATACCGTTGTGCATTGCCACCATGACATTATCCAGAACGGAAATGTCCTTGAACAGCCGGATATTCTGAAAGGTGCGGGCAATACCGGACTGGGTGACCTGATAGGTGTTTTTCCCCTTGGTTTTTTTTCCCTCCAGAGCGATGGAGCCCCGGGAGGGCTGATAGACGCTGGTGAGAAGATTAAACACCGTGGTCTTGCCGGCGCCGTTGGGCCCGATCAGCCCGACAATTTCATTATTATATACCTGGATGTTGAAATCATCCAGAGCCTGCAGACCGCCGAAGTCGATCCCCAGATTGGCTACGTCAAGTATGGGAGTCATGGGATACACCCTCCTTTTTTGCCGCTTTCCGGCGGCGGGAATTGATGATGGACTCTATGGACCGGCTCAGGGAAAAATCATAGGTCCCCATAAGGCCGGAAGGCTTAAAGACCATGACCACCACCAGCAGCAGCGAGTAAATCACCATGCGGTAATTGTCAAAGCCGCGCAGCAGTTCCGGCAGCAGGGTCAGGCCTGTGGCGGCGATGACCGAGCCTATCATGGAGCCCATGCCGCCCAGGACCACCATGACCAGAATCTCTATAGACTTCATAAATCCGAAAGTGCCGGCGTCCAGAATCCCCAGGTAATGGGCGTAAAGGCCTCCGGCGATCCCGGCGAAAAAGGCGGAAACGGTGAATCCCAGCGTTTTATAGTATGTAGTAGGAATTCCCGTGGCCTCGGCGGCGATCTCATTTTCCCGGATGGCGATGATGGCCCTGCCGTGACGGGACTTAATCAGCATATGAAGGACCGCGATGGTGATGACGACGCAGATGAACACCGACGTAAAGTCCGTCGCCCGGGTAATCCCCCGAAGGCCGAAGGCTCCGCCGGTAAAGTCCAGGTTCAGGATGATCACCCGGATGATCTCGGAAAAGCCCAGGGTAATGATGGCAAGGTAATCTCCCCGGAGACGCAGGGCGGGGAGCCCGATGAGTATACCGAAGATCGCGGCGACGATTCCGCCCAGAAGCAGGCCCAGGGGGAAAGAAACCGCGATGGGCAGCGCCACGTTTTTGGTAAAGAGCGCCGCGGTATAAGCTCCCACCGACATGAAGCCGGCGTGCCCCAGGGGAAGCTGGCCGAGAAAACCGGCGGCAAGGTTGAGGCTCACGGCCAGGATAATGTATATTCCCACGGGAATAAGCATTTTTGACTGATACCTGGTAAGCACGTCGCCCTGAAGAAACATCAGAAAGAAGTACAGGGCCAAAACCGCCACCGTATTGATCAGGTATTTCGTACGGGTTTTAAACCGAAATTCCATGGCCTCCACCCTACACTTTCTCATTCATGCTGCGGCCCATGAGACCCGTGGGCTTGATGAGCAGCACGACAATCAGAATTCCGAACACGACGCCGTCGGCCAGCTGGGAGGAGATGTATCCTTTTGTCAGGCTCTCCGCCAGACCGATCACAAGCCCGCCTATCATTGCGCCCGGAATGGACCCGATTCCTCCCAGCACCGCGGCGACAAAGGCTTTGAGGCCCAGCATAACCCCCATGAGGGGAGACAGCTGGGTATAGGCGCTGCAGTAGAGAATCGCACCCACGGCGGCCAGGGCCGAGCCGATGGCAAAGGTAAAGGAAATGGTGTGATTCACATTGATGCCCATCAGCTGGGCGGTAGCCTCGTCCTCGGAGGCGGCGCGCATCGCCTTTCCCATTTTGGTCTTGTTGACCAAAAAGCTCAAAACCACCATGAAAAACACGGACACCACAATGGTCATAATCGTTGTGGCACTGAGCTGACGGCTGCCCAGCTGAATGGAGGGCAGGGTCACAATGGTGGGAAAGCGCTGAGGATTGGCGGTAAAAACAAGCTGGGCCAGGTTTTCCAAAAAGAGGCTCACGCCGATAGCGGTGATCAGCAGGGAAATCCGGGGGGACTTCCGAAGGGGCTTGTATGCCACCTTTTCTATGGTCATTCCCAGTACGGTACAGAAGGCTATGGCAAACAAGATGGAAATCCAGGGGGGCGCGCCCCATTTCATCATTGCCAGCCAGGCACAATAAGCGCCCACCATGATAATATCCCCGTGGGCGAAGTTTATAAGGTTCACGATACCGTAGACCATGCTGTAACCCAAGGCCACAAGGGCGTAAATGCTGCCTACCTGAAGCCCGTTTATCACCTGATAGAGAAATGTCATGGAGAACCACCTTGCTTCTTTACAATTCAGCCGCCGCCCGGCTCCCACCGCAACGCAGCGCGCCGGTCCGGGATGGAGCCGGATATGCACGCGCCTTTATTCGCCTGCATATCCGGCTTTTTCCTTTTTTGCGGGGAATACAAACTATTGCGGGGAGAGGAGCCGAGCTCCTTCCCCCCGCACAGTATTGTGCGCAGGTATTGCACCGCGCTTTATTGCAGCTTAGAACTGGCCTTCGTAGGAATACGCGCCGTTGACGATCTTAATGATGGCGCAGCTCTTGATGGGGTTGTTGTTTTCATCGAAGGTGATGTGTCCGGTGACGCAGTCCATGTCGGTTTTGTCCATGGCGTCGATAACAGCCTGCTTATACTCGGCGGTGCCGGCCGTGAGTCCGGCGTCTTCCGCAGCCTGGATGCCGGCCAGAAGGATCTTGGCGGCGTCATAGGTGGTGGCGGCAAAGGCGTTGGCGGTCTCGCCGTAAGCGGCTTCGTAATTCTTCAGGAAATTCTGCACCAGCTCGGAGGTGTCGGCGGTGGAATAATGGTTGCAGAAGTAAGCGCCTTCCACGGCAGAAGCGTCATTGCCGGTAACGGTAAGAACGCCGTCCCAGCCGTCGCAGCCCAGGAGGGTGGCGGTGAGGCCGACGGACTTGGCCTGCTGGGCAATGAGGACAACCGTATTATAGTAGTCCGGGCAGAGCAGAACGTCGGGCTTCTGGGTGGTGATATTGGTCAGCTGGGCGGTAAAGTCCACGTCGCCGGTGGCATAGCCTTCGGAGGCGACCACGGTCATGCCCAGTTCCGTCGCGGTGGAGGTAAAGGATTCGGCAAGGCCCTTGGAATAGTCGTCGCCGGTGTTATAGATGACGGCGACCTTGGTGGCTCCCAGCTTTTCCTGGGCGAACTTCGCCATGGTCGTGCCCTGGAAGGGATCCAGGAAGCAGGAGCGGAACATGTTGTTGCCGTAGCTGGTCACGTCGGCAGCGGTAGCGGTTCCGGAAATCATGGGCATATTGTCTTCCACGGAAATCTGGGCAACGGCAATGGTGGGCTTGCTGGTCACGTCACCGATGATGGCGGTCACGCCGTCGTCCACCAGCTTGTTGTATGCGTTAACCGCTTCGGTTGCGTCGCCTTTTTCGTCGTATTCGATGAACTCAATCTGCTTGCCGTTGATTCCGCCGGCTGCGTTGACTTCATCTATGTAGAGCTTTGCGCCGTTGCGGGCGGCGATCCCGTATACCGCAACGTTTCCGGTGAGGGGAGCCAGGCAGCCGATCTTAATCGTCTGCGGCGCGGCAGCGGTAGGCGTAGGCGTCGCGGCAGTTCCTCCGCCGCTGCATCCGGCCAGGGTAGCAATGCAAAGAGCTAAAGCAAGAGCCAGCGCAAGAAGACCTTTCTTTTTCATTATTTTACCTCCCAAACTGTTCATATGAAATGGCATTTGCTCATTACCACGGGGACGTTTCCCGCAGAAAAAAGAATGGCATTTTTCTTTCTCCCGCATGCATTTTTAAAGGCAAATTCCCATTTGCGTATGAGTTATTGGTAATTATACATTTAATAAATGCAATTGTCAATAAAACTTATGGCGAATCCGGGGGGTCCCATTCCGGGAAACCAGGCCTGTTTTTTCAAGCTATAACCGGTAAAACCTTCACTCCGTCGGGCCGGAATTCATATCACAAATCCCCCGTTGGGGCTGAGCACCTGGCCTGTTATAAAATCGGCACTGTCGGAGGCCAGATACAAAACCGCCCCGGCTACATCCGCCGGGCTTCCCAGCATGCTCAGGGGGGTTTCCTCCCGAAGCGCGCTAAGCGCGGACTCGGAAAGGTTTCTGCTCATCCCGGCGTCAATCACCCCGGGGGCAACGCAGTTGACCCGAATCCCGGAAGGCCCCAGTTCCTTCGCCAGCGCGCGGGTCAGGCCGATCACCGCCGCTTTCGAGGCGGAGTAAGCCGCTTCGCAGGAGGCCCCCGTCATGCCCCAGACAGAGGAAATATTGACGATCTTTCCCCGCTTTGCGCGGAGCATAGCCGGCAGGACCGCCCTGCAGCAGTGAAAGACCCCTTTGACATTGACGGCGAACAGCCTGTCCCATTCCTCTTCCGTCACATCCTGAAACTGACCCCAAAGAGAAACGGCGGCATTATTTACCAGAACATCAATCCCGCCGAAGGCGGCCAGAGCGGAGCGCACCATACCGTCCACCTGCTCCCGGTCCGCAACATCGGCCCGCAGAGCAAGCACGCGGGTTCCCATCCTCTTCAGTTCTTCCGCAAGGTCCAGCGCCTCCGCCTCGCTCCGATAATAATTGAGAACAAGAGAGTATCCTTCGCGGGCCAAAAGCCGGGCCGTCTCCCTGCCGATTCCCCGGGAGGCGCCGGTAATAAGCGCGGTTTTTTCCATGACCGACCTCCTTAGGTTTCCGAAACTTAAAGGCACGAGACCGTATATAACCTTACCAGCTTGTCTTTGCCCGGTTTACCGGGCGGATTTTTCTTATTCTATCACGCCGGGGCGGGCTTTGCAACGGCCCGGCGTCCGCCCCGGGAGGGCAAAAAGGTATTGACAAAGAGGGTTCTTTGGGGTAAGATATCATACGACTCTGAAGGCGAAAAACTGAACGGACGATTAGCTCAGCTGGTAGAGCATTCGCTTGACGTGCGAAGGGTCAGCGGTTCGAACCCGTTATCGTCCACCAAAAAGAAGGACAGGCTTTGCCTGTCCTTCTTTTTGGGTTACGCGGCCTTCTCGGGCCGCTCCACCTTTTGATTTCATCGCCACGGCGGAAATGAATTCCGCCTGCGAAAATTCTCCGCCCTGCTCCGAATTTACGCGCCACCCGGCGCGTCCCGCACAAGGCGGGATTTGGGACAGGCTTTGCCTGTCCTTCTTTTTGGGTTACGCGGCCTTCTCGGGCCGCTCCACCTTTTGATTTCATCGCCACGGCGGAAATGAATTCCGCCTGCGAAAATTCTCCGCCCTGCTCCGAATTTACGCGCCACCCGGCGCGTCCCGCGCAAGGCGGGATTTGGGACAGGCTTTGCCTGTCCTTCTCGGTCAGTCGTCAGAAGCTTTATCCTGGAGCTTGCCGTACAGGCTGGTAAGGGAAATACCCAGCGCCTCCGCGGCCTGCTTCTTGCCCTCCAGCGTATCGCCGTATATATCAATGGCGTGAAGAATCTGCTTTTTCTCAAAGGCTTTTACCTTTACTTTGAGATTGGAAACTTTCACATCACTCTGGGCATACAGATTCTGAAGACGTTGAGGGAGGTCCTCAAGGGTGATTTCAAAACCGTTCATAAGAGTGGCCGCAAAATCAATTGCGTTTTTCAGCTCCCGTATATTCCCGGGCCATTCGTAAAGAAGAAGAGCCTTTCGGGCTTCTTCCGAGATATCGATCCGGCGTCCCAGCTGGGTCTCGTAATTGCGCAGAAAGTATCCCGCCATGGGCAGAATGTCGTCCGGTCGTTTCCGAAGAGGCAGGATTTCAATAGGAAACACCGCAATTCTATAATACAGGTCCTCCCTGAAAATCCCCTTGGCAATTCGGCTTTCCAGGTCCACGTTGCTGGCCGCGATGACCCGGACGTTGACCGGAATCTCCTTGGTCCCTCCCACACGGCGTACCGTCTTCTCCTGAAGCACGCGCAGCACTTTTGCCTGCAGGTCATAGGGCAATTCAGAAATTTCGTCTAAAAACATAGTCCCGCCTTCCGCCGCCTCAAACAGGCCCGCCTTGCCGCCCTTCCGGGCGCCCGTAAAGGCCCCCTCCTCATAGCCGAACAGTTCCGATTCCAGGAGATTGTTCTGAAGGGCCGCGCAATTGACCGCAATAAAGCTCTCCTCCCGGCGCTCCGAAGCATTGTGTATGGCCTGAGCATACATCTCCTTGCCCGTACCCGATTCGCCGGTGATGAGAATATCGATGTTTTTCCGGGCTACCTTTTTAGCAAGATACTGCAGTGAAAGCGAGGACAGATCCTTTGCAACGATATTGTCAAATGTAATCGATGCCCGCTGGATGTCCTTGATTGTTCTGGTAAGCTCACTGATTTTATGCTTGTATTTTGAGACCATTTCGCTGTTTTCAAGGGCATGCTTCAGCAGAGCTCCCACGGAAACACCGCCGATGATTTCGCCTTCGTGGACGATGGGATACAGAGAGGTCACATATTCCTGAGCCCCCTCCACGCGCTTGATGTATTTCTGTTTCTGTCCCTGGTCCATCACATTTTTCAGCCGGGCGCCGGGCCTCATCTCCAGCAGCAGCCTTCCCACAATCTGCTCCGACCTCAGGCCGATAAGCTGTTCATAGGCTCTGGACGCGAACACGATTCGCCCCGCCCTGTCGATCATCAGAAAACCGTCGTCAATGCTGTTTAGAGCAGCTATCAAGAACGTACTCAATTCCATAGGGATCTCCTTTGCAGCAGTTTGCACATCAACAAGCCTTATGAAAAATACAGTCTTGCTTACATTTATTATTGTATCACAATTCCCCCAATTTCGATCCGTTTTTCCGCCCGCGTCCGCCTATACCTCTTCGATTATGCATCTGCAGAGACGGCCGAATTTCAATCCGGCCGTCTCTGCAGAGGAGGGCATATATAGGAACACACGGGACGCTCTCAGATGTCCATCATCAACAAAAACTGACTGAGAGCCTTGCCGTGCGGATCGATATCCAGGGTCTTCGTAACGCCGCCGCCCAAGGCGTCGTACATCACGAAATTCAGTGCGCCGAGCTGAGGCAGCTCATAACGGACCACTTTTCCCCTGACCTTGTCCCTGAACCATTCCTTCACCCGTTCCGCGGTCACCTTTTCTCTGATGAGGTCGTAGTTCTTTCTATTGTATGCGATGAGCGAAACATTGGAAATATTGCCCTTATCTCCCGTACGGGAGTGCGCTATATCCGCTAATTTCATGTATCACACCTCCCGATAGAATACGCGTATATTCACATCTGTGCAGGGGATCAGAAGGGACAGGATCGCCAGCACTTCCTTAAAGTTTGCGGTAAGGATTGATGCCCCAGCCGGGCAGGAAAGCGGCGGATTTGCCAGTTCAATCTGGCGCTTCACCCTCTGCATACTGTCCGCCCGGACGGCAATTCTCGCTCTGACCTCGGGAATCTGCGTCAGGTCAAAATTCATATGCTCCGCATCCCTGCAGATGGAATTGTAACCGATAATGGAAAACTGGTGCTCTTCCGGCTTTTCTCCATATGCTTGCCAGCGCTTCTCCGCCGCTTCAAAATACAGGTCGCATCTCTCCTTCCAACGGAGGCCGCACAGGCCCAGCTCGCTGATGCCGACATAGCTGTCTTTGTACCCGACGCTCACCTTGTATTTGCCCGTGGCGGGACGTCCTGTGGCGCCTGTCACCTTTACCCTGTTTTTCGCCACTTCTTCAAACCGGACTCCGGAGAAATCGGCAACGCAATTGGGAGTCAAATAACTCGCCGGATCGTGAATTTCGTACAGCAGCTGCTCGGTGCAGGTCTGCACATCCACGCGGCCGCCCGCCCGGTCCAACTTGGTTACAAAAAATGTGCCGTCTTCGCTGACTTCCGCAATGGGAAATCCGATGTTCCAGAAATCCTCCACGTCGCTTTTCCCGGGAATGCAGAAATACCCTCCGGTCAGATACGAGGAGCACTCCATGAGGTGGCCCACCAGGGTACCCTTGCCGTACATCTCGTAGGTGTTCCAGCCGAATTCGTGGACCAGGGGACCGAGAAACAGGGCGGCATCCGCGCAGCGCCCGGTAATCACTACGTCGGCGCCGTTGTCCAGAGCCTCGGCGATTCCCTCAAACCCCAAATACGCGTTTGCAGAAACCAGAGGCTTTTTGAAGCCGCCGAAACGTTCACCGGTTTCGAAGATCGGAATATCCTTATAGCGATCCAGCTTGTCGAACACGTCGTCTCCCATAACACCGGCTACTTTCAGCCCGGTGAGGCCGAGCCGTGCGGCGATCTCCATGGTTACTTCCATCGCCCGCTCGACGTTCGCCGCGCCCATATTGGTGATTACCTTGATCCCCTTCTCCCTGGCCAGGGGGAGCACATGCTCCATGCGGAATTCCAGTCCGGCATTATAGCCCTTCCGGGGATTTGCCAGCTTCTGCTGCTGGGCGATGGCGATGGTACGCTCGGCCAGACATTCAAAGCAGATGTAATCGATGTCGCCGTATTTCATCAGGTCCAGCGCAGGCTCCAGATCGTCTTCCGAAAATCCGGCGCCGCCGCCAATTCTTATTGTACGCATCTATAAGACTCCTTAATATATATCGTTAGAAGGTAACTGCGCCGGTGATGTATAAAACCAGAAGAATGACCCAGCCCACAATAATAGCCAGAGGTATGCCCTTGCGCTGCCAGGGACCCCATTCCAGGCCGCACATTCCCACCAGAAGGATTGCGGCGGCAGATAAAGGCGTAAACGGGAACGCAACTGTTGCGTTGGCGGAAAGAGACGCTCTTGCCACCATTTCATAACCAATACCGAAGTTAACTGCGACATTGGAGAGAACGGGGAGAATGGCAAAGAAAAACGCCTCCATGGGAATGAAGAACATGACAGGAACCGCCAGAATGCCGAAGAGCAGGGGAAGAAGTCCGCCGGCATTTTGAGGCGTTATGGCCATGATGAGTTGGGTTATGCCGTCGGACATTCCGCTGCCGCTCATAACGCCAGACAGCACACCCGAGGCGAAGATGACGGCCACCATGAGGACGATATTCTTCGCGTGGGCGTTGATACGGGCCATCTGGGCCTTGGGATTGGGATAATTGATCATCAGCGCGATGCAGGAGGCTAAAATAAAGGTCAGGGTATTGGACAGCCAGCCGGCGATCATACAAACGATAGATAAAATAATCAAAATCAGGTTGGGGATGAACATCTTGGGGCGCAGAAGGGCGTCATCTTCCTCCGACGAGTTCATATCCGCAACAAAGGTGCCGGCATACGCTTCGCTCCCAAGTCCTCCCGTTTTTATCACAAATTCTTTTTCCTTCTTGCCCAGCAGGTAGGCAATCACCAGAACCGCCACCAGACCTGCAATCTGTGCCGGGATCATAGCATTGTACAACTGTGTGGTCGATATTGCAAGGCCTGTCGCCGCCCGCAGGGTTGGCCCACCCCAGGGTTCGATGTTCATAACTCCGGCCGCCAGGGCGACCACCATTGCGAGAGTCATGGGACGCATGCCAAGCTTTTTATACAGAGGCAGCAGCGCGGGAATGCAAACCATAAAGGTGACCACGCCGGAACCGTCCAGATGAACAATCATTGCCAAAATGGCCGAGCCGACGGTGATCTTGACAGGATCGTTCCCAACCACCTTCAGAACCCCTTTAACAATGGGTCGGAACGTACCGGCGTCTGTGAGTACGCCAAAGAACAGAATGGAAAAAATAAACATTGTGCCGGTGGCGGCAACGCTCTTGATTCCGGCCGCGACATAGTCGGACAGCCCGGCCGCGCCGCCCACAATCACGCAGAAGATACACGGGATCAGCGCCAGTGCAATGATAGTAGGAACCTTGTTGGACATAATCGCGGCGAGAATCACAACCATCATGACGATTCCCATGATTCCTAAAAACACAGATATTACCTCCCTCAATTTTTCGTTTAGCGCTCCGCTGTATTTATAGCGCCATCTCCCTCCCGGTCTGCACAGCGGCCAAGCAGATATTAAATTTACATCTTTGCTTAAGGCAAAATCCGTGCCAAGAAATCCGGGCTTTTTCAGACGTTTTAACCCGGTAAGTTTTCATAATTCTGAAATATTGAAATATTCGTCACTAAAATTCCGAAATTCCGAAACTGTTACCGTATCGGATTTTTCTCTAAAAAATCAAAAGCGAGCCCGGCCGATCCGGCCGGGCTCGCTTTCATTCAGTTCAAGGCTCCGTATTTCAGGGAACGTCTTCCGCGGAGCTACTTTACATCCGCGTAATCGTCATACTCCGAGGGGACAATTTTCCGGGTGAGCACCGCCTTCGTTCTGGAGCAGCAGGCGAAAATTTTCTTTTTATATGCAACCATAAGGCAGATCACCGCCGCCAGCATCAGGCACACTCCAACAATTTTCAATACAAAACCCACCGTGTCTTTCAAACCGAACCTCCTATCCCGCCCGGCGGCCTGCCGCCGAACTTTCCTTTGTGCATCCGCCGCAAGGCGCGGCAGATTTCCTTTTCTATATTTTACACTCTTTTGCAGCTATAATACAATAAAATTTTCATTACGATTCCGTTACGAAACTTTAAAGCGGATGCCGGCCGCTTTAACCGCAGTCCTGAAGCTCCCTGTGCTTTTTACGGTCCCTCTGCGGCGCGCATTTTTCTCTTGTCCTTTGCGATAAAATGGATTACAATGTAAGGACGTACCATGAGGATACCCCCGGGAGCGCCGCTCCACGGGCAGAGGATATTCCGGAGACCCGAAGGGTTTTCCGGAGCGGCCGGCTGCAGGCCGGTACTTGGAATTTGAGAGAAGGGAATGGACAGCATTATGATAAAGCTGCAAACCGATAAGGGTGAAGTACTCATCAGCAGCGACGTTTTTACGAACATTACGGGTGCCGCGGCCACCAACTGCTTCGGCGTCAAGGGCATGGCCTTCCGTTCCATGACGGACGGCCTGGTTCATCTGCTGCGCAGGGAATCCATGGCCAAGGGCGTCCACGTAACATACCACGAGGACAATTCGGTATCCATCGAGCTGCACATTATTATCGACCACGGCGTCAATATCACGGCTCTTTGCCGGTCCATCATCAGCGAAGTGCGGTATATTGTCAACAAAACTACCGGAGTTGAGGTCAAGTCGGTTGACGTCTTTATCGACTCCATGGTCATCGGCTGATCTTGGCAAAGGGGATGATATCACAATGAGAGAAACCATCGACGGGCTGTGGTTCAAGCAGATGATTTTATCTGCCTCAGCCCTTATCAATCTTCACAAACAGGAAATCAACGAACTCAACGTATTCCCGGTTCCCGACGGAGACACCGGCACCAATATGAGTCTTACCATCGGCACCGCTGCGGCGGAACTGCGCAAGCACAACCCGGAAACCGTGGGAAAGGCGGCGGAAATCACCGCCAACGCCCTTCTTCGGGGCGCGCGGGGCAACTCCGGGGTCATATTGTCCCTTCTTTTCCGGGGAGTTGCACGGTCGCTGCGGGATAAGGAGCACATCGGCGGGGCGGAGTTTGCCGCCGCGCTGGGAGAGGGCGTTTCCGCAGCCTACAACGCGGTGATGAAACCCGCCGAGGGCACTATACTGACGGTCTCCCGGATGGTGGCAAAACAGGCCGTGGACGCATCGGAGCGCAACCAGTCCATCGAATTCGTGCTGGAAGAAGCCATTGCCGAAGGAAAGGTCGCTCTGGACAATACGATTCATCAGAATCCCGTTCTGAAAAAGGCGGGGGTTATCGACGCAGGCGGCAAGGGATACCTCATTTTGCTGGAAGGCATGCTCAAGTGCCTTCAGGGGGAGGCAATCCCGGATGCGCCCGTCCAGGAGGAGCCCGCCAAGGAGAGAGCGGACTTCGAGGCATTTGCCACCGAGGATATCAAGTTCGGCTACTGCACCGAATTTATCGTAAGCCGGGAAAACCAGAGAGATCCCAACAAGCTGCGCCTGTTTCTGTGCGATCTGGGAGACAGTTTGGTATTCGTGGACGACGACGAGATCATCAAGGTCCATGTGCACACCAACAATCCCGGCGTCGCGCTGGAGGAGGCGCTGAAATACGGGCCCCTTCTTACCGTCAAGGTAGAAAATATGCGGGAGCAGCACACCGAGATCCTGGAAAACGCCGTTTGCGAGGCCACGCGCAATGTGGCGGAGCCGACGAAGAAATACGGCTTCATCTCGGTCTGCGCCGGAAAAGGAATCCAGGCCGTATTCACCGATCTTGGCGTGGACGGCATCGTGGGCGGCGGACAGACCATGAATCCCGCCACAGAAGATATTCTGCGGGAGATCGACAAGACCCCTTCGGAGATCATCTATATCCTGCCCAACAATAAAAACGTGATCCTGGCGGCGGAGCAGTGCGTTCCCCTTTCGGAAAAAAAGGTGATTGTACTGCACACGGAAAGCGTTCCCCAGGGGGTTGCCGCTATGCTGGCGGTGGATCCGGAACTGGAAGAAGCGGAACTCACTAAAGCCATGACAGAAGCGTATTCCAAGGTATATACCGCCCAGGTCACCTATGCGGCCCGGGATTCGGAATATGACGGATTTTCCATAACCGAGGGAGATTACCTGGCTCTGGCCGGCAATCAGATGTTCGGTACGGACAAGGATCTTACCGCCCTGCTCGCCCGACTGGCAGAAATGATTGCCGGGCGGAATCCCGAGTTCGTCACGGTGTTCTACGGGGAATCCGTGAGTCCGGAGGAGGCCGAAAGGGTTAAGGATTTGTTTTCCGCCGCCTGTCCTTCCGCAGAAACCAGCCTTGTTTACGGGGGACAGCCCGTGTATTACTATATGATCTCGGCCGAATAGGGACTGGATAGATATGAAAAATATCCGGGCGCGGGAATTGATCCCGCGCCCGGGCTTTTCAGCAGGCCTGCGTTTCGCGGCCGTTTGCATTCCGACGCTCCTAGCTGCCGGTTTCCCGCAGCGGGCGCGGGATTAAACCTTCATCTCGCAGGCCAGCAGGTCGCGCAGGGTTTTCGCATGGGCATACTCGTCCTCGGCAAGATTTTGGAACATTTCGCTCATGCACATGTCGTCGGTTTCCTCCGCCGCCTCCAGATAGCTTTTCGCACCCTGGCATTCTTCCGTAAAGCGCATGCGCAGCCCGTCGCAGTATTCCGGCATGGGGGTGCAGACCGCCTGATGGTGCGGGCAGTAGTTCATCCCCGTCATTAAATAATATGTAGCGATGAGCTTCCTGGCATGCCTGCCCTCTTCCGCCGAGATCTCCATCAGGCGCTGGGACGCCCAGCGGCTGGGGGCGCACTGGGCAAACCGGGAATAAAAATGGCAGTCCGACAATTCTCCGAGAATAAAACGCTTCACGGTCTGTACGGATTGTTCCGAACTGCCGTCCATGCATCCGGTGCGCATGGGCATTGGCGTCTTCTCCTCCTGCATCTTCCGGACCGGCATGGGTTTATTATCGGTCTCGTCATCCGTCTCCTCCGCCGCCATCACCCGATGCCATACCCTGGCGCTTTTCAATCTGAGCTCATCATCCATTCCAGCTTCTCCGGGATAGTACCTGTTGTCCAAATTCGTATCCTCCTTCCCTTCTGATACGCCATAGTATGCCGCAGGGAGGCCGATTGCCAGCGGGCTTCAAGGAAAATGAACAAAACATTGCTCTTTGTGCCCTGTTTATGTTAAAATACTGTTTACCGAAGAAGTAAAAACGCGATACAGCTCCGGACTGCGGCGGCATATCGGGCCGGAAGGTAAAAGATCCCCCGGACAGCGCCGGCTAAGCCAAAAAACGGTTCGCGGCGAAGGAAATACAATGTTTCCAACCATTCAAATTATTGCTTACCAAGGAGAATCTCTATGCTTCAAATTGAAAACCTGAGCTTTCAGGTAAACGGGGAGAACGGGGTCACGGATATCCTGAAAAACGTGAGCCTCACCATCCCGGACAATCGCTTTGTGGTGATTACCGGCCCCAACGGGGGCGGAAAGACCACGCTGGCAAAGGCTATCATGGGCCTGGTTCAGCCGGTCACAGGATCCATCCGCTATGACGGCACCGAAATCACCGGTCTGAGCGTCACGGAACGGGCCAGACTGGGAATCAGCTACGGATTTCAGCAGCCGCCGAGGTTCAAGGGACTCCGGGTTCAGGACCTTCTGTCTCTGGCGGCGGGAAAGGCGAGCCTTTCCCAGGACGAATGCTGCCGGTATCTGACCCAGGTGGGGCTGTGCTCCTGCGACTATCTGGACAGGGAGATGGACACCAGCCTTTCCGGCGGGGAGATCAAGCGGATCGAAATCGCCACCATCCTGGCCAGAAATTCCAGTCTCATGATTTTCGACGAGCCGGAGGCCGGCATCGACCTGTGGAGCTTTGCCCGGCTCACGGAAACCTTCAAGGGGATCCGGGACCGGGGCGGCGTCACGCTGCTCATCATTTCCCATCAGGAACGCATCATTCAGCTGGCGGACGAGATCGTCGTTCTTTCCGAAGGGGAGCTCCGGCAGAAGGGGCCGCGGGACGAGATCTTCCCCCTGATCCTGGCCGATACCGTAGCCGGCTGCAGCTATATGGAGGGGGTACACCAGTGAACAAAATCGATCTTAAGCTTCTGATGAAGATCGCCGGAATGGACGGAACCCCCAAGGGCGCGTTCAACATCCGGAAAAACAGCCAGCTGGAGTCCCGCGCTTCCAGCGAAAACATCATCATTACCTCCAAAACGGATCAACCGGGAATCGACATCCACATCAAGCCCGGAACGAAAAAGGAGTCGGTGCATATTCCCGTCCTCATCACCGAAAGCGGAATCGACGAGATGGTCTACAACGATTTCTTCATCGGAGAGGACTGCGACGTGGACATCGTGGCCGGGTGCGGAATCCACAACGACGGGCCGGAATGTTCCCAGCACAACGGGATACACACGTTCTACGTGGGCAAAAATTCCCGTGTCAAGTATTCGGAAAAGCACTACGGAGAGGGTGACGGCGCCGGGGAGCGGATCATGAATCCCCAGACGGTGGTCCATCTGGAGGAAGGAGCCTTCATCGAGCTGGAAACCGTCCAGATCCGGGGAATCGACTCCACCAAGCGGTATACGAAAATCATAGCCGGGAAAGACGCGGAGGCCATCATCACCGAGCGGCTTCTGACCCACGGAAAGCAAAGCGCCGTATCGGAGATGGACGTCATACTGGACGGGGAGGGCGCCAACGCCCGGATCATCTCCCGTTCGGTGGCCCAGGATTCCTCCCAGCAGACCTTTTATCCCCGCATGATCGGCAACAGCAAGTGTTTCGGGCATGTACAGTGCGACTCCATCATCATGGGAGACGCCAAGATCCGTTCCATCCCGGAGATCTCCGCCAACTGCGCGGACGCCCAGCTGGTGCACGAGGCGGCCATCGGCAAAATAGCCGGCGACCAGATCCTGAAGCTGATGACGCTGGGACTCACGGAGCAGGAAGCAGAAGAGAAGATTCTGGACGGCTTCTTAAAATAACGCCGAGAACAGTCAACCCCCGGTAATATTCCGTTGGAATATTACCGGGGGTATTGGTTTTTTCGAGCTATTTCGTCATCCAGAACGTATTGGAGCCCGCAGGGATGAAACCCAGCTTTTTTTGGAGCCGGAAGGAAGCCTCGTTTCCTTCCTTCACCTGTCCGTACGGAATCCCTCCTTCGGCCAGAACGGCGTTGGCAACCGAGGCCTGGAGCGCCGCGGCAATCCCCATCCGGCGACACTCCGGCAGGACCTCCAGAAGCCCGATGGAACCCTCCGCATGGGTACCGGCAAAACCGCAGGGCCTGTCGCCGATAAAAGCGCCGAGTATGGCCCCCTCCCGGATACGGGACCTAAGGTACGGCAGGGGCGCAAGGCTGAAGAGGCTGTAATGGGCCGCCACCCAGTCCGTATATTCCTCGGTGAGAGGACGTATCATCGCAGGGCAGTCCGGGACCTTCAGATTTTCCCGTCCCAGATAAACCACATTGGTACAGACCATGGTCCGCAGGGGACCAAAGCGCGCCTGTACGGGTTCCAGGAAAAAATCCTGATGCACCGTGACGCAGTCGGTTCCCGGAGGCAGAAGGGCAACCAGATTCCGGGCAAAGGCCGGGGAAGAGGCGCTCATCATGTAGACTTCTCCCCGACGCTCAAAAAGGAGTACCCCTTCCCCATCCGCTTCCAGTATATCCGCGCTTTTCCGGCGGAGGCACTGCAGCATGTCGGCATGGAGAAGAAAATCCCCCTCCAGAAAACACCGGGCCCGCTCTTCCGCTTTCACTTTCATTCCTCCCTGTGCGCTCCGTCCGCTTCCCGCAGATGCGGCTGGAGGCGTACGCTTTTACAGTATACCACAGGTTCCGACCTTTTCTCACGAAACATTTCAGTCTTTTCGGCAGCCCGCCGTCCTTCTTTCCCCGACATACAGGAAAATATTTTGGCCCCCGCAGCACACGGCTGCGGGGGCCCACGAAACGATATATCTATTTTATATGTGAACCGCAGGGCAAAGGCTGCATGGAGGGTGCATACAGCAGCCTGCGGAATACCATTTTCCATCGTCCGCCGTATTCATTTTGAAAAGGGGCCCTCATGATTTTCGGCCTTCCCTTTGACAGTTTTCATTCTATCAGGAGGGAAGGCCGAATGTGTTACATTTTTGTGAGCAACTTCTTAATATTTCATTACAAATTATTATGAAGTATGAAACGGGCCCTCAGGCCCGGGAAGCTCCACGGTGAACTCCGTCTGTTTCCCGTTGCTGCTGGCCATGATCTTTCCATGATGAAGATCCACGATTTCCTTTGCTATGGCAAGGCCCAGGCCTGCTCCGCCCGTTCCGGAGCGGCGGGCCTCATCCAAGCGGAAAAACTTTTGAAAGATGCTGCTGAGCTTATGTTCCGGGATCTGCAGACCCTGGTTCCGGACGGAAACCCGCACCCGGTTTTCCTGCTTTTCCCCCCGGATGACGATTTCGGAGCGGGGATCGCTGTAACTGATGGCGTTCCTCAGGAGATTGTCGAATACCCGGGCCAGCTTGTCGGCATCCCCTATCACCACGAGACCGGGCGGAATCTGAAGGGAACAGGAGAGTTCCTTCTGCTGGAACATGGGGATAAACTCATCCGCAATCTGCTCCAACAGAAAAGACAGGTCCACACGTTTTTTCTCAACGGAGATGTTTTGAAGATTATACCTCGTGATCTCAAAAAACTCGTTGATGAGATCCTCCAGGCGCTCGGCCTTGTCCAGGCAGATAGCCAGATACTTATCCCGGGTCTCCTCTGTGAGTTCTCCCTTTTCCGACAGAAGGGTCAGGTACCCGATCACCGAGGTGAGGGGGGTCTTCAGATCGTGGGCAAGGTATACCATCAGGTCGTTTTTCCGCTGCTCGCTTTCCGCCGCCTCCTGCTGCCGCCTTTTGAGAGTTGTTTTGATCTCGTTGAGCTTGTCCTCCATGGGCTGAAGCTCTTCCGGCAAAGTAATGGGTTCTTCCGTCTCCTCCACAACCTTGTCCACTCCGTCGCTGATCTGGTTCAAATAGGTTGTAAACCGGCCCATGGCGATATAAAAGAATACGAGAATCAAAAGGATCATGCCGCCCAGCACCAGGTCGGTCTTGTTGTCCCGGATCATCACCTGGTAAGCGGCCAGAGCCTGATCATTCGTCATGCGGAGCACCTGCCGGCAAAAAACCACAAAGGCATTGGCAAAGGGCGCCTGCAGGACGCCGTCTATCACATAGTTGAGGATAAAGCTCCCCACCAAGCTGGCCGCAATGATGGCCATCACCGCGAGAAACAGCATCTTTAGCTTCAGTCGCGTAAAGTTATTCAATCTTATACCCCACTCCCCATACCGTCTTGATGAATCTGGGATTCCGGGAGGGTTCCCCCATCTTTTCCCGAAGTCTTCGGATGTGCACCATCACGGTGTTGTTCCGGTCCAGGTATTTTTCACCCCAGACCCGCTCGAACAGCTGCTCGGAGCTGATGACCTGGCCGCGGTTGGAGCAGAGCAGCCACAGGATGGAAAACTCTATGGGGGTAAGGGACAAAGGCTCGTCAAAAAGTGTGCACTCGTGAGTATTGCGGTTGATCACCAGCCCGTCGAAGTCGATGACGCTCCCGCCCGTTTTTTCGTTCTCGTTATAGCGGGTATACCTGCGCAGCTGGGCCTTGACTCTCGCCACCATCTCCAGGGGATTGAAGGGCTTGGTGATATAGTCGTCCGCCCCGATGGTAAGGCCGGTGATTTTGTCGGTGGCCTCCACCTTGGCCGTGAGCATAATCACCGGGAAATTATACTCTTTTCGAATCTCCGCGCAAAGGGCAAAGCCGTTCATCTCCGGCAGCATCACGTCCAGGATGGCAAGATCCAGGGGTGTGGTCCTGACGCACTGAAGAGCCTCCCGCGCGGTATAAAATTTATGGACGGTGTAGCCTTCGCTGAGAAGATATACCTCCACCAGGTCGGCAATCTCCGGTTCGTCATCCACAATCAGCACCGAAAAACCCATGACTTCGTCCTCCGTCTTTTGTTTCCGGCCCCGGCGCTCTTTCGCCGTACCCGGCGGGCGCCGCATAACCGCTTTCTATTATAATGCGCAATGAGTAAAGTCGCAAGTTCTGATAGCCAGGGCTTTCGGAATCACGATGCCGACATCCCCCCCGAAGCGCAGGAAAAAGGCCAAATAAAAAAGAGGCGGCCTCAAAACAGTATTTTGAGGCCGCCCCGCACAACATTATTCAGAAGGTTTTCAGTACTGCTCCCGGGCCACATACGTCGTGTGTAGGACGTGATGGGCCTTGTGGCTTCCCGGCTTTTCCAGATAATCCTCGTAGAGCTTTTTCACGGTCTCGTTCTCGTGGCTTTTACGGAGGTTCATAGCGGCGTCCTCGCTGTACAGGGCGCCGGCCCGGAGGGCGCGGATATCCACGGAACCGCGGACATTAGCGGGCTGAATCGGCTGCCCGCCGCCGTTTACGCAGCCGCCGGGGCAGGCCATGATTTCCACAAATTCATACTGCTTTTCGCCGCTCTTGATGCTGTCCAGCAGTTTTTTAGCGTTGGATATACCCGATGCCACAGCCACGCGAACCTTGGTGCCGTTCAGATCGTATACCGCTTCCTTGACGCCGGCAGTGCCTCTTACATCTTCCAGATCCAGCTGGACCAGCGGTTTTCCCGTTACAATTTCCGCGACCGTGCGCAGAGCCGCCTCCATGACGCCGCCGGTGGCACCAAAGATGTGGGCGGCGCCGGACGCCTCGCCGAAGGCGGGGTCAAACTGCTCATCGGGCAGATCGACAAAGCGGATGCCCGCTTTTTTGATCATCCGTCCCAGCTCACGGGTGGTAAGGGAGACATCCACATCGGGATAGCCGGAGGCACTTTCGTCGGCACGGCCGATTTCAAATTTCTTGGCGGTGCAGGGCATGATGCTAACAACAAAGATATCCTTGGGATCGATTCCCTGCTTTTCGGCGTAGTAGGTCTTCATGAGAGCACCGTACATCTGCTGGGGCGATTTACAGGAGGAGATGTTGGGAATGAACTCCGGATAGTAGTATTCGCAGAACTTGATCCACCCGGGGCTGCAGGAGGTGATGAGGGGAAGATTCTTGCCTTCCGCAAGACGGCCTAAAAGCTCGGTTCCCTCTTCCATAATGGTGACGTCCGCCGCGGTATCCACGTCAAACACTTTGGCAAAGCCCAATCTGCGAAGAGCCGCGACCATGCGTCCTTCCACATTGGTCCCGATGGGAAGTCCGAACTCCTCGCCAAGGCCCGCGCGGACGGAAGGCGCGGTGGCTACCACCACATGCTTGGTGGGATCTGCCAGAGCGGCCCATACCTTGCCGGTATCATCCTTTTCGGTGAGGGCGCCGGTGGGGCAGACGTTGATGCACTGGCCGCAGGAGATGCAGGGCACCTCACTGAGAGGCAGATCAAAGGCGCTGCCGATATGGGTCTTGTATCCGCGGTTATTGGTCCCGATGACGCCCACGTACTGCAGGCGGGAGCAGGCGGCCACGCAGCGGCGGCAAAGGATGCACTTGGAATTGTCCCGGACCAGGTGGGGAGCGGAAGCCTCGATGTCCGGGGTGTCGTTCCCTTCAAACTCGAAGCGCACCTCCTCCATGCCCAGATCTTTTGCCAGTTTCTGCAGCTCGCAGTCCTGGCTGCGAACACAGTTGAGGCAGTCTTTCCGGTGGTTGGCCAGAATCAGCTCCAACGTCATCTTCCGGGCTTTCTGGACCTCCGGGGTATTGGTCCACACCTCCATGCCTTCGGAAACCGGGTACACGCAGGAGGCCACCAAAGTTTTCGCGCCCTTGACCTCCACCACGCAGATGCGGCAGGAACCGATGGCGTTGAGTCCCTTCAAATAACAAAGGGAGGGGATGTCGATACCGCAGTATTTCGCGGCTTCGATAATGGTCGAACCGGCGGGCACTTCCACGCCGAGTCCGTTGATCTTCATTTTCACAGTGCTGTTTTCCATGTTCCTCTCTCCTTTCCTCACTTCTTCGAGATAGCCTTGAATTTGCACTTGGACGCGCAGACGCCGCATTTGATGCATTTGCTCTTATCAATAACGTGCGGCTTCTTGAGTTCTCCCGTAATGGCGCCCACCGGGCAGTTTCTGGCACAGAGCGTGCATCCGGTGCACTTATTCGGATCTATCTCGTAGGTGAGGAGGCTCTTGCACACTCCGGCGGGGCATCTCTTGTCCCGCACATGGGCCACATACTCGTCCCGGAAATACCGGAGGGTGGACAGCACCGGGTTGGGCGCCGTCTGTCCCAGGCCGCACAGAGCCGTATTCTTAATGTGCACGCACAGTTCTTCCAGCCGGTCCAGGTCCTCCATCTCGCCGTTTCCGGAGGTGATCTTCTCCAGGATGTCCAGGAGCTTCCGGATGCCGAGGCGGCAGGGGGCGCACTTTCCGCAGGACTCGTCTACGGTAAACTGGAGGAAGAACTTGGCGATATCCACCATGCAGGTGTCCTCATCCATGACGATGAGGCCGCCGGAGCCCATCATAGAGCCGATGGCGATGAGGTTGTCGTAGTCTATGGGGGTGTCGAAGTGCTGGGCGGGGATGCAGCCGCCGGAGGGTCCGCCGGTCTGGGCCGCCTTGAACTTCTTTCCATTGGGAACGCCGCCGCCGATATCCTCCACGATCTCCCGGAGGGTTGTGCCCATGGGGATCTCCACAAGGCCGGTGTTGGTGATCTTGCCGCCCAGGGCGAACACCTTGGTGCCCTTGGACTTTTCCGTGCCGATGGCGGAGAACCACTCGGGACCGTTGAGGATGATCTGGGCCACGTTTGCAAAGGTCTCCACGTTATTGAGGATGGTGGGCTTTCCGAACAGGCCTTTCACCGCGGGGAAGGGAGGACGGGATCTGGGTTCGCCCCGGTGACCTTCGATGGAGGTCATGAGAGCGGTCTCCTCGCCGCAGACAAAAGCTCCGGCGCCCAGGCGGATGTTCAGGTCAAAGTTGAAGCCGGTTCCGAAGATGTCCTTGCCCAGCAGGCCGTATTCCTTGGCCTGTTTGATGGCCGTGTTCAGGCGCTTGACGGCGATGGGGTATTCGGCGCGGACGTAGATGTAGCCTTCATCCGATCCGATGGCGTAACCGGCGATGATCATGGCCTCGATGACTGCATGGGGATCTCCCTCCAGAACGGAACGGTCCATAAAAGCGCCGGGGTCGCCTTCATCGGCATTGCAGCAGACGTATTTCTTCGGTCCTGGGGAAGCGGCCGCAAATTTCCACTTCATGCCGGTGGGGAAGCCCGCGCCTCCGCGGCCGCGGAGGCCGGAGCGCAGAACCACGTCGATGACGTCCGCCGGCTTCATTTCGGTTAGCGCCTTGCCCAGAGCGCGATAGCCGTCCATGGCTATGTACTCTTCAATGTTCTCGGGGTCGATGACACCGCAGTTGCGAAGAGCGATGCGCATCTGCTTTTTGTAGAAGGGCGTATCGTTGAGGGACTTGGTAACGTCCCCCTCCACGATTTCCTTGTACAGAAGCCTCTTGACAATCCGGCCCTTGTACAGGTGCTCCTCCACGATCTCGGGGACGTCCGTCACCTTGACATGGCTGTAAAACACGCCTTCGGGATAGATTATCATATTGGGGCCTTCCTCGCAGAGGCCGAAGCAGCCCGTCCGGACCACCTTGACCTCCTTGTCCAGTCCCTTTGCCTTGATTTCCGTTTCCAGGCTCTTAATCAGATTTTCGCTCCCGCCTGCAGTACAGCCGGTGCCGCCGCAAACCAGGACATGCGATCTGGCAAGTTCCATCACTCATACCCTCCCTTATTTCTCAGCGGCGCCGATGGTATACTCGTATACAATCTTGCCGTTTACGATATGTTCATTCACTATGCGCCTGGCCTTTTCATCGGTGAGCTTTACATAGGTGGTTTTGCTGCCGTCGGGCATAAACACCTCGGCCATGGGCTCAAGCCTGCACATGCCGATGCATCCTACCTGGGACACCATCACGTGCTTGAGCTGGCGCTTGTTCACCTCATCCACAAAAGCATTCATCACCGGCCGGGCTCCGGCGGCGATTCCGCAGGTGGCCATGCCTACCACGATCTTGATCTTGTCCGTATCCCTGTTTTCCTCGCGCAGATTCATGGTCTGCGCCATTTTATCCCGAATGGCAGCCAGTTCGGCTAAGGACTTCATATATCAGCACCTCCGTATAAATCATTCATTTTTTCGCGGATATATTCCCGGGTCCAGGTCAATACCTCCGGAGTGTTCAGAGGAACGCCCCCCAGCAGTTCCCGCATGCTCCGGGTGTCTATCTCAAATCCTCTCCCGTCATGCCGCATCTGCAGCGAAAAGTCAACTCCAGGACTGCCACCGATGAGAATGGCCATGGTCTCTTCCAGTTTTCCCATGGGCTGGCGGTCGATGTGGCGGAGACGAAGCCTCGCGGTCACGGTCGTTCCTTCCCCCAGGACCGAACGAATTTCAAAATCGCCGCCGGCCGCTTCCGCAGCGTGTTTGAACAGCGGAATCCCCAGACCGACCTTTCTCGTGGTTCTTGAGGTGACGAAAGGATCGGTCACCTTTTTCACGAGCTCCTCGCTCATTCCCTTTCCGTCGTCCGTGATTTCAATGGTTATCCAGTCGGTTTTTGTATCGGAATCGACGAGAATGGAAATGTTTTTGGCGCCGGCCGTCACGGAATTCTGAGCAATGTCCAGAATGTGGAGCGACAATTCTCTCATGGGAGCCTCAGTATTTCGCCAGAATTTTTTCCACGTCGTCCACGGTGAGCTTGGCGTAAACGTCTTCGTTCACCATGCAGACGGGAGACAGGCCGCAGGCGCCGATGCAGCGGGTGGCGTCCAGGGAAAACTTCCCGTCGGACGTGCACTCACCGATATCGATCCCCAGGGCTTCCTTGAATTTTTCCAGAATAGGTCCCGAGCCTCTCACATAGCAGGCGGTGCCCAGGCAGACGTTGATGGAGTACTTTCCCTTGGGGTACAAGGAAAACTGGGTGTAAAAGGTCACTACCCCGTACACCTCTTCCAGCGAAATCTTCATTTCCTCCGCGACCATCTTCTGAACCTCAATGGGAAGATAGCCATAAATCTGCTGCGCTTCCTGCAGGATCGGCATCAGGGCTCCGGGAACGTCCTTATAGTCCTGGAACACCTTTTTCAGCCGTTCTTCCTGCTCCTTTGTCCCGTGGAAGGGAACCGATGGTTGTTTGGTCATACCACTGCCTCCTCAAATTTCAAATATCTGAACTGTGAACAGGTTTCTTCATGTTTTCTGTCGCGGAATCCGGGCCTGCCGGAATCCTATTCGCGGCGCTTCACCTCGTTTAGCCGGTGGATAACCGCTTCCGGGGAAAATTCCGGGACGAGAAGCTTATTTCCCAAAACGGAGATATCCGTAAGACGGTGCGCATCGGAATTGCGCAGCACCAGAAACCGCCCGACGGCCGGAAAGCGGCGCTCAAGATCTTCCAGAGACGCGATTTTGGATATTTCAACGGCGGTAAATCCGGAGGAATCCGGGATATCACCGAGGTTAGCCAGCATGCTGAAAGAGGGCCTGTCGATATGGGCGGGAAACGCGGCGCCCTGAAAGACTTTTACCGCGGCCGAAACGGCGTCGACGCTCAGGCGGGTGGCCGTCAGCAGCAGCCTGTCTTCCTCCCCCAGAACAAGGTCGTTCCGGTCCATGAGGATCTGACGGCCGAAGATTTCGGGGCGGTTCTTCACCGGCGGAGACAGGAGTGCAATCTCCTTTTCAAAGGCGACGGCTTTTTTAGGATCGGGGAAAAGGCAGACCACGTGCACTTCCTCGGCGGTCTCCAGTTCCATGCCCGGCAGAACCATCAGGCCCTGTTCCAGGCCAACCTCGTATGCCGCCACCGCATTTTTCACCGTATTGTGATCCGTTACGGCGATGAGATCCAGCTTTAGAAGCCGGGCCAGACCCACGATGTTATTCGGCGTCATATCGTCGTCGGCGCAGGGAGAAAGGCAGGAGTGAATGTGCAGGTCGTAGGTCAGTTCCATTGCGCCATCGCATCCTTAAGATTACAGGCAATTTCATAGGAGGTCCCCTGCCCGGACAATATCACCACTTCCTGCGCCCCCGCTTTTTCAACGAGAGCGGGGTCCGCCTCGATCCCCTCCGGAATGAGGACGCAGGCGGCATCGGTGAGAGCCGCAACGGCGGCTACGTTCAGGTTGTTCTGCACCGTAATCCACATGTCTCCGGAGCGGCACCTTCCCATGGCCCAGCTTAAAAGGTCGCATATGTAGCAACCCGTGATCTCTCGCCGGGCGGCCGCTTCCGGAGAAGAGAGCACCCTGTGCCCGGCAGCCTTAGCATACTCCAAAACCGTCATGGCTCTCCTCCCGGGTTCTGTGCCGTTTCATCCGTCGGCAGATTCTTCCGGCGGCTTTTATCGTCTGATCGGAAGGGCGGCGGCAGGTAATCCTGCAGGTAATTCATCTGAACGAGCAGACTGTTCAGCTTCTCCCGCATCTTGAACACGCAGTCCCCCTCTTCCGCCACGCCACGTACGATGTCTTCGGCCAGCGCCCGGCAGGAGGGAGCGCCGCAGGAGCCGCAGTCCAGCCCCGGCAGGGATTCGGTGATTTCATCAATCCGTTTCAGCTTGGCGATGGCCTTTTCCATATCCTCGTCCAGTTTCATAATAGGGGTATATTCCAGAGGAAGCGCCCAGTCCAGGTCAAATTCACCGCCGGCCGCTTCTTCCGTGTCGGTATCCCGCTGTCTCAGGTTTTTCTCCATGGACTGGAGCCGAGCGCGGGCGATATAGGGATTTTCCACCGTCAGGCAGCCGCCGAGACAGCCAGGCTCGCAGGCGTTGAGTTCTATGAATTCCACCGTTTTAAGCTTCCCGTTTTCGATGTCCTCCAGAATCTCAATGCAGTTGTCAATCCCGTCCACCGCGATAAACAGATCCCGTTCGGCCGCCTTTCCCTCGCCTCCGGAGATGGCCCAGCCGATTCCCATGAAACTGGCCTTCGCCAGTATTTCCGGCTCCTGGATATCCTTTATGACCGGCAGCAGCCGGCGGTAAACTTCGGCCATGGAGAAGGTCCCGTCGATGATGGCCTCCTTGTAGCCGATGGGAACCTTGGCAGCGGTAATCTTGGCCGGACAGGGGGAGATAAAGAAGATCCCGATCTCCTCGCTTTTCAGGCCGGTCTTTTCTTCCGCGATGCTTCGGGCCACCTTCGCCGCCAGATCCACGGGCGCCATGATAGGCAGAACGTTGTCAATGAGATCGGGGAAGCGGATTTTTATCAGCTTGATCACCGCCGGACAGGCGGAGCTGATCACCGGGCGCTTGGGCACCGTGTTTTCCAGAAACAGCTTCCTGGTATGCCGGCTCACCGTCTGAGCGGCCAGGGCCACCTCAAACACGTCGTTAAATCCGATTTTCTTCAGCCCCGTGAGAATCTTGTTGATATCGGGCTTGTGAAACTGGGCGTAAAAGGACGGAGCGGGAAGCGCCACGGTATATTTGTACTGCCCCAGCATATCCAGGGAATCATACCGCGCCTTTTTGGCATGCTGGGGGCAGACGCGGATACACTGGCCGCAGTCGATGCACCGTTCGCTGATAATGGCGGCCTTCCCGTTTCTCACCCGGATGGCCTCCGTGGCACAGTGCTTCATGCAGTTGGTGCAGCCTTTGCACTTATCCTCTTCCAGCACGACGCTGTGAAACGAATCAGGCATACTACCCTCCCTTTCCCGAGCAGGGGTATCCGACTTTCATCCAAAAACCGGAATAAGGCCGGCTAAGATCCTGCCGCTCCAATCATTGGGCGGACGATCCTCCGACCCTCACCAGCATGGAGATCGAGGTACCTTTTCCGACCTGCGATTCCACTATGAGTTCATCCGTATAGGATTGCATATTGGGAAGGCCCATACCGGCTCCGAAGCCCATCTCGCGGGCCAGTTCCGAAGCGGTGGAATACCCTTTCTGCATGGCAAGGGCAATATCCGGGATTCCGGGGCCGCTGTCAACCAGTTTTATGCGAATTTCATCCGGCGTGATTTCCACGTCGGCCACGCCGCCGCCGGCATGGATAAACATATTGATTTCTCCCTCGTACATGGCGATGGTGGCCCGGCGAACCACCTCGGGAGGGAAACCCAATTGTTTCAGGGTCCTTTTAAGATTCGCGGAGGCTTCTCCGGCAGAGGAAAAATCTCCGGCATCCACATCGTAATGAAGCGTAACGGTATTGCCGCTTCCAAATCCACGGCCCTGCATCAGTGTATTGTGCCTCCTACAAGACCGCCGGCATACAGCGTGCCGCACGCGGTAAACATAGAATACGGCGTACTCATAACAACGATATCCTTTTCAGCGGCAAGATCCACCACCGACGGGCCGGGAAGCTTTCCCCTCACAAAAACGACGCACCTCATGTCCATCATTTCGGCGGTACGGATGGCCTGGGCATTGACAAGTCCGGTGAGAAGCATGCCCTGATCCTTGACAAAAGCCAGAACGTCGCTCATCAGATCGCTGCCGCAGGCAGCATTGACTTCCAGTTCATCCAACAGCCTGTCATTGCACAGCACCGTCGCTTTCAGCAGCTCCTGCACCCTACTTAATTTCATTTCCCGCTCCCTTCGCCGCCGGGCCTTCCAAAGAACCGGCTCTCCCCCGGAGCCGCTCTCCCGTACCCAAACTGCCGCTCTTCAGCCGGCGGCCGGCCAACTTCAGCTTGCCTTGGCTCAGGTCCGGCGCCGATTCGTTCCTCCAGCGGGCAAACGCGGCCATCGACGCTCTATCGGTTATAGTATCACATCCGCCCGCTCTGTAACAGCGGAATATTCTTCTTTTCTACTCTGTAAACAAAAAAAAATCTCCGTATATGCTTTTTGCAATTTCCATGCCAGCCCTGCCGTCCAGACAATATCCGTCTCCGGAAATCGGAATCGCGCTTCTAATTCTTATATCGGGACCATTGCGTCACTTTATGAGGGATTTCTTTCAAAATAATGTTAATTTATTAACAATCACAATATATTTATACATTAATTTTTCATAAAAGTCAATTGAAAGTCACCAAGTATTTTATTTTTTTCGCTGTTTTTTTGTGTTTGTTAATTAATTGACAAATTCATGCGTGCTTTCTATAATCAATGCTATTATAATGGTATTATTCTTTAACAATTTCGTATGAAATCAACTAGCATATTGTTTGGAAGAGTGATATAATCTGCAGAAAACGCCTGTACAAAACAAAAGGGGTGTTTCAATTTCATTGTTCAAAGAAAGGTGGTTCATTGTGGAAAAGACGAGAATTTACAATTTTGCAGCCGGCCCTTCCATGCTCCCGCTGGAGGTTCTGGAGCGCGCCAGTTCCGAGATGACAAACTACAAGGGGTCCGGAATGTCCGTCATGGAGATGAGCCACCGAAGCAAGATCTACGACTCCATTTTCCAGGACGCAAAGGAGAAACTCAAGAAGATCCTGCAGGTGCCCGACGAATACAAGATCCTGTTTCTTCAGGGGGGCGCAACGCTGCAGTTTGCCATGGTACCCATGAACCTGATTCCCAAAACGGGGCGCGCGGACTATGCCGTAACCGGCAACTTTTCCGAAAACGCATTCAAGGAAGCCAAAAAGTACGGTGAAATCCGCCTTGCGGCCACCAGCGCGGACAAAAAGCACTCCTATATCCCTCCCCAGAGCCAGCTGGCCCTGGACGCGGAGGCATCCTATTTCCATTACACCGCCAACAATACCGTTTACGGAACCGAATGGAAATACGTCCCAGAGACGGGAAATATCCCCATCGTCTGCGACATGTCCTCCAACATCCTGTCCAAGCCCGTGGACGTCTCCAAATACGGGGTCATCTACGCCGGGGCCCAGAAAAACATGGCTCCCGCAGGGCTCACACTGGTCATCATCCGGGAGGATCTGGCGGGACACGCCTTCCCCTACACCCCCGTCATGCTGGACTACGCGGCCATGATCAAGGGAGATTCCATGTACAATACCCCGCCCTGTTACAATATTTATATTCTTGGCCTGGTACTGGACTGGATCGAATCCATGGGGGGCCTTGCGGGCATGAAGGCACACAACGAGGCCAAGGCGGCCGTTCTCTACGACGTGCTGGATCACAGCAAGCTTTTTATTCCCCACGCGGAAAGCGAAGCCAGATCCCTTATGAACGTCACCTTCCGGACCGGCCGGGAGGAGCTGGACGAGAAATTCGTCAAGGAAGCCACCGCAAAAGGTTTTTCGAACCTCAAGGGGCACCGGGCAACCGGAGGCATGAGGGCATCCATCTACAACGCCATGCCCATGGAAGGCGTCCGCGCTCTTGCGGAATTCATGAAAGCATTTGAGCAGAGCAATTCCTGAAGCACACGGCCGGCGGCCGGTTCAGAAGAATGAATGGAGGCATCCGCATGTTCAGAATCAAGACACTCAATCGAATTTCCCCTGCAGGTCTTTCCAAGCTGGACAACACGCGCTTTTCCGTGGGAGATGAGACAGACAATCCCGACGGAATTTTGGTGCGCTCTTCCGAAATGGGGGATTACGTTTTTCCCGACACACTGCGGGCTATCGCCCGGGCGGGCGCCGGCACCAATAATATCCCCGTGGCCCGCTGTTCCGAGGCGGGCATCGTGGTGTTCAACACGCCCGGGGCAAACGCCAACGCCGTGAAGGAGCTGGTGCTCTGCTCCCTCTTCCTGTCTTCCCGGAAGATTGTCTCCGGGATCGACTGGGTCAAGCAGCTGGCCAGAAAGGGCGAGGACGTGGCCGCCGCCGTGGAAAAGGGAAAGGCAGCGTTCGTCGGTCCGGAGCTGGAAGGCAAATCTTTGGGAATCGTGGGTCTGGGCGCCGTGGGCGTACAGGTGGCCAACGTCGCCGTTAAGCTGGGTATGAAGGTGTACGGCTACGACCCGTTTTTGTCCGTGGAACACGCTCTGAACCTGACCCGCAGCATTCACCGGGTCATGGATCTGGAGAGCATCTACAAAACCTGCGACTATATCACCCTTCACGTTCCCCTCAATCCGGAAACCAAAGGCATGATCAACACCGACTCCATCCATATGATGAAGGGGCACGTGCGCATCATCAATCTGGCACGGGGCGAACTTGTGGACACGAAGGACATTCTGGAGGCGCTGGAAACCGGCAAGGTGGGCTGCTATATTACCGATTTCCCCAACAACGACCTGGCCCTCGCGAAAAACGTGGTGGCAATCCCCCATCTGGGCGCCTCCACGCCGGAGAGCGAAGACAACTGCGCCGCCATGGCAGCCATGGAGCTGAAGGACTATCTGGAAAACGGGAATATCAAGAACTCCGTCAACCTGCCCGACGTATCCATGGAATTCTCCGGGATGGACCGGCTGTGCGTCATCCACAAGAATATCCCCAACATGCTGGGCAGCATCATCTCGATCCTTTCGCCGGAAAATATGAATATCGAAAACATGGTGAACAAATCCAAAAAGGACTACGCTTACACCATGCTGGACGTCAACTCCAAAGTGCCGGAGAACGTAATCGACAAAATCAAGGCCGTGGAGGGTGTCCTGCGCGTGCGTGTGATCCACCACTGAGTCTTGCCTTGCGCCAATATCAAAAAAAGGGTACAATACATAGGTATTGTACCCCTTCCTATTTTATTGGGTACGGCGGGAGGAATTCGTATGACTGAGGCGGAAATGCGGGAACAGTTCTGTGAAATCGGGCGGCGCTGCTGGCAGCGGGGCTGGGTGGCGGCCAACGACGGCAATTTCAGCGTCCGGCTGGGCGAGAACGTATTTCTCGTGACACCCACCGGGGTGAGCAAGGGATTCATGACGCCGGAGATGCTACTTCTGGTGGACTCCGACTGCAGAGCGCTTTCCAACACGGGAGGAAAGCCCTCGTCGGAACTGAAGATGCATATGCGCTGCTACAGGGAACGGCCGGACATCCGCGCCGTGGTCCACGCCCACCCGCCGGCGAGCACCGCTTTTGCAGCGGCGCGGCTGCCTCTGGACGCGCCCATCTTATCCGAATTTCTCATGAGTCTCAAGGAAGTGCCCGTGGCACCCTACGCCACGCCCGGAACGGACGAGGTGCCCGATTCCATCGCTCCGCTCCTGCCTTCCCACAATGCGGTTCTCCTTGCCAATCACGGAGCCGTCACTCTGGGAGAGACGCTGATGCAGGCTTATTATCGGCTGGAATCCCTGGAGCACACCGCGGAAATCTTCCTCTCGGCCCGGCTTCTGGGAGGGGGCGTTCCCCTGACGCCAGAGCAGGCCGCGCGGCTGAAGGCGTTTTAAGCAAACGAAAGGCGCTTTTTCAACAAATCCCAAAAATAAAAAGGACCGCCCGGGCGAAAATCGTCCGGGCGGTCCTTTTTTGCTGCGTCAGGAAGCTTCGGTTACGTACATAAAGTATTTGTATCCCAAAGGCGAGGTGTAGAAACCGGCAAGGCCGGGATCAATCATATAGGGATCGGTATTGAAATACAGGGGGATCATGGCCATATCCGCCATCAGGGCGTCCTCCGCCAGGTGCATGTTCCCAATACGGTCCGCTCTGTCCTCCGAATCCCGGGCCCGGGTGATGAGCTCGTCATAATGGGCATTGGAGTAGCGGGCTATGTTGTTTCCGTTCCCGGTTGTCCACATGTCCAGGAAGGAGATGGGATCGTTGAAATCGGCCAGCCAGGCAAGGCCCGCCATCTGGTAGCTTCCGCCCAGCACGTCGTCCATAAAGCCGCTCCAGTCCCGGGCGGAAAGGGTGACGGTAACGCCCAGCTCATCCTGCCACATATACTGCAGGGCCTGGGCAATCTTATCGCTGACATCGTCGTTCACATAGAGATACTCGACGGCCGGGAACCCTTCCCCATCGGGATATCCCGCTTCGGCAAGGAGTTTTTTCGCTTCTTCGCAGTTGGCCTCATAAGACTGGGCGCTTGTATCGATATACGCTCCGCCCACCGACCGGAAATCCTCGCCGGCCGCGACATCGGACAAACCGTCGGGTACAAGGGCGGAGGCCGGGATTTCGCCGCCTGCCGTCACGTTGTCCACCAGGTAATTTCTGTCCACGGCGAGGGAAAAGGCCTTGCGCACCTTCGGGTCGTCAAAGGGTTTCGACGCATCGTTGAGGCAGGAGAAATAAACGCCCATCACGCCCTTGACGGTGAGTTCCCCGTCCTTCTTCAGGGTGGGGATCTCCCCGGCGGGCACCTGGTCGATAAAGGACAGCTCCCCGCTCCGGTAAGCCGTCAGCATGGCCGCGGAATCATCCATGAGGTAAAATTTGATCGTTTCCGGTCCGACGGCTTCGGCGTTATAATACTCGGGATTTTTTGAATAGAGCATATACGAGTTGTGGGACCAGTCGGTAAGGACATAGGGGCCGTTGCATACATAGTCTTCAAAAGTCCACTGGTCGCCGTTTTTTTCAATGACATCTTCCCGTACGGGATAGGTGTTGGGAAAAGCGCAGATCTCCAGAAAATACGGGCAGGGTGCCGAAAGCGTGATCTCCACGGTTCTGTCATCCGGCGCCGTTATCCCCAGCTGATCCGACGTCATATCCCCCGCCAGGATTTCGTCGGCATTTTTCACCATCTCCAGGATATAGGAGTATCCCGCGCCGGTGGTGGGATCCATGAGCCGCCGCCACGCGTAAACAAAATCGGAGGCGGTAACTGGCTGACCGTCAGACCATTTGATGTCGTCCCGGAGGGTGAAGGTATAAACCGTGCCGCTGTCGTCCACCGTATAGCCGGCCGCCTGGGCGGGAACGATGTCCCCGTCTGCGTCCAGCCTCATAAGGCCTTCAAAGGCATGGTTTATGAGGGTGGCCCCGTCCACTGTGGCATTGAGCTGGGGATCGATGGTACCCGGTTCCGATCCCACGCATACGTTCAGGTTCAGCACCGGAGCGGCCGTGGGAGTGGCCGCGGCGCCGCCGGTCTGCGCGCAGCCCGCCAGGGCTGCCGCCAGAAGCAATGCGGCAAGAATCGCCGCCGTCACCTGTTTTTTCTTCATCCATTTATCTCCCCTAACTTTTCTCTTTTTCTGCATCGCATCCTATTGAATACTTTCGATAATTTCCGCACAACAGCCGTAATTCGCCGAATATCGGCCGATTCCCATTTTAAACGATCACCCGGATTATTTTACCATAATTTTCGCCTTTCGTACAGGACGATTTCGGGCGAAAAAAGTTCCCCGCGCCGCAAAGGCGCGGGGAACTTTTTAATTCTTGCAGGAAAGGACTCAGGCAGCCATGCTGGTGTACATGAAGTACTTGTAGCCCAGAGGCGAAGAATAGAAGCCCTGGAGATTGGGATTGATCATATAGAGATCGGTGTAGAAATAGATGGGGGCGACGGGCATATCCGCCATCAGAATATCTTCCGCCTCGTGCATCTTGGTGATGCGCTCGGTCCTGTCGGAGGAAGTCTTGACGGCCGAGATGAGCGCGTCATAGTCGGCGTTGGAGTAGTTTGCATCGTTGTTGCCGCCGCCGGTGACCCACATATCCAGGAAGGAGATGGGATCGTTGTAGTCGGCCAGCCAGCCGTGACGGGCAATCTGGAAGTCTCCGTTATGCCGGGTGTCGATAAACGCCGCCCAATCCTGGTTGGTGATGGTCACGGTGACGCCCAGCTCGGTCTGCCACATGTTCTGAAGGGCCTCTGCAATAGCTTTGTGGCCTTCGGAGGTGTTGTACATATACTCCACGGCGGGGAAGCTCTTTCCATCGGGATATCCGGCCTCGGAGAGAAGCTGGCGGGCCTGCTCGCAGTTGGCCTCGTAATCCTCGGTCTTTACGCTGTAGTAATCGCCGCCCACCGCGCGGAAGTCATCGGTGGGAGAAACATCTGACAGTCCGGTGGGAACATACGCAGAAGCGGGAATCTGGCCGCCCTGGGCAACCTGATCCACAATATAGTTTCTGTCGATGACAAGAGAGAACGCCTTGCGGACGCGGGCATCGTCAAAGGGAGCCTTTTCGGTGTTGAAGCAGACAAAATAGGTGCCCATCTGGCCCTCGATGGTAAGCGTGCCGGCTTCTTTCAGGGCGGGGATCTCATTGGTGGGAACATCGTCGATAAAGGCAAGCTCGCCGCTGTTGAAGGCTGCCAGCATGGCATTGGTGTCGTCCATCAGATAGAACTTGATGGTGTCGGGGCCCAGGCTGTCCACGCCGTAATACTCGGGGTTCTTGGAATAGAGCATATACTCGTTGTGGGACCAGTCGGTGAGGACATAGGGGCCGTTGCAGACATAGTCTTCAAAGGTCCACTGATCTCCCTTGGCATCAATGACGTCCTTGCGGACCGGGTATGTGGCCGGGAACGCGGCAATCTCGAGGAAATAGGCGGTGGGGTTATTCAGGGTGATTTCAACGGTCTTGTCGTCTTTGGCGACAATGCCCAGCTCGGAGGGATCCTTCTCGCCGGCCATGATCTCGTTGGCGTTAACCACCATATCGATCATGTAGTTGTACTCGGAAGCCGTCGCGGGATCGACCAGCCTCTGCCATGCATAGACGAAATCAGAAGCCTTGACGGGCTCGCCGTCGGACCACTTGATATCGTCCCGGAGGGTGAAGGTGTATACGGTTCCGGTATCGTCCACGGAGTAGCTGGCTGCCTGGGCGGGAACGATCTCGCCTTCGGAATCCAGTTTCATGAGGCCTTCAAACGCGTGATTGATGAGGGTAGCTCCGTCAACCGCCGTGTTCAGCTGCGGGTCGATGGTATTGGGTTCGGAAGCGATGCAGACGTTCAGGTTGAACGCTTCGGGTGCCGCCGCCGTAGGCGTGGGGGTCGCTGCAGTCTGCGTGCCGCAGCCCGCCAGCAAGGATACCATCAAACCTAAGGCAAGAGCAAGAGCCAATAGCTTTCTGTTTTTCTTCATCAAACAATCCTCCTAATTCTTTTCTTCCCTTATTTATCACTTATTGGACAACACGACCAATACTGAATCAAATTATAATCTATTGTTATGTAAATGTAAACAGTCGCAGCCGCAATTGCCCAAAAATAATACGATTCAATCTGCGGTTCTTCTACAGCAAATGACAGGCCGCCCAGTGCCCGGGCTGGTGCTCAAGGAAGGGGGGCGTTTCTTCGGCACATTTCGGCATGGCATAGGGGCACCGAGTGTGGAACCGGCAGCCGGAGGGGGGATTGATGGGGCTGGGGATATCTCCCTCCAGAACAATCCGCTTTTTCTCTTTGCTCTTCCGGGGATCGGGGATGGGTACGGCCGACAGGAGCGTCCTGGTATAGGGGTGGAGCGGATTTTTATAAAGCTCGTAGCTCTCCCCCAGCTCCACGAGGTTTCCCAGATACATGACCCCGATGCGGCTGCTGATGTGCCTCACCACGGACAGATCGTGAGCAATGAAGAGATACGTAAGCCCCAGTTCCTGCTGCATATCCTCCAGCATGTTTACAATCTGGGACTGGATGGACACGTCCAGAGCGGAAATCGGTTCGTCGCACACGATGAATTCCGGCTGGACCGCCAGAGCTCGGGCGATTCCGATCCGCTGCTGCTGACCGCCGGAAAACTCATGGGGGTACCGGTTGGCGTGTTCGCTGTTGAGTCCCACCTGCTCCAGAATGGTCCGGATCTTGTCCTGGCGTTCTTTTTTACTGCCATAGAGATTGTGGATGTCCATCGCTTCGCCCACGATTTCCCCAACAGTCATGCGCGGGTCCAAAGAGGCGGAGGGATCCTGAAAGATGATCTGCATCTTTCTGCGGTAGGGCAGCATGTTGGCGTGGGTGATATCCTTCCCCCGATACAGGATCTGGCCGGAAGTGGGTTCATAGAGCCGCAGAAGCGTCCGGCCCAGGGTGGTTTTTCCGCAGCCGGACTCGCCCACCAGGCCCAAAGTTTCTCCCTCACGGATATAGAAGCTGACATCCTCCACCGCCTGGACGTTTTTTGTCTTCAGAAGGCCGAGCTTAACCGGAAAGTACTTTTTCAGGTTCTTGATCTCAACCAGCCTGTTCTCATTCATTCCGGCCGCCCTCCTTTCCGCAGTCCCTGGCCAGAAGCCAGCAGGCAGCCGTGTGCCCGCCTTCCACCCGAATGTTGGGAGGGGCCTCCCGGAGGCAAATCTTCATGCAGTGCTCGCAGCGGGGCCCGAAGGGGCAGCCTTCCGGAGGGTCAAGCATGTCCACGGGCGTCCCCTCAATTGGGATGAGCCGCTCGTGGGACTCGGCGTCCACCCGGGGCATGGAGCGGAGCAGCCCATGGGTATAGGGATGCTTCGGGTTGTAGAAGATATCGTTCACCGAGCCGGACTCGATGATGTGGCCGGCATACATGACGGACACCCAGTCGCAGATCTCCGCCACCACGCCCAGATTGTGGGTGATGAAGATGATGGACATATTTATCTTCTGCTGAAGCTGCTTCATGAGCTCCAGAATCTGGGCCTGTATCGTTACGTCCAGAGCGGTGGTGGGCTCGTCGGCGATGAGGAGCTTGGGATTGCAGATAAGTCCCATAGCGATCATCACCCGCTGGCGCATTCCGCCGGAAAACTCATGGGGATACTGGGTCATGCGCTTCTCCACGTTGTTGATGCCCACCAGCTCCAGCATCTCTTTGGCCCGGCGCTCGGCTTCCTTTCTGGGTATCTTTTCGTGGCACAGCACCGCTTCCACAAGCTGATTCCCGATGGTATAAACCGGGTTGAGGCAGGTCATGGGGTTCTGGAAGATCATACTGATCTCGCTGCCGCGCATGGTCTGCTTTTCCTTTTCTCCCATCGCAAGGACGTCTTTTCCGTCGAATATGATGGAGCCTCCCACCACCTTGCCCGGGCTTTGAAGAAGCCCCATAATGGAATACGCCTCGACGCTCTTCCCACTGCCGGACTCCCCCACGATGCCCATGACACGCCCTTTTTCCAGGCTGTAGGAGATCCCGTCCACCGCCTTGACCTCGCCGGCGGAAGTGAAAAAGGAGACCTTAAGGTCTTTTATTTCCAATAAATTCTTGTTCTCCATATTCTCCACCCCCTATTTCTTCAGCCGCGGATCCAGCGCGTCCCGCAGACCGTCGCCGAACAGGTTGAAGGCCAGAATCAGGATGCTAAGAATCACGGCCGGAAAGACCAGACGCATGGGATAGGTATAGATTCCGTTGAGCGCGTCCGAGCAGAGGGAGCCAAGGCTGGCCAAAGGCGCAGCAATGCCCAGCCCCAAAAAGGAGAGAAATGACTCCAGAAAAATGGCCGACGGGATCTGAAGCATGGTGGTTACAATGATCTGGCCGATGCAGTTGGGGAGAAGATGCCGCCGGATGATCCGGGAGCTGTTGGCCCCCAGGGCGCGCGCGGCCGTAACGTATTCCTGCTGCTTGAGCTGCAGGATCTGACCGCGGAGAATCCTCGCCATGCCCACCCAATAGAGCATGCCGAAAACAATAAAGATGCTGATGAGGCCGGGACCCAGCGTGCTGAGAAATCGGAAAAAGTTGTTGCTGTTAAAAGCCTGCTGCAGCGGCACTTTCAGTACGGTGGAAAGCAGCAGGACCACCAGGACGTCCGGAATGGAATAGATGAGCTCCACGATTCGCATCATAATATCGTCCACGCGACCGCCCAGGTATCCGGAAACGGACCCGTAAATGGAGCCGATCACCAGAACGATCAGGCTGGCAATCACGCCCACAGCCAGCGAAATCCGGGAACCGTACATCACGCGGACCAGGAGATCGCGCCCCAGGCTGTCCGTACCGAAGGGATGGGCAAGGCTGGAGGCGAGGTTTTCAGCGCCCCGGATCTGCTGTTCATAGGAGTAGGGGGAGAAAAGCGGGCCGACAAAGGCGAAGAGAAGAAACAGAATGATGACCCCCAGGGCAACCATGGCGACTTTGTTCTTTTTCAGTCTCCGCCAGGCATCCTGCCAGTAGGACATGCTTTTGCGGACCTCGATGAAGGTCTCCTTTTCGCTCTGGGTGGCGGGCTCAAAATCGTCCTCCCGAAAAGGGGGGCACTGGCCCATGGCCAAAATGGACTCCATATCCGGCTGCAGGCTTCCAAAGCCGGGACTCATGGCATCGCGCACGTCAGTCCACCCCCTTTGTAAGATTGATTCTGGGATCCACGACCTTATACAGGATATCCACGATCAGGTTCATGGTCACAATGATGATGGCAAGAAAAATCGTGGTGCCCATGATGAGAGGGTAATCCCGGTTGAGAAGGCTCTGAATGAAGTACCGGCCCAGGCCGCCGATGCTGAAAACCTTTTCCACCACGAAGCCACCGGTGAGGATATACGCGGTGAGGGGGCCCAGGTAGGTGATAACGGGGATCAAAGAGTTCCGCAGGGCATGCTTGAATATGATCCTGTTGGTGGGAAGGCCCTTGGCCCGGGCGGTCTTGATATAGTCCTGCCCGATGGCGTCCAGCATGCTGGAGCGGGTGAGCCGGGCTACATAGCACATGGGATACAGCCCCAGAGAGAAGCAGGGCATAAGATAACTCTGCCAGGTGGTGAGGCCCACCGTGGGCAGCACCTTCCACACCACGCCGAACAGAATGAGCAGCATGGTGGCCACCACGAAGGTGGGAATGGCAATGCCGATGGTGGATATCACCGTCAGGGCATTATCCACCGCCTTTCCTCGGAAGTACGCCTCGATACAGCCGATGGGCACTCCTATCAGCACGGCAAAAACCAAGGCAATGGCTCCCACCTTCGCCGAGATGGGAAAGAGTTCGGATATAATCGTGGTCACCGGGCGGTTCTTCTGCATTTTAAAAGACACTCCGAAGTCGCCCTGGGCCGCGTGAATCAAATAATTCTTCAGCTGGACAATCACGGGCTGATCCAGGCCGTATTTTTCGTTCAAGGCGTCCAGAACCGCCTGGGACGGCGCTTTTTCGCTCAGAAAAGGGCCGCCCGGCACCATATTCATAAGTCCAAAGGTAATACAGGCGATCAGCAGAACCGTCACGGCGGCCATGAGGATCCGCTTCAATATGTATTTTACCATTCCTTCACTTCCCATATATTTCTATAAAATCAGTCCGAAAAAATCGTAATATTTTGTTTATTTTATCCCACAGGCACAGGTTCGTCAAGGCGAAATCTATTCCTGCAGCGCATATATCCATCTATTTCCAACAGAAATGCAGATACTCTCCGGAACGCCGCCGTTGGTTTCCGGTCCGTATCTGCATCGGCAATTTTTCTTCAGGCGCTTATCAAAATCTATTCCGCAGCCACCGAGTCTACCGACAGTATATCGCTTTTCATTTCATCAGTCAAACCCAAAGCCCAAGTATCCCGAGCCGGAAAATGTTTCCCATTTCTTATCCTCGGGAAAATAACGCCAAATCATTCCAAACTCTATGTCCCGGCCATCGGATTCTTTTCCGCATCCCGCCGGTACGCGCACCCGGTACCCCGCCGCGGGAAGTTCCCGCGCAATCAGGTTTAAGCCCTTCTCCAGAAGAGCATCCGGAAGGAGCAGCTCCTTCACCGTTACAAGCTTCCCGGGACCCCGCTCCGCCGCGGCGCAGCCCGTGAAGCCGTCCAGGTCCAGCCTGTACAGATCCGCCCCGGACCGCCGGGACAGACCCTTTTGAAAAAGAGCTCCGTCGGAGCCGCAGCGGACATGGAGACTTCCCGCCAGAAGGCGCTCCCGGAGAGCGTCATATTCCTCCGCTCCTGCCGGCGCCAGTCTGCCGACGGGCCGCCTGACCGGCGGACGTTCAAAACGAAGCTCCCTGTGGGAAAATTTCTCCTCGTAGCCGTGACTTCCAAAATAATCATGGAGGCTCCGCTCCGCCGGAACCAGGATGATATTGTCAACGCCCAGACGCGCGGCGCGGCTGCCCGCTTCCTCCAGGAGAACCGTTCCCAGGCCCCGGCCCTTTACGCGGTCTGCGGAAGCGATGGCATACAGGTACAGCGTCGGCGCGGTTTTTCCCCCGGCGCTCACCAGTCCCATGGGCATGAGAGTCAGCATGGCGGCAAGGACCCCGTCTTCCAGAAGAAGAAGGGTTTCGTCCCGGCGGTAGCGCTCCTTATAATAAGAGTGGATGTAGGACCAGGGATCGTGAAAGCGTTCTCTCCAGATCTGTTTCTGGGCGGTCACGTCCCCGAACCGGGCCAAACGGATTTCGGTCATTACACGCTCTCTCCCGTAAATTCAGATCGGAACTCCGGCTTCAGGGTGGCCACATATTTTTCCACCATGAGATCGGGGTCATAAGACTGCTTAGCGCGGCGGAGGCCCTCGATCCCCAGGTCGTCCTCACGGTTGATATAAACGATGTCGGGGTAAGTTTCGCGGATATACCGGGCGAACTCCCGGTTTATCATGGCGTAGGCTCCCTGCACCGAAGCGTAGGCCTTTTCGAAATGGGTGTCGAAGGTGTCGGAATTCAGGCGCTCCCCGATGGTGAAAGCGATGCATCTGCCGTCCTGGCGGAGAAGCCCGCCGTCCAGCTTCAGCTGCGCAAAGTTGTCAAACATCTTTTCCATGGCCGCGTCGTCGCTCGCCCCGTCCTCGTTTTCGGTTCCATTCAGGCGGTTCCATTCGGCATTGAGCCGGCGGCACTCGTCCAGATTCTTCTCCGTCACGGGCTCGAAGCTCCAGGGTTTTCCGGATTCCAGGAAGCGGTTTATATGGGTGCGCTTCGCGTGGAGCTTCTTCCCGGGCAGCTCCGCCAGCTTTTCCACCTTGTACAGGTAGTCGAAATTGCTGCGTTCCTCCCGGTAAGAAAACCTGCCGGGAAACAAATTTTCCAGTTCGGCCACGGTCCGAAGCGTAAGGCCGATGAGCGTAAATTCCTCGCCGGCAGGCCGGGACTCGCCGCCCAGGTGCAGGAGAATCAGGCGCCTGTCCCCCGCGCCCGCGGGGTACAGGCAGGCGCAGCCGTTTTTCGTGGTCGCCTTGACCAGCAGAAATCCGTCCTGAAGCGCGATTTTCTGGGTAAAAGGTTCGCTCCATACAAAGATGTTGGTAAAATTATATTCACAGCCCCGGTAATCCGACAGGGCAACGGTCCTGTCGAACCACTCCTTGTCGGACAGCTCGGGGGTTTTAAATGGTATCATGCAGTATCCTCTCCGGTATCAATCGCACAGATTTCGGCGCGGCCGCCGGAGGTATCCGGAGCCATGCGCCGATTTTATTCCAATGGACATGGTAATTCCGGGGATAAACGAATCCCCGGAATTGTTCCAGCTACACTACGGAGCTCTTTTTTGGCAAAATGATCGCCGCGATGATGTAGATCGCAATCCCGACGGCAACGCCGCTGGCGAAAATCAGGAGCGCCGCAATCAGGCGGACGATGCTGGGGTCGACATTCAGGTATTCCGCAATGCCGCCGCAGACCCCGGAAATAATTTTGTCGTCGTCAGATTTATAAAGCCGTTTCGCGGTCATACTATGTTCTCCTTCCGCTTTGAAAATTCCGTTTCTTTTTCCGTCCCGACGCCTCCCGCACTCGCAGGAGATCTTACAACCGAGTATACCACAGGGCGGGACGGGGCACAAGAAGGCTGGGGGGCCGCGCTTTTATTTTCCGGTTTCCGCAGGAATCAGCTCGCCGTTTTCCGCAAATTTCATCGGATGCAGCTCCGACTTGGTGAATCTCGCTATCTCGGCCATGCGTATGGCCTCGGCATAGTTTGCGATAAAGGTATAGGCAACGCCGTGCTTTTTCGCCCGGCCGGTGCGGCCGATCCTATGGATGTAATATTCGTTTTCGTCGGGTACGTCGTAGTTGAACACCACGTCCACGTCGTCCACGTCGATTCCCCGTGCGGCCACGTCGGTGGCCACCAGGAGGCGCAGATTGCCCTTCTTGAACGTTGCCATCACCTTTTCCCGGAGGCTCTGCCGGATATCCCCGTGGATACACTCGGCGGGATATCCCCGCATGGAGAGAAGCTTAGTCAGTCGCTCCACCATGAGCTTTGTGTTGCAAAATGCGATGGCCCGGCCGATGTCCTGGGATTCCATGATGCGCACCAGGGCGTCCACCTTGGCGTTTCCGGACACCTGGAGGCTGTACTGCCGGATATCCGGCTTGTTTTCCAGGTCCGCCTCCACGGTGAGCTCCACGGGATCCCGCTGATAAATCCAGGAAATGTCCATCACTTCCCGGGAAATAGTGGCGGAAAACAGGGCCATGTTTTTCCGGTTTGGCATCCTGTCCAAAATCTTGGTGACTTCCTTGATGAAACCCATATCCAGCATGCGGTCCGCCTCGTCCAGAATCGCGGTGCGCACGCCATCTAAACGGATGGTCTTCCGGTTCATGTGGTCCATGAGGCGGCCCGGAGTGGCCACCACGATCTGGGGTTTTCTCTTGAGGGCCTGGATCTGGCGGTCGATGGGCTGGCCGCCGTAGACGCAACAGATCCGGATCCCTTTCATAAACTCGGCCAGGGCCCGGAGTTCGTCGTTGATCTGCATGGCAAGCTCCCGGGTGGGAGCCATGATAACCGTCTGGACCTGCAGGTCCTCGGGGTCGGTCTGCTCCAGGATGGGGATGCCGAAGGCGAAGGTTTTGCCGGTGCCGGTGGGCGCCTTGGCGATCACGTCTTTTTTCTCCATCATGGGAGGGATGGCAAAGGCCTGGATGGGAGTCGTTTCGGCAAAACCCCGCTTTTCCAGGGCGCGGAGGATCTCCGGCGACAGGCCGAGGCTGTCGAAGCGTACGGGCTGATTTTCCATAGTACAATTCCTTTCATTTTACGCTTGATTCAAGGTCTCCAAACAAGCATAAAATGATTGTTTCCCGATGCCCGGCATTCCCCCGGGCACAACCTCAAATCAAAAAGGAGAACGCATCCAAAGCCTTCTCCTTACGGTTCCCGCCATGTCGATTTGTATGCGTGCATTCCTTCTGCAAACAAACTGTATTCATTTTGTATCTGTAGGCTGTAGTAGTATATCATATTCCCCGGTTTTCCGCAATATTTTTTATTGCCGCCGCCTTTTCGCCGTCCTCCGGGATTTACAACCCCCCCCCTGTTGTGATAAACTGAAAATTCAAACGGTTCCAGGCTGCCGGCGGTAAGGCCGGCGGAAACGGCAAAAGGGAGGGGATCGGATGGCCAGCAATTTCTTCGCGCTCATCTCCCGTATGCGGTATATTTCCCGGTGGGGACTCATGCGCAACACCTTCCGGGAAAACATCCAGGAGCACTCCCATATGGTGGCGGTACTGGCCCACGCGCTGGCCGTCATCCGCAGGGACGTATTCGGCGGGGACATCCGGCCCGAGGAGGCCGCGGTGGCCGCCCTCTATCACGACGCCCCGGAGATCCTCACGGGGGATCTGCCCACGCCGGTGAAGTACTACAACCCCGAGATCCGTCTTGCCTACCAGCAGGTGGAATCGGTGGCGGCGGAAAAGCTTCTTTTCATGCTGCCCGAGGAATTCCGGGAGACCTACCGGCCGCTTCTTATAGGCGGCGATCCTGAAATCGCGGAGCTGGTAAAGGCGGCCGACAAGCTCTCGGCCTACATTAAATGCCTGGAAGAGCTGAAGGCCGGGAACGACGAATTCCGGGAGGCGGGAGACCAGATCCGGGGGATTCTGGACGCCTCTCCCCTCCCTGAGGTCCGGTATTTTCTCGATCACTTCCTGCCCGGCTTTTCCCTCACCCTGGACGAGCTGCGGTAACCGGAAACAGCGCGGAGTTTCTGATTTTCTTCTGGGAACAGCATCCCGCGGCTTTAACGCCGCGCCCATTTCATCCATGAGAGGAGCAACCGCCATGCACGCCATCGTCACCGTAATCGGGCGAGACCAGGTCGGCATCATCGCCGACGTATGCACGCGGCTTTCCAGCCACAACATCAACGTCCTGGACATCAGTCAAACCATCCTGCAGGGATATTTCACCATGATCATGCTGGTGGACACCGCGGGATGCGATCTTTCCTTCGACGAGCTGTCCCGGGAGCTTCACGAGGCGGGAGCAGCCCGGCAGCTGTCCATCCGGATCCAGCGGGAGGACATCTTCAACTCCATGCACCGGATCTGAGGCGGGAGGGATACGATGATCAACAACCGGGAAATTTTACAGACGATCGAAATGATCGACCAGCAGCATCTGGATATCCGCACCATCACCATGGGCATTTCCCTTTTGTCCTGCAGTCACCCCGAAATGAAGGAGTGCTGCAGCCGGATTTACGATAAAGTGACACGGCAGGCCGAGCATCTGGTGGAAACCGGGGAGGCAATCGAACGGGAATTCGGCATCCCCATCGTCAACAAGCGCATCGCCGTCACCCCCATTTCGCTGGTGGCGGAGAGCTGTTCGGCGTCGGACTACGTGCCCCTGGCCGAGGCGATGGACCGGGCGGCCTCCGCATGCGGCGTCAACTTCATCGGAGGATTTTCCGCCCTGGTGCACAAAGGATTCACCAACGGGGACCGGAAGCTCATCGCCTCCATCCCCGAGGCCCTGGCCCGGACCGAACGGGTGTGCAGCTCGGTGAACATCGCCACCACCCGGGCCGGCATCAACATGGACGCGGCGGCCCTCATGGGGGAGATCATCTGCCGGACGGCGGAGCTCTCCGGGGGGATCGGCTGCGGCAAGCTGGTGGTCTTCGCCAACGCCGTGGAGGACAATCCCTTCATGGCGGGGGCCTATCACGGGACCGGGGAGCCGGAGTGCGTCATCAACGTGGGGGTCTCGGGCCCCGGCGTCGTGCATCACGCCCTCCAGTCGGTGAAGGGGCAGCCCTTCGACGTGGTGGCGGAAACCATCAAAAAAACCGCCTTCCGGGTGACCCGGATGGGCCAGCTGGTGGCTCAGGAGGCCTCCCGGCGGCTGGGCGTTCCCTTCGGCGTGGTGGACCTGTCTCTGGCGCCCACTCCGGCTGTGGGGGACAGCGTGGCCCGGATCCTGGAGGAAATGGGACTGGAGGCATGCGGCACCCACGGGACCACGGCGGCCCTCGCCCTGCTCAATGACGCGGTGAAAAAGGGCGGCGTCATGGCATCCAGCCACGTGGGCGGGCTCTCCGGCGCCTTCATCCCGGTCTCCGAGGACGAGGGCATGATCGCGGCGGCCCGCCTGGGCTCCCTCTCCCTCGACAAGCTGGAGGCCATGACCTGCGTATGCTCCGTGGGGCTGGACATGATCGCGGTTCCGGGGGATACGCCGCCGGAGACCATTGCCGCCATCATCGCGGACGAGGCGGCCATCGGCATGGTGAACGGCAAGACCACCGCGGTGCGCATCATCCCCGCCCCGGGAAAGACCGTGGGGGACGTCCTGGAGTTCGGGGGGCTTCTGGGCAGCGCGCCGGTGATCGCCGTGCACCCCTTTTCCAGCCGTGAATTCATCGCCAGGGGCGGCCGGATTCCCGCGCCGCTGCACAGTTTGAAAAACTGAGTTTTTTCGTTCCAGCAAATTTCAAGCATCCTTTCGCGCCAGGCGTGAAAGGATGCTTTTATTGTTATCCCCGGTGAGCGGGACGGTTTTTCTCCGGACGGCCATAAAGCGAAAGGAGTAAATCCCGTTTCCGATTTCTCCCCCGCCTATGGCGCCATCGGCGACGGGGTGGTATAATATTCCATGAAAAGGGTAAGCGCAGCGAACGGCTGCCGGGCGAACCGAACCGGCAGACAATATAACCCTATCTGTATCAAAGGATTTTCGTTCTTATAGGAGGCGGGAAATGAGATCCTATGGAATAATGAAACGATTTGTTGCCTTACTATGTGCGTCGGCCATGCTTATGCTGTGCTCGTGTGCCCGAATGGGGGGACCGGTCGTGTATAATGATGACGGATCAAAAGCGGACGCCAGATTGGAAGAGGTCATTGAAGCCATTAAAAATGAGGACAAAGAAGCTTTAAAAGCGATGTTTTCCGAACAAGCGCTAAATGAAGCAGATGACCTTGACGGACAGATGGATTATTTATTAGGATTTATACAAGGGAATATTGAATCCTGGAAATTTCAAGGAGGTAGCGCTGATGGAGCCAACTATGAGGGACATAAAACGAGGAAATCCAGATATTGGTATTCCGTAAAAACGGATAAAGAAGAATACCTTTTCTTCCTGCTGGAATACACGGAAGACACCGATCATCCTGAAAATGTTGGCCTATATATGCTGCAGGTAATTTATATGAAGGATGAGGATACCCAATTTGATGGAGGAAATGATATATTGTGCGCGGGTATTTATAAACCGGAAGAAGAGAACAATGAGACTGTTCAGCCATCTGGAGATATAGAAAAGTCCGAGGGAGAAGAAGAAATAGTTCAGCCGTCTTAACTATGCAGTACTATTCCCATATATGTATTCTCCGAATGATTCTCTTGATTGAGACAAATTACTTATAACTATACAGCTAGTTTGTTTTCCAATGAATAAGCTCCCGCACCTGTATCAACATGGGTGCGGGAGCGTAATATAAATTTAATGCCGGAATGATTAACTTATGCAGTTCTATGACATAAGAGGTTTATGGCAATGAGAAAAAGAGCGGTAAATTTAATACTTATCATTATTCTTACAGCAAACTTAACGGCCTGCTCCGGCGGTAGTGTCAATTCAGCCGGTCAGAATGACCTGAAGATGGCGCGCAGTATTAAATGGGGAAATGTTGAGGCGGTGAAAGAAGCGATCGAAGACGGAGCGGATATCAACCAGATCAGCATCGATAACATCGACATAAATCCCGCAGAATATGCATTGATCGAACAGCAATGGGATGTTGCGGAAGCCCTGATCGGGCGGGGAGCGGACGTCAATTCTGTCGATAGCCGAGGCAAATCGTTACTTATGACGGCGGCGGAGGACGACGCGTTTGACTTTTGCCGGCTTCTGCTGGAAAGCGGGGCTGATGCGTCGCTGTGCGACCGCAATGGACACTCTGCGCTTGAGTATGCCCTGGAGGGGGATACTGCGCTTAGCAATACAAAAGCGACCGATGAGCTTATTACGCTGCTTCTCGGCAGCGGAGCTGAAATCAGACCGGTGAGCTTGCAGGCCCTGATGAGTGAAGAAAACCCCGATGACTGCAGGTACGGTTTGGTGAAGAGGATTTTGGAGGGCCTGCTATCCGAAGGGTATGCTTCCGGCCTGGATTCCGTGCTGGAATCGGCGATACTTGGGCGGGATCCGGAAGTCCGAAGGTTGATTCAAGAGGGAAGCCTGCAGAAAAAATCTGCGCAGCAAGTCCTGTTTTTTACCGCTGCCTTCGGTGATGCGGAAACGCTCCAACTGCTTGCCGATCAGGGATACGATATTTATGCATGCGATAAAAACGGAAATGCTCCTCTTGCGATTGCGGCTCAGAGCGGCAATCTCAGCACGCTGGAATATTACATCGGCCAGGGAGTGAATCTGGAAGCGCAGAACAAGGATTACGAAACGGCATTGCAGCAGGCAATCATGACGGATCAATACGATGCGGTGAAATGCCTCCTGAATGGGGGGGCCGCTATCGCTCCCTATAATACGATTGAGGTTCCTTCGGTAGGCCTTCACTATTTAACCAAGGACGGGTTCAGCGCGGCTGCCGGAAACGGAAACGTAACCATGATGGAACTATTGGTGGAGAACGATTTTCCCCTGAATAACGAAACCATGTGCAGCGCTTTATTGGAGGCCGCAAGCAGCGATCAGATCGTTGCCATACAGTATCTTCTGGACCGCGGGGCTTCTCCGGAGCTGGAAAGCGCGTTCACTTCTCCGCTGCTGGCTGCCATTGGAGCTGGAAATCTTAAAACGGTCAAACTGCTGATAGCGAGCGGCGCCGATGCAGACGGGAAGCGAAAAGACGGCAGCCTTCTTTATTCCGCCTGCAGCGGGGGTCAGTATGAGATTGCAAAGTACCTGATCGATCAGGGAGCCAATGTAAACCTAGCCAGTACGAAAGCGGACTCGGCATTAACCGCGGCAATATTGTCCGGTCATATGGATATTGTTGAATTACTGGTCAAGCACGGCGCCGATATCGCATTGAAAGGCAACGACGACGGAACCACGGCAGTTATGATAGCGGCAAGAAATTGCAGCAGGAATATATTGGATTATATTGCAAAGCAGGGTGTTGCCATCAACAGCCAGGATGAGGAAGGAATGACTGCGCTGATGTATGCGGCGGAAAACGGACTTGCGGATAACGTCAAAATCCTGCTGCAATACAGCCCCGATGTGGGATTAGAAAACAAGGAAGGGAAGACTGCTCTGGACATTGCCGAAGAAAAGGGGAACAAAGAGATTGCCACGCTGCTGCACAGTCTGAAAAACTGAGCTTTTTCGTTCCAGCAAATTTCAAGCATCCTTTCGCGCCAGGCGTGAAAGGATGCTTTTATTATTATCCCCTGTCAGCGGGACGGTTTTTCGCCGGACGGCCATAAAGCGAAAGGAGTGCATCCCGTTTCCGATTTTTCCCCCGCCTATGGCGCCATCGGCGGCGGGGTGGTATAATATTCCATGGAAAGGGTGAACGCGGCGAACGGCTGCCAGGCGAACCGAACCGGCAGGCAGTAGAACCGTGTCTATATCAAAGGATTTTCGTTCTTATAGGAGGCGGGAAATGAGATCCTATGGAATAATAAAACGATTCGGCGCTTTCCTGTGTGCGTCGGCCATGCTTATGCTGTGCTCGTGCACCCGATTGGGGGCACCGATAGTGTATAATAATGACGGAGAAAAAGCGGACGCCAGATTGGAAGAGGTCATTGAAACCATTAAAAATGAGGACAAAGAAGCTTTAGAGGCGATGTTTTCCGAACAAGCGCTGAGTGAAGCGGAAGACCTTGACGGACGGATGGACTATTTGTTCGGATTTATACAAGGGAACGCTATTTCCTGGAAAGCAATTGTGGCAGGCCCTGCAGCTGAGACAAACATCCGTGGACACATAGTAAAAAAATCGAAGTCATGGTATTCTGTAAAGACGGATAAAGAAGAGTACCTCTTCTTCCTGCTGGAATACACGGAAGACACCGATCATCCTGAAAATGTTGGCATATATATGCTGCAGGTAATTTATATGAAGGATGAGGATACCCAATTTGATGGAGGAAATGATATATTGTGCGCGGGTATTTATAAACCGGAAGAAGAGAACAATGAGACTGTTCAGCCATCTGGAGATATAGAAAAGTCCGAGGGAGAAGAAGAAATAGTTCAGCCGTCTTAACTATGCAGTATTATTCTGGTATATATAACACCGGATGTTTTTCCCGACCGCTCAAATTCTGCCCGCAATATGTATGAAAAGAACCGAATGAAACCATCCTTTTTAGAGGCGGGCTTTCGCGCGGAACGCGCGGGGGCCCGCTTTTCGCGGGGGTTTGACGCGGATTTTTGCTCCGGGCGGTTTTAATACTGTTCTTCCATTAAAGAGCAAACATCTTTACGATCAATTTTCCGCCCTGCCGCGTTCTCTTCGTCGGCGGGCGCCAGCCCGCTCTCCTCCTCGGCCTTGCAGGACATAAAATTTTCTCGCAAATCTCATTTGCTCTTTAATGGAAGAACAGTATTTACATTTTCTTTGCGCCGTTCCCCTTGACGGCGAGGCGATTTCATTGTATAATTTATGCAAATAATACAAATATTTTGAGCCTGTGTTGTGCGCTTTGCTCACTTTTCCCGCTATTTTTCCATGCAGGGGGAAGCACACCGACAGGTTGAACCGGAGGACGTCTATGGCTGAGCAAAACGGGGCAAACCCCCGTGAAACCGGGGAATACCACCGATATCTCTTCCACCAGGGAACCGACAGCGGAGCGTACGGTTTCTTCGGCGCGCATGCGGAAGAGCGGAACGGAGCCCGGGGAGTGTGTTTTCGGGTCTGGGCGCCCCATGCCGCCGCGGTTTCCGTCATCGGGGATTTCAACGCCTGGAATGAAAATTCAAATCCCATGGAGCAAGAATCGCCCGGTATCTGGGCGCTTTTTGTTCCCGGACCCGGGCAGTTCGACTCCTATAAATATTCCGTCCTGACAAAGTCGGGTACAAGGCTCGACAAAAGCGACCCCTACGCCTTTCACGCGGAAACGCGGCCCCGGAGCGCCTCTAAGGTCTACAGCCTGGAGGGGTTCGAGTGGCACGACGAAGCCTGGCTCTCCTACCGGAAGGCAAACCCCGTCTATCACGCCCCTCTCAACGCCTACGAGGTGCACCTGGGCTCTTGGCAAAGGTCGGAGACCGGCGAATTTCTCTCCTACCGGGAGACGGTCTCGCGGCTGATCCCCTACGTGAAGGAGATGGGATTCACCCATGTGGAGCTGATGCCGGTAACGGAGCACCCCCTGGACGCCTCCTGGGGCTATCAGTGCACGGGATATTTCGCGGCCACCTCCCGCTTCGGGACGCCCCACGACTTCATGTATTTTGTGGACGAGTGCCACAGGGCCGGGGTGGGAGTCATTCTGGACTGGGTGCCCGCCCATTTTCCCAAGGACGCCCACGGACTCATGGAATTCGACGGCGGATGCTGCTACGAAGCCAAAGATCCCAGGCAGCGGGAGCACCCGGACTGGGGAACCCGGATCTTCGACTACGGCAGGAACGAGGTGCGCTCTTTCCTTCTCTCTTCGGCCCTTTTCTGGCTGGAGCAGTATCACATCGACGGGCTGCGGGTGGACGCGGTGGCTTCCATGCTGTATTTGGACTACGGGCGCAAACCCGGGGAATGGCGCCCCAACCGGTATGGCGGCAAGGAAAACCTGGAGGCGATCTCTTTCCTGCGGGCGCTGAACGAGGCGGTCTTCACCCGGTTCCCGGACGTTCTGATGATCGCGGAAGAGTCCACCGCCTGGCCCATGGTGACCAAGCCCGGCTATGTGGGAGGTCTGGGCTTCAACCTGAAATGGAACATGGGCTGGATGAACGACATGTTCCACTATATGAAGCTGGACCCGATTTACCGGCAGTACAACCACAAGGACATCACATTCTCCATCCTGTACGCCTTCTCGGAAAACTTTCTCCTGCCCGTCTCTCACGACGAGGTGGTGCACATGAAGGGTTCCCTTCTGGGAAAGATGCCGGGAGACGAACAGTCACAGTTTGCCGGAGTCCGGGCGTTTTACGCATACATGCTGGCCCACCCGGGAAAAAAGATGCTCTTCATGGGGTGCGAATTCGGCCAGAGGGCGGAATGGGCCTTCGACCGGGCGCTGGACTGGCACCTTCTGGAGGAGGAGCGGAATCAGCAGCTGAAGGAGTATTTTAAAGAGATCAACGAATTTTACCTCGGCAGCCGCGAGCTCTGGGAGCTGGATTTCCAGGAGGATGGCTTCCAGTGGATCTGCCCGGACGACAGCCAGGGGAACACCGTCTCCTTCCTGAGAAAAAACGCGGCCGGGGAGTTTCTTGTCTGCGTCTGCAACTTTTCCGGGACCCGGCGGGAGGGATACCGGACAGGAGTCCCCGAGGCTCCAGGATACCGGTTGGAATTATCCACGGACGATGTCCGGTTCGGAGGGACGGGACAAGCGGAGACCCGAGAGGTGCCCACGGAGCTTTTTCCCTGGCACGGGCACCCCTGCTCCATCGTTCTGGACCTGCCGCCTCTGAGCGCCCTGTTTTTCCGCAAGACCGAAGGGGCCAAACCGGAGGCGGCGGAAGGGGCGGCTTTGTCAATGTGCGAAGGTAGCGGTCTCTTTACAGCCGCCGAACCCCGGACGTAAATCGGCTGAGAATACCGGGAGATTCCGGCCGCGCCGGCCGATCACAGAAAACGGATTTCCGAAATGTTTTGGAAAGAGGTGTCGCATATGAAAAAGGAATGTATCGCCATGCTGCTGGCAGGGGGCCAGGGGAGCCGACTGTATGTGCTCACCAAACACATGGCCAAACCCGCCATTCCCTTCGGGGGCAAATACCGGATCATCGATTTTCCTCTCTCCAACTGCGTCAACTCCGGAATCGACACGGTGGGGGTCCTCACCCAGTACCGGCCGCTGGAGCTCAACAGCTACATCGGCAACGGCCAGAGCTGGGACTTAGACCGCATCAGCGGCGGCGTGCACATCCTCCCGCCCTACGTCAGGGAGGGCTCCGCCGGGACCTGGTACAAGGGAACGGCAAACGCCATCTATCAGAACATGGACTTCATCGAGCAGTACAACCCCGAGTACGTCCTCATTCTCAGCGGGGACCACGTCTACAAGATGGACTACTCGGAAATGCTGGACGCCCACAAAAAGCAGGAGGCGGCCTGCACCATCTCCGTCCTGGAAGTCCCCCGGGAGGAGGCGTCCCGGTTCGGCATCATGAATGTCAACGAGGAAGACCTTATTTACGAATTCGAGGAAAAGCCCAAGGCGCCCAAGAGCAATCTGGCGTCCATGGGGATTTACATATTTACCTGGAGCAAGCTCAGGGAATACCTCATTGCGGACGAGGCAAACGCCCGTTCAAAGAACGACTTCGGCGCCGACGTCATCCCCGCCATGCTGGGTGCCGGGGAACGGATGCTGGCCTTCCGCTTTTCCGGCTACTGGAAGGACGTGGGCACCATCGAAAGCCTGTGGGACGCCAATATGGATATGCTCTCCCGAAACACGCTCAATCTGCTGGACCAAAGCTGGCCTATCTACGCCAGATCCCCCACCAGGCCTCCCCACTATACGGGAAACGAAGCCATTATCCACCACAGCATCATTACCCAGGGCTGCGAAATCGAGGGCACGGTGGAAAATTCCGTCCTCTTCCACTCGGTGACGGTGGAAACGGGCGCTGAGGTGCGCTACTCCATTCTGATGCCGGGGGTAACCGTGGAGGCCGGGGCCGTAGTGGAATATGCCATCGTGGCGGAGGGCAGCCGGATCGGCGCCGGGGCCCGTGTGGGAGCGCCGCCGGGGGACACGGCCCCGGAGGACTGGGGCGTTGCCGTGGTGGGCGGAGGAGCGGTGAAGCCGGGTCGGGTGATCCCTCCGAAAGTCATGGTTGACCGGAAAGGCAAAGAGGTGGTACGATGAACGACATGCACGGCATCCTGTTCGCCTACTCCGCGGGCTCAAGACTGCAGCAGCTGGTGGAGCACCGGACCACATCCTCCCTTCCCTTCGCGGGCCGATACCGGCTCATCGATTTCATGCTTTCCAACATGGTGAACTCCGGCATCCCGGACATCGGCGTCATCATGCACGAAAACTACCAGTCTTTGCTTGACCACCTGGGCTCGGGCAAGGACTGGGATTTAAGCCGCAAGCACGGAGGTCTGAAGCTTCTGCCTCCCTTCGCCTACACCGGCAACGGGCGGCAGGGGGGATACCGGGGCAAGCTGGAGGCCCTTTCCGGGGTTTACAGCTACCTGGAGAAGATCCGCCAGGAATACGTGGTGCTGGCAAACGGGGATATGGCGGTGAATCTTCCCCTGGAGAAGGTGCTCAAGGCCCATCTGGACCACTGCGCGGACATCACCGCCGTCTGCACCCGGCGCACCCGGGGCACTCCAGCCGAGTCCACCTATTTTTCCCTGCTGCCGGACGGGCGCATCACCGACACCGCCTGCGGCCATTATCAAGAGGGAAGCTTCGAGTCCCTGGATGTCTACATCCTTTCCAAGTCCCTCCTTCTCAACCTGGTGGACTACTGCTCCGGGCACAACCAATACAGTTTCGAGCAGGACGTGATGCAGCGCATGCGCGAGTCCCTTCTGCTGTACGGCTACGAGTGGGACGGATACGCGGCCCGGTTTCAGTGCATCGCGGACTATTACACAAAGAGCATGGAGCTTCTGGATCCCCGGATCCGGCAGGAGCTCTTCTGCCGGGACCGGAACATCCGAACCCGGGACTATTCCAATCCTTCCACCTACTACGGGCCGGACTCCTCCTGCCAAAACAGCCTGATTTCCGACGGCTGCCTCATCGAGGGTCGGGCGGAAAACAGCATTTTGTTCCGGAGCGTGGTGATCGAACCCGGAGCCACCGTAACAAACTGCGTGCTGATGCAGGGAACAAGGGTGCAGTCGGGGGCGGTGATGAAATACGTGATCGCCGACAAACGCGTGACGGTCCATTCCGGCCGCGTGCTCATTGGGCACGAAACCTATCCCCTGGCAATCTCCAAGGGCAGCGTCATATAATACGGATAACCGGCATCATCACGGGGGAACCTTTTCCAAAGGAGCGCCGTTTATTTCCTTTTCTGAAAGGAGCCTGATATGACAGTTCTGTTTGCCGTGAGCGAGGCCGTCCCTTTCTGCAAAACGGGAGGGCTGGCGGACGTGGCGGGTTCCCTTCCCGCGGCCCTGGCGGAAGCGGGGGTGGAAACGGCGGTCATTCTGCCCTTGTACGAGAGCGTAGCGGAGACCTGGAAGGACAGAATGAGCTTCGTGGGCAGCCTTACGGTCCCTTTGGCCTGGCGGTATCAGTACTGCGGGCTGTTCCGCCTGGAGCTGGAGGGCGTCACCTATTATTTTGTGGACAACGAGTATTATTTCAAGCGGCCGGGACTTTACGGATATTACGACGACGGGGAGCGCTTCGGCTTTTTCTCCCGGGCGGTGGCGGAAATCTTCCCTCTCCTCGGCAAGCGGCCCGACGTTATTCACTGCAACGACTGGCAGACCGCGCTGATTCCCGTCTATCTCCGGGAGTCGGGCCTCGCGGGGGAAATAAAAACCGTATTTACCATTCATAATATCGAGTATCAGGGGCGGTACGCCAAGGAAACGCTGGGGGACCTCTTCGGCCTGCCGCAGCGGCTCTACGACGACGGGACGACGGAATACTACGGCGATATCTGCCTTCTCAAGGGGGGGCTCATGTGCTGCGACCGCATCACCACCGTTAGCCCCACCTACGCCCGGGAGCTTCAGTATTCCTTTTACGCCCACGGTATGGAGGGCGTGATCGCGGCATGCGGGTATAAGCTCAGGGGCATCCTCAACGGCATCGACACCCGGCTGTACGACCCGGAAACCGACCCTTTCCTTCGGAAGCCCTATTCCGCCGCAAATACCGGGGGAAAGGCCACCGATAAGCGGCACCTCCGGGCGGCGCTGGGGCTGGGCGAAGAGAGCGGGACGGCGATTGCGGCATGCATCACCCGCATGGCGGAGCACAAGGGGATGGACCTGATCGTCTCGGCGTTCCCCCGGATGATGGAGCTGCCCCTTCAGTTTGTGATCCTGGGGCAGGGAGAGCGGCGGTACGAGGAGTTTTTTCGGTCCATGCAGGAGCGGTACCCCGGGCGGGTCTCCGCCAATATCCAGTATTCCGCGGAGCTCTCTTCCCGGATCTATGCCGGAGCCGACCTGTTCCTCATGCCTTCCCGGAGCGAGCCCTGCGGCCTTTCCCAGATGATCGCCATGCGGTACGGCACGGCGCCGGTGGTGCGGGAGACGGGGGGCCTCCGGGACACGGTTTCCCCGTACATGCCCGGCGCGGGGACCGGCTTTACCTTCGCAAACTACGACGCGGACGACATGCTGGGGGCGCTGCAAAGGGCCCTGACGGTCTACGCGGACCGGAAGGAATGGCTCCATCTCCGGAAGCGGTGCATGTCCGCCGACTTCAGCTGGAGCCGCTCCGCCGCGGAATATCTGAAAATCTACCGGGACCTCGCGGGAGTCTGATCCCGGCGGGGTATGCAATACAGGCATACCTACAACCTTCCGAAGGAGAATTCTTTCATGGCTTCATACTCCAAACAGGCTCTGGCGGACGCGATATACAGCAAGCTTCGCCTCAATTGCGGGCGGGAGCTCTGCGAGGCGAACGCCTCCCACATGTTCAGAGCCTGCGCTCTGGTCCTCCGGGACATTCTGGCCGAGCGAAACCTAGACACTCAGAACTGGGTGCGGGAAACCATGTCCAGGCAGGTCCACTATATGTCCATGGAGTTTCTCCTTGGGCGCTCTCTGATGAAAAACGCCTTCAACCTGGGAATTTTGGACGCATTGACCGAAGCCCTCTCCGATATGGGGTTCCACCCCTCCGACATCTTTGAAACCGAGCCGGACGCCGGCCTCGGCAACGGGGGCCTGGGACGGCTCGCCGCATGCTACATGGACAGCATGGCAACCCTGGGCATTCCCGCCACGGGATATTCCATCTGCTACGAGCTGGGCGCTTTCCGGCAGAAGATCGTAAACGGGGAACAGACGGAGCTGCCGGACGACTGGCTGAACCTGGGGGAGGCATGGCTGATTCCCAAGCCGGACGAAACGGAGGAGGTCCGGTTCGGCGGCACCGTGGACCAGCGCTGGGAAGACGGGCGGCTGCGGGTCTTTCACACGGGATACGTCTCCGTCCTGGCCGTTCCCCGGGACATGGCCGTCTCGGGCTACGGCACCCGGCAGGTGAACACTCTGCGGCTCTGGGACGCCAAGGCTCCGGTTTCCATCGACATGTCCCTTTTTTCAAAGGGAGAATACCTGAAGGCCTCGGAGCAGAACGCCATGGCAGCGGTCATCGCAAAGGTGCTGTATCCCGCCGACCACCATCCTGAGGGGAAGGCGCTGCGCCTCAAGCAGCAGTACTTTTTCGTTTCGGCCACCGCGCAGTCCATCCTGCGGCGGCATTACAACGAGTTCGGGACCCTTCGGGATTTTCATCTGAGGCACGTGATCCAGATCAACGACACCCATCCGGCCCTGGCGATCCCCGAGCTGATGCGGATTTTTATGGACGACTACGGATTCGGCTGGGACGAAGCCTGGCGCATCGTTTCCAATACCGTTGCCTACACCAACCACACGGTCCTGCCGGAAGCGCTGGAGCATTGGTCCCAGGATCTGATGGAGCCTCTTCTTCCCCGGATCTGGAACATCCTGTGCGAAATCAACAACCGATACGGCGCCCAGGTGAGCGCCTTTTATCCGGGAGACGGGGATAAGCTCCGGGATACGGCCATCGTATGGAACCGGGAGGTGCGCATGGCGAACCTCTGCGTCGCGGCCTGTTTTTCGGTCAACGGCGTGTCCGCCATGCATTCCGACATCCTGAGAAACCAGCTTTTCCGGGACGCGGCCGCCATGGCGCCGGACAAATTCAAAAACGTCACCAACGGCATCGATCACCGGCGGTGGCTGGCCCAGGTGAATCCCGGCATGGACGCTCTGGTGCGGGAGCTCACGGGAAACGACGGCTATCTTCTGGAGCCTCAGCGGCTCCGGGAGCTGGAACGCTTTTCCTCCGACGGCGCCGTTCTGGAACGTCTGGAAAAGATCAAGGCGCAAAACAAGGAGTCCTTCGCGCGTTATGCCCGGCGGGAGTGGGGCTTCGCCCTGAACACCGGGGCCATATTCGACGTGCAGGCCAAGCGGCTGCACGAGTATAAGCGGCAGCTTTTAAACGCCATGCACATTCTGCACCTCTACCTCACCCTGAAAGACAATCCCAACATGGATTTTCACCCCCGGGTCTTTCTCTTCGGGGCCAAGGCCGCCCCGGCCTATCAGACCGCCAAGGAGATCATCCGGCTGATCAGCAGCCTTTCCGCCCAAATCGCAGCGGACCCGGTATGCAAGGACCGGCTGCAGGTTTTTTTCCTCCCGAATTACCGGGTCTCTCTGGCGGAAGCTCTGATCCCGGCAAGCGAAATCTCCGAACAGATCTCCGCCGCGGGCAAAGAGGCCTCGGGCACGGGAAACATGAAGTTCATGATGAACGGGGCCGTCACCATCGGCACCCTGGACGGGGCCAATGTGGAAATGCACCAGCTTCTGGGAGACGAGAACATGTTTCTCTTCGGGCTGACAGCGAAGGAGGCGGAGGCGCTCCGGGCCGCGGGATACAATCCCCGGGAGTATTATGACCGGAACCCCGCCCTGCGCCGCGTGCTGGAGGAGATGGCCAAAGGATTCGGAGACGGGGTGTCCTACGCCCATCTCACGGAACGGCTTCTCACCGGAGCGCACTGCCTGCCCGACGAATTCTTCCTTCTCCCCGACTTTGAGCCTTACCGCCGCGCTCAGGAACGCGCCGGGGAAGTCTATCGGGACCGGGATGCCTGGAACCGGATGTCTCTGCTGAACATCGCCCGCTCCGGGGGCTTTGCGGCCGACAGGAGCATCGGAGATTACGCCCGGGAGATCTGGAGCGTTCCCTATCGCAAATTTCCCGATCCGAATCATTCCAGGTAACCGGGGCATGTTTCGGACCGCGGCGCCGCTTCGATAACGGTTTTTATAGCATCCCATCCCCCTGCCCCCTTCCCTGGGGGAAGGGGGATATTATTTTGAAGGGGGACTGATATCGATATGCGATGAACCCAATGATAAAAATCGAGGATGTTTTTCGCCCCGCGTCGTCTGCCTTGCGGGATAAAAAACAGGCTGATTTTTATTTTCATCGTTTTCATCGCATATCAGCATGAAATCTGACCGGACTTTCAACTCCCCGAAACTGTCAGGAAAGTGCCAAAGGCACTTTTTCGAGCGGGATGCGGCTTGCAGCGCGCGCGGCGCGAACTCTGCGAGGCTTTTTCGACAGATCGTAAATCGGCCGGAACCGTCAACCGTTATTACGGCATGAAATGACTTGCTATTTCAGGCTCTTGAGTACCTCGGCGACGCAGGCGGCGAAAAGGCGGGCGGACGCGAGGGCTTCCTGGAGGGTATTTCCGCTGCTTCCCACCTCTACGATGAGGGAACCTGTGGTGGCGTGCTGATTGAAGCGGGCCGTGCGAAGGCTGACGGGCCGCATCAGGGTGGGATACTCCTTGTTCAGCGCGGCCTGCAGGCAAAGGGCCAGCTTCAGGTTTTCCTTCCATTTGGGATGCTCCAGGCCGCTGTCGTTGGTACCCACCACAAACATGACCTGGGCGACCTTTTCTCCGTTTTGGGTGCTCACCACTTTGTAAACCGTCCCGTCATCCGCCTCCAGGGCGTCCCTGTGGATGTCAAAGACAAACTGGATGGAGGGGTATTTTTTCAGATAGGTTTCGATAGCAGCCAGAGAGCGGGTATAGGAACCGCTGTAGCTGGGATAATCATAAAGCGCCCGGTCATGCACCACGGAAATGCCCGCTTTTTCCAGGGTTTCCGTGATTTCGTCCCCCACCCGCACCACATTGTAGCGCATATCTTCGGTCCGATCCGGGTCGGTGGGCATATAGACGTCCTCCCCGTCGGGGGTGTAGGCTTCGCTGCCGTGGGTATGAATCACCAGCACCTGGGGCTCCGTTTTGCCGAAGACGATACCAGGGCCCGCCTTCAGCAGGGCCGCGATATCGATGCTCTGGCTGGTCTGATTGTTGACATAGATGCCGTCGGCAACCTCATACCCCTCCCCGGACACGGGAATGAGCGTTCTTTCGACAATTGTGCCGGGGGCGGGCGTTTCGGCCACGGGACTGTCCGTTATCAGCGGGTCCTTGTCATTCTCCTCTCCCTCCGATTCCGGCGGGTTGGTATTTTGGGCCAGCTCCGTCTCCCAATAGGCGGCGACCGCCTTCCGTCCGTCCAGAAATACGGCGGATTCGGAGACGGCGAGAGCCCGCAGAAAACCGAGAGACTCCCAAAGGTCACCCCGATCTCCCGGCTTTCCCAGTTCCGCGCCAAGGACCGTGTCAATGAGCAGTTCGCTTCCAGCCGCGGCTTTCCATACGGTTTCCGCCGCGGGGGTGCCGCTGAGGGCATAAAAGACCAGCAGAGTAGCCGCGGCCGCAATCAAAGAAAGAACCCGCCGCAGACCGGTTCTTGTCCGCCCGCTTTTCACCGTCTTTTTTTTCCCGTGCTTTTGCATTGTATTCCCCCGATTCCGTACTCTCCTGCCTCACTGTATGCTTCGGACAACCCGATTATGAGCAGGGGTCCCTCCGGCGGGCGAAATGAGGGGGACAAATTGTAATCAAATTTTAAATAAATTTCTCTTGCAAATTTTACTTTTCTATAGTAGCATAATTATAGAACGTTTGTTTGATTTTTAGCAACCGCCATTCGGGATGGATTTACAGGAGGGGTTTCCATGCAGACACTCTATTTCGCATCGGACTGTCTGGTGCAGCGCAATTCCAACGTCCTGGACTTCTGTCAGTACAAAGCCGCCCGGGAGCGGGCCCTGAAGCCGGCGGGAGAAGAGGAGAGCTTTTCGGAAGCCACACGCGTTTCGGAAAAACCCGCCAGGCTCCAGAAGAACCGGCTGAAAACCGTCCGAGACGCGGCGGATCTGGCCGCAACACTTTTCATCGCTGTTTTCCTGTGTACGTTTTCCATCTGCTTTTTCATGCTTTAACCGTTTCAGGCAGGAATCCGGTTTTTTCGCACACAGCAGAAATCGTGTTCTATCCTGCGCTTTTTTACGATATTAAACCGCCCCTTTCGGGGGCGGTTTAAGCTTGTTGAAAAAGGCGGAACGCCTTTTTCAACAAAAGAGATTGCAGCCTGCCGCGCGCCTTGCCGTCCGCCATAGGCGGACGGCAAGGCGCGCGGCAGGCTGAGAGGTATTTTCGGGCACGTACACGCCGCACCCTAAAATAATCCGATTTTATTTCGCCGCTCCGGCGGCAAAACTCTGCGAGGCTTTTTCGACAGACTGAAACCACCCCTTTAGGGGCGGTTTTTCGTATATCCCGATTACATATTTCTATTTTCGGTATCTACTTTCTATTTCAGGAACGGACTTCCTCCGGGTACGGTTTCTGACTGTTTTAGCACGATTTCCGCGACATATTTTTCCCCAACACCGGCATGCTAGTAATGCCTATTTTTGCGTTTATCCAATCGTCCATCAGGCATTGCGCGGCAAATAAATATATTGCGGGACAGCGCACGGAGGTTTAAATGAAACTGCGGAAACTGCATCTGCCCCTGCTTCTGGCATTGGGCGCGGCGCTTTTTATATTCGCTCTTCCCGCCCGGGCCACGGAAGCCGTGCAGGAGGAAGGGTCCGCGCAGGCGGAGCGGGACTTTATCACATGGATGAAATTCGACATCCCCTACGCCGCCCTGAACCGGGCCATGGAACTGGACATCCAGAACCACGGCACGGAGCATCCGGCGGACTGGGTGGAGGTCCTGTCCTATCTCGCGGCCAAAAACTGGGGAAACTGGAGCCGCTACCGCCCGGCGGACATGGAAAAGCTGGCGGGGAAAATCAAGGAGGGCCAGAGCATATCCTCTCTGGCGGAAGGGCTCGCCTATTACAATTATTATCGCGAGGCATACGGCGCAGTGCTCTCCGGATTTTTGGGAACCTATCTGGATGAAACGTCCGGGAATGAGGGCGGCGGTGGAGAGACCCGAGAGGAAAAATACGGACTGAAGGTCTTTTCCCCCATCGCAAAGGGTTTTTGGTACACCCATTATGACGACTTTGGGAACAAACGCTCCTACGGATACGCGCGGATCCACCTGGGAAACGACCTGCTGGGAAGCGTGGGGACGCCGGTGATCGCGGTGGAAAGCGGCGTGGTGGAAGCCCTGGGATGGAACCAGTACGGCGGCTGGCGCATCGGTATCCGAAGCTTTGACGGGAAACGATACTACTATTATGCCCATCTGCGGAAAAACTGGCCCTATGTCAAGACCCTGAAGGAGGGTCAGACGGTTCACGCAGGGGATGTCATCGGCTATCTGGGCAGAACCGGATACAGCACGACGGAAAATGTGAACAATATCAAGACTTCACACCTGCATTTCGGAATGCAGATCATATTCGACGAATCCCAGAAGGAAGGGCCCGGCGAAATCTGGATCGACGTGTACGAGATCGTAAAGCTGTTAAGCCGAAACAAGTCCGAGGTCTCAAAGGACCCGGAGACCCGGGAATATCATAGTGTGAAGACGCTCCTGGAGCCCGAATATGAAGACCGTTTCTCCGCCGGGAACTCCGCTTAGAATTCCGGCACCGGAAAGCGGATGGGGCACTCAGGCGGGATATAAAAAACCATCCCCCGGCCATGCCGGGGGATGGTTGAGACTGTCGAAAAACTCCGTTTTCCGACAGAAACGGGAGAAAGTTCGCGCCTTTGCGAAGGCGCACAAAGTATGCCTTGCGGAAAGTGAATTCCCGCAAGGCATTGGGATTTCATCTTTTGGAATTTCGGTCACGGAACGCAACGCGAAATCCAAAATAGCTTTTCGCCGATGGCGAAAAGGACGATGGGACTTTTTTGACAGGCTGAAACATTCCGGCAATGCCGGAGGATGTTTTGCATTTACATGTGAGACTGCGGAGACTCTCCTTTCGGTTTATCGCTGCGGCAGCGCTCCAGTTCAAACCAGAAGGTACTGCCGGATCCGCCGCTGATCACCCCGAAGGCAGCCCCGTGCAGATCCAGGATCCCTTTGACAATGGCCAGTCCAAGCCCTGTACCCACGCCGATGTTCCTGTCTTCCGGATTGGTATAAGTCGCCCACCGTTCCCAGATCAGCGGAATGCGATCTGCGGGAATTCCCTGCCCGAAATCGGTCACTTCCAGGCGAACGCAGTCGTCAAACACAATCTGGCGGACCACTACGCGCTTATTCGGGCCGGTGTGCTTGACTGCGTTGATGATCAGGTTCTGCAGAACCTGGAGGATTTTCCCCTTGTCCGCCAATACCCAGGCGTCTTCCCCACTCTCCAGGGCAATGACATATCCGCTCAGTCCCACATATTTCCGGACGATATCCACTTTTGCCCTCAGGCTTTCCGTCAGGCTGAACGGAGCTTTTTCGAGATAGGCCCGGTCTTCCAGCAGCCTCGAGAGGTCCATCATATCGTTGACGATTTCGCTCAGCCGCTTAGCCTCGTCGGTCACTGCCTGAAGGTTTCCCGGCGTATTTTCCTCCGGGAAGTCGCGCATCATCTCGGTGCAGCAGATAATCATCATCAGAGGCGTGCGTAGATCGTGGGACACGTTTTCAATCATTTCCCTCCGATACTTCTGCATGCTCAGGAACTTCTGATAGGCGGAATCCAGGGAATCATTGAGCTGGGTGATTTCCTTATAACCGTCCTTGAAAGTCACGCTGCCGGTTTCTCCCGCCATTTTTCTGGGCCATTCCTTCATCTGCTGAAGGGGTTTGACCAACTCTCGCGACAGAACGAAACTGAAAAGGCAAACCGCAATCCCGATAATCGCAACAATACTTAAAACATAAAATCTGGATTCTTCCACGGTGCCGGGCTGGGGCGATACAATTCCCTCCGCAATCAGGACAAAATCTTTTTCTTCCGGATAGGAAACAATTGCGTACCGCGCCCTTTTCTGTTCCTGCTCTTCCATGAGGCGCACGGCATTATTGTCTGAAGAAGCGTATGCGTCCATCGTATAAAGGTATTTTCCCCCCATGGCATATGCTTCCGCATAGATATCCGAGATTTCTTCTTTGGTCAGCGCGGGGGCGGATTGGGAAGCATACAAAAGTACGCCATCCTTGCTGTACAGGCTCATCCAATATCCGCTGTTTCCAATGGCTTCATCGGCTTTTGCCGCGAAATCACGCTGCTCCACCTGCTCCGATACTTCAAGGGCGATCTTTTCCATGCTTTTTATCTTGCTTGCCGCATACATGCTGACAAAAATCTGCCCATGAAAAACCCAGATCACCGCAAAGAGGGCGACAAAGGAAGCCGCAAAATGATAGAAGACAATCCAGCGAAGGCTGAGTCCTTTACCCATCAAAGCGGTATCCCACCTTCCGAAGCGTCACAATGGAACGACTGTGTTCCCCAAGCAGCCGGCGCAGGCGCTTAATATGGGTATCCAGCGTCCGGTCGTCCGCCGGAAGCTCCTCGTTCCAGACGTCCCGGATCAGCCGGTCCCTGGTGAGGGCCACGCCGCGGTTTCTCACAAGGTAAAACAGCAGATCGTATTCCCTGGGGGTCATCACCACCGGCTGGCCCTCGATACTTACCTTTCTGGCTGTAAAATCCACATTCAGACCTCCGTGCTCAAAACATTCCCCCGACGCCGGATCATCCGTTCTGTCATATCTCCGGAGGATCGCCCTGACCCGGAGCATGAGTTCCTTGGGGGAAAAGGGCTTTACGATATAATCATCCACTCCCAGCTCAAAGCCGTGAATCCGGTCGTACTCCTCTCCCAGGGCTGTCAGAAGGATCAGGGCAGTGCCACTGTCCTTCCGGATCTCCCGGCAGGCGGTAAAGCCGTCCATTCGGGGCATCCGGATGTCCATAATGATAACGTTAAAATGCCTCTTCTTACACAGGTTCACCGCTTCCACGCCGTCCTGGGCCGTGTATACCTCATAGCCCTCGTTCATGGCATACTTGCCGATCACTTCCCGGACCAGCCTCTCGTCGTCCACGATCAGCATACGACCCGCTCCACTCATGCCTCTCCCCCTCCGATTCTTTTCCCATCCGATTCTGACTTCCGTCTTTTCCGGCAGACTCTTAGGATGCTTTCTGCATCCAAAAAAGGCCGCGGCTAATGCCGCGGCCCTTCGTGATAAACGCCGTCCAGGATTGTAACGATATCCCGTATGCAGTGCTCGTCGCTGGATCCCACCACCCTGGCTCCCATCGCCTTGACGGCTTCCGCCGCGTTGGAGGGAGCAAAGGGAATCGCGGAAATTTCCAGCATGGGTATATCATTCTTATTATCACCGATACAATAGATATGGGCGTTATCTATCTGCAGCCGGTTGGCAATAAACAGAACCATTTTGCCTTTGTTGCTGTTCTTCTCGGTCAATTCCAGCAGAAACCGATTGGAAAAGATGATTTCGTATTTGTCCGGCCACCGGGTTTTGTAATATGCCTCCACCCGTTCCAGCACGGCGGTCTTCTGCTGAAAAATCACTTTCGACCAGGGCCGCGGGATCTCTTGCGGTTTGGAAAGGGCATACTCCGCACCTACCCGCCTCATATGCATTTCGGTGATTTCATTGGGATTGACCGCGTAGATCCCGTCGTTGTGATATACCTCAAACCCGATTTCGGGAACGGCTTTCATCATTTCCAGGCAGTCTTCCAGCGCGGAGGAGGGAAGATAGGTTCTGAGAAGGTACTTGTCTTCCCGAAAATCGTACACTTCCGATCCGTTGGACAAAACGGCGGGAGCGTTCATGGGGATGGTCTTGGCGAGACCTGCTATGGCCCTGTGGGCGCGCCCCGTGGCAATGGAAAACCGCCCGCCCCGCTCCATAAAATACCGGATGGCGTCCCGGTTTTCCCTTGAAACCTCCAGATTGGAGTTTAATAGCGTATCATCGAAATCGCTGGCGAGGAGGACCCCGTCAAATTTGCCCAACCGACTCACATACCTTCAAGCGAGGCGGCGCACAGCCCCGCGTTCTTATACCGGCAGATGCCAGTATTTTTTCAGAGGAGCGTAAATCAGGGCGGCCGCCACTGTGGTAACGATGATCTCGGGGACCATGTAGGTGGCGTTATAAATCAGCGAACCCTGCCAGAGAGGCATATCGGCCGGCAGGGTCGAGCCCCAGACAACCACTCCCGAAATCCAGTGTACCACAAAACGAAGCGTTCCGCAAATGGGAGCGGCAAGAATGAGGCCATATTTTTTGCCATAGAAAAAGCCGGAAAAGCCCAGGACTCCGAAGGCTACCAGGTAGTCCAGCACCAGGGCCATGGGCGATATGGCGTAAAATCCGGTGAAAAACTGCAGAAAGCTGTAGACAATCGCCGCGCCGAAGCCCCATTTTTTCCCCCAGCGGATGCCCACGATGATCACGGGGAGCATGGAGGCGGGCGTGGCCGAGCCGCCGTTGGGCAGCTCAAAGAGCTTGAGGAGACTGAGAACCGTCGCCAGAGCCAGAAGGATCGCCGTTTCGGTGAGCGCCCGGTAGGTGTTTTTTCTCGTTTCGTTCATCGTTTCTTCCTCCAAAATAAAAATACCGCACTGCAAACCGGACGGTGCAATGCGGTATGAAGAAACAAGAACGCTCTTCCTACGCCGGCATTACCCGGATCAGGTTTAAGGGTTTAAAAGCTGCCATTTGCTTTCCTCTCAGCCGGAAATGACTTCCAGCACCCCTGTGTTAAGTTGTTTCGGTCTGAATACGGTTTAAACTATATTAAGCCCGGGCGTCCAGTTTTGTCAATACCCGCTGAAAATACTCCGGCAGGGGGCAGCTGAGCTCCATTTCCGCGCCTGTCCGGGGATGGACGAAGCGCAGCCTTCCGGCATGAAGGCACTGACCCTCCAAACCCGGAAAGGGTTTTTTACTTCCGTACACCGTATCCCCCAGGACGGGGTGGCCCAGATGGGCCATATGGACGCGGATCTGATGGGTCCTGCCGGTTTCCAGATGGCAGCGCACGCGGGTATACCCGGGATAGCGGGCGAGGACCTCGTAATGGGTCACGGCCCGCTTTCCGTTCCTGTCGGTGACCGCCATCCGTTTCCTGTCCGTGGGGTGCCGGCCCACGGGAGCGTCCACCGTTCCCACGTCGTTTTTCAGATTCCCGCAGACCACGGCCTCGTAAACCCGGGAAAGGGTGTGGTCTTTCAGCTGTTTTGCAAGGGACAGATGGGCCGCGTCGTTTTTCGCCGCTATCACCAGGCCGCTGGTATCCTTGTCAATCCGGTGCACGATGCCGGGGCGCAGAACGCCGCCGATGCCGGAGAGCTCTCCCCTGCAGTGATGAAGCAGGGCGTTGACCATCGTCCCGTCGGCATGACCCGCCGCGGGGTGGACCACCATGCCCTTGGGCTTATTCACCACAATAAGGTCCCCATCTTCATACACCACGTCCAGGGGGATCTCCTGGGGAGATGCGTCCGCCGGGGCGGGGTCCGGAAGGGTCACGAGATAGGTTTCCCCGGCGGCAACCGGGCGGTTCTTTTTAACGGGCTTTCCCAAGAGGGTAACGAAGCCTCCGTCCAAAAGCTTCTGGGCGGCGGAGCGGGTGATGCCGGCTATTTCAGCGGAGAGAAATGCATCCAACCTTCCGCCGCCTTCCTTTCCCTCAATCTCCAGCCGCTTCATCCCGACGTTCCCTCTTCCCGTCGTGTTTCTCATAGAAAAACACGTAGTAGATCCCCGTAAGGATCCCGCCGATGACAACGCACATGTCCGCCACGTTGAATACGGGAAACTCGAAAAACTGGAACCGGAACATATCCGTCACATAGCCGAAAATCGCCCTGTCAATGAGATTGCCCACCGCGCCGGCGAGAACTATCGTGAGTGCCCACCTCCCCAGGGGATACCGCACGATCCGGCGCGAGAGCAGGACGACGATCGCCACGGAGACGACGGCGGAAATCGACACCAGCACCCAGCGCATCCCGGAAAAGGTGGACCAGGCGGCCCCGAGATTCTGAACATGGGTAAGCTGGATAAACCCCTCCAGGAAGGAACGGGCGCCATACAGGGGGATCTGTTCCTTGACCCAGTATTTTACGAACTGGTCCAGTGCGACCAGAATTACGGCCACCGCCGCCAAAAGCATAGTTGTCTCTCCTTTTTCAGGCGGGGACCCCCCACGCCTTCTTTTTCATTCCGCCGTTGAAACGGGCGGCGCGGCGAAATATGCCGCGCCGCCCGGCCGGTTTGAAACAGGGCCTTGCGACGGTACCGTCAAATCAGGATTCAACCGGCGGCAGACCGGCAACGACGCCGGCGCAGCGGGGACAGAGCTGGGGATGTTCGTGGTCGGAGCCCACCTTGGTATCGTGCATCCAGCAGCGGACGCATTTTTCTCCCTCGGCGGGCAGCACCTGTACGGTAATCCCGGGATAATTTTCTCCCTTAACCACGACTCCCTCCGCATCGGGGCATTTCCCCTCCGCTACACGGCAGCCGGAAACGATAAATATCTCTTTCAGATTGACATCCTTAATCGCGGAAAGCATGGCGCCGGTATCGGCATCCTCTGCGTCGGCATACAGCACCACCCGGGCGTCCAGCGCCTTGCCGATGCTCTTCTGGGCCCGGGCGGTCTCCAGGGTCTTGTTCACATCCAGGCGGAGGAGGCGGACCTTTTCCCATTTGTCCTCCAGCGTGGGGGAAAACTCAAGGGAAGCGTCCGGCGAGGGCATGTCGTTAAACAGGACGCTTTCCGTATCGGCTCCCCTGTGATGGGGCATAAACTGCCAGATCTCCTCCGAAGTAAAGGCGAGGATGGGGGCCAGCATGCGGACCAGAGCGTCCAGCACGCGGTACATGGCGGTCTGGGCGCTGCGGCGCGCATGACTGTCCGGCGCCTCGCAGTACAGGCGGTCCTTGATGATATCCAGGTAGAAGTTGGACATGTCCACCACACAGAAATTGTGAATCCCGTGGTAGATCAGGTGGTACTGGCTGGACTCGTAGCCCTCGCGGACCTTTGCAACCACCTTGTTGAGCCGCATCAGGGCCCAGCGGTCCAGCTCCGTCATATCCGCGGGAGCCACCTGGCTGTCTGGATCGAAGCCGTCCAGGTTCCCCAGGATATAGCGGGCGGTGTTACGGATCTTGAGGTAGATCTCTGAAAGCTGCTTGAATATTTCCTTGGAAATCCGCACGTCCACGGTGAAGTCGGCGGAGGAGACCCACAGGCGCAGGATGTCCGCGCCGTATTCCTTCATCACCTCGGCGGGAAGGACGGTGTTGCCCAAAGATTTGGACATTTTCTTACCCTCGCCGTCCACCACCCAGCCGTGGGTGATGATGTTTTTATAAGGTGCCATGTTTTTGGTGGCGATGGAGGTGAGGAGCGAGGACTGGAACCAACCTCTGTACTGGTCTCCCCCTTCCAGGTACAGGTCCGCCGGATAGCGGAGCTCCGGACGGGTCTCCAGGACGGCCTTGTGGGTGGAGCCGGAGTCAAACCAGACGTCCATGATGTCCGTCTCTTTCCGGAACTGCTTATGGCCGCAATGCGGGCAGGAATATCCCTCAGGCAGGATTTCCGAAGCCGATTTTTCAAACCAGGCGTTGGAGCCCTCTTTGGCGAAAAGGGCGGAAACGGCCTTGATGGTCTCGTCGTTGATGATCGCCTCGCCGCACTCGCCGCAGTAGAAGATGGGGATGGGAACGCCCCATTTGCGCTGGCGGGAGACGCACCAGTCGGAGCGTTCCCGGATCATGCTGATCATGCGCTCTTCTCCCCATTCGGGGAGCCAGTGCACCCCGCGGCAGGCTTCCACGGCCGCATCCTTGATGGCGTCCACCGAGGCAAACCACTGCTCGGTAGCCCGGTAGATGACGGGGTTTTTGCACCGCCAGCAGTGGGGATAGGGGTGCACCAGAGTCTCGGAGGCCAAAAGGGCGCCCTGCTGCTTCAGTTCCTCCAGGATCGCGTCGTTGGCCTTGGCGTAGGTAAGGCCAGCAAACTTGCCGGACTCCTTGGTCATAAGCCCTTTGGAGTCCACCGGAACGACGACGCCGATCTTGGTCAGGCCCTTGTCGTCGTAAGTCTTGCAGACGACGAAGTCCTCCATGCCGTGCCCCGGCGCGGTGTGCACGCAGCCGGTGCCGGCCTCCAGGGTGACGTGGTCGCCCAGGAGGACGACGGATTCCCGGTCGTAGAACGGGTGGGAAGCCGTCATGAGCTCAAACTCGCTGCCCTTCAGGCGGCCGAGGCTCTTCCAGTTTTCGATCTTCGCCGCCCGGGCCACGCTCTCGGCCAGTTCGGACGCCACGATATAGGTCTCGCCGCCCGGCACGTTCATAAGGACGTATTCAAAGTCGGGGTTTAAGGAGATGGCAAGGTTCCCCGGAAGGGTCCAGGTGGTGGTGGTCCAGATGACGAAATAGGTGCTGTCCAGGTCCGTGAGGTTTGCGAGCTTCCCCTTGTCGTCCCGGACCTTGAACTTCACATAGATGGACTCGCATTTGTCGTCGGCATACTCGATCTCCGCCTCAGCAAGGGCGGTCTCGTCGTGGGGGCACCAGTAGACGGGCTTGAGGCCGCGGTAGATATATCCCCGCTTGGCCATCTCGCCGAAAATCTCAATCTGCTTCGCTTCAAACTCGGGATACAGGGTGAGATAGGGGTTCTCCCAGTCGCCCACGACGCCGAGGCGCTTGAATTCGTCTCCCTGCGTCCTGACAAAACCCAGGGCAAATTCCTTGCATTTGTCGCGGAACTCCGCCGTGGACATCTCCTCGAGCCTCAGTTTGTTTTTCTTGAGGATCTGGCTTTCGATGGGAAGGCCGTGGGTATCCCAGCCGGGAACGTAAGGGGCTTTAAAACCCGACATATTCTTGTAACGGACGATGAAATCCTTCAGGGTCTTGTTCATCGCGGTCCCCATGTGAATGTCCCCGTTGGCATAGGGCGGCCCGTCGTGCAGAATAAAGAGCGGCTTGCCGCTGTTCTTTTCCATGAGCCGACGGTAGAGCCCCTCTTCCTGCCACTTGCGGAGGATTTCCGGTTCCCGTTTCGGCAGCCCCGCCCGCATGGGAAACTCCGTTTTGGGCAGGTTCACCGTCTTGTTGTAGTCTTGCGCCATTCTGGTTTTCTCCCCTTACTATGGAATGCCGAATCCGCCCCGGGGCGGATTCAGTGCTGTATATTCTTATTTGTTCTCGTAATTTTTTCCGAACTGAAGGTTTTTAAAATCGATCCTCCGGGTGACGCTCATGGTGATTTCCGAATCGGGCTCCTCCTGCTGACGGAGCCGCGCCTTGACAATGTCGGAATACAGGCCTCCCTCGGCCTCCTCGCCGCCGGAATCCCCGGCCGGTTCCTCTTCGTCCCCGCCGTCGTCCTCTATGGCCGAAATCCGATTCAGCGAGCTTTCAATTTCACGGACTGCGCCCAGCACCCCATCCTCCGAAGCGGGAGCCTGAGCCGAGACGGAATCCAGATTTTCCAGGAAGGCCACGCCCTGGGCGTACAGCCCCCGGATTTTTTCGGATACCTCCGCGGTCTCCCGTTTGGCGGAGGCAAGTCGCGCCTGCTCGTCCGCAATCTCCTGCTGGAGGGAGTTGATCTTATCCCTGGCCACCGATTCGGCGGATTCCAGAAGCTCCTCCCGCTTGGCCTTGGCTTCTTCCACCATAGTGTTGGCCATCTTCTGAGCCGCAAGGAGAGCCGAGCGCATGGCGTCTTCCGTGCTCCTGTACTCCTCGATTTTTTCCACGAGGACCTTCATCTTGCTCTTGAGTACGGCGTTTTCCTTGAACAGCGTCGTATAGTCCTCCGTCAGGGTATCCAAAAACTCGTCCACCATGGCCATATTGTAGCCGCCCATCATCGCTTTGCTGAAGGCGTGCTGAGAGACTTCCTGGGGAGTCATCATAGTAATCCGTCCTTTCCTCCGGGCGCGCGAGAGCGCTGCGCCGTTCTTTTTTCCGGATATATTCGAAAAGAGGGCCGGGCTAAACCGCCCAGCCCTGAAGGAGCTGTCCGCCCGTTACAGATACAGTCCGTTGCTTTCCAACTCGTCGATCAGATCGCCCAGAATGTCCACATTATAGGGCGTAATAATATAGGTGCTCACCGCGACCTTCTTGATCTTGCCCTCGTTGGCATAGGCCACCCCGCTCAGAAAGTCCACCAGACGGCGGGCGATTTCCTTGTTGGTGGATTCCAGGTTCAGAACCACCGTGCGCTTCTCCCTGAGATGGTCCGCTATCTCCGCGGCGTTTTCAAACCGTTCGGGTTTGACCAGCACAACCTGAAGCTGCGTGGTGGTATGTATATTGACCACTTTATTGTGGCGGTCTTCACTGCGACGCTCTTCCTGGCCGGAGAAAAGACCCGCGCCGGTTTCCTTTCGGGAAGGGGGCGCAAAATCGTCGAAATCCTCATCCTCTTCGTCTTCATCCTCATAGGGATGCGCCAGACGTTTCAATTCGTCAATCAGTCCCATAGTATCGTTCCTTTCCCATCAAAAATGGATCTGATACCGGCTGCCAAAAATCGCCGTGCCGACCCGCACCAGGTTGGAGCCGGCTTCAATTGCTTCCATAAAGTCTCCGCTCATGCCCATGGACAGGTATTTTATATTGTTATTATCATACGGATTCCTGCTTATGTCAACAAAAAGCTTCCGCATTGCTTCAAAATATTGCCTGGTTTCTCCCGGGCTTTCCGCCTGCGGCGGGATGGCCATGAGCCCTTCCACGGAAATGCTTTTCAGCGGCGAGGCCGCCTCCAGAAGAGCATCCAGATCCGCCGGCGGGACGCCGGATTTGCTGGCCTCTCCGCCGATGTTCACCTCGATGAGGACCGCCTGGACGATCCCCAGCTTTTCCGCCTGCCGGTGAATCTCCCTCAGCTTCTCCAGAGAGTCCACCGATTCGATGAGAAAGACTTTTCCCACAATCTGCCGGATTTTATTGCTCTGGAGATGCCCGATAAAGTGCAGTTCGGCGCCATCGTAAGCCCCTTCCCGCAGCTTTTCCAGCATCTCCTGAACGCGGTTTTCCCCCAGGGCGCGGACCCCGGCCCGCACCGCCCGGCGCACCGACTCCGCCGGCATGGTCTTGCTGGCGCCCACCAGAAGGATTTCCGCGGGATCCCGCCCGGCGCGCCGGGCCGCCTCTTCAATCTGCCGCCTGACACGCAGCACATTTTCTTCCATGGTCATAGTATCACGCCTTTTCGCCGCCGGTTCAGCTCACAACCTTGCCGTCATAAAGCTCCTGGGAGGAGATGATGACCTCATCTCCCGCGCGGAGCATCATCGAACCGTCCGCGGGAGTGCCGTCTTCCTTTTCGGCCGGCTTCACCAGATAGTAATTTTCGCCCTCATAGACCACGGCAATCTTCTTGAATTCCGCCTGGATGCCCATGAGACAGTAGACGCCCGCCTGGCCGTTTTCATCCAGGCGAAGGGCCTGCTTCGGAACCCGGAGGCCCGTATAGCTCTGATAGATCAAGTCCGCCGTCTGACGGCGAAGCAGAGTGGTCTTGGCGATATATTTGTCCAGCGACAGCACCACCACGCAGCTGCCGTTTTCCGCCTCCCCGATGCGCTCCACCTTCATGGAAATATCGCCGGTCATATCCCGGGAAAAACGGACGGTCACGGTTTTGCCGGAATCCAGAAGAGCTGCTTGCTCCTGGGGGAGCACGGAGACGAAATACCAGGTGTATCCCAAAATGAGCTTGCCAACGGCGCCGGCATCCACGCCGGCGGGCGCGATGGAAGCATACTGGGACGGGGTCATGGCGGACAGGGAATCCACCGTCAGAACGGACTCGTATCCGTCCACCATGCCGGAAAAGGTGCCCGACTGGGCAGCGTCGATCTCCACGGTATCGTAGGATGCTTCGGACTGAAGGGATGAAAGCTGAGACTCCAGGTCCGCGATGAGAGTCTGGATGTCATCGCTGCCGTTATACACGGAATCTCTCCGAAAAACCAGGTTCTTCAGGGAGAGGACGTCCTCTTCCATGCCGGAAAGTTCCTCCTTGGCGGCGGACTTTTTTATGTCCAGGATCTCATCGACAATTTCCGAATCCAGCCTTGCCGAGTCCATCGCCTGGGAAGAGGAGCCCTCGGAATACTCAAGCTGCTCCAGGCGCAGCTGAAGCGTTCGGATCTGCTGCTTGCGCTGGAGGGCTTCCTGGGTCTTATACGCCACCGCCACGGCCTGTCCCTTTCCCACCCGCTCGCCCTCGTCCCGGACAATATCTATGATACTGTAGTCGGAGAGGACCGGCTCTTCGTCGCGAACCACATAGCCGGAGGCCGTGACAGCGTTCTCCGCCGTATATTCGTAAACGAGAGAGGTCTTATAGGGGGACAGGGCCACCTGCAGGATATAAAACCCCACATAGCAGACCACCGCGCCGAAGAGTATAAGCATGGCGATTTTGGTTGTAAGCGTTCCCTGTTTCATTCAGCCGGCTTCCTCAGTCTCCGGTCGTACCTTCCTGCAGCGGGAGGGGGTGTTCCGGAATGATGGTGGAAATCGCGTGTTTGAAGATCAGCTGCTGCTTGCCGTCTGAATTGAGGACCACGGTAAAGCTGTCGAATCCCGTGACCTGACCGCGAAGCTGAAATCCGTTGATCAAGAAAACCGTTACGGATATGCGCCCTTTTTTTGCAAGGGTTAGAAACGTGTCCTGATAGTTGGGCAATTTCTGCATCCTGCTCACCCTTTTCAAAAAATACGGAGCAGCCCCGCCTTTCGCGGCAGAGGCCGTCCGGGCCTGGAATCCGGTCCCGCGCCGACCCTTCTCCCACCGGGCAAGGGTCTCAGCACCGTTATTTCCTGTAATCTTTCTCTATACCATACAGTGTATCATGCCCGCGCGCCAAAGAAAAGTATAAAACGACACGTCCTTTCGGTCAGTTTACACCCAGTTTTTTAAATAGTTCCACGAAATCTGTCGCGCCAGTTCCAAATCCGGGGTTTTATCCCACGATATCCAATGGATTTCCGGGTTTTTCCGAAACCAGGTCAGCTGGCGCTTGGCATAGCGCCGGGATTCCATCTTGATTTTATCTACAGCGGAGGCAAGATCCGCCGTCCCCTGGACCACGTTCACGAGTTCTTTGTATCCGATGGCCTGCAGGGCGGTTCCGTTTTTCGGCACCCCGCCGGCCAGCAGGGCGCGCACCTCTTCCAGAAGGCCGGCGGCCAGCATCCTGTCCACACGGGAGTCAATGCGGTCGTACAAGTCCTGCCTGTTCAAATAATTCAGCCCAATCCAAAAAGCCTCATACCGGGGCGGAGCGCGCCGGGTCTCCTCGTTATGCTGTGAAATGGTTTTCCCGCTTACATACCAGACCTCCAGAGCGCGCAAAATACGCTTTGAGTCGTTTCTATGAAGCCGCGCCGCGCTGTCCGGGTCAAACCGCCGCAGCAGCTCCAGCATAGCCTCCGGGCCCTCCCGCTCCAGCTGCTTCTGAAGCTCCTCCCGGCAGGCCGTCTGGGTCCCCGCGGGGGCAAAGTCTCTCCCGGAAACAAGGGCCTCGGCGTAAAGCCCGGTGCCACCCACGACAATGGGGAGCTTCCCTCTAGCCAGGATATCGTCCACGCAGGAGGACGCGTCCCGGACGTAGCGGGCCGCCGAGTATTCCTCCTCCGGACCCACCACGTCCAGCATGTGGTGGGGAACGCCCTTTCTTTCCGCCTCGCCGGGCTTCGCCGTCCCGATGTCCATTCCCCGGTAAACCTGCATGGAATCGGCGGACACGATCTCCCCGTCCAGAGCAAGGGCAAGCTCCACCCCCAGGGCGGTTTTCCCCGTGGCTGTGGGGCCGACGACGCATACGATCCGATGTTTCATGGAATCCTCCTGCGTAAAGGCCGGCACGCCGGAAACCGGGCGGTCCGTTTCTTGTCATTTGAGGCCGGCTCTGATATCATGTTACCAGAAGCATCCTCCAAAGGGAAGCGGCGGCCGCGCGCCGCCGGGCATAGCGGGATCCGTTCGGCGGGATCCCCGGTGAATTCAAACAGGGAGGCAGGGCATTGAAACCGAATAAAATCCTCTCCCAGCACAAGGCAAGGCTCCTTCGGGAGGAAAAAAGGCTCCTTCAGAGACGGGAGAGCTCCTACTGGAAGGAAACCCTGGCGCCGGTAAAGGAAAAGCTCTCAGACCTTATCCCCGACAAGGCCCTGGGCGTTCTGCGTGAGGCCTTCGAAACGGGATTTTACGTGGTCTTCGACAAGGGCACGGCGATCATCGAAAAAAGTTACTCGGCGCAGAAGCACCGGGATCAGTACGACGTCAACCGCTATATCCTGGGCAAAGCCATCACGAAAAAGAACTTAAAGCGCTTTGACCGGCACGCATCCAAAAACGCCGCGGCCAACAAGGGCATATCGGCGGCGGAGGGCGCCGTCCTGGGCGTGCTGGGAATCGGGCTGCCGGACATCCCGGTTTTCATCGGGGTCATATTGCGGACCGTCTATGAAATCTGTCTCAGCTACGGATTTGAATATGATGCCCCCCAGGAGCGAATCTTTATTCTCGGCATCATCTGCACCGCCTCCAGCAAGGGGGACGCCCGCGCGGAGCATTCCGCACGGACGGATCGGATCGGATACCTCATCGACACGGGGCAGGCCGTCCCGGACGATCTGAAGGGTTCCATCCGAGAGGCGGCGGATTGTCTGTCCGGGGCCCTTCTGGGGGCCAAATTCCTGCAGGGGTTCGCCTTGGTGGGCGCGGTGGGCGGCATCACCAATCTGAGCCTTATTCAGTCGGTGAGCCGGATCGCCATTTTCAAATACAAAAAGCGGTTCCTGCGCCGGGCTATTTCCGCCGGAGAGACGGAAAAGTAAAAGGCGGAGCGGAAAACCGAGCCTACGTGTCCGATACCGGATAAACGCCTTGCTTCCGATGCAAAGGGGAGCAGGGCGTTTCCTATTGAATCCGCCCGAACTGTTTTTCCAGCTGGGCCCTGGAAAGGGAGATCGCCACGGGCCGCCCGTGGGGACAGTACCGGACCCGGCCCGCCATCACCTCTTCCACAAGGGCGGTCATCTCCTCGGGGCTGCTTTTGGAGCCGGCCTTGACGGCGGCTTTGCAGGCGATGGAGCTGAGCACCTCGCCTCGGACGCTTTTAGGATCCACCCTTTTAGCATCCAGAATACAGCCGGCCAGCTCCGAAAGGGCGGAGGGAATCCCGCCGGGATCGATGTCCCAGGGGGTCTGACGGACGATCAGGCTCCCGCCGCCGAAGTCCTCCACCTCAAAGCCGAATTCCGAAAGCATGCCGCGGTTTTCCAGCAGGACGGCCGACTCCTCTTTGGGCAGGGCCACCACCGCGGGGGAAAGCAGGACCTGGGCCATGACGGAGCCAGGCTCCTTCACCAGCCGGTCGAAGAGGATACGCTCGTGAGCGGCGTGCTTGTCTATGAGGAGCAGGCCCCCGGGCTTCTCCACGACAATATAGGTTTCCAGGGCCTCCCCCAGGATGCGAAAGAGGCCAGGGCTTTCCGGGGGAAGCGGAGCGGATTCATGCGGCTGCTGCCGCTCTTCCCGGTCCGGCGCTAGTGCGGACTGTACGGACACGCTCCCCGGGGACACAGAGGGGGCGGTTATGCTGCTGTCCGTTTCCCGATACGGAAGCCGGACAGAGGCGGAAGGGACTCCATACGTCAGGAAGCGGCCGCTTTCCAGCGCAAGCCCCCCGTCTTTCAGCTCGGTGTCGGCGGGAAAAACCGAGGTCTGGAATCCGGAGGCGGCGGAGGGCGGGCCCACACGGACCTCGGGTCCGGCAGGAAAACCGCCATGTTCCGGAGTATCCGTCCGGCGGGCGCCGTCCTGCGCGCGCAGCGCCATCTCCGGATGAGACAGCTCTCCCTCCAGCGCGGAGAGCACCGCATAATACACGGCGTCAAAAACGCGCCGCTCGCTTAAAAACTTGACTTCGGTCTTGGCGGGGTGCACGTTCACGTCCACCGCGCCGGGGTGCAGCCGCAGATGGAGGACGCAGCCGGGGAATTTCCCGGTCATGGCGCGGTTTTTGTAGGCCTCCTCCAGGGCCGCCGTCATAAGCCGGGACTTCACATACCGGCCGTTTACGAAAAAGTGCTGGTATCCGCGGGTCCCGTGCCCGCTGAGGGGCTTCGTGACATAGCCCCAGACCCGGGCGTCTGCGCCGGAGGAGGAAACCTCCATGAGGCCCAGGGCGAATTCCCTGCCCAGAGCGCCGTAAATCGCGGAAAGCAGCTTCCCGTCCCCGGGAGTGAGCATTTCCTCTTTGCCGTCCCGGATAAATTTAAAGGAAACCTCCGGATGGGACAGGGCGGCGTTCTGGACGACGGCGGCGACGTTGGCCGCCTCGGCGGAGTCCTTTTTCATGAATTTGAGCCTTGCGGGGGTGTTGTAAAAAAGATTGCGCACCACAAGAGTCGTGCCCCGGGGGCACCCGGCCGGCTCCCGCTCCCCCGGCACTCCGGCCTCCAAAGACAGGGCGGTCCCCATCTCCTCCTCCGAAGAGCAGGTGAGAAGCTCCACCCGGGAGACCGCGGCGACGGCCGCCAGGGCTTCGCCCCGGAAGCCCAGAGTCCCGATAGCGGCAAGGTCGCTCTCGTCCCGGATCTTGCTGGTGGCGTGCCTCAAAAAAGCGGTCTCCACGTCCTCCGAGGGGATGCCGCAGCCGTTGTCCGACACACGGATATAGCTCATGCCGCCGCTGCGGATCTCCACCGTCACGGCGGAGGCTCCGGCATCTATGGCGTTATCCAGCAGTTCCTTCACCACCGAGCCCGGGCGCTCCACCACTTCCCCGGCGGCAATCAGGTCGGCGACATGGGAATCAAGCTGCAGAATCCTGGGCAAGGGCGAACCTCCTTTTCCATACGCCGAACCGGCGGTCAGGCGCCAAAAATAGCCACCAGCGCAAAGGCGTTTATCAGCATGTGCAGCATGATGGCCGCCCACACGTTCCCGGACTTCTCATAGCACCAGGCCAGAGCCAGAGAAGGGGGGAGATACTGCAAAATCGCGATGAGATAGGTGTAGTCTCCCGAGGTGAAGATATACTGCCACACATGGAGAATACAGAAGAGGAGCGCGGATATCACATAAGCCAGAATCCGGTTCTTTTCCCGGATGGAGCCGAAGATCAGGCCGCGGAACAGGGTCTCCTCCACGAAGGGGGAAAGAAAGAGAACCATCACCATGGTGGCCCGGGCGTTCTCCCGGGCCTGGGCGACGATGGCGTCGGTATTCACGTTATCAAAGCCGCCCGGCACCAGAGAGAGCAGCAGGCCCATAAGAAAGTTCGCCACAAAGTAAAAGCCGAAGGCGAGGGCGACGACCTTCAGACTTCCCATAACGTTGTCCGAAAACTCGTCGAAGGACTTGAGATGAAACTTACGGAACAGGAGGATGACACAGCCGAACAGGATAAAGTAGTACACCAGGTTCACCGTGGAATCGCTGGGGGAAATGCTCCAGTTCCGTTCCAGAAACAGGCAGGCAAAGGACACCGCAAAGGGCAGAACCAGCATGTAGATAGGGAAAAACACGATGCCCAGCTTGATCTCCCGGGCGGAAAGATTGGAATGAAATTTGTTTTCCATGCGATTGCTCCATTTCCCCGCCGGGACAATTCCCACGGCGGTTTCCGGCAGGCCCCCCAGGCGGCGGGCCGCTGTTCCGGATAAAACCCTGCGGCGCTCACGGCGGGCCGCGCATACGCGCGGCGCCCTTCCCGCCTCAGTTCAAAGACTGTTTCAGCTCAAACAGAAGATTCATGGCCTCGATGGGGGTGAGGGTGTTGACGTCCAGCTCCCGGAGACGGTCCGCCACCCGGGAGGCGCCCATGTCCAGCATGGACAGCTGATCGCCGGAGGCAGCGGGGGCGCTTTTTCCCCGGGCTTTTACCGGACCGCCGTTTTCCAGGGCCAGGAGGATCTCTTTGGCGCGGTCGATCACCCGGTCCGGGATACCTGCCAGCTTGGCCACTTCCACGCCGTAGCTCTTGTCCGCGCCGCCCCTTACGATCTTCCGGAGGAAGATGATTTCGTCTCCCCGCTTTTTCACGGCGATGTTGAAATTTTTCACCCCCGCCAGCTGCTCCTCCATTTCGGTCAGTTCGTGGAAGTGGGTGGCAAAGAGGGTCTTTGCCCCCAGGCGCTTTTTGTCCGCGCAGTACTCCAGGACGGCCCGGGCGATGGACATTCCGTCGAAGGTGGAGGTCCCCCTGCCGATCTCGTCCAGGATCAAAAGGCTCTTTGCGGTCGCGTGCCTCAAGATATCGGCCACCTCGGTCATTTCCACCATGAAGGTGGACTGGCCGGCGGCCAAATCGTCCGAAGCTCCCACCCGGGTGAAAATCCGGTCCACCACGCCCAGGCGCGCGCTTTTGGCGGGGACGAAGCTGCCGATCTGGGCCATGAGGGCGATGAGGGCCACCTGACGCATATAGGTGGATTTTCCCGCCATGTTGGGGCCGGTGATGATGGCCACGCGTTCTTCTTCGGTACCCATCCTCGTGTCGTTGGGGACAAAGAGACTCCCCTTCAGCACCTTTTCCACCACCGGATGGCGGCCCTCCCGGATCTCCAGAAGACCGGAATCGTCCACCTCCGGCATAACGTATCCGTTTTTGCCCGCCGCCTCGGCGAAGGAAGCCAAAGTGTCCAGCCTTGCCACGGCGGAGGCGGTTTTCTGAATCCGGTGCACCGCGCCGGCCACCGCTTCCCGCACCCCGGTAAACAGTTCGTACTCCAAGGCCACCACCTTATCGTGGGCGGTGAGGATGGTGCTCTCCATCTCCTTGAGCTCGGGGGTGATATACCGCTCGCAGTTTGCCAGGGTCTGCTTGCGGATATAGTCCTGGGGCACCAGGGCGTAATTGGACTTGCTGACCTCTATGTAATAGCCGAATACCTTGTTGTATCCGATCTTCAGGTTCTTAATCCCGCTTTTCTCCCGCTCGGAAGCCTCGATGGCTGCCACCGAGCCTTTCCCGCCGCTCATGACGTCCCGGAGGCGGTCCACCTCCGCGTCATACCCGGTCCGGATGACGCCCCCTTCCCGCACGGAAAAGGGAGGCTCTTCCGCAATGGCCCGGTCGATGAGCGCCCGGATATCGGAAAGCTCGTCCAGGTTCGAGAAAATCTCCCGCAGGGCCACGGAGGAGAAGGGCGCGATGAGGCGCTTTATATCCGGCACATAGGACAGGGCCAGAGACAGGGCCACAAGGTCCCTGCCGTTGGCGGTGCCGTAGACCGCACGGCTCACGAGGCGCTCCATGTCGGTGATCTTCTTTAAAACCAGAATCAGCTCCGCCCTGGGCACCGCGCTGTTTAAAAGCTCCTGCACCGCCAGGTGCCGCCGGCGGATGGCCACGGGGCTGAGGAGGGGCTTTTCAATCCAGCTCCGGAGAAGCCGGCCTCCCATGGCGGTCTGGGTATGATCCAGCACCCAGAGGAGGCTCCCCCGCTTTTCCTTGGAGCGCATGGTCTCCGTCAGTTCCAGGTTCCGCCGGGCCGTCAAATCCAGTTCCATGTACTGGCCGCTCTGATAGTAGCTCAGAACATTGATATGGGAAAGATCCGTCTTCTGGGTCTCATAGAGATAGGCCAGAAGGGCCCCCGCGGAGCGCGCGACGGCCTCTTTTTCCCGGGGAATGGTCCCGCGGGCCTCCGCGCCGAACTGGCGGAGGATGCGCTCTTCCGCGGCCGCCGGTTCAAAGCGGCCCGCGCCGCCGGATTCGCAACGGCAGCCCAGCTTATCATTGAGCGCTGTCAGAAGATCGGGTTCGGCAAAGGCTTCCTCCGACAGCACCGCCTCGGCGGGGGCAAACCGGCCCAGCTCGTTTATCAGGTGGGAAACCCGGTCCGGCCCGTCAAAGCCGGAGGCGAAAAATTCCCCCGTGGAGATATCGCAGAAGCAGATTCCGGAGCTTTCCGCGTCCAGGCAGACGGAGCAGATGAAATTGTTGCGCCCCTCGTCCAGCATGGAGCTGTCGATCACCGTTCCGGGAGTCACGATCCGGATGACCTCCCGGGAGACCAGGCCCTTGGCCAGGGCGGGGTCCTCCATCTGCTCGCAGATGGCCACCTTGTAGCCCTTGGCGATGAGGCGGGCGATATAGGCCTCGCTGGAGTGGTACGGCACGCCGCACATGGGGACCCGGTCGTCGGGGTTTTCCTTGGTCCGGTCCCGGGTGGTAAGAGTCAGGTCCAGCTCTTTGGAGGCGAGGCGGGCGTCGTCCTCAAACATCTCATAAAAGTCGCCCAGTCTGAAAAACAGGATGCAGTCCTGATTTTGTTCCTTTATCTCCAGGTACTGCTTCATCATGGGGGTCAAATCCGCCAAGGCCATCACCCGCCTTCCGATATGGTTCCGAACAGCGACCAGGTGGAGCTGCCGGTAATTTCCGCTTCCGCGAAGGTGCCGAGCCGGGACTCGTCCCCCCGGAGATGCACCAGGCGCCCGCCGTTTGTACGGGCGGTGAGATCAAAGCGTTCGTCCCGGCTGAGCCCGTCCACCAGAACGCGGACACGTTTTCCCACGTAGGCCGCGTGCTTTTCCGCGGAAATTTCATTCTGGAGGTCCACCAAAGACGCAAAGCGCCGCTGTTTTTCTTCTTTGGGCACGGGGTCCGGCAGGCGCGAGGCCGGGGTTCCCGGACGGGGAGAAAAAAGAAAGGTAAAAAGCGCGTCGTACCGGACTTCGCGCACCAGGTCCAGGGTTTCCTCAAATTCCGCCTCCGTCTCCCCGGGGAAACCCACGATCACGTCGCTGGTGAGGACCAGATCCGGCATGGCGCGCTTTGCTTCTTCTATGAGGCTTAAATAGTGTTCTCTCGTGTATCCCCGGTTCATGGCGGAAAGGACCCGGCTGCTGCCCGACTGGAAGGGCAGATGCAGGTGCTTTTCCACCCTGGGGCTTCCCGCCATGGTCTCAAAAAGGCGGGGAGAAGCGTCCTTGGGATGGCTCGTCATAAAGCGGAGCCAGAAATCCCCGGGGATTTCCCCCGCAAGGCGCAGAAGCTCCGAGAAATCCTCCCGGCCCAGGTCGCGCCCGTAGGAATTGACGTTCTGGCCCAGAAGGGTGATGTCCTTATATCCGGAATCCACAAGGCCCCGGATCTCCTCCAGCACGCAGGGGAGCTCCCGGCTGCGCTCCCGGCCCCGGACATAAGGGACCACGCAGTAGGAACAGAAATTGTTGCACCCGTACATGATGGAGACCCAGGCCTTACTGCCGCCGGAGCGGAGAACCGGGAGTCCCTCGGCAATGCTGCCGTCGGACTCCGGGATTTCAAATACACGCTCCCGCTGCCCAATGACACGGTACAGAAGTTCGGGGAAGCGCCAGAGGGCGTGGGTGCCGAAAACCAGGTCCACATGGCGGAAGGAGCGGCGGATCCTCTCGGCGGTCTCTCCCCGCTGCATCATGCACCCGCAAAGGGCGATGATCTGATCGGGTTTCACCCTCTTGGAATGGACCAGGGCTCCCACGTTGCCGAAAACCCGCTGCTCGGCGTGCTCCCGGATGGCGCAGGTGTTGATGACGATGACGTCCGCCTCTTCCGGGCCGGAGGCCTCGCCGTATCCCATCCGGGAGAGCATCCCGCGAAGGTGCTCGCTGTCGGCCTCGTTCTGCTGGCAGCCGTAAGTGTCCACAAAGGCAAGAGGGCGCTTCCCTTCCGATTCAAACCGAAGGCGGAGCTCCGACTCCAGATCGCGCTGGCGCTGCATTTCACTTTCGGGGATGAGCACTTGTTTTCCGTTCACCCATTTGCCTCCGAGTCCTGATTTAATCCGCTTTATGCCTATCAGTTTAACATTTTCCCCCGGATTATTCAAGGAAAACCCGCCCTGCGCGCCACTGCCCCGCGCCCGGCCGGCAATATAAGGGATGCCCCGGTTCCGTTACGGTCCGGGGCATCCGCCGGCGCGTTCGCTACAGGCCGCGACATCGGGGCAGTATGCGGCGCTGTTTTTCGCTTTTTCAGGGAATCATGCCCTCATTTCCCGGACAAGGACGCCGCTATGGCGTCCGCCAGAGCGTCCATATCCGCCTCTCCCTCCGGCTTCAGGGAGGAGCGGATATCCATGGGCGGCGTCAGCAGCTCCATTTCCTTCATGGCAGACAGGAGCTCCTCCATCCGTTTGGCGGCGGCACTGGCCCAGGAATGGCAGCCGAGGACGGCGACCTTCCGGTTTTTCAGGCCCAGAACGCCCATATCCTGGAGAAGGGTCTCCATAGGGAAATACAGGTGCAGGTTATAGGTGGGAGAGGCAAAAACCAAATGGCTGTATTTCCAGGCGTCGGATATGAGATAAGACGGGTGGGTCTTGGAAACGTCGTACATCCGCATGTCCGTAACGCCCCGCTGAGCCAGCTTATTGCAGAGAACGGATGCGGCGTTTTCCGTATTGCCGTACATGGAGCCGTAAAACAGGGCAACGCCCTTCTTTTCCGGCTCGTACCGGCTCCAGAGATCGTACTTTTCCAGAATACACGGGAGATCCTTCCTCCAGAGAAGCCCATGGAGGGGGCAGATCATGCGGATGTCCCGGCCGGCGAGCTTTTTCATGGCCGACTGGACCTGAACCCCGTAGCGTCCCACGATATTGGCATAGTAGCGCCTGGCCTCGTCCAAATACCCGTCGGTTATATCCACCTCATCGGCGAAAAGGTTCCCCGCCAGGGCGCCGAAGGAGCCGAAGGCGTCCGCCGAGAAGAGGATTCCCCGGGTTGCCTCCCAGGTGAAGATCACCTCGGGCCAGTGTACCATAGGGGCGAAGGTAAAGCGAAGAAGGCTCTCCCCCAGGCTCAGTTCCTGGTTCTCCTGGACTACCAGGCGGTTTTTGCCCAGTTCGGGGGTGAAAAACTGGCCCAAAAGCTGAAAAGTCTTCTGATTGCCCACCACCTGCACCTCCGGATACCGGCGCAGGATTTCCGCGATCACCGCACTGTGGTCGGGCTCCATGTGGCTGATCACCAGATAATCCAGTTTCCTTCCGTCCAGCACATGGGCAACGTTCTCCAGATAGAGGTCCGCTACGGAAGAGTCCACGGTGTCGAAGAGAGCGGTTTTCTCATCCAGAATCAGATAGGCATTATACGACACCCCGCCGGGCAGGGGAAACATATTCTCAAACCGCTCCAGCCGGCGGTCGCTCCCGCCGACCCAGAACACCCGGGGCGCAATTTCCTGAACGCAATACACTGTTCATGCCTCCTATTTTATTGCTTGATTCCGCAATCGTAAGTACAATTGTACCATGGAATATATCGGAAGTACAAGTCTGGGAATCTGCGGATAAGAGAGATCCGGGCGGCTGAGCGGAGATTAGGGGGCCGGCGCGCACGCCGGCCCCCTAATCTCCGCTTTTACACGGAAAAATCAAAACACCATCTTCTGAATTTCCACCTCGCCCAGGGCCAGCGCCTCTTTTTCAAAGGCCGCGGCCTCACTCTGGGCACCGTTTAAAAATTCCAGGATAATGAGGCCGTCCGGGCTGCAGGCGTCCGCGCCTGTCGAGTGAAGTCCCAGGCGGGTGGAAATGCTGCATCCGTAACGGGACAGCAGCGCCTGAAACTCCGATGCGTTCTTCATGCGCTCTTTGAGTTTTACTCCCATGATGATCTTTGACATAATTATCTACCTCCGTCTTTTGTTATCCATTCTTTTTACCATTCCTTGCCGCAGTCACTGCAGCGGAACGTATTGCGCATTTCCAAAAACGCCCGTTCCCCTTTGAGGAAAGCCAGACCCAGCTTTTCCGTAAAGGCGATCCTGCGGACCTTCCGGGAACCGCAGGCAGGGCATACGGGCATGTCCTCCCCGGAAGGGGCGCTGCCTTTTTCCGTATCCTGCACAGCAAATCACTTCCTCTTATCTATCCGCAATCCGGCTTTTAATATACACTCGGCAAGCCGTTAGATGTCTGCCTTGTCGATCCTCACCACGGCTGCATATTCCGAACCCAGGGCCTTTACGGCGGCCTGAATCTTCTCTTTGATCTGCCGGTCGGCAAGCGGGCAGGAATAGGGCACGATAACGTCAAAGATGAGATTCGTCTGATCCGAGCGCCGGACCACGCGAAAATCGTGAATGGTGAAAACCGGGTTTATCTGCTCCACCAGAGAAACTACCTCCTGCCGCAGTTCCAGAACGGCCTCGTCCCGGGTCACGATGGGGTCCAGATGGATGACAGCGTCGCAGTCGAAGCGTTTCCGCAGCTCCCGTTCGGCGAGGTCCACCACTTCGTGCATCGAAAGAAGATTCGCGTCCCTGGGAACTTCGGCGTGAAGGGAAATCATGATCCGGCCGGGACCATAGTTATGGATGATCAGGTCGTGGATCCCCACGATTTCACGATGAGACAGGACGATCTTCGTGACCTCGTCCACCAGTTCCGGGTCCGGCACCTCGCCCAGAATGGGACTGAGGGTTTCCTTCGCCGACGAAAAGCCGGTATAGAAGATAAAACATGCCACCACGGCGCCCAGGTATCCGTCCAGACGAAGGCCGTACCGGCTGCCCAGAAACATTCCCACGAGGACCACGCTGGTGGCCGCACAGTCGCTGAGGCTGTCGCGGCTGGTGGCGCGCATGGCGGTGGAACCGATTTTTACCGCAAGGCGGCGGTTAAACAGGTACATCCAGAGCTTGATGCACACGGAAGCGGCAAGGACAATGCCCACCAGAGGCTTAAACTCCACGAGAACCGGCTGAATTATCCTCCCCACGGAAGTCTGGAACAGTTCGATCCCCGCCAGCATGACGAGAAGGGAAATGATGAGACCCGCCAGGTATTCCATCCTCCCGTGTCCGAAGGGATGGTCCTTGTCCCCGGGAGCGCCGGCCATACGGAAGCCGAAAAGGGTGACAAAAGAGGAGGCGGCGTCTGACAGGTTGTTGAAGGCATCCGCCGTCACCGATATGGAGGCCACCGCCGTCCCGGCTATGAACTTGCCGCAGGCCAGCGAAAGATTCAGAATGATTCCCACGGTCCCGCTGAGCATCCCGTACTGCTTGCGGACGGAGGGGTCCTGTATCCTGTCGCTGTCCCGAATGAAAAACCGTATCAAAAAATCCGTCATGCGTTCGTCTCCCGAAAGGCCGTTTTCGCCGGCCGCTGCTCCGCCCATGCGGCGTTTTTATATTATCCCATATACTGGTACAAAAATCAATCCCAACACACAGGAAGGGTATTTCACGTCAGTCCGGCCCGGCGGTTTTTAGGGCGTCTTCCGCCTGCGCCAGGGGCAGAAAAAGCATCATCCGGGTCCCGATATTTTCCCGGCTGAGCACCTGGAAGCTGCCCCCGTGTTCGTCGGCGATACGCTTGGCAATGGAAAGGCCCAGTCCGGCTCCTCCCGTCTTCCGGGCCCTGGACTCCTCCGCCCGGTAGAACCGGTCGAATATCCTGGGGAGCGCCTCGGGAGATACTCCCGTTCCCTCGTCCTCCACCAGGAGTACCGCCTCGTTCCCTTCCCGTTTCGCTCCGATGAGAATCCTTCCTCCCGGAGGCGTATACTTGATGCTGTTGTCTACCAGAATCCGAAGGGCCTGCTTTAAAAGCCCCGCGTCTCCGCTCACCACCACGGGGGGGCCGGGCGCTCGTTCCAGCCGGTGCTCCGTGTGGACCAGATTGGTCTCCCGGTATACCTCCTCCACGATTTCCATGAGGTCCACCGGGGACAGAGTAAGGCGCAGAGTGTCATTGTCGCTGCGGGCGAGGAAGAGAAGCTGCTCCACCAGCTCCTGCATGGCCTCCGACTCGTGTTTGATGGCGGTGATGGCCTCCTGGGTGGTCTCCGGATCGTTTTTGCCCCAGCGGTCCAGGAGATTTGCATACCCCCGGATGACGGAGATGGGGGTGCGCAGCTCGTGAGACGCGTCGGAAACGAAGCGGGCCTGGGCCCGATAGGATTCATTGATGCGGTCCAGGAGGGAGTTGATGGCGGCGGCCAGGGTTTTCAGCTCCTCCTGGGCGCCTGAAACGGGGATACGGGTGTCCAGGTGGTCGGCGTTGATGGCGTTAAGGGTACCGGCCAGGCGGCGAAGCTCGGCGGGGGACATTTCACCCCGCTCATTGAGGGTCCTGGCCGCTTCGGCCAGCTCGTTCACCGGGCGGATGGCCTCCCGGATGGTCCGGGCGTTTCTCGCAAGGCCCCTCAAAAGCGCCAAAGCCTGGGCTATCGCAAAGATCAGCAGCAGCCAGCCGAAGAGGCGCAGGGGTTCCCCCAGGGAAAAATAAACCGCCAGAGGCGGGTCCAGCCCCGAGGGAACCACCACATACTCGCTGCCCAGAACAGAATCCCACCAGGTGTCCCCGCTTCCCATGCGAAGGCTCCGGGCGGCGTCCGCCGTCGCTTCGGGGTAAAGGAAGCGGAAAGCCTCCGGCGGAACGTATCCCTTCAGGTCCGCGTCCGGAGAGGCCAGCCGGAAACCGGCGGCCTCCGTAAAGGCTAGTTCCCCGCCGCCCGGCGCGCCGGCGGCTTCCGCCGCCAGGACGTATTTTGCGGACACCGACTCGGCATAAAATAAAAGCCCCCCCGCAAAAAGGGCGCAAAGGAGCACGTCCATCGAAATAAACACGCCCAGATACCGGAAAAAGAGCCGGGTATTCAGGCTTAAAACGATGGACTGCCGCATCCTGTCGGAAAATCGCCTGCCCGTTTCGCTTTGAGAGCGGTCCATGGTTCATTCATCCTTAATCATATATCCGAGGCCCCGCACGGTGTGAATCAGCTTGATGCCGAAGGCCTCGTCCAGCTTGGAGCGGAGGAAGCGCACGTAGACGTCCACCGCGTTGGTCTCCCCCGCAAAATCAAAGCCCCAGACTTTGTCCAGGAGCGACTCCCGGGTGATCACCCGGCCTTTGTTCTCCAGAAAATACTGCAGCAGGTCAAATTCCCGCTTGGTGAGCTCCACCTGGGTCCCGTTTACCCGGACCTCATGCCGGGAGGGGCACAGGGTGAGAGGGCCGGCGGAAAGGACCGGGTCCTCCCGGGCTGCCTGCCGCTTGCGGAGAGCGACGCGGATCCGGGCAAGAAGCTCCTCGATGGCAAAGGGCTTTGCAATATAGTCGTCGGCCCCGCTGTCCAGGCCCGCCACCTTATCCATCACGCTGTCCCTGGCGGTGAGCATGATCACAGGAACGTCGGACAGGCGGCGCACGCGGCGGAGGATCTCCATGCCGGAAAGGCCCGGCAGCATGATGTCCAGAAGCAGGAGATCGTACTCCCCTGCCTCGGCCAGCTCCAGACCTCTTCTTCCCTCGTGGGCTTTTATGACTTCGTATCCCTCGTACCGCAGTTCCAGCTCGATAAACCGGGCCAGGTTTTCCTCGTCCTCTATGAGAAGAATCCTGTCCGCCACATTCCCGCCTCCCGCAGGCGCTGCGGCGCGGCTCCAGCCGGACCGCAGCGCGTTTTGCTGTAAGTTGAGGACTTATGCCGCTTTATTCCTTGGTGAAGTTCTTTTTGATATCCTCCGCCACTTCCGAGGCGGAATCCACGATCCGGTTCACCGAGTCTTTGCCGAGATCTGGGCCGCGGAAATGATAGGTGCAGTCGAAAAACAGGCCGACGATCATAAGGGGCAGAGTGATCCAGAAGGTGAAGACCAGCAGGAAAACGAGGACGATCACGGGAATGGAGATGAGCACCTCTCCCTTGCGGATCACTTCAAAGTGATTGGATAGTCCCTTTTTCAGCAGATCGCCGATGGTCTTCCAAAAGTTGTCGGCCCGATGACAGTGACGGCGCTGCTCCTCCCGGGGCGGAGGAGCGGAGGTCTGCCCGCTCTGGGTCTCCTGCGCGGAAGAAGAGGTGTCGTACCGGCCGCCCTGCGCGGGTTCCTTCACCTTTCCCTTTTTCTCCAGATAGACCACCGCGTCCAGAAGATTGTCGCCGCATGCCTCCAGGGCCTCCTTGGCCTCCGCGAAGCTGACGTTTGCATACTGCCTGAGTTTTTCCACCTGTTCCAGGGTTGCCATGCTTGAAAGCCTCCTTTGTATTTGGTGCTTTCAATATAACAAAACAATCTTCAAATCCAATTGACGAAGGATTAAACCCGGATTAAAAACCGGTAAAGAAACCGGTTTGCCGCGCGGCACGCCTATATTCTCGCCACACCCGTTTTTCTGGCGGCTTTGGCAACCGCCTCGGAAACGGCGGGGCAGACACGGGGATCGAAGGCCGCGGGCAGGATATACCCCGGCGCCAGCTTGTCCCCCACGAGGCCGGCCAGAGCAAAGGCCGCGGCAAGCTTCATCTCGTCGTTGATATCCCGGGCGCGCACATCCAGGGCGCCGCGGAAAATGCCCGGGAAAGCCAGGACGTTGTTGATCTGGTTGGGAAAATCGCTCCGGCCCGTCCCCACCACGGCGGCTCCCGCGTCATGGGCCAGGTCCGGCATGATTTCGGGGACGGGATTCGCCATAGGAAACAGAATGGCCTTGGGCGCCATGGAACGGACCATTTCCCGGGTGACCGAGTCCGGCGCGGAAACGCCGATGAACACATCCGCGCCCCGGAGAACCTCCGCCAGAGATCCGGTTTTCTTTTCCCGGTTCGTGAAGCGGGCCAGCTCCTCCTTGGCGGGATTGAGATCGGACCGTCCCTCGTAAATCGCTCCGTGACGGTCGCAGAGGATCACATGGTTCAGACCCAGGGCCGTAAGGAGCCGGATGATGGCGACGCCCGCGGCGCCCGCCCCCTGGGTGACGACCTTGATATCTCCTATTTTCTTGTCCACAATCTTCAGAGCGTTGAGAAGGGCCGCGGCCACCACCACCGCCGTCCCGTGCTGGTCGTCGTGAAAAATTGGGATGTCGCAGCGTTCCTTCAGACGGCTCTCGATTTCAAAACAGCGGGGCGCGCTGATGTCTTCCAGGTTAATACCGCCGAAGCTTCCGGCGAGAAGAGAAACGGTCTCTACGATGGCGTCCGGATCCTTGGACCGGATGCAGAGGGGAACCGCGTTCACGCCGCCGAAAGCGTGAAACAGGACGCACTTGCCCTCCATTACGGGCATCCCCGCCTCGGGGCCGATATCTCCCAGGCCCAGGACGGCCGTTCCGTCCGTAACGACGGCCACCGTGTTCCAGCGGCCGGTGAGCTCATAACTCTTGTCGGGGTCCTTCTGTATTTCCAGGCAGGGCTGGGCAACTCCCGGGGTATAGGCCAGCGACAGCTCTTCCTTGTTTGTCACCGGCATCTTGGGAACGATGTCCAGTTTTCCGCGCCACTCGTAATGCAGTTTCAGCGATTCCTTTGCATAGTCCATTCGGGGGGCCTCCCATTCCTATCCGTAGTATTTCTGCAGCGTGTAGTCATTATATACCACTTCGCCTGTTTTGAAAACAGGCAAGTGCAGGGGTCCGGAAGAGACTTGAAAAGATATTTTCGGCAGTTCAGCCCTGCCAGCGCTCCACACTGACGCCCGTGTAGTACCATTCCAGGATTTCCACATAGTTTTTCCCCTGGGAGGCCAGTACGTTAGCTCCGTACTGGCTCATGCCGACACCATGCCCGTACCCCGTGACAAAGAAGACCACCGAGCCGTCTTCCGTATCCACCCGAAAGTCTGCCGAGCGCAGGGAAAACAGAGAGCGGACAGCCGGGCCGGAAACCGTGACGCCGCCGATGTCCAGGGAAATCACATACCCCGCTTCCGAGCGGGTCTCGTTTTTAAACCAGCCGGAGAGGGAAGCGGAGAGATCAGCGTTTGGATATTCGGCCAAAAAGGCTTCCTTGAACCGGGAAACGGAAACTTCCACCCTGCTGTAATAATTGGGGACCGTGGCGTCGGTTTCCGGGGATTCCACGCTCTGGAGATAGGGCAGATCCTTTCCCCAGACGTTCACGGCCGCCTCCGTACGGCCTGCGGAGGAGGAGTGGAACACCGTGTCGATGAGGGTCCCGTTGTAAAGCGCCACCATGCCGTCGGTTTCCGCCACCGCTTCCGTGATTTTTTCCCAGTACGCCGAGGCGTTTTCTCCCCAGGCCGCCGCTGCCGCCGCCTCGCCGATATACGCGGCGCAGCAGAGGGAGTCGGTGCACACGTCCGCCTCGGGGTGGGCGGAGCAGCCGTTTTGAATCCGGTAAAGAGTATAGGTCCTGGCTGCCACCGCCTGAGCCTTCAGGGCCTCCGGCTCAAAGGAGGCGGGCATTTCCGCCGCCAGGACGCCCCTCAGATATTGGTCCATGGGCATGACGGTTACGCTGCCCTCCTCCAACACCCGCACCGCGATGCCCGCGTCGACGGTCTTTGCGGACGAATACGTTATCCGCGGGGACGGCGCGGATAAAAAGGATACCCCCGGCGAAACGGCGGGCGAAGCCGGCAGGCCCGACACCGAAATGAGAGGCATGGAAAAGGTAAAAAGCAGCAGCAGCACGGAAATCACAAAGGTCTGTTTCATGGTGTTCTCCCTATGACGCGCGGCGCCGGCCCGGATACTCTTTTCTGTTTCCCATCAAACGGGAAGAACATGTTTTCGGGCTTCGCGGCACCGTCCGATTCAGCTATCGCACTATTTTTTATCACGAGGCATAATGCAGGATTCGTCCCGAAATGTTGCAATAAAAAGCAAAGTTTTTCCTTCCCCTCACTGTTCATATTTACTGAAACGTCTCTTCAAAGATTAATAAAATAAACTAAAACCTTTGATTTTTCAAAGGATTTAGATTGACTCGCCGGAGGGAAGAGAATATAATAGGGAAAATCTGATCTGGGAGGAGGCTGCGGATCATGCAAGACGACCTTCTGCTGAATTCCGATGCGTTCATCGGAAGCCTTTGCGATGAGTTCTGCAAGCACAATTACATCGATCCAACCTATTATGATAAATTCGACGTCAAACGCGGGCTGCGAAACGCGGACGGCACGGGCGTCATGGCGGGTCTGACTCAGATCGGCAACGTCCAGGGCTACGTGGTGCAGGATGGAGAGCGCGTCCCCAGAGAGGGCCGTCTCATCTACCGGGGCATCAACGTGGAGGACCTCATCGACGGATTTGTCTCGGAAAAGCGGTTCGGGTTCGAGGAGACCGCGTACCTGCTGCTTTTCGGCGCCCTTCCCAACCGCTCCCAGCTGGAGCAGTTCACCCGCCTCATCGCCCAGTGCCGCACCCTGCCGGCTTCTTTCACCGAGGACATGATCATCAAGGCGCCGAGCCCGGATGTCATGAATAAGCTGGCGCGGTCCGTTCTGGCTTTATATTCCTACGACCCGCGCCCGGAGGACGGATCTTTGGAAAATCTACTGCGGCAGTCTCTGGAGCTCATCGCCCGGGTGCCCACCATCGTGGCCCACGCCTACGCCGTCAAGAGGCATTACTACGACAATCAGAGCCTGTACCTGCACCGGCCCCAGGAGGATATGTCCTCGGCGGAAAACTTCCTGTATTCCGTACGCCGGGACAACGCCTTCACAGAGGATGAGGCTCGGCTTCTGGACCTGTGCCTGGTGCTCCACGCAGAGCACGGCGGCGGCAACAACTCCGCATTTGCCTGCCGCGTCCTTTCCTCCTCGGGAACGGACACCTATTCCTCCATCGCGGCGGCCGTCGGCTCCCTGAAAGGGCCCAGGCACGGCGGCGCCAACAAAAAGGTGATGGAAATGTTCGGCTGCATCGAGGAAACGGTGCGGGACTGGAAGGACGACGACGAGATCAAGGCCTGCCTTGAGGAGATCATAAACGGCCGGCTGGGAGACGGAAGCGGGCTGATTTACGGCATGGGACACGCCATTTACACGCTGTCGGATCCACGGGCCGTGATCCTCAAGCGGTTTGCCCGGTCGCTGGCGGCAAAAAAAGGAATGAGCGAGGAGTTCGATCTCTTTGAAACGGTGGAGAGGCTCTCCCCGGAGGTATTCCTGTCCGTGAAGGGCGAGACCAAAACCATGTGTGCCAATATTGATATGTATTCGGGACTTGTCTATAAAATGATGAATATCCCCATGGATTTATACACGCCCCTGTTTGCCATCGCGAGAATCGTCGGCTGGTGCGCCCACAGGATCGAGGAAATCCACAATCCGGGCAACCGAATCATGCGGCCCGCCTACAAGGCGGTGGCTCCCACCCGGCCTTTCGTGCCCATGGACAGAAGAATATAGCTTCAGTATGAAAGAACCCCCCGCATAAAATATGCGGGGGGTTTTAAAATACATTGTTTGTTGGTTTTCAATTGTGGTATAATAGCCGCAAAGCGTCTATTATACCGGGCTTGACGGCGCGGTTTGCTCCCGCCCTTCGGACGGAACCGCAAACGATGCCATATACCACGATACGCTCCGCGTTTGTGGCATAACAGCCGCAAAGCGTCCATTACACCGGGCTTGACGGCGCGTCCGCCTCGCACCTCAAGGCGAAACCGGCGGCGATGCTGTTATTTCACCGTTACATTCAACCTCGCAAAGAAAAGAGGACTAGCATGAGGAACTATCAGCTGCTGCCCGTTTTTCCAATCGCCGCGGGCATCGCAGGCGCCATACTCCGGCATTTTGAGCTTCTGCGGGCTTTTGAACCGGACACCGGCCTCGCCGTGCCCGGTCATCCCCTTTCGGCCGCCATGATCCTGCTCTCTATGGCAGCGGCGGCCGTACTGCTGCTTTTCACACTGAAAATGCGCATCCTGCCTATTAAGGGCGGATACCGGGAAGCCTTCCGCATCGACGGGCCCGCCCTTGCCGCGGTCCTGGTCGCCTCCTGCTTCCTGCTGCTTTTTTACGGCGCGTCCGAAGTCGTGGCTTTTGCGCGGGATGTTCCCCATCTCGTCTCCCACCTTTTACTTGCCGGACTTATCATCTGGGCGGGCATTTCCATGCTGTTCACCATTCAGAGCAGCTTTCGGGGCGGGCAGAGGGAGGCATTCGGCCTTGAAACGCTGGTTCCCGTCTTCTTTTCCTGCTTCTGGCTGATCCTATCCTACCGGGACCGGGCGGCTGACCCCGTGATTCTGGATTATATCTACGAGCTACTGGCCATTATCCTGTTTGTTCTGACACTTTACTTCATGGCCGGATTTGCCTTCGGAAAACCGAAGGTACACAGGGTCTCCTTCACGGCCATGCTGGGCGTTTATTTTTCCATCGTGACAATCGCGGACGCCCACAGCCTTGGAAAAACCGCGGCTTTTGCCGGAATCGCGCTGTACGAAGCGGCCAACGCTTTTATCCTGATGAAGAACATTCGGTTCAAGTCCGGACAGCCCTGAAAACGCAAATTCGAAATCTCATCTGCACAATATAAAAGTAAAGAGCCGTCCCGCACAGCGAAGACGGCTCTTTCAACCGCCGAAAGGCTTTGCCATTCGGCGGAGCAACGGGAGAAGGATCGCGTTTTTGAGAAAACGCGCAAAGTGTGCCTTGCGGAAAGTGAATTCCCGCAAGGCACCTGGATTTCATCTTTTTCAGATTTTGGTCACGGAACGCAACACAAAATCTGAAAAAGCTTTTCGCCAGCGGCGAAAAGTACGAAAAGTTTTTGGAGAAATAAAGAGCCGTCCCGCACAGCGAAGACGGCTCCCTTTTTCTGTTATTAGGCTTTGGGCGGTTTGGGCGGCTCCGCTTTAACATCCGGTTCGATGAGGGCTTTGACGCCGGCGGCGAGGCCCGCGAGCCCCTGGATTTCCGAGGGAATAATAATCTTGGTCGCCTTTCCGTTGGCCGCTGCGGCAAAAGCCTCCAGCGACTTGATTTTAACCACCTGATCGTTGGGGTTGGATTCGTTGAGCAGCTTCAGGGAATCGGCCAGGGCCTTCTGGACCTTCAGGATTGCCTCGGCTTCGCCTTCCGCCTCCAAAATTCTCGCCTGCTTTGCGGCGTTTGCCCGCAGGATGGCGGCCTGCTGATCGCCCTCCGCCACCAGGATCTGAGAGGCCTTCGTGCCTTCCGCCTGAAGAATGGACTGGCGGCGCTCCCGTTCGGCCTTCATCTGCTTCTCCATGGAATCCTGGATCTCACGCGGCGGGATGATGTTTTTGAGCTCGACACGGTTTACCTTGATCCCCCAGGGGTCCGTCGCCTCGTCCAGGATGGTCCTCATCTGGGTATTGATGATGTCCCGGGAGGTAAGGGTCTGGTCCAGCTCCAGGTCGCCGATGATGTTACGCAGGGTGGTGGCGGAAAGATTCTCGATGGCGGAAAGCGGATGCTCCACGCCGTAGGTATACAGCTTCGGGTCGGTGATCTGAAAATACAGGACCGTGTCGATCTGCATGGTGACGTTGTCCTCGGTGATCACGGGCTGGGGCGGGAAGTCGATGACCTGCTCCTTCAGGGATACCACCTTTGCCACCCGCTCGATGAAGGGGATCTTGAAGTGGAGCCCCACTTCCCACACGGTGGAAAACGCACCCAGGCGCTCCATTACAAAGGCCTTGGACTGCTGCACGATGAATACGTTCTTCACCACAATCACGAGCACCACGACGATGAGAATGATCCATCCGGCAATGCTACCTACCGCGCTGAAAAAGGTTCCGGGAAAAAACATAACTTACCTCCTTTATTGTTGCCGGGCACAGGCGCCCGAGGCATATCCGGGCTATACTCCCGCTTCCACCGGGGCAGCGGCCCTGATTACAAATACTTTGACTCCCTCGATCCTGGTCACGTTCACCCTTGTATCCACAGGGAATATTTCGTCCCCCTCGGAACGCGCCGTCCACAGAACGCCGCCGATGGACACCATCCCGGTGGCTTTGAGGTTGTCGATGGTCTCGGTGACAATCCCCGTTTTCCCGATGACCCTGTCGGCATTGGTGCGAGTCTTTTTCGGGGACAGATATTTTTTGGCCAGCGGCCTGGTAAACAAAAGGGTGACGGCGGAAACCGCGAAAAACAGGACGACCTGCAGCGGAAGGCCCGCTCCCAGGGCGGCGGCAATCATAGCCGCCACGGAGCCGATGGCAAACCAGATGGAGGTCAGACCCACGGTCAATCCCTCTATAACGGCAAACACAATGATGCCAATCAGCCAGAATCCCGTCAAATCAAATCATTCCTTTCTGTGGCGCCGGGCGGGCGCCCGCCGCGGGAGGCGGCATACGCTAGTATTCCATGAATCGGCGGCGATTATCGTATCGCGCTTTGTTCGCAGCCGCGCAAGGCGGGGACGATATAAAACAAAGCTTTTTTCATAACGAAATGACTATACGCTATATAATAGCCGCAAACTACCATGTAGTTATTATATCATATCATTTTTCAAAGCGCTATCCATTGTTTGGGAGGCGGCGGAGGGTAAAATTTACGTAAGGAATTTACCGGGGAGCCGTCTTACGCAGTTAAAAGGAGTATTCAAAATGGAATTTACCGTTCCCTGCCTGTTCGGGCTGGAAGCACCGGCGGCGGACGAATTAAAGCGGATGGGCCTTTCCAACGTAAGGGCGGAAAACGGACGGGTGCACTTTTCCGGGGAGGCCCGGGATATTGCCAGGGTCAACCTCCGCCTGCGCACCGGAGAGCGGGTCCTCATCCGCATGGGCACTTTTCCCGCCAGATCCTTCGAGGAGCTGTTCGAGGGGACAAAAGCTCTTCCCTGGGAGGAATATATCCCCATTCACGGCGCTTTCCCCGTCAAGGGATATTCCCTCAACTCCAAGCTGCATTCCGTTCCGGACTGCCAGAGCATCATCAAAAAGGCCGCTGTGGAGCGCCTTAAGGGAAGGTATAAAACCGCCTGGTTCCAGGAAACCGGCGAAATATACCAGATCCAGTTTTCCATCATGAAGGACGAGGCCTCGCTTTACATCGACACCACGGGAGCCGGGCTTCACAAGCGGGGATACCGGGCCGTGGGCGTGGCTGCGCCTTTGCGGGAAACCCTGGCGGCAGGCATGGTGAACATTTCCCGCTATCGGGGCAAAGAGCCCTTCTGCGATCCCTTCTGCGGGTCCGGCACCATCGCAATCGAGGCGGCTTTAGCGGCAATCAACCGGGCTCCGGGCCTCACCCGCTCGTTTTCCTCCCAAAAATGGGGACTGGTGCCCGGCGACGTCTGGCAACAGGCCGCCCAGGAGGCGAAAAGCCTGGAATATTCGGGGACTTACGACATCTGGGGCGGAGATATCGACCCGGACGCCGTTCGAATCGCAAGGGACAACGCGCGCAAGGCCGGGGTGGACAAGCTCATCCGATTCGAGGTTTCGGACGCCGCTAAGTTCACGAGGGCCGAGCCGGGTGGCATAATCATCAGCAATCCGCCGTACGGGGAGCGCATGATGGACAAGGAGGCGGCGGAGATGCTTTACCGGGCTTTCGGAAAAGCGGCCCTGGGGCTGCTCCGGTGGAAGCTCTATCTCCTCTCCTCTCAGGAGCACTTTGAACAGGCTTTCGGCCGCAGGGCGGACAAAAAGCGGAAGCTATACAACGGTATGATTCAGTGCAACCTCTTTATGTTCGGAATCTGATACTGATATGCGATAAACCCAATATAAAATCGGCCTGTTTTCCGCACCGCAGGGCGCTAAAATTGAGTTTGGACCGGTGAAGCACGAATGAAGCATCTCTTTGTAATCAACCCCACGGCGGGAAAGACGGACAGAAGCCATGAAATCCGCGCGGAAATCGAAGAACTGGCCAGGGAAATGGGTTTTCCCTGCGAAATCATACTTACCCGGGGCCCCATGGACGCGGCCGACATCGTTCAGCGGGCGGCCGGGCAGGGAGACGAGCTGCGGGTTTACGCCTGCGGCGGGGACGGGACGCTGAACGAAGCGGTCAACGGCGCGGCGGGGTATCCTCACGTGGCCGTTACCCAGTATCCCACGGGCAGCGGGAACGATTTTATCCGCATTTTCGGCAAAGACACCTCTCGGTTTTCGGATCTGCGGGAATTGGTGGAGGGCGAGACGGCGGAGTTTGATCTCATCGACTGCAACGGCCGGCTCTGCCTCAACATCTGCTCAGTGGGACTGGACGCCAGAATCGCCGCGGGAATGCAGTCTTTCAAAAAGCTCCCCTTTCTCTCCGGAAGAGGAGCTTATGCTCTGTCCACCCTGTATCACGTTCTCCGGGGAATTTCCCGCCCCTATGAAGCGGAAGTGGACGGGCGGCATTTTTCCGGCGATTTCACCATGCTGGTGGCCGCCAGCGGGCGATACTACGGCGGAGGGATGTACGTGATGCCGGAAGCGGAGCCGGACGACGGGCGGATTGAGTTCCTTCTGGTCCGGAAGGTAACCGTACTTAAGGTGGCTGAGGTCATCGGCGATTACAAGACCGGAAATTACAGGCGGCATCCGGATCTGGCAACCCATCTCACGGGAAAAGAAATGGCCATCCTGAGCCGGGAGGGGCGCACAGCCATCAACATCGACGGCGAGGTGATGATGAGCCGGGAAGTCCGTCTGTCCCTTTCCCCCAGAAAAATCCGTTTTATTTTTCCACGCGGTGCCCGATGGGAATCCACTTTTTTCGCCGATCCCATATAAACCGCGGAAGGCGGCAAGGACCGGGAGGTTTGACGTTTGGAGACGCTCAGAGTGGGTATCAAGTACTGCGGAAACTGCAATCCCCAGATGAACGGGCCGGCACTGGTACAGGTTCTCCGGGACAACATGCCGGATACTCTGTTTCTGCCCTATGACGATCCCCGCCGGGATGTGCTGCTGGTGGTCAGTTCCTGCCCCGTGGACTGCGCCACCCGGCCTCAGGTACCCGGACCGGAGGTATCCGTGGCCGGCTTCAGCGTAAACCGCGTGTCCTGCGGAGAGGACGAGCTGCCGGGAGCCGTCATGCGGGCGCTGGAATCCTTCCGGCCGTCACGTCCCGGGAATAACGAGCCGGCGGTCGGGGCAGAGTAGCTATGGTCGGACATGCAAACCGGCCGATTCCCCGTCTATCGGGGTTCTATCCGCGATTTTTATTCTATTTCATGTTATTACAGGCGACATTAATCTGAATATCAAAGGATTTCTTCGATAATCGGAGATACAAGAACCTTCAGAGATATATTTCTTAATATTGGCCGTTTTTAATCGATAATCATATAAAAATCAGTTCTCATTTACTTGCATTCATTTTCCATCTGAATTATTATAATAATTGCGTTAGCACTCTCGCACAATGAGTGCTAACGCTCTTAACAAGTCTATACCGCGAAGATAAATTTAGGAGGTATTATTGAATGAAACTGAAACCGCTGGCAGACAGAGTGATTTTAAAGATGACGGAAGTAGAGGAAACCACAAAGAGCGGGATCATCCTGACGGGCTCGGCAAAGGAAAAGCCCTCGGTTGCTGAAGTAATCTCCGTCGGCCCCGGCGGGCTGGTGGACGGCAAAGAGGTCACCATGACCGTCAAACCGGGAGACAAGGTCATCACCAGCAAATACTCCGGAACCGAAGTCAAGCTGGACAAGGAAGAACTTATCATCGTCCGGCAGAGCGACATCCTTGCAATTGTCGAATAATATTTCCGTAAACAACAGGAGGTAAAAACATGGCTAAACAGATTCTTTACGGCGACGAGGCCCGCCAGGCTCTGGAACGGGGCATCAACACACTTGCCGACACGGTTAAAATCACTCTTGGGCCCAAGGGCCGCAACGTCGTCCTGGACCGCAAGTTCGGCTCTCCCCTCATCACCAACGACGGCGTCACCATCGCAAAGGAAATCGAGCTGGAGGACCCCTTTGAAAATATGGGCGCCCAGCTTCTGAAGGAAGTCGCCACCAAGACCAACGACGTGGCCGGAGACGGCACCACCACCGCCACCCTTCTGGCCCAGGCCATGATCCGGGAAGGCCTTAAAAACCTGGCCGCCGGAGCAAGCCCCATGGTTATGAAAAAGGGTATCGCCAAGGCCGTAGATACTGCCGTGACCGCCATCAAGAACAACTCCAAGAAGGTCAACGGCACGGCGGACATCGCCCGTGTCGGCGCCATTTCCTCCAGCGACGAGACCATCGGTAAACTCATCGCCGAGGCCATGGAGAAGGTCTCCAGCGACGGCGTCATTACCGTGGAGGAGTCCAAGACTGCCGAGACCTACAGCGAGATCGTGGAAGGCATGATGTTCGACCGGGGTTACATCACCCCCTACATGGTCACCGATACCGAAAAGATGGAAGCGGTCATCGACGACGCCTACATCCTGATCACCGACAAGAAGATCAGCAATATCCAGGAGCTGCTTCCCCTGCTGGAGCAGGTGGTCCAGAGCGGCAAGAAACTGGTCATCATCGCCGAGGACGTGGAAGGCGAAGCTCTTTCCACCCTCATCGTAAACCGCCTGCGCGGCACCATCAACTGCGTCTGCGTCAAGGCCCCCGGCTTCGGAGACAGGCGCAAGGAAATGCTTCAGGATATCGCCATTCTCACCGGCGGCCAGGTAGTCACCGAGGAGATGGGCCTGGAGCTCAAGAACGCGACCATGGATCAGCTGGGCAGAGCCCGCCAGGTGAAGGTCCGCAAAGAGGACACCATCATCGTGGACGGCGCCGGCTCCGCCAAGGCGATCAAGGATCGTATCCACCAGATCCGGAACCAGATCGAAGCCAGCACTTCCGAATACGACAAGGAAAAGCTCCAGGAGCGGCTTGCCAAGCTCTCCGGCGGCGTCGCAGTCATCAAGGTGGGCGCGGCCACGGAGACCGAGATGAAGGAAAAGAAGCTGCGCATCGAGGACGCGCTCAACGCCACCCGCGCAGCCGTGGAAGAGGGCATCGTACCCGGCGGCGGAACGGTCTTCATCAACGCCATTCCCGAAGTGGAAAAGCTGATCTCCAAGGTGGAGGGCGACGAAAAGACGGGTGTGCGCATCGTCGTCAAAGCCCTTCAGGAGCCCCTCAAGCAGATCGCCGTCAACGCCGGCGTGGAAGGCGCCGTCGTCCTGGAGAAAGTCAAGAACAGCCGCAGGTCCGGGTACGGCTTCGACGCCTATAAGGAAGTATACTGCGATATGATCTCCGCCGGCATCGTTGACCCCACCAAGGTCACCCGTAGCGCGCTGGAAAACGCGGCGTCGGTTGCCGCCATCGTTCTTACCACCGAATCCCTCGTGGGCGACAAGCCCCAGCCGCCCGCGCCCCACGCTCCCGCGCCCGACATGGGCGGCGGAATGGGAATGTATTAATCCCCTCTCACAGCCAAAAGCAGGGAAAGCGAATTGCTTTCCCTGCTTTTTTCTTTGTCTGAATAATAAGAAGGAGACTCGAATTTTACTCGTATATTCTGAAATGGTTTGAAAGAAATGATATTTCGAGAGGTTTGGACGGGAGCGGCGCGCTCCCCGCCGGGGGTAACTTTTCCTGCATAGGAAAAGTCACCAAAAGGATGCCAAGGGGCTCCGGCCTCTTGGATCTCCGGGAAGGATGCTCCTATGGGTGCTCTTAATAAGTGATTAACTATCGGCAGTTTCGAACGCACGGACGGCTCTGTGGCAAGGGACCGCTTTTCAGCCCGCGATCGGAGCTCTCCGGGTTTTGGTCTGTGGGACTTAAGGGGTCTGCGAAAACCTGCTTTGTGAGGCGTTTCAGAAGATTTTGCCAGCAACCGGAGAGTTCCGGGTTTTAAGCTGTTGAGCTCAACTGGTTTTGGAAAAACCGCGTTGGGATACGTTTGGGAAGATTTCGAAGAAAGCGGCGGCGGCATCGAGCCTTTTCATATGCCGGTGAGGTCGAAGTCAGGGATACAGGCGGGACCGGAGGCGTCGGGCTCCTGGAGGTAGCCGTCCGTTATGCCGGCGGCCAGGAGATACTCCTCCATGGCCCGGTATTCGGCCCGGGTCACGCGCCGGTCCAGGGGCGGAGAGGCGGCGGCGGGGCCGCAGGGGGTATACTGGCCCATGAGGGACACCAGAACCGTTTTCGGCGGAAAGGCGGCGGAAATCCAGTCGATGACACCCCGGGTGTTATCCATCTGCCCCGGAAGGATCAGGTGGCGGATCAGGACGCCCTTTTCCAGCAGCCCATCTTTCATTTCATACGGCCCCGTCTGGCGGACCATTTCCGTTATCGCGGCCTTTGCCGTCTCAAAATAATCCGTCGCGCCGGAATACCGGAGAGACAGGGCATCATCCGAATACTTCATATCGGGCAGATAGACCTGCACTTTGCCCTCCAGGCGCCGCAGCGTATCCACGCGATCATACCCGCCGCTGTTCCACACTACGGGGACCGGGAGAGGCGGGTCCAGAGACTCCAGGACCGCATCGGCAAAATGCGCGGGGCTAACGAGGTTAATGTTGTGGGCACCCTGCCCGAGGAGCTCCCGGTAGATCTCCCGGAGGCGAGAAACCGAAATCTCCCGGCCGAAACACTCCGAGCTGATTTTATAATTCTGGCAAAAAACGCACCCCAAAGAACAGCCGCTGAAAAACACCGTCCCGGATCCCCGGGCACCGCTGATACAGGGTTCCTCCCAAAGGTGAAGCCCCGCTCTCGCCACAACGGGAAGGCGGCCCATTCTGCAGGCTCCGGGCCCTTTTCCGGGAGGAGCCGATTCGGGGCGAAGCACAAGGCAGCGCCTGGGGCACAGCTGGCAAGGTTTGCTCATTTCGGCTTGTTCCCCATATTCCCTTCCGCCCAATGCTTCCGGCAGAGGCCCACGTATTTTTCCCCCGCGCCCAGCACCACCTGCTCGCCCTCCTTGAGGACGACGCCGTTTTCGTCAAACCGGGCGTTGTAGGTGGCCTTTTTCCCGCACCAGCAGATGGTTTTCACTTCCTCAATGATATCCGAAATCGCCAGAAGCTCCTGACTGCCCGGAAACAGGTCTCCCCGGAAATCCGCCCGCAGCCCGTAGCAGATGACGGGGATCCCCAGGTCGTCCACCACGTGCGCCAGATACTGAACTTCCGCCTTGGTGAGAAACTGGGCCTCGTCCACGATGACGCAGTCATACTCTTTGACCATGGCATCGTCTATCTCATGAAAATAAACGCAGGGGTGCTCCAGTCCCATTCTGGAGCGGATCACATGCCCGCCGTCCCGCCTGTCCACGGAAGGCTTTGCCAGCAGGGCCCTCTGGCCCCGCTCGGCGTAATTGTAATGCACCATGAGGGCGTTCGCGGTTTTGCTGGAGCCCATCACTCCGTACCGGAAATACAGCTTTGCCAATCCAGCCACCCCTATCCGAAAATGTTCTTCCTTTTTGTTTTGCGTCCGCGGCTCTTATGCCCCTTCCATGTGCCTGAGGGCTTCCTCCAGGTACGCCCGGAAGGCGGAAGGGACCGCAAGCTCTTCCCGGAGGGCCCGGGCGTCGGCCCAGCGCCAGCACGCCGGCAGCTCGTTAGGCGCCGCATCGGCCATAATCCCCGTCATGTCCCATTCCACATGGGTAAAAACATGAAACCCCTTCACGGAGGAAACAGCATTTCTCACATTCAGTCCCCAGCTTTGCAGGACCGGTACGGCCTCTTCGGCCGATAGAAATCCGTTCTCACCGGGAAACTCCCAAAGGCCAGCCAACAGGCCCCGGTCCGGCCGGCGCCGGAGGGCCACACCCAGGGGAGAAAAAACGAGAAAGACCGTGCGGCATTCCCGGCGGCGGGGCTTTTTTGCAGTTTTGACCGGCAGGCTTTCCGCGACTCCCCGTCTATACCCCTCGCAGAAGGACGACAAGGGACAGCGGGAACAGAGGGGCGCACCGTTGGGAAGGCAGATTTCCGCCCCCAGGTCCATGAGCGCCTGATTGAAATCCCCCGGGCGGCTGTGGGGGATAATCTTCCGGATCGCATCCCCGACAGATTTTTTCACTTCCGGGCGCCCGATATCCGTATCGCTCGCCGTAAGGCGGGAGACCACCCGGAGCACGTTGCCGTCCACCGCGGGGACCGGAAGGCCGAAGGCGATGGAGGATACGGCTCCCGCGGTATATTCCCCCACGCCGGGAAGCCGGAGGATCTCCTCAAAGGCCGAGGGGAACCGCCCTTCGCAGCGCTCCATAATACTGCGGGCGGCTTTCTGCATATTCCGGGCGCGGCTGTAGTACCCCAAGCCCTCCCAGAGCTTCATGAGTTCCCCTTCTCCGGCTGCGGCCAGGGCCTCCAGGTCGGGAAGTTCTCTCAGAAACGTTTCAAACCGCTCGATGACCGCCGCCACCCGGGTCTGCTGGAGCATGATCTCTGAAACCCACACCCGGTAGGGCGACGGATCGGAGCGCCAGGGCAGCGTCCTGGCGCTTTTATCATACCACCGGAGCAAAGACGGGACCATATCCTCCGGCAGAGCAAAGTTTCTATTTTCCATCGGCGCACCTCTCAAGAGCTCACAGCGAAAGCTGCGTCTTTTTCAACAAATATATAGTATACAGCATATCGGGAAACGGAACAATCGGTTTCTTTCCCGCGGCGGGAATGGGCGGCGGATAAAAGTTCCGCCGCAGACGGCAGCGTCTGCGGCGGGTTTTCCGGGGAAATCTATTTCTTTGTTTGCGGCGGCTTCTTTTTATGTTCGTCGTTTAGCTTCAGCAGATGCTGCTCGGCAAGATCCAGCTGCTCCGTCTCCTGGTAGCCATCCACCAAACTGCTCTCCACAAGGTCGGCATATTTGTTTTCCGCTTTCTGCTTGCTGAATACGATTTTCAGCAGCACCGGCGTCAGGATCGTCGTAATGATCACCATGAGGATCACCGGCCCGAAAAACACGGAGCTGATAAGTCCCAAAGAACTACCCCGGTTGGCCACAATCAGGGCCACCTCTCCCCGGGAGATCATCCCCACTCCAATCTGAAGGGATTCGTCGCTGCGGTAGCCGCACAGCTTCGCCCCCAGGCCGCAGCCCACAATCTTGGTGACAACCGCCACCAGAAGCAGCAGGACGGAAAACAGGATAATAGCGCCGGACATGGGGGGCAGAACCACCTGAATGCCAATGCTGGCAAAGAACACCGGGGACAGGAGCATGTAGGAAAGGATCTCAAAGCGGGAGGCTATATATTTCGTTCGCTGGGTATTGCAGATGATGAGGCCGGCAAAATACGCACCCGTTATATCCGCAACCCCGAAAATATGCTCCGCCGCAAATGCCAGCAGCAGGCAAAAGGTAAACGCCACGATGACGAACCGGCGCATGTTTCTGTCAAATTTTTTGATCCACCAGATGAAGCCGCGGTGAAACAGGTACCCCACCACCACCAGAAACACAAAAAACAGTACGATTTTCAGGAGCACCAGAAGCACGTTTACCTCCTTGTCGGCAAAGCTTGTAATGACGGTGAGCGCGATGATGCCCAGAATATCGTCAATGAGCGCCGCGCCCAGAATGGCGCTGCCCGCGCGGGTATCCAGGCGCCCCAGCTCCTTGAGGGTCTCCACGGTAATGCTCACCGAGGTGGCGGTCAAAATCACGCCGATGAATATGTTCTGAAGAAAGGCGCTGACATTTCCCGAGGAAAGCGCCCCCCGGTTAAAGAAATACGCCAAGAGAGTCCCGCCTCCCAAAGGGACCAGAACGCCGATCAGGGCTATCACAAAGGAGTTTTTACCGCTTTTTTTCAGTTCCGTGATGTTGGTTTCCAGCCCTGCGGTAAACATCAGAATAATCACGCCGAGTTCGGCGATCTTTTTTATAAAATCGGTTTCCTGCAAAAGATTGAAGCCCACCGGCCCAAGAAGCAGGCCGGCCAGCAGAGCGCCCACCACCTGGGGCATCTGCAGCTTTTTGGTGGCCATGCTCAGAAGTTTTGTGGTAATCAGGATCAGCGCAAGGTTAAACAAGAAGAGATACGACATGCAGCAGCCTCCTTATCGTCGTCAAGTCGTTTTTCTTGACATTCGATTGACATTTCAAGGAATAATCATAAAGTATAGTACCCTTGCACAAATAAATCAACATATTTTTATGCAATATACTCAACATATATCTTTAGTAATTGTTGATATTCAATAAATTTTAAGCACATTTTTCCCAGATCAAGGAGTCGATTGCAAACAAAAAAAGAAGCGGACGGGAACCCGTCCGCTTCTTTTTTTGTTTTTATTCAGCTTGGGATAATATGATTGCTCCGGTCCACCCGGACGACGGCGGGAACATGTTCTTTCGCCTCCGCGGGAGTCATTCCGGCGTAAGCGATGATGATGACCACGTCGCCCCTCAGGGCATGCCGGGCAGCCGCGCCGTTTAAACAGATCGTCCCGCTACCGGGCGGCCCTGCAATGGTATAGGTCTCCAGGCGGCTGCCATTGTTGCAGTTGACCACCTGGACCTTTTCATATTCCAGGATACCCGCGGCTTCCAGAAGCTCTTTGTCTATGGTGATGCTGCCGACGTAATTGAGATCCGCATCGGTCACGGTGGCCCGGTGTATTTTGGATTTCAGCATGGTAACTGTCATAGCTCAGGATCCTCCTCGTCATCAGGGTCGAGGAGAGTATTGTCGATCAGACGGGTTTTCCCGATATACACAGCCAGCGCCGCCAGGGCTTTTTTCTCAATCGTCTTCACGCTGTGAAAGGTCACGGCGTCCACGATCTCCACGTAATCCGGAACGGCGGAAGAGGCGCCGGCGATGATCCCGCGCATTTCCTCCTTCAGCGCCTGGGCGTCCCGGCAGCCGCTTTGGAACCGCTCCCGGCACTGCCGGAGGGCCCGGGACAGGACAAGAGCGTCGGCTCTCTCCTCCTTGGAAAGATAGCTGTTTCTGGAGCTCATGGCAAGGCCGTCGGGTTCCCGGACGATGGGGCAGCCCACAATCTCCAGGTCCATATTCAGATCCTTTGCCATGCGCCGTATCACGGCCAGCTGCTGGGCGTCCTTCCGCCCGAAATACGCCCTGTCCGGGCGGACGATGTTGAACAGCTTCGTCACCACGGTGGCAACGCCCCGGAAATGAGCGGGACGGGATCTGCCGCACAGCTCCCCCGTGATGCCTCCCACCTCCACATAGGTGGAATAGGCTTCCGGATACATGGCGGAGGCCTCCGGGTAAAAGATCATGTCGCCCCCGCTGCGCTCGACAGTTTCAATGTCCCTCACCAGGTCTCTGGGGTAGGAAGACAGATCTTCTTTGGGGCCGAACTGGGTGGGATTCACAAAAACGCTCACGACAACGCGGTCGTTTTCTTCCGCCGCCCGCCGGATCAAGGAAGCGTGGCCCTCGTGGAGGTATCCCATTGTGGGGACCAGCCCCACGGTGAAGCCCTGTTCCCGCCATGCGCGGACCTGTTCCCGAACGCCTTCGATTTCTTTCAGTACCGTCATGCCCATTTCAGCTCACCCGGGCCGAAACCGTGCCCTCGAAGCGGAAGGTGTGCTCGGCAGAGGGGAAGCTCCCCTCATTCACCGCCTCGATATACCGGCGGAAGGCCTCCCGCATCACCGTGCCGCAGTCGGCAAATTTTCTAACAAACTTGGGCGTTACGTCGCTGTAGAGCCCCAGCATGTCCTGATACACCAGCACCTGCCCGTCGCAGTATTTGCCCGCGCCGATACCGACGGTGGGAATGGACAGGGACTCCGTAATCTGCCGGGCCGGCAGTTCCGGGATGCACTCCAGGACAACGGCAAAGCACCCGGCGTCCTCCAAGCGTTTCGCGTCGTCCAAGAGCTTCTGGGCGGCCTCCACGGTTTTGCCCTGGACCTTGAAGCCCCCGAAGGCGTTTATGGACTGAGGCGTCAGCCCGATGTGGCCGCAGACCGGAATCTGGGCACGGACGATGGCGGCCACCGTTTCCGCCATGTCCGCCCCGCCCTCCAGCTTCACCGCCTGAGCTCCGCCCTCCTTGATGAGCCGGCCGGCGTTCACCACGGCGTCGTACACCGAGGTATGGTAGGACAGAAACGGCATATCTCCGATCACGAGGGCGTTTTTCGCTCCTCTGGACACGCATTTTGTATGATGAATCATATCCTCCATGGTGACCGCCAGGGTGTTTTCATACCCCATCATCACCATACCCAGGGAATCACCCACCAGCAGGGAATTGACGCCGCTCTCGTCCATGAGCTTGGCCGTGGAATAATCATAGCAGGTCAGCATGGTGAGCTTTTCGCCCTTTTCCTTTGCCTGCCGGAAGGTTAAAGCCGTATTTTTCATAATAAAAAAACCCCCTATCTAACGTAGCAGGTCTTTCAGCTCTCTGTAATCCCGTTCTTCGTGCTTTTCTTCGGCCAAACTTACGAGAGAGCGGGAAAGCTCCCTGTAGATCGCCTCGTCGGAAGGGGGAATGACGGATAAGTGCCGCTTCACGGTAGCGCAGTCGCCCCGTTCCACCGGCCCCGTCAGGGCTCCCAGGATCCCTTTTTCCAGCACGTTGCGGATGTTCGCCTCCATCAATGGAGACAGGGCGCGTATCGCGTCGCCCTCCTCAAATCCGCAGGATGCCAGATACCGGGCGGCCTTCGCCATGAGCGGCAGGTACAAATTCGATACCGTCACATTGGCCAGGTGATAAAGGGCCTTGTTTTCCCCCGTCAGCCGGGTCGTCCGGTTGGGAAGCCGGGAAAAAACCTCTTCCATCACCCGTTTATAGGCCGCGTCGCTTCCTTCCAAAGAAAAGTAACAGGTTTCCAGATTGCGATAAGACTGATACTTGTCCGAAATCGGACAGATGGGGTGGATCGATATGGGTTCAACACCGAATAGATTTGTGGGTTTGAATACGTCCGCGGACATGCCGCCGCTCATATGGGCGACGATTCTCCCCTCCAGGGGGTATCGGGTCAGTTCTTCATACACCGGCCTCACGGAGGAATCGGGAGTGGTGATCAGGATCATGTCGCTCTCCCGTATCAAAGAGGGGTAATCCAGAAACACTTCCGTGGAAACGAATTCCGCGGCCGCCCGGCTGCTGTCCGGGTTCCTGCTCAAATAGCCTGCGATTTCGAGTCCGTGCTTCTTGAGATATTTGCCGAATGAAAAACCAACCTTTCCTGCTCCGATAAAGCTGATTCTTATAGTCTTCACCTCTTGTCTTATTCCGAGTTCTCGGATATAAGCAATTCGCCGGGAAATTTCAAATCTATCGGTGTAGCTCCCTAGGGATGCCACCCGTCTATTAATAAATAACAGAATCGCTTTTAAAAAGCAAGGGAAATATTTGCGTTTCCAACAAAAAGAAGGGGCCAACGGCTTCTTTACGAGCCGGAATGATGCCCCTTGCACCCGCAGCCGTTTCCCCGATAGAGAGAGGCCATGGCATCCTCGTAGGCCTTTCTGGTCTTTTCGTCGAAGCAGACCATGGTAACCTCACCCAGGCGGTGATCCCTGTCCAAAAAATCGCAGATGGTCTTTACCGCCACCGCGGCGGCGCGGTCCAGGGGGAAACCGTATACGCCGGTGCTGATGGAGGGAAAGGCAATGGTTTTACAGTCGTTTTCGGCCGCCAGAGTCAGGCTGCTGCGATAGCTGTTCGCCAGAAGCTCCTCTTCCCCATGGTCTCCTCCCCGCCATACGGGCCCCGGGGTATGGATCACAAACCGGGCGGGCAGCCGATATCCCTTCGTAATCTTCGCTTCCCCCGTTTTGCAGCCCCCCAGAGTACGGCATTCCTCCAGCAGCTCCGGGCCGGCGGCCCGGTGAATGGCGCCGTCCACGCCGCCCCCGCCCAGAAGGCCGGTGTTGGCAGCGTTTACGATGGCATCCGCCCGAAATTTGGTGATATCTCCTTTGACGATTCCAATCATGTCGATTCCTCCTCCGCCGGTGTCCCGAGTTCCTGCTCCGGCGAATTCCGTGTACATATTTTTCATTTCGCTTTCCCTTTTCATGGATATAGAACAAGGGAAACCATCCATATTGTAGCCGCCTATGGCTATTCTGTCAACAAATCGGAATCTGTGGGGCGTCGTCCTGTCAGTATTCTATAAATTTATTGAAATCGGATGAAAATTATTTTGTCGAATGGTATAATGCTACAGTTAATTTCCCCGGAGACATGCGGTACTTCTTTCGAGCATTCCTATGAATCGGATGACAGAGGGGCAGGCATTTCGCATGACAAGCTGGATGTATGTACAAATCAATCTATTTGCGCTGGTTATTCTGCTGCTGATTTATCTGAGCCTGCGCAACCGCCTGTCGGTCCGGATTCCGGATCAAAGGCTTTTTTCACTGCTCCTGCTGCTCAATGCCATCATGCTGGTCCTGGACTCGGGTATGTGGCTTCTGGACGGGAGAGCGGGTCCGGCAGTGAATCACATCTATTGGATCGTCACGCTGCTTTATTATATCCTGAATCCCGCGGTCTGCATGGTCTGGTCTCTCTATGCCGACTACAGCATCCGCAGAAGCAGCCGAAGGATCCGGCGGCTGCTTTTACCCATGCACATACCGCTTATCTTCAACGCGGCGCTGTCCGTGGCCAGTCTGCCGGGACATTTCCTGTTCTATATCGACACCGCCAATCTCTATCACCGGGGCAGCTGGTTCTGGGTCATGGCTGCAATCAGCTTTCTTTATTTGATCCACACACAGATATTTATTCTGGTCAATCACAAGAGAATCTCAAAAGACTATTTTTTCCCGATTTTAATTTTCTCTATTCCGCCTATCCTGGGAGGAATCATACAGAGTCTGATTTACGGGCTTTCTCTTATCTGGACCAGCATGACGATTTCCATTCTTATCATCTTCATCAACATCCAGTATCATTACCTGTATATCGATCACCTGACCGGACTGTTCAACCGGCGGCAGCTGGACTATTATCTCCGGAACATACTTATCAACTTCAGCCACGGCTATATCGGCGGCATTATGATCGATCTGGACGGTTTTAAGGCCATCAACGACGAATTCGGCCATCAGACGGGGGATCAGGCGCTGGAACAGACGGCTGCTCTGCTGAAAAAAACGTTCCGGAACAGCGATTTCATTTCCCGGTACGGAGGCGACGAATTTCTTATCATTATGGAAATTCACGATCCGGCGGAGCTGGTCCAGGCCATCGAGCGGCTCAATGGCACCATCGAGGCCTTCAACAGTCAGAATTCCGCTCCCTATGCCATCCGCCTCAGTATCGGATACGACTGCGTAAGCTGTAAAAATAAGATTTCCGCGGATCAATTCCTTGAACGCATCGACCAGCTGATGTATAAAAACAAGCCCCCGCGGGCGGACCGGACTCTTGCGGTTTAGCCGCTGCGGGGCATCGCGAAACTCTGTATTTATTCTTCCTGAAAAACACAAACCGCCCTCTCCGCATTTCGCGGAGAGGGCGGTTTCAGCGTCATGTCAGACTGTACAGTATTTTAGCCACTTCTCCCCGGCTGATGGTGTTGTTGGGGAAGATCTCATTGTTGTATCCGTTTACGACCTGCTGGGAAACCAGCGTCTTCACGTAGCACAGGGACCAGGAAGGAACGCTTCCGGAATCCTGGAAGGTAAGCTCCGGTTCCGCATAGCCCCGCTCCAGGGTCCGTCCGATGAGGGTCATGGCTTCCGCCCGGGATATGGAGCCGGAGGGATTGAAGGTCAGGACCCCGTTATTCTTGCTGCCCTTCAGGATTCCCATGGAATAGGTCGCTTTCACCGCGTCCAGCGCCCAGGCCGGGATCTCCGAAGCGTCGGCAAAAGGCAGAGTAACGGTGCTGTAATCGGATCCGTCCGTCTTCAGCCATTTGTACAGAATCATGGCAAACTCCGAACGGGTCATGCTCTTGTCCGGCTGATAGGTAAGACCAGCATCCGTTGTGATCCCGGACACCACGCTCTGCCGGTACAGATAGATCGTGCTCAGTTCCGCCCAATGCCCCGGCATGTCCGTAAAGGGGTCAGTCCCGGAGTCGGTTGCGGGAATCTCCAAGGATTTGCGGGCCACGTTCCCGCTTTTATCCCTGGCGGTTACGGTGATCCTGTGCAGGTTCCCGTCCTCCGCCGGAAGTGCGGCGGTGAGGATCCCCGTGGATTCCGAATAGGTAAAGCTCAGGGCGTCTCCGTCGTATGTCACGGCTACGTTTGCCTTCAGGGGAACCGTGTCCACGGTATCGGAAAGGGTCGCGTTCAGCTGCCCTGCGCTGATGCCGGCGTCTATAACGGGGGCTTCGGTATCGCACAGGTCCTCATTGGAAGCGGTGATCTGGTCCAACCAGATGGTGCCGGTGTAGGAAGCGCCCGTATAGATGACGCCGAGGGAGGCAATCGACGCCGTTCCGGAGGGAAGAGGCAGAGAAACCTGCTTCCAGCCGGTAAAATTGAGCGCCGTCACCAGGAGGCTGGAGGTGTTCCCGTAAATATCCGCGATCCCAAGAATCAGCGTGTTGCCGGAGCCGTCTCCGTATACCCAGAGGCTCAGGTGAGTATATCCGCCGGGAAGGGACAAGGACAGGGGAATACCGGCAGTGCCCGCAGCAGCGGTATCATAGGTCAGCGCCGCGCTTTCATAGCCGTATTTTACATGCTCGGCGCCGGATTCCGCGGCGGCAGCCATGCCGGCGGAGCTTCCGAATGCCGAAACGCCCTGTTCGAATCCCTCCACCGTGCTGACGGAGCCCTTGACGGTGACGGGAATGGACACAGACCGGTCGCCGGCGGAAACCGTTATGTTCCCGGAACCGCTTTTAGCCGCGGCCGTGAATGTCCCGTCCTGGTCCACCGTGCCGGCGGAGGCGTCGGCGCTCCAGGTAAAGTCGGAGTCCAGAGTGAGAATGGGCAGATATCTTATACAGGCCGCCGCGGTAAGAGAAACCGTATCACCGGGCGCCAGCTTGAGAGCCGTTATTTTGCCGCCGCCCTCCCTGGAAACCGCGATACTGTCCGGTGTCTTTACGGCGGTAATCACTGCGGTCCCTGTTTTTCCGCCTGCAAAGGCGGTGACTGTGGAAATCCCCGCGTCAGCGCCGGCGGTGAAGAGCCCCGCCGAAGTAACGGAGCCTCCGCCGGAGACCGAGTAGAAAAGACCCGCGGGGGTCCCCATACCGTAACCGGCGGTATCCACGGAGGTGGCGGCGATCTGAACGCTGCCGCCCGTCAGGACAAGGCTGTCATAAGGTGAAAGATAAAAATGGTCCAGAACGCCCGTGGCCGGCTGAGAGGACACCAAAAAGATCTGGGTGGACACCGCCCGCTCGCTGCCGTCGGAAGGCTTATTGATCACCTCGGCCGAACCGGTGTCCGGGAAGTTCACCGCCATGGCGGTGGACCCGCCCCCGTCCAGGCAGACCGCCTCCACGCAGCCCAGCTCAATAAGCCGCTGGGCCACCTGGGCCAGGGTCGCACCGATGCTGTATCCGCTCTGGCGCCCGTCTATGGTGTAGAAAATCGCGGTGCCGTCCGCCTTGATACCCAGGGCCGTACGGGGAGCCGCCCCCGCCTCCAGCCCGCTGACAACGGTGCCGGCGCTCACCAGCTGATACAAGGCTCCCGTGGCATACTGAACATTGTTCCAGCGGGAATCCGCGGCAGTGACGGCAATGCTGACGGTCTCCCCCGGAAGCAGAGCCCTGAGGGCGGCCACCTGATCGGCCGCGCTTTTCAGATTTACGCTGAGGATGATTTTCCCTTCCGGAATGGCGACGGCGCCCGCGGACTCCAGAACCTGGTCCACCGTGCCGCTGACGGTGCCGCCGATGGAAAGGGAGCCTTCCGTGGGGGTGATGATCACGTCCACGCCGGGCTGGGTGTTGCCCGTGGTGTCATTGAAGTCGGAGTTGAACAGATATATCCCGCCGGTATCCGTCCGGGCTTTATTGATGTCCGCGATTGCAAAAGTGCTCCCGCCGGCCTGCGCGGCAATGGTCAGCTTGGGAATGCTGATGAAGGCAGTGCCGTCGGCATTGAAGCCCACCGCCCAGTGATAGGAGGAACCGGAACGGATAATTCCGTCGGTCACCACCAGACCCAGGGGTATGCCGCTGGCTACTACATAAAAATCGCCGTTCACGCCGCCCACCACGTGTTTTCCCTGGGCTTCCAGCTCCCCGGCCGCCTGGGTGAGGGTGGTCGTGTCGGTGATTTGATTTCCGTAAGTGACCACGGGGGTCACCGCGGAGTTGGGCGTATATTCTATGTACCGCTCCACCCGCTGGTCGGAATAAGTGCTGCTCCAGAACACACCGGTGGCCAAAGTCGCGTTTTCCGACAGGGCCAGGGTGGAGGTATGTATCTCCGAGCCTATTGCGTCGGAGGCAAAAACGGTTCCGACGAGAAACGCGAGAGCGGTGACAGCGGCCGCCGCCCTTTGCAGGGTTTTTTTCAGCATGATTTTCTCCTTCAGGCACTATAACGCATAATTTCCAGCTCTTCTAGTGTTATGTTAACATCCTTCCTCCCACCGGTAAATTGTCAGATGTGCAGAAAATTCGATAAAATATTTTACATTTCTTCGGCGCTCACCGTTTTCCGTATTCATGGCGGAGAATGGGAAGCTGCGTTTTGAGTTTTGCCTCGCTCTGGGCATCCAGAAGCTCCCCGATGAGGCGGTTGGAGATCAAAAAGCCCCGGGGAGTGAAAAACCAGCGGCGGCCGTCCGTATCGGCCCAGCCCCGGTCCCGATAGCTCTTCATCAGCTCTTCCAGGGGGGCGAAGTCCAGGCGGAAGCTGCCGAAGTACTCCTTTTCCGAAATCCCCTCACTGGTGCGCAGCCGGAGCATGATATACTCCCCGTCCCTCTCCCGGGGAGTGAGGGTCTCGGATTCCGCCACGATGGCGTCTCCGTCCAGAACTCCTTTGATGTACCCCTTGAGATCGGCAAAATAAGAGTACCGGCTGCCGCCGAAATCCGAATGGGCCGCAGCACCCAGGCCCACGTATTCCCCGCCCGTCCAATATTTCAGATTGTGCCGGGACTCCCGGTCCGGCAGGGCGAAATTGGAGATCTCATACTGGCGAAACCCCTGTTTTCCCAGGGTTTCCACGGCGGACAGGTACATGTCGGCCTGCAGATCGTCGTCCGGAAAGTCAAGCTCGTTTTGTTTGGCGAAAAACGGGGTATGCTCCTCGATCTTCAGGCCGTAGCACGACAGATGCTCCGGGCGGAGGGAAAGGGCGGCTCCCAGGCTCTCCCGCCAGCTCTCGGCCGTCTGGGAGGGAAGCCCGTAAATCAGATCCAGGCTCAGGTTTTTGAATCCCGCATCCCGGGCGTCCGCAACAGCGCGTCGGACATCCCCGAAGGTATGAGGGCGGCCCAGGGTTTTCAGCTTATCGTCGTCCGCGGACTGCATTCCCAGGGAAATCCGGTTAAATCCCGCCCTGGCCAGGGACTTGAGCTCTTTTTTATCTGCGCTGTCGGGATTGGCTTCCAGGGTGATCTCTGCCCTAACATCCAGGTTAAACCGCTTTTGGATCATCGAGAGGAGCTTTGTCAGGTTCTTTTCGCCGTAGAGGCTGGGCGTGCCTCCCCCAAAATAAACGGTATCCACCGTATAGCCGGCAGCAAAGGGGGCCACTTCCCCGATATGCTGCAGCAGCGCCTTCTGATACTCCGGCATGAGGGCCTCTGCTCCCGCCAGGGAATAAAAATCGCAGTACTGACACTTGCTGCGGCAAAACGGAATGTGCACATAGATACCCAGATTCTTTTTCATGCTTCACGCCTCCCGCTCGTATTTGGGACATCCCTATCATAATCCATCCGAGAAGGGAGCACAAGGCGCCGGGGGCGGGAATCCGACTTTTTTAGCCATTACGCCGTGCCGGTTTGGTGATACAATGGGAGCAGAAGAGAAACGGGAGGAAGCCATGGAACGGATCTGGACAACCGTCGTACCGGACCGGTGGGACGGAAAGAGGGCGGGAGTCTACCTGCGGCGGGAGCTGGGCCTTTCGGCGGGGCTTCTGGCCAGGGTCAAACGTACCCCCGGAGGGCTTTTGCGCAACGGTTTGCCCCTTCGCTCGGACGAGATCCTGCGCCGGGGAGACACGGTCTCCGTTTTGCTGGAGCGGGAAGGGGCCCGCTCGGAGGCTATTTCCCCCGAGCCGGGGGAGCTTTCCATCCTGTTTGAAGACCAGGACCTGCTCATTGTGGACAAGCCGGCGGGGCTCCCCGTGCATCAGCCGGCCGGGCGCCCCGGGCCCTCTCTGGGGAGCATCGTTCTGGCGCATTACGGGGCCGAAGGGCAGAGCTTCGTGTTCCGTCCGGTCCACCGGCTGGACCGGGGCACCTCCGGCGTCATGGTCATCGCCAAAAACCCCTATGTGCAGGAAAAACTCAAGGGGCAGATGCACACCGGGGACTTTCAGCGGGAATACCTCGCCCTGGTGATGGGAACGCCCGACCCTCCCGAGGGTATTATACGCGCGCCCATCGGCAGAAAGGACGGCTCCGTTCTGCTGCGGGAGGTCCGGGAGGACGGGTCCCCCGCAGTCACACGGTATGAGACGATTCTCACGGGGGAAAAGTTCACGCTTTTACACTTAATTCTCGAAACCGGGAGGACGCATCAGATCCGTGTCCACCTGAACTATCTGGGCCACCCCGTTCTGGGGGATTTCCTGTACGGGACGGAGGAGCCGGAGATCCTCTCCCGCCCGGCGCTCCACTCCTCCGTTTTGTCCCTGCGGCATCCCATGACGGGGGCGAGGCTCCGGCTGGAGGCCCCTCTCCCCGCGGACATGGAGCATTTTCTTACGGGAATGGAACCTGTCTGATAGAAAACAAAGCTCCCCGGATACCATATCCGGGGAGCTTTGTTTTACCATGCTACAGAGATTTGTCCGGCTCCGCTTCGGTGCCGGCCGGTTTTTCTTCCGGTTTCCAGTACCTTGCCCCGTTGGCGGTCCTGCAGAGAAGCCGATGGTCCACCAGCTCCCTGCGGAGAAGAAAATAGTCGTCAAAGGTATGCCATCGGGCGAGAATTTCATTGACTTCCCCCTCGGAATAGGCTTCCCTGCCGTCAAATTTAGAAGCCAGATACCGGAGAACCGCCAGTCTGCGTTCGGTTCTCGCCGGAAATTCGCGAACCCTGCCCGCCGGATCCAAATATCTGCGGATCAGCCGTTCCATCTCCGGCGAAACGGTTTGCTTTTCAACCACAGTATCCATCCTTTCCCTCGCCGCCCGTCCGGCGGCTTTCATCCTCCAGCTTGCCTTTCCAGAGCTCCAGGAGGACCTCCAGGTCTTTCCGGAACTCCCGATCGGTCTGATCTTCCTTTTTCTTCAGCTCCTCCAGCACCACCAGTTCAAAGGCGCCAGCGCCGTATTCCCGCCAGGCGTCCTGGAGCTTCATATGCACGCAGGATTCTGTCTGCCGGGAAAAGTCGAACTGGTTTTTCGTCCCTTCCAGATTGGGCGTGGAGAGGACGAGAAGCTCCCCGGTCCTGTTATTCCGGTAAGCGTATACGCCGCCCACCACCGGGCGGCGCAGATACGCCCGGATCATCTCTTTTTTGCTCTGCTTATCCAAAAAAATCAGTACCCCATTTCCTTCAAAATAGACGAGAGAACCCGGAACCGCTCCCCCAGAAGCTCGTCGTCCTGAACCAGGGCCGCCATGAAGAGGCGAAGGTCCTCCTCCAGCATGGGGTTCCGGGTGCAGACGGCAACATCCATGGCGTCTCCCTGAAGACCGATCCTGTCTATTTCAGGATGCGCGGGATCGTAAAACTTCTCAAAGCGATAGGCCTCCCGGAAATACCCTGCGGTGCGGCAGACGAGGATGGCCAGATCCAGCACGCGGTGCAGCGGCAGCTCCTCCGACTGGCGGGACCACTTTTCACCGGTATAGCGCCAGACCTTCGCCGAAATATCCACCCTGCCCCTGTCGTTCCACTGGGCGAGGCCCAGAGAAAGCCCCTTGGCGTCGGAGCGGTAGGCACTGCGCCCGTCCACCTTTTCATAGTTTTCCGAAACTACCACCGGCTTGTGCTTCAATGTCACGGGAATATCCATATCAAAACCTCCGAAGTCGATTGATATTACTAAATTAGTAAATTACTTATTTAGTAATACACGAAGATGACCCCTTTGTCAAGAAAATTCTGCATAGCGCGGCGCAGAAAGGGAAAACTGTGGCAAAGAGCACGATACGAACTTCTGCCGGGAACATCGACATGCCAATATCTCCAGCCGGAGTTCGCATCAGCAGCATTCATGGGGCGAGGAGCGATCTTATGGACATGACAAACCAGGAATATCAGCAGTATGTGGCTTCCAAGGCGCAAAAGTCTCCCATCGTGAAAAACACGCTCTGGGCCTTTGCGGTGGGAGGGCTGATCTGCACGGCCGGGCAGGGGCTTTTAAACCTGTATCAGTATTACGGCCTCGATAAGCAGGACGCCTCCGCGGGCGTCACCGTGTCCCTCATTTTTCTCAGCGCGCTGCTCACCGGTCTGAAGGTCTACGACAAAATCGCGAAATTCGCCGGAGCAGGCACGCTGGTGCCGGTGACGGGGTTTGCGAACTCCATCGTCTCCCCGGCGCTGGAGTTCAAAAGCGAGGGATTTATCCTGGGCATGAGCGCAAAAATGTTCGTCATCGCGGGGCCGGTACTGGTCTTCGGTATATCGGCCTCGGTGATCTACGGTCTTCTGCTGCTGCTTTTCACATAGCGGCGGCCAAAAAACAAGCGAAGAGCCCGGACCCGCGGCTGCAGGTCCGGGCTCTTCACGCGAAAATTTACATTTCACTGCAATCGGTTCAATTTTACACTTGCGCCGCGGCCTATCCTTCCATATAATAATGAAATAGTCTTTCACTCCATAAAAAGCGGTGGTTTTACATATGGAAAACTTCCTTGCGATGCTGCAGGTGCAGTTGACCCTTTTCGTCTATCTGGCCGTGGGTTTTTTCATCCGAAAACGCGGCTTTATCACCGACGCGATGCGCTCCGGCCTCACGAACCTTCTGATCTACCTGCTGCTGCCCTGCATGATCTTCAATTCTTTCCACCTGGACGTGACCTTCAGCCAACTTCTTTCCGCCGCAACCATGCTGGGGTCTGCCGTGGGGCTTGCGGTATTTGCCTGGTTCATGGGATATGTCCTTTTCCGCAGATTCCCCAAGGGACAGGAAATGATCCTCCGGTACGGCGCCCTTGTGGCCAACTCCAGCTTCGCGGGTCTTCCGGTCATTCAAAGCGCCTACGGCACCGAGGGGCTGTTTTACGCGGCCGTTTTCATCATCCCCAACCGCATCTTCATGTGGAGCGCCGGGATTTCCCTGTTTACAGAAAAGGAAAAAGGGGGCTGGGTGCGCAACATCCTGCTCAATCCCGGGATCATCGCGGTGTTTCTGGGACTTGCGCGCATGCTGCTGCGGATTCCGCTGCCTGGCTTTGTCAACACGGCCGTCGCCAACATCGGAAACTGCACCACCTCCATGTCCATCATCATCGTGGGCTCCATCCTGGCCGACGTGGATCTCCGCTCCATCTTCTCCAAGGGGACCCTGTACATGTCTTTCATCCGGCTGATCTTTTTGCCGGTTGTCGCGCTTCTTGTACTGAAGGCGATCCATTTCGGGAGCCTCACCACCGCCGTGTCCGTGGTGCTGACGGGGATGCCCGTGGGCTCCACCGCCGCGATTTTGGCGGAAAAATACGGGGCGGACGCGGGGTTTGCGTCCAAATGCGTCTTTGTGACGACGGTGCTCAGCCTCATTACCATTCCCGTATTGAGCATTTTCCTTTAAAAAACTGGTTAAAAGCTGAAACCGCCTCCGGCTGTCGCCGGGGGCGGAACTTATCGAAAAAGGCGGAACGCCTTTTTTTGATAAAAGGGCTTGCAGTCTGCCGCGTGCCTCACCGTCCGCCGCAGGCGGACGGTTCGACGCTTGCAGCCTGAGAAGTATTTTCGGACACGTACACGCCGCGCCCGAAAATGATCCGATTTTATTTCGCCGCTCCGGCGGCGAAACTCTGCGAGGCTTTTTCGACAAACTGCGCCTCCGGTTGTCGCCGGAGGCGGTTTTATTTGCCGGAGCTGTTCTTGGGAAAAAGCGGCGTTCTTCCGGCGCGTACCGGGCTAATCCGTCCTGACTGTATAATCGGAGACCGCGCCGCTCCGGAAGGTGATCACCAGCCACTCGCTATCGATGCTGAAAAGGCCCCTTTCCGGGCCCAGGTAGTATACGATGCTGTCCTCCTCCGGACTGTAGCGGGCGTATTTCCCGTCGTCACCTCCCAGAAGGGCGGTTATTTCCTCCTCGGTCATTCCGATCACCCGATATTTTGCCAGCATGTCGTCCACGATATCGACCCTGTGTTCCGGGCGGTTCATCCACTTTTCCTGCGTAAAGGTATGCTGATGCCGATAGACGAACCAGCCGATGGCGGCGGCGGCAAAGAGCGCGGCGAAAACGCAGAAGATGACGATATTCGCCCGTCTGGCTCTGGTAACCTCCCGAAGCATTTCCTCTTCCGTCATTTTATCGCCTCCGCCGCTATTTGATCTGGGCCGCGGGAGCGGCCTCCCGCTTCAGACAGGGCGGCCGCGCCGTCAAGCCCGGTATAACAAACTGCTTACGGCCATTATATCACAAACGCAAAGCGGTTGGTGGTATATGGCATCGCCGCCGGTTACCCCGCTGGGGGCGAGGCAGCCGCGCCATCCGGCCCGGTATGACGGCCGCCTTGCGGCTATTATACCATAGCACTGCTCCGATAGAAAAGCGCGGACATTCAGGCTTATTTTTATCCGGCCTTTGTTGTCAGCAGATTCCTGTATGAATCATGAAGAACACGGGAAAATAATCATGACTGCGGGGGTTTCGAATTTGAAAAAGGCTGTTTTGCTTTTATTTTTAATCATTACGGCGGCGGTACTAACCTTCCGCGCCGCGTCGCGCTATGCGGATCTGGAGGGGCTGAAGCCGGGTTCGGCGCAGCAATCGGAAACAGGACAATCGGCGGGTTTCCCGGCGGAGGGTATCCCCGTGCTTTTATATCATTCCATCCGCAGCGAGGCGAACAATCCCATGTGCGTTTTCCCGGAGCAGTTCCGGGAAGAGATGGACTGGCTGAAGGAGCATAAGTATCACACTCTGACACTGGAGGAATTCTACAATACCCTGACAGGCGGCGGGGAGGTCCCGGAAAATCCGGTGCTCATCACCTTCGACGACGGATACGCGGACAACTACCAGACCGCCTGGCCCATTCTGCGGCAGCATGGCTTCACCGCGGCCTTTTTTATCGTCACCGATTACGTGGGTCCCTACCGGATCTCCTGGGAGCAGCTGAAGGAGCTCTCCCAGGCCGGAATTTCCATCGGCAGCCACTCGGTAAGCCACCGCGACCTCTCCGCGCTGACGCGGAAGCAGCAGGAGGAGGAGCTGGAGGTATCCAGGCAGCTTCTGGAGGACAACCTGGGGATTCCCCTTCGCGCGTTCTGCTATCCTTACGGAAAATACAACAAAACGACCATGAAGCTTCTGGGGAACCTGGAGTACCGGATGGGCTTCACCACCCGGCCGGGCAGGGTGCACGCCGGGGACGATCTCTTCCAGCTCAGGCGGATTTATATTCTGGGGGGAATTCCGCTTTCCGAATTTATTGAAAAGGTCTCCGCATAATAACGGCTTTGGTACCATAACTAAAGAACCGCCCCGAAAACGGGACGGTTCTTTGCTTTACCGGTCTTTCGCCGGAAGGGCGACAATGCAATATCAGTCTTTGGCGCACAGACAGAAAGGGTGGCCCGCCGGGTCCAGCATGGTTACAAAATGGGTTTCCCCGAACTGCGCTTTGGCCCGGACCGCGCCCAGGGCCTCGGCCTGCCGGACGGCGGAGGGCACGTCGGAAACCTGAAAATCAAAATGCATCTGCTTCTGCTGCATTCCCTCTTCTTCCGGCCACACGGGAGGGACATACCCCTCCTCCTGAATAAACAGAAACACGATGCCGCTTCCGTTTTTCACCGCCGGGCGGTCATGACGCACTTTTCCCAGCCCAGGAGATCCGCGTAAAAGGCACAAAGTTTTTCCTCGTCATCGCAGTCCACCATGACGTTGCCGAGACAGATTCCCCGTATCATATCCTCACCTCATGCGCGTTTACTTCGTATCGGTCTTTCTCCAGCTCTGCAGCTCGATAATATTTCCCTCCGGATCGCCGGCATACACGAAAACCGCCCGCCTGCCCGGATACTCGGCGGCGACCACCCTGCCGACCTGGCACCCGCCGGCCTTTAAAACCCGGTCCAGCGTTTCCTCCACATCGTCCACCTCAAAGGCCAGATGGGCAAGTCCGCAGGAATTCACACGGCGCTCTCCCCGTTCGGCCATGTCGTCATAGGAGAATATCTCCAGGGTGGGATGGTCGTCCCCATACCCGGGCAGGCAAAGGTGCTCCCCCGTGATATGAGCGCCGGAGAGCCCGGTGAGCTCGTCCAGCCACGGGCCCCGAAGATCCCTGGTTTCCCCGATGCTCTTACAATGGAAAACTTCCTTGTAAAAGCGGATCAGCCTTTCGCTGTCTCTCGCAACGATATTGGTATGCGCATATCGAAACACCGGTGTTTCACCTTCATTCCGCATATTCTGTCCCGCCGCCCGATCCGATGCCGTCCGCAGGATTAAGGTTCGAACAGATAACTCGTCATGGACAGGGAACCAAGAACACAGGCATCGTTGAGAACGGTTACCTGCTCCTTCTCTTCAGCAGCGCCCAGTACATACAGAAGCGGCGCATAATGATCCAGCGTCGTAAAGGCCATGGAGGCGGACGGTCCCGCCTTATGGTATCCGATCACGTTATCGTCTTTCCGACCTAAAATGTTCTCTTTTATATATGCGTCAAATTCCATCGCCCAGGAGTAGCCTCCGTCCATACCCCATTGAATTCTCGACAGGTTATGAACCACGTTGCCACTTCCCAGAATCAGAACTCCCTTCTCTCTGAGAGGGCGCAACTCCCGGCCGATGGCATAATGCTCCCCGGGAGCGGCGAGCTTGTCCACGCTGAGCTGAAATACCGGGATATCGGCCTTAGGGTACATTCTGCACAGGACGGACCAGGTGCCGTGATCGATTCCCCAGGTATTGTCCGTCGTCACCTGGCGGCTTATCGTATTCCGGGCGAGATTTGCATAGGAGGGCGCGCCCTTTGCATTGTACACGACCTTGTAAAGCTCTTCCGGAAATCCGTACATATCATAGATCGTTGCGGGTGTTTCCGCATCGTTAACCCGAGTTCCCCTTGTAAACCAGTGGGCGGAAACGCAGAGGATGGCATCCGGCCGGGGAAGCTTTTCCCCCAGCGCCTCCCACTGTCTTGTGAACGGATTGTCTTCAATGGCGTTCATAGGGGAACCGTGCCCAATAAACAGAACCGGCATTTTTTTCATACGATTGCCTCCCCCGGCTTGGTGATTCTATTTTTTCTGATATCTGAACCGGCGTTTCGGGGTATCCGATATCGGTTTCATTATAGCGGATACCGGATACCGAATACAACCATTATGGCAATAAACCATACGCCCCGGCATATGCGTGCCCCGTCAGATGAAACGGCCTCCGGTATAAAGCAGACTGCGCTTTTCCCGTGTCCTGCCGCCGGCGAAGCGGAGAATACACCCCAAGCGGGCTTTATCTCCGCCTTGGCTAACCGATTCCGGCAGACGGATGCTTTCCAAAGCAGCTTAAAAAAACCAATATAAACAAAAGTCCTACAACCATTGCGGCTGCAGGACTTTTTTGGTGGAGACAGCAGAACTCGAATCTGCGACCCCCTGCGTGTGGAGCAGGTGCTCTACCGGCTGAGCTATGCCTCCGTATGACAAAGAGCGAAAACAGCGGCGCGGATGCCTCCGGTCCCGCTCTTTGATTTGGTGACCCGTAGGAGAATCGAACTCCTGTTACCGCCGTGAAAGGGCGGTGTCTTAGCCTCTTGACCAACGGGCCAGGTAAGGGCGGGAACTTTCCCGCCCTAAGGTGTGGTAGCGGCAGCTGGATTCGAACCGGCGACACTTCGGGTATGAACCGAATGCTCTGACCAACTGAGCTATGCCGCCACACTTACCCCGTTTATCCGACAGGGCAAAGAGTATTCTACATGAACGGTTTCATCTTGTCAACACTTTTGCTTTGAATTACCGGAAACTTTCTGCCCCGTTTCCGGGAGACGATCTTTCTCCGGGGAAACGCAAAATACCGGGAGTCCGGTTTTCGCTTCAGCGGATCTGCCCTTCTCCGTAGATCACGAACTTGCTGCTGGTGAGCTCCTCCAGGCCCATGGGGCCTCTGGCGTGCATCTTCTGAGTGGAAATGCCGATTTCCGCACCCAGGCCGAACTCAGACCCGTCGGTAAACCGGGTGGAGGCGTTCACGTAGACCGCCGCGGAATCCACTTCGTTTAAAAACTTCTGGGCCGTAAAGTAATTATTGGTCACGATGGCCTCCGAATGGCCCGAGCTGTGCTTATTGATAAACCGGATGGCTTCTTCCGCGTCGTTCACCACTTTCACGGCCAGGATATAATCCAGAAACTCGGTGTAATAATCCTCATGAGTGGCAGGAATGACACAGTCCCCCAGGATTTCCCGGGTAATGGGGCAGCCCCGGAGCTCCACGTTGTCCTTGTCCAGGAGCATCTTCGCCATGGGGAGGAAATCCCAGGCCACCGCGCGGGAAACCAGAAGGGTCTCCGCCGCGTTGCAGACGGAGGGCCGGGAGCATTTGGCGTTATAGATGATCTCCGCGCCCATCTGAAGGTCCGCGTCGCAGTCCACATAGACATGGCAGTTGCCCACCCCGGTTTCGATCACCGGAACCTTGGAGTTTTCCGTGACGGATTTAATGAGACCGGCGCCTCCCCGGGGAATGAGGACATCCAGATACTCCGTGAGCCCCATGAGCTCCACGGCGCTTTTCCGGCTGGTGTCGGAAACCGAGCAGATGCAGTCCGCGGGAAGTCCCGCTTTTTCCACCGCTTCCCGCATCACCCGGGTAAGCACGGCGTTGGATTTCGCCGCGTCGCTCCCGCCCCGGAGAATGACGGCGTTCCCGGATTTCAGGCAGAGGACGGCGGCATCCACCGTCACGTTGGGGCGCGCTTCATAGATGATCCCGATGACCCCCAGGGGCACGCGGCGCTTGCCGATAATGAGCCCGTTGGGGCGGGTGGTCATTTTGATCATGGACCCAACGGGATCCTCGAGAGCCGCCACCTGAAGGACGCCCTCCACCATGCCGTCGATCCGGGCCGTGCTTAATTTGAGCCTATCCTGCAAGGATTTCGACATTCCGCCGGCCCTGGCCTTTTCCATATCTTCGGCATTGGCCGCGAGGATGTCGGCGCTGCGCTCCTTCAGCGCTTCGGCAATCTCCGAAAGCGCCCGATTCTTTTTGGCGGCGCCGGCCACGGCCAGTTCGTAAGACGCCGCCTTCGCCGCGGCGCCCATGCGTTCCATTTCCGTCAAATCGTGTCCCTCCCTCATGATTTCGCTCCCTGGAACACCGTTCCCACGGGTTCTCCCCGGAGGAGCGGATAGAGTTTCTCCATTTCGCCGCCGTCGGCAATCACCATATCGATCCCCCGGGCCATGACGATCTCCGCGGCGCTCAGCTTGGTGCACATTCCCCCGGTACCCCAGCAGCTTCCCGCGCCGCCTGCCAGGCTCCGGATCTCCTCCGTGATGCTCTCCACCACGGGGATCCGGCAGGCGTCCGGATGGATCCTGGGATCCTTGTCGTAGAGCCCGTCGATGTCCGAAATGAGAATCAGCAGATCGGCTTTACACAAAACCGCCACGATGGCCGAAAGGGTGTCGTTGTCGCCGAACACCTTGTTGTGCCCGGACTCGATCTCGGCAAAGCTCACGGAGTCGTTTTCATTGACGATGGGGATGATGCCCATGTCCAGGAGGGCCTGAAAGGTGTTTATCAGGTTTTCCCGGTGATGCGTCTCGGCCACGTCCTCCTCGGTGAGGAGGATCTGGGACACCGTCTGGCCGTATTCCCCAAAAAATTTGTCGTACAGGTGCATCATTTCACACTGGCCCACCGCGGCCACCGCCTGCTTATACCGAAGCTCCGAGGGCCGTTCCTTCAGGCCCAGCTTGGCCGCACCGATCCCGATGGCTCCGGAGCTCACCAGGATTATCTCATATCCCATGCCTTTAATATCCGATAAAATCCGGGCCAGAAGGTCCATATTCCGAAAGTTGACGCTGCCGTTTTCCCGGGTCAGGGTCGTCGTGCCCACCTTCACCACAATGCGTCTGAGTTTTCCCGTGCCCGCCATTTTGATACCACCTTGCTCATTCTACGCGCCAGAAGCCGGGGAATTCCGGCGTCTTGGCTATTTCCCATAATAACACAACTTTTTTATGGAATAAAGCACGAAATTTAAGAATAACCTCACTTATACTGTTGAATTTGTCCAGCAATTAGATTAGAATGTATTAGACGCGAAAGTCCATATATTACCGCCGGAAACAAAGTGGTGACCTTATTCATGCTGAATATTGTTCTTGTGGAACCGGAAATTCCCATGAACACGGGAAATATCGCCCGCACCTGCGCGGCCACGGGGAGCCGCCTTCATCTGATCCGCCCCCTGGGCTTCGACATCAGCGACAGGGCGGTGAAGCGAGCGGGGCTGGACTACTGGCATCTCGTGGATTTGTCGGTATACGACAGCCTCCCGGATTTCTTTTCCCGCACCGGAGCGGAAAAAAATCTCTGGCTCGCCTCCACAAAGGCTCCCCGCCCCTATACGGAAGCAAAATTTGAAGACGGCTGCTACCTTTTTTTCGGAAAGGAAACGGCGGGACTCCCGGAGCCGCTGCGGACGGCCCATTACGATCGCTGCATCCGGATCCCCATGTTCGCAGAGGCAAGAAGCCTGAATCTCGCCAACAGCGTCGCCGTCGTCGTCTATGAAGCTTTGCGACAACTTGACTTCCCAGGCCTGTGCCAAGAGGGGGAGATGCGCCCTGCCGGAAGCCGGCAGGTTGTTTTATGATACGGCAAGTCAAGCCGTCTTTTAACGAAAATCAAAGGTTCCCGGTATTTTCAACCGATCCGCGCGCCCCAAGGTCCCGCTTACCGCAGCAAATCCTTTACTCTCTTTTAAAGAGAGCAGATTGAAATACAAAGGAGTCCGCACGATGAATTACAGTAAAAAAACGGTGAAAGATATTGATGTAACCGGAAAAAAAGTCCTCCTGCGCTGCGATTTCAACGTTCCCTGCGACAAGAAAACCGGCAAAATCACCGACAACACGCGTATCGTAGCTTCTCTGCCCACCATCCGCTATCTTCTGGACCACAACGCATCCGTTATTCTCTGTTCCCACCTGGGACGGCCGAAAGGAGAATATAAAAGCGAACTGTCACTGTCCATCGTTGCAGACACTCTTTCCCAGATGCTCGGCAGACCCGTCCCCATGGCGAAGGACGCCGTGGGAGAAGACGCCAGGGCCATGGCAGCTTCCCTGAAGCCCGGCCAGCTCATGCTGCTGGAAAACCTCCGCTTCTGGAAAGGGGAAGAAAAGAACGACCCCGAGTTTGCAAAAGCGCTCGCTTCGATGGCGGATATCTATGTGAACGACGCATTCGGAACCATCCATCGGGCACACGCGTCCACCGTGGGCGTCACCCGGTATCTCCCCTCCGTGGCGGGCCTTCTTGCCAGCCGGGAACTTGAAATCATGGGGGGCGTGCTCACCAATCCCAAGCATCCCTTCGTTTTGGTACTGGGAGGCGCCAAGGTATCGGACAAGATCGGCGTCATCGTGAACCTTCTGGAAAAGGCCGACACGATTCTCATCGGAGGAGGCATGGCATATACATTTATCAAGGCCCAGGGCGGAGACATCGGGAAGTCCCTGTGCGAAACGGACGAGCTGGATTTCGCCCGGGAGATCATGAAAAAAGCAAAGCATAAGAACGTGCAGTTTCTTCTCCCTGTGGATACCCTGGCCGCGAAGGAGTTTTCGGCCGACGCCGTCCCCGTGACCGTGGAGGCTCTACATATTCCCGAAGGCTATATGGGAATGGACATCGGTCCGAAAACCATTGAGATCTTCACAAAGGCAATTCATACGGCCGGAACGGTCATCTGGAACGGACCCATGGGCGTTTTCGAATTCCCCGCTTTTGCCGAAGGGACCCGGGCCGTCGCCAGCGCCATGGCCGGCAGCAGCGCCGTTACCGTGGTGGGAGGCGGCGATTCCGCGGCCGCGGTGGACCAGATGGGATTCGGGGACAAAATGACCCACGTGTCCACGGGCGGAGGCGCTTCCCTGGAGTTTCTGGCGGGACTGGAGCTGCCGGGAATCGCCTGCCTCATGGATCAGTAAACACAAAGCCGCCCTGAGCGGCATTGCGTATATAGCAATGGAAAGGAGTACTTAGTTTGAACAGAAGATACCGTAAAACCATCATTGCCGGCAACTGGAAAATGAATAAAACGGCTACGGAAACCCGTATATACGCCGATCAGATGAAGACCCTCCTGCCCAAGGCAAAGTGGTGCGAAATCGTCCTGTGCGTTTCTTTTGTCAATATTCCCACAGCAGCCAAGTCATTCAAGGACACCCGTCTCTCCGTGGGCGCGCAGAACCTCCATTATGCTCCGGAAGGCGCGTATACCGGGGAGGTTTCCGCCTCCATGCTGAAGGACGCCGGCACAAAATATGTAATCGTCGGCCACAGCGAGCGCAGAGCTCAGTTCGGGGAGACCGACCTTATGGTAAATAAAAAGGCGCGGGCCGCCGTGGACGCGGGTCTGTATCCCATCATCTGTGTGGGCGAAACTGAAGAGCAGCGCGAGCTGGGGCTAACTGCGGAGCTGGTATCCCTTCAGGTCCGGGCCGCTCTGGCCGGGATCTCGGCAGACAAGCTCCGCCGGGTTGTGATCGCCTATGAACCGGTATGGGCAATCGGCACCGGAAATACCGCCACCAGCGCCCAGGCGGGCGAGATCTGCAACGAAATCCGGGCTACGATCCGGCATCTTTACGGAGCCCGGATCGCCCGCTCGGTTACCATCCTGTACGGGGGCTCCATGAACCCGGAAAACGCCTACGAGCTCCTGTCCCAGCCGGATATCGACGGCGGGCTCGTTGGGAACGCCTCCCTCAGCGCTTCCGATTTTACGGCCATCATCAACGCGGCAAACCAGGAGTAATACTAATATCCCATTAATAATCAGACATCTTTGCGGTTCATTTTCCGCCCTGCCGCCCTCTCGTCGTCGGCGGACGTCAGCCCGCTCTCCTTCTCGGCCTTGCAGGACAAAAAATTTGCTTGCAAATCTTATCCGCCCTTTTATGGGATATCAATATCAGTTTTCCTTAGGCAAAGAGGTTCCCGCAAAAGAATAGAGGTAAATATGAAAACTCCCAGTACGCTCATTATTATGGACGGTTACGGGCTTGGCGACGCGGCAACAGGAAACGCGATCAAGGCGGCCAACACGCCTAATCTGGACCGTCTCTTCGCAGAGTGCTCTCACAGCCGGCTTGCCGCCTCCGGGCTGGACGTGGGCCTGCCCCGGGGACAGATCGGAAACAGCGAAGTGGGACATACCAATATCGGTGCCGGGCGCGTGGTCTTTCAGGACCTGCCCCGAATCACCCTGGCAATCGAGGACGGCTCCTTTTTTAAAAATCCCGCGTTTCTGGACGCCATGCGCGCCTGCCGCAAGGGCGGAGGCGCGCTGCATCTCATGGGACTTCTGTCCGACGGCGGCGTCCACAGCCACATCACCCACCTTTGGGCCTTCCTGCGCATGGCAAAGCAGGAGGGGCTGACCCGCGTATACCTTCACTGTTTTCTGGACGGACGGGACGTTTCCCCCACCTCCGGGGCGGGCTTTATCAGCGACTGCGTACGGACCTGCGGCGAACTGGGCGTCGGGCGGATCGCCACGGTAATGGGCCGGTACTATGCCATGGACAGGGACAACCGGTGGGACCGAGTGGAACAGGCATACGCGGCCATGGTATACGGCGAAGGGATCCAGAATCCGGACCCGGAGGACGCCGTCAGGGCTTCCTACGCATCCGGAGTCACCGACGAATTCGTGAAACCCGTGGTCTGTCTTAAGGAGGGAACCATCTCCCCCGGAGATTCGGTGATTTTTACCAATTTCCGGCCGGATCGAGCACGGGAAATCACCCGCGCTCTGGTTGACCCCGCCTTTTCCCATTTCCCCAGAAAAAAGGGGTTTTTCCCGCTTTGCTTCGTCTGCCTCACGGAGTACGACGCGGCTATGCCCAACATTCAGGTGGCCTACTGCCACGAACCGCTGGAAAACATTTTCGGGGAGTACATCAGCCGCCTGGGGCTCACCCAGGTTCGCATCGCCGAAACCGAAAAGTACGCCCACGTGACATTTTTCTTCAACGGCGGACGCGAGGAGCCCTTCGAGGGGGAAGACAGAATCCTCATCCCCTCCCCCAAGGTGGCCACCTATGACTTAAAGCCGGAAATGAGCGCACATGAAGTGGCGGACGCCGCGGTCCGCTCTATTTCCAGCGGAAAATACGACGTGGTCATCGTCAATTTCGCGAACTGCGACATGGTGGGGCACACCGGCGTCTTCGACGCGGCGCGCCGCGCGGTGGAAGCGGTGGACGAATGCGTCGGCCGCGTGGTGGCCGCCACGGCGGACATGGGCGGCATCACCATCCTCACGGCGGACCACGGAAACGCGGAGTCCATGCTGGAGCCGGACGGCGTTTCCCCCATGACGGCTCATACCACGAACCCGGTGCCCTTTCTCATCCACGGCGTCCGGGCCCCCGTACGAAACGGAAGACTTGCGGACATTGCGCCCACATTGCTGGACGTTTTGGGTTTAAAAAAACCGTCTGAAATGGACGGAGAAACTCTTATCGTCACATCTCACGCATCGAAGTCTGAAAAGGAGTGATCGGTTATGAACCAGAAACATACCATTACCGGCGTTCTTGGCAGAGAGATCCTGGACTCCCGGGGAAATCCCACGGTGGAGGCGGAGATAACCCTGGAGGACGGCTCCGTCGGCAGGGCCGCGGTACCTTCCGGGGCATCCACGGGGATCTATGAGGCCTGCGAGCTCCGGGACGGGGACAAGAACCGGTATCTGGGCAAGGGCGTTTTAAAGGCTGTGGGCCATGTAAACGGGGAAATCGCCCAGGCAATTTTGGGCATGAACGCACTGCGTCAAGCCGAGCTGGACCGGGCGCTTATCCGCCTGGACGGCACGGAAAACAAAACCCGGCTCGGAGCGAACGCCATCCTGGCTGTTTCTTTGGCCGCCGCCCGGGCATCGGCAAACTCCCTGGGGCTGCCGATGTACCGCTATATCGGAGGGGTCAATGCCAAAACCCTGCCGGTCCCCATGATGAACATTCTCAACGGGGGAGCCCACGCCACCAACAACGTGGACATCCAGGAGTTCATGATTCTGCCGGTGGGCGCTGAGAACTTTGCCACGGGGCTTCAGATGTGCGCCCAGGTGTTCCACAACCTGAAAAAGGTGATTTCCGCCGCGGGCGGCTTTACCGGCGTGGGCGACGAGGGCGGCTTCGCCCCCAATCTGAAAAAGGACGAGGACGCGCTGAAGCTTATTATGGAAGCCATCGAAAAAGCAGGCTTCCGGCCCGGGGAAGATATCATGATCGCCCTGGACCCCGCCGTTTCCGAATGGTACCAGGAGGACGGGACCTATAAGCTGCCCAAGGCGGGCAAAGTACTTACCCGGGCCCAGATGGTCAAGATGTGGAAGGATTTCGCATCCCGGTATCCCATTGTTTCTCTGGAAGACGGGATGGGCGAGGAGGACTGGGAAGGCTGGAAGATGCTCACCGACACGCTGGGCGGCAAGATCCAGCTGGTGGGCGACGATTTGTTCGTGACCAACGCCCAGCGGCTCTCCCGGGGAATCCAAATGGGGGTCACCAATTCCATCCTCATCAAGGTCAATCAGATCGGAACGCTGACGGAAACTCTGGACACCATCGAGACGGCCAAGCGCGCGGGTTACACCGCAGTGGTTTCCCACCGTTCGGGAGAGACGGAGGACACCACCATCGCCGATATCGCCGTGGCGGTAAACGCCGGGCAGATCAAGACGGGCGCGCCCTCCCGGACCGACCGGGTGGCCAAGTACAATCAGCTTCTGCGCATCGAAGGGGAGCTGGGGGACGCGGCGGTATATCTCGGAAAGAGCGCCTTTTATCAGTTGGGCCGGTGACGCCGAAAAGATGCGCATCGGCGGAAAGGCCGCGTCGGATTTCCAGCGGCGGCCTGTCCATGGAAATTGCACCATTTTACATAAAGGAGAGAATGGTATATACTAAGGGTTACCGCAGGACCGTTTCCGGTGCGGGTATTTGTTTTTCCATTGTCTTTACAGTACATCGGATGAGCGGAGGTGGCGTATGGAGCTGAATATGCATCTGAAGCAGACGACAACCCTGTCGCCCCAGATGCTTCAATCCATGGAGATCCTGCAGATGGGATCCCAGGAGCTGCTGGACTATGTGGAGGAACTGGTCCAGGAAAATCCCACCATCGAAGTGGAGGAGACCTACAAAAAGCAGGATGAGTTTTCCCTGCTTAAACGGAAGCTGGAATGGCTGGAGTCGGTGGATTCCCAAAACCGCTATTATCACCAGATGGACACCGAGGACACTGTCGATCCCATCTCCGCTTACGGCAGCCAGACGGACAACGAGGACAATCTGTATTTTTATATTCTGTCCCAGCTCCGGCTGATGGATCTGCCCCCGGATATCGGCGGCGCGGCCAATTATATTGTGGAGAGCCTGGACGGCAGCGGTTATCTGGACGAGGACGTTCCTGCCATCGCGAAACGGCTGGGCATCCCGGAGGAAACCACGGCCAGAGCGCTGCGGCTGGTCCAGTCCCTGGATCCCGCGGGAATCGGCGCGCACTCGCTGCAGGAATGCCTCCTGCTTCAGCTGGACCGGCGGGAGGGAGACTATTCTCTTGCCAGAGCCATCATCCGGGAACACCTGGATTCAGTGGGGAAAAACCGCTTCGGCCTGATCGCGAAGCAGCTGAACGTTTCCGCGGAGCAGGTGCACGCGGCGTGCGCCCTCATCAAGGGCCTGAATCCCCGGCCCGGAGCCGGATTTTCCGCCCGGGAAAATCTTATCTACATCAATCCCGACATTTTTGTCGTAAATTTTCCGGATCATTTCGAACTGCTCATCAACGACTACTTTTTCCCCACCCTCAACATCAGCAGCTATTACCGGAGCCTGCTGAAGGAGACCGAAGAGGACGAGGTGAAGGAGTACCTCAGCGGAAAAGTACGGCAGGCCAAATGGGTGGTAAAGAGCATCGAGCAGCGCAGGAGCACATTGCTTCGCTGCGCCGAGTGTATCCTTGACATCCAAAAGAGCTTTTTCCGTCTCGGACCGGGGCATCTTGTCCCCATGTCCCTCGCCGATATCGCTTCCCGGCTCAGCCTGCACGAGTCCACCATCTGCCGGGCGGTAAAGGACAAATATATTCAGTGCAGCAGCGGCGTATACCCCCTGAGCTATTTCTTCTCCCGGGCTTTGAGCAACACTTCGGGCTGCTCCAGTGCCCTTTCCCCGGACCACGCCAAGGCCCGCATCAAAAAGCTCATCGAAGAGGAAAACAAAAAGAAGCCGCTGAGCGACCGAAAACTTTCAGAGCTTCTGCTGCAGGACGGCCTGGAGATCTCACGGCGCACCGTTGCAAAATACAGGGACGAGCTGGGAATTCCCAGCACCGCCGGGAGAAAGCAGTACGAATAACCGGCGGCCGGCGGCGGATATCTTCAAGATCAAGCCGCAGCCGATCGGCAAAACCGCATCCTTTCAGCCGGCCATATCGGCCGGCTATATCTTTTATTATTGAGGTAACATATGAAGTATTCCGCCCTGCTGTTTGATTTCGACTTTACCCTGGCCGACGCGTCGGAGGGGATTTTCCAGAGCTATGAATACGGCTTTTCAAAAATGGGGCTCCCCCTGCCCGCCCGGGACGCCATCCGACAAACCATCGGCATGACGCTGCCGGACGGCTACACCTATCTTACGGGGGATACGGACCCCGGGCACCGGAGCGAATTTCACGACGCTTTCGTGGCCATGGCGGACAAGGTGATGGTGCCCAACACCCGGTTTTTGCCAGGAGCCGCGGCGCTGCTGGAGACGCTCGGCCAAAGAAAGATTCCCGCGGGCATCGTAAGCACCAAGTACAGTCACCGGATCGTGGACTTTCTGGCAGGACTCGGCAAATCCGATCTCGTGGGCTGTGTGATCGGTCTGGAAAAGGTCAAGGCTCCCAAGCCGGACCCGGACGGTATCCGCCTGGGAATTTCCCTGCTGGGGGCCGCCGGCCCGGTTCTGTACGTGGGAGACACCACCATCGACGCCCGGGCGGCGCAGAACGCGGGGGTCGACTTTGCCGCCGTTCTGACGGGAACCACCGCGAGGGAAGCGTTTTCCGCTTTTCCCTACGTTTATATCGCGGAGGATCTCCCTTCTCTGAGCCGGTGGCTTTTCCGGGAGGAAACCGACGGCGAGGAAGAGCCCCGGGAGCTGTTCCGCACGGCAACGGAGGCGGATTTGCCCGATATCGAGCGTCTGGGCGCGGCGGCCAAAGATACTCTGACGGCGGCGGGGATCGCGCAGTGGGACGAGTTTTATCCCACCGGCGAGGATTTCCGGGAAGATATCCGGGCCGGCGCACTCCATGTTCTGTACCGCGGCGGGCGGCTTGCCGCCATGGCGGCGCTGGACGAATTTCAATTGCCGGAATACCGGGAGCCCGACTGGCTTTACCGGGAGGAACGGGCCTGCGTATTCCACCGGCTCTGCGTGGCCCCGGCGCTCCAGGGGACGGGTGTGGGAAAAGACATGCTCCGGCAAATGGATAGACTGGCCCGATCTTTGGGATACGGAGCCGTCCGCTTGGACGCCTTCAGCCAGAATTCCATATCGCTGCGGCTGTATGAATCTTCCGGGTATCGAAGGGCGGGGACGGTATACTTTCGCAAGGGCAAGTTCTTCTGCTACGAAAAAAAGCTGTAAGAAAATGCGGCCGCACCCATTCCCATGTACAAAGAGCCCCGCGCGCGGTCTGTCCTCCGCCCGTGGGGCCTTATTTTTTTCTTTACGGACAGCAGAAATATTTCCTCCGCTGGTGTATATCTCCGGGGCGTGCAGTCAATAATATCCTCGGAGGTGCAACCAATGAAAAAAATGAATACCGAAAAGCTGCTGGACTTCTTCGGCGGAAAGGGCTTTTACATAGTCCTGTTCCTATGCGTGGCGGCAATTGGAATATCGGGCTATCTGCTGCTCTTTTCGAATAACGGTACCGGAGGACAAAGTCTCAGCGCTACGGACGACGCAAACGCCGCGGGAGGCGCGGCCACCGTCGTTGTCACCGCGGCGCCCACTGCGGCTCCGCCCACGGTGGCTCCGGCACCCACACCGGTTCCCACCGCCAAGCCGTCCAAGATTTCCGTTACCCCTGCGGTGGTAGTCTGGCCTCTACGGGGAGAAATCATAACGGCTTTCAGCGTAACGAAGCTTCAGTATAACGAAACCATGGACGACTGGCGCACCCACGGCGGCATCGATATCGCGGCCGCCCTGGGTACGGAAGTTACGGCGGCCAGTTCCGGCACCGTTTTGCAGGTGATCAGCGATCCCCTCATGGGAACCACGGTGGTCATCGACCACGGAAGCGGAGTTACCACCGTATACGCCAATCTTCAGGCCACGCCCACCGTGGAGGCATCCGACCATGTCTCCGCCGGAGATGTGATCGGCGCGGTGGGGAACACGGCAATCGCGGAGTGCGCCCTGGCGTCGCACCTGCACTTTGAGTTGCGAAAGGACGGCGTAGCCGCGGATCCCATGGAGTATCTGCCGGAACGGTAAAAAGCAAAATGCCGCTTTATCCAAACACAAACAATAATCCCCGGACGAAATCGTCCGGGGATATTTATTATTTCAGGAGAGGAGCGGTTCAGGATTTTACCGCCCAGTTGCCGGTGGCCTGGGCCTTCAGATAGGCGTTGATAAATCCGTCCAGGTCGCCGTCCATCACGGCCCCAATATTGCCCGATTCAAAGCCGGTTCGGTGGTCCTTGGCCAGGGTATAGGGCATGAAAACATAAGAGCGGATCTGGCTGCCCCATTCGATGGCCTTCTGCACGCCCTTGATGTCCTCGATCTTATCCAGGTGTTCCCGCTCCTTGATCTCCACCAGCTTGGAGCGGAGCATCCGCATGGCCACCTCCCGGTTCTGGTGCTGGCTGCGCTCGTTCTGGCAGGCCACCACGATCCCGGTGGGGATATGGGTGATGCGGATGGCGGATTCGGTCTTGTTTACGTGCTGTCCACCGGCGCCGCCGGAACGGTAGGTATCCACCTTCAGGTCCTCTGAGCGGATGTCGATCTCCACCTCGTCCCCGATCTCGGGCATCACCTCCAGGGCCGCAAAGGAGGTGTGCCTGCGCCCGGAGGCGTCAAAGGGGGAGATACGCACCAAACGGTGCACCCCGGACTCGCTTTTCAGGTATCCGTAGGCATTTTCCCCTTGAATGAGAATGACCGCGCTCTTTATACCGGCCTCGTCCCCGTCCAGATAGTCCAGCACCTTGTAGGAAAACCGGTGGCGCTCGGCCCAGCGGACATACATGCGGTAGAGCATCTGGGCCCAGTCCTGGGCCTCGGTGCCGCCGGCGCCGGCGTGAAAGGACAGTATGGCGTTGTTTTTATCATACTCCCCAGCGAGCAGGGTCTGCATCCTCGCTTCCTCCAGATCGCTCTCCAGTTTGGCGTAACCCTCCTCCAGCTCGGGAAGAAGGCTGTCCTCGTCCTCCTCTATTGCCATGGCGCAGAGGACAGAAAGATCCTCCCACTCCCGGACAAGGCGGGCATGATGCGCAAGCTTGTCTTTGAGCTGCTTGCTCTTCTGGAGCACCTTCTGAGAATTGTCCAGGTCGTTCCAGAAGCCCTCTTTTCCGCTCTCTTCCTCCAGCGCGGCCAGTTCCCGGCGGGCGCCTTCCAGGTCCAGAGCCTGCCCCAGATCCTCCAGGTCAGGGCCGAGATTCTGGAGCTTAATTTTATATTCGTCGAATTCTATCATTGCCGTTTCATTCCTTCTCTGCGCCGCCGGGGTTCCGTTCCGCCGGGGCTCCCACTTAGTAAAGCGAAGCTTATTATATCCGAAAATGGCCGGCGTGTAAAGCGGATTCGGTTCCGCACCGCCGGTTCCCCGACCCCGGAAGCGGGAAATATCGTCAGAAGTGCTATTGCCATCCCATCCGGATGTTGCTATAATGATGTATTATAATTTATCAGGCACAATGAAAGTCAAGGGGAGGAAGCTGCATGGAAACCATCCGGGTGGAGCGGGCCAAAACGCTCAAGGAAAAACCGAATCCGGATACCGTAAAATTCGGGGTCAGTTTTACCGATCACATGTTTTTAATGAACTATGCGGACGGAAAGGGATGGTATGATCCCCGGATCGTACCCTACGGCCCCATTCCGCTGGAGCCTTCCGCCATGGTATTTCACTATGCCCAGGAGATTTTCGAGGGATTGAAGGCCTACCGGCGGGCCGACGGGAAGGTCCAGCTCTTCCGGCCCCGGGATAACATCCGCAGGCTGAACACCTCCGCCCAGAGGCTGTGCATCCCGACGCTGGATGAGGATCTGGCCCTGGAAGCCATCTGCCAGCTGGTACGGCTGGACGAGAGCTGGGTCCCTTCCAAAGAGGGAACCTCCTTATACATCCGTCCTTTTATTATCGCCACCGATCCCACCGTGGGCGTTCATTCGTCCCACACCTATCTTTTCGCTGTCATTTTATGCCCTGTGGGATCCTATTATCCAGAGGGGATCAATCCGGTGAAGATCTTTGTGGAAACCGAAGATGTCCGGGCCGTCCGGGGCGGGACGGGCTTTGCCAAGACCGGGGGCAACTACGCCGCCACCATCCGCGCAGCCGAGCGCGCGGGTCAAAAGGGCTTTACCCAGGTCCTCTGGCTGGACGGCGTGGAGCGCAAGTACATCGAGGAAGTCGGCACGATGAACGTGCTGTTTAAAATTAACGGCGAGGTGGTCACACCGCCGCTCTCCGGCAGCATTCTCGCGGGCATCACCCGGGACTCCTGTATCCAGCTGCTGCGCAGCTGGGGCGTTCCGGTTACCGAGCGGAAAATCACGGCGGTGGAGCTTTTCGCAGCGGGCGAATCCGGCGCTCTCGAGGAGGCTTTTGGCAGCGGGACCGCAGCCGTCATCTCCCCCATCGGGGAAATGGACTGGGACGGGCGCCGGGTGATCGTTTCCGGCGGCAAGATCGGCCCTCTGTCCCAGCGGCTTTACGACACCCTCACCGGGATACAGTGGGGCAAGGTGCCCGATCCCTTCGGATGGGTGCTGCCTCTGTAAAAGCCTGCACCGGACACCATCCATTTGATTCTGCCCGAATCCATCTGATTTTAAAAGCTGTCTCGGAATGCCGGCGGCATTCCGAGACAGCTTTTAAATTTATGCGACGGAACTCCTTTATTCGGCCTTTCGAACCAGGTAGGCCGCCCAGCCTTCCATTTCCCGCTTTTCCCACCGGAAGCCGTTTTGCGTCAAAGCCGCCTCCACCTCATGGGCACGGGTGTCGATAATCCCGGAACAGATGAACGCGCCGCGGTCCGCCAGCCAGTCTTCCACCCGGGGAGAAAGGGCCAGGATCACATCGGCAACGATGTTCGCCAGCACGATGTTATACCCTTTTATATCCGTTTCGCCCAAGAGACCCGGATTTTTCAGCACATCCCCGGAAAAGGCGGAGTACCTGTCCCGGCCGATGCCGTTTAACCCGGCGTTTTCACAGGCCACATCCGGAGCCTTGGGATCGATATCCCAGGCCGAGGCGGTACCGGCTCCCAGAAGGAGCGCGGCTATGGACAGGATCCCGCTGCCGCAGCCCAGATCCAGCACCCGCTCTCCGCCCGTCACGGTTTCCTCCAGAAACTGCAGGCAGAGCTTCGTGGAAGGATGCATGCCCGTGCCGAAGGTCAGGCCGGGATTCAATACGACGGAAATGCGGCCCTCTTCCGGCTGCGTATTCTCCCAGGCCGGGACGATCCGCAGCCGCCTGCCCACGGGGAGGGGCTTATAGTACCGCTTCCAGTTGTTCGCCCAGTCCTCCTCCCTGACGGTTTCCCAGGAGACCGTCAGGGTGCCGGGATCCACTTCCAGTTTTTCAGGCAGAAGGGCAAGCTCCCGGCGCACCCTGGACAAAAGGGCTCGGCCGTCCCCGTCGCCGGTCACATAGAATTTCAGGCAGCATTTGCCCCGCTTCTGTTCCAGCAGCTCCGGGTCCACATAGTCCCAGTACTGCCGGTTCTCTTCCAGAAACCGCCTGAAATCCTCTTCGTCTTCTATGACATATCCGGATACCCCGGCGTCCTCCAGCAGCTCCCCCACGGGAATCAGTCCATATGGAAACATCTCAACGGTCACTTCCAGCCATTCGGACACGGTATGTCCTCCTTTTTTATCCTATCCGGCCTTCCACCGGGCAAAGCTTATTGTATCACAATCCGTTTCCGTTTTCACATACGGCGCCGCGCCGTTTTTTCCTTTCCGGAGCTTTTCTTCCGACGGACAAGTAATTTGCGCCATTTTGGGTAAATTAATACCGCATTTACAATCACGGAAAGGAGACAATATCCGATTATGAATTTCAATAACGAAGCGGCTCTTCTCTGCGGCGTGTATCACGGGGCCGATATCGGCTGCGACAGCATCCGGACGCTGCTTCCCAAGGTGAAAAACCCGGAGTTCCGCAGCGATCTGAAGACCCAGTACCAGCAGTATCAGGAAATCCAGAATCAGGCGGAGGAGCAGCTGAAAACCCTGGGCCAGTGCCCCGAGGCGGCCTCCCTCCCGGCGAAAATGGGAATTATGGCCTCCATTCATCTCAACACCCTGGCAAACCGGGAAACCTCCCATCTGGCAAACATGATGATCCAGGGAAGCACCATGGGCATCACGGAAATGACCAAGGCCTTAAACCACTATGGCCCGGGAGATCCAAAGGTCCGTTCTCTGGCGGAAAATCTGGTGAATACGGAGCAGGGAAACATCGAGCGGATGAAGAAGTATCTCAGCTGATACTATTTCCAGATTAAATAGATGAAACAAGTATGGTTGTTCCCCCGCCTCCGGCGGGGGAACAACCATACTGCGGCTTTATTCAACAAGGATAAAGCAGAAACGAGCTCTTTCTTCGCCGGCTTACCTGCTGCTGCCCAGGAAAAAGAGGGCCAGGGTATTGGGTCCGGAGTGAGAACCGATCACCGGGCCTACGGGGTTGATGACAAACTCCTCAACCTGCATTTTCTCCCGGATCATGTCCGCAAGAGTCCGGGCATCCTCCAGGCAGTCCCCGTGACTGATGAACACCGTCTGCTCAGAGGGATTTTGGGCCGTCTTTTCCATTTCCGCCATCAGGGCTCCCAAAGCCGCTTTACGCCCCCTGGCCTTGCTTACCGGAACCAGCCGCCCTTCGCTGTCCACATGCATGACCGGCTTAATATGCATCATGGTGCCGAAAAAGGCCGCAGCCCCGGAGATCCTGCCTCCCCGCTTGAGATGATTCAGATCGTCCACCGTAAACCAGTGGCAGATACGAAGCTTGTTTTCCTCTACCCAGCGAAAAACCTCCCGGACGCCGTACCCTTTACTCCGCTCCTTCGCAGCCAACCATATAAGCAGGCCCTGCCCCAGAGAAGCGCTCAAAGTGTCCGATACCAGAATCGTCCTGTCCGGATACTGCAGGGAAAGCTCCTGGGCGGCCATCTTGGCCGCACTGTAGGTATTGCTGAGAGCAGAGGAAAAGGAGAGGCAGAGAATATCCTGTCCCGCATTCAACAGAGGCTTCATCGCATCCATGTAGGACCCCATGCTTACGGCCGAAGTGACGGCTCGTTTTTCCGCCCGGAGCTGCTTATAAAATTCGGAAGAGGATATGTCCCGCCCGTCCAGGTAATTGTAATAGGTTTTCCCGTCCAGCTCAACCGCAAGGGGCAGCACACAGAGATCCATCTCCCCGGCCATCTGGGCCGGAAGGTCGCAGCAGGAATCCGTCATGATAGCAAATTGGTTCATTACTTTTCTCCCTTACGTTTTTTAGACCGCTGTTTTTCTATATTCGAATCATTTGTTCCTGTACCGGAGGACGCCTCCGCGTCCCTCTTTTCCCGTACGATCGCCAGCAGCCTTTCGCTGACGATTTTCAGCGCGCAACTGGCCACGGCGGTGGTGACCGCCTCCTCCGCCAGGCGGGGTATGTCCCACTGCTCCTCGATCCCGTCGGCAGCTGTTCCCAGGGATTCATCCAGCGATTCGAGAAATCCCTCGTAAAATGCCCGGAGGTCCCCGTTTTTCGTACCCTCTTCCAGCAGGAGAGCAATATCCCGGACGCTGAGCACCTGCTTCAGGATGCAAATTTCCATCAGATACGCAAGATGGGCGCGGCTGTACTTTTTCCCATCCGCCCGGGGCATGAGCCCGAATTTGATATAGTTGTTCACCATCGCGGGGGTCAGTCCGTCTATGCAGAAAATCGACCCCTGGCGGGTCATATAGGTGGTCACCTGATCCATATACAGGCCGATATCCGGAAGGTTATCCCAATCGGCAGGCCTTTGCCGCTTAATCTGCTCCTTGACGTCAGAAAGTTCCTTCATAAAAGTCCCTCCGATTTATTCAGACTAGTTTTCTGTATTCTGTCCCGCTTCACCTATATTATCACATATGTACCGTTCTTGTAAATAACGTTTTATAATTTACATTATCGTATAATATAATATTGTATACTATATCTCTCTTGACAAAATCCCGCACGCAAGGTACACTGACAGCGAAGGAGGCGGATTGTCCATGGTCTCTCCCATCTGTCTGTTCGGCGATTCCGTTGCCCGGGGCGTCATATTCGACACAGCCGCGGGCAGATACCGGTTTCTGAAGGCCTGTTTCGCCAGCACCGTGGAACAGGAGCTCCAGGTCCGGGTGGACAATTTCTCCAAATACGGCTGCACCATTCTTAAGGGCCGTGATCTGATCAAAAAGCACGCTCTGGAACTGGGCGGCTATCCGTACACCGCCCTGGAATTCGGGGGAAACGACTGCGATTTCGACTGGACGGACGTATCCCGGCATCCCGACCGGGAACATTATTGCAGGACGCCTCTTCCCGTATTTGAAAAGACCTATCTCGAGATCATCGACGAGGTATCGCGCCAGGGCAGCCGTCCCGTGCTCTTTTCCCTGCCTCCCGTCGACCCGGAACGGTACTTTGCGCGAATCTCCCGGGAGCTGAACGCGGAAAACATTCTGCACTGGCTGGGAGACGTGGGCCACATCTACCGCTGGCACGAAATGTACAATTCCGCCGTCTGCCAGATGGCGTACCGGCTGGGGCTCCCCCTCATCGATATCCGGAAGGTGTTTCTGGAGAGCAGAAACTGCCTTCAGTATATCTGCGAGGACGGCATCCATCCCAACGCGGAGGGGCACGCCCTCATCGCGGAAGTGGTGGAAGGATACGTGAAGCAGTACGGTCCCGCGTAAATCATATTCTTATATTAGAATTCAATAAAAATGTTGACACAACAAGTGAAACAGTATGGCTGCCCCCCCGCCTCCGGCGGGGGGCAACCATACGTCTTGTTTAATCTTTTGATTGGATAATAGCATTATATGACAAAAGGAGCCTATGCGGAAAAACCATCCGCACAGGCTTCTTCTTATTTCAGCTTGAAGAAAGAGCAATTTTAATCATCGGGCGGGAATTCCGGACTGCGCCGGGAGCTCTTCCCTATTTCCCGACGCAGAATCGCTCAAAGATCCTGTCCACCATATCGCTTTGAACGGTTCTGCCGGTAAGTTCTCCCAGGGCGGCAAGGCCCTCCTCCACATCCATGAGCACAGTGTCGGGCGTAAGACCGCCGCGAAGGGCCTTTAACGCCGACTCCAGGCTCTTCAAGGCGCGGGACACCGCCTCCCCCTGGCGGGCGTTGGTGAGGATTTCCCCGGTTTCGCAGGGAGTCCGGTCCGCAAACAGCTGCCGGACAATATCCTCCAGTTGGCCTAGTCCCTCCCCGGTGAGGGCGCTCACCTCGCAGACCCGGGTGAAGCGGCGCTGGATTTCGCCTTTTTCCAATTTTGCAGGAAGGTCGGATTTATTGATGACGGCGACGGAATATTTGGCGGCCGCCGCCTGATCCATGGCCTCCCAGTCGTCCTTCGCCAGGGGTTCCGACCCTTCCAGCACCAGGAGGGCAAGCTCCGCCTCCCTGGCCGCCGATCTGGTCCTTTCAACGCCCAGCCGCTCCACCGGATCCTCCGACTCCCGGATTCCGGCGGTGTCCGCAAGACGGAGCAGAATGCCGCCCAGCTTCACCCGCTCCACAACGGTATCGCGGGTGGTACCCGCAAAAGGGGTCACAATGGCCCGGTCGTAACCCAAGATCGCGTTGAGCAAAGAGGATTTTCCCGTATTGGGCCTTCCCAGCAGGACACAGGGAATCCCATAGCGCAGAATGCGGCCCCGCCGGCCGCTCTGAAGCAAGCGGCGAAGAACGAGGGAGGAATGATCGAGCTGCTCTTCCATCTTTTCCACTTCCACGGGAACCAGTTCCTCGTCCGGATAATCCACCACGGCCTGGACATGGGCCGCCATATCCAGAAGGGTTTCATACACCCCGTTTACCCGGCCGCTTACGGCGCCCGCCAGCTGTCCAGCCGCGTTTGCGGCCGCTTCCGCCGTCTCCGCTTCCATGAGATCGGCCACCGCCTCGGCCTGGACCAGGTCCATCCTGCCGTTTAAAAAGGCGCGCTGGGTAAACTCGCCGGCCCGCGCCTGGCGCACTCCCCGCTCAAACAAGGCCTCCAGGCACTCGGCGAGCACCACCGGCGAGCCGTGGCAGTGAAATTCCACGCAATCCTCTCCGGTATAGCTTCCGGGGCCTCTGGACACCACGGCGAGAGCCTGATCGATAACCATACCGCCCCTGCTTCGGAGAGAACCCAAAATCATTTTATGGTTTTCCGCCTGTTCCAGCGGCCGTCCGTTCCGGGGAGAAAACACGGCGGCGGCGGCCGGGACGGCTCCGTCCCCGCTGATCCGCACGATGCCAATAGCCGCGGCGGTCCTTCCGGTGGCGAGGGCCGCAATGGTATCCGACATGGGTTCTCCTCCTTTCAGGCTGCCCTTGTCCTTCTACGACAGCAGAATCTGCCGGTATTCTTCCGCGGTGCGCACTCGACCCACCGCAGAGAGGGAAATGCGTTCAAAATCAAAGGTTCTGGCGGCAAGGGCCCGGATCTGCTCCGGGGTCACCGCGTCGTACGCCGCGATAATTTCCTCTTCGCCCAGGTGTTTTTCCAAATAGAGCTCCGATCTCGCCAGATGGTTCATCCGGGCGGCGGTGGACTCCATCCCCATGAGGACATTGGCCTTGACCTGCTCCCTTGCCCGGAGGAGCTCGGCATCCGTCACGCCCTCACTGGCAAAACGGCGTACTTCCCGGGAAATCAGTTCCAGCGCCTGCCGCTCCGTTTCCCTTCCCAGGGCGGTATAGATCCCAAAAACCCCAGTGTCCTCGTGCCCCGCGCCGAAGGTATAGACGGAATAGCACAGGCCTTCCTTTTCCCGGACCGACTGAAACAGGCGGGAGGAAACGCCGCCGCCCAGAATGCTGCTGAGCAGCTGCATGGCATACCGCTCCGGGCTGTTGAAGGGAATGCCGGGGAAGGCTATCTCAACGTGGTTCTGCTCGATCGACTTGCGACGGACGGTGAAGGCGGGGCGGTAAACCACCGGCTTTCCCAGCCGCCGGGATTTTCCCTCCATCCCCGCGAACTGGGCCTTCAGATATTCCACATCCTTGTCGGAAAAGCTGCCCGACAGGGCAATCACCGTCTCTTTGGGACCGTAGTTTTCCTTCATATACCGCTTCAGGGATTCCCCCGTCTGGCGGCGGAGCACCTGAGGACGGCCCAGGATCGGCCTTCCCACGGAGGTTCCCCGGTATACGGCAGCAAACAGCCGCTCCATCACCAGGTCCTCGGGGGAGTCCTCATACATGCTGATCTCTTCCAGGATAACCCCCAGTTCGGTGGCCACGTCCGCATCGTCAAAGCGGGCGTTGAAAAAGAGATCGCACAGGGCGTCCAGCGCCTGGTCCATATGGGAGTCCAGCACCCGGGCGTAAAAGCAGGTGTATTCCTTGGTGGTAAATGCGTTGAGCTGCCCGCCCACGCTGTCGGTGAGCTCCGCCAGCTCCGCGGCGGTGCGGCGAGGCGTCCCCTTGAACACCATGTGCTCGATAAAATGGGAAACCCCGCTCTCAGAGGGGCGCTCGTGCCTGGAGCCGGACTTCACCCAGACGCCCACGGAGGCGGAGCGCACATAGGGCAGGCGCTCGAACACGATGCGCACCCCGTTGGGGAGGGTTATCTTTTCAATCCTGTCCTGCATCGGTTTCCTTTCCCGGTTTCTGTCGTCATACCGGAACGGGGACGGGCTTGCGCCCGCCCCCGCTATTTTTCGTCCTGTTATTATTTCTCGCCCTTGGCGGCTATTTCACGAAGGGCATCCTTGTGGGAGAGGTTTACGCGCCCCTTTTCGTCGATATCCGTCACCTTGACCCAAATCATATCGCCGATCTTGACCACGTCCTCCACCTTCTCCACCCGCTTTTCCGCAAGCTTGGAGATGTGAACCAGGCCGTCCTTTCCGGGAGCCAGCTCCACAAAAGCGCCGAAGTTCATGATGCGGACCACTTTGCCGTAATAGAGCGTTCCCACTTCCGGGACGAAGACAATGGCCTCGATGCTCTTTTTCGCCTCCATGCAGGCGGTCTCGTCCGCCGCGGCGATATAGATGGTGCCGTCGTCCTCGATATCGATCTTGGCGCCCGTCTCGGCGACGATCTTCTGGATGACCTTGCCGCCGGAGCCGATGACCTCGCGGATCTTGTCCACGTCGATCTTCATCTTGATCATTCTGGGGGCGTACTTGGAAAGCTGCTCCCTGGGCTTTGCGATGCAGGGCAGCATGACCTTGTCCAGGATATCGATGCGGGCCTCACGGGTCAGTTCCAGGGCCTCCTTGATGATGGCGGCGGTAAGCCCGTCGTTTTTCAGGTCCATCTGGATGGCAGTAATGCCGTCCTTTGTGCCGGCCACCTTGAAGTCCATCTCCCCGTGGAAATCCTCCACTCCCTGGATGTCGATAAAGGTGGTGAAGGTGTCCCCGTCCTGAATAAGGCCGCAGGAGATGCCGGCCACCGGCTTTTTAATGGGAACGCCCGCGTCCATAAGGGCCAGAGTGGAAGCGCAGACGGAGCCCTGGGAGGTAGAACCGTTGGAGGAGAGCACCTCGGAGACCAGGCGGATGGCATAGGGGAAATCCTCCTCGGGAGGAATCACGGGCTCCAGGGCCCGCTCGGCCAGGGCGCCGTGGCCAATCTCTCGGCGGTTGGTGCTCCTGCTGCCCCGGGCCTCGCCCACGGAGAAGGCGGGGAAGTTATAGTGATGCATGTAGCGCTTGGATTCTTCTTCAAATATGGTATCCAGCTTCTGGGCGGCGCTGAGGGTGTTGAGGGTCACGGAGGTGAGCACCTGGGTCTGGCCCCTGGTGAACATGGCGGAGCCGTGAGCCCTGGGCAGAAGTCCCACCTCGGCGGCCAGAGGCCGGATCTCGTCTTTGGAACGGCCGTCCACCCGTTTGCCCTCCAGCAGCCAGTGCTTGACCACATCCTTCTGGAGCCGGTAAAGGCATTCCTCCAGGTATTTGCCCATTTCGGGGTATTTTTCCCCGAAGTGTTCCTCCAGGTCGCCCCTCAAACCGTTGAGGCGCTCTTCCCGGACGTTCTTGTCGTCGGTGTCCATGCAGGCCTTGACCTTGTCAAGAGCGTATTCCTTAAGATCGTTATAGAGTGCCGCATCAAAGTCCGCGTGGGGATATTCGAATTTCGCTTTGCCGATTTCGGCCACGATACCATCAATGAAAGCAATCTGCTTTTTGATTTCCTCATGGGCTTTGCAGATCCCGTCAAACAGGATGTTCTCCGGAATCTCCTTCGCACCCGCCTCGATCATGACCACCTTGTTTCTGGTGGCGGCGATGGTCACGGCCATCTGGGAAACCTTCCTCTGCTCGCTGGTGGGATTAAAAACGATCTGCCCGTCCACATATCCCACGTTCAGGCAGCCGATAGGGCCGCTCCAGGGGATATCGGAAATGGACAGGGCAATGGAAGTGCCGATCATCGCGGCAATCTCAGGTGAATTGTCATGGTCCACGGACATAATGGTGGCGGTGATGACCACGTCGTTGCGGAAATCGCCGGGGAAGAGAGGCCGGATGGGCCTGTCAATGAGGCGGGCGGCCAGAACGCCCTTTTCGGAGGGGCGCCCTTCCCTGCGCAGGAAGGAACCGGGAATCCGGCCCACCGAGTAAAGCTTTTCCTCGAAGTCCACGGAGAGGGGGAAGAAGTCGATCCCGTCACGGGGTTTGGCCGAAGCGGTAGCCGCCACCAGCACTACGGTTTCCCCGTAGCGGACGAGGCAGGAGCCGTTCGCCAGTTCCGCCATCTTCCCGGTTTCGATCACCAGGGGACGGCCGGCCAGTTCCGTCTTGTAGACTCTCAGGTTTGAAAACTCTTTATTCGTTACTTTCATTCTTTTCTCCTTTTCCTTCAGAGCTTGTCAAACCTTTTAGCATTTGAAACCGCATCTGAGGGGTTTCAGGTACGCTTTCAACTGCTAACCGGCCGACCTGCGCTCTTATGTTATGTCGTTTGGCTTACATTATGTAAATGGCGGTGTATCTTCACACCGCCACTGGCATCCGGAGAAGTTCTCCCCGTTTTCTTCCGGGGATGCCTCCTTCTTCGCGGGATCCGTCCGGGACGCCCCGCCGGGAAAGCGGATCCCCAGGCGTCTTTCCGCCGGGCGGAGAAAACCCGAAGGATTCTCCCGCCCGGCAGTTATCTGTTTCCTGAAAACTTCCGATCTCCGATTACTTTCTGATTCCAAGCTTGGCGATGCATTCTCTGTAGCGGTTGATGTCCTTTTTCGCCAGATAATCCAGAAGCGATCTGCGCTTGCCCACCATCTTGAGAAGCCCGCGGCGAGAATGATTGTCCTTTTTGTGCACCTTCAGATGCTCCGTGAGCTGGGTAATCCGTTCCGTCAGAATGGCAATCTGCACTTCGGGCGACCCGGTGTCGGAGGGATGGGTGCGGTTTGCGTCGATAATGGCTGTCTTTTGTTCCTTGAGAAGCATGGGGTATCCACCTTTCCTGTTTATTGCCCATACGCGGCTGAGTTCCGGGCCGGTGAAATCCCGACGAAGTCGGGTTAGTCCTCGGAGCCAAGCTGCGGGGCCTGCATTTTGGTTTTCATGCCGCTAAAGTTTACCACATTTCATTTATAATGTAAAGAAAAATTATTGTTATGCGGATCCTCCGCCAGGTTCAGGCAGGAAAACCGCATTTTGTACGCGTATGAAGGCCGTGTGTCTCCGTATTGCGCACATAGTTGCGTGCACTGTACACCATGCACAACTTTTTCATGCAATTCCGTCAATTTTTATATGAATCATTTCTTGCAAAAAATGTCGAATCCTGATACACTTTCATATGCAAAGAAGTTCTTTTCTTAGCGGTACGGGCCGTGCAATAGCGCGGCCTGTTGTACTGCGAGGAAGAGGGGCGGAACCCATTGCGGTTTCGCCCGAAGCAAAACGCCCGCCGAATGGCGGGCGTTTTGCTTATTCCGCGGGAAAACCTGTTTTTCCGCGGAAACGGGGGAAGAGCCGCGCCTTTTGAAAGGTGCGAAACGTTTGCCCCGCGGGAAGCGATTTCCCTTAAGGCATTTTATTCCGGCTGCTGCGGGTTTCGGCCGCGGAACCTGACGGTGATATCCGAGTCCGCTTTGCTTGCCGGCCTCAGATCCGCCGCTTGATGTTGGAGGAAATCTCCGAAAGGGCTTTCGCGGCTTCCATGTCGAATTTCTGGTTTTTGGCCATATCCCCCAGGGAAACCATTCCCACTACCCGGCCGCCGTGCACCACCGGCAGGCGGCGCACCTGCTCTTCGGCCATGAGGCGGGTCGCCGCGCGAACGTCGTCCTCCGGCTCCACGGAAATGACCGTCCGGCTCATGATCTCCCGCACCGGCGTCTGCTCCGGGTTGTTTTCCGCGGCCACGCAGCGGAGAACAATGTCCCGGTCGGTCACGATCCCCCTGAGTTTGCCGTCCGGCGAGCAGACGGGCAGCGCGCCGATGTTGTGCCGGCTCAAGAGGCGGGAGGCAAATGCGGCACTCTCCTCCGGCGAAACCGAGATTACGTTGCTGTTCATCAAATCTCCGACCTGCATACAAGCTTCCCGTCCGCGGCGGATCTGCCGCGGGGCGGGATATTCTCCCCTTTCCGGTCCGTTTTTTCCGGAGGGCTTTCCGCCGACTCCTGCTTGTATTATGCCTTATGTTCCCATTCCTTATGCAGTCCGAGATTGCGGATCAGAGGGGATTTTCCGTGCCAGGAAAACGCGCGGTTTCTGTACTTTTCCCGGAACGCCTTTTCCGGCAGGCCTTCCAAAGCTTCCCTCTGCAGATCCGCAAGATACGGGGCCGTCTCCGTTCTGCCGGCCAGAGCGTCAATCGCCGTTACGGCGGGGGAGGCGTTATAGGGGCAGGCGTTCTGACACAGATCGCAGCCCCAGACGGTGGGCAGTGTTTTCAGCCGCCGCTCTTCTTCCGGCGTCAGGGCTCCCTTCCGCTGGCTCACGCCGGAAAGACACAGCGCCGAATCAAATACCGCCGCGCCGTCTCTCCAGCGCAGGGCACCGGATGGACAAGCCTCCGCGCACCTGCCGCAGCGGATACAGGGCGGGCTCTTCCGGCCCGGGGTTTCCAGGGGCAGATCCGTCAGAATACATCCCAGAAAGACATAGGAACCATAGGGGGGGCAGATGATAAGCCCATGCTCCCCCACAAGGCCGATCCCCGCAAGTTCCGCCGCCCGGACTTCCGGCAGGGGGGACGCGTCCACCAAAGGCACGAACCGGCTGCGGGGATATTCCCTCCGGAGGGCGGCTCCCGCTTCCGCCAGCAGCCGTTTCACCGCGATATGATAATCCTCTCCCCGGGAATACAGAGAAAGATTCCCTTCTCTTTCTCCCGCGTAATAGGGGAAGGCTCCCACAAGAACCCCCGCCAGGCCGGGGCAGAGCTCTTCCGCTCTTTCCCTCGCCCGGGGGCTCATTTGTTCAAAAAGGCGGGACGCCGCAACGGCGCCGCTCTGCGCCGCGCCCCAGATCTTCAGATATCCCTCCAGATCGGGCATGCCTCTTCCCCCTTTTCCCGCCGTTATAAGCAGTATACCATACTCTTATCTTGCGAAAAAGCGGACATCCCTGCGGTTCAAATCAGATTTCAATAAAAATGTCGATACAACAAATGAAACAAGATCGTATTTGTTTTCCGTATATCAGCAAAAAGAATAAAAGAACAGGTCGCAACCTGTTCTTTTATTCTTTGGGTCGGAAGATAGGATGAAAAGAAGTTTTGTCTCTTGCAAGTATTATACTACCAAGGTTTTATTAACAAATATAGCGCCAAATGTTACAAATGTTTTAAATATTCAAGTATTTTAAACTTTTTTATAAATATACCCGGCCGTTTCCTCAGTTTTCGCTTTTCCGCAGTCCGCGGAAAAAGCCGGTAAGCAGATCTGCGCATTCCGCTTCCAAAATCCCTCCCACCAGTTCCGGCCGGTGATTGAACCCCTCCTCGAAGAGATTGAGGACGCTGCCGCAGGCACCCGCCTTGGGATCTCTGGCGCCGAAATAGACCTTTGGAATCCGGGCGTTGATGATCGCTCCGGCACACATGGGGCAGGGTTCCAGGGTGACATAGAGTCTGGCTCCGGAAAGGCGCCAGCCGCCCAGAGCGCGGCAGGCCTCGTCAATCGCCTCCACCTCGGCGTGGGCCAGGGCGTTTTTCGACTCCTCCCGGCGGTTGCGCCCTCTTCCCACAACGGCGTCCCCCACGACGACGACGCAGCCCACCGGCACTTCGCCCTCCATGGCCGCCTCTTTCGCCAGTTCCAGCGCTTCCATCATATACGCTTCATGCTGCATACCCATTCTCCCTTTGCTTACCCGCCGCGGAAACCGGGAGTTTTTCTTGCCCCGGACCCCGATTTATGGTATTATACCTGCAATGCAAATTTTATGCTTCCATCTTGGCGCATCCGGCCATTTATTTCAACTATCCGGCTGCGACGCCATATCCGCACACGGGGATAGGGCGAATTTCAAATGGGCTACAGGGCGGTGGAAAACTTGCTGGCTATTTTTCTCATCGCGGTGGCGCTTGCCATGGACGCCTTCGCGGTATCGGTCTCCACGGGAATGTGCGCAAGAAATTTCCTACCCAGGCACGCGCTTCTCATGGGCGTCTATTTCGGCATCTTTCAGTCCGGCATGACTTTGATCGGGTGGTTTCTGGGTCAGAGCGTAAGCCGGTATGTGGAGGCGTACGGATCATATGTCGCCTTTGCCCTTCTTGCCTACATCGGGATCCGGATGATCGGGGAGGCAGTCAAAAAAGACCCTTCCTGCAAAACCTCCGACGCCCAGCCCGCAGTAACCCATCTGCGGCTTACGGCTCTGGGCGTCGCCACCAGCATCGACGCGCTGGTGGTGGGAGTAAGCCTGGCGTTTATAAACGTAAATATAGCATATGCCTCTTCCGTCATAGGCATCGTGGCGTTTGCTCTTTCCACCGCGGGAGGGCTTCTGGGAAAGCGCCTGGGCACCCTGTTCCAAACCCGGGCGGAGATTATCGGGGGCGCTGTGCTGATCCTCATCGGGGTGAAAATCCTGCTGGAAAACCTTATAGGGTAATATCATGTCCGCCGTATTAAAAGAGGGCTTTTAGCCCTCTTTTTAATTATCTGTTTCGGCGGGTCTATTTTATGCCGCAGGAACCAGCTCCACCTGAAATCCCTGGCTGCGAAGGCCGTTCACAATCCCGGTTTCCCCGATCATATGGCCGGCTCCCGCCACGATGATAAAGGTATTCTCCCCTTCCGTTCGGAGATACCCGGCCGCTTTGTCCGTCATTTTCTGATTCCTGTCCCCATAGAGCAGCATATAGAGCTCGTCGTTCTCCGCTCCCCGGGTCGCCTCCGCGTAAGCCGCCGCAAAGTCTTCGGCGTCCCGCTGCTTCCAGTATCCGAGCCATTGATCGACGGTTTCCGCGCCCTGCGTCTCTTCCACGCCTTGGGACAGTATGTAGGAATAATAGTTTGCCGCCAGGTAAGCCTGCTGGTATTCTTCCGAAAGGGAGTCAAAGAGGTCGGCCTGATAGGCATAGCCCTCCAGCTCCCCGATCTCTTTTCCCTCCACCAAAGCCTTACTGTACACATAGGAGTCCATCACCATGGGAGAGTCCTCCTCCTGGAGAGATAGGGTGCTGAACAGATTCGCCAGGGCCCAGGCCTTGATGGACGCCGTCTGTTCTTCGGTATATCCCAGCACCGCCATGGAGGCGACGATTTTATTATAGAGATCTTCCGGAATGTGATCCTTCAGGGTCGTCCCGTCCGTATAGCGCTGTTTCTGGGCAAAATAGGCAAGCCCTTCCTGGTCCAGAAAATCCACTTCAAAAACGGCCGTCTGAGCCGAGAGAATGGCGTCCATGAGATCCTGGCTGAAGGGATAGATATTCCCCCTGTCCACATGGATCGTCCCCAGCAGATACAGGGTGTTTCCGCCGTTTTGCGCCTTCCACAGAAGGCCCAGAGAGCCTTTTCCCGATTCCTCGTATAAGTTGGTGATAAATCTCCGGGAAATCAAAAGAGCCTCCTGGAGGGTGCAAGGATTGTTTTCTCCCAGATCCCCGTTCCCATAACCCCTGATGATCCCGCTGTTCACCATATACTCCATGGGCGAAGCGGCATCGCCGTACAGCTGCTCCGGCACGTCCAGGGCAGCCAGCTCATTATACAGGAGGGCGGCAAAGCTGCCGCGGGTCTGATCCCGATTTACCGGAACCGCCCGCTCCCCGCCGCCCGCCGCATATCCCAGCAACGAAAGCGACTGGCGCGCCACATCTAAAATATACTCCTCCTGCTCCGGGTTAAGGGCGCTTTTTATTGTGGAAAGGTCCTCCGACGGCAGCAGATTCAGCGCCTCGGCATCCACCAGTTCCGATACGGCCCAGGAGTCCGGCGCCTGGGATTCCCCCTCCACAGCCAGGACGGCGGGCTGCAGCGCCGGCGCAAGCAGCATCGTCAGGGCTAAAACGCCCGTGATCAGACCTCTTTTCCATTTTATCCGCATTCGTCAGGTCCTCCTTTTCGATCTGTCTCCATGGTAAAGGTTCCGGCCGGGATTGTCAATCGATTCCGCCCGCTGTGTACCGGTGAGGATTTTATCCGTTTCCGGCTCAGCTCTCTGATTTCATAAGCAGCTGGACATTTCTGCCGCTTTGCCGTATTTGGCACATATCTTTCATTTTTCGAGATTATTCTTCCACATATTCCCTAATTCTTCCGGTTTCGCGGACAGTTTTTACCTGTTTTCAGTTTGTAACTTCTGGTCAGTGCCTCGTTTTTCCCGTTATGTCAACGGAATATGCACGATAGTTTTAAGATGCGTTTACATAATATATGTGGAAAACCCTGTGGACAATGTTAACAACTCTTGCAACCACGCGCTTTCCTCTCCGCCTATCCCGTTATGGTTATTCAGCGAAGCTGTATAATGGCGTATTTGACCGGATACGCCATTCATCCTGCAAATTTTCGCCGCCTTCCGCAGGGATATAAAAACCCGGCCGTATAGGCCGGGCTACAGCTTGTCGAAAGAGCCTTTCAGAGTTCGCGCCGCGTACGGTGCGGATAAGATCGTTTCGTTTTTTCCGGCGACCTGTGCGTCGGGAAAAACACTTCTCGGCTTGTAAGTGTACGAATTGTCCGCCCTTGCGGACGACTCGTGCGCGCGACAAGCCGCATCCCACTCGAAATAGTGCCTTTGGCACTTTTTCGGTAATTTTAAGCCCGGCCGTATAGGCCGGGCTTAAAAGTTAAAAGGCGCAGGGAGACTATTCCTTTTCCGGGGCGGTCTCAGGCATCCCTTTCCAGCCTTCCGGAAATGATTCTTGCCACGTGCACGCCGCTGGCACCCGCCTGGGCAAGGCCCCGGGTGATGCCCGCGCCGTCCCCGATGGCAAACATGTTGGGAAGCCGGGTTTCCAGTTCCTCCGTGAGCTCCAGGCGGGAGCTGTAGAACTTCACCTCGGCGCCGTACAGGAGAGTGTCGTAATTGGCGGTCCCCGGCGCTATCTTGTCCAGAGCGTAGATCATTTCCACGATATTGTCCAGGTGCCGCTTGGGAAGAGCCAGGCTGAGGTCGCCCGGGGTCGCGTTGAGGGTCGGCCGGGTAAAGCTCTTGGACAGCCGGTGCTCATTGGTGCGCACGCCCTTGAGCAGGTCCCCGAACCGCTGCACCAGGACCCCTCCCCCCAGCATATTGGACAGAGAGGCGATGTGTTTTCCGTACCGGTAGGGCTGGTCAAAGGGCTTGGTGAAGCGGTTGCTCACCAGGAGGGCAAAGTTCGTATTCTCGCTGCGGAGAGCCGCGTCGGAATAGCTGTGCCCGTTCACCGTATTGATCCCGTCCACGTTTTCCGTGACCACATGTCCGTACGGGTTCATGCAGAAGGTCCTCACCAGGTCGCCGTACTGCTTCGTCCGGTAGATGAGCTTGGACTCGTACACCACGTCGGTGATATGCTCAAAAATCTTTGCCGGCAGCTCCACCCGGACCCCGATATCCACCTGATTGTTGATAAGGTCCAGGCCCAGGGCCTCGCACCGCCCGGCAAACCATTCCGCGCCCGAGCGGCCGGGTGCCGCGATGAGATACCGACAGGAGACGGTTTTTCCGTTCTCCAGGGCCAGATCATAGCCTTCGCCGGTTTTCCGGATCTCCTCCACGGGGGTCTGGAACCGGAACTCCATCTTGTCCTTGATGTCTTCGTACAGGTTTTTCAGGATCATTAGATTTTTTTCCGTACCCAGGTGCTTCACCTTGGCCTGGAGCAGATGCAGGTCGTTTTCCAGGGCCCGCTTTTCCAGCGCCCGGGCCTCTGGGGTCTCCGTGGAGTACACCTGATCGGTCGCCCCGAAGCGCATGTTCACGCTGTCCACATAGTAAATCAGGTCCATAACGCGGTCCTGGGGCATAAAGTCGGTAAGCCAGCCCCCGAACTCCGTGGTGAAATTATATTTTCCGTCGGAAAAAGCGCCCGCTCCCCCGAAACCGGACATGGTGGCGCACACCTTGCACTGGATGCACTCTTTGACCTGGCCGGTTACGATGGGGCAGCTGCGGTGATAAATATCGCTGCCCTTTTCCAGTATCACAACCTTTATTCCGGGGTTTCTGCGAATCAGCTCATACCCGGCATAGATTCCCGCCGTTCCCGCGCCGATGATTGCCACGTCGTATGTGGGGCTCATTTTCTTCCCTCTTTTCTCCGCCTGCCGCGATGAATTTTCCGTTGGGTTTTTGCTTTGCGGGCTTCCGATGCCGTTTGTGCCCGCAACGGGATTATTGTATCATATCGTGTCAAACTTTCCTATTCTTTTCAGTCGCCCCGATGGATCCGAAGCCGAGGGACCCCGGAGCGGTTTTTCCGCTAAAATTCCAGTTGTTTCAATTACTATTTGTGATATATCCCGTATTTATTACATATGGTTTTATTCCGTCAGGCAAATCCCGCCCCAGGGAGACAGCAAAACGGAGACTTTACCGTCCCGGACAGGAAGGGCTTCACCGCTCAGGGCATCCTCCGCGGTCTCTTTCGCCCAGGGCAAAGCCAGAACGGCCGGTTCCGCTCCCACGTTGACCGCCGCTACCGTCTCTTCCCCGCCGAGCCGCCGGGAAATGGCCAGCAGCGGCCCCCGGGCAGCCCGGTATTCCAGGTCTCCCCTGCGCAAGGACGGACGAAGGGTACGCAGGCGTCCCAGCTTACCAAACCAGGACTGAAGCTCTTTCTCCTCCTTCCCCCAGGGAAAAGGCCGGCGGTTGAAGGGATCCTCAAACCCCTCCAGTCCCGCCTCGTCTCCATAGTATATCGTCGGGGAGCCGGGAAAGGCATACATGAGCAGGGCCGCGAGCTTCAGCATTCTGCCGCCCCGAAGGCGTTCCGCTTCGCTCAACCGGAATTCCGCCCGCTGAGAGCGGGGGGCGCCGGACAGATCCTCCCCGGCGCCCAAAAGGGTCAGAACCCGGGGTGTGTCGTGATTTCCCAGGAAATTCATGGCGGAATAAAAGGCTGAAGGAGGATAGTGTTCCCGCAGGGTCTCCATCCGCTCCCGGAACTCCTCCGCCCTCCCGCCGCCGAGGAATAATAAAAGCGCGTCCCGGAAGGGATAGTCGGTCACCCCGTCCAGCTCCTTTCCCAGGAGATACCGGCGGCGGAGCCCATAGCTCACCTTGTTCGAGGCGTCTTCCCAGACCTCTCCCAGGATCACGGCGTCCGGCTTTTCCTCTTTGGCCGCTTTGCGCAGAAGCTCCAGAAAGGCGTCCGGCAGCTCGTCGGCCACGTCCAGGCGCCAGCCCGCGGCGCCGGCCCGGAGCCAGCGGCGGAGAATACTGTTATTTCCGGTCAGAATATAGTCCAGATAGGACGGAGCCATTTCGTTTACCTGTGGCAGGGTTTTAATCCCCCACCAGGAGGAATACTTCTCCGGCCAGCTTTCAAACCGGTACCAGCCGTAATACGGGGAATCCATGGAATCGGACGCGCCGAGAGAGGGGTAGCCGCCCCCGGCATTGAAATACACGCTCCTGCTGCCGGTGTGGCTGAACACCCCGTCCAGTATCACGCGCATCCCTCTTTGCCCGGCCTCCCGGCAAAGGATGCGGAAGTCTTCCTCCGTGCCCAGCATCGGGTCTATTCTGGTGTAATCCGCCGTATCGTACCGGTGGTTGGAGGCGGCTTCAAAGACGGGATTCAGATAGATGGTCTCCACCGAGAGGGTTTTCAGATAATCCAGCTTCCGAAGGATTCCCCGAAGGTTGCCGCCGAAGAAATCGTCGTTGCGGATCTCCCCGTTTTCATCCGGCAGATAATCGGGCTCCTCCTCCCAGCCGCCGTGGAGCCGGCGCTTTCCCACAAAACCGGAGGTAACGACGGGCAGCGCGGCAAAAAAGCGGTCCGGAAAGATTTGATAGGTGACGCCCTGGCCGAACCAATCGGGGGAAGTCCCGGTTTCCTCATACACCGTAAGCTGAAACTCCTCGGGCGCTTTTTTCCGCCATCCGCCGGCTCCGAAATACCGGATGGAGCCGTCCGAGCGGAAAAAGCGGAAGCAATACCAGATGAGGTCCGGCGTTTTGCCCGCGGGCAGTTTACCCGAAAACACGTCGCAGGTTCCCTCCATACCGGTCCAGACAAGGGGATACTCCATCACACCGCCGGAAAACTCGCTCCTGGCGACGGCGGCACCTCCGGAAAATCCCATGGAACGGGGCGGCCGAAGGGTCAAATCGGCGCTCTTCCCCGTGGGCAGAGCGCCGAAAGGATCTTTATACCTCGGATCCCTGGAATCAAAGACTGACTGCATGTTGCTCCTTTCGGGCTCCCGGGTGCCGACCGGCGTCCGGATGCGCCCCATTACGGCAGAAGCACGCTTTCCTGCTCCGCCGCGGTCATGGTGTCCTCCGAATTGAAGTAGGCATTCATGATGGCGACGGCGGTTTCCGCCAGGGCCGAACCGGAGCCTCCCTGTTCCACCACGATGGCAATGGCGATCTGAGGATCGTCATAGGGCGCGAAGCAGACGAAAACACCGTTGCTGATGTTGTCCGCTCCGGTCTGGGCCGTACCGGTTTTCGCGCCTACCGCGATGGGATAATTCTTCAAATAGGTCGCCGCCGTTCCCTGGGTCGCCACGTTCCGCATCCCCTGCTTCACGGCCGCAAGGTTGGAATCCGAAATCTCCACCGTGCCGGCGGCCTGGGGGGTGTATTCGTAGAGCAGCTGGGAATAATCATAGGATTTTACCGATTTGAGAAGATGCGCATCGTAATGGGTGCCGCCGTTTGCCAAAGTGGCAACGTAGTTTGCCAGCTGAAGGGTGGTAAAGGCGTTGTCCTGGCCGATGGCCGCCCGAAGGGTATCGCCCGGCGAGAACACGTCTCCGTTTGCTTCCTTATACGCGGGGCTTGCCAGAATCCCGGTGGACTCCGGAATTTCGATCCCGGTGGGAAGGCCAAGTCCGAATTTCTGGGCGTACTCGTCCAGCTTGTCGATTCCCAGCCGGCGGCCGATGTCATAGAAAAAGTAGTTGCAGGACACCTCCAGGGCGGTGACCACGTTGATTTTTCCGTGGGTTCTTCCCGAAGCCCGGTACAGCCAGCATCTGGGCTGGTAGTCGGAGTAATAGGTATAAATCCCCTTGTCCTCGATGATAGTGGACGGAGTGATAATCCCCTCCTCCAGGGCGCCTACCGCGGTCACCATTTTAAAGGTGGAGCCCGGGGGATAGATCCCCTGGGCGGCCCGGTTGAGCAGAGGATTTGCCGGGTCTGCGAGCAGCTGATTGTAGTCTGCGTTATAGGTGGTCAAAGAATAGGTGGGATAGGAAGCCGAGGCCAGAACGTCCCCGCTGTTCACGTCCATCACCACGGCGGCGCCGCCCCGGATCTCCCCGTCTTCCTTCGTCATCTTTTCCGTGGTTTCCGCCAGGGCCTTTTCCGTGGCTTCCTGCAGCTTTATGTCTATGGTAAGAGCCACATTGCCTCCCGGCTGGGGCTCGGCGGTATACAGTTCGCTGGTAATCTTCCCGTCGGTATTGGTGTCTATGATCCGGGTTCCGTCGGTCCCGCGGAGAAAGTCCTCAAAGGCCTTTTCCACTCCGCTTTTTCCCACCATTTCGTCCATGGCATAGCCTTTCTGAATATACTCCTCAGCCTCTTCCTCGTAGATTTGGCCGACGGACCCTAAAAGATGAGCGGCGTAGGGGGTCATATATTCCCTGGCGGACACGGTTTTGATCTGCATGCCGGGGTAGCTTCCCTCTTTGAGAATGGAAATGAGATCGATATCCACGTCCTCGGCAAAGACATAGGCGGTGGTATTGATGAGCTTGCGCAAAGCCAGCTCGTACCTAACGCCGATGATTTCGCGGGCCTGCTCATCGGTATAGGATTCGTCCAGCTTGAAGTCCTTGCGCATGAGCGCAAGGAGATCCGAGGCGCTCACCGTGTCCGAGCTCCAGCCCCGGTTGGCCAGATACCGGGAAAAGCGGTTTTTCTGGGAATCGGTGGCCGTGTCAAGAGTATACCCGAAGGGAGCCGTCTGGCTCACGGGCAGAGTGTCGATATGGCTCACGCCCTTCTCATCGCAGGTGTCGATGAGCTTGAGGATGGCGGCGTTCTGATCCTGACCCTCGGTGAGATAAGACGCGTCAAAGGTGAGGTTGTAGCTTAAGCGGTTGGTGATCAGGACCCGGCCGTACCGGTCGGTAATCTCCCCCCGGGAGGCCTCCACCGTCTCCGTTTTGACGATCTTCCGGCGGGACTCCTCCAAATACTCCGCCCCGTGCACAATCTGGGCGGTGTAAAGGGTCATTACAAACCACACGATGCAGCCCATGAGAAGGCCTGTTATCACGCCCGTGCGGATACGAAATTTCCTTCCTTCCAAGGTAAGCCTCCTTATGAATCAGGCCAGGCGGGTTCCCCCGACCCGGCGATAAACGCTGCGAACCAGCAGATATACCGGCACAAGCCAGAACAGGGAATACAGAATTTCCGGTCCGGCAACGGCCAGGACCGCCCTCACCGGCGCGTCCTTTGCCATGATGTAATACAGGCCCCGGACCAAATCTATCCCCGCCAGAGCTCCCAGAGAACAAAGCGCGCAGCTTAAAAAGCCCGGATTGAGAACGTATTCGGCCACAACGCCGGAAAGCAGCCCTGTCAGCATGAAAACAGCGGTGTAAAACCCGTCGGTATTGTAAAAAGCTGCGTCGCATAAAAGACCCGCCGCGATGCCGAAACCCGCACCCGCCGCGCTCCCCTCAAAGCTCCCCACCGCCGCCACCGCTATGGGAAGCAGCAGGGGGTAGACGCCAAAAACGGTGAAACGGTTGAGAAGCATGGTCTGGGCTACAAATAACAGCAGCAGTGCCAGCATGTACACCGTCCATTTGCCGAACCAATCCCGCTTTGTCACGGTAACGCCACGCCTTCCTTTCTACTCGACGATATCGAAGGATTTGATGATAAAAACCTGCGTCAGGCTGTCGGCGCTGACCGAGGGGGTGATCACCGCGTAATCAGTCAGGCCGGAAATGTCGGTCTTCACTTCGTCCACCGTGCCGATAATGAGGCCCGAGGGAAGAACACCTCCCCTGCCTGAGGTGACGATAAGATCTCCGTTTAAAAGCCTCACATCCTCCGGAAGGTAGGTGAGCTTCAGCTTTCCGCTGCTCATGAGCTCAAAATCGCCCTCGGCGATGGCCGCCTCGCCGGTCCTGAAAATCAGCGCGCCCAGTTCGGTGTCCGGGTCGGTCACGGTGACGGCGGTGGACCAGTTGGTGCCCACCTCCACGATGACGCCCACCAGCACGCCGGTCTCCGTCACCACGCTGTCCCCGGCCTTCACATCTTGGGAAGATCCCTTGCTGAGGGTGATGGAGGCGGTCCAGTTTGAACTGCTCCGGGACACAATGGTGGCCGATTCGAAGTCAAAGTCCCGGTGCTGCTGACTGAGCTTCAGAAGCTCACGCAGCCGCTCGTTTTCCTCCTTGTCGTACTGGGCCTGGCGGACGGAGTCCTCCATTTCCGCAATCTGTTTTTTCAGGCTCTCGTTTTCCGCCTTCAGGGCGTCATATTCGTAGGTATAGCTGTATATGGAGCCCACCCAGCCGGCAAACCCGGTGAGAGCCTTCTGCGCGGGCAGGGTCACGACCCCCACCACGTTGGAAATCACATTGGCTCTCCCCCCCATGAGGGCAGAAGAAGCGGCCATGATTACAACGATAACCACGGCTAAAAACACCAGCGATATTCCCCTGTTCTTAAAAAAGTTCTTCACTGCATATCTCCCGCACCGTCAGCCGCAGTGCAGCACATCAATTCCCACCCGCCGGAGCATCTTGGACAGGCGGCATACCGGAAGGCCCATCACGTTAAAGAAATCGCCCTCGATACGTTCCACAAAAACCGCGCCGAGACCCTGGGCTGCATAGGCTCCCGCTTTGTCCATGGGTTCCCCCGTCCTGATATAGGCCTCTATCTCGCAGTCCTCGATCTTCCGGAAATACACGTCGGTCCTTTCCGTTTCGGTGAGCATTTCCCCGCCCGCGGCCACCGTGACGGCCGTATACACCTGATGCCGCCTCCCCGATAAAAGGCGCAGCATCCGGAAGGCTTCGGGCCCGTCCTTGGGTTTTCCCAGCCGGATGTCCTCGCAGCAGACCATGGTGTCCGCGGCGATGACCACGTCGTCCGACCCGGCTTCCGCCGCGGCGGCTTTTTCCCTGGAAAGACGCCTGACGGCCTCTTCGGGGGTTTCCCGCTCCTCCAGCTTCTCTTCGATATCCGGGGGGGCGATCCTGAAGCCGCTCAGTCCCATTTTCATAAGCAATTCGCTGCGGCGCGGCGAGGCGGAAGCCAATATAATCGTTCCGATGGATGTTCAGCTCTTTTCCTGTTTATCATATCCCGCAGAAGCGGCGGGGACAGAAGGGTTCCCGGGGAGAAAGGCACGCTCCCGGGATTTACCTCCCTGTGGAGCCGAAGCCGCCCGCGCCCCGCTCCGTATCGTCCAGATCGCTTACAAAGGAAAGCCCGGGGCGGCAGACGGGGACCACCATGAGCTGCGCCACGCGGTCTCCCGGCCTGAGGGTATACTCCCTGTCGGACAGATTCACGAGGCCCACCAGAATCTCCCCCCGGTAGTCGCTGTCGATCACGCCCACGCCGTTACTCAGACAGATTCCGTGTTTCACTGCAAGCCCGCTGCGGGCAAAAACCAGGGCCACATAATCGGGGGAAGGCAGCGCGATGGCGATCCCGGAGGGGATTGCGGCGGATTTTCCGGGCGGGATGGTCACGGCCGCCTCCATACAGGCGTGCAGGTCCATCGCGGCGGAACCGGCGGTGGCGAAAAAGGGGGCGGGGATTTCCGTTCCTATTTTATCGGATATTTTCTTGATTTTCAATGTCATTTCCGTTTCCGTCACTCCATATATTACCATATTTTGACGCTTCTTATCCCGCGGCGCCGTTTATCGCTATTCAACGCCCCGGTAATACAGGCCGCGGGTGTACTCGTTGGGCATAAAATCCCCCTCGCCCCGATACCGCCTGGCCGCGCGGAGGCACTCCTGGGAATTTTCCGTGGTGAAGTCCAAACGCTCGCCCCAAAGGCCCAGATTCTCATAGTCCCGGGCCCGGTCGGCCAGAAACAGCTTCCTGGAGTTGTACAGCACATTCCGGCAGCCGGCCTCCGGAAGGACGGGGAACCGCGCTCCGGTGGAATCGGTGAGCAGGTTGGGGTTGTCGCAGGCGCAGCGGCCGGAGCGGTTTTTAATGATGCAGTTTTCCATCACCATCAGGGGAAGGCGGCCGTATACGATGAGCTCGGTGTCGATGCATTTGGACAGATCCCGGATCTGGGCAAGACGCAGCTCAAAGGAAAGGACGGCCGACTTCAGGCCCAGGTGGCGCAGCTCTTTGAGGGTCTGGGCGTTGGTCACGTTGAGGCCCGCGCCGCCCCGGGGCTCCATACCGCAGGAGCGGATTATGGACAGCTGCCCCAGGTTTTCCGCCAGAGCCTCCTCCACGCCCATTTCACGAGCGATTTCCAGCTTTTTGCGGGTTTCCTCCTCTTCGCTGTCCCAGAGGATACGGGGCATCGCCGCCACCAGGCGGATGTTTTGGTCCTTCAACAGACCAGCAAGCTCTTCCCGGTGCAGAGCGATTTCCGAAACCGGCAGATAAATCCGCTCCGGCTTCAGGGCCAGAAGCTCCGGGGAGAGCTGCCGGGCCTTTCGCAGATAACAGGTCCAAAGCGGAGGCGCAGGCCGGTTCTGATACCGCACGCCGGGCATGAATTCTCCCGTTTCCCGCTGCGGCGGGCGGGCTCTCTCCCGTGTCAGCTCCTCCAGGCAGCCCCGCCGCATGGCATTGACGGCCGAAATGGAAAGCGCCAGATTTTCCCGCACCAAAGCTTTCACCTGGGTGCAGACATAGGGGGTACCGCCGGTTTTCATGAGCTGGCTTATGACCTCTTCCTCGGAAAGCGCCTTGGTCCGGGCGGCTTCGGGAGCGGGACCCTCGCAGGTACAGACCCGGCCGGTTTCGTCCTCCACGGCGGCTTTCGACGGTTCTCCCGGCTGTATCAGTGCAAAAAAGCGGACGGGAACCCGGCCGTTTTCCGTGTTCTCATAGGAAGCGCGCGCTTCCGCCAGAAAAGCGCCCTGGGTTTCCTCCCCTGAGGAGCGGACCCCGAACATTTCCGGGCCTTTTTTGCCGGCAAAGTATCCGTCTGTAAAACCGTCCCTGGAAAAAGCGGCCTGAAGCCGTTCCAGCTCCTGCCGGGTGGGGGGACGTTTTTCGCGGATGGCTTTGGAATAAATCCCCGTGACCACCGCCACGTACTCCGGCCGTTTCATGCGCCCTTCTATCTTGACACAGGCAACGCCCATCTCATCCAGTTCGCCCAGATGATGAATCAGAGACATGTCTTTCAGGCTCAGGGGATAGGAATCCGCCCGGCTCTGCCACCCGTAGGGCATGCGGCAGGGCTGGGCGCAAAGGCCGCGGTTCCCGCTGCGCCCCCCGATCAGGGCGCTCATGGCGCACTGGCCGGAGTAGCTCATACAGTGGGCGCCGTGGACAAAAACCTCTATTTCGATGGGAGAATTGCGGCAGATGTGGGCCAGCTGCTCTCCGGACAGCTCCCGGGACAAAACCGCGCGGGAAACACCCAGTTCGGCGGCCTGTCTCACCCCCTCCAGGCTATGGAGGGTCATCTGGGTGCTGGCATGGACCGGCAGCTGCGGCGCGACCTGCCGGACCAGACGGACAACACCCAGGTCCTGAACCAGAACTGCGTCTACCCCTATCCGGACGGCTTTCCGAATCAGCTCGGCAGCCTCCGGAAGCTCCCGGTCGGTGAGCAGCGTGTTGAGGGTCAGATAGGTTTTAACGCCGCGGACACGGCAGTACTCCACGGCATCGGAAAATTCCTTTTCCGTAAAATTTTTCGCCCGCCTTCTGGCATTCAAGTCCCCAAAACCCATATAGACAGCATCGGCACCGTTCTGAACGGCGGCTGTCACCGCTTCCGGGGAACCTGCGGGAGATAAGAGTTCCAGCATCGGATGCTCCTTACATTCATCGTACTAAACCGCCGACGGACAATCCGCCCTACTGCTTTTTATTCTGCAGCTTGGAAAGCTCCCGCTTGAGCTCGGAAAGCTCCATTTTCGTCCTGGCCGCTTCCTCCAGGTACTCTTTCAGCTGGCGGCGGAGATTTTCCGCGGTTTCCATGGATTTAAAATACTCGTCGGCGATGTTGGCGGCCGTCAGAACCGCCGCATCCGTCAGTGCCACATGGGACTCCGAGACGATCTCCTTCATCTTCCCGTCCACATAAGAGGCCACTTTCTGAACATAGCCGTCTTCTTCGGACGCAACAAAGGTATATTCCCGACCTCCGATTGTGACCAAAATGCGATTTTTCACAGAATCGACCCCCAAATTCTTAAACGTTCCTTTGCGGCTGGATCGGATCTATTTTTCCGGCAGCCACCGCCAGCGGTGAAAAATGGGTTTTTATAAATGTATGTCCGCCGCCTTGCGGCTATTATACCACAGGCGCGAAACGGCTCGTGGTATAGGCATCGCCGCCGGTTGCGCCCCGAGGCGCGAGGCGGACGCGTCGTCCGACCCGGTATCATGGACGTCTTGCGGCTATTATACCACATTCTTCGCGGGTTTTAATAGAATTTCCCTGGAATTTTACTAATTACGCCCGATACTGACGAAGTTTTCGCAGCGACGCACTTGCTATTTACTGCGGGATAAGTATCATGTAAAATAATAATGAAGCAAAAGGGGTAAGGGAGGGATACAAATGCCGGATATCAAGCTGAGCGCGCAGGCAATCAAAACCGTGTCCATACCCTCCGCCGCCATAACCCGGCTTCTATCGGAAGGGGACGGGAACGCCGCGCTTTTATATCTGGCGCTTTTGGAAAACACCGATCCCCAGTCTCCCGCGTCCATTCGGCAGCGGTTCGGGTGGAGCGAGGAACAGCTTTCTTCCGCCGCAAAAACACTCAAGCGCACGAATCTTCTGGAGGAGGATATTTCTTCTGCGAAAAGCTCACCTCCCCTTAAGACGTCTGATAAGGCCTTGCCGGAAGCACCTCCCGAACGGGAGCTTCCCGAGTACACCGCAAACGACATCGTCCGGGCAATGGAGGGAACGGAGGAATTCCGGCTTCTGGTAAACGAGGCACAGCGCCGCCTGGGAAAAGTGCTGTCGAACACGGATTTGACCGTACTGTTCGGCCTTTACGATTATGTGGGGCTCCCAGCCGAGGTCCTTTATCTTTTAATCAATTACTGCATCGACGAGTCCGTCCGGCGATACGGAAGCGGACGCAAACCCACCATGCGACAGATTGAAAAGGAAGGGTACGCCTGGGCTCGGCGGGGCATCGACACGGAAGAGCGGGCGGCTGCGCATATCAAGCGGCTGGAGCTTATGAAAAGCGACGTGCAGCAGGTTATGGGCGTGCTGCAGATCTCCGGTCGCTCCCCTTCCCGGACGGAGGATCGGTATATCAGTTCCTGGCTGGAAATGGGCTTCGGGCCTGAAGCCGTGGAGCTGGCTTACGACAAAACCGTGCTCAAATGCAAAGAGCTCAACTGGAATTACCTGAATTCCATATTAAAAAACTGGCATGAAAAAAATTTCCATCAGCCGCAGGAGATTGAAAAAGGAAACACTGCCCCTCCCGGCAGAAGTACTTCCTGCAGCCCGGGAAAAGAAACAAGCAAGCGCCGGGAAATCGAACAGATGAAACAGTATTTAAAACAAATCAAGGAGCAGGGCTGAATCCGGAAAAGCCCGGCAAGGTTTCTTTCATTTTTCGCAGTCTGCCGGCGTCCCGCCCTATTCTGCGAAACGGCGGGAACAGCATTCTTACAGCCGGCAGCAGCGGCGGAGGGAGTATGGCATGTCGTACGACGGTAAAATTCTTAGGAAGGCCCTAAACCGACTGGAAGCAAAGCGCGCAGAGCGTGCCTTGCTTCTGGCGGAACGGTATGAGGAGGTCTGCCGCCAGATTCCGCGCATCCGGGAGATCGACGCCGAACTGAAAACGGCGATCATCGACATCATCAGCGCTTCCCTGCGCTCCGGAAGCAATCCCGTGCCCGCCATCAACGTGCTGCGGGACAAAAATCTGGATCTGCAGGCGGAACGGGCGGAACTGCTCGTTTCCCGGGGATATCCCATGGACTACCTGGATGACAGTCCCATGTGCCCTCTGTGCGGCGACACGGGTTATGTGGGAGCGGAGGTCTGTCTTTGCCTTAAATCGTTATACACGGAGGAACAGATGAAGGAGCTGTCAAAGCTTTTAAACGTCGGTTCCCAATCCTTCGACAGCTTCCGGTCCGATTATTACAGCGACGAGGCCGCCCCTGGCGACGACGCCTCCCCCCGGGAAAATATCGATATCGTCTATGAAACCTGCGTCAATTACGCCCATCATTTCGGAAAAAAGTCCGGGAATCTTTTTCTGAGCGGACCTCCCGGTTTGGGAAAGACTTTTTTATCCGCCTGCATTGCAAGAGACGTTTCCCAGCGGGGATTCTCCGTGGTTTACGATACGGCGCCCGGCATCCTTGCTCAATTTGAAACACAAAAGTTCGCGCGGGATCCGGAGGAGGCCGGAGCGGCAAGAGACGAAGTTTACCGGTACCTCAACTGCGATCTTCTCATCGTCGACGATCTGGGCACCGAGCTTACCACTCCCCTGGCCCTTTCTTCCTTATATACCCTTGTCAACACCCGGCTTGTCACGGGAAAAAAGACGGTGATCAATTCCAATCTCACTTCGGAAGAGCTGGGAAAACGATATTCCACTCAGATTCTTTCCAGAATCGAAGGAGAGTATATTAAATTGCCGTTTTTTGGAAAAGATATCCGTCTTTTGAGGAAGACCGGCCTTCTTCCGTAAGAAAGTATACGTTCATTCAGGCTTATTATCTCAATATGCGAACATTATATCGAAACATCGGCGCTCCATCTCATAAAGGGATATATTTTATCAACTGCCAATGACATTGGATCGTTTCAGCATTCAATGTCATCGGCAGCTGTTTTTTTTGTAAGCAATCCAAAAAGCGACATGTTTCACGCAACGGTTTACCATATTATGGTACTGTCCACATATAAAGTTCCGCCGAAGGGAGGGGGAACGCCGTGCAACTGGGCAAGAAAAGAGATTTGTTCGATAATAACCGGATTTTGTATATCAAAACTTCCGAGATATTTCCCAATCCTTCGCAGCCCCGACGCGTGTTTGACGAAGCAGCGCTTCGCGAGCTGGCCGACAGCATCACGCAGCATGGGATTCTTCAGCCCCTGAGCATCCGGAGATGCAGCGGCGGATATGAGCTGATTGCGGGAGAACGACGTCTCCGGGCAGCCAAGCTGGCACGCCTGGATACGGTACCCTGTCTGCTGATGGGGGTCGATAACCAACAGTCCACCCTTTTGGCGCTGGTGGAAAATCTTCAGCGGAGAGATCTGGATTTTATGGAGGAAGCTAGCGCTCTTTTTCAGCTGATCCAGCAGTATGGCCTCTCCCAGGAAGAAGCAGCGCAAAAAATCGGAAAATCCCAATCCGCGGTGGCAAACAAGCTCCGTCTGCTTCGACTTTCTACGCAATGTCTGTCGCTGATTCAGGAAAACAATCTTTCCGAGCGGCACGCGAGAGCTCTTCTTCGTCTGGACAAGGAACAGGACAGGCTTTCCGTGCTGGAACATATCACGGCCAACGAACTCAATGTTTCCGAGAGCGAAGAATACATCGAACGCTATCTTCAAAAAAGAGCCGCGGCGCCTGTGCAGAAAAAACTTACTTACGTCATCCGGGACGTCCGCTTTTTTCTGAATACGGTGTCCCACGGCGTTACCATCATGAAAATGGCCGGGATCGACGCTACGTATGGCCGAACCGAAACCGCCGATGACATCACCATTACCATCAAAATCCCAAAGGAGAGCCGAGGTTAATTGTCAAAGTGGATTTCCCTCCAATCGGCTTTGTTTTTCCTCCCTCTCCGGGATTTTGTTATACTTCGGAGCGGCCTTAATCAGCCGCTCCGTCTTTTTATCCGGTGGGTCTGGAGATGTGGATAACTTTTTGTTTCACGTGAAACATCTGCTTTCCTCTGTTTCACGTGGAACAGGTTAATGTAAAAAGTTACTTTTTTATTGAAATGAGTCTGTATTGTGGTATAATAACCGCAAGCGGTTATTATACCATTCCCGACGGCGCGTTTTGCTCCCGCCCTTCGGGCGAAACCGCAAACGTTGCCATATACCACGAAACACTTCGTGTTTTTGGTTTAAGGCCGCAAGCGTCATTACACCATTCCCGACGGCGCGTTTTGCTCCCGCCCTTCGGGCGAAACCGCAAACGTTGCCATATACCACGAAACACTTCGTGTTTATTTATAGCAGTTGTGTCCATTATCTTCTATTCAACCCGTTTCATTCATTTTTCTTCATTTTTCCGGAAGGCTGGTGTCGTTCTTGTCGAAGACGATTGCAATCGTAAATCAAAAGGGGGGCGTCGGCAAGACCACTACCTGCGTCAACCTCAGCGCCGCTCTTACCGAACTGGGCCGCCGCGTGCTTGTCTGCGATTTCGATCCTCAGGCAAACACGACCTCTGGAATGGGTGTTGACAAATCCTCCGCTTCCCCCAATGTGTATGATGTGCTGATCAACGGCGCACCCTGCGAGAAGGCAATCGTTTCCACCCGTTTTGGGGACGTGCTCCCCTCCAATAAAGCTCTTGCCGGAGCCGGAATCGAAATGATAGGGCTGGAACGTCGTGAATTTTCTCTGAAGCGGGCTTTATCCTCTGTTTCGTATCGTTATGATTTTATTTTGATTGACTGTCCTCCTTCCCTGGAGCTTCTGACCGTCAACGCTCTCTGCGCCGCCGACACCATTTTGGTTCCCGTTCAGTGCGAATATTACGCTCTTGAGGGATTGTCCGACCTGATGTCCACTGTCCGGATCGTAAAACGGGCGCTGAATCCTTCTTTGGAACTGGAAGGCGTTTTGCTCACTATGTACGACGGCCGGACCAATCTTTCCCTTCAGGTGGCGGAGGAAGTGAAACGTCACTTTCCCGGAAAGGTATACTCCACGGTCGTTCCCAGAAATGTCCGCTTATCCGAGGCTCCCAGCCACGGAAAGCCGGTCCTCGCATACGACCGCTATTCCAGAGGTTCCGAAGCATATCTGGCCCTTGCCTCAGAACTTTTGGGAAAGAATCCGAAATCACTTTAATCTATTTTGAAAGGGATGATGCAGTGTGGCTGAAAGAGGCTTGGGCAAAGGTCTCGGCGCCCTTCTGGGCGACGCGGCGCTCCAATCTCAGGAGGGCGGCAGCGTCGTTTTGCCCATCTCTCAGATCGAAGCCGGTCTTCGTCAACCCAGAAAGTACTTCGACGAAGAAGCACTCGCGGAGCTTTCCGACTCCATCCGGCAGCACGGAATTCTTCAGCCTCTCACGGTTCGGCGTCTCAGCTCCGGATATTATCAGATTATAGCCGGCGAACGGCGCTGGAGAGCCGCCCGTATGGCGGGACTTTCCGAAGTCCCCGTCATGATTATCGAAGCGGACGACCGGAAGGCCATGGAGCTTGCCATGATCGAGAACCTTCAGCGGGAGGATCTCAATCCCATCGAAGAGGCGGAAGGATTCCGTTCGCTGATTGAAACCTACGGCATGACGCAGGAAGAAGCTTCGTCCCGCGTAGGCCGATCCCGTCCTGCCGTTGCCAATTCCCTCCGGCTTTTGTCCTTGCCGGAAGATATCCAGTCTTTGCTTTCTATGGGTTCTATTACCAGCGGTCATGCCCGCGCACTTCTCCAGCTCAAATTTCCGGACGAGCAGCGCAGGACCGTAAATGCAATCGTTCAAAATCAGCTTTCTGTCCGCCAGACGGAACTTTTAGTCAAGCGTTTATCCGAACAGGAGCGCCGCGCTGCTTCTCAGCGGAAACCCGGCGTTTCCGTGAATTATCTTCAGGAAGTGGAGCGGAATCTTACGGAGCTTCTGGGCCGCCGCGTCACCATCGTAAACGGCAAGAAAAAGGGGAAATTTGAGCTGGAATACTATGGAGAGCGGGATTTTGAAGAGCTTTTACTTCTGCTTCAGAAAATCCAGCCTTCGGAGAAAAGAGGGTCTGCCATTGAGTAATCCGACCAATGCTTCCTCCGACCAGAAGCCGGAGGGCAAGAACAATATCTATTATCTCCAGCAGGAAGCGGAACGCGTTCGTCCCGTCAAGCGGCATTCCGTTGGGGTATATGTCGCGGTTCTGTTTGCCGTTGCCTTTTTCTTTCTCTTTTTATCCTATTTCATGCAGCAGCGGAACAATGAAGCGGTGATCAGCGGGCTTAGGGATTCCGTCAGCGCCGTACAGAGCCTCCAGCAGCTGCAGGACAGCAATACCGCTCTGCAGCAGCAGGTATATGAGCTTAGCGCGCTGAACCAAAGTCTGCAGGACAATCTGACCGAAACCGACAGTTCTTTGGATTTAGCCAATAAAAAGCTTGACGCCATGGATCTTCTCTGGCAGATCTCCAAGCTATATTCCACCCGGAAATACACCTCCTGCCGCAACGCCATTGCCAAAATGGAGGAGCTTGATCTTAGCCAATATCTGCCCGCCACCGCAACCAATTCTTTTCAGTCCGAATCCCCCCTGAGTGAATACCAGCGAATCGTCAAGGCTTTGGATTGATTTCCTCTGCTTTGCGCATTTCCGACGTTTTCTCCCGGGAATCTATATTGAGGTGAATATTTCATGCTGGACATCAAGGCAATCAAAAGCGACCCCGACAAAATCAAAGCTCGTCTTTCCCTCAGAAGCGAAAAATACGCCGCCGACATCGACAGGGCTCTGGAGCTGGATCTTCTTCGCAGAGAACTGATTTTCAAAACGGAATCCATGAAGGCAGAGCAAAACGCCGTGAGTAAAAATATCCCCGCCATGAAGCGCGCGGGAGAGGATACCTCTTCCCTCTTCGCCGAGATGAAAAAGCTGGCCGACGAGGTTAAGCTCAACGACGTAAAAACCCGCCAGGCGGAGGAAGAGCTCAATTCCATTCTGCTTTCCGTTCCCAATCTTCCCGACGAGAGCGTCCCCATGGGACGTGACAGCGACGAAAACGTGGAAATGCGCCGCTGGGGCGAGCCCACTTCTTTTTCTTTTCTTCCCAAAGCACATTGGGATCTTGGAGATTCTCTGGGGATCCTCGACCCTGTGACCGCCGCGAAGGTATCCGGAGCTAGGTTCCATTTTTACCGGGGGATGGGCGCCGCGCTGGAGCGCTCTGTTATCAGCTACTATCTGGACGTTCACACCAGCGTCGGCGGATATGAGGAGATCCTTCCTCCCTATATGGTAAACCGTGCTTCCATGACGGGAACCGGCCAGCTTCCCAAATTTGAGGAAGACGCCTACAAGGTGATCGGTAAAACCGAGGCGGACGAATATTTTCTTATTCCCACCGCCGAAGTCCCCGTCACCAACATGTACCGTGACGACATTCTGGACGGAGCCAGGCTTCCCCTTAAATACTGCGCCTATTCCGCCTGCTTTCGCGCCGAGGCCGGAAGCGCCGGCCGGGATACCCGGGGCCTGATCCGCCAGCATCAGTTCAACAAAGTGGAGCTTGTGAAGTTTTCTCACCCCGAGCATTCCTTTGAGGAACTAGAGCGGCTTACGGCGGACGCGGAGCGCGTTCTTCAGGGACTGGGACTTCCCTACCGCGTGGTACTGCTTTGTTCCGGCGACTTGGGCTTTTCCAGCGCCAAAACTTACGACATTGAGGTCTGGATGCCCTCCTACGGCCGTTATGTGGAAATTTCGTCCTGTTCCAATTTCCTTGATTTCCAAGCGCGCCGGGCAAACATCCGTTTCCGTGACGACAAGACCGGCAAACCCTCCTTCGTTCATACGCTCAACGGTTCCGGCGTGGCCGTTGGCCGCACCGTTGCCGCCATTCTGGAAAATTATCAGAACGAGGACGGCACCGTCACCATACCCGAAGCGCTGCGTCCCTATCTTCACGGCAAAACGAAAATCGGTGGCTGATCCTCCGCTATTTTTTAAATCATATTATACTAGTGCCGCTTTGCGGCTGAGAGGAGACTTTTTATGGCCAATTCATCCAAGGGATTTCTCTCCGAGTTCAAGACCTTCGCCCTTCGCGGAAACGTCATCGACCTCGCCGTCGGCGTCATTATCGGCGGCGCATTCGGCACCATTACCTCTTCTCTCGTGGCCGATATCATCATGCCGTTTATCGGTCTTTTCATCGGGGGAATCGATTTCACTTCCCTTACCGTATCCGTTGGGCCCATCTTCCCAGGGAGAGATCCCTCTGTGTTGAATTTGGGGGTTTTTATACAGACCGTTATCAACTTTATCATTCTCGCTTTCGTCGTCTTCCTCATCGTCCGCGGTATCAACCGCCTCCGGGAGGGGGAAAAGCGGAAAGAAGCGTCTGCCGTTCCTCCCGCTCCGCCCGCACCCTCGAAAGAAGAGCTTCTTTTGACGGAAATCCGGGACATTCTGAAAGAGCAGAACAAATAATCCTGCCTTATTGCGGATTTTCGTTTCCCGCTTTTCATTTTCCGGAACATTGCGGCAATCAGGCGTACTGGTGTTTTCCTTTACATAGTCTGCACCGCTTGGTTTCCGCCATTTCTCCGGCTCTTTCGGCAAGCACGCGCTTATTTGTTTCAAACGCTTATCCTTCCGCGGGGCACAGAAAGGATCTTACATGGAACAAACTCTCAGGACCGGGCTTTCCACGCTGGGTCTTTCGGCCGGGCCTCCCGTTCTTCATCTATTTTCGGATTACAGCCGTCTTCTCCTGGAAACGAATCAGGTTATGAACTTAACCGCCATCACCGATCCGGACCAGGTAGCGAAGCTGCACTTTCTGGACTCTCTTTCTTTGTTTTCCGCCTGGCCGCTTCACGACAGCCGTATGCTCGACGTAGGCAGCGGCGCAGGTTTTCCCGGTCTGCCGCTCCGTCTTATGGAGCCTTCCATCTCCCTGACTCTTCTGGATTCCACCGGAAAACGAGTCTCTTTTCTGTCGGAACTTTGCTCTCAGCTGGGGGTTACGGACGTAACCTGCATTCACGGGCGCGCTGAGGAGCTGTCATCATCGCCTGAGTACCGGGAAACCTTCGATATCTGCGTCTCCCGTGCGGTAGCCGAACTGAACGTGCTCTGCGAGCTCTGTCTTCCCTTCGTACGGGTGGGCGGTGTATTTCTTGCCATGAAGGCTGCGGGGAGCGACGATGAAATTTCCGGCGCCGCCAACGCGGTGCGTATACTGGGAGGAGAACTTCTTCCGCATTTCGATTATACGGTTCCCGGCACCGAGATTCTTCACCGGGTCGTGCGCATCCGTAAGTCTTTTCCCGCTCCCAAAGGGTATCCGCGCAGATTTTCCGCGATTAAAAAAGCACCGCTCTGATTTTGCTAATTTTCATTTGATATTTTTCTATATTGCACAAATCCTTGTTGCTTAAGCATACCTGTTATGGTATAATCGATGTAAATCTCATCTGGAGGTTTCTTACAGTCGCTCGGGGGAGGCAGTCTATGGGTACGGTAATCGTTGTGGCATCGGGCAAGGGCGGTACCGGAAAGACTTCGCTTACCGGCGGAATCGCCTCGTGCCTGGCCGCTTCCGGATTTAAGACACTCTGTCTGGACACTGACGTGGGCCTTCGGAATCTGGATCTTTCTCTGGGGCTTTCCGATCGTGTGGTGATGGATTTTACGGACGTGATCTCTGCCAGGAGCACCCTTTCCGAGGCGGCGGTTTCCCATCCTCTCATTTCCGGCCTTTACCTTCTTACCGCACCCATCGTCTACCGTCCCGAGGACTTTACTCCGGATAGAATGTCCGCCTTGATTGCACAGATCAAAGATTCTTTCGACTACTGCCTCATCGACTCGCCCGCCGGAATCGGTTCCGGTTTTAAGGCAGCTTCCCGTTTTGCCGACAGGGCCATCGTCGTCACCACCACCGATTCCTCCAGTTTGCGGGACGCACAGCGAACCGTTATCGAACTGGGTGATTTCGGCCTTTCCTCTATCCACCTGGTGGTAAACCGGATCCGGCCCAAGCTTTTAAAACGAATGCACACCACCATCGACGACGCGATGGATGCTGCCGGCCTGCCGCTTCTGGGCGTTGTTCCCGAGGACGAGGGCGTCATTCTCTCCGCCTGCCGGGGGGAGCCGCTGATTCTGCACAGCAGAAAGGGCGCCGCAATCGCTTACCACAATATCTCCCGGCGTCTCCGAGGAGAACGGGTCCCCCTGATGAAACTCCGGTAACTATTTCATTTCGAATATATATGTAAGGTGGTTCTTTCCATGAACATCGCTTTGATGGCACACGACCGCAAAAAGGAGTTAATGGTGCAGTTTTGTATCGCTTACTGCGGCATTTTGTCCAAACATACCGTCTGCGCCACCAACATTACCGGGCGCCTGGTGGCCGAGGCTACGGGGCTTCCCGTCAAGCTGTTTTTGTCCCATGCCCATGGGGGAAGCCAGCAGATCGGGGCGCGCATCGCTTACAACGAGATCGACATGGTGCTTTTCTTCACCGATCCGCAAAGCGAAGACCTGGACGACGCCCTTCGTTATATCCTCAAGCTGTGCGACCAGAACAACGTGCCCTGCGCCACGAACGTGGCCACCGCAGAGCTGCTGATCCACGGCCTGGAGCGGGGAGATCTGGACTGGCGCGACATTGTAAACCCGAAAACCACACCTTTTACCGCTTAGGCGGCTGATTTCCGTTGACTTTTTTCCACAGATGTTATACTCTATTAGATACCTGTAACGGCGTCCGTCCCGAAGGCTTCCGTTCTTTCGGCCGGCGGCGCCCGTTTATTCACCGTGAAGACGGAGCAGGAGTACCCCCGATTCCACCGGACAGGGAATGCGCGGCCAGACTGAAACCGCGCTGCGGCACGGGCGGGGAGAAGACAGCTCCAGCAGCGGACGAAGAGGGCCTCGGCCCGAAGGCGTACGGCCCGCTCCCCGTACCAGGAGCAAAAAGGGACGATTATCGTCCGAAAATGGGTGGCACCACGAAGCAACTGCTTTCGTCCCATTGGGCGAGCGCGGTTGCCGTTTTTTTACGTCTGCCTCCTCTTCCGTTTTTTCGGCTTTATTACATCTTTTTATTTTCTGTGCATACGGGACATGCTCCCGAATCCCAGCCGGCGCACAGCGGCAGACAGGAGATGGTCATGTCTCTCATTACGGCACCCAGAGGAACCAAGGACGTACTGCCCTCCGAATCTTATAAGTGGCACTACGTAGAGGGAATCCTCCGGAAAACGGCTGCGGACTTCGGATATTCGGAAATCCGTTTTCCCACTTTTGAAAACACCGATCTCTTCATCCGGGGCGTCGGAGACACCACGGACGTCGTGCAGAAGGAAATGTACACCTTTTTAGACAAGGGCGGCCGTTCCATCTCTTTACGTCCTGAGGGGACTGCCTCGGTGGTCCGCAGTTTCCTGGAACACTCTCTGTATTCTGCCGGCCTTCCCGTCAAGGCCTACTACATCGCACCCAATTTTCGCTATGAAAAACCCCAGGCCGGGCGGCTCCGGGAACACCATCAGTTCGGCGTGGAGTGCTTCGGCGCAGCCTGCGCCTCGGCGGATGCCGAGGTGATCGGACTGGCGGACACGTATCTTTCCAGGCTGGGCATCCGGGGCATTTCCCTGGAAATCAACTCCATCGGCTGCCCGTATTGCCGCCCGAAATACCACGAGGCACTGAAGGAATATTTTAAAAGCCGTGAGGACTCCCTCTGCCCCACCTGCCTGGACAGGCTGGAGCGCAATCCTTTACGGATTCTGGACTGCAAAAACGAAAGCTGCAAGATTGTCTCCGCGGGGGCGCCCGTGATGCTGGACTACCTCTGCGACGACTGCCGGGAGCATTTTAATCAGCTTCAGGGATACCTGAAGGCCATGGGGATTTCCTATGCCGTCAACCCCAGGATCGTCCGCGGTCTGGATTACTATACCCGCACGGTTTTCGAATTTGTCTCCACCGAAATCGGCGCCCAGGGAACGGTCTGCGGCGGCGGCCGGTACGACGGATTCGTCTCGGCGCTGGGAGGCCCCCCCACTCCGGGGCTTGGCTTCGGCAGCGGAATCGAACGGCTTCTGCTGGTGATGGAGGCCCAGGGGATCGACATTCCCCGGCCGGCGGGAATCCGCGTCTTTATCGCGGCCATCGGAGACGCCGCGGATCTTCGGGCACAGCAGCTGGTGCACAGCCTGCGGCGTATCGGCATTCCGGCCGAGCGGGACACTGCGGGACGGGGACTCAAGGCGCAGATGAAATTTTCCGACCGGATCGGCGCTTTATACACCATCGTTCTCGGGGACGACGAGCTTTCCTCCGGTTCCGTCCGCGTGAAGAACATGGCCACCGGGGAGGAATCCCCCTGCCGCCTGGATACGGAGGCCATCGCCGATTTTTTCCGGTATTCCTCCGACTGTTCCTCCACAATTTTTTAATGTACAGGAGATGTCCCACATGGATACACTTGCAGGTTTTCACCGCACTCATTACTGTGGGGAGCTTCGTTCCTCCGACATCGGAAAACCGGCCTCCGTCTGCGGCTGGGTTCAGCGCGTCCGGAATCTGGGCGGACTGATTTTCATCGATCTCCGGGACCGTACCGGGATCGTACAGTGTACCTTTGATTCCGCCGAAAACCGGTCGCTGTCGGACAAGGCGTTCACCGTCCGGAGCGAATTCGTCCTTGCGGTCTCCGGCACCGTCCGCTCCCGGGGCGCAGGCGCCGTCAATTCAAAGCTCCCCACGGGAGAGATCGAACTCCTCTCCGGAGAGCTCCGGATCCTCAGCCGTTCGGAGACGCCTCCCTTTGAAATCACCGAGGACAGCGACGTGAACGATACCCTGCGGCTGCAGTACCGCTACCTGGATCTGCGCCGGGCAGATATGCAGCGCACCATCGCCGCGCGCCACCGGATCACCCGCTGCGCCCGCCGCTATTACGATGAAAACGGGTTTCTGGAAATCGAAACGCCTATGCTCACCAAATCCACGCCCGAGGGCGCCAGGGACTATCTGGTCCCTTCCCGGATCCACCCGGGAAAGTTCTACGCCCTTCCCCAGTCCCCCCAGCAGTATAAGCAGCTTCTCATGCTGGCCGGCTTCGACCGGTACATGCAGATCACGCGGTGCTTCCGGGACGAGGATCTCCGGGCCGACCGGCAGCCCGAATTCACCCAGATCGACCTGGAGATGTCCTTTGTGGACATCGACGACGTCCTCGCGGTAAACGAAGGCTTTCTGCAGACCCTTTTCAAAGAGGAGCTTGACATTGACATTCCCCTGCCGTTTCTCCGGATGCCCTGGAAGGAAGCCATGGAGCGGTTCGGCTCCGACAAGCCGGATCTGCGGTTTGGCTTTGAACTGAAAGACATGACGGACATCGCCGCAGCCTGTGATTTCAAGGTTTTCCGCTCCCCCGCGGAAGAGGGCGGAAGCGTCCGCCTCATCAATGTAAAGGGCGGCGGGGACCGCTTCAGCCGAAAGGAAATCGACGGCCTTGCGGAGTTTGTGAAAACCTACCGCGCAAAAGGTCTCGCCTGGATAAGGCTTACCGGGGGCGCCGCCACCTCGTCTTTTTCCAAATTCATGAAAGAAGCGGAAACGCAGGCCATTCTTGCCCGGGCGGAGGCCTCCGACGGGGATCTGGTGCTCATTGTGGCGGACGCGAAAAACGAGATCGTTTTCGCCGCGCTGGGAGCGCTCCGGTGCGAGTGCGCCAGGCGGATGGGGCTTCTCCGGCCGGAGGATTACCGCTTCCTTTGGGTCACGGAGTTCCCGCTGCTGGAGTTCTCGGAAGAGGAAGGGCGGTTTGTCGCGGTTCACCATCCCTTCACGGCTCCCATGGAGGAGGATCTTCCGCTGCTGGACACGGATCCCGGTCTCTGCCGGGCGAAGGCCTACGACATCGTGCTCAACGGCATCGAGCTGGGCGGAGGCTCCATCCGGATCCACTCCACCGAGCTGCAGGACAAGATGTTCCAGCTGCTCGGGTTCTCGGAAGAGGACGCCATGGTCCGTTTCGGCCATCTGCTCCGGGCTTTCCGTTACGGCGCGCCGCCTCACGGAGGTATGGCTTACGGCCTGGACCGGCTGGTCATGCTGATGACGGGCAAGGATTCCATCCGGGACGTCATCGCTTTCCCGAAAGTCCAGAACGCGTCCGAGCCCATGACCGGTTGCCCGGACGTCGTGGACGGAAAGCAGCTGGACGAGCTCCACATTCAGATTTCGTCTTCCGATTCCCGCGAAGAATAAGAATAAAGCGAAAAAACCGCGCCCGATGTGCACTGGGCGCGGTTTTTTGCATATTTCCCTTCGTTTTACACAATCTTTACAATAGGCGGCTTGTGACTTTACAAACGCATTTTACAATAAAATCACAATGGATGAACAGAAAGGATGAAAAGCACTTGAAAAAGTTTGCTACCATTGCCGTCGCGTTCGGACTGCTCTCCGCCATTCTGGCAGGGTGCTCCGGCGGATCCGGCAGCGCAACGGCTACGCCTACCGCCACCGAGTCTTCCCAGTCTCTGGGAGAGATTACCGTTATATCTCGTGAAGAGGGTTCCGGAACCCGCGGCGCATTTATCGAACTGTTCGGCGTGGAAGAAAAAGACGCCAACGGGAACAAGGTCGACCATACCACGGAAGAGGCCCTGATCGCCAACAAAACAGACGTGGTCATCACCCAGGTGGCCGCAAGTAAATCCGCCATCGGCTACATCTCTTTGGGTTCCCTGAACGACACCGTCAAGGCCCTCAAAGTCGACGGAGTGGACGCCACCGCTGAAAACGTCTCCAACGGGACTTATAGCATCGCAAGGCCCTTCAATATCGCCACCAAAGGCACTCCCAGTGAAGTCGCCCAGGATTTCATCGATTTCATCCTCAGCGCGGACGGCCAGCGGATTGTCTCCGACAACAACTATATCCCGGTTGACGCCAACGCCGCCACCTATGCCGGCACGAAACCCAACGGAAAGATCGTAGTCGCCGGCTCTTCCTCCGTAAGTCCCCTGATGGAAAAGCTCCAGGAAGCATATCTGGCGCTCAACCCCAACGCGACCATTGAAATCCAGACCAGCGACTCCACCACCGGCATGCAGTCCACCATGAGCGGCATCTGCGACATCGGCATGGCCTCCCGCGAACTGAAGGACAGCGAACTGGCCGAACTTACTCCCATCGTAATTGCGAAAGACGGCATTGCAATGATCGTCAACAAGGAAAATTCTCTTGACAACATCTCCAGCGAAACCGTAAAAGAAATTTATACGGGCGTTATTACCGACTGGGCGGACGTAGCCTGACAACCCAGCAAAGAAATGCAAGCCGCGGAACGGACCGGGGCTTGCATTTCTTGACGAAACCGGGGTGTATGTATGAAAACCAAAACTGTGGAACGGTTTATGGAGGCGGTCTTTTTCATCACCGCCTGCGCCTCCATTTTAGCGGTTTTGCTGATTTGCTTCTTTATCTTTGTCAACGGCCTGCCGGCCATTGCCAAGATCGGCGTATTCAATTTTCTCGGCGGAACCAAGTGGGCTCCCCTGAACACCGTTCCCTCCTTCGGTATCCTCCCCATGATCGTGGGAAGCCTTTTCGTTACCGCCGGAGCCATCGTCATCGGGGTCCCCATCGGCCTTCTGACCGCGATCTTCATGGCTCAGTTCTGCCCAAAAAAGATGTATCATCCCCTGAAAACCATCATCGATCTTCTCGCAGGGATTCCCTCCATCGTCTACGGATTTTTCGGCATCGCGGTTCTGGTCCCCTTTGTCCGGGACACCTTCGGGGGTAACGGAAACAGCATCCTAACCGCCTCTCTGCTTCTGGGAATCATGATTTTGCCCACCATCATCGGCATCAGCGAGGCCGCGCTCCGGGCGGTTCCCTCCTCTTATTACGAAGGGGCGCTGGCCCTGGGCGCCACTCACGAGCGCGCGGTCTTTTTTACGGTTTTCCCCGCGGCCGGCTCCGGCGTTCTTGCGTCGGTCGTTCTGGGAATCGGACGGGCCGTGGGCGAAACCATGGCCGTCATCATGGTGGCGGGAAACCAGGCCAGAATGCCCGTAGGAATTTTAAAGGGAGTCCGGACGCTGACGGCCAACATCATATTGGAGATGGGGTACGCGGCGGATCTTCACCGGGAGGCGCTGATCGCCTGCGGCGCCGTCCTGTTTGTCTTTGTTTTGTTACTTAATTTCTGCTTTTCCGCCATCACAGAATACAGGAGGAGAAGAGAATGAAACATGAAACCATCAACCGCATCTCCTTCCGGCAGCGGCTGTCCTCCTATCGGAACAATCCCCTCTCCTTTCTTCTTCTGCTGCTGGTATGGTGCGCCATGGCGGCCACCGTCTTTATTCTGCTGTTTATTGTTTTTTATATCCTGGTCAACGGGGTTCCCCATCTGACCCCCGGGCTTTTCTCTCCCGTATATACCACGGACAATGTCTCCGCCCTGCCCGCCATCATCACAACCTTGCTTATGGTGGGCCTGTCGCTGGCCATCGCCGTTCCCTTCGGCATCGGGTGCGCAATTTTCCTGGTGGAATACGCTAAAAAAACCAACCGCTTTATCCGCTATGTCCGTCTTACCACAGAAACTCTTGCCGGCATCCCCTCCATCATTTACGGGCTGTTCGGCATGCTCTTTTTCGTCATCGCCCTAAAATGGAATCTTTCCCTCCTGGCCGGCGGCTTCACCCTTGCCATCATGGTCCTTCCCACCATCATGCGCTCCACGGAGGAAGCTCTGAAGGCTACGCCCGACGCGTATCGGGAAGGCAGCTTCGGCCTGGGCGCCGGAAGGCTCCGCACCGTTTTCCGCATCGTCCTTCCCTCCGCCATGCCGGGAATTTCCGCCGGCATCATCCTCTCCGTGGGCCGGATCGTGGGCGAAACCGCCGCACTCATCTACACCGCGGGCACCGTCGCCAAGGTCCCGGAGAATATTTTCGCCTCCGGCCGGACCCTTTCCATCCACATGTATCTTCTTGCCGGCGAAGGTATTTATACCGACCAAGCGTATGCCACTGCCGTAATTCTGCTGGGCTTTGTCCTCGTTATCAACTTCATCTCCAGCTTTATCACCCGAAAAATCACAAAGGGACAGGATTAGCTTATGTATAAATTTCAAATTGAAAACCTGAACCTGTTTTACGGCAGCTTTCAGGCTCTGTTCGACGTCGATCTCAACATAGAAGACCGCTGCATCACCGCGTTCATCGGTCCGTCCGGATGCGGAAAATCCACGCTGCTGAAAACCCTCAACCGCATGAACGATCTGGTGGAAGGCTGCAGAATCACCGGCAAGGTCTTGCTGGACGGCGAGGACATATATTATAATACAGATGTAAACCTGCTGCGGAAAAAGGTGGGAATGGTGTTCCAGAAGCCCAATCCATTTCCCATGAGCGTTTACGACAATGTGGCATACGGGCCCAGAACCCACGGGATCCGTTCCAAGGCGCAGCTGGACGAGATCGTGGAGGACAGCCTCCGTCGCGCGGCCATCTGGGATGAGCTGAAGGACCGCCTCCGCCGCAACGCACTGGGGCTGTCCGGCGGGCAGCAGCAGCGGCTGTGCATCGCCCGGGCCCTGGCGGTAAATCCCGACGTACTTCTGATGGACGAACCTACCTCTGCCCTGGACCCCATATCCACCACGAAAATAGAGGATCTGGTGCAGGAGCTCAAGCAGGACTACACCATCATCATCGTAACCCACAACATGCAGCAGGCAACGCGCATTTCCGACAACACCGCCTTTTTTCTTCTTGGAAAAGTGATCGAATACGGGCCAACGGAAAATCTTTTTTCCATGCCCCGCGACAAGCGAACCGAGGACTACATCACCGGCCGTTTCGGCTGATCCGGTTCCAGATCCATATCCGGACGCGGTACGGCGCGGTACGGCGTACCATTCGGGATACTATGGCAGCCGGACTATACGTATACTTGAAACAATTCCAATTTGGAAAAGGGTGATTTTGTGAGAAACAAATTTGATGTGGAACTGGAAGCCCTCAACACGGATCTCATTGAAATGGGCAGCATGATCGAAACCGCCATCGCAAGCTCCATCACGGCTCTGATCCAGAGAGATCTGCACAGTGCGGAGCGTGCCATCGAATATGACAACGAAATCGACGAAATGGAGCGCAGGATCGAGCGAAGATGCCTCAAGCTCCTCTTGCAGCAGCAGCCCGTCGCTACCGACCTGCGCACCATATCCACCGCGCTGAAAATCATCACCGATATGGAGCGCATAGGGGACCAGGCCGCCGACATCTCCGAAATCGTCACCCGACTCGCAGGGGAGAAAGATCTTCTGGAAATCAAAAACCTCAAGAAAATGGCGGAAGCTACCATTAAAATGGTGAACCAGAGCATCGACGCGTTTGTGGCAAAAGACCCGGTTCTGTCAAACGAGGTCATCGCCTACGACGACGTGGTGGACGATCTGTTCAATCAGTCCAAGACGGAACTGATTCACGCCATTCAGACCGATTCCCGCTACGGGGAACAGTTCGTGGACCTTCTGATGATCGCAAAGTACTTTGAGCGTATCGGAGATCACGCCGTCAACATCGCAGAATGGGTGGTCTTTTCCATTACGGGGCAGCACAAAAATCAGAAAATTCTCTGATGCCGGTTTCCGCCGGAGGCATCACGGTCCGAAACCGGAATCCGCCAAACATTCCGCTGCCCCGCAGTCCAAGAGAGGGAGGGTCGTCCGTGGCTTTGATTTATTGTGTGGAAGACGACGACAGTATCCGACAGCTGATCCTATATTCACTGAAAAGCGGCGGCTTTCAGGCCAAAGGCTTCGACAGCGCAGACGCCTTGTTCGAGTCCCTGCGGGAACAGATCCCCGCGCTTATTTTGCTGGACATCATGCTTCCCGGGGAAAGCGGTCTTCAGATCCTAAAAAAGCTGAAGGTGTATCCCGCATACGAGTATATTCCTGTGATCATGCTCACGGCAAAGACCTCGGAATTCGACAAGGTGCAGGGCCTGGACCTGGGAAGCGACGACTACATTACGAAGCCCTTCGGCGTCATGGAGCTGCTCTCCCGGATCCACGCCGTGCTGCGGCGCACCGGCGGCGGCGGAGAGGAGAGCAGGATCCTCTCCTGCTGCGGAATCCTCATCGATCCCGAGCGGCGTCTTGTCACCGTGAACGGCTCGCCCTGCGAGCTGACCTATAAGGAATTCGAGCTGCTGAGCTATCTCGTCAAAAACAAAGGGCTTGTCCTCAGCCGGGATAAAATCATGAACGCGGTGTGGGGGTTTGACTTCGCGGGGGAAAGCCGTACGGTGGACATGCACATCAAGTCTCTGCGGCAGAAGATTTCCGAGGCGGGCGGACCGGACGTTATCAAAACGGTCCGCAGCGTGGGCTATAAAATTGAGGAACCGCCGGTATGAGAAAACGACTGTTTGCCATACTCATGCTCTGCTGCACCATCGTCGCTCTGGTGACCGCCTTTTCCGCTGCTCTTTTGTATTATTCTTTTTACAGCAGCGCGGCCAAGGCGGAAATCCGGACCAACACGGCGCTGATGGCCGCGGCCATAAACGGGCAGTCTGACATCCTGACGCAGACCGGCAACTATGCGCGGCTGCTTCCGGCCAATTTCCGGGTCAGTCTTGTGGAATCCGACGGAAAGGTGCTATACGACACGGACGCCAGTATTGAAACCCTGGAAAACCACGCGCACCGGGCGGAAATCGTCTCTGCAATGGATGTCGGATCCGGGGAGGCCGTCCGGTTCTCCGATTCCATCCGAAAGGAAGCGTATTATTACGCCGTCCGGCTTTCCGACGGATCCGTCCTTCGTCTGTCTGTCCCGCTCAACAGCCTGGCTTCCGTCTTTCTTCATACAATTCCCTATCTGCTGCTGCTTGTCCTGATTTTACTGTTCGTATCTTTGGGCGTCTCCAGATGGCTCACGCGCCGCGTCGTGGAACCCATCAACAGCACCGCGATGCGTCTGGAGGAACTTCTGAAGGGCGACGCCATCCCGGCGGAAGCGGAATACGAAGAGCTCAGCCCCTTTGTCCGTAAAATCAAGGCGCTTCACCAGGAGATCAAGGAATACGTCCAGACATTGCAGGCGAACCAGGAAACCATCAATACCCTGATCCAGAACATGCAGGAGGGCCTCATTCTCCTGGACGGCAGCAATCGAATTCTCAATATCAGCAAAAGCGCCGTCTCACTGCTGGCCGCCAATCCCCGGGTCCAATACACGGGGAAAAACCTTCTGGAACTGCTCCGAAGCCAGCCTCTTCTGGATTCCATCCGGGAAACGGACGAAACCCATCGGGGCACTTCCTTCATGGAAAAGAGGGACGGGCGCTATTACCGGTACTTTATCAGTCCCGCGAAGTCTTCCGGCGTTTTTATTTTCATCACAGACGCCACCAGCGAGGTCAAGGCGGAAACCATCCGGCGGGAATTTGCCTCCAACGTGTCCCACGAGCTGAAGACACCTCTCACCGCCATTACAGGCTTTACCGAGCTGATGGAAAACGGGATGGTTTCGGGGAACGATCTTAAAAGCGCGGCTACCATTATCCACCGGGAGGCTTCCCGGCTCATTACCCTCATCGACGACATCCTCCGCCTTTCCCAGATTGAAAACGCCACGGGAACCAAAGAGTTTACGCCCGTTCCCCTGAAGGCCGTCACGGAAGAGGCGGCGGAGTCCCTCCGTCCGGCCGCGGAGTCCCGGCAGATCACCTTGTCGACCTTTTTTGAAGAGGATTCCATCACCGTCCCGGGAAACCGGACCATGCTCTACGAGCTGATTTACAATCTCCTGGACAATGCCATCAAATACAACGTGGATAAGGGCAGCGTTTCCATATCCGTCCGGCGCGAGGAGGACTCTATCGCCATCCGGGTGGCCGACACCGGCATTGGTATCCCTCACGATCATCTGGACCGTATTTTCGAGCGGTTTTACCGGGTGGACAAGAGCCGTTCCAAGGCAACGGGGGGAACCGGTCTGGGGCTGTCCATCGTGAAGCACGCGGTGGAATACCACGGAGGGCGCCTGTCCGTCAACAGCACCGAGGGCATAGGGACCGAGATCACCGTTCTGCTTCCCTCGGATTTGCCGGGCGCTTCCGAACCCATATGATTTACGAAACCCGTTAAACACATAAAAGAGGAAGGATTCCTTCGAATCCTTCCTCTTAACTTGTCGAAAAAGGCGGAACGCCTTTTTTGACAAAACGGTTTGCAGTCTGCCGCGCGCCTCGTCGTTCGCCGCTTGCAGCCTGAGAAGTATTTTCGGGCACGTACACGCCGCGCCCGAAAATGATCCGATTTTATTTCGCCGCTCCGGCGGCGAAACTCTGCGAGGCTTTTTTGACAGAGTGAAAGGAAGGATCCCTTCGAATCCTTCCTTTTTTGCATTTCTCAGAGGCCTCCGTGTACGTTTTTTTCCTGTACCTTGTTCCTTGTGTAGGTCACAATGATCCGGCGGTTGGGTTCCGTCCCGCTGGAATGGGTTGAAACATCCCGCCAGTCCTGGAGCGCGGTGTGTATTACGTGGCGCTCGTAAGCGTTCATGGGCTCAAGCATGATGTTCTTGCGGTGCTTCACCACTTCTCCGGCAATTTTGGCGGCCAGTCTCTGAAGGGATTCTTCCCTCTTGCGCCTGTAATTTTCCGCATCGATATGAATCCGGACTCTTTTGTCCGAGCCGCGGTTCACCGCGTAGTTGGTCAGCTGCTGAATCGCATCCAGCGTTTCTCCCCTGCGGCCGATGAGCGAACCCATGTTTTTCCCCAGCAGTTCCACCTTGAAATCCCCCTCGGGGGTTTCCGTCACCTTTGCCAGGGCGACGGTTTCCATCCTCTCCAGCAGTCCATCCACAAAGGACTGGATCTTTTCCTTTTTTGACTCCTCAAAATAATAGGACACCCGAACTTTTGCCTGAACGCTACCGATTCCCAGGAAACCCGATTTTGCCCGTTCCAGAACCTCAACCGAGACGTCATCCCGTTCCAAACCGATCTGCTGCAATGCGGAGGCTATGGCCTCCTCTTCCGTTTTTGCGGACACTTCTATCGACTTCATCATAATAAGGTGCTCTCCTTATTTCATCGCCCGTATCCGGGCGTTCATTCTTTCTCATCCTCGGAGGCAGAGTCGTTTTCCGCGGTATCCGCTCCGCTCTCCAGCTCTTCCGGCTCCGTATCTTCCTCCTCCGGGACCTCTTCCGGCCTCACAGTCAGAGCCTGCTCTTCCGGTTCCGGGATCTGGCCTTCATATCGTTCCGACCGATAGGCGCGTCCTCTGGCAAAGGGTCTGTCGTCCACCTTCCCGCTTTCCGCGTCGTCGCTCCGGGCAGGCAGCTTGCCCTGCTTCTTCTTCCCCTTGCTGGGGCTGGGGCCGCCCTTGTTTTCCGTTTTCCGCTGTGCGCCCAGCAGAGCCTGGCGCTGAGCCTCCAGAGCTTTAACCCGTTCCTCTTCGGCCCTTCTCACCGCATCCGCTTCTTCGAATTTCTTTTTAAAGTGCTTATTGAGGAAATATTCCTGGATGATGGTGAAAATGCTGTTGGAAATCCAGTAGATACCCAAGGACGCCGGCAGCACAAAGCCGATCCAGACGGAGACCAGAGGCATGGTATACATCATGCTCTTGCTGGTGCTGTTCATTTCCGTGTTGGTGGAGCTGGCCGCCATGGACAGCTTTGTGGAGACAAACGCCAGAAGGCCGGACACGATGGGGATCAGGAACAGTCCTATGGAATTCCACGTGAGGTTTCCGCTCAACACGAGGTTCCAGTTGGGAACCTGGGCCAGGTTCAGGCCAAGGAAAGAAAAGTCCAGCTTAAATATCTGCGGAACCACGGCCTTCACCGCGTCGTAGTGTTCGAACATTTTCTGGGCGAGAAGGATCTCCTTATAGGAGCCGGTCACGCTGGTGAGATCCACGCCCAGATTCGTCAGCGTATTGGTTATCGTGGTGATCTGGTCCTGAGTCAGATTCATGAAATTGGACAGAGGCATGCGGATAACGGTATAAAGGGCCAGCATGATGGGAAGGGGAAGCAGACCCCAGAGGCACCCGCCAAAGGGATGCACGTTTTCTTCCTTGTAGAGCTTCTGCACTTCCTCGGCATACCGCTGCTGGTCGTTTTTATATTTCTTTTCCAGTTCCTTGATCCTTGGGGCCAGGCGGGAGGAACCCATGGTGCTGCGCTTCATCTTGACGCTGGTGGGCAGCAGAATCAGCTTCACCACCAGGGAAAACAGGATTATCGAAAGACCGTAAGACATGGAAATGCTGTATAATCCCCTCAGCAGCAAGGAAAATGGAGCTATAATCGCTCCGGAAATGGCACCAAAAAAATCCATCGATAGTCCTCCTTATAAGGCATTCACGGGACGGGATCGTACCCGCCCTCGTGAAAGGGATGACATTTTAAAATCCTCCGCAGGGCAAGCCAGGATCCCTTCAACGCCCCGTATTTCGTGACGGCTTCCAGGGCGTAGGCGGAGCAGGTGGGAATAAAGCGGCAGGAAGGCGGGGTCGCAGGAGAAATCCGCTTCCGGTAAAATACGATCAAGGCAATGAGTATCTTTTTCATAGGTTTCCTCATGAAGCGCAAAGCTGCCGGGTTACCGAAGAAGCTTCAGCTTCCCGCACAGAGAAAGAAAACTCTCTTCCAGCTCGCGGTAAGGGGCATATTCCGCTCTGACGCGGGCCACAACCACGATATCGAAGCCTGTCCGAAGCAAGTGCTCGTTCAAACGGTAAATTTCCTTCAGGCGGCGCCGGACCCTGTTGCGCTTGACCGCATTGCCTATTTTCCCGCCCACCGTGATTCCAATCCGGTCGACCTCGGTACGGTTCGGCCTGCAGTAAACCGCCATGCAGGGTGAGACCGCCTGCTTCCCTCTGGAATACAGCCGTTTAAACTCATAGTTTTTTTTCAGCGGCTTTGAATAACGCAAGGAAAGAACTCCTTTTCACATAAGATGGAACCGCTCCCGCCCTTTTCTCCCGGCAAACGGTCCCGCCGCGGCGGCCGGGCCGGAAAGCGCGGCTCCCGCCTATGCAAAACAACGCCTATCGCTTCGCAGGGGCGGTAGGATTAACCATCCATCCGCCCCTTCTCTCCATGCTTCTCCCGGCAGCAGGCCGCCATATCCCCGGGTCAATATGTCAGTTTGGCGCGGCCCTTCGCGCGGCGGCGGGCAAGCACCTTGCGGCCGTTGCGCGTTTTCATTCTCTTCCGGAATCCGTGTTCCTTGAGACGCTGGCGTTTTTTGGGCTGATATGTGCGAAGCATACGTAACACCTCCTGAAGCGTATTTCAAACAGGCAGGCGTGTTGGCCCGCTCTTTGTTTCTGCTCCGGTTTGTATGGCAATATGCCATAATGCAACAAATATTATACCTTACCGTTATAAATTGTGTCAACAGAAAATTCCGAACCGTTTTTCCCGCCCCTGCGGCCGCCCGCAGACCGTATTCTGATTCAAAAAAGAGAATATTTCAAACAACTTTTCTCTTCCCTTCCCCGGTATCCTGTGTGCGCGAAGTATCCCGAAAGCGGGGAAAACGGCAAAAATATTTGCTTTGAAAGGGCCGAACTGGTATAATGAATGGGGGAAAACCGGGCGTCGGCGCAGTCTTCCCTTCCCGGCACCGTGTCTTCGCTTTTTTCGGGGATACACTCCCCTTTTCCTTTTTCCGCCTTCATCCTTGAAACAAAGGAGCTTTTTTATATGATCAAGTCCCCTGCCGATATTTGGGCAAAGGTGCTGGACAATCTAAAAAAGGAAATGACACCCACAACCATCGCCACCTGGTTTGACGATTCCACCGCCGTCGAGATGACGGACTCCCTTTTTGTGATTCACACGCCCTCAAATTTTAAAAAGGACATCATCTCCCGCCGGTACATACCCGCCGTCCAGGCGGCGCTCCGCGATATCTTTTCGGGAGATTTCGACGTCGTCGTGCTGGGGGAGGGCGAGCTGGAGTCTTATATCAAGAAGGACGCGCGGTCCGTATCCACGCTGGAAAACGAGGAGTTCACCTTCGAGCGGTTCGTGGTGGGTAATTCCAACAAATTTGCCCACGCGGCGGCCAAAGCCGTGGCGGAGGCGCCGGCGCAGTCCTACAATCCCCTTTTCATTTACGGCGACTCCGGTCTTGGAAAAACCCATCTTATCTACGCCATATCCCACGAGATCCGGAAAAACTATCCGGAGATGCGCATCGTGTATATCAAGGGAGACGAATTCACCAACGAGCTGGTTGCGGCCATCCGGGAAGGCAAAAACCTGGAATTCCGGGACAAGTACCGGCTGGCGGACCTCTTTCTGGTGGACGACATCCAGTTTATCGCGGGGAAGGTGCAGACGCAGGAAGAATTTTTTCACACCTTCAATACCCTGTACGAGGCAAAAAAACAGATCGTACTGACTTCCGATCGGCCGCCCAAGGAGATGACCCGGCTGGAGGACCGGCTGAAGACCCGTTTCGAATGGGGCCTTTTGGCGGATATCCAGCCGCCGGACTACGAAACCCGCCTGGCCATCATCAAAAACAAGGCCAGCCAGCTTCACCTGGAGCTGTCCGAAGCCGTGGTGGAATACATCGCCGAGAATATTTCCTCAAACGTCCGGCAGATCGAGGGAACGGTCAAAAAAATCCTGGCTTTCCGGGACCTTCTGGACGACAACATCACGGTGAACACCGTTTCCAGGGCGGTAAGGGACATGCTCAAGGAGCAGGCGGATTTTGTCCCCTCCCCCTCCGTCATCATCGACGAGATCTGCAAGTATTACCTTATCGAAGAATACGAGCTCCGGGGCCAGCAGCGCACCAAAGACACCGCCAGCGCCCGCCAGATTGCTATGTACCTCATCCGCCGGATGACGAACCTGTCCCTTTCCGACATTGGAAAAGAGTTTGAAAACCGCGATCATACCACGGTGATGCATTCCATCTCAAGAATCGAGAACCTTCTCAAAACCAATCCGAAATTTGCCGAAACCGTAAAGGACATCACGGCGAACATCAACGCTAGAAGCCAAAAATAGACCCTTTTTCCACAAAGTCTGTGGAAATACCCGGAACAATCGGTGGATTTCTTTTTTATTCTTTCTTTTCTGTGGAAAAGCGCAGAAATTTCCACAAAGCATGTGAAAACGGGAGCCTTTGCGCGGCAATATAAAGCAGGCTTTTCCACAATTTTCTTTTCTAACGCTTCTTTAACTGAACTATTATTATATTCTCTTTCTTTTTATTTTATGATTCTTTTTTCAGAATTTTTATCCGGAGGGTTGAGCCATGAAATTTTCCTGTGAAAAAGTCCTCTTGCAGAACGCCGTTTCCGTTGCCTCCCGCACCGTTTCCCCAAAAAGCTCCATACCCGCGCTGGAGGGAATCCTCCTGGAAGCGGAGAGTTCTCTTCTTCTTACAGGATACAACATGCAGACGGGAATCCGCACCACCGTGGAGGCAAACATCGAAAAAGCGGGAAGAATCGTTCTGAACTCCAGGCTTTTCGGGGAAATCGTGAGAAAGCTGCCGGATGATATCGTATTCTTCTCCTCCAACGACAAATGCATGGTCACCATCCGCTGCGGCATCAGCGAGTTCAATATTTTGGGGACCGACGCGGAGGAGTATCCCGAACTTCCCTCGGTGGAACAGCAGAACGGGTTTTCCCTGACCCAGCAGGCGCTCCGGTCTATGATCGGGGAGACTCTCTTTGCCGTGAGCGACAACGAGAGCCGGCCGATCCATACGGGTTCTCTCTTTGAACTGGACGATACGGGTCTCACCGTGGTCTCCGTGGACGGGTTCCGCCTGGCACTCCGGCAAGAGCCCATCGAACACAGCGAGGGGTCTGGTTTTTCCTTTGTCGTTCCGGGGAACGCGCTGTCGGAAGTGGAGAAGATTGCTTCAGACGAGGAAAAAATGGCTACAATAACGGTGGGAGGCAGACACGTCCTGTTTCAGATGGGAGACACTCTTCTGATCTCCCGCAGGCTGGAAGGGGACTTCCTGGATTATAAAAAGGCGGTTCCCAGGACCAACAAAATTAAAATAACGGCAAACACACAGCAGCTGGCGGATTCAATCGAACGGGTTTCCCTGATTATCAGCGACAAGCAGAAGAGCCCCGTGCGCTGCGTTCTGGAAAAAAACGTCCTGAAGGTATCCTCCAGCACCGCCCTGGGCACGGCCTACGACGAGTGTCCCGTGGAGGGAGACGGGGGCGGACTTGAAATCGGCTTCAATAACAAATATCTGCTGGACGCTCTGAAAAAAGCACCCGCCGATTCGGTCCATATGGAATTCAACACCAGCGTGTCCCCCTGCATCCTGCTTCCCGCGGAAGGAGAGAAGAAATTTCTCTACATGGTGCTGCCAGTGAGGTTAAAAGCCAATGAAGGTCAGTGAAACGCAGGTTTCCATCACAACCGAATACATCAAGCTGGAGGCGCTTTTAAAACACGCCGGCATTTCGGAAACCGGCGGGCAGGCAAAAACCATGATCCAGGGCGGAGAAGTCCAGGTAAACGGAGAGGTGTGCCTGCAGCGGGGCAAAAAAATACGCCCAGGTGACAGCATCATGGTCGCCGGCAGAAAATATGTCGTCCGATGATGTATTTAAAAAGCCTGAAACTGGAGCATTTCCGAAATTACCGGGAATGCGGGGTTTCGTTCTGCCCCGGAATCAATGTCGTCTACGGAGACAACGCCCAGGGAAAGACGAATCTGCTGGAAGCCATTTTCTATCTATCCAACGCCAAATCCTTTCGGACCCACAGCGATCGGGAGCTGATCCAATTTGGTCAGGAGGATGCGGGAATCGCTACGGAGCTTTTTCTGGGCGACAGGGAATACAACATTTCCGTTCGTCTTTCCTCCGCGGCACGGCGCAGGCTCTGCGTCAACGGGATACCCCGGCGTACCGCGGCGGAGTTTGCCGGAACCTTCCGGACGGTACTGTTTTCCCCGGAGGACCTGTACCTGGTCAAGGAAGGGGCGGCGGTGCGCCGAAAATTCATGGACTTTTTTCTTTGCCAGATCCGGCCCCGGTATGCCAGGGCCCTTGCCGAGTATACGAGGCTGTACGAGCACAAGATCCGCATTCTGAAGGACTGCGGGGAAAAGCCCTCTCTCCTGAGCACGCTGGAGGATTTCAATCTGCGCCTGGCCCAGGCCGGGGCGGTGCTGATTCATTACAGAGCTTTGTTTTCCTCGCTGCTTTCCCAAACGGCGGCGGGGATCCACAGCGATTTTTCCGGCGGGACAGAGGTTCTCTCCATCCGGTATAAGACTGTTAAAACGGTACCGGATCCCGCGGCGCAGCCGAAAGAGATCCTTCCCTTTCTGCTGGAGCATCAGAAGGGACTGTACCGAGCGGAAATCGAAACACGCTCCTGTCTTTCCGGCCCCCACAAGGACGATCTGGAAATTGACATCAACGGAAAGCCCGCAAAGAGCTTCGCTTCCCAGGGGCAGACGCGGACAGCCGCCCTGTCCATGAAGCTGGCGGAGCGCGAGCTTCATTGCGGCGATGGGGGGGAATACCCCGTGCTGCTGCTGGACGACGTTCTGAGCGAATTAGATCCCCGGCGGCAGGAGTTCGTGCTCAACCGGATCACCGGAGGGCAGGTGTTCGTCACCTGCTGCGAGGACGAACGGCTGGGAAGACTTCTTGACGGAGCCGTTTATCACGTTGAAACGGGGACCGTGAAATAATTTACAGAAACGGAGAGAAAACCGTGTATCTGCATTTAGGACAAAACCGGGTTGTTCCCATGAAAAGCGTAATCGGGCTTTTCGATCTGGACAACACCTCCTGTTCACACATCACAAGAAAGTTTTTAGAACGGGCGGAAAAGGAAAAGAAGACGGTGAACGTCAGCGAGGAGCTGCCGAAATCCTTTGCGGTCTGCGAGGAAAAAGGGACGGTCCGGGTGTATATCTCGCAGCTTTCTACCGCCACCCTTCTGAAGCGGACAGAGGCAATCAACCGGGTCCGGGACGACTGAATATATAACCAAATGCGTTTACCGCGCCCGTATTCCGCCGGAGGGGGACAGATCACCCGGCCGCGGCGGAAAAGGCGGGTATCCAGCAAGGCACGCGCTTAATAAGGAGGCAGACTGAAGCATGTCAGAGAACATAGAACACAGGGGCGCGCAGGAGTACGACGCGTCACAGATACAGGTGCTGGAAGGCTTGGAGGCGGTGAGAAAGCGCCCGGGCATGTATATCGGCACCACCTCTTCCCGGGGGCTTCACCATCTGGTTTACGAGATCGTGGACAACGCCATCGACGAGGCCCTGGCCGGATACTGCAATGAGATCACCGTGACCATTCACGAGGGAGACAGCATCACCGTGACCGACAATGGCCGCGGCGTTCCGGTGGGAATGCACGTTACGGGAAAGCCGGCCGTGGAGGTGGTGTACACCATCCTGCACGCGGGCGGCAAATTCGGCGGCAGCGGGTATAAGGTGTCCGGCGGACTCCACGGAGTGGGGGCATCGGTGGTGAACGCGCTGTCGGAATGGCTGGAAGTGGAGGTCTGCAACGGGGAACACATCTATCACATCGGCTTTTCCCGGGGCGAGGTGGTGACGCCGCTGCACATCATCGGAGATACGGACAAAACGGGGACGAAGGTGACGTTCCAGCCGGATCCCAAGATCTTCGAGGAGCTGGTGTTCGACTACGACATCCTGAAAAACCGGATGCGGGAGCAGGCGTTTCTCAACGCGGGCCTGAAGATCCGGACCTGTGACGAGAGGGCCGGCCGGGAGCGGCAGGACGAGATGCACTACGAGGGGGGGATCCGTTCCTTTGTGGAGCATATCAACCGGAACAAGACCCCGGTCCACGAGAACGTCATCTACCTCTGCGGCGAGCGGGGGGACTCCATGGCGGAAATCGCCCTGCAGTACAACGACACCTACAACGAAATCATCCTTTCCTTCGCCAACAACATCAACACCACGGAAGGCGGCATGCACGAGACCGGCTTTAAGGCGGCTCTCACCCGGGTGATGAACGATTACGGGAAAAAGGCCAATCTCCTCAAGGGGGAGGAAAAGCTCTCCGGGGAGGATGTGCGGGAGGGCCTCACCGCGGTGATCAGCGTCCGGCTCACGGAGGCGCAGTTCGAGGGGCAGACCAAGACCAAGCTGGGAAATTCCGAGATGCGCACTCTGGTGGACAACATCGTTTCCACGAAGCTCGCCGACTATCTGGAGGAAAACCCCGCGGTGGGCCGCGCGATCCTGGAAAAGGCATTGACCGCTTCCCGTGCCAGGGAAGCGGCGCGGAACGCCCGGGAGAAGGTCCGCCGGAAAAACGTCCTGGAGGGCTCCACCCTGCCCGGAAAGCTGGCCGACTGCAACGAGCGGGACCCGTCCCTCACGGAGCTTTACATCGTGGAGGGAGACTCCGCCGGCGGCTCCGCCAAGGGCGGACGGGACAGCCGTTTCCAGGCGATCCTGCCCCTTTGGGGCAAGATGCTCAACGTGGAAAAGGCGCGGGCGGACAAGGTATACGGAAACGACAAGCTGACCCCCATCATCACCGCGCTGGGAGCGGGGTTGGGGGAGGAGTTCGATGTAAAGAAGCTGCGCTACCATAAAATCATCATCATGGCGGACGCCGACGTGGACGGCTCCCATATCCGGACGCTGCTGCTCACCTTTTTCTTCCGGTTCATGCGGCCCGTCATCGAAGAGGGCTATGTCTATATCGCCCAGCCGCCCCTTTACAAGCTGACCCGGGGAAAGGTGACCCGGTACGCATACAGCGACCCGGAAAGGGACAAAGTTTCCGCAGAAATGCGGGGCAGCGACCTCAACGCGAAGGTTGAAATCGGGCGGAACAAGGGCCTTGGCGAGATGGATCCCCACGAGCTCTGGGCGACCACCATGAATCCGGAAAACCGGATTCTTCTGCGGGTGGAGCTATCGGACGCCGTGGCCGCGGACGAGATATTCACTATACTGATGGGCGAAAAGGTGGAGCCGCGGAAGGAATTCATCGAGACCAACGCCAAGTATGTGGTAAACCTGGATATATAATTCGCCTTTGGCGGATATCGAGGGCGGGCCGGAAGGCATTCCGCTTCGCCCTAACGAATCAGAAGGTGGTTAACCCATGAGTCAGAATCCTAAGAATCCGGATATTTCTTATAAAGACCAGACCGTCGTCCAGGTGGATCTGGAGAAAGAAATGAAAAAATCCTATATCGACTACGCCATGTCGGTCATCGTGGGCCGGGCCCTGCCGGACGTGCGGGACGGGCTGAAGCCCGTACACCGCCGGATCCTCTACACCATGTACGAGGACGGGCTCACTTCCGACAAGGGCTTCCGCAAATCCGCCACCACGGTGGGCGCCGTGCTGGGCAGCTACCACCCCCACGGGGACGCGTCGGTCTACGACGCCCTGGTACGCCTTGCCCAGGACTTTTCCCTGCGGTATCCCCTGGTGGAGGGCCACGGCAACTTCGGTTCCATCGACGGGGATCCTCCCGCGGCCTACCGGTATACCGAGGCCCGGATGGCAAAGATCGCAAATGAGATGCTCCGGGACATCGAAAAGGAGACCATCGACTACATTCCCAACTTTGACGAGCGGAAGCGAGAGCCCGTGGTACTGCCTTCCCGGTTCCCCAATCTGCTGGTGAACGGCTCGGCGGGCATCGCCGTGGGCATGACCACCAACATCCCGCCCCACAACCTGGGAGAGGTGATCGACGCCACCGTCTGCGTCCTGGAAAACCCCGAGGCGGACCTGGAAGATTTGATGGAGCACATCAAGGGGCCGGATTTTCCCACGAAGGGCATCATCATGGGCCGCTCCGGCATTCGGGCGGCTTACGCCACGGGCAGGGGCAGGCTTTGTGTCCGGGCCCGGACGGAAATGGAAGAGTTCGGACAGAACCGGACCCGGATCATCGTAACCGAGCTTCCTTATCAGGTGAACAAGGCGCGGCTCATCGAGACCATCGCCGAGCACGTGAAGGAAAAGCGGCTGGACGGCATTTCGGGACTCCGGGATGAATCCGACCGGGACGGCATGCGGATCGTTATCGAGCTCAAGCGGGAGGCAAATCCCCAGGTGGTGCTCAACCGGCTGTTCGCATCCACCCAGATGCAGTCCACCTTCGCGGTGGTGCTGCTGGCTCTGGTAAACAACCAGACGCAGCCGAAGGTTCTGACCCTGCGGCAGATTCTGGACGAATATATCGCTTTCCAGGAGGAGGTCATCGTCCGGCGCACCCGGTTCGATCTCCGGAAAGCCCAGGAGCGGGCGCACCTGCTGGAAGGCCTCATGATCGCCGAGGAGAACATAGACGAGGTCATCCAGATTATCCGAACCAGCTACGACAACGCCAAGGAACGCCTCATGGAGCGGTTTTCCCTCTCGGAAATCCAGGCCCAGGCCATACTGGACCTGAAGCTGGGCCGCCTGCAGGGGCTGGAGCGGGAAAAGATCGAAGAGGAATACCGGGAATTGCAGAAGAAGATCGCCTATTACCAGGAGCTTCTCTCCTCGGAGCAGATGCTCAAGGGCGTCCTCAAAACCGAGCTTCTGGAGATCAAGGATAAATACGGCGACGAGCGCCGGACGGAAATCAGCGTGGTGGACGACGAGATCGACATCGAGGATCTTATCGAGGAAGAGGAGTGCGTGTACACCCTCACCAACGCCGGGTACATCAAGCGCATGCCCGCCAGCACCTACCGGGCGCAGCGCCGGGGCGGCCGGGGCATTACGGCCATGACCACCCGGGAGGAGGACTATGTGGAGACGCTGTTCATCGCCTCCACCCACGACCACATCCTGTTCTTCACCAACACGGGAAAGGTGCACCGGAAGAAGGGGTACCAGATTCCGGAAGCGGGCCGGACGGCCAAGGGGACCAACATCATCAATATCCTGCCCATAGAGCAGAACGAAAAGGTCACGGCCATGATCCACGTGCGGGAGTTCTCCGAGGACATCTTCCTCGTGATGGTCACCCGGTTCGGCACCGTCAAGCGGCTCGAGCTCAACCAGCTGAACACCGCACGGCGCGCCGGGATAAGGGCTATCACCCTGGAGGAGGGGGATGAGCTCATTTCGGTGCGGCAGACGGACGGATGCCAGAACATCATCATCGGGACCCACGAGGGCATGGCCATCTGTTTCAAGGAGACCGACGTGCGCACCATGGGGAGAGATGCCTACGGCGTGCGGGGCATCCGGCTGCGCGAGGAGGACTTTGTCGTGGGCGCGGCCCGCACCTGCGAAGGCGGAACCCTCCTCACCGTCACGGAAAACGGCTACGGCAAGCGCACACCTCTGGAGGAATACCTGCGCAGCGGCGGCGAGGAGGAAGAAAACAGCGAAACGGAGCCGGACCGCCAGCCCCAGAAGCGCGGCGGCATGGGCCTGAAAAATTACAACATCACGGATAAAACCGGCAAAGTGGCGGCCATCAAGGTCGTGCGGGACGAGGACGACGTCATGATCATCTCGGACGACGGCACCATCATCCGGATGGCGGCTTCCGACATCAACGTGTACGGCCGGGCTACCCAGGGGGTCATCCTCATGCGGCTGCAGGAAGGCGTGCGCGTCATCTCTCTGGCCAGGACGGAGCGGGAGGAAGAGTGCGACTCCTGCTGTCAGGAGGATACCGGAGAACCGGAAGATCCTTCCGCGGAGGGCGGAGAGGACAGACCGCAGGCGTAAGCCGGAGCGCCGCGAGGCGCGGGAAGAAAGGCAAGATGAGGAAAGAGGTAAAAATCTACACCGACGGAGCCTGCTCGGGGAACCCGGGACCGGGAGGCTGGGGGGCAATCCTCCGCTATAACAGCGTGGAAAAGGAGCTGTCCGGCGGCGAAGCCCGCACCACCAACAACCGCATGGAGCTTAGGGGGATCCTCGCCGCCCTGGAGGCTTTGAAAGAGCCCTGCGATGTGGAGCTGTTTTCCGATTCTCAATATGTGGTGAAGGCGATGTGCGAGGGCTGGGCCAGACGCTGGAAGGCAAATGGCTGGATGCGGAACAAAAAGGATCCCGCCCTCAACGCGGATCTCTGGGAAAGCCTGCTTGATTTATGCCAGATCCACCGCGTGACCTTCCGCTGGGTCAAGGGGCACGCGGAAAATCCCTACAACAACCGCTGTGATGCCCTGGCGGTGGCAGAAAGCAAAAAGTTTACGGGGACACTATAATTAAAAAAGGCAGCGCCGCTTCCCAAAAGGGAAGCGGCGCTGCAAACTTTTATATTGAGTAAAGAAATGTCCGAAAGCGCGGTTCGCTTTGGCACAAGGAGCGTCAGCGGACCATGCAGTACTGCCTGAGCCGCTTTTCCTGCTGAAGGACGTTCACGAGCCGGAAGCCGTAATGCTGGTACATGCCCACGTTTTTCGTATTGTGGGTTTCCAGGGAAAGAGACAGACCCTGAGAATCGGCATACTGAAGAACGCTTTTCATCAGCCGGCTGGACACACCCTGCCCGCGGGCGGAGGGACGGACGGCAAAATAGACGATGTGCATCCGTCGCTGGTTTCCCAGCTCGTCAGTCCAGGCGGAATCCCAGAAGGGTTTCCCCCGGAAAAAACGGAGGAGGGTTTTCAGGGAAAAATCCTCCCGGATCAGCACCAGGGCGATTTTCAGAATGTAAAACGCCTCGCAGACATAGTAGCGCACCGGGTCGTATTCCTCGGTTTCGTCGGAAACGATGATGATTCCATTCAGCGCGGGACCGTCCGCATATACCTCACAGGTTTCAAAAAGCTCATCCAGATCGCAGCTGAAAATTTCCGGCAGCAGTTTATTTCGTATCTTGCTCTGCGGGATCAGTTGACAATACAGAGGATCTTTGCTGAAGCACTCCGTCAGAAGAGTCACCAGCTTATCCTCATCCGCCTTTTGCACACGATATAAGTCCGGGTCTTTCAAAATTTCACTCACCTTTATATTTGTTGGGGCCGGTAAGGCGAGTATTGCTAGGTCATACTCCCACTCCTACTTTCGTCTCTGCCGGAGGGAAGCCGTTTTCTGGATGATTTCATTATACATGCTAAAATTTAACAAAGCAAAGCGGCCCAAACCTCCGGTTTGCACATAAACCGCGCCAAAACTGCACGCGGCGGATCCGGCCTGAAAAAGTATGAGGATATCTCTTTATTTCTCTTTCATTCTCTCGTATTCTCGCCGGTTTACATTTTCGGGCTCTCCGAAGCAGGCGGAGGGAGGGGGGGACAAGTTTACAAAATATTCATATTGACTTCATGATTTGGCCGTAAATGTTGGATATGATACAGACAGAGTTAAAGAAAGCGGTGATGCGTATCGAGGAAGTTCCGTTTTATTTTCTGAAAGCTCAGACAATACCCCTCCAAAAACTCAATACCTCATCAACACTTTACAGAACAACACAAACCTAGCAACGCGAAGATTCCGGCCAGCCGACAGGCGGGGATCTTCGCGTTTCATATAACGGATATCCCGGGAAAGAGCAGGCGGGATTCAAATTTTTTCGGGATATGCGGAACTTTCCGCGCGGCCGTTTCGTCTTTTCATTATTAGGGCAGGACAATACGGCGGGACGGTTTCTCTTCCGTGCGGTCCGAGCTGTATCAAATGTATTTAAAAACAGCGGATTCATCGGTTCCGCCGCGGCGCTGCGACCCTTGCATTTATTCATCAAGGGGGAAGGACATCTTGAGGAAAAACCTGATTTGGCCGGCGGCGGCAATTCTCGGCCTTCTGGTATCCTGCGCCGGTATTTCTCCAACACCGGGCGCGTCGGGGAGCGCGAACGTCCCGGACGAAACCGGCGTTCTGGTTATTATCGAGAGTCTGGATTCTTCAAAAAGCGAAATATCCTTCGACAGGCTGGAATGGATCTCCGCAACGGACACGGAACGGATCCGCGAGCTGGGCCTGGACCCGGAAGCCGATTTCCCCAACGACTATTACATATATAACGAGACGGAGGAAGTCGAAACACTCCCCCTTTCCAAGGACGCGAAGCTGTCCGTCCTGGATCCGGAAAATCCCGCGAGCACAAAGGAGATCAGCGCCGAGGCGCTGTCCAAAAACCTGGGGAGCTATCCGGGACTCTACCGAATTACCGTTGAAAGCGGCGCGGTGACAAAGGTGGAGGCGCAGTACGTACCCTGACACGGGAGAGCCGTCCAACTTTTTTAAATTCGAGATTTATAAACTATCCGGCGCCTTTCGGCGCCGGATAGTTTTGTTTTTCTTACGCAGGATAGTATCGCAGACTAAAAACGGGAAACGGGCATACGATCTTATGGCGAGCATCAGACGACACGGAGCGGTTTTTTATAGATCTCCGTGTAGACCAACCGGCCTCCGATCCGCTCCGATTTCATCAGGCTGAATCCCGATACCGGCATGGAAAGCTGCGGAACCTTTTGGGAAAAGGCTTTTTCGTCAAAGCTTTCCCCGGGTACTGCCTCCCGGGCAAGGGTCAGGTGCGGGCTGAACCGCCGGTCCTCCAGAGTAAAACCCTCCCGCCTCAGAGCGGCTGACAGATCGGCGTGGAGAACGGACAGAGCCGGGTTTTCCCCTATGCCCATCCAATAAATGTCCCCGCCGCCTCTGTGAAATTTCCCCAGCCTGTCCAGCTTCAGCGGAAAGGCGTCTGCCTCCGTCCGGTCCATGACCCGCTCTATGGAGTCCGCCCGGTCTGTTTCCCCCAGAAACACCAGCGTCAGGTGCAGGTTTTCCCTGCGAGTGAAGTTTGCCCGGCGCATCCGGGGGCGCATGTCTTCCATGATCCTGCACAACTCGTTCTTAATCCGCTCCTCCAGCAGGATCGCGATAAAAAGACGCATTTCCGGTCCCCCCTGCAGGTTGATATTGTCCATTTTCTTAACATTTTACTCTCCCGCAAACCGGAGAGCAAGAAGAAACGGCCGCCGCCCGGACGCGGTTCCGGGAATTTCCGCGGGCGGAAGGCTCATATGGAAAACTGCCGTCGGGTTACGTCTTACACGGGAATTTGGGACCCAGAAAAGAAAAACATGGAACAACTGCGATAAAACGATTGACAATAAAAGGGCGGGGGTGATATTTTGATAGCAAGGCGACCCTAAACGGGCGCCGAACATCCCCGCACATCCGGCGAGGCGCCGGCTACATTACGTGAACAGGGAATCCTGTCACAAAGATTGGAGCGGTTACCATGGCAAGAAACGACGAGAGCAGAAAGAGGCTCTTGTTCCTGGTTCAGTTTTCCATTCTCCTGGCCATTGAAGCCATCGTCTGCTTTACCCCGCTGGGCTCCATCCCGATCCCTCCCCTGGTGGCCACCCTGGGAATGGTTCCCGTCATCATCACGGCGATCCTGCTGGGGATAGGCCCCGGCGCGGCAATGGGCTTCTTCGCGGGACTTTTCAGTTTTATCGTATGGACATTCATGCCGCCCTCTCCCCTGGCGTTTGTTTTCACGCCCTTCTATTCCGTGGGGGCGGTTTCCGGAAACTTCTGGAGCCTCGTCATCTGCTTTGTGCCCCGCATTCTGGTGGGCGTGGTGGCCGGCGTAAGCTTCAAGCTGCTGAACCGGGCATCCAAGAACGGTCCTCTTGTCTATGGGCTCAGCGGCGTGCTGGGGAGCCTTACAAATACGTTTCTGGTTCTCGGCGGGATCGTTTTGTTCTTCGGGCAGGATTACGCGTCGGTTTTAGGAGTATCCATGGATATCCTGCTGGGCCTTATCAGCGGGACCATCCTCACCAACGGAATTCCAGAGGCGGTGGTGTCCGCCGTCGTGGCATACGCGGTCTGCCGGCCGCTGCGGAGGTATTCCAGAAACCCCGCCGTCCGATAACGGCCGGAAGCGTTTCTCAGAAAATGTACAAAACGCCCGTCCGGTATCCCCGGACGGGCGTTTTTGAGATAAACCTCCCAAAAACGGATAAACGGATTTATCAATCCCGGGATTTCTGATAAACTAATATCAGCAAGCCGAAAGGAATCCATCCGCGCGGGTAATACTATACTGAAACCGTCCGGCATATACCGGCAAATACCCGCGGCCATGCCGTTTTCGCTTCAAAACGCGCTAGTCCGGCAAAAACGGCGGGGCAGACGGGAAATTCATCAGGAAGGGAGCACACCATGAAGAAAAAGAACCAGTCGGAAGAAGCGGCTCTCCTGGAGGTCGAAAAGGTCACGGTACGGCATAAGGAAAGGCCGAGGGCGGCGGATGATTCCCTTTCCCCCGAGCTTCTCCGTAAAATGAACGCCTATTGGCGGGCCGCCAATTATCTTTCGGTGGGGCAGCTGTACCTGTACGACAATCCGCTTTTAAAACGGCCGCTGGAACAGGCCCACGTCAAACCGCTTACCGTAGGGCACTGGGGAACCACGCCGGGACAAAATTTCATCTATGTCCATTTGAACCGGGTCATCGGCAAGTTCGATCTGGACATGATCTATATCTCCGGGCCCGGGCACGGCGGGCCGGCGCTGGTAGCCAACACATATCTGGAAGGAACCTACAGCGAAGTTTATCCCAACGTCAGTCAGGACGAGGCGGGACTGAAGCGTCTGTTCAAGCAGTTCTCCTTCCCGGGGGGCATCTCCAGCCATGTGGCGCCCGAGGTCCCGGGTTCCATCCATGAGGGCGGGGAACTGGGCTATTCCCTGAGCCACGCCTTCGGCGCGGTCCTGGACAACCCGGACCTTATCGCCGCCTGCGTGGTGGGGGACGGAGAGGCGGAAACCGGGCCGCTGGCCACCGCGTGGCAGGGAAACAAGTTTTTAAATCCCGTGAGCGACGGGGCGGTCCTTCCCATCCTGCACCTCAACGGTTATAAAATCGCCAACCCCACGATCCTGGCCCGAATCAGCCACGAGGAGCTGGAGCAGTATTTTCTGGGCTGCGGCTGGAAGCCGTACTTTGTGGAGGGGGACGACCCGGAGAAGATGCACCGGAAGATGGCGGAAACGCTGGACAAAGCCATGGAGGACATTCTCCGGATTCACAAAAACGCCAGAGACAACGGTGATCCATCCCGCCCCCGCTGGCCCATGATCGTTTTCCGGTCCCCCAAGGGCTGGACCGGGCCTAAGGAACTGGACGGGGCGCCCATCGAGGGTTCCTTCCGCTCCCATCAGATCCCCATTCCCGTGGACTCTGCCCATCCCCAGAACGTGAAGCTGCTGGAGTCCTGGATGAAGAGCTACCATCCGGAGGAGCTTTTCGATGAGGACGGCCGGTTTCTCCCCGAGCTGGCGGCTCTCGCCCCCAGGGGAGAGCGGCGGATGGGCGCCAACCCCCACGCCAACGGCGGGGCTCTTCTCCGGGAGCTGCGCATGCCCGATTTCCGGGAGCACGCGGTGAAGGTCCCGGCCCCGGGCTCCGTAAAGGCCCGGGACACGCTGACTCTGGCGGGTTTTCTGCGGGAAGTGGTAAGGCTCAACATGCCCCAGAAGAATTTCCGTATTTTCAGCCCGGACGAGACCCTCTCCAACCAGCTGCGTCCCGTTTTCGAGGTGACCGACCGGCAGTGGAACGCGCTGACGGAGAAAAACGACGAGTATCTGAACCCCTACGGCCGCGTTATCGACTCCATGCTCAGCGAGCACATGTGCGAGGGATGGCTGGAGGGATATCTTCTCACCGGACGGCACGGCCTGTTCAACTGCTACGAGGCCTTTATCCGGATCATCGACTCCATGTTCAGCCAACACGCCAAATGGCTCAAGGTCACCTCCCAGCTCCCCTGGCGCCGGAGCATCGCCTCCCTCAACTATCTTCTCACCTCCCATGTCTGGCAACAGGATCACAACGGATTTACCCATCAGGATCCGGGATTCCTGGACCATGTGGCCAACAAAAAGGCCGGAGTGGTGCGGCTGTACCTGCCGCCGGACTCCAACTGCCTGCTGTCGGTCTTTGACCACTGCCTGAAAAGCCGGAACCTGGTAAACGTGGTGGTGGCCAGCAAGCACGAGAGGCCCCAGTGGCTGACCATGGAAGCTGCAATCAAGCACTGCACAGAGGGAATCGGCATCTGGGAATGGGCCAGCAACGACAAGGGCGCGGAGCCCGACGTGGTGATGGCCTGCTGCGGCGAGACCCCCACCCTGGAAACCCTGGCCACCGTCATGATTCTCCGGGAGTATCTGCCGGACGTAAAGGTCCGGGTGGTGAACGTGGTGGACCTTATGAAGCTACAGCCCAAGTCGGAACACCCCCACGGGCTGAGCGATTCGGACTACGACTCTCTGTTTACCAGGGATAAGCCCATCATCTTCGCTTTCCACGGCTACGCCTCGCTGGTCCACGAGTTGACGTACCGGCGGGCCAACAAGAACATCCATGTGCGGGGCTACAAGGAGGAGGGCACCATCACCACCGCCTTCGACATGCGGGTGCAGAACGACCTGGACCGGTACCATCTGGCCCAGGATGTGGTGGACCGGCTGCCCTGGCTGGGAACCCGGGGAGACTATCTCAAGCAGATGGTCCGGGACAAGCTGGTGGAGCACAGGCAGTATATCACCACCCACGGGGAGGATATGCCGGAGGTCCGCAACTGGAGATGGGAGCCGGCGTAACCGGTTTTATCTTCCGGACTTGCCATAAAAACTTCGAAAAGCCCGCGGCGCCATATGACGCCGCGGGCTTTAAACGCGTAAGCATGGAATGAATAAAACGGGAACTCTGGCCGGCGCCCCCCTCAGGTTAAAATCCGGCGATGATCTCCGGGGTAAGGGCCTTGGCAAGATCCACGGCGAGACGGACGGCGGCTTCAAAATCGTAATAGGAGGTTATGCCGCAGCCGGAGTGAATATACCGCACGGGAACGCCGAGGACAATGGCGGGAATGCCGTCCAGCGAGGTGTGGATCACCGCGCCATTGTTCCCGCCTCCTTCCCGGACGGAGGACTGCACAGCGAGAGAGGGGTTTTCCGCTAAATCCAGGGCAAAGCGCTGGAAGCGGGGATTGCAGAGGATGGAACGATCCATAAAGCGCAGCATGGGCCCCTTCTTCAGGGCGGTCTGTATGGCGTAGGGTTCGGTGAAGGTGTCGTCCGCGGGGCAGCCCTCGAAGACGATTGCCGCCTGGGGTGCCACCTTCCGTACGGCCACCGTGCAGCCGCGCTCCCCCAGCTCCTCCTGGGAGGACATGACTCCCACAACGTCCACGGATAGAGGCTCGCCCCGGAGACGGCGCAGCGTCTCCAGCATGGCGGCGCAGCCGATGCGGCAGTCGAAGCTTTTTCCGATCATGGTATCGGCGGACGGATCATAGCTGAAGGCGGTGTCCGGCACGGCCGGCTCGCCGATGCGGATGGCGAAGACATCCCGGGCCTCGGCATCCGACACGGCGCCGACGTCGATTACCAGATCGCGCGCCGTGAGCACGGTACTGCGCTCGGCGCTCGTCATAAAGTGCGGAGGCTTTGAGGCAATCACGCCGCGAATCCATTCTCCCCGTGCGTTACGTACCCGTACGCCCGTTCCGGGAAGCGCGGCCTCGTTCCATTCGCCCAGGAGCAGGAAGCGCAGCGTTCCGTTGGGCTTTATGGAATGTATCATAAAGCCCACCTCGTCGCTGTGGGCGTCCAGCATGAGCACCGGTCTGCCGCCCCGGTTATACCGGGGCCGGATATAAAGATTACGGAGGCTGTCCTCGCTGATGTCTGCAAGATCCCGGGCGCAGTTTTTTGCGGCGTTCACCGCCTCGTCCTCAAATCCGGAAGGGCCACGGGCCTCGGATAAAGTGCGAATCATGGAAAGACATCTTTCGTCCACCGCTGTTTTCATTTTTCCGCCTCCGGCAGCATTATTTTTTCAATTACGGCAAAACCGGCGACACGGCCGGCCACGCAGAGAGAGACCATGACGGGAAATCCCGGAATCAGATCCGCCGCACTGCCGGCGCCTTCAAAATGCCGCTTCGGGTCTTAGAAACCCCGGTATTTCGGGCATCAGCGCCGCCCTTCCGAGAGGCATGCGTTTTCCGCGGCCTTCCGTACTGCAGCGCCGGATGCGGCCATGGCGCTGCGCTCCGGGCATTCCGCCGCCAGAGGTGGTGCGCCGGAAAAACGCGCGGCGAAGACCTCTTCTCAAAAACATATATCAGTATAATACCCGCCGAAAACAAAGTCAATTGCGGCATGCGCCCGGACGGTATCGGTGCTCTTTCCCGAGTTTTCCAGCTGCGGCGGCAAACGCGCAGCGGAGCGCAGGGACCGGCCCGGAGCGCCCTTTGCTCTTTCTCAAAGGCTTGAAAGAGAGGCCCTGCGGATAGCGAATTCCCGCAGGGCGCAGAGCTTCGGACTTGCGCGGGTTCCGGTTATGGGGCACGGCATAAAGCCGCGGAAGGTTTTGCCGCGGCGGAGGAATTTTTCAGACGGGCTGAAAAAAACGCCCTGAAAGACTTTACCTTTTCAGGGCGTTTTCTTGTTGTCCCGGTTTTCTCCGGACGTTTTTTTATCCTGTCCTCCGGGGGTTAAGGGTTCTGAAAAATCCACGCCGTACGATGCCTTGTTAAGATCCCCCAGAACGGACCAATCCGCGGGTTTTTCCGGACTGCCCTGACTTTCGGCGGGCGGCGGCCGCCGGGAGGGCTGAAAGCCGAATATTGTATTTGACAACTTACCGTCTTCCCCGGACCGGGAATTTTCTCCGGAGCGCTTTGTTTCGCGACTGCGGGCGTATCTCCGGTAAAAAAGAAAGCCGGGTATGGTGAGCAGGGCCATCCCTCCGAAAACAAAGGCGGCCAGTTTATAATCCCCGGCCATGATGGAGTTCCCGGTAAAAGTGGAACAGACGACGCAAGGGATTCTTGCCAGGGTGGAGAGAAGGATAAATCCGGGCATTTTAACGGAAGTAAGCCCCGCGATGTAGGTCAAAAAATCCTTGGGCGTGCCGGGAATGAGGTAGAGGATCAGACTGAAGGCTTCCCCGTGTTTGGCGTTGCGCAGGATTTTGAAATGAGAAAGCTGTTTTTCGGAAAAAATACCCTTGATCAGGGGCAGTCCGAACCGCCTTGCGAGGAAAAAAGAAATGAAGCTGCCTATCACAACTCCCGCCATGCACAGAGCAAGGCCGCCCATAGTGCCGTAGAGAAGACCCGAGACGATTTCCACCGGCTCTCCCGGAACGAAGGCGATCACCACCTGCCCGATCTGAATGAGGAGCAAAATCACCCAGCCCAAAGCGCCGAAGGAGTCCATCCATTGGCGGAACCGGGCCTGGCCGTCGGCCTGGAGTAAAAGAGCCATTTTCGGGAGAAAGTAGAGGCTGGCGGAAGCTAAAAGAAGGCCGAAGGCCGCCAGTATCAAAATTTTCGAGATTTTGCCCTTCAAGCTTTCCTCTCCCGCCCTTCCGCCGACAGCCGGCTCCTCCTAGTATGCCAAGAAACCGGGCGGCAATCGCCCGTCCGGAGGGATTTTCGTGTGCTACTTTCCGGCAATCTCCATAAATTTTATCAATATATGAAAATCATGGCCTTTTTCGTTTTCTCACGGCCCCTTTTCCGGTGGCATATACTGCGGTGATGAAACACCGCGAAAGACGCGTCCATAGTACGAAAGCCTTCGCGGCGCTGCTTTTTGAAAGGTAGGGGATTGCATGTGCGGAATAGCGGGAACCATTGATTTTTCGCCCGGGTACCGGGAGGAGACCGCCCGGGGTACCGCGGAGGAAATGATAAACCGGCTTCGCCGGAGGGGACCGGACCAGGAGGGCCGGTACCACGCCGAGCATGTCTCGCTGGCGCATACCCGGCTGTGCGTCGTGGATATTGAAATGGGCCGCCAGCCCATGACGGCGCGGGCCGGAGGGCATGATGTGACGCTGATCTACAACGGAGAGCTGTACAACACCGAGGATCTGCGCAGAGAGCTCATCGGCCTCGGTCATCGGTTCCGGGGACATTCGGACACGGAGGTCCTCCTGGCCTCCTACCTGGAATGGGGCGAGAGGTGCCCGGAAAAAATGAACGGCATTTTCGCCTTTTCCATCTGGGACGGCCGGAAGCAAACGCTCTTTTTCGCAAGGGACCGCATGGGGGTGAAGCCCTTTTTCTATGCCGCTTCGGGGGACCGGTTCGTCTTCGGGTCGGAACTCAAGGCGCTTCTGGCCCATCCCGACGTCCGGCCGCGGATCGACCTGCGCTCCGTGGCGGAGCTTATGCTGGTGGGGCCCGGGAGAACGCCGGGGTACGGTGTTTTCACGGACATCGACGAGCTTCGCCCGGGCTGCTGCGGCACCTTCTCCAGAGACGGGCTGAAGCTGAGAGCCTACTGGAAGCTGGAGGACCGGGAGCACCGGGAGGATTTTACCGAGACGGTGGAGCATGTGCGCTTTTTGGTGACGGACGCCATCCGCAGACAGCTGGTTTCGGACGTTCCCATCTGCACCTTTTTATCCGGCGGGCTGGACTCCAGCATCATATCCACCCTGGCGGCCCGGGAGCTCAAAGAGCGGGGAGAACGCCTTCGCACCTTTTCCGTGGACTACACCGACAACGCCCGCTATTTTAAGCCTACAGCGTTCCAGCCCAACAGCGACAGCGACTATATCGGCATCATGCAGGAATTCCTGGACTCGGAGCACCGGACGGTGATTCTCTCCCCGGAGGAGCTGGCGGACGCCCTTTTTCCCGCGGTGGACGCCCGGGACCTTCCCGGGATGGCGGACGTGGACTCCTCGCTGCTGCTTTTCTGCAAAGAGATCAAGCGTCACGCCACGGTGGCCCTCTCGGGAGAGTGCGCGGACGAGATCTTCGGGGGCTATCCCTGGTTCCGGGATGAAAAAATCCGGGTGCAGGAGGGGTTCCCATGGGCGCAGTCCACCCTGTTCCGGTTCGGATTTCTCCGGGAAGAGCTGCAGGAGCGGATGGACCCCCAAGGGTACGTGATGGATCTCTACAGCCGAACGGTGGAGTCCGCACCGAAGGACTTCGCTCCCACACCCCTGGAGAAGCGCATGCGGGAGATGGTGAAGCTCAACATGGACTGGTTCATGCAGACTTTGCTGGACCGGAAAGACAGGATGAGCATGTACAGCGGACTGGAAGTCCGGGTCCCCTTCTGCGACCACCGGATCGCGGAATACCTGTATTCCACCCCCTGGGAGTTCAAGAATTACCAGGGCCGGGAAAAGGGACTGCTGCGGACGGCCATGGAGGGGGTGCTTCCGGAGGTCATCCTCTGGCGTAAAAAGAGCCCCTATCCCAAGACCTGGCACACGGAGTACAGGCGCCTGGTGTCCGAACGGCTGCGAGAACGCATAGAGGACCCCTCCTCTCCCCTGCTGCAGCTGGTTCGGAAGGAAGAGCTGGAGCGGCTTTTACTGTCCGAGAGGCCCACGCCCTGGTACGGGCAGCTGATGACGACCCCCCAGACCATCGCGTATTTTCTGCAGCTGGAATACTGGATGCGGAAGTACCGGGTGGAAGTTCGGATCTGACAGGCGGCGGGACTCGGGCTCCGGCGGATAAAATGGCGGAGGGCACAGACTCCGCCGGGGCTTTCCGGGTCGGAGTACCTTTGCGGGCATTTCCGGACGGGACGGAGCGTTATCCCTTTTCCATGCAGATAAAATAAAAAGAGAAGTACGGGTTTTGCCAAAACACTTTATATCCTTTCGTTCTTGGGGCAAAATCCCCCTTTTCATATTGACTTGTCCCCACCGGAGCATGTAAAATAGGGGACATGTAAAGTGTGGACAGCACACGTAGGGAGGCTTACCAATGTCAGTGAAGTATATTTTCGTAACGGGCGGCGTTGTTTCCGGACTAGGCAAGGGAATCACGGCGGCGTCTCTGGGCCGGCTCCTGAAGGAGCGGGGATTTCGGGTAACCATCCAGAAATTCGACCCGTACCTCAACGTGGACCCGGGCACCATGAGCCCCTACCAGCACGGAGAGGTGTTCGTCACCGACGACGGCGCCGAAACCGACCTGGATCTCGGCCATTACGAGCGCTTCACCGACGAAAGCCTGACGGTCAACTCCTGCGTCACCTCCGGAAAGATATACTGGTCCGTTCTCAGCCGCGAAAGATGCGGCGATTTTCTTGGAGGCACGGTCCAGGTCATCCCTCATATCACAAACGAAATCAAGGAGCGGATCTATCGGGTCGGGAGCAAAAACACCGACATTGTCATCACCGAAATCGGCGGCACCGTGGGCGACATCGAGTCCCAGCCCTTCCTGGAGGCTATCCGTCAGGTGGCGGCGGAGGTGGGGCGGCAGGACGTCATGTATATCCACGTCTCCCTGGTGGTGAATATTCCCGGTTCCAACGAGCTCAAGAGCAAGCCCACTCAGCACTCGGCCAAGGAGCTGCTTTCCCTGGGAATCCAGCCGGACGTGATCGTATGCCGTTCCGACCTGGCCATCCCCAAGGACCTTCGGAATAAAATCTCGCTTTTCTGCAATATTCCCCCAGAAAACGTCATTCCGAACCTCACTGCGCCGACGCTGTACGAGGTTCCCCTCATGCTGGAAAAGGAAGGTCTCGCCAATGCCGTGTGCAAGCGGCTGGGGCTTGACTGCAGCGAGCCGGACCTCGCCGAATGGAGGGCCATGGTGAGCCGAATCCGGAATGAAAAGGGCTGCGTGACCATCGGCCTCGTGGGCAAGTACGTGGCGCTCCGGGATGCGTATCTCAGCGTGGCGGAGGCTCTGGGCCACGGCGGGATCGAAAACGACGTCCGGGTGGAAATTTCCTGGATCGATTCCGAGGAAGTCAGCGACGAAAACGCGGAGGAGTATCTCGGGAAATGCGACGGTATTCTGGTCCCCGGCGGTTTCGGAGACCGGGGGATCGAAGGGAAAATTTCCGCCGCCCGGTACGCCAGGGAGCACAAGATCCCGTTTTTCGGGATCTGCCTGGGGATGCAGATGGCCGTGGTGGAATTTGCCCGTCACGTGGCGGGGTTTTCAGACGCCCACTCCAGCGAGTTCAACGAACACACGCTCCATCCGGTGATCTACCTCATGCCGGAGCAGCGGGGCATTACGGAAAAGGGCGGTACCATGCGCCTTGGCAGCTACCCCTGCGATCTGGAAACCGACAGCCGGGCCTATGAGGCCTATCAGACGCCCCAGATCCAGGAGCGGCACCGGCACCGCTACGAGTTCAACAACGACTACAGGGAGCAGCTTACGGCGAAGGGACTGAAAATAGCGGGCCTTTCCCCCAGCAGGCACCTGGTGGAAATCGTGGAGCTTGCCGACCACCCCTGGTTTGTAGGGGTGCAGTTCCATCCGGAATTCAAGAGCCGGCCCAACCGGGCCCATCCCCTGTTCCGGGAATTCATCCGGGCGGCGAAGGAACACCGGGAAAGCTTATAAACAGACCAAATCCCCTGCCCCCACCGGGGGCAGGGGATTTGAGACCGTCGAAAAACTCCGTTTTCCGACGGAAGCGGGAGAAAGTTCGCGCCTTTGTGAAGGCGCGCAAAGTATGCCTTGCGGAAAGTGAATTCCCGCAAGGCATTGAGATTTCATCTTTTTTGAATTTCGGTCACGGGACGCAACGCGAAATCCAAAAAAGCTTTTCGCCGATGGCGAAAAGGATGATGGGACTTTTTCGACAATCTGAAATCCTCTGCCCCCGCCGGGGGCAGAGGATTAATTAAAAAGGGGTACGGAAAATCACAAGATTTTCCGTACCCCTTTTTAATTGTATATGAGTTTTAATTGCACTTGGAGTAGCCGCAGGAACGGCAGATGACGCAGCCGCCCTCATGCTCCAGCTCGGCGCCGCACTCGGAGCAGTACTTGGCATTTTTATCCGCCGGCCGCGCCGGGGCTTTTTTGGTTCCGCGGGGGCGTTCCTCCGGCTTGGGGAGATGTTCCTTCTGAAGCTGCTCCTTTTCCAGCATGTCGTAGACTTTTTTGATGACCTTGGAAATTCCGTCCGGGCAGGAGGTGCAGCTCATGCCGGACTGCCGGATGGTGGAGGGGCAGCGGATTCCGCGGAGCTGGTCGAGGATTTCCTTGATGTCCACGCCGGAGCGAAGGGCGATGGACACAAGCCGGGCCGTGGCCTCGGACTGGGAGGGGCAGCCGCCGGCCTTTCCGGTGGAGGTGAAGACCTCGCAGATGCCGTGTTCGTCGTAATTCACCGTCACATACAGGTTCCCGCAGCCGATCTTCATGCGTTCCGTGATGCCCATGGTGACCTCGGGGCGGGGCCGCGGCAGGATGTTCTGCCGGAATTCGGGCTCCGGCGCGGTTTCCGGCTTTTCCCCGTCTTTATTGACCTTGCCGATGTTCAGCACCTGGCTGTCACGGCTTCCGTCCCTGTAGATGGTGACTCCCTTGCAGCCCAGGCGGTACGCCAAAAGATAAGTCTTGGACACCTCCTCCACGGCCGCGTCGTGGCGGAAGTTGACCGTTTTGGACACGGCGTTGTCGGTATACTTCTGAAAAGCCGCCTGCATGCGGATGTGGGACTCGGGAGAGATGTCGTGGGAGCAGACGAAGACCCGGCGGATGTCCTCGGGAAGCTCCTGTATATCGGCAAGAGAGCCCTGGTCCGCGATTTTGCGCATCAGTTCGCCGGAGTACAGACCCCGTTTCCGGAGAATCTCTTCCAGGACGGGGTTTACTTCCGGAAGCTCGGTATTGTCCATGACGTTGCGCACGAAGGCGTAGGCGAAGATGGGCTCGATGCCGGAGCTGCAGCCGGCAATGATGGAAATGGTGCCCGTGGGCGCGATGGTAGTGACCGTACCGTTGCGCAAAGGTTCGGTTTTCCCGGCGTATATACTCTCTCCGAACAGCGGGAAGGGACCCCGCGGCCCGGCAAGCTCGGCGCTCTTGGCCCGGGCGGACTCGGTAATGAACTGCATGAGGGACTCGCCCAGTGAAACCGCCTGCTGGGAATCATAGGGGATCCCCAAATACAAAAGCATATCGGAAAAACCCATGACGCCCAGACCGATTTTCCGGGTCAGCTTGGTGACCTCCTCGATCTTTTCGATGGGATATTTGTTGATCTCAATCACGTTGTCCAGAAAGTGGACGGCCAGCTCCACCGTTTCCTTCAGCTTGCCGTAGTCGACGGTATAATTCCCGTTTTCGTCCTCTTTGAGCATGTTCACCAGGTTGATGGAACCGAGATTGCAGGACTCGTAAGGAAGCAGCGGCTGTTCTCCGCAGGGATTGGTGCTTTCGATCTCCCCCTGCCCGGGCACGATGTTGTCCCGGTTGAGCCTGTCCAAAAAGATGATGCCGGGTTCCCCGTTGCGCCAGGCATTTTCCACGATCATCCGGAAGATCTCCGGAGCGCTTTCCTCCCGCACCACGGACTTGGTTTTGGGATCAATCAGAGGGTAAGAGGTCCCGCTTTCCACGGCGCGCATAAAGGCCTCGGTGATTCCCACGGAAATATTGAAATTGGTGATATCCGCGTTATTGGTCTTGCAGGTGATGAATTCCCGGATGTCGGGATGGTCCACCCGCAGAATGCCCATATTGGCGCCGCGCCGGGTCCCGCCCTGTTTCACCGCTTCCGTTGCCATGTTGAACACTCTCATGAAGCTCACCGGGCCGCTGGCGACGCCGCCGGTGGACCGGACCGTGCTTCCGGCCGCCCGGAGGCGGGAAAAGGAAAAGCCGGTTCCGCCCCCCGATTTATGAATCAGGGCAGCCTGCTTCACCGCCTCGAAGATCTCCTCCATGCTGTCCCCCACGGGAAGGACGAAGCAGGCGGAAAGCTGCCCCAGGGGACGGCCGGCATTCATCAAAGTCGGCGAATTTGGAAGAAAATCCAGATTGGTCATCAGGTCGTAAAACCGCTTTTCCACCGAAGCCGTGTCCGCGTCGGGGCAAAACAGCCCGTCCGCCCCGGCCACCGCGGCGGCGACCCGGCGGAAAAGCTCTTCCACGGTCTCGATATTGTTCCCGTTTTCGTCCTTTGTGAGATATCTCTTCTCCAGCACCATCAGTGCGTTTTTCCCAATATTCATTTTATTCACTCCCATATACATCTTGTGGCAGGAGGGGAAATCGGTACAACATATTGTATCACGCATTGAGCCGCCGGACAAGAAAAATGTTGACGGATTTTGGGACGACGGGTCGGATATTCCGTGAGCAGGCAAATTGACACGGAGGGCGAGCGGCAGGAAGCGGCGCCGTCAAACGGGCACGTCCGATTGGGATTGGACAACCCGAAAAATATATGTTAGGATATATTTTATGCAAAATCTCTTAAAAGGCGCAAATTTTTGACACATCGGAACATACTATTTCCGATTTTCGTCGCATAGAATTAACCGTTGCGAGGGTATTCCGAAAGGAGCGGACGGTATTCCACCGCGGCGGCAGGTCCGGACGACGATTCTTACGCCCGAACGGCCGCCGGAAGTACGGCGTGGGGAGAGGGGCTTTCTGTTTTCCGAAGGGCCAAGCTTATACTTCGGGCGATTTATTTCCAACGAAGCGGATTTGTGAGGTGCTTAAGGGTGAGTCGGGGCAATTTCTGGAGCTATGGAGGACGCCGGGTCAAGGAAACCAAACGGGAGGAGAAGACTGGCCGCACCGCGCCCTTCTGGGTCTTTCCGGCCTTTTTTTATGGGGATATCGTCTGCTCCGAGCTGCTGGTCCGACATGCTACGGGGAACGAATCCTCGGGCGGGTCGCTGCTTTTTCTTTTCCTGTTCTCCGTGCCCATCGCGCTTATTTTCTGGAGCGCCAGCACCGCCTTTTCCTTCCGGGCCAACAAGCGGATCGCCACGGTGCTGGTGTCGGTGACCACGGGATTTTTCGCTTCCCAGCTGGTGTATTATCAGATTTTCCATACGTTTTACATCACCTATTCGGCAATCAACGGGAAACAGATCCTGCAGTTCTGGCGGGAGGCTCTTGCGGCCATGGCCGGGACGGTATTCCCCATTGCCCTTTTAGTGCTTCCCATCGTGCTTCTGCGTCTTTTCGGCAGGAAATGGAAGGTTTACCGCAGAATTCGGGTGGGGCCTCTGGTTGCCGTGGTCATACTGGCCGCCTCCATCCACGGAATCGCCGTGGGCCTTGTCCGGCGCACCGGCAGCGAATCCCTGTCTCCCTACGACCTGTATTTCCAGACCTCCTACATGGACGCCACGGCAGAAAATTTCGGACTGCTGACCGCCATCCGGCTGGACATCAAGCGGACGGTGTTCGGATTTGAGCCCGCCGCCGCGGAGCCCGCGGATTCCGATGCGGAAGCAACCCCCACCGCCGCCCCGCCCACCGAAACGGTCTACGGATATAACGTCATGGATATCGACTTCGACAGCCTGATGGCGTCGGAAACAAACGAGACGCTTCTTTCCATGGATCAGTATTTCAGCAGCCTTACGCCCACGCTGAAGAATGAAAAGACCGGCATCTACCAGGGATACAACCTGATTCTGATTACGGCGGAGGCTTTTTCCCAATACGCCATCGACGAGGAGTTGATGCCCACCCTATATAAGATGGCCCACGAGGGGTACTATTTTCCCAATTTCTATACTCCCGTCTGGGGCGTTAGCACATCGGACGGGGAGTACGTGGCCTGTACCGGCCTGATCCCCAAGGCGGGAGTCTGGAGCTTTGAAAAATCGGCGAACAACTCCCTGCCCCTTGTCATGGGGAAGCAGCTGACGGCCCTGGGGTATTCCGCTTACGCCTATCACGACCACACCTATACCTACTATAAGCGCAATCTCTCCCATCCCAATATGGGCTACATCTACAAGGGTGTGGGAAACGGGCTGAACGTCAAAAAGACCTGGCCGGAGTCCGACCTGGAGATGATCGACGTCACCACGCCGGAATACATGGGCTCAGAGCCGTTTCACGCCTATTACATGACGGTGAGCGGGCATCTGCAGTACAATTTTATGGGCAACTCCATGGCCTATAAGAACCGGCAGTGGGTGAAGGACCTGCCCTATTCGGAGGCCTGCAAGGCATATTTAGCCTGCAACATCGAGCTGGACCGGGCCATGGAGCTGCTGCTCCAGCGTTTGGAGGAGGCCGGCGCGGCGGAGCACACCATCATCGCCATCAGCGCGGACCACTACCCCTACGGCCTGACCAACCAGGAGATCGGCGAGCTGGCGGGGCATACCATCGAAGAAAACTTCGAGCTTTACCGCAACGCCTTTATCCTGTATGTTCCGGGCATGACGCCGGAGACGGTGGAGGAGCCCTGCTGCAGCATGGACATCCTGCCCACTCTCTCCAATCTTCTGGGACTGGAGTACGACTCACGCCTTCTCATGGGAAGGGACGTCTTCTCCACCACGGCGCCCCTCATCATATTCAACAACCGGAGCTGGATCACGGACAAAGGAATGTATAATGCCAAGACGAAGGCCTTTACCCCCACGGGGGACGCGGAAATCCCGGAGGGTTACGTCAGCTCGGTTTCCAAGATCGTGAGCGACAAATTCCGCTATTCCGCCCTGATCCTGGACGAGGATTACTACGCGAAGGTGCTTCCCGGCCGAGAATGACGCAGAAGGATGGTATCCCAATGACTGACAAGCGAACGGAACTGCATCTGCACACCCGGTACTCCCGGGGGGATGGGATTTCCTCTCCCCAGGAGCTTCTCGACCGGGCCCTGGCCGACGGGCAGAAGGCCATGGCGATCACCGACTGGCACACCACAAAGGCGTTTCAGGAGGCGGCGGCTTACGCGGCGGACCGGCCTATCCGGCTGATTTACGGCCTGGAATTCAGGATCCGGCGGAGCGGCGGCAGGTACCACTGCATCGCCCTGGCGAAAAATCAGGAGGGCGTGCACATCCTTGAAGAGATCGCACGGAACCGGGGCGCCGCGGCGGAGGAGCTGGAGCGCAGCAGAGATAAGCTGATTCTGGGTTCGGCCTGCGACCAGGGGGAGCTGTACCAGGCCGTTCTGGCCGGAGCGTTCATGGACAAGCTTACGGAAATCGCCCGGTTTTACGATTACCTGGAGATCCAGCCGCCCGACAATTACCTGTTCCTGCAGAAGGATTTCCCCTGGATTACGACAAAACGGCTGGAGGAAAACGTCCGGACGCTGCTTGAGATCGGAAAAGCGGCAGAGCGGCCCGTGATTGCCGCCGGCGACGCCTGCTATGCCCGGCGGGAGCAGGGGGAGGAAAGGCTTGCCTATCTGGCGAAGGAGGGGTTTCCCGATCTCTACGGGCCCGCTCCCCTGTTTCTGCGGCATACCGGTGAGATGCTGGAGGAGTTTTCTTTTCTGGACCCGGCGGCGGCGCGCCGGATCGTGGTGGACGAGCCCGACCGCATAGCGGAGCTGTGCGGGGAGATTATTTTTTAGAGGTTTATTTGTGTTATTTTTTGAATTGGACAGGAGAAGCGCGCCCCTTGGGGCGCGCTTTTTATTTGTTTTGAAACGAAGCGGATGGATTATTAAGGATTTGGACGGGAGCGGCGCGCTCTCCGCTGGGGGTAACTTTTTGTTTCTGCAAGAAGTCACCAAAAACAGACCAAGAGGCTCCGGCCTCTTGGATCTCCGGGGAGGGCGTTCTTGTAGGCGCTCTTAATGAGTAATTGACTACTGGTAGTTGCGAACGCACGGACGGCCCTATGGCAAGAGGTCTGTTTTTCAGCCCGCGATCGGGGCTCTCCGGGCTTTGGCTTGTGGGACTCAAGGGGTCTGTGAAAACCTGCTTTGTGCAGCGTTTGAGAGGAATTTTTCTTCCGTGACCAGAGCCTTTCATATTTAGGGCCGTAGGGCGCAGGGGGTTTTCGAACATGTAGTTTGTGCGGCGTTTGAGAAGCTGAATTGGTGAAGGGACCTTTTGCAGCCTCAAGAACAGGCAGCGTTTACGACATAAACAAAAAATCCGCCGCCCGCCGGGAAATTCGGCGGGCGGCGGGTTTAATTTGTCGGTAATGTAAAGGCAGCAATATAAAACAAGTACGGCATCGCCCGGTTTGTTTCCGATCACTCGAGGGAGGTGTCCTCCAGCTCCGCAATGGATTCCTCCAATACCGGCAGAGAATCCTCCGGAGCGGGGATCTCCTCCGCTTTCGGAGCGGGGCGGCCGACGAGGACATGGCGCCTCCAGCGGCCGGTAAGATAATAGCTTCCGGTGACGGCAAGACCCGGCAGCCAGCCCAGAATGTAGCAGAAGAACATGTTGTCCCTGCCGAAATACCAGTTGACCAGATATGCGGCCGGTACGCGGACCAGCAGAAGCGAAACCAGCGTTCCTACCAAAGGAATCACGGTTTCCCCGGCGCCGCGCATGACGCTGTTGAGGATGAACATGACCGCGAGAACGGAAAAGAAGGGCACCACCCGGTTCAGATAGGCCATGCCCGCCGCAATCACCGCGGGATTCTGGCTGAACAGGCGCATGAACCAGGGGCCGAAGGGGATGAGCAGCGCTGCCGCGGCAAGACTGAAGCCACAGGCCATGAGAAGGGCATCCAGAGTTCCCCTCCGGACGCGCTCCGGCCGGTTGGCGCCCATGTTCTGGCCCACGTAGGTGGTGGCGGCGGTGGCGAAGCTCTGGATGGGCATGAAAGCAAAGGTGTCCAGCTTGTTGGCACCGTTGAAGCCGGCCATGAAGTCGGAGCCGTAGCTGTTGACCAGGGCCTGAAGGGCCATGATACCCACGGAGAAGAGGGCATACTGCAGCCCGCTGGGGATTCCGATACGCAGGATCTTGCGGAAGATGGGGAAATCCATCTGAATCCGGAAGGGGCGGATCCGGATTTCCGGGTAGGTACGGTTGATGTGGACGATCCCGAAGATCCAGGAGGAAGCCTGGGCGAGCACCGTGGCCACCGCGACCCCCACGACGCCCCATCCGAAGACGATAACAAAGAGCAGGTCCAAAACGATGTTCAGGCCGCAGGCAACCACGAGGAACAAAAGCGGGGACCGGCTGTCCCCCAGGCCCTGAAGGATGCCCGCGTTGATGTTGTACCCCAGAGACCCGATAAGTCCGCCGAAGATGATGACCACATACAGATATGCCTGATGAAAGGTATCCCCGGGCACGTTGAGGAGAGACAGCGCCGGGGCGGCGATAAGTACACCCAGCAGAGACACGGGGACCACACCCAGAAGGAGAGCGCCATAGATGGTGTCCACCGTCTTTTTTACCTGGGGAAGGTCATTCGCGCCGTAATACTGGGAAATGACCACGGTGGCGCCCATCCCCATACCCATAAAGAGGGCGCTGAGCATGAAGATGATGGGAAACCCGGTGCCTACGGCGGCCAGGGCGGTGTCTCCCACGTAGTTTCCCACCACCATACTGTCCACCATGTTGTACAGCTGCTGGAGCATATTGCCCGCCAGAAGGGGCAGGGCAAAGAAAAAGATCAGCCTGGATGGACTGCCTTCCGTCATGTTCACCATACCGGTGCGGATCGGTTTCATTGATTCTCTTCCTTCCCAAAACTGCCGCAGATACCGGGCGGAGCCGGCGCGTCCCGAACCCGCCGGGACGCGGAAAATTCCATCTTTTACAAAGAGGCGGGCTGTAGTATACTATTGCCATACAACGGACAAAGGAGAAGCCCCCCATGAAGATGATATCTTGGAATGTGAACGGACTGCGCGCCTGCATCGGGAAAGGGTTCTGGGACTTTTTCCGGCTGGCGGACGCCGACATATTCTGTATGCAGGAGACCAAAATGCTCCGGGGCCAGGCAACCATCGACCTGCCCGACTACGAGGAATTCTGGAACAGCGCCGACAAAAAGGGATATTCGGGCACCGCGGTATTTTCCAAACAAAAGCCCATTTCCGCAACATACGATCTGGGGATCGAGGAGCACGACCACGAGGGCAGGGTGATCACTCTGGAGTACGACACCTTTTTTCTGGTGAACTGCTATACGCCCAATTCCCAGAGGGATCTGGTGCGCCTCGACTACCGCATGAAATGGGAGGACGATTTCAGGGAATATCTCATAGGCCTGGACCGGAAAAAGCCGGTGATTCTGTGCGGGGATCTGAACGTGGCCCACAAGGAGATCGACCTGAGGCATCCCAAGGCAAATATGAAAAACGCCGGGTTTACGCAGGAGGAGCGGAACAAGATGACGGAGCTTCTGGAGGCCGGATTCGTGGACTCCTTCCGCCTTCTGTATCCCCAGCGCACCGACGCCTACACCTGGTGGAGCTATATGCACAACGCAAGAGCCAGCAACGCCGGATGGCGCATTGACTATTTTATCGTTTCGGAGCGCATCGCTCCCCAAATCCAAAACAGCGAGATTTACCAGGAGATCCCGGGGAGCGACCACTGCCCCGTTGCGCTCACCATATTCTGAGGGGTTTTCGCAAAGCGGTCCGGAGAAAATTCCATACCCGCGGCAGGATAAAAGCGCTTTAAGGGAAAGACAGCCGGAGAGAGGATTCCGAAACAGGAAGCCCCTCTCCGGCGCTGTTTCTGTTGTAACTGCCGCCCTTCACGAAAAGGCGGCGAATGCCGATCCGCACGGGCAAGGGCATCACGCCTGACCGGCGCTGCCGCTGCCGTCTGGCGGTCCTCCCTGCCCCTCGGCCTTACTGCCGGACCCGTTCCTGTTTTTCGGGCGCCTGCGCCTCTGGCGGCGGGGCTGAATCGGACGGGAATCGGAGGCGGGATCCTTCTGCGGATTTGTTTCCGTCCGCTGCCCCGGCTCCGTTTTCGGCTTCTGCTCCGAAACGGGAGCGGATTCCGGTCCCGGAACAGAACAGGGAGGGCAATCGGGCTGCTGACTCTTGGGCTCCGGCGGATTCGCCGGCTGCGTTTTATTATCCCTGGCGGCGGTCTCAGAAACCGCCGCTCCGGGGCATTCGTTCTGGCCGTTTTCCCGCCTGGGCTTTCCGGCTCCCTGCCGCAGGACGCATACATCGCATGCGCTGTAGCATTTCGGCGTATCGGGAGCGCTGTCCAGGCGGACCCGCACCTGTTCCCGGAGAAGGCCCACCGCGGAGACGGTTCCGTTTCCGTCGGGCGTTCCCACCAGAGAATCCACCCTGGGAAGGCGCCTGAGCAGATCCTCATAGGCCTCCTGCTCGTATTTCAGGCAGCACATGAGGCGGCCGCAGGTGCCGGAAATCTTGGCGGGATTCAATGAGAGGTTCTGCGTTTTTGCCATTTTGATGGACACGGGCTGAAACTCGTCCAGGAAAGTGGCACAGCAGAAGGGCTGCCCGCAGATGCCGAGGCCGCCGAGCATCTTGGCCTCGTCCCGCACGCCGATCTGCCGAAGCTCGATGCGCATACGGAACACGGAGGCAAGGTCCTTCACCAGTTCGCGGAAGTCCACGCGGCCGTCGGAGGTGAAGAAGAAGAGGATTTTATTCCCCTCGAAATTATATTCCACTTCCACCAGCTTCATATCCAGCTTGTGGTCCAGAATCTTCTGCTGGCAGATTTCAAAAGCACGGGCTTCCTTTTTCCGGTTGGCCTCCACCGTGCGGCAGTCCTCCTCGGTGGCCACGCGGATGAGAGGCCGCAGGGGCTGCACCACTTCCCTGTCTTCCACCTGGCTGTTCCCCGTGGCGCATTCGCCGAATTCGATCCCCCGGGAGGTTTCGATGATGACGTTCTGCCCCGACTGCACCGAAATACCGCAGGGGTCGAAATAATATACTTTGCCTCCGTTTTTAAACCGGACGCCGATAATCTCTGTCAATGGATCATCTCCCAGCAGCCGGCGGCCAGCATGCCCAGCACATGCCCCGTTCCGGCGTTATTGTTCCTGCAATAGCCGCCAAGGCGGCGTAATATGTCTATTGTGCCCGCAATTTCGGACTTTGTCAAGCTGCGGGCAAGAAGCGCCGCAGCGCCGCCGAATTCCCCGTCTTCGCCGCCCGCCATTTTTACGCGGAGGCTTTCCGTCAGCATAGCTTCGCAGTCCTCCAGAAAGGCCCCCAGCGTATCCCTGTCCGTTTTTTCCCGGCCGACGCAGAAAGACAAAAGGTCCCATTCGCTTTTCCGGGAGAGAACTTCCGCGAAGGCCTGCGGCAGTTCCCCGGTGCCCGGATTTCCTTCCAGCAGTTCCAGCGCCCGGCCGGCCGCGCCTCCGCTCCGCCGGGCCGCCGAACGAAGTTCCTCGCTGCTCTTTTCCGGGAACCTCTCCCGGAGAAGAGGCTCCATTTCCTCCGCCGTGAGAGGAGACAGGCCCAATTCCACGCAGCGGGAGCGCACGGTGGGCAGCAGCGCCTCGGGCGTCTCCGTCAGAATCAGAAAGACCGCGTGAGAGGGACCCTCCTCCAGAAGCTTCAGCATGGCGTTCTGAGCGGCGAAATTCATGGTTTCTCCGGCAGGCAGAATATAGATTTTTTTGGCGGCCTCGTTGGGCCGGATATAGGCGTCTTTCCGCAGCTCCCGGATCTGGCCCACGCCGATTTCCTTTCCACCGGCGTCCACCGTTACAACGTCCGGATGAATTCCCTTCTGAACCTTCCGGCAGTGAGAACACCGGAAACAGGGCCGGCCGGACTGCGAGGAACACAGGATGGCGGCGGAGAGAAAGCCCGCGAGGGTCCGCTTGCCCGAGCCGCGGGGCCCGTGAAGGATGTACGCGTGGCCGAAAGCGTCCCGCTTCGCCGCGTTTTCCAGATGCGTTTTCAGCGCCTCGTTGCCTATCAGTTGCGAAGAATTCATGCTGCCTCCCAGGGGACCGAAACTTTAAACCCGCTCGAACCGGTCCACGTCCACCACGAAGATAATCGCACCGCCCACCGTCACCTCCACCGGCATGGTGGGATAATACCCGTAACTCAGCTCCGAAGTGGTGGGAATCATCTGCTTTCGGCTGTGGGAGTATTTTTTGATGACGGCGATGACCTCATCCACTTTTTCATCCGGCGCACCCACCAGAATGGTCATGTTTCCCGCCATGAGAAAGCCGCCGGTGGTGGCAAGCTTCGTCGAGGAAAAGCCCGCCTCGGAAAGGTTCCGGATTACCAGATTGGCGTCGTCATGGTTGATGACTGCAATGACAAGCTTCACGGCACACTCCTCCTTCTGGGCAGATGGGTTTTCTTCTTTGGGGGGAAACCCGCTATCCCTTCCCTGCCGGGTAGACGGGCCTAAGCGTCCTTCCGCCTGCGGACGACCAGTATCCCCGTATCTTCATTATACCCTATTTGGCGCAGATAGTTAAGGCCGAATTTGTCAATCTCCTCGCCGGGGGCTATGACGGGGATTCCGGGAGGATAGGGAGCAACAGATTCCGCCGCGATTTTCCCCAGAGCGGAGTGCAGGGGCAAAGATTCCGCGGCGGAGAAAACCGCTTCCCTGGGGGACAGGCGGAGAGCGGGCGGCGGAGGAGGCGAGGCCGGAAGCCGATATGGAGGGGCGCAGGGGCATTTTTCTTCCAGCGCGGCGAAGCCCCGGCCCAGCCGCAGAAGGTCCCCGTCCGAGTCCGCGCAGGTTACGATGCAGACCACGTTCGATGCATCCGCCATCTCGCAGACGATGCCGTGCTCCTCCTCCAGAAGCCGGGCCGCCTCAAACCCGCCGAGATTGCCCTTCAAGGTGTTCACCACCAGGCGGGCGGGGTCGAAGGTCACACCGGGGAGATCGTTATCCGGGAAAGCGCCGGGTCCCAGGACGGAAAATATTTTCCTGCTTTGGATTTCCTTTTTTACCGCCTCCAGCGTACGGACGGCTCTCCGGTATTCCCCGCCGCCGGGACCCTCCATGTATCCCCTTGCCCAGTCCAGCGACGCCATCACGGGATAGGAGGGGCTGGAGGTGCCGAAAAGAGCGGTCATGGTACGTACCCGTTCCGGCGGGAAGGCTTCGGAAGCGAAAAGCAGCCCTCCGGAGCCGAGGGCCGGAAGGGTCTTGTGGGCGGAGGCGACGGAAAGGTCCGCTCCCCTCCCCTGGGCGCAGGGTGCTCCGGTGAGAAAGGGCAGGTGCGCCCCGTGGGCCTCGTCCACCACCAGAAACGCCCCCAGCTCCCGGGTCACCGCAGCGATGGCGGGAATATCCGAGCATACGCCGTAATAGGTGGGGGAGGTAACAAGGACGCAGCGGATGCACGGGTCCCGAAGGAGAGCCTCTTTCACCGCCTCGGGGGTAATTCCGGCCGACACGCGGAATCCCGGCAGCACGGCCGGATACAGATATTCCGGGACGAGGTCCAGAAGCGCCATGGCATTGTATGCCGCCCGGTGGCTTCCCCGGTCCAGGAGCAGGCGGCTCCCCGGCGGACAGCAAAGGGCCAGGGCGGCGTAAATTCCCTGGGTGGAGCCGCCGGTGAGAAAATAGCAGCTGTCGGCGCCGAAGGCCCGCGCCGCCAGTGCCTCAGCCTCGGAGACGGGCGGAAGTCCCTCATAGAGATTGCCCGTGCCCGGCAGCTCGGTAAAATCCAGGGCGGCCGCGGCGGCAAGCGCCGGCGGAAGGGGCGCTTTCCCCTTGTGACCGGGCATGTGCATGCGCAGGAGGGGTTCCTCCGCTCTCCGGGAGAGGGCGGTATAAAGGGGCGTTTTGTCTTCCGGCACGGCGGGCTCTCCTTTCTTGGGGGGTTTTTCCTACACGCAGGAGCAGGACTGGGGACCTTCGCCCGGCGGGGACGGCCCGATATGAAACACGGCCTGCCGATCCCGCCCTCACACCGGGCGCCGGCAGGGCCGGCAGCCGAAGGGGGACAGGATGGGCAAACCGCGGACGGATCTGCTGTTTTTTACTAAAGCTGCTCGGCTTCCGCGAGCCAGAGCTCGGCACAGGCGTCGCTGGGCATGCGCCAGTCGCCCCGGGGAGAAAGAGTCACGGAACCCACCTTGGGCCCGTCCGGGAGGCACGAGCGCTTGAACTGCTGGCTGAAGAACCGGCGGTAGAATACCTTGAGCCATTTCAGAATCACGGTCCGGGAGTATTCCTTCCCGAAGGCGTATTCCGCAAGACGGAACACCTTTGCCGGGGGGAAAGCCCAGCGGACGGCGTAGTAGAGGAAAAAGTCGTGGAGCTCGTAGGGTCCCACCAGATCTTCTGTTCTCTGGACAATGTCCCCGTTATTTCCGGGCAGGAGCTCGGGGCTCACGGGGGTGGCCAGAATATCGGTAAGAACGCTGGAGAGCTCCGAAGCCTTCTCCTCGTTGTCCCGGGAGACATAGTCCACCAGGTGGCGGACCAGAGTCTTGGGGATGGAGGCGTTGACGCCGTACATGGACATATGGTCCCCGTTATAGGTGGCCCAGCCCAGAGCCAGCTCCGACAGGTCCCCCGTGCCGATGACGATGCCCCCCGTCTGGTTGGCGATGTCCATGAGCACCTGGGTGCGCTCCCGGGCCTGCCCGTTTTCAAAGGTCACATCCTGGTTCTCCATGTCCTGGCCGATATCGGCAAAGTGGCTGCGCACGGTTGCGGAAATATCGATCTTCCGGAGGGTGGCTCCCAGACGCCCGGCCAGCTCCACGGCGTTGCTGCGGGTCCGGTCGGTGGTGCCGAAGCAGGGCATGGTGACCGCCACAATGTCGGAAGCGGGCCGGTCCAGCATGTTCATGGAAAGAGTGGTTATGAGAAGGGCCAGGGTAGAATCCAGCCCGCCGGAGAGACCCACCACGGCGGTTTTGGCCCCCGTATGTTCCAGACGCTTTTTCAGGCCCAGAGAGGCCAGAAGAAGGATTTCCTCGCAGCGGGTCTTCCGGTCCTCCCGGTCTTCCGGCACGAAGGGACGGGAGGAGACGTATCTCGTAAGGGCCGTCTTTTCCAGGGGAAGGTGAAAAGGCACCGTCAGATATTCCGAATCGTCCGCCGGGGGAAAGGTGTCCATCCGGCATCGCTCCCCCACCAGGCGGAAAAGATCCACCTCGGAGACGGTGAGCCCCGTCTTGAACCGGCTTTCTCCCAGAAGGACGCCGTTTTCCGCTATCATATTGTGAGCACCGAAGACCATGTCGGTGGTGGACTCCCCTTCTCCGGCGCCGGCGTAGATATATCCGCACACCAGGCGGGCGCTCTGTCCCACCACCAGGGCCCGGCGATAGCTGTCCTTTCCCACGATCTCGTCGCTGGCGGAGAGGTTTGCGATGAGGGTGGCCCCCGCCTCGGCGTATCCGATGGAGGGCGGACGGGGGGTCCACAGATCTTCGCAGAGCTCCACTCCCATGGTGAGTTCCGGCATTTCCGCGCACCGGAAGAGAAGCCGGCTCCCGAAGGGGACTTCCCTCCCGTTTAAAGTGATGACATCGTTTCCCTCAAAACCGCCGACAAAATTTCTCTTTTCGTAAAATTCTCCGTAATTGGGCAGATAGGTCTTGGGAACGACACCTAAAACCGCTCCGCTTTGTATAACTACCGCGCAATTATACAGTTTGTTATGATACACCAGGGGCATTCCCACCACCGTGAGAAGATCCAGAGAGCGGGTCGCCTTCAAAATCGTCTGCAGACCCTCCTCCGCTCCCTTCAGCAGGGTGCGCTGAAAAAAGAGGTCGCCGCAGGTGTATCCCGTGAGCCCCATTTCCGGCAGCACCAGAATCCTGACGCCGGCCTTACCGGCCTCCCGCATCAGCTCAAAGGTTTTTTCCGCATTGTGCCGGCAGTCCGCGACCCGAATCCGGGGCGTCCCCGCCGCGACCTTGACAAAACCGTCATACATACCGGGCCTCGCTAACCGCGGACGAAAAACGCCGCATACCGCGCCTGTCAAGGGCGGTCTGGTCCGCGGCCGCCGCCTTTACCGGCAGGCGGCATGCCGAGATAAAATGCCGTCTATTTCGCTTTCCGGGCCAGCACCCGCCGGGCCGCCGCCGCGATTTCCCCGGCGGTGAGCTTGTACTCCTCCCGCAGGAAATCCTCCGTGCCCACCTGGCCGAACCGGTCGTGGGTCCCCACCATTTCCACGGGGACCGGGCAGGTGGCGCAGACCGCCTCCGTCACCGCCGAACCCAGACCGCCCACCGTATTGTGGTTTTCCGCGGTAACAAAGGCGCCGGTTTCCGCGGCACACCGGGCGATGAGTTCGGAGTCAACGGGCTTCCAGGTGAACATGTCCACCACTTTTGCAGAAATCCCCTCGCTGGCCAGGACCTCCCGGGCCTTCAGGGCTTCCGCCACCATGATGCCACTGGCGATCAGGGTCACGTCGGAACCGTCCTTCAGGAGATTTCCCCTGCCGATGGTAAAGGAGGAACCTTTCTCGTAGATTCCCGCGACGTTTTTCCGGGCCATGCGGATATAGTAGACCCCGTAAACCTCGGTAAGCTTCCGCACCAGCTCTTCCAGCATCACGGGATCGGTGGGTTCCAAGAGGGTAATCTGGGGGATGCTGCGCAGAACGCCCATATCCTCGAAGGGCATGTGGGTCCCGCCGTTATACGCCGCCGTGACGCCGGGGTCCGAGCCCACGATGCGCACGTTCAGCTTCGCGTAGGCCGCAGACATAAAAATCTGGTCGCAGGCCCGGCGGGTGGCAAAGATCCCGAAGCTGTGGGCAAAGGGGATCTTGCCGGTGGCGGAAAGGCCGGCGGCCACACCGATCATGTTGGCCTCCTGCACGCCGCAGTTGATGGCCCTGTCGGGGTAGGCCCTGAAAAAGGGCTTCATTCCGGAGGAGGAGACCAGATCGGCGTCCAGGGCGCAGATGCGCGGGTCCGTTTCGGCCAGCTCCATCAGGGTATTACAGTATACATCCCGCATCATATCCGGGGATTTTTCCAGTGTCTCCCTCAGTTTGAACATAAAAAAGCTCCATTCCGCCGGGTTCGGCGCATAGTATCGGGGGTCTGCCCGCGGGGGCACTCAGTTCGCGCGCTCGGCAGAGGCAAGGCGGGTCCTGGTGCAGGCCAGGGCTTTTTCCATCTGCTCCGGCTTAAATGCGATATGATGATTGGCTTCGATTCCTTCGGCAAAGGTGCAGCCGTGGCCCTTCTTCGTGCGCAGCACGATCATGGAGGGAGCGCCCCGGTTCTTCTTGGCCGCCTCCACCGCGTCCAGTATGGCCTCTACGGAATGCCCGTCTATTTCCTGGGCGAACCATCCGAATTCCCGGAATTTCGCCGCTATGTCTCCCAGATCCAGAATGTCTTTGGTATAGCCGTCCAGCTGCTGGCCGTTATAATCCACGAAGCCGATGAGGTGATCCAGATTGTGCTGGGGAGCGAAGAGCGCGCCCTCCCAGACCTGGCCCTCGTTGCACTCCCCGTCGCCCAGGATAAAATAGGTGTAGTTGTCCCGGCCGTCCATCCGGTTTCCCAGGGCGGCTCCGATGGCGGTGGAAATCCCCTGGCCCAAGGAACCGGTGGTCATATCCACCCCGGGCGTGAGATTCCTGTCGCAGTGGCTGGGAAGCTTCGTGCCCCCCCGGTTGAGGGTGAAGAGCATTTCCCGGGAGAAAAAGCCCTTGAGGGACAAAGTGGCGTACAGCGCGGGACCCGCGTGCCCCTTGGACAGGACCAGCCAGTCCCTGTCCGGCCAGCGGGGATTTTTCGGGTCGTATTTCATCTCGTGCCCGTAGAGGACCGCAAGGGTCTCCACCACGGACATGGCGCCGCCAACGTGCCCGAAGCCCAGGGCGGCGAATTCCTCCAGGGTCTCCAGGCGGATCTCCTCGGCAAAGACGGAGAGCTTTTCCACCAACTGTTTTTTCTCCATGACACACCTCTGTCGTTTAATATGCAATCTTTTGGGAAATGTACTCCTTCAGGCGGGAGATCTCCACCCGCTCCTGTTCCATGGTGTCCCGGTCCCGGACGGTGACGCTGTTGTCCTCCGGGCTCGTAAAGTCGAAGGTCACGCACAGGGGCGTGCCCACCTCGTCCTGACGGCGGTAGCGCTTTCCGATGGAGCCCGTGTCGTCGAATTCCACCATGAAGGATTTGGACAGTTCCTCGTACACCTTCCAGGCGGGCTCGGAGAGCTTTTTCGAGAGGGGAAAGATCGCGCATTTGATGGGCGCCAGGGCCGGGTGGAGATGCAGCACGGTGCGTACGTCGTTTTTCGCCTCGTCCACCAGCTCCTCGTCATAGGCGTCGATCAAAAAGGCCAGGGTCACCCGGTCGGCTCCCAGAGAGGGCTCCACCACGTAGGGGATGTATTTATCGCCCGTCTCGGGGTCGAAATACTCCATGCTCTCGCCGCTTTCCTTCTGATGAGCATTGAGGTCGAAATCCGTCCGGTCGGCCACGCCCCAGAGCTCTCCCCAACCGAAGGGAAAACGATACTCGAAATCGGTGGTGGCCTTGGAATAGTGGGACAGTTCCTCGGGCTGGTGGTCCCGGAGGCGGAGATTTTCCTCCTTCAGGCCGAGATTGGAAAGCCAGTCGTGGCAGTATTTGCGCCAGTAAGAAAACCACTCCAGGTCGGTCCCGGGCTTGCAGAAAAATTCCAGCTCCATCTGCTCGAACTCCCGGATGCGGAAAATAAAGTTTCCGGGGGTGATCTCGTTGCGGAAAGACTTTCCGATCTGGGCGACGCCGAAGGGGACTTTCCTCCGGGTGGTCCTCTGAATGTTCCGGAAGTTCACAAAGATGCCCTGGGCGGTCTCGGGCCGGAGATAGACCTCGTTCTGGCTGTCCTCGGTAACCCCTTGGTGGGTCTTGAACATCATGTTGAATTTGCGGATTTCGGTGAAATCACACTTTCCGCAGTTGGGACAGGGAATGGAATTTTCCCGGATATATGCCGTGAGAGCCTCGTTGCTCATCCCCTCGGCGGAAACCCCGGGCCGATTCACGGCGTTCCATTCCTCGACGATCTTGTCCGCCCGGTGGCGCATTTTGCAGGATTTACAGTCAATGAGGGGATCGTTGAAGTTGACCACATGGCCCGAGGCAACCCAGACCTGCCGGTTCATGAGAATCGCGGAGTCCAGTCCCACGTTGTAGGGGGACTCCTGGACGAATTTTTTCCACCAGGCCCGCTTTACGTTGTTTTTCAGCTCCACACCCAGGGGGCCGTAATCCCATGCATTGGCAAGGCCGCCGTATATCTCGCTGCCCGAGTAGACAAATCCCCTGCCCTTGCACAGCGCCACGATTTTCTCCATGGTTTTTTCCGTATTTTTCAGCATACTTAACCCCCGAATGTTTATTCTACATATAATAATAAATTATATACCAAGGCATTGCAATGTCAACCTCAAGAGCCCGGATTCGACACGGCGCGGGGCATCCGGAGGCAGACGCCGGGGTATGGACAAAAAAGGACCGCCCTAACCGGACGGTCCTTTTTCTCTGCCAATCAGCCGGCATCAGCCCGCAATCTGATTTACCTTCAAGGTCAGGCTGCTCTTTCTGCGCGCGGCCGCGTTCTTATGCAGGATTCCGCGGGAAGCTGCCTGATCGATCTTCTTAACCGCCGCTTTGTAAGCGCTGTCGGCTTCATCACGGTTGCCCGAGGCCGCCGCGGTTTCGAAATTCTTGATATACGTCTTCAGAATCGATTTTGCAACCTTATTGTTTGCGGTTTTGGCCTTTGCCACTTCAACCCGCTTTTTGGCAGATTTAATATTTGGCAAGTCAACCACCTCCTCCAACAGCATTTTGCACCGGATCGCTCCGTGCAGAGACTCATTTTAACATCGGGACGGGAAAAAAGCAACCGTTATTTTTAGAATTTCTCACTTTTTTGCATACCCGAAGCGTTATGACAGAAAATAGCGGTTGAAAGTGCCATGGTGCGCAGAACAGGAAGAGGAGGATTCGGGACATGCTGACAAGACGGACGGACCTGGCGGTGGAGGCCAAGGAAATCTGGAAGGAAAGCGCGGAAAAAACCACGAAGCTGGAAGGGGTGGAGGCAAGGGACCTCACGCGGGAAAAATATCCCGTCAATTACGTGAAGATTTTGGACGACAAGGGGGCAAAGGCGCTGGGAAAGCCGGTGGGCACCTATATCACGCTGAACCTGGAGGGATTTGCCCAGCGGGAGGAGGATTTCTTCGGGCGTGCCGTGCGGGCCCTGGCGGCAGAACTCGCTCCCCTGCTGCAGCTTTCCGGGGAAGAGAGCGTTCTGGTGGTGGGTCTTGGAAACGGCGCCATCACGCCGGACGCCGTGGGGCCTCTCACCATGGAACAGATCATGGTCACGCGGCATCTGGCCACGGCCATGCCGGAGCAGTTCGGTCAGTTCCGGAAAGTTTCGGCCGTGGCCTCGGGCGTTTTAGGCACCACGGGGATCGAGAGCGCCGAGTTGATCGCCGGCGTCGTAGAGCGGGCGAAGCCGGACCGGATCATCGCCGTGGACGCCCTTGCCTCCCGGCGGCTTTCCCGGGTATGCACCACCATTCAGCTGGCCGATACGGGAATCGTCCCGGGTTCCGGCGTGGGCAACAAGCGGGCGGCACTCAACCGGGAAAGCCTGGGGATTCCGGTGGTGGCCATCGGAGTGCCCACCGTGGTGGACGCGGGAACCCTTGCCGCGGACATCGTGGAGGAGGCGGGGGTCGCCGACCTCGACCCGGAGGCGCTGGCCTCTTTCGGCGGCAACACCATCGTCACCTTGAAAGAAATCGATCTCCAGGTGCGGGACATTTCCAAGGTGATCGGGTACGGCATCAATATGGCGCTGCAGAAGGACATGTCGGTGGAGGATATCAACTCCTTTTTGAGCTGACGCGTAGTATAATAAGGAGATTCCAGAAGAACTGCATCGAGCCGCCGCATAAAATTCATGTTGCCGGCGGATCGAGCTTGCCGGATTCGGGAAATCGGATTTCAGACAGGGGCCGAAATCATGCGGCGGAACGGTATTTTGTTCCGCGAGAACCCGGATCCGGCCGGCGGGAATCAGCAAACAGGCTGTCCCGCAAGGAGAAGCGCATAAGGCCCCTGCGACGGGGGAGCACGGATCTCCCCGCCGCCTGGTTTGCCGAAGGATGTGAGGATCATCCGGCCAAGTCATACTTTAGAATGGAAGAAAAATTCGGAGAAAAACTTTTGAATATTAGGCGGGAATATATTGCAATTAAAAAAGAATAGTATATAATAAGGATACTACTGCGCCAATGAAATAATCGTAAGGAACAAAGACGTTTCCTTCTGCGGAAGGATTGCGTCTTTTTTTATTATTCAAGGGGGTAACTATATGGATTCAAAGGTGGTAGCGGATACGCTCTGGGTGCTGGTGACCGGTTTTCTCGTGTTTTTTATGAACCTCGGGTTTGCCACGGTGGAAAGCGGATTCGCCAGGTCCAAAAACTGCGTCAATATCCTCTCCAAGAACTTCATCGTGTTCGCCGTCTCCTCCATGGGCTTTCTGCTTCTGGGATGGGGACTGATGTTCGGGGACGGAAACGGATTCATCGGGCTGAGCGGCATTTTCATGGTTTCCGGCGCGGACAATTCTCCGGCGGTGGGAGCGGCTTACCAGGGGGTCTATTCCGCCATTTCCTGGACGGGCGTACCTCTCTGGGCGAAGTTCTTCTTCCAGCTGGTGTTCTGCGGAACCGCGGCCACCATAGTTTCCGGCGCGGTGGCGGAACGGATCAAGTACGTATCTTTTATCCTCTTTTCCTTTGTCCTCACCCTCGTCATCTACCCCATCGTGGGCCACTGGATCTGGGGTGGGGGCTTTCTCGCCTCTTTGGGGATGTTTGACTTCGCGGGAGGCTCCGTGGTGCACTCGGTGGGCGGCTGGGCCGCGCTGTCCGGCGTTCTGGTGCTGGGGCCCAGAGTCGGAAAGTATACGAAGGACGGCAAGATCCATCCCATTCCCGGCCACAGCATGAGCCTTGCCACCATCGGCGCCTTCGTCCTCTGGCTGGGCTGGTTCGGATTCAATCCGGGCTCCACCATGGCGGCGGATCCCATGGCTATCTCCCACATCCTGGTTACCACCAACACGGCAGGCGTCATGGGCATTTTGGTCTCCACCATCGTGGCATGGCTGGTGGTGGGCAAGCCGGATCTGGGCATGTCCATCAACGGGCTTCTGGCGGGGCTGGTGGCCATCACTCCCAGCTGCGCCTATGTGAGCGTTCCCAGCTCCATCCTCATCGGCGCCATCAGCGGCGCCATCGTGGTGGTCTCCGTCATCTTCTTCGACCGTATGAAAATCGACGACCCGGTGGGCGCCATCTCGGTGCACCTGGTAAACGGCGTTCTGGGCACCCTTGAGGTGGGACTTTTCGCCCAGGACGGAATCGCCGGAGTTTCCACGGGGAACGGCCTGTTCTTCGGCGGCGGACTCAAGCTTTTGGGCGCGCAGGCGTTGGGAGTCGTGTGCGTCGGCGGGTTTGTATTTGTATCTTCTCTGGTTGTATGGTATATTATAAAAGCAACCATCGGCGTGCGTGTTTCGCTGAAAGAGGAAATGGACGGCCTGGATATCGGCGAGCACGGCAACCAGGCGTATCCCGACTTTGTCATGCAGAAGACGTCCTATACGCTCATTTCAAAGGACATCGGCCTGGAGTTCGCCCGGCAGAACAAGGCCGGGACGAAGGAGGAGAGCAAGGTATGAAACAGATCAGAGCCATCATACAGCCGGAAAAGCTGTCCGAAGTTCGGGATGCTCTGGAAAAACTGGGATGCTACCGGGGCGCCACCATCAGCGACATCATGGGACAGGGAACCCAGAGAGGAATCACGCAGGCCTGGCGGGGAGAGAAATTCCAGCTGGATCTGCTGCCGAAGGTTTCCATAGACCTGGTCGTGAGAGACGAGGACGTGGACACCATCCTTCGGGCCATCGTGGAAAGCGCCAGGACCGGCGAGATCGGAGACGGCAAGATCTTCGTCTACGATGTGGAACAGGTGATCCGCATCCGGACCGGAGAAATGAACGAGGCGGCGCTGTAAAAGAAGCTCCGCACGGCAACGATTTTAAAAGCGTAAAACCCATACATATCACAGGCCCCCGTCCGCCGGCGACTGATACCGCGGACGGGGGCGGTTTTATTATAACCGGCGGGCGGCCCGTTTCATATCAGTATCAGAAGCAAACCGGGAGACGACGGGAAAGAAGCGCCGCTTTTGGGGAAAGCTATTCATAAGGAGGGCTGACAATGGAACGAGCGCAAAACCGAACTGCCAACCGGCTGATACACGAGACCTCGCCCTACCTGCTGCAGCACGCCTACAATCCGGTGGACTGGTATCCCTGGGGGAAGGAGGCGTTCGAGAAAGCGCGGCGGGAGGACAAACCCGTATTTCTGTCCGTGGGGTACTCCGCGTGCCACTGGTGCCACGTGATGGAACGGGAGTCCTTTGAGGATCCTGAGGTGGCGGAGGCTTTAAACCGGGACTATGTGTGCGTCAAGGCGGACAGGGAGGAGCGGCCGGACGTGGACGCGGCGTACATGCGCTTCTGCCAGGCGACGACGGGGCAGGGCGGCTGGCCTTTGACCGTACTCATGACGCCGGAGCAGAAACCGTTTTTCGCGGGCACGTATTTTCCAAAGCATACCCGGTACGGTTCTCCGGGCCTTCTGGAGCTGCTGGAGGCCGTGTCCCGGGAGTGGAAGGGCGCGGGGCGGGAAGCGCTTTTATCGGCGGGAGAGGAAATCCTCGCCGCTCTGCGGGATCGGAAGGGCCCGGCGGGCAAAGAAATGAGCCGTGAGATGTTGTCTCAGGCGGCGGAGGCCCTCTGGCGCCGCTACGACCGGAAATATGGCGGCTTCGGAGGGAGTCCCAAATTCCCCATGCCCCATCAGCTCCTTTTCCTCCTCCGCTATTATTTCCTTACGGGCGATCCCCGGGCGCTTACCATGGCGGAGGGCACGCTCACCGGTATTTTCCGGGGCGGGATCTTCGACCACATCGGCTCCGGCTTTTCCCGCTATTCCACTGACGAGCGCTGGCTGGTGCCGCATTTTGAAAAGATGCTTTATGACAACGCCCTGCTTACCCTCGCCTATCTGGAGGGATTTCAGCTGACGGGAAAAGAGCTGTACCGGCGGGTTGCAGAAAAAACTCTCGGGTATGTTCTGCAGGAGATGACGGGAACGGAGGGCGGGTTTTATTCTTCCCAGGACGCGGACAGCAGCGGCGAAGAGGGGAGCTACTACCTCTTTTCTCCCGAGGAAGCCATGGAAGTTCTGGGGAAAGAAGACGGGGAATATTTCTGCGAATACTACGGAATCACGCCGGGAGGAAATTTCGAAGGGAAAAGCATCCCCAATCTGCTGGAAAACCCGCGCTTTGAAGAATCCGACGTCAGGGCGGAGGAACTGGCGGCCCGGATGCTCCGGGTTCGGAAGGAAAGAACGGCGCCGGACAAGGACGACAAGGTGCTCTCCGGCTGGAACGGACTGATGATCGCGGCCTTCGCCCGGGCGCACCGGGTGCTGGGAGGCGAAGAATATCTCCCTGCCGCCAGGCGGGCGGCCCGGTTTCTGGAGGAAAATCTGCTGAAAGACGGTTTTCTTCAAACTGCCTGGCGCGGCGGGAGAAGCAGCGGAGGAGGGTTCCTGGAAGACTACGCCTTTGCGGCCTGGGGTTTTCTGGAGCTGTACGAGGCGGCGTTTGACCCGGAGGATCTGGAGAAAGCCCTCCGCCTTGCCCGGAAAATGACGGAGCTTTTTGGGGACGACGCGGCGGGCGGATTCTACCTTTCGGGAAAGCACGGGGAAAAGCTGGTCCTCAGCACCAAGGAGGCCTACGACGGAGCGCTCCCCTCAGGAAACTCCGCGGCCGCCTTTGTGCTGGGAAGGCTCGCCCGGATGACGGGAGACCCCGTTCTGGAAGAAATCTACCGCCGTCAGCTGGGTTTTCTCGCCGGAGAGGCGGCGGGGAGCCCCTCGGCCATCGCTTTCGGGCTCATCGCCGCTTTTCCGGCGCTCTATCCCTTCCGGGAAATCGTATGCGCCGCCGAGGGAGAGACGGAGAAAAAACACGCCGAAACGCTGCTGCGGAAAAATCCTCTGTACGACAACGCCGTCCTTCTTGCCGTGCCGGAGACCCGTGGGAAGCTGGAAGCTCTGGCGGAGTTTACCGCCGCCTGCACCCGGAAGAACGAAGGGACGACCCTCTATGTCTGCAGAAATAACGCCTGCTCCCTTCCCGTGACCGATCCGGCAAAAATCGAAAAAATCCTGTCCGGAAAGGATGCATAAACAGAACCGGAGTGGGAAAGATATCCTCGAGGTGCAGGATATGTCAATACAAAGCGCGTATTATCACCTCCCGCGAATGAACGGAGCGCACGAGGCCAAGGAGATCAAGCGGGAGCTGAGTCTGCTTCCCGGTGTGAAGACGGTGAGCGTCAACAGGGAGAGTCATCAGCTGGCGGTGGATTTCGACAGCACGGGGTCCGACCGGGAACAGATCGAGAAGACGCTGGGCAAGCTTGGCCTTGACTTTGCGCGGCAGAAAGAGCCGGACGAATTGCAGTAGGAGGAAAAAACATGCCGAAGGACAGCCAAATGGACAACAAGAAGACCAGAAACGACAAGTCCGTCAATCAGATCCCGCTGACCCGGGAAAACCAGAATCAGAACAACAGCGCAAAAAAGGAAGCCCAGGGCCAGAATACCAAACACTGAGGACGCCATGGACAAATCCGGAATGAGACGGCCGGATCCCAAGGAACCCCACGGAACGGAAAGCAATCACAAAACGCATCTGCCGAAAAACGATATGCCTCCGGTCCCGGGACTGCAGGGAAAGGCCCGCGGCGGAAAAGACAAAGCAAAATGAAAGAACCGACCGCGGCGAGTCCTCGCCGCGGCCGGTTCTTTCATTGATACCAAGCGTCAATAAAAATGCAGATAAAAAAATGAAGAAGTATGGTTGCCCCCGCCTTCGGCGGGGACAACCATACTTCTTGTTTCGTCTATTTCATTTGTAAATAGTACGAATTATTCTATTGCCGGACTTCTACGCTGATAGAAACGTATTACCTGCGGCGGCCGCGATAGACGCCGCCGCTTTTCCTGTAGCGCCGCCCGGAATGCCTCCCCCGGCGGATGCTGAGGATGATCAGGACGATGATCAGAACCAAAACGGCAAGGATAGCGAGCTTTGTGGCGGTATGGGAAAAGATATTCTTAACCGTATAGATCACATACAGCAGCCTGGACTGGGTGAGGGAGTTGAGGGCGACCAATTTCGTGGTGCCGTACTCCTTTCCGTCCAGGGAAAGGGTGATCTCCCCCAGCTCCTGTCCCTCGGAGATGGGAGCGGTGATGTTCCCCTCGTTGTAGATGGTGACCTTCCTGTCAAAGGAATCCAGGTCCACGTCCTTGGGAAGCATGGCGGACAAAGAGGACTCCGGGTGAACCACCACATAATTCGCGTCCCGGGACAAGGACACCGGGACCTCCGCGATAAGCTCGGAAGAGTCCAGGTAGGTCTGAAGCTTAAAATTGGAGAAGCCCCACTCAAACAGACGGGAGGTTTCGCTGAAGCTTTCATAATCCACGGTTCCGTCCGCCTTTGTCACCTTTTCGGCGCCGAAAACGAGGCTTATCAGGTTCATGTCATTCTTCTGGGCCGACGATACCAGGCAATAGCCGGCGTCCGAGGTGTGCCCCGTCTTGATCCCGTGGGCGTACTGGTATACGTAGCCCGGGATCTTGAACCGGGAAAGCAGATAGTTGGTGGTATAAAAGTGCCGCTCCGGAGAGAGGTTGGTGGCCGGAATCACCACGTCCCGGGAGTCGGTGATTTTGAGAAATTCGGGATATTTCAGGGCTTCCTTGGTGATAAGATACATATCGTAGGCCGTGGTGTAGTGATTCTCGTCCTGAAGCCCGTGGGTGTTGGCAAAATGCGTGTCCTGGCAGCCCAGTTCCTGAGCCCGCTGATTCATAAGAGCCACAAAGGTGGGAATGTCTCCGGAGACGGCCTCGGCGAGAATGTTGCAGGCCTCGTTGGCCGAGGCGACCAGGGCGCAGTACAGGAGATTCTCCACCGACATCTGTTCGCCGGGCTTTATGTTCTGCGTGCTTCCGTCCTCGGTCACATCCTGATGTGCGGAACTGGAGACGGTGATCACATCGGAGAGGGACATGCTGCCGGAGTCGATTTTCTCCAGTACAAGCAGGCCGGTCATGATCTTGGTGACGCTGGCGGGATAGACCCTTTCGTGAATATTCTGCTCATAAAGGATTTCCCCGGTATCCGCGTCCGCCAGGAGGGCGGATCTGGATGCCACGCTCATTTCGGGAATGGCGAAGGCGGGCGTGGACAAAACGACGGTACAAAGCATCACAACGGCGAGGGCGAGGAAACTATAACGAACCCTTTTCATGGTATGACCTCCATCAGATACTCCCGCGTCCGGCGGGGAAGCAGGGCGGAAAATGTCCCCGGCAGGGAGCATTCTGCCGCCGGAAAAAATCCAGGGATATCCGGAAACGGCCGCAGCCCGGAAAAATATCATAGGATTTAAGACAGCGATGTGGTATGATACACTCAGAAAACCAAAGTTTCCAGGGACATCGTGCAGCCGGCCCCCGGAAACGGACAATCCGTTTTCCGGCAATGGATTTCGTCTTCGGAGCGTCTCCAAATCCAACCGGCGGGAGAGCGGAGCCGGGAGTTTTCCGATCGGCGGGTATGCTCCGCCTTAGCCGCCGCCATTAGGAATTATATCAGACAGGCATACGATCTTCAACCGCAGGAGACGAGAAAAATCTGGTGAATGCGGGTGGAACCATGAAGCGATCCACGTTTTTTCTGGCGGCCGCGGGCCTTACCATCGCGTTTTTTGCCTTCACGGCGGGCTATTATTTCGGCCAGAGCAGCATGGGCCGGACCATATCCGTCAGCACGCAGTATTCGGAACCGGCTGCGGTGAGCACCGGGACAGTCTCCGCGTCCCCGGAAGATGCCATTGTGTCCGAAACGCCGGCATCCGGGGCGCCGGCAGCCGAGGCGCCGGGTTCAGAAACCTCCCGGCAGACGGCTGCGATTGAAAAGAAGATCGACATCAACACGGCCTCCCGGGCGGACCTGGAGACGCTGCCCGGCATCGGGGAGGTCCTGGCCGGAAGGATCGTGGACTACCGGGAGCAGAACGGAGATTTCCGGACCATCTACGATATCACCAACGTGAAGGGAATCGGGGAGAAGACCCTGGAAAAGATCGAGGATCTGATCACCACGGGATAGGAGAAAAGGGCATGAAGATACTGGTGGTGGACGATGAGCGTCTGCTGGTTAAAGGCATCAAATTCAACCTGGAAAACGAGGGGTACCAGGTGGAAGCGGCCTACGACGGTAAGAGCGCCGTGGAGCTGGCGCGCAACGGCAATTTCGACCTGATTCTTCTGGACGTGATGATGCCGGAAATCGACGGGATGGAAGCCTGCATGCGCATCCGGGAGTTTTCCAACGTGCCCATCGTCATGCTGACGGCAAAGAGCGAGGACGCGGATAAAATCATCGGATTCGAGTGCGGGGCGGACGATTATATCACGAAGCCCTTCAATATCCTGGAGCTGAAGGCGCGGCTGCGGGCCCTTCTGCGCAGGGCGTCGGGGCAGGACCAGAAAGCAAGGGGCAGCAGGATCAATATCGCCGGATTTGTGTTGGACACGGAGACACGGAGCGTCACCCTGGAGGGGCGCCCCGTGGAGCTCACCGCGAAGGAGTTCGACCTGTTCGAGCTGTTTGCCAGGAATCCCGGGCGGGTTTACAGCCGGGAAAACCTTCTCAACATCGTCTGGGGATACGAGTATTCGGGAGATTACAGGACCGTGGATGTGCACGTGCGGCGGCTCCGGGAAAAGCTGGAGAAAAACCCGGCCGAACCGGAGCACATCATGACCAAATGGGGAGTGGGATACTATTTTAAGGGGTAAAAGGCCCACGGGAAGTTTACAACTGAAATTCGCCATGACGTATGTGCTGCTTCTGGCGGCGGTGCTGGTTCTGCTGAACACCTATCCGCTCCTGGTTTCCCAGGATCTGATGTTCCAGTCCAAAAAGACCACCCTGCAGCGCCATGTTTCCGTCATGGCTTCTTCTCTTGCGGGCCTGGAGGTCCTCACTCCGGAGGGCGTGAGCCAGGTGATGGCACTGCTGGATGACAAGGATCTGGCCCGCCTCATCGTGACGGACGCCTCCGGTCTCATTGTCTACGACGACCGGGAGACGGGAAGCGCCGCGGGCCGCTATGCTTTCTTTTCGGAAATCGTCCAGGCGCTGGACGGAAACGACGTGTTTTACTCGGAATACAGCGGCGGGGCGTTCAGAAGTCGGGCGGCGGTGCCCGTCATGTACCGGAACGTGGCCATCGGCGCGGTTTACGCCTATGAATACGACACGGTACAGGGAGAGCTGCTGAAAGGCTTCCAGGCAAACCTCCGGAATATATCGGTGCTCATCGGCCTCATCGTGATCGTCATGAGCGTAACTTTGTCCAAGGCTCTGACCCGGCGGATCAGCGAGCTTCTGCGGGCCATACGGATCGTGCGGGAAGGGGAATACAGCCACCGGGCGACCATGCGGGGCAGCGACGAGCTCGCGCAGCTGGCCACGGAATTCAACAGCCTGACCGGGCGCCTGCAGGCCACGGAAGAGAGCCGGAGACGGTTCGTGTCCGACGCGTCCCACGAGCTGAAAACGCCCCTATCCTCCATCCGGCTGCTGACGGATTCCATTCTGCAGACGGAATCGATGGACGACGCCACCGTCCGGGAGTTCGTTTCAGACATCGGCGAGGAGGCCGAGCGGCTTACTCGGATCACGGAAAAGCTTCTTCGCCTGACCCGGCTGGACGACAAGACGGAGACGGAAGCCGCCGAGGTTCATCTCCGGGAGGTCCTTGAAAAAGCCATTCACATGCTGACCCCCCTTGCCGCCAGCAGCGGCGTTGCGCTCATTGGGAATCTGGAGGGCCGGGGAACGGTGAAGGCGACGGAGGATGAGCTGTATCAGGTGGCGTTCAATCTCATAGAGAACGGAATCAAATACAACGTGCCCGGAGGCTACGTCCGGATTGGGCTGAAAAACGACGGGCAGGATACGGTTCTTCTGGTGGAGGACTCGGGGATCGGTATTCCGGAAGAGGATATGCCGAGAATCTTCGAGCGTTTTTACCGGGTGGACAAGGCGAGGTCCCGCATGGCCGGCGGGACGGGCCTGGGACTTTCCATCGTCAAGGACACGGTGGAGCGGTACCGCGGAACCGTAAAGGCAGAGCCGCGGGAAGAGGGCGGCACCCGGTTTGTTGTCCGCTTTCCCGGGGAGGGAGGGAGCCGGACATGACACGCCGAGGAGCAATGCTGCTGTGCTGCGCGTTTCTGTTTGCGCTCGTTTCCGGCTGCACCTCCCGTCAGAGCGCGGAAGAGACGGACCAGGTGGAGGTATATTTTGCCGTGGACGTCAGTAAAACGGGAAACGCCGACCCGATCCGCTCCGAAACGCGGGAGATCCCCCAAAAGGGAGATCTGAATACCCGCGCCGCGGCAATCCTGGGGATCTTGCTGGACGGCCCCCAGAGTCAGGAACTGCAAAGCCCCTTTCCCTCGGGGACGCGGCTGCTCACCTGCAAGACGGAGGACGGCAGGGTGACGGCGGATCTGTCGGAGCAGTACGGGGAGCTGGCCGGAATGGAGCTTACCATCGCAGATTACTGCATTACGCTGTCTTTGTGCCAGCTTGAGGGAGTCGAATCGGTCTCCGTTACGGTGGAGGGAAAGGCACTGCCGTACCGGGACAGGCAGGTGTTCACCAAGGAGGACGTCTTGCTGAGCAGTCACATGGAAGAGCCGCTGTCCATGGAGGTTACGCTGTATTTTACAAACCAGGCCACGGGCCTGCTGGAGGGGGAAACCCGCACGCTGGAAATCCAGGAGGGAGATACCTCTGCGGAGCGGATCATGTCCGCGCTGCTGGAGGGACCGCAGTCTCAGAATCTGTCCTCCTCCATTCCGAAGGGAACGAAGCTCCTTTCCGCGTCCGTTGACAACGGTGTGTGCAGCGTCAATCTTTCCAAGGAATTTCTCGAATCCGTGCCCGAAGACTGGCAGGCGCAGCAGCTGGCGGTTTACTCCATTGTCAATTCCCTGACCGACACCGATTCCATCGGCCAGGTCCAGCTGCTGGTGGAGGGGGAAACGGAGGAATACTTCGGGAGCGTACCCATCGGAACCCAACTGACCTTCAACGAGTGGCTCAGCAGGAGCGACGATGGAAAAAGGAATTGACAAGAGGGCCGGCTCCATGTAGGATAATAAATCAAACAGGAAAACAGCCCGCCGTTGCATCCGCGGGATTTCCGGGCCCGCAGCCGGGGAATTGGAACGGATCAGAAGCGAAGGGGCGGAGGGAGAGAACCATATGGCGCAATATCGGATCGACACCAAATGCATACAGGAAGGGTACAAGCCGAAAAACGGCGAGCCGAGAGTGCTCCCCATCATCCAGAGCACTACGTTCAAGTACGACACCAGCGAGGAGATGGGAAAGCTCTTCGACCTCGCGGCCAGCGGGTATTTTTACACCCGGCTCCAGAACCCCACCAACGACTGCGTTGCGGCGAAAATCGCCGCGCTGGAGGGCGGAACGGCGGCCGTGCTCACCTCTTCCGGCCAGGCGGCGTCGTTTTTTTCCGTTTTCAATATCTGCTCCGCGGGAGATCACGTCATTTCCTCCTCCGCGATTTATGGCGGAACGTATAATCTCTTTGCAAACACCATGAAGCGGATGGGGATTGAATTTACCTTTGTACAGCCGGACTGTACTCCGGAGGAGCTCAACGCGGCCTTCCGGGACAACACGAAGGCGGTATTCGGCGAGACCATCGCCAACCCCGCCCTCGCGGTTCTGGATATCGAGCGGTTTGCCAAAGCGGCGCATGAGCACGGGGTGCCCCTGATCGTGGACAACACCTTTCCGACCCCCGTCAACTGCAGGCCGTTTGAATGGGGCGCGGATATCGTGATTCATTCCACCACGAAGTATATGGACGGGCACGCCACCAGCGTAGGCGGGGCCATCGTGGACAGCGGGAACTTCAACTGGGACGCCCACGCCGACAAATACCCCGGACTGACACAGCCCGACGAGTCCTATCACGGCATCATCTACACCAAGGCTTTCGGCCAGGGGGGCGCCTACATCACGAAAGCCACCGCGCAGCTGATGCGGGATCTGGGAGCAGTCCCCTCACCTCACAATTCCTTCCTGCTCAACCTCGGCCTGGAGACCCTTTCTCTGCGGATGGAGCGGCACTGTGCAAACGCTCTGGAGACCGCGCGGTTTTTGCAGAAGCATCCCAAAGTGGCCTGGGTCAATTACTGCGGCCTGCCGGGAAACCGGTATTACGAGCTGGCACAGAAATATCTGCCGAAAGGCTCCTGCGGCGTCGTTTCCTTCGGCGTACAGGGCGGCAGAACCGCCGCAGAGCGGTTTATGAAGGAACTGAAGCTGGCCGCCATCGTCACCCATGTGGCGGACGTGCGCACCTGCGTGCTTCACCCCGCCAACGCGACCCACCGGCAGATGAACGACGAAGAGCTGGCCGCGGCGGGCGTGAGCCCGGATCTCATCCGTCTGTCCGTGGGCATCGAGGACGTCCGGGACATCATCGACGATCTTTCCCAGGCGCTGGAGGCCATATAATATTTATCTCCCACTGATTTTATCACTTTTTTCCACCCCGCCGTCGGCGGGGTGGAAAAGTAAACGGGGTGCCGGATTCCGGCACCCCGTTAGAGGCCGTCGAAAAACCCTGTTTTCCGACGGGTACGGTGGAAGGACCGCGCCTTTGCGAAGACGCGCAAAGTATACCTTGTGGAAAATGAATTCCCGCAAGGTATTGGGAATTCATCTTTTTTGGATTTCGGTCACGGAACGCAACGCGAAATCCAAAAAAGCTTTTCGCCAGTGGCGAAAAGGACGATAGGACTTTTTCGACAAGCTGAAACGGGGTGCCGGATTCCGGCACCCCGTTATTCTATTATTTATTATTGCTTTTTGGGCATCACGGTAGCCATGCCGGTGATGACCGCTTTTCCGTCCTGATTGAAGCAGGTGGTCTTCAGCTTGGCGATGTTCTTTTCGGGAAGGAGTTCGACGACTTCCACTTCCGCCTTGATGGTATCCCCGATCCGGACGGGGGCGACGAACTTCAGTTCCTGGCCCAGATAGATGGTGCCGGGTCCCGGCAGACTCATGGCCATGACCGCGGAAAGCAGGCCGGTGCAGAGGATCCCGTGCACGATCCTTCCCTTGAACATGGTCTTTTCCGCTTCCACCTGGTTGATGTGCACGGGATTAAAGTCCCCCGTGATTCCCGCAAAGAGGTATACGTCCGTTTCGCTGATGGTCTTCTGCGTAGAAGCCTTGTCCCCGAGTTTCATTTCCGCGATGGTTTTTCCTGTCATTTCTTTCAACCCTTTCTTCAATTTATAACAAAAGCATTCGGCAACCGTTTTCTGGGGAAGCGCCGCCGATGCCCGGAAATACCGCGCAGGGGTTTTTACTTTATCAGGAAACCAAAGTCCGGCTGCAGGTTTCCTTTATCATTGCCTCCAGGCGTTTCAAATCCTCAAAGGTTTCCGGCCGGCGGTGCGGGTCCCTAAGGAGGGCGGCGGGATGATACAAGGCCATTAGCTTGTAATTTCCCCGCTCAAACCAGACGCCGTGTTCCCGGGTTATTTTAAAATCCGGCTTAATGATCTGCATGGCGGCGATCCGCCCCAGGCAGACGATGATCTTGGGCTTAATCAGCACGGCCTGATTCCGGAGCCAGCCGATGCAGGCTTCCTGTTCGACGAACAGCGGGTCCCGGTTTCCCGGGGGCCGGCACTTGACAATGTTGGCTATGTATATATTATCCCGGTTCAGGCCGATGATGGCGAGCATGTCGTCCAGAAGCTTGCCCGCGCGGCCCACGAAGGGTTCTCCCCGCAGGTCTTCCTGCTCTCCCGGCCCTTCCCCGATAAAGAGGACCTCGGCGTCTCTGGCGCCCACTCCGAAAACCACATGGGTACGGGTTTCATGAAGCGGACAGTTCCGGCATTCCATGCATTGTTTATACAGCTCGTCCCAGTTCAGCATATCTTACCCCCGAAAATGCCGGGGCGAAAACCATTCCGCCCACAGCACCATTTTACCGGGAAGGGGCTGAAATGTAAAGCCTCATTTCAAGGAAGATCCTGTATATCAATCCAAAAAGCTGACCTGACACACCGTCAGGTCAGCTTTTTGGTCTGCCGCAGCTGTTATTTTAAATTGTATTTTTCCAGCTTCTTATACAGAACGGTGCGGGAGATTCCCAGAATCTCGGCGGCCCGGACGCGGTTGCCCTTAGCGGCGGCCAGCGCATCCCGCACGAGGTCCCGTTCAAAATTCTGCTTGGAGGATTTCAGCCGGTATTCCTCCTCCGAGGGGGTGATTCGGCGGCTCTTGGAGCGGACGCGCTGCACGAAGGACTGGAAATCGTCCAGCTTCAGCGTATTGGAAGAGGTCATATTCATGGCGCTTTCGATAACATTCTGCAGTTCCCGCACGTTTCCGGGCCATTCATACTCCATGAACAGATCCATCACCTCGTCGGTAACGCCCTCGATGAGCATTCCCAGCTGAGAATTGAGGCGCTTGATCAAAGATTCCACCAGCAGGGGGATGTCTTCCTTCCGGTTCCGCAGAGGGGGCGCGGTGATACGGATCACATTGAGGCGGAAAAAGAGGTCGCTGCGGAATTTCCCTTCCTCCACAAGGGGTTCCAGGGGGATATTGGAGGCGGCGATGACCCGCACGTCGATGGGGATGCTTTTATCTCCGCCCACGGGATCGATTTCCTGCTCCTGAAGTACCCGGAGAAATTTCGGCTGCATGGTGGGAGAGAGCAGATTGACTTCGTCCAGAAAAATGCTGCCTCCGCCTGCCAGCTCGAAACGGCCGATCTTTCCCTTTTTGGCAGCGCCTGTAAAGGCGCCGCCCACATATCCGAAAAATTCGGCCTCCATGAGTTCCGACGGGATGGCGGAGCAGTTCACACGGACAAAATTGGACTGGCGGCGGGAGCTGAGAGAATGGATCGCGTGGGCGATGAGCTCCTTGCCGCTGCCCGTTTCCCCGTCAATTAAAACGGTGGAGCTGGACTTGGCGGCCTGGGCGATTTGTGCCTTGACCCGCTGAATACTGGAGCTGTTTCCGATGATGCTGTTGATCCCATACCGGGCCCCCCGCTCCCGGCTGAGCTCCTGCTTGTAGAATTCCAGCTCCGTGGAGAGCTGATTGACCCGGCGGGTAAAGGCGAGGGCCTTTTCCATCCCGGTGAGTATGACGAAGATGAAACACCCGTCCACAACGCCGTTTTTCATGATGGGCATATAGGAAGTGAAGGCCTGTATGCCCTGGATGTTGACCACCTCGCCCAAAACGGGTTCGCCGGTTTCAAGCACATGCATCGAATGCGTGTCCGGCACCACCTGCCATACATATTTCGCCAGCGCTATATTGGAGGGGACTCCGCTGGTTTTTACCCAGTTGGGAGAGACATAGAGGTATTTTCCCTCTTTGTTCAGAACGGCAAAGGCATCCAGCGATTCGATGAACTGGGTGAGCAGTTCCGGCGAAAGGTAGTTTTCCATCCCTTCATCCCCCTCGGTATAGTTTATAAATCTATTATAACAGCTGTAATCATATGATTACAACAAGTTTTTTTCCGACATTGTGAAATTTTTGTCGATATTTCACATGGCAGGTCTCAATGACACTGGATGTTTTGTTTAATTGACAGATTTATCTGCAAAGAACACCTGATATTTTTTAAGCGGCCGGACGCATTTCTAAAAATCCCTGTCTGATGCCGATAATGATACTCTGTTAAGATGTAATCATAAAATTACAATCTGACAGCAAGGTATTGCGGCGCAAGGAATCGCCGAAACCCGAAAACAGGGGCTGAAAGCAAAAGATTACAGCGCCCCGGCCGCCGCGCACGAGTTTTGGATGGGAAATGCGGCGGAACCCTTTGCGGCGCAGGCATGCCGAAATAACATCGAATTATGGCATGCAGTTTGCTTTAAATATTATTTATAGAATTCAGGGCATAGAAACTGAAGTAATCAATTAAAAAAGGAGAGTTGATTATGAAAATTGTAGACCTTTCCATCGCACTGGAAAACGACCTTCCCAGCGATCCCCCAAACCAAATCCCGCAAATCCAGTATTTTGACCACAAGATGACGGCGGCGGACATGGCAGCTTTTTTCAGCGGTGCCACGGTGGACGACCTGCCGGAGGGAAACGGGTGGGCCATTGAGCTTGTGACGCTCAGCACCCATTCCGGCACCCATCTTGACGCCCCCTGGCATTTTTATCCCACCATGAACAACGGAGAGCCGGCATGGACTATCGATCAGGTGCCTCTGGACTGGTGCTTCGGAGACGGCGTGGTAGTGGATTTCCGGGATAAGGAAGACGGTTACCGGGTTATGGCCCGCGATTTTGAGGAATATTTTAAAAAAATCGGTTATACCCTCAAAAAGGGGGATATCGTGCTGGTCATGACCGGAGCCGATAAAAAATGGGGAACTGCGGAGTATCTGGTAACAGGATGCGGCATGTCCAAGGAGGCCACTCTCTGGCTGATCGACCGCGGCGTGCACGTGGTGGGGACGGACGGCTGGAGCTGGGACAGGCCGCTGCCGCTGATCGGCAAGGAGTTTGCCAAAAATCACGATTCCTCGATTATCTGGGAAGGGCACCGGGCGGGCAGGGAAAAAGCATACTGCCACATTGAAAAGCTGACCAATCTGGACAAGATCCCGGTGACCGGATTTCGGGTGATCTGCCTGCCGATCAAGGTCAAGGGCGGCAGCGCAGGCTGGAGCAGGGTGGTGGCAATACTGGATTAATTTTGTACGGCAGCCAAGGCAATGTCAGAAGGGGGATTCTCCGCGCAATCCATAGGAGCATATCCATTTATTAACTGTCGGAAAGGAGTATCACGATGTCTGCCACAATTATATTTGTAGTATTCTGCATCATTTTCTGCGTGCTCCTGATAGGCGTCAGTATGATCAGTAAAAAGTGGATCAACGACTCCAGCGACTTTATTCTGGCGGGACGCGAAGTCAGTCTTCTCCTCAACGTCATGGGCGTCGCCGCCATCGGCTTCGCCGGCACCAGCATCGCGCTGAATGTCGGCTGGACCATCACCTACGGCATCCAGGGCGCCCTGGGGTTCGGCCTGATTTACGCGTGCCTGGGAATCATGTGCTATGGAGGATTCTTCTCCAAATTCATCCGCCGCTGCGGAGCACAGACCCTGCCGGAATATCTGGAAATGCGCTACAGTCCCAAGGTCAGAAAGATCGTCGCCTGGACGACCATCATCGGCCTGTGCGGCATTCTGGCAAACAATATCGTCTCCATGGCGGGCGTTGTATCCGGTTATGTGGGCTGGCCAACCTGGGCGACCATCACAGGCGTGTTCCTTCTTATGGTGATTTTCGCGTACCTGAGCGGCCTCTGGGCCATCACCATGACGGACTTCGTCCAGATGATCATCGGAATCATCGCGGTGCCGCTTTTTGCCTTCCTGCTGATGCACAAGTTTGGGGGGGCGGATTTCTTCAAGGCGGTTTATCCCAACGGGGATTTCTGGTCCCAGGGGTTCAAGGGAGCGATTCTTCCCGTGCTGTCCATCAAATACCCGAGCTTTTTGACCATCGCCATTCTGTTCGGCGCTTTCCTGGTATGGGGCAACAACTACTACTGGCTGCGGATTTCCTCCTGCCGCAGTGAGCGGGTGGCGAAGCTGTCCTATATCATCGCCGGCATTGTCATCGTCGTGATCTTTTATATCCCGCTGACCATCATCGGCCTGTATGCCGCCGGCGCGTATCCGGAGCTCTGGGCTCCCGTGGGAAAGGTGGCAAGCACCGCGGCCTTCGGCGTTATGGCGAAGCTGTTTCCGCCGGCATTGGCATCCTTCTTCCTGATGGGCGCCCTGGCCGCATCGGTCTCCACCGCGGCGACCTCCATGATGGGCGCCACCTCCACCGCCACCCGGGACATTTATCAGCGTACCATCAATCCGAAAGCGACGCCGAAGCAGACGCTGAAGGCCAGCAAGATCATCCTGGTGATCATCGCGGCCTTCACGCTGGTCCTCTGCTATTTCCCCGGCGGACCGACATACCTGTTCGCCTTTGCCAACGCCTGGCTTGGGCCGCCCGCGGTGCTGCTGCTGTTCGGAATCTTCTGGAGAAGGTTTAACGCCACCGGCGCCTTCTGGGGTGTGCTTTCCGGCATGATCGTGATGGCGTTGCTGACCCTGACAGACCTTATGAAGATTACCACCATCAGCGCTGTTACCCATGTGGGAGTCATCGGCTTTGCGGTCACTCTGGTATTTTCCATTATCGGGACCCTGATCGGCAAGCCCAAATACTACGGCGAGCCGGACTGGACCAAGGAAGTATCCGGCGGCAAGCGGATCGACGTCAAGCTGGATGAACAGGATGTAAAGATCCTGAACCTGATCCGGTACGGGCACGGCTACATGTCCGATATCAACGATGCCATGAAACTGGACGGCGGCATTACAAACGCCAGTATTGAAAAGCTGGACCAGGGCGGGTACATTGAGCGGATGGGCCTCAGCCGGAGCGACTTTTATACCTTTAAGATCACGGAAAAGGGCGAGAGCGTCCTGCCTCCGGTTTCCGGAATCGACCGGGAAATGGTAGACGCAGGCCTTATGCCCATGTATGTCTCCATTCTCAAGATGACGAACGAAGGCCCCGAAAAGCTCACCGAACTGGTCAAGCAGCACGGCCTGAATTCCTTGGAGGTTTCCAGTATCATCACCCATCTTGTGCGCAAAGGATATGTGCTGGAGAAGGGCGTCTGGAAGAGAAAACTGGAGATCACGGACGTGGGCAAAAAGATGCTGGACAAATTCGGAGCAAAAGCCACCGTATAAATGATGCTGAGTTCTATTATGATATCTCACCCCTCCTGACCCTAAGGCGGCCCTTCAAAACAACGGAGCGGACGGTAACCCCCACCGTCCGCTCCGCTGTTTCACACCGGAATACCATTGCTACTGCGGAAAAATTCTCTTGTGAATTCCGGCGCTCCAAGGTATAATACATACAGAAAGGGTAATATACCTTTCCAAGGCGGAATTGCCTCCGGCGACCGGTGGCGACGCCGCTTGCCGCGGCTGCTCTGCGGCTGCGGCGCGTTCAATGGAAAGGACCGCAGGACAGATTTCTGAAGGAGGTAAGGCATCATGGCGTTTTTGGATAATTTCGGTAAAAAAATGTCTCAGGTCGCGCAGACCGCAATGGAAAAGTCAAAGGACCTGGCAGAAAACGCGAAGCTCAATCTGGCAATCGCCGCGGAAGAGCGGGAGATCGAGAAGGCATATAAGCAGATGGGCGAATGGTATTTCAACAACTACGGCGACAACTGCGATCCCAGCCAGGCGGAGACGACCGCAAAAATCAAGGCGTCCCTTGCCAAGATTGAAGAGCTGCGGGCCCAGCTGGACGCGGAGGATGGCACTCCGGCGGCGGAAAAGACCGGGAAAACCTGTCCCACCTGCGGCGAAAAAGTGGAGGAAGATTCCAAATTCTGTCCGGCCTGCGGCGCACAGCTTCAGAAGTAACCTACCGGAAAACCTCGGACTTTCCCGGCATTGCCGCTGCGGCGGATACCGGGAAGGTCCGTTTTTTATTGGGACGGATATGAGGGATGCCGGCGGGCCCGGTACAGATCCGTTGGGCAGCAGTCCCGCAGCCGGACGAACCTGGCAGAATATCCTTCGGTTGAGATTGTGCGGCGGGTATGTTAGAATCAGATACGAACGCTTTCAAGCCGCGGCTGAGTACCGTTTGCGGGACTTTACCGAGGCTTCCCCCGGACGGTGCGGCCGGCGGGGAAAAGCCATTGTACCGGGAAGGGAGAAACGAAGATGGAAAAAGGGCTGGTCCATGTTTATTTCGGAGACGGAAAGGGAAAGACGACGGCCGCCCTGGGCCTGGGCCTGCGGGCCAGCGGAAGAGGGTACCGGGTTCTTATGGTCCGGTTTTTAAAGGGACGGGACAGCGGGGAGATCCGGGCCGCGGAGAAGCTTCCCAATTTCCGGATACTTCCGGGACCTGAACGAATCCCTTTCTTTTACCGGATGAACGACGAGGAGCAGCGCAGCTACCGCACCCTTGCCAGGGCGATGTTTTCCGAAGCCTGCGACGCAGTGGAGAGCGGGGAGGCGGATCTGCTGATTCTCGACGAAATCCTGGATGCCATATCCAGCCGGATTCTGGAGACGGAGGAAGTGGCTGAATTTTTAAAGCACAAACCCCGGGAATTGGAGGTTGTCCTCACGGGGCGAAACCCGCCCCGCGAGATATCGGATTTGGCCGACTATATCACGGAAATGCGAAAGATACGCCATCCGTACGATTCGGGAATTACGGCCCGTCCGGGAATTGAAAAATGAAGGAGTTTAAGCCGTGACGTTTCATTACAAACCAAAGGGCGTATGTTCCAGAGAAATGATCCTGGACGTGGAAGACGGTATTATCCGGGGAGTGACCATCCAGGGAGGATGTCCCGGCAACCTGCAGGGAATCTCCCGGCTCGTGGAAGGAATGGAAGTGGAAAATGCCGTTTCAAAGCTTCAGGGAATCCGCTGCGGACGGAAGTCCACCTCCTGCCCCGACCAGCTGGCAAAGGCGCTGAAGGAACACTGCATGGAATCACCCCGGAAGGGTATTTTATAATCCGGGCAGTCCGTTTTGCAATGCCGGCCCCATTTCCGCCGAAACTGTTGCCGCAGAATGAAAAATAGCTCTTGCAACCGACCGGTGAGTTATACTATAATGAATTCAATAATATTCATCTTAATTCCAGGAAGGAGGAACCGGCCCGCAAAGCACCGTCGAGGCTGTTTCATTATGAAACGGCCCGGCAATACCTCTGGCGAGTCAAAAGCGGCTGACAGATCAAAATCGGTCCAGCATTGCGCTGGGCCTTTTCATGACCATTGGCAGCCAGAATCCAGTTCGGATCCCTAAATCACAAAAAGGAGTAGGATGTATGAACAAGGTTATCAGCAAAGAAGCAGCGCTGGACAAAATTAAGGATGGACAAACCTTAATGATCGGCGGATTTGCGGCAGTGGGCACTCCCGCGTCCATCATCGCCGGAATCGTGGAACGGAAAATCGGGAATCTTACCATTATCGCCAACGACACGGGGTTCCCGGATAAGGGCATCGGCCTTCTGGTGGTTGCAAAGCTTGTCAAGAAAATGCATTGCTCCCATATCGGGACCAATCCTGAGACCATCCGGCAGTTCAACGCAGGGGAACTCGAAATCGAGTTCAATCCCCAGGGAACGCTGGCAGAGCGTATGCGTGCCGGCGGAGCGGGCATTGCCGGCTTCTATACCCCCACAGGCGTGGGCACCGTGATTGCGGATGGCAAGGAAACGAAGGATTTTAACGGCAAGACCTATCTTCTGGAAACCGCCCTGCATGCGGAGGTCTCCATTGTGAAGGCGCATAAGGCGGATAAATTCGGGAATCTGGTCTTCCGCCGCACGGCCAAGAACTTCAATCCCCTTATTGCTACCGCCGGCGATATCGTAATCGCCGAGGTCGAGGAAATTGTTGAAATCGGCGACATCGATCCCGATGAAGTCATGCTGCCCGGCATCTATGTCGACTATATTGTGAAAGCGTAAGGGAGGATACGGAAATGGCTAATTCTCGTGATATTATCGCTAAAAATATTGCTCTCATGCTGAAGGACGGAGACCTCGTGAATCTTGGCATCGGCATCCCCACTCTGGTTTCCAACTTTCTTCCCGAAGGAGTCCACGTGACCCTCCACGGCGAGAACGGATGCACCGGCCTTGGCCCCGCTCCGAAGCCCGAGGACGCGGACCCCGATCTCTGCAACGCCGGCGGAGCCCCCGCAGCTCTCATTCCCGGCGGCGCCTGTTTCGACAGCGCCTGGTCTTTCGCCATCATCCGCGGCGGTCACCTGGACGCCACCGTTCTGGGCGGCATGGAGGTTGACGGAAAAGGCAACCTCGCCAACTGGATGGTTCCCGGCAAGCTGGTTGCCGGCATGGGCGGCGCCATGGACCTGGTTGCCGGCGCCAAGAAGGTCATTGTCGCCATGGAGCACGCGTCCAAGAACGGCGCTCCCAAGATCCTGAACAAATGCAGCCTGCCCCTGACCGGCGTGGGTGTTGTCACCACCATCGTCACCGAGATGTGCGTTATCGACGTTTCCAAAGACGGCCTGGTGCTCAAGGCGATTGCCCCTGGCCTCACCGTAGAGGATGTCCAGAGCAAAACCGAACCCAAGCTGATCGTTCCCGCCAAAGTGGCGACCATGGCCGAATAACAAAAAGAGATATCAAAAAGCGGGAGCTTTCAGCTCCCGCTTTTTGGTTTCCGTCGAAAAATCCTGTTTTTCGACGGAAACGGGGGTAGGATCGCGCCTTTGAAAAGGCGCGCAAAGTATGCCTTGCGAGAAGTGAATTCCCGCAGGACATTGGGATCTTATTTTTTGCGGATTTCGGTCACGGGGCGCAACGCGAAATCCGCAAAAGCTTTTCGCCAGTGCGAAAAGGACGAGAGGTTTTTTGACAGACTGCGAAAAGCGGGAGCTTTCAGCTCCCGCTTTTCTTTTTGCAGAAATATGTGATTTTATTGACTGCGGGAAAGATATAACCGTTCTTCATGAAAGATCGGAGGCATCCATTAAGACGATCTCGAAATCCAGATATTTTCCGTTTCGGTAGACCGTGACGGAAATTGTGTCTCCCACGCCGCAGTCCTCTTTTGCCGCGTACAGGTCATCCACCGACTGGATCTCCACCCCGTTCACCACGGTTATGATATCCCCCTGCCGCATACCGGCTTTATAGGCATTGGAGCGGGTATCCACCGATTCCACGTACGCTCCGCGGACATTTTTATAGAAGGCCGCCGCCGTGTCCGATAAATCCGAAACGGTGATTCCGATGGCGGAACGGCCGGAAATGTACCCCTTGGCAATGAGCTCGTCGATAATCGGCTTGGCGGAGCTGATGGGGATGGCGAATCCCAGTCCTTCTATCGTGGAGGAGTAGGAGCTCATTTTTATGGTGTTGATTCCGATGATCTGGCCATAAACGTTGATGAGAGGTCCTCCGGAGTTGCCGCTGTTGAGAGCTGCGTTGGTCTGAAGCAGCGTCATGGTCCGGCCGTCCACATAGATGTCCCGGTTGATGGCGGATATGATTCCGTCCGTCAGGGTGCCCTTCAGCTCAACTCCCAGAGGATTGCCGATGGCGTACACCGAATCCCCCACCACCAGGGCACCGGAATCTCCAAACTTCGCGGCGGGAAGATTTTCCGAATCGATCTTCAAAACGGCCAGATCGGTCTGCGCGTCGCCTCCCACCAGCTTGGCGTCGAATTCCTCGTCGTCCTGCAGGGTGACGGTGACGGCGCTGCTGCCTTCAATCACATGATAATTGGTGATGACGTATCCGTCGGCAGACATGATGATGCCGGTTCCGTAAGCCGTGGCGTCCGGCAACGTCCCCATAATGCTGACGACGGAGGGACTCACCTCCCGGTAAACGTCCTGGATTGTCAAGGCTTTGCCCGGCGGCGAGGAGATAGTCAAAGTGGTTCCGTCTCCAACGGGAGCCCGCTCCACCGTTGTCTGGCCCGTAGTTTCTTCCTGCTGTCCGGAGGAGGGCGAGGTGACAAAGGGAAGGGAGGGAAGCGAACCGTAAGGCTGCCAGGGTGTACCGTTTACCAAAGAATAGCGAATGAAAACGGAAATTCCGACAATCAAAAGGACGGCTATGATCAGAAACAGAGGGCCGCTGCGCTTTCTCCGTCTTGAACGATAGGGCGCTTCCTCCCAGGGTGTTCTGTTGTCCGGTTCCGGCGAAGGCTGCCGCTGATACCGGGATTCCCAGGCGGAGTACTGGCGCTCGTCCCGCGCATCGGTGTGCCCGGTCCGGCCGGATTCCGCCCGGTAGTCAGACACGGAGGTCTTCTCCGGGGTCCCTTCGGTTTCCCCGGAGCGTTCTTCCTTTTTACCGGTGCCGCCGATCTCTTCTTCCCACATGGGCATGTTCCTCCTGGCAGATGGAATACGGACTGATACGTTATTTTGCCATGGTCAGCGAAAAGGTAAACTCGGTCAGCCCGTCTTTGCTGGTTACGGTTATGTCCTCGTGATGCCGGTTCAGGATGGTTTTTACGATATACAGGCCCAGACCCACTCCGTCCCGGTCCACGCTGCGGGAATGATCCGTCTTGTGAAATCTCTCAAAGAGAAGGGGAAGCTCTCCGGGGGGGATTACCTCTCCCCTGTTGCTTACGGATACGTATGCCTTCCCGCCTTTTTTCTGAAGGGTAAGTCCCAGAGTGGTGCCGCCTGCCGCGAATTTCACGGCGTTGTCCAGGAGATTGTATACCACCTGGGTGATCATGTCCCGGTCGCCCAATACGTTTACGGGCTCTTCCGGCAGCTGCGTATCCACGTCCAGGTGCCGTCCGTTGATCTTGTGCTCCATGCTTACAAGGACGCGGCGGAGGACCTCAGACAGATCGAAACGCTCTTTCATCTGCAGCGGCTCTCCGGACTGAAGCTGCGACACGTCCAGCATCCGGCGGACCAGGCGGGAGAGCCGGCGGGTCTCGTCTGAAATGATCTGCAGATATTCCCGCTCCTTATCGGGCGGAATGGTGCCGTCCAGAATCCCGTCGGTGTATCCGGCAATCGTGGTCATTGGGGTTTTCAGCTCGTGGGAGATGTTGGCGATGAACTCGCGCCGCCGCTGCTCCACCTGCTCCAGCGACTCGGCCATGGCGTTGAAGGCGACGGCCAGCTCCCCTATTTCGTCGACCCGCCCGTCGGTGGGGACCCGAATGTCAAACTGCCCCCGGGCAAACCGTCCGGTGGCCTCCGCCATAACCTTCAGCGGGCGCGTCAGCCGGTGGGATGCAACGGAGCTGCTGGCAAAGGCCAGAGCCAGGACTACGAGAGCGGTAAAAAGGAAAATGCTCACAAAGGCCCGCCACATTCCGGTTAAAGCCGAGGTGTCCGCGGCATTGAAAACCACGCCCAGGGTCTGCCCCGTACTGGCACTTTGAACCGGGACGCCGACCACCGACCGGTTTTTGGAGAAAACCTCACCCAGAGTGCTCATGGCGGAGTATTGTCCTTTGGACATCACTTCGCTTATGATCCAGGAGGGCACGTCGCCTGAAAAAGTCTGGGGCTGCCGGTTTCCGCTGGAGCCGAAGAGGATGCTCCCGCCCGTGGTGCATACCAGAAAATCGGAATCGGAAATGGTGGAAGCGAAGGTGATCAGGACCTGCAGATTGTAAGCCTGAACCGGGTCGCCGGAGGTAAAATAATTCGCCGAGAGCAGCGCCATCGTTTCGGCGTTTTTGATCATGCTCTTCTGCTTTTCCCGGATGGTGTAGTTGTAGCTGATGGCGAGAAAGGCGGCGCCCAAGAGCAGCAGCGTGAGCAAGACCATCCCCGCGGTCAGAGCAAATTGGCGTTTATACAGGCTGTTCATGGGTTACCATCCTGTCTTTATCCGTCTGCACCGTGCAGGCAGTATTACTGAACTTCGAATTTATATCCAACACCCCATACGGTTTTCAGGGCCCACTGGGAACTGATGTTCTCCAGCTTTTCCCTGAGTCTTTTGATATGAACGTCAATGGTCCGGGAATCGCCGAAATAGTCAAAACCCCAGACTTCATCCAGGAGCTGATTCCTTGTGTATACGCGGTTGGGCGAAGAGGCCAGATGATACAGAAGCTCCAGTTCCTTGGGAGGTGTGTCCACCCGCTGACCGTCCACCAGAAGCTCGTAGGAATCCAGATTGATCACCAGCTTGTCGAAAACCAGTTTTTTCTGAGTGGTTTCCGGCAGCTCGGTACGGCGGAGCACGGCGTTGATCCGGGCCAGAACTTCCTTCATTTCAAAGGGCTTTACAATGTAGTCGTCGGCTCCCATTTCCAGGCCGGAAACCCGGTCGAACACCTCGCCCCGGGCGGTGAGCATGATAATAGGGACCCGGGAGGTCTCCCGGATTTTGGAGCAGACGGACCAGCCGTCCATCACGGGAAGCATGATATCCAGCAGAATGAGGTCGGGAGCTTCCCTTTTGAACTCCTCCAGGGCCTTTCCCCCGTCTCCTGCAATCCGGACGGTATATCCTTCCTTTTCCAAATACATGCGCAGAAGATCGGCAATATTACTGTCGTCTTCCACCACCAATACGTTTCGACCCATTTCATTCCCTCCGGTTTCTATCGTTTGCCGGAAACGCAGTTCTGTCCGACACTGTAAAAATGCAATATTTACGGTTTCAATCTCTATTATATCCCGGGTTTTCGCCCGAGGATGAACAATTTGTAAAAAATGACGAAAAGCATGGCCCGGGGGGGAAACAGGCGCATTTTACCGGTATTCCGCCTCGGAAACGGGCCTTACGCTGTATCCGTCCTCTTTCAGGGCGGAGAGCAGCCGGGTCATCGCCCCGGCGGTAATTTCCCCGTCGGCCAGCCGGACCCAGGCGGTACCCGCTTTGGAAATTTTGCTCATGGCGTTGATTGCCGTGCTTTTTGAGGTCGCCCCGTCGTATTCCGCGTTGATGGACCAGCTCCAGCAGCAATACCCGTTCTGAGTCAGCAGCTGATACTGCTCGGAGGTGAGGTTCGGAACCGATACAATGCGGGTCTGGAGGCAGCCGGTTTCCCTGAGCCTACGGTTTCCCTCCTCAAAGCCGTCTAAAAGCGCCTGAGCCGTGCTGTCCTCGCTTCCGGACAGGCCGATGGAATGACCGGAACCGACGATCCGCCGGATCAGGTCGTCCGCGCCGTCCAGCTGGTCCGGAGAGAAAAAGAAGATTGCTTTATATCCGTACTCGTCCAGCTTGTCCAGAATTGCCTCCGTACTTGCGGTGGGGCAGCCGTCAAAGGCCAAATAAACCCGTACGTTTTCCTTTCCGCTTCCCCCGGAAGGAGTGGGAGTGGGCGTAACCACCGGAGAGGAAATTTCCGGCGAGGGCTGCGTGCTCATGTACTGGTTGAGCCGGTACTGCATCAGCTGGGCCGCGGCGTCGGCAAAGATGGAGTCGCTGAGGACCGCTTTTGAGTTTTTGATCCGGATGATGGGGGAAAGATCGCTCTTGATATAGGAGTAAGTAAGATCAAAAAAGGAGCAGACGAAGGAGATCGGAATATAAGCCTTTCCGTTGCGCGTGATGGTCCGGTAGGAATAGGTCGCGCCGTCCTGGTCGTAGCAGGTCCCGGAGTTCATTTCAAAGGTGAGGGTTTTCTTTATGTTATAAAGAGTGAGGGTTTTTTCGGTGGTATTCTGAGCGTAAAAAACCCCAAGATTGGTCCCGCTAAAAACGGTACAGGGAACGTAGGAAAGTCCTCCCGACCAGAAGGGCATAGTCTCGTCGTTCAAGTCCAGAAACGCATCGTTCACGGCGGTAAAATAAACGTCGTTGACAGCATTCACCCGGGGAATTACGGAAATAAGCAGTACAAGAACCATCCCGAAGACCAGTATCCGCTTCAAACGACCACCTCCCGCCGCGCATCGGCTTTGATTTTCGCATGTGTCCCCGGAGAAGGCACACGGCATCGATTGCGGTTCTGTCCGAAGGACGGGAGCAAACCGCGCCATCCACCCGGTATAATAACCGCTTTGCGGCTGTCGTACCACAAACGCGAAGCGTTTCGTGGTACATGGCATCGATTGCGGTTCTGTCCGAAGGACGGGAGCAAACCGCGCCATCCACCCGGTATAATAACCGCTTTGCGGCTATTATACCTTGAATTTGAAGAGTCTGCAAGTGCGCCGCTTTTAAAGCGAAGCAGCCGATAAAAACCACCCGCCTGGGCAGGTGGCTATGGCCGCCGAAAAACTTTGTTTTTCCGGCGGGGGCGAGGAAAGGACCGCGCCTTTGCGAAGGCGCGCAAAGTATGCCTTACGGGAAGTGAATCCCCGCAAAGCGTGGAAATTTGATTTTTTGGGATTTTGGTCACGGAGCGCAACACAAAATCCCAAAAAGCTTTTCGCCGTCGGCGAAAAGGACGAGGGTGCTTATGAAGCGAAGCAGCCGATAAAAACCACCCGCCTGGGCGGGTGGTTTTTATCGGCTGCTTACAAACCATTCGTATTCGTTTTCGAAAATCAGATCATCCACGTCCGATGCGGGAACGGATTCCGCCGGTGCGGTTTCATTTTCACAGAACAGTAGAATGAACAAATCGATCGCCTCTCTCTCTGCCGCCTACATATCAGTATACGCAGCTGAGCCCAAAAAAATGCCCCGGCGCGGCCGATAAAATTGATACCGGCGGGACGAGGGCTCCGGCAAATCGGCTTTCCGGATGGATTTTACGCAGGACGGCGGATTCCGATAATTTTTTCCCGGAACGAAAGCTCCGGGAAATCGTCAAAGCAAATAAAACGGAGAGGAGGGATTCCAATGCTTCGACGTAAACTATTCTACGGCATGAGTCTGGTTATTCTGGCGCTGGTTTTATCGGGAGGAGCCGCTCTGAGCCTCGGCGGCGAGGCGGCGCAGCCCGGGCAGGAGGACAGACTGCAGGACGCGGTGGTCCTGTATCCCGGCAGCATGTATTCCCTTGTCCGCAACGAGCTTACGGAGATCGATCCGTCCAACGAGCTGATCACTCCATTTGTCCAGAACGGCAGAACGCTGGTCCCCGTCCGGTTTATCGCCGAGTCTTTCGGCGCCCGGGTGAGCTGGGACGGCGGCACGCAGACGGCGACCATTTCGGAGGACGGCAGGACCATCCGGATCCGGTTGTACAGCACCGAGATGACGGTGGACGGGGAAACCGTATCCCTGGACGTTCCGGCCATGGCCACGGGAGGCAGGACCTTCGTGCCGGTGCGGGCGCTGGCGGAAGCTCTGGGGAAAGAGGTGTTTTACGACAACGGCCTGGTGGTGATCGGCGGAGACGAGGCGGTTTTTGATCCGAAAACCGAGGGTGACCTCATCCGGCAGACCATCGAGACGGTCAACGTCCTTCCCGCCGTGGATAGCAGAGAAAACCTGGTGCAGCTGCTCGACGGCGCGGGCTTGGGAGGCCTTGCCTATACGCGGGGCGGCGCCGTTGCAATGGAGGAAGACGCCGCAGCCGCCGCTCCCGCGGTAAATTCCGCGGCCGAAAAGAGCATGGCGGAATATTCGGGGACCAACGTCCAGGTCCAGGGCGTCGACGAAGGAGATATTGTCAAAACCGACGGGACGTATCTCTATCAGATCAGCAGCGGAGCCGTCCTGATCTATCGGGCATATCCCGCGGAGGAAATGGCGCTTTCCGCCAAGCTTTCCTATCCGGAGGGATCCTTTTTCCCTACGGAACTCTATATCAGCGGTGACACCCTGGTTGTAATCGGAAGCTCCTATACCGTCTCGGCGAGCACAGCGGAGGAACCCGCGGACAAGTCCGCGGATCTTTGCCCGGCCTATTGCGACGGGACGGTCACGAAGATCCTGATATACAGCCTTGCCGACAGAAAAAATCCCGTTATTGCGCGGGAGGTCACCCTTCCGGGGAATTATCTCTCCTCCCGGCTGATCGGCCAGGAGCTGTATGCGGTCACCAACCAGTATCTCTACGACTGGTCGGACGAGACCGTGCCGCTGAACCCGACTTACAGCGATTCCGCAGCGGGACCGGAGACGAGAGCAGTGCCGTACGGCGACATCCATTATATGCCGCCCGTGATTTCGGCCTCCTACCTGATTGTGGCCGGGCTTTCTCTAGACCAGCCCGGAGAACCGGTAAATATCGAGACATTTCTCGGCTCGGGCACGGAGCTCTATGTCTCCGAAAGCAATCTCTATGTTACGGTGGACGAGGGATATGGCGGGGTCCGGCCCATGATCGCCACCGAGGACGGATTTGCCCCTCCGGCGGAACAGGAGGCGACGCTCATCTATAAATTCGCCCTGGACGGGGGAACGGCAGCCTATTCCGCCCGGGGGCAGGTTCCCGGCAGGATCCTCAATCAGTTTTCCATGGACGAGTCCGGCGGGTATTTCCGGATCGCCACCACGACGGGCTATTCCTGGTGGAGCGGAGACGGGGACGCGGGAAACGCCCTGTATGTCCTGGATGAGGAACTCGCCGTCACCGGACGGCTGGAGGGGCTTGCAAAGGGAGAGACCATCTATTCCGTCCGCTTCATGGGAGAGCGGGCATATGTAGTGACCTTCCGGACGGTGGATCCCCTCTTCGTCATCGACCTGAAGGACCCGGAAGCGCCGAAGGTGCTGGGATCCCTGAAAATCCCCGGTTACAGCGACTATCTGCACCCCTATGACGAGAACCACGTCATCGGATTCGGAAAGGATACCGTGACGGTGTCCTTCAAAGACGCCTACGGAAAAGAGGCGGGGACCGGCACCTACTACCTGGGAATGAAAATGGCTCTCTTTGACGTGAGCGACGTAACCAACCCCATACAGGAGTATTCGGTGAGCATCGGGGACCGGGGAACGGACTCCGAGCTGCTGTACGACCACAAGGCGCTGTTTTTCGACAAGGAGAGAGGCCTTATCGCCTTCCCGGTGAACGTGGCGGAGGTACAGGGCCCGGTTGTCGACCCGGATTCGGGGTATCCCAACTACGGCCGGATCGTTTTCAGCGGGGCGTATGTATACCACCTGGATTTAAACAGCGGCTTCGACCTCCGGGGAACGGTCTCCCATGTAAGCGACGATGAGCTGGCGGCATCGGGATATTACGGCGTGGATGCGGACCTGCAGATCCGGCGGATCGTACGAATCGGCGAGGCGCTGTACTTCGTGTCCGGCGACAGGCTCACGGCCCACGATGCCGGCACCCTTGCCGAACTGGCCCGGGCCTCGGCGAAATAAAAATGAAGCAAAGCGGCGGGGACTTAACAAGTCCCCGCCGCTCAATCGCGTACTATGTACTTTTTACATGCCCCGTGCCGGCGCGCTAGACGCCGACGGCAACCCGGGCGCTTTTCCTGCGCACCCGGAGCAGTTCCCGCAGAGTGCATATTTTGTCCGCGGCACTCACGATGAAAGCCTCGCGGCAGGAGGGCGGAACGACGGTGAGGGGCCACATGTGGCGCAGTATGATGTTCCGTTCCGTTTCACTGAGCTCAAAATGCTCCTGGGCCGTGTTCAGCGCTTCCCGGGGATGGGTAAACCCGTGCATCATCCGCCCCCTGCGGCCGGACTGCTCCCGCCAGTCATACAGGAAGAAGTCGTGGAGCAGGGCGCCCCGTATGAGGCTCTTGCGGTCCACGGACAGACCCAGGAGAATGCTCAGCCGGAAGCTGCAGGCGGCGACGGAAATGCAGTGGTCCAGACGGGAAACCCCAAGGTGCTGAAAATAGGCATTCATCTTCCGCACCTCGGCGCTTTGAAGGACATCCTGCGCGCAGGAATTAAAATAACGCTTATCGGTTTGCGACAATGCCAACGTATGTTCATCCTTTGCCTATGGAATAAAAGCGGTATCCTCTGCTTCCGCCGGCAGAAGCGCCGGCCGTATCCAAAGCGGATCCGCGGATCCAATGATCTTTGTAATGATACTCCTTTTCATTCCGGAATGCAATGGGAAAAACTGCGCCGGGAGAGAAAAGCAAAACCAGTTTATACCGGCTTTCTCTTCATCATCAGGACCTGGGTCTGATCCGTCACCAGTTCGCCCCGCTGGTTGTACATCTTGTTGGACATGGTGAGGATGCCTCTGTCGGGCTTCTTGGTGTATTTGATATCGGTAATTTCCACTTCGCAGTAGACGGTGTCCCCGAAGAGGAGGGGGCTCTTGAATCTCTCGCTGCTCTCGATGAAAGCGATGCAGGTGCCTTCCATGTAGCCCATCTGGTTGAGAAGGCCGGACATGATGGTGAGTCCCAGAAGACCATGAGCGATACGGGTGCCGAAAACAGTTTCCGTTTTCGCAAATTCCTCGTTGGTGTGCAGGGGGTTATAGTCGCCCGTGAGTCCCGCAAACAGGCTCACGTCCCCTTCGCATACCGTCCGCGCTCCGGTGCGGATGATCTGACCGACCGAAAAGTCCTCCAGGTATTTTCCTCTCAGCGTGTAGTTCATTTTTTTTACCTCCCAAATATTTTTACTTTTTATTCATGCCTTTGGAGCGGGGAGGGACGTGTTTGCCTTATGCTTGCCCACGTCCCATTTTTTCCGCCGCAAGGTTTCAATAAACACCTTTTAACCGCGTGCCAGGATCACCGCGCAGTCCGGGTCCGGAAAGATATAAACCGGTTTCCGGCAATCCGAAACCTGCCGCCCCTCGTCGGTGTGCCGGCGCACAAGCCTATTGTAGCAAGGTATCCGCCATATTTCAAGTTGACAAAGTGTTCTGAACCCGGTTTTTTATCCATATAAAAGATATATTTTATATAAATATATAAAAAACCGCCCGGAAACCCGGGCAGCTGTTTAGCGGAGGGGGTTCTTTTATTCCGGGTACCTGGCGGCGGCCAGTTCCTCCAGGAATTTATAGGAATCGGGCATGGCTGCTTTTGCCCTTACTCCGGCCACCGGCCATGGATAGCGGCCGATTCCGCTCTTATGGGTTGACGCCAAACCCTCCGCCAGTTCGTCGATCCTGGAGGCATGAAGGGAGAAGGCCATTTCATCGTCCCCCGTAAGAGCGAACATCTTTTCTCCGCCTCCCGGGATGGTGCAGCTGTAGCCCTTCTTCACAAACGGCACGACGATTTCGGAAACGCAGGCGCATCTTCCGGCGGAAAGGGTCGCGATAGGCTCTCCGGAACAAAATACGGCTCCCTGTATCAGCCTTGCCGCCTGTCCGGGGTTGACGTAGATGATGATAACATCCGGGCGAAACTCCGCTTTTTCCAAAGGCGCGAGAATCATTCTGTCGTACATTCCCTCCGGGAGCCTGGGCAGGAGCGCCTCGCAATTGCGTGCTCCCTCCGGCGTTTTTGTGTATATGGGATAAATGATGCCGCCCTCCCGCTGCTTTTCCGTGTACGGAATGGCGCCGAAATGGGCAAGCTGCGGGCCGCAGGCGCAGTCTTCCATCTCGAAGCCCATGACCCAACCGTATTTTCTCACAATGGAGCAGCCCTGGCACAAAGTCAGCTTGCCGCCCATGGAAGCCGGGCGGCGGACTTTCATGGGATATGCCTCGTTTTTCAGAAACTTCAGGGCGATGGGAAAGGACAGCGGCCGGATGTAAGAGGTCAGCGCTTCATGAAGTTTTTCAGTCTGCGGGTTCATAATGGATCCCCTCTCTTATATGTAATTTATTATAATATTTTTATATTATAAAATTATACGTTTTTCATTGATATGCCCATAAACAAGTGTTATAATAGACAAAAATGACTTACTAATTATGGAAGGAGTGCGATATCACATGCGGCTTACGGCAAAAATGGCAAATACCATTCTTAATTCCCTGGATGCGCTTTGTTTTACCGATACGAACGGCCGCTATGTCTATGCGAATTCGAAATGGTCCGAGTTTACAGGTATCCCCCTGGAGGACGCCCATAAGTACCGTTTGCACGACGTTGTTCCCGAAGCAGGTTCCATCACGACGCTTCAGACGCAGAAACCGGTCATGGACTATACCGTCACAATCAACGGGAAAACGTTGTTCTGCTCCTCCTTTCCCATTTTCGACGAGGGCAGGTTCAACGGCGTACTGAGCATCACCCGGATGACCGGACTGCGGTTTGCCACCGACCTTGCCAATAAGGTGATCCGCCTGTCCCAGGAGCTGGCGGAAAGGGATGCAAAGATTCAAAGTCTGGCAAAATGCAGCTACAGCATCAACAATCTCATCGGGGACAGCGTTCCCATGCGGAAGCTCAAAGAGGAAATCGTGCTGGTATCCCGCTCAAAATCAACGGTCCTCATCGAGGGCGAAACCGGCACCGGGAAGGAGCTGGTCGCTCACGCCATCCATTCCCTCAGTCCCAGAAGTGCGGAGCGGATGGTGCGCATCAACTGTTCCGCCATTCCCTCGGAGCTGGTGGAATCCGAATTTTTCGGATACGTGGAAGGAACCTTTACCGGCGCCAGCAAGGCCGGGAAAATCGGTAAATTCGAGCTTGCAAATCACGGTACGCTGTTTCTGGATGAAATCAGCCAGCTTCCTCTGGCCCTGCAGCCAAAACTGCTGCGTCCCCTGCAGGAATCGGAAGTGGAGCGGATCGGAGGAAAGCAGCCGATCCCCATCGACGTGAGAGTGATCGCCGCCACCAATGTCCCGCTGGTGGAACAGATGAAAAAAGGGCTTTTCCGGGAAGATCTGTATTATCGGATCAACATCATCCAGATTCACGTTCCTCCGCTCCGGCAGCGCAAGGAGGACATCCCACTGCTGGTATCCACCTTTCTGACCACGCTGAACGCGCAGCTGAATACGACGGTGAGCCATGTGGACGACGCGGTTATGGTTCTGTTTCTGAACTACGACTGGCCGGGAAACGTGCGGGAACTGCGCAATGTCATGGAAGCCGCGCTGAACCGCGCCCAGGGCGAGGACACGCTCCTTGCAAGACACGTGGAACAGTTGCTGACCCACAAGCTGCCGGAGCCCGCCGCCGTATCAGGCGGTTTGAATCCGGCGGCAGCACGGATTCCCTCCAGCCGGGAGGAAATGCTGAAATACATAGAAAGCCGCAAGGGCAATAAATCCATTATCGCCAAGGAGCTGGGAATTTCGAGGACCACGCTTTACAAGCTTCTGAAGGAATATAAGCTGTACTGAGGAGCCCCTGTGGAACTGACGCCGCCTGCTTCTCCCCTGCAGAGAGCCGCCATGCGCTCTTATCAGGGGAGATTTTATTTTCCGCTTTTTTAAACAGCAAACGAAATGCCAATTCACCCCCGGATAAAATCGCATGCCGGCGGAGCGGCGCGGCGGGCCGGTTCTTCAATTCCAAGGGTTTGCCGGGTTTTGTCCGGCAGGGGCCAAGCCGTTTTTTTGCCGACACTCGGCGGCCGCAATCAATATCTGTTCAGGCTGTACAATGTTCAAATAGTGTTCAATCCCTTGCGGCCAGCGCCATGTGCCCGTCGATGAAAGGACGGGAAAAACAAAAAACTGAACACTTTCAGTGAAATAATTCTTGGCTGCGGAAGGAAAAGGGTATGATCATTCCTTGCAATACGCGGCTTTTCCCGCGGGGGGGTTGTTTGGCATATCGTTTGCTCAAAGTATAAAGCGCGATGGATCGAGGCCGGCCGGCAGAGGGGTTCATTGATGCAGATACGAAAGGCGGTGCCGCCGGGAGATCAGTCTTTATTAAAATGATTGAGAGGAATGGAATCCATATGAAAAACTGGACCATCAAGGCGCTTTATTACGGGAAGATCACCATGCCGAAGGAGTTTTTTACTCCCGGACTGGACGCGGGCCTTATGCTTGACATTCCCTATCTGGGATATCTTCTGCAAAACGGGGAAGAAAACGTGCTGGTCGACGCGGGGATTCACGAGGAGCATATCGTGAACAGCCGCGCCTGGGGCGGATATCCCGCCGAGGGCGGAACCCAATTCGTCCTCGAGGCGCTGGCCAGAGAAGGCCTTGGGCCGGACGACATCACGTCGGTTATTTATACGCACCTGCACAACGATCATGCCGGAGCCGCGGTTCACTTCAAAGACAAGCTGACATATGTCCAGAAGGACGAGTTTGCCAATCTGTTTCATCAGCTTCCCTCTCAGAAGCTCCGGGGCGATTTCGACGACAGGACGAAAGAAGATATCCTGCAGTACACCAATCTCTGCCTTATTGACAACGACATAGAGCTTTCCAACGGCCTGAAGCTTTACAAAGCAGGAGGACACACCCTGGGAAGCCAGATGATCGTCGTGCCCACAGAGAGCGGGAAATATATCATTGTCGGCGATCTCGCCATCGTTCCCTGCGTCCTGTTTCCCCAGCTGGACAGGATGACGCTGCTGGACGGCAAACAGATCGCCATAACCCCCGCGCCGGAGGAAGAAGGCGCTCATTTTAAATATACCAGCCTGATCTACGACCATTTTGCCGCCTGCGACAGCTTTTACAAAATGAAGGCTCTGGCGCAGAAGTACGAACCGCGGTACATCCTCTGTGGACACGACCCGGAAGCGATTGTAAAGCATGATATTGCGTAAAGAGAGACTTTCAGAGAATAAAAAAACGCGTCAGTTGCATTCCATCATCTTTAAGCGCAGCGCGCTTGAAAGGAGAAGACTATGACAACATCGGCGTATCTATCGTTTGTCGTTCTGGCGATTATTTTTCTCTTTCTGCTGCTTGCCATCGGATATGCAACCAAGAGATGGACCAAAAACGCGGAGGATTTCGTACTGTCCGGACGTGAGACCGGCACCTTCGTGGGCGCCACCTCCATGCTGGCGATCATCTATGCCGGCACCATATTCGTGCTGCTGCCCAACTTTGCGATGCTGTTCGGATTCTGGGGCGCCGCGGCATGGGCAATCTGCCTCACCATCGGTTATATCATCTATACGCTTGCCATGGGAAGCGTTGCCAGACGGTGCGGCGCAACCACCCTTTCCGAATGGATGGAGACCCGATTTGACGGCCGCGTGCGCACCATCACCGCCATCGGAGGCCTGCTGGGGATGAGCGGAATTTTGGCAAACAACATCGCCTCCTTTGCCAATTCCCTGTCCGCGTATCTCGGCATCCAAACCTGGATTGCCGTGCTGGCATGCTTCGTGGTCATGCTGATATTCACCTACTTCAGCGGCATGTGGGCGGTCAACGCCACCAACATTTTTCAGGGAATCATGGGTGTGATCCTGATTCCCCTGTTTGTCATTCTCGTTGCCTACAGGACCGGCGGTCTGGCTGCTCTGGAGGCCAACTGGCCGGGCCCCGGAGACTGGATGACCAGCGGCCTTACCGGAAACAGTCTGTCGACGGTTTCGCTCCGGTATCCCAGCGTACTCACGTTTTCCATTCTGCTGGGCTTCTTCCTAATTTGGGGCAGCAACTACTATTATCTCCGGATCGCGTCGGCACGGAACGAGAAGACCGCCAAGCGGAGCATGATCTCCGCCTCCCTTGTCGCGGTTCCCCTGCTGATGCTGCCGCTCTGCCTTGCCGGATCTTTTATCGCCACCTTGTACCCCACCACCTTCAAGCCCATCGGGACCCTTGCCGGAACCGCGGCATACGGATTTATGCTTGCCAATCTCGGCGCGTTCATCGGCGCGCTCATGATGGTGTCCACCATGGCGGCGGCGATTTCCACCGGTTCCACCGCCCTGATCGGAGCCACCTCGCTGGGCAGCCGGGATATTTATCAGAGAAACTTCAATCCCGACGCCACCCCGGAAAAGATGCTGAAGCCCACGCGGCTCATCATGCTGCTCATCGGGATCGTGACGCTGATCCTGTGCTTTTTCCCGGGCGGGCCCACCTACCTGTTCGCTTTTGCCAACGCCTGGCTCGGCCCGCCGGCGGTGCTTCTGGTGCTGGGTGTGTTCTGGAGAAAACTCACACCGACGGCCGCATTTTACTCCGTTCTTGCCGGCATGCTCGTCATGGCGGTACTCACCGTGCTGGACGATATCACGGGTATCTGGAGAATCAGCCAGTATATGCACGTGGGAATCGCAGGACTGATCGTCACGCTGGGCCTGGCCCTTCTTCTCAATCCCTTCTGCAAGTCCAAATACTACGGGGCCCCGGACTGGAACGCGGACGCGAAAACCGGGAGGCGCGAAGCCCTCAAACCCGAGCCGGAGGATGTTGAAATTCTTAAGCTGATTGCTTCCGGCATCGATCAGATGGTGGAGATCGTGGACTATTCCGGCCGGGATTCCCGTTTTTCAAGCCGGTGCGTGGAACGGCTGGACCGGGGAGGATATATCCAAAGAGAAAAGCTTTCCGGCGCGGGATTCTATTCCTTTTCCATCACGGAAACGGGAAAGGCGGCTCTGCCGGCCGGGACCGACACGGAGAGGCGGTTGGAGGCCCTCCGGCTCACGCCGTTTACCCTGAACTATCTGGAAAGACTGATTGCGTCGCAGGAGGAAGGAATCAAGTGGCTTACGGAGCAGGGGAAGACAGCCGGGCAGATCATCGCCATCAATTCCGCCCTGTTCCGCAAAGGTTATGTGGGAGAAGCGGGTATGCTCCGCCGCGTGTATTACGCGACGAAAAAAGCCAAGCAGACGGTCGGGGAGTTTGCGCAGAAAGCCGTATAATTCCGGTTAGGCATTCGACATCCGGCTGCACGCGTATTCCCTTTATCCCGTATGCAGTGAGCCGCCGGAGGAATGCGCACTGCCGCAAGCCGCGCCGGCGGAAGTTTGCCGACGCTGAACGTTGGTACACATTGGGAAAGGAGTAAAAAGATGAATAAGCGCTACTTATGGTGGTGGACTGTCTGGATAGGGTTGGCAAGCGGGCTGTTCTGCATTATTTACGCCAATCTGCCGATCATGAAGCACAACATCATGTGGATGGCATTCGTAGCTCTGCCGATCTACTTCGGGGTGGGGGCTCCGCTGAAGAAATTTCCCCATTTTTTCTTCAGCATGCTGTCGGGAGTCGCCTGGGGAATGGTCATGCTGTTTTTTATCGGGAAAATGATGGGCGCCGGTTTCACGGCTCCCGTGTCCATGTTTGTGGTCGTGGGGATCTGCACGACCCTCTGCGTGGGCCTGCACATGATTTTGCTGGGGAATACGGTGTTCGGCGTGGTCCCCATGATTTTCGGCGGTCTTTCAATGACCTTTTGTGCCGGAGGCCAGAACCTCATCGGCGTAATCGGTTCCCTGACGGGCGGTTTTCTTCTGGGAGTCGCAATTTCCGAAGGAGGAAGGCTTATGCAGAAGATGAAATACTTTTCTGAAAAGCCGGAGACACCGGAAGAGACGAAGGCGGAATCCGCAGAAGCGGAGCGCTGAACTTCTCTTTGCCCTGCAAACTGCGAAAATGTATACTGTAATTGGAAGAATTGCCATACTTTAATAAAGGAGGATTTGCAATGAGCGGATACGGAATGCCGGAAGTCAAAACCAAGCAGAGGCCCGTGCTGCCGGACTGGAAGCCCTACCCCTATACGGTGCTCCCCATCCCGGTAATGAAATCGGAGGGAATTACAAAGGGGATCTTCACCTACCTTCTGTACTACGATCAGACCATGACGATTTACGGGGGCTGCTTCCTCATCCGGGGAGTGACGGGGCACAACATCCTCGTGGACACGGGGCCCACCGTGGAGGACTTCAAAGCCCACGGCTACCCCTGCGAAGGGATCAAGCCCATGCCCGAGGCCCTTAAGGAAGCCACGGGGCTTACAACCGACGACATCGACACGGTGATTTTCACCCAGCTGCATCACGACCACTGCCCTCTGGCCCAGATGTTCAGGCACGCCAAGCTGATCGTCCAGAAGGACGAGTGGAACGGAGTACATAACGCCCCGGCCTGCTATAAGTTTCTCTACAATCCGGAGTATCTGGAAGGACTGAACCCCGCCTTTGTGGACGGGGACGTGTTCGACATCTTCCCGGGTATTCACCTGCTCTACACCCCCGGGCATACCCCGGGTGGGCAGTCGG
>NZ_FWXW01000010.1 GCF_900176335.1 Papillibacter cinnamivorans DSM 12816
CATTTTCGGTTGCCGCGAAGCGGCGAGAAAATGGGACTAATATCTTATGTGGTTCGTGTGAATATCACACGAACCTCCCATGTGCCATATGCGTATAAACTGATTAAAATGGCCTCCCCGCATGGGAGGTTTTTGTCCGCCTTTTCGGTTGCCGTGTCTCGGTGCCGGTTCAAAGCGCGCCTCGTCATTCCGGACAGGAAAAATGCGCTCCCCGCCCGGGGCGGGGAACGAATGTAAAATCCCTTTACAGTTCCATCTGGCCCAGATACTCGATATGGAGGTGGTCATAAGCCTGCTTCGTGACACACCGGCCCCGGGGAGTCCGCGTCAGAAACCCCGTCTGCAGCAGATACGGCTCGTAGACGTCTTCCAGAGTCACAGATTCCTCCCCTACCGTGGCGGCCAGGGTCTCCAATCCCACCGGCCCGCCGCCGTAGTTCCGGATGATGGATAAGAGCATCCTGCGGTCCAAAGCGTCCAGTCCCAGATAATCCACCTCCAGGGCGTTGAGCGCCTGGTCGGCCAGCTCCCGGGTGATGACGCCGCTGCCGCATACCTGGGCGAAATCCCGCACTCTCCGGAGCATACGGTTGGCGATCCGGGGGGTTCCCCGGGAACGGGAGGCAATCTCACAGGCCCCCTCCGGCTCAATGGGAACATTCAGAATCCCGGCGCTCCGGGTCACAATCTTCCCCAACTCCTCATGAGAGTAGAGCTCCAGGCGCAGCGTCACCCCGAACCGGTCCCGGAGCGGGGCGGAAAGCTGCCCGGAGCGGGTGGTGGCTCCGATGAGGGTGAAGCGTGGCAGGTCCAGCCGGATGGAGTTGGCCGAGGGGCCCTTTCCGATGATGATGTCGATGGCGTAATCCTCCATGGCCGGGTATAAAATCTCCTCCACCGAACGATTCAGCCGGTGGATTTCGTCCACGAAGAGGATGTCGTTTTCATTTAGATTCGTGAGGAGCGCGGCAAGATCCCCCGCTTTTTCGATGGCGGGCCCGGAGGTGATGCGGATATTGACCCCCATCTCGTTGGCGATGACTCCCGCCAGGGTGGTTTTCCCCAGGCCGGGCGGTCCGTGAAGCAGGACATGGTCCAGGGGCTCTCCTCTTCCCTTTGCCGCCTGTATGAAGACGGAGAGATTGCCTTTGCTCTTCTCCTGCCCCACGTACTCGGAAAGCGTCCGGGGCCGGAGGGAGCGCTCGTTCTCGTCCTCCTTGAGAAAAGAAGTGCTGATGATGGGTTCCATCTGCCCGTCTCCGTAATCGATGCTCATAAACGGCTTCCGTTTCTCCGGCGACATGGGATGTGCGCAGTCGGATCCTTTCTCGCCGGAAAAAGGACACGCTTATAAAAATCAGCGTATGACCCGGTTTTCCAGATTATGCCTGCTGGATCGAAAGGCGCTTGAGCGCCTGCCGGACGATCTCCTCGGTGGTAAGACTCCCGATGTCCATCCGGACCATGACCTTCGCGATCTCCTCCCTGGAATATCCCAGGACGGCCAGAGCCGCCGCCGCTTCCCCGGCTTTGTCTCCGGGTGCGCCGAAACTCTCCCCGGAAAAGGCCTCTCCGGAAAGCTGACCCTTTGCCAGCTTGTCCTTGAGTTCCAGAATTATCCGTTGTGCGATCTTTTTCCCGATCCCCGGAGCGACGGTAAGGGCCTTTTCGTTTCCCGTGACCACGGCGGTGGCCAGCGCCTCCGGGGAACCCGCCGACAGGATGGACAGGGCTGCCTTCGGCCCCACTCCCGATACGCCGATGAGCATCCTGAAGCTGTTTCGCTCGGAAACCGTTTTGAAACCGTAGAGGTCCAGCATCTCCTCCCGCACGTGCAGGTAGGTGTAAAGCCGTGCCTTCTCCCCCTGCTTCAGGGCGGCCAGGGTTGTCGCCGTGGTGTGAACGGCAAAGCCCACCCCGCCGCAGTCCAGAACGGCAAGGTATGGCTCCATATGGGCAATGGTGCCTTCCAGATAATAAAACATGAATTCTCTCCCTTTATTCCGTATCTCGGAAAAATTCCCGGTCCGCCCGTTACGTTCGGTCCGACGGCAGCCGTGTCTCCCGGCGCAGAAGCGATGTGGCGGAACGCGCGTGGCACAGGGCCACTGCAAGGGCGTCCGCCGCGTCATCCGGCCGCGGGATCTGGGGAAGCTGCAGCAGCCGCCTCGTCATTTCCATTACCTGCTGCTTTTCCGCCCGGCCGTACCCTACCACCGCCTGCTTGACCTGGAGCGGTGTGTACTCGAAGACGGGAATGCCGCATTTTTCGCTTGTCATAAGCAGAACGCCCCGCCCGTGGGCCACCGCTATGCCCGTTTTCACGTTTGTATTGAAAAATAGCTCCTCAACGGCGATCTCGTCCGGCCGGAAGCCGGAGACAAGCTCCTCCAGGTCGGTAGCAATCTGCAGAAGCCGGGTGCTCAGCGGAAGACCCGCCGGGGTTGTAATGGTCCCGTATCGCAGCACGGTCTGCCGGTCTCGTTCCGAATTCACCACGCCGAAGCCCACGGTTGCAATGCCGGGGTCCAGCCCGAGAATGACCATGCCGCTCCCCCCTTTGAGGCCGGGCTTCGCAAACCCTTTCTGGTGCTTTATCCTTGCCTTACAAAACGTATTGTATCACGGTGCCTCCAATATAGGCAACAGCAAAAAACGTCCGCCGCCTCTCCGCCTTCTATTCTCTTCCCGGTCTGAACGAGGTCTTTCTCGCATCCCCCGAGTTCGGGGCTTCCGCGTATAAAAAGAGATCCTTTCTCCTGCGGCAGGTCATTCGCGGCAGCATTCTCCGTAACGAGATGCGGTTTTGATAACAGCGCCCCGTTGTTTTTCACAAGCTCTGAAACACACCCCGGGAGGGTGTCCTGTATGCCCTTTCTGCCCAATGCATAATTATTCATCCTCCGTTCGCAGGTGGCCTCGTAAAAAATGCAAAGCGCGGCGGATTGTTCCGCCGCGCTTTACTACCCTCGGAGAATATTCTCACAGTGCCCGTGGATGGGCTTTGTTGTAAACACTCTTGAGCTTTTGCCGTACCAGGTGGGTGTATATCTGGGTAGAAGAGATGTCCGCATGCCCCAGCATCTCCTGGATGGACCGGAGATCCGCCCCGTTTTCCAGCAGATGGGCCGCGAAAGAGTGCCGCAGGGTGTGGGGCGTGATTTCCTTTTTGATCTGGGCCTTTTCCTGGTAATACTTGATGATCTTCCAGAACCCCTGGCGGCTCATCCGCTCCCCGCTCATGTTGACGAAGAGGGCCGGCTCCATGGCCCGTCCCACCATCTGGGGCCGGATGTTTTCCAGATAATCCGAAAGGGCCCGCACCGCCGCCGGATACAGAGGGATCACCCGCTCCTTTTCCTTGCTGATGCACCGGACGAACCCCGCAGCGAGGTTTAAGTCGTCCACATTCAGGGAAATGAGCTCCGTCACCCGGATTCCGGTGGCGTATAGAAGCTCCAGCATCGCGTGGTCCCGGTATCCCTTAAGATCGGTGCATTGGGGCTGCTCCAGAAACAGCTCCACTTCCTTGCCGGTGAGGATTTGGGGAAGTTTCCTCTCCGCCTTGATGGGAACGACGCTCTTAGCGGGATTGGAAGCAGCGAAGCCCTCCGTCTGCATATATCCGTAAAAATTCTTCAGGGCGGCCAGGGCGCGCGTCACCGTAGATGCGGATTTTCCCTTTCCCAGCATCCACGTGAGGTAGCTTTCGATATTATTTTGCGTCGCTTCCTCCAGGGAACGGGACGCGCTGTCGCTCAGATAGCGCTGGAATTGGGACACATCCCTCAGGTAGGAACTGAGGGTATTAACGGAAGAATGCTTGCGATTGGTCAAGTATGTTTCATACCCCTTGATGAAATCTTCCATCGTCCGACAACCTTCCTCCTCTGTTTCGGGGAAACGGATTTATATACTGTCTGCTGAACAGCCCACAAGCACCGCCGCAAAACGGCTTTCGGCGCCTTTTCCGGTTGTTCATGCGCAGGATGGTCGCGGCGTCCGCCGCTGAATCCTGCGCGTTTGATTGGAAACCATGGTTTTAGATCAAACCAGACAATTAATCAGCGTATCTGAAAACGGCAAAACAGTCCGTTTTGCCGCTCAAAGCGCACTTTTTGCGCTTTGGCGATTGCGGTTCTCAAATCAAATTTGATCTGCGGGCGTCAAATGGACATGCCGCCCGCCATAAGAGACAGTACCCACGGCGTGATAAAAATCTCCGCCAGTGCGCCGCCCAGCAGGATGCCCGCGCAGATTGCGCAGCGCAGAAAATATCCGTTGCCGTATAGCTCCCCTCTCCCCCGCCGCTTCCGGCCCGCTGTCACGGAAGCGATTCTTGCTGAAGAGGAGAAAGCCTGAGCCGCAATGAGAAAAAAGCACGGCAGTGTCACGAGGCATTGTACGCCGAAAGCCACCGCCGCGAGGGCGATCCCTTCCGAGCCGAACACTTTCGCAAAACAGGACACGGCAAACGAGAGAAAAAAACCGCGCACCGCCGCCAACACCGGAATACCCACGACGCCCAGAGAGGTGAAACCAAAAAAGAACGCTATCAGCGGATACCTGTAGAAATTCAGAAATACCGTAAAGACATCCGGCACGGAAAGGGTGTCCTGCCGGCTGAGGGCAAGATAACCCGCTATGTATCGTTTGAGTTCCTCGTCCCCTGCGTCTCCGATATAAAACGGGATCATGTGTCCGGCAACGGCCCCTGCCGCGAATAAAACGGACAGAATCAGCAGCCCCGTGGCCATACCGTCCACGGGTACCGTCCAGATTCTCCGGAACGTCCTGCTCAGTCTCATTCCCCGGCTCACCTCAATTAAAGGTATGAGCCCATGGGACAAATTAGAATCGGTATATTGGCCTGGCCGAAAGGTGCTCTTCGCGTTTCCCGTCAGGGCATTTCTGTTTTCCGTCCCGTTAAAAGACTTCGCGCTTATCTTCCGATTTCATAAGCTCTTCCGGTGCAGCGCTTGGCCGCTTCCCGAATCATTTCTTCAAATCGAAACTCGTCAAATGCCGTAAGCGCCGCCAGAGTGGTTCCGCCGGGGCTCGTAACCTGGGCCGTCAGCTCCGCCGGCGTCTTACCGGACGAAAGCAGCATGTTTGCCGCTCCCTCCATGGTCTTTGCAGCCAGCTGCAGCGCCTTCTCTTCGTCAATCCCCTGTTCCTTCGCCGCTTCCACCATGGCTCCCGCCATTCGGAAGAAGAATGCCGGGCTTGTGCCGTTTAAGAAGATGATCTCGTTCATCTGCTCGTCTTCGATCTGCGTAACAAATCCCGCGGCGGAGAATATTGACACCGCCTTTTCGTATATATATTCCGGGATCGTACCTCTACCCGTCAGAGCGGACGCTCCCATTCCGATCAGCAGAGGAGTGTTCGGCATTACCCGTATCACTTTGTCAGTAGAAAGTTTTGAAATAATATATTTTTTTGAAATACCCGCCGCGATGGAAACGATGCATTTATCTTTCGTTTTGCCCGCCAGTTCATCCAGCACGGCGTCTATTACCTGCGGTTTTACGGCGATAACGATGATATCCGATTGTTTCAGAACTTCCTGATTGTTTTCCGTTGTCCGGCAGCCCATTTCCCGGATTTTTTCCAGTTTCGTTGTATCCTTGTCCGAAACCGTAATTTTGTCCTTCGGAAATACATTCTTTTTGATCACGCCGCTGAGGATGGCCGTCGCCATATTTCCTCCGCCGATCACGCCCAAGCGAAGTTCTTCCAATCATTTCATCTCCCGATAAAGTACCTGAGTATTATTACTATAATCTACCTTTTCGCTTTAATCAAGGAAAAGCAACGATTTTTTGCATTTTTGTTTATTATGCCTATATATTATGTAAATATCATTATGTCAACCCGAGCAACAAAAGAAGGCCGCGGTTTCCCGCGGCTGCTAAATTCCCATATGTTGTGTGCAAAACGGCTGCTCAGGGACTATATGTTGAATCCCCAAGCAGCCGCAATTGATTCGTCAAGATTACCATTTGTATAATTTCAAAGTTGGCTTCTCAGTCTTCCCTTTCGCTCTCGGCGGCCCTTAGTGCTATTGCACACTCCAGCCGTTTCCGTTCCATTTCACAGGCGGCGGAATTCGGCTTTCTTATGTCTCCGGTGACAAGCAGATTCCCAGCGCTGCAGCCTCCGCTGCAGTAAAATTTCGCCCAGCAGTCCCGGCAGTCTTCTCTTGTATAAATATTCAGTCCGGCGAATACGTCGGAAATCCCCATGTCGAAGGACCCATCGTGAACGCTTCCCAGTCTGTACTCCGGTTTTCCCACAAACTGATGGCAGGGATAAATATCCCCCTCCGGCGTCACTGCCACATATTCGCATCCAGCGCCGCACCCTCTCAGGCGTTTGATGACGCAGGGTCCCTGGCTGAGATCCACGTTGAAGTGGAAAAACCGGAAATCCTCCCGATCCTTCATCTCCTCCGCCAGACGCTCGTACTCCTCGAACACCCTGGGCAGCTCCGCCGAGCCTACGGCGAAAGGATCGCCTTTGGGACCGGTGGCCGGCTCCACCGAAATCGACTCAAACCCCAGCTCCGCCATGTGCAGCACGTCCTGGGTAAAATCCAGATTCCGCGCGGTGAAGGTTCCCCTGGCGTAATAGTCCTTGTCGCCCCGGGACTTAACCAGCTTTTGAAACCGGGGGACAATAACGTCGTAGCTTCCCTTTCCCCCCGGAGTAATCCGCATCGCGTCATGGATCTCTCGCCGCCCGTCCAGGGACAGAACCACGTTGTCCATCTCACGGTTGATGTACTCGATGGTCTCGTCGCTGAGCAGCATCCCGTTGGTGGTTATGGTGAACCGGAAGTTTTTGCCCGCCTCTTTTTCGATGCTCCTGGCATATTCCACCGTCTTCCGAACGGTGTCCATGGCCATGAGCGGCTCTCCCCCGAAGAAATCCACCTCGATGTTCCGCCGGGCTCCGGATTTCCGGACGACGAAATCGATGGCCTTTTTCGCCGTTTCAAAATCCATGATTTTCCGTCCCGTGCCGAAATCCCCCGTGGCGGCAAAGCAGTATCGGCAGCGAAGATTGCAGTCGTGGGACACATGCAGGCACAGAGCCTTCACCGGCGCTCCCCGGGGCACGGACCGGTTCGGGTCCACATAGTCGTCGCTGGAAAAAAGCTCTCCCTTCCCCTGAAGCTCCAGAAGCTCCCGCCAGGCTTCCTCCAGCTCCTCCCGGGTATAATCCGGAAGCGCTCTCCGGAGACTCTCCGGAAGTGCCTCTCCCAGCGGTCCCTCGGCAAGGCCCAGAATGCGGAACGACGCGTCGTCTAAAAGATGGACCGCCCCGCTGTTGACGTCCACCGCGATTTGATATCCCAGTGCGGAAAATGTATGTACCATTTTTGCTCTCCTCCGCTTTCCGCGGATGCCGCCCGTTTCGGCCGCCGGCGCGCCGGATTCCAGTAAAATGCGCTGCGGCGGTGAAGTATCCCCGCCGCCCTTCGGCGTAAAACGCCGCAAAGGGTGGGTTAACACCCACCCTCTTTATAGGCTGCTTCTATCGGATTTTACTTATTTTTATTCTCGCACTTCTGATTGGCCACGGTGCAGGAGGTCTTGCACGCCGACTGGCAGGAGGTCTGGCATTCGCCGCAGCCGCCCTTTGCGGCGCTTTTTTTCAGCGTGGGACCGTTGAGCGTTTTAATGTGTTTCATGATGTATCCTCCTTGGCTTTCCGCCGTATATTCTTTCGTAACCTCCGGGCGTTTCCTGTTGCTGCGTGCCGCCGGATCCGCGCCGGTTTGCAGGTATTGTATCACAGACGCCGTCTTATTTCAACGATTTTCGCCTTTTTTTCCGGGAACGGGACCCCAGGATGCCCGCCGCCGCGCCCCCCGCCAGGCTTGCAATCAGAAGGCCCAGCCCGCCGTCGGACGGATTAAAACCCGAATAGAGAAAGGCGCCCAAAATCAGCATCAGAAGAAACATCGCCGCTCCGGCCGCCATCCCCATAAACAGACGTTTTCCCTTTGCCCGGCGAACACTTACGGTCCCTCCCGCCAGGGCGCCCACAAAGCAGCCCGCGACGGCCATCCGGTACATCAGGTCCTCGTCGAGCAGTCCCCGGGCGATCAGCAGCGAAAACACGGCAAGTAAGGCAACGCAGACAAGAAAGCCCACGACGCCCCCCAGAAGGATACCCAGCATGCTGTGAACAATTTTGGTTCCCTGTTCTTCCTCGCTTTTACGCATGATAATCCTCCCCCGTCATCCGATATCGGATGGGCTTATGCTTGTATTGAAGCATATTCGGGGGGAGGATAAACCATGCCATTATTTATCTGCTTTTTTGTCCTTTTTTTCTTTTTTGCCTTTCTGAGCTTCCTCCGTCGTCTGGAATCCCTTGGTGGAGACCGCCCATCTCGCAAGCTGAATCCGGACCCGGTCCGCGCCCGTTTCAATGGTGATCATGTTGTCCTTGATCTGGCAGACGACGCCCGCGATGCCGCCGATGGTGGTTACCTCATCGCCCACGGTAAGTTCGCGGCGCATGGTTTCCACATCTTTTCTCCGCTTGTTTTCCGGGCGGACCGCTATGAAATAAAAACCGACCACAAATACCGCGAGAACCAAAAAATACTGTAAATTCAAGTAGTGTCACCTCCGTTAACTCGTAAAAATTATTATATAATACAATCTTCCGATTTTGCAACAGATTTCGGGACAAATTCCAAATTGCCGCAAAATCAGTCAAAGACGGCTCCTGGGATGGCAATCGGCCCTGTTCTCCCCGCCGCGCTCCCGCGTGGTGCGTTTTTATGCTCTGCTGTCCCCCCGGGTCCACCGGCCGGCGTGCTCCGCCCGGAATTTTTCGAAGGCCTTCGCCTCCAGCGCCATGCGGATCCGTTCCAGAAAACTGTTGTAAAAATACAGGTTGTGGAGCACCGCCAGGCGCAGCCCCAGGATCTCTTCCGCCTTGAACAGATGCCGAAGATACGCTCTGCTGTAGTTTCTGCACAGGGGACAGGAGCATTCCGGATCCACCGGAGAGGAATCTGTTTTATAAGCCTCGTTTTTGATGTTAATCGTTCCCTGCCAGGTGTAGAGCTTGCCGTGTCTGGCGTTTCTGGCGGGCATCACGCAGTCGAAAAAGTCGATGCCCAGGTGGACGCACTCCAGAATGTTTTCCGGCGTCCCCACTCCCATGAGATACCGGGGTCTGTCCTCCGGCATAAAGGGCTCCACCGCGTCAATAACCCGGTACATGGTCTCCGTGGGCTCCCCGACGGCAAGCCCTCCGATGGCGTATCCGTCCAGTCCGAGCTCCGCGATTTTCCGCATGTTGTCGATCCGCAGGTCCTCGTGGATCCCTCCCTGGTTGATGCCGAAAAGCAGCTGTCCGGGGTTCACGGCTCCGGGTATCTCCCGCTGCCGCAGGTGCTCGTCCCGGCATCGCAGAAGCCACCGGTAGGTCCTCTCGCAGGAAGCCTGGACATACTCATAGGTGGAAGGGTTTTCCACGCATTCGTCGAAGGCCATGGCAATGTCCGCCCCCAGATTGGCCTGGATGCGCATGCTGTCCTCCGGGCTCATAAAGATCCGCCGTCCGTCCACATGGGAGGCGAAGAGAACCCCCTCCTCGGAGATTTTCCGGAGCCCCGCCAGGGAAAAAACCTGGAATCCCCCGCTGTCCGTGAGGCTCGGTCCGTCCCAGCCCATAAACCGGTGCAGCCCGCCCAGTTCCCGGATCACCTCGTCCCCGGGCCGCAGGTGCAGGTGGTAGGTGTTGGAAAGGGCCACCCGGCAGCCCACCTTTTTTAAATCGTGGGCATCCAGACCGCCCTTGATGGCGGCCTGAGTGGCCACGTTCATGAAAACAGGGGTTTCCACCTTCCCGTGCGGCGTCTGCAGACTTCCCCGCCGGGCTCTCCCCTCTTTCCCCTTCAGTGTAAACATAGTCTCTCCCTTGTCGGTTTTTCGTTTTTCAGAGGATCAGCATGGCGTCCCCGAAGCTGAAGAAGCGGTATCGCGCCTCCACGGCCCGGCGGTATGCCTCCAGGGTGTGCTCCCGTCCCGCGAAAGCGGACACCAGCATGATTAATGTGCTCTCCGGCAGATGAAAGTTGGTGATGAGCCCGTCGGTCGCCTTGAACCGGTATCCCGGATAGATGAAGATATCGGTCCAGCCCGAGCTTTCGGAAAGGCTCCCGTCCTCCGCCGCGAAGCTCTCCAGGGTCCGGCAGGAGGTGGTGCCCACGCAGAGGATCCGTCCGCCCCTTGCTCTTGTTTCGTTTACCTTCCGGGCGGTCTCCGCGGGGATTTGGCAGTATTCCGAGTGCATGTGGTGCTTTGTGGCGTCCTCCACCTTAACCGGGCGGAAGGTGCCCAGCCCCACGTGGAGGGTGATATAGGCCAGTCCGATCCCCCTCGCTTCCAGCCGGCCCAGCAGCTCCTTTGTAAAATGAAGTCCCGCCGTGGGCGCGGCGGCCGATCCCAGCTGGCGGGAATACACCGTCTGGTACCGCTCCGGGTCTTTTAACTCCGCCCGGATGTACGGCGGCAGGGGCATGGTGCCGAGTCGCTCCAATACCTCCAGGAAAATCCCCTCGTGAAAAAAACGCACCAGGCGGTTCCCCTCGGGAAGCTCCTCCTCTACCCGGGCCCGCAGCATCCCGTCTCCGAAAGAAAGCTCGGTCCCCCGCCGGGTCTTCCGTCCCGGCCGGGAAAGGCATTCCCAGAGTCCCTCTCCCTTATCGGTGAGCAGCACCAGCTCCACGGCGCCTCCCCCCGGTTCCCGATGTCCCAGAAGCCGTGCGGGTAGAACCCGGGAATCGTTGAGCACCAAGCAGTCTCCCGACCGGAGAAGCCCCGGGAGCTCGTAAAAAAACAAATGTCCGGTCTCGCCGGTTTCCCTGTCAAGGGTCATGAGGCGGGACCGGTCCCGGTTGGCTATCGGCGTCTGTGCGATGAGTTCCGGGGGCAGGTCGAAGTGAAAATCGCTTGTCTTCATGAATGCAATCGTTTCCTGTCTTTTTAGTTTCCGCGTCCGGATCAAAGCCGGCGAAAAGTTTTCGGATTTTGCGCTGCGAATGGTTCAAAATCCGAAAAATAAAATCATTACAGCGTACCTGATTGAATATCCGCGTTATTGCAGCAATGCGGCTGTTGCCCGTGCCCGCTGAAAAACAGGGCCTTGGGCGGTTCAGTCCAGATTGACGCCGGAATAGTAGTACCCGATGATCTGGTCATATGTATAGCCCTGGCTCGCCATGCCGTAAGCCCCCCATTGGCTCATGCCGACGTTGTGTCCCTTTCCGGTTCCGCTCACCGTGAAGGATCTGGCGGTGCCCTGCGTATAGAGGGTGGAGAGTCCCGTGGAAGATAGCACATAGGTGCTGGAACCGCTCCCGCTGAGCTTCCCCACCGTCCCGTCCCCCCGGAGAGCGTAGGTTTCAGCAACAGTCCCAAGAGTATCGGTGCCTCCGTTGACATAGAGCGTAACGCTCCCGTCGGCGGGCGCTATGGAAAAGCGCTGGCTGGAAAGAGATTTTCCCAGAGAAGAGCTGTAGAATATGCTCTTGGCCCCGGAGCGGTAGAAGGTGTAGCTCTTCCCCCAGTCGTCCCGGAAGGTGACCGACAGGACATTCCCCATGGCGGTGTATTCCGACACGTAGACGTCGGTGATGTTTCCGGTGGTGTAGCCTTTTTCCTTCAGAAGCGCCGTGAGCTGGTCCAGTGTATAGGTGACGTTCCAGTAGTATCCGGATATTTTTTCCACGGGCTCAAATGGGTCCTCCACTCCCATGAGATAGGGATAGCTGGTACCCCAGACGTTCTGCACGTCCTCCGTGGCTCCCCCGTCGCAGGAGAAGTACACCGTTTCGGCTAGGCTCCCGCCATAGCAGACGAACATTCCACAGGTTTCGTCCACCGCCTGATCGGTGACGGCGTTTGCCGAGTTGGTTCCCTTGTATACCTGACAGTCCGTGGTGTTGCACAGGTCGAACCCGTCCTTGGCGTGCTTGGAATTGCTCTTCACGGCGTAAGTGCGGGCGCAGACCGCCTGAGCCTTCAGGGCCTCCAGAGGCCAGGAGGGGCTCATCTCATAGGGGATGACCCCCTTGATGTAGTCCTGCATGGGCAGCACGTTGATAACCGTAATATACCCGCCGGAGACCCGTCTATACTCGAAGCCCCCGTAATACTTGATGTTCTTGAACCAGGTGACCGCCTTCACCGAAGAATCCAGGTTGGGCAGAACCGCCAGCTGGGTGTTCCCCCCGCCGTCGTATTCAAACAGAATCGTGGTGGTGGTGGTCCGGGTCACCGTGATGCCCGTCGAGCTGTTTCCCACCGCCGTGCCTCCCGTGACCCCCAAGGACAGCATGGCGGCGTTGGCCGCGTCCGCAGTCTGGTAATTTCCCGCCCTGACGTAAAAGCTCCCGGATACGTAAGCCGGAAAGGCCGGCACTGCGGTGATGGCCGCCGCAGCCTGCTGCGCCTCCGCGAAGGTCCCGTAGACCTGGGGCAGCTGGATGTGATAAGCCCCGATGACGGAGTAGCTGTATGTGGGCACCGTATCATAATAGGTTCCGCCGGAAACATAGATATTGGTGTCGCAGGTCATGGAGATCTTGGTTTCCGCGGTGGAGCCCAGAGACACAAAATTCCTGCCGGAATCATAATATCCGAACTGGTATCCGCTTCCCGCAAAATTTTGCAGGTTCGCGGAAAACAGCGCGCTGGACCCATAATACAGGCCGACTTTAACGGTGGGATTGTCGTCCACTGCAGCTGCGGAAACGGTAAGGCAGGCGAGAATAGCCCCGACAGCCGCCGCAATTTGCACAAATTTTCTCATGATTCTCCTCCAGAATCCTCCGTTTTGCCCGGCCCTCTTGCGCCGGCAGGGTTGACTTCAAAAAAAAAGTGTGGTAGGATTGAGCAAATAGATGCAGGATAGAGGCGCAACCTTCAATATTAGCGCGGGGAGGGCTCCGGATAGGCCCCTTGAACCGATTGCGAAAGGGACGGTTGCCGAAGAGCGGGCGATACCGGGGTCGTCTTCTCTGGGTGCCGTGTGAACAGCCCGGCAACTGTCATCAGGGTTTGATGGAGAGCTATCTGCTTTTGTGAATATCGTGCCGGCAAGGGCGCCGTCCTTCCTCCGACATTATATTACAAAATCAGCTGGTTTTTCAACCCGCTGATTTATTTTTTTACCGTCCCCTCCGGGGGACCTGTCCGCCCGCCGGAAATCGGGCGTGTCATAATCCGGTACTGCTCAATATAGTATTGATATAGATACAGATAGGAGTCGTTTGGTATGGAAAAGCTCAAGGTGGGTATCGTAGGCGCGACGGGAATGGTGGGCCAGAGGTTTGTGACCCTGATGGACGGCCATCCCTGGTTTGATCTCAAGGTGGTGGCGGCAAGCGGCCGCTCCAGCGGAAAGACTTACCGCGAAGCCGTGGAAGCCCGCTGGGCGATGTCCGTTCCCATCCCCGCGTGCGCAGAAAATCTTATGGTGAAAAACGCAGTGGAGGATGCCGAGCGGATTGCGGAAGAGGTGGATTTCATCTTTTCCGCCGTGGATATGAAAAAGGAAGAAATCCGGGCGCTGGAAGAGCGGTATGCGAAGCTGGAATGCCCTGTAGTCTCCAATAACAGCGCCCACCGGTTCACCCCCGACGTGCCTATGGTGATCCCGGAGATCAATCCCGAACACCTGGATGTCATCGGGGCCCTTCGAAAACGGTTGGGGGTGAAGCGCGGGCTCATCGCGGTCAAATCCAACTGTTCCCTGCAAAGTTATGTCCCCGCTATTCATCCCCTGCGCGCCTTCTCTCCGGAAAAGCTCCTGGTATGCACGTACCAGGCCATCTCCGGCGCAGGTAAAACCTTCGCCACCTGGCCCGAAATGGTGGACAACGTCATCCCCTATATCGGAGGAGAAGAAGAAAAGTCTGAGCGCGAGCCCATGAAGATCTGGGGAACGGTGAAGGACGGCGTCATCGTGCCGGCCGCCTCCCCCGCCATTACGGCGCAGTGCCTCCGGGTGGCCGCCTCCGACGGGCACATGGCGGCCTGCTTTGCCACCTTTGCCAAAAAGCCGCCCATCGACGAGATCCTTTCCGTCTGGAAGGAATTCAAAGGCCGTCCCCAGGAGCTCTCCCTTCCCACCGCGCCGAAACAGTTCATCCATTACTTTGAAGAGGAATCGAGACCCCAGACCAGGCTGGACCGGGATTTGGAAAAAGGCATGGCCATTTCCGTCGGCCGCCTGCGTCCCGACACGCAGTACGACATCAAATTTGTAAGCCTGTCTCACAACACCCTCCGCGGCGCCGCAGGAGGCGCTGTCCTTCTGGCGGAACTGCTGTGCGCCGAGGGCTATATTGCAAGGAGGTAATTACCGTTGAAAACACCAGTATTTGAAGGATCCAGCGTTGCCATTATCACTCCCTTCCGGGGAGAAGGCGTGGACTATTCCAAGCTTGCCGAACTCATTGACTTCCAGATAAACGGCGGGACCGATTCCATCGTGATCTGCGGCACCACCGGCGAGGCCTCTACCCAGAGCATCGAGGAGCATCTGGAGGTTATAAAGTTCTGCGTGGAGCACACCAATCACCGGGTCAAGGTGATCGCCGGCACCGGAAGCAACGACACCAAGGCCGCCGTCTACCTCTCTCAGCATGCCGAGGCCTCCGGGGCAGACGCTCTTCTCATGGTCACCCCCTATTACAACAAAACCACACAGGCGGGCCTTGTCCGTCACTTTACTTACATAGCCGATCGGGTGAACATCCCCATTATCCTCTATAACGTTCCCTCCCGCACCGGCCTGTCCTTCACCGCGGACACCTATCGGGAGCTGTCCAAGCATCCCCTGATCAACGGCGTCAAGGAGGCCTCCGGGAACTTCTCGCTGGCCGCCCACACCCGCCTTCTCTGCGGCGACGAACTGAACATCTGGTCCGGCAACGACGACCAGGTGGTCCCCCTCATGTCTCTGGGCGCCAAGGGCGTCATCTCCGTGGTGGCCAACATGCTCCCCGCCGACATGGCCCAGATGACCCATCTGTGCCTGGAGGGCAAATTTGCCGAGGCTTCCGCCATGCAGATCCGTATGATGGACCTCATCGACGCACTCTTTGTGGAGGTTAACCCCATTCCCATCAAAGCCGCCATGAACCTCATGGGCATGGATGTGGGCGAAGTGCGCCTGCCTCTTTGCGAAATGACCGCCAAGAACCTTCCGGTGCTGGTAAACGCCATGAAGAATTACGGCGTAAAATTCTGAAATTTTAACGAAAACAGCGCGGGGAGCCGAAAACACGCGGTTCCCCGCTTCTTCCTAACCAAAGAACTGTAAAAGAAGGTGTAACAATGCTGAAGGTCGTTATTTCCGGCTGCAACGGGCGCATGGGCCAGGTGGTCACCTCCATCTGCGAGGCGGAGGAAGGGATCACTGCGGTGGCCGGCTTTGATGTCAATACCGCCAAGCGCTCCTCCTATCCGGTTTATGCCGCTCCCATGGAATATCAGGGCAGCGCCGACGTGGTGGTGGATTTCTCCAACGCCTCCGCCCTCACTCCCCTGCTGGCTTACTGCGTCAAGCGCAAGCTTCCCGTGGTCCTCTGCACCACCGGTTACTCCGCCGACCAGTTGGACGAGATCCGCGCGGCCGCGGAGACCATTCCCGTCTTCAAATCCGCCAACATGTCTTTGGGCGTGAATATCCTTCTGGATCTGGTCCGCCGGGCCGCGAAAATCGTGGGCTCCGGCTGGGACATCGAGGTGCTGGAACGGCATCATAACCGGAAGGTGGACGCCCCCAGCGGCACCGCCCTTATGATTGCCGACGCCCTTTCCGAAGCTCTCCCCTACGAGCCCGAGTACGTCTACGACCGGCACAGCGTGCGCCATCCCCGTGGAAAACAGGAGATCGGCATCAGCGCCATGCGGGGCGGCACCATCGTGGGGGATCACGAGGTGCTCTTCGCCGGCCGCGACGAGATCATCGAGATCCGGCATTCTGCCCTCTCCCGGGAGGTCTTCGCCGCCGGCGCCGTCCGCGCCGCCGCCTTCCTCGCTTCCCGCAAGCACCCCGGCCTTTACACCATGGAGGACCTGGTGGCCTCCGTATAATTCGGTCTATTTGTCCCAACAGCAGCGCCCCCGTCCGAAAAGGACGGGGGCTATTGTTTTCTCCTAATAATAATCCGTTGGAATCATAAGTTACCCCGCGTAGGTCTAACCTACATTCAAAATCTGTATACCTTTCGTCCTCTTTAAAATCTTTATTGGAAAATGATTCCGAAAATCTTGGACGAGAGCAGCGCGCTCCCCGCTGGGGGTAACTTTTTGTTTCTTCAAAAAGTCACCAAAAACAGACCAAGAGGCTTCGACCGCTTGGATCTCCGGGGAGGGTGCTTCTGTGGACGCTCTTAATGAGTAATTGACTATTGGCAGTTTCGAACGCACGGACGGCTCTATGGCAAGAGGTCTTTTTTTCAGCCCGCGATCGGGGCTCTCCGTATTGAAGATTTTAGGACTAAATGAGTCTGCGAAAACTTGCTTTGTGCGCGTTTAAGAGGATTGGCTTTCTTCTGGGTTTTCCGATTTAGGGACATTTTAGGATAAAAATGCTCTGTTTCGCTGTTTTTAATGTTATGTCAACTTGTCAGGAATGAAGTTTGATGTGCAGTTCTTCTTCAACATTGCAATCAGTAGGTTATTGCAAATTTTCTGAGCCGCTGAGACCGGTTTTCGGAGGGCCGGTCGCGGGCTGAAATTGAGAATTTCTGTATTTTGAGTTGTCCGGGCGGTTCTTCCTGCCAATGGCTCGGTTCTTTCGGAGGCGCGCTTGCCGCAAAGCCCTCTATGGGAATCCAAGGGGCCGGAGCCTCTTGGCGCCGCTTTTTAGTTCCTTTTTCCCGGCGAGTGGAAAAAGGAACCCCCGCCGGAGGCGCGTAATACTCGTTCTCCTTTAAAACTATTACTGGAAAGATTGATTCCGAAAGGCTTGGTCGGAAACGCGGAGCCTCCGTCCAAACCTTTCGTATATAAAAAATAGAAAATGCCCAGGGGTTAACTCCTGGGCAAATTATGCCAAACATCCGATATCAAAAAGCAAGATGAAACCAAATAGTCACGGCGATCATCCCCAAAGTCGTCGCCACCCATGCGACCGCCATCCGTACTGTATGTTGAGCCATTTTAATATCGTCCGGCTTCTTCCGGTACTGTATGTAATCGCTTGCCAGAAACTGCGGGAAGATCAGCAGCCCCGTCAACAGCAAAAAAAGCACATAATCGGGTTCGCCCCCGGCACGAAGGGCGGAAGAGAAGTCCCGGTTAAGTCCGACCACCATCCCGACACCGCAGACCGCCCTGACAAGCAGTTCGTAAAGCCTGATCCGCTCTGTGTCCATCATAAGATTCAGGATCAGTATTCCCGCCAGCATAGCCGCGCCGAAAACAATAAAAAGGACCATAATACCCCCCTTTTTTTAATACTCCGCTTTCGTGACATCCAATATTATCTTTCTATCCCAGTATAGCCCAATCCCTCCGCCATCGCAACTGTCTTCCCCACGCTGGCAGTCGCCGAAAAGGGATAATCAGCCCATCCTCTCAAATGTCGCAAAGAGTACGTTTTCGCAGACTCATTGAGCCCCACAGGCCAAAACCCGGAGAGTCCCGATCGTGGGCTGAAAAACAGGCCTCTTGCCATAGAGCTGTCCATGCGTTCAAGACTGCCAAAAGTAAATTACTCATTAAGAGCGCCTGCCGGAGGATCCTTCCCTGGGGATCCAAAGGGGCCGCGGCCCCCTTGGTTTGCTTTTCGTGCCTTTTCCCAAAACGGAAAAGGCACCCCAGCGGAGCGCGTACTCCTTCCAACCCCCTTGTAAATCAAGTCTTAAATGCAATAAGGCAAACCGCCCCCTTGAACGAGGGACGGTTTGTGCAGTCTCTGTCAAATAGCAGCTACCCAAGGCCTGTAAAGACCCGCCGCCGCTGCGCCCTGTATGCGCCTGCGTATTACGTTGAACATTGGATAAATTCCCAAACTATAGACAAAACAAAAACGAATGCTGAGCCAAGAAAACCTACGACCGATTCTTTGATCAGCTTTTGGGCAAGCTGCGCATCGTCGCGATTTTTCCGGTATTGCGTATAGGTACTGACCAAAACATACAGCGATACATATATGCCGAACATTAGAGAAAATAATACGGGCCCGGGCAGCGAGTCGTTTCCGTGCTTGTACTCGGGAATTCGCAATTGAAACCCGAAGAAAGTACCCAATACCGCTAAGAAATGGCCGATGCCCCCAAATCGGTCCGCTTGGGAGGCGTCCATCTTTCTATTAACAACCCACACGATGAGCAGGCCGGCCGCTATGAATCCGGCGGCGAGGATAAATGGCGCAAGCCCCTGTTGAATCGACATAAAACGCCTCCATTTCTTATGGCAGATCGTATTTTTTCTTCCTGCAGCCGCTCCGGAATCCGGCAATCCTCCGCTGGACAAAATCCAGTATTACCTTCTATTCCCAGTATAACCCACGTTCTGTGATATCGCAACCGCTTTCTCCCGCGCCGGAAAGGTACAGTACCTTCATCTTCTCAAACGCCGCAAAGAGCACTTTTTAGCAGACAAATTGAGTCTCACAACCCAGGATACGGGAAGTTCCGATCATGGGCTCAAAAACAGAGTGCTTGCCACCGGACTGTCCATGCGTTAGAAACTGCCGATAGTCAGTATATTAAAAAATAAAATTACCCCGGAGCCGAAGCCCCGGGGTAATTTCTATCTACATGAAAAATCTTATTTCAATATCGCCCGGTGGAAAATCTTCTTCCCCTTTTTCACTATCATTCCGTCACCGGAGAAGACTTCTTTGCCAAATTTTTCAGTAAAGGTGTTTAACTTTACTCCTTCAGCCTCAATGCCTCCCTGCTCGATCAGCCGCTTGGCGTCGTTCCGGGTCCCGGCAAGGCCGCACTTGAGGAGCAGGCTCACCGCGTCGATGCTGCCATCTTTGAAATCCTCTTCGGACAATTCCGTAGTGGGCATGTTCTCCAGGTCACCGCCACCGGAGAAAAGCCCCCGGGCCGTTTCCTGGGCTGCTTTGGCCTCGGCCTCCCCGTGAATGAGGCTGGTGAGCTCGTAGGCCAGCACCTCCTTGGCCCGGTTGAGTCCGCTTCCCTCCAGGGCGGCCAGGGCGTCGATCTCCTCCAGGGGCACGAAGGTCAGAAGCTTAAGGCATTTGATGACATCCGCGTCGTCCACGTTGCGCCAGTACTGATAAAAGTCGTAGGGCGGCGTTTTGTTGGGATCCAGCCATACGGCTCCCGACTGGGTTTTTCCCATCTTCTTCCCTTCAGACGTAAGCAGCAGAGTGAATGTAAAGCCATATGCATTGTCACCCGTTTTTTTGCGGATCAGCCGCGTTCCTCCCAAAATGTTGGACCACTGGTCGTCCCCTCCGCACTGGAGGTTGCAGCCGTACTTCTGGTGCATGTAGTAGAAGTCGTAGCTCTGCATCAGCATATAATTGAACTCCAGGAAGGAAAGTCCCTTTTCCATCCTCGCCCGGTAACATTCCGCCGTGAGCATCTGGTTGACGGAAAAATGCACCCCGATCTCCCGGAGAAACTCCACATAGTTGAGGTTTAAAAGCCAGTCGGCATTGTTCACCATCAGCGCCCGGCCGTTAGAGAAGTCGATGAACCGTTCCATCTGGACCTTGAACCGTTCCGCGTTAACGGCGATCTGCTCCAGGGTCATCATCTGGCGCATGTCGGTCCTGCCCGAGGGATCTCCCACCATGGTGGTTCCCCCGCCGATGAGGGCGATGGGCTTGTTTCCCGCCAGCTGCAGACGGCGCATGATGGAAAGGCCCATAAAATGGCCCACATGGAGGCTGTCCGCCGTGGGGTCGAACCCGATATAAAATATGGCCTTCCCGCTGTTGATGAGGTCTCTCGTCTCCTCCTCGTCGGTCATCTGGGCGATGAGGCCCCTTACCTTCAGCTCGTCGAATACGGTCATTTTGCTTCCCTCTCTATTCTGATTTTATATGCTTCTGCCGCCTCCAGAAGCTCAGCCGCTCCCGAGAGCGTGATATCGGTGATCTGCGCTCCTCCCGTGATCCTGGCCAGCTCCTCTTTCCGCCGCTCCTTGTCCAGAAGAGAAACCCCTGTCTGGGTCCGGCCTCCCGCTTCGCCCTTTTCCACGGAGAAATGGCTGTCCGCCATAGCGGCGATTTGCGGCAGATGGGTCACGCACAGCACCTGCCTGCCCCGGGAAACCTGAAAGAGCTTTTCCGCCACCCGCTGGGCCGCCCGTCCGCTCACGCCCGCATCCACCTCGTCGAAGATGAGCGTCGCCCCGTCCCCGTCCGCCAGGGCGTTTTTCATCGCCAGCATGATCCGGGCAAGCTCCCCGCCGGAAGCGACCTTGTTCATGGGCCGCAGGGCCTCCCCCACGTTGGCGGACATCAGGAAACGCACCTCGTCCCACCCCGCCGCGCCCGGCTCTTTGGCGGAAAACTCCGCTTCAAAGCGCACCTTCGGCATGTCCAGCTGCGAAAGTTCGGATAAGATCCGTCCTTCCAGAACTTCCGCCGCGCTCCTTCTGACTTTGGAAAGAGCCTCCGCCGCTTCTTTGACGAGAGCGGCCGCTTTTTCCCGTTTTTCCTCCAGCCGCCGTACCGTGTCGTCGGCAAACTCGATTTCCTCCAGCTCGGTCCTGCGCTTTTGCAGAGTGGCGAGCATCTGCTCCGAGGTTTCTCCGTATTTTTTCTTCAGTTTTCCCAGAAGGGCCAGCCGTCCTTCCAGCTGGTTCAGCTCCTCGGGGGAAAATTCCAGTCCGTATTTCAGATCCCGGATCTCCTCGGCCGCGTCCTGGGCCAAATATCGAAGCTCCGTTAGCTTTTCCGAGAGCGCCGCCATCTCCCCGTTCACCCGGGCGGCCGGCGTGAAGGCCCGCTCCGCTTCGGCAAGAAGGGATGCCGCTCCTCCGGTGTCCTCGTCCCCGGAAAGGCACGCGTGGGCGGTTTCCACCGCCTCGGTGATCCTTTCGGCGTTCCGCAGGATATTTCTCCGGGCTTCCAGCCCCTCTTCCTCCCCGGCCTGAAGCTCCGCCCGCTCCAGCTCCGCGATTTGATGGCGCAGCAGGTCCGTCCTCCGAGCCTTTTCCGCCTCGTCCATATGGAGGGCACGGATCTCCCCCTCAATGGCGGCGAGGGCTTCATACCGCGCCCGGTATTCCGAAAGCTCTTTATCCGTCTTCCCGAAGAGATCCAGATACCCCAAGTGGTTCTGCTCGTTTAAAAGCTTCAGTCCCTCGTGCTGCCCGTGGATCTGGATGAGAAAGCTCCCCAGGGCGCGAAGCTGAGACACCGTCACGGGACGGCCGTTGATCCTGCACACGTTCCGCCCGTCGGCGAAGATTTCCCGCTGCAGCAAGAGGTTCCCGTCCTCGTCGCTCTCCGCCCCGATTTCCCGGAAAAAGGGATTTTCGGGCAGGGCGCAGAACACGGCGCTCACCGATGCGCAGTTCTCTCCCGTGCGCACCAGGTCCCGGGAAGCCCGCTCCCCGGTGACCGCGCCGATGGCGTCGATAACGATGGACTTTCCCGCTCCGGTCTCGCCGGTAAGTACGTTGAACCCCGGCTCGAACAGGATGTCCGCCCGCTCGATGACGGCGATATTTTCGATATGAAGCAGCGAGAGCATTCCCTCACCCCCCTGAGAACGATTCCTCCCGGACCGTCCGCTCCGCGGTCTTTGCGCCGGTTCCGGCGGGATTATTCAATCATGCTCTTGATATCTTCGCAGAAGGACGCGGCAGAAGCGGCGTCCCGCATGATGAGAAGAGCCGTGTCGTCTCCGGCCAGGCTTCCCACCATATATCCGATTTCCATGGAATCCAGGGCGGCGCATGCCGCCGAAGCAAGCCCCGGCATGGTCTTGATGACCACGATATTCTGGGCGCTGTCAAAAGAGGTGACGCTCTCCCGGAAGATGGTGCGCAGCCTCCCCGCGAAGTTGAGGGAATTTTTCCGTACGGAAACGGCGTATTTGTACGTGCCGTGTCCCGTCAGCTCCTTTACCAGGTGCAGGGCCTTGATGTCTCTGGAAATTGTTGCCTGAGTGCTGCTGAATCCGTTTTCCCGCAGTCTCTCTAAAAGCTGGTCCTGGGTCTCGATTTCCTCGCTCTCGATGATGTCCAGAATTCTGGCCTGCCGCTCAGATTTCATACCGGCTCCCCCTGTTTGCTGAATTTTCGTTTGATTACCTCGTAAAAACTGTTGTCGGACAGACAGACGAGGGTCGTTTGCTTGTCGGATTTGCGGATCAGTACCTCATCGCTGGAATAAAGACGGAAGGCCCGGCCTCCGTCCACCGACAGATAGGCGGACTTGTGCATCAGCGCGCCCACCACCGTCTTCACCGCCCTGTCCTGGGACAGAACGAAGGATTTCGCCGCCAGGGTGTGGGCGCAGATAGGGGTCACCAGGATGTTTTCCGCCGTAGGCTCCACGATGGGCCCTCCCGCCGACATGGAATAGGCCGTGGAGCCTGTTGGAGTGGAAATAATCACTCCGTCACCGGAAAAAGAAGAAATAAGCGCTCCGCTGCTGAAAACCGAAAGCTCGATGATCCTCGCGATCGCGCCTTTGGTGATCACCGCGTCGTTGAGTGCGATGTTCTGGTACACCCGTTTTCCTGCCCGCAGCACCTGGATGTCGATCATCATCCGGGCCTCCCGGCGGCATTCCCCCCGGGCCAGCTTTGACAGCAGGTGCAGTTCCCCGCTCTCCAGCTCCGCCATAAAGCCGATGCTTCCCATGTTGACGCCCAGCACCGGGATCCGGTGATTCGCGGCCTCCTTGGCCACGTGGAGAATCGTCCCGTCTCCCCCGAAGCAGATGATGAGATCGGCTCCCCGCAGCGCCGTCGGAAGCGGCTGAATTACAACCCCTTCCGGAAGCCCCGCCTCCCCGTTGACCGGAAACGGAAGACACACGGCGGTTCCTATGCCGGCATTTCCCAGAATCTCGGCGGCCTGCAGCGCCGCCTTCAGGCCCCTATCCCGGAAGGGGTTGGGGCAGAGAATTATTTTTTTTAGCGGATTCAAACCGGTAACCTCCCCGCCTTCACTTTACTTTTTAAACCTGCGTCCGTCATGATCCGGCGTCCATTCCCGTTTCGTCGTGGGACTGCCGGACCAAAGCTTTCAGATCGCCCGCGAAGGGCTCTCCCGAACCCAGAGACAGGTATCCCAGGTACTCGATATTCCCCTCCGGCCCCCGGATGGGAGAATGGGTGATGCCAAGGACTGAAAAACCCGCCTCGGAGGCGTTTTTCAAAAATCCTTCCAACACCTCCAGATGGACCTCGGGATCCCGTACGACTCCCTTTTTGCCTACCTTTTCCTTTCCCGCCTCAAACTGAGGCTTGATAAGGCAGAGGGCATGCCCCCCGGGCTTTAAAAGTTTCGCCGCAACCGGAAGCACAAGGCGCAGGGAAATAAAAGACACGTCGATCACCGCAAGGTCCGGGGCCCCTCCCAGAGCTCCCGGGGTAAGGTACCGGATATTGGTCCGCTCCATGGGCACCACTCGCGGATCGGTGCGCACGCTCCAGGCCAGCTGCCCGTATCCCACGTCCACGGCGAAAACCTTTTCCGCGCCGCGCTTCAGAAGACAGTCGGTAAAGCCCCCCGTGGAGGCGCCCACGTCGATCGCCGTAAGTCCTTTCGGATCGACGCCGAAATAGTCCAGCGCCTTTTGGAGCTTGAGCCCTCCCCGGCTCACAAAGGGGATCGGGTTCCCCCGCACCTCCACCTGGGCGGTCTCGGAAACCAGCGTTCCCGGCTTGTCCGACTTTTGGCCGTTTACGTATACAAGGCCGCTCATGATGGTGCTCCGCGCCCTCTCCCGGCTCTCCGCCAGGGCCCGGGAGCAAAGGAGAACGTCCAGCCTGACCTTATCTGTCATGGCACATCTCCCCTGCCGTTTCGGCGATGCCCTTCCCGTTCAGGCCGCACATGGCCAGAAGCTCCGGCACCGAGCCGTGGGGAATGAATACGTTGCCGAGATTTTTCAGGGCAAAATTCTTCAGGCAGATGCCCCGCTTAGCCGCCTCCGCTCCGATGCGCATTCCCACGGAGCCCTCCTGAATGGACTCCTCCGCCACCAGAAGCCGCCCCGTTCGAAGTGCGCAATCCAGGACCGCGTCATAATCCAGAGGTGCGATAGAATCCAGCTTGAGAACCTCCGCCGAGATTCCTTCGGCTTCCAGAAGCTCCGCCGCCTCCGTCAGTTCATTGACCATAACGCCGTACCCCGCCAGGGTGATGTCCTTACCCCGGCGCAGAACCGCGTGGGTTCCCCGGCCCCACTTGCCCCGGTAATTCCCCTCGCAGCCCCTGGGATAGCGCACCGCCACGGGGCCGGAACATTCAAACAGGGCGTATTCCAGCATGGAGGATAATTCTCCGTAACTTGCAGGGCATAAAACGGTCATACCCGGCACCTGGGCAAGGAAGGACGCGTCGAAAGCCCCCTGATGGGTCTCTCCGTCCTCTCCCACGAGCCCAGCCCGGTCCACCGCGAAAACCACGTGGAGCCCGGAAATAGCCACGTCGTGGAGCAGCATGTCGTAAGCCCGCTGCAGAAAGCTGGAGTAAACGGCAAAGACGGGCAGCAGCCCCTGCTTGGCCATACCGGCGCACATCGCCGTGGCATGGCCCTCCGCGATCCCCACGTCGAAAAAGCGCTTGGGATACCGGGAGGAGAATTCGTCCAGTCCCGTGCCCGACTGCATGGCGGCGGTCACCGCGCACACCCGGGGGTCTTTTTCGGCAAGCTTCAGCATGGTCTCCCCGAAGACGCCGGAAAAGCTCTTTCCGGAAGCGCATATGGGCTCTCCGGTTTCGATCTGGAACCGGGAGATCCCGTGGAACTCATTGGGATGCTCCTCCGCGAAGGGATACCCCTTCCCCTTCACCGTGCGTACATGGATCAGTACTGTGGTGTTGATCTGCCTTGCCCACTGGAGAAGATAGGTGAGCTTCTTGATGTCGTGCCCGTCCACGGGGCCCAGGTAGGTAAAGCCCATGTCCTCGAACATGCTGCAGGGCCAGAGAGCTTTCTTCACCGCCGTCTTCACCCGATGGGTGACCCGGTAGATCCGTTTTCCGCCGGGAATCACGCCCATGATCCGCCGGTAAGTCTTCTTGAACTCGAAATACTGGGGCTTCACCCTCTGCCGCGCCAGGTGGCTGGCGATGCCTCCCACGTTTTCCGTGATGGACATGCCGTTGTCGTTGAGCACTACGATGAGTGGCTCCCCCGACTCCCCGGCGTCGTTGAGACCTTCGTAGGCAAGGCCTCCCGTAAGGGCTCCGTCCCCCAGCACCGCCACCACGGAATAATGCTCCCCCCGGATGGTCCTGGCCCGGGCCATTCCCAGCGCCACCGACACCGAGGTAGAGGCGTGCCCCGCGATAAAGGCGTCGTGCTCGCTCTCCGCCGGCTTTGGGAACCCGGCTACGCCCTGGAAAGAGCGGAGCGTCCCGAAAGTGTCCTTCCTTCCGGTGAGGATCTTATGGATATAGCATTGGTGCCCCACGTCGAAAACCAGGCGGTCCCTCCAGGTATCGAAAACCCTGTGCAGCGCCACCGTCAGCTCTACCACTCCCAGGTTGGAGGCCAGGTGACCCCCCGTGTGGGACACGTTCTCAATCAAAAACTCCCTCAGCTCTCTGCAGAGGGCTTCCGTTTCCTTGTCGTCCAGCCGTTTAACGTCTTCGGGCGAATGAATCTGTTCCAGAATGATGGTAATACACCTCCCGTCCCGGTTTGCGCTTAAATTTCGCTTTCTGAAACTGCGCCGAACCGGGAGGAATCCCGATAATAATCTATAAAATCAGTCTGGCGTCATGCTGCGTCAGACCCGCCGGAAAGGCTTCAGTCCCCCCAGTGGGTGAAAAACCGCGTCACGCGCCCCGCGAAATATACGATGTTGGTGCTGTTGTTGATGGCCGCCGTCTTTCCCAGCGCCTTGCCGCCGATCATAAGGCCGGAAACCGCCCCCGACACCGCCAGGGAAATGGCGATGTTCTGAGTCGCCAGATCATGCTGCAGCTTTGTCACGATGATGGCCGCCGTGGTTCCGCTGATGATGCCGGCGATGTCTCCCACCACGTCGTTGCAGAAGCTGGAAACCTTTTCCGCGTTGCGGATGAGGCGCAGAGATTCGATGGCACCCGGCTGCTTGTGGGCCGCCATGGAATGAAAGGGTTTCTCGTCCGCCGCCGTCACGGCCACGCCGATGATGTCGAAAAGAATACCGAGCAAAATAAATGCGGCCAGCACAGTAAATGCCAGTATATAACCGGCATTCTCCAGAGCCTCCGCAGATAATAGGGTCAATATGGCCGACATGGCGACGGAAAAAAGAACAATCCTGATAATCCAGCGGACATCCGTTTTTTTCAGAATGGTCCCGGGAGAAGGCTTTCGTCTTTTCTTCCCTCCGGTCTTGGCCTGAATCTCTCCGTCGTCCTTTTTCAAAACGAATCCTCCGTCGAATTTCCCAAAGCTGTCGGGCCGCTTTCGTAACCCGCGGCGGAGGAGCGCAGCGCTCCTCCCGCGGATAAATCGTCATAATAGTAACAGTGGCGGCAATGGAGGTAAATCTTACGGCTTAGGTTGGGTTGGATTTCCCCCCGGAGTGCCTCTCGTTGCCGATCAGGCGGTTTCCCATTAAACTCCGGACTGCCGTGTTGCCACCGGCAAGACCCGACTGCCACTTAGTCCGCACTGTAATCCCTCCACTGCCCTTAAAAAGACAGCCTAGGTGTTTTCCACAACAGGCAAACCGTCTCTTAGCCTCTTTTGCAGGCATGGTTTCAGGAAGCAATGTCACCCGTTGCCCTGGCCGGGGCCGCAGGTGCGTAACTCTTCCATCCGCCATACCCACTCAAGGCAGGCTACTCTGCACACAGCGCTGACTTGCACCGCATTGCAGGTTTAACCCTGATTCGTGCCCGGTCTCACAAATTCTCTTGGAAGTCTGGCCGGCCACAAGAACAGGTCTCCACGGCAACAGGGTCGGGCTTCACATGCCGTTGTAAATCGCCCTGAAGCCTTAACCTCCAGCACCCACCCTATACTGGGCGTATAAAGCAGGCACCAGAGACTTCATCGATGTGCCCTTAAAAGGATTTTTAGGCCCTTCTTAGAAGACGGCAGCTCTGACTAGGATACTGCGCCGCTGTTATGTATTATGATATGTTACCATAGAATCCGGTTTTATTCAAGGGAGGAAAAAGCCAATTTCAGGCGATTTTACCTCTCCGCGCCCGCTTTTTGGCGATCCGCTGTATTCCTGGGTTCTCTGCGTCCCTGGATAGTATTGTCTTTGTTTCTTCTACAAGCGTTCTATGTAGCTTGTAATCGTCCGCCTCCCGCGGTCAGCTATGCCAGCAGCCCGATGAGCAGGCCCAGCACGGCTCCCGCGGCCACTTGGAAAGGCGTGTGCCCCAGCATTACCTTCAGTTCCTTTTCCAGGATCTCCGGCTTCATCTCCGACCAGTGCTCCATCATGTAATTTAAGACCTTGGCCTGTTCTCCCGCCGCCCTCCGGACGTTGGACGCGTCGTACATCACCACCACGGCCACCACCGCCGAAATGGCAAACAGCGGCGAGGAGATGCCGTAGAGCTTCCCCACCGACGTGGCGCAGGCCACCACGAAGGCGGAGTGGGAGCTTGGCATTCCTCCGCTGCCGAAAACCATCTTGATGTCCCACCGCTTGTCCGTGTAGCGGTAGATCGGCACCTTCAGGATCTGCGCCACCACCCATGCCAGAATGGCCAGATTCAGAATTTTGTTGCATGTGAAGTACGCTACATAGTTCATGCCGTCACGTCCTACTTGTTCCGTTTTGCCAGCTTGTCCGCAAGCCAGCATAAAAACCCCGCTTCGGGAAGCTCGCGGAGGGCGTCCTTGGCCTCCAGAGTGCATTGATCCACCTGGCGCCGGCATTCCTCCAGGCCCAGGAGGGTGACAAATGTGATTTTTTCGTTTGCCCGGTCCGATCCTGCGGTTTTCCCCAGGGTCTCGACGTTTCCCTCCACGTCCAGCATGTCGTCCCGGATCTGGAAGGCAAGGCCGATCTTTTCCGCGTACCGGCCCAGAGCGGCAAGCTCTTTTTCCCCGCCGCCGCCGATGATGCAGCCCATCTCCGCCGAGGCCCGGATCATGGCTCCCGTTTTCAGCCGGTGGATCTGCTTCACGTCCGTTATGGTAAGCCCGCGTCCCTCGCAGGCCACGTCCATGCTCTGCCCTCCGGCCATGCCCTCGGCCCCGGCGGCCTTTGCCAGGGTATTGGCCGCCGCAATCACCCGCTCCGGCGGAAGGCCCCTCCCGCTCTCCGGCCGGAGCATAACCTCGAAGGCCGCCGTCTGCAGCGCGTCCCCCGCGAGAATAGCGCCTGCTTCCCCGAACACCCGGTGGTTGGTGGGCTTGCCCCGGCGGAAGTCGTCGTTGTCCATGGCCGGCAGATCGTCGTGAATTAAGGAATAGGTGTGGATAAGCTCCACAGCGCAGGCAAAGGGAATCGCCTTTTCCATCTCGCCCCCGCACACCCGGCAGCATTCCAAAGTCAGTGCGGGCCTCAGGCGTTTTCCCCCCGCCATAAGACTGTATTCCATAGCCTCGAAAAGCCCGCAGTGGGCCGGCTTGTTGGAAAAGCAGCCGCGCAGGGCTTCGTCCGTTTTCCTGCCGTATTCCAGGAGTCGCTCTTCATATTCCATTGATACTTTTCACTGCCTTTAATCAGACTGATTCCTTAGGAAATTCGGTTTCCGCGGGCGTGCCGTCGGCGCTCTTCATCAGGCGCACCACCTTTTGCTCGGCGTTATCCAGCATGGTGCCGCACCGCCGGAGCAGTCCCGTTCCCTCCTCAAAGAGGGCCAAGGAATCCTCCAGGCGGGCGTCCCCCTTTTCCAGGAGCTTTACAATCTGCTCCAGCCTGGTGATGGAATCCTCGAAGCTCAGTTTCTTTTCCGCCATAGTCTTCTCCCCGTTCTATTTCTTCCGCTCCGTCACGGTGCAGCCCAGCCTGCCCCGCTGGAGCGTGACGGTGATGGTGTCTCCCTCGTGTACCTGCGTATATTCTTTTAAAATCTCTCCCGCCGGGCCCCGGGCGATGGAATATCCCCGGCCCAGCACCTTCAGAGGACTCAGTGCGTCCAGCGCGGCGGCCAGCCGCCCATAGTGCTCCCGGTGCCCGTGCACGGCGTTTCGCATCGCGTTTGCCAGCCGTTCCTGGTCAAAGTCCAGCACCATTCTTCTGTCCTGGATATAGTTGAGCGGACTTAGCATCGACCGGGTCTGGCGAAGTCTCTCCAGCCGCTCCCGGCCAAGCTTGATTTTCCGGTCCAGAGCCTGGGCGGCTCTGGTTTCCATGTTCCGCAGCCGGATCTGCAGTTCCGCCATGTCCGGCACCGCAAGCTCCGCCCCGTTGGAGGGTGTCGCCGCCCGCAGGTCGGCCACGAAATCGGAAATGGTCACGTCCGGCTCGTGCCCCACGGCGGAGATCACCGGGATCCCGGAGGCGAAGATCGCCCGGGCCACCCGCTCGTCGTTGAAGGCCCAGAGGTCCTCGATGGAGCCCCCGCCCCGCCCCGTGATGATGAGGTCCGCCAGCTTCCACTGGTTTACGTACCGCAGCGCCCCGCAGATTTCCGGCGGCGCCTCCTCCCCCTGTACCCGCACGGGGAGGACAATCACCTTGGCCAGAGGATACCGTTTTCCCAGCACCCGGATCATGTCCCGCACCGCGGCCCCCGCGGAGGAAGTGATAAGGGCGATCCTCTCCGGGTAGGCCGGCAGGGGCTTTTTATGCTGCTGGTCAAAAAGGCCTTCCTTGAAAAGCTTCTCCTTCAGCTGCTCAAAGGCCACGTGAAGGTCCCCCACTCCGTCCGGGGTCAGCTCATTGCAGTAGAGCTGATACTGCCCGTCTCTCGGGAAAACTGTGATCCGGCCGAAGGCGATCACCTTCATCCCGTTTTCCGGCCGGAAGCGCAGTTTCGACGCCGCGCTTTTGAACATCACGCTCCGCAGCGTCCCCTCTGGATCCTTCAGCGTAAAATAATGATGTCCCGAAGGATAGATTTTATAATTGGACAGCTCCCCCCGCACGAATATTCCCGCCAGCGCCGCGTCCTCGTCCAGAAGGGCCTTGATATGTTCGTTGACCTCGGATACCTCGTAAATCCTTCCCGTCTGCATCCCGGCCCTCCCTTCCTTTCCTTATAAATCTCTGTGGGATACCCCGCGGCCGGTTCATCCCCGCGCAAGAGCGCGGTTAGAAAGCAGCGCGATCCCCGCGGCGTTGTCTCCGCTGAACTCCGCCGGAGCGAAGATCGCTCCCGGGATTTCCCGGAGTCTCTCCCGCAGCACCCGGCTGGAGGAAACGCCGCCGGAAAAAAGCACCGGCAGCCCCGGATACCGGCGAAGGGCCTCCTTCGTGGCCGCCTCCGCCGCCGCGGCGACGGAGGAAACGGCAAACCGGGCGATCTCCTCCGGCTTCCGCCCTGCCTCCCTCTGCTCATGGACCTTGTTTTCCAGTCCCGATAGCGAAAACTCCAGCCCTCGGAGCCTCGGCGTAAAGTATATATCCTTTTCAGCCGCTTCGGCCAAAGCGTCCAGCTCCTGCCCTGCGGGAAACCGCATTCCCAGGAGTTTTCCCGTCCTGTCGATGAGCTGGCCTGCCGCCAGGTCTTCCGTTCCGCCGATCCGCTCCGCCGACACTGCCGCTTCCCGGGGCGTCACATAAAGAAGCTCCGTGGTGCCTCCCGACAGATGCCAGGCGAGAAACGGCCTGTCCAGCAGTTCCTCGTGTCCCGATGACCAGGCGGCGGCGGCAAGGTGCCCCTCCTGATGGGAAAACGAAAAAAACGGGATGCCCATGGAAAGGGCGATCCCCCGTCCCAGGGTTTCCCCCGCCAGAAAACAGGGCATGTAGGATCCCTCCGCCCGCCGGGGCTGCGTACTGGCTCCCGCGGCCCGAATCTCTTTGGGGAACCCCGCTCCCAAGAGCTCTTCCAGCACCTCCGGCAGGGCCTTCAGATGCAGGAAAAGTGCGTCGGACTGTCGCAGGCCGAGATCGCCCTCCGGCACGGGGAGCAGGCGCCCCGCCTGCCTGTGCCCCTCCGCTCCGAAAAGAGCGGCCGACGTCCTGTAATTGCTGGTGTCCAATCCCAGGCAGGCCTTCATTCCCGGTTTTCCTCCGGGCCGGACTCGTTGCACTCTCTTCGTACAAAGGTGCCCAGGATGCCGTTGATGAAGGAGACCACCTCGGGTTCCTCATATTTCTTGGCGATTTCCACCGCTTCGTTGATGGCCGCCCCGGTAGGGATTTCCGGCATGTACAGGATCTCGTACATCGCCACCCGCATGATGGCCGAGGCCACCCGGGAAATGCGGGAAAAACTCCAGCCCACGGCGTATTTCCCGATGTAGGAGTCCAGCTCCGCGCTGTGCTCTCCCACACCGGTGACCAGCTGCCGTATGTACTTGAGTTGCTTTTCGTTGGGCATCTCCCGGTAAATCTCATCCTCCTCTTCCAGGGTCCGGAAAACTTCCGGATCCAGGCGCAGATCCATAAGCTCCGACGCCGTAAGGCTGGAAAATCCCAGTTCATAGGACAGGTGGATCGCGATTTCTCGGGCGGTCGTTCTTGTCATTCCATATCCTCCGCTTCCCCGTCGGGAGCTTGTCCGGCTCCGGCCTTCCGAAGAAGCCGGGCTCTGCGGGCCTTTCGGCCGGGAATTTGATGGGTATATCCGATAAACTGTATTATAATGCGTACGGATCAAAGCCGCAAGTTATGAAAGCCAAGGCCTCCAAGATAAACCGGCTTTGTTCATTCGCAGGAATCTTGAGCGTTTTCGTTCAAAAATCCTGCACGTCCCCTTAAGGGCAGGAGCCTTCAGGGCGGATACGCATGGATACCGATGCCCGATTTTCTCCGTATACGGCGCTTTGCCGCTGCGTACGGAGAAATCTGGAGCTTATGCCCCATGGCTAAACCGCAGAGCGGTTTAGCCATCAGACATTATTATAAACAATATTCCGGCAAAAATAAACCTCCGGATTGACAAAATCCGGCCCGGAATGTCAAAAACCTTCTGTGCGCCGCGCCGTCCGCCCCGTGTGAAATCACGGTTCCGTATGGCAACAGGAAACCCCTTTGCCCCGGGGCAAAGGGGTTGTACGGCCAATCGGGACTCAGTCGCCGGAACGTTTTTCCTTGTCGAAGGTGACGCCGCCCACGTGCACGTTGACGCCGGAAACGGTAAGGCCCGTCATGGCCTCCACGCTGCTCATCACGGCGTCCTGAATGCTTTTGGCAATGGTGGGGATGATCTGCCCGTACTTCACCAGCACGTGCACATCGATGGAAACGGTGTTTTCCGTGATCTGAAGCTTGATCCCCCGGGACAGGTTCTTCTTCCCCAGGAGCTCCGCCAGATCGCTCCCGATGTTGGCGGCAAGCCCGCTCACGCCTTCCACCTCCGCCGCGGCTGCCGCCGCGATGGTCGCCACTACGTCTTCAGATATATTGATACTTCCCATTTCCACTGGCTGGGAGATATATTCCTTGTTGTCGGCCACCTGAGACCACGCTCCTTTCGTCAGTACCCCTATTTTACCACACCTTCCCCAAAAAACAATCCCCCGGCGAATATTATGCCCTTCCGACTGAAACTTGCGTCAGCTGGCCGCCACAATCTTAATCTGCTCGGTGGCAAAGCTGGTCTGATCGGTGATGATATCGGTGATTTTGGCCACGTCCGCCGTGGTGAGCCCTCCCTCCGGCGGTGCCACCACCACGCTGATGCCGTCCGTGCTGATGAAGGCGATGCAGTCGGCATATCCCTTGGCAGTCACAAGGTTCTCGATCTGCGCCTCCGCCAGGGTGTATGCCGCCATGGCCTGGATGCTCTCGTTGGCTTCGTCACGGACGCTCTGGGCCGCGTTATCCGCCGCGGCGGTTTCGTTGAGGAGCGCCAGGGCGCTGTCCCGGGCCTGCTGCCGGGTCAGCCGCGCGGTGGCGAAATAGTCGGCCAGGTCGGTGTCGGCGTAGACGTCGGCTTCGTCCACCGCGCCTCCCGCGTCCTCTCCGTCCACCAGTGTCGCCTCGCCCAGCGTCTTTCCCGTCTGGGAATCCCCCAGCCGCGTATAAGACCAGTTGAGATAGACCGCCACGCACACGAAGACCAGAACGGTGATCACCACTGCGTTTCGTTTCCAGATTGTGAACATACTTCTCTCTCCATTCCGCCGGATTGGCCGGCTAATTTTATTCTTCGGCCCATCCCCGCCCGGAACACCCGCCGGGGCTTACCCTTTATCCTGCTTACCCTTCCATTTGGACCACCGATATTTTGTCCGTCCCCAGGCCTGTGAGGGCCGCGATGGCCGCGGTCACCTGAAGGCGGACCTTCGCGTCCCCCGCCCCCCGGCACACCGCCAGCGCTCCCTGGTATTCCGGATGGATGCTCTTGGTGACCACCGTGTCTTCCGCCCCAGACCCCTGGGATACGATCACGTTGGTAACGGAGGACTTGAGCTCCTTGTCCTCCCCCGTCTCCTGATAGGAGATCTCCTCGTCCTGGGCCAGCACCCGCTCGGTTCCCGATTTTACTGTAAGAACCAAAGTCACCTCCCCGGCCCCCTGGATCTGGGAGAGGGCTTTCTCGATCCGCCGTTCGGTCTCCTCCAGGGAAAAACTCTCCTCCTGGGAATCCTGCGTCTTTTTCGTGTCTCCTCCGCTCCCGAAGGGCACGATCATCAGAATAACGCCCGCCAGTATTACCAGAAGGACATATTTGAGCTTATCGAAGAGGCGGGCGAACTGCTTCTGCCCCTCTCCCCAGTTAAACCGCTTCATGTTCAACCATCCTTTTTCCCGCTCCACGTCTGACGGGAGGCCGGGATATTCAGCTCCTGCTCGATGCTTTCGGAGAGCGCCTCGTTCCAGTCCCCGTCGATTTCCGCCCGGTAGGGATAGGGGATCCCGTCTTCTCCCGTTTCCGTCCGGACCCTCACCTCACAGGCGACCCCCAGCTCATCCGCTTTTTTCAATATATATGCTTCGGTCTTCTCTTCTATGATGTCGGCGAGAAGAATGCTGTTCCCTTCCTCCAGCTCCAGCTCGTATTCCTGCATCGTCTCCTGGTAATTTTGAAAATACTCCGGCAGGCTTCCGGTTTTCAGGGTGAGAACGGGTTTTAAGATGGCCAGCATCAGAATAAGCCCTCCCGTGAGTCTGGCCATCTTTTTCACGCCCCCCTCGGGCATGATCCCGTTTGCCAGGGCCAGTATCACGGCGGCGCAGGTGATCCCCAGCAACCAGCTTCTAAGGAGCTCCGTCATCCTGTCACCGCCTTCACGGAGGAAACAATGGAAATAAGCAGGATCAGGGCGCAGGCCCCCGTCATTCCCAGTACCAGCCCGAAGGCGCCCCCGATCCCGTCGATGAGCCGTACCACCCGGTCGTCTCCCACGGTGCCGGCCATGGCGGCGGTGAGCTTGTACATCAGGTACTGCACGCCCAGCCGCAGAAAGGGGATGATGCAGATGGCGAGGATGGTCAGCATCCCGAATACGCCCACGGTGTTTCGCAGGACCCCCGCGCCCACCAATACCGTTTCCGCGGCGTCCGATATGATGCCCCCCACCACCGGGACGGCCCCCGACATGGCGAACTTCGCCGCCTTGATGGTCACGGCGTCCGCCGTCCCCGCGATGGCTCCGCTCACCGTAAGATATCCGGTAAAGCAGATCAGCAGCATGGTTAGGATGGTGGTCACCGCCCATTTAAGCATCCCCGCCACCCGGCCCAGAAGGTTATTTTCTATGGCCGCGTTGGCCGCCTGGGCGGCGATATAGGCGTACACCAGGGGCATGAGAAGCCGGTCGATGGCCGTTAAGACCACGTCGGAGAACAGAACCGTTGCCATCTGCCGCGCCGCCGCCCCGCCCACACTGCCGCTGGCCGCCGTGGCCGCCGCCAGGGTGGGAAGCAGCACCTTGGAGAAGTTTTCAATCTGGGAAATGGTCTCCAAACCCAGTCCGATAAGAGTGTGGATATCTCCCACCGCGATGGCGGTCACCGCCAGGGTCCCCGCCGTGGGCACGAAATTGGCCGCCGTTTTGGAAGCCGTCCCCTCGTAGAGGCTCCCGGCCACCGCGCACAGAAGCACCACCGATAAAAGGAGCACCCCGCTGCGCAGGCTCCCCTTCAGAATGCTCTCCAGTTCCCGCCCCGCGTTTTGGAGGATCCCCGCGATGCCTCCGCCCAGGTCCTCTCCCTGGTCGATCTCCGCGCCGTCCATAAGATCCTGCGCCCCGGAGGGCACCGCCTCCTCCAGCGTCCCGGTGTCCAGCGCTCCGGACTGCCGGGCCGCATCGTCGAAACCCTCCGCGGCTGCCGCCGTGGTGAGCAGGCAGAGGACGGCGAAAATCGCAATGAGCTGTTTCATCTTCTTCACCTATGTATTTCAGGATATCAGCGACGTGATCATTTCCAGCACCGACTTTAAAAGCGGCAGGGCGACAAAGATGGCGGCGGCGCTTCCCGCCGTCTCCACAAAGGATGCGATGGCGTTTTCCTTGGCGTCCCGGCAGATTTCTGCCGCCACCTTGGTGATGATGGCAATGCCCACCGTCTTCATGAGGGGCGCGAGGATATCGCTGTCCAGCTCCGCCGTGTCCGCCAGCACCTCGATGAACTCCACGATCCCCATGATCACCGACAGGGCCGCCAGGAGAATGACCACCCCCACCGCCAGGGTAACGGCAAGCCCCAGTTCCGGGCTGTTCCGTTTCAGCACCAGTGCGCAGATTGCGCCGGCGACCCCGATTGCCGCCACCTTCAGGACTTCTTCCATATCCTTAAAATCCGAACAGGGTCTTCACCATGCCGAACAGCTGGTTGATCTGCTGCACCAGCATCATGAGCACCACCACGAGACCCGCCAGGGTGGTCATCATGGCCTGCTCCTCCCGCCCCGAGCGGATCAGCACCTGATTGAGCACCGAAACCAGAATTCCGATTGCTGCGATTTGAAAAATCAGATCAACATCCATCGAATCCATCCCCAACTACAGTAAAATCACGGCCAGACACAGTCCCACGGCAAATCCGGAGGCAAAATAGGCCCTGCCCCGGGTCTTCCTCTCTTCCTCCGCCTGCCGGAGAAGGCCCTCCAGCCGGCGCCGGACATATCCGATGGCCTGCCTCTGCCCTTCCACGTCGTACCGCCCCAGGATTTCTCCCAGTTGGTCCAGCACTTCCCTTTCCGGCGCCGCCGGGAGCAGGGTTTCCAGACCCTTCTGCCAGATCCGGGAAAAGCTCTCCTCTTCCCGCTTCTCCCATTCCCGCCGGCAGGTGCGGAAAAAAGAGGCGGCGGGCTCGCCCGTTTTTTGTGCCAGAAATTCCATCAGCTCCGGGATGGGCGTCAGCCGGAACCGGATTTCGGACTCCATGAGCTCCAGCGCTCCCAGAAACGAGGAAATGGTCCGCACCCGTTCCCGCAGCCGCGAAACGGCGAGAAACCCCGCCATGGCGCCGCCCCCCGCCACCAGGGCCGCTCCCATCAGCCGCAGCATGGCACGTCCTCCACGGTAAAGAGCCGTTTCCCCTCCACCATGCGGATCACCACCGCTTTTTTGAAGATGCCCAGCGATAAAAGGCTCCGGTACACCGGCCTGCTCAGAAGGTCCGGTATCCCCTCGGCGTGGGCTGTGGCGGCCAGCTTCACCCCGCAGTTTGCCGCAGCCTCCAGTGCCTTGATGTCTTCGGGCGCCGTGATCTCGTCTGCTGCGATGATCTGGGGGTTCATGGCCCGCAGGAGCATCATCATTCCCGCCGCCTTGGGGCAGGCATCCAGCACGTCCGTCCGCGCTCCCACATCCATTTGTGGCGTCCCGTTGTAGCATACTGCGATTTCCCCCCGCTCGTCCGCCACGGCCACCCGGTATCCGGGCATTCCCGTGCTCCCGTCGGAGAGAAGCCGCACCAGGTCCCGCAGGAGGGTGGTCTTTCCCCCTCCCGGAGGAGACAGGATCAAAGTGCTTTGAAACCGCCCGTTTTCCCGCAGCGCCCCCAGCACTTCCTCCGCCGTTCCCTTTCGCTCCCGGGAAATCCGGAGGGCCAGAGAGGAGACGTTTTTGATGTTGCTCACCTCCCTGTCCTTGAGTACCGCCGTGCCGCACACGCCGATGCGAAATCCCCCGGGCACCGTGATATACCCCGCTCGCAGGGTCTCCACGCTGGAATAGGCGGAAAGCTGGGTGGCAATGTCCAGGGTAAGGTTCAGGTCGCTGCCCTGCACCACTCTTTCCGCTCCCCCGGGTAGTTCCTCCTCCCCTTCCGGAAATACGGCGGTGAGGGGCCGCCCGGCCCGCAGCCGGAATTCCTCGGCCGTGCCCCGCCGCGCGGGGTCGAGCCCCAGGGCCACGTTTCGCAGACGCCGGGGCAGAAGCTCCGCGGCCAGCTCATAGCGCCTGGCTTCGTACTCTTCACAGGACAACGGTCCGCTCCCCCTCCCCGTCCGGGGCCTCGGCTTTGCCGGTCTGTTCCGGCTCCGCCTTCCCGGCATGTCTACCTCATTGTATTAACGGTTGTCCACGGTTATTCCCTATCCGCCGGAAAAATTGTACTTTCCGGCCGCCGATTCGATACCCATTGCCGGAAGAATGGCTTCGTGCTATAATATCCGCAAAGCCAAAGCCTTTGGCTCCGTCTCAGCCGCGTATGCGGTTCGGCGAACGCAAAATGGGCAAGCTATCCTTGATAGAATAAAGAGCGCCCCCCCTTTCCGGTTTCACATACGAAGGTTGGGCGCAGATTAGGGAGGTCGTTTTTTTGGATTTTCATGTTTCAAACGATGCGATAACGCTGCGGGACGAAAAAGGACAGACCGTGGCGGAAGTGGATTTCCCCGCGATGGAAAACAATATGGTGAATATCTGCCACACTTATGTGTCTCCCTCGCTGAGGGGGCAAAAGGTGGCGGACAGGCTCCTCCTCGCTCTGGTGGAAAAGCTCAGGGCCGAGGGAAAGAAGGCTTACCCCACCTGCTCGTACGCCGTGCGCTGGTTTTCCCAGCACCCGGAGCACAGCGATCTGTGTTCCGAGTCCCGCTGCTGAAACCAGTGCAGGTCATTCCCGGCAATCCGGCCCTCCGCCGCGAACCGGAATCCGAATCGGAGTTGAAAATCGAATGAAAAAAATCGCCTGCCTCGTCATGAGCGCCGCCCTTCTCTTCGTCCTGGTCTCGGGCTGCAACTCTTCTTCCGCGCCCACAGCCTCTCCCTCTCCCACGGGAGAACCCCTGCCGGAAAACCTGTTCTCCATGGACACCGTTCGGGAGGGCGAACAGTACGGAGCAATGACCGTTTCCTCGGTGGAAAAGTCGGAGGACTATACCTCCGTGAAATTTTCAGGAGAGGTCACCATCAGCGGAACCTGGTCCTCCGACTCCTCGGGGCTCATGGGGGAATACATCACCCTGAATCTGGACGAGGACTCCATGGCCAAAATTCCTGCTCTTTCTGAGTCGGATATAGAAGTCGTTCTGGACCCCGTTCTGACCGAAAACAAGGACGTTCTCACCCAGTTTGGCCCCACCGGCGCCACCGGCACCTTTACCATCACCATCAGCGCGCTGACCGTCACCGATCAGGAGGAGTCCTTCCCCCGCACCGCCGTTCTGAAAGAGATTCTGGATCTGGTATAAGCTTTATGCTCTCGGAAAAAATGTACCGCGCGGCCCTGGTTTATTCCCGCCACGCCGGCACGGCGGTCTTTCCTCCCTTATAAATCTGATGGGAATCGGGAGATGATCTGAATGGAAAAACTGACAAAGTCGGACATTGTAAAAAACATCATCGACGACATGGACGACGAACTCCTGGACGAGGAAATCATACATCTTGTGCTGGAAAAAAAGATCTCGCAGAAACCGCAGCAGAAAAGCAGCAGCACCCCCGGGCAGAAGGCAGCGGATGCTTTCGCCTCCTTCGCCGGAAGCTGGACCTTTATCATCGGGTTTTCCGTTGTCCTGTGCACCTGGATTGTCATAAACGTAATTCTGGCGACCCGCGCCTTTGACTCCTATCCTTTCATTCTTTTAAATCTCGTGCTCTCCTGCATCGCCGCGATCCAGGCCCCTCTCATCATGATGAGCCAGAACCGCCAGGAGGCCAAGGACCGGGAGCGGGCCGAAAACGACTACAAAGTCAATCTCAAGGCGGAGATCATCATTCAGGATCTGCACGCAAAGCTGGACCAGATCCTGGAAAACCAGCAGAAGAATACTGCTGCCGCAGACCCCCGGACACCGGCTTCTCCCCCGTCGGAATAATAAAACCATGAGCGCCGCTCAAACCGGAAAGCCGGTTTGGGCGGCGCTTCAGCTTGTCAAAAAAATGCCATTGTCCTTTTCGCCAACGGCGAAAAGATTTTTGGATTTTGTGTTGCGTTCCGTGACCAAAATTCAAAAAGCTGAAATACCAATGCCTTGCGGGAATTCACTTTCCGCAAGGCATACTTTGCGCGCCTTCGCAAAGGCGCGGTCCTTCCCCCCGTTCCCGTCGGAAAACAGGGTTTTTCGACGGTTCAAAGCGCCGCTCAAGCCGGTAAACCGGTTCGGGCGGCGCTTTTTCATTGCCTCGTATCTTTCCCGCTTTTGGGAAAAAAGCGACTGTCTGTATATGCACCGGCTCTCGCCGGAGTATGTATCAGTCCCGCTTCTTCCGAAGCACCAGCACGGATAGGCCCAAAAACAGAAGGCCCGAACCTGCCAGTACCAACAGCATGATCCAGTCCGGCACCGGGCTTCCTCCCCAGTACATGGTGATGCCCATTTCCTTGAAAAACGCCTCCCGCACGGCCTGGGGAGCGCCTGCGAACACCTTGTCCGCCGCTGCCTGCGTAAACACCTGCCGCATGAGCGTGGTCCCGTGGGTCGCGGGAATCAGCTTGGTAAACGTCTGCACTCCCTCGGGCAGTACGCCGATGGGGATATAAATTCCCGTGACAAAACCGATCATAGTGCCCAGAATGGTCGCCATAGCCCCCAGCGCGTTGGACGAGCGGGCGAAATTCACGAGGAAAAACACGAAGCACGTTCCCGAAAAGACGTTCAGCAGAATGAGTCCGAAGATCCGCGCCGCCGTAAAGGCGTCCGGAACCTCTCCCCCGCCCGCCACGATGTAGGCAATTGCCGCGAGAAAAGTGATGGTCGTCATGATTGCCCCGATGATCCATGCCGACAGAACATACCCCAGAACGATCCTGCCCCTGGAAACCGGGGAAACCAGAAAGGCCTGGAGCCGCTTTTCTTCCCTGTCCTGCACCATGATCCCGAAAACGCCCATGGACACGGTCACCGAATTCACCACCAGGATCCCCGCCATGATCCAGGTGTCCACCAACCAGCGGATTCCCTCCACATCTCCGGTGGTCGCCTGTATGGACTGTACGTTCAGATCCCCGAGAAAGAGCGCGTAGAGCATGATGATGATGAGCATGGATAAAAGGGAAAAGAACACGCTGGCCCTGTTCCGGAAAAAGACCTTGATGTTTCTTTCTATCATCGTCGTAACAGCCGTCATATCAGTCGCCCTCCCGGATGGAACGCCCCGTGATGTTCACAAACACGTCGTCCATGGTCCCCCGAATCACCTCGAAAGCGTCGAATCCGCCCTCCATCTCCTTTAAAAGCCCATAGGCCTCCAGCGTGGTGGGAAGCCGGACGGTCAGCATATCCGCCGTCTTTTCAAAAGCGTACCCGCGGCCGGACAGGAACCGCTCCGCGGCCCCCATGTGCCTGGGCGCCAGGCGCAGGATGTCGCTGGAGTAGCGTTCCTTGAGCTCGTTGGGCGTCCCGGAGGCCACGATTTTCCCCCGGTCGATCACCGCCACCATATCCGCCCCGGCCGCTTCCTCCATATAATGCGTGGTGAAGAACACCGTGAGCTTTTCTTCTTTTTGCAGTTTCGCGATCACTTCCCACACGGTCTTTCTGGTCTGAGGATCCAGCCCGGTGGTGGGTTCGTCCAGGATGAGCAGCTTCGGTCTGCTCATGAGGGCCCGCGCGACTTCCGCCCGCCGCTTCTGTCCGCCTGATAGCTTTCCGAAGGGCCGGCTCAGGTATTCTCCGAGTCCTATGGTCCGTGTCACCTCGTCCAGCCGGAACTTCAGGGCCTTCCGGTCTTTTTCGTAAAGGCCGCCCCGGGTCAGAAGGTTTTCTTTTACGGTCAGAAGCGGGTCGAGAACGTTATCCTGAAATACGATGCCGATGGCCTCGCGCACCCCCCTTCCTCCGCTGTCCACGTCGAACCCCGCCACCGTGACGCTGCCCGCCGTTTTAACAAGCAGCGTGCATAAAATGCTGATTGTCGTGGACTTTCCCGCTCCGTTGGGCCCAAGAAAGGCAAAAAAATCTCCCTGCCGCACCTGGAAGCTCACGCCGTCCACCGCGGTCAGCTCCCCATATTTTTTCACGAGTCCTTCCACCCGGATTATCGGTTCCATGTTCCACCTCCGCGTAAAATCTTTTCCGCTCATTTGGGATTGGAAAATACAGGATTCACTTTCCCATAATACCACACTCCTTCTTCCTGTAAATCGTCCTCCCGGGAATTTAATGTAAATTTAATGGAAAACGAACCTTCCCGGAAAACCATTGCCCGTGGGAATCGTATGATTAAAAGCGTCTCAGATGTCATTGACATCTGAGACGCTCTTATAATCTATCATGCAAATTGCCGATTACAGCTCCATGGATTCGCCCGGCTTCAGAACTAATACCTGAGCGTCCTGAACTTTCGCTTTAAATTCCTCCGGGTCCGCACGGATCACGTCAAACGTATTATAGTGCATGGGGACCACCAGCTTCGGCCGGATAAAAGAGACGGCCCGCACCGCGTCGTCGATGTCCATGGTAAAATTCCCCCCGATGGGAAGCATGGCAAGATCCACACTCTCCGCCTCCAGAAGCTTCATGTCCATGGTAAGGCCGGTGTCCCCCGCGTGGTAAATCTTCTTTCCTCCCGTCTCGATGAGAAAGCCGCACGGGTTTCCTCCCTCTTTCATTCCCTCCGCCGTGGAAATTCCGGAGCCGTGGAGGGCGGGAGTCATCTTAACCCTGCCGAAATCCATACGCACCCTGCCGCCGATATGCATCGTGTGCACCCTTACCCCCTGCTTTGCCAGAAAGTCGCCCAGTTCATGATTGGTGACCACCAGGCTGCCGCACCGCTTGGCAATAGGCGCCGTGTCCCCCAGGTGGTCGCCGTGTCCGTGGGTCACGAAGATATGGGTAATGCCGCTGATGCTTTTTGCGGAGACAGGACACAGCGGATTGCCCGTTAAAAACGGATCGATGAGAGCCCGGAACTCAGGCCCCGTCTCCAGAAGAAATGCAGACTGTCCGTAATACGTGATTTTCATGTTTCGGATCCCTCCTTTTTCTTTGGTGCCCGCTCGTATCTGGAATCAAGGGTTCCCGTTTTTCAAAATTCCTACGGTCCCGCGTGTCTTGTCTTCAGTATACCGTATTTCCCCGCAAAAGGCATCTGTTATTCGTAATATTTATGCCTGCAAAAAGGACAGACAGGATCATCCAGATCGTGACTTTTACCACATACGGGGCATTTTTTCTGTGCGATCCCTTCTGAGCAATTATCGCTTTGGGATTGGAATAACTCAATTTTTCCGCAAACCGGACACACATAAACCGCAACCTCCATTGCCCCCGACAGCAGATTGGGCAGAGTCCCCAGAATCCAGCCTGCCTGACCCAGCTGCAATTTTTCGTTCTTCACATACCGCATTGTTTCACTGCATCGCAGGCAGAGCAGCTGCTTGTTCATCGAATTACCTCCTGAAAATTCAATTTATATCAATTGTAGTCCGCCGTCGCGATTTAATCAAGCCGGGTGGAGCCGCCCACAGGGCGGCGAAACCCAAAAAGAAAGAACAGGCATTTGCCTGTTCTTAAACCCCGCCTCCGGCGGGGCGGCGCGAGTGCGCCGTCAATTCGCAGCGTAGCGGAGAATTGCCGCAGGCGGGATTCACTCCCGCCGTCGCGATCCAATTAATTCGGGTGGAGCCGCCCACAGGGCGGCGGAACCCAAAAAGAAAGAACAGGCAAATGCCTGTTCTTTCTTTTTGGAGGCGCCACCCAGATTCGAACTGGGGAATCAAGGTTTTGCAGACCTATGCCTTACCACTTGGCTATGGCGCCGCGGCCGGAGCTTGCTCCTGTGGAAATAGGAGCGCAATATGCGCTCCTATTTCTTTAGTGGAGCGGGCGACGAGGCTCGAACTCGCTACCTCCACCTTGGCAAGGTGGCGCTCTACCAGATGAGCTACGCCCGCATAAAATGGTGCCTCCGGTCGGAATCGAACCAACGACACGAGGATTTTCAGTCCTCTGCTCTACCGACTGAGCTACAGAGGCATGTTGGCGACCCAGAACGGGCTCGAACCGTCGACCTCTAGCGTGACAGGCTAGCGTTCTAACCAACTGAACTACTGGGCCACATGGTGGGAACAACAGGGCTCGAACCTGTGACATCATGCTTGTAAGGCATGCGCTCTCCCAGCTGAGCTATGCTCCCGTCATCGCTCCCTCAAGCAGCGAAGTTAATTATACTAAACGACTTTGCGTCTGTCAACATCAAAAAAATGAAAATTGAACTTTTTTACGGAGCCTCATTTCTTCGGGATTTCAGCCTTGCGGAATCGGCGAGTCCCAGGATTTCCTCCTTGGTATAGTCGTACACCCTGTCGCAGAACTGGCAGGTGAGCTCCGCGCCCCCCTGTTCTTCCGCCAGGTCATAAAGTTCCTGTCTCCCCATGCTGATGAGCGCCCGGGTCACCCGGTCCCTGGTGCAGTAGCATCGGTACTCCATCGGAAATGACTCCAGGATTTCCGGATTGAGTCCCGCCAGCGCCCGCTCCAGAAGCGTCTCCGCGCTGCCCCCGTTGGTCAGGATGGAGGTCACCGGTCCTGCTTCCCGAACCGCCTGCTCAATTGTGTCGATGAGGTCTTCCTCCGCGCCCGGCAGGAGTTGGATGAGATATCCTCCCGCCGCCAGCACATGGTGATCCACGTCCACCAGAACACCCAGGGCGCACACTGTGGGCGTCTGCTCGCTTTCCGCGAAATACGCCGCCACGTCCTCGGCGATCTCCCCGCTGACCAGGGGTACGCTTCCCACGTAAGGCTCTTTCAGCCCCAGATCCCGGGAAATCGTGACGGACCCGTCGGTTCCCACTCCCCCGCCCACGTCCAGCTTGCCGTTTCGCTTCAGGGGAAGCTCCGCATCCGGATTCTGCAGGTAGCCCCGGACGTTGCCTCCGGAATCGGATACCGTCAGAATGGTCCCCAGGGGTCCTCCTCCGTTGATGCGCAGGGTGACGGATCCTGCCTCCTCCTTCAGCATGCTGCCCAGCATGGACACAGCCGCCAGTGCCCTTCCCAGGGCCGCGGTGGCAAGGGGGGTCGTATTGTGGATTTTTCTCGCCCGCTCCGTAAGCTCGGTAGATGTAATGGCAATTGCCTTTACATATCCGTCTCCGGCGATTGCTTTAACGATTTTATCTGCCATTGAAGTTGTTTCCCCTTTTGGAACAATAAAAAATTCTGTCCTCCCCGGGCTTCGGCGGCCGCATCTTCCGGTCCCCGTAAGTGCGGACGTCTTCGAAGCCCGCCGCAGCAAGGGCTCCTGTAATCTCCGGAACCTCGAAAGCGTATTCCTCGACGGTATCGTCGCTCCTGATCCAGCATTCCCCGTCCCGCTCGAAAATATCATACCAGAGGCGGCAGGTTCTGCTGCTTTTAGAGTACTCTCCCCGCCACGCGCAGAAGAGGTCCTCCCGCTCGTCCAAAAACAGCTCTCCGTCCAGCCCCTTGAGTTTTTCCGCCGAATTGACGTCAAAAATAAAGACCCCTCCGGGCGCCAAAAACAGCTTTACCCGGGAGAACATACTCGAAAGCTCCCCCGGTCCTTTCAGATGATTGACGCTGTCCAGGCAGCAGACAACTGCGTCCACCGTCCCGTAAAGGTCCAGCTCCGTCATGCCCTGCCGGATAAAAAGCGGACGGATGCCCGTGATCCCCAGGGTCTTCCCCGCAGCCTGCGCCAGCATCTCCGCAGAAGCGTCCGCTCCGATGGTCTCGTACCCCCGCTCGGCCAGGATCGCCGTAAGGCTTCCCGTTCCGCACGCAAGGTCCAGCACGGTGTGTACCGGAATTGCGCTCCGTTTGAACAGCTTTTCCAGGAAGTCCGCCCATCCGGGATAGTCCACGTCCGCCGTCAGAGTGTCGTAGTGCCGGGCAAGGCCTCGGTATGTGTTCATTTCCGGATCCGGTCAAAAACCACCCGGTAACCGTTTGCGCCGTAATTGAGCGACCGGTTCACCCGGCTGATGGTGGCGCTGCTGGCCCCCGTTTTCTTGAGGATGTCGTTGTAGATCATCCCCTCGTCCAGCAACAGGGCCACCTCAAACCGCTGCTCCATGGCCCGCAGTTCCGCCACGGTGCACAGGTCGTCGAAAAAACGATGGCATTCCTCCAGGGTCTCGAGCTTGAGAATCGCTTCGTACAGCTGCTCGTTTCTTGGCTTTTTCAAATCTTTAGGCATGTCCGGCACCTCCCGATACCCGTATTTTAACACACTACAGTATGGAAGTAAATAGCGGAATAAAAAATCCTTTTCCCTTCACAATCCCCTCTCGCGCGCATACACTGTTATAGCCCATAGCCGCGAAAGGAGCTGATCGGTTTGCTGAGAAACCAGACCTCGGTGGAGCTGGAAACGGTTTCCCTCAAGCGCGAGATGACCCATGAGGGGATTCCCGTCCTCTCCGTCTCCGTAAGCGTCCCCAGGATCGTCCGTCCTGTGCGCCCCGCCGCGGCAAAACGCATCAACCGTTATTATCAGCATGCATGTAAAGTGTTTTTGCATTACTGCGAAACCTACTTGTTCAAGCTCGCTGTGGAGGAGTTCGAAGGTGCTCTGGCAAACAGCTTCCCCTTCCGGAAATTCGACGCCGTCTTTACCTATACCGTCACCTGGAACCAGGATTGCGTCCTGAGCCTCTATACCGACAGTTACGAGTATACCGACGGCGCCCACGGGAACACCGTCCGTTACGCGGACACATGGGATCTGAATACAGGCTACCCTCTTCCGATTACCGCCTTCTTTCCCCATGGCGCGCCCTGGCGCAAACGGTTGATTGCCGGCGCCGCGAAACAGGCGGAGGCGGGGATCGCCTCCGGCGAATCCATGTATTTTGACGACTATAAAAAGCTCCTTGTCAAGCATTTTAACTCCCAGAACTATTATCTCGTGTCAGAAGGCCTGGCCGTTTACTATCAGCTGTATACCATAGCGCCCTATGTGGAGGGCATCGTCTCCTTTGTCATGCCCTTTGACGAGAGCGAGGGCCCCTTCCACCCCCGTTGTCCCCGGGAAAATGCCCGGGCGGACCTCTGAAACTCGGGCAGGCTCTCCCCCTTTTTTCCGTTTTTGTAAGCCTCTCCGAAGCTTGAAACCTCCGACGGCCTTCGGCCGGTTTAATTTATTGCCGGATTTCTTGCGCCGGAGGATAAAATACGATATAATAGTTCTGTTGTTTGCGTCCGGTGAAAATCCATTTCGGACGTCGGACCGCTCCCGCCGCCCGGACAGGCTTTCCTGCCGCAGCTGCCGGAGGGCCCGGGACTTTGCTTTCTTGGAGGAATCACACATGGTAAAAGCGATTGTTGGAGCAAACTGGGGCGATGAGGGCAAGGGGAAAATCACCGACATGTTTGCCGAAACCTCCGACGTGGTCATCCGCTTTCAGGGCGGGGCCAACGCGGGGCATACCATCATCAACGACTATGGAAAGTTTGCCCTTCATCTCCTGCCCTCGGGCGCTTTTTTCCCGCATATCACCAATATCATCGGAAACGGCGTGGCCCTCAATATCTCCGCTCTCATTAAGGAACTGAGCACCCTGAAGGCCGCGGGAGTCCCCGCTCCCCGCCTTATCGTGTCCGAGCGCTGCCAGATTCTGATGCCCTATCACGTCCAGCTGGACACCTACGAAGAGGAGCGCCTGAGTGACCGCCAGTTTGGTTCCACCAAATCCGGTATCGCCCCCTTCTATTCGGATAAATACGCCAAGGTGGGCATCCAGGTCTGCGAGCTGTTTGACGAAGCCCTCCTCCGGGAACGGCTGAAAACGGTCTGCGGTATTAAAAACGTCCTCCTGGAGCATTTGTATCACAAACCTCTTCTCGACCCCATCAAGCTCTTTGACGAGCTGATGGTTTCCCGGGATCAGATCGCCCCCTACGTGGGAGATGCCCTTGGTTTTGTGAAAAACGCCCTTGCCGAAGGGAAAAGCGTCCTTCTGGAGGGCCAGCTGGGCTCTTTGAAGGACCCGGATTTCGGCATCTATCCTTTCACCACCTCCTCCTCCACCCTGGCGGGCTTCGGCTGCATCGGCGCGGGCGTCGCCCCCGGCGATATCAGCGAGGTGATAGCGGTCACCAAGGCCTATTCCAGCGCCGTTGGAGCCGGTGATTTTGTCAGCGAATTGTTCGGCGACGAAGCTCAGGAGCTGCGCAGCCGGGGCGGAGACGCCGGAGAATACGGAGCAACCACCGGTCGGCCCCGCCGCGTGGGCTGGTTTGACGCCGTCGCCTCCCGGTACGGCTGCCGTGTCCAGGGCGCAACCGGCGTGGTCCTCACGGCCATCGACGTTCTGGGATACCTGGACGAGATTAAGGTCTGCACCGGATATGAGATCGACGGAAAGGTCACCGAAGACTTCCCCGTCACTCCCCTTTTAAACCGCGCCAAGCCCGTTTATACCGTTCTTCCCGGCTGGAAAACCAACATTCGCGGCGTCACCAGCTACAAAGAGCTGCCCAAGGAAGCTAAGGATTACGTGGACTTTATAGAATCCCAGATCAAAGTCCCCATTATCCTGGTCTCCACCGGCCCGAAGCGCCATGAGATCATCCGCGACAGGCACGGTTCCTGACTCCTCCGCAGGCAGACAAACCGATCATCAAAGGCGCCGGTGAAAATCCCCTGGATTTTTACCGGCGCCTTTTTATTGTGTCTCCCCTCTGCCCTTCCCTTTTTGATTAATTTATGAGTTTTCCCACTTGCATCCCGGTATAATCTGTGGTATTCTATTTAGGCTGATAACCGGGTGTGGCGAAGTTTGGTATCGCGCTTGAATGGGGTTCAAGAGGCCGCTGGTTCGAATCCAGTCACTCGGACCAATCGAAAAAGTATCGAAATGGACTTTTTTATGTCTGTTTCGGTACTTTTTATTTTTGTTTGGAAGGCATAAACTCTTTCCTTCTTCCACTTTTTCTAGATCACCAGAGTTCATCATCGCCCAATATTCACCCATGTAATATTTCATTTTTGTCCCCCTTAACATTAAGTCTATTCTTTTCCGTAACTGTACTTCTCCTTATATTACGGAAATACTGGAACAGGAATTGGTGCAGGAGCCGGAATGGGGCTTGGAACGAAATCCGGCATTAGTACAATAATTAGGGCAGAAGGGTTTATATTCGTTTCTCCACCACTTTGATCTATATAAGTTGTCCCATAGTAATCGGGTGTCACAGGGAGGAGTTTCACGGAACGTGTCATGGATTCACTCCACTATAAATATCCCTGCACGCATTCTATCTTGCCAAGATCCCCATTCGCCACTATATGATGTTTTTGATACTTCTAACATATAAACACCCTCATTATCAGGGTCTATGGTGTCCACATTATAATCTATTACGAAAAATGAATACTCTTCTTCATTGGTTTTGACTTTAAAACCTGGACGAATCATCAGGGACTTGTTCCCGTTTTGTATTGATCCGTCAGAAGACCAACTGTCTATTTCTATCCACTTTATCTGCTGTTATAAATTAACGAAAATACTATTTCCTATCCTCCATTATATCTTATATAATACACGAACTCCCCATTATTTTACATTGTTATCTATAAAAAACGATTCTTCCGGTCACATTTATCCCGAACCGGAAGAATCGTATTTTTTTATTCTATGATTATAGCAAAATGAATCAATGGAACTGTCCCCTGTGTTCCGCGCGTTTCCCGGCCTATTTCCATTCGAACACGCCGCGGTTCAGGACGGGCTTTCCGTTTGTGAGATTCATAAACCGGAAATACGCGGTGCCCTCCCCCATTTTCCACAGCTGCAGGCGCACCGGAGTATCCGGAAAGAGCACCGAGCTCATCTGCGCCGCCATGCGCGTCATGCGCTCGGGCTCGCCGGGGATGAGGGCCGCGATGGCCATGCGGCAGGAAAAGCCGAAGGAACACAGGCCCTGCATGAAGGAGGTCTCAAACCCCATCCGCCTGGCATATTCGGGGTCCGCGTGCACCAGGTTCGTATCTCCAGTGAGACGGTACAGCAGGTTTTGTACGGGACTGATGTAGTCGTCGGCTTCATAGTCCGGTGAGCGGTCTGGGATCTCCACCGTGCTTTTGGGCATGGGCGGCCCGCCGAAGCCCCCCGCCTCGTGAAAGAAGGTGGTGGAATAGTTGGTGCAGACGTTGTTTCCCGCCTCGTCCCGGACGATCACCCGGGTTTTCACCACCGCCCCCTTCCCTTCTCCGCGGTCATAGACGTCGGTAATCGCGTCCTGCCACTGGAAGGTGCCCTTGATGGGATCGATGGGACGATGCATGACGATCTCATGGTCCATGTTCAGGAAGGAAACGGTGGGCTGGATGATTTCGTCCGCCAGCATGGACGCGGGCAGGGGCATCCACTGGTAAGGCCGCACGTTCACGGTCCCCCAGTAGGGTACGGCCCCGTAAGTGGGGATGGCCTTGATATATTTTTCGTACGTATAAATGAGATCCTCCCGCTTGGCTCCCACGGCCAGCGCGTACAGCGCGACGTCGCGCCAGTTGTACTCCAGATACCGCGGCTCCATCTTTTTGCCCGCGAGAAGTTCCGATAAATTCCGTCTGCTCATGTTGTAGCGTCCCCTTTTCTTTATGCTTTCTCCGTCGGATGCGCGGAAACCCCGGTTCAGCCGAGAACGGCTCTCGAGATGACCACCTTGTGGATTTCCGAGGTTCCCTCGTAAATCTCCGTGATCTTGGCGTCCCGGTACATTCTCTCCAGCGGATAGTCCTTCATGTAGCCGTAGCCCCCGTGGATCTGGAGGGCGAGATTGGTCACGAAGCGGGCGTTTTCCGAAGCGTTCAACTTCGCCATGGCCGCCTCCTTCGTGTGGGGCAGTCCCGCCGATTCCAGGTAGGCCGCGTAGTACGTCAGCCACTTTGCCGCTTCCATCTTGGTTGCCATGTCCGCGATATACCACTGCAGCCCCTGCAGCTCGGCGATGGGCTTCCCGAACTGCACCCGCTGGTGCATGTATTTGACCGCTTCCTCCAGCGCGCCCTCCGCGATCCCCAGAGCCTGGGCGGCGATGCCGATGCGTGCGGCGTCCAGGCCGATCATGGCGTACTTGAAACCCTTTCCTTCCTCTCCCAGAAGATTTTCCCTGGGAACGCGGCAGTTTTCGAAAATCAGCTCTACCGTTTCCGAGCCGTGAAGGCCCATCTTTTCCTCCGTTTTCCCGACGGAAAACCCCGGAGTCCCCCGCTCCACCAGAATACAGGAGAAACCCTTCAGCCCTTTCTCCGGCTGGGTCAGGGCGATGAGGGCGACGTATTTTGCTCTTCCTCCCCCCGAGATAAAGCATTTCGTCCCGTTGATGACATATTCGCCGGACGCCTCATCCAAAATCGCGGTGGTTCTGGCGGAGCCGGCGTCGGAACCCGCTCCGGGCTCGGTGAGGGCAAAGGCCGCAAGGCAGCCGCCGGACGTCACCTCGGGCAGATATTTTTTCTTTTGTTCCTCGCTTCCGAATTTGAGAAGGAGAAAGGCAAAGAGCATGTGAATGGAAAGGACGGCCGCGGTGGCGGCGCACTTTTTGGCGATCTCCTCCACCACGATCACCTTATCCAGCTGATTCCCGCCGCTCCCGCCGTATTTCTCGGGAACGCACAGGCCCGTAAACCCCATCCGGACCATCAGGTCGAACAGATCCTGGGGGAATGCGCTTTCCTTGTCGATCGCCGCGGCGCGCACCGCTACCTCTTTTTCCGCAAATTCCCTCGCCATCTCCCGAATGGCCAGCTGGTCCTCGGTCAAACTGAAGTTCATTCTCTTTTCTCCTTTCCATATTGGGCGTTGGTTACAGCTTCTTGCAGACCGGTGTGTCCTCGCTACAGACGGAAATACGCGTTCGGTCCGTGTTCGGTCCGGCGGATCCGCCGCTTTGCTGTCTGCCTTTGGAAAATGGTGCCGCGTCTTCCCTTTGATTTTATCTTATACTGCCGGGCCTTTACAAGACTCGCTTTACAAAACTGCCGCTGAAAAACGCACCAGTTGTTTGCCTTCCCGGGGCGAATCCTGTATGATTAGATTGGAATGTGGAAAAATTTCGTCAAAATTTCAATCATTCAGGAAGAAGGTGACGTATTATGTCAAAAAAAATAGATACCGCCGAAGACACGGCCGGCCTTTTTGACAAGAAGCCCTATATCAGTCTGCTCACCGCAGTGGCGGCCATTCTCCTCATTTCCTTTGCAATTATCATGATCAATCAGGCAGCCCAGCTTGTGTCTTTGGCCATGTCCGTCCACTCTGTTTTCGGGAAGGCCTTATTCATCTTCTTTCTTCTTCTTGCCCTGACGGCCGTGCTGGGTACTCTTCTGATTTTGCTGAAGCTGGACAAGCCTCTCGCCATACCGGATGAAACAGATCAAGCGGCATATTCCCTCTATTTGTCCCAACTGAAAAAGCGGCTTATGAAAAACAAATATCTCAAAAGCCAGAATTATGTCTGGGATGGCGCGAAATCCGATCTGGAATCCGTCGACGAGGCGCTGGGGCAATTGGACCGGAAAAGCCAGAGCATCATCAAAAAATACAGCTCCGCCGTGTTCATCACCACAGCCGTTTCGCAAAACGGATCTTTGGACGGCGTTTTCGTGTTTATCACCATAATAAAGCTGATATGGCAGGTATCCATGCTGTATCGTCAGCGCCCCGCCGTCCGGGAGCTGATAAAGCTCTATTCCAATGTGTTTGCCACGGCCCTTCTTGCCCGGCAGATTGACGACATCGACATCATGGCCGAACAGCTGGAACCCGTTTTGTCCGCGTTTCTGGGCGGGACGGTGGGAAACATGGTTCCCGGCGTCAGCTATATCGGCTCCTTCGTGGCCGACTGCATATTGGAGGGCGGACTGAATACTCTCCTCACCCTGAGAGTGGGCCTGATCGCCCAGAAATACTGCCGCAGCATGGTAAAGGCCGAGCCGAAGACCCTGGGGAAAACGGCGACCGTGCAGGCCTGCGCTATGCTGGGAGATATCGTGCTGGAAAACTCTAAGCGGATCACGAACGCTCTGCTCAAAGCGATGCGAAATGCCACCATCAGTCCCTTCGTCAAGGGGAAAAACAAGATCTCCGAGGCCTTTGAGAAGAAGTTTTCCGAGCGCGCAAAGCCGTCCGTATAATCGTATGAAAGAGAGAAAGCAGACATGCGTGTGGAATGTATCCTCTTCGACGCCATGGGCGTCATCTTCCCCGTGGGGGACGATACCAACGACATTCTGGTGCCCTTTGTGCAGGCACGGAACCCGGATATAACCTCAGAAGAAATTAACGCCCTGTATTCCGATGCCAGCCTGGGCCTCATCTCCCCGGAAACCTTCTGGTGGAAATGCCGCATCCCCGGAGCCGCCCCGGAAGCCCTGGAGGAATCCTATCTCTCCTCTTTTCCGGCTCCGGACAAAGCGTTCTTTCCCCTGGCCGAAACCCTCCGGCAAAGCGGCTTCCGCCTGGCCATGCTCTCCAACGACATCGGCCCGTGGTCCGCGTATCTGCGGAAAAAATCCGGTCTTGACGCTCTTTTGGAGTGTTCGGTCATCAGCGGCGACGTGGGGATCCGGAAGCCCGACGCAGGGATATATCAATATGCTCTTGAAAAACTCGCCTGCCGGCCGGAGGCCTGTTTGTTTATCGACGACAGGATGAAAAATCTCCTGCCGGCCCGGGAAATGGGGATCCAAGTGCTCCGGTTCGCGTGGGAGTCGGGGCTCCCGGACATGGGATCGGGTATCCCGTCGATCTCCCGCTTGGGGGATCTGCCCGCCGTTTTGCGGGACCTATCCGAATCCCTGTAAATTTCGCCGGAGCTGTTTTGCCGCTTTTTTCGCTTATAGGCATCGCCCCGCGGTTTTCCCTTCTGCGTCTACCGTGGATCCCGTTCCCGCTCCCAATCGCGCTTTTCTTATAAAAAGCACTCCCGATGCCGCAGCGTCTGGAGTGTTTTTTTATAACGAAATAAACCTGTTCGGTTTAGCGGCGGCTTCCCTCCCCGCCTTCTGTCAGCTGAAAGCGATCAACGGCAGCCGCAGCAGGGCGGCCACCAGCGCGTTTACGATCACGCAGGGGATAAACACGGCGAACGTGGCAAGCATCGCGATTTCATACCAGATGCTGCTGCGCGGATCCGATGCCTTTCCCGAAAAACGGGCCAGAAAGCTCCCCAGAGGGATCCCGTAGGCGTTTCCCATCATGATCATGCGGATCGCCCCCAGTATGGCGGCGCTTTTTTCTTTGCCGTACTGCCTCACGACGGAATTCCAGGCCTCTTCCGAGGGCCTACCCCGGCTGTCCGCGTAGTGCTGCGCGAAGAGGTACGCTGTCATTTCCTCCGGTTTGACGCCGGATGGATCGCCGGAGAGCAAAGCTTCGATTTCCTCCCGGCTCATCCCGCTCTCCAGCGCCATCTTCGTATGGGCGTATGAGCAAAGGGCGCATTGATTGACCTCGGTCACGGCAAGCATCAGCCGCTCCATGAAATCGCCCGACAGCATGCCGTCCCTGCGTCCTTTCCGAAGCCCCGGGATGGTGTACATCGCCCGGAAAAAGATCATATACGCTTCGCCTACGGAATAGAGCTTCCGTCCGGCGCTGTTCTGTTTCGCGGTCATTCCGGGTCTTCCTTTCCTTCCGCCGTGACGCGGGCCAAAACCATGAGTCATGGTTCATCCTAATAATACCACCCGGAAAAGCTGAAATCAACGGGGCCGGTTCTCTCCCGCTCCCGCCGCATTTCTGCCGGGGGAGAAAATAATCCTTACGGCGTATATTTCCTGCCTGAAATCAAAATCGGCGAGTCTGAAAGCCCATACATGAACTCCAACTCATGCAAACGTGTCCCACCCGCCCATAAATAGGTTATTTACGTCCTTGCCTCCCTTGTCAAAGGGATGGGGACCGCTTCAGCGGTGGTGGGATTCTAATTCGTGAAATAACATTCTTGCTGGATCGCTTTCTATTTTCTTCCACGAGCTTAGCGGGTGGTTTTCTGCATTACACAACAAAACAGCGCTCCCCCAAGGGAGCGCTGTTGCTGTTTTCCTTAAGGGGCTGAAAATTATTCCTCGTCCCGCCAGGATAAAACGCCGGTCTCCATGGCCTTTTCATACCTGCCGATCTTGTAATCCAGGCGCTCCAGGGTGCTTTCGATAGCCCGCTTCTGCTCCAGAAGCTGCTCCCGCTGTTTCAGAAGGAGCTCCCGCCGGGCCGGGATGGTTTCGTTTCCCTCCTGGGTCAGCTTCAGATACTCGATCATCACCTCCACCGGGAGCCCGGCGCTGCGCAGGCACTTGGCCAGCTCCACCCATCTGAGGTCGCCCTCGGTGTAATCCCGCAGGCCTCCGGAGGTCCTGTTCACCGGGGGGATCATGCCCACCCGCTCGTAATAGCGCAGCGTGTCCTGGGTGAGGTCGTATTGCTTGCTCACTTCCGCAATGGTCATTGGATTTCCTCCCCGGCTCCGGCCGAAATTCGTTCTATTTCTCGAAGGTTGCCGCTACGTCCTTGAGGTATTTGGTGATCTCAATATGCTGCGGGCAGGTCTTCTCGCACTTGCGGCACTCGATGCAGTCGGACGCCTTGCCGTACGCCTGGGCGAGATTGGAATAATACGCCGCGTGGATGGAGAAAAGCCTGGAATTCCACTGCTTTTCCGTATTGTACAGCGCAAAGTACTTGGGGATCGGAATATTCTTCGGGCACCCATCGACGCAGTACTGGCACGCGGTGCATGGGACGGTGATGGACCGGTTGATGATCTCCTTCGCCCGGTTCAATACCTCGCTCTCCTCCGGAGAAAGGGGCTGGAAATCCTGCATCGTGGCGGTGTTGTCCAGCATCTGCTCCAGATTGGACATGCCGGAGAGCACCATCATCACGTTGTCGAGGCTCGCCGCGAACCGGATCGCCCAGGAGGCAGTCGATTTGTCGGGCGCGAGTCCGTGCAGGATCGCCTCCGCCTCCTCGGGAATGGCGGCCAGCGTTCCGCCCTTGAGCGGCTCCATGACCACCACGGGCTTCCCGTGGCGCTTCGCCGTTTCGTAGCACTTGCCCGACTGGATCGTGGCGTTGTCCCAGTCCATGTAGTTAAGCTGCAGCTGGACAAATTCCACCTCGGGATGGGCCGTTAGGATTTCGTCCAGCAGTTCGGGGCTGTCGTGAAAGGAAAATCCGATCTTTCTGATCTTCCCTTCCGCCTTCTTTTGGGATATGAAAGCGAAGCTGTCCAGCTCCTGGGCGACGCGGTAGTGGTTGACGTTGAGATTGTGAAGCAGATAGTAGTCGAAATACGAAACGCCGCATTTCTCCAGCTGCTCGTTGAAGATTCTCTCCTGATCCTCCGCCTTCTTCAGGAAGATCATCGGCAGCTTGGTGGCCAGCGTAAAACTGTCTCTCGGGTGCCGCTTCACCAGCGCCTCCCGCACTGCGATCTCGCTTTTAAAGCCGTGGTACATATAGGCGGTGTCGAAATACGTGAAGCCCCGCTCCAGAAATATGTCTGCCATACGGCAGAACTGATCTATGTCGATTTCTTTCTGCACGTTCGGGTCCGGCAGCGGAAGCCGCATGCACCCAAAACCTAACTTTTTCAATTTCCTGCCTCCTGTGTTTCGTTTTTCAGTCTTAGAAGGGTCTGTTTCACCGCCTCCAGGGCCAGGGCCGGCTCCTCGATCTCCTTGACCGCCCGTTCCATGGGGCAGGGTCCCGTCCCCGCGCGGTTGATGATGCTGCCTGTTATCGTGTCACAGGAATTGCGGATTCCCCGATGGGTGAGGATGTCTTTGGCCGTCCCGGTCATCACCGGCGCATAAACCTCCCCGACCCCCGCCAGCACGAAAAGCATGGCGGCGGCCTTGCCGATCACCTTGTCAGCGGCGGAAAACCCCCGCAGATCCGTGCCGGCGTCCAGCCATTCCACCACGGGGGTCACTCCCCGGAGCGTGCTGGTGTATACCGTTCCCCCCCTGCACAGAACGCAGGTGTACCCGCCCTGGGAAAGAAGCTGCTTTGCTTTGTCGATATCACGCATGGCTGCCTCGTCTTTTAGCCGCCCAGAGCAGGATCAGCGGAACCAGCAGCCACTGCAGAGCCAGGCCCGGCAGGCCGGTCACAATGCTGTTCCAGATGACGGGAATCTTCACCGCCGTGTTGCCCAGCCCGTAGACGGCCAGAAGGATCGCCGCAGCGCGCACCGCGCGTCCCGCGATCTGCACGATGATCACTTTGAAAAGCGAGGGCAACCGCACTTCCCGCAGCAGGCCGGCGAAAACCCCGTACGCGGCCAGCTCGATCACCATAAACGGCAGCATAACAAGGCCCGGCATCCCTGTAAGGGAATAGCTCACCATCGGGCTGAAAGCGCCGGCCAGCAGTCCCGCCAGCGGTCCCGCCAGAAACCCCACCAGCAAGACCGGCAGGTGCATCGGCAGGAACATCTCCCCCAGCGCCGACCCCATTCCCGTCGCCGCCCCCAGAGTGTGGAAGATCTGCGGCAGCGCCACGGCGGCGACCACCGCCGCGATGGTGGACAGGGCCTGTGTCCTCGCGGACATGCGTTTTTTGACCATTGAATTGTTCATGACGGTACCTCCTGATTTTTCGTTCCGGCTTCTCCCGGAATTGGCAAAGAGCAAAGCTCTGTGCTTTCCCCTCGTTGTCTATTGAAAGCATAACACCTGGAGTACACTCCAAGTCAAGAGTTTTTTTCGATTCCGCCAGAAAAAACGATTGGAAAAATACAGCCCCGCCTTGCCTGTGCAGGATACAGGCCAAATGAATACCCTTCCCCCATTTTCACCATATTTCTCCCCCCTCCTTACTCCAAACCCAGCCAAATCTCCGAAATTCTCCTCCCGCCGTTGCCGAACCCCCTTCCTTCCTCTATACTGGTATCAACACAATGACGTGTCCTGCCCTGGCAAACCGGCTTTCTGAGAAAGCCCCAACAAAAGGAGGACAGCCATGAAAAAGATTCTGGTCAGTGAATGTCTCTACGGCGGAAGGATCGTCCGCTACGACGCCGGCGATGTTGCCGAGCGTGATCCCCGGTTTTTGAAGTGGAAGGAGGAGGGCCGCTTGGTGCCCATCTGCGCCGAGGTCTTCGGAGGGCTCCCTATCCCCCGCCCCGACTCCCAGCGCGTGGACGACAAGGTGCTCACGGGTACGGGAGCGGACGTCACCGCGGAATACACCGCGGGGGCTATGGAGGTGGTGCGGCTCGCCAAGCTCAACAACGTCGCCTTTGCCCTCATGAAGCAGGACAGTCCCTCCTGCGGCAGCCGCTTTATTTATGACGGGACCTTTACGGACACCAAAATCCCCGGCCAGGGCCTGGCCGTTGAGCTCCTGCGGAACGCTGGCTTCAAGGTCTTCTCCGAGGAGGACCTGGACGCGGCCGAGGTATATTTAAACGCCCTGGAAAACGGATAAAGCTTGTCCTAAAATATAGTGCACCAAGGAACCGATCCGCGGATAAACCGTCCCGGATCGGTTCCTTCATTTTAATAACACTATTATCCAATAAAAAATTAAACAAGACAGTACGGTTGTCCCCCCGCCGGAGGTGGGGGGACAACCGTACTGTCTTGTTTGTTGGATCGACATTTTTGTTGAAGTCCAGCCCTGCAAAAAACCCGTGTTTTTCCCTTGACAGCTAATAACTGTTAGCATATACTTAAGCTAACAAACGTTAGCTTAAGGGAGGAAGGGAAAATGAAACGTACGAATACAAGGCAGCGCATCCTCAGCGAAGCGCTCCGTCTCTTCGCCGCCGGCGGCTTCGACGCCGTCCGCGTTCAGCAGATCGCCGACGCCGTGGGTATCCGGGCTCCTTCCCTGTATAAGCACTTTAAAAGCAAGCAGGACATTTTCGATACCATACTCGAGGAAATGGAAAAACGCTATCAGAAGCAGATGGGATCGCTGCAGATGAATGGCGCGGAACCCGGCAAGGACGCTTCCCTTTTCACATCCATGAGCGAGGAACAGCTGGTCCAGACCGGAAAAATCCTTTTCGGCTATTTTCTTCATGACGAATACGCCGCCAATTTCCGCCGGGCCCTTTCCATGGAGCAGTACCGAAGCCCTAAACTGCCCGCGCTTTACGCAAAACAGTACATCGACGATCCTCTTTCCTTTCAGGGCGCCCTCTTCGGCATGCTGATTCAGACCGGGAACCTTCTCCCGGAAGACCCCGGAGTTATGGCGCTGCAGTTTTACTCCCCCGTCTTCCTCCTGCTCACTCTATGCGACTGCCGACCGGAAAGAGAGCCGGAGGCGACGTCCCTTCTGGAAAAGCACATCCGGCAGTTTTACCGGCTGTACGGCAATAAGGAGAAAAAGGTATGAAACGGACATGGCTGAATTGGCTTGGCCTTCTGGGAGCGGTGAGCTTCCTTTCCTATCTGGCGGCGGTTCTCTTCTCCCCTCTTGCCTACCCGGGGTACGACTGGATGAGCCAGGCGGTGAGCGACTTGAGCGCCGCAGACGCACCCTCCCGGGCCCTTTGGAACCAGCTCGGATCGCTTTACGGCATCGGCGCGGTCCTCTGCGCGGCCGCGGCCTGCGTCTTTGTCCGCGACAGGCTGAATCGGACCCTCCGGGCTGGAATCTGCGCCTTTGCCGTCATGAACGCGGTTTCCTTCGTGGGCTATTCCCTCTTTCCCCTCACCGGCAGCGGCTACGCCGGCACCTTTCAGGATAAGATGCACGTGGCGGTCACCGCCCTGGTGGTGCTCCTGTCCATCCTCTCCCTCGTTCTGATTATCACAGGCGGATTCAGAGGCCGGACCTGCCGCTCACTGGCCCTCTGGGCCTCCGCTGCTCTGATCCTCATGTTCGTCGGAGCCGTCGGGACCGGCCTCGCCCCCAAAGCCCTCTTCGGTGTCTTCGAGCGCTTCAGCACCCTCTCCGCCTCCGGCTTCACCATGGTCCTGGGACTGTATCTGTTTGCCTCCTTCGCGGGAAATGCAAAGGCCGCCAAAGAAAAATTGCACCCGATTGCCGCCTGACCGGCTCCATAATCGAAAGAAACGCCATGATACGGTTTCGTATCATGGCGTTTAGAATTCCTCCCGGTTTTTATCCCTGTGGTACACGTGCGTGATCTCGGAATAAGCGTCTTTTAAAGTGAGCACATCCTTTTCCACCTCATAGGAATACAGAAAGGTGACGTCCTTGCCGGTGATCGTAACCTTGTTGTCGTAAAGCAGGGTATACTCGTACGTGTCAAAGTTGATGCTGACCTCGCCGATCCCGTCAAACGACATCCGGTTTCCGTCGTCGGAGACCCAGTGACCTTTCAGCGAATTTTCGCCAAAGCCGAGAAATCCCTTCCCGGTGAGGAAAAAGAACAGGATCAGGATTGCCCCTAATAACCATTCACTTGCGTTGATTCCCATACCGTGCCTCCACGTAAACAAAACGGTCTGACGCTGCTGCCTGCCGGAATCATGCGGATACGCGCGGATATGCTCGCTCTGAATGTTCTATCATTTTAATTGTATCACACTGCGCATTGCCGTTCAAGCGCAGCGGCCGGGTTCCGGTATCCATATAAATTAAATCCGCGGATAAATATTCCGCGGATTTTCTGTAATTATACTACCACAAATCGGGGGAAATTTCAAGTCTTGTAAACTTCGTCCGCCGGAGATATCCTGTTGTGGGAGGCGAAATCATGGACGATACTGAAATGCTTTCTTTGATTTCATCGCAAACGGCCCTGGAAACGGAAGAACTGCGAAGCTGCAACGCTTTAACACTGCGGTACGGCCTTTCTCTTTCGGACGCCCAGATCCGTAATCTTGTACAGCGGCGTTTTTCCGCCCTTAGGGACACGGGACGGGTGGAATTCGGCTCCGGTATCCTGAAAAAGCTTGCGGTGGAATTCTGCGATTCTCCCTATATTTCCCAGGAAAACTACGAGGACACTCTTCTCGAGCTTCAGGACTCCTTTTACTACTTTAAAAACGAGTCTCAGGACCAAATCCCCGACGACGAGCTCATTTCCTTCATGAAGCGGTGCTTTGACGGCGTATGCCAGGGTTCGCTGGACTATTTGAGCGGCACCACCCTGGAGGATCTCTGCCGCAACACCCGATACGGATACAAAACGGATGGGGACGGCCGTCTTTTTTAAGGAGGACGCATGGAACAAAAAGAAATTCTTCCTCAGAAGCCTGCGCTCTCCGGCCGTCCAGCCGCCCCATGGGACGCGGAGTCTCTCCGCCCCGCCCTTTGGGAGCTTCTCGGCCGCCGCGTCCGCCGCTATACCATGGCAGACAGCTCCTCCGTCCCCGCGGAAACCGCCGGAGAGCTTCTGGAGTCGATTCTGTATTCCATCGGGCTGGCCGTCTCCGCCGGAGCTCCGCCGCCGGAACCCGGAAATTTGGACGCGCTCCTGGAATTTTCCTGGGGCGTCATCGAGGAGCGTCTGGGTGAGGCCAAAGAACTTCTTAAACGGGCGAAAGCATCCTTGCCCCCCGCCTCCGCAATGGCCCAGGAGAGCACCCTTGAGGAAATGGATGCCTTTTTTCAGCGGTACGACTACCGTTTTTTCGCCCATCAGATCCCCTGTTCCGTCGATTATCCCCTGTGCCTGCCCGTTCCGGAAAATCTCGGGGGAGTGGAATATATCCGGGAATACCTGCGCCGTCTGGCGCTGGAAAATGCCTTTTGCCTGCGTCTGGAGGAGTACGCCGTCACAAGGCTTGCTCTGTTTCACTGCCGCGGCGACCTGTCCATGCCTGTAAACCTATATTCCATTACAGTCCCCAATGCCTTGGCCTGCAATATATTAGGCGAACCCATCCGTTTCCTGGACATTTCCCCCGCCGGACAAATCCTGCTGCTGAATCAGTTTAAAAGCGCCTCTCCGGAAGAAGTTCGGGAGGAGCTTAACTCCTCCGCGTTAGCTCTGTACCGTGAACTGGGGCTCAGCGGCCCGGAAGAGCGGGAATATCTGGAGATCGCGGCCGGGAATCTGGTTCACCGAATCATTGCAGCGGCGAAAAGCGGAGATCTTGCGGGAGTCTTCCCCTCTCTGCCGGATAAACCCGATGTGGTTTTTTCCGCCCCGATGTTTGCCGATAATGAAACCATGGACGACGGGACCCTTCGTGACCTCGCGGAAACGCTTTCCGATTGCTCCTCCGTTTCGGAAAAGGTGGATCTGGTGCTCCGGAATGTGCACAGTCTCCGGGATCTCGTGGAAATCCTGAACCTTTGCTTCTGGGAGGATGAGCCGGACGAAATGCTTCGCTCTCTCGACGGGGATACGCTCTTCTTGCTCCGCGCATACGTCCTGAAAAAGGGGCCGGACTGGCACAGCGAAACCGGCTGGGAAACGCGGCTGCCCAAAATAGCGCCGCCTCAAAGCCGGAATATGCCGCATCGCAAGGATTGATACCGCAGATATCATAAAAGCGGGGACATACGCTTCGGTATGTCCCCGCTTTTTGCTCAAAGAAAGCCCCGCCGGCATTCCCTCCGCCGGCCGGCGCCGCATTAGTCCTTAATCTGCCCTGCCAGCTTGCCCCAGGACTCCTGGAAGATCTCGGGAGACATCTTCTTGACGTTCTTGATGATGGGCTTGAACTCCATCTGCGCCAGAATATCCTTCTCCAGATCCACGCCGTCGGCAACCTCGGTAAGCTCCAGGCCTTCCTGAGTCAGCTCAAACACGGCCCGCTCGGTGACGTACAGTACCGGCTGATGGATGGACTGTGAGTATTTGGCCGAGAAAGTGACCTGCTCCACGTTTTTGATGAATTTCTTGTTCTTGCCCTCTTTCAGAATGTGGAGCTTGCCATCCTTGACCTCCGTAGCCAGGCCCCCCGCCGTGAAGGTCCCGCAGAAGACAACGCTCTTGGCGTTCTGCGTGATGTTGATGAATCCGCCGCATCCGGTGGGACGATTGTTGAACTTGCTGACGTTCAGGTTTCCGGCTTCGTCCACCTGGGCAAGTCCAAGATAAGTGATGTCGATGCCGCCGCCGTCATAAAAATCGAACTGATAGGGCTGTTCGATAATTGCCTCGGCGTTGATGGTGTTGCCGAAATCCGCCCCGGCCGCAGGAATCCCTCCGATTCCGCCGCCCTCGGTGGACATGCACAGCAGTTGGTTGACTTTTTCTTCCGCGGCAACGGCTGCGATTCCGTCGGGAATGCCCACGCCCAGATTGACCACCGCGTTCTTTTTCAGTTCCATGGCCGCCCGCCTGCAGATGATCTTACGGTCGCTCAGTTCCATAACGGGAACGGCGTCCGTGGGAACCTTGATATCGCCGTTGAAAACGGGGCTGTAATAGGTACCCATGGTCTGGAAATGGTGCCCCGGCGTGGAATGGACCACGTAATCCACAACGATCCCCGGTACCTTTACACGTTTGGGATGGAGCGAACCGGCCTTCGCCACCAGCTCCACCTCGGCGATGACGATTCCGCCGCAGGACTTCGCGGCCTCCGCCACGGAGAAGGTCTCCACCATGACTCCGTCCTTTTCGATGGTGATATTTCCGTTTTCATCCGAAACGTTTCCGCGGATGATGGCCACGTCCACCTTCGGAAGATAATAGCACATCCACTCTTCACCCTTGAAATTGAAAACCTCCACCAGATCATCCTTGGCCGCTTCGTTGGCCTTGCCTCCCTCCAGGCGAGGATCCACAAAAGTGCCCAATCCGACTTTGGTAAAAAGCGCGGGGCGTTTCGCTGCGATATTTCTCGGCATGGTGGCGATTACTCCCTGGGGCAGATTGTAAGCTTCCACCTTGTTGTCCGCGATCATAGCCTGAAATCCGGGTCCCGCCGCTCCGAAATGCCCGCCGACGTAACGCTTGAGGAGCCCTTCTTTTGCAAGGTATCCGACTCCGCGGCCCTTGAAATCGCCTGCGCCCGCCGCGCAGTATACGGTCAAATCACGGGGATGTCCCGTTTTTTCAAATGATTCGCTGATGGCGATTGCCATCGACTCAGGCATTCCGGCTAATCCAAATCCGGTGGTGAATACGGTTGCTCCGTCCTTGATTTGATCCACTGCTTCCTGTAAGCTGACAAATTTAGGCATGGTTCCTATCCTCCTGTATCATTTGAGTTTAAATGCGTCGCTGGTTTCTGCGCTGGGTATTCGCGCGTCAGAAATGCCGGGGACCGGTCCGGCTCGAGAGTATTGTTCCTCCTTTCCTCGGTAATCACAGGGTTATATCTGGAATGCCTTTGTCGGGCGTTTGCGCTGGAAGCCATCATTGACTGTCATACGCCATGATAAAAAAGACTACCGAACCGTCGTCGTCTTCCGCCATCCCGTAATACAGAGTCTTATTGTACTCCTGGTTTTTGAACATCATGACTACATATCCGCTGCTGCTCTGCTGACCGCCAACATAGGAATAACCCGCCGCTTCCAGCAAAGCGTAGTATCCGTAGAAAAACGAATTGTCGTCCCCCACAATGTTGTAAACATCGTCCGCCAGATAAGTGTAGATCACCCCGTTTTCCACCCCGGAGGAAGCATCCGACTGGGTCATCTTATGTAACGCCACGCCTATATAGCTCCCGAAATCGGGAGCTCCCGGAATCATGCTGTATGTGCTCACCGGGACGGCACCGGAGGAAACCGTTACGGTAAAAACCACAAGAGCATCAGGATTCCCCGTGTCGTCCGCAAAGCGGACCTTAACCGTTGCGGAGCCTTCGGACATGCCTATAATGTGAAGCTCACAGGAATAATCGTCCACCCAGTCTCCCCATTGCCCCATGGCCACATACTCGTCGGAAATGGAGTACTCCAGGGAAATATCGTCGTCATCGGTGTTGGTGGTGATGCGGACCGTTCCCTCCTGGCCGATCTGAAGCGCGAGAGAGCTGGGGGATACCCCCAGGGTAATCTGCGCGCGCAGGGCGTTCTGCTCCTGGATCACCGCTTGCAGAGTGCGGACCGACTCCAGGGACAGCGTTCCCAGATTTGCTGCGGGAACGGCGAAATTGAGATTCTGCCCGTCGGAAATAGTGCCGGAGGTTACGCCGATCACACGCCCGTAAGCGTTGATCAAAGCGCCTCCGCTGCTGCCCGCCGAAATGGGAGCAGTGGTTTGTATGTATTCTTTCCCGTCCACCGTCTGATCGGGATTGGATACGATCCCCTGGGATATGGTGCTGTTCAGGCCCAGAGGGTACCCGATGGCATAAACGGTTGCGCCTCCCTGCGGCTCAACGGTGGATTCCGTCTCCAGATAAGGAAAACCGTCGCCGTCCACTTGGAGGACGGCAAGATCGGTACTTGTGTTGTAGTCGTAAACTCCTTTAACCTGATAGGGTTCCGTTTTGCCGGGAACATAAACCAGGGCGGAGGCGGCGCCGTCTATCACATGATAGTTGGTCACCGCGATGCCGGAACTGCTGATAAAAAAGCCGCTTGCAGTGCCAAGCGCGGTGCCTGCCGCGTCATAGACCACGATCCGGAACACCGCGGGCGCGCACTTTGTATAAATTTCCTCCGACGACAGGGTTTTCAGCGCCCCGCTGCCGGCATTCAGAGCGCCGGAAAGGCCCGCGCTGTTTACCGCTTCCTCGGTGACGGCGCCGGCGGTCAGTAGGCTTTGCGTCAGAGTCGTAGTGCTGCCCTTCAGTTTCTGGGAAAGGGCGCCGAAAGAGATGGAGGCGATGTCTCCCCGGGTAAAGGAATCCCCCTGGGTGTATTCTCCCGAGGTAAGACCGATTTCATCCGACAAAACGCTGGCGGTGTCCCAGCTGAAATCACCCGCGCTGTCGCTGTAACCCAGAGCCCGCAGCACAAAGGTGAGGTACTGCGCCGCATTCACCTGCACTGCGCTTCCAAATGTTGTGCTCCCCGTTCCCTTGGTGAGCCCCATGACATAGGCGTAGCTTACATAAGGAGCGGCCCAGGCGTCCACGTCGGTGAACGGATGTGTCCAGTTTCCGCTGAGCGCCTCGTCCTCCTTGCCCAGAAGCCGCACCAGCATGGTGACCGCTTCTTCCCGGGTAGGCGTTCTGTCCAGCGCGAAGATGGGGTTTCCCGCCTCGTCGGTCCCTGTTCCCTTAAAAAGACCCAGGGTATACAGGGCGTCTGCCGATTGAACGGACTTGAGATTGGCGGCAAGAGCGCTGGGGCTGAACATACATACAATCAGGATGACAACAAGAGCCATTGACATGCGCTTTTTCATCGCCGGTTCATTCCTTTCCTGGGTGCATTCCGTCCGGTCGGCTTCTCCGGAAACTGCCGCTGATACGGCAGATGGCGTAATCCGGTTCCCCTGTAGAAGAGACGTCTTCCGCACCCCGCTGTCTATCTCTACGCGGGTCCTCATACATTGTAGCACCCTTGCTTCCGATTCGCAAGGACTCCTTGCCTGCTCTCCTGGCTTTCGCCCGGTGGAATTTCAAAAGAGCTTTCTCATGCTGCGCCGTGAAATGCGCCGAAGCGCCCGGGAAAATCCGTCGGATTTTCCCGGGCGCTTCGCCTCTGTCCCCACCCTTCTCCCGCAGGAAAAGGCAAGCGGATGGGTTTATCAGTCGATAAGCCCCTTGGACTTTAAAAATTCCGTAGCTACGTCTGCGACTTCCTGGCCCTCCACGTCGATCTTGTAGTTGAGCTCCGTCATGGTGGCGTCGTCGATGAGACCCGCCAGAGTGTTAAGGACATCTTCCACCTCCGGGTACTTTTCCAAAGTATCCTCCCGGATAATGGGAGCCGCGTAGTAAGGCGGGAAGAACCCCTTGTCGTCCTTCAGGACATGCAGATTGTACTGTTGGATGGGACCGTCGGTTGCAAATGCGTCGGTCACGTCCATGTCCCCGTTGCCGATGGCCTGGTATTTCAGAGCCACCTGCATCTTCAGAGGTTCTCCCTTGAATTTCAGCCCGTAAGTCTCCACCAGTCCATCATATCCGTCCTGACGGTCGAAGAATTCGTGCTCCGCGCCGAACACCAGATTTTCGGAGACCTTGGCAAGATCGCTGAAGGTTTCCACGCCGTACTCCCGGTATACCGCATCGGTCACCGCCAGGGTGTAAGTATTGTTGAAACCAAAGGGTTTCAGCCATTTGATGCTGAACTGCTCGTGAAACTCGTCGGATACCGCCTGATACGCCTCGTCCGGGTCGCTGATGACGTCCATTTTCAGCTGGGCCGTCAGGCCTGTGCCCGTGTATTCCGGATACATGTCGATATCGCCGTTCTGGATCGCCTCAAAGCAGACGAAAGTTCCGCCCATGTTGAGCTTCCGCTCCACCGTGATGTCCGTCTTGGCTTCAATCAGCTGGGCGAACATCTCTCCGAGAACGATGTTTTCTCCAAAGTCCTTGGACCCTATGGTCACCGTCTTTTTCTCCCCGCATCCGGTGAGAACCACGGCGAGCCCCAGGGCCAGAGCAAGTACAAGCCCGATCCATTTTTGTCTTCTTTTCATTGTTACCTCCTATTTTCGTTTTGTGAGTCTGCGCTCGAATCCCGTCATAAGATAATCAAACCCCACGGCCATAATCACCACGGGCAGCGCCGCGGTAATAATCCTTTCAAAGCTGCGCATCTGGATCCCGCGGTAGATGGGATATCCCAGTCCTCCCGCTCCGATGAGCACGCCCATGACCGCTATGGCCAGTGAGTTGACGACGGCAATTTTAATTCCCGAGAAAATCATCGGGAAGGATAGGGGGAGCTCCACCAGCGCAAGGCGCTGCATGCGGTTCATACCCATTCCCCGCGCTGCTTCCCGGAGATGATCCGGCACTCCCCCGAGGCCGGTATTGGTATTGCGGACAATGGGAAGCAGCGCATACAGGACCAACCCTGCGATAAGGGTCGTGTTCCCCAGTCCCAGCAGGATCATCAAAAGGGCCAGCAGCGCCAGCGAGGGTATGGTCTGGAGCATCTCGGCCGCAAAAAGGATAAACGTGCCCAGGCGCGGATACCAGAAAGAAATCACGCCCAGAACAACGCCGATTGCCGTGGCGATGGCGATGGCGATGGCAACGATGTACATGTGCTCCAGGATCAGAGGAAAAAGGTTCGTCATTGTTTCACCCTCCTCAGTCCCCTGGGAGTCAGCGCACGCTGTGCAAGCCCGATCAGGCCGCTGAAGAGAAAGGCCATGACGGCCGAAGGGATGGCGCCCGCCAGGATATACTGTGTATTATAATTGGACAGTCCCGTCCAGATAAGATCTCCCAAACCGCCCGCCCCGATGAGGCCCGCCAGGGTCGCCCAGCTGACGATATAGACGGTGGAGATTCGGATGCCGCTGACGATGGAGGGAAGGGCCAAAGGCAGCTCCAGCATGAAGAGCACCTGGCTTCCCGTCATGCCGATCCCTCGTCCCGCCTCGATGCAGCCGGCGTCCACCCCCGTGATTCCCACGTAGGTGTTTCGCAGGATGGGCAGGATTGCGTACAGGGACAGGGCAAAAATGGCGGGCTTCATCCCGATGCCGAACAACAGCAGCGCAAAGCCCAGCATCACGAGACCCGGAATGGTCTGGATGACCCCCACCGCGGCAAGCACGGGCGCTGCCAGCTTTTTATTTCTGGACAGCAAAATGCCCAGGGGTATGGAAATGACGATTCCAATCAGGACGGCAATCACCACCAGCTCCAAATGCCGCACCAGGCTGTCCCGGATGTACACCCAGTTCTTGGTAACAAACTGCGTTATGGTCATGACGTAAGCTCCCCCCACAGCGCTTCCCCCATGGCCTTGGCCATGCTGGTCCGCGTGATGAGCCCCGCCACGGTCCCGTCCTCGTTGAGCACCACCAGGTATTGAAGAGAGGAAGCCAGCAGCTGGTCGAAGGCCGCCCTGGCGTCTTCCTTCCTGGAGATGGTCATCGCCTCGTCCGATATGAGCTCCCGGATTTCCCGCCCGGCCTGCCCGTGCTTTCGGATGGTTTCTATAGACACCGTCCCGGCGTATGTATCGTCCTCGTGAAGGACCACCAGAGTGTTCACGTCGCGCTGGCGCATCATTTCAATGCACTCCAGGGTGTGCATGGTTTCCGGGACCTTCAGGACCCTCGTCCGCATGAAATCCTCCGCCAGGAGCTTGGCGGTTCCGTTGGCCGATTCCATATGCCTGCCCATGAAGCTGCGGATCAGGTCGTTGGCCGGATTGCGGAGCATCTCCTCGGGGGAGGCGGCCTGCACCAGTTTCCCCTCCTGCATGAATAGGATCGTGTCGGCAAGCCGGAGCGCCTCGTCCATATCGTGGGTGACGAATACGATGGTCTTTTTCAGCTTCTTCTGGATCCTGCGGGTTTCCTCCTGCAGCAGCTCCCTCGTGATGGGGTCCAGCGCGCCGAAAGGTTCGTCCATCAGCACGATGGGGGGCGACGCGGCCAGAGCCCGGAGGACTCCGATTCTCTGCTGCTGCCCGCCGGAGAGCTCCGCGGGATATTTATGGGCGTACTCCTCATAGGGCATTTCCACCAGTTTGAGCAGGCTGTGAACGATTTCATCGCATTTTTCCTTGGGATATTTCAAAAGCTTCGGCACGATGGAGATGTTCTGCTCCACCGTCATGTTGGGAAAAAGCCCGATCTGCTGTATCACATAGCCGATCCTGCGCCGGAGCTCCACGGTGTTTTCCTCCGAGATGTCCCGCCCGTCGATGGTAATCTTTCCGTTGTCCTGCTCGATCAGGCGGTTGATGAGTTTGAGGGTCGTGGTCTTGCCGCAGCCGCTGGGTCCGATGAGCACTGCGAATTCCCCGTCCCGGATCTCCAGGCTCAGATCGTCCAGAATCTTCTTGTTTCCATAGCTTTTGTTTACATTTTGAAATTGAATCATAGGCCTCTCCTTCCCCTCTGTGCGGGGGTATTTTTGTCGTTTTATACGCAATAAACAACTTTATTATAAAGTACAAGTTGTCAGTTGTCAACCTATATTATCCATTTTCATCCATTTGTACGGGCCGGCACCCCCTTTTTCCGGCGGCCGGCCTTAAAAAAAGCAAAGGATTTCCGCAGATACAAACGGCTGTATTTGCTAAAAAGAGCGGGGAAAAGAACCGATGAAAATCAAAACCGCCGGCTGAAACGGCGGCTTTCTCTTGCCCTATCAGGGTCTGTTGCCGGCGGGGCTGAAAGCCCTCGAATGGTCTCCAACTGATGCAGACGTGTCCCGCCGCCCATAAATAGGCTATTTACGCCCTTGCCTCTCTTGTCAAAGGGAAGCCTGTCGCCTGAGGGCGGGATGATTCAGGCGGTAAAGGCCTTTTCCCTTCCGCCGGCTCAGCGGGCGGTTTCCCGCGTTACACAAAAAATCGGCCGGTTCCAATCGGAACCGGCCGGAATCAGATAATAAACAATCCCTATTTCCGGATGAAAGCTGCCACTGCCTGGGAGCTGTCCAGATCTCCCACAAAAATCAGGGTGTCGTTTCCCTGCAGCACCGCATATGGCCCGGGAGAGAGAATGATTCTCGCGCCACGGCGGATGGCGATGATGGTTGCCCGGGTTTCCTGCCAGAACATCAGCTCTCCCAGGGTTTTTCCCACGATGGGCGAACTGTCCGGAATGGTCGCCTCGTAATTAACGAAGGGATGAGTGGAGGTAAAACGCTCATTGGTGCGCACGATGCTTCCCGCCACCTCCGAAATCCGGCGGCAGAGGATTTTTTGCTGCTCTAAAAGTTCGTTTAAGTTCATCTGCATGGATCGGGTGTCGTTGTGGGAATTGAACCTCTCCACATAGAGCTTTGCCTTGTCCGCCGACAGAATCAAAGCTCCGCTGTTCTGCTTGATTTCCACAATGTCCATGTCTGCCAGCAGCCGCAGCGCCCTTCGTACCGTTTCCGGTGAAACGCCGTACTCCGACGACATAACCGAGCGCCCGTAAATTTTGGTATTTTCCTTCAGTTCGCCCCGGGCGATGCGCATGGCAACATCCAGCGCGATTTGAGAATATACCGGCGGAATGATATGCGTGTCCAAAGAATTTTCCCCTCCCTGGTGCAATCCCCATCCAATGAATCGGATCGTGACGCTTATCTCCCTGCGGAAAAACGGCAAAACCACTATTGGCCCATCCGGCAGCGGGCCCATAAGTGCGGCGTTTTTGCAGGATAAGAACCACAAGATCCGTCCGGCGGAAACACCGCCGCCCGCCGCCTTGCGGCAGGCCGCAGGCATGTGCGCACTGCTCACGTCTGTGGAATACTAGTATAGCAACCGGGCAGGGAAATAACAATAAAAAATTTGCGGATTTTTTGACGAAAGCCTCAGGCTTTCACCGTTAGACGGCAGTTGCCGTCATGTTTGCAGAGAAAACCCGTTAAAAGCGTGTTGAGGGTCCCGTATTTTTCAAAAATGCCCACGTGGCCACAGTCCGGCAAGATCACATATTCGGTGTCCGGGATCTCCCTGGCGATGATATCGGAAAATTTGACCCGTTTGAGGATGTCCTCCTGGCCGACGATCACCAGAGTGGGGGCCTGAATTTTGTGCAGCTCGTCTGTCATGTATACGTCCTTTTCGAAGGTCTCGTAGAGGATTTTCTGCCCTTCCAGGTAATCCGGCGGCAGCAGCCTGCAGGCCTTTGCCCGCTGATCCAGCATCTCTCCGTGCTCCCGGATAAAGGAGTTGCCGTAAATGCTGGGGGTCATGCCCCGGAAAAACTTCTCGCCGTCCCCCAGCTCGCAAAGAAGCGTCCAGCTGTCGATGAAGCCCCTCAGTACCTCGTCCAGCTCGCTCACTCCGTCGATCACCGTCAGAGACTGCACCATTTCCGGGTATAAAATGGCAAATTTCATGCCCACCTCGGAGCCGTAGGAAGTCCCCACCAAGTGCACCCGCTGGATACCCAGGGACTCAAACAGTGCCTTGGCGTCCCCGGCGTGCTGCGCGAAGGAATACGGGCCCGCAGGCTTGTCGGACTTGAGCTGTCCCCGGAAGTCGTGCCGGATCACCCGGAATCCCATCTCCTCAAACACCGGCGAGATGAAATCCCAGCTGTTGGTGCTGGCCATGACCCCGTTTAAAAAGGCCACCGCGGATTTTGCCTTTTCGTTTCCCCTGTCCTCATAGTAGAGCTTGACGCCGTCGAGGTCTAAAATTGGCATAAGTATCATCCTTTCCATATGTCCCGAAGGCCTGTCCCGGATTATCTCCGGGATGGTTCCGCGGAGAATAATATGAATATCGATTCACCATTCATATCAAATATACCACAAATTCCCCCACCGTCAAGGTATATTTGGCGATACTGACAAAAACTGCTGCCCTCCAAAAAACAGAGAGAAGCAGATTCCCCGCGAAGGCGCCGATGCGCCCCCGCCGAAATGAAATACAATACGAATTTTTAATCGCTTCCCTTTTCGGTGATGCCGTGCCGCTTTTTCCACGCCAGGAAACGGGGGTACTCCACCAGCTGCACCAGTACGTCCGCCGGCGTCACCCGGGCCAGAAGACATCTTATGATGAACACCAGCGAGGGATAGATGGACCGCACTCCCGCCCGGATCCCCATCTCGATAATGAAGGCCGTCACCTTGGGGCTTTGCCGGGCCATGAGGGGCATGGGCGTGTCGTTGCCCCCAGCCTTTTTGAAAAACGGGGTGAACAGGGCCACGGGATAGACGGGAACGATCTTCACGTTCCGCGGCTTTTCCATCCGGTAGGTCCGGACGAAACCGTCCAGAGCGAATTTGGTGGAATCATAAAGGGTGAAGCCCGGCAGTACCATCTTCCCCAGACCCGATATGGTGAGCACGAAGGTAAGAGGCTCGGTCCCGCCTCCCTCCGTGAGCTTTTCCAGCGTGTAGATGGGGGCGTAGACATTGGTCTTGAAAATCTTATCGATCTTTTCCCAGTCGGCCCCGCCGATAGGGCCGTAATAACCGAACCCGGCGTTGGAAAAGAAGATGTCGATTCCTCCCAGAAGCCCCTTTGCCTCTTCCAGCATGGCGTCCAGCTGCCGGGGATCGGATACGTCGCAGGAGATGGCCATGGCGCCTTTCTCTCCGAACTCCCGGACAATGGGCTCCGTATTCCGTGCCACTCCCACCACCCTGGCGCCGGCCGAGAGCATGCGGCGCATGATCTCCCGCCCCAGTCCCGAAGAGGCGCCCGTGATTACGATGCGTTTTCCTTTCAGTTCCATTTCAGATCCCTCTTTCTTCCGGCGGCGCGAATCCGGCGCCGTGGTCCGCGGCTGTAAGTTATCTCTATAGAGACAGTATATACCCTTTTGTGCGCCTTTGGGATATTCCGGCGGCTTTTTGCGCTTTCTCCGTTTTTCCCGGGATTAGGATCGTGGCGCGCATAGAAACGGTCTCTTCGGGAAAAATTGGAATTAGAACAAATCGGGCGCAAAGGGGCAAAAGGATGAAGCAGTATCACGGGGCGGACCATTCCCGCTCCTTCTTTGAAGGCTGGTATTTTAAGCACCAGGCAGGTCCCCTGGCCGTTGCCTTCATACCCGGAATCAGCCTGGACGCATCCGGGAAACAAAACGCGTTCCTTCAGATTATCACCAACGAAGGGGCCCACCAGGCGTCTTTCGATCCCTCCGCCTTCCGGGCGGAAGAGCGTGCTCTCCGCATCCGTGTGGGAAACTGCCTCTTTACGGAGGAGGGGATCGTCCTGGATGTCAAATCCGACGGTCTGGAGTGCCGGGGAGCAGTCCGTTACGGCCGCTTCACCCCCCTGCGCACCGATATCATGGGGCCCTTCCGCCGGCTGCCAGGGATGGAATGCCGCCACGGCATTCTGAGCCTGTATCACAAAATCTGGGGCCGGATTGTCCTTAACGGGAAAACCTATTCCTTTGAAAACGGCGTGGGATACATCGAAAAGGACTGGGGAAGCTCCTTTCCGCAAAAATACTGCTGGGTCCAGTGCAACGATTTTCCCTCCGGAGATCTGTTTATCTCCGCCTCGGCGGCAAAAATCCCCTTCCTGGGGCCTTCCTTTTTAGGCTGCATCGCCGCAGTCCACTTCCGGGGTACGGAGTATCGTCTGGCTACCTATACCGGGGCGAAGGTGGAGGCCATGGCTCCGGACCGCCTGATCATTTGCCGGGGAGACTGTCGTCTGGAGGCGGAGGTTCTCTCCGGTTCCGGCTTCGACCTGCGCGCCCCCCTCCGGGGCACCATGTCCAGGACCATCCGGGAATCCCCCGCCTGCCGTGTCCGGTTCCGCTTTTTTCAGGACGGCCGCCTGCTCTTCGACAGGGAAAGCTCCGGCGCCGGGTTTGAATATGCGGACGCCTCCCAATAGAAACGCCTTCCGGAAATCCGCCGGTTTCCGCCTGACGGCAAAGACATAAACCCCCGCCTTGACCTGGAAGTCTCGGCGGGGGCGTATCGTTTTCTCAGGTCTGCTCCGGCTCCGGGGTCGCCCCTTTGCCTTATTCCACGGTGACGGATTTGGCAAGGTTCCTGGGTTTGTCGATGTCGCAGCCTCTCTGCAGGGCCACATAATAGGAAAACAGCTGCAGCGGAATAACGGCCAGAGACGGCATCAGGATCTCGTGGGTCTCCGGGATGGAAATGACGTTGTCCGCCACCTGCTCCAGCGCGCGCGCGTGCTTGGCCCCCGTGAGGCCCAATACGTCGGCCCCCCTTGCCTTGACCTCTTTGATATTGCTCACCATCTTGTCGAAAAGCCGCCCGTGGTTTGCCATGGCGACTACCAGAGTGCCGTCCTCGATAAGGGAGATGGTCCCGTGCTTCAGCTCTCCCGCGGCATAGGCCTCCGAGTGTATGTAGGAGATTTCCTTGAGCTTGAGGGAGCCCTCCATGCAGATGGCGTAATCCAGGTTGCGCCCGATAAAGAAAATGGAGCTGTTGTTGAAATAGATGGAGGCGTAGTATTGAATTTTCTCTCTGTGTTCCAGGATCTCTTCGATCTTCGAGGGAATCCGCTGGAGCTCGGCGACGATGGCGTCGTATTCCTCCGGGGCGATGGTGCCCAGAAGCTCGCCAAACCGCAGGGTGATGAGGTACAGAATCACCAGCTGGGTGCTGTAGGCCTTGGTGGTGGCCACCGCGATCTCCGGCCCCGCCCAGGTGTAGATCACGTCGTTTGCCTCCTTGGCGATGGAGCTTCCCACCACGTTCACCACCGCCAGGGTCCTGGCCCCCCGCCGCTTGGCCTCCCGGAGGGCTGCCAGGGTGTCGGCGGTTTCGCCGGACTGGCTGATGACGATGACCAGAGAACTTTCGTCCACAATGGGATCGCAGTACCGGAATTCCGACGCCAGTACGACCTCCACCGGCTTTCGCAGCAGCTTTTCCATGATGTATTTGGCGTTCATCCCCACGTGGTAGGACGACCCGCAGGCGACGATGAGAATCCGGTTCAGGCTCCTTACATATTCCTCCGTCAGGCTGAGGTTCTCGAAGACCACCCGGCCGTTTTTGATCCGGGGGGAAAGAGTGTCCCGCACGGCCTTGGGCTGCTCCATGATCTCCTTGAACATGAAGTGCTCGTATCCGCCCTTTTCCGCGGCGGAGATCTCCCAGTCCACCCGGCTGCGTTGCTTTTCCACCGGGGTCAGGATGGAGTTGTAGACCGTGATCTCCCCTTCCTTTAAGACCGCGATCTCCCCGTCGTCCAAGTAACACACGTCCTTGGTGTACCGGATCACCGCGGTTACGTCCGAAGCCATGAAATTGCAGCTTTTGCCGTAGCCCAGGATCAGCGGCGCATCCTTCCGGGCGGCCACCAGCCGGTCCGGGCAGTCGCTGCACACGATCCCCAGGGCGTAGGAGCCCTCCAGCCGGTCCACGGTTTTAGCCACCGCCTTGAGGATATCCCCCTCGTAAAAGTAGTCCAGCAGCTGGGCCACCACTTCGGTGTCCGTATCCGAACGGAAGGTCACCCCTTTGGCAAGGAGCATTTCCTTCAGCCTCATGTAGTTTTCGATGATCCCGTTGTGGACCACGGCGATCTTCCCGGAGTGGCTCAGATGGGGATGGGCGTTGAGATCCGAAGGCTCCCCGTGGGTGGCCCACCGGGTGTGTCCCAGTCCCACGGTGCCGGGCAGGGCGCGGCCTCCGTCCAGCATGTCGGACAGAAGCTTCAGCCTCCCCTTCGACTTTATGACCTTGAGCTCTTTTCCTGTAAACACGGCGACGCCCGCCGAGTCATATCCCCTGTATTCCAGTTTGGACAACCCGTCCAATAAAATGGGCGCGGCCTCTTCCTTGCCGATATAGCCCACGATTCCGCACATACAGTGTCCTCCCGATATCGTTCATTCAATCAGATTTCATTTAAAATGGCTCATTGTATAAATAATAGTAGATAGTATTATAGCACCGGCCGGCTTGTCAGTGCAAATAAAAAGGAGCGGGAATGCCGCAGATTCCCGCTCCTTTGCGTGCTGCAATAGGTTCTTGCGCCGTATCTCTGTTCTTTTCTCCGACGTTCATCCAAATCCGGGTACTCTCGCGCAGAAATCCGGCCCGGCTGCCGCGGATTCTGCCGTTATTTCTTCAGGAAAGCCTCGATTCGCTCGACTGCTTCCCGGGTGGCCATGGCGTCCCCGAAGGCCGTGAGGCGGATATACCCCTCGCCGCTGGGCCCGAAACCGGCTCCCGGCGTGGTCACCACGTTGGCTTCCTTTAAAAGCAGGTCGAAGAAGTCCCAGGAGGAGCCTCCTCCGGGGATCTTGGCCCAGATGTAGGGTGCGTTGACGCCGCCGTACACCGTGAGCCCCGCTGCCGCGAGCCCCTCCCGGATCACCCGGGCGTTGTTCATATAGTAGGCGATCACTTCCCGGAGCTGCCGCTTTCCCTCCTCGGAATAGGCAGCCTCCGCGCCCCGCTGCACCACGTAGGGAACGCCGTTGAACTTCGTGGTCTGCCTCCGGTTCCAGAGGGCGTTGAGCTGCGCCTCTCCCCGCCGCAGAGCCTTTGGCACAACGGTATAGGCGCAGCGGGTCCCGGTGAAGCCCGCCGTCTTGGAAAAGCTGCAGAACTCGATGGCGCATTCCTTGGCGCCCTCGATCTCATAGATGCTCCTGGGAATATCCTCCTGGGAAATATAGGACTTGTAGGCCGCGTCGTAGAGGATCACCGATTCGTTTTTCAGCGCGTACTGCACCCAGATGCGAAGCTGCTCCCGGGTGGCGGTGGCGCCGGTGGGGTTGTTGGGGAAGCACAGATAGATGAGGTCCGCCCGCTCCATGGGAGGCATGGGCGTGAAATGATTGTCCTCCGTGCATGGCATGTACAGAAGCTTTGTCCAGCGCCCGTCCACGTATTCCCCGGCCCGGCCGGCCATCACGTTGGTGTCCACATAGACCGTGTACACCGGGTCGCAGACCGCCACGATATTGTCGGCGGCAAAGATGTCCCCGATGTTGCCGCAGTCGCTCTTGGCCCCGTCGCTGACAAAGACCTCATCCGGAGAAAGCTCCACTCCCAGGGGCCGGTAGTCCTTCTCCACGATGCATTTTCTGAGAAATTCGTATCCCTGTTCCGGCCCGTAGCCCCGGAAGGTCTCCGCCCGTCCCATTTCGTCAACCGCCCGGTGCATGGCCTCCGTAATAGCGGGGACCAGTGGCCGGGTCACATCTCCGATCCCCAGGCGGATGAGCTTTTTATCGGGGTGCTCCGCGGAATAGGCGGATACCCTGCGTGCGATTTCGGCAAACAGGTAATTGCCCGGCAGCTTCAAAAAATTCTCGTTGATTTTTGTCATTGGCTCAGTTTCCTTTCCTTCCAGGTTGTCATTCTCAGTCCGCGATGCTTCCGTCGAATACGAATTCCGCGGGCCCCGTCATGTATACGTGGTTGTCGCCCTCGTCCCAGGTGATCTGCAGCGTGCCGCCCAGAAGGCGCACCGTCCCGCTCCGTTTGCAAAATCCGTTTAAAACGGCGGCCACCAGCGTCGCGCAGGCTCCCGTGCCGCAGGCCATGGTTTCTCCCGAACCCCGTTCCCACACCCGCATCTGCAGCGTTTCCCCGTCCAGCACCTTCACAAATTCGGTGTTGATCCGGTTGGGAAACAGGGGGTGGAATTCAAACAGCGGGCCGATTTCCGCAAGGTTCAGGGCCTCCGTCTCTGGTACGAAGATCACTGCGTGCGGATTTCCCATGGAAACGCAGGTGACGGTCCACTCCCGTCCTCCGACCTCCACGCTCCGCGCGATAAACCGCTCTCCTCCTCCCAGCACCGGAATCTTCTCCGGTTCCAGGATGGGCTCGCCCATGTCCACGGTCGCCTTTTTTGCTTTTCCGTCCTCCACATGGAGCCGCAGCGTCTTGATCCCGGCTCCGGTTTCCACGGTTATGGTCTCCTGGTCCGTCAGTCCCCGGTCGTGGACATACCGGCCCACGCAGCGGATACCGTTGCCGCACATTTCCCCGGAGGAACCGTCGGCGTTGTACATCTCCATTTTAAAATCGGCGGTTTTGGAAGGTCCGATTAAAATCAGTCCGTCGGCGCCCACGCCGAAATGGCGGTCGGAAAGTTTCCGGGAAAGCTCCTCCGGCCGCTCCAGGTGTTCTTCAAAACAGTTTATATAAATATAATCATTGCCCAGTCCCTGCATCTTGGTAAATTTCAAAGGCTCTGCCTCCAGTTCTGTTCCGAATCGTGCGAGTTCCTTCCGGCTCGGCCGGGTATGAAAACCCGCCGGATATCATGCGAAAAATGATTCTGCGGCAACAGGAAAATGATGACGCCTCAAAAGGGTTTGCGTCCGGCTTCGTATGCGGACCCGTCATCCCTGGTGCTTGCAGGTATTATACCACAAACGCACTGCGTTTCGTGGTGTTTGGCATCGTTTGCGGTTCCGTCCGAAGGGCGGGAGCAAACCGCGTCGTCAGCTAGGTATA
>NZ_FWXW01000004.1 GCF_900176335.1 Papillibacter cinnamivorans DSM 12816
TTTCTATTCCGGGAAAGGGTTTGTCCGGGCCGGAAACTGGGATATAAAATGCACAGCAGGAGGCTGCGCGTCAAGTAAACTTGACACGCAGCCTCCTTTCTGTTATACTGCATGTAAGGTAAACATGACATGCGGGAGGGGTGCCCATATGAAAAATCACGTCCGGAAGCTTCGGGAGGAGCGCGGGCTGACCCAGAAGGAACTGGGTGAAATCGTCGGGGTTTCCCGCCAGGCCATCAACGCGGTGGAAACGGGGAAATTCGATCCCTCCATCTGGCTGGCACATGATCTGGCGCGATATTTCGACGTGTCTGTCGAGGCTTTGTTTTTATTCAGGGAGGAGGATAGAAAATGAAGGAACTGATCAGAAATCCGGCTGTCAATGCGGGGTGTATCGGTCTCTTTACCGCCTTTTACAGCCTGGTGTTTTTCGTAACAGCGGGCAATGTAGAATTCAGCCGTACCCTCTACTACAGCGCGGTGAGCAAGCAGGCGGTGCCTTTTTGGAGCGAATGGAGCGCCTTCCTCGCAGCGGGGCGTCATATGGGGATTGCGTATGCCATGATAGGACTTACCGTCCTTGTAATTCTGCTGCTGATAAGCCACCGCAAAAAATACGACGAATATCACGCCGCCGTGCTGGCCCGGTGCTTCACCGTGGCGCTGGCCCTCACGCTGATAGCCATCGCCGTTTTCTACCTAATGATACTCAGCGATGCAAACGGGATTGTGGAAAAGTTCACCCTTTTCGTTTCCATCCACTGGTCCACCGTGGTGATGGCGGATCTGGCATACGTCCTTTGGAGCAGGTAAACCCATGAGAATCCTGCTCATACAGCCAATGATGAACATGCGCCCCATGGACACACGCCTGAAAACCCGGATGTCGCCCTCCCTGGCGCTGCTTACCCTCCTGCGCCTGACACCGGAGGGCAACGAGGTCATTTTGATTAACGAGAACCTGCAGCCTCTGGATTTCGATAATCCGGCCGATCTTGTGGGCATCACGGTAACGCTGGATGTGATGCCACGGGCCTGCCGGATCGCCGAAGAGTTTCAAAGGCGGGGGATTCCCGTTGTCGCGGGAGGAATCCACATTACCGCTTGCCCGGAAGAATGCCTGCCGCATTTTGACGCAGTCTGCGTGGGGCCTGCCGAACGCGTTTGGGCGCGGATGGTTCAAGATGCCGCCGGCAAACAGCTCAATCGGATTTACCGCGACATGGAGAATTTTCGCGGGGAGGAACTTGCCTCCCCCCTGTACGGCGGAATCGATACGAGCCCATATCTATACTCCAACGTGATTACTACAAGCCATGGCTGCCCCAACCGGTGCGATTTCTGCTATAACAGCTGCAAAAATCGGCTGTATGTGCGCAGGCCGATTCCGGATGTGCTCTCCGATATCAAAGACCTTAAAACACGGCATATCCTGTTTATAGACGACAATTTTATCGGAGACGCCTCTTATACGAGACTACTTCTTCAGGAGCTCCGGGGCATGAACCTGAAATGGAGCGCAGCGGTGACGACAAAGATTCTTGACTTCCCGGAATTGCTGGATCTCATGGAGAAAACCGGCTGCCAGAGCCTTTTCATCGGTTTTGAGACTCTCAATAATTCAGCGCTGCAGGGCGTGCACAAGGACAACCGGTTTGAGAGATACGAGGCCCTGATTAAGGCAATCCACGATCGCGGAATTATGATCAACGCAAGTTTGGTATTCGGCTTGGACGGTGACGGGCCGGAAGTGTTTCCACGGACGTTGGACTGGCTGGTGAAAAACCGGATTGAAACCATGACCGCCCATATCCTCACGCCGTATCCCGGTACGGAGTTGTACCGGCGAATGGAAGCCGAGGGGCGCATCACACAGCGGGATCTGTCCCAATACAATACCGCCCATGTGGTGTTTGCCCCCCGTGATATGACGGCTGAGGAACTGTACAATGGGTATCTGTGGATGTACCGGCGGTTTTATGCCTTTCGCAGCATCCTGCGCCGCATGCCTCAAATGAAAAAGCAGCGAATGTCCTATTTGCTCTTTAATCTCCTGTACCGGAAGTTCGGAAGACTGACCGCCATATTGGCATGGCTTGTATCCATGGGCGCCCTGGGCCGCTGGGCGGCAAGGCTGTCCTACCGGATCCGGTAAAAACCACAAGAAGGCGCGGCCGGTTAAGCCGGCCGCGCCTTCTGTTGATAAGTATAGTTTATTGATCCTTCTGCTTTGCCATCTCCAGGACCATCCTGTCGCCGCCGAAGGGGGGCGTCAGCACCCAGAGGAGGGTAAAGGTATCGTCCATGTCGCTGTAAATCTGGTGAAGGGTGTTTTTAGGGACATAAACGACGCTGATGGGATGCATCTCCACCATATCGTCCCCCACGCGGACATGCCCCTTTCCTGCGATGCAGATGAACATCTCGCCCTCGTCGTGGGCCCGGAAGTCGGAAGTACAGCCGGGCTGCAGCTCGGTCATTCCGCAGGCGATGTCGTGATTGGTGGGGTCAAGCTCCGGCGAAATGAGGCACCGCAGGATTCTTTCGTTGGGAGGCGGCGTTTTGACCCAGGGGGAATTTTCAAGGGTTGCGACGTAATACATGGTTGGCTCCTCCTTTTTAAAGTGAATTCAGATTCGGAGTTTCGCGTACCTGTATGCCTTGATCATACGTCCATTATACTATGCTTCCGCGGACATGCGCAATCATACTCTTCTCTGATCGGAATAGTGATGGAATTATTTTTTACACCCCGCCGGCGGCGGGGTGTAAAAATAGGTGCTGACAGTATAACGGTCCCGAGATGCCGGAGGCCGCCGTTTATTTTTGCCCGTATGCGCTGCCGCCGTCAGTTTGCCACAATCAGCCGGATCTTGCCTCCCGCAGAGGGGAGCTTGTCGTAATAGACGGTGAGGTTGTCGGAGAATCCTCGGGCCCGGGTGAGGTTCCCCCAGCTGTCGGTGGATTTGAGATAGCAGGGCACGTCGCTGGCCACCCGAAAGAGATACCCTCCCGCCAAAACCGTGACGGTTCCGGACGAATCGGTGGAGAAAGCGCTCCGCCGGATCCCGGTGATCGGGGTGAGGGAGACATAGGCCGCCAGCTTCCCGTCTATGGTGCCGGCGATGCCCCCCGGCTCGCCGTCGGTGAACATAGCGCCGGTGGCAAGAGCTTCGGAGGTGCCTCCCAAGGTTTGCACTGCAATAGTGGAGTTGTAGTCCTTATCCACTTCGGTTTCGGTTTTATTGGGAGTATACAGGAAAAATCCGTAGGTGTACCGGTCGCCTGTCACATCGTTTAAAAGAACATAATTCACGCGTCCGGTGGAGTCATATCCTGCGGAGAGAATCTTGGAGGCGGGAATGGAGGTTTGCACCAGATCGTCAAAGGAAATCTCTGAGACAGCTCCGTTCCCCACCTTTTCAAGCAGGCGGACGTTTTCTGCCAGGGAAATGGAACCCAAGCGTCTCGTATTCAGATCGAGAGACGATTCGGTGGTCTGTTCGGAAAGTCTGCTCAAAGTCAGATATCCCACTCTGAGGGAGCCCACCGTCACCAGCTGCCCAGTGAGCTGGGAGGCGGCGTATTCCTGCATGTCCGCCTTTCCGGATGCGGTGATTCCGGACAGAAGTTGGACCTCGGCTCCGGAGGTGGAAACCGATTTTACAAGCCCTACACTGGTGGCTCGGAGGACATCGGGGCTCAGGGCCCCCGCCACCTTGTGGGAGGAGGTTAAAAGAAGGGTAACGGTATCTCCGATTTTAAAACCCGAAAGTCCATCCGTAGCGCCGGGAAGTACCGCCAACTCGCAGCCCATTACGGTGACCTTACTGGGAGAGTCAACATTGGGGTAGGCATTTTCGTAAATGCCGGTAATGCGCAGATCGGAGACGCTGAAGGTTTTAGTATCGGGGTTATAGGTCGCCACGTCGTATTGACGCAGCTCGGACGCCGTTACTTCGGAACTGTTTTTCAGTATCCGGTAAGTTCCTGTGGGAAGAGCGAAAAGAGAAACAAAGGGATTACCCGAAAAGGAAGTGCCCCGGAGAATTACGGCGGCGTTCAAATCCGATGAGGCGGTGGTGAAAACCAGATACTCCAGGGTTCCTGCGGCGGAATAATAGGCGGTGCCGGAAGTGCCGGCGGAAAGGTTGATCCAGACGCCGGAATAGGTACCGGCTTCTCCGTCTACATATACGGGGGTGGATCCCGAAACCGCAAGTCGAGTACCGTCGGAACAGGTGAGATAAGTACCCGCCGCGGCGTTGAGGACAAAGTTCTTTTGAGTGGAGGCAGAAGAGGGCAGAAAGGTGAGGGCCCGGCCCTTATTGTCCAGCGCCAGCGTCCCGCGAAGCCCGATAAGGCTGTCGGGAGCGGGGTTTACCGTTTTATAGATCCCCTCGGAGCCTCCCACTACCTGGATGGCGCCGGTGGTTCCGTCCGCCGCGGTGGCGCTGTTGGAAATGAGGATCACATCCTCCACGAGAGTGCTGGAGATGGTGGAAAGGTAAGAGGAGGCGCCGCTTTTCGTGCCGGTTTTCAGAAGATTGGAAAACAGGAGCGCCGCCTGGGCTCGGGTGAGCTCCGAAGTGGGAGAGAGGGCGAGTCCGTCGGTGAGCCCGATTTCGGCCGCGGTGTTCAGATATCCGTCCGGCCAGATCATACCCACGTCGGAGTCCCCGTATCCCAGCACCCGCATGAGGATGGTGACCGCCATGTCAAACTGGATGCTGGCCTCGGGACGGAAAGTCCCGTCGGGATAACCCCGGATGATCCGGGTGGAGCCGCTGTCCACGGAGGTGGAAGCGGCCAGGTTGATATAGCCGGAGGCCCAGTAGGTACCCGGGGCGTCCGGGAAAATGGTCCTGGTTTTATAAAGCGCAACGCTGGATTCCTTTCCCATGGCCACAATGGTCATTTTGCAGAATTGGGACCGGGTCAGAATCCCCTCCGGGTTGAAGGTGCCCCCCGGAAGGCCGTTGACGACCCCCAGCATCTGAAGGGTGCCCACCGCCTGGGCCGTTTTTTCATCCGTGATATCCGGGAAGGACGCGCCGGCTGGAAAAACGGCCAGAGAGCAGAACAGGGCTGCGGCCAGCAGCGCGGCAATCAGTTTCTTCATAGGTACTTTCACCTCATCATTACTTTGCGCGGGATAGAGTCTGCCGATACGTATTTCGGCCGTTGTGCCGGTTTATCATTCGATCTGACCGGAATCCGGATTACTCTGCCCGCAGCGCTTCCACTGGCTGAAGGGCGGAGGCCTTCACCGCGGGATACAGGCCGAAACCGACGCCGATGACCACGGAGAATAAGAACGCGCCGATGGTCATGGCGAGGCTGGGGAACAGGACGATCTGCATCAGCACCTTGCCCAGTACCAAAGTCAGCAGGGTGCCGACGACGATTCCGATTACCCCGCCCATAGCGCTGATCACAGAGGATTCGATGAGAAACTGGGTGATAATGGCCCGGCGTTCCGCGCCGATGGCCTTGCGGATGCCGATTTCACGGGTCCGCTCAGTGACGGTGACCAGCATGATGTTCATGATGCCGATACCGCCCACCAGAAGCGATATGCCGGCGATTCCCCCCAGGACAAGGCTCAGCATCATGGTCTGCTGATTCCCCTGCTCCTGCCAGGTGTTCTCGCTGTATACATTATAATATCCGGTATTGGAGTCCACCCGGGTGGAGAGAAATCCGTTGAGCCGGGTGATGGCCTCCGTGGTGGCGTCCGCGCTTTTGGCCTTCACCACGAATTCCGTCATCTGGGTGGTCTTGTTCAGAAGACGATTCAGGGTGTAGGGCACCACGATCATGTTGTCCATCCAGTCGCCCCAGGAAGTCCCCTTGGATGCGTAGACCCCCACCACCTTGAAGGAATTGCCTCCGATGACGATGGTTTTCCCAACGGGATCGGCGTAGTTGAAGAGGCTTTCCTTAACCTTGGAGCCGATGACGCAGACCTTTTTATACTTAAGCACATCCATATAGGACAGATCCCGGCCGGATGCCAGCTGATAATTGCTGCAGACGGAATACTGGTCGCTGCCCAGGTAGACCTGAGCATCCGTGACGGTCTTGGTAAGATATTTCACCGTACCCCAGTAGGTGGAGTTAGGCGTCACGCCCGTAACCAGATTGTCAAGGCTCAGGCAGTAGTCGTACAGATCGCTGGTGATGTCCGGGGAGCCCCAGGTGTAAACCGAGACGTTGATTTTATTGGTGCCGAGGCTCGCGTAGTATTCCTGCATCTGCCGCTGCATGCCGCTTACCAGAGAGACCAGGACGATGACGGCGGCCACGCCGATGATGATGCCCAGCATGGTGAGGAAGGAGCGGACCTTGTTGGCAAGTATCGATTTGACCGACATTTTGAAGGCTTGGTTAGTGTTCATACCGCCACCTCCTGCCGTGTGTCTTCCACGATACGCCCGTCCATGATGCGGATTCTCCGCGCGGCGGTGGAGGCGACAGTGTTGTCGTGGGTGATGAGGATCACCGTCGCGCCTTCCCGGTGCAGCCCGTGGAGGATCTCCAGGACGTGCTCCCCGGTCCGGGAATCCAAGTTTCCTGTGGGCTCGTCGGCCATGATGATGGCGGGGCGGGTTGCGATGGCCCGGGCGATGGCCACGCGCTGCTGCTGTCCGCCAGACATTTCGGAGGGCTTGTGCCCCGCGCGGTTTCCAAGTCCTACCCGGTCGAGGGCCTCCATGGCCCTCTCCCGGCGGGTCTCCCCGCCCATGCCCTGGTAGATGAGGGGAAGCTCCACATTTTCCAAGGCGTTAAGGGCCGGGATCAGATTGAATCCCTGAAAAATGAAGCCGATTTCCCGGTTCCGGATGCGGGAGAGCTCCCTGTCGCTCAGCTCGCTCACCCTGTGCCCGTCCATGATATACTCCCCGTAGGTGGGGATGTCCAGGCAGCCCAGGATGTTCATGAGAGTGGATTTTCCGGAACCGGAGCTTCCGATGATGGCAACGAATTCTCCCCGTTCGATGGTGAGATTCACGCCTGAGAGGGCGCGGACTTCGCTTTCCAGCCCCTCGTTGTATATTTTATAGACGTCTTCCAACAGGATAAAATGTTCCATAGGCATTGTCCCCATTCTGTTCTGCGATTGAACTGAAGTCTTGCGGAAACTACCGGATTTCCCCGTCAATATCCCATATACGAGCTGCCCTGATCCACCATGAACTGGGTGAAGACCTCGGTTCCTTCCTCCACGCCGCTTACGATCTCTACATTGGTGTCGTCTGACAGCCCCGTTTCCACGGGAACGGCGTAAAATCCGTCGGGAATCTCCACGTTTTCGCCCAGATCCACGGCGTTGTCCGGGCGGCTGTCGGCCTTGATGAAAAGACACGTGCCGCTTTCCGTGTATTTGATGGCCTGGGAGGAAACCAGAAGGCAGTCGTCCTTGGAGCTGGTGACCATGGAATAGGATACATACATGCCGGACATGAGTGCTCCGTCCGGATTGTCCACCGTGATGACGGCCGGGAAATAGGACACGCCGTTTTCATATTTGCCCTCCAGGCTCACCGAGGAAACCTGCCCGATAAAGGTCATGGTGCTGTCCATTCCCTGCTGGGTGATCATAACGTCCATACCCACCTTGACGGTGTTGACGCTCAGCTCGTCGATCTGGGCGGCGACGGTCATGGTACGGGTATCGGCGATGGTGACGGCGGTGGTGCCGGAGGCGGCGGTTTCTCCCGGAACCAGGGCGCAGGAGAGCACCGTCCCGTCTATAGGAGCGACGGCTTGGAAAGCGTTCAGGGTTTTGGTTTTTTCAGCCAGGGTCTCCTCGGCGGACTCAATGCGCTTCTGAAGATCGGACATCTGCGTGTCGTACACGTCGGAATCCAGGGCCAGGAGAACCTCTCCCGCAGCCACACCGGCGTAGTCGTGGAGGTTGACCTTCAGTACAGTGCCGGCGCTCTTGGCCAGGATTTCCGATTTCCGATTATATGTAAGGGAACCGGGTTCGTAGGGATAGATGGACTCGCCGTTTTTTCCGGTGAGGGTAGCGGCGGCCTCCATGCCCTCGGTGAGAGTACCGGGATTATCCATGGCGAAGGTCACTTCGAAGAGCAGAGAGCCTTCGCTGGAAACTCTGCGGACCATTTCAATCTCCTGTACGGTGCCGGTGACCACGGCCATGGAGGAGGGAATGGAAATCTGGGCCGTCTGGCCTGCGGATATGCTGTCTTTATAGGCATAACTGTAATACTGCTTCAGGAGCATTTTGCTGTCGTCCACCAGCAGGGCGACCTTTGTTCCGGCGTTCACGGAATCCTCCGCCGAGAAATCTCCCGTTTCCAGAAGCTTTCCGGCAAAGGGGGCCCGGACCGTCAGGTTATTGTAGGATTCCTGCAGGGTGGAAAGCTCTTTCTGGAGGGAGGAAAGGGCCTTCTGCGCGTCGGCAACCTCGGTTTCCGCGTCGGCACTGTCGATTTTATAAAGAGGCGTGCCGGCCGTAACATACTGGCCTTCCGTTACGTAGACTTCCTGAACCTCGCCGCTGCCGCCCAGGACGATGGCCTCGCTGTCCTTTGGGGTTGTGACTCCGCTGCCCTCCACGGTGCTCTGGATGGAACCCCGGTAGACGACTTCCGTCAGGATGTCCTTTTTCTCCTTGGAGAAAAAGAGCTTGTAAAAGCCGAAAACGACTGCCGCCACGATCACGGCGGCAATCACTATGGCGATAATCCGCTTGGTTTTCTTCTTTTTTTGACCCGGCTTTTTTACGCCGTTCCCGGGCTTTGCGGGAACGGGGACCGACTTTTGACCCGCGTCCGCCGCCGGCTGTTCGGCGATCTGGCCGATATTCTCAGACATGCGTTTCCCTCCTAAATCTTGCTATGGCATATTATAACAATCGGTACAGGCTGAATCATTACAGAAGCATTACAAACCTATTTAGATTTTATGAAAAATGCCGACAGGACGGTACGGAGATTTCTGCTTTCGGTTTGGAAAGCTGGAAAAATCCAGAAAAAGAGCACCAGTGCATATAAGACGCAGCAGCAGGAAAAAGGTTCCTCGGATCCCGCGATATTTCATCTGAAAAACGGCTTTTTCAGCATACGGAAAAGAGCGGGCAGTAAGAAAAGAGGATCCCGTTTTTTACGGAAAGCAGGGCTTCCAGCGGCCTCTGCCAGAATTATGCCGTTTTTCCTTCCTGCTGGTCCCTTTATTTCCGCCGTGTTACGGGGGGATTACATCTGTGTTACAGATGCCGGCGCTTTCTTGACCCGGGGGAGACGAGGACATATCCTGAAGTGTAAAACACCTGCGCCTGCGCGCCGGGGACGGAGGGAGGCCGGAAAAATGAATTGGAGGAAAACTCTTTGCCTGTTTCTGGCCTGTTTTGTACTTGCCGGGACGCTCGGTCTGCCGGCGCAGGCCTCCGGCTTGACCGGGTACACCGATTCTGAGGAGATCGGATATACCCAGGCGGTTTCTCTGCTCACCGCTCTGGGGATTGTCAAAGGCACCGGCGGAGGCAATTTTGACCCTTCGGCGCCGGTTACCCGGGCGACCATGGCAAAAATGGTCTGCGTCATTTTGTCCGGAGGCTCGGATGTCCCCTCCGCTTATGTGCGCAGCGTACCCTCGTTTTCCGATATCAAAGGCCATTGGGCGGAAGGCTATATCGAATTCTGCGCCGCACTGGGTATCGTGGCGGGGGACGGGACGGGGCGGTTTCGGCCCGACGAGGCAATCACGGGAACTCAGGCGGCAAAGATGCTGCTTGTCGCCTTGGGCTATGCCCCTGCCCGGGAAGGACTGACGGGGACAAGATGGCAGCTTTACACCCTGATAGCGGCATATTCCGCCGGGGTATTCGACGGGATCGATAAAATCCCCTCTTTGGTCTTTACCAGGGACGAGGCGGCTCAGATGATCTATAATACCCTGATGAACGCTAAAACCGTTGCTTATGGGGACACGGGAAGGCAGGAAACCCAAGAGACTTTGGGCCGGGCGCATTTCGGACTCGCCGCTGTAACCGGAACAGTGGTGGAAAACGAGTACGGAAGCGTTACGGAGCAGGACGCCACATCACCGGAAGGGAAAACCGTTCTTATGACGGACGCGGGGAATCTGTTCACCCTGTTCGCTTCCACCGGCCCGGAATACCTCGGAAGAAAAATAACCGCCTATACCGAAAACGGCGACGGCGGAAGCCTGTACGGAGAACCGGAGCTTTCATCCGAAAACACGGAGGTGACCATGACCTCCGCTATGACGGGAACGGAGGTCATGGCTCAATTACGGAGTAAAGGATTAATACTTAACAGCGGGATGCCGCTGATTGTCAACTGCGGCGGGGAGGCCGTGACGGAGGTATCGGATCCGGATTTCTTTTCCAATGCCGCGGGGGAGGAGACCTCCTTCGTTGACAACGACGGGGACGGAACTGTGGACTATGTTCTTCGGATGCACCGGTATGTGGGAGTCGTGACCGGCTACAGCGCGTCACGCGGGGTCATTTCCGTCACCTCGCTGGGTACGCTGGGGCCGTCTCTTTCCGAAGCGGACGCCTGGCGGGTCGCCGGATTCGACACGGTGAAAAAAGGAGACTACATTTTATATTATACGGTCGGACAAAGAGTATTTGTAGAACCCTGCGCATCTGTGGAAGATACGGCGGAATACCGGAGGGGGCAGGCCGTTTGCGTGGGCGGAAACGAGTACGAGCAGTCCTCTTTGGTGTCCGCCGTGGACGGGACAGACACTCTGACGCAGGCGGTGACGCTAAACGACCGGTGGATCCTGTACCTGGACAGAGCGGGATACGTGGTGGCGGCGGAGCCCGCCGAGCTTCCGGAGCAATATCTGGTTGTGCTGGATTCCAACGGCGGGGAGACCATTACCGTGTTCAATCCCCTCCGGGCCCGGCTTCTCCTCGGCGACGGGACGGTATTGATTGCGGAGATTTCCGGCATCGGCGGCATGCCGGCGGGGGAAGAGAATAAAGCGCTGACGGGAAAAACCGCCGTCTACCGCTATACGGTGGACGAAGCCAGCGCCTACAGCCTTACTCGGTTGAGTTCCGGGGAGGGCTCCGTGACCGCCGGGAACATAACCGAGCTGCGGGCGGGAAGGATCGCGCTGGCGGACGGGGAGGACCCGGTTTACGCCGGCTCCGATACGGTATTCCTGGTATACGCCGGCGGGGAAGCGCATCTGCACAGGGGTTTTTTGCAGGCCCCCGATCTCACGGGCGCTGTGGTATGCGGCGTGAAGAGCGAATGCGGCGTCGCAGAGTTCCTGTTCGTCACCGGCGGGTCCCCGGCCGAACGGACGGGAGAGGATATAATCATCCTGGATGCTTCTCCCCGGGTGACTCTGGACAAGGACGGCTCGGTTGTCTATATGTATAGAGCGGCCCTGAACGGAGAGGTCACCGAAATTGCCGCTTCCGGCGAGTGCTTCGGGGAAACGGGCCTTTACCGGGCGCCTGTCTGGGCGGGAGGGCAAGTGGTTTCTTCCGGCGGACATATCGCGCCGGTTCCTGCTGCGGTCGCGGGATTCGGAATCGTGGGCACGGCGGAGAAGGTTTATCTCTGCGGGGATGAAGCCCGCGTATATGCCGTTGACCCGGAGACAGGGACGCTGAAGGAAATTTCCCTTGAAGAGATCCGCACGGACGGGGAGTGTGCGGATAAAATATGGATCATTCCCGACCCGGAGGAAGATCGTTCGGCCCTGTATGTATATGTTTTCACAGGGGAATCGGCATAGGAGTAAAGGAATTTTACCTTACATAAAACGGCAATAGAAGCGTCCGCGATGGAAAGACAAAAGTTTATACTGGTGTCATATTACAGTTATGTTACAAATGGCCCTGAAATCTTGACCGAGCGGATTGGAAAGGGTATCCTGTATGTGAAGGCAGGAGAAGTATGCTCTCCGCCAAATTTTAAAAGGAGGAAATCATTCCTATGAGAAATCTCAAAAAGGTTCTCTCTCTGGCAATGGCGCTCGCGATGATCATCGGCATCATGACGATCGCTGCCGGTGCGGTCAGCTTCAATGACTACACCGACAAAGATTCCGTGACGCACAAAGACGCGGTTGCCATGCTCTCCGAACTGGGAGTCATCAAGGGAACCGACACCGGCGCTTTCAATCCCACCGGAGCGGTCACCCGTGCAGCCATGGCGAAGATGGTCTGCGTCGCGCTGAACAAGGGCGTCGATAACGGCGCCGCCTTCGTAGGCGCGAAAGCCAGCTTCTCCGACACAGACGGCCACTGGGCCGAGGGCTACATCGAGTACTGCGCTTCCCTGGGCATCATCGCCGGCGACGGAACTGGCAAATTCAATCCCGACGCCACCGTGACCGGAGCACAGGCCACCAAGATGCTGCTGACGGCTCTTGGCTACGACGCGACCAAGGCGGGACTTGTGGGTCCCGACTGGCAGCTCAAGGCCACCGTTCTGGGCTCCACCCTGGGCTTCTATGAGGACATTGACACCCTGCCCACCGCCACTTTCAACCGTGACGACGCGGCTCAGCTGGTTTATAACGCTCTGTTTGCCAACACCGTTGGCTACAGCGTAGTGACCGGCGCCCTGGTCGTCAACGACTCCACCTTTGCGGAAGAGCGCTTCGGCCTCATCACCGTGAAGGGCATCCTGCTGGAGAACGAGTACGCTTCCCTGCAGGATACCGCTACCGCCGATGCCGGATACTCCGTTGTCGCGCTCAACGACTACGCATCTACCGTCACCGGAACAAACCGCAACAAGCTCATCAAGGTTTCCACGTCCAAGGATCTCCTGGGCCAGGAAATCTCCCTCTTCATCAAGGGCTCCTGGAACGATGCTTACAACACCCTGACCGTGACCAAGGTCTACGGCACGGCGGTCGCCACTTCCAAGAACGTTGTGAAGACCACCACCAGCGCCCTGGCTGCCGGCAGCTCCGCTTGGACCAGCTTTGTTGGCACCGGCTACACCCTGACCGGCAACGTCCTGTATGAAAACTACAATGGAACCGGCGCTACTGCACCGACCTCCAACACCATCGGAACCAAGCTCACCCTTATCGACAACAACAATGACAAGACCTATGATTTTGCCATTGCCGAGACCTACTCCTTTGATAAGGTTTCCGCCGTTACCTACAGCTCCACCACCGGTCTGACCACGATTGCTACCACCGGCGGCCTGAGCTTCTACACCTCGGCCATTGTCGGCGACAGCACCCTTGCCAAGGGCGACTACATCAACGTCGCACATATCGACAATCTGTACTACGTTGAAGCTCCCACCTCCGTGACCGGAACCCTTAGCTCCTATGTGACTGACACCACCCTCACCGTGGGCGGCGTTGCTTACAAGATCTCCAAGGCCCCTGTTGCCACCATTACGGGCGTAACAAAGGCCATTGACTATGATGTGAACTCCAACCTGGGCGCTTCCGGCGTGTTCTACTTCGATCCCTTCGGAAACGTCGTTGCCACTACCGCCGTTGAGGTAGCCAAGAACTATGCGGTGGTCAAGGCTTCCGCTAATGGATCCACTCTTGACCTTGACAGAGTCCAGCTGGTCATGACCGACGGAACGGTTGCCACCTACTATGTCAACGCCAACAGCACCCTGCAGTATGAGAATAACCTGAACAACAAGGTTGTCGTCTATGCCCTCCAGTCCGACGGCACCGTCAAGCTGACCGATCCCGCTGAAGCTTACGCCCTGGATGATAACACTTCCATCGCGGCTAAGCAGGCTGGATACGGCTACGCCCTCTTTGATGGCGACTACTACACCAACCTGGGCGAAAAGACCGCCTATGCCAACAGCACCACCGTTTACATCTTCTACGGCAGCAGCACCATCGGTGTTATCACAGGCGTGAACAATGCAGGCGCCTTCGAAATCGATACCGACGGAACCGCTCCTGATGTCTATGGTTCTGCCGTTGTTCCCACAACCACCGGAACGCCTGTCATCAAGTACGTCTTCGTCGGCTCCGCTTCCTCCAGCGCGGTCAGCTCTGCGAAGTATGCTTATGTGACCAGCGCGACCCCCGTGGTCACCGTTGAGAGCAGCGTCTACTACTACACCTACAAAGCGGCTGTGGGCGGCGCTACCGTTGACCTGAAGACCACCCAGCCCGACACCGGCACAGGCGCGATTGCCGTTGGCACGTACACTTATACCACCAACGCCAGCGGCGTGTCCACCCTGACGCCTGTCAGCTCCAGCATCGCAACCGGCGCGACGGTTACCTACGTTGATCCCGCCTTCGTGGTTGCCGGCGGAAATACCTACTACTTCACCTCCACCTCCGTGGTGTACGATGTGACCACCGCCGGCGCCGGCAGCGCTTCTACCCTTGCGGCCGACCAGGTTGTTACCATCGTGTACAGCACAAACAGCACGACCGGCTACAAGGAGATCGTGGCTGCTTACATCACCACCCAGGCGTAATTTCCAAGCAGACCTGAACCCATAAGACGGCAAGCCGTCTGAGAGGCCCCCCGCGCGAGAGCGCGGGGGGCCTTTTCGTTTCGCCCTGTATTTTAAAAGACCGATAATACCCGGCGCGGCAATAAAATCACCCGGAGGACAAGAATGTCCTCCGGGTGATGATCCCATGGATTCGCCGGCCTATTTGCCCAGAATTTTCAGGATGCGGCCCAGGAGAAGAAAGGCGCCGATGGCCGCGGCCACGAGGCCGTATTCCAGCATCCCGTGCTGGAAAAACATAACCGCACAGACAAACAAAAATACTACAGAAATCCAGGCGACGAGTCCTTTTGAACCGCCCATACGCTGCCTCCGTACCGCGGCGGACACCCCGGGGCCCCGCTGCCGCAGCTGCCGGCTTTTATCGGCGGCCGGCGCGCCGGATTCTGGCTGGGGCATGGTATTTCAAACAGAAAGAAACGCCTATTATTTATCATACTACCGCAGGACCGGCCTTGTCAAACCCGTTGAAACCGGGGATCTTTCGGCAGTAGCCGGTGTTCGAGGCGAGAAAAAATCCCTTGCCGCGGAGGGCCGAAAAAGCGCAGCCCGGAAGTAAAAAAACCGGGCAGGTTTTCCTGCCCGGTTGTGCGTGTTCCGGATTCATGCGTTGCGCCGGCCCCGGGTTGGAGCCGGTACGGCCCGGTCTATACCGCGAGCCTGTCCCGGCGGACCTTGAGGGCGCGCAGCAGATCCAGATTGGGAGGGGAGACCGAGTCGATGGATTCGTAATCCGTGCTCAGCCCGTCCTTTCCGATTGCTTCAAAGTGAAGAAAACCCGGAAAATAGCGGAGCTCGTCCACGCTCTCCTCGCAAAAGGTGATTCGGATAAAGGACTTCTGGTCTGCCGTCATTTCCTGCAGCTTTTCCAGCAGGGCGGGTATGTATACGATTGCGCTGTTCATTGGTACCTTTCCTTCTTGTCAGTATTTTTTTCGCCGTTGTTATTCTAAAATGCAGAGGAAGAAGTTGCAAGAGCGAAAAAAAAGAGAAACAGTCGAATGAAAAAATATGGAAGAATAAACAAGAAAATCAAAATACGGCCGGTGAATTTGTAGAAAAAATAACAAACGGAATGGAAGACGAGATGGGTTACGGAGATTCCCCGTGGGACATCCGAGCGGGGGAATGCGGTAATTGTTCCGCGGGAGGGGAAATACCGGGGAAACATACACGAAAAGGCCTCATATACTGGGATAAGATTCATTGTCCCGGCGATTTTATTTAAGTTCCGGCCCTGAAAATCGGTTCCCTGTGTTTGCCTGTGGGCGCAGCGGAATAAAAAGTCCGGCCAAACGCGCGCAAAGCCCGGACTCCGCCGCTTTGGTGCGGCGTATCCCCAGGCCTTTGGATGGAAGGAGTGTATGATTTGATACTGCATGTGGTAAAACCCGGCGACTCGATTTATACCATTGCGAAGCGATATGCGGTTCCCCCCGCCGACATCATCCGGGACAACCGTCTTGCCGACCCGAACCGTCTGGTAGTGGGGCAGACGCTGGTTATTATGAAGGACGTGACGGAACATACCGTTTTGCCGGGCGAGTCTATGTATTCCATTGCCCGAAAATACGGCGTTACCCTGGAGGAGCTCAGAAACGCGAATCCTCAGATTACAAACCCCGCCGCGATCATGCCCGGACAGGTGGTTCTGATCCCCGTTCCTCCGCAGAAACTGGGGACCATCGCGGTCAACGGGTATGCCTTACCCAACATATCCATGGATGCGCTGAAGGATACCCTGCCGTTTCTGACCTATCTGAGCATTTTCAGCCATGAGGTGCGCCCCGACGGGAGCCTGTCCTCCGTCAGCGACGAGCCCCTGATCCGCGCGTCCCGGCAGGCCGGAGTAGCTCCCATCATGGTGATCACCAACCTCGAGGAGGAGGGGGGCTTCAGCGGCGAGCTGGCGCACACCATCCTGACAAACGATGCAGTCCAGGAAACGCTGATAAACAACGTGATTGACGAACTGAAGGATAAAAACTACGCCGGCCTCAATATCGATTTTGAGTACATACCCCGGGGGGACCGGGAAAACTACAACCGGTTTATTGAAAAGGCGGCGCCGCGGCTCCGGGCCCTGGGATATATTCTCCTATCCGCCCTTGCTCCCAAAATCAGCGCCGATCAGCCCGGACTTTTATACGAGGCTCATGATTATCCCGTCCACGGCCGGATCATGGATTATGTGATTCTGATGACCTACGAATGGGGATACCTGTACGGCGAGCCCATGGCGGTGGCTCCGCTCAATGAGGTGCAGCGTGTACTGGATTACGCCGTCACCGCCATCCCCAGCGAGAAAATCCTCATGGGGATGCCCAATTACGGATACGACTGGACGCTGCCCTACGCCCGGGGCACCGCCGCCCACACTCTTTCCAATACGGGCGCCGTGACTCTGGCGGCAAAAGAAAATGCCGCCATCCAGTTCGACGCCACGGCCCAGGCGCCCTTCTTTTACTACTATGACGAGGAAAGACGCCGCCATGTGGTCTGGTTTGACGACGCCAGGAGTACCCGGGCGAGGCTTTCTTTGGTATCCCAATACAATTTGGGCGGAGTCAGCTACTGGACGATCAACCGCTACTTCCCCCAGAACTGGCTGGTGCTCAGTTCCATGTATAATATCAAAAAAGTGCTGTGAAGAGCGGGACGTTTTATGATTTAAGGCCGCCGGAAAACCTTGTTTCCGGCGGCCTTAAAGATTCTATTTCAGCCTTTTCTTCTCTTTATCCTGCTCAATCTCCCGAATGCTCTTTTCGGGAACGGGCAGATTTTCCGGCAGAGTCCCTCCCAGGCCCTCGATGGTGTGCCGCACGGCGGTTCCCACCTGATAGTGGGCATCCATTGCCTGATTCTTCCCGTGAATGTTTTCCCGGCGGAGCTTTTCTTCCGTTTGAGTGGCGCGGAACAGGTTGGCGGCCAGTTCCGCGCTGTTCATGTGGTCCAGAATCTTTTGCCCGCTTTTAAGGCCTTTCCGCGCGTGAATCTCCTTTGCCCCAAGGCCGCCGTAAAGGCCCTTATAGCCGCTGTTCTGAAAGGCGGAATATTCTCTGTCCGTAAGGACACCGGCGGCATAGGCGGCTTTGGCGAGAGATTTGTTGTGTACAATCATCTGCCTGCGGATCGCCAGACGCTTTTGCTCTTCTGAAAGCCGATCGTAGTTTTCAATCAGCTCCCTTTGCCGGGTTTTGACGGCGAAATAGGTCTGTCCCAAAGCCACCGTCTTTTTCCGGGGATCGCCGTTGAGGACGATCAGATAGCACGCGTAGCGGGAAAGCAGGAAGTCCTCCGGACCCGGTTTGCCGCCGGGCTCCTCTCTTTGGAGGCGCTGAAAATGATCGCCCGCCGCGTGCCCGCTGTTTTCGCAGGAGACCATCGCCCGTTCCACAACCTTTTGGAAGCTGCTCCACCGCTTGTATTCCAGTACGCCCTGAAGCTCCCGGGCATACCAGAATTCCGTGCCGTCCCCGGAAATATGCCGGATGGTTTCAAATGCGGTGTCGGCGTTGAAATCGAATTGGATCATTGAGAACACCTCCTTATTTTCATCGCCTGGATTCCGGATAACAGCGGGGTTTGCCCCGTACTGCGGGATACCGCGCTCAATAGCTCCCGGTGGCCGCCACCAGGGCGTAATATATGGCATAGGCCAGCAGAATGCTCACAAGGTCCAGGACGGCCGGTTTGGCCGGCTTTATCCATTTCATGAGCAGGATGCCGATAAGCTGGGAGATGCCCATCACGATGATGGTGGACAGGGCCACGCTCATGGTCAGATGGTTGGTGTCCGTGTTGGAGATCAGGATTCGGATGACGATATTGGGAACGACGGTGAGAATCAGATACCAGAACTTCTTCATGTGCGTCTCCTCCGGGCTTTCGACAGAAATATCCCCCAATTTCATTTAACCATCATCCGAACAGATGCGCAAGAGGCAATTCAAGAGCATTTCCCGGTGTAAAAGAAAGAAGACCGCAGTCCGTTTTCGGATGGACGTTTTATCCGGAGGGTGATGAAAAATGAAAAAGCGCACATAAGACAAGCAAAGGGACGCATACCATGGCGGCAGAGGGGGCGGCGGTATGCGGGAACCGGCAGACAAGGAAAAGGATATGATAGCGGAAATCCGCAGCCCCGGCGGCGGGGTGTGCCGGATTTCTTCCGCTGCTTATCTTGGAAAAAGCGCGGAAGAACTGCGCTTGATCCAGGAAAACATCGAAAGGACGGCGGGCGAGATCTGCCGGAAAGAGGCTGCCGGAGGTGAGTAGCGTGCTTCCACGTTAAGAAAACCGCACGGGATGTGCAGATTTTCACCTTCCCCGGAGAAGACTACCCTCATGGAGGGATCGCCCGGTGGGAAAGAGGAGCAAACAGGGAAAGCAATTAAAAGACAGAATAAAAAAAGCGGCTGCTGCCTGCGCCGCGCTGACGGCGGCGGACGCCTTTTGCACCGCGTCGGGCATCCGCCTGGGAACCATTGAGGAGGCAAATCCGCTGTTTTCCGGCTGGATATCCTTAAGTCCCGGGCCTGCGGGTCTGGCGGCCTTTTTGGGAACCGCCGCGCTCCTTGCCCTGCTGTATGCATCCAGAGGCCGCGTATCCTGGATCGGCGGCGCCTTATCGGGGATTGCGGCAGTGAAGCTGGCGGTGCTTGGTCTGCATTTTGGCTGGATGCTGTATTTGATATAAGCGGCGGAAAATCAGTGTGGGAGGGAATGATATGAATACGCAGCCTCGCTGGAGATCTTATGTGATGTGGGCGGCAATCATCGCCCAGGTGGTGACGCTCTTCGGCCTTCTTGGCTTGTGGGACAGGATCGGCATCACCAGCGACGTGTTCCAGGGGATCGCCACGGCCATACTGGAGATCCTGACCCTCATCGGCGTCATCAACAATCCCACCAGCCGAACAGGATGGTGAAGGAGGACAGAGATAAGCAGGGGACCGGCTGTTTTCAGCAATAAAAAAAGGGACATGCGGGAGAGCGGATTTGGGACAGATACATACAGGCCGTTTAAAAAAGCATCTTGACAAATCGGCAAATCAGGCATATATAATTAGATAAACTAACTATTTAATTTTGGGGAATGGGATTAGGAAGAAGATGAAAGACGTGCTGAACGCTTTTGAGAAGGAACTCAACGACATTCTGGTCGACACCTTCCGGACGATCCTGCGCGTGGATGAAGACGCGTTGAAAAGTACCGGCGTGACCAATCTGTCCATCAGTGAGATGCACCTTTTGGAATCGGTGGGAAAAAGCGGCCCCGAAGGGCGCACCATCAGCGATATCGCCCAGGAGCTGTCGGTCACGCTTCCCACCGTCACGGTGGCGATCAATAAACTGGAGAAAAAGGGGTATGTGCAGAAAGTAAAAAGCGGAGCCGACGGGCGCATGGTATTTGTGACCCTCACAAGGCTGGGGCAGAAGATGGACCGCGTGCACCGGTACTTCCATGAGCAGATGGTGCGCAACATCAGCTCGGAAATGGAGGAGGAGGAAAAGCGGATCCTCACCATGGGCATTGTCAAGCTCAATCAGTTCTTTAAACGAAAAAGTTTGGAAATGGAGAAATAAATGAGTTTTCGTATTGCGGGAACAGGAAGCTGCCTGCCGGAGCAGGTAGTGGAAAATGAAGCCTTTTGCGGTTTCGTGGACACCAGCGACGAATGGATCGTCTCGCGCACGGGCATGCGCCGCCGCCATTTTGTGAAAGAGGAAACCATGCGGGATCTGGTTTATACAGCCGCATCCCGCGCCCTGGAGGACGCCGGATGCAAAGCCTCGGAGCTGGACTATATCCTGTGCTCCACCATCCAGGGGGATTACATTACCCCTTCTTTGGCCTGCCTGCTCCAGGCGGACCTGGGGGCCAACTGTCCGGCGATGGACATCAATGCCGCCTGTTCCGGGTTTTTGTACGCTCTGGATGCGGCCGCGGCGCAGTTTGCCGCGAAAAAGGCAAAGACCATTCTGGTCGTGGGTGCGGAGCAGCTGTCCAAATTTCTCGACTGGAGCGACCGGAACACCTGTGTCCTTTTCGGCGACGGCGCGGGAGCGGTGGTGCTCACGGAGGGGGAGGGCCTTTTGTCCATTCGGCTCGGCTCCTACGGACAAATGGAGAGTCTCAATATACCCGGGTCCAGTTCGCCCGGCCCCTTCTCGGATTTCAAGAGACCTGCAAGCTACATTCACATGAACGGGCAGGAAATCTTCAAATTTGCGGTGTCCGCCATCCAGAGGGAAATCCGGACCGTCACGGCGGAGACGGGGATCACGCCCGAAGAGGTGGACTATTTCCTTCTGCACCAGGCTAACGGCAGGATCATCGAATCGGCCCGGAACCGGATGAAGCAGCCCAAAGAGAAATTTCCCACCAATTACGAGGAGTGCGGCAATACCTCTTCTGCCAGCATCCCTTTGCTTTTAGACAGCCTCAACACGGCAAACCGCCTGAAAAACGGCGACATTCTGCTCATGAGCGCCTTCGGCGGGGGGCTCACCACCGGCACATGCCTGCTGAAGTGGAACAAATAATTTAAAAAACATTGAAACAAACGGAGGAAATTAAAATGGTACTGGAAAAACTCTCTAAGCTGATTGCGGAGCATAAGGACGTCGACCCCGCGGGGATCACCCTGGAAACAACCCTGGAATCTTTGGGCCTGGATTCCCTGGAGGTCGTGGAGATCATCATGGAGTTTGAAGAGGAGACCGGAGTTGCCATCGAGGTGAACGAAAAACTCAAGACGGTGGGCGACGTGGTGAAGCTCATCGGGGAGTGTGAATAAATCATGCTGGTAAGCCCCCTTTGTACGCTTCTGGGGATTCGCTATCCTATCCTTCAGGGCGGCATGGCGTGGATTGCGGATGCGCATCTGGCATCGGCGGTCTCCAATGCGGGAGGCCTCGGGATTGTATCCGCCATGAACGCGGATGCCGGCTGGCTTCGGGAGGAGATCCGGAAAACCCGGACCATGACGGAGAAACCTTTCGGGGTCAACATCATGCTCATGAGTCCCTTTGCCGACGAGGTGGCGAAGGTGGTGGCGGAAGAGCGCATCCCGGTGGTCACTACCGGCGCGGGAGATCCCTCCCGGTATATGAAATCCTGGCTGGCCGCCGGCATCCGTGTGATCCCGGTGGTGGCCTCCACCGCCGTTGCAAAGCTGGTGAGAAGAGCGGGGGCCTCCGCGGTGATCGCCGAGGGTGGGGAATCCGGAGGCCACGTGGGGGATCTCACCACCATGGTTTTGGTTCCCCAGGTCTGCGACTGCGTGGACATCCCGGTGATCGCGGCGGGGGGAATCGCCGACGGCAGGGGCATGGCGGCGGCCTTCATGCTGGGGGCCGTTGGAGTCCAGGTAGGGACCCGGTTTCTCGCGGCGAATGAATGCACGGTGCATCAGAACTATAAGGACCGGATCCTCAGGGCAAAGGATATCGGCACGATTACGACGGGGAAAAAACTGGGCCATCCCGTCCGGTGCCTGAAGACCCCCTTTTCCCGCAGGTATCTGGCCATGGAAAACGATGCCGGCGTCGGCAAAGAGGAACTGGAGGCCTTCGGAGCCGGCGCGCTGCGCCTGGCGGCGAAGGAAGGCGATGAAATAAACGGATGCTTTATGGCCGGTCAGGCGGCGGCGATGGTGAAGGCGGAGCAGCCCGCGGCCGAGATCATAGAGGAAATGGCATCCCAGGCGGAGCTTTTGCTCCGGGGAGGAACCAGATGGGTAAGCTAGCCTTTGTTTTTTCCGGGCAGGGAGCTCAGTATCCCGGTATGGGAAAAGAGCTTTATGATCTTTCGCCCGCGGCGAGAAAAATCTATGACATGGCCGACGGCATCCGGCCGGGGACTTCCCGGCAGTGCTTCGAAGGCACCAAAGAGGAGCTCTCCCGGACGCTGAACACGCAGCCCTGCCTCTTTGTCACCGATCTGGCGGCGGCCGCCGTCCTCGGGGAGGCGGGCGCGGTCCCGGACGGTGCCGCCGGCTACTCCTTGGGGGAAATCGCGGCTCTCGCTTTCTGCAAAGTCCTTTCTTATGAGGATGCCTTTCGCCTTGTCATCCGGCGGGCGGAATGGATGGATGAGTGCGCCCAGAGGGAGAAGGGCGCCATGCTGGCGGTTTTAAAGCTGAAAAACGAAGAGGTGGAGGAGCTTTGCCGGAAGGCGGAAGACGTGTACCCTTCAAATTACAACTGTGAGGGCCAGCTGGTGGCTTCCGGCACCGAAGAGGGAGCCCGGAGACTGGAGCAGCTGGTAAAGGCCGCCGGAGGCAGATCCATGCGCCTTCCGGTGAGCGGCGCCTTTCACACGCCCCTGATGGCTCCCGCGGCGGAGAAGCTGGCGGCGGTGCTGGAAGGCCTCCGTTTAAGCGAGCCTCAAATCCCGCTGTACTCCAACGTTACGGCGCTTCCCTATGCCGGAGACCTGTCAAATCTGATCGTGAAGCAGGTAAAGCTGCCGGTGCTGTGGCAGAAGACGGTGGAAAACATGGCAGCCGACGGATACGACGCCTTCGTCGAGGCCGGCCCCGGCAAGACGCTCTCCGGGTTTATCGGCAGGATATCGCCCGCCTCCCGGACGGCGGGAACGGACGGCGCGGAGGCCTTTCAGGGGGCGCTGCGCCTGCTTGCGGAGGTGCGCCGTGCTTAAAGGAAAAACAGCCGTGATCACCGGCGGCTCCAGGGGGATCGGCAGAGCCGTGGCCCTGGGCCTGGCCCGGGAAGGGGCCCAAGTTGCGATTCTGTATTCCGGGGACCCGGCAGCGGCGGAACAGGTCTGTGAAGAGGCCCGGGCCATGGGCGTAAAAGCGGAGCACTACCGGTGCGACGTGTCTGATTTCAGCGCGGCCAAAGAGACCGTGCGGCAGATCGAGGGGACCTTCGGCGGGATCGATATTCTGGTGAACAACGCCGGGATCACCCGGGATAAGCTGGTGCCCCAGATGAAGGAGGAAGACTTTGACCGGGTTCTGGACGTGAATCTGAAAGGTGCCTTTAATATGATCCGCCACACCTATATGGGCTTTGCCAAAAAGCGCGGCGGCCGGATCATCAACATATCCTCGGTGGCCGGGATCATGGGAAACCCCGGCCAGGCAAACTACGCTGCGGCCAAGGCCGGCATGCTGGGGCTGACGAAGACCGTGGCCAGAGAGCTGGCCGGCAGGAATGTGACGTGCAACGCCATCGCTCCCGGCTTCATCGACACGGCCATGACGGAAGCGCTGCCGCCCGAAACCGTCCGGCAGGCACTGGAGTCGGTGCCCATGAAGCGGATGGGAAGGCCGGAGAACATCGCGCACATGGCGGTGTTTCTGGCATCGGAACTGGCCGAATACGTCACCGGACAGGTGATCTGCGTGGACGGCGGAATGTGCATGGTATAAAAGCATCCCGGAAGGAGAAATCATGGAGGATTGGTCAGAAACGTCATTTGAGATCGGAGAGCTGAAAGTGAAAGCTCCCATCGTGCAGGGGGGAATGGGGATTGGGATATCCCTCGGCTCTCTGGCCGCGGCGGTGTCAAACGAGGGCGGAGTCGGCGTCATATCGGCAGCGGGGATTGGGATTCTTCGTGGCTGCGAACCTGGGAAGACAACCGAGGCAAACTGCCGGGAACTGAAACGGGAAATCGAGGATACTCGAAGAAAAACCAATGGGATCCTGGGCGTCAACATTATGGTCGCCTTATCCGGTTTCAATGAACTGGCAAGAACGGCCGTTGAGACGGGTATCGATATTATATTTGCGGGAGCGGGGCTTCCCCTGAGCCTTCCCGAATGCCTCAAACTAGGCGGCAGAACGAAATTGGTTCCCATTGTTTCCTCCGCCAAGGCTGCTGGAATCATATCAAAGTGGTGGCGGGAAAAATTCGGGTATACCCCAGACGCGTTTGTGGTGGAAGGCCCCATGGCCGGAGGCCACTTGGGATTTCGTCCGGAGCAGATCGACGATCCCGCTTTCCGGTTGGAACGGCTTATACCCGAAACGCTTGCCGTGACCCGGGACCTGGAAGCCAAAACGGGCAAGAAGATTCCTGTTGTTGCCGCGGGCGGTATCTTTACCGGAAAAGACATACTGCGTTTTTTACGCCTCGGAGCTTCGGCGGTTCAGATGGCCACACGTTTCGTTGCCACCGAAGAATGCGATGCCCACCCGAATTTTAAGAAAGCGTATGTAGACTGCAGGGAAGAGGATATTCAAATCATCGGAAGTCCTGTGGGCCTGCCGGGTCGGGCGATCGGAAACGAGTTTCTGAAACGGATCGCTGGGGAAGAGAAAAGTTCCCACCCTTGCAGACATCACTGCATATCGTCCTGCAGCCGGGAGCAGGGCTCCTATTGCATATCCGCGGCACTGGTCAATGCCTGTCAGGGAAGACTGAGCGAAGGTTTTGCCTTTATCGGGGCAAATGGTTATAAAATCTCGGAAATAACCACGGTACCGCGGTTGATGAGCGAATTATGCAGCCAGTATCGGGAAGCGCTGCAAATGGAGAAACAGGAACCGTCGGAGGCGTTCTGCACGCCTTAAGAAGCGGCTGTCTGGGCCTGTACGGAAAATCGCATAATTCTTTTTGGGATCGCTTTATGCCGGTTTTCTGTACAGCGCTGACAGAGCAAACGTATTCGACCCTTTTAAGTTACGGATATCAATTCGGCGTGCCGCTCGCCGGAACAGCGGCAGCCGCGGGGTGTGACGACAGCAGACCTTTCGCAGGATAAATCTCGCTTGCAGCCCCGCGGGATACGGAGCGTATATGGAAACAAAACGAGTGGCGGTTACAGGGATGGGCGCGATAACCCCGGTGGGAAACAGCGTGTCGGAATACTGGAACAGTCTCATTTCGGGCACATGCGGGATCGGTTTTATCACCCGCTTTGACACCGCCGATTACAAAGTGAAAATCGCGGCGGAGGTGAAGGGGTTCGACCCCTCCTGCTGTATGGATAAGAGCGAAGTTCGTAGAAGCGATCTCTTCGTGCAGTACGCCATGGCTGCGGCGCAGGAGGCCATGAACGACAGCGGGCTTACCGGGGTGGAACCCGGAAGGCTGGGCGTTTATGTGGGCTCCGGGGTCGGAGGGTTCGGCACCATGGTCACCGAAACGGAAAAGCTTCTCACCAGAGGCCCTTCCCGGGTGTCTCCCTTCTTTATCCCCATGATGATCGCCAATATGGCCACCGGCAGCATCGCCATGCGGTACCGCGCGATGGGACCGTCTCTTCCCGTGGTTACCGCCTGCGCCACCTCCTCCCACGCCATAGGGGAGGCCTACCGGGCGATCCGCCACGGTTATGCCGACGCAATTATCGCGGGGGGCGCGGAGGCGTCCGTCGTGTCCATGGCCCTGGCGGGGTTTGCAAACATGATGGCCCTGTCGACGAAAAACGACCCGCAGAGCAGCTCCATTCCCTTCGACAAGAGGCGGGACGGCTTTGTCATGGGCGAGGGCGCGGGGATCCTGATCCTGGAGGAGTACGGGCACGCGGTGTCCCGGGGGGCGAAGATTTATGCGGAAGTGACCGGATACGGAAACACCTGCGACGCGTACCACATCACGCAGCCCCATCCCGAGGCACTGGGGAGCGCGGAGGCCATCCGCCTTGCCATGGCGGAAGCGGGGATCACCGGGGATGAACATCTGTACCTGAACGCCCACGGCACGGGTACGCCCCTCAACGACAGGATCGAAACGGCGGCCATCAAAAAGGCCATGGGAGAAAGCGCGTACCGGATTTTTATCAGCTCCACCAAGTCCATGACGGGGCACATGCTGGGAGCGGCGGGAGCGGTGGAGGCCGTGGCCTCCATTCTGGCTATGAAAACAGGAATCCTTCCTCCCACCATCGGGTACCGGGAAGCCGATCCCGACTGCGACCTGAATTATGTTCCCAACGAGCCGGTGGAAGCGAAAGTGCAAAGCGCCCTGTCCGTCTCTCTGGGCTTCGGAGGGCACAACGCGTGCCTGGCGTTTAAAAAGCATGAGGAATAAAAGATGAATGTAAAACAGATCCGCGCCCTGGCGAAGATTCTGGAAAGCTCCGGGCTCAGCGCCCTGGAGGTGACCTGCGGGCAGGACAGGGTGCGCCTTGAAAGACAAAACGATCAAAGCGCTTCGGCGGAAGCTTTGAGCTCCGACGAAAACCGGAAATCCCCGGAAAGCCGGGATCCGGTGACAAGAAAAGACGGCACTCCCGGCGCGCAGGAGCTGAAATCCCCCATGGTGGGCATCTACTATTCCGCTCCCTCCCCCGGCGCGGAGCCCTTTGTGTCCGCGGGGAGCAAAGTGAAAAAAGGGGATATCCTCTGCGTGATCGAGGCCATGAAGCTGATGAACGAGATTTTGGCGGAAACCGAAGGCACAATCTCGGAGGTCTGCGCGGAAAACGGTCAGCTGGTGGAATACGGCCAGACGCTGTTTAAACTCGTATGACGGGGCCCCGCGCCGGGCTGGCCGGTTGAAAGGCCGGAGACAGGAGTTAGAGTGAATCGAAATGAAATCAAAAGCATCCTTCCCCACAGGGAGCCGATGCTTCTCATAGACGAGGCGGAGCTGGGGGAGGACGGGAAAGCCCGCGGCCGGTACACGGTGCGCGGCGACGAATGGTTCCTCATGGGGCACTTTCCGGGGTATCCCGTCGTCCCGGGGGTGATCCAGTGCGAAATGATGGCGCAGGCCTGCTGCGTTCTCCTTGCCGACATGCTCCCGGGGGGAAGGCCCCTCTTTGCCGGAATGGATAAAGTCCGCTTCAGAGGACAGGTCCTTCCGGGGGATACCATCGAGTTTGTATGCGGCCTTGAAAAGCGGAAGCATCCGTTTTATTTTCTCTCCGGCGCGGGATACGTGAAAGGCCGGCTCTGCGTGTCCGGAGAGATGACCGTCACTCTGCAGCCCGCGGGATAGGAGGAAAAACGGTGTTTTCCAAAATACTCATTGCAAACCGCGGCGAAATCGCCGTTCGGATTCTGCGTGCCTGCCGGGAAATGGGGATCAATACCGTCGCAGTCTATTCCGAAGTGGACAGAGACGCCCTCCATGTGTCTTTGGCGGACGAGGGCTACTGCATAGGTCCCCCGGCCGCGGCCGACAGCTACTTAAACCAGAGCGCTATTCTTACGGTGGCCGCCGCGGCGGGAGCCGAGGCCATCCATCCCGGCTACGGGCTTCTTTCGGAAAACGCGGAATTCGCGGACCTGTGCCGGCAGTGCGGCATCGCCTTCATCGGGCCCGCGCCGGAGGTTATCGCGAAAATGGGGGACAAGGAAGAGGCAAAGCGGACGATGCAAGGCGCCTGCGTCCCCGTGATCCCCGGCTGCGGTCTGGTGGCGGACCTGGAAGAAGCGGAAATCCGCGCACTTGAGATCGGATATCCCCTTCTTGTCAAGGCCCGGGCCGGAGGAGGCGGGCGCGGCATCCGCCTGGTGAAAACCGGCGGGGAACTGAAAGGGGCGTTTCTCTCCGCCTCGGAGGAGGCCAGGAGCGCCTTCGGAGACGGCGGGGTGTATCTGGAGAAATATCTCGACCACGTCAAGCATATCGAGGTGCAGCTTCTCTGCGACAACTTCGGAAATGTGGTCTGCCTGGGAGAGCGGGAGTGCTCTTTGCAGCGGAAAAATCAGAAGCTGCTGGAGGAAAGCCCTTCCCCGGCGATCTGCGGGGATATGCGGGAGCGTCTTACGGAGGCGTCCGTAAAAGCCGCCCGGGCGGTGGGTTATACGGGCGCCGGCACCGTGGAATTCCTGGTGGACGGGGAGGGCGCCTTTTACTTCATGGAGATGAACACGCGCCTTCAGGTGGAACACCCGGTGACCGAGATGGTGACGGGGATCGATATCGTCAAGTGGCAGATCCGCATCGCCTCCGGCCTGCCGCTGGATTTTACCCAGTCGGACGTCTCGCTGCGGGGCCACAGCATCGAGTGCAGGATCAACGCGGAAAATCCCGCGGCTGGCTTTCGCCCGGGCGGTGGAAGGGTCAGCCTCCTGCACGTCCCGGGGGGGCCCTGGGTCCGGTTCGACACGGCGCTGTATCAGGACTATATGGTGCCCCCGTATTACGACTCCATGATAGGGAAGCTGATCGTCCACGCCGGGACCCGGCAGGAAGCCCTCCGGAAGATGCGCGCGGCCCTGTGCGAGCTCACCATAGAAGGGGTGGACTGCAATCGGGATTTTCAGCTGGAGCTGCTGCAGAGCGACGCGTTTCAATCGGGAAATTACACCACCGGTTTTATAAAAAGCGGAGGTTTGAATGATTAAAAGAGGCTTGTTCAGAAAACCCAAGAACGAACTGGAGGGGGACGAGAAACTGGAGAAACGGCCGGCTCCCAATATCCCCGACGAGATGTGCCTCACCTGCCCGGACTGTAAAAAAGTGCTCTTTACCGGGCGGCTGCCGGACTCCTGCCACGTGTGCCCCCACTGCGGCTACCATTTCCGCCTCAACGCCCGGCAGCGGATTCATCTCTTTGCCGACCCGGGCACCTTTGCGGAGCGGGACGGGAATCTGGTCTCCCGGGACACTCTTTCCTTTCCGGGGTATCCCCAAAAGTTGGAGCAGGCCGGTCTGGAAAGCGCGGAAAAAGAGTCTGTCGTCTGCGGAGAATGCCGCATCGGAGGCCGCGAGTGCTGCCTGTTCGTAATGGAGCCGTATTTCATGATGGGAAGCCTGGGGGTGACGGCGGGGGAAAAAATCACCCGGCTGTTTGAGCACGCCCTGGAGAAAAAGCTTCCGGTGATAGGCTTTACGGTGTCGGGAGGAGCCCGGATGCAGGAGGGAGTTTTGGCCCTGATGCAGATGGCCAAAACCAGCGGGGCGGTAAAACGGCACGGCGACGCGGGGCTTTTGTACATTGCGGTGCTGACCAACCCCACCACGGGGGGCGTCACCGCCAGCTTTGCCATGGAGGGGGACGTCATCCTGGCCGAGCCGGGGGCTCTTATCGGCTTCGCAGGCCCCAGGGTAATCGAGCAGACCCTGCGCCAGAAGCTGCCCCAGGGGTTTCAGCGGTCGGAGTTTCTTCTGGAACGGGGCTTCGTGGATTCCGTGACGGACCGGCGGAAACTGAAGGCGCTGCTGGAAAGGCTGCTGCTTCTCCATGAAAGGAGGCCCTGCGATGGATGCCTTTGAAACCGTAAGGGCCGCCCGGGCAAAAGACCGGCCTACGGCTCTGGACTATATCGGCGGCATATTCGGACAGTTCACGGAGCTCCACGGAGACCGCAGGTACGGGGACGATAAGGCGGTAGCCGCCGGCATCGCCCTTCTGGGTCCCATGCCCGTCACCGTGATCGGGATCGAAAAGGGCCATAACACCAAGGAGAGACTACAGAGAAACTTCGGCTGCGCCCACCCCGAGGGGTATCGGAAGGCCCTGCGCCAGATGAAGCTTGCGGAAAAATTCCGCCGCCCGGTACTCTGCTTTGTGGACACGGCCGGCGCCTTCTGCGGCGTGGGAGCGGAGGAGCGGGGCCAGGGGCAGGCCATCGCGGAGAACCTCATGGAGATGATGACCCTGAAGGTCCCGATTTTCACCGTTCTCATCGGAGAGGGCGGCAGCGGAGGGGCTTTGGCCCTGTCCGTGGCCGACGAGGTATGGATGCTGGAGAACTCTGTATATTCCGTCATCTCCCCGGAGGGCTGCGCCAGCATTCTGTGGAAGGACGCATCCCGGGTCCGGGAAGCCTCGGAGTGTCTGCATCTGACGGCGAGGGAGCTTTTCTCCCTGGGCGTGATCGACGGGATCATTCCCGAATCCGGCGGCTTTTCCAAAACCGGCGCCCTCATCCGGAAACAGATGGAGCGCTTTCTGCTGGAGGCCTGCCAGACCCCGGTTGGGGAACTTCTGGACAGACGCTATGACAAATTCCGCAAAATGGGAGTCTAAGCAGAGTAAAAAGTGGGGCGCCGGAGGCGCCCCACTTTTGTTGCGGAATCCGGGCCGGAAAGAAAGACCCTGGACTGGATCGGTCCTGTGGGGTATACTGAAACCGGGAAACAGAAGATTTCGCCGGAATCACGGAAAGGGAACGGGAGATCGCTTCATGGCCGAATTTAAAGAACTGGTTAAATGCGAATGGGAATACATGAAGTGTTTTTCCTCCTGCTCGGAGGAAAAGGACGCCGTGCGGTTCCGGGATCCGCTGCTGCCGGAAATGTACGACCACAACTATACGTATCTGAAAACCTCGGAGGACGGGGAAACTCTGCCGGAGCGGATCCGCCGGGAAATCGGGATCAGCCGGAGTGATGGGCTGCGGTTTTGCCATATTATGCTGGACGGTTTTTTGGAAGATTCTCTTTCGTCTTGGCTGCCGGTGGTTCCCAGGGTGACCCGGTACGGGTTCTATATACAGTCTCTGAAAGACTTTTCAGGCCTTGGGGGAAACGGGGACTGCGGAGTTGAGAAGGTGCTAAGTCCGTCCGCGGCGGGGGAAATCCTGCTGCTGGAGCTGGAGCAGGACGAGGTGGAACCCGGAAACGCCTTTTATTCCAAGCGGGCGGCCCGCCGCGCCCTGGCGTATCTTTCCGAGGGGGGCGTGGACTCCTACCTCTGCTATGTCGGGAAGCAGGCGGTGGGAAGATGCGATCTCTTCATAAGCGGGGCTCTTGCGAAAATAGAGGATTTTATGGTTCTTCCCCGTAGGCAGCGCAGAGGCTGCGGCACGGCACTATTAAGCGCCGTCATGGAAGCGGCGGCTGCCGGAGGGGCCCGGGAGGCATACCTTGTCACGGATGAAGACGATACGCCCAAAGAGATGTATTTGAAATACGGCTTCCGGAAGGCGGGAGAAAAGACGGGGCTGCTGTTTATGCTGTAACCACGCATAATCCCGGATCTTTTAAGACCCCCCTTTTACGGCAGACCGTTTTCCGCTATACTATGAGTACTGACATGAAAATGATTTGCCCCTGAAAACCGAAAGGAGCATAGACGTGAAAATACTGATCTGCAACGTGGGAAGCACTTCCCTCAAGTACCAGCTTTTCGACATGGATAACGGGGAGCGGGTCTTGGCCTCGGGGAAAGCCGAGCGGGTGGGCGGGGCCGTGAGCAGCTTTTCCCACAAAGCCGGAAAAGGCCCCGCCAGGCCGGAGGAACTTTGCTTCCCCACCCACAGGGAGGCCATTGAGCATATGCTGCTGCGCCTCAAGGAGACTGCGGTATCCTCACTGGAGGAGATCTCCTGCGTGGGTTTCAAGGTGGTCCATGCCCAGTCGGTCACGGGGGTCCAGTATCTGGACGAGAGGGTCCTGGCCGCCATGGCGGCTTTCAACTCCATCGCCCCGGCCCACAATCCCCCTTACATCGCGGCCATCCGGCAATTCCGGGCGCTTTTGCCCGAGACGCCTCTTATCGGTTCCTTCGAGACGGGCTTTCACGCCTCCATGCCTCCCGAGGCATATCTCTACTCCATCCCCATTGAACTGACAAAGAAATACGGCATCCGGAGATACGGCTTTCACGGCGCTTCCCACGAGTATGTCTCCGGGTATGTCAGCCGCGCCATGGGACGCAAGGATTTGAAACTGGTGTCCTGCCATCTGGGGGGAAGCGGCTCCCTCTGCGCGGTGAAAAACGGGAAGAGCGTGGACACCACCCTGGGCTTTTCCCTCCAGAGCGGCATCATGCACAACAACCGCTGCGGCGACATCGATCCCTACATCACCTTTTATCTCACCGAGGAACTGGGGATGACCCTGCCCCAGATCCGGGAGATTTACGAGAAGAAGAGCGGCTTTTTCGGCATGTCCGGGGGCGTGTCCAACGACCTGCGGGATATCGAGGAGGCGGCCGCGGCCGGGGACGGAGACGCGAAAAACGCCATCGGGTCCTACTGTTATCAGATCAAAAAGCTCATCGGCGCATACGCCGCCGCCATGGAGGGCCTGGACGCCGTCGCTTTTGCCGGCGGGATCGGGGAAAACAGCGCCGGAGTGCGCCGGAGAGTCTGCGAGGGGCTGGATTTCCTTGGCCTGAAGCTGGACCGGGAAAAGAACGAAACGGCGAAGATCGGCGACGAGATCGGCGCGGCCGGATCCCGGGTGCGGGTCTTCATCGTGGGGACCAACGAGGAAATCGTGGTGGCCAGAAAAGCCAGGGAGCTTCTGGAGCAAACCGAAAAAATTCGGTAGAAGCCGTATGTCCGGCTTTCGGAGAGAAAAATTTGCGCTTCCGGCAGAGATTTGCCTGTCCTCTGACGGAATACAAAAAGGCTATTGACGTTTCTTTCCTGTTGTGTTATATTGGGTTACAATCAAATAGGAAAATGGCGATGACGAAAAAGAGTACCTGTTCCTGAAGGCGCAGAGAGAAGATGGCCGGTGTAAATCTTCACGTAGGGAGCAGAGAAGCAGTTTCCGAGCTTTGAACCGAACGGCGCATTGCGCTCAGTAGACTTCGACGGGGTTCCGGCCGTTACCATCGGAAGCGGTATCAGATGAATGAATTTCGTCTCGTACCGGCAAAGAGCAGAGGAAACTCTGAATTTAGGTGGTAACACGGATTGACATTCGCCCTAAACCAAGATCTTGGTTTAGGGCGTTTTATTTCAGAAAGGTGGAGCGACATGAGAACGATATCAAAGGCGGATAAACTCAATTCAGTCAGCTATGAGGTGCGGGGACCGGTGCTGGAAGAGGCGGAGCGCATGATTGCCCGGGGAGAAGACATCCTGCGGCTGAATATCGGAAACCCCGCGGCCTTTGGGTTCACCACACCCGAGGCAATCCGCAGGGAAATAACGGACCATCTCATGCGCGCCGAGGGGTATTCTGATTCCAAGGGGCTCCTCTCCGCCAGGGAGGCGGTCGTCCGGTATTGTAAGAAAAAAGGGATCCCCAATGTGGGCGTGGGGGATGTGTACACGGGTAACGGCGTTTCTGAGCTCACTTCCATGTGCATGCAGGGCTTTGTGAACTCCGGGGACGAGATCCTGGTACCCGCGCCGGATTATCCCCTGTGGACCGCGGCCGTCACCGTGGCCGGCGGCAAGGCGGTGCACTACATCTGCGACGAGCAGTCGGAATGGAACCCCGATATGGAGGATATGAAGCGGAAGATCACCGGCAGGACGAAGGGCATCGTGGTGATCAACCCCAACAATCCCACCGGCGCCCTGTACCCCGACGAGATCCTTCAGCAGATTGTGGATCTCGCCCGGCAGCACGATCTGGTGATCTTTGCAGACGAGATTTACGACCGGCTGCTGATGGACGGACGGAAACACACCTCCATCGCGTCTTTGGCTCCAGATCTCCTGGTGATTACCTTCAACGGCCTTTCCAAATCCCATTTTATCTGCGGTTTCCGCTGCGGATGGATGAGCCTGAGCGGAGACAAATCCCACGCGTCGGGTTTCATCGAAGGCATTAACATCCTCTCCTCCATGCGCCTTTGCTCCAACGTACCGGCCCAGCTGGTGATTGAACCGGCCCTGGCGGCCACCGAGGAAACCGACCGGCAGCTTCTGCCCGGCGGAAGGCTCTACGAGCAGAGGGAGACGATATACCAAGCCCTTAACGACATTCCCGGGGTTTCCGCCGTCAAGCCAAAGGCCGGCCTCTATATCTTCCCGAAGTTGGATGTAAAACGCTTCAATATCACCGACGACGAGCGGTTCGTGCTCGATTTCCTCCACGAGGAGCATATCCTGGTAGTCCGCGGAAAGGGCTTTAACTGGATCGAGCCGGATCACTTCCGTATTGTATACCTGCCCCATGCCAAGGACCTGGAGCGCGCCGCTCAAAAGCTGGGCAACTTCCTCGCCGGATACCGCCAAAAAAGCCCGGAAGAGCGGAAGACGGTGGTGGCGTAAAAAGGCAAAGAATAACTGTTCTCAATTATTTGCAATAAGCTGAACGCTCCGGAGCAATTTTGCTCCGGAGCGTTTTATATTTAAATATTACAATAAATGTCTCATTAAGCACAGCGGCCTCGTCAGGTTGACAAGCGGGCTGAAATAGTCCATGATGATGGTGGAATACTGTATTCTGGGGGCATAAAAAGAATACGGAAAACAGCCGGGGAGGGCAGCGGATGAAACGGGAGCCTGTCTATCTGCCAAACAGGGAAAATCAGTCGGTCATCGGCGATCTGGGGGACGCCCGGAACCGGCTGACCGCCATACTGGAATGCTCCTACGACGGGATTTATATCACCGACGGTTCCGCCAGGACGATTTATATCAACCGCTCCTATGAGATCATTTCCGGCCTGAACCGCAGCGAGGTCATGGGAAAAACCATGCGGGAGCTGGAGGAATCCGGCGTCGTTTCCCGTTCCTCCACCCTGCTCGCCCTTGCCCGCCGGGAAGCGGTGACCATCGAGCAGGAATTCAAAACGAGGAAGCGGGCCATCGTTACCAGCACTCCTTTATATAATGAGGATGGGAGCGCCGTGATCGTGGTGACCAACGTCCGGGATGTCTCGGAGCTGCGGGAGCTGAAGGAACAGCTGGCCATCAATTCCGAGATGAACCGGCGGTACCGCTCCGAAATCGAAGTGATCCGGCAGCAGATGATCGGCAGCGAGGATTTCATCGCGGAAGACCCCAAAATGCTGGAGCTGCTCCGAGTGGTGAATCGGGTGGCGGGGCTGGACACCACGGTGCTTCTCCTGGGGGAGACCGGGGTGGGAAAAGAACTGGTGGCCACCCATATTCACAAGAACAGCGCCCGAAGCAAAGCCCATTTTATCAAGGTCAACTGCGGCGCCATCACTCCGAGCCTGGTGGAGTCCGAGCTCTTCGGGTATGAACCCGGTTCCTTCACCGGAGCCAGCAGGGCCGGCAAGATGGGCCTCTTCGAGGTGGCCGACAACGGGACGATCTTTTTGGACGAGGTGGCGGAGCTGCCCTACGACATCCAGGCTAAGCTCCTGCGGGTCCTCCAGGAGCAGGAGCTGCTGCGCGTCGGGGGAGAGAAGCCCGTCCGGGTGAATGTGCGTCTTCTGGCTGCCACCAACCGGAACCTGGAGGAGATGGTTTCTAAAAAGCTCTTCCGGGAGGACCTCTATTACCGCCTGAATGTGTTTCCGGTGGTGATCCCGCCCCTGCGGGAGCGGCAGGCGGATATTGCCGCCCTGGCCCGGCATATGCTGGAACAGCTGAATCGAAAATACGGCACCGAAAAGAGCTTTACACAGACGGCCCTGGCGGGCCTTACGGAGTATAAATGGCCCGGCAACGTCCGGGAGCTGAGAAACGTGGTGGAACGAGCCTTCATCATGAGCGGGGAGGGGGAAATCACCGCCGCGGACCTTCCCATCCAGGGCGTGCGAATCGAACCGGGCACCGGAATTTTACAGGACAGGGACCTGAATTTAAAACGCCTGGTGGAACAGGTGGAGAAGGACTGCATCGACCGGGCGTACAGGACTTACGGCAATGTTCGGAAAGCTGCGAAAAGCCTGGGTATGGACCCCGCCACCTTCTCCAGGAAGCGCAGGAAATATTCAGAAAAAGAATGATGCAGAATTGAACGGTTATTTCAATAATGATACAAATCCCCGTTTCTCACTCCGGTGAGAAACGGGGATTTGTATTCCCGGAGCCGGATGTTATTTGAACACGGCGTTGGATTTGCCTCTTTTGATCTCTTTCTTGTATTTGGCACATCCATTGCTTATTATTAAAACAGAGGATTCTGTTGCAAAAACGCACGTAAACCGGCGCGATGGACCAACTTAGAAGAAAGAAAGGATGATTGTTATGGGACTTATGACGGGCGAGCGGTATATCGAAAGTATCCGGAAGATGAAAATGGAGGTCTACATGTTCGGGAAGAGGATCGAGCACCCGGTGGACGATCCCATCCTGCGCCCCTCCCTCAACTCGGTGCGCATGACCTACGATCTGGCCCAGATGCCGGAGCATGAGGACGTCATGACGGCCGTCTCCCCGGAAACCGGCGAGCGCATCAACCGTTTCACCCATATCCACCGGGGCACGGACGATCTCATTAAAAAAGTCAAGATGCAGCGGCTCCTGGGGCAGAAAACCGCCGCCTGCTTCCAGCGCTGCGTGGGCATGGACGCCTTCAACGCGGTATACTCCACCGCCTTTGAAATCGACAAAAAGTACGGCACCTCCTACTTTGAAAACTTCAAGAAGTTCATGTTCTATGTCCAGAAAAACGATCTCACGGTGGACGGCGCCATGACCGACCCCAAGGGCGACCGGTCCCTCGCGCCGCACCAGCAGGCGGATCCGGACCTCTTCCTCCGGGTGGTGGAGCGCCGACCGGACGGCATCGTGGTCCGGGGCGCCAAGGCACATCAGACGGGGGTCCTCAATTCTCACGAGGTCATTGTGATGCCCACCATCTCCATGGGCCCCGAGGATAAGGACTACGCCGTTTCCTTCGCCGTCCCCATGGATTCCAAGGGCCTGTTCATGATCATCGGCCGCCAGAGCTGCGATACCCGGAAGCTGGAAGGCACCGAGATGGACGTGGGCAACTCCGAGTTCGGCGGCGTGGAAGCCCTCACGATATTCGACAATGTCTTCGTTCCCAACGATAGGATCTTCCTAAACGGCGAGACCGAGTTTGCCGGCATGCTGGTGGAGCGTTTCGCCGGTTACCACCGCCAGAGCTACGGCGGATGCAAGGTGGGCGTGGGCGACGTACTCATCGGCGCCGCCGCGGTGGCGGCCGACTATAACGGCGCGGCCAAGGCCTCCCATGTGAAGGACAAACTCATTGAGATGACCCATCTCAACGAGACCCTTTACTGCTGCGGAATCGCCTGCTCCGCCGAAGGCCGTCCCACCCAGTCGGGCAACTATATGATCGACCTGCTCCTGGCCAACATCTGCAAACAGAATGTGACCCGCTTCCCCTATGAGATCGTCCGCCTGGCCGAGGATATCGCCGGCGGCCTCATGGTCACAGCCCCCTCGGAAAAGGACCTGCGGGATCCCCACCTGGGACCCTATGTGGACAAATACTTAAGAGGCGTTCATGCGGTCTCCACGGAAAACCGCCTGAGAATTCTTCGGCTGATTGAAAACCTTTCTCTGGGCACCGCTGCCGTGGGCTATCGTACCGAGTCCCTTCACGGGGCGGGCTCGCCTCAGGCTCAGCGGATCATGATCGCCCGTCAGGGCAATCTCGCCATGAAAAAGGAGCTGGCCAAGGCCATTGCCCACATCAAGGAATAAACCTTTTGGATAGGGAGGAATACATTTGGATAACGAACTTCTTTCCCAGATCGAAGCCGTGCTGGACGAACGGGTGCGCCCTGCCCTGCTGACCCACGGAGGAGGGGTCCGGATCGTTGAGATAGAAAACGGCGTGGTAAAAGCCAGGATGCTGGGCCAGTGTTCCTCCTGTCCGGCGGCGGCCCTCACCAACGAACAGCTCATCGAGGCGGAGCTGAGGGAAGCCCTGCCCTGGGTGGAGCGGGTCGTACTGGTCACGGAGACCGACCCCGAGCTTCTGAACATGGCCCGAAGTATTCTCCGGCAGCGCCGGGAGCAGGAAAAGGAAAAATAAACGGCTCCGCCCTGGAATCTTGAAGTATTATAAAAAGGAACCCGCGGAATATCACATTCCGCGGGTTCCTCAGTCTGCCCAAAAAGTCCCCGTCCTTTTCGCCACCGGCAAAAAGCTTTTGCGGATTTCGTGTTGCGTTCCGTGACCGAAATCCGCAAAAGATAAAATCTCAATGCCTTGCGGGAATTCACTTCTCGCAAGGCATACATTGCGCGCCTTTGCAAAGGCGCGATCCTTTTCCCGCTTCCGTCGGAAAACGGAGTTTTTCGACGGTCTCAGGAACCCGCGGAATATCACATTCCGCGGGTTCCTTTTTTGGTATAAAGCGGTTCGCCGCTGCGCGGCTCAGGCTCCGCCAATGGGCGCGGAGTCGCTGTGGACGCCGGGTTTTTTGGAATTCGGGGTTTTCGCGTCCTTCTCGGATTTCGGCTGGCTGCCGGTCATGGGGCTGCTTTTTGCCGGACGGATCCTGCCGTCGCTTTTTTCCTCGGTTGCCATGCTGACGTCTCCTTTGTCGGAAAATTTGGTTTCGCGTATAGTATTTTCCAACTGCCGGCCGTTATGCGGCCCGGGTGGGAAATTTTCGTCTTCGGCTTTGCAGGCCCTCTGCGGGGACATATGGGAACGCTTGTCTGCATATAGTGGTATCCGGTATGGATACCATATACCATTTTGGGTGGGATGGAAATGAACGATCTGTGGACCGCGGCCCTTTACGGTACCATAGCGGGCATGGGAGGGACCGGAGCGGGGGGATTTTTGGCGTGCTTCGTGCCGAAAAAAAACAAGCGCGTGATCGGAATAATCCTCGAGTATTCCGCGGGGCTCATGACGGCCATCGTATGCTTCGATCTGATGCCCGGCGCCTTTTCCTTTGCTCCTCTCTATGCGGTGCTGCTGGGAATGCTGGCGGGCGCGGGGGTAATGATTGCCGCGGAAAGCGGCATGGACCGAAAAAGGACGAACCGGGGCGTTTTGAGTACGGGGATGGCCATCGCCCTGGGGATCGCGCTGCACAACTTTCCCGAGGGACTTGCCGTGGGCTCCGGCTTTGAAGCGGAGCGGAGCCTGGGGATCTCTCTTGCCGCTGCCATCATGCTTCATGACATCCCGGAGGGGATTTCCATAGCCGTGCCGCTCCGGGCCGGAGGAATGGGCCGCGTACGGGCTCTGATGCTTACTTTGCTCACGGGCCTGCCCATGGGGCTGGGCGCTTTCATCGGGGCCCTCGCGGGACACATATCGGTTTTCTGGATCGCGATTTGCCTGTCCTTGGCCGGAGGCGCGATGCTCTATATCGTGTTCGCCGACATGATCCCGGAGTCGAAGCGCATGTACGAGGGCAGATTTGGATCTCTGGGAAGCGTGCTGGGAATTATCACAGGGATACTGATATCCGTAAGCCTGTGATATAATTTCCGGCCGAAGACGATGATTGTAAGCTGCCGATGAAATAAAATAAAACGGAGGGCGCCCTGAAACGGCCCTCCTGAAACGGACTCGGTTCTGTTTTTATACGATCTGATAGCGGTTCAGCTTTTTGTAAAGAATCGTCCGGGAAATCTGCAGCTCCTGGGCGGCGGCCCGCTTGTTGCCGCCGTGTTTATCCAGCGTCCGGACGATGAGCGCCTTTGCCTTCTCTTCGTCCAGACCTTGAAGGGCGGAATGCCTCTGCGCTTTCATCTCGGCTGGTTCGAGATGCCGGCCGCTGCTTGCGGCAAGATCGGTAAATGCCCTGAAATGCCGGAGTTCCAGGGTGTCCTCCACGGCGTTGTTCATGGCGCACTCCAGAACGTTCTGCAGCTCCCGGATATTGCCGGGCCAGTCATACCGGCAGAAGAGCTCCAGTGCGTCGTCCTCGATTTTGCTGATGTTCATGTCCAGCTGGTAATTCAGTTTAAAGATCAAACTCTTTGTCAGAAGCGGGATATCCTCCCTGCGCTCGCGCAGGGGGGGTATTTTGATTTTGAAAATATTAAGGCGGTAGAACAAATCCTGCCGCAGCCTGCGCTCCTGAACCAGCCTTTCCAGCGGGACATTTGTGGCGGAGATGACCCGGACGTCCACTGGCATGGGCAGGCTTCCGCCCACCCGTTCCACCTCCCGCTCCTGGAGGACCCGGAGAAGCTTGGGCTGCATGGTGAGGGGAAGCTGGTTGATCTCGTCGAAGAAGATGGACCCGCCGTCGGCCAGCTCGAATTTTCCCTTCTTCCCGGTCTTTTTTGCTCCGGTAAAGGCACCCGCCTCATAGCCGAAGAGCTCCGACTCCATCAGCTCCTCCGGGATGGCCGAGCAGTTGATGCGAACCAGGCGGGCAGCGTTCCTGGGACTGAGCGCATGGATGGAATGGGCCACCAGTTCCTTGCCGGTGCCCGTCTCCCCTTCGATCAAAACGGTGGATTTCGTCCGCGCTGCGGCGACGATCTGCTCCCGGACTTGCTTGATGGCCGCGCTCTCCCCGATAATGTTGTTGATGCTGTAGCTGGCGTTGTACAGAGAGTCCACCCGGGATTTGTAGCTGGTGAGCTCCTTCTGCATGGATGTCACCATCCGGGAAAAATTGATGGCGTTTTCCATACCGGTGATCATGGTGAGGACCAATACACCGCAGAACTTCTGATTGTCCATTATGGGGTAATACGACGCAAAAAGCTTGTTACCGTTGGCGGTCACGGGGTGCGCGATGATCGGCTCATGGGTCTGGATCACTTCATGGGCCCGGGTATCAGGGAAGATTTCCCACGCCTTGCGGTTTAAGATGTTGGGAAGAGTCATATTCAGCTGTTCCATCCATTTTGCGTTGGCGTAAAGGTAATTCCCCTTTTCATCCAGAATGGAAACCGCGTCGAGCCCATCCAGAAGGAATTTCATCCCTTGTTCAATTAAATCCTTCATAGTTTGCCCTCCTCATTTCCGCAAAAACCGTTGACATAAATGAATCATAATACATGGAAAAAATATTTGCAAGAAAATTGTATGAAGTGCACAGCAGAAGAGCATGTAAACACCGAATTCACCGTCATGTTTACATGTAAACTGTCACTCGTTCCGATATCGCCAAAAATCCCTGCGGCAGAAAGGATTTGGGCGGCTGCCGAATAAACGCGGATGAAGGGTTTACACTGACCGAAAAAAATAAAACCGGATATAAGGTGGGAAAGCGTTGTGGCGCAATGGATTTGTCGAATGATACTTTCTGGCATGGAAATTGCGTTTGTGTAAAAGGAAAGGCTGTATTGGCCTTAATCCGGGACACAGCCTGAAAAGGAAAGGAGAAGAGCAGATGAAGTACGGCAGGATCATTACGAAAGAGCGGCTAAAGTATTATGAGGTGGCGGATAACGTCTTTGCGGCCATCTCTCCCAACCGGGGCCTGAGCTGGGCCAACGCGGGGTTTATCAACAAGGGGAAGGGCCTGGTTTACGACACCTTCTTTGATCTCCCTCACGCAAGAGAGCTGAAACGCTTTTGTGTGGAAATGGGAGGAAGAGCACCTACATACGTGGTCTGCTCCCACTACAACGCGGACCACACCTGGGGCAACCAGGAGTTTTCCGACTCCGTCATTATTATGCATAAAAACGCAGTCAGGGAGCATTTCTCCGAGGATCCGAAGGCCTGGGACTCCATCATCCGGGAAGGGCAGAACGGGGGCCCCGGAGAGCAGTGGATTCACAATGAACTCAAGGGCTTCGACCTTACCGGAGTCCGGTGGCAGGATCCCGACATTCTCATCGAGGCGAACACGAAAATCATGCTGAACGACATGGAAGTGGACGTCATCAGCGTGGCTCCCTCCCATTCCGACAGCGACCTGCTGCTGTGGCTGCCCAAGGAAAAGGTGGTTTTCTGCGGCGACGTGGTCTTCGGCGGAGCCATTGCGTATTCCGCCAAGGGCATAAAGCTCTGGACCGGAGCCTTGGACTTCATCATCAACGAGCTGAAGCCCGAGGTAGTTATACCCGGCCACGGCGCCATTTGCGGCCTGGATTTTGTGAAGGAGTGCAAGGACTATTTTGAAACCGTGATGTCGGAGTTCGAGAAGCATTACGACGAGGAAAGCTCCGCGCTGGAGATCGCCAAGCGCTGCGACATTTCAAGATTTCTGCACCTTTTGGAGCCCTATCGCCTCTTCATCAACATCCTTGCTCTGACAAACGACCGCCGCGGAGTCCCCACAAAGCCCGACTGGAACTATTTCGCGGAGGAAATGGCGAAACTGAAAGAGTTCCAGGATCAGAAATACGGCGTACAGTCCTGGGATCCCATGTCCTCCTGGGCGGAGTAACCGGGTTTTGCAGAAGGAGGAGTGCAGTATGAGGACGGTTTCGGTAATCGGCGTGGGGGAAACAAGAATGGGGAGGCTGGCGGACCGCTCCAACCACGACCTGATCCGGGAAGCGGGAGAGCGGGCGATTGCGGACGCCGGAATAGACAAAAGGGAAATCCAGGCCCTTTACATAGGCAATTTCGTGGGGGGCTACCTCTGCCGGCAAAACCATTACGGCGCCATGGCGTCGGAGGTTCTGAACCTGGGAAGCATCCCCACGGTGCATACCGAAGGGGCTTGTGCCTCGGGGGGCCTTGCCTTTCGAATGGGGTATCTGGGAATTCTCTCGGGCCTGTACGACATTGTTCTGGTGGGCGGTGTGGAAAAAATGACCCACCGGCCCACGGAGACGGTCACCACGGCGGTGGCCTCCGCCATGGACTTCGAGCTGGAGGCAATGAAGGGCATGACATTCCCGGCCAATTTCGCCATGATCGCCAACCGGTATTTTCAAGAATACCGGAATGTCAAGCGGGAAATGGCCCTGTGCGCGGTGAACGCCCATAGAAATGCCTGCCTTAACCCCGACGCCCAGATGCCCAAAGAGCTGGAATTGGAAAAGGTACTGGAGGCTTCTCCCATTGCCTCCCCCCTGAGCATATTCGACTGCTCGCTGGTGACCGACGGGGCGGCTTTCGCGGTGCTGGCCTCCGGCGAGATCGCCGGACGGCTGTGCAAAAAGAGAGTTGTGGATGTGGTGGGTACCGGACACGCGGGGGACGCCCTGACCCTGTACGGGAAAAAATCCATTACCAGCTTTGCCGCCTCCCGGGAGGCGGCCCGCCAGGCCTATGGGCAGGCGAGGCTGGGGCCGGGGGACATCGACTTTGCCGAGGTCCATGACTGCTTTACTATCACCCAGATCATAAATACCGAGGATCTCGGCTTTTTCCCGCCGGGAAAAGGAGCGGACGCGGTGGCGGAGGGGATCACCGCCCTGGATGGGAAAAAGCCCGTCAACCCCAGCGGGGGGCTCAAGGCCAAGGGGCACCCCATCGGCGCCACCGGCCTGAGCCAGATCTTCGAGGCGGTGACCCAGATCCGGGGAGAGGCGGGGCCGAGGCAGGTGAAAAAAGCGGATGTGGCACTGACCCAGAATTTGGGGGGCACCGCGGCGACCTGCGTCATCAACATTTTCCGGGGGAGGGACTGAAATGGAACAGGCGACGATTTATACCTATTCCGTCGTATATTCCGCCTCCGAACAGTTCAGAGACAAGACGCCATATGTCACAGCGATCCTGGAAAGCGGAAACGGCGAGCGTTTTCCCGCCTTTCTGGAGGGATACGAGGAGGGGAGGGTTATCCGGGTCGGGCAGCCGGTCTGGCTGTGTGGTACGAATGAAAAGGGGGAAGCGGTTTATAGCCTGATTGGCGGACAGTAAGCACGAAAAAGAACCGGTATGCGGACTCGCGGCGGTTTTGCCCCGGTGCCGCACAGCGCATGTCCGGAGGATAACAACCGTTTAGCTTAATGTAAGAAAGGAGAAAATATCTTGGCAAACTCAAACACAAAAGTTGTAATCACAGCGGCTCTCACGGGAGCGGTTCACACTCCGTCATTGTCTCCGTATCTGCCATGGAAACACCAGGACCTCATTGCGCAGGGTGTAGCGGCTTATAAAGCCGGTGCGGCCATGATCCATATTCACGGAAGAAATCAGCAGGACGGACGGCCCAGCGCGCTGCTGGAGGATTTCCGGATCGTAATGGAAGGCATTAAAAGGGAAGCTCCCGATGTCATCATGATTCCCACGACCGGGGGCTCTCTTACCATGACCACCGCGGAGCGGGCCAATGTAGTAGCAAAACTGAAGCCTGAAATGGCAAGCTTCACACCGGGATCCATGAACTTTAACTTTTCCGGTTTGGCAGCTAAGCCCAGACAGTGGAAATATGATTGGGAACAGGAACACTGTGCCGGATCGGAGGATCGGGTCTTCTACAATACCTTCAAGGTGATCCGGGAATACGGGGAGATTTTTACCGCGGCAAATACCCGGCCGGAGTATGAAATATTCGACATCGGCATGCTGAACAATCTTGCCACCGCTATTAAGATGGGACAGTTAAGCAAAGAAATCCAGCTTCAGTATGTTCTGGGTACCCTGGGCGGTATGCCGGCGGACCCCGAGAGCATTTATATTCTGCTCTCGGAGAGCAAGCGGCTTCTCGGAAACGATTTCACCTGGTCCGTTTCTTCCGCGGGCAAACAGCAAATGGCCATGATGGCAACAACCATGACCTTCGGCGGGAACGTACGGGTCGGCCTGGAAGACGCGCTCTATCTGGAAAAAGGAGTTTTAGCCAAGAGCAACGCCGAACTGGTGGAAAAAGTGGTCCGCATCGCAAAAGAAATCGGGAAGGAAATTGCCACGCCAGCGGAGGCTCGTGAGATAATAGGGCTGAAAGGAATCGAAAATGTGGCCTTCTAGCCGGACGCTTCGCTGCCGGGTTTTCCTGGGGAAATGTCTTCCATAGGCAAAGAATATTACTGCTATTCCCAGGTAGAAAAGTCAGCCGATTTGGTAAAATGCTGCTCTAATACGCCGGCATTGCCTGCTTTCACGAATACGAGACCTTGACCCGGCGAGCAGGTCTATGCCGGCGGAAGGGTGATGCTCGAACGGCGCTGACGCGGAGTAAGAAACAAGGACAAATTAATAAGAAAAGGGGACGACAGTATGTATGTATATGCAGCAGTGGCCGTGGTAATCTTCCTGATCTTTCTGTTCGGCATCGGTGTTTGGACAAAGAAATTTGTAGCCAATTCCTCCGACTATCTGCTGGCGGGTCGCGAGATGAGTTACGGCATCAATATGATGGGCGTGGTGGCCAGCGGCTTCGCGGGAACCACCATTGCCCTGGCTCCCGGCTGGGGCGTCATTTATGGCTTTTGGGGCACCTTTGCCATGGCCTTCTGCTATGCCATCTGCGGGGTATGCGTGTACGGCCTTCTCTTTGCCAAGGTGATCCGGAGAAGCGGCGCCTATACGCTCCCGGAATGGCTGGAGATGCGCTATGATTACCGGGTCCGGCGCGTGCTGGCCATCACCGGCTTTATCGGCATGATCGCAGTGACGGCCAACAACGTGCTGGCCCTGGCAAATGTGCTCACCGGGTATTTCGGATGGAGCCTGTATATTTCCATAGCCATCGGGGTTCTCACCTTTATGGGCTTCACCTATTTCAGCGGCATGTGGGGCGTCTCCCTCACCGACTTTGCCCAGGCGCTTATCGGCTGTGTGGGAGCACCGCTGCTGATTATCTTCTGCTTCAAGACCTTCGGCGGCCTGGACGTGACTTTCCGGGCCTGGAACGGCACCTTTGCCGATTACTTTACCGCCGGAATCGGCGGAACCAGCCTGAAAATGTGGGGCCTTGCCTACCCCAGCGGCATCACGATCGCGCTCAACTTCGGCGTCTTTTTGGTTTGGGGCGGGCAGCACTACTGGATCCGCATGGCCAGTGCCCGGAGCGAAAAGCAGGCCCAGTTCGGCTATGTGGTGGCCGGTGTGATCTTGTTCTTCGTAACGCTGGTCATCGGCATGGTGGGTCTGTATGCCGGTGCGCATTACGGTGACATGTTTACCCTCACCGGAGGAACCATTCCGCCCACATCCGCTTATGGATATGTTATTTCTTACTTCCCCCCGCTGGTTGGCGTGTTCCTGCTGGTTTTCGCCCTGGCGGCCTCCCTTTCCACCGCGGCCTCCACGCTGATCGGTTCGGTTTCCATAGCGGTAAAGGACATTTATCCCCACTTTATACATAAAAATCCTTCAGATAAGCAGCTTGCACGGGCAGGTCGGGTGGCTACCGTCGTCATCAGCCTGATCGCGTGGGGCCTGGCCTACTACCCCGGCGGAACCACCTTCCTCTTTGCCTTTGCCACCGCCTGGATGGCGCCGGCCGGGCTGATGTTCGCACTTGGCCTTTGGTGGCGCAGATGTACTCCCACGGGAGCTTTTGTGGGAGCGATTATCGCGCTGATCTGCGAAAGCGCCTGGGCTCTCCTGGATTTGTTCAAGGTTCCGGTGGGAGGCCACGTCATAGGTTTCTATTTCCATATGGGAATCGTGGGATTGGTCACGGCCATCATCCCGGCTGTTATAGTAAGTCTGCTTACAAAGCCGAAATATTACGGCAGGCCGGACTGGGCGCTGAAGGATCCCTCCGCAGGCCAGACGGCGATACGGCAGTGACCGCCGCCGAACTATTAAGAAGGAGGCTGTTTTATGGGACAGATTCAACTCACCGATGAGGATAAAAAGGTCCTGAGATATATTCAGGAGGGCCATGACGTAATGAGCGAGCTCTTCGACATGACCGGCTGGCCGGGTGAAAAACTGGGAAAAGTGGTGGAAAAACTGGACGAAAGCCGGTATATCGAGCGGCTGGCGCTCCAGGGACTGGGTTTTTGGAGCTTCAGGATGACGGATAAGGGCAACGCCGCTCTTCCGCCCCTGTCGCCGGAAGATGAGGCGCTGCGGGAATTCGGCCTTTGCAAACGGGACATCGACATGCTGAAGGTCGTAAAGCAAAAAGGCAAGTCCCGTGCCACGCAGCTGATTGTCGACACCATCCAGAACAAGGCCGATCAGGTCGACTTTGCCGGCTCCGTGGTGAAACTGCTTCGGCGGGGTTACCTGAGCGAATCCGGCTTCCTGAAGCGTATCATTGAGATGAATCCCAAGGGTGAAGATATGCTGAGCAAGGTGTAAAGCATATTTCCAGAAAAGAAAGGCGTGAGAGAGACATGAGCTGCAAAACAAACGAATATTGGGTAACGGAATTTAATTATCTGGACGAAGTCACGGAGACGCTCGATATCCCCGAAAGAGTGGAAATCTACGATGTGACGCTGCGGGAGGGAAATCAGACGCCCGGATGCATCATGCGGAAAGAGGAGCAGTTCGCTCTGGCCAAGGATCTGGACGATCTCGGTGTCAACTTCCTGGAGTTTTTCCCTGCTGTCTCCAAGGACGACGAGGAAGTGGTGACCGAGCTCATGAAAACGGGCGTGCTTAAGCACGCGAAAGTGAGCGCCCTGGTTCGGCCCAGAACCATTGACCTGGATCTTGCGGCCAAGTGCGGAGCGAAACACATCTTCCTGGAAGGGCCCTCCCATTTGGCTTCCGCGGGGCTCATGGGGTATGCCTCCGAGTCAGAGCTGATCCAGTCCTTTGTAGACACGGCAAAAAGGGCCCGGGAGTACGGCATGGGCATCACCTCCTGCCCCTGGGACTGCGGCAAGGCCAACCTTCCCCTTCTGGAGAGATGGGTGAAAGAGCTGGCGGCCGCGGGTGTGGAGGATATCGCCTACGGCGACACCTTCGGTTACACCATGCCGTGGACGACGATTGCCATGGTACGAAAATACCGCCAGTGGGCGGGCCCCGATGTGACGATTTCCTGCCATTTCCACAACGACTATGGTATGGCCACCGCGGGGACCCTCGCGGCAGTAGCCGGCGGAGCAACCCGGGTCCAGGTGGCCATGAACAACCTGGGAGAACGGGCGGGCAACGCAGCGCTGGACGAGGTGGCGGTAAACCTGGCTCTCAACATGGGCGTAAAAACGGACATCAACTTGAAAAAGCTCTACCCCGTAAGCAAGAGGATAGAAGCCATCACCAAGATCCCCGTCGGAAGGAAAAAGCCCATTCTGGGGGACGAGACTTTCGTCATGGGCTCCGGTATCGTGGTGGATATGCTCCTGCAGCTGGCGGAAAAGCATGCGGAATACGGCATGATGCCCTTCGATCCGGCCCTGGTGGGCCAGCCTCCCTACAGGATCGTATACGGCAAGGGGGCGGGAACCAACATGGTGTCCGATCTTCTCCGCAGGATGGGCATTTCGGCGACAAAGGAGCAGGTTCAGAAGATTACCGTCGCCATCAAGGAAGAAGCTCTCCTGACCAAGAGCCTGCTGAGCGAATTCCGGGTGCGGGAGCTGATCGGCGATATTCTGGCGGAAACGAAATAGCTGAAAACCCGGCCGGTAACAATTACAGGGCACAAATCAGGGCGCTGTCGGACGGAGGACGCTACCCTCCTGTCTTCCGTCCGCCGGCCGTCCGCCGGGAGGAAGGGATATGGACGAAGCACGCTGGAAAAAGGGATATGAGGTATACCGGAGGCTCACCGGGAAAGAGGAGAACCTGTTTGCCGGCATGGGAGATTTCTCCGACCTGATCATGGAGTTCGTGTGCGGAGAAATCTATGCCAGAGGAACGCTCACCTGGAAAGAGAGGCAGATCGCCACTCTGGCGGTCCTGGGCGCTCTGGGGTGGCTGCCGCAGATGAAGATCCATATGAAGATTGCTCTGAATGTCGGGATGACGGAAACGGAAATAGAGGAGATGCTGATCCACATCGCCGTTTACGCGGGGTTTCCCGCGGCAATGAACGGATATCGGATCTTGGGCGAGATCCGGGAAGAGGCGGGAAACCGGGACGGCTGAAGAAAACGCCGACAGAATCAACTTAGGCTCCCGTTCCGGCTATGGCCTTAATTGGGTATTTTTATAGTTTTACACGCGCTCTTGCCGTGTAAGATAGACTGCTTCTGTATCGGGAGCATGAACAGAGGCGAAAAGACGCCGCCGCTCCGTTTGTGGCAGACCGGAGCAGCGGCGCGCTTTCTGTCTGCGGGGGTTTCAGAAGTTGAACTGTTCGGATAAGTTTTCGACTTTGCCGGAAGAATGGAATCCCGAATGCGTACGGCGGAAAAGAAGAGCGGACAGCCGCGGGAGGCGGAAGCGAGTCGGCTGTTATAAAAAAGTATGTGAAATTGAAAATTTCCTGTTGCAAACAGGCACCGTTTGGGGGTATAAATAAATACAAATGAACAAGTTCAGTTATTCTTCTGGAATAACGGACACCAGCCTATCGGCAGGGAAGGAAGCGACTGGGTACATCATGTTGAAAGCCCGACGGAGCGGTAAATTCTTTTATGGGTATATCATACTGGCAGCCGTATGGATTATCTATTTCAGCAACCTGGGTCTTACGATTTACGGGACGGCGGCGCTCAACGCGGTGATGGCCGAGGAACGGGGCTTTGATGCGGCCGCCATCGGCTTTGCCGTAGGCCTGTGTACGTTGATGCAGGGTCTCACGGGCCCTTTTGTGGGCAACCTCATCGATAAAAAGGGGGTGCGGCTCCCTTTTATTCTCGGGAGCATCCTCATTATAACCGGGTCCCTCGCCATAGCGTATCTCGGCCTTGGCGAAATCCCCTTTATAGGCGCTTACGGGCTGGTGATGGGTGCCGGCATGGGATTTGCGGGAATCCTGACCACCCAGAGTGCGGTGAACGAATGGTTTTCACAGCGAAAAAACATGGCGCTTGCCGTTTTGCTTTCCGCCGGTGGCATCGGCGGATTTATCTCTCCCATTCTGCTCAACAGGATTGTGGATGCGGGAAGCTGGACCCAGGGCTGGATTTTTATTGCGGGAGCTGCCGCCGTTTCCATTGCGATTTCCGTCTTCGTGATTGTCGACCGGCCGTCCTCCATCGGAGAATGTTCCGACGGCAAGGAATACCACAGAAGGCATCCCGGAGCCGCTGAAGCTTCTCCCAGCGCTCCCCGGCTCACCATGCAGCAGATTTTCAGTCAGCCTTCGCTGTACCATATCCTCTTCAATACCCTGGGCCGCAGCATGCTCTACTATGCGTGCATCGGCCAGATTGTGCTGTATCTGGTCTACGGCGGGATTCCCCGCGATCAGGCGGTCGTGGTCATTTCCATCGTCACGGTGGTGAGCCTGCTGGGAAGATTTGCCTTCGGATTCATCTGCGGAAAAACGATTAAACCTAAGCATGGTCTTTCCTTCGGAAGCCTCTTCCTGGCGGCCGGCCTTCTGATGATCACCGCCATGACGGGAAACCTTCCCCTGATCTACATAGGAGGGGCACTAGTGGGCCTGGGGCAGGGAGTTGGATATATCGCAACCACCCTCACCATTGTGGAGTATATGGGAAACACCAATTTCCCAAGGGTGATGGGCATATCCAGCCCGATAAACTATTTCGCGGGCGCTCTGGGCCCCATCGCCTCCGGAATAGCCGCGACAGTCACCGGAAGCTATATTCCTGTTTTTGTGACCCTCAGTATAGTGTGCGCAGCCGGCGGAATTACCATTTTGTTCAGCAAGCCGCTGGACTTCAGCAAATTCACGGAAGTGCCCGAGCGGGCGTAAAGCCGTAGATCGCCAAAAGGAGACGAGCCTTCCGGCCCGTCTCTTTATTTTTGGCATAGAATGATCCGGCGCACACCCACGGAAAAACAGGATGGTTTTCCGCGGATTTGTGATACAATAGAACTAGGACTATAGAAAAAATAAATCTCATTCACGTATGGAAAGGACGGGAAACAGATGGAACTCATGAAAGCCGGAATGAAGGCGCCGGAATTTTCATTGAAGGATCAGAAAAGCCAGAGCATAAAGTTGTCGGATTACAGAGGAAAGACCGTTCTTCTCTCCTGGCATCCTCTGGCCTGGACCAGCGTTTGCCTGGATCAGATGCGCTCGCTGGAGACAAACTGGGAGCGCTTTCAGGAGTTAGGCACCGTACCCTTTGGGGCCAGCGTGGATACGGTCCCCAGCAAGAAAATCTGGGCGGAGGCGATCGCGATCCAGAAGGTGAGTCTTCTATGCGACTTCTGGCCCCACGGGAAGGTTGCGGAAGAGTATGGGATATTCAACGAAAAGCTGGGTTTTTCCGAAAGAGCCAATATCATAGTGGACGGCGAGGGAACGGTGCGCTGGGTCAAGGTGTATCCCATTTCCCAGCTTCCGGATATTCAGGAGGTTCTGCAGGCCATCAGGGGCCTGTAACATGAGCATCAGAGACAGCGCCCAATTTCCGCTGGCTCTGAACGAAATTTAATTCCGGGAAGCGGATTGCCTCTGTGCAGAGAGATCGTTTTCCGGAAACACACCGCGAAGGAAGCCGCCCGGCGGTATTCGGAAGAAAGGAGCGATGGCTCATGGCAGCAAGATGGATATTCAGGGCTTTCGGCATACTGGCCTTTGCCGTTTCCATTTCCGTCTTCTCCCGCAGCATACCCATGGGGCTGGGGCTTCTCCTGGCGGGTTTCGTTTTGCTGGCGCTGTCAGGAAAACCGAGGTTCCGGCTGGTGAAAACCCGGCTGGAAGACGCTTCCCTCCTCAATGAGGACGGGACGTCCAGACAGGAAATCCTGCGGAAAATCAAGGAGAAAGAAGCGCCCTTTCAGGGAAACTATATGGTCAACGTCGTCAAAACGGAGCGGGACGGAGCCCCGGAGCTGGGTGTTTACGTAAACGGTATTCAGATCGGCAGTATACAGCGGGAGCTGGCGCAGGAAATCCTGGAACACATGGATTCTTTTCAGTGCGTGACCCGGTTTAAGGTGATCGCGTCAGGCGCCGGCGGGACAGTTCCGGAGTACGGTGCAGAAATGGTGTTTCGCTTTTTGAACCGATGAAGCATGGAACCTGCGAACCCGAAAAGGCTGCCCGATGCAAAGCATCGGGCAGCCTTTTAACTTTTATTGAGTTTGTGAGTTTTTTGTCAACCGATGCTGAATTTGCAGTGGACGACCGCGGTGATCTCTTTTTCCAGAGAAGAGGTGTCGTTCATCCCGTAATCGGATACCTCGTTGGAATACAGGGGAGTGATCTGGATGACGCCCATATCGGCGTAGGTCAGATTTCCAAGCTTGCTGCCGGCGTTTTCTGCGATCATCTGGGCCCGCTTTGTCGCGTCCTTGGCTGCCTCGGCCAGCATGGCCACCTTGAGATCGGCGATCTTGGTGTACTGGTACTGCGGTGCGTTGGACTGGAAGGGGATGCCGTCGTTGATGAGATCGGTGGAGCTGCGGGAGAGCTCCGTGATCTTATCAATCTCGCCGGAGGTGATGGTGACGGTCTGGCTCAGCTGATAATAATCCACGTCGTTGGTGTACATGCCGTAGGTGGAAATCACATAATAGATGTTCGTGTTGATGGAGGAGAAGACAAGCTCGTTTTCGGAAACGCCCTGATCCGTAAGATAGCTTAACACCTTGTCCTTGTTGGTCTTCAGTTGGGTATAGGCGTCCTGCAGATTCGGAGACTGCGCGGTAAAGCTGCCGGACCAGATGATAAGGTCGGAAGTGATCTGCTGCTTGGCGGAACCGGTCACAGTGATGGTGTTGCTTTGGCTTTTGATCCTAACCACCGCGTTTGTAACGATAAAAGATGACGCAATAATTCCCGCCACGATGATGCACGCGAATATGATATTCGCAAACAGCCGGTTTTTTGTTTCGTTCATGTTATCCCCTCTTATCCCAATGCGTTCCGGCCGATGGGCACGCGCCGGTGGAACCGCTTTAAAGCCATCATATACCGGTAAAATATTACATTCAACTGCAGCATGGTTACAAATTGCGTATATTTCTTTAAAAAAGGTACCATGCGGTTTTTTCTCGCAAAGGGAGGAATAATATGGAATTATCTTGCCGATACGGTGCGCGAATGAACGAATATTGATATATACGCACTAAAAATGATGTTTTACGAATAATTTCCAAAAATTAATTTCAGTATGTCATCATACATATAACCACCAAACATAAAGGAGTTGATATGATGAAAAAGATATTAAGCTATATTGCAAGTAGCGCAGCGGCCCTCTTTGTACTCGTATCTTTTGCAAGCGCCGGCACATGCAGTATTTTTACCATGTATCAACCCAAGGTTCCCTCGAAGTTATTGAAGTAGAGAGAGAGATTCAATAACGAAAAGGCCCGATGCAGATGGGTATCGGGCCTTTTTTACTGCAAAAATTTAAATAACATATTTTGATAAATTGCGTCAGGATGGTATAATTTATGCATAGGTAAGTGGAATCTGTCCGGGGAGGCTCGCTATGCGTATTGCTATTTGTGACGACGAGATAGAGCAGATTGAAGTGGTCGTTGACTTCGTACGGAGCTGGGGAGAGCAGAGAGGCATAGAATTGGAACTTTTTACATATACCAATTCGCCGGAATTGCTTTTTCATTGGTCCGAGGGGAAAAAATTCGATCTTGCTGTGTTGGACATCAAGATGAAGGTTCTATCCGGTATTGAACTGGCCCGGATTATGCGCAGGACGGACGAGAAGCTGATCATCATCCTCATTACAGGAATGAAGGATTACGTTTTACAGGGGTATGAGATAGAAGCGCTCCGTTACCTGCTCAAGCCCGTCAGCAAAAAAGAATTATACGCTTGCCTGGACAGGGCGAAGGAGCTGATGATACTTCGGGGAGAGGAGACCTATGTCATTCCGTCGGAAGGACAGAGCGTGCGGCTGTTGTACAATGAAATCTACGACTTCGAAATACGTTCCCATTACATAATTGTCAGATCCACAAAAGGAACGTTCAGCTTTAAGAAAAAAATTGAAGACCTCGAAAAGGAACTCCCCGCCAGTCAGTTTTTCCGCTGCCACCGATCCTTTATCATTAACCTGCATTTTGTCAATACCGTGAGCAGAATGGAAGCCGTTCTGGATGACGGGACCCGTATTCCTGTTAGTAAAAGCCGCTGGAATGCGTTAAATGATGCATTTTTGAAGTACTATGCGAGGGGAATAGGGGTATGAATATTATATGGATAGGAATAGAGACAATCGTAAATTTGATTGAGGTATATCTGTTCCTGTACTTAATCAATTGCAAGTTTCCCCCAAAGACGGACAGCAAAATTCCGTTTGTGGTTGCACTTATCATAAATACTGCTGGAATGACGCTAATCAGCTTAGGGCTACTCACATGGATTCCGGATCTTATCTTCGAGCCCGCGATCGTTTTGATTTACGTCATACTGTTCCGAAAGGGAAAACTCTTCGGGAAAATATTTTGGACGCTAATTGGAACGGCCATCATAGCAGCCATTGCAATTCTGGGTATAGCCATTGGGCTGCAATTGCCTGGCGTTACATTAGAAATAATATCTTATCAACAATCGGCAACGCGTTTTCAATTGCTGATTTTCTGCAAATTTGTTCAGTTTATTGTGTTTTACTTCCTGGCCAAGAAAAGGAGCATGGACAATCTCACAAACGGGTTTATTAAGTTCCTGTTTATTTTCGCTCCGCTTACAAGTTTTTTGATTATGTTCTTATTGTTTGAGTATGGTTTGGGGCCGGTCAACACGGTGAGCAGTCAGTTCCTGTTATTAGGCGCTTCCCTTGGTATACTGTTGATTAACTTTATCATATTTGCTTTTTATGACAGCCTCTCAGCACAGGTGGAAAACAATCTGCTCATGCAGGCGAAACTGCAGCAAAGCGATATGCTGCAAAAACACAATCAGGAAATATCCAGCCTGTATGAGGAAATCCGGGGCTGGCGCCATGATTTTCACAACCACCTGCAGGTATTGCACGGGTATCTTCAGCTGGGGAAATACGACAAGCTTGAAAACTATCTCAATGATATGAAAGACAGTTCGGATGTGCTCCTGAGCGCATGCAGCGGGAATACGACGATTGACGCGATCCTTGGGACCAAAATGATAATAGCACGCAATCATAAGATAGCGTTTTCCACCGATATTGAGGTCCCGTCCTGTCTGACCTGCAAAGACACGGATCTGTGTATCCTTCTGGGGAATCTGTTGGATAATGCAATTGAAGCCTGCGACAAAATAGAAAATCCCGATCAGGAGCAGTTTATCTCGGTAGAAATGAAGGTGCTGAAAAACCAGCTTTATATTCATGTTCGCAATTCCACAAACGGCGTAGTAAAAATGTCGGGGTCCACATATATTTCGGACAAGGCTGGGAGTTTTCACGGAATCGGTCTGAAGCATATCGACGAAATCGCTGAAAAGTACGGCGGGTATGTCAACAGAAAGCATGAGCTGTGTTTATTTGAATCCCAGATCATGATTCCTTTGGTTAGCTGAAGGCAAAGGATGGATGATAATGTATGAAAAAATAATTGAAAAAACAATGCACTTCATTTTCAAATACGGGAATGTGAAGGAAGAAGACCGCGATATTTATCAATACGGCCTGGAAATTACCCTGATATTTATACTGAATATTTGTACGATACTGATTATCAGTCTGTTTTTGAATCTGTTTATCGAGTCCCTGCTTTTTCTAGTTTGTTTTTCGCTTCTTCAAAGCTTTGCGGGCGGATATCATGCCATGACGCATTTGCGATGCTTTTTGATGACGATGGCCTGCTGGGTAATTGCAGTGGTATCCGTTCCCCTTATCGAGCCCTTCCTCATCCTGCATATCGTTTTTTCTGCCGCAAGTCTGATTATGGTGTTTCTGCTTGCGCCGATTCAGCATAAGAATTACCCGATGAGCGATGAAAAGGCGCGCAGAATGAGGAAAATAGCCCGGACGATCGTTGTGATGCAGTGCGCGGTCGTCCTGGCGATTGAGATATTCAACCCCGCCCTGTCCGTCACCGCATCGGCGATCAGCGTAACGCAGCTGTTGTCTGCGATTTCCATACTATATGCTGCGATGAAAAACAAAAAACTGAAAACAAAGCTAACAGATGAATTGAGTAATGGTGGTATGTATGAAGACTAAAAAATCAAGAATACTGATAGCGGACGATTGCGTGGAATTTTGTGATATATTGAATGACGCAATCAGCATGCAGACCGACATGGAAGTGGCGGGAATAGCTTACAACGGGAAAAGCGCGTTTGATATGATAAAAAAAACAAACCCCGACGTTGTCATTCTCGACCTGCTCATGCCTGTTATGAACGGCTTGGAAGTGGTGAAGCAATATTTTAATTCCGATACGGTTCGGCGGACGAAATTTATTATCCTGTCCGCTGCGGTAACGAATAATATCTACAAAGATAATCCCAACGTGGATATTTCCTATATGAGCATTAAGCCCATAAAACTAAATGATTTGCTTGAAAAAATCAGGTGCATCTCCAATAATATGAAGACGACCGCTTGAGATGCTGATTGCCGAAAAGCCGCCCTTTAGGGCGGCTTCAGACTGTCGAAAAAGCCTCGCAGAGTTTCGCCGCCGGAGCGACGAAAAAAAATCGGATCATTTTCGGGCGCGGCGTGTACGTGCCCGAAAAACTTTTCAGGCTGCAAGCGTCAAACCGTCCGCCATAGGCGGACGGCGAGGCGCACGGCAGACTGCAAGCCCTTTTGTCGAAAAAGGCGGAACGCCTTTTTTGACAAGTTCAAGCCGCCCCTTTAGGGCGGCTTTTCGGATTGGCTCTGTTATCTGAATTCACTTGTACTTTTCTTCATTAAACTATAGGCGACGGCAGGCATGACGATATCCACGATGATGCTGATGATAATCAGAAAAGAAACCTGCCCGGATAGGTTCCATTTGAGAATTGTCATAAGGACGGCGCCTGCGCAGAAGATGGACCACAAAGAAAAGCCGATCCGTCTTCGCTTGAAAATCAGAAGCATGAGCCCGGTTATCATGCCCGCTTTGACGACAAGAAACAAAATGTTTAATGGAACCGTGCCGATGGGAAACAACAAAACTGCGCCAAGAACGGCCGTAATGACGGAAAGCCAGAGCCATAGTTTCAGTGGAAGCGTCATGATGTTCCTCCTTTACAAATTCCGTTATGCTTATATATACCGGCTGGGTTTGGGTATCCGGCGGATGCTCGCCGCAGAGATTAAAATGCGCCCAAAAAAGCAAGAAACCGCCAAAGCGTTGCGCTCCGGCGGTTTCCCTTATATTCCGGTGGTGACCCATCGCAGATTCGAACTGCGGACACCCTGCTTAAAAGGCAGGTGCTCTGCCGACTGAGCTAATGGGTCATGGCTGGGATGGCAGGACTCGAACCTGCGAATGCCAGAGTCAAAGTCTGGTGCCTTACCGACTTGGCTACATCCCATCACAGAAATTAGGGGTGGATATAGAAAGCGCAGCAGGGAAAGCCGGCTCGCTCCCTATATCCACATCTAAAAACTATTGGGGTGGGTAATCGGACTTGAACCGACGACTTCCAGATCCACAATCTGGCGCTCTAACCAACTGAACTATACCCACCATAGGAAGGCCTTGCCGGTAACTGCATTCGCCGTGAACAGCAAGCCATGCGCGAAATGGTACGCCTGAAGGGATTCGAACCCCCGGCCTACTGCTTAGAAGGCAGTTGCTCTATCCACCTGAGCTACAGGCGCATATTGGAGCGGGTGATGGGAATCGAACCCACGCGGCCAGCTTGGAAGGCTGGAATTCTACCATTGAACTACACCCGCAAAATCGCGCTCTGCCGATTACCAGCCTTAGAATAATAGCATAGTCGGCTATGAATTGTCAACATGAAATTTCTCCGATACCGGCGTGTTCGCACTCGGCTAAAGCCTTTTATCGCAGTATCCGCAGCACTCCATGCCCCCCACGCTGCTTACCAGAGGAGGCAGGTAGGGTTCCGTCTGAGTGATGCAGTTGGGGTTCCGGCAGAGGGGCTCTCTGCCGATGGCGGCGGGCTCCGGCACAAGGCGGGGAAGTGATGTCATCTTGCGAAGAAGTGCCATCCGGGCGAACATACCGAACCGGGCCTGGGCGAAATAAACGGCTCTGGGATCCTCGTCCACCTCAATGTCGATTTCATCCACCCGGGGGAGGGGATGCATGATAAGAAGATTCGGTTTGGCGTTTCTGAGCTTGCGCCGGTTGAGCACATATACGCCCTTGTTCCGCTCGTATTCCAGGGGATCGGTGAATCGCTCCCGCTGTACCCTTGTCATATAGAGAACGTCCAGCTGAGGCATGGTGGCGTCCAGGCCCGTGACCTCGATCCACCACTGGTTGTGCTCCTGCATGTAGGCCCGGATGTAATCCGGAATCGAAAGCTCCCGCGGGGAGATCAGGAAAAAGCGGATGTTCCGGAACTGGGAAAGGGCTTTGATGAGGGAGTGCACCGTCCGTCCGTTTTTCAGATCACCGCACAGGCCGATGTTCATTCCGCCCACCTCGCCCCGCAGGCGGGTGATGGTGGTAAGATCCGTCATGGTCTGAGTGGGATGCAGATGCCCGCCGTCTCCGGCGTTGATGACCGGTACGTCCGAGTATAAAGAGGCCGCCCGGGCCGCGCCTTCGCGGGGATGCCGCATCACCAGTACATCCGCATAGCCGGAGCACATCTTGACGGTGTCCTTGAGGGTTTCTCCCTTGGCGATGGAGGACTGCTTGGGATCGGAAAAGCCAAAAATACTACCGCCGAGACGAAGCATGGCGGTTTGAAAAGAAAAACTTGTCCGTGTACTGGGCTCGTAAAAAAGGTTGGCCATCACCTTTCCGCGGCAAGCGTCGATGAATTTTTCCGGACGGTCGATAATGCTGCAGCAATCGGTATAGAGATCGTTCCATTCTTCCAGGGACATGTCGCAAAAGTCAATCAAATGCCTGATTCCCATAGAAGTACCTCCCTGTGTATACGCTTCCATATATTTTAGCACAAAGTCCCAAAGGGGGCAAGGGGATGACCCCTGTTTTTCGGCAGCCGCAGGCTCAGAGCAGCATGAAAAAGCGAACCGGAAATATCCGGTTCGCTAAATGTTAATCAATCTCTTAGAACAAGTTTGCCGTTTTCCACCTTGTCGACAACGGCCAGGGACTCCAGCCGGATCCCGATCTGCCGAAGGATCCTTCCGCCGTCCTTGCCGCCCTTCTCGATTACAACGCCCACGCCGGCAACCTCCGCCTTGGCCTTCGCCACAATTTCCAGAAGCCCCAGAATAGCCTGCCCATTGGCCAGGATATCGTCCGCAATCAGTACCACGTCGTTTTCGTCCAGGCACTGCTTGGAGACCCGAAGGGTATACCCCTTGCTGAGGGAAAAAGAATGGATCTCGGATTCATAAACCTGGGGGCTCATATATCCGGTCTGAAACTTTTTGGCGTACAAAGCGGGAACGCCGAGAGCCCGCGCCGTAAAACACGCAATCGCTATGCCGGAGCTCTCCACCGTCAGCACCTTGGTGATCCCGGCCCCCTTGAAGCGCTTCGCCAGTTCCTCGCCTGCATCCTCCAAAAAAACGGTGTCCAGCTGATGGTTGAGAAAAGTATCCACATGGATGATGCCGTCTTCTCCGACAACGGCGTCGCTCAGAATCCGCTTTATGATATCGCTCATTTTACATTCCTTTCCTGTACCCGGCTATAAAATGACTATCGTGATCCCGTTGTTGTGGCGCTCCAGATCCCGGTCGCGCCTTAAATCCTGACAGAGGAGAAAAGCTGCCCGGGTGTTTTCGTCAAAGATGGAAAACTGCTCTCCGGTAATATAGTTCTTGATATGCCGTCTTTGTTTGAGCGATTCCAGATAACGCCGTGTCTCGATCCGGATTTTCCCGCCCGTACCGGAGGAACCGTATCCATGTATAATCTTGACCGCTGCGGCTCCCAGGGAGACGCTGTTTCTGAGCTCAAAGGTGAGGCGTTTGATGGCCGCATCCGCCTGGGGCATTCCCAGCTCCAGATTCACTTCCCGCAGATAGCCGTCAGCCATAAAAACCTCACACTCGATCGGAATGTATTGCCGCCTGCGGCAGAAATATGATAAGCGATGTATGCTCAGCATGCCGTGCAGACTGTCCACTACATAAATATGCCGTTTTCGGCCCCGTATGTGTAATGCGGAAAAGAAATCGGAGCCGTCCGGACCGCATGAGCAGTTTATTTACTTATTATAGCAGATTGGGCAGGCAATCACAATAAAAACGAATGACAATTGACAAAAAGTTCGGAATGATGTATTTTAAGTAATGCGCCATGATTAAAACGCCCAGCAGGAAAACCGAATCAGTCCGCGGCCAGCAGCGCGGTTTTCGGCCGGGCAGAGTATCGGTGAAACCTTCCGGCACCACAGATGGAAATTACATGGAGCGGTATCGAAGTGGTCATAACGGCCCTGACTCGAAAATGTCCGCCGCGTTGGTGAGCTGTGAAATCAGAAATCCTTTGTTTTCAAGGCTTTCCGGGCTTTTTTTAAACCGCTATTCCGAAAATACTGCATTCAATTGCTAGCAATGCCCTGTTTTTCGAAGCATTTTCAGGGCTGAAAAAACTCAATATGGAGAGGTACCCAAGTGGTCGAAGGGTCCGCACTCGAAACCGAAAGCGATATGTGGTAACCTAAACTCCGAAAGCGTTGATATGACTCGTTTTTATGAGTCGGTTTGACAATTGAATACCCATTGTTCTCTCCATCAGTTCTCTCCTTTTTCCGAGGGATTTCTGAGACCTGATGTTTGGAGATATATTGGAGGGTTGTCCGAGTGGTCGATGGTGCGACTCTCGAAAAGTCGTGTTCCGAAAGGGACCTAGGGTTCGAATCCCTAACCCTCCGCCAAAAACCCGCGGTTTTCCTCAGTTTGAGGGAAGCCGCTTTTTTCTTTGCTTTCAGAGAAGACTTGTTTTTTGTCATTATTTTGGTTGGATAGAGCCATTATTCTGTTCAACCTCCTTCGGTGTTTCAATGACGAAATTCAATCCATCGACCATAGCCTGAGCTGATGAGATTTTTGAGTTATAGTCCAGATGTGCATAGATATTGGCCGTTGTCGAGAAATCACTGTGTCCAAGCCAATCTTGTATCTGCTTCATCGGAACATTGTTTGCAAGCAGCAAGCTAGCGCAGCTGTGTCTCAAATCATGGAAGCGAATTCTTCTTAAGCCATGATCTTCTAGCAGCTTAGGAAAGGCTGTGGTGATATACCCAGGACGAAGTCTAACACCTAGCTCATTGACACACACGTAATCCAGGTAGTCTTTGCTATAGGATCTTCCGCATAACTTTCTGTTAAATTCCTGTTTTTCCTTCATAGCTAAAAGTTTTTCTTTGAAAGCTGGGACTAGAGGCAAAGTTCTCATGCTGGATTTATTCTTGGTTGAATCTTTTGCTTGAATGATATGTTTGCCATCAAGATTAAAAGCTGTAACAGTGTGTTTGATTACTAATGAGTTATTTTCAAAGTCAATTGCGCTCCATTTTAGACCGACCACTTCGCTTCTTCTAAGTCCGTAGAAGGCACCAAGTAGGATCGGGATCTCCAGGTTCGTTCCTTTAGCTGCTTCAAATAGCTGATTGACTTCTTTGGTATCGTAGAAGCTCCCCACAAACCGTTCCTGCCTGGGTCGTTCAATTTTACTGGCTGGATTCGTTGGGATCAGCTCAATCTTAACTGCATACTTCAGCGCTTTGTGAATGATTGCATGATAGTGTATGACTGTGCTAGCCTTCACTCGCTTTAGTTGCAATGTATAGAAGTCCTGGATATCCTTAGGCTTCAAGTCAGTTAGCTTGATTTTTTTCTCTTCGAAATATGGTAATATGGCTGAATTTGACATACCTATATAGCTTGAATAGGTGGTTAATTGGATTGTGCTTTTGGCTATCTCCAGCCATTGTTTGAGAAAGTCACTGAAGAGCATATCTTCCGTCGGAACTGGGATGTCCGGTTCGAAGGTCTTTCTCGCTTCCCGCAGTAATTCCTGAGCCCGTTTCTTATTCCCTTTTACGGGCAACTTCGTAGAAATCCATTTGTTCTTGCGCTTTCCTTCATGGTCCTTGTAAGTAAGCACCATGTAGAAATAGCCTTTCTTTTCTTGCAGGTGTCCTGCTACCATTATAAAAACCTCCTTTGTTTGTAGCTCCGATTACCTGCCGTTGACACTTTGAGCGTATCATGGGCAAGTTGCTCCATGCAATGTTGTGGAGGTTCAAATGGATGGCTGTTCATTTCCGACTCTGAGATACGATATGATGTGCGCTTTGGGGATGCGATAGGTCCGCCCAATTTTGATATAGGTCACGTCACCGTTTTTCAGGAGCTTATAACCTGTCTTGGTGCTGACACCAAGAATTTCACACATTTGATCAATATTCATCACGTCGGGATAATCTTTGAGCATGAGGCTGTAGGCGTCCTTACTGGATAAAGTGGTGCTCATGCAAAAACCTCCCTTCACTTAATAGAGAACAGCCGCACCTGAATCAATCTTTCCGCTAATTTTATGCGGGATCTTTCAGGGTGCGGCTGCTGTATTTGATTCTTGTTCTTTGGATGGACCGGACAAGCGCTGGCATACGCTCTCATAGGACTTTCACCTCCCTCCATTCTGATGGCGGGCCGTACTCATTGCCTGCGACGGTTTGATCACGCTCGGACTGTGACTATACGGAAGTATCATTATCTGATGCACAAGGTCATGGCCAGCCGATCTGCCAAGATCGACCAGCAGCAAGGGTATTTGTCGCTCTCTTCGTGAAACGAAGGTCATAGCGTACCTGCTGCCTGGCTTGTCCTTGCGGCTCATGCACCAAAGGTATCCGGTTCTCTTATATGAAGTTGTCAAAGATCGATTTTATGAGAAGATAAAAGTCCCTCTCATAAGCCATGAGATTTGAAGGTCATTTTTAAACCCTATTCCTCAAAATTTTTCAATTCTTTTTCTAAAGACTTCAATCCTTGGCTAATGGACTTACAGACAGCCATAACACTGACGCCTTCTGCTTGGGCAATCTCAGTCTTGCTCATCTCCAGAAAGTAGTAAGCATAGATTCGTTTGGCTTGGATATCCGGCAGCTTTGCGATGGCAGAATGCAGCTCCTGCTTCGTCATCTTCCGCTCATAGATCTCATAGGGTGACAGGGAGACAAAAATTGCTTCATGCTCGATCCCGTCATCCCGATCCAGTGAATATTGGGACTTGTTCCAATAAACTTTTCTCTGATAATTCAGCTCTTTGCGTTTGGATTCTTCGAAGATCTCAGCGATCTCATCATCGACCATGACAAAACAGTCATTCTCATAAAACGGGTATACGTCCCGCAGATTAATCTTTTTCATTTTCATTCTCCTTCTCGTTGTTGGCTTGTTAGCGGCGAACAAGAAGGAGGCGGCGGGCTGCGGCATCTCGGTGAGGCAAGACAGCCAGCTCTATTCACTTGGCTGTAAATAAACATGACAGGCTCCTTTTGGCAGGGAGCTTGTCATTGGTGAAACACTGCCAAAAAAGCTGATTACTGAATAAAAAAGGCCGGATGATCCTCTCAATTGAGTAATCATCCGGCGGTGGTAGCTCAGTGAATCGGCTCCGGTGCTCGGTATCGATTGATATTCAGTTGTTCATTGCCTGTTTGTGCGGTGGTCGCTACTTCAATAAGTGCGCCGGTGCTCCATAATCAGATAATGAGTTCATCCCTGGTCTGCGACGACTGGAATGGTTGCGACTTTTCCGCACATCTCACATTTAATGGTGACAATGCTTACGCTGTCGGTGGTGACGTCGAAAAGCCGTTTCCCGCAGTGGGGACAATTGATGGCTTTGTAGAGTTCGTCAAAGGCTTCTTTCTCTGCTCCAAGGACGATCTCGGTGGTCCTCAGACAGTCTGACTTGTAGGGGCAGACCTTTTTATTGCTGCACTTGATCAGAATCTTCAGTTTTGAGCCTTCTATGGTGTCAAAGAGTCTTCTTTCTCGATTACATTTGATCTTGACGGTTCTCATTGGGTATCCCTCCTGTACTAGGCGTACATGATGCCGGGCATGATGACCTCATGACTGCTGTCTCCAGATGCTTTCATACTGCCTAACAGGGAGGCTGAATAGATCGACCATTTCCCAAAGCGACCTCGTATGATCTCGATGGTATCATCCAGTTTTTCCAGCCTTGCCCGTCTGGCAGCATCATCAAAGAGCATCAGCTGCTGTGGCATGAATTTGGGTTCGAGGTTGATGGCGCGAACAGTTACTGCCCGTACAAATGTATGCCAGTCGTAGTTATTTTCAAACAGATACCGTGCTGCTGAGGCAATCTCCATGGGGCTTTGGGTCGCCATGGGCAGCTGCATCTGATATTGACGATAGGATAGGGTATTGTCCTTCACTGTGATTTGGACGCCATTGGTTTTCATGTCATGGACTCGCAGCCGATGGCTGATGTCCTGGGTCAGGTGGAGCATTACTTTCCAAACCTCATCATTGGTTTCCAGGTCTGAGATGCAGGTCGTGCCATGTCCAATGGATTTCACCGGTGAATGGAAGTCGTTTTTCATCACACGCGACTGATCATCGCCGTTGGCAAAGAACCAGAGCATCTCTCCGTTCTTGCCCAAGGTGCTTTTCAAAAAGTCTCGCTGAGCCCTGGCCAGCTCTCCAATGGTCTTGATGCCGTAGCGACTAAGCTTCTTGTCGGTCGCACGTCCTACATAGAAGAGATCTGAGACCGGAAGCGGCCATACTTTCTCTTGAAAGTCATCTCGATTAATGACGGTGATGGCGTCCGGTTTTTTCATGTCGCTGCCAAGCTTAGCGAAAATCTTGTTGTAGGACACGCCGATACTGACGGTAAGACCTAACTCCTCTCGGGTTGTGCGCCGGATCTCCTCCGCAATAGAGAGAGCACTTCCACAGACGCCTAGACTGCCGGTCACGTCCAGCCAGCACTCATCCATGCCATAGGGCTCAACCTGATCCGTATAGCGTTGATAGATCTCCCGGGTAAGCTTTGAGTATTTCAGATACTGCTCATATTGCGGTGGAACCATGATGAGACCAGGGCATTTCTGTCTGGCTTCCCAGTTGACCATGCCTGTCTTGATGCCTGCTTTCTTGGCTTTTTCGGATTTGGCCAGGACGATGCCATGGCGGTCCTCTGTTGATCCGCAGACTGCAATGGCTTTATCTCGCAGTGTTGGATTCAGCATGGTTTCTACAGAGGCATAAAAGCTGTTCAAATCGCTATGGAGGATTGCTCGATCATGTGCCATAAAACCCTCTCCTTCCCGTGTTTTTATAACTTCTTCGTTGACAGATGAAGTTCAGGCGGTTATAATGAAGATAACTTCATCTCTAAGCTCAATATTAACAGGCTAATGAAGAATAGTCAATACAAAAATGAAGTTGTTGAAGTTATATTCATACGGGAGGCAACAAGAATGAAAACTTTCTCAGAGAAGATTAAGGAAGCTCGAGAGGGATTGAAGCTCAATCAGCAGCAACTGGGTGAGCTCGTCGGTGTTTCTAAGCGCTCCATTGCGGCTTATGAGACAACAGACACCAAGCCCCGTGGTAATATTGCCAGCAAGCTGGCTGGCGCACTCCAGGTATCAGTGGACTATCTATTGAATGATGAGATCACTGATCCAAAATACGGCATAGAAAAAGCTCCCTACGTCGAAGAAGCGCGGGAGCGATTAGGGCCGAAGGCAGCCCGGGAGATGGATACCCTGCTGGAGCAGAACGTTGCATTATTTGCTGGTGGCGAACTTGACCAAGAGGCGAAAGACGCGTTTTTCGAAGCCGTCATGAAGGCATACCTGAAATGTAAGGATGATGCCAGAAAAACCTATGGCAGAAAGAAAAAAGAAGATTAGAACTTCATACTGATTCACTCAGACAGCTATACCATTTCGATCTATGGAGTTGCTGTCCGTATTTTTGGACGGACAATTTGCTTTAATAGTCTTAAAGGAATCTTTCCTGGGTGAGGATATGAATTCAGTTCATTTGAAGGTGATTACATGTCGATTGAAATTATTTGTCGGGAAGTCTCCCGGTTAATGCAAAAATATGATGAGCCTGATCCCTGGAGGCTGGCTAATGCCATGGGGATCATCATTGACGTGCTGCCCCTCGGGAAGACGCAAAACTCCTGCAAGGGTTTCTTCCTGTATCAATCAAGAAAAAAGCATATAACCATCAACAGCGATCTGCCCGAGACAGTTCAACGCATTATCTTGGCTCATGAAATCGGCCATGCTGTTCTGCACCATAAAGCAGCTAAGATGAAGACTTTCCATGATTTTGCGCTTTATGATACGTCATCCCAGATGGAGTACGAAGCCAATCTTTTTGCTGCAGAATATCTGCTGGATGATGATGTGGTTGCGGATCGCCTCAGTGAGGATACCTTCTTCTTTTCCGTTGCCAAGGAACTGGAAGTGCCGCCCGAACTTCTGGACTTCAAATTTCGAATCCTCAAGCGAAAGGGTTGGCTGATTGAGTCACCCATTCATTCCAATAGCGATTTTTTGAAGCATATATCGGACCGAGGTGAGGACACATGAATTCGGAGGCAAAAGTCTATGTAGCCGTCATTGCTTCCTTTACTGAAGAAGGAAATCTTTTCCCGAGGAAGCTCCGTTGGGAAGATGGCCGGGAATATTTGATTGATAAGGTGCTGGATGTCCGTCCGGCTGCCGCCCTGAAGGCCGGTGGGCAAGGTGATCGCTATACAGTCCAGATCAACGGTCACCCGAGCTATTTATTCTTTGAACGGAGTCCAAATATCAGCGGAACAAACTTGGGGAGATGGTTCGTAGAGAGAAAGTAAAAATTGGTCACTGTTGATAAATCAACTTTGCAGGATGTGCAGTACTGGATAAGTAGTTTTTTATGGCTTAAATCTAATCAATATGGTATGCTTTTAAAAGCATTATGCTTATAAACTCCAACCAAAGGATGGTGTATATGGCTATTACTTATAATAGACTATGGAAACTATTGATTGATAAAAATATGAGTCGAGTTGAGTTAAGAGATGAGGCACAAATAAATCGTTCTACATTGGCCAAAATGGGGAAAAATCAGCGTGTGAGTCTTGAGGTGCTTGAAAGAATTTGCCATGTACTTCAATGTGATTTTGGACAGATTATAGAATACATCGACGACAAACGGAGGTTAGATAATGATAAACAAAGATAACATTACGAACTTAGAAATATTATCCAATCAGGAATTAATTGCAATAATAAATAAGATGGTTGAACGAGGTGTTTCACTCAGCTTTTTTGGAAAAAAGAATGCTCAATATATTGAAAAGAAAGTTAAACCACGACAAGTTGAAGTAATTCAAGATTTGTCTTGTTCAAAAACCGCAAACCGTAATAAATTAATTGAAGGTGAAAACCTCCAAGCTATGGTGACACTTTATAAATACAGAAATTCAGTGGATTTGATTCTAACCGATCCTCCTTACAACACAGGAAAAGATTTTAGGTATAACGATAAATGGGATGAGGATCCTAATGATCCTTATTTAGGTGAACTTGTAAAATTGGAAGATGGATCACGTCATACGAAGTGGATGAAATTCATGTTGCCAAGGCTTCAAATGATGAAAGCTATGCTTAAAAAATCCGGAGTACTGGCAATATGTATTGATGACAGAGAATTGTATCATTTAGGGATGCTACTTGATGAAATATTTGGTGAAGACAATAGGATTGGGATTATTAACTGGCAAAAATCTTATTCACCAAGAAATGATAATACTCATATTTCAACAGCAACGGAATATGTTCTTGTTTACGCAAAAAATCTTGAGTATGCAAACACTTCTCTTTTATCAAGAACAGATAAAATGAATAGCATATACACAAATCCAGATAAAGATCCAAATGGAGATTGGACGAGTGGCGATCCATGTGCAAGAACACCAAATTCCAAAGATAGATATGCAATTCAATCCCCATTCACAGGAGATTTACATTATCCAGGCACAGGATCCTGGCGCTTCAAGAAAACTGATATAAAGGCAGAATTAGAATCCTGGGGAATAAAGTATGTTGAAAAATCATTAAATGATGGAAGGGCAAAGGCACTTGTAATTAAAAATGGGATCATCCCAGAAATTCCTGTAAATCAAAATCTAGACGATCAAACTACCATCGAATTTCATGGTGAAGCAAACAGCATAATGAAAAAAGGGTTTGCAGTAGCAGAAAAAATACGTATAAATGGAGTTTATCCTAAAATATTCTTTCTAAAAGAGGGAAAAGGAAGGCCACGTTATAAGCGTTACTTAAGCCAAGTTAAGAAGGGAAGAGTTCCTTTAACATATTGGGCGGATGAAGATTATGAAGAAGAATTTATATTAGGTTGTCAATCATGGCCGTATGAGGAAAGTGGTCACAGCCAAACTGGGATAAGAGAATTAGATTACGTCGTTGGTAAAGGTCACGGGTTTACGACTGTGAAGCCCTTAAAGCTATTTGAGAAAATTATCCAACTTTGGTGTCCTAATGATGGGATCGTATTGGATCCGTTTGCAGGTTCAGGGACAACGGGTCATGCCGTAATGGAACTTAATGCACTAACTGGTTCAGAGCGAGCTTTTATATTGATTGAAAAGGGTGAAGAATCGGATGATTACACTAGATCATTAACACAAGTTAGGCTAGCTAGAGCAATATCTGGAGAACGTGTAGATAAAGATGGAAAAATAAGAGTACTTGAGTCGCCTATGAGTGAAGGGTTTGATTATTGGTTTTTAAAACGTGAGGTTGATGCAAGTACTATATTGAAAATGCGAAGAGAAGAAATTATTGACGTAATTTTAACGTCTCATTGGGAAGAGGATACTAAGAAAAGCGCCTATAATTTAGAGCGATTCCAAGACAATGATTTTAAATATCTCGTGGGCAAGAATTTAAGAAATGAAGGGTTTTTTATCATCTGGGATGGCGAAAAATCAGTCGGACAACTTGATATTAATGTTCTAAAAACGATCGCTAATGAAGCAAAATTAGGTAGTGTTAAGCCACCATATCATGTTTACGCACGATATCAACTATATCAAAGTCCAAATGTAATGTTTTATCAAATTCCTGATAAGATACTTGCACACCTTGGATTAAATGAAAATAGCGATAGGTACAACAACGAAGAGGAGGAATAACATGATAGAACTTTTTCAATTTCAGCAAGAAGCAGCTGAAGTATTATCTAATAGAATGATTTCTTATCAAATGGACCCGTTGTTAGTCAGCAAAGAAAAGAGCATTCCGCTATATACGGTTCTTCAATCAATTACTGGTTCTGGAAAAACAATCATTTTAGCAGAAATGCTAGAGCAATTTCGAGCACAAAGTGACCATCAGCCAATAATATTATGGGTTTCTAAAGGTAAGGTTGTAGTCGGCCAAACATTGGAAAATTTCAGTGATGGTGGCAAGTATTCACAAAATATACCAAATTATAAAGTGATTCCGCTTCTAGATTGTACAGAATCTGATATTAAATCTAATGAATCTTTATTGTTAATAGCTACCGTTGGAAAGTTTAATCAAAAGGATAAAGATCAAGGAGATAGAAGAATTTTCCAAACAAATCTGGATAAAGCTGATTCATCATTGTGGGATTTACTCAAACAAAGGTCTGCCGGTGAAAACAAAAGAGAATTAATAATAGTATACGATGAAGGGCACAATTTATCAGATCAGCAAGTTGAACTCTTATTGGAGCTAAATCCATTGGCAATTGTAGCTGCGAGTGCGACTACAAAAGTACCAAATGCTCTTGAGTATATTGTTACGAGATTAGAATATGATAAAGCCTTAAAAAAAGAAGATTTAGTTACAGTAATAAATAACAAAGATGTTGTTGAGAGTGGCTTAATTAAAAAGAATATATCAATTTCTGGGTATCTTACACCGATGGAAGATGCCATCAAATCACTGCTAGATGACTTCAAAGAAAGCGAAGATGTCTCAGTAAAAATCGGCACACCTTTTTTGCCTAAAGCCATCTATGTAAGTGATACAAATATGATAATGAATCGTTCAATGGTAGATGATGTTAATTTGCCTTTTGATCAAAGACAAGCGCGCCCAATCCAAATATGGAAACAACTTGTGAAATCAGGTATCGATCCGGAAGAAATAGCTGTATATTGTAATCTGAAATTCGATTCCAGTTATCCAGCCCCTAATAATTTCCACTTGTTCTCTGGTGGAGATAACGACTACGAATTATTTTCTCAAGGTCAATATCGACATATTATATTTAATCAAACACTACAAGAAGGATGGGATGATCCCAGTTGCTGTTTTGCCTATATTGATAAAGATATGGGATCGACAACTCAAGTAACCCAGATAATCGGTCGAGTTCTAAGACAACCGAACGCGCAGCATTTTCCAGATGAGTTATTAAACACTGCAAACTTTTATATAAAGACAGATGAAAGAGAATTATTCAGAGAAATCATTGATGACATTCAAAAAACTTTGGTGGCGGAAATGCCAGCTGTTAATTTTTCATATCATCTATCAAAAAGTAATACATCCAGAAAAATTGCAATATATCCGAAAAATGTTATGGATTTGCCAGCTATTTCTATTGATTCAAGTGACGCAAAAAAGGAAATCGATACAATCATTAATCAAATGAATGACTATAGAAATGATGCAGTAAATACGATAGGAGAAGGTGAAAAAATTACAGTAAAAGCATCAATCGGCAGTGATTCTAATTTAGATTCCCATACAGTAGCATCCTCTCACAGCAATAAAGTAACAGCACGATGGATATTTAAACGACAGATAGACAAACATGCTAAAAAAGCGATAACCCTTTGTGATTTAGCAGATCCTAAATTTGATGCGTTGATAGAATACAACAGTAATGCAGCAAATTATGTTCGAAATTTAGCAGATCAAATTGTAGGAATTTATAGAAATCGTTCAAAAATAGTGCAGGTACCTTGGGATACACAGCCGGTTGGGAGTGTCTTTGACGGTAAGGACTCAAAGGACTTCACAAATGGATTACATCATAAATATTCAGGATTTAATGACTTCGAATTGAGATTTGCTACAGAGTTAGATGCGTTAGGGTTGATGTGGATGAGAAATCCAGCAAATGGGTTTTTAAAAATACCACTACTTGACGGCAAAGGCACAGAAAATTTTAATCCAGATTTTATTGTATGGGATACAAAGACTATTTTCGCACTGGATACAAAAGGAAAACACTTGGTAATGGACGAAAGTCGGAGAAAATTATTTTTCATTGAAAACCTTGGGGATGAAGGTGTAAATATTTCTGTTAAATTTATAACTGAAGGAAAGTATGACGACCGTGGACACCTTATTGATCCTAAAGGTTATTCTGTGTGGAAACTAAAACAAGGAATTGTCAGGGTCGAAAACTGTACCTTATTGTCAGATGCCGCACGAATTTGTGTTGAGCAAAATTGAGTTTACAATTGTTGGCAAGCAATGCAAGTGTTTATACACTTGCCAAAATCACATTTGATTTTTTATCCTGGGAGAATCCCAGACCCATTACTACAAGTTGAATGAATCATTCATCAAGTAACAATTTCGTGGCTTTTAGTAAAATTATATATCTATTTGAAAAATTTTAAAGAAAGGAGCTGAACTCGTAATGATAAAGATTGTTGATAATCAAGAACTCAAATTGGAATATAAGAGAGGATTTGGAGCGTGGACATACCACCTTAGAATTCCAGGGACTGCAGATATTGAGGGGAATTGGGGTTTTCTAAAGGTATCCGGGACAATTGACGGTTATGAAGTAAAAAGCATTAATTTGGCTCCAAGGAAAAATGAAGACAAGATAATCTCGATCAATAGAAAGATTAGAGAGGCAATCGGTAAAAGCGGCGGAGATACAGTTAATGTGACTTTGTTTTTGCACGATTAAAATACTTGAAACATCTGACACAAATGATTTTAAAAGGGAAATACTTGGTGGCAACGCTGGCACTTTGTCAGATAACACAGTATTTAGGGCTTGCTCAACAAACCAATTTTCATCAGTAAGTCGAGCAAAGGTTGAATTGGATTTTTGAAAAAGCCTAACGAAGATAATTAAAGACAAACCAGTATAATTATTCATGGAAGGGTCAATTGAGCTGCTATTAGTTATTAATACGGATAAAATTGATTTGTCTGGTGCATGACGGGAGGAACCACAATTGGATTATTACTTACCCGGAACACCATAATCCAGTATAGGCGGCAACCCTGTTTTGAGAGTTCTTACAGGAAATGAATGATGGTAATTATGTTGCATTTGAAAAGTATGTAGAAAACATCATTGTAAATTCAAGGGATGAACTGATATTTAAATTAAAATGTGGGCTTTCCCTTAAAGAGAGGGTGGTGAGGTAAATGGCCTATGTTCCATACGGATATACAATTACGGAAGGTCTTGTTGCTGTCGATGAGAAGGAAGCAGAGCAGGTGAGGATGTTCTTTGAAAAATACATTTCAGGACTTTCCCTTGCTGTGGCCGGTGAACAAGCTGGTATTCAGAAGACACATTCATCCATGGGGCTTATTTTGAAAAATATCAGCTATCTTGGTAATGATGTGTATCCTGCAATCATCGATAGAGAAACATTCGATAAAGCTGAAGAAGTCAGAAATAAACGTGCAAAGGACTTAGGAAGGATTGCAGAGCTTGCAGCATTCACATCTCCTTCACCTATAGAACGATTCAAGATGAGAAAATCAGAAGGTAAGCTTCCAGATGATCCAGTAGCGCGAGCGGAGTACCTGTATAGTCTGATAGAAAGCGAGGTGTAAAGTGGCAGAGAAAAACATAACTGTAATTCCAGCACGAAAAAGGGTCGGAAGTACAGCCGCAAAAGAAAAAGTAAAGAAACTGCGTGTTGCTGCTTATTGCCGTGTTTCTACAGAAACTGAAGAGCAGAACTCCAGCTATGAGGTGCAGGTAGCTCATTACACCGAGTTTATAAAGAAAAATGCTGAATGGGAGTTCGCAGGCATATTTGCAGATGACGGCATTTCAGGCACGAACACGAAAAAACGAGAAGAGTTCAACCGCATGATTGATGAGTGCATGGAGGGGAACATCGATCTAGTTATTACAAAGTCCATCAGTCGATTTGCCCGTAACACTCTGGATTGCCTAAAATATATTAGGCAACTCAAGGATAAGAACATAGCCGTATTTTTCGAGAAAGAGAACATCAATACAATGGATGCCAAGGGGGAGGTGCTTCTGACCATTATGGCATCCCTCGCGCAGCAAGAAAGTCAGAGCCTTTCTCAGAATGTTAAACTTGGACTTCAATACCGATACCAACAGGGGAAAGTCCAGGTCAACCACAATCGATTTATGGGGTACTCAAAAGATGAAGACGGAAACCTAATAATTGTTCCTGAGGAGGCTGAAATCATTAAGCGTATTTACAGAGAGTACCTTGAGGGTAAAAGCCTAGCAGGCATTGGTAGGGATCTTGAGAAGGACGATATTTTAACAGCTGCAGGAAAACCAAGATGGCGACCTGAGACCATAAAGAAGATTCTCTTGAATGAAAAGTATATCGGGGATGCCCTTTTACAGAAGACCTTTACGGTGGATTTTCTTACAAAGAAAAGGGTTAAGAATGAAGGCCATGTACCGCAATACTATGTTGAAAACAGCCATGAGGCAATCATACCAAAGGAACTTTTTTTACAGGCTCAGGAAGAACTTCATCGCAGGAATAATATTTACACAGGGGCAGATAAAAACAAAAGACTCTATAGCAGTAAATACGCTTTGAGCACCATAACCTTCTGCGGGGATTGCGGGGACATTTACAGACGGGTGTATTGGAATATACGCGGTAGAAAAGAGTTTGTATGGCGATGCGTTACGAGAATAGAGCAAGGTCCAGAAACGTGTAAGAACCGCACGGTAAAAGAAGGAGATTTATATAATGCCGTTATGACGACAATAAATAAGCTCCTTGCCGGTGGGGACAACATGATAAGAACCTTGGAAGAAAACATCCATGCAGTAATTGGGGACACCACAGAGTACAAGATCTCAGAGATAAACACCTTGCTTGAAGAAAAGCAGAAAGAATTAATTAACCTTGCGAATAAAGGGAAAGACTATGAACCTCTTGCAGATGAGATTGATAACCTGCGTGGAAAACGTCAGACCCTTCTTGTGGAAGATGCATCATTAAGTGGTGAGAATGAGAGGATCAACGAGCTGATAGAATTTATCCGCAACAATAAATACCGTACCCAAAGATATGATGGTGCACTTGTAAGAAAGTTAATACAGAATGTTACTGTTTACGATGACCACTTTGTAATATGCTTTAAATCTGGCATTGAAGTTGAAGTATGAAAAAAGGAACTTAGATGGCCCATGACTCAGGAGTAGAGTTGTGGGCTTTTCTCTTGCTTATAAAAAACACTTGAATAAATGCTCATATAACTATTGACATACGAGAAAAATGATATTATAATTATTATATAATATATGAATGATTGCTCAGATGTTCAAATGAAATACTTTGAAAAGAGGTGACATTATGGCTAAAAAAATTAATTCAATTGAAGGATGTGATTGCAATGTAATTCATGAGGATGTTGTAAATCAAGTTAGAGAAAAAATGCCTCAAGAAGAAAACCTTTGTGATTTAGCAGAATTATTTAAGGTATTTGGAGATTCAACTCGTGTTAAAATACTATGGGCTTTAAATGAAGCTGAAATGTGTGTTTGTGATATTGCTGTCTTATTGAACATGACACAATCAGCAATTTCGCATCAATTGAGAGTCTTAAGGCAAGCTACTCTAGTGAAAAATAGGAAAGAAGGCAAAGTAGTATATTATTCTTTAGATGATGATCACATAAAGCATATATTTGATCAAGGTTTTATTCACATCAATGAGAAGTAGTAATGTATATAATGAAAAAAATTTCGTAAAATACTTGAATACATATTCAAGTATTCAAGTATTCATGTTGAGTGAATAATTACTTCAAAGTAATTTGAAAAAGACTTGGAGTATATAAAATAAAATTACAAATAATATTTGGGAGGACTTAAAATGAAAAAGAAATTTATACTTGAAGGTTTAGATTGTGCTAATTGTGCTGCAAAAATAGAAAAGGCTATTAATGATCTTGATGGAGTGAAAGAAGCCACTGTAAACTTTATGACGCAAAAACTTGTTATTGAAGGCGAAGATGAAAAAATGCCTACAATTATACAAGAAGCAGAAAAAATAGTTAAAAATATTGAACCTGATACAATTATGAAAAAGGCTTAAAGTAGATAATTTAATATGACAAAACGATTATGGAGAAGAAATATTTTGAAAGGTGATAGAAATGAATACTGTAAAAGAGCAACAATCTCATGAAACACATAATCATAATCACAACCACAACCACGACCATGATCACGGAAAGATGCCCATAATTTTGTATATTATTGGTTTAGTATTAGCGCTCATTGCATTATTTCTAAATGAAGAGTATGTAGTCATTAAGAATATTTTATTTTCAATTGCATCAATTAGCGCGGGTTATCATGTTATTCTTCTCGAAGGAGTTGGGGAAACAGTTGAGAATACAAAAGCCAAAAAGAAATTTACACCTAATTCCCACATTTTAATGGGTCTAGCTGCGCTTGGCGCCTCACTAATAGGGAATTTCTGGGAAGGAACGCTGCTGATTCTCATTTTCTGTGGTGCACATTTTTTAGAAGAGTACGCTGAAGGTAGAAGCAAAAGAGAAATCACAAAACTACTTGAAATGAATCCATCGACTGCCAGATTAATCATGTCTGATGGCAATACAAAAATTGTTGATGTTAATGAATTAAAAGTGGGAGACCGTCTCCAAGTATTGAATGGAGATCAAGTACCTATTGACGGGGTCATTTTATCAGGAAATACCTCCATTGATGAATCATCTATCAATGGAGAAAGTATCCCTAAAGAAAAATCTCAAGGAGACGTGGTTTTTGGTAGTACGATTAATGGAACTGGTACTTTCACAATGGAAGTCACAAAAGAAAATAAAGATACTGTCTTTTCTAAGATTTTGCAATTAGTCAATCAAAATCAAAATAATCAAACCAAAGCGGCAAGTATTATCCAAAAGTTTGAACCGAAATATGTGACAGTTGTTTTAATTGCAATTCCACTTTTCATTTTACTCGCACCCATGATTTTAGATTGGTCTTGGTCCCAAAGTATTTATAGAGGAATAGTTCTTTTAGTAGCAGCTTCTCCGTGTGCTCTGGCTGCTGCTACCGTATCTGTAACTTTGTCAGCCACTTCGAATCTAGCCAAAAGAGGCATGATTTCAAAAGGAAGTTCCTATTTATCTCAATTGGCCAATATTCAAGCCATTGCTTTTGATAAAACAGGAACCTTAACAAAAGGAAAACCTGAAGTGACAAATTATTATATTGCTGATTCTGTCGATGAAGAGAATATTATTGATATCGTTGTAGCTCTTGAAAAAGAATCCAACCACCCCCTCGCAGATGCCATTCTAAGAAAATTTGCACCAAAAAACAAACTAACTATTGAAGTAGAAAATCAAATTGGTAGAGGGTTGACAGGAGATTATAAAGGTAAAAATTATCGAATAGGAAAGCCAACTTCTTTTGACGGCGTTTCAGATAAATATATTCGTCTAAATAATGAATGGGCATCAGAAGGCAAGACAGTCGTATATGTAGCAGAAGATGAAGAAGTCATTGGTCTGATTGGGTTAATGGATATTCCAAGTGAACATGCGAGAGAGACTATTGATTATTTTAAGAAACTAGGTATACACACTACTTTAATCACTGGTGACTCAGAAATGACGGGAAAAGCGGTTGCTGAACAGCTAGGAATAGATGAAGTAATTGCGAATGTCATGCCAGAAGACAAGTCTCGAATTATAGATGAGCAAAAAAGAAAATACGGTTTAACAGCAATGGTAGGAGATGGTGTAAACGATGCACCGGCTCTTGTGAATGCTGATGTAGGAATCGCTATGGGAGATGGCACTGATGTTGCGGTAGAGGTATCTGATTTAGTATTAATGCAGAACAACTTATCAACTCTAATCCAAGCACATAAGATTTCATCTAAAATGGATCGTGTCATTTGGCAGAATATAATTTTTTCCATGGCTGTTGTTGCCTTTTTAGTAGTCGTTAGTTTCTTGGGACTGTCGGATATTGCAATCAGTGTCATTATACATGAAGGAAGTACACTCGTTGTAATATTAAACGGACTCCGTTTGCTGCGTTCTACCTAAGCCCAACATAAGAAGATAGAGAGCCTTATTATTTCTTGTTTAAGAAGGAACCATAATTTTTCCAGTAGACAGGGTTAAGATAACCGTCAAACGAAGGAGCGTCTTCCAATAAATTAATATGACGCAAAAGCTTGTTATTGAAGGCAAAGATGAAAGAATGCCTACAATTATACAAGAAGCAGAAAGAATAGTTAAAAAATTGAACCTGATACAACTATGAAAAAGGCTTAAAGGAGTTGAAGTAGCATGAAAAAACGTTTATGGAGAATAATTATTGCTGCATTAGTATTTATTGTAGCACTGCTAATTAATAATATTGAATGGTTGCAGATTGCTATGTTTGTAATCAGTTATATTATTGCAGGTGGAGATATTGTAAAAAGAGCTGTTACAAATATTCTTAGAGGTAAAGTTTTTGATGAGAATTTTTTAATGAGCGTCGCCACAATTGGAGCATTTTTAATAGGTGAGTATCCAGAAGGTATTGCAGTTATGCTGTTTTATCAAGTTGGAGAGCTATTCCAAAGTTACGCAGTTGATAAGTCAAGAAGGTCAATTGCAGATGCTATGGACATACGACCAGATTATGCAAATGTTAAAAGGGGCGATGAAGTTATAAAAATTGACCCTGATGAAGTACAAATTGGTGATATTATTGTAATTAAACCAGGGGAGAGAGTTCCGCTTGATGGTAAGGTAATTGAGGGAAATTCAATGGTTGATACATCAGCACTTACAGGTGAGTCTGTTCCACGTGAGGTAGAAGTGGGACATGAAATTTTAAGTGGATGCATTAATATTAATGGAGTTATTACTGCAGAAGTTACTAAAGAATATGGAGAATCTACTGTAAGTAAGATTCTTGATTTAGTTGAAAATGCAAGTAGTAAAAAGTCCCAATCAGAACAATTCATTACGAAATTTGCAAGATACTATACTCCAATTGTTGTAATTCTTGCAGTTTTCATTGCTATTATTCCACCTCTTGTTATAGAGGGAGCAACCTTTAGCGACTGGATATATAGAGCATTAGCATTCTTAGTAGTTTCTTGCCCATGCGCTCTTGTAGTCTCTATTCCTTTAAGTTTCTTCGGTGGAATAGGTGGAGCATCTAGAAAGGGTATTTTAGTCAAAGGTAGTAATTATTTAGAGGCATTAGCAGAAACTGAAATTATTGTTTTTGATAAAACTGGAACATTAACGAAAGGTGTATTTAATGTACAGGAGGTTCATCCAAAAGGAGTTTCTAGAGAAGAGTTATTAGAGTTAACTGCATACGCAGAAAGTTACTCAAACCATCCAATTTCCAGTTCTTTAAAACAAGCCTATGGTAAGGAAATTGACAATGGACGTATTTCAGATGTAGAAGAGATATCAGGGCATGGAGTTATTGCAACAGTGGATGGAAAAAAGGTTATGGCAGGCAATATTAAACTCATGAAAAAGAAGAACATTGCATACTTCGATGGAGAGTTGATTGGAACTGTCGTACATGTTGCAGTTGATAACCAATATGCTGGTTACATTGTTATTGCTGATGAAGTAAAGCCAGATTCAGCACAGGCAATAATGGAACTTAAGGCAGCAAATATTAAACAAACTGTTATGTTGACAGGTGATAATAAAAATGTTGGTTCAAAAGTTGCAAAAGAACTTGGTCTTGATAAAGTTTACGCAGAACTATTGCCAGCAGACAAAGTTGAGAAACTAGAAGAATTATTTTTGCAAAAATCTAAAAAGGGTAAACTTGCTTTCGTTGGTGACGGAATCAATGATGCACCTGTATTAGCCCGTGCAGATATCGGAATAGCAATGGGTGGTTTAGGTTCTGACGCTGCCATTGAAGCTGCTGATATTGTAATTATGACCGATGAACCATCAAAAATAGCTACCGCAATTAAAATTTCTAAAAAAACACTAAAAATTGCATCTCAAAACACAGTATTTGCTATTGGAATAAAAATAATTGTTCTTATTTTAAGTGCTTTTGGAATAACTACTATGTGGGCAGCTATATTTGCAGATGTAGGTGTAACTATCATTGCAGTTTTAAATGCTTTTAGAGCCTTGAATGTTAAAAATCTGTAGTATTACGAAAATATAGTTTTTTTATCGCCGATTGGGAGTTGAATTCATCTTAATCGGCGAATTTTGATAGCAGGCAGTGTGCATCTTCTTTTAATGCGAAGCAAAGACGAGGAGGATATATAATGAACAATGTTAATGAATGTTGCCATGAGTGCAATACACAGAAAATAGATCAAACTAAGGATAATTGCCCGGTATGCAATAAAGGAGGAATTTCTGTTAGTAAAGTGACCGTTGAGCACTTAGTAACAGACGATTATCACAAGTCAGTCGAAGGAGAGCAATATAAGATTTGCATGAATGAGTACTGTAATGTAGTCTACTATAGTGTTGATAACGAAAAGAAATTCTTAAAAGACCAGGTTAGGGTACCTATCTGGTTTAAGAAAGATGCAAATCCAAAGTACGCATGCTATTGTAGCAAAGTTACAGAGGATCAGGTTATTGATGCAGTATTAAAACATGGAGCGAAAAGTGTAAAAGAAGTGAATGCCATAACTGGTGCTATGAAAAATTCCAACTGCAAGGAAAAAAACCCTCTAGGGACTTGTTGCCATAAAATTATTCAGGAGGCAATCGATAAAGGCTTAAAAATGGAATAATTTCAACTGAATGTTAAAAATCTATAGTATAAGGAGAAAATTATGCAAACACTTATTGTTAATGCTGAATTTAAATGTCTGAAAACTGACGGTGTCCAGTGTCCGCAAACTGCTGGAGAGAATGGCAAGCTTTTTAGGCTTGCCATTTTCATTAAGTCAATTCTCCATTAATGACCAGCTTGATCATGTGGTCATCAATAATTCTCTTCCCATTCTGGGATCCATAGATCAGAGAGCTGGTACAGACTTTATTGACCAGCCTCGCAGATCCGCCGGAGAATCTGTAGATCATTTCGATTGCTTCGTCCGTGAAGATGTCGCGGTCTGTCCCGGCATAGCTCAGGTGGCTGCTCAAGTACTCACGTACTTGGGAATGATCCATGGGATGAATCTTGCACTGGATATCGATTCTCTGTCGTATGGCCGTGTAGGACTGCATCTGCAGCTTGTCCCAGAGCTCTGTCTGACCCACCAGAATCAGAGCGAGGGGACTCACGGCATCCATCTTGAAGTTCAGCAGGAAGCGGACTTCCTCCAGCATTTCCCGATCCAGCAGATGCGCTTCATCGACAACAACTACAGGTTGCTTCTTGTGGAGTCCCTTCATAAGTTCGACTTCCTTATGCAGCTGCCTCTTGGCATCACCACGGTAGAACTTCGACTCTGCACCCAGCTGATCCAGGATTCCCTTGTAGAAGTTTCTGGGAGTGAGTTTCGAGTCTGCAATATACATCAGTGTATACTTGCTACCATCAAGTTCCTCTTTGAACCGCCTGACAGCGGTGGTCTTACCCGTACCGCATTCCCCTGTGAGGACACAGAACAGTTGCCGCTCGGCAACATAGAAGAGCCTGCCCAGCGTCTCCGAGAGTGTGCTGGACTGATAGAGGTCCTTCGGCGGGATATCCCGTGAAAACGGGGTTCTTGCGAACCCGTAGAACTCTTCATACATTGCCGCCACCCTCCTTTCTCATGTGTCGGAAGGATATGGCTGTGGCAGAGGTCTTCTCTTTTCTCTTCTCATTCTCTTTTTCTGCAGCATCCAGCAGTCTTGAAGCCGTAGGCTTTAGGGCAGTCAGGTATTCCGGAAGAACAGGCTTTTCTCCGACTTTCTCACCGATGTTGAGCTTCTTTGCGCTGATGGGATGATCTTCCTGATATTCAACGGTGAGAATCTCAGTATTGCTCGGATCATAGATGATGTCCACTAGATAGACCTGCTGCAGCTTCTTGCCGGGTCCTATGGGTGTACCTGCTCACGCTTTCTGACCGCCGTCTGACCACCCTTCTGTCCGTCGATTGCCAAGCACTCTTGACCGCCTGATCGTAAAAAAAGGGAAGCTATGGCAGCTCCCCTTCGATCACGTCCCGGACCAGATAGTCATCCACGATCTTTCGGCCTTGCTGGGCGGCGAGCATCAGGCAATGCGTGCACGCCTTGTTGATCAGCCTGGCCGAACCGAATGAATAACTGTAGATTTCATCGTATGCCTTCTCGGTAAAAATGTCATTGACGGTACCGGCGTAAGCCAGGTGTGTTCGGATATACTGCTCGGCAGCCGCCCGGTCGTAGGCCTGAAGTTCACACTTGATGTCAATACGCTGGCGGATGGCGGCGAACGCGTTGAGCTTGAGCCGATCCCAAAGTTCAGATTGTCCAGCCAGAATCAGGGCCATCGGGCTGAAGGAATCCATGCGGTAATTGAGCAGAAACCGCACCTCTTCCAGCATTTCCCGGTCGAGCAGGTGTGCTTCGTCAACGATGACGACCGCCAGTTTCTTGTGCACCAGCCGCAGCAGTTCAATCTCCTTGTGCAGCTGACGCTTGGCGTCACCGCGGTAGAATTTGGAATCACTGCCAAGCTGCTCCAGCAAACCCTTGTAGAAATGGCGCGGTGTCAGCTTGGAGTCGGAAAGGTACAAGGTCAGGAACTTAGCGGGCGACAGTTCGTTGGTGAATTTGCGGATGAGGGTCGTCTTGCCGGAACCGGGATTGCCGGTGACGACGGCAAACAACTGCTGCTCAGCGGCAAAGGTCAGCCGGCCAACAACTTCGTCGATATCGCGGGAGCGGAAGAGGGATTTTGTCGGGATGTCGCGGGTGAACGGGACATGCTTGAACTCGAAAAACTCATGGTACATCGTCCTGACCTCCTACCACCAGATTCTTGAACGAGATCGCCGTATGTCGGGCTTGGACCCGGTCCCGGTGCTTTCGGGCGGCGGCGTCCAGCAAGCGGGATGATTGGGCAGGAAGCGCCATCTTGTCCGGCATGGTCTGCCGTGGCTGACAGGATGTCCCGATCTCCAGTTTCTTCGCCCAGACCGGAGCGATCCCTTTGCAGAGCACCTCGATCTCGTCCAGTGACTCCGGGCTGTAAAGGATTTCCACGGTCCGGCCAATGAAAGCGGTACCCGCTTCGTAGACCTGGCCACTAAACTTCAGGCAGCCGACCTTGTCGACCTTGGCCGATTTGGAATACCGGAAAGCGTCCTTGATGAGCTTGGGATCGGCATATTGCAGGGGCCGCTTGTCGCTCTTGAACGCGGTTTCTGGAGTCAATCCTTTGAGGCTGTCATGCGGGCGCTTGTGGTACCATTCCTCGACCCACACCTGAAGCTGGTCATTGAGCTGATTCAGCGTTTCCGGCCGTTTCAGGGCCGCCTCGGTCAGGAATTCGTCGACGGTGCGGTTGAACCGCTCGATTTTGCCTTTTGACTCTGGCGAATAGGGTCTGGTGAACTTGAGTTTGATATTCAGCCGTTCACAGGCGTTCTGAAGCCAGTCGGACCGGAACTGCTTGCCGTTGTCGACATAGAGCGCATCCGCTTTGCCCCACCGGGTGACCGCCTGGCGCAGGCTGTCTTCGAGAATGGGCAGCTTCTGGTCCGGGTAGAAACGGGCGTGGACAATGAATCGGGTCGCGTCGTCGATGATGGCGACGAGAAACACCTGCTGTTTTTTGCCACCCCGACCAATCGGCAGATAAGGGCCAAATTTGATGTCTGCCTGCCAGAGCTCGCAGCGGTGGCGCTTCTCAAACCGTCTGGCGGCCAGGCCTTTGCCCGTATAGATCCGCATCTGGGCACTGCTGAATCCGCGATCGGCCAAAGCCCGCTGCAGGGTGCTGCGTTTGATCTCGCCGACACGCACCAGGTCTTCCATCTCCAGGATGCGAATGATCTGCCGGATGCTGCGGGTCGGGGCCTCGCGGCGCAGGATGATCGCCTGCTCCAGCAGCTCGGGGTCGATCCGGCTGCTGACTTGCGGTACCGACGGTTTGGGAGACAGCCCCTCATAGCCGCTGTCCCGATACGCGGCGACATATCGCCGCAGCGTCCGTTCCGAGATCTGGTGCTGACGGCAGATCTGCTGGCGCAGCAAAGATCGCTGGCCTTCGTCCAGGCCCTCGGCGAGCAGCGGCGCGATGATCTGCATGCGCTTGGCGGCCTGCATGCTGGTCGCAGGTAATGATTGTTTCATGGCAATTCCTCCTTGTCGTGAGTGGATGCCATGATCTTATTCCTCTATTCGCCGGTCACCCACGCAAACTCGGTGCAAACCCAGTTCTGGGAGTTGACGGTGATGCGGACCAGCCGGTGAAGCCAGTTGCGCGTTACTTGCAAATGCCCCTGGATACTGCGGAGCAGGGATCCCGATCTGTCTGGCGGCTGAGGGGGCGGCTTGCCGACCGTCGCAGCAGCGGCGCAAAGTACACCCCAGAAATGGACCTGTGATCGCCGAAACCAGTGTCGCCAGCGTTGAATAGTGCAGTCGTCAGCTGAAATATCTGACACAATTGCCTCGATGGCCGCCTCGATAACGTCACAGACGTAATGCTTGAAAGGAACGATGAAATCCGGCAGTTCCCGATGCAGGCGTCGACACTCGGCACACACCAAACGTCTGATACTCAGGCGTTTGCGCTCGCCATCCGACTCCCGGAAGGTCCGGATGACCCGGTCCCTATGCAGCAGTTGGCCACCACAAATCGGGCAGGAGACGTTCTCCCTGCTCCTGACGAAAAATATCGGACTGTCTTATGAGTGTAAAATTTGATATACTAACCATGCTTAATGCAGGTCCCTCGGTGCTTTGTTCGGACGCCAATCTCAAACAAAGAGGCACTGGGGGATTTTTCTGTCCTTTCCTAATTGTCGCATGGTCAATTATACTGAGCAGCTGGCGGTCAGGCAACCAAACTCACAGCGGCCAGCCGGCGTGGGCGGAAACATATGGGCAGATAGCATCCGTATTTGATATCGGAGTGCCAGAGCTTGTTACGGTTCCGCTTCTGGAACCGTCTGGTGGCTAGGCCGCCGGAACTGTAGATGGCCATATGTTTTCCGCTGAACCCCTTTTCCTGCAGGTTCTCCTGGAGTGTGCTTCTCTTGATGGCCCCTTTGGAAACCAGACCGTCCCACTCGAGGATCCTGATGATCTCGGCGACGCTTCTGCTGGGTACCTCCTTACGGAGCCTTATGGCTTCCTCAAGGACATGGGGTGGGATGGCTCTCACTGATTCACTGGATCTGGTTCTTGGAATCAAACCGGTGAATCCTTTGGTCCTGTAATCCGAAATGTATCGTCGGATCGTTCTTTCGGAAAGTCCTGTCTCGCGAATTGTGAAATTATCTGTAGTTGTTTTTTTAATTCAAATTTATAGTAAAATATTACCAGTTAGAGAGGAGAGTGCAATGAAGAAAAAAATTATATTTATGACAGTTACAATGCTTATTGCTTCTAATATTACTGTTTTTGCTAGTACGGTAAATAATAAAGAAAATCAAATTAAAGAAAATCAAGAAACCATTCAAAACTTAGAAAAGGAAAAACAAGAATTGAATGCTGAAAAAAAACAACTCAGTAGTGAATTGCAAAGTGTTATTGATCAATTTACTTCCGTTGCAAGGGAAGCAGAAATTTTAAACACTGCTATCACACAAAAAGAATCAGAAATACAGGCAAGAGAGAGTTTGATAAATGCAACTAATTCTAAAATCAGTTTGCTTGAAAATGAGATCAATACCAGACAAATTGAAATTATTCAGAAAGAAGTTGAGCTTGAAGAGAAAAAAACAATACTCGATTCCAGAGTGAGAACTGCATACATGAATAACTCTGTAGGCAGTATTCTGTACACATTAATTGAATCTGAGAGTCTGGCTGACTTTACAGATAAGTTGATGCTCATCCATAAAGTGGTAGAAATGGATAAAGAGATTATTCGGCAAGTGAATTCCATCATGGAAGAATTGACGTTAAAAAAAGCTGAACTTGAAGTATCCAAAAAAGATTTATTATCTTCAAAAGCTGTTATTCAAGATGAACGGGCCAAGCTCATTGAGCAAAAGGAAAAGCTTGAAACTGAAAATCTGGCCTATACATCAAAATTGGCAGAAATAAAGAAATTGGAGACAAAAAAGTCTTCCGCTATAAATTCCCTAACAAAAGAAGAGAAGGAAATAGCTTCTGATATAGGGGATATCATTGAAGAGAATAAGGAACTTCAGGATGAAATATCGGCTTTGATTAGAGCTGAAGCAAATAAGAATACGATATCTCAGGGGAATACCAATTCACAACAAAACAACACGAATGCAGGTTATATTAAGCCTGTATCAGGAAGAGTTACTTCCTCGTATGGATACAGAATACACCCAATTTTAGGATATAGAAAACTCCATACCGGTATTGACTTTGCAGCTACCTCCGGAACACCAATAAAAGCAACTAGGGCAGGCACCGTCATTCGGGCATCTTATAACTCCACTTATGGTAATAATGTTATCATAGATCATGGTAATGGGGTCACAACCCTATATGCGCATATGAGTGCACTTAACACTAGTTATGGATCAAAAGTATCTCAAGGTCAGATTATTGGATATGTAGGATCTACTGGTATGAGCACAGGGCCGCATTTACACCTTGAATTCAGGCTAAATGGCAACTTGGTAAATCCAGCACCGTATCTTGGACTTTAGAATTTAGTTAACTATATCTAATAAAACATTATCTAATAGCAAAAAGACTGCATTCCCAACTGTTTATCACTTGGAATTGCAGTCTTTGGCTTAATATAACCATTTTAAGAGGGCTTCAACAGGTTGATATCTTCCCTTGAACGTCGGTTTCGAGAAAAACAACAAAAAAGCCATTGATAAATTCCCGCGAACGTACGGTACAAATGACATCAATGCTGTCCTCTCGAGCCATCCAGAACATGGAAACATGTCTATATTCTTTTAGATTGTTATCCAGATCAACAAGTTGCTTGGACACCCGATTTGGCTAGTTGGCTATATTATCGATTTTATTGGTTATTCATATTCTATAGAACCCGCTCTATTTTTTTATCTTCTGGGCATGAGGCTCCCATAATAAGATCGACGTTGTTTTTTATGATTACAGATTGTTTCATAATGCTCTTCATAGACCTATAGTCTGCTGATAGCGATTTTTTCGCACTCGAGCACTTCCGGTATTCTAATTGAAGATTTTTCATGGCAGGTATTTGCTTTGCTGAGAGCAAACTGAATGCTTGTTTCGCAGATTGATGAAGCAAAATATCCTCTGTGTTTGCTTCATAAAACCTTCCTGAAAATCCGGACTCTCGATATGCTGTATATATCTCCTTCGTTTTCGCATAGTTAATGATATGCTTCTTCAACTCAGTAATCTCCGCCATTCGTTTTTCAAGATCCTTGATCTGCTGTGACAGCTCGTGATAACGATCCGTCGCAGCTTTTGTTTTTTCAACGAGTTTTTCATAGTCGGTGATGTTATTCTCCGTCAGAAAATTGATGGTCTGAGCCATCTGTTTCAGATTGAAAACTTTTGCCCAGCGCTCGTAGCCAGGACCTTTACCAGCTTGAAGTCTGGCCTGGATATCCACCAGAAGATTAATCTTGTCTGGATTTTTTCGATAAGGTCTTTTGACTTTTGGAGTGTGGACGGTCTTTCCGAGTATCGCTGATCTCAACTCTTCCTCAGAATATCCTTCTCCGAGGGATCGCAATCTTGTGAATTTCTGCTGACCAATAGCTTTAAAAGCGAGATGCTGCCCCTGTTTCACTTCATAACCATTCACCACCATCAGCTTCAGGAAGGTGTCAAAATCAGCTGGCTTTTGAACCATGACAGCATCGATGGTTTGTCTCAGCTTCTCCTGCCAGGATAGTGGTTTCTTATCGCCCAGCCACTTGCCGTAATGGGATGGTCCTTGCTTTGGCGCTTCAATGATAGAGAGCCCGTTCTCAAGGCAGAGTTTGTCGCTGATTTTCCGGATCACTTCACTGGAGCCAAGGAAATTTCTGAATTTTTGCGTATGGTCGATGGATGTAGAATTGAAAATGATGTGATTGTGGATATGGGCATGATCGGTATGTGTGGCGACAATAAATTGATACTTGCCTTTGGTAAAGCTCATGGCCAGCTCATAGCCGATCTCCTGTGCCCTCTCTGGGGTGATCTCACCTGGCTTGAAGGACTGCCGGATCTGATAGAGCACGATGTCGCTCTTCTTCTCTTCACTGCGTCCAATGTAGGTCTCATATTCTTTTTTGCAAAGCAGCATCTCTCCAGCAGCGGTTTCCGGTTCACAGCCATAGGCTTTGACGAGCTGTCCGCTGTTGGTTTTTTCTGGATTGATGGCATAGGAAAGGCGCTCATGCACCGTATGGGCCACGGTCTGACCTTTGATAACGTGCATGGGGATTAATCTCGTGGTTGCCACAGCGGACACCTCCTTCCAAAAGAAAAAGGCGCAGCAGATTGCTCCACCGCGCCCTTCACAGGATTATACTTTATCTTCTTAAATAGCTTTCAGGGAATCATTAAATACGCCAAGCAGTTCTACCAGGAATGCTGCGATCAGCGGCAGTCCGAAGGGACTGATCAACCAGGCGAGGCCCATCAATCTCAGACCTTCCGGGAAATCCTGCAGCAGGACCATGGTTCCCAGCGCAATGCCGAAACAGACGAATGCCACGATCCCCAGCACCATGGTGGACAGCTGACACAGCAAACGGCAGGCTGCAACAAGGATCGTCAAAGCCAGTGTTAACGGGAATAAGAACAGCTTGATGAGAAATCTCATGCTGCACACCTCCATTCAACCAAATTATCTTCTACTCTGATCGTAGCAAGGAATCCAAATGTCGTCCATGTTGTCGATAAAAAATTTTAGTCTATGGTGGAAAGGCGGGTCATGATCTGATCCGCCTTTTCCCATACACTCTTTAGGCTGCTCTGGATATCCTCAATATCAGCCTCATAGATGCGTCCGGTCTCATGAGCCCGCTTGGCATATTGATTCAGGTTGTTGCTGCTTCTTCGAAGGAGCGATACCAGTTCAGAAATATCGGAGAGGTCCAGCCGGACCACATAGCCGTCAATAGCCATCTTTCTGATGTAGGCCCCCATGTTTTTTGTCCCCAGCTGGCGCATCTTTTCTTCGATCAGCGCTTTTTCACGCTCGCTGACCATGATAATAATGGGGATCTGACGCTTCCTGTTTGCCAAATCATCACCTCCTCAAGTGCTCACCACCCTTCTGCAACAGATGCTCCGCTTAGTCGACTTCTTCCTTATAGTCGGGAACCAGGATTAACTCTCCATATTCCTGATCACTCATGGCCGTCAGCTTCTTCAAAGCACTTTGGATAAGCTCGGCAAGCTCTGCTTCTTCAGGAGCAAGCTCCAGGGCGATTTTTTCAAGTCCTGCCATCAGTCCGGACCTGGTGCCGGTATCGTAAATACACATGAGGTTAAGCTCTTCAATACTGAATCTATCCATCTTCATCTCTCCATTTCAGAAGTTTTGTGAGTCAGCGTTTTGCTGATCTCTGGTTTCCCGGCAGGCTTTTTCAGCCGCTGCTTTACGGATTCCTTCTGTGGCTTTTTCTCTTCACGATCTTCAACAGTCTCTCTGGTCTTATCCACATCTTTGGTAGGAACATTATTGATCAGTCCATCAAATTGATTGTCATTCTGCTCCACCGTATCCTCAATGCTCCGCAATGGATTGATGGGTTTGAGGAACTCCGGAACTTCCTTAAAGCCGATGGCATCCACATAATGGGCCGTATTCTCGCCATTTTGCTTCAGGACGATGACATCGCTCATAGATAAGCTATGTCCAATGAAGTCCGTGGGCCTGTCCTCATTGAATTTTTCATAGATGCCGTTCAGCGTCTCATTGGTGCTTGCAGCCGCCTCAAAATGACCGGTATAGGTCAGATCATAATTCTTATAGTCCACAGTCAGACCGAGCTTATGCAGGTGATGCAGGCTCTCGAATTGATGGTTGCGCAGATTATCGTCGTTTTTCAGTTGGTAGATGGCGTAGGTGTCATCCGGGCCGGTGAGAAATTCGATCTCCTGCAGCCGCGGAGAAGGATTCTCATCAGTCCCCGTTTTTTCGCTCTGCTGACCGATGTCTGCTGCAATGATTCCGCGTTCCTTAGCGATTTCCGCGTAATGGCGGTCGATGTCATCGATGAGCTCGGATGAGGTCTTGCTGATAGTCTCCAGGGAAGCCTTCAGCTCAGGCAGATCCTTGTCCTTGCTCCAGGCAGCGATGTAACCAAAGCTGTTCTCGTCGGTTGCAATGCCATAATAGGCACATACCGCAAAGGAGACACTTTCTGCCTCCACTTCTTCAGTTCTCCGATCCTTGGGGTTTTCCGGTGCTTTGTCATTTTCTCCGTGATCCTTTTCCTGGTCAGGCTGCAGATTATGAAGCTTGGCGTGGACGATCTCATGGATGGCCGCAGAGACCGTCTGGATTTCGCTCATGTCATCCCGAATGGCGATCCTTTGTCTACCCTGGCTGAAATAGCCGTCGGTGTTGGAGGGCATGGCTTCGAAGGAGATGGGAACCGGGGAGGATCGCTTCAGAGCCTCCATGAAAATATCATATTGCTTGACGTCACCGGTCAGTGTGCCTGCCAGCTGGGGAAGAGGCTTCCCGTCCGTCTGGGAGACATCAAAGACTGAGACGACCCGAAACCGGGGGATCTTGATCTCCACTTCCTCCGTCAGTGTCTTGCCAGTTACATCCCGCAGGGGTTTCTGCGTTACAGGGTCAAGTTTTTCAACTTCCTTTTTTGTTTTGACAGGGGCTGGGGCAATGATGCGTATGCCTTTTTCACCCTTCAGTACATTGCGCTGGAACTGATGCTGCCAGCGGTTGTATCCAGCCACCAGTGTGGCATCCGGCTTTTGCATGGCGATTAGGATCGTGTTGTTCAGGGAATAATGATGGAACCTCGACATGGTACGCAGGTAGTCCTGGTACTTGTCGCCGCTGAAAAAATCACGGATGCCTTGTTCCAGCTTGTCCGTGATTTCCTTAAGGCCATCCTTGATGTTTTTCCCGGATGTCGCCTGAGCTGAGGATTCCCTGACCGCTTCCTTTTGGCCGTAAGCTGCGGGTGCTTCCAGCACGCCGTGGGCCTGGAAGGAGTAGTGATCCTGCTGATTGATCCCATTGATGATCAGGTGGTCCAGCACCTGGATGCCCAAAAGATTGCCCGTTTCCTTCAGTCTTTTCGTCACGGTGAGGTCTTCGGCGCTTGGCGTCAGATCACCGGATGGGTGGTTATGACAAAGGATTACCGCATTAGCCTTATTGACGATGGCATTTCGGAAGACTTCCCTGGGGTGGACGATGGAGCTATTGATGGTCCCAAGGGATACGACCTCATGATCGATGACACGGTTCTTGGTATTGAGGAAGGCCACAACAAAGGCTTCCTTGTCATGGACCTGATCCATCACCGAGCGAAAAAAGTCCGCTGCCGTATCCGGTGAATTGATGACCGGGTTTTTCTTGTTAATGCCGCTGCTCATCCGGTAAAGATCCAGAAAGGCCTGATGCTTTTCCCGCTGAGCTGGCGTGCTTAAAAGCTGTGTGGCATTCTCCACCAAAGCGCCGATGCCTTTTCTCTGGGCGTATTCCAGCGCGTCATTCTCCTTGACGCCGATGATCCTGGCAAAGGCCTGGACATAACGAAGTTCATCCGTGTTATTCATCGCTTTCCACCTCCAGCTCAGCCATCATCTCAACTAAAAGAAACAAATCTCCCAGTTTGTCAGCATCTTCCGGCGTTGAAACATATTCTTCCGGATTCTCCCAGATCTCCAGCAGATTATCCGTGCTCACCTCAATGCCGAGGAGAGCCCTGATCCGTTCTTTGACATTCATGATTTTTCCATCCTTTCCTTGGATTTTGTCGATGTTTTGTGCTTATCCTTGGTTTCACCGGGCGAGAATTCCAGCCTGAAATTGACGTACTTGCCGCCGGTATCCTCCATGATGATTCGGGCATCATAGGTCTTTTGCGTCTTGGGCGAATACAGGTTTTTCATCAGGATGCTGCCTTCCTGAAGAAGAGCAGCAGCTACCTCGCGAGTCAGGACTTTTTTCTTGTCCTTGAAGAAACGATTCTCTTTCCACAGAGCGAATGTACAGGTTTTGTTCTGGCAGAAAAAGCGACGTTCCCCTTCCAGCACCTGATCTCCGCAGCGCGGGCAGAGTCCGATGCTTTCCGGATTTAAGGCCAGCTCGCCGGGGGCTTCAGAGACCGCCCGATAGGTTCTGACCAGATCCTTCAGGTGCTGAGAGATCTCCGCCATGAAGATCTCAGGTGAGAGCTGACCCTTTTCAATGCGCTTCAGCTTTTCCTCCCATTCCGCCGTCATCTGTGGGGATTTGATCTGCTCCGGCAGGATCGTGGCCAGAGCAACTCCCATATGGGTGGGCTGCAGGGTCTTGAGCTTTTTATCGCCTCGGCGTTCCACCAGCTCAGTCTTGATCAGTTTTTCCAGGATGCCTGCCCGTGTGGCCGGAGTCCCCAGACCTTTTCGCTCAGCATCCTCTGGGAGATCCTCCAGGCCAGCATTTTCCATGGCAGAAAGCAGCGTATCCTCGGTAAATGGCTTGGGTGGAGTGGTTTTACCCTCATCCAGCCGAACTGAGACCGAATCAAAACGCTGGTCTTTTTCCAATCTGGGCAGTGGAACTTCCGTCTTCTTCTCCGATTTTCGAGTCGCAAGTGTGCTGCGATAATCCTCCTCCACAGACTTCCAGCCGGACTGCAGGATCGTCTTTCCCTTGGCAGTGTAACGTTGGCCGGAGCAGTCCAGTGCGACCGTCGTTTCCAAATACCGATGAACTTCTCCGGCGGCTGTGATGAGGCGTATGGCCAGTAGCTTTAAGAGCTCCTGCTCGCCCTTGGGCAGACTCTCCAGGATATTTTCCTTCAGAGCATGGGTCGGGATGATGGCATGGTGGTCACTGACCTTGGAATCATCCAGCAGCTGCTTAAGATCCGTCGAATATCCCTTCGCCACATTCTCTGGCAAAAGGAAAAGTGCTGACTGAATGACGTCTGCAGTGGACTTCGCCATGTCAGCCGTCAGGTAGCGGCTGTCGGTTCGGGGATAGGTGATGAGCTTTTTTTCATATAGGCTTTGGGCATAATCCAGCGTTTGCTGGGCTGTGTAGCCAAGAAGCCGGTTGGCTTCCCGCTGCAGGGTGGTCAGGTCATAAAGCTTCGGCGGTTTTTCCGCCTTCTCCTGGGTCCTTACTTCAGTGACTGCGGCGGATTTTCCCTGGCACTCTATCAGGAGCTTTTCAGCCTCGGCCTTGATCTTCAGCTTTTCACTGGCTGCTTCAAAGCCGGGGAGTTTCAGTACAACGGTGTAGAAAGGCTCGGACCTGAAATCCTGAATCGCGGACCAGCGATCCACGATCATGGACAGCGTAGGAGACATAACGCGACCGACGTTGAGGGTCTGACGATACAAAACGGAAAATAGTCTCGTTGCGTTGATTCCAATCAGCCAATCCGCCTGTGCCCGACAGAGGGCAGATTGATAGAGCAGATCATATTCCTGGCTGGGCCTTAGTTTCCTGAAGCCTTCGCTGATGGCCTGGTCCTCCATGGAACTGATCCATAGGCGCCTCACCGGTTTCTGACATCCCGCCTGGCGATAGACCAGACGGAAGATCAGTTCCCCTTCGCGTCCGGCATCCGTGGCGCAGACAATCTCCGTCACTCGAGTTTCACCCATCAGGCTTTTCAGGATCTTGAATTGCTTTTGTTTGTCCTTTGGCACCTGGTATTTCCATGGCTCCGGAAGGATCGGCAGATCCTCGAAGCGCCATTTGCCATAACGCTCGTCGTAGACATCTGCCGGAGAGAGCTCCACAAGATGTCCGACACACCAGGAAACCAGGACATCCGTTCCTTCCAGATAGCCGTCCTTTCGGCTGTTTGCCCCCAGCACTGTTGCAATGGACTGGGCTACACTTGGTTTTTCTGCGACCACTAGTCTCATTTGTCCACCTTCTTTTTCTTGTGGGGGAGGATCAGCTCACGGTAGCAGACACCGGTGCAGCAATTGCCTTGAAGATAGCTGCAGCCATGGCAGGGATGGGTCTTGGGCAGGACAGGAGAGAGCTTCTCCTGCCGCTGCCTGGGCTTTTGCTTCATCAGCCGTTCAAAGGGACTGTCCGTAAAATGCGTCATTCGTCATCACACTCCGATTCGAAAGCTTCCTGGTCCTCTTCAACCATCAGTTTTTCTTCATAGTCGTCATCGTCATCAAAGCTGTATTCATCCAGATTGGTGTGTCCCTTGACGCTGGACTTGGGTTTTCTCAGCTTGAAGTACCACAGTCCGCCACCGCCCAGAATGACCAGGAGGACCATGAGGATCGGTACAGGATTCATGATTTTTGCAGGTACGGGTTCCTCGACCTCCGTTTCTGGCTCCGGTGTAGGTTCGGGTTCCGGCTCGGGAACGGTTGGAACGGCACCTTCACCCGGCAGTGGCTCCAGGGTGCCGTCTTCCTCCATCAGGGCTCTGAGGTCTGCTTCATCCACCAGGTTCAGGAAGTAGACGTTATTTTCCTTGCCCGCCCGGTCGATGATCAGATAGAAGGTGTTGCCCGCCTTGGTTTTAACCGTAATGAACTGCTTGTCCTCGGTCTGTTGACCTTCCAGGTCATCCACAATGGTCAGATTTCCTTCCGGAGTCAGGGGCACAGCAGCTTCCGGTTCAGTTTCTTTGACGGGCTCCGAGGGTGCGGGCTCGGCAGTCGGCACCACAGCTTCCTCTATCGGATCAGAGCTTGCCGTGATCGCCTTGGATTCATCGGTCTTGGCATAGGCCGGGACCGAGAAGACGGAAAGGCAAATCAGCATGACCAGCAGTAGAGTTGAAGCACGAGGCCATTTCTTACTCATTTTCATTGACGTTATCCTCCTGTGTTTTGAAATGATCAGGCGCTCCGCCTGTTTCGCGAAACGCCCTGATGAATGCGGCCAGCTCTTCCGGAGTTGCTGAGACACTGCGGACCATTTCCACGATCTCGGTCTTCTCCAACTCGTCTTTTTGTGCCTTAAGCTCAATGAGTCTGGCCTCAAGGCTTTTGATTCGATGGGTGATCTTGTCGATCTCCTCCGTCAGTTTTAGGATCTTTGGATTCATGGTTACCTCCTTGGCAAACGCCCGAAGGCGTAAAAATGGGATTGGAAATATGAGGTGTTCATGGAGGCGTACTGGATGGGGTTTCCGGCGTGGATCATCATGCCGTCGCCCACGTAGATGGCCACATGGGAAACCGGACCGATACTGTCGTAAGTGCCGGTGAAAAACACAATGTCGCCTGGCTTGGCCTCCGAGGGTGGGATGATGGCGCACTGATCAAAGATCCCCTGGGCAGTGGTCCTTGATAGAGGATAGACGCCCGAATTATTGAAGACCCAGCAGACAAAGCCTGAGCAGTCAAAGGACGTCGATGGCGTGGAGCCTCCCCAAACATAGGGATAACCCAGATACTTTTCCGCTTCCTTGATCAGGGCCGCGAAGGTGGGATCTGACAACGCTTCCGGCGGGATGTCGTAGTCGGTATAAGCGCCGTTGGTGGCGCCGACGGCTGGCGGGGTGTAGGGGTCAGTCCCCTCGATGAAGAAATAGGGATTAAGATACTGGCCGTTTAACGTCAGTTCCAGGTGCAGATGGCTGCCGGTGCTGGCACCGGTGCTTCCGGCCTTGGCGATGGCCTGTCCCCGCAGAACGCTCTGTCCTTCTGTTACCAGAATGCTGGAGCAGTGGGCATAGGTGCTGCGGTAGCCGTCCTTGTCCGCAATGACCACATAGTTGCCATAGCCGCTGGCATCGTAACCGACCCGGACCACTTCGCCGTCATGGATGGACTGGATCGGTGTGCCCAATGCTACGCCCAAATCCAATCCACGGTGGATCTGCAGCCGATCTGTGATGGGATGGACCCGCCAGCCGTAAAGGCTGGTGACATGGCTTGGCCAATTGAAGGTAAAGGGATTGCCGAAATACTGTTTGTTGCCTTTTGTATCCATGTACACGAGATACATTTCCCGCTGATCGGCGTTCATACGGGGATAGACCACGGAGTACAGGGACTGGCTGCTCAGGTTGATGTTCAGGATGTAAAAGTTATAGGGGACCTCCACTTCATAGCTTTCGCGAATGGTCCGGATCTCACCGGTTTCCGGATCAGTCACAGTGTAGGTCCGGTAACGGGTTTCTGTGCGGTAACGCACTTCGACGGTCTCTGTGATGCTTAAGTTGTACATGGAGGAAAAGAGAGATCGCAGCTCAGCCTCGACCTCTGCATAGGTAAAATCTTCGAATCTTGCCGTCAGGTAGGCGATCAGCTCATGAGGATCATGGCCGATGGGATCAATGGTGTAGCGGTATTCATCAAAGCCGGGATAATCCCGTTCGATGTTGAGCAGGTCATACTGCAGCTCTGCCTCCAGCCTGGTGTACTCCAGATCAGCGGCAGTGATGTCCTCGTCGGATGCGGTGTAGGAAGTCGTGAGAAAGGCGTTGAGTCCGCCCACGGCCATCTGGGAGCAGCTGGCAAAGGTATTCAGGATCAGCATGACAACAAAGAAGATGCCGATAATGCCCAGAAAAACCTTGCTGTGCCTGGCGACGAAAGCAGCAGCCTTCTCCAGCGCTTCCTTCGCTTTCTTCGCGGTCTTCACGATGGTTTGGGCCGTCTTCTGAACAGTATCCACACCTTTTCCTGCTTTGGCTGCAGCGTATTCCTTCTTGATGGCTTGTTTTTGCTGCCAGCGGGATATGGGATTGGTCGAGAAAAGGGGCTGCTCCCTGGCTGCCTGTTTTTGAAGCAGGCTGATGTTGGCCTGGTCCAGCTTCTTCTCCGCCTTCAGGGATTTTCGCTCCGCTTTCAGTGCATGAGAACGGTGCGCATTCTGCGCAGCCCGGACGGTGCCTTCAGCGGTTCCTTCCAGGCGGTGGGCAGCTTCCACGCCGACATTGTCATCTTCGGATCTGGCAATCTGTCTGTGGACCTCCGCAGCAGGCAAGGCTGCCGCAGCGGACTTCAAAGTTGAGGGTGTTTTCTTCACCTGAAGCTCTTCAAACTGCAGCTTTACAGGCTTTTTCATGGGACCAAAGGAAATGCTCGCCTCGTGGGTTCCCAGCGATTCCGCCTTGCCCTTTTTTGCTGCTTTCTCCAGCTTATTCGCAGCCTTGTCCACCTTCTGCGTGGCTTTTTGAAGCTCAGGGCTGCTGTGCTCCTCCTCGGTGAACTGAAGCCGTGTGACGGTGCGTTTGGCTTTCTTTGCGCTCATCTCACACCCCCTTGACCTCAGCTGGCTTCGTCGTCATGATGCGGTAGAGCTCGGTATCCTTTGGGAAACGGTCTGCAAAGGGCAGGATCACATTTCCGTAGAACAACAGGCCTTCACCTTCACCGGAATGAGTAACATAGGACAGCTGGTGGGGAGAGATGTTGAGCTGCTTGGCCAGGATCTGTCGGTCTCCGCCTGCCTGGTTCAGCATGTAGACGAAGTCGCTGTTTTCGAAGATGTTCTCGATTTCCCGGGAGGATAGCAGATCCTTCACGTTCTGGGTGATGCCCGTCGGGATGCCGCCCCACTTCCTGAATCGCTTCCAGATCTCCACGGAGTAGGCGGCGGTCTGTTCCTCCTTGAGCAGCAGATGGAATTCATCAATGTAGTAGCGGGTGCTTCGGCCTTCCGCCCGGTTGGCGGTCACGCGGCCCCAGACCTGGTCCTGGACGATGAGCATGCCCAGCTTCTTCAGCTGTTTGCCCAGTTCCTTGATGTCAAAGCAGACCAGGCGGTTCTGGATATTCACGTTGGTCCGATGGTTGAAGACGTTGAGGGAGCCACTGACGTAAATCTCCAATGCCGTCGCGATGAGCCGGGCTTCCTTTTCCGGCTGCTCCAGAAGGATTCGGTGCAGATCTCCCAGGATGGGAACATTCTCCGGCTTGGGCTCATTGAGATAGGCCTGATAAACCATGCGCACGCACCGGTCGATGACGGTCTTTTCAATGGGCTGGAGGCCCTCTCTACCGCCGACGATGAGCTCACACAGGGAGAGAATGAAGTCGGATTTCAGGGACAGCGGACTTTCGTCCTCGGAGTAGTTCAGATTGATGTCCATGGGATTAATGTAGTGACCGCTGGTAGGCGAGATCTTGATGACCTGGCCCTGCAGACGCTCCACCAGAGGGTAATACTCGCCCTCAGGATCGCAGATGGTGATGTCGTCCTGGGTGATGAGAAAGGCATTGGCGATCTCGCGCTTGGCGGAGAAGGACTTGCCGCTGCCAGGGGTGCCCAGGATCAGGCCATTAGGATTCTTCAGGGCCTTCCGGTCCACCATGATCAGGTTGTTGGAGAGTGCATTGAGCCCGTAATAGAGCGGTTCGCCTTCGCGCTGGAACAGCTCCTGGGTGGTGAAAGGTACAAAGATGGCGGTGCTGGAGGTGGTCAGGCCACGCTGGATCTCGATTTGATTGTGGCCGAGGGGAAGGGATGAATTGAGGCCGGATTCCTGCTGGAAGTCCAGCCGGACCAGCTGACAGTTGTATTTCTGGGCGATGCCCTGAGCCTGAAAGATATTGTTGTCCAGCTGCTGTTTGCCGTCGGCGGTATTCATGATTAGAAAGGTCACGAGGAACATGCGCTCATTGTGGCTCTGCAGATCCTGTAGCAGCTTCTTGGCTTCGCCGCCGTAGGTAGCTAGATCCGACGGGATAATGTCCATGTCGTAGCCGGAACGGACGGCCTTCTTCTGCTCTTCGATCTTCATCCGGTCCAAATCGGTGATCTTGCGCTTGATGGTTTTGATGGCCGAGGTCTGGTCGATGGACTGGATATGGAGGGTCACCACCAGGCTGTTGTCCATGGACAGAAAATCCGCCAGCATGCGGTCGTTGAGCTCGGGGGCGAGGATCTGCAGGAAGGAAACGGAGCAATGCTTTCTGCCCATCCGAAAGTTCCTGCTCTCAGAAAAATCAAAGGATGAGGGTGCAATGTAATCCTTGGTGGAAAGGCCCGATAGGGGCAGCCAGTCCCAGTCAAAGAGAAAGCGCTCCTGACCGTCCAGATGGTAAATACTGTGCAAAAGCTTCAGTCGATCTTTTCCACTCAAAGGATCTGCTGCGACGCCGAGGCGCTTGAAGCTGTTCAGGAGATCATTCTCGATACGTTCCAGCCGGGGCTTAGCCGTGCGAAGATTCTCCGCTTCGATGCCAAAGGTGATGAACTTGGTCTTGGACAGGCCGTTGTTGCCCTTGGCCAGCTGGCCTCGGAGCATATTGGCATATTCTTCACGGATGTCATCAAAATCATCGTTCTGGTTAGGAATCAGGATGGACTGCTCGAATTCCTCGATGCTGGCGCTCAGATTCAGGAAAGAGAACTGAAAGCGGATGGAGCTGTCAAAGTAGTTGAGGAAATCACACCAGCCGTCAAAGATGGCCGTCTTGTCCTCGTTCTGCGCCAGCTGGTAGTTAATGTCCTGAAACTGAATGGTCTTGGTATATAAGGCATCTGTTGCCTGGCAGATGCCGTCGGGATGCATGCGCAGGTAAGGGATCGTCTGCTGGGCCGTTGCCGGAACCTTGCTGTCACGCTTGGCTCTGGCGATGGCGCTTTCAATGCGATTTCTTTCCTCGCGGCTGAGTTTTCTTTGGATGGTTTTCTGGTTGGACAATCGCTTTTACCTCCTTGTCCAGATTGGTTTGCCGCTCTACGGCGGCATAGAAGTTGTCGGTCCGGTAGGGCCGCTTCTTCGGTCGGATGAATCGGCTCTGAAGGAGCTGATAGAGGATTTTTTCCAGGGGCTGACCATTACGTTCGTACATGGCCAGCAGGAAAAACGGCAGCATGGACAGCACCATGAGCAGCGCTGCTGTGCTGACACTCATGTGGGGCTTAGCAAGAAAAAACAGCGGGACGCCCAGAAGAGCTCCGCTGCCAAATGAAATCAGTTGTCGCTTGGTGAGATTGAGCATCACCTTGGTTTTGATCTTGGTCAGATCCTTGGGTACAGGGACATAGGCCACAGGCTTTCCTCCTTTCGTTTAGTGGGCATTGAAGATGGATTTGGCAAGACTTCCGGTCTTGAACAGGGTGAAACAGAGTAGAACAGTATAGCCGAGGGTGGTCCATACGGCCTTGATGATGTCGGTTTCCGTAGCGATGTTCTGCACCAGTACGGCATAAATGCCGACGCAGACCATGATGAGGAAGGCCTGGAAGGCCAGGGCCAAAAGAGAGCGAAGATAATTCTGTCCCATACCGCCCCATTCCCGGTTGACCATGGTGGCCATGGGGATGGGCCCTACCGACGTGACCAGATAGATCTCGATCATTCGGCCATAGATGACCAGGAAGATACAGATACTCAGGGCTTGTATGGTAAATCCGATAAACAGGCTCTGAAACCAGAGTCCGAAGAGCGGACCCAGTTCCATGGCGCTCAGCCTTGTCTGAAGGTCTGCCACTGTAGTGGCAAGATCCACTGAAGCGTCCGCTGATATGACGCCGGAAGCGCTGTTGACTACTGACTGCGCCATATCGAAGATGCCCATGACGATATCAAAGGTATGGGTGACCAGAAGGACGGCCACAAAAGTCTTAAAGATCCATTTGAAAAAGATCCAGGTGTCGATGTCATGAAGATTATTCCGGTCGATGACCATTTGGATGAGCTCGTAGGTCATCACAAAGGCAAGGATCACACCCGCGATGGGGATGATGACGCTTTCGGAGAGGCTGCGGATCATGGAAAAGACGCCGGCATTCCATGCCGCCGGCGTCAATCCCACTTGACCTGCGATTTCGCCAACCTGCTGGTTGACGTTATCAAACATCCCCGACAAATTTGTGATGATGCCTTCTACAAGCATCGTCTTCAGCCATTCGGTGATTTTGTCGAGTATGCTTTCCATCGCTTTCTACCCGATTAACCGAACAGACCGGAAAGCAGCGGCACCAGTACGATGCCGATGAGCGCGACACCGCCGCCCGCCATGAGCTGCTTCATGCCCTGGGATTTGGCACCGGGGTTGTCGTTACCGTAGCCTTCGAGAAGGTTGATGACGCCCCAGATGGCAAGGCCTGCACCGAGAGCGACGACGAGGGTTTGAAGTACATCTACTGCACTGTTAAAGAATTCCATTGATTGACCTCCATTATTTTAATTTTTGAGATGAAAAAAGCCGCTCATTCGGCGGCTTCAGGTTCGGCGGACAGATCCATGTGGTAGACCTCATAGATTTCATCCGGCTTGGGCTTGAGACGGGTGGACAGGTACTTCTCGATGTTGAAGGCGTTTTGCGGGTCCGCATCGGAGAGGTACTTGTAGTTGGGGTGTTTGGTGATGTCGTACTTGTTGGAGAGAAAAGGCCGTACCCCGCGCAGCTGCAAAATGCATTTTCCGCCATCCAGCACGGCCAGTTCATCGATGCTCATAAGCTCCTTTCCGAGTTTCTGGTAATTCAGACTGTGGGAAACCTCACGGCCTCGGCTTTCCCCGGTGTTGAAGGTGTCGATGGTCTCCTTCCCAAGGGTTTCTGAAAGCTCCTTTAATGTGGTGCGCTCCTTACCGCCCAGAAAGATCGTGCTGTCCATGTTGCCGATGATGGTGTCGCAGTGATCTTTATAAAGAGCCTTCAGCTGGGATTGAGCCTGCAGCACCAGGCAGGCCGAGATCTCCCGGCTCCGGATGGTGGCTACCAGCTTTTCCAGCTTGGGAATTTGACCGATATTCGCCGCCTCATCAATGAGACAGCGCACATGCACAGGCAGACGTCCGCCGTAGACGTCATCTGCCTTGTCGCATAGCAGATTGAAGAGCTGCGTGTAGGCCATGGAAACCAGGAAGTTGAAGGTGTCGTCGGTGTCGCTGATGATGATAAACAGCGCCGTTTTCCGGTCACCCAGTGCATCCAGTTCCATTTCGTCGTAGGCCGTCAGGTCTCTGAGCTCTTTGATGTCAAAGGGTGCCAGACGGGCTCCGCAGCTGATGAGGATGGATTTGGCGGTCTTACCGGCAGCCAGCTTGTATTTCTTGTACTGCCGGACTGCAAAATGCTCCGAGTCTCGTTCCTCCAGAGCGGCGAACATCAGATCCACCGGGTTCTGGAAGTCCTCGTCGTCCTCCCGGACTTCTGAGGCATTGATGAGCTCGATGAGGGTCGTAAAATTCCGCTCGCTTTCCGGCGCTTCATAGTGGATGTAGCCCATGAGCGCGGTATAAAGAAGGGTCTCCGCCTTGACCCAGAAATCATCTCCGGCTTTGCCTTCACCCTTGGTGTTGGCAATGAGGGCCGTCACCAGCTTGAGGATGTCTTTTTCGCTCTTGATGTAGGCAAAGGGGTTGTAGTGCATGGATTTGTTGAAGTTTATGGTATTAAGGATCTTGATCTTGTAGCCTTCCCTCAGGAGAAGCTGTCCGCATTCCACCACGACGCTGCCCTTGGGATCGGTCACCACATAGCTGGAATGGCACTGCATGAGATTTGGCTTGAGCCAAAACCGTGTTTTACCAGATCCGGAACCACCCACCACCATGACGTTTTTGTTGCGTGCCAGCCTTGGGTCCTTGGGCCGGTTGTTCATGGTCAGGCGCTCCGTCTCCGTGAGGATGACGTTGTTGCGAAAGGTGGGATCGATAAAGGGTTTAATGTCCTCAGGTCTACCCCAGCGGGCTGAACCGTATTCTATGTTTTTTCGGTATTTTTTGGCGTTCCTGCCTTTCACATAAACTGCCAGCTTGATACCGACAGCGATCACAATGCCCAGAATCAGGTCCTGCGGGAGCAGGCTCGGCCAGGGAGACATGAAAGCTAAAGCAAAGCCGTCCATGAGATGCAACACTTTTTGGGAGATATCCAGTCCTGGAGAATATCGCCAGGCCTCACCGAGCTTTGTGGCAAGTAGAGCAATCAGAACATAGGGGAGATTTAAAAGGAGCATCCGCTTGATTTTTACATTCATCGCGTCAGCTCCTTGTCTTTGTTTTTCACCCGGTCCATGACCTTGGCCTGGACTAGAGCCTTGAACTTGGCCAGTTGCTCCAGGATGGAAGGCTGCTTGTCCTTCTTGAGAACCTTGGCCGTATACTCCGTGAAGGCGGCAGTTAGGGCATCGGCATCCCGAGCCTTGAAAAACACCAGATACTTGGGCTTCTCCCCGGTGGTGTCCTTTTTGAGGGCATAGTCTACGCCGTATTTTCTGGCGACTTGCTCAAAGGATTTGATGTTTTTATCTGTGATCTCAATATTTGAGACTCCGGCATTCTGACCGATGAGCTCTTTTACAGACTGCTTGCCGTGGGGGATCTGCGGCGGACTGTCCCGGCTCTTCTTCATTTCAGCCAAGAGCTTGATGAGTGCGGCCTTCAGAACACGACCGGTCATTCGGGTGGTACTGACGGCCAGGGCGACGGTCCTGTTTTCCACTTCTTCCTGCATGAAAAATTCCTCCTTCAAAAAATTTTGTTGCGATGATTAAAAAGAAAAAAGACCGATTTTTCAATCGGTCCAAGAATCAATACTTTTCAAAACTGCATTTGGAAATTTAGTATTTAAATCAACTGCATGTTATCAAAATTCGATGTCTTTAATTACATCATTTATTTTTTGGCTTTGAGTTTTTTCAAATTCTTCTTGTCTCTTACGGCGGCGCTCTTCCTCAGCTAAAATTAGTTTTTCCTTTTTATTTGCTTCTTCGACACAAAGCAATAGAGTTTTTCGATGATAATCTCTTACCTCTTCAATTGTGGTGCCATCTAAATAAACAGTATCTCCAAACACAGATGCGATTTTGGGTCTATGCATCGAAGTGAAGCTGGGAGGCATGTTCCAAGTAGCAACGAAAATTTTCTTCCATATGTCGCTTGGTTTCTTTGATAACTTAAATGGAATTTTATAGAGTGCAGAACCTCTGGTTCCATCATTTTTTGGAACTGTAACCTCATCTGTAATGATTCCGAGGATTTTTATATCCTCAGAACTGTCAAACCCTTGGGAAACGGGTTTGCTACTATTAGGAATATATGCTGGTTTAGTTCCCATTGGAGGCTTTGAGCGATTTCCATAAAGTGTCGTAATCAAGTCCTTATAATTATGATCATCGTTGAAATTTCGATCTCCAGTTAAATCAATTGCCAACTTTCCTTCGAGGCATTTTGGCATAGATGTAAAAGGAGTACCTTCACGTATTACTGGAATAAATTTACTCTCATTTCTAGATGAGAGTAATTCGCCTGAGATAATATGACCTTCATAGCCTACGCCACCAGCTCGTTGATCTGATTTTATTTTATATTTTGGCGTACAGATAATTAATACATGGTTGGATTCCGCAATACGCTGCTCCATAAAGTGAGGAAGGCGGTCACCTAAAGTCAAGTCATACTGATCTAGTGAAGCATCAACTCCATCCTGAATGAGTTTATCAGTTAATGATTTTACCCATTGCTTATGCTCTTCACTATCCCAAGAATATGAAATAAAAACCTTAATGTTTTCCGCCATGATGACCGCCACCTCATTTATATTAATTTATGATTCGACATCCAAACAAACGAATATCATCTAAAGACGTTCATTTGGACCGCCTGATTCAACTGAGACAAAATCAAGAATTTCGTCAACACCAACTTGGAGTGCATTGCATATTTTTTCGATACTCTCCATAGAAACATACTCGTTCTTCTTAAGTCTGGTGATGATATTTGCGCTGAATCCAGCTTTGTTCATTAGCTCAGAACTAGACATTCTCCGATCGATAAGCAGTTTGAACAATTTGTTGTAAATTACAGGCATTTCATTCCTCCAACTAACTTTACTGGTAAAATTGTATCACGATATCGTGACTATTTCTACATAAACGTTCAACACTTGATAGTCCAAATAGAACTTATACCTCCTTACAACCAGTCCTTGAAGCTTCACAATCTGGAATAAACCAATGGAATAATGAGCTTAAAGCTCAGGCTCGATAGATTTCTGTTTCGGTTTGGCCATATGCAGCTCGTTCTTGGGTTTGATGGGGATAGCGACGATGCGGCTGCCCATCTTCATGAAGATCTCAGGATCTGCAAATTTCTCCCGATACTTTTCTGCCAGCTCTGGTGTGAGGGAATCGAAATCCTCTTCGCCCAGACCGCAGACGATAAAGGTTCCTGCGATGATGTCGTAGTCCTCAAGCTTTCGGTTAAGGGGGAGGCCGATGAGCTTGCCTTCTTCATGACAGACAATGGCAACCGGGTCATCATAGGGATAGACGGCTTCGATGTAACCGCCGACAACCTGCTGCAGAGAGTTCAAGTCACCGGTGATATTGGCCATTCGCGGCGCCTTTTCAGGTTCAACAATCAATACGTCCATAGATTTCTTCTCCTTTTCTGTTTTTGAAATTGCACGAAACATTCCTTTTTCCCAATGTTACGCGCAAAATCAGGAATGTATTTTTCTGTTATCTGGCAGGGTTTTTCTGACCATGGCTCTTAACGGTCAGGATGCCGCTTAAGGTTGTTGCCGGGATGCGATAACGTTCAGCAATGGCAATGTCATTCTTAACAGCTTCGTCGATCCGAGAGCCGCAAACTACGAGGACGTTGGAGCGTCTGAGGTAATCAAGCTCGATATCCTGTCTGTCCTTATGCTCCTGGGGGATGCCGTCATCAATGAAGGTTGAAAGCATTAGAATCGGACAGATGGGATTGTAACCAGCGTCGTATACTTTCCGGCTGTATTTGGCGGCGATCTCCATATTTTCAGTTGGATCAACGCCCCAGGAAGCCGTGATATAGGCGAGAGGTCTTTTCATTTTGAGTAACTCCTTTCAGAAAAGATGAACATTTGATTCAGGTTCTTATGGCCGGATGAAACTTTGGGATTTGATTATCGTGCTAATTTGATTTACAAAACTTGCATGGGAATCAAACCTTCTTACTTGCTGGGCTTAATAAGGCTCCCAAGATCCTCATAAAAGCGGGAACCTGCCCCGTAAAGATCATGTTTCACCAGTGCGGTGTAATAGCTGTCGATGGTAGATGGGGCATTGAAAAGTGTTGTGAGCAGATATTTCTTGATGTTCCGGATGAAGGTGGTGTTTTTATCGAGGCACTCAAAGACATATTCGATGTGGGTGCTGTCGATGCGCTGCAGCCGTTCTTTGACCAGTGATGCCGGATAATCATCCCCGGCAACGGTGATGTATTCTCGCTTGGAACAGAGGGTCTCCACCATCAGGTCCACGATTTCATCCAGACGATCCTTGTCATAACGCTGAACAATAAACTTGTATTCGATTTTCTCCTGGATGGCCTCCTTGATGGAATGAGCATCCAATCTCATCTCATCCTTCTCGATCTTGGCTTCTCTTGATGGATCAGGGATTGATGGATGTTTACTTAATCCCTTAGTCATTAATGAATCTGTATTTGTTTTCTTAGTATTTAATTGCGTTGGATTTCCCAACGTAGGTTTCTCCAACACTGGATTATCCAAGATTGGATTTTCCAACATAGGTTTATCCAATACAGGATTACCCAACAGTGGTTCTTTGATCTCTGAAGGATCTACTACCAGATGAGGCTTTTCATAAATCGTGTAGTCCGTACCCTTAAGGTGACCAAACTCATTTCTTTCCCTTGTCCTAACGATGTATCCTGCTCGTTCCAGTTCACGGACCGCTTCCCGAATGGCATCGATGCTCTCCCGGTTGATCATGGAAAGCCCCTTGAGGGTGTAATCCCAGTCTTCCGGGAGTGACAGCATCTGAGATAGAAGACCTTTGGACTTAAGCGACAGATCCTTGTTTTTCAGATGATGATTCGCCATAACGGTGTAATCCCTTGTTTTCTCAACTCGAAATACAGCCATCTGCATCCCTCCCTTCGACCGGTTGAATAAAAAAAGCGCTTCGTATTGAAGCACTTCGGAGGGGAATTACCGTTCCTGTGATTGCTGACGCTTCCGCGACCAGCCTTCCAGCAGTTTGATGATGGTTTCCTCCATCTGCTGGGGTGTATAGGATTTTGGAAAATACTTTTTGAGCTTCTCACCGGTGAGCGTCACCTTGTCCAGTTCACCTTTTTTGTCCTCCGACATGATTGCGGTCATAACATCAAAGGTCAGCTTGCCGTCTTGGCTGTACTTTTTCAAACGCTGAGCCTGTGACAGGGAAGGTGTAGCCTGCTCCATGTCCATGGCTTCCATCAGCTGGACCTGTTCATGGGGCATGAGATAGGAAAGTTCAACCGCTGGATTGAAGGCGATTTTTTTAGCATCGACCATATCGAGCAGCTCAGGGACTAGTTCTGTCAGGCGGATAAAGCGTTGGACTTGCTTATAGCTTTCGCCGGTTTGATCACCAATAATTTCAGTGGAACGCTTGCCTGAATAAGTAGGGACAACTTGTCCCACATTTTCTTTTGGCGGTCGACCAAGCTGCCTCTCAAGAGCTTCCAGCTTCAATTTATAAGCGAAGGCGCGTTCACTAGGCAGGATATTCTCACGCTGAATATTGCTGTCAACCATGATGATGGTGGCAGCGTCATCGTCGAGATTGCGGACGATGCAAGGAAGAGTTTCCTTACCGGCCAACTCACTGGCACGCTTGCGACGGTGGCCGGAGATCAACTCATATCCACCTTCTTCACGGGGACGGGCGATGACCGGTACCAGGACGCCGTGCTTGGTGATGCTCTCAGCGGTCTCCAGCATTGATTCATCATCTGTCACCTTGAAGGGGTGATTCTTGAATGGATGAAGCTGTGTAAGAGGAATGTCGATGACCTTTTCCTGTGAGGCTTCGATCCTTGTTTCTTCAGTCTGAAAGATCTCATCGTAAGAGGTCAGATTTAGATTTCTGCCGCTGGGTTTCAAGCTTCATCACCTCCTTCGTCAGATTTCTGTAGGCTTCTGCTACTTTACCCTTGGGATCATGGGCAAAGATGCTTTTCCCATAGGAAGCAGTTTCTGCCGCCCTCACGGAGTGGGGGATGGACGAGTCGAACACCTTCAGCTTGGTTCCATAGGTTTCCCGCAAAAGGGTACTTATTTCCCTGGCGTCATTCGTCCGGTTATCTACCATAGTCAGCAGGATGCCATCAATCTTCAATTTGGGATTGATTTGCTTGCGGACTTTGTTGACGGTTTGAAGCAGCTGCTCCAGACCTTTAGCGGACAAATACTGGGCTTGGACAGGAATCAGGACACTGTCTGCTGCAGCCAGAGTATTGACCGTCAGCATGCCAAGGGAAGGCATACAGTCAAGCAGGATGAAGTCGTAGCCAGATTTGATACCGTCAAGATAATCTTTTAGGATCTTTTCCCGGCTCATCACATTGACCAGCGAGACCTCAAGTCCAGACAATTCAATGTTAGCTGGCATCAGATCCACACCTTCAGGATGATGCAGGATGCCTTCCTGGGGAGAAAGCGCGGTTTCATTCATGGTCTTACCTAGAACAGAGGATAGTGTCACGGGCAGTTGATCCGGCTGAGAATGACCCAAGCTGATCGTCAGGCTGCCCTGGGGATCGCAATCCACAAGCAAAACCTTGGATAGGCTACACTAATTTGGACAAGTTTTCTAAGGTCATATAGAATAGAGCAAATGAAAAGGAGCCCGAACATGACCAGAAGAGAACGAAGAGAATATACCGATGAATTTAAAGAACAAATGGTAAAACTCTACCAGAACGGGAAACCCAAAGCGGATCTCGTCCGGGAGTATGAACTGACTCGCTCCACTCTCAACCGGTGGATCCAGCAGCATCAGAACAGCGGATCCTTCCGGGAGAAGGATAACCGCACTGAACAGGAACAGGAACTGATCTGCCTCCGGAAAGAACTCCAGCAGCTGCGGATGGAGAATGACATTTTAAAGCAGGCAGCGCTGATAATAGGACGAAAGTAGATGTCATCCTGGCCAACAAAGACAAATACTCGGTATCAGCAATGTGTAGCGTCCTGCAATTCCCACGCAGTACATTTTATTACGAGGCCAAATGTAAGGAAGATGAGTCGCCCTTACGGAACACCATCAAAGAGATCTTCCTGGCCAGCAGACGGAACTATGGAACCCGGAAAATCAAAGCGGTACTGAAAAAAGAAGGCAAGCAGATCTCCCGCCGGCGGATCGGCCGGATTATGAAGGAACTGGGACTGGTTTCCAATTATACAGTGGCTCAATACAAAGTCCCCAAAAAGCCAACCAATGAAGAGAGGGTCAGCAATCAGGTGGCCCGGCAATTCAACAACCGGGAGTACCTGGAGGTCGTCGTCAGTGACCTGACTTACGTACGGGTGGCCGGCAGATGGAACTACGTCTGTCTGATTACAGATCTGCATAACCGGGAATTCATTGGCTATAGTGCTGGTCCCAACAAAGATCCCAGGCTGGTGTATCAGGCTTTTGCCAGCATCCGGCCGGGACTTCAAAAGATCCGGATTTTCCATACAGACCGGGGAAATGAGTTTAAGAACAACGCCATGGATGGTCTGCTGGAAACCTTCGGGATCCAGCGGTCACTGAGCCACAAAGGCTGCCCCTATGATAATGCAGTGGCGGAGGCGGCCTTCAAAATATTCAAAACCGAGTTTGTTTACCAGAACACCTTTCGAACCCTGGAAGAACTGAAACTGGGACTGGCGGACTACGTCCACTGGTACAACCATATCCGGATCCATTCCTCTCTGGAATACCGGACCCCGGTGGAATACAGACTGTCTGACCTTAAGAAAACTGTCTAACTTTCTGTAGACGATCCACCTTCTTGCCTTCGGTGGCCAATCCGATGCCCAGATTGGTGCAGGTGGTGGTCTTGCCGACTCCGCCCTTCTGATTGGCGATGGCTATTACATTGGTACTCAAATATTTTTACCTCCTTCTTTTCAAATTTTCCGAATTTACGTTTGACATAAAATCCATATCTCCCAGAAATATGTATGAATTATCTACATATTTTGGTAAGATTTATGTGTAAACCAACTTATTATTTGTGTTTAGTTAAATACCTGATTTAGGCCTACTATTACGAGGTCTGATCAGTAAGTCCATTAAATAATGAGGATTTAACATTTTGGGAGGGATATTTATGAATTATTTTGTATTTAACATAACTGAAAGCTGTGAACGTGATACAACAATTAATGATAAGAAAATCTCAAACCTGGATAAGATAATTGATTCAATTCTTGGTCACAGCGGAAACGGGCTTCCAGGAGAAATTCAACACTTCAAAATATCTGACGATGATGAATCCAATAAAATAAAACTTCTTAGAGACAAATATTTAGACTTACATAAAGTGGACTCCTCATATGAAACATTTATAAGCGGTCTCGCAAATGACTTATTAAAAGCAGAGTTAGTTGAAGAGAAAGATGGTTCTAAAAGAAGGCACAAAAGAATCACTCCAGGGATTCTGATAATAAAACATGAAAAAGGAAAGCTAACTTTACTAAAACTTGAAGAGACAAGCAGCATTGATAAGCTCACATACGAACTGAAAAGTGCATTTATGACCGATAGACGATACTATAAGGCTGCCATAATTTTAAACAAAACGATTAATGTTATAGACAAAAATCGAAAAGTAGCAAATTACTGGGCATATGACTTCTTGCATTTGGAAAGAGAAAGGGATGACAAGGAAAATACAAAATATCTAGTTGCTAAAATTAAATCAGATGAGTTAGTGGCCAGGGAGATCACTGATAGCACTTTACGAAAAACAATATCCGATTTGATGCGTGAGAAAATCTTAACAGAATCACGTTTCGAGCCAGATGAATGGTTGGAGGAGATTAATAATTCGATCAAATCGGAAGATCTATCTTTCAAGAAAATTGAAGACATATTTTCTACGGAGGCTTTGGATTTTCTAGATGAATCTTTTGAAATTGACAAAAAATTCGCCCGACAACAATTCAAAACTGTAATAGAGATAAGTCCGGATTTAAAAATAGAAGCGATAAATATAGAAGTTGCAATCAGGGCTCAAAAGATATCATTTGATGATGGTTACATACAAATACAAGTGCCTGAAGAATACAGGGCAAATATTCGTCAGCTGTTTAAATAAATGAGGTGATAAATTGAAATGTTCATGGTCAACTTCCGAACTTAATTTACAACTGGATGAGCAAGTGTCTGATGATCTTATTATGCATTTAAATGGATGCAATCCATTTTGCAATGGGGAAAATATAACAGCCTTAAGAACCCATATAGATAGAGGCGATGCTTTTTCGATATATCCATCAGCAAGTAATTTATTTATTTGTGATGAGCAATTCATTAAAAGTTGTACACATCCAGTTGCACTGTTCAAGTATTACGAGAAAAAAATCGGCAATGGGAAAATTCCTATTACCATAGGCAAGCGGGATGATATTCTTGATATTGAGCCTGTGACATACTCAGATGATTTAGGGCATACCTATCAAGAATTATTGGATACAGTGATTCTTGATGTTGGGTCTTTAAAAAAAACTGCAGTAACAACACCCCCAGATATTTTTTATTACCTGTCAAATCATAATGGTAATAGTAATCCCTTTTGCAGATTTCTTTCAGAATTTCTAAGTTTAATGGCGATTTCAGACAGAGTGATTGCATCAGACGAAAACCTAAATAAATTTGAGTTTCAAATATTCACAAAAGACAATGTAAAAAAATTTAGATTTACTTGGCAAGATGTCGAGTCTATGAATAATAATTTTTGGTATTCGTGCTACAAATGGATCACATCAGATGGGCAAAAATCCGTTGATGCAAAATTAAAGCGTAATATTGTAAGAGAAGCGATAGCCAAACACTATTCCGAGGATAGCGTTAAATCTTTTAACGAAGAAAGCAAATCAGAGTTAATTCAAATTTTCGATAATATTCTTAGGTTGATTGTTTCAGGGAGAACTACAGAATATTTCGAGACACAAAAGACTCTTAAGGCTGAGTATATTGATATTTACTCAAAAAACTTTGAGTCCTTCTCCAACGTTATAAATGCAATTTTGGCTTTGATAGTGGCTTTAGTTGCTGGCATGTATGGAGTCTTGTTTGCGCAGGGAGAAGTTTTTGATGTTTTCAGCCCCAATAAGTCAGTTGGAATACTTTTAATCCTAATGTTGGTAGCTGAAATCTTCGTTTTAATTTCTTCAATTGCCAAGTTCATCAGTCATAACTCTTATATAAAGAAGCTAAGAAATATTAATTCAGACAAGTTGATGATTTCGGACGAAGACCAGGAATACCTAAAAAATAATAGAACAGGTTTAGTGACATTCGTTTACATTACATTGACCGTCATAATTGCTCTAACAATAGGGGGAATATGTTGGTTTATGCGTTCGTGATTTTTTAGTTATCATCATAAAGTGCCTTATGAATACACCATTTAGTGAGATAAACTGACCCGATTCAAAACGCCTGTCAGGAATGAGGTCAGAAAGCAGCTGTAAAAAATGCTGGGCCTCTGCTCCATGACAATATGGCAGTCGATTTCTTCAGGCATCTGGCTCCCCATGATTTCGTACATCATCCCGAGAAACACAGCAAATTGCTCATCACCCGTGATGGAATGCATGTAGAACAGGGTATCGACGAATTTGCCGAGGCTATCAAGATCATCAAAGGATTCAGATACCGCCTCGGCAAAAGCTTCACCTTGCTGCTCAGCCAATTGGTAGACTTGATTGTAACGTTGATTAAAGGTTTCTTTCATGGCGACCTCCTTAAATTTTGGCAAAATAAAACCGCCACGTTTTGTGACGGCCTTTTCTTGGTTTGCTATTCAATTCCTTGTTTCCTAGTCGATTTTAGATTTCAAGCCTTGAAAGTAGGGACTCAACATAAATTCCAGGAGAGATGGCTTTGGGATCAGATACCTGTTTCCCATATTGAAACATTGCATCAGATCCTTGGTACACCATTTAGCAACCGAATTTCGATGATAGCCAGTGATCTCGGATGCTTCGATGACGGAAAGAACGTCGGGGTAATAGGCCATCCTATGAGAATAGACCGTTGCCAACTTAGCTCTTTCTTCTTCCGTTAACACTTTTAGTTCCCGATTGTATCCCTTGTACGTAGGTCCTCGTTTATACCATCCAATTGGAGCCATATAGCTCTCAGGAGATATATCCCGGCCTTCAAGATACTCGATTACGTCGGTCATCTTGAGTTTGTACTTTCTGGTTTTCTTTCCGTTGTTGACACAGGGGACCAAGCCATTATCCAGAAGATGCTTTGCAGTCTTTTTACTGATGTTGCAGATCCGGTAGAATTGGTCCTTGGTAATAACAGCCGGATATTCCTTGAGCAGATAATCGTATTTACTGTTTATTTTCTTCATTGAATCACCTTTTCCTTAATTGGATTGTCAACGGCAGGTGATGCTGAAGCTCTATATTAAACAGTTAGAAAAGCCCTTTGTTCTCTCCTAAATCTCTCTTGTTCTCTCCAAATTCTCTCCTTTTTCCAAAAAAAGCGCCAAAATCGGGGTTCATTCGAACTATTGATTTGTCAAGGCCTTTCGGTATTCGGGTCCAGAAAACGCTGAAATTAGTGGGTTTGTAGATACTTCCATGTGCTTTTATCTTCTTCTAATTTCCACCATAGTGTGCATAAGACAAACGACTCGAAATGCGGTAGCCGGTTTGCGCCGGGCAAGAGTTCGAATCTCTTCCTCTCCGCCACACGCCTCTGAGAGCTGCAACTCTCAGAGGCTTTTTTCTATGTCGGGCTGCTCCTCTGAACCATTTTCCGGCCCGGTTAGGAGATCTGCTATGCAGCTCGCCGGTTCGCCCATGGCGGCGGTACTCAAATGGGCATAGATATCCGCCGTGGTCGAGAACGTGGAATGGCCCAGCCACAGCTGTATCTGCTTCATGGGAACGCCCTGCGCCACCAGAAAGCTGGCACAGGTATGCCGCAGATCGTGAAACCGGATATGACGCAGTCCGTGTTCCGCAAGCAGCAGACCGAAGTGCTTGGTGACAAAATCCGGGGACAGAATGTTACCGGTGGGGTCCACGCAAACACAGTCTGTCCATTCCTTTTTGTAGGATCTTCCGAAGGACCGCCGATACTCCTCCTGCCGGATTTTGTGCTTCAGCAGCTCTTCCCGCACCTGTGGGATCAAAGGCAGAGTGCGTTTGCTGGCGTCGGTTTTCATCACATCGGTTATAATGACCTGGGTCTTACCCTTGATGCTCTGCTCATAAGCCTTGTGGTCGATGTGGATCTGATTGTTCTCAAAGTCCACACTGCTCCACTGCAGGCCGGTTGCCTCGCTGCGGCGCATTCCGTAGAAGACGCCCAGCAGGACGGGTATGTAGCACAGCTCGTCTTTAGCGCACCTCAGCAGCTGCAGCGCCTCATCCTTGGAGTAATAGGCCGCGGTGAACTTGGCCCGTCTGGGCCTGTCCACCTTCTCGATGGGGTTCCTGTCAATATGGTCCTTCCTTACGGCGTTTTTCAGGCAGCAGCCGATGATCTGGTAGTAGCGCTGCTGCGTGGAGCTGTTGCAGCCGTCGTCGGCTACGCTGTCCAGAAAGTCCTCTATGAGCTGAGGCGTCAGCGAGCCGATGGTCACGCCCAGCGGGTCGAAGAAACGCCGGATGCGGCCTTTAATCATGTTGGTATAGCCTTCGTAAGTCACGGGAGATATTCTGTCCTTCTTGCGCTCTACAAATTTTGTCATGTACTCGCTGAGCAGCAAGGAGGTATTAAGCCTCCGCTCCTCCATGGTCAGCATCCCGGACAGGCCGCTTTCGTCGTATTCCTTCTTGCGCTCCTCCAGAACCTTCAGCGCCCTGCGGTAATTGTTTTTCACTGGCAATCCGGTGGTGCGGCTGATTATTCTTCGTTTCCCGTTCACATAGGCGTTGATGAGCGTATGGTAGTAGCCGCCGCGCTCCACCAGACTGCCGGTGACGGGCTTTATTACTTTCATTAGTATACTCCTTTCCTGTTTCCTGGATTGCAGCTCTTTGCTGTCTGCCGATAAAACCAGTGTAGCAAAGAAAACATGGCTTTGCGAATGTGCCGATCAGCCGCACGATACATTTTTTCAAGGATCAGGCCACCTGGCCGAGTATAAATTCGACCAGCCGAAGTTTGGCGATCTTATATTGCCCGGCAAGCTTTATGCCGAAAAGCTCCCCGCGGTCGACCATCCTGTAGACCTGATGGCGGTCGATTCCCAGAATCTTCGCGGCCTGCTCCGCGGTGAGCAGATCGGGGTATTCCGTCAGCATGAGGCGGTACGCTTCCTCTGTTTTTGTCATTGGCACGATCTCCTTCCTATCGTTTTTTCTTGGCATTTCATTTTATGGCAAAAGGATGGGTAGAACCGCTGTTCTCCCCATCCTTTTCGTGATAAATCATTGCAGGCGCTCGAGTATCATCGTAAGCAGCCCGCGCTGCACGAACTATTAAGACTGTCTGAAGGTTGCTCACCCTTTTCTGGTTTTCACAGAAGATGAAAAATCTCTCCTCGTGAGAGCTAAATGTGTAACTCTGTAGTCATAGCCCATCTTTTCACAACAGGTACATTGGTCTTTATTTTGGAAATGGTTCAGCCGTTCGACCTTGTATTCTTTGTCTTCAAGATAGGGTCTCAAGTGTTCACCGCATAAGCAAAGTATCATCTCGTTGCTGCGCTGCAAATAATTGTTTTCGCGTTTGGCCGGCATGAAGCCCAAGCTGATCAGTGATCCTACATTTACTTTTACCAGAGCGCCCCCCTTGAGCCGGCAGATGTACGACATAAGCTGGGACTTGTCTATTGTCTGAATTTGCTCGCATAAGGCCATAGAGTCTTCCGCCAGTCCGTCATGCTTCGATAACCACACATGAACCGGCAGCCACAGCTTTTTGATTTGACTTGAAATGGGAACAACTATAAGTGTCGGTCCTTCATGATTGCCGATATTATTTTGAATAATTACAACCGGCCGAATACCGCTTTGAACCGAGCCTTTGTTCTCGCCTAAGTCAGCGTAGTAAACATCACCACGCCATACACTTAAATTCTCGTTATACATTGGACACTCCTCATACAAAAAAATGGTTGTCCTCTTCACCAAATACTCAATTCTCCCAAGCCGGTGTGCTTATGTATAACCCGACCGCAAAGAAATGAATACAGCCCATAACATATCGCATCATTCTATTTTCCTATTATGAGAATGCGGTCAGGTATGTAAGCACACATTTTGTCCTCGACACCCCGTGTGCGCGGTGGTATTTGAACCACTTGGGAAGTCGCTAAGCGGCGGCTTGCGAAGCCGCCTCACGGGAGTTTCACCCCAACTGTCGTTCTGACAGAGCCGCCCCCATTGCGTGAGACTGTGGCTGGACGGGAGTACCATTGTCATTCCTACTGTCATCGCCATACCGGTAGCAACCCGGTACTTGAGCAGGTTATCTCGCTCGCTCCTTGAAGGAGGTCTCGGCGTACCCAACTCGGCGGCTCATGCTTTCGCATATCGTCGGAACTGAGGTCTTAGCGAATGAGTATTTGGTTGTCAAGGATCAGGAGAGGAATTTCTCCTCTCAACTTATAGCCAGCGAGAAAGGCTGATTTTAAACCTTCAGACCAAATTATTTTTTATTCTTTTATATTTTTTATAGATGTTTTGAGGTGTGCAGCGATAGATCTTTCCGATTTCCGTGAAAGTATAGCCGTCAAAGGCGAAGAGGGTGAGTAATTCCAAATCATTTTCATTAAGCTGCTTTAGTTTCTGCACAAGCACAGGGTTTTCAATATCTTCGACCCAACAATAACGAGAACGATTGATCGGCTTGTCCATTGCGGATCTTAAAGCCTCTGAGAACACCTTAACCAACATGCTTTCGAAATCGTCCTCAATGCCGCCATCAAACGCGCCTGATGCAAACGATTGAGTGTGTGTATAGTAACGTCTTTTGCTTTTATACCAGGCAAGATCAAATAAGTACATTTCCCTAATCTGCGCTTCGCTCATACCGAGCTTGCGGTATTCTTCAGCTAAACGTTCCTGTTCTTCTTCGAATCTCTTTCTTTCAAATCCATTATTCCAAACCATTTCGCAATCTCCTTAAATTTTTGAATTTTGGTGAAAATCAAAAATTCGGAGATTACGGGTATTCGGCGATATACGGTTCCCAGCGGCTTATCATGAAAAAGTCCTTTCCAGAGCCAGTCGGGAAAGGACTTTTAACGCAGTACAAAGCTAATCAAGGCAAGAAAAAACGCCGTAGAAATCGGAATGAGCATAGGTAGTGACCTATAACTCAATCCGGCTTCGTACGGCGCTTGGCAGTCTCAACCGGCTCTACGCCGGAATCACTCCGCTTGCTCGATTAAAAGTAGTATTGCAGATATTCAGTTGTACGGGAAATGTTATCTGTGCTGTCGCTTCCGTATTTTGTATTGGATATATCGCCGCCGTTTCATACGGCGAAAATAACCGAGATTGACGGGGTATTCCTCTTTGCACTTCTTGCAATAAATCATTTTATGTCCGGTGATGTCCGAAAACACTCGCTCAACAAGATAACCACAGTATGGGCAGACGATGTCCCGCAGGGTCAGGTTCTCCGCTTCCTTTTTAGAAATCTGCAGCTTGCGCCTGACCTCAGGAGGAATATCAGCTTTCTGATGATAAGTTCTGATTTGGTTCACAACGGGTCACCGGCCTTTCCCAATCCCATTTCGCCGGTAATAAACTCTGAGAGATCATGTCTCCTCAGGATTCCCAGCTCTCTAAGCCGGATAAGAAACGCGGTGAAGGATGCCCCCATTGTATTCGCCATGTCCCGAATGAGTAGCTTATCTTCCGCCCGCAGGATACTGTCGCCATAAATAGGCAGGCCCTCCTGAACACCATGCGCCTTTGCGACATTGAAAACCATGAATCGGGGCATCAGGAGCGCAGCGCCCATTCTGTCAATCTGTGTTTCCTTGAAGCTGAACAGGCACTTCAGGTCTGTCGGCGTGTAGTTGCGTTCATTGTCATACTCGCGATGAAAACTCGCCTGAGGCACGGTACGATCCATCACGAAATGTGCGCTCTCATGACTGACAGTAAACCTGCGCCTGCCGCTTTCATTCTCCCGGCGCAGATATTTTTCAATCACGATGGTTCCTTTGCGAAAAATTGTCGGGACGATAGCTCCATTTTTGTATATCCGAAGCGGTGTAATGCCGTCGGATATAAATCCGATCTTATCAGAATCTTTCTCGGCAAACGTACGATAGAAAAGCGGTAATCCAAGAAACTCGGTGACAAAGCCCTCAATATCCACACAGAAGGCTTCTTCGGCTTCAGCGCCAAGATATTGTCGGATAAGGCCCTCGCCAAGTTCGTCGATTTCCTCATAGGAATACAATGCCATATGTCATGTTCCACCTCCTACGGAGAGCAGTCAACATACCATCGTTGACCATCCCTGTATAAGTATTTTTCCGCGCGACCGATTTTTATTGTGTAGCGAATTCCTTCAAATTCATGGTGAGACGCGAAGCAGGTGTGCAGGACTTTACTGATCGCCCAATGCCTTCCGTCATTCCAGCGGATTTCAGTGGGGATAATGATCCCGTCCGTATCCTCGGTATACTCCACTGCCACATAGTGTTTCTTCAACATGCCACACCTCTTAGAGCGCCTTTATCACATGCGTCGCTATTCCCTGAACACGTAGCTCTTTCACATAGATGTCGTCAAGCTCCTTATTTTCAGGATGCAGATAGTAGCTTTCCTTATCATTGTCATAACACAAGCGCTTGAGCGTATTTTTTTCTTCATTGGTAAGGGCTACCACAATATCGCCCAGATTGGCTTTTTCCTGCTCCCTAATAATGACAAGATCACCGTCGTCAATTTGCGCCTCGATCATGGAATCGCCGGAAGCCCTGAGTACATAGAAGCTGCCGCTGCCGAACACGGAAACAGAGAGCGGAATGTATTCTTCGATCTGCGCTTCCTTTTCCTCCGGCGTACCGCAGGGTATGGAACCGACGATCGCCGCATGATTGACCTGTGGCGTCATCATTTCGATTTTTGCGGTGGAGAGAATGCCGTTTTCATAAGAAATCATGGTCCTTTTAGCCATGGTGACCAGGTATCTGTGTGCGGAGGAGGTTGCTATATGCATCGCTCCGGCAATCTCACGCACCGTAGGTGTGGAGGAATACCGATCAAAGTATCTCTCAATATATTCTCTGATTTGGGACATAAGCTCTGTACTCTTACTTCTCATACTTTTCTCCTATCCGGAACAAGTGTTCCCGATGTGCTCATATTATATCTGGGTGGATAGAACAAATCAAGGGGGCAAAAAAGAGGTGCGGTCATTTAACCGCACCTCAAATTGATTTCAGTTATGCGCTTCTTCAAGCATCTTCCGGAATTGCTCTTTGACTATAGCTGGTCCTGTTATTTGTATCCCACCGGCAAACTGGAATACCCAAGCGAAGAAGGTCTGACTGACGGATACCTCCACGGTTGCAGTGAAATGCTCTTCATCGGTGATCTCTGTCCGGACATCATCCCCGAAACGGTCAATCACGTAGTTCATAAGCTCGTTCTTGCACAAGAGCGTTACATTATAAGGTTCTCCGTCGTACATGCTGAAGATGTTGACGGTATAGTTCACCGGGTCAAAGTTCTCCGGGCGAGGGACTATGCATTTATCCAAAATATCCGGCGCTTTCATGCGGTCAACGCGGAAGGTAACAATCTTTTCGTGCTGCTCGGAATAGCCAAGGACATAGTATTTATCTTCGTTATATAGCATGGCGTATGGAGAGAAAATATACGGCTCACCGTCATGCTTCGGCACAAAGCTCTTAGTGGTAGCGTACTCAAAATAAACAAACGCTATCTGCCTTTCGCTATTGATAGCCCTATGTATGATATCCACCGCATAAAAGATAGATTCATTTTCAGGTTTTATCCTGCCTGCTGTGTAGAGATGGCGCTCCAACTCCTTTGCACTATTCTCACCTGCAAGAGTCATAAGCTTTTTAACGAGAACGTCGCTTTTCTTAGCGGTGATGAATTTTGAGGATTCCACCGCATCAACCAGAAGCTTCAGCTCCGCAAGCTCAAACTGTCTATCGGAAAAGTAATAACGAATTTGTGTGCCTTTGGTAGCGAGGATTTCAATTCCGCAATTATTCAAAACGTCTATGTCGGCCTTGACCGTGCTGCGGTCAGTAGGTACCCCTTGGCCAGCAAAATGGGTGACGATCTCCGCCGTTGACAGCTGATGATCTTCGTCGGTTACGGCGTATAGGAGCTTCAACAGCTCTATCAAGCGTTCTTTACCTGTCATTGTTAATCCTTTCAATGGTATGTATTAAACAAACTGCGAAGCTCGGCAACAGGGCTTACTAAGGGTAATGGGATGTAAATTTCTACTGGATTTCACTAAACACCACGTGCAATTTATCCTTTGACCATCTTACGTGCATATTCATATCTATAAGATGGTTGAAACAAACGTAACCAACGCGGTAACAGCAGCACCAAATTCGACGGTTCCTTTAATGGCTTGTATTGTACTCAAAGCGGTTCTTAAAAAACTCTTTCTTGGATTAGGCTGCGCCAGTTCACTTTCAATAACCTCTATGCTATCTGAAATTGCTATTTTATCCTCTGGAGTAATATCTTGGGGCAGATTGTTTTTGATAGTATGTAATAAATCTTTAAGTTCAGCTTGACTAATTCCGTTGTTTTGGGTTGCATTTATGACTGAGTTTTCGATCGCAAGATTAACTTGTCCATTATTTACTTTGATTGAGTACTTTACTGTTTCATCTATCCCCATATCAATACCAATTTTGGTAAGATAACTTTCAATGTAACGTATTAATACCAAAACAACTCTTTCGTTAAATCCTTTTACCAAATCCTGATACTTATTGCTTTCTGAAGCATAGGCCATGGCAATACCAAAATGGATTTCAATGTTATGATCTACTATGTGCTTTAAAAGGTGATATACATTTGCTACTTCTTCTTGCTCTGTTTCACCTAAATCAAAATATTCGCTACCATAGGAATTTGAAACAGAGTCAACTTCTTTTTCAATATCAAATGAAGTGCTACCGCAATCATTAATATAGTCAAAAACAATAGGGCAGCCTTCAACAAAATTCAAAAACTTTTTTAGTACAGCAAGATATTCTTCAAAATCAACTTTCATCAGCCTGTTTGAAATGGCATTAAAGTCGTAGATGGTTTTCTTTAAGTCTTTTCTATTCAGGTTCATATTCTTTCACCCCACAAAACGGACAATAGCATCCGGTAAATTTTAACATAGGCTTGATTTTTGCGGTTCTCTGGCAACAAGGTAAATGAATAATAGTGAGAGCTTCAATTCCTGATTGAATAGGGTTTTCTGGTTCCGGCTTAGGTTTTTTCCCTGCATTGAAAGTAATTAATCCTGAATCGAATTGTTTCTCCCACTTTTTCATCGCATCATATATCATATCCATCGCAACATTCTTGGTCATTGCCATAGCAAGCTCTAACACATCTTCGGTTATAAAGTTTTCTCCACAAAGACCACAGGAAGGACAAAATATATCTAAAATGCCTTCATCTTCATAATCATCAGGAGTAAGTTTGAAATACTCCCCACAAAAGGGGCACTGCAGTAATACATAACCATTATTATCTGTAGGAATAGATATTTCCATTTCAATATCTGCCATGTACTCTCCCTCCTACATATTGCGGATAGACACGTGTTATTTTTTAACAAACACCTGTAAATCCACAAAGATGTAAATATTAATTATCATTATTTACAAACTTGGCGACTCGAAGCACCGAACTTGCCCACTGTGTAAACATAATGCGAATCTCGACAAACTGGAAGTTGTCATTGTATTTTGCTTCCGGCGTTAAAAATATAAACGCCAATAATAATAACATTCGCACCTACAATCTGGTAAAACGAAAATTCATTAGGAAGATCCTTTGTTCAAATATCAGCATAACTATATTCAAGAGCATCTTCGACAGCATCAAGAATAGCCGGCGTAAACTCTTTCTTTTTCATATTTAAGGATTTCAACATCTTCTTATTTCTTTTAAAAGTCTTATATAACAGCTTTTTATCTCTGCTGTTCAAATCAATCTTATAGAGAAGGTTTGACAAAGATATTATTAAATCTCTAAAATCAGTGCACAGTTTACTATCGGTTTTCCTTTCTTTCCATGAAACAAATTTAATGAAATCATTCGCAGAGTATTTCGGATGTAAACCCATTATCGGATGTACAAGCAATTGTGTGGACGATGACATCAAGTTCACATATGCACCAAGCTCATACTGTTGTGCTTCATTCATTTTGTTATAATCCAAACCAAATGTATCAATGTGAACAATGGCGTCCTTTAGTTTTTCACTTTCATCTACAATCCGAGAAATGCGTTCATATAACTCTGCAATCGCAAGATCATAAGATTTCACATCGCGCTCACTAATAAGAGTAAAAACATCTTCAATATGCTTTTTATCGCTCTTCGATTTCCAAAATAGTAGACCGCTCGTTATAAGTGTAACACCAGCGATTGCCCAGCCAACTGGTCCCGCGAGGGCAAGAAACGCATTTCCCGCAGCCATCCCACCGCCACCAGCGGCGAGAGCTCCACCGCCAAGCCAAGCTAATGCAGCATTTGTTGCAGCCGCTCCACTTAGTGTAGAAATTGCAGTTCCAGTGGACGCTACGCCAAATGTCGTTGCAATTCCCATTGCGGCTGTCGGCCCAAGAGCAGCAACAGCAACACCGGCACCAACCCCAGCAGCACCTGCGCCAGCATTTTTTACCGTAGCATTTTTATAATCTTTTTCTATTTTTTCGGCTTGTTGTTTCCAATTCAATCGAATGTCTTTCAGCTTTTCATACTGTAGTCTTTTCTCATTAGGAACATTTCTGATTTTATCAAAAAGTTCTTGAATGTCATTCAACACGGAATACAGACTATTTGTATGACTTCCAAGCTTTTCGATTATTTCATTCGTTTTATTGATTGCAGACTGCGCTTTGTCCTGCGCTAATTGAAGCTTTGATTTCTTTTTAGACATCTCGTTTTCCTCCACAAAAATACGAATCTATATCTGATTTTGCATTCAGTATTTCTCCTTCAGGAACATTTCGCTTCTTAGCCAACATTACCGTTTTTTGAAACGCTTCAATATACATATCGCTATTCTGCAACTTATCAATAAATGTCAATAAGTATTGATCATCATAAACATCAGATAGTGTCTTAAGGCCTTCAATATAATCAATTATAATGATTTTTTCTCTCGCAATGAAATATACTTCTTCTTTCGCATTGTACACTTGTATTCCTCTCTTGGATTCACCATACAATGAAATAGCAAAACGACCTACGCCAACGATATTTAATCTCATAACAAACTCTGTAACATTAAAACATCCGCCACCGGTTGCAAAGCCACGAATTGTAGCATTACCTATGTCTATTAAGCAAAATGTTCCGTGTGCTACCGTCAGCATACGCTTAACAGTTTCGTTAGAAAACGGTTCGCAAGACATCCACATTAAAGAAAACGATCGGTTTTCTTTTGTAGTATAAGAAAAATATTTAATAAGTCGTCTTATGGTATAAATCAACCTGACGACCATTTCGTTAATAAATACCGGAATAGCCTGTGCAGTTTGAAATCTTACATCGTATCCCTCTTTATAAATTTTCAAAGCCAATTCACTTGCTGATTTATCAAATTGCGAGACAGGAATATTAAGCTTTCTCTTAATGGCTATGACATCATTTTTCCATGACCAAAATGGCGATGGAATTCCCATTCCTCTGCCTTTGCTACTTGATGACCCCGACATATCGGAAATTAAATGACCTATCCAATTTACAAAAGCACAGAACATCTTACTTGGTATATTGCTACCACGCAATTCGAAGCTTCCATCTGCATCTTGTAGTGAAATAAGTTCACCATCTGATACAAAGTGAGAGGTATTTGTAAACTGATCCAATATTGAGAAGAACAATCCACATAAGCTTGGATTATGCGCAAGTGATTTAAAATGATGATTTTTCGGATTAAGATCAAATATTTCACTTGCAGCGTCACCGGCCCCGCGCTGGTCATAAGGTATTCTAAATTTTTCTTCAAGATTTTTTATGGCGGATGATATTGTACTATTGTCCTTATTCGGACAACAAAGTTTTGCAAAATCCTTTGTCCTATTTTCAAACCAACTGTCAGTGATTTTGCCTATCGGAGATTCTCCCGGTTTTCCAACCAGAAAAATGTCAATAATTCCACACAATGCACCAGAACTTGCAGATAATGCGTAATCCGTCTTATCACACTCAGGTGTAAGATTTTTTATCGTTTCAAGAGTTTCGCTAAGCCTATTATCCAGACTTTGTAATTCGGCTTCGGCATCAGATAATGCTGATAAAACAGATGATGCAAAGGTAAAATTATCATTATCTATATTTAGTTCAAGAAATAAAGAATCATTATCGTCCATTGTTTCCACATTGCCCCCCTATGAATTTTCTGCGTTATCGTATTCATTGAATTTCCCCTAATTGCTATAACGGCCATTGATCTTTTAAATTACTCATGTGCCCTGCATCACAACAAACTAAACAGATTCTTTTGCAGTGCGGCGGATAGGGAAAAACGTTTCTGAGTTCCATCGTCAAAACGAACGGTAATAATATCGTCGTTTTTAACCGTTAGCCGACCGGGGCCAAAGCTCTTATGGCTTACCCGAGATCCGGGAATATAGTCTTTTGCAAGCCACTTTATTTCCTCTGAAACCAGTGAAATTCGTGCTATATTTATAGCGGACTTGTGGGTTGCGCTTTTTGGGGGAGTGGGTGACTTGTCTGGAAATACTGTTTTTGCAAAGGCAGAGCAAAGCTCAGCTTTACGGAAACGAAATATGGATAGCTCCTTTTTAGCTCGCGTCATACCCACATAGAAAAGTCTTCGCTCTTCCTCATATGCTGCCACTTTCTCCGGCTCCGCTGTGCCGTCTTTCGCCGGTGCTGCCATCTTTGGCAAAATGCCGTCGACAACGTCCATCAGAATTACTCTTTCATATTCCAACCCTTTGCTGGAGTGAATGGTGGATAAGATGAAATTACATTCCGAATTTGCGGACCCTGCTTTTACAACCTCACATAACTCATCAAGTCGCTCCAATAACCTGTCTGGAGTCGGCTCGGATGCGCCCAGAGCCTCCAGTATTTGAGCCTTATTCTGATCTGAACCGCGGTCTTTCAGATAGTCTCCATATCCCATAAAGTTCACGATTCTATAAACCGCCCGGTCTGCCGGCTCCGAGATTAGATTAGTGAAATGCGTCTGTAATGCTTTGCTCTGTTTTTTCGTCCATGAAGAAAGTTCTTGCTGTTCCAAAAGGCACTCAAGGATGGGACATTTCTTTTTGGCACTCTTCTTCACGGAAGCCTCTGCCACGGTTTTGCTTATTCCGGCACCCAACTTATAATAGATACGAAGGAACACTTCACTGTCGAAGGGGTTACAGGCGAAGCGAATAATATCGGTGATATCACGGATAACCCAGTGACTGAAAAATGTACTGTCCACCTGTCGGCAGCGGTATGAGATTCCGGTGCGGTCCAGAAGGTCGATAACGGGCAGGGCGCTGTCATTATCCCTGTAAAGAACGGCGGTTTCTGTCTTGCAGTCTTTGGCCACTGCAAGCAGATAGCGATATTGTCCTCGGCGGTCATTAACAGATATTTCAGATACATCCTTGCCGTTTCCGCAAACAGCCGTCATCCGCTTTGGGTGGCGGTTAATATTTTGCCGGATAAACTTATCGGCTGTAGAAACAATTTGCTTAGTGGAGCGGTAATTTTCCTCCATAAGCAGTATTTTCGCGCCAGGGTATACCTGTTCAAATTCCATCAGTGCCTCGGGATATGCGGCACGAAAGCCGTAAATGCTCTGATCCTCGTCTCCTACCATAAACAGATTGCTGCTCTCCAGTGTCAAGAGCCGAATAATTTCATGTTGGATGCGGGAGGTGTCTTGCGCTTCATCCACACTGAAGAAGCTGAACTTTTTTTGGAAGTGGCGGAGGATATCCGGATAACGGCGTAGTATCTGGTGTGCGTAAACCATCTGATCGTCAAAGTCCATGAGATTACGGCCTTTAAGCACCCGGCAGTATTCATGATATATGGGAGCAAATTTTATGCCTTCCGGCTCCAACTCCTCAATTTCATTGTCGGAAAGTATCATATTTTTTGTATATGTAATTGCGGTTTGAATGGTCTTAATGGTACTTTCTGTGGCGAAGTCCTCAGCTTTCTGCCGGTATATTTCGCCGATGATGGCTGCTTGTTTACCAGTGTCATCCAACAGGTCAAAGGCCTTGCGCCCAAGCGTCCGCTCATAATGGCGAATTATGATGCTGGACAGGCCGTTTATAGTGCGAAACTCAAGCTTGTCCGCCAATTCGTTCCCGAACATGGAGGCAAAACGCTCACGCATATCACGGGTAGCAGCAACGGTATAGGTCATGGTCAGTATGCTTTCCGGCTTGATGTCCCGAGCATAAAGCATATAACCCAGCCTCGTTACAAGCACAGTGGTCTTGCCACTGCCCGGTACCGCCAAAAGAAGAACCGGCCCATCAACCGCTTGAACCGCAGCCTCTTGCTGGGGGTTGAGGTTAATATTGAATTTTGACTTAAATTCAGTAAATGTCATAAGCCCATCGCACTTTCAAATGTGAATCTACTGCTCAAAACTTTGATATTGCTCGTTAATCGCGCTGATGTGACGGTGCATCTGTTCAACCACGTCATATGGCCCCGTGATTACCGCATCCGGACCAAATCCGCTGACCCAACCAAAAAACTGCGGGCTGACGATAACATCAACCGATATGGTGAAGTGCTCTTCTCCGTCGGGGATGATGGAAACATCTTTGCCGAATCTGTCCAGGATTGCACCCACCAGGTGGTTTGCGACTCTCAGTCGAACGGTTTGTTCTTTGCCGGAGAACATGCCAAAGACTTTCTTTGCATAGGTACCCATGTCCAAAGATTCAAAATGCTCTTTACCGTCGCGGATCTGCTCTGTTACCGATATATCCGTCATCTTGTCCACGCGGTAATGCTTGATGATTTCGGCATCTGAATCATAGGCAACTAGGTAGTAGTTCTCGTCGTCCCAGGTGAGCGCATAAGGGCTTACTTCGTAAAGGCTCCCGTCTTTGCGGAATGAGCGTTCTTTTGAAATCGTGTATTCAAAGTAGCGGAATCTGATTTTCTTGTTATGGGCTATACCATTGTAAATTTCATCCACATTGTAATAGATGGATTCATTCATGCTCTTGATTCGATTCGCAACATAGACCTGCCGGTTGAGCAGCTGCGCCTCATAGATGCTGGCCATTTCCTCGATCTTTTTAATCAGAGAGCCGGTTTTCTTATATGTGATAAATTTTGAGGACTGGACACTGTCAACGAGAAGCTTCAGCTCCGGTATTTCAAAATGCCGGCTGCCGACATAATAATTGCCCGACTCCTGAATAATATCCATGCCGTATGTTCGGAGCATTTCAATGTCGGTATAGATGCTCTTTCGTTCAGCCGGGATATCGTTTTGATCAAGATAGGCAATGATTTGCTTCATTGTCACGGGATGCTGTTCGTCCGTATTCCGGAGCAGATAATCCCGCAGATAGAGCAACTTTAACTTCTGGCGCTCTGATCTGGCCATTTCAAACACCTCTCATATCAACGCTAATTTTCGGGATCATTATATGACGTATCCTCCACACCTTTTGCTTTCAGACTACTTACGAGGCGGTTCAGGATGTAGCGTACAAGCCGCTTAAGCCAATTAACGCCGCCGAACCATTTGACCAGGGTGGGGCTGACCGCATAGTAGCATCGGACAAAGGCGCGTCCGGGTGCTGTCTGCTTCAGCCGGTAGTCGCGGAACCGGCGCAGCGTCCATACCTCCGGGCAGTCATAGGAACCATAAATGGCGGTTGCAATGTAGCAGCCGTCTTTTTTTGAGCTGTTGCCGCCGTTCATCACTGTACCGAACACAAAACCGGCACCAAACCCATTATCAAAATCCTTGCCCATGAGTTTGCACTCCCCTCAACACTGATGCTTATTTCAGCTATATTTCAAGTATATAGGAAGTGATGTCCAATACTCAGGACAACATCAGAATATCACAATTGGATACATATAACAATTTTAATTACATGATTTTACACACTTAAGATAGCGTCTTGGCACCGAACTCAGCTCCAGGCAAAGATGCAGTACAGATTATTGGACAGCATTTCCTGCATGATGTAGATGTAGTTTAAAGCATCTTTGAAAGGAGTCTGCATCATGGAAAATTACTTCGTTACGATCACCGGCATGAACCACTATCTCGGCATGACCCCATATAAAGTCAATCGCCTTGTTAAATTGGTCAAAGAACCTGATAATTCACACGACCCGGAGGCGATTCGCGTCGAGCTCCCGTTCATCGACACGATCGGCTATGTGGCCAACAGCGTGGGAACCGTTTTTGCGGGCACCTGCAGCGCTGGCAGGCTCTATGACAAGTTTGAAGACTATGCATATGCGCAGGTGATGTTCATCACGCATTCCAGCGTGATTGCAATTGTCGTTCCGAAGGAGGAAGTTGAGAAAAAGGACGCGCCGGATATGGACCCGGACACAATGCAAGCCGAGCCAAGGAATATCAGCACACCGAAAGCCAAAATCGGATTCTAAGATAGCCCGAAGCAGCCGATTTGTGGTATTATTATTTCCGTATGATAAAGAAACAGAGGTAACGTTATGTATATCAGAGATATGAGCATCAGCGACCAGGTGGAAGGATTTTTCCTGCTGCAGGATGCATATGCAAAGACGACATTGGCCGGGAAACCGTTTTTGAGCATGGTCTTGTCCGACTGCACAGGGACGATGGACGCGCAAATCTGGGACTATACCGGCCCCGTAACGCCGAAGGATATCGGAGCTGTGGTGAAAATCCGCGGAACCGTATCTGAATTCAAGGGAACGTTGCAGATTACGGTGGATCGTTTGCGCCTAGCTGATGCCGGCGACCAATATAGCGTAAGCGATTTAGTCCCTACGGCACCGATTGACGTTGAGGCCACCTGGAAAGAGCTGCAGGATATCATTGATTCAATTGAGGATCAAGATTATAGATCGATCTGCCAAAAGATGATGAATCGTTACGGCGAAAAGGTCAAAAGTCTACCGGCAGCCAAAGGCATACACCACAGTTTCCTCAACGGGCTTTTGATGCACACTGCGTATATGCTTCAGACGGCGGATTTTTTGGCCGGCATGTACGGATCGGTCATTGACCGCAGCCTGCTGATCGCAGGAACCTTACTCCACGATTTTGCAAAATGCGAAGAATTCACCACATCATCTCTGGGGCTTGTTACGGATTATTCCATGAAAGGACAACTGTTGGGACATCTTGTCATGGGTGCTCATGAGGTAGCCGATATCGCGGCTGAGCTGAGGATTCCGGAGGAAAAATCGGTATTGCTTCAACACCTTATTCTGTCTCATCACGGAGAACCGGATTTCGGCGCAGCCGTCCGCCCCATGTGTGCTGAGGGAGAGTTGCTGTCTTACATTGATATGATTGACAGCCGAATGGAAATCTACCGTGAAACGCTGGAAGAAGTCCCTGCCGGGGAATTCAGCAAACGCATCTTTGCGCTGGAGCGCAGAATCTACCATCATAATTAGGAGAAAATCAATGATTATCATTGCGTGTGTTGATGACGATATGGGGATGATGTTCAATCATCGCAGGCAGAGCCAGGATCGGATCTTGCGAGAACGTATTCTGGAAGTCACGAAGGGCAGCAAGCTATGGATGAACCATTATTCCGCCAAGCAGTTTTCTGAAAATTGTGCATCCCAGATAAATGTGGATGAAAACTACCTTTCTGAAGCCGGAACCGGTGAGTATTGCTTTGTGGAGGATTGCGATATTAGTCCCTATTTGCAGTGGGTAGAAAAGATTATTCTGTATCGATGGAATCGGCGGTATCCATCGGATCAGACTTTCTCCGTTGACCTTGTCACAAACGCGTGGAAGCTTGTTCATACGGAAGACTTTACCGGATCTTCTCACGAAAAAATTACGGAGGAGATTTACACACGATGAAGAAGTCTATCCGCACACTATTCCCACTACTTCTGGCGATCGGGCTGTTTCTTTCCGCTTGCTCCGCAGAAAGCGCCTACACATTAGACTCGATTCCCGACTATTCCGACAGCCCATATGTCACTGTCAATAATAATCTGCCGTATTTTTCAGATGCTGACCTGAAAACAACCTCTTTTGAATCCTACAGCGATCTCGATGGACTTGGCCGCTGCGGAGTTGCCTATGCCTGCGTCTCTACAGATACGATGCCTACGGAGGAGCGCGGTTCCATAGGGCAGATTAAGCCTTCGGGCTGGCAAACAGTTAAGTATGACAGTGTCGACGGCAAATATCTCTATAACAGATGCCATTTGATCGGCTATCAACTCACCGCGGAAAACGCGAACGAAAAGAATCTGATCACCGGCACACGCTATCTGAATGTTGATGGTATGCTGCCTTTTGAGAACATGGTGGCTGACTACATAAAGGAAACGGGCAATCACGTTCTATATCGCGTGACGCCCATATTTGATGGAAATAACCTCGTGGCTTCCGGCGTGTTGATGGAAGCGGAATCTGTTGAAGACAAAGGCAACGGTATCTGCTTCAGCGTTTTCTGCTATAATATTCAGCCTGGCATTACCATCGATTATGCCACCGGGGTCAGTGCACTGGCCACAAGCAATACCGCCGGTTCTATAGAATCGGCAGCTCCGAAAACAGCGTCCGCAGATACTAACACAGAAAAATCCATTGAACAGATATATATACTAAATACGAACACGCACAAATTCCATTACCCATCATGTTCCTGTGTCGAAGATATAAAGGACTCAAACAAGCAAACTTATACAGGATCGCGCGAAGATCTCATCGTCCAGGGGTATGAGCCGTGCGGCCAGTGTAAGCCATAGAGCGACTTAATATATAAAGTAATTATCATTTTCAATAAAAACAGTGCTAAAAAGGTTAATAACACGGAGGGTATGACAGCAGCTAAACTATGAGCTCTGCCATTTATGGCAAAGCTTTATCAATAATCTTTGGGATTTGATTTTGGAAATTTAGGACAGTGTTCTAGAATAAGAAATATCAACTCACATTAACCGAGAACCCGAACAAAACAATTCCATTGATGAATATTCTATGGTATAATTTGTCTAAATGTGTTTGTAAATAAAGAAAAATTGCCGGGAGTTGCGAATATGGACGTTTATTATAATAAGTTGTTCAAATTGCTGATTGACATAAGAATGAAAAAACTGACTTCCGTAAGGCGGTTGGCATCAGTCAAAGCACCCTTGCAAAGCTTTCAAACAATGAAAAAGTATCTATGGACGTGATTAAAAAGATCTGTCGCACTTTCAACTGTACAGTTGATGAGATGCTGGATATCGTCCAGAGTCCGGATAATCGGATAGGCTCTACAATAGAATAAATAAGAAGTGATCAGCGAGCGATAAAGTGAAAGTCATGTTTTCAGAAAGGAACCGAGGTAATGACATGACTTATATATCCACGAACAAGAAGTGCTAGTATAGATTCAGTTACAATCCCCGGAAAGCAGAAAAATATATTCCGAATCGTTCTGAATGATATTTTAATTTTTGTATGAAACATTAGCTATAAGTTGGGAGAATTTTCATGGCAAAAATGATCGACCCAAAGCCCACATACCACGGAGAGGCAAAAGTATGGGAAAGCTTGGAAGCATTTCTTCCAAGCAATGTTGTCGTATACAATAATCGTGAAATTAATGGTCGTGAATTTGATTACTGCTTGTTCATGGAAAATGTCGGAGTGTTGATCATAGAAGTTAAAGGATGGCTTAGCGACAAAATTAATGTTAAAGGCATCGACAATATTATCGTTGAAGGATATGAAAAGCCACAACGTTCACCTAAAAAGCAAGCAAGAGCCTATAGGTTTGCATTACTCAATAAGATCGTTGAGAAATATAACATCAGTCCACTTGTTTTTGATATGGTGTGTTACCCTTTCATTTCCAAAGCAGAGTATCTAACCTCTCACTTGGATATTGTTTCAGAGGAGCAGTTTGCAATTTTCAAGGAAGACTTAGAAAGTCAGGAACAATTGGTAAAGAAAATTCAGAGTGCTTATGATTCAACAAAGAACATTCCACATGCAGATTTCTCTTGTGATTTTATTTCGAAACTACGTCAAGATTGGGAGCCGGATTTTATCCAACATCCTCAACTTATGGGCATACCGACAAAACCGTATTCCATATTATCAGTTTTCCCAAACAATTTGCAATCATCAGAAATTGACCAAATTATTTCGGATTATTTCTGTGGAACTAAAAGTATCATTTTTGTTGCAAACGATTCGGATTACTTAACCCTAACAAGTGCATTTAACGCAAGCTATAAAGCGCATAATATTCAGCCTAGTGGAAATGCATTAAGAATAGGTTATAGAACTGGACTAAAAATTGAGAGAAACTCATCAAGAGCTTTCAACCTTGAACTCTATTGCGTGATTGGTCTTTCCGACATTGCCCCATCTACCGTAAAAATTGAAGAAGGTTCCTATAATATTGGCGATTTAGAAGTAGTGCGGAAACTGTCCCACGTCACAACTTTCAATCAGCAACAGTATGGTGTTGAGCATGCTTCTCCTGAGCACAATATACTAGTTGAAGCCGGCGCCGGTACTGGAAAAACTTACTCTATGGTCTCTCGCGTAGCTTTCCTATGCAATAAGAAGATTAGCGCAGTTGCTAATATTGCTGACGAAATAGCAATGGTAACATTTACAAACGATGCAGCCATTAATATGAAAGTTCGTCTCAAGCAAATGTTTGTGAATTACTTTGTACTTACAAGTGATCCGCGTTATTTGAAATTCGTTGAAGACACTGATCGGGCACATATATCCACAATCCATAGCTTTGCTTTCGACATTTTAAGAGGAGAATCTCTCTATACTGGACTTGGAACAAATTTCCGAGTTTCCTCTAACGAATATCTTCGCGGAAAAATATACGACTTTTATTTAAGTAATTTTCTTATTGAAATGGAAACAAACAACTCTAATTTAATTAATGAAATACCTGTACCCATCTACGATTTAAAAAAGAAAATAATTGGAATTGCAGATCGCCTTTTAGCCAAAAGCATTGACTTAAAACAAATTAAACCTTCGGAGATGGGAGTTACTGTTGAAAATACAGTTCCCTATTTTAACGAAATAATTGAGAAGGTTATAATTCCTTCCGAGACGGAATATTCCGAAGACACGCATGTTACAAATGATATGGACCTAAAGGAGTGTATCATTTTACTTGGTAAGGTTTTAAATCAAATCCCCGGAAAACTAGAAACTCTCAGATTGAAATATCTATTTGTTGACGAATTTCAGGATACTGATGATGCTCAAATTCAATTGTTCCAGAAGCTGCAACAGGTAATCAATGCTAATTGCCGGATGTTTGTTGTGGGAGACCTAAAACAAAGTATTTACCGCTTTCGAGGAGCCAGACTGAGTGCTTTTACTCAATTGATGAGTAAAAGCCTGTTTGACTGGGATATTCATCATCTAACAATCAATTATAGAACTGACCATCGTCTGTTGGATTTATACGATGGAATATTTAGTGGCATGGGTACTCAAAACTATCTTCCTTATATAGCCAAAAATGATCAGCTCTCAAGTAGCGTTAGGACCGATATAGGAGATGATGGACTGCTATTATCGATTCCTTGCCACGCGAAAGATGAAGACAAATTCTTTGATACTTTTATAGATGTCATATGCAAACAAAAGGCGGTTCTTTTAGATATCATGCAGAGGAGACAGGAGAAATATCAAGAGCCTTTGAGCAAAGAAGAACGCACTATTGCTATTTTAGTGCGTAGTAATTGGCAGGTAGAGAAGCTTGTAACTGCTGCCAAAAAGAATGGCATAAAAATAGATATCAAATCCGGCGGTGATTTATTTCAGTTGGAATCATCTCAAGATCTTTATAAATTAACGCTGGCATTAAATAATTCTGCGAATCCAGTGTACATGATTAACTTTATCGAATCAAATTACACTAACCTATCACTTGATTATCAAAAATATCATGGGATGTCCGAATCGGAATGCATAAAGGATTTAACCCGTGTACTAGATGAATTCTTTAAAGTACGTATGGAAAAAACATGGCAGCAAGTTATTAATGCGGCCTATACACAACCCATTCTCTTCGTTTTAAAACAGTTATATGACGCGCTTCAACCTTGGAAGCAATTTAGCAATCAGCCTCAAGAGCAGATATATTACATGGCAAATCATGAATATTTATTGGAGCGGATTATTAAGTATTCGCGTGTAGATGGTCTCACGCTCAACCAAATTGTGAAATACTTAAAGATTAATATTTTGACAGGCCAGCAACAATTGGCTAGAGAGATTGAAGTGGATGATAACGGCATACAGCTTTTGTGTACGACCATTCATAAATCAAAAGGCATGGAATACGGAACCGTTGTATTGCCGTATACTGATGAGGATATTGGCGATATTCGGAAAGTGAAGTTGGATGCGAATTATTCTGGAGCAAAACTCGCATATACAGTTTTGTTTGAGAACAAAATCAGAGAACGCAATTCAAATTACGATGAAACAGCCGAAATTGGCGAACAGATATCTGAAGAATCAAGAATTCTGTATGTTGCTTTAACAAGAGCAATTAGAACCTGTGTCTGGATTAAGAACTTGGACCGGAATCCAAGCATAAGCTGGGGATCCTTGTTGGAGGAATAATAAGATGCCAATTGAAATTTACACATATCGAGACCCATATAAGCTAGACGCTGAGCCATACTGGGATGAAATTAAATCATGCCCATATTTCTGCGCTTCTCAGACTTTGGTCAATGGCCTAAAAAACCTCTATAAAAAGGACTTTCAGCAGGGTCGAGTTACAACAGTACAAAACTTCATAGAATCTCTTTTCGATTATTGGGAAAGCACTGTGTGTATTGTAAAGCAACACACGGATATTGATAACATTATTGCCAATGCCCTTTCCCCTGTATTAGGCGAGACCATGCAGGAGAATATCGCAAGAGCTTTTCTTTTTAATCGCGAAGAGGTATTTCAGAGTATCCGTGTAATGTTTGAATTAAACATGAATGTTCAGGATATTATCATGGACAAGCTTACACCGGAACAGACTTTTATTGTTGAAGTATTTAAAAAGATCTTGTCCTCAGAAAAGAAAAAAGATTTTATATTAATAAGTGACTTTGATGAGGCATCTATTGATGAGACTTTAAAAAAAACCATGGCAAAAGCACGTAATGACTTTGATCCATTTCCTGTTCATATGGATCGAATTGTAATCCACGGCGTCCATCAGTTTTCCCCGATCATGCTACGTGCAATAGAAAAGCTGTCTGAATATAAAAAAGTCATTCTTTTGTTTAATTATCAGACACAGTACAAGAATGCATATCAAACCTGGATTGATATTTATAATGCATTTGACTGCCAAATTATAAATTTTGATGGGACAGAATTCAGGCCAAGTCTGCAATATCCTGCAAGTTATAAGGGGAATGTATTGGCAGATAATTTGGGAAAGTTAATAGACGGTCGGACAGACGATATTGTTTATGATACTTCTTATGAAATTATAGAATTTGACAATATGACAGAATTTGCGAGCTACGTTGCGGATCTGTTTGAAGCTGCAGAAAAGGCAGACCCTGCAAATCCGATGAGTAGTATGCGGGAACAGATATATGCTGCAGATAGTTCTGCTAATGATATTCTCAAGATCTATTTCCCCGAGCAATTTGGAGAACGGCAATTTTTAGATTATCCTTTGGGGCATTTCTTTATAGCAATTGCCAGCATGTGGGATTATTCCAGCAATGAAATCCTTATTACAGACATTAATGATATCAAAGAATGCTTAGAAGCAGGGATTCTTAAGGAAGAATATTTAGGGCAATTAGCAACCATTTTTGGAAGCACATCTGCTTTGTTTGAAGGCTGTACCTCTATTGATGAGATGGTATCTCGTCTTAAAAAGCTGAAAAAGAATCAGAAACATTTAACTGATCAAACTAAAAAGGAATATGTTAGTCACATCTCGTACTACAGCGCTACGAAGGAAGATCTTTCCAAACTTGAGCAGGCTTTAACTGATTTAGATGAACTGGCAGCATATTTCTATGAGGATTTTGAAAACCAGTCGCATAATTTCAGAGAATTTTATAAGAGGCTTAAGAACTACTTACAGGATGATATTTTAGATGCTCGTGATTTGGACGAAGAGTTTACTGATATTATTCGCCGAGTTCTTGAGCGACTTAAAGAGGTGGAAAATATTGATGCGTCTGCTTCGTTTGAGTGTTTAAAAGCGACTATGTCCATTTATCTTGTTCAGGAAACAAAACCGGGAAAGAGTGCCAACTGGATTGTTAGGAACTTTGAACAGATTGATGGCGATATAATGCGTAGATCAGATGAGAAAGTCGTAAACGACGCAATTATTTATCACTTTGCATGCCTATCGGATGAGGACATTAATTCTGTTAAAAAGGCCGTTTTTTCGTGGCCATTAGATGATAATTTCTTCGAAGTTGCGCAGGAACCGGTTGATTGGAAGTATCAGGTATTTGTTAAGGCACGAAAAGAATACAAAAATTTCAAACGATATGCTTTGCTCTATGGACTAGAGTTCAATCGGGCTAAGTTTAAACTGAGCTACGTTAAACGGGATGGAGATAAAGAACGTGATCCCTACTATTTGTTAAAAATTCTTGGAGTAAAAAAGATGCCTTATGAGGAAACTAGAATTGGTCGGTTTCTTGCTGATGTATCAGATATAGCAGTTTCTGGTAGTGCGACCGGGCTATATACTGAGTATGATTATTTCCGATATCGTATTTGCAAATACCGTTTCTTGCTTGAGTCTATTGTCGAGGGAACTACCGTATACAAAGATAACTTTCTGCTTGTCAAATATTTAGAAGTTTTGCTCGAGAATCAGGTAAAAGAGGATCTTCAAGGATTGCCAATCAGTGAAATCGTATTGATTGAGAAATTGAACGATGCATTTGATGAATTGAAAAAGTACTTCCCGTTTATTTTAAATGTAAATCGTATGGATGTAATTAACAATATAAGGAATCGTATGCTGGATAATATGACTAAAGCTTTCCCAATCCTATCCGGGGAGCAAAGACAGTATATGATGATTCGGGAGTTATTCATACATAAGCAACTTGCAGATCCAAAAACATTTAGGAAGAATATTTTACAGGATAAATTCCCAGCTATTACAGATGAAAAGATGGCTGATGAATTGTCTGATGAAGTATTACAAAAGCTCAAATTCCGAAAGAATGTAGATTTATGGTGCCAATATTGCTCAAATAGAGAGTTATGCGCAGCTTACTTCGCTAGAAGTGATTCCTAAGGAGCAGCTTATGCTAAGTGAAAAAATGTATGTAAGATGTCCGGCAGATCTGGAAAGCAAGACAGATCCTAGAGTCTTCGTTTGCGGACAGATTATAAGAATTGATGAATTCAAAAAAACATTAACTGTTAAGATTCATGACCCCTTCGAGTTTTTGCTGTTTTTTGAAGATATTCCTCGTGGAACGATTGAGTTACCAATAAATTTAGTTGATCACTGCAGCATGTTTATCGGTTCAGATGTAGTAGTAAAGGGTGAAATCTGTAAAGTCTTAACTGAGCAGAGGTCTAAAGATGGCTTTTACTATTACTATGTCCAGATAGTAAAATCTAAAACAATATATAGGGTTTCTGAAAAAGATATCATAGCATCTTTTACAAATGGAAAGGTAGATCCATCTGTTCAACTGCAAAAATATGAATTCCAGAATCCATGCTGGTATATGGGGCATGCAGTTGTTTCCCGGAGTATGAATGTTTTAGAGAACTCCATTTACGGGTTTAAAGAGCTAGCAGGTTCAAAGATATACCTTCTGCCCCATCAGATAAATTCAATAATGCGTTGCCTACAAGAAAGTCCCTGTCGGTACATGTTGGCTGATGAAGTGGGTATGGGCAAAACCATTGAGGCAATTTCCATTCTCAAAATATTTATGCAAAATCGAGCCAATATAAATGCCCTAATTATTGTTCCGGAGACGTTGGGAGAACAATGGAGAACTGAACTTCTATTAAAATTTAATATTTCGACTGGTTTTGGAAAGGACAACAACTGCATAACAGTTAGATCCATTCATGAAATTGGCTTGGTCGATACTAAACAAAAATGGGATTTTGTTATTATTGATGAAGTACATAAATACCTCGCTAATACAGGCTATTATTCATTATTACATTCAATTAGCCTGTCTGCAAAGAACATCTTGCTATTAAGCGCTACGCCCGTTCAGCAGCGGCGAGAAGAGTATTTTGAATTGCTTCGTTTATTACAACCGCAAAAGTATGATTCATATGATTTAGATCGCTTCAGTTCCTTAGTCGGAAAGCAAAGTCGAATCATTCAAAAAACCGCTTTGTTACTTGATGATTTAGGAGACTTTGAAGAAGAAATAGGTAATCAAAGAAACAATGGGCATGATCCTCATAGTTTGGAAGATTGTAAAGAACTGTATGAGGAAATTTATGATGATCTGGCAGATATATGTGATGATCTAAATGACGAAAAGTTAACAGCATTATTAGATGATATTCGCTTTTGCGATGAAGATTTGGGTGTTTATCAAATCAAGGTGATTATCTCCTATATCTGCAGTAATTACCAGGTCGAGAGTAATATTATTCGAAATCGCCGCAAAATCCTTGAAACTAGCGAAGATGAGAATTGTTTGCTTCCGACCCGTGAACTCTCAACAATAACGTATCAATTAGATAAAGATAAGAATACATATGAGTCTGTTTGCTATCAGCTCATATCGGATTGGTTGACAGAAAGTGCTGATTCGATTGATATTGAAAATATTGTACGTCCATTATTAGGGGCGTTCTTTAGTTCACCTTGGGCTTTTTTATACCAGCTTAAATTATTAAAAAAGGAAGGTGTTGAATTAGGCCCTGATTTATTTAGCAATGCTGAAAACTGGTTGTATTCAGAGGATCATCTAATAAAAAACATTTCCGAAATTTTGAATGACCCGGATACATATGAAGATGATTATTGTTCTAGAATAATCTCTGTACTGAATCTCCTGTATGAAGAATTGTATGATAAGAAGATAGTTCTGTTTACAAACTATAAAGAGACTTTCAGTGCTTACCGGAGTGCAATGGAAAAAGTGTTCTCTGCTGAAGAAATAAGTTTCTTCGGTGCGGGTATGTCCACAGAGGAAATAGAACTAAATGCATACCGTTTCCAGACCGAATCAACATGCCGACTAATGCTTTGTGATTATACCGGCGGAGAAGGCAGAAACTTCCAGTGCGCAGATTATATTGTTCATATCGATCTTCCTTGGGATGCCAATATGATAGAACAGCGAATTGGTAGGTTGGATCGTCTTGAACGCGACCAATCAAGGCCAGTTGTGTATTCTGTTGTAGTTCATACTGAAGATTCTTTTGAAGATGCTTTGTTTAGTTTCTGGAGTAAGGGATTAAAAATCTTCACGCAATCCCTAAGCGGCATGGAAATTATTATGAAGGACATAAACCATGAGATTATTTCTGCTGTTCAGGAAGACTTTAAATATGGACTTTTTGAACGGGTTCCCAAGATAATTGAGTTGGCTGATTCCATGAGAGAAACTGTCCGAAAAGAGCAAAATTATGATGCAGCTGGATTTATGTTTCGGCCTATGTATGCTGAATTAAAACGGCTAATTGATTATTATGCGAGTAATGAGAACGAACTATTCGCAACTACAATGACAAATTGGGCTAATTTGGCTGGTTTCTGCGGATTCGGCAGTAAATCTGGGATAATTACGTATGCTGCTTCTTCTTTTTCTCCTAAATCTGCAATAAATTCTCAGCTTATTCCTCCTCGATGGAACGATTATTTAAATTCTAAGCAGAACAAATTCGTTAATGATATCCAAGATGCTTATAATAAAAGCAAGGCGATAAAGAGTCAGGAGCGTTCCATAAAGGGAACTTTTATACGAAAACAAGCTATAGAAAATGACTATTTGCATTTCTTTGCTCCGGGTGACGACATTTTCGATTGTATTGTAAATAATGCAATGAAATCCTGTAAGGGAAACGCCAGCGCATTTGCTATCCATGCAAATATAAACTGGAAGGGACTGATTTTCACCTGGTCATTAGCGCCTAATGAGGCTTATCTTTTGGATCACGAAATTTCCATTTATACACTCAGTCCATATAGAAACTATCTGATGTCTGAGCAAGTTGTTGTTCCAATCAGTATAGAGAACTTAGAGTCTTATAGCGATGAAAAGATTCTTCGCGAATATATTCAGGTATTAAATGCTGGATTTAAAAAAGAAAAAACGATTCATCTTGGAAAGAGAAGCCATTCAGCCGGTTATTTAAAAGATATTATCAATGGACCGTCAAATGTCGCTTGGTTTAAGGAAGAATATTCTGAAGAATCCTGGACGGAAATAATAACAAATGCCCGGAAAACAGCTTATGAAAAAGCTTTTGAGCAGTTCAAACGTAGATCAAATATTCACGGTGCTCGGGAAGAAATGGAACGTACTTTGTCCGCTAGAGTTGCAAATAGTGAGTTCTATGGTATTAGTGATGATAAATTAGAATCACTTAAGCATGAGCAGGAAGTAATTTGGGAAATAATAAGACGACCCAAAGTTACTTTGGATTCTGCAGCTTTTGTATGGATGGTGGGAGCAACAAATGGGCAAATCGAGAATTGAATCTCTTGTCGAAGATTATTTAAATTACAGAATCGACCAACTGCCTATTGCATTTGATGAAGGCAAAGATTCTATTGAGCAATTCAAATTACATACAATTAAACGCTTGAAGGTTGCTTTTAACTTATTCAGTGACCATGGTTGTGGATTAAATAATTTTCTGATTGCATTAAGGGATTATTTATTAACATTTCAAACAGACATCTGTCTTGATAAGATTAAGATCCCAGAAGATAATTTATTTGCTATCTCTCGAGATCCACAGAGTGAAAGGTATTTTGCTGCCTTTTGTTTTCCTGATTATATAAATCACGCCTTTGTAGAATATTCCTACTTGAATGCGGAATGTTCTGAGAAACATTCTATAAAAGATTATGCTCTGCATACGGATCCAGCGATTCGAAAAATTACTGGTTTTTCGTTTTTTAAATCGATGGATCAAAAATTGGCGGTCTATGGTGCATTAAACACTCCAGATGGGTTTACAACATTGGTATCACTTCCCACAGGTGGTGGGAAAAGCCTTATAACACAAACACTGTCATATCAGAAAGATGGTTTGACGGTCGTAATCGTGCCAACAGTATCTTTAGCTATAGACCAAGTTCGAGTAGCTAAGCAAATTATTAAGTCTAGTAACATCGATAGCGAGATCTTTTCTTACAGTAGTGGTGTGGACGCTGCTCCTATTCTTAGAGCGATTAAGCAAAAAGCGGCACGAATGCTGTTTATTTCCCCTGAATCTCTAATTAATAATCAGGGTTTTTCCGATGTTATTAAAGAAGCAAACGCTACTCGTTATTTAAAAAATATAGTTATCGATGAGGCTCACATTGTCGTAGATTGGGGTGCATCATTTCGTATTGATTATCAATGCTTGGAATCATGGCGTAAGAAAATGCTTCTTAGCAATCCATCAATTAGGACGATACTGCTCTCTGCAACGTATGAACGTCATTGCGTCTCTATCCTAAAAGATTTCTTTGCTCATGATGGTAAATGGATTGAAATTCGATGCGATTCCTTAAGGCATGAACCACATTATATGTTAGTCAAGGCCAAGTCATATACCGATAAAAACAGGAAGATGCTCGAACTGGTTCGAAAAATGCCACATCCAATGATTATCTATGTTGCACGGCCAGATGATGCATCCGATATTAAGAACCTTCTTAATGAAAATGGAATTTCGAATGTAAAAACATTTACCGGATTAACTACGGGACCTAAAAGGAAAGAGTTGATAGATGCTTGGGTTGATGACCAATTTGAAATCATGATTGCAACATCTGCTTTTGGTGTGGGTGTAGATAAGAGCGATGTACGCACTGTTTTACATATGTATATTCCGCAGAATCCAAATGCATATTACCAAGAGCTTGGTCGTGGTGGTCGGGATAAATTGCCATGTCTGAGTATCATGTGTATCCATCCAGATGATATTAATATTTCTTTTCAACGCATTTCTAAAAAGGTAATGACGACAGAAAAGATTATTGGTCGATGGAATAGCATGTATAACAGTAAGAGTTCGCAACGAGTTGGCAATTTAAATTATATAGATACTACAATTAAACCGAACTACAGTGTGGCAGATACCTTTGATGACACTCCAACTTCTGACGCCGATATGAACTGGAATATCTATGTAATCTTATTGCTAAGACGGTATGGTTTGATTTGTATTCGCGAAGTTTTGCCACAGTCTGGTAAGTATATTTTTGTGATTGAAATAATTGAAGATGCATTACGTGTTAATGATAATAGACTATTTCAAGAAATAGATCAAATTCGTGTAACTGAGTGGGCGTACTATGTCGACGCATTTCATTCGATGCAACATGCAATAAAAAACAGCGGAAAAGTATGCTGGTCTGAAATGTTTTATGAAACATATGATAAAGTTTCAGAATACTGTGCGGGGTGCAATGCTCACAGTAATGTCAATGAAGGGGACTTCCTCGAATTTCCTTTAAAGGTGCCAGTAAAAATGCCAATGAAGGAGTTAGCTCAAGATCAGTTAGCCCTTTTTGGAGGAGCCAGCGATATTATATTTATTGCGACGGAATCACAGGAAGCCCAATTAGTGAATTTTCTCATGGAAAAACGATTAGCTGTTTTGGTTATATCTACTGATAAGAATATAGAGCATTATTTAGATTCAATTACTTGCCTAAAAAATTTATTGATCTTGAACGGTTGCTCCTTGAGAGAACTTATTAAGAGAAAAAGTCACTATTATATTTCGGGTGTGGTCGCGGTATCCTATAGCGGAACACCGAAAGAAATATATGATCAACTAATTTATATTACAAATAACTTGAGCAAACAACCTGGTATTAAAGTGGTGCATATCCTGAGGGAAAATACATTTTTTGAATGGATAAACAAGGCTTTTTCGGATTTAGTTGATGGGTCGGTAATACCTATTAAATCAGTTTGTCCATACGCATAAGGAGGCAATATGTTTCTAGATAAAATGGTAACAACAGCCATTCCGGAAAGAGTCTATACTCTCTGCAAAATAGCAGAAAAAAAACCGGTCTCAAACTCGGATCTGAAGGACAAAATGGAACCGGACTTTCTGAATAATGGATCTACATATTATTCCGATTATCGTAATGCTGCGGAAGAACTTAAATTGATTACCATTTCAGACAACATGGTTTCATTGGCAGTAGATTCAAGCACTATTAAATCAATTGACTCCCTGAGAAAATATGTGAATGGTATGCTGGAACAATTTAGCACTGGACAATTCTATCAAGTTACGAAAGCATATTATTCACTTGACGGTGCGGTTCTTAAGGGTGAGAAAAATGTTGCTAATATGGCACCATTGTTGAGCCAAATGATTAACCGACCAGTGGATGCAGTGGCTATGCGTGCATGGCGCTTTTGGGTATCATTTCTTGGCCTTGGATACTTGCAGGAAATGTTTGTAATTCCCAATGCTGATGTTTTCTTAAAAGATATAATTGAAATCGCTGAGTTTGACAAAAACAGAAGGTATTCTTTTGGAGAGTTTATATCTCGTATAATGCCATATTGCCATATGATAATTGATGCAAATCCGGCAAACCGTAAATTGAACTACGGTATTTCTAACGGTCTTCGTGCGCTTCATGATGCCGGTGTTGTTAAACTTGAACATATTTTGGACCAGGAGGACATTTGGAACCTTTACACACTAAAAGCCCACGCAATTAGCAACACCGTTACCAACATAACCATTTGCAGTTAGGAGGCGTAATATGGATTCAAATATAGCAAGAGAACGACTTAGCTATGTTGTAAAAGCAGATTCAATCACTGCATCGCAAGGCGATTTTCTAGCAACACATGTAGCAATTAGACGCCTCCATTTACTTAATAAGTTTGATATCCAGCCATCAGGTGGCAGGGATTACTCTGAAGAGGCTATCTATAAAAAGCACATTTTAAATTCGGAGAATAAGCATCAATTCATCGCTGTCTATGGTCAGAGCGGTACTGGTAAGTCTCATTTAATCAGATGGTTTGAAGCCCGCTTTCAGCAAGAAAAGCCAGAAAATGAAGTCGTTTTGTTTATCAGACGTAGTGATAACACATTAAAAGGAACAATTCGCCAACTTCTTGAGAAGTCGGAAGTTCAAGGCATTGCAAATAGAGATATATATGAAAGATTGGTGCGAGCCTCTGTTTTCGTTGATGAAAACAAGCTCAAGGACATGATCTATCATAATTTCATTATCGAAATTGAGCATGATGATGAAAGCCATCCTATAAGAATAACTAATGTAAAAAGAAAACGTTTGGAAGCATTTTTAAACAATGAAGTAGTTCATAATTATTTGATGTCTGCGACAGGCCCAATTGCGCGTATGTATTCGAAAATTGCCGAACATACCCTGGTTGACCGGGATACAGTTGCTCAGTTTATTGCCGATGATTTCATGGTTTCTACCGATTTGTTCGAAGATATTTATAGAGCAGGCGCTGATCCTAAAGCTGAAAAAATGGCTCGCGAATTAATGGCAGATGAGAGTGGCGCTGAAGATGCAAAGAAAATAGCAGATTATTTAAATCAATTTGTAAATGATGTCATTCAACGGTGTGCCGGAATTGAACCTGGTGATTTCAGGCAGATTTTTCAGGAGATTCGAAAAGAACTTTATCGTATTGGGAAAAATCTGACCTTGTTTATTGAAGACGTTACTTCCTTTACCGGTGTTGATGATGCATTGCTCGATGCGTTAATTGTCGAACATACAGGTATGAATGCGGACGATAATATTTGCCGCATTGCTTCTATAGTTGGCACCACCAGCAACTATCTTCAGAATAATTTTAGGGATAACCATAAGGACCGTATTACTCAATATATATATATCCCCAGCGATGTGTTTGACGAGGATGGGATTTTTGAATTTGTCGGAAAATATATTAATACAATGTCTCTTCCGGAGTCGACTATTTCAGTGTGGTTAAACAATCACGCAGCGCCTTCTGAATATCCAGTTCACGAGGTCAAAGAGGGGGCCAATTGGGAATATGTTACCATCGAATCCGGTAAGCAATTATGTTTATATCCTTTTTCTAAGAGCAGCATTCGTTATCTTTATAAGTATGGACTAACAAAAGGGCATCAAACGCCTAGATATATTATTCGAGATATTATTGAGCCTGTTGTAAATGATATATTGAGCAATGTGGATAAATTCCCGAGTTTGAAATACAATATCGTAAATGTCAATACTACATTAAGTTACCGTATTCACAGTCAGATTAAAGATGAAGCTCAAGCAGATCGTTTGCTGAGATTCTTGAGTATTTGGGGCGATGGTAATCCTGATCAATATACGCAAGACGGTTCGACTTACATTGCAGCGGTAAAAAAAGAAATAATAGAGGAATTAGGCCTTCCGATATTAAGCTTATCTGAAATACAACCACCAAAACCAGGACCTGGATCGGTATTTGCATCGACTCCCGAGCTAGCTCCAGAGCCGGCTCCTGTTCCTTCGCCCATCCCCCTGAAATCGCAGGAAAGAGTTAGTAAAGCAAATGCGGTATTAACTAATTGGTCTAATGGTCAGATTATTGATGTCTCTGCAACGGTAGGAATAACAGGCATCCTTCGTGCGGCTCAAGGAGATATGTGTAAATTCCTGTTCTCCTCAATCAATTGGGCAGCTGAAGGTATATCGATGGATAACGTGTCGAAAGTTGAACATGCCACCCCAACATTGATTTGTTTTGAGAATCAGACAAAAGGCACTGGATTTTATACTATGCCCGCAAATTGGGAGTCTGTAAACTTGATTAGTGCTTTCATTCGTTGGCGAGAATATGGAAATCAAAGCTGGAACTATCCTGATTCCGATTTAGATGCATACCTCATTACTGCGGGGTTATCAAGGATCAAAAATGATTTAGTCAAAGCAGTGAATGTAAATGCTTTTTCTAAAACCAGTTATATTGAAGCGGCAATTGCTGCCGAAATGTACCGCATGATTTTGTGCGGAGAATATAGGGAACGGAGTTTAAAAAACTTAACTGCGAAGTACTTGTTTGAGGCAAAAACAGCAAAACCTGCTAAGTCAAGTCATTCAAGGGAATGGAATTCATTGGTTACTATTCTTTCTCAAAGGGGAGCCGATGTCGCAAACAGAGAAACCGTTCGACAGTATTTTAATTTGCCCCAAGGTGGCGGCAGTTCTGTAATTGTTCTTGATGAGCCAAACCTAATGCGTGTTTTCCGAAATGTTAAGACTAATAAGCTTGTTATTCCAGAAGAAGACTTGCAATCACAAGATACTGTGAAACTTCGTCGAGATGTTTTCTCTTATCTGAAAGACATTGTTGATCGTATTGAGAGTGTGGCTAAAGCTGAACTCGCAAATGCGCTAACTGTTGTTCAATCCATCTATGATTATTTTAATAACGATGAGATTGATGAAGACGATATCCTTGATCTAGTAACAAAAAGTAAGGAGTTTTACACAGAAATCAATAATGCGCAAATTAACGTGGCTGTTTCATCATCCGATGCTGTCAAGAAAAATACTAAGCAAATTGCCAAGGCAATTAATGACATAAGTGAAGTGCTGGATGAAGATGACCCACTGACTATTCTTATGACTTTTTCAGGAGATCCGCTCTCAGACTTACAGCCATTACTTGACTTCTTAAACCAGATTGATGCAGATATTGATAAAGTTGATAAGCAGTTAATTTCTAGGAAGAATGCATTGGGCGATGTAGTTGAGAATGAACAATCTTGCTCACGATACGCCGATGAATTAAAAGCTCTTATGGTAATTAGTACATCCCTTGAAGGAAGGCAGTGAATTATTATGATTTTTGACAAAGTAGATCGTCGAATCAAGGAAATGAAAGAACTGCGTCGCCTTGAAGGGATTAAAGTAAATAGAGCTCAACAAGAGGCTACAGATAGCAAGTATCGTACGCTCGTAAATCAGGCAAGTGACTTTATCGAAGAGCTGAATTATGTACAAGACTACTTACAGTTTTTCTTGGCGGATACTATTAAAACGGATTTGGAAGCGCTGCTGATTAATCTTCAGAATGCTATAAAAACCGGATACGCTGATAAAGACGCGGTCTCTTCCGCAGATACGGATTTTAAGTCAATTCAGACAGCAGTGAAAAAAGACTGGGCAAAGCATTTCACTGTTTTAACTTCAACAACAACGAATACCTTGAGGGTGATTAGCGGCATTAACTCAGAGAAGGTTTCTAGTTGCTTAGCAGATATTAAGGCTGCAGAAGTTTGGGTAATAGATAGAAACGTCTTTTTGCGCTTAAAAGAAGCAATAGACAATGCAGATTCATTAATTCAAAGTTTGAGTCTTGATCAGGAAATTATTTTGTTTTTAACAAGTATGACGGCAGGAAGAGCAACAATTGCAGATTTAAAAGAAAATGTATTAGCATGGATTCGAAAAGAGTCATTAGAGGGGAAAATTAAACTTTCATTTAGCTCTCGCTAAAATCCAATATTCTTCTTCTTGATATTGACTTTAACCACAGCAAGGGATATACTTAAGTAGATACTTAAGTATATCCCTTGCTGTGGTATATGAGGAGAAGAACATGGACTTTGTCTATAAATTTCCAGTGGTAAAAGGTATCCAGGCATCAAGAGACTATTATATAGCAATGGTTCCCTTGAAAATGCTGTCACGTTTATTCCCATCTGATGATGAATATGTATTACCTGAATACCGTGCTCAAAGAAAATTAAACGAAACGCGAATTCCAATTATCAGTAAATATATTTTAGGCAATAGGAATTCTTATGTATTCTCTGCTTTAGCAGCTTCCATAGACGGAAATTTTCAATTTCGTCCAGCTGATGGTATTCCGGATGTTGGCGTTCTGGAGGTCGCTTTAGATGCGAAATTTCTAATTAATGATGGACAACATAGAAAATCAGCCATTTTGGAAGCACTGCAAGAAGATCCTTCTTTAAGTGACGAAACTATTCCTATTGTGTTTTTTGCGGATAAAGGTTTAGAAAGAAGCCAGCAGATTTTTACTGATTTGAACAAGAATGCAGTAAAAACATCTAACTCAATTTCAGAATTATATGATTCACGGGATCAGATGGCGGTTATTACTAGGGATGTTGTTCGAAAAATTGATTTTTTAAACACATATACGGATAAAGAAAAAGATATTCTAGGGAAATTTTCATCCAGCTTGTTTACATTAAACACCTTTTACACCGCAAATAAACTAATTGTTGGACGTAGCATTGATGCGGGCATTGGGGACTTCCTATATGTATTTTGGAATAATGTTTCATTACATATGTTACAGTGGCAAGAGCTTGAACACAAAGAAATAACGAAAGTTGATTTAAGAGAAAACTACATTGCAACCCAAAGCATAGTTATCCAAGCGCTGGGGAGGATTGGAAATTATCTGTTTAGGCACACGGATATTAGCCTGGAACGGTGTTTGGTAAATTTAGAAAAAGTAAATTGGAATCGCAACTCTCGGCAATGGTATTTAAGAGCAATCAATCAAAATGGGCGCATTATTACAAATAAGAAAGCGGCACTATTAATTTCAAATGTAATTAAGGAAGAGATTGGGTTGCCTTTGACAGCAGATGAATTCGCAGCTGAAAATCAACTATCAAAGTCGTTAACAGAATAGGAAGATATTTTACATGAATAGCATAACAAATGAAAGCATCAATGCACTAATCACCACGGTCCAAAATTTATATTTGTCAGATGATATTCCTTGGATGATTGGTTATTCTGGAGGGAAAGACAGTACTGCCACAGTTCAATTGGTGTGGATGGCAATTGAAAAATTGCCGGTCAACCAACGCAAAAAGCCAATACATATCATGAACACGGATACCTTAGTAGAATCTCCTGTGGTTTCAAAATGGGTGGAAAAGTCTTTGGATTCTATGCGCATTGCAGCCGATGATAAGCATTTGCCTTTTATTCCGGAGAGGTTAATTCCTGATTACAATAATACTTTTTGGGTAAATCTAATTGGACGGGGGTACCCCTTCCCCAGAATGAAATATCGTTGGTGCACCGATCGCCTAAAGATTCAACCAGTAAACCGCTTTATAAAGAGTAAAATTGCAGAACATGGTGAAATCATTCTGGTTCTAGGAACAAGAAAGCAAGAAAGTACTCGCCGAAATAGAACAATGACCAATTTGGAGAAAAAGCGTGTTCGGGAGCTGTTGAGCCCAAATCCGACTCTCGCAAATGAGTTAGTCTTCTCTCCCTTGGAAGACTGGTCAGACGAAGATGTCTGGGTATTCCTTATGCAATATAAGAACCCTTGGGGATACTCCAATATGGATTTGCTAACCATGTACAAAGGCGCTACAGCAGATAACGAGTGCCCGCTCATGATGGATAAGGATTTACCGTCCTGTGGGAAAAGCCGTTTCGGTTGTTGGGTATGCACGATGGTTGAAAAAGACAAATCCATGGAAGCTATGATCGCCAATGATGAGGAAAAAGAGTGGATGACACCACTTCTGAAATTTAGAAATGAATTTGGTAATGAAGATGGAGACCGAGAACGACGCAGTTTTAGAAGAATGCATGGTAATTTACAGGGTAACTACGGAAGGTTATTTCATGGGCCATATAAAAAAGAAGTCCGTGAAGAGTGGCTTTGTAAGCTGCTTCAAGTTCAAAAACATATAAACAGAAACGGTCCTGAAGAATTCCATGATCTTGAGTTGATCCGAATTCAGGAGCTTAGATCTATTCGCAGAATATGGGTGTTGGACAAGCATGAATTTGATGACACTTTGCCCCGGATTTATGAAAGCATCATGGACATTCCTTTCGAAGATCCCGAGTGGATTCATAAAAACAATTTTGGTAAAGAAGAATGGGATATATTGCAGTCAGTATGCGAAAAATTGTACAGTGATGAAGAATTGGTCTTTGAAATGATGTACAGCTTAATTGATGTAGAAAATCAGGCTTCAGGCCTGAATCAACGCAAAGGTATAGTTGATGATTTGGAAGCCACAATTAGCCGGACGTTTTATCAAAACGAATTTGATGCCACACAGTATTATTCCAATAAAATGACGCGCAAAAAGGAAATGGGCGGCAGATATAACGAAAAGTTTTTAGACTATATCCCTGAAGATAGTTGTGAAGACACAGCGGGTGATGTGTAATGATTATTAAAAGACTAGCTATGGATAACTTTGGCATTTATGCCGGTTTAAACACATTTGAATTCACCCATACTCGCCCAATAGTTCTAATCGGTGGAATGAACGGTCGTGGGAAGACCACTTTCCTTGAAGCAATTTTATTGGCGCTGTACGGACCAAATTCTATTGCTTACAAAGAAGGTGGCTATAAATCTTATGGTCAATATTTGAGATCATATGTCAACAAAGGCACCTGGAGTCAACGTAGTTCTGTCGAGCTTGAATTCATTTTAAACGAAAGTAATTCGGCGGTATATTTGGTTCGCAGAGAATGGGATGCCTTGTCAAATAGGACAAGTGATACTATTACTGTTCAGGAAAATAGCGAATACAGTGATTTTCTTACAAAAAATTGGGCAATGTTTGTTGAAAACATTCTTCCCAGTGCGTTATCAAGTTTCTATTTTTTTGATGGAGAAAAAATAGCTGATCTCGCTGTAGATAACACAAATGCACAGATGAAAAATTCTATTCGCTCCATGCTGGGTATAAGCGTTTTAGATGTTATAAAAAATGATCTTGACCGAAGTTTGCGACGGATAAGTAAAAAAACTAAAGGAAAAGAATCTACAGAAGAACTCCAGGCCGTTAGGCAGGAACGAGATGACTTGATTTATCAATTGGCAAAAATTGATAGCGAAATCGAGCAGCAAACTGTCTCCATACAGCAACAAAAAGAAAAGATAAATCGGTTTCATCTTCAATACGAAATCAGTGGTGGATACGTAGTTGAACAAAGGCAGGAATTGATGCAGCAAAAGTCAAATCTTCTCGCTGAAATGGAACAAAACGAAAATGCACTCATTGATATTGCATCTGGAGAACTGCCACTTTTACTTGTAAGAGACTTGATTCAACAGATAAAACTACAGGCCGAAGATGAGCATAATGATCTAATAATGCGACAGGCATTAAGTCACCTCGATGATATGCTGATTGAATTCGCTCGAGAGCACGAGGCCGCATATTCTGCAAGTCACGATTTCGTTGAATTTGTAAAGGAGAGAACCTCTGCGGGTGCAACAACATCCGTGTATGAAATGTCTGACCATGCGCTATTCCAGTTAAATGGGTTGCTTGAGGATCTTATTGATCAAAGTAAGCGAACTACGCTGTTCTCATTGCAAAGAAAGTCGAGCCTAAAGAAAAAACTGGAAGAAGTAGATAATTACCTGTCGCTGGATATTAATGAGAAAAAATTGAGTGGTATACTACAGTCACTCAAAGAACAGAATGCAATTTTAGTTGATTTTGAAGTAAAATTGGCAACGCTTGAGCAGAATCGCAGTTCTATAAACGCATCCGTAGTTGCAAAGACAATTGAATTCAACCATTTAACAGAAAATTATTTGACAAATATCGAGTTGCTGGATGATTCCGATCGTTTGGTTAAGTATTCTAACATTGCTTTGAGAATAATTGATGAATACACTATAGAACTTCAGAAACGGAAAACAAGTATACTTGGGATAACCATTACGGAATGCTATAAAAAACTCGCAAACAAGAAGAATCTTATTCAACAAATTGTCATGGATCCCCAAACTCTAGATTTGTCATATCTCATGGAGAACGGAATCAAAGTAGATAAAGACTCTTTATCAGCTGGAGAAAAACAGCTGATGGTAATAGCCATCCTCTGGGCACTGGCTATTTGTTCTAAGAAAAAACTTCCTGTAATTATTGATACTCCGCTCTCACGTTTAGATTCCATGCATCGGACTTCAGTGGTAACTACATATTTCCCACATGCCAGTGATCAAACAATTATTCTATCCACTGATACTGAAATTGATCATAATTATTATGAATTGATGAAAGACTCTATAGGGGATAAGTTTACATTAAGCTACTGTGAAGAAACAAGAAGTACCACTATTTTGAAAGGATACTTTCAGGAAAAATGATTATTAAACAAGTTCGCCTGTCTCAGCAGGCTAAAGATCAGCTTTCTCGCCTTAAAGGAAAGACCGGCATTAAAAACTGGAATATTCTATGTAGATGGGCGCTGACGTACTCGCTTGGGGAAAAAACATTGCCAACAGATACCCTGTTGGCTGCTGATAGTAATCTGGAAATGTCCTGGTACACCTTTGGTGGCGATTATTATGAGATCTATGAAGCACTGGTAAAAGCATGGTGTGTGACAATGGGGCTCCCTACAGATAAAGAAGCTGTGTCCAAATATTTTAGGCTCAATTTGGAACGCGGAATTGCCCATCTTTGCGGCACTGGTTTTATTAAGAGTTTAGATGATCTCTTGAAATTGGCGGTAGAAGATTAAGATGAGTATATATTTGGATTACAATGCATCGTCTCCTGTCGAACCTAGAGTATTAGAAGCGATGGTAGATATCTATAAAAATAACTTTGGTAACGCTGATAGCCGTACCCATGACTTTGGAGATCATGCTCGTTCTGTTGTAGAAACTGCAAGAAAGCAGGTTTCTTCATTATTAGGCGTTTCCACATCAGAGGTTTTTTTCACTAGTGGAGCGACGGAAAGCAATAATATTGCTATTCAGGGGTTGCAAACATATGCGCTTGAAAGCGGAAAAAATCACATTATCACGACTTCAATTGAACATAAGGCAGTGATGGAGACGGTCAAGGTAATGTCAGAAAGGGGCTTTATCGTGGACTTTATTGATCCTGAATCATCTGGCCGGATCAATGTTGCTAAAGTTTTAAAAAAAGTTTGTGCTAATACACTCTTGGTTAGTCTGATGCATGTTAATAACGAAACTGGTATCATTCAGCCTGTTAAGGAATTGGGTGAAGAACTGTCAAAACAAAATGTGCTGTTTCATGTTGACGCAACTCAGAGCTGCGGGAAATTAGTTCAGGAGATTCGTGAGCTAAAATACAACATGCTTTCTTTCAGTGCCCATAAATTAAGAGGTCCACAAGGTGTCGGGGTATTAGTTCTTAGGAAAAAGGAATATAAGCTGCCACCTGTGAAAGCAATAATGTACGGTGGGCAGCAAGAACACGGAATACGTCCTGGCACCATTCCGGTAGCGCTTGTCGGTGGATGCGGGAAGGCATGCGAAATTGCTGAGATAGAATACAAAAAGGATGAAGCTAAACTAAGTGCGATAAAAATGTCTTTATTGAAACTTCTCGAAGATTCTGGCCTTAGCTATAGTTTTAATGGAGATCAGAAATATTGCTTGAACAACACATTAAATCTATGCCTTCACGGAGTATCTTCTGAAGCTCTTATGATTTCAACAAAGCAGTATTGCAGTGTGTCAAACGGGTCGGCATGTACATCAAAAAACTATTCTCCCAGCTATGTACTTGTCTCAATGGGAATTCCTATCGAGCAGATAGAAAATTCTATCCGCATAAGTTGGGGACCTGAGACAAATATGGGTGAACTTGAAAAGGAATTTTTTCGAATGCTTTCGGTGGCTAAAAGTTTAGCAGAATAACTTACTCAAGAACAGGAAAGTTAAAAATGAACACTATTATTCATAACAAATTAGTGCGTGATCGTATTCCTGAAATCATTGCAGCTGCGGGAAAAACCTGTATTACATCAATCCTCTCTGATGATGAATATCTTTGTATGTTAGATGCCAAGCTTGACGAGGAACTGGCGGAATACCATCAAGATCAGAACATTGAAGAACTGGCAGATTTGTTGGAAGTTGTCCGGGCAGCGGCAATTGCTAGAGGTTATTCGATTGTGCAGTTAGAAGATATCTGCCAAAAAAAGCGAATAGCTCGTGGTGGATTTGAAAAAAGGATTCTGTTACAGGAAGTCCGGGAGGAATCGTAATGCCAACACTTTACGCTGCATCAGGCAGTTCTGCGGAAAACCTGTTCATAGAGCTTTTCAGTGATACATTTGGTGCCGAAAAAGCAGGGTATCTCTACTCGCAGTATCATTTTTATGATATTTATCAAAACAGTCGATTTGCTGATTTTCTTCTTGAAAACGGGTCTCATCGCATTGCTATCGAAGTTGATGACGAGGCCTCACATAATAAACAATTGGTGGCTTCCGGTAAATTCTATGATGATCTACTTAAGCAAAACAGTATGGTACACCTAGGCTGGGATGTGTACCGGTTCGCCGTTCGCCAGATGCAGATACAACCAGATACCATCAAGGACGAATTGCGCGTTTTTCTCGGAGCTTATCCACAGTTCAAGGAGATTGAGGACTACCTCCCCTCCCAGCGGGCGAAGTCCATAGACGCAGTAAACCTTGAACTCAAGGAGCACCAGAAGGCCGCACTGAAAGCACTACAAGGGATGCGAACCAATCACGAGACTATCGGTCTTCTGTATCACGCGACCGGCACCGGTAAGACTGTGACTGCGGTGATGGATGCCAAGTCCTGTGCAGGTAGAACGCTTTTTCTCGCCCACACCCACGAGCTGGTAGCACAAGCGGTGGAAACTTTTGAAAGTCTTTGGCCGGAAGTGACCATCGGCCGCTTTGTTGATACGGTTAAAGAACCTGACACCCAAGTGGTATGTGGCAGTATCCAGAGCGTCGCGCTCAACCTTGACAAGTTCAAAGAAAGCGATTTCAACTATCTTATAATTGACGAAGCACATCATGCCTCCGCTGATACATATCAGAAAGTCATAGCCTATTTTAAGCCACAGTTTACGCTTGGGCTTACCGCTACGCCTGAACGTATGGACGACAATACCGTTATTCTAGACATTTTCAAAAAGACGGCACACAAGTTGGACATTCAGACTGCCGTAGAAATCGGCGAACTTGTTTCTGTGCGCTGCATCCGCATCCACACCAATATTGATTTGACAAAAGTACGCTTCAATAGCGTTCAATATAATATCCGCGATTTAGAGAACAAAATCTATGTACCGGAACGAAACAAGCTGATCGTAGACACATGGCTGCAATATGTGAAAGACCGTCGCACCGTGGTGTTCTGTGCGAGCGTGAAGCATGCGAAGGAGATCGCTTCCCTCTTTTCCGAAGCGTGCGTTACCGCCTGCTCTGTATCCGGCGGCATGAAAGCCTCCGAACGGCAGGAGCATCTTGCAAAATTCGCTTCCGGAGAAATTAAGGTTTTGTGTGCCTGCGACCTGCTTAACGAAGGATGGGACTGCCCCCAAACCGAAGTACTGTTTATGGCGCGTCCCACCATGTCTAAAGTTCTCTACACCCAGCAACTAGGCCGTGGTATGCGTTTGGCCGAAGGTAAGGACTGCCTGATGGTGTTTGACTTCGTTGACAACGCAAGCCAATACAACATACCGCAGTCCCTGCACCGTCTGTTTCAGCTCAAGGATTACCACGCGGGCGGATTAGCGCTTTCCCCGAATGGCCAACTTGAGGCTGAGAAGGGTCTGTACGCCAGAGGCGAAAAGCCGGATGCTCTTATCGACTGGCCGGTAGATGCCACGGATTATGAGCTTGTGGACATCTTCAACTGGCAGGCAGAAGCTGCCGGAATGATCTCTCAAATGGAGTTTGTGCGCCGTGTGGACGTACAGTCAGAGACCATCGAAAAATATGTAAGAGACGGTAAACTCGTCCCAGATCTGGTCGTTCCTATGAGTGAACACCGGATGTTTAAATATTTCAAAGAGGAAACGCTCCACAAATATGCTGAGCAGTACGGCTGGACGCTGATTGACGACTCCAACCGGAAGGACCTGTTCATGGAAATGATCAAGCAGATGGACATGAGCTATTCCTATAAACCGGTGCTCATCAAAGCAGTAATACAGTACGCCGACAATAAGGGTCGTGTGAGGCTGGATGATATCGTGACGTATTTCCGGTCCTTTTTTGAAAATAGACGCAAAAATGGCTTAGTAGTTGAGAAAGCAAAGAGCGTTTACCTTAATGCGGATATTTCGGATAAAGAGATTCTACATAATATACTAATTTATCCTTATAAACGCTTTGAGGATATGAGTATTATGCGCCACACCAAGACGCTGGGGATTATTCAGGTTGACGAGACCATCTGGAAACACCTGAACGAAGATGAGAAGGCAAAAATTGAGCAGGTGTGCAATGAAAAGCTGATGGCATATTTTCAACACCTTGAAAACAAGGGCTGAAGAGGCGGATAAGTATGATTCAACCAATAAATAAGGATATAGCGTTTCTTGCTCACAAAGCAGAACTCGCCACGAAAGATGACATTTGTGCAGCCAAGGATTTGCTGGACACGCTGACCGCTCACAAAGACGGTTGTGTCGGGATGGCGGCGAACATGATTGGCATCAATAAGCGCATTATTGCTTTCGACTATGACGGCAAGTATATGATTATGTTCAATCCGGAAATCATCCGGCGCTCAAAACCATATGAGACTGAGGAAGGCTGCTTATCATTAACCGGTACGCGCAAGGCCAAACGCTACAAGACCATTAAGGTTCAGTATCAAAACGAAGAATTTCAAGTACGCCTTAAGACCTTCACTGGATGGACCGCACAGATCATTCAGCATGAAATTGATCACTGTGATGGAATTATTATCTGAGAAAGATCATTGCGGTATAGCAATGTGCAATTCGGAGACATGCTATGTAAATGTAGTCGATTAATGTGCTATGCGCAAAATTTTTTATTGGAATACATATTTTTTCCACAAAGGAGTTCCTTATGCAGATGCTTAAATTTGACGAGTTTATTCGTTCACTCAAACAGAATAAAGACACAACTCACTCGTTACTTTTAGGTGCCGGAGCTTCGGTGGAGTCTGATATACAATCAGCATCTGAATGCATTTGGGATTGGAAGCATGAAATTTTTATTTCCCAAAACCCAACAGCATCAGACTCATTTAAAAATATTAAAATGGATAATGTCCGCGTTGTAATTCAAAACTGGTTAGATTCTCAAATGATTTATCCTTCTGTGAATTCTGATGAAGAATATTCATTCTATGCTGAAAAGGCATATCCAATTGACGATGACCGCAGGAAGTACTTTCAACATTTAACAGAAAATAAAAATCCAAGCTTAGGATACCATTTAATTGCTATGCTTGCCGAAATTGGTTGGATAAAAAGTGTTTGGACGACTAATTTTGATGGCTTATCTTTGAAGACGGCGCATCAATACAACTTGACACCTGTGGAAGTGACTTTAGAATCACAAGAACGCATTTATAGGTCAGATGTTATAAGAGAACTTTTTTGTGTAGCTCTTCATGGTGATTACAAATATGGAGCATTAAAGAATACTGCTGCTGAACTCGACTCTCAAAGTGATGTGCTTTTAAAAGCTTTACAATATGAACTTGCAAAGAGAAACCTCATCGTCATAGGCTATAGTGGACGGGATAAATCTTTGATGGCAGCATTAAAAGATGCTTATTCACAACCCGGGGCAGGAAGATTATATTGGTGCGGATATGGAGTAAACTGTCCTACCGCTGTTGAAGAATTATTAGATGTTGTATCCGCCAATGGAAGACATGGATACTACATAGCTACGGATGGGTTCGATAAAACTATGCTTCTTCTGTCGCGGCATTGCATGAGCGACAACACGAATTTTCTTAATAGGATAGACACTCTTTTGAATACATTAGGCGAACATAAAGACCTTACTTCAATGCCGTTCCAAGAATCCACTGGTACGCTCAAAAAGATCGTTAAGACAAACTTGTATCCGATAATCTTTCCATCTACTTGCTATCAGTTAAAATATAATTATTCTGCCGATGAAAAGCCATGGAGTTTTTGTAATGCTCTCTCAGAACACAACATAATAGCGATTCCTTATAAGGGTTTAGTATATGCATGGGGTGCAAAAGAAAAAATTGTTAAAATATGTTCAGAGCGACTGGTTGGTGGCATTGATGTAACACCATTTACCCGAGAGCTTGCGATTCAGAACGAAGCGTTTCGAGAACTCTTGCTTCGAACTGCAACAAGAGTATTAGCAGAAAGAAGCGGGTTTGCATTCTCAAAAGATAAAATATGGGATACAAAAGATCCCAAGAATGCATTCTTTTATCAAATTGAAAATGTTTCAATTCATGCATATCTGGGCGTTCAATTATCACTGGAGTTTGACTACAAATATACATACTTGTCCTTTGCACCGGCATACCATTTCAGAGATGCAGATAGATATAAAAAAGCTATTATTAAATCTTTCTCGGATTCGTTTTCTGCAAGGGTTAATGGCGCAAAACCCAATCTTTCTATAAATAATTATATTGATGAATGGACAAGCGCTCTTATTGGTAACAGCGTGGTAAAAGCATGTTTTCCTCCTGAAAATAACGAGGGATTCTTTTTCAGCTTTGGTGCCAACAGCGCCTTAATTGGTATAAATGGCAATTCGGGAAGCCATCAATTAAGCTTACCGTCGTCGATAAATCCAAAAAGAATAATCATGAATGGTGTTGAATGCCGTGACCCTGAATTGACTTTCTTTAACTCTGAGCAAAACAGGTTGGTCAATGATTTTCATCCGATGAGAGGATTGTCACAAAATAATCCTTATGACTTCCCTTTAAATGACAAAGTGCTGAGGTCGTCGATTAACATAGGGGTACTTTGTCCACAGAGTCATTCTTCTGAATTTTACACCTTCTTGAATGCATTGAATAATACACACTCTGTAAAGTTCAATGTTGATTATGTGCTTCCGTTTCCTGGTTTTTATAGTGCCTTTAAAGTCGGATTAAACATTCCACTAACAACCGCACCACATTGGTTGAACATAAATGCCACAAGCAACACTGACAGAAAAGCGGCTGTAAAAGAATTCGGACGTAGCATTATATATCAACTTGAAAAATTGAGTTCGCAACAAGTTGATGTTGTACTGATTTATATACCCAATGAATTTGAATGGCTAACGTCATTTAATGATGATTATGAAACCTATGATCTACATAATTTTGTTAAGGCGTATGCTGTCCAAAAGAATATTGCCACGCAATTTATTCGAGAAAAAACGCTTGAGAGTGATTTGCGTTGTCAAATAATGTGGGCATTATCTCTTGCAATATATGTTAAGTCATGTCGTATTCCATGGGTCATCTCCGGCTTAAGAGAAGATACTGCTTTTGCTGGAATTGGATACAGCATTAATAAATCCGCTACTGGAATCGATATAGTTGTAGGATGTAGCCACATCTATTCGGCAGATGGGCAAGGTTTAAAATATAAACTCTCGAAACTTAATGATGTTGTTTTAGATCGTAGAAATAATCCATTTTTATCGGAAAATGAAGCATATAAACTTGGGCTTAATATAAAGGAGTTGTTTTATAAATCTTTTACCGAGCTTCCTAAAAGAGTAGTAATCCATAAGCGCACTCCATTTAAGAAAGAGGAAATTGATGGACTTGTAAAGTGCCTTTCGTCAGCAGGGATTACCGACATTGAATTGTTGGAAATCAATTTCGAAGATGATGTAAGATGCTTTGAGTATTCAAGGGACTTTGCTATTGATGGATTTCCTGTCCGGCGTGGATTGTGTTTCCCATTGAACGAAAACATAATGCTGTTGTACACTCATGGTATTGCACCATCAATAAGAAATCCAAAATTTAAGTATATCCAAGGTAGTAAGACGATTCCGTTTCCGCTAAAAATCGTCAAGCACTACGGTTCTGGGGATATGGCACAAATTGCATCTGAAATTTTAGGTCTATCTAAAATGAATTGGAATAGTTTTGGACTTTACTCCAAATTGCCTTGCACAATAGAATCATCCAATGAGATTGCTCGTATTGGGTTATTGCTTTCGCAATATGAAGGTTCGATTTATGATTATCGCTTCTTCATGTAGAAAAGATTTTATTGCCTATACTGTGATTGAATATGTCGTTTGCACAACACACTACGATGATGCTGAAAATTGGCAGATTAGTTAAAGAGATACCATTGGTACAGCCGCAGTGTATGACTATGGGTTGACCGCTCTCGTCAAAGCCTGCGTATATGCCAGTGTGGGGACAGATCGAAAGAATACTATGTCGCCGGAGACCGCTTCTGTAAAGCTGATCCGGCGGCTGTGTTCATATTGATCTTATGTGCCGCCGCCTGTCCCTAATACTTGCCCCATAGCATTATAAGAAAAGATTCAATTGACAAATCTCCGAAAAGGTTGGAATATACTGGTTGGAATCAGTTAAGCAGAGGCCTGCCGATAGAAGTAAAACCGTCAACGCCTGTAATCACAACATTGTTGTATCCGCTTGAGCAGTGAATGATGAGCAAATTCCCATCTTCATCTCTTCCCGCTACGATGCCGACATGCTCATCTTCCGGGTAAAACACGAGATCACCCGGCATTGCCTCATCCCACGAAATAGTCTGGCAATAGCTGTGCTGGGCGGAAGCACCACTACCGTGGCTAATAATATATTTACCGTCGCTGGCGTTATAAAACACCCAATCCACGAAACCCGAGCAGTCCATACCGTATGGCCGATAGGTGCCGGTAGTTGGACTTTCATCTGCCGTAACCTTTTGAAGGGTACCCCAACGAGAATCCCAACCGATGGTCAAGCTCTTGCCGCCCCAGAAGTAATTTACCTTTCCGACAAGAGAGCAGGCCGCCTTTATTACCACTTTTCGTTCTGGGGAAATATTGTCAGGCAGGTTCTTAATAATTGCCGCAGCATCGGCGCTTATAAAGGTCACTTCGCCGATCAGTTCAAGTAATGTATCCCGCTCTACCAGCAGTTCTTCCAGTAGAGTGTTTTGCTTTTCTGAAAAATTATATATGGCTGTCATATCTTCGGCAGTCTTGTGAGCTATAGTGATATGCAGTAATTTTTCCGACCAACTATCGTCAACATCGTCGTCTGGGTCGCTGTCTGGATGGCTAATTGTTTCAACATGGCTAGAGATAGAATTCATGTCCCAGAAAACAGCTTTCAGCTTTTCAATACGAGCAGGATCAAGGGTTGCAACATCGGTTGCATCCACCTCATCACTGCCGGCAACCTTCACCGCAAAGATTGCCAATACTTCCGGCCAGTCAGCCAAACTTCCTTTTATGACGACATCGGTAAAATCACCGGATGATTGTATCGTCTCCAGCTTTTCATTGAAAGCGTAGTTAACCTGTGCGACCGCCGCAGATACAGGCACTGCATCCGGGTCTGTGTTCTCGCCGGCGAAGAAAATACCAAAAGGTGAAGCAATAATCATTCCAATCAGACAGATCAGAACAATAGCCACTACCGCGACCCATCCGCCGGCAGCTATTGCTGCTATAAGTCCCTTGACAGCGGCAATTATGGCTTTCACTGCAACTGATATTGCTCTTACAACCGCTTTAGCTGTGATAGCAGCCGCTCTGGCGGCAGCTCGGGCAGACTGTACTGCAAGTTTTGCGGCTCGCTGAGCGGCGATGGAGGATTTTTGTGCAGCCCTCGCAGTATTCTGAGCGGTTTTGACCGCCACTTTTGATGTGTGTTCTCCTGTTTTAACTGTGCGTTTGGCAGACTTTGCTGTAGCTTTTCCTGTTTGCTTTATTGCGCGGCCGGGCTGCTTCACCGCTTTTAATGGTTCTTTCGGATGGTTAATCTGTCCCAGTTTTTCAGAGGTCCCGACAGAAGAGTTTTGAGATTGCCTGATTGCGTTTGTTTTGGTCTGCGTTCTTGTTAGCTCACGACCTTGATTCGTTATTCGCTTGGTATCAGAGCGTTGTGCTTGAGGACGCTGAACTGCAGTGTTGCTCTGTACTGTATTCTGTTGAGCATTTGCAGAATGCCGAGCAGATGACGCCTGCTGATTTTGCTGACGATACTGTTCTTCAGTCTGATAAGTTGATTTTTTCTCATCGTTTTTGATTATACGACGGCGCTGAATGGCTTCACGGCCACTCTGTGCCGCTTTTTTGGTATCAGAGGCAATCTTGTGAGTTACTTCTCTGGGAATGTCCTCCGATACATATTGAACTTTATCGTTTGCATATTCACTTGGAGAGACCTGCCCGTCATCCATAAGGTTTGAGGCGGTATCTTTGGAACGTATAAATGCGTCCCTCATTCGCTCGGAGGCAATGGCTGCCTTATCCAGGGCTTTTATGTCTTTTAGTGTTTCACGGGTCTTGATTTTGCTCATCACACCACACCTCCATGATAATAATAGTTGGAGCAGGCATTAAGCCTGCCCCAGTGCGAAGGAACCCTCTCCGGGTTTGGTTGTCATCAACCGATATAGCTTTGTATCCTGCGGAAAACGATTGATAAAAGGAACGAGTGCGCTTCCGTATTTGATAAGGCCACAGCCGGCATCAGCGTTTGTGACATAGCTCATCTGCTCATTTGAGATATTTAAGAGTCGTGCCAGCTTTTCACGGTCGGATGCCGCTTGATTCAACATGACAATAAACTCGGAGTTGGACAGCATCGTGCTGGCCTGTATGGAATCAAGCAGATACTCTACGTTCTGTGTAATGGCTGTGGGGGATGCATTTCGCTTGCGGAATTGACGCCAGGCCGAGTTAAAGAAGGCCGCGCTGAACTCATTTTCAAAAACGACATGAAACTCATCAATAAAGACATGCGTGCGTTTGCCCTTTTTCCAGTTAAGCGTAACGCGATTCAGCATGGTGTCGGTAATCACCAGCAAACCCGCCGGCTTGAGCTGCGCGCCGAGGCCATGAATATCGAACACAATAATTCGCTTGTCAAGGTTTACCGTGCTCTTGTGTCCGAAGATGTCAAGAGAACCTGTGGTGTAGAGTTCAAGCGACAGTGCGATCTGTCTTGCCTCCGGTTCCGGCTGTTCAAGCAGTTTTTCCCGCAGCGTACTGAGCGTTGGAATAATGCCGGTTTCCGCCGCTTCCTGGTAGACGGCAGCCGTACAGCGGTCAATGATGGACTTTTGCTGCGGCCCTACACCGTTGTTGTCGATCTGCTCGATCAGCGACATGATAAACTGTGACTTGACAACAATTGGGTTGTTTTCATCATAGCCATCGACCATATACATGGCATTCAGCCTGTCTTTACCGCCTGCAGAAACATGGATGACAGAGCCCATATCCTCCATGGCCTCGATCAGGGGCGCATATTCGCCCTCCGGGTCACAAATGAGAATATCATCCTCAGTATTCAACGTCAGGAATGTAATCATTTCCTTCGCCGAGAAGGACTTACCGGAACCGGGAACACCAAGCAGAAAGGATGACTGGTTCATAAGATTGGCCTTATTGCACATGATGAGATTATGGGAGATTGCGTTCTCACCGAAATAGATGCCGCCCTTGTCCATAATTTCCTGAACCTTGAAGGGCATAAATACTGCCAGACTCTCCGTTGTAAGAGTACGGAATGCGTTGATTTTCCGTGTGCCGATTGGCAGAACGGTATTGAGGCCATCAAGCTGCTGGTACTTCAGGACAGCCATTTGGCACATATGCTTTCTCGCGATAGACAGGATTGCGTCCGTATCGCTGTCAAGCTGCTCTTTGGTATCCGCCATGTGCGCCATGGTGACGACCGCAAATAACATCCGCTGGTCGCGCGTTGTCAGGTCGTCGAGAAATTCTTTACTTTCCTTACGTTGCAGCTCCATATCATAGGGAACAACGGCGGAGAAATTGCTATTGCTGTTTTGCCGACGCTGCCAGTTTGTTATATTCGTCTCAACACCGAGCAAGCGGCTTTCGACCTCACGAACGGCTTCGTCTGTTGGGACCGGGATAATATCAATGGACAGCATCATATTTCGGTTGATGTCGGTAAGTTCGGACACCATGCTGTCCTTGATATAGGCCGCGTAGTCCTTTAAAAAAATAACCCGGCAATACTTATCGCCGAGCTTCAGAAAATCGCTGTTTTTCCCTATTGCATCCGGGCAAATGTAATCCTTAAAGTTATGTCCCCATTTTGCCATTTGCTTTGCATTGAAAGTAAAAGAGCTTTCCTCGTCGTAACGATAGAAGTCATGCAGGATGCGAAGCCGCTCCGTTGCGGAAAGCTCCACGCACTTAGAACCAAGCGCATTTAAGTGAGAAATCAGATCCGCGCCGACACGCGCAAAATAGGTTCTCGCCTCCTCAATGTCCTTCTTCCATGCGGAAATCGTAATATATTTTTCCTGCGTAATGCCGTTAACTCCGGTTGCTTTATCAATCAGCATCTGATTGTATTCGTCTCTGAACTCATCAAGTCCGTCGCTACGCATAGGCATCAGGATAGAACTCTCAAAATCTCGCTTATTTATCCTGTGGTTGTTGATTGTTATCTTTGTGGTAGCCCCGCTGTCCAGACTGTTGAGCAATTCAGAATAAGTCAAAAACATGCTTTCCTTGTCCTCACGGCTGGCCACCATATAGTTGATATCTGTGAATTTAAAGGTTTTAGCATACTTGTTGCCGACAAGAAAAATGCCGTCGTTCCAAATTCGCTTGATCGGGATCACGTCATGTACCTTCCGAGGAACGCTGTATTTTTCCTGATCCTGCTTAAGAGCTCTTTGTAGTGTCTTCATCATGACCGCTTTATACCCTCACTTTCGTGTTCTTTGATTTTGCTTTTGAGCGCTTCGTAATAGAGGTTAACAGGTTCAAATATGATTTCCCTTGGTTCGATCATCTCGGAACGCAGCCAGGCCCAAATAAACTGCTCGGCTGTCATGCCGTGGTAAGTGATGAAGCCCATGGCGGCAAACGGAACCGCGCCGAGTATGCACATCCAAGAGACCGCTTCCATTCCGACAGCCGGTTTCAGAAGAAAGTACAGCGCTACCGCAATGACGACAGCCAAGATAGAAAAAATGAACTGTCGCATAGACAGTCCAAAAAACATTGACTCGGTGTAGTTCCGAATCTCTCTGTTGATTTTTACTTCCAATTTCAATCCTCCCGATGTAGCAAAAGCGCCACGCGAACGCGTGACGCCTCTGAAGATTAAATTATTATAGTTATGAATGTGTCGAATTGCCCAACAGCATACGATGAATGAAAGTTTCACCGTTCCATGCTCTGCGTAGGCGGCGAGATATTTTCACGTGCAAGCGTGTCTGGGTTGATAATAGTAATGTTCAACCCTTTGCCTATCGCATAATCTACGGTGTATTTTGTGCCGCCCTTTGAACCGTTGTAAACGGCGATCATGTATCCGGAGGCATCAACCATATAACGATCCCGATCCAACATACAACGGTCCGTGTATCGGTGCTGTAAAGTGATGACTTCGTCGGCTACCGCAAGGATATTAAAGTACCGCTCCCGATATGCCTCACTCCATCTGTCCGCCTGGCCCTCATACGGCACGACGGCAATTAGTCGGATTTTATTCTGCGGATAAGTCCTTCGTATGTCTATCACCGCTTCGGCAGCAAGAATATCAACGCCCTGAGCCATTCCCGACAGGAAGTTCGTCACTCCCTTCATTCTCATTTCATCGATTAGGCTGAGCAGTCTCACTTTCAGACGCAGACACTCCGGACTTTCTTCATCATATCCAAAAGACAACTTTGCCGGACGATGCCCCGTGAAACAGCAGATTTTACGCTTATCTTCCATTGTGTGCCTCCCATTATAATGCGAATATCGAATTATTTTTATTTTACTGCGAAATACGCATTAAAACAAGGATATCCTCACATAATATTCTTATATATGTGAGGTGCATGTTATGAAACCAAGAAAAGACTTGCCGGGCAATAAAAATATTATTGGAACAAAAGTCGTTGCCATTCGGCAAGCAAAGCATATAAAGCAAAAGGACTTTCTTGCCAAGCTGCAAACGTTGGGTATGGATATAAGCGCAACCAGCCTCTCGCGCTTGGAGGGGCAGTATCGGCTTGTGCAGGACTACGAAGTTGTTATTCTTGCAAAAGCACTCGACATTTCCGTTGAGGAACTGCTGCATCAAAACATCGGTGATTAAAGCCCCATCATTTCGCGGACAATGCGATCTGCCATTTTGACTGACCCTACCAGCACCAGCATGTTGAAAATCAGCTCCCCGATATAGCTCCAGACCATCGCGGCAGGTGCGGCGCTCGCATCGACGACCGGCGGCGAGCTGGCAAAGACTGAAAAAATGATACAGGCCAACACAATGATCGCTCCTTCAAGGCAAACTGCCGCATAACTCTTTATGAAGCTCTTGCCTATGCTCTGCGTCGGCTCACCTGCGAAGGAAGACAATGGAATCGGAGCAATTGCAGTATACATATACATTTTGAAAAAACGTCCATAGACGCTGAGTATCATTACAAACGACAGTACCCATATGAACAGTCCGCCAATTAACGTGACCGCCCACAATGGTATGGACTCAAAGAATCCGCAGTCTTCAACTGCCGTTACAATTTCTGCCGGCAATACGGTTGTTGCAGAAGAGCCGAACCCCGCGGAGTTCATAATTGTGGAAATAACGCCCTGGACTATGTTCAAGAGTGCCAGCATCAAATCCATTCCATAGGTAATAACGGCCTTTGCCAGCGCAAAGCGGATAAACAGCTTGAGCGCATGCTCCGGCTTTTTCACCTCCGCAAAACTTCCGCAGGTTTTCATGACTCCAATCACAAAGAAAAGGACCAGAAGCGCATAACCGATGGCCTGCAGAGCGCCATATATGTTAACGACAACGTTCCAGATGTCACCGCCTTTGAATGTCTGCGGCGACTGTATGATGAGCTGCCATACTTCGCTTAGTTTTCCGTTCCAGACCTCAAGCGCATTTTCAAGGTTTTGGACAACCCAGCTATCCGACACTTAATTCACCTCCTTGCGGGCGGGTCTGTTAAACCAGACCCGCCCGGCTTGTTTAGATAGTCAACCAATGATGAGGTCCAGGATTTCCTTCGCAAAGGTGATAACGATGCCGCCCGCAAGGGTCAGAAAACCATTTGAACGCTGAGAGGGGTCATGGGACTGCAGGGAAAGGCCAACCTGGACGATACCCCAGCCAAGAAGAATGAGACCGACAGCGCGGATCAGGCCGAAGATAAAGGTGCTCAGGTTGTTTACCACAGTCAGCGGATCATCGGCTGCAAATACCGTAAGCGAGAGGCATCCGGCGAGGGCCCCTATCAGCACGAGGGTACAGTAGCGACGAAAGCATTTCTTTACCTTACCCGGCATAGGAATCCTATTTGCTTTCTTGTTCATTTTGAATCTTCTCCATTTCTCTGATTTTTTCTTCCAGTTCCGCTTCGGTGAGGATTTGAAACTCGTGTTTGCTATAATCTATTTGAGCAGCTTCTTCGAAAAGCTGAGAATCAATAGTGATGGAAGCAATGCTGCGCGTGTCTTCACCATGCCTGTATGGCCTCGAACTGCCATCGGCGGTAAGTGCAACGTTTGGATGCTTTAGAATGTTGTACTTGAGATCTCTTACCGGGCGCTCGCCCCGAATAAAAAGAAGCGCGTACTGGTTGTCCAGCATACGCACTTCATCCGGGGTCAAGAGCTCACGTCCTGTTAATTGCCAATTGGTAGAATAGTTGCCGCTTCTGCCGCGGGATTGGCCATAGGTGTTCAGGTCGATTGTTTCTTTGCCAAGCAGCTTAGACACATATTCGTGTGTGGATTGCTCATTACCCCCGAGATAAATGAATTCGTCACAGTTACCGACGATAGACTCCCACTGCTTCTCAAACAACGCTTTTAACTGTGCAAGGTTCTGAATAATGATAGAAACAGATATTTCCCTGCTTCGCATTGTGGAAAGAAGCTTATCGAACTCATCCGGCAGCGCGACGTTGGCAAACTCGTCCATGACAAAGTGGACGTGAATCGGTAGCCTGCCGCCATGTACTATATCTGCCTGATAGTAAAGCTGTTGGAATAGCTGCGTGTAGAGCATACCGATAATAAAATTGAAGCTGCTGTCGTTGTCGGGGATAACCGCAAAGATGACAGTTTTCTTTTCACCCAGCCGCCAAAGTTCCATCTCATCATTTTGCGTAATACTGGCCAAAGAGTCCAGATTGAACTTCTCAAGGCGGGATATCAGGGTGATTTGAATGGATTTCAGAGTCTTGCCGCTACCGGAGTGATAACTGCGGTAATATTTTAGTGCGATGTGCTCAGGATTCTTCGTTTCGAGATGGTCAAACAGCTCATCAAGAGGCGAAATGTATTCGTCGTTATCTTCTTTGACCTCACCGGCACGGATCATCTCCATGACCATCGGGAAGTTTTGCTCATCTTCCGGCGCTTCATAGTGGAGGTAAAACACAAGAGCTAGGAGCAGCATAGTTGCTGCCTGATCCCAGAACGGATCTTGAGACTGACTTCCTTTCGGCGTCGTGTTCTTAAAAAGATTCGTCACGAGACGCTGAATATCATTGTCGCTCCTAAGATAGACAAATGGGTTGTAGCAATGGCTTTTGTCCATGTTGATGAGGTCAATCACCTTAATGTCGTATCCGCTGGATTTAAGTAAATTACCGGTGTCGCGCAAAAGCTCACCTTTAGGGTCGAGCACAACAAAGCTGGTATTGGCATTCATAATGTTGGGTTTGGCAAAGAATCTTGTCTTACCGCTGCCGGACCCGCCGCAGACAAGCACGTTCAGATTTCGTCGATGCTTTCGTCCGTCCAGGCCGATAGATACATTCTGGGTCAGCAGCTTGTTTTCTGTCTTCTCCTTGTATGAGTACTTCTTGTTGACAGAGCTTGGCGAGCCCCATTTCGCCGAGCCATGTTCTTCCCGCCGCCGATAGTTCCGGTCGTTAGAGAGATATATAGCGATCCCCATGCCATAGCAGAGAAGAGATATGAGGACGGCTTTTACACTGTCCTCACAAATCTCGATATGGAGCGGATTCGCAAATATGCCCCCCGCATTATTCAGGAAACCAATAGTCCCATCTCCAAAAGCCGGAGCTACGAGCAGCGCGAGCCATACAACAGGAATAATCCCGCAGGCATACAGAATCAGACTTAAACGGGAAAACTTATCTTGCCTCACGCTCAAGCCTTCGTTTTGCTTTTTTAGTTGGGGCATCGATCAGCTTCAGCAGAAGGTCATCAACATCTTCGGTCGGTTTCTCATTCTGCATCAGCTGCGTGCGAGCGTCGTTCAGGCTCCTGACCATCACTCGCTGCTCGAAATTATCAAGATAAAGCATCCTCTTATCTACTGTCATTAGGGAACACCTCCTCAGCGGGCACCGTCGTCTCGGTTTTTCTGGTTCTTTTCAAAAACACGGTTCATATCCATCGAAATTTCATTGGACACATCACGGATTGCGGCAAGCTGCCTGCGCATAGCAGGAGCGTCCATTTTGCTGACTGTTTCAGGCATACGGTCAAAATTAAAGGTATCAACCGAGATGCCGTTGCGTTTGCAAAGGATATAGGCAGAACAGTAAGCGTTAAAGCTGCTCTCAGAACGCTTGTAATCGCCCTTGTCCATGTGGGCATGTGCAAGCTCATTTGCAAGGCTGCGAAAGATTGTCTGTGCATCCATGCCCTGACGGATCAGGATCGTTTTGCTGTCTGGTTTATATACAGCATTGACGTTATCCGGCAGATTTTCGCTGATGGAGAGCTGACACGGCGCATCGTTAATGAGTGCTTTGAGAAGCAGTCGCTCATCGCGGGTGACAACAGGCTCGGCTTTCTGCTTGGCATTGGTCTGAGAAACGTCGAAAACCTTCTTGGCATTATAGGAAACGCCGGTGGAACCGTCTTCACGCTCATACTCGTTGCCGGGTTCCAGAAGAGTGATTCCGGTCTCGCCCTTGTTCACATAGGCACCGTCCTCTTTCCACTTATCAAAATCGGCAAGCTTGGTGGCCTCCGGATTCTGCGCGGTGATGAGAATTGCATTTCCCACAGAATAGCGGTCAAAGCGAGCCTGGACATCCAGATAAGTCTGGAACAGCTCGCCATTGCAGGCCATCTTGAGGGCCGTGTCATCAATGAGTGAGTAAGCGTCGGAACGCTCCTGCTGTTTCTTTCCGACCCACGTTTCCTTGTTGAATGCAGGCAGGTCGGTAGGAGCTTCCTTGGCAGGAGCCGGGGAAGTAAAAATGTCATCATAGTTAGGCATAAGTTATCGCTCCTTTTTCCTTTTCTTATTTTGGGGTTCGATATGCGTCGAAGGTTTCTGCGTCTTGGAACGCTCTTTGGATGCGGTAGTTCTATGCCGCTGGTCTTCACGAATATCTTTTAGGTCCTGTCTGACAGAACGCCTCGACGGGGTTGGATCATCGCCGGTATCCTTTACGGCTCGTCCGTTCCGATTTGAGAAAGGCTCGGACTGATTTGATTTCAAGTTCCGAGCCTCCGTAGGGTTTTTTGTCTGCGCTTCCTCCTTCGTGGGACTTACCTGCATAAGCGCGTCGAGGAACAAGTCTTCCTTGCTTTTTTCAGTTACGGTACGTTCCGGGACCTGCATATCCGCTTTTTTCTCGGCTCGTTTGTGCTCGATTTCGCTTTTCACGCTGCCCATATCAACGGTAGCAAATTCAAAACGTTCAAAAATGCGGTTGACCTTACTAGCATCTTCAGCACGAACCATAATGTCCGTAATTCCATCAGATGCATCCTTATCCTTGAGAACACAATAAAGAATGCCGTATTTCTTTGCCTCGGTGCAGAATTTCACCAAATCCTTATCATGGACAGCGAAAACTTTCAGCTCCTTACCGCTGCGAAGCATGTTGGTCAAACGGGTTTTACCTTTCGTCTTTTTCTGATCTTTCAGCACGGCATAGATCAGGAGAGCAATCTGCTTTGCACTGGCACCGGTTATCTTAGCCGCAACCTCAGTTCCCTCGAGTGTCATTCTCACGACCTGTTCTGCCGCGTCGCCCGAATAGCTCATATTGTTTTTCCTCCTCTCGATTGTTTTCTTGCTGGTCGATTAACCATTCAAGCTCTTCTCTGGTTTGAGCAGAGCGCAATGCTATAGCGTCACATAAAACCAAATCCTTTCGTAAAGTTTTAAGCTGTGCGGAAGTATCCGCAATCTGTGCCTTAACCGCTTCCACGTCGGCTGAGTCGCCATTGCGGGATACGCGCTTGAGGTCATTTCGAAGTTCATTCCGCTTGGCAGCGAGAATGTCCATTTTGCCGGCTGTTTTGTTTTTATGTGCCATCAGGTTTTCGATGGTTTCGATTTGAGACTTGCCGAGAAATCGGGTCTGAGCATCCAATTTATCCAGCCTTGCGAGATCTTCACGCATAAAAAAAGACACCCGTTTTGCGGATGCCGGATGCTTCTCTATGATATGAAGTTCATAGCAGTAGCGAATGTACAAGCCCTGCAGTCCCGTCATATGTTTGTGATATTGCGGCTGGGTCTTTGCTCTATGGCGTAAAACTTCATCGCGTTCCTCCTCCGGAAATGGAACGGTCCTGCTTAGTTCTTGGGAAAGCCGTTCATAGATGTCATCGAGGCCATATCCTGCGCCGAGCTTATGAAACCGAAAGAAGCTCTTTGCTCCGGGTGGTTTCAGGCCCGGATATTTTAGCTGAGCTCCGCTTTCACCGTTGATCTTAAACTCATACCCGCAAGTCTCCATTTCCTTTTGAAAGCCCCTCCACGAGATGCTTACCGCTATCGCACGATCAATGTCTGCCCGGATTGTTCCGCGCGGTGAACGCTTTCCATTCTTTTCAGCGAGGTATTCTCCATAGTTTTTGCCGCGACCGGTTGGATTCTCAATAACGGAAATCCGATACTCGCGGCAAAGCCTGTCGGATTCTTCCCGCATACGGCGATAGTCGTATGGTGAATTATCAAAATGATACCCGTCTGCGCACGAAACCGAGTTCAGAACAAAATGGTTATGGTAATGACCTGTATTGCAATGCGTGGCGACAACTACCTCAAAGCGGTCTCCCCATAACCTCTCTGCAAGCTTCACTCCAATTCCATGTGCGATTTCCGCTGTAACCTCAGCTTCTTTAAAGGACTGATAGCCGTGGAAGCAGATTCGGCCATCGGTTTTACCCCAATAGCGTTTTGTTTCCATAAACTGTTCGACTGCTGTTTCTTCTCGGCAGTTGATGCAGGTCACATATTTACGCTCCTCAGTTTTCATATTGTCCGCAGCATACTCCACCACATTGTCGATTTTGTGGAGCGCGGCCATTCCCTCATAATTCTTTTCAATGGTCTTTTCCGGATTGCGAGCATAGTTGATGACCGTCTCCAAATGGCTCTTGATGGGCCAGATTGAGGTTACCGCCATCTTAGGCCTCCGGCATGGTATACGCCTTAACGATCACTTTCTCAACCGTGCGGTTATCTTCCAACGCCTTATGAAGCTGAGGTACATCTACGAGGCCTTGGGAATTGGCAATCTTCAAAATCTGGTCGATATTATGCCCGACGCGGCGAACCTCACGAATCAGCGTTGGTACATCAGCGGGAGGGGCCGCTTTCACCTCCAAATCACTGACGGCACGACGGATAAATGCACCATTAGAAAGACGAGCCTTCCGGGCCTTTTTTGTGAGGTCGGAAAGCTCGTCCTTTGTGAAGCGAACTTCAAATCTGCAATTTCTTTTTCTCAAAATACACCATCCTATTCAGCAGGGTTTTAGGGACGCCAAGTCCCTGACAAGTGGTCTCTGTCCGTACAGAGACGTTGCTTGTCAAGACAATGCCATCCGCTCTCCACGCAGGTATTCCATAGTGCGCACAAGACCAATCGCAACGGCCTTTTCAGGGGTGTCGGTGAAGCGGATGAACCTTACAATATCACAGAGGGCTTCAAGCTCATCAATGCTTACAACCTCGCTGGCATCATTGGTATCGTCGGCTTTTATGCCAGCAGTGATCTCTATGACGTCATCATTACTGAATTCAAGTTCACCGGAATTGAAGTACATTTCATGCGCCAGCTCAAGAGCGACTTCCTCGGACGCTGCAGAAATGGGAACTTCCTTATAGGAAGTAGCCTCCAGGGCAACAACATAGTTCTTCGTCATCGTAATTTCCTCATCTTTCGTGGTCTTTGTTCTGGGGTTTGTAAGGGATAGCCTCAATGTTTCCGTTAACGCGGAGAAACTGCTCCGGATATCTGAATTTCTTTGCGTATCGATCAAGCTGCTCCGCGGAAAGGCTGCCGAAATTTTCGCCGCTGCAGTCGCAGATAAAACAGGGACCGGCAATAATGTCGAGAATTTCCCGACCGGGTTCCTTGATATAACAGCGCTCGACTTTCCAGCCATCTTTACCGCCTTTTTCAGCAGCCATATACTGCTCCAGACGCGCCACCGGATCGCTGCCGTCAATGGAGGAACCAAAGATGGAATAGCCGCCCATATTGGGTCGAAAGGCTTTGTTGTTGCTGGAGACGAGATACGTGCGGGCTTCCTCGGAATAGGCTTCGGTAAAGCTGTCGGCGGTAAAGACAACATACCCCGAAATATGCTTGCCGGAGCTATCGCGCTCCGTTTCGCGGAAAAGGTTCGTCAGTTCTGTATAAGTCATGTCTGTCACGGTATCTTCTTCGCGTACTGCTCGGTTTAAATCCATGCCGCTAATCTTGCCTTCGTCGTTGCACACGATACACACCTGTTCCTCAAAGGGGTAATAGCCTTCTATACAGCCCCCCACGATCTTTTGCATCCCTTCCAGAGATGCATCAATGTCGGCAACTCTGGCGAGTTTCCCCGGTTCCAGCAGCACTACCTTAATGGTATCGGATTTCTCCTGCGTATGCGCCGAATCAAAAGGAACGTTTTTGAACCCGAAGCTGTCGCAAAAATAAAAGCCGGGCTCTGTGTCCGGCGCTTCCATAACCTCCACGATATCTGATACCGAAAGAGATCTCCCACAGTACCCGGCGGGGTGATCTGTGTTAAATTTCGCATAAATGCCTTCAATGCTGGAACAGTCTACGGGCCCTTCAAACACCTTGTCGTATATTTCCGGGTTTGGTTCTTGCGCGCCTTGAAAACGGGGTAAGGTGTCATAGCTCATAAAGCCAACATTGTCCTTGTCACGGTCGAGATTAACTTGATAGATTCGTATATCCATCATCGGGAATAGTCCTCCTTATTCTTTATTCCTACTTTTATTTTGAGCTGGTCGTTTACATCCTTTCCGCATTTTGGCGGTTCGTCATACACTTGATACCTCCTGTCCAGGCCGGAGACGATTCCTGCCACCGCCCCGAGACCGACCTCGTCGTTGTCAAGGTGAAGCCGCAGGGTTTTAATGCCTGGATGATCGTTCAGGTACTGTTCCAGAGCAATGGGCACCACATCCCTTCTTTTGGTTTTATACACTCCGGCCAGGGATAAAAGACCGTCCCCGTGCCAGTCGCGTCCTTCAAGTAGCTCCAGCGTTGCGAAACTCAACAAGTCGATGGCCGATTCGAACACATGGACGGTATCGCTTTTGCCTGGGATAGAAAAAGAGTAGCGCTTATCGCTGCCGCTCAGTTCGCCCTTGTATGCGCCTATCGTACCGCGAACGCTGCTGTACCGTGCCTTTCCGGATGAGTCATAGCCGATGAACAAGGCGTTATGATAATCCTTTGACTCAAATAGAAGTTTATTTTCAAGGCAGTAGTCAACAATTACAGGATGGATGCCGCGGCTCTTGAGATACCGCTCCACGCGGTCTGTATTTTCACTCAGTTCCGGCATCAGCAGCGTTCGTTCCGGTTCCGGCTTCAGAGTAATAAAAACAGGCGGATTTGTAGCCGCCCGTCCGAGCAAAGTCTCTACTGCCTGCAGAAAAGTGTAGTCCCTGACTTTGATCAGGTAGTCCAAAGCTGTCTTGCCTCCGATCTCTCTTGAGAACCAGTGCCATTTGCCGTTTGAAATCTTTAAGCTGTCGTGTTCGCGGGTACAGTAGGTATTACCGGACATACGCACAAGCTCCTGCGGCTCATAGCTTTGCAGGTAGGTAAGTAAATCCATCTGTTTGGCTTGAGTAATGTCTTCTGCTGAAATATATGCCATTCTTTAAGTAGGCTCCTATCTTAAATTGATATTTACTTGGATGGTTATGCCGTCGCCGACAAGGACGGAGGCATAGAGCAGACCGGTACGGGCGTTGGAAATTTTAGTTACCAGCTCATTTAGTCGGCAGACCGTATCATTGATCTCTTTCTGATTGTCGGCATAGTAATAACCCGTCTCATCACTGCAGATGGGATAGCCATCCTGCCGCAGACTGCTGATTTTACGGCGAAGTGTTCGCCCATCTATAGAAAGAAGCCGTTCCAGTTCTGAACTGAAAACGGCCTTTTCCTTACCTGTGTGGTTTTTCTTCAGGTACTCGCATATAGCGGTTTTCTTATCCATTGGCATCTCCTATCTTTCGTAAGTTTTCTGCGCGGTGCGCTGAGGAAACTCCCAGCCGTAGACCTTTCCAATTTCATCTCCAAGTCTGCTCGTCACACGGGTAATATCCGCCCTCGTTGCAGTGCCCATAAAAATTTTCTTTTCCAGTCGATGCCGCTGGTCTGCTGTTGCGTCGTCCTTGAAGACGCGATAGAGAAGATGGTTCGTACCGTCGTGGTGAATCACATCACAGCGGAGGTCGCCATTCTTGTCTACATACCAGGTGGCGTAGTCGTAATTGGAGAACAGACAGTCCTTGATATTGCCGCTTCTGATCTCCTTGTATCCGGAGTGACGGCCATCCCAAAGTCCCAAATCCGCAATGATAAGAATGGCCTGAGAGAGCTGAATGTTGAGATTGACGCGCTCATCATCCAAATAGGCATTGTTGATTTCGAGCATTTTCAGATACCGGTCTTCATCGCTGAAATCAGGATATTCGGCTTCGAGGTCTTCCTTCCAATCCTCGTAGTCAAGGTGGTAATTGCTCCAAATCAAATGGTCGGTGCCGGTCATCTGGCATCACCCCGATCCCTGCTTCTGCGGTTGCTAAAGTTACCATCCATATCGTAGTTTTTAGGATCAGCTCCGGGAACACCCCAACCGAAGAGAGAACCGGCAGACATGGCCTCGGCCTGGGCCTTGCTGACGCCGAGCTTTCTGTTGTATTCGTCAGCAAGCTGGCGGTTCTGTTCTTTGTCGCCGCCCTCAATATCTGTTTTATAGTAGCCGGTTTCGGCTTTCTTGATGATAATAACTTCACCGGTATCTGATAGCGTTCCATAGCATGTTTCCGGGAGAGCGGAGCGCAGTGGGATGATGGTGTTGCCGTTTTGCTCCATGCGCTCGGCAAACTCACAAATATGGTAGAGATTTCGCCCGACCTCCAGATGATACTCGTCAATGTAACGGCAGGTCTGATCCAGGGTTTTCCCATCCGATAGCAGTATTCGGATTCTATCTCCATCTGGAATGCGAAACTTCTCGTCATAGTTTGGAGTAATGAAGCGAATGCCTTTTTCGGTGTTCTTGATGTGGCTATCCAGCCAATCGTGTTTATAGCAGTAGCAATAGAGATTATATTCGCCTTTGTTTGGGTTCAGGCGCAGCATATAACTGTATTGGTCGGTGTCCGCGCGAAAGCCAAATTCCTTGCTGTAATTGCCCTCAAACCCGCTATCCGGGTGACCATAGCAGTAGCTGGAAAGGCTGCTTCGGTTTTTCAAAACGCCTCCGAAGCGCTTATCAAAACGGAGCATATTGATAACGGTGTCAAACTCCTGCTTGAATTCGTCGGTTTTCAGATCGGACCGATGATCGTCCCATGATGTGAAGAACCCGTTGCCGTCTGTGTCCATATCGCCGCGAAGATGCCCGATACAACCGGTCTGCATAATAATCTGCTGACTTTGCGTATAACTGTAGTTTCTTTCAGCCGGTATCATAGGTCTGAATTCCATATCCATTATCTTGCCTCCTTGTCGATACTCTTCTTCTGTTTTTCAGCCTGCCGGATATGATTCAGGCCAATTCTCGCCCATTCCGGCAGGTTCTCTGGCTCCATTGTTCCGAGAACGTCCATGCGCTCAAAACGTGAACTTTTTCCGCTGTAGAGATCGGTGCAGAAGCAAGCGGAGCCCCGGCTGTTCGGGTGAGATCCGAAGCCGCCGGTACAGAGTTTGAGCTGATGTGTTGCGCTTCGGTATTCACGCTTGAGCACTTCCTGTTTGATGACGATGACCTTGCCTTCGATATTGTCCATATAGCTTATGGGGTAACACATACCGGCAGTAATCGAGGTATCGTCAATACCCTGAAGGTGGGGCTTGGCCAACTCTGCACGTGTTTTTTCCGCCTGTTTAGCGATGCGCTCTCCATACTGCTTCAGAATTTCCGCGTAATCTTCGCTGACAATAAGATCATCATATTGGGCAAACAACTCGTTGGCGGTACAGAAAGCACACATATACTTCTGACCATTGGTATCCATGAGGTTTTCACCGATGACGATCTCGCGGTCGCCGACCTGCAGAGCGTGAATAATCTCATAATCGCCGGCCATGCGCTTTTCGTTATCTTGCATTTCATTTCCTCCCTTACTCATTTGTATAGCCCCGCCGGATGAAGGCGGGGCTATACTGTTGCCGCCGTTACTTGCGCCGGTTTCGGATAAATAAAAAGATCAGACCGCCAACAATGAAAGCAACAAGGCAAATGCCAATAATCGTTTTCGGCTCCATAAAAATCCCCTTTCCTGATAATAGAAAACACCGGCTGCGTCACGTGAAGTGAAGCGGTCGGTGTATGTAAGCGGCATTCCGCCTTTATGCGCTTGAAAAAAATAATTAAAATAACGCTTGACTTAAAGTTAACTTTAAGGTGTACGATCATTTTGAAAACGAAAAACTATGTCATCTCACACACTAAATGGAGGTCTTTTCTATGAAAATCATGGACGAAGTAACTTTTAACGAGCAGAATGTTTTCGGCAAAGGTATAGCTAACACAATGTTCGCGCAATATTTTGTCGGGGAGTCATTCTTAAATCCCTTGACGATGCCGGGGAAGAGCCCCCTGTTTCTGGCGAATGTAACCTTTGAACCGGGCTGCCGCAACAACTGGCATATCCATCGGGCTAATACGGGCGGCGGACAGATCCTAATCTGCACAGCCGGAGAAGGCTGGTATCAGGAAGAGGGCAAAGACGTCGTTAGCCTGGTACCGGGCACGGTGATAACCATCCCCGCCAATGTCAAGCACTGGCATGGCGCAAAAGCTGACAGTTGGTTCAGCCACATTTCCCTTGAGGTACCGGGAGAATCGACCTCAAACGAATGGCTTGAACCCGTTGGTGACGCATACGCAGCGTTAAGGTAAGGAGGATATAGAAATGGCAAAAGTAACGGCAGGTAGGGACGCGCTTGGGGATTTCGCACCTAAATTTGCGGAGCTGAACGACGATGTCCTCTTTGGACAGGTCTGGTCACGCGAAGAAGAGCTGTCCGCGCGAGATCGCAGCATTGTGACGGTCGTTTCGCTGATGGCCAGCGGCATTCAGGACAGCTCGCTACAGTTCCATATCATGAATGCGAAAAACCATGGTGTGACAGGTAGTGAAATGGCAGAGATTTTGACCCACGCCGCTTTTTATGCGGGATGGCCAAAGGCTTGGGCGGCATTCCGCATGGCTAAAGAGGTTTATGCTGAAAAATAAAGGGTTCGGCAGACGAATGCTTTGAACCCATCATACAAGGAGAAATACATAATGATATTTGACGAAGTTTATACGCTTTCTAACGGTGTTAAAATTCCCAAGCTGGGGTTGGGTACATGGTTTATCGCGGACGAAAACGCGGCGCAAGCGGTTTGCGACGCGGTGGCCATTGGCTACCGGCATATTGATACCGCGCAGGCTTACGGAAACGAAAAAGGAATCGGCGAAGGCATCCGCAAATGCGGCGTAAAGCGCGACGCGCTTTTCATCACGACGAAGCTGGCGGCTGAAGCCAAGGATTATAAGAGCGCCGAAAAGGCGATTGAAGGTTCTTTGGAGGCTCTCAGTCTGGACTATCTTGACATGATGCTGATCCACAGTCCACAGCCGTGGATGGAATATGGTGACGACGAGGATCGCTGCTTCGAGGGAAACCGTGAAGCGTGGCGCGCGCTTGAGGATGCTTATAAGGCTGGAAAGCTCCGCGCTATTGGTGTCTCTAATTTCCAAAAAGCAGACTTAGACAATATACTCTCTTCCTGTACTGTTGCCCCAATGGCAAACCAACTGCTTGTTCATGCGAGCAATACGCCGTTTGAGCTTTTAGAATATTCACAGAGCAAGGGCATTCTTGTCGAGGCATACTCGCCGATTGCCCATGGAGAAGTGTTGAAGAACCCCAAGATCGCCGAGATCGCCGGGAAATATGGTGTAACGGTGCCGCAGCTTTGCATCCGCTATGACCTGCAACTTGGAACGCTGCCTTTGCCAAAGACCGCAAATCCGGAGCATATGCGCGGCAACGCGCAGGTCGATTTCATCATTTCTGACGAGGATATGGAAGCGCTGAAAAAGTTAGAAAAGATCGAAAATTACGGCGCATCCAGCTTCTTTCCGGTGTATGGCGGCAAGCTCCCACGTCAGAGCTGACACGATTCACCGATAAAAAACAAGGAGAAATTATTGTGATTCTTGAAGAAAAATATACCCTTACCAACGGGGTCGAGATACCAAAGCTCGGCCTTGGAACATGGTTTATCAACAATAAGGATGTCCCACAGGCCGTAAAAGATGCCACAAAAATTGGGTATCGTCATATTGATACCGCGCAGGCCTATCGGAACGAAACTGGCGTTGGCGAAGGCATCAGAAACTGTGGTGTAAACAGGTCTGATATGTTCGTCACAACAAAGCTTGCCGCTGAAGCAAAATCTTATAAAAAGGCAGTTTCGGCAATTGACGGGTCTCTCAAGACGATGGGGCTTGATTATATTGACATGATGATCATTCACAGCCCGCAGCCATGGTCAAAATTCCGCGAAGCAGACCACTTTTTTGAGGGTAACCGCGAAGCATGGCGCGCGCTTGAGGACGCATATAAAGCCGGAAAGCTCCGCGCCATAGGCGTTTCAAACTTTGAAAAACCGGATATCGAGAACATCCTGAACTCCTGTACTGTTAAACCGATGGTCAATCAGATTCTGGCGCATATAAGCAATACACCGACAGAGCTGATCGAATACACACAAAGTCAAGGCATCCTCGTAGAGGCATATTCACCGGTCGGACACGGAGAAATTCTGAATAATCAGGAAATCGTTAAGGTCGCTCAAAAATACGATGTTACGGTTCCGCAGCTTAGCATACGTTTTGATTTGCAACTTGGGCTTCTTCCACTGCCCAAGACTGCAAATCCTGCTCACATGAAGATGAATGCGCAAGTTGATTTCATCATCTCCGGCGAGGATATGGAACTATTGAAAAACATTGAGCACATCAAGGATTATGGCAACGCCAGCGCTATGCCTGTATATGGCGGCAAAATGAATCTTAAAACAATGCTTTCATTTATCCTGCACTCAAATCGACGATAGAAATACGCCAACTAAAACGGTTTATAATCATAGAATAAACCATATTATTACATGAAGAAAGACCGAACTATTACTGTTTCGGTCTTCTCCTTCACTTATTAGCAGCAACTTCTCAATTTAGCAAATTGATTTGTCGAAGCCAATCCGAAACCATCGCCTGGGCGCTTCGCCCACCATCGCCATAAAACTCGATCCCCTTGAGCATTTTGGAATCAGGACACGCTGCGGACATATCCTTAAAGATATGCCCCTGTCCACCACCGCCATGGGTACAGAAAAAGGTAACCTGCTTGGATGAAAGATCCCTTCCCTCGAGAAACGTCATCACCGGCGGCGCGGCGGTGCTCCACCAGTTCGGCGTGCCAATAATAACAGCGTCATATTCTGATACGTCGGGCAACAGCTTGAGCGCAGGTCTCATCCTCGCCTTGATTTCCTTCTTCGCTTGTTCTACAACTGTGTTGTAGGCTACTGGATATGCTGCCTTTGGTTCTATTTCGAACAGTGTGCCTCCGACAGCTTTTTGAATGATTTCGGCAATCTGACGCGTGTTACCGGAATGGGAGTAATAAGCAACAAGAATTTTTATTATAAACACCTCCATATCACCTGTTGACGAAATGTCAAAGATGACGTATGATCACTATAACACTTAAAGTTAACTTTAAGTCAATACATAAACCTAAATTTTCAAGGAGCCGTCATATGTCTTATACAATCAGTGAAATCGCCGAAAAGCTGGGATTGACCGCGTCAACCCTGCGTTTCTATGATAAAGAAGGGCTTTTGCCGAATATCGATAGAACCGCCAGCGGCATTCGCGTGTTCAGTGATATTGATCTGGAATGGCTCTCAATGGTGGAATGCCTGAAAGCTACCGGCATGCCGATTAAAGACATCAAAACTTTCCTCGACTGGTGTATGGAGGGCGATACGACGCTTCGTGAAAGATGCGATATGTTTCACGAACGGAAACGAGTCGTTGAGACCCAAATCAACGAGCTGCAGAAGACGCTGGATACGATCAACTACAAGTGCTGGTATTATGATGCCGCAGTCGCCGCGGGAACTGCGGATGTTCATAAATGTATGCTGCAAGAAGAGATACCGGAGGAGATCAGGAAGCTAAAGGAACGAAGCATATCAAAATAAGAAACTAAAATATCGGTTTATCTGTTGAAAGGCCGCCAGGAGGAAGAAAGCATTACTTCCTTCTGGCGGTTGTAGTTTGTAAAACTCTGCTATTGACTCCTTGTTAGAAAGAAAGGCTTCTTATTAACTGAAGAAACACCGGCAGCGTCACGTGAAGTGAAGCAGTCGGTGTATGTAAGCGGCATTCGATTATCAGGCCATCAGCATGATCAGGATTTCGTCGATGTGGTCGGTATATTTGCCTTCAGAAATCAGTCTGTTTCTTGAGTTTATAAGGCTGTTTCGAAGCAAACGCAGTTCGGCGTTTGAAAGCTCAACGCGCACTTTTTTTCCCCGTTTGAACATCTGCAGTCCCTCCTTATACTCTTATTATAAAATCGCAGGGAAAAACTGCAAATGTACAAATCACTATGTATGTGGTCCGCACAAAAGGCGGACCACTTGGGTTTACTAATCAGGAATCACCGGTAAAATCATCCTCGTACATATTGCCCTTTACGACAACTGTGGAGGTTTTCGTTTCGGTGAGAACTTCACCAGCGGCGTTTTTGGCGGTTACGGTAAACGTAAGCGTGTAAGTCCCATCCGCCGTTTCAACCGGAATATATACGCAGCGGCTGCCGGTAGGGCTGGCTGCATTGATAGGGAACGCAAATACTCCGTTTGAGGTTTCCTGAAGTGTCACGCTCTTGCTCCCAGACCCGAAGTTATATGTCATGGTCAGCTTCAGATCGGTCACATCGCTGTAGCTTGCACTGACAGTGGCGAAGATGCCGTAACCGCTCTTAATGGAGCTGCCATTTAGCGAAGTGCCGAGCGAATTTGTGATAGAAACATTTCCAAGCTCTACCTTGCCGGACGGTGCAAACACGGCAGAGATTTGGTGAGCCTCGGTTACATTACTGAAAGTGTAGGAAGTGATTGCGCCTTTATTCACGCCGTCCACTGCAACGCTCTTGATTTCATAACCAGCAGAAGAAGTGATGGCAAAGGTCTGTGACTCGCCTTTTTTCACGCTAACTGTGCCGGAGGGAGAAATCGAACCGCCGGAGGTAGAGGATGCAGTGATGTTATAGGATGCGGTAATCGTAGTGGTATAGAAGCCGCCGCCATCAGAAGGACTATCGGAGCCGTTGTCGTAAAAGTATCCGCCATCATTTGCCGTGCTGGAGTCTCCGGTATAGTTGTAGGCCGCACGGGTGTCTTGAGCCGCATCATGAGCAGCATCCATCATGGCTTTGGCCGCGTCCGCAGCTGAGGTGTCTCCGGAAAGGACTGCAGCATTGTATGCAGCTTGAGCGGAATCGTAGGCCTGCTTGGAGGCTTCAAGGTCTGCCTGAAGCTGACTCGCCTGGGCATCGGTTAAACCAAGAAGAGCCTTTACCACTGCAACTTCGTCAGTAGCGGCGGTAGTCGCTACCGCATCACCGTAATTGCCCGTCGTAGAAACATTGGACGCCGCATTGTTATAGGAGGTCTGGAGTCCTGAGATTGTACCGCCGGCATCCATATATGCAGAAATGGAAGAACTGGTATAGGTGCTGTTGGAAGTGGATGATACTGCACCGCTTGAAGAAGTGGTGGTATAGGTTACTGTGTTCGACTTGCCGTTACTGGAGCCGGATGAGCTGGTCGTGCTTCCAGAGGAATTGGTAATAGTCCAAGTACCACTGGAGCTATTATAGCTTGACGACCCGCCTCCGCTGGATGCTTGTGATGCAAGGGCAACATTGCTATCGTGGAGTGCGGCGCATGTTGCCGTATCACCGGCATTGTACGCGACCCACCATGCCGCGCTGTTTGCTGCCATTTGATCTTGAACGCTTGTTGCAGCAAACGCCGAAACAGAAAGCGCGGCGATCAACAAGATCGCCGCGCAGATGGTCATAATAGGTTTTCGTTTCATTCTTATTTGCCCTCCTGTTTTAATACGCTTCACCAAGCGGAACGATGGTGTGGATGTTGACCTGGTAGTTGGGCTGTGTATTCATATGGACATCAACGGGAATGGACATGGCCGTGTCCTGGTAGAGTTGTGTGTATCCGAGCCTGCAGAGGAGTGCGGTTTCAGCCCCCGTCAATTCAGTCGGCTTCACATGGAGGGTCGCGACGGCGATGCCGCGTACCGCGCAGGTTAATCTGTCCATATTGCCGGCCTGATAAATACAGGATGTGTCGGCGCGGAACTCAACTGTCAGGTTTGCGGAACTGTAATTGACTTCGGCTACAGCTTCCTGAACGACCATATCGTAGAATTTGTCATTGGTGCTGTTCTGAAGAACGGTCTCCAGGCTCTTGAAGTAGTATTCGCCGCTCCTGCTCATGACGTGATAAAGATACTCACGGGCGTTGGCATAGTTAACGAAGCTTGCACGATTGGTGCCAAAATAGAAAGCCAGCTCGTCTGCGGAGTAACGCGCCTTTGCGGTTTCATAATCGATTGCGAGGGCGGGCAGCGTATAGTCATAGGTGCGAAGCTGCTCAATCTCCGCAGCTGTCAGAACATCGGAGTAAATACCGACTGTCCTGTACAGCTCGGAGTATTCGACGTATGCCCCGAGAGCTTCCGCGACATAGCGGATAGGGACATAGGTACGTCCGTCTTTCAGCACAGAAGCCGTGTCCATCTTAACCGCAGTCGTGGTGCCGTCCTGTGTCACGCTCAGAGTATCGCTTCCGATGGGAATTTCAACGCAGATGTCATTCTTTTCAATGATGGCCGTCTTTGTATTTCCATTCCACGAAACCTTAGCGCCAAGCTGTTCGGTGACGAAGCGGACCGGAATCATGGTTCTGCTGTTTGCGTCAATGTAGGGCTGGCCGTCCGGAAAACTGACCGTGTAGCCGTTGACACGAACAGTGATGCCCGTGTCTGCAGAGGCCGCCATCGCTCCGGTTGCCATAAGCGTACACAGAGCTAGGATAAGAGCGATGATACTTGTGATTTTACGTTTCATAAGAGTCCTCCTTGTAAGATAAGTTGTGCCGCACCTGTGATCATGAATGCCGGTGCGACGTAGGTGCATAGCGGGATATTTCGCTTGAAGGGCTGCTTCCGAATGAGACTCAAAAGGATTGCGCCGAGGCCTGTCAACAGCAAGATGGCTGCCATAGAGCACAGCCCGCATGAGAAGGTCAGTGCACAAATCAATTTGAAGTCGCCGCCCGGAAGACTGCTTTTCGAGAGCTTTGCAGTGATGAGCAGCGCTACTGCTGTAATGAGCAAACAGATCATCCGAGGCAGAATCAGCGTCCCATTTAGAAATCCGGTCAACATGAGAACCACAGGCACCAAATCGGGAATCTCACGTTTTTTATAATCCATTACGCCGCCATACGCAAGGATACCAGCATTGATAAGAGTACAAAACAGCTCCATGATGTTCTCCTAATCCAAATCGTAGTTGGTGGATTTCACCGTGAAGGACACCGTCATTTCTTCAAACCCGTATTGTGAAAATACTGTTGGAAAGGTAATGGTGCCTGTTGCAGTCATGCTCGGCGGCGAAGCAGTGCAGTTCACAGAACTGATGACTATCTGATATTTGCTCGGAAGATCATTCCGGACAAAACTGCGAAAATCCTCATCTGCACCTTGTGTATCCAACAAAAGGATACCGTCGGCACGGTATTCATCCATAATACTTGCTTCCACCGCGCTGTTGCAGGCCCGCTGCAATACGGATAGCGCGTAGTCGTGGTTCTCCATTGTGGCCCCCATCTCAATGATTAAAAAAGTCATGAGCAGGAGCACAAACAGAAAGCCAAAAAACATGATCGAAACGCTGCCTGTCCGGTCTTTCAGTAGCTTTTTCACTTCCAATACACCTCCGAGCGCCCGGAGAGCCGGATTTGAATTGGCAGGTCCACATAGATCGGCTGCCGGCCGAACTGCATGATGGTAATTCTGTACTCAGCCGTAAGCGTAACCCTGAATTCGTCCCGCAGTTGGATTCGTGTGCCGCTGCAGTACGTTGCGTCCACCTGAATATTCAGGTCTTCCAGGGCGTCTCCGCCCAAATCATCTGCCAGCGCGAGGACCGTTGCCTCATCGTATTCGCCTGTCGTTTCTATCGTACGGACCACGCGGCGGCAGATATAGCTTGCGCTGTAATACTGTGTAACGTAAATCATGGCGGAGATCAGCATGGCAAAGACCAGAACCAGCATGGCAGCCGTCATGATAAACTCGACCGCTGAATCGCCCTTCTTGGAACGCAGATAACCGTGGAGCTTCATTTTGGCTGTCATGTTGGTTCCCTCCTGATTACCAGTTGGCGTTCAGCTTATCGGCCATGCTCTGGAACATGCTACTAAAGAAGTTGGGGAAGAATGCGTTGATCGCCACAATCAGAAGACCGATGACAACGACGGCGATGATGATGGCCCCGATGGTGTTGGTGGCCAGATCACCCTTGCGGTCTGTCATCAGATTGGCGAGGCGGGTCCCGGTGCTCTGCACCTCTTCACGGATTTTGCGAATGAACTTTTTCATTGGTTTTTCCTCCTGTTAAAATAAATTATTTAATTGGTTCTGCACGAACACGATGAGCACATAAAGAATCATGACGACACAAATCCCGACTGCGGGGAGATAGGTTCTCCTCATTTTCGCAGGTCGGGATGAAAGTGTTTTTTGAACTTTTAACTTGGCCTGACGCGCCATGTCGTCAGCCAAATAGTCGAGAGTAGCGGTTTGGTCGATTCCTCGATCAATTTCCATCAAGATACTGCAGAGCCGAAAGGCCTCTTCCGTTCCTAAACGACTTTGGAATTGCTGCAGAGCAGTAGATACGCCACCTGCCCGCATGTGCGCAAGCAAGATATCCAGTTCTGCGCCCAACACAGGACCAGCCACCTTGCGATAGGATTGCAGCGCGGTGTAAATATCCCGATTGCTTCGGAGATTTCGGCAGATGGTGCGGATGAAGCGAGGCATTTCCAATGCGATGGCTTCATCTTTCTTTTTCAGCTTTGATGAAAGCGATTCGCTTTGTTTCATAAAAAGAAGCACGGCAAACAGGATTATGAGTAATATGCCAAGCCAGAACTTGAGCAACGTGCAAAGCAGGATGAGTGAACCACTTAACGTGATAATGGCATACTTCCGTGCCGTGAATTGCTGCGGAGTGACAGCAAGACCGGCACGGGAAAGCTTCTTCGAAAGCATTTCAGCGGAAGCTTTGTCCAGAAAAACATATCGGCTCAGGAATGAAACAAGTTTTTTTAGGATGGGATAATCCCATATGTCCCGATCTTCCTGCTTCCATTTGTTGAGCCGGCTCAGGGTCTTATGTCCATAAAACGACTTGTCATGAAAGAGCTTCGCCGATAGGATCAGCCATGCACCGCAGCCAAGCAAAATGGCGATTAATATAAGCGATAAAGTCATGCGGCACCGCCTTTCATAACATGAGCGGACGGTTGATTTTGAGCGCCCGAAACACAGAGTAGACGACGGAAGCCAGAAGCAGCACAAACAAGCCCTGACCGACGGGCGAGGTCGTGAGCGCCACATAGGCATCCGCCATCAAAATTTTGAATACAAGCGGAACGGAAAATATGAGGAAAAGCGTCAGCAGATAATCCCGCCAGACGGCATACATCGCTGCATCCGATTCCATCTGCGCCTGAAGAACATCGTGCATTGATTCAACTACAGATACCGCTACATATTTGAGCTCACGGTCATCCTGGGCCAGGACGAGTGCATCAACCCATTGCGAGAAGTATCCATTATTGACCTGATCCTCCATGCGGCGAAGGCCGTTCTTCAAATCACTGTCCATGAGCGTTACATAGGCAAGAAAATTCCGGAACGGCTCCGGGTATTCAAGGATGTCCACATTGTCCTTGACTGTGGTAATGAAATCTTCTGTAACCAAATAGGAATTGGAAAGGATCATCATAGATGCAGCCAGACGGTCAAGTCTGGCATTTTGTGTTTTTGTCCACCTTAAACTGAACAGCAGCAGAGGCGCAAATAAGCCCATAATGCCGACAGTTACGGAAATCAGAAGAGAGGTATAAATAACACGTCCTGCAACGAGCCCGATGCCGGCACAAGCCGCCGTCAGAAAGTAATAAGCTGTCTTCGGCATTTCGCTGTACTCTATGAGGGTTCTGCGCTTCTCCGCTAGACTGGTGAGCTTCCGGCTCAGCGTCGTTTGCTTTTTGAACAGCTTGATTTTGCGGTGCTTCACGGAAGAACGCTGCATGCTCTCACGCAGCACAAGATCAAGCCTGAAGAAAAGAAAAATCGCCGTGCTCAATAAAAGAAACACAGCGAGATAACTATATATAATTGTGGTCATATTCGTTCCTCCGCTTGAAATTCCGGAAATAGCCGCTTCAGATGTTCTTCGGGAGCGCCGTTATCACGCAAGCGGTTGTAGAGTGCGGGGGAAATACAACCGGTACGCCGATGCTTCCCGTATACCTTGATGATATGACCGTGACCGTCCCGTTCAACCCTGTCCATATCATAGCGGTACAGCGTTTTTCCCTTCACCGACCCATCGAGCAGCCCTCTTGCTTCAAAGATCTCCATGATTTTGCGGGAGTTGTCTTTGAGCTGCTTCTGAAAAATGATGATTGGCCAGGCGCTGATACACATTTCCAAAAGCTGGTCGTTGGTGAGCCGGGTTCCCGCCGTATGGCACATGGAGACTAGCCTGCGATAACCGTCTTCCGCTCCGTCTGCATGGAAGGATGTCAGAATCGTGTGTCCCGTCTGACCGGCGACTGCCGCTTGGAATGCCGCACCGTCACGGACCTCAGCGGGAACAATCAAAGCCGGATGAAAACGCAGAGAGCTGACAATTAAGTCGTGCATGCTCACCGGATTCGGCGGGCCTTTGGTCACGGTGTAAAGGACACGCGCAGGTCGGTCATTTGCATTGTCGAAGTCCATCAGGTTTAGCTCGCGGCTGTCTTCGATGATATAGATGCGGTTATTGTTGTCGTCGTTTTTCAGGATGTATTCATTTAGAAGATACGACATGAGCGTGGATTTGCCGCTGCCGGTTCCTCCGGCCGCGCCGATGGAAACACCGTAGCAGAGGCACATTGAAAGGAAGTCCAGCATGTCCTCCGTAGCAGAACCAGAGTCAATCAGCTGCTCTCTTGTGATGCGGTTCTTATTCTGTTTTCGGATACTGACGATAACACCCTGCTCCTGCGGAACGAGGGGAGGAATGATCGCGGAGATACGGGTCCCGGAACCGATATAGCTGTCCACGCGCGGCGTCTGAGCGTCAAGCAGCATACCGCCCATCCGCACCATGCGCTTCACAATATCCAGCGCAGCGGTTGGAGACGGGAAGGCCTCCGTTCCGTAAAGGTAATCCGTGCGTTCGGCCCGGATGATTTCCACGGCATTGTAGCCGTTGACGTTAATTTCTTCCACGGATGGGTCGTAGAGGTACTTCGTCAGGATGCCAAGGCCGGCCATATCCTGATAGATCCGCTCAACCAACTCGTCTCGGTTGTAATCCTTTCCGGCCATGCACTCTGCAGCGTATTTCAAGACAAGTTTTTTCAGCGTTTGGGCCGCTTTTATATCGTTTAGCGCGGCAGCAAGCTCCGCTGCGTGATTCTGGGCGATGGTAGAGCGCACGCTGTTCAGCACGGTCATATAATCAAAGCTGTTCTTGCCGCTTCCGGGTTCAACATTATCCTGCGCCTGCAGAACGGATAGGAATTCGTAAGTGGTAATACTCATAAGCTACCTCCTCTCAGCTTTGTGCACACCGCATCGATACTGGCGGAATATGTTTTGCCGGTTTTCCCGCCCGAATCGTATAAGGTCGGTTTCAGGTTCTGGAATGATTCCGCATCTTTAAAAAACGGAATCCAGACTTCCGGGGATACGCCGATCAGCTTGTGCAGCGCAGGATGGTCGAAGCTGTCGTTTATCTCAATGCAGACAGAAACGGCTGTCGTCGTGACGGTATCGACAGCTCTGCGGTATGCGTTATACCACAGGCTTGAAGATACCTGACTGCCTGTAAGCAGTAAGACTTTGTCAGCCCGGTTTAAAGCCCATGCTGCCAGTACACTGCCGGCATGAGATGGGCAATCTACGAGAACCGCATCAAACAGCGTGTTTGCCTGGTCGAGAATCGCCTTTGCCGCATCACTGCCGATGTCCTCGCCGAAAGCATCGTTATAGCATGGGGCAGCAAGAACATACAGCAGTTCATCCGCCCGGAACACAACCTGTTTCAGTGATTCCTTGGTTTTACATGCCGTGATCAGGCTCTTTTGTTTTGTGATATTGAGTTTCATTCGGGCGGACAATTCACTGTGAAGTTCAGGAGAAATAAGACACACAGACTGGCCCTTTTGGGAAAGCGCATATGCAAGGTCAATAGCCAGCGTAGTCTTTCCGGAATGCGGAGGGCCCCAGATAGCGTTTATACTCATGGATTATCCCTCCGTATTCTTCAGTGTCAGGTACAGTGATTCAACTCGTTCAAGGCGTATCAGCGTCTGGGCCTGATCTTCCGTGCATCTGAATATGACATAAACGGGTTTCAAGTCATAATTCGTTGTATCATCTGCCGATGCTCCGTCCTTCTTCGCTTCCAGATCGTTCAGCGACTCCAAATTACTGTTGAGAACATCATAGACATACATGGAGCTCAGGCATTTTGCGATAGAATAGCTCGCATCCTCGCTCTTTGTGCATTCGTAAACATCTACGATATATCCAGCTCTAAGGACACCGGCGATGCCGGAAGATGCAGACGGAAGCTCCAGCGTCACAAGACACATGCCGTTAGTTAAGCCCTTTGTACGGGCATCCTCAGACGCAATATAATCTTCTTCACTCATAAGACGATCCTGCCAAAGCATTTCACCGGCATAGAGTGTTTCTGCCGCCACCTTGCCGACTACCTCAGCCTCTGATGTCATGACTTTTCCCGGAAGACCGTAGGCACCGGCTTCTGCGGTTGTCAGCATGGCACTTGTGATGACCGTTCCTGCCGGCACATCCTGCGTGACCCGCACAACATTAACGGTTGCGGACTGCGCCGCATAAAAACGCGGCAACAGCAGGAACGCTATTGCCGCAGCCAACACCAGACAAATTGAGCCGATGAAAGCTTTGCTTCTGAATAGTTTAGTCATTAATTTCAATCACTCCGTTCGTTGTTTAAATCTTTATTGCCAGCTGAAGAAGGGATATATGATTTCTCTTTTCAGCCGGTACAGCTGGTTTTTGAGGAGAGTGTGAGAGGGGAAACGCTTGATAGCCAGATTCAAAAAGAGCCCACTCCGCCCTTGGATAAACTCATCTTTCAAGCTCCCTTTGCTTCTGCCGGTAATGGTGGTAATACTCTAGCGCTTTGAGTACATACTCTTCGGTTTGCTTAGGAGATATATTATCAGGAATAAACTTGCTGATTCGTTCTGTAGGAATACTGAATTTTGCCCGCTGATTCGGTTTTTCCTCGCTTATAATGGAGAGAATAACGTCTTCATTGAGCTTGCCGTTTTTGGAAAAGTCACGCATCTTGATGGCCTGCGCCAGAGACGGCGTAGCCTCCTCTAAGGCAATGGTTTCAATCAAGGCTTCCTGCTCTTCTTTTTCAAGATAGGAGATTTCAACGGCAGGCCGGATTGCGATCTTGCCATCATCAACCATGTCCAAAAGAGTTGGAGATAGATTGGTTAAACGAATGTAGCGCTGGATTTGCGTATTGCTGTCAGGAGAATCAACTGCAAGTATTTCTCGTGATTTTCCAATCAAAGAATCGGGTCCCACTGGGACACCATTTTCTTTCTTTGGTCTTCCTGCTTGTCTTTTCATGGCTTCCAGCTTCATTTTGTAGGAAAAAGCCTTTTCACTTGGCAGAATATGAGAACGCTGTAAATTCGATTCAACCATTAAAATGATTGCTTCATCTCGTGTTAAATCCTGAACTTCAGCTCTCACAGTGGGAAGGCCGGCAAGCTCACAAGCTTTTCTTCGCCTGTGCCCAGACACAATTTCATAACGTCCGTTTTCCTTTTGACGGAGAGTAATTGGGGTGATAATACCGCGCTCTTTAACGCTTTGCACAAGCTGCTCCATATCCTCGTCTATCTTCACCTTAAACGGATGCTCAGGGAAGTTGTCTATCTCTGTAATAGGGATGTCCAGTATCTTTGGAGCGCGGTTTTCTACTCGGCCTTTATCGTCCATGAAAAGCTCATCGTATGCGTTCTTCAGACCGAGATCGATTGTTTTGACGCTGCTCATTGTCCAGCACCTCCTTCGTCAGCTGTTCGTAAGCGCATGCAACCTTTCCGCTCCCGTCATGGGCGAAAATGCTCTTGCCCTCAATACTGGTTTCGGCGGCTCTCACTGAGAATGGAATTTCAGCATCGAAAATACGGAGATTATCGCCGGTTTGGCGAAGAGAATTGATAATTGTTTTAGCGTTGTTTGTCCGGCTATCCACCATTGTCAGTAAAACGCCGTCAATTCGGAGCTTTGGATTGATTTGTCGCTTGACCTTTGTGATTGATCGCATCAGCAAGTACAGACCCTTCGTGGATAGATAACTGGCCTGAGAAGGTATCATTACGCTGTCCGCAGCAACAAGCGCGTTGATCGTCATCATTCCCAGAGACGGCATGCAGTCGATCAAAATATGGTCATAATTCTGCTTCAACAGTTCAAGGGTATCTCGCAATACATACTCGCGGCTCATAACATTGATAAGGCCCACTTCAAAGGCCGACAGCTCAATGTTGGAGGGGATCAGATCAACGCCCTCGGGGTGATGAATAATGCCGTAGTCTTCCGGTATGGCTTTGTCATCAATAATGTCCTGCATTAGCGTTGCGATAGAGATGGGAAGCTCGTCGGGCGTTTTTACACCAAGACTCACAGTCAAGCTGCCCTGTGGGTCGGCATCAACGAGCAGTACTTTCTTGCCGGTACGTGCAAGGCCGACTCCGAGATTGACAGCCGTCGTAGTTTTACCTACTCCGCCTTTCTGGTTTGTGATGGCAATTATTTTGCAGTCTTCCATGTGCGTGCACTCCTTTCTGTGTAATAAAAAATCCTTCCTGGCAGATACCAAGAAGGACTATGTAAGTTGCAAAGAATTCAGTGAAAGTTGAGCATGTTCACGCGCTCTATGAAAATTTGGTCATTGATATTACAATCCATTGCCCTTGAGGAGTTTTGCTTTGAGGTTACAAAGGGATATGCCGAAAAAGATATCTAAACGCCTTCTTTTACTTCACACCTTATTACTGCCTTAGTATGGTCGGTCTCTCGAATGTCAATGCCCCAAGTATATCTTCCTGGTTCGTATTGATATACAATAATGCTGGGATATTGTTGTGTGCTCATTTGCTGAGCCAGATAAAATGTAAATGGCACTGAGGATGAAATTGCTAGGTGTATAGTTCGGATGCCTTTCTCTTTTACAAGCAGACGTATATCTTCTGCAATCCGGTCTGCATAGCTGCGAATTTTATTGTACGAGCTGAAGAAATCATAATCTTTTCTATCAATCTCAACCTTGTAAATGTGCATTGCATTATCTGGATCTATTGTGCGAAGGTCTTCATCCTTAATAGGGTAAGTGGTTGCAATAGCAACCAGAAGCTCATTGCTTTGCCTATTGTTATCTGGTTGAATGCAGTTAACCCAAGCCGCTTTATTATCATCGTGACAAGGTAGTTCTTTAAATTCTTGTGCGTCCTCTGTTACCCTGAATCTATGTAAAAGACGTATACGACATGTCTGACCGAACTGATGTCCTAAGCGAAATGTGAAGGGAGTATGCGCTACTCCATAATAGAAAATAATTGAACGCCAGTTTGTCTTTTTAATGTTGGCAAATGTTTCGTCTTGAGTTTTTATAGCTTGTATTATCTCTGCTTTGGAAGCATTTTGAGATTGAATTCTATAACCGATTTCAACCCTCTTGGCATAAAATGATTTTTTAAAATTAGCGTCCAAAATTGACAGATTGTGCCCCATCGTCGAATGCGCTATGAGCAAAGCTGGCTGGCGGTAAAGTATTTTAAGCGCCCACATCAAGAAGACGGCTATCGAAATAAAGATTATTACTGACTTGCCAGTAGGAGTTAACAACCCGTCTGAAAATGCAGGCCAAAAACTTGCAATTGTGTCATAAATATCCGCCTTTATTATCTTAACATCTTTAAGCTTGTCTTCTCCTAAAAAGGCAACAATCGCACAACAGGCGTCAAATACCGCTACAATTGCAAAACATTTATGAGGAATAGCCTTGCAGGCTTTTGCCAACTCACTTAGCCCCAAAATAATTTTATCCCAGACTTTCAATAGGTTATTCAGCATGCTGAACCAACTCCTTTATAATCCCTTTATCCACTGTCCAAAGCCGATAACTTTTTAGCCCCAAAATGATAAACAGCATCCACGGGGAATTTTGTTTCTTCTTCGCAATCTTCTTCCAACCACATGTATCTATGGTCGAAGGGATAGGATAATCTTCTCGATGGGTATGCCACTCTCCAAAATACATCTTCTGATATCCGGATTGCTCCCAAAACTGGTCCATATACTCTTGATGCCCAGAGCCTGAGCGGAGGAATCGAAAAGGAAGTTTACGGTCTCGTAGTTGTGGTTCGGTAACATTAGTTATGGTAAGGTGGGAACCGTCTTTCATTACACCAACTAAAATGCCGCCGGATTCATTTTGATAATCGTAAACCAACATACATATCCGATTTAATTTTACTACATCGGGTGAGAGTTCAACCGTAAGCTTATCATCATATTTGAATATCATGACACTGAATGCCTCCTTTGACAGACCGGGCATTTAGGGTTTGTTATTTCATCTGACGGGTTTTCTGAGTTGTAAAAATCAGAAACTTCATACCCCTGAGATAACAAGAGAGATGAATCACCGCGCCAAGTAAAAAAGTTATTTCTATTCAGTTTTCCTGTCAATATATCTACGGCTTTGTGCGCGGCATGAATTGCAGTTTGCTGTGAATCGAGTGCACTGTACGGAACAAAGGTGCTTGAACAACCAGATAGGCTCTTTTTAAAGTTTTGGTTTGGTGCAACCAGGCTCCCGCGAAAAGGCCGTAAAGTTCCTTCCAAAAAATCGCTATAATAGCAACGTAGACAAGATTTCTGACTCAGATTTGTTGTTATTACATGACCTCCAATCCCATAAGGCTCATTAAAACAGACTATAAACGGCGTTGGAATGTTGTTCTCAACCAGCGCCTTATTGATGGCCAGATTGATGGTTGGTTCCCCCAGAGCCGAAATCACCAGATCATATTGCGATAGTCTTTCCGGATTAGAAAGAATGACGGCCTCTACAGACCTATCCTGATAATTCATGGAATCGATATCCACGTCCGGGTATTTATCGCTCAGAACGCCTCGCAACAAATCCGCTTTGCTCTTACTGCTAGGCCTTCGCAATGCGTCATATCCCATAAAATGACGATATACATTCTCCGATTTAAAAGTGTCTTTATCTAACAAGTCTATTTGTGTTATACCCATCTGACACAGGTTGTTTGCAAGATATCCACCTACAGAGCCACATCCCAGCAACAACACCCTCTTATCCGTTAGAGAAAGCGCAGAGCCTCCCCGCGCCAGTAAATAATCGCGGTCTTCCCGGAGTAAATTTATTTGCATAACGCTGGTTTTTATTGAACTTTTCATTGGTGTTTTTCTTCGATTACTAAATCCAACGACAACCCCAAATAAAATATTGCCATCAGCGCCGGGCGAAATGAAAATGATATTGATGATTTTATTTTTCACCCGAGCATTCATAAGTTTAAAAAACTCATGGCTTATTTGGGCATCCGTGTTATCACGTATGTAGTGCATAACCGAAAACCAGTTATGTTGCTTGAATGGTGACGGGAAAGCACAACCTTGTTTCAAACCAATAACCAAAGCATACTCTTCAGGACTGTCTACTGCTGCCGTTGAATCGAGACCAAGGGTTTCGCAAATATATCTGTTTGCATCATCAGTAGAGTTGGCTAATAGGAGCGACTTCCCATATTTAAATAATGGGAACTCTTGAATAAATCCTTCTTTTTTCGGTATTTGAAGGATTGAAAAATATATAATTCCTGGTGTATATATCCCCCAATAAGACAAGAATTCTTTCTTTAGTTCTTCTTGGTAAAGATCAGTACCCGGTAAAATACTAAGTATTTGGGCCACCCGATCAAGGCAATCTATTACTAACTGTTCGGGTCTATTTATATCGAGAAGAAGTGCGGACTCGTCGGTCAAGCATATCTTGCCAGCTGGTGTCACATGAACATGTGGCTTAGAGGTGTTTTTAATAAAAATGTCTGGCAGGGCATAAGGGAACGACGCTTCAAACGCAATTGTGATCTCTCCATAGGACAAATAGTGACCTGAATAACATGCAACATAGGAATTACCGTCTTCGGTTGGATGCGAAGACGGTTGAAATGATAATCCTTGTTTTATATTTACGTCCCGGATAACTTTTTCTAAATCGACCATTTTGTTAATAAGGGACCCCTCCTATAAAAGCATCATGCTGATTCAGAACTACCCACCATGCTGCGGGTGGTCAGTATCGGAAAATCAGATCCAAACAAATCTTGAAGTAACGTGCATTTCTCAGATAAGGTGGTTTTTTTCTTTACTTCCTCAAGTTTATCGTCCATAGCAACGATCTTGTCATGGAAGGTTGTTTTTTGTTTTAGCGTCATTTTATCGAAGAGGTCGTTGTAAGGTTCTACGGGAAGATTAGCACTGATCGTATAATAAATTGAACTATCCTTAAAAATCATACTGAATTTGTTTTTTATGTTTTTAATCAAATTATGTAAGGCATCAAAATCATTATAGCTACGACTTGCAGTAATAGGGTCGTAGACAGAGGATGGCGAAAAAAGATTATACGCCAAAACCGTTAAGGCTATGCCGGTAGGAGCACCATTTCCGTCCGATGAGAACTTACGCACCTTCCATTTCTTCACATAGCGGATTACGCGCCGGAACTGCTCTGCGTCTTTGCCAGAGTGTTTATCCTGAACTAACTGGATCAATCCCTGCGGGTCAGACACTTCCCAGTGTTTTTCATCCGCATTTGAAAACTCTTTGCCCTTTGCTATGTAGAGCTTCCCGTCATCATTATCAGCAGCATAGCAAGCAAAATCCACATGATAGATTGGCTCGTTATCTTGCTGATACTGGACGGTTACGCAGGAACGCCTAATCGAGACAGATTGTGTGTGCCCAACTAAGGCGTCACGTACCCACTTTTTAACCACAACAGGGTCAGTATAGTCACTCTTGTTGATATCGAACTTTAGCCCAACATCAATATCATAATCCCCATCCTCAGGCTTAATCCCCGTGTTCATGGCATAGCTACCTTGATTGAAGGTCGTGTAAGAGGCTGCGTCTGTAGAAATTTCGTCTTTTAGTTTATTCAGAAGAATGTCGCGTTTATCTCGTAGTGTTTGGTTTTCGTCCTCCAGCTTGATATTATCGTGAAATTGGGTAAAGGCAGTTTGTAAAGTAGACATATTGAGCCTCCTGAAATCAAGATATAGATTTTTTATTAAATTGTATACCATATATTGCGATAATGCAAGGAGATAGGATGCTTAGTGTAAAACATAAGCGGGGATCTTTGTTTTCAACAAAGCGGAATCCAATCGGTCATTGGTCTATATTTGTGATTTTATCATAACGTCAGTCCAATAAATCGTACTTTGCCCTATATCATACAAAAAGCGATAGAGAACTACCGGATCAGCGACCAGACAAAGGCTTACCTACGAACGCTGAAAGTGAAATAAATAATCTCCGCCGTTGTTGTGAACTGGTGAAACGGCGGAGATTATCTTTTATTACTGCTACAAGGTCAACCGGGCAATTTTTTCACGACACATTCACCGTCTGTGTGCGGGGAGTGCGAGTTATAGACAAAATCCATGCTTCAATTGTCATTTGATAAAATGTTTATAACTCGACTAAAGTCGTTTGTATTTTTGTGTCTCGCGGTGCGTTCAGCGAGCATCGTCCCTGGACTTCTGCAGTTTCCGCTGGCGTTCGGCCAGCATCCGGAGGATGGATTGTTCCATTTGCTCCGCGGTATAGCCTTTGGGAAAATAGGCGGCGAATTTGTCGGCGCGGAAGGTCAGCTTGTCCCGTTGATTGGCCTTCTGCTCGGACATGATTTTGATGAGCTCCAGCTCGGTCAGCTTTCCGGTCTGCTGGAGCGCTTTCAGCCGAACTGCCTGGGACAGGGACGGCGTACACTGCTGCATCCGGCAGAAATCCAGAAGAATTTCCTGCTTCTTTTTCGGCAGGTAGGAGAGTTCCACTGCCGGGGACATGGCGATGCTCTTTTCATCCACTAGCCTCAACAGGTCTGGGATGAGGTTGGTAAGTCGGATATATCGCTGAATTTGCACCCGGCTATCTTCTGAACCGTCTGCCAGACTTTGAATTGATTTCTTCCCCTCCGGCTTGTGCCCAAGTTGGGCACAAGTTAAATCTGTGCGTTTTCCCTGATGCTTCATGGCTTCAAGTTTCATCTTGTAGGCAAACGCCTTTTCGCTGGGCAACAGGTTTTCCCGCTGCTGGTTCGAATCCACCATGATGATGGTGGCGGCGTCATCGTCCAAATCTCTGATGACCACCGGCATGGTGGCCATGTCCGCAAGTTCGCTGGCGGCCTTGCGGCGGTGGCCGGAGATCAGCTCATATCCGCCCTCGGGCTTTGGCCGCACGATGCCCGGCGTGACGACGCCGTGATCGGCGATGCTTTTAGCCAGCTCCCGTAGCTCGTCATCCTGTTCCACATGGAAGGGGTGGTTTTTGAACGGATGTAATTCCGTCAGCGCGATCTCGTGGATTTTCTCCCGCTTATCGTCATCCATAATTATTTCTCCTTTCATTCTTCTGCCTGTTCTTTGATTTCCCCCTCCGTCAGCCGCTTCGCCGCTACATATTTCTGATAGACATAGGCGGGTTGATCGGGCTTGGTCATGACGAGAGTCCCCTCGGCCACCAGCGGCTGGAGAACGGATTCCATAAAGAAACGCTTGTCCGCAAGGTCCAGAAACTCCTGAATCTGCTTGCGGCTTTTCGGCTCCTGACAGAATACGGTCACGGCCGCCTTGCGCTGTTTGCGGAAGCTCTCCTGCCGGATGAAGCCGTACCGCTGGATGTATTCGATGATCCACAGCTTGGCGGTTCGCACATCCCGGCTGTCCTTGAAGCTCTTGATCTCGCCGGAACGGAACATCCGGTACACCCGCTTGATTGGCAGGCGCAGCATGCTTGCCGCCTCCTGGGCCGTTACGATATCCTCGTACTCGGAAAACATCATCATGTAGCACTCGTCGATGGTATATGTAGTCTTATTCTGTTTGCTCATAGTCCGTCTCCTGTTTCTGTTTTTCGGCAGACAGAAAAAGAGCGGGCATTTTCGAAAGAATCTCACACATTCGTCCTCGATTTCGCGCGTTTTGCTCGCAAAAAATCGAAAAGACGTTTTGAATGAGGTATTTTCGGAAATGCCCGCGTATCAAGGCTTTCCGGGTTTTAGACCCCGAAAAGGCTTAAATTGCAGGGGTTTTTTGGTCGCCTGGATCAGCCTTGTCTCACCACAGCTCGCCTCAGGTCACCAGAGCAGAATGTTGCTCGAAAGGTAAACAGCCACATTGGTGAGTTGAGGTAAACTCCCACACTATCACATTAGCCAAAAACCTAGTGTTATCAATGCTTTCCAGGCTTTCTGCGTTTTATGGAAAGCCAGTTTTTTATAACTGGTTTTTGAGGCACTTACATCACTTTCGAAATTTTGCTTACTGAACCGTATGATGTAAAAAGTGCTGATATTGCGGGGAAAATGAGGCAAACAAACAACCTTCCTCGGGATCATTTTCCGAAGATATCACTATTTTGCTTTCAGTGCCCTGACTTTTGAAGCATTTTCAGGGCTTAAAAAATTAAGACATATCAAAGTGGTAAATGTGTTATATATTCTCACTCCTTGCGGTTCATTTGTTGATGGGTTGCTCGAAAAGAGTACCAAATGGAAAACAAATCGAGCATTTGGAGGAAAGAAAAATCCCGTTTATCCTGCTTCCGGTAAGCAGAATGAACGGGATGCTAAGCTGTCTTTAGGATTATTCCTTTAGAAGTTCAATATAATCCGAGCCGAACTTTATCAATCCTTCATCTCTCATTTTTGCCAACTCCCTTGATAAGGATGTACGCTGAACGCCGATTTTTTCCGCAAGTGCCTTTTTCGTCATGTTCAGCTTGATATGATTTGAGTTTTGATTTTTATATTCATGTTTAAGAAAACTGATTACGCTTTCGCGTATCGTTCTGCTGACGTAATGCCTGATTTTATCTCCTAGGAGATATGCGTGATCCGATATAAATTCCAGATAGATTCTTAGGAAATCCCGGTTTTCGGAGAACAGTTCAAACAGCCGCTCCTTGTTGATTTTTAAGATGATCGTAGGTCCCTGCGACGTAATAGTCATCGGATAATACGGATTTTTGGAAAAGAGAAGATTTCCGCCCAGGATGTCGTTTTCAAAAAACTCCGCGACGGTCAGCAGGCCCCCGTTGGAATCAATCCGTTCCACGGAAACTTTTCCTGAAAGGATGATTTCCAGCTTCAAACAAGGTTCACCCTCAAAATGCACGACGCTGTTCTCGCCGTATACCGCCGTTTGAAAACTTCCGTCGCTGAAATATCCACTTATCAGGTCTTTCGGCATATCTTTCAGAAGATCCGCTTTTTTAATCAGATCAATATATTTGTTCAATATAAATTCCTCCCGAATGGTGTTACCTTGGTAACGCCATTTTCATGATTATATCTGTATAATTAAAACGGATCAAGAAAAAGTCAAAAGAGTGGAGGGGAAGTACTATGAAATATATCGCTGCAGTTATTCGTTTGCTGTTTCTGGTTTTGTTCTTCTTTTTAGCCGTTCAGGCCAAGACGGCGCTGTGGCTTGGATTGTTTGCCGCAAGCCTTTTGGCTGCTTTGTTTTTCGGGAGACTTTATTGCGGATATGTCTGCCCCATGAATACCTGCATGATTCCGGCGGAGTGGCTTTCCAAAAAGCTTAAACTTCAGGTAAAGGATACTCCCAGATGGCTGAAAAACGGTTATTTCTCATGGATTGCTCTGGCCGTCAGCATAGCGGCGATGCTGCTTTCCAAAAGATTTCTTCATATCAATTTACCGGTCCTTCTCATATGGGTTGCCGTATCTGTTCTTGTGTCCCTGAGATACAGGCCCGCTGTATTTCATAATACCATCTGCCCGTTCGGAGCGCTGCAAAGAACATTCGGCAGATTTGCGCGCATGTCCGAAAAAGTCGATATAAGCGCCTGCGTTGGCTGCGGATTATGCGAAAGGGTATGTCCTTCCGACGCGATTGCGGTAAGCGGACCCAATAAGAAAGCCATCATTAACGTTTCGTTGTGCCATCAGTGCACGAATTGCCGGCAGGCCTGTCCCAAGGAAGCAATCCGGTATACAGGCGTTAAAAAAGGGTAATTACAGAAGCTCGAACTGATTTTTGTGAAACTTCAGGACGCCGTCATCTCTGAGCTTTGAAAGCTCAGCCGACATGGCGCTGCGCTCGACGGAAAGGTAGTCCGCGAGTTCCTGCCGGTTGAACGGAATACAAAATCGGCTGCTTCCCGCTTTTTTTGCCTCGGCCGAAAGGTATGCCATAAGCTTTTCGCGGGTGCTTCGTTTTGAGGTAAATTCAATTTTCTGCGTCAGCGATATGTTTTTCATGGATACGATACTCAGCATATTCTGAATGAGCCTGCTGTGAAAACCGCACGCCTTGGCGCACGGAACGGCAAGCCTGTGACAGTCGATAAAGAGGAGCTCGCTTTCGGTCGTTGTGATAACACTGACCGGAAGCGTTTTCATTTCCGCGCAGGCAAAGGATTCCCCAAACAGGTTTCCAATGTCGATTTTGGCAAGGATACTTCTGTTCCCATAATAGTCGTCCTGAACAACCTGAACTTCCCCCGACAAAACGATGCCGAACCGCTCAATTCTTTCGCCGCTGGAAAATACGGTTTGACCTTTTCCATATTGAATCGCTTTTGCGGACAGGCACGATAAAAGCGGCTGTAAATCTGATTCTTCAATGCCTTTGAATAATTGCACCGTTTTCAGTACACTCATATAATTTTTCATAATATCCTCTTTCGTTGGAATTCCAACATACTTATTACCTTAAGAATAGTAAACTCAAGACATAAAGTCAACAAGAATATGAAACAAAGCACTCGAAAGAAAAGGTGAACGGGACATGATTCGAAAAATTGTCCGAATTGACGAAGAAAAATGTAACGGCTGCGGACTGTGTGCAAAAGCCTGCCATGAAGGCGCGATCGGCATGGTAAACGGAAAAGCGAAGCTTCTCAGAGACGATTACTGCGACGGTCTGGGCGACTGCCTGCCGGCCTGCCCGACGGGTGCCATCAGTTTTGAAGAACGCGAAGCGAAAGAATACGACGAAGCCGCCGTAAAGAAAAGCAAGCTGAGCAAACAGGAAGAAACACCGGCCTGCGGATGCCCGGGAACACAGCCCAAAACCATTCGCCGGGAAGCCGGATGCGAAATCGCCCGGACCGAATCATTTGAGAATAAAAGCCAGCTCACGCAGTGGCCGGTCCAAATTAAGCTTGCGCCGGTTAACGCGCCGTATTTTGCAGGCGCGAACCTGCTGATCGCTGCCGACTGTACGGCCTATGCTTACGGCGATTTCCACAACAGGTTTATCAGGAATAAAGTGACCCTGATCGGCTGCCCCAAGCTTGACGAAGGGGATTACAGCGAAAAATTGACGGAGATCATTAAAAACAACAGCATTAAAAGCGTCACGGTCGTGCGCATGGACGTACCCTGCTGCGGAGGGATCGAAAACGCGATAAAAAAGGCGCTTCAAAACAGCGGAAAAATGATTCCTTGGCAGATTGTCACGATTTCGCCCGATGGCAAAATACTTGATTGAAAGGGGTACGCGTTATGATAGAAAAAGAGTATAAGCTGTCCGGAACCAATAAAAAAGCCATAGAAAAAGTCCTGTTTGACGAAAACCTTCATTACCTCCACATGGTGTTTAACAAAGGCGAGGGATTGCCGGAGCACTTTTCCAATTCTAACGTGTATATGACCGTCATTCGCGGAAGGCTCTCCATTGGCCTTGATGAGCAGGAAATCCACGAGTACGAAGCCGGAACCCTACTGAAGATTCCGTTCCAAACTAAAATGAATGTCAGAAATGTGCATGACGAAACGCTGGAGTTAATTGTCGTAAAAGCGCCCGCTCCAAAAAGCTGAGAAAACGAGGCGGAAACCAGATGAAAAAGTACAGGTGTATCCCCTGCGGATATATCTATGATCCCGCGCTTGGCGATCCTGACAGTGGCATCGCGCCCGACACGTCATTTGAAGATTTGCCCGATAATTGGCAGTGCCCTATTTGTTTTGTCGGTAAGGACGATTTTGAACCTATTGAAGACTAAATTTTAAAGGAGGAAGCAAAAATGAGTATGTTTTGTTATCAGTGTCAGGAAACTGCTGGAGGAAAGGGCTGCGCGGTGCGCGGAGTCTGCGGAAAAAGCGAAGAAGTGGCAAAACTTCAGGATCTTCTGATTTACACTCTCAAGGGCATTTCAGAAATTGTAGTCAAAGGAAAGTTGGACGTCAAAAACCTCGGCGAGACAAATTATGAAGTTTTCAGCAGCCTGTTCATGACCATTACCAACGCGAATTTCGACGATGGATCGATTGAAAAACAGATCATGAAAATGATTGCCGCCAGAGATAAACTGAGGGGTTCCGTTCCTTCCGCGGGTCTGCACGACGCGGCGACCTTTACTGTGAGCGCCAGGGCGTCCATGCTGGAAAAGGCAGCCTCCGTCGGCGTGCTGGCAACCGCAGACGAAGATGTGCGTTCTCTCCGCGAAATGATCACATACGGCCTTAAGGGCATGGCGGCCTATGCCGAGCACGCGAAAAACATTGGAAAAGAAGATTTTACCATTAACGCTTTCATCTATGAGGCGCTGGCGGCAACGCTGGACGATTCCCTCACCGCCGATGATCTGGTGGCGCTGACGCTGAAAACGGGCGAATACGGCGTCAAGGTTATGGCACTTCTGGACGAGGCTAATACATCAAGGTTCGGCAATCCGGAGATCACCGAGGTCGATATCGGCGTCAGAAAAAATCCCGCGATCCTGATTTCGGGCCACGATCTGACCGATCTGGAACAGCTTTTGGAACAGACTAAAGGCACCGGCGTGGATGTTTATACCCACAGCGAGATGCTGCCCGCCCACTACTACCCGGATTTCAAGAAATATGAAAACTTTGCCGGAAATTACGGCAATGCATGGTGGAAACAGCTTGACGAATTCGTATCTTTCCATGGCCCCATCCTTTTCACCACCAACTGCATCGTCCCGCCAAGAAGCGAAGAGGTCCGGGGTAGAATCTTTACCACGGGTTCCACGGGCTATCCCGGCTGCAGGCACATTGAAGCCGACGAAAACGGCAAAAAGGATTTTTCAGAAATCATCGCGCTTGCCAAAACCCTTCCCGCACCCGATGAGATCGAGACAGGCAGTATCGTCGGCGGTTTTGCCCATAACCAGGTGATAGCTCTGGCGGATAAGGTTGTTGACGCCGTCAAATCCGGCGCGATCAAAAAGTTCTTCGTTATGGCCGGCTGCGACGGACGCATGAAATCCAGAGAATACTACACTGAGTTTGCCGAGAAGCTTCCGAAGGACACGGTGATTCTGACGGCGGGCTGTGCGAAGTATCGCTATAACAAACTAAAGCTGGGCGACATCGGCGGGATTCCGAGAGTTCTGGACGCCGGGCAATGCAACGACTCCTATTCTCTGGTGGTCATCGCCCTGAAGCTCAAAGAGGTGTTCGGGCTCGACGACATTAACAAGCTGCCGATTGCCTACAATATTTCCTGGTATGAGCAGAAGGCCGTCATTGTACTCCTGGCCCTGCTGTATCTGGGCGTGAAAGATATCCACCTCGGCCCCACGCTTCCGGGTTTCCTGTCTCCGAATGTTGCCAAGGTATTGGTTGAAAAATTCGGTATTGCGGGTATCGGAACGGCTGACGACGATATCAAACTGTTTATGGACGCCTGATTTAAGAAAGGAGTCCCAGCATATGAAAGCGACAATCGACAGGGAAGGCTGTATTTCATGCGGACTATGCGCATCGACTTGTCCGGAGGTATTCCGGATGGCTGATGACGGGCGCGCGGAGGTTTGCGCGGACCCTGTTCCTGAATCTGCGGAAGACGCGGCAGTTGAAGCGCGTGATAACTGTCCTGTCTCTGTTATCACGGTGGAATAGTCATGAATAAGCGCCCTTCTGAAAGGTTTCGGCAGTTCAGAAGGGCGCTTTAACATTTAGTCTCGAATCGATTATGGTATAGTTATTATTAATTTTATGTTTTGCAGCCATAAAATGTAAATTGAGAGCCTTATCGAAAAAAGACATCAGCAAAGTATGCCCGTTACCCATTATGATTGACTGCCTGAATATGATGTGGAACGGGCGGATAAAACAATAACCTTCTGAAAGAGAGGCAAGGGGTGCAAAATGAGCCATATCGGACAGGTAATCAACGCTATGATCGCATATTACGCCGGAGATGTACGGAGAATCAGCCATTTTTTGAAAGTATACGGTTTTTCCAAGGCAATTGGAGAGATGGAAGGCCTCGACAAAAGCACGCAGGAGATTGTTGAAATCGCGGCGCTTACTCATGACATTGGAATTAAAAACAGCGAAAAGAAATATAACAGTTCCGCCGGGAACTATCAGCAGCTCGAAGGCCCGCCGGAAGCAAAAAAACTTTTGGAGGAGTTAGGTACCGAATCAAGTGTTATTGACCGAGTATGCTGGCTCATCGCGCATCATCATACCTATACGGACATTAAGGAGATCGATTATCAGATATTAGTTGAGGCGGACTTTCTGGTTAATGCTGATGAAGATAATATGTCTCCGGAAACAATACTGAAAATTAAAAACAAGATTTTCAGAACCAGTACAGGAAATACATTTATTAGTACATTGTTTGAGGCAACTTCAAAGTCACATCCGGGAAAAAGTCCAACGCAGAATGATTAATAATGCACCTTAGCATTTGATATATTACCGGTACCAATCAATCTGAAATGCGGAAAGAGCTTCTTTTATCTAAGTGCGGGGAAAATCAGATATACGTATTGACACGCCATCAAATATCGGCTAAACTAAAATAGTATTTTATTTTGGCCGAATATTTTCTTTTGTTATCGTCTATAATGGAAGTGAGGTGCTGACAATGTATATCAAAAGAGCGATTGAGAATTCCATCATAAAAATCTCAGATACCTTTTCCGTGTTGCTTCTGACAGGGCCGAGACAGGTTGGAAAGACAACTCTCCTGCAACATCTGGCAGAACCGGACCGAACCTATATTACACTGGATGATCCGGACGTGCGCTTTCTCGCGAAGAACGACCCTGCTTTGTTTATGCAGAGATACACTCCTCCGGTCATCATCGACGAAATTCAGTATGCGCCGGAGATCCTTCCGTACATCAAGATGAGTGTTGACCGCTCAAAAGACAGAGGAGATTTCTGGCTTACCGGCTCCCAGATGTTTCATATGATGAAAAATGTCAGTGAGTCTCTGGCAGGCCGCGTCGGAATTGTAAATCTGCTTGGCCTGTCAGGCAGCGAAATTGATCGTATCCCGTCCGAGCCCTTTACAACCACACCCGAAAGACTTATGGCCAGGGCGAAAACGGCGCGTAAAATGTCTCTTGCCGATATATACGAGCGCATTTTCCGGGGTGGAATGCCGGCCTTGTATACGGGTGATGAGATTAACCTGGAGACTTTCTATTCCTCCTATATGAACACCTACCTTCAGCGGGACATCAAGGATCTGACGCAGGTGGCGGACGAAATGTCCTTCTATAACTTCATGGTCGCCGTCGCGGCCAGGACCGCAAAGCCGATCATCTATGACGAACTGGCGAAGGACGCCGGAATCAGCGCGCCCACCGCGAAAAAGTGGCTCTCCATTCTGGTTTCATCCCGTATCGTGGCACTGGTTCAACCCTATCACAACAATGTTCTGAAACGTATAGTGAAAACGCCCCTTCTGCATTTTTTGGATACGGGGCTCTGCGCATACCTGCTGAAATGGGGCAACGCGGAGATTCTTGAGAGAGGCGCTATGGCGGGCTCGTTCTTTGAAAGCTGGGTTTTCTCCGAGATTTACAAAAGCTACCTGAATGCAGGGAAGGAACCGCCCATCTTCTATTATCGCGATAAGGACAAGAAAGAAATTGACCTGTTGCTCCATTATGACGGCGCGCTGTATCCCATCGAAATCAAAAAATCGGCATCGCCCGGCTCGGAGGCCATTAAACATTTCAAAGTGCTTAATCCGGTAACCGAGCCCGAACGATTCGGCGAACTGGAGCAATACAAGCTGGATATTGGAACCGGTGCTGTTGTCTGCATGGCAACCGATCTTCTCCCGATCGATAAGAGAAACTGGTATGTACCCGCGTGGCTGTTATGATTTCCAAAATACAAAACCCCATATTGACTGCTTGAAAAACAAGCAGCGAAACGGGATTTTGTGCTCAAACTAATTCGTTCATAATACAGTATAAATCCTTGAATCGATTCAAGATGAGTCGCCAATTTTTTACTGATCCCGTTATTATCCGAGGAGATGTCAATTGAGCAGAATAGTTTTTTGATATAATCGCATTAATGCCTCGCGGCACATTCAGCGCTCATTGTCTCTGGCCTTTTTCAGTTTCTGCTGGCGCTCGGCCAGCATCCGGAGAATGGATTTTTCCATCTGCTCTGCGGTATAGCCTTTGGGGAAATAGGCGGCGAATTTGTCGGCGCGAAAGGTCAGCTTGTCCCGTTGATTGGCCTTCTGTTCGGACATGATCTTGATAAGCTCCAGCTCGGTCAGCTTGCCGGTTTGCTGGAGTGCTTTCAGCCGCACCGCTTGGGACAGAGACGGCGTGCACTGCTGCATCCGGCAGAAATCCAGAAGAATTTCCTGCTTTTTCTTCGGCAGGCAAGAGAGCTCTACTGCCGGGGACATGGCAATGCTCTTTTCGTCCACGAGCTTCAGCAGATCGGGGATGAGATTGGTGAGGCGGATAAAGCGGCGAACAGTATCCCCACTGATACCTGCCTGAGCGGCAATTTCATCATCACTTCTGAAATTCGCCGCAACTTGCGGCGAATTAGCTTTTGGCCTGCCAGCTTGCCGCTTTATTGCCTCAAGCTTCATCTTGTAGGCAAACGCTTTCTCGCTGGGAAGCAGGTTTTCTCGCTGCTGATTCGAGTCCACCATAATGATGGTGGCTGCGTCATCGTCTAGTTCCCGTATGACCACCGGCATGGTGGCCACGCCCGCAAGTTCGCTGGCGGCTTTTCGGCGGTGGCCGGAGATCAGCTCATAGCCGCCCTCAGGTTTGGACCGCACGATACCCGGAGTGACGACGCCGTGATCGGCAATGCTTTTCGCCAGTTCCCGCAGTTCGTCGTCCTGTTCCACATGGAAAGGGTGGTTTTTGAACGGATGTAAATCAGTCAGCGCGATTTCGTGGATCTTCTCCCTCTTATCGTCATCCATAATTATTTCTCCTTTCATTCTTCGACCTGTTCTTTGATCTCCTGCCCGGTCAGCCGCTTTGCCGCCACATACTTCTGGTGGACGTAGGCGGGCTGGTCGGGCTTGGTCATGACGAGGGTCCCCTCAGCCACCAGTGGCTGCAGGACGGATTCCATAAAGAACCGCTTGTCTGCGAGGTCTAGAAACTCCTGAATCTGCTTGCGGCTTTTCGGCTCCTGACAAAACACAGTAACAGCCGCTTTACGTTGCTTCCGAAAACTCTCCTGCCGGATGAAGCCATAGCGCTGGACATACTCGATGATCCATAGCTTGGCGGTACGGACATCGCGTGCGTCCTTAAAGCTTTTGATCTCGCCGGAGCGGAACATCCGATATACCCGCTTTACCGGCAGGCGCAGCATGCTTGCCGCCTCCTGGGCCGTTACGATATCCTCGTACTCGGAGAACATCATCATGTAACACTCGTCGATGGTATATGTAGTCTTATTCTGTTTGCTCATAGTCCGTCTCCTGTTTCTGTTTTTCGGCAGACAGAAAAAGAGCGGGCATTTTCGAAAGAATCTCACACATTCGTCCTCGATTTCGCGCGTTTTGCTCGCAAAAAATCGAAAAGACGTTTTGAATGAGGTATTCTCGGAAATGCCCGCGTATAAAGGCTTTCCGGGTTTCAGGCCCCGAAAAGCTCTGTATTGCAGGGGGTTTGCGGTCGCCTGGATCAGCCTTGTCTCACCACAGCTCGCCTCAGGTCGCCGGAGCGGTCAATTGCTCGAAATCAGTTTGACGGCAACGTCACGTGGGTTCGAATCCCGCCATCTCCGCCAAAAAGCCAGTAAACGCAAGGGCTTGCTGGATTTTCCATGTCTGGAATTCTGATCTGTTACTCCCCGAAAATGAAAATGTTGTTAATGTTATCCCGCCTGTTTTTATGGGACTTTTGTTTTTGTTCTCGGGGTATTTCACCCCCGGGTCGCTTCAGCGCAAGGGACCCGGAACCTTCCTGAAGGACAGGCTGATGCGCCTCGGAATCCCCCCGCTTTTTTACGTTTTACTATTGAGCCCCATAGCGTCATGGGGATATCAGAGGTTGCATTCGCCCGCCGGGAGCGCGGCGTCAGGCCGCTTCAACCTGGGGGTGATGTGGTTTGTGGTGATGCTGTTCGTACTCGACCTGGGGTATCTTGCCTGGCGCATGACAATGAAAAAAAACCGGAGCGCCCGGCCGCGACTGCGTTTTCCAGGCTTACGTTCCCTAAAATTGCCTTCTTCACGCTGGCGCTGGCGACTGTCAGCTATCTGTTCCGGATCGTTGTTCCGTATGGCACGTCTTTGCTCGAGTTCCCGTCGCTTGCCTATCTGCCGCAATACCTGGGCTTCTTTCTGATCGGGATTCTTGCCGATAGACGGGGCTGGCTCCGGTCGATCCCCGGGTCGCTTGGGTAGATGGGTTTTGTTTTGGCCATACTCGCGTCGGTCACCTTGTTCCCGGCGGCGCTGATTGGCTCTGGCAGCGCGTGGATAGGCCGCGGCAGCTGGCAGTCGGCCGTTTTTGCGCTGTGGGATTCGATCTTCGCCGTGGGGATGAGCCTTGCGCTGATTACGTTCTTCCGCCGCTTCCTGAACGGAGGGAAAAAATTCGGCCGGTTTCTCTCCCGGCATTCCTTCGCCGTGTACGTCATCCATGTACCGGTCATCATTTTTCTGATGCTGGCTCTGTCCGGGCTGCAGACATATCCGCAGCTGAAGTTCTGCCTGGCGGCAGCCGTGGGGTTACCGCTCTGTTTTGGTATTGCCTGGCTGATCCGCAAGATCCCGTATGCAAAGAAGATCCTTTAGTTTTGCAGATTCCCCGGCCGAAAAACCGTAATCAAAAGTCCCCACCGCCTCTGCAATCAACGCAGTCGGGCGGTGGGGATTACCGTGCTTCTTTGCCGGGGGTTGACGCTTTCCATTGCCCGGCCGCCGAATTGAGCGCTGGATAGTGGGAGTATCCGCAATGCTGCTTAATAACGCTCAAGAAAACGCATGAAGAGAGCGGCTGTTTCGGCTCTGGGCGCCGACGGCGTGCTGGCGGGCAGCGCGGTGCTGGCAGGATATGACGTTTCGGAGAAAGAGGGGGCCGGACAGATCCTCTCGGACATGAACTAGGAACTCCGCCGCGTTATGAGCTTTACCTGCGCAAGGGATCTGAAAAGCATCGAGCCCACAGCGATCCGGTTTTGATTTTTTAAATGAAGCGGCCGGATGGCCGCCGCTTCATTTAAAAAAATCGGGTTTTAATGGAGAACACCTCGCAATAAATTCGCCGGAAGCGAAAAGAAGGTTGAAATGATATTTTCGGGAAATCACTCCTCGAAATAACGACGCGGGCCGCGGAGAACGGGCGGTGTCCTGCCGAAAAAAATCAGGCGGCTTTGAAGTTCAAAGACCGCCTGGCGGGGGAGTGATATTGCGGATTACTTTCTCACTAAAGGCAGCGGCGCGCCGGTATCTGCTCCGTCTGACAGCCGCTTATCCGCATTTTCTCTGTTTGGGATTTCCAACGATGCCGCTGCCGTTTCCGTACATTTCAAGGCGCCGCACAGCATACGCCGGGGATTTGCCTCGCCCGGATGTCCTTCGGAACGCTACCAGCGAAAACCGGCGCGTCACGACGCGCTGTTTACGATATATTCGATGAGCCGGCGGAATACCACCGCGGCCTCGGCGCGGGTGGAAGCCGCGAGAGGATCGAAGAGATTATCAGGCTTGCCGTTCAGGATCCCCGTGCCGCGCATGGAGTCCACGTCGTTCTGCGCCCAGCCGGCAATCTGCGCCTCGTCGTTGAAAGCAGCGCCCTTATCGGCAAGGTCAAGTCCCAGGAAGGTCATGAACCGCTGCATGATCGCGGCCATTTCCTGACGGGTGACGGGACGCTCGGGCTCGAATTTGTCCGCCGACACGCCCAACACGATGCCGTTTTCCGCCGCCCACTGGACATAGGGCGCGTAATAGGCGGCCTGCGGCACGTCGCCGAAGGGCACGTCGGTGTATTCACCGGGGTCCGCGCCGAACATGCGTCCGATCACCGTGACGAACATGCCGCGGGTCATGGGGGCGTCGGGCGCGAAGAGGTTCGGCGTGACGCCAAGGAACAGCAGCCTTGCGGAGTTGAAGTCGATATCGTTTTTGGCCCAGTGGCCGCCGATATCGTCGAAGTCTTTGGCGTTGTAGATGATTTCATATTGCACAGGCCCGCGGGAGATGTATTTCATCCGGGAGCCCTCCACGATGCCCAGGCCCACGATGAACTGTTCTCCGTCGGCATCGGTATAAAGGACCACGTTGCCCCAGGGGTTATCCGTTTCGGGCATATCCAAATAGCCGATCTTTCCGGCCGGAGGCACCTCATCCTCTTTCGCGGGTTCTTCCGGGGGCACATAGACTCCGATCTCGCCGCCGGAGGATGTGGTGAATTCCACATCTTCGCCGTAGCCTATACTGTCCAGTCCCTCGTAATTGAGAATGGCATACGCGCGCACATGATAGGCTGTTCCGGGGGTGAGCCCGATAGCGGCGGCCGAGAAGTCACCCGCCACGGCGAGTGCGTCCGTCAGTACGGTAACGCCCGGATCGCCCAGTTCCGGATCCTGGAAATCCCCGTAGACAAAACCGCGCTCTGTGAGGTACGGCACAGCCGCCGAATTTAGGGTAAGGCTGCCGCGGAAGGTGGCGCCGGCGGGGGTGAGCGCGGTCACCGGGTTCGTCTGAATGGTGTTTTCCGTGGTATCCAGCAGGGTGGTGAACGTCATGTCCTCACCGTAGCTGATGCCGCCCTCATTGATGGCATAGGCGCGGACATGGTAGGTCACACCGGACGCAAAGCCTGAAATCTGACCGGAAAAGCTGCCGGTTCCATCGCCCTCATCAACATGATACTCAGCGCGATATGTGGAGTTGCCGTAATTCGGATTTATGGTGTAGCTTGCCAGGAAGCCGCGCTCGCTCACTGTGGCGCTCCCCATGGCAGTCACCTCCCCGGTGAAGGTGCCGGAGGTGTAACCGGTCCCCGCTGCCGAAACCGTCACCACGGTGGGTAGGCTGCCCGTTTCCCAGAACGTCCAGTGGGCGTATATGGTTGTGGCTTCCTCATAGACCGTATGGGTCGTGATGGCGGTACCCTCCGACGCATCGGTGTACCAGCCATTAAAGACGTATTCATTGCCCGGCCACGTCGGGACCGGCAGGGACGCAAGTTTTCCATCAGCGTCGGTCAGCGCCGTGGCGGGGGAGAGGGAGCCGCCATTCGGATCGAAGGTGACGGTTTTGATTGCCGCTGTCGGCGTCCAGCGGGCGTAGACAATGACGTCTTCGGTAAAGACGGTGTCGGTGGTGATCTCGTCACCGCCGGAAGACAGGGTGAACCAGCCGTCAAAGATGTATCCTTCCCACTGCGCCTCGGGCAGCGCAGACAGTTTTCCTTCGGCGCCGACGATATCCGCCGCTGTCTCGCAGGTGCCGCCGTTTGCGTCAAACTGGACCGTGATGGGGCTGTCGACAGCCAGGAAGACCACCTCGTCGGTGCTGTAGGCCGTGCCGTTCGCCGTTAACGCATAGGCGCGGACATAGTATCTCATCCCCTCGGTCAGCCCGGTGAGAGCTGCGGCTGTGCGGCCCGGATCGGATCCCGCCCCCTCGCACTCGACGGCATTTTCTCCGGTGGTGGGAACCCCCGTGGTGTTGTAGACCAGGCCCCGCTGGAGGATGGGGTTGCCTCCGCTGGAAGTTACGTCCACGGTGAAGCCCGCCGACTTGTCATCCACGTCAAAGGGCCCGTACAGGGTGACGGCGGCAAGCGGGGCTTCGCCGGTGGTGAAGGAATAACTCTCTCCCCAAAAGGTCTCGTCATAAACGGTGGAGACATAGGGCCTGGCATAATAGGTCGTGGACGGCGAAAGCCCGCTGAAATCAGCCGTAAATGGATCCGTGCCCGCCCCGAAAACCGGAGAATACAAGACACCGGAGGTGATAAAATTCGGGTCGGGCGTGGCCGAGACCAGGATGCCGAGGCAGTAGGCCGCTCTGCTGCCGGTGCCGTCCTGAGTCATCTGCGCGGTGATGGAGGCATTGCTGGAGCCGGGTTCGGCCCCGGTGACGGCAAAGACGGGCGGGTCGGCCGTGTCGGTGGTGAAAGTCTCTACTCCTGATTGGCCGCAGCCGTCGGCGTTATAGGCGTAGATCCTGTAATAATAGGTCGTGCCGGTTCTCAGACCGGTCAGGTCGAACTGTTTGCTGACGGGTACTGTGGAGGTAAAGTTCAGTTCCCGGCTGTTCACGCCCTGCATGCCGAACGCCGGCTCGGTGATTTCGGACGACCAGACCATGAGCGCGCCGGAGAGCGGGCGCCCGTTGGGATCGAGGGATACGGTGACGCTTGCGCTCAGTTCGGCGACGGGGTCGGCCACGGGAATGCCGACAACGGGCGGGCCGCTGATGTGGGTGGTGACGGCGACGACGTCGCCGTACCTTACGGCGTAGCCGCCGATGCGGGTGGGATCGATCACCCTGGCGTAGCCTCTGAGATAATAGGTGGTGTTTCGAGTCAGACCCTCAATGGTCCCCATGCCTCTGTTGATCACAGTCGGCAGGGAAAACTCGCTTACGCCGTCACCGCCGAGGGTGGGCTCATGGTTGGTGGCGGAATAGAGGATAGACCCAGCGGCGGCGGGCGGCGACCAGGTCAGCTTAACGCCGATAGTGTTGGCTGTCACCCCGGTAATATCCAAAGAGGTGATGACGGGGGGCGCGACCGTGCCCAGCTCGGGATCCGTGGTGAAGGAAACGTCGGCCCCGTAGCCGAAGCCGGTACCGTTTTTCGCGCAGGCGCGCACATAATAGGTCGTGTCCGGAGACAGGCCGGTGAGCGTCCTGGAAAAATCTCCGTCGATATCGCCGGAGGACCAGTACTCGGTGTCGGGGCCGTTCACAATGGGATTCGGGAACTGGGAGAAGACGAAGCCGGTTTCGGTCACATCGTTGCCCGCGCCCGTAGGCTCGTCAAAGTGGCCCGAGACAAGGACGGAGGAGGTTGTGATGGTCGTCGGATTGATGGCTAAGGTCGTAACCGAGGGCAGGACGGCCTCCGACGTTTCGGTCGTGAAAAAGAGCTCATCTCCGTAGAACGTGCCGCTCTCGTTGTGCAGGAAGGCCCTATATTTATAAGTCGTCCCTGCAGCCAGGCCCGTGAGCGTCAGGTCGAACCGTCCCGTAATGTCGCCGTCCACGACGCTGTCCAGAACGAACTTCGACCCGGTGGCTCCCAAGGCGGGTGTGAGGGGAACCTGAGCGTATACGATGCCCCGCAGCGTGGGGGAAAGGCCGCCGGTGGAGGTCGCGAACCCGGACAGCTGAATGGACGAGCTGGTCTTGAATTCCTGATTGGCAAGGGTGGCGGCCTCCGGGCTGCGCAGGGTCATGAAGGGCAGCACGATGCCGTAAGTAACCCCTACGTTGGTGCGGACAAAGCTACGGAACCAGTAGTGCTGATTGGGTGTCAGATTGTCGAGCGGCGCGGAAATGGCGGTATCGTCGCTCTGGGAGGTGATGGGCACGTAAATCACTGTTGCGTCAGGGTCGTCGCGCCCCGGGTTTTCATTTGTATCGGAGTAGATGAAGCCTTGCTCCAGGATATAGGAATTGCCCACGCTTTCGATATAAGCGTGAAGCATCGCATGGGTGTCGCGGATGGCCGTCGCGGCCTGGGTGTGGATAATTGCTGCCGTGGCGGTGAGCGGTGTCGTGAAGGTTTTTGCGGAGCTCCAGGCTATAGCGCCCTGGCTTTTCAGTTCGACAACCGCGGCGTAATCGGTTTCAGCCGTCAGGCCGACCAGCCGGAACATCGCCCGTCCGGTGGTGCCGTCGTAATCCACCAGGCTGCCCACAACGACGTCCGGATCGAGAGGAATATTCACGCTGTCGGCAGGCGCTGCGTAAAGAGCGAGACTCTGCATCGTGTCGCGCGGATCCATCGTCACATCGGCATAGACATAGGTCGACGCCGTGTGGGGCGAGACGGAGTCAATGGCGACGGCGGGAAAGCTGTAAGTCGTGAAATATAGCTTGGAAGAATAGCCTATGAAAGAGTGGACATTGGAGATGCTCGCCTGGGCGACATAGGCGGTACCGGGCTCCAGGCCGGAGAGTGTATGGCTGTAGCGCAGCAGATTGTCGCTGTCCGACCAGACCCTCGGCCCCACGGATGCGACCGCGCGGGCATCGTCTGCCTGGAGGTTTTCTCCGGTGTCCTCCGCAGCCTTGTAGATCACCAGCTGCTCCCCAAGCAGTTCCCCCGACAGGTTCCAGACCGGGTTCGCCGGGTCAAAGGGGAATCCCGTGCCGGTGCTCACGAGGGTAGCTTTCAGGGAGACGGAGGTCGCCGTGAGCCCTTGCAGCTGGATAGCGCCCAGCGTCGGCCGCGCCGGTTCCGGCGTCGTGACGGGGAACAGGTCGCTGTAATAGTAATGCTCGGCGACATTCACGTCGTCATACCACCCCGCGGAGCCCTTGATCCGGACGTAATACTGCGTTTCGGGCTCAAGACCCCCGACAATGCAGCTGTAATCGCCCCTCGGATCGGTGCCGTACGGGATGTTGAAGTTATAGGTCGTCACCTTCTGCAGGGTGGTGCCGGACTTTTTCAGGACATCCACCAGCAGCTCCTGCCTGCTGTCCTCGGAACTGTCCTTCCCATAATGGAAAGTCACATGGATCTTGGTGGTGCTGTAGGGTGTTGCCATAATATCGATAATAAACTGCGAGCCCGCTGCGGCCCGGATTGGCGCAATTGTCAACAGGCCTGTAAATACAGCAGAGAAAGCCAGCAGGAAGGAGAGCGCTTTTTTCAATAACGGTTTTCGCATGGATATCCTCCTTTAATCCCGGCCAATCGCTTGGCGGCAGAGTAGATTGAAAGTCGCTCCGGTCCACTTCAATCATAAAGAAAGTTCCATGCGCTGCACAGCTCAAACGGGGTGGATGCGAAACCGTTTTTCAATCCTTTTGGATGAATTTTTTACCAATTTTTCAGCCTCTATGACATTGTCAGAAATACCGCTTCATGCTATGCTGAAGATAAGAAAGACCGGCGGCGGATTTGCCGTGAGGAGTGAACCGGAATGCGAATTATCGTAGTGGAGGACCAGAATCTCGTGCTTGATTCTCTTGTCAATCTGATCTCCGGCGAACTGGATTTCGAAGTGGTGAAGGCGCTGACCGATGCGTCTTTTGTGGATGCCGCCTGTGAAAAGCTGCGGCCGGATGTTGTTTTAATGGATGTCTGCACGGAAAACGGCTCCAGCGGCCTGAAAGCGGCCGTCCGGCTGCACCGGGACTTCCCCGATATCAAGGTGATTATCATGACCGGCCTTCCGGACCTGTCCTTCATTGACGAGGCGCGGGAGGCCGGCGTTTTCAGCTTTATTTATAAAAATTTAAACGCCAGGGACCTCATTGCCGTTCTGCGCCAGGCTGAGAAAAATTACAGCACCTGGCCGACAAAGCCCACCATGCCCATCCTTGGCTATAACGAACTGAGCGAACGCGAAGTGGAGGTGCTGCGTTTTTACTGCAGGGGCATGAGCAGACAGGATATCGCCGAACATTACGGACTTTCCGAGAACACGGTAAAAGGGTACGTCCGCTCCATCCTGTCGAAAACCGGCTATGACAGCATCGCGAAGCTCACGATGTACGCTCTTGCAAACGGATATATAACGCCTCACGGCAGCGGACCGCCAGGAGAGAAGGCGACGGACGGATGAAGCGTCTGACGATATTCGCAGCCGTTCTGTTTCTCTCGCTGGCCGCCTTTACAGCGTTCAGCCTGACGGGCCTCCTGCCGCAAAACACGCCGCGGACGGCGGCGCTGCTCAACGATCAGGCCCCCGAACCGTATAATCGTCTTATCATGCGGGAACTGGACGGTTTCACCGTCAAGTATCATTTCAATAAATACATGCTGCATTTGATCGGCAGCAGCATCGCCTATGTTCAGGCGGAGGACGCGCGGGTCCTTCCACGACTTGACGAGGGAATGCCGGGCCGGTTTTTTCCGCACTACATTTCCACTGTCGTCTTTTTAATGCCGGAGAATATGGAGCCGATCCGGTCTTTTGCCGAGCTGTATGCTTCGCCCTGCCGGTTTTTTGTGACCAGAAAGCATATGGCCCGGGTCCTTCCGGCCATGGCGCTGGCATTGAACGGCGGCGCCTCGCTGGACGAAGCGGTCTCTCTTCTTGCACTTCTTCAGGAGGAAGGCCGGCTGATCGTTGGAGAGACTACGGGGGAATTTGAGAGCGTGATGGATGGCCGAACCGTGGCACTCGTTCCGGACGACGAGGGAGCCCGGCTCATCTTATCCGGCCTGCCCGTGATGATGCATGTTCCGTCTGACGGGACTTACAGCTTCACCGTAGGCCTTTTCGCGCCGTCCGACTCGGCTGCGGAAATCGTCTTTACATCAGACGAACTGGTGGAAGCCGGACTGCGGACAACAGACGGCCGGACGCTCCCGGGGCTGTATCCGGACGCGTCCGAATACTTGGCCGCCGTAAAGGCGCTGGGGGACCCCGATTATATGCTCCTGGCGCACGATACGGTACCGGCTTACCGCCGGGGCGTGATGGGAACGCACCTGTTTTCCACCGCCGACGGAAGCGAGCGGGTGGCGCTGTATATACCCCTTGCGATTCTGATCGTTTTCTGGGGCGTCAGTCTCTCCTGGCGCGTCGTCGACCGGGGACTGAGAAGACTCTTGCAGACTCAGACGGCTTTGCTCCTTCTGTGGCTGCTGATCGTGCTGCTCAAACAGTCGGCGGATACGGATTTAACCCGCTTTCTATGGTATCTGTATTACCTGCCGCTCATAGGCAGCGCCGCGGTGCTTGCGCTTACCTCCATCCATATCGGCGGAATTATACCGGAACACTGGAAAAAAGTCCGCACGGCGATTCTTGTGCCGAGCGGGCTAATTGTGCTGATGGTCATGACCAACGATCTGCATCAGTTTGTATTCCGTTTTACGTCGGAACTGCTGCCGGCCGAATCATACGAATACCAGCCCGGTTTCTTTCTGCTTTTTGCATGGGTCGCTTTTCTGGCGCTGGGCGGGCTTATGATTCTCTACCGCTGTGCGGGAAACCGCAGAAACGGCCGGTATATTGTGCTGCTCAGCGGACTTGTCGGAAGCATAGCGCTTTATAACATTCTGTATATTGCCGGCGTTTCGTTCATACGGCAGACGCAGATGGGTCCGGTCCACGTCGTTTTTATTCTTCTGCTCTGGGAGCTGACGCTGCGCAGCGGGCTGATTCCGTACAACCGGTACTACAGGCTTCTGTTCGAGTCCAGCCGTCTGTCCTTGTACCTCGTCCGGCATGACGGGAGCGTTCACAGTGATTCCTCCGGCGCCGAGCCTTTGCCCCCGGATATCACTGCCGGAATTACCGGGGGCCGGCGCCTGTTTTTTGCACCGGACGATCCCGGCGGAGCACTGGGACCCGATTACGAGGCGGCGGAAATCTCTGGCGGCTTTGTCGTCTGGAAGCACGATCTTTCGGGTATCCGCAGCCTGAATAAAAACCTCCGAAGAATTCGGCAGAGCCTTTTGGGCCAGACGGCCCTTCTTGAAAAACAGGTGGAGCAGGAACGGGTTTCTCAGGCCCTCTCGGCCCGCAGGCATATGCTGGAACGCCTGGACGGGCTGGTGCGGCCCCGCCTCGATGAAGTGGGAAGGCTGGCGGAGCGGCTGTCGCCGTCTTTATCTGAAGCCGAATTCAGATCGGTACTGCGGGATATTATAAGCCTTATCGGTTACTGCAAGCGGATAGGGCTTCTTCACCTCGGCGCTCTGCCGGACGGATCGGTTCCGGCACGGCTGGTTACTCTGCTTCTCCAGGAAATCTGCGCCGACAGCGCGGAGGATAAAATGGAGATCGCGCTGTATGGAGAACCGTCCGGTGCCATAAGCCTCCGTGAAGCGATCGGATATCTTGATTTTTGCCGCGATCTGTTTTCTGTTTTGCGCGACTGTGCATCCGGCAGCATATTCGTGCATGCCGACGATCCGGACGGTGCCCTGGCGCTCGGTTTTCTCTGCGATCTGCCTGCGGAATCTCTCGAAGATCTCAGAGCGTTTGCTGAAAACAGGCGATCTGTGCTGGCAAAGGGAAGCCTTACTCTGAACGTCATCTTTGAAGATCCCTCTTTGCGCCTGGTGCTGCGAAAGGAGGGAAAACCCGTTGACTGAGCTGATCGGACTGAGCAATCTCACCCTGAATCTGCTGTTTGCTCTCTTCTTTCTCGCGCTGCTCGTTTCCTGCCTTCTCATCTATTTCGTATTGACAGGAATACGTCTGGACAAAGCAAACACGGCCTTTGAAGCACTCCTTCTGGCCTGGCTGATGTGGGTCAGTTGGTTTATCGGAGCGCTGAAAGACAATCTCTTCAACGGCCTTATTTTGATGCCGGGGGCGGATCTCCGCCTTTTTCTGGTTCCGGCGGCTGTACTCGGCTTCTATCTTGCGGTGCGTACCCGCCGCCTGCGCTTCTGGCTGTCGGCTCTTGCGCTGCTGGTGGTCCTGCCTGTGTTCGACCCTTTGTCCGCCGGCTTGCTCGGGCTGCGTCTGACAGCGTCCGGCGCGGTGCTGGGACTGCTCGGCCTTCTGGAGCTGTCGAGAAGGCTGACGGATTTTCGGGAGAACATCACCGGTCTGTCCGTCAAGGAGGCGCTTGACAGGCTGCCGGACGGGTTGCTGTATGCCGGAAAAGGCTACCGTCCCGTCTCGGTAAACCGGCGTGCGCGGGAAATGCTCGGCAGTCTCGGCCTTTCGGCTTACGACCGCGTCGACGTTCTCTGGAACGCCCTTTCGTGCCATCCGAACCGAGTTCCGGAAACGGACAGCCCGGACGGGCTTTTAATCCGCGCGGGGGAAGGTTTCTGCTATTATATTCAGAAATATCCCATTGCGGTCGGGCGCAGGAGCTTTACCCAGCTTTATCTCCGGGATGTGACGGAGGAATTTCATGTCGCAGCGCAGATCAGAGACGAAAACAGACAACTTGAAGAAAATGCGAGGGAGCTCAAGAGACTCCTCGAGCTTGCCGAGAAAAATGCCTGGAGAAAAGAAATTTTAAATTCCCGCGCCCGCCTGCACGACGTGCTCAGCCAAAGGCTTTCCCTGACGCGTGTTTTGCTGGGAAGCCTGGGGAAGACGCCGGATGTCAAGCGGATCAATGAAATCAAGGGACTGCTCCGAAATATCGGACAGGATTTGTTTTACGAGCCGGAGCTTTCGCCCCAGGTGCGGCTGGAGCAGCTGATTCAGATGTACCGGACCATCGGGACCGATATTACCTGCGCGGGCCGGCTTCCCGAACCCAATGATATAGCCGACACATTTGTCAAGATCGCGCGCGAAGCGTTTTCCAACGCGCTTCGGCATGCGGGTGCGTCGCATATTCTCTTGCGTTTCCGCGAGGACGAATCGAGCTGCGAAATGTCGGTCTCAAATGACGGATATTGTCCCGCCGGGCCCCCGAAAGAAGGTAACGGCATGCAGAACATGCGCGCGCGGCTGGAGCCCTTCGGCGGGAAAATGGAGGTCAGCGCACAGCGGGAATTTTGTATCCATGTATCTGTTCCAAGATGATTCGGACGGATGCAGGCCTGGGCTGTTATGGATGCCGGGGTGCTCCAATCAGACCCGGCGATCGAATAATCGCTTGCCCGGGCGGCGATGGGAAAATGGGGAGCGAAACGCCGGAAGCCTCGAAACGCGGGGCTTCCGGCGTTATTCCATCCGTCTGCAGAATAAAAACGACGGTTTTCTCTTAAACTGTGCTTTTCAGTCAGGCGGAGGGCGGACGCCCGCGGGGCCGAATTTTGCATACTTCGCCCCAAAGCCGGTAAACACAAAATTCACCGACTTTTCCGTGACTTCCCTTTGGCTCATCTTAGCACAGCTGCGATAAAACCGCCTTGCCGCTGGTTGACTTCGTTTCCAGTCGTGTCCGGATCCATGATTCAGCTGAAAAATACTTCCGGTGGCGCTGAGCGCCGACTCATTGTATAATGGGAAACGGATAAAGCCCCGCAGACGGCCTGGTCTTGCCGTCCCTGTCTGCGCAGTATAATATTTATTTAATAAAGCCATAAATTAATATTCAAATATCGGGGATGAACCTGGTATAGTATATGTGGTATGATAAGCACGGCGGGAGATAAAATTCATATGGAACTGGGAGCCGCGAAATGACCACGAAAATGAAATTAAAACTGTTGATCGGTGTTGTCATTACCGTCGCCATTGTCTATTATTCCGTCACTTCGTTAAAGGATCTGCATCCGGCTGCGCTCTTTCAGAAAAACATCAACTGGTGGATCGTGGCGCTCTCGGTCGCCGTCTATATCTATGCCAATTATATCCGGGGGCTTGCATTTACGCACGGTATCGATAAGAACATGGATCGGCTGACCGCCTTTCAGGTGATGGGCATCGGGCACGCGGTGAATATGGTTCTGCCTCTTCACGCGGGGGAAGGCATCCGCATTGTTTTTTTCCCGGCCGACTACAGCGTCAGACGGCGCACGGAGCTGATGATTATTTCGGCTATAGCGGACGTTGTCGCAATCCTCATGATTTCACTGTTTTCGGTTCCCTTTTCCGGATTTACGGATCCGCTTGTGCTCAGAACGCTGCGTATAGTATCATTGATTTGTCTCGGCCTGACCGCACTGCTGGTAATCGTCGTCCTTTTCGTTCCCAGGTTCCATAAATATTCCGAAGAGTATCTGAACCTTGCCATGGCGAAAATGATGGTCTGGGTTCTCCTTTCATGGATATTGCTGCTGATATCCGTCTGGGTGGGCCTGATTTCCTTCGGCTTTCCGATGGTGGAGTCCATACGCATATCCCTTGCCGTTTTTGCCGTGACGAACATCATCAACTTCATACCCGCCTCGCCGGGCGCCATCGGCCTTTTTGAATATGGGACCATCCTCGCAATGGCAGGGCTGGGGATTGACCGGACGGTTGCGCTGGAAACAAGTTTGCTGCTGCACCTGATTCAGTATATGGCTCTTCTGCCCATGGGAACGGTTTTGTATATTTTGGCGCTGCACGGAAAATACGGAGAGAAGCTCAGGAACTTTTTCAGAAAAAGACGGCAATAGGAACGGCACGATTCCGCCGCTGCCGGGTGTATAAAGACAAAAAATAAAGGAGAGACAAGAGCGGGAATGAACAATACCAAACTTTTATCGATCGTTGTTCCATGCTATAATTCTCAGGACTACCTCCGCCGCTGCCTGAACACCCTGATTCAGGGGGGTCCGGAGGTGGAAATAATTGTTGTGGACGACGGTTCCACGGATAAAACGGCGGAAATTGCCCGGGAATACTGTACCCGCTTCCCCAAAATGGTCCGTCTGAAGCAAAAGGAAAACGGCGGACACGGCTCGGCGATCAACTGTGGGCTGGAGATGGCTGTCGGAACTTATTTCAAAGTGGTGGACAGCGACGACTGGCTGAACGTTCCGGCTTATAAGGAACTGCTCTCAAAGCTGCGCGGCGTCGGCCCGGTCGATCTCGTCATCGCCAACTATGTTTATGAGTATGTCTATACCGGCAAAAGCTACACGGTGCGCTACAGGAATGTTTTCCCCCGGGACAGGGTCATATCCTGGGAGGAAATGCGTCGGTTTCGCCTGGAACAGCTGATGCTTATGCATTCCATGATCTATCGTACGGACCTGCTCAGGCAGTGCGGGCTGGTTCTCCCGGAACACACCTTTTACGTGGACAATCTTTTCGCGTATCTGCCCTTGCCTTATGTAAGAAGCCTGATCTATTTCGACTGCGATCTGTACCGCTATTTTATAGGCCGCCCGGACCAGTCCGTTAACATGAATGTCATGGTTAAGCGCATCGATCAGCAGCTTACGGTTACATATCGGATGATCGAGGCCTTTGACGTCTACAGCGATATCGGGTCTAAAGAGCTGAAGCTGTACATGATTCATCACCTTTCCATGATGGTGGCCACCAGCATCGTGTACATAAACCTTGCGGAAGAGAACGACAAGGCGGATCGTCTCAACGCGTATATCCGGCAGAAGGACGAGAGACTGTATGCCGCTATCCGCTGGAATTTCCTGAATGTCTGCGCAAACCTGTCGCAGGTTTTCGGGCAGCGCACGACACTGCAGGCGATGAAGATAGCAAAGCGCATTTACAAATTCAGCTGAGGAAAGAGACCGCGTACGATTTCCACATACCGGATACCAACGAGCTCCGGGGGTACAGATCTTTTGCCAAAAACGGACCGGTAAAACGCGGAATGCCGGGGGAAATTAAGCGCTCGAAAGACGCTTCGGGCGCCGATGCCGGATCACTGCCCTACAGAAGTTCAAATTCGTCCCTGTGAAAATTCAAAACACCCTCTTTTCTGAGCTTTGAAAGCACCGCCGACATTGCGCTGCGCTCGACGGAAAGGTAATCCGCCAGTTCCTGCCGGTCAAACGGGATGCAAAAACGGCTGCTTCCCGACTTTTGCGCTTCTGACGACAGGTAGGACAGAAGCTTTTCCCGGGTGGAGCGCTTGGAAATGAATTCGATTTTTTGCGTCAGCGCGATATTCTTCCGGGCTACAATATCCAGCATGTTCTGAATCAGCCTGCTGTGAAAGCCGCACGCCTTCTGGCATGGAGCGGCAAGCCTGCGGCAGTCGATAAAAAGAAGCTCGCTTTCGGTCGTCGCCATCACGCTGACCGGAAGCGTTTTATTGTCCGCGCAGGCGAAAGATTCGCCGAACAGATTGCCCGGCCCGATTTTTGCCAGAATACTTCGATTTCCGTAATAATCATCCTGTACGACCTGTACCTGCCCGGACAAAACGATGCCGAAAGAATCGGTGGGCTCGCCGCTGTGAAACACGGCGCTTCCTTTCTCGTAATGAGCCTGTTTCGCGGACAGGCAGGACAGAAGCGGCTCCAGGTCGGACGTTTCAATCCCCAGGAACAGGTCGACGGATGCAAGGATATCCGGATAATTCATCGTATGTCCCTTCTGTTGGATTTCCAACATACTTTTTTCTTTCAGAATAGTAGACTTAAAGCGTAAAGTCAATGGGAACCCCCTGGAAAGAGAAAGGTGACAGATATGTTCCGGAAAATCATCAGGATCGACGAAGAGAAGTGCACGGGATGCGGAAAATGCGCCGAAGCCTGCCACGAAGGCGCTATCGGCATGGTAAACGGAAAGGCCAGACTGCTCAGGGACGACTACTGCGACGGTTTGGGAGACTGCCTGCCGGCCTGCCCCGCCGGGGCAATCGGGTTTGAAACACGCGAAGCGTCGGCGTACGACGAGTCCGCCGTGCAGGAGAACAAACGGAATCGGCAGGACGGCAGCTCGTGCAGCTGCCCCGGCACGCAGCCGAAAGCCGTACGGCACGACTCCGCCGGTCAGGCTGCCGCCTCCGACAGGAGCGAACCCATAAGCCGACTTGCGCAGTGGCCCGTCCAGATCAAGCTTGCTCCGGTAAAAGCACCGTATTTTGCGGACGCGAATCTTCTCATTGCCGCCGACTGCACGGCTTATGCCCGCGGCGATTTTCACAGCCGTTTTATGAAAAACCGGATCACGCTGATAGGCTGCCCCAAGCTGGACGACGGGGATTACGGCGATAAGCTGACGGCGATTCTGAAAAACAACGAGATAAAAAGCGTAACGATAGTCCGCATGGAGGTCCCCTGCTGCGGGGGGATTGAAAACGCGGTGAAAAGGGCGCTGCAAAGCAGCGGAAAATTTCTGCCGTGGCAGGTCGTCACCGTGGCGGCCGACGGAAGAATCCTGGAATAAAAGGAGGGAAAACCTATGGTGGAACAAGTATTTATACTGTCTGCGGGCGATGAAAAAGCAGTGGAAAAAGTCATCTTCGACGAGAACCTGCATTATATCCATCTGGTATTCGGCAGGGACGAGGGGCTTCCCGAGCATTATTCCAATGCAAATCTTTACATGACCGTCATAAGAGGCAGGCTTTCCATCGGGCTGGATGAGCAGGAGATCCACGAATATAAAGCCGGTACCTTGCTGAAGATCCCGTTTCATACGAAGATGAACGTGAAGAACCTGCATTCGGAAACGCTGGAGCTGATTCTTGTGAAAGCTCCTGCCCCAATAAGCTGAGGGAAACAGCCGGCAGGTTCTTTCCCAAAAACGGGGATATGAAGCGGGATGCTGAAACTCGGGAAAAACGCAGGCGAATCCCAAGCACATAAAAAATCACCCGCCGGGTGATTTTTTATGTGCTTGGGAAGGGGAAAAAGTCGTCCGTATTGGCCTTTTCCGGAATGCGCATGAGTTTCAAACCAAGACGGAACGTATCGTCGGTAGGGGAGCTTTGTAGAAACGGGAGCATTCAATACAATTAACCGATAAAAAGCAAAGACAAGACGCATGGCTGTCCCCTCGCCTTCGGCGAGGGGACAGCCATGCTGTTTCATTTGTTGTATCAACATTTTTATTGAAGCCCGGTACAAGTATGATAACTTCCGAGAAATAACAGCGGGGAAGGGTTCCGTTTTGTTGGAGCGATATGGTATACTGGTTAAAGCGCGCGCTGGCTGGTATGCACGGTTTTTTCATTTTTCGCAGTTGGGTGTCTGATGCTTTTTTGCAGTGCAACCCTCGGTTGCGGATCTTCCAGGCCGGATTGCTGGAACGCAACCGCGGCATTGGGTAAGGTAAGGGAAGCCGGACACGGCGCTCCCCGGCACTTCCCGTGCCGGAGGGATTAAGAAAAAGGAGAACAGCCGGATGACATTGGGCGAAAAACTGCAGCAAGTGAGGCGCCAAAGGGGCCTTTCCCAGGACCGGCTGGCGGAAATGCTGAACGTGTCCCGCCAGGCCGTTTCCAAATGGGAGCGGGACGAAGCGGTTCCGGAAACGGACAAGATAATCCGCCTGAGTGAAATCTTCTCCGTGAGCACGGACTTTCTGTTAAAAGAGGAGCCTGCGGGGGAAGGGCGGACAGAGCGGAAACAGGAACCGGATTTTTTCCGGGAAATGGGACAGCTGTTTCGGCGAAAATGGTATTATCTCGGATATGCCGTCGTGGCCTGGGGAGCCTGGGACCTTGTGCAGGCGCTCTTCATACGCATGATTTGGGGAGGCATGAGCGGATATTTGGATGACGGTTCCGGTTTTTCGGTCATCGTGGGCGCTCCTGTGAACATGCTCTGGCTCCTTATAATTCCCGGCGTGGTCAAGATGTTGTGCGGCGCGTTGATTGTAATTTTCGGAAGACGATACTTGAAAAAGACGGAGGGAACGTTTTGAGAAACATATGGATCGGAATGATTTTGATTTTTCTGGATTTCAATCTGAACATCGGAAGCTCCCAGATTGGGCTCATCCCCGATTTTCTGGGCTATATCATACTGATAAACGGACTGTCAGAGATGAACCGGGAAAGCCCGCAGTTCGGCAGGGTGAAGCCCTTTGCCATCGGGATGGCCATATACACCGCGATACTGTATGTGATGGATTTTCTGGGGATTTCCGCCGCTTTGGGCGGGTTTCCCTACCTCTTGGGGGTCGTCTCCACTTTGGTTTCTTTATATATTTCCTATCATATCGTGACGGGCGTGCGTGAGATCGAGGAAACCCGCGGCACCTTTATGAACGGGGACGCCCTGAAGACGGCATGGAACAGACTGGCTGTTTTCAGCGTGATCGCCCTGTTCGCCGTCTGGATTCCCTTTTTGGCTCTGTTTATTCTGATAGCGGGCTTTATCGTATCGATTTTGTATCTGGTCGCTTTCAACACAGCCAAAAAACTGTATTATGAGCCGGCGGCCCGGCTATAAGCCCCCTGTGGAGAGTGAGAGGAGAAAACGCGGCATATGTTCGGTAACGGGTTCTTTTTTAGTATTTTTCCCCTGATGTTCGGATCGGTCTTTGTTTTTATAATTGGAATTATTGTTGTGACGGCAGTTAGAGGCATCGGCCAATGGAATAAAAACAACAGGTCCCCGGTTCTGACGGTGGACGCCGAAGTCGTGGCCAAACGGTCGAAGGTGACGCACCACCGTCATAATACCTCGGATGCGGACCTCTATATGTCCTCTTCCACCAGTTATTTCGCCACCTTTCAGGTGGAAAGCGGAGACAGGATGGAGCTGGGCATGTCGGGCAGGGAATACGGGATGCTGGCGGAGGGAGACCTGGGAAGACTTACCTTTCAGGGGACCCGGTATCTGGGTTTCGAGAGGAAGTGAAGGACACTGTGACGGAAGTGGTGGCGGCGCTGATATGGGAGGACGGCAGGTTCTTGATCTGCCGGCGCCCGGCCCATAAGGCCCGAGGCCTTCTATGGGAATTTGCCGGCGGAAAGGTGGAGCCGGGGGAGACAGGGCCCCAGGCGCTTATCCGGGAGTGCCGGGAGGAGTTGGGGATTGAAATCAGCGTTGGGGATGTATTCGCGGAAGTGACCCATGCCTATCCGGACCTGACGGTACACCTGACGCTGTTTAACGCCGGGATTAAAAGCGGCGTGCCGGAGATGCGGGAACACTGCGGCCTTCGGTGGATTACCGCCGGGGAAACAGCCCGATATGACTTTTGCCCGGCGGATCGGGAGATCATCGAAAAACTGGGCGGAGTATGGAAGAATGGTTTCGAAAAACCGGTACGGGAATAGCTGGTTTAAAAAGCTGTGCAATCCGCTGTGTGAATAACAAAATCAGGCTGCGGCAAAACGATATCGTGCGTTTTGCCGCAGCCTCATATTTTTGCAGTGCTTCGCTCTCATGGGTAGCTCCGCAAAGCCATAGGTTTACGCGTTTTTAGAACAAATGCCGCCTTATATGACATAGTCGCCGGAGGAGATGTTTTTCGCCAGATCTCCCACCGTGATCCCTTCAAAATAACCGTCGATCAGACGATCCAGCTCGGTCCACATGGGAAGCGTTCTGCAGCTTGCCGCCCGGCTGCAGTGAGCATCCTTATGCTCCAGACAGGCGACGGGCGCAAGCGTGCCCTCCGTCAGCTTCAGAATGCTGCCCACGGTGTATTCATGGGGGGCTCGGTTGAGCCTGTAGCCGCCGCCCTTGCCGTGAACCGCGTCCACCAAACCGGCTTTCGACAGAACGGTCATAATGCTTTCCAGGTACTTGGGGGAGATATCCTGCCGCGCGGCGATATCCTTCAGCGGAACGTAAACGCCGGTGTTGTGTTCCGAGAGGTCCACCATCACGCGCAGGGCATATCTTCCTTTTGTGGATACCATCATGATATGGCACCTCCGGAATAAAATCGGTATTAAATCCTCGCAGCGGTTAAAATAGCGGCATCTTCCAAAAGCGCATCATGGTATAGGGGCCGCTTTGCGGCTATTGTACCACAGGCGCGAAGCGGCTCGTGGTATATGGCATCGCCGCCGGTTGCACCGCGAGGTGCGAGGCGGAGGCGCCGTCGAACCTGGTATAATAGATGCTTTGCGGCTATTATACCACAGGAGCGAAGCGGCTCGTGGTATATGGCATCGCCGCCGGTTGCACCGCGAGGTGCGAGGCGGACGCGCCGTCGAACCTGGTTAATAGACGCTTTGCGGCTATTATACCACAATGTGCTCGAGAGAATCAAAGAGATTGGGTCAGCGGATAGTGCCCCCGCCCATGACGACGTCGCCGTCGTACAGCACTACCGCCTGCCCTCCTGCGACCGCACGCTGGGGCTCGTCGAAGACGAGATGCACTTTGGTCTCGCCGGTGGGCGAAACGGTTGCCCGCTGCTCCGGCTGCCGGTAGCGCACTTTCGCCTTGACGCGCAAAGTACCCGGAGGAGAATCAAAAGCGATCCAGTTGAAATCCACCGCATCCAGCTCTCTGGAAAACAGCTCTCCGTTTCTGCCGAGGATCACCGTATTGTCCTCCGCTCTCTTTTCACGCACATACATCGGTTCTTTCAGGGAAAGACCGAGTCCCTTCCTCTGGCCGACGGTATACCGGATGATCCCCCTGTGCTCCCCGAGGACATTTCCGCTGCTGTCGAGAAAGCTCCCGGGGTGCCAGGACCTGCCCGTGCGGCTTTCTATGACCGCGGCATAGTCGCCGCCGGGGGCAAAGCAGATATCCTGGCTCTCGCGCTTGTCGGCGTTGACAAAATCTTTCTCACGGGCAATATCACGGATTTCCGCCTTCCGCAGGTTTCCCAGAGGAAACTGCGTATGGGAAAGCTGCTCCTGGCTCATAAAATACAGAACATAGCTCTGGTCTTTGGTATCGTCCGCCGCTTTTTTCAGAAGACGGCGTCCGCTTTCCGTTTCAATACGCGCGTAATGGCCGGTTGCAATCCATCCGCATCCCAGCAGCGAAGCGCGTCGGAAAAGCTTGTCGAACTTCATGTAGTGGTTGCAGTCGATACAGGGATTGGGCGTCGCTCCCGCTTCGTAAGCGGAGATAAAGCGGTCGATGACCTGCGTTTGGAAGTCGTCCGTAAAATTGAAAACGTAGTACGGTATGCCGAGGCGGCAAGCGACGCTCCGCGCATCCTCCACGTCGTCAAGAGAGCAGCAGGATTTCTCGCCCGGTATGCCCGCATCCTTGTTGTCAAACAGGTGCATGGTTGCCCCGATACAGTCGTATCCCTGCTCAGTCATCAGATAAGCCGCGACGCTGGAGTCCACTCCGCCGCTCATGGCGATCAGCACCTTACGGTTCATTGCCCAGCCTCAGCATGGCGTCGATGCACCTTCCGGCTCCGGCGATTGTATCGGGATCCAGGTGGATTTCCTCTCCGCCGGCACCCTTCACGCAGTTGTATACATCGGCGAGGGTGGTGAGCTTCATGTTGTGGCAGACGCAGTCCTTCGACAGCGGATAGAACCGCTTGTCCGGGTACTGAAACTGCAGGTGCTGTACGATGCTGTTTTCCGTGCCGATCAGAAATTCATTATTTTCACTGGTTTCCGCATAGGAGAGGATGCCCGTGGTGCTGCCCACGTAGTCGGCAAGGGCGGTTACCGAGGGATGACACTCGGGATGCGCGAGAAGAAGCGCCCCCGGGTGGGCCTCCCGGGCCTTTTCCACGTCCTTTGCTGTCATGCGCAGATGCGTCGGGCAGCCGCCGCGGACCAGCCGGAGGTTCTTTTCGGGGACCTGCTTTGCCACCCAGTCTCCCAGATTGCAGTCCGGAAGAAATAAAATATTGGGGTTTTCCAGCTTCCGGATGATCCTGACGGCCGAGGAGGAGGTTACGCAGATGTCACAGGCGGTTTTCGTCTCCGCAGTCGTGTTGATGTAGGCAACGACGGTATAGCCCGGGTACATTTCCTTCATCTGAAGGATCAGATCCTTGTCCGCCTGGTCGGCCATGGGGCAGCCCGCCTGGGAGTGGGACAGCAGCACGGTTTTTTCCGGAGACAGGATTTTCACCGTCTCGGCCATAAACCGGACGCCGCACATCAGCATTGTCTTCTGCGGCGCTTCCGCGGCCTTCCTGCTCAGGCCGAAGGAGTCGCCCACGTAGTCGGCCGCTTCCCAGATGTCCTGGCTCTGATAGGCGTGGGCCAGGATGCAGATATCGTTTTCCCGTTTCAGACGCAGGATTTCGTCCTGCATATCACGTGTATTCATTTCTGCTTTTCACAGTGTCCGCAGGTTTCGCAGTCGGGAAACAGGGAGCGGTCGTACCCGATTCCGTTTTTATTGTAATAATCCATAACCGCAGCCTTGATCGCTTCTTCGGCAAGCACCGAACAGTGCATTTTGTGTGCCGGGAGCCCGTCCAGGGCCTCCGCCACCGCCTGGTTCGTGACAGCCAGCACCTCGTCGAGGGGTTTCCCCTTGATCATCTCGGTGGCCATGGAGCTGGAGGCGATGGCCGAACCGCAGCCGAAGGTTTCAAACTTCGCGTCTTCCACCGTTTGGTCCTTGATTTTCAGATAGATTTTCATGATGTCGCCGCATCTGGCGTTTCCCACCTCGCCCACGCCGTCGGCGTCTTCGATGATGCCTACGTTCCTCGGATGGGTGAAATGATCCATGACCTTTTCACTGTAGAGTGCCATAACGAGTATCCTTTCCGTTTATAACATAGAGTTAAACAATTTTTAGTGTTTTCATAACATGAATTTCCGCTTGCCGCATTCAAGGTCCCGCCAGACGGGAGAAATGCTCCGCAGATAGGAAACCGTCTCCGGGACGACCTTCAGGATATATTCGATTTCCTCCGGGGTATTCTCCTCGTTTAAGGAAAGGCGAAGGGAGCCGTGGGCGATTTCATGGGGCCTGCCGATGGCCAGCAGTACGTGGCTGGGTTCAAGTGAGCCGGAGGTGCAGGCGGAACCGGAAGAGGCGAAGACCCCGGCCCTGTCCAGAAGCAGCAGCAGCGATTCCCCCTCAATGCCTTCGAAGCAGAAATTCACGTTTCCCGGAAGCCTCCTCTCCCGGTCCCCGTTTAAAATCGAGTGGGGAACGGCGGACAGCCCGGCGATGAGCCTGTCCCGGAGGGAGGAGACTTTGGCGGAGTTTTCCTCCATGTGTTCGCAGGCCTCCTCAAAGGCCGCCGCCATGCCCACGATGGCGGGGATGTTTTCCGTCCCGGCCCGCTTTCCCCGCTCCTGGGCGCCTCCCTCGATGATGCTGGTGAGGGGGACGCCTTTTCTGGTGTAAAGGACGCCGATCCCCTTGGGACCGCGGAATTTATGGGCGGACAGGGACATAAGGTCGATGTTCTCCCGGTTTACGTCGATAGGCAGATGCCCCGCGGCCTGCACCGCGTCGGTGTGAAAGAGGACGCCCCGCTCTCTGCAGACGGCCCCGATCTCGGAAACCGGCTGTATGGTGCCTATCTCGTTGTTGGCGTACAGGATGGTTACGAGGCAGGTGTCCTCCCGGATGGCGGAAGCGACCTCCCGCGCCGTAATGACGCCGTTTTCGTGTACGTCCAGCAGCGTGATTTCAAAGCCCCGCTCCCGGAGCCTGTCCAGCGTGTGCAGCACCGCGTGGTGTTCGAAGGCCGTGGATACGATGTGCTTTTTGCCCTTCTTTTCCCCCAGCGCGGCGGCGGACAGGATTGCCTGGCTGTCGGCCTCGCTGCCGCCGGAGGTGAATGTGATCTCTTTCGCCTGGCATCCGATTTGCCCCGCCATGGTCTCCCTGGCTCTCTGCAGAGCCTCGGCGGCCGCCTGGCCCACCGAATGAAGGCTCGAGGGGTTGCCGTAGGTTGTTTCCATGTACGGCAGCATGGCCTCGATTGCCCTGCGGCTCATCTTTGTGGTTGCTGCGTTATCTGCGTATACTGTCATAAAATTGCTCTCCGTTTTCTCGCTCCGCACGGCGGTACGACGTCGTACCGCCGTGCAGCGCTGCTCTAGTCCGCAAACAGCGGGGTGGATAAGTACCTGTCGCCGGTATCGGGCAGTATGGCGACGATCGTACTGCCCCGGGCTTCCGGGCGTTTTGCCAGCTTTATGGCCGCCCAGACGGCGGCGCCCGAGGAAATGCCCACCAGGACGCCCTCGGACCTGCCGATCATCCGGCCTGTAGCAAACGCGTCCTCATTTTCCACCGGGACGATCTCGTCGTAGATAGCGGTATTCAACACCTCCGGCACAAAGCCGGCGCCGATCCCCTGAATTTTGTGAACGCCGGCGACACCTTTGGAAAGGACGGGGGAAGCTGCAGGCTCCACCGCCACAATCTTTATTTTGGGATTTTTTGATTTCAGATATTCGCCCACGCCCGTGACGGTACCCCCGGTGCCGACGCCGGAAACGAAATAATCGATCTTTCCGTCCGTATCCCTGTAAATCTCGGGTCCGGTCGTCTCAAAGTGGACTCTGGGATTGGCCGGATTGACAAACTGGCCGGGAACGAAACTGCCGGGTATCTGCTTTGCAAGTTCGGCGGCCTTTGCGATGGCTCCCTTCATTCCCGCGGCGCCCTCGGTGAGCACCAGCTCCGCGCCGTATGCCCGCATCAGCTGGCGGCGCTCCACCGACATGGTCTCCGGCATGACAATGATGATGCGGTAGCCTCTCGCCGCAGCGGCCGAGGCAAGGCCGATGCCGGTATTCCCGGAGGTGGGCTCGATGATAACGGAACCTTCCTTTAACAGCCCCTTCTCCTCCGCGTCGTCGATCATAGCCTTGGCGATCCTGTCCTTGACGGAACCCGCGGGATTGAGGTATTCCAGTTTGGCGAGGATTTTCGCCTCCAGGCCCAGCGCCTTTTCAATGTGCGTCAGTTCCAGCAGGGGTGTTTTTCCGATGAGCTGATCTGCGGACGTATAAATATTTGACATGGTTACGCCTCCTTAATTGCTTCAAAGCCGCGGGACAGGTCCGCCAGGATATCGTCGATATGCTCGGTGCCGATGGAGAGCCTCACGGTGTTGGGCTGGATACCGCTCTCCAGAAGCTCCGCTTCGGTAAGCTGGCTGTGAGTGGTGGACGCGGGATGGATCACCAGCGACTTGACATCCGCAACGTTTGCCAGCAAAGAAAAGAGCTCCAGGCTCTCGGTAAATTTTTTCGCGGTCTCCGCGTCTCCCCAGATTTCGAAGGTAAAAATAGAGGCCGCGCCCTTAGGGAAATAGCGGTCGTAAAGCTCTTTTGCACTGCCTTTTGCGAGGGAGGGATGGTTGACCCGCTTCACCTGAGGGTGGTTTTTCAGAAACTCCACGACTTTCAGCGCGTTTTCCACGTGGCGCTCCACCCGGAGGGAAAGCGTCTCCAACCCCTGAAGAAGCAGAAAGGAATTGAAAGGGGAGAGTGCCGCGCCCTGATCCCGCATGAGCGTGGTCCGGAGCTTGACAATATACGCGAGATTGCCGCAGGCCTCGGTAAATATCACTCCGTGATAGGATGGATTGGGTTTGGAAAGGCCGGGAAATTTTCCGCTACGCGCCCAGTCGAAATTGCCGGAGTCGACGATAACGCCGCCCATTACCGTGCCGTGCCCGCCGATGAACTTCGTGGCGGAATGGACGACCACGTCCGCCCCGTGTTCGATCGGCCGGAGCAGGTAAGGCGTTGCGAAGGTGCTGTCCACGATAAGCGGTATACCGTGGGCATGGGCGATCCCGGAGACAGCCTCCAGGTTGATTGCGTCGGAGTTGGGATTTCCCAGTGTCTCCGCAAAGAGCAGCTTGGTGTTGGCCTTTATCGCCGCCTCAAAGTTGGACGGATCCGAAGAGTCTGCATAGGTTACTTCAATTCCCTGTTCGCGCAGGGTGTTGGAAAACAGGTTGCGGGTTCCGCCGTAGAGATTTTGAGCGGATACGATATGATCTCCAGCCAGGGCGATATTCTGAACGGCGCAGGTGATGGCGGCGGAGCCCGACGCGGTGGCGAGCGCTCCGGCGCCTTTTTCCAGCGCGGCGATCCTGGTTTCAAAAACGGATGTGGTGGGGTTTGTCAGCCGGGTATAGATATTTCCGCTTTCGGTAAGGCCGAATCGGCCGGCTGCCTGGGCGGAGTTTTTAAACACGTAGGAGGTCGTTGCGTAGATAGGCACAGCCCTGGCGTCGGTGGCGGAGTCCGGAGATTCCTGACCCGCGTGAACCTGCAGAGTTTCGAAATGATAGGATTCTTTCAATGGACTTACTTCCTCTCGTTTAAATGTTTTGGCGGCCGGGTAACATCGGCGCATTCGCCCGAAACGGAAGTTTGTCCGCAGAAGGAGTTCAAACAGCAACTGCATATTACCTACCTCGCTACTAGTTTAATAGGATAATAACACAGCCGCTTAATAATTACAACAAAAAAATTATAATTTATATAAATAATTCGGATTTTACGTTTTCGGGCAATGAATTTGGAAATGCGCCCTTGAAGCGCCGGCTGCTGTGATATAATAACTTCACAGCAGCTGCGATAATTTGCCCGCTCCCCGGGGACATGGCGGGCTGAAAAGCCGCTGCCGGCCTGTCCGCTGCCGAATGTCCCGATATCCCCAATTCGCCGGAAGCGGCCGTACTGTTTCCAAAAATCAACGACAGGATGTGAGCATATGAAAGAAAGCCGCCGGCATTTTTCTGAGATTTCGGACATTCTGCGCTGTTTTGACTATGTGGACGAAGCGGTGAACATACTGGACAGGGACGGCGTTTTCCTATACGCCAACAAGAAGGTGGAGGATCTGTACGGCCTGAAGCGGGAGCAGATTATCGGACACGATATCGTGGAGCTGGTAAACCGAAAGGATCTCAAGATCTTCGACGTGATGGAAAGTGGCAAGCCCATGGTGGACTATGAGTTTTCCGCCGTACTGAGAAACGGGAACAAGGCTTACTTTTTAAACAACATCTATCCGGTATTTGACGAGGCCAATGAAGTGATCGGCGTATGCGACATCTACAGGTCCTATAAAAGATCCATTTCCGCCGTAAATAAAATCCTGGGGTTTCATGCTACCTACCGATTCCAGGACATTATCGGGGACAGTCCCGGCATCCATCGGGCGGTGAAGCGTGCCAAGGATTACGCCCTTACCAACAAGAATATCCTGATTACGGGAGAGAGCGGGACGGGCAAGGAGCTGTTTGCCCAGGCGATCCACAACTACAGCAAGCGGTGCGAGGGGCCCTTTATTGCCGTCAACTGCGCCAGTTTTCCGGCGGAGCTCATCGAAAGCGAGCTGTTCGGCTATGAGGAGGGCGCCTTTACCGGCGCGAGAAAGGGCGGCAACATCGGTAAATTCCAGCTGGCGGACGGCGGGACGCTTTTTCTCGACGAAATCGGCGAAATGCCCATCCACCTGCAGGCAAAGCTCCTGCGGGCGGCCGAGTCCAAAACCATCCTGCGCATCGGAGGCAGGAGCGAGATCCCCGTGGACGTACGGGTGATTTCCGCCACCAACCGGGATCTTCTCAAAATGGTTCGGAACAACGAGTTCCGCACCGACCTGTATTACCGGCTTTCCACATTCAGTGTGGAAATTCCGCCCCTGAGAAGCCGGACGGAAGACATCCTGGCTCTGGCGGTGTATTTTCTCAACCGGACCGCGGCGGAGGACGAAAACGGTCCCAAGACGTTTTCCGCAGAAGCGGTGCAGGAGCTGCGCCGCTACTCCTGGCCGGGTAACGTGAGGGAGCTGGAAAACGTCATTTACCGGATTGTCATCAACTGTAAAACCCCCGTTATACAAAGCGAGGATGTGGTGAACAATTTCGGATTTGCCAGGCTGGAATCCGCGTCGGCGGAGCAGAGGACAAAGCCGGAGAAAAAAGTCGGCCCGGAGGAGCTCCGCGGCGCGCTGGCCGCCACGGGCGGTAACAAGAAAAAAGCGGCCGAGCTTTTAGGGATCTCCAGGAGGACGGTATACCGGATTTTGAATCAAAGATAAAAAGAACTTTCAGATGTGCCGTGTGACATGACCCATGTGTCATGTCACACGGCACATGCCGCATGTCACGCATCGGATGACACGCTGCCGCCAAATTATGTACGTATATGTAAATGAAGAGAGATAGGACCGCACGGTTTTTTGTCACATACAATAAATGAAAGCGATAAAGCGTACTTGCGCTGTCTTGGCACCCGAATTGCATTCTGAAGTATACAGCAGGTAAAAAATGCAAGGAGGCAAGTATGAACCAGGAACAGTTTTACGAAGAGAGCATCCGGCAGTATGCGGCCCGGACGCCGAAATCCAAGGAAGCGTACGCCCTCGCAAGAGAGTATCTGGCCGGAGGGGAGACCAGATCCATCGCCTATCACAGACCCTATCCCCTGACCGTCCGCCGGGCCGAAGGCTGTAGGCTCTACGACGTCGACGGCAACGAATACGTGGATTTTCTGGGCAACTACACCTCGCTGATCCACGGTCATGCCCATCCGGAAATTACAAAACGGATTGTGGAAGCCGTGTCCGTCGGGACGGCCTGCCCCGCCGGGATCGAGGATCAGGTGGAGCTGGGAAGGATTCTCTGCGAAAGAGTCCCTGGAATCGAACGGATTCGGTTCTGCAACTCCGGGACGGAGGCAACCATGTTTGCCGTGCGGGCGGCCAGGGCTTTTAAGCGCAGAGACGGGATCATCAAAATGGAGGGCGGATATCACGGGACCGCGGACTTTGCGGAATTCAGCATCGCGCCTCCGGTGGATCCCAAGGTCAAACGGACCGTCTTTGAGCCGGTACCGGAATCCTTCGGAATACCGGTAAATGCCGGCCGGGATCTGTTTATCGCACCGTTCAACGACCTGGATGAGGTGGAGAACATCCTGAAAAAGCACCATCCGGAAATTGCCGGCATCATCGTGGAACCGGTTTTGGGCGCCCTGGGCGTCATTCCTCCGGCGCCGGGATACCTGGAGGGGCTGCGCCGTCTGGCGGATACATACGACGTGCTCCTGATCTTCGACGAGGTCCAGACCCTGCGGGTGCACTACGGAGGCGCCCAGAGCAAATACGGTGTCACCCCGGATCTCACCGCCGTGGCGAAGATCATCGGCGGTGGGCTGCCTGTGGGCGGAATCGGCGGAAAAGCCGAGGTCATGTCCGTATTCGACCCGCTGAAAAAGGAGCACCTTTCCCAGAGCGGCACCTTCAACGGCAACCGGGCCACCATGGCGGCCGGCATCGCCTCCATGGAGCTGCTCGACCGCGGGGCTATCGACCGTCTGGAACGCCTGTCCGAACGGCTGGAAGCCGGAATGGTGAAGGCCATTGCCGACAACGCCATCCCCGCCACCGTTACCCGGGTGGGCTCGCTTCTGAACCTGCACTTCACCGCCGAAAAGCCACACGACTATCAGAGCGTACTGAATCCGCACTTCGACAAGCTGCCCCTGTACCATCTGGAGATGCTCCGCAGGGGGTATTTCCTGGCGGTCCGCGGCACGTGGGCCCTCTCCACCGTTATGAGCGAAAAGGAGATCGACGGAGCCGTGGCGGCCTTCGGGGAAGTCATGGAAGAAATGAGGCCTTTATTTTAAAAACGTAAGTACCTGAATACGGAACCCATCGTCCGCACGTCGGCGCAGCGGTATGTCGCAATACGGGACGGGAGGTCAGACTTTATGCCGGCAATGGCGCCGGTGTGGCTCGCTTTCCGTCTGTTGGCATGCCCTTTTAATCTCAAACGGAGGGAATCATTATGGAAAAGAAAGGTCTTGAGAGAAATATCGGCGTCATCGGAGGCTCCGCAATCCTCATCGGCTATGTCATCGGAGCGTCTATCTTCGTCCTGCCTGGCACGGTCGCGGCCGAGGTCGGGCCCTCGGTCTGGCTGAGTTATATCATCGCCAGCATCATGGCGATCCTGTCGGCTCTCATCGCCGCGGGGATGAGCGGCGTATTGGCCGTTCCGGGAGCCTCGGCGGAATTTGTCAGGCGTACGTGGGGCGAAAAAATGTCATTGGCTTACGGCATCTGTTATCTGTTTATCGCGTGCCTGTCATTGGCGCTGGTGGCCTACGGCATGGCCTATTACGTCCAGGCGCTTTTTCCCGGTGTGAGCATTATCGCGGTGGCCCTCGTCGCTCTCGTCATAACCGGAGTTTTCAATCTCAGCGGCAATAAAGTTCTCACCGCCATACAGACCGCTTCGGTAGGATTGCTGGTGGTGGGCATCGCCGTCTTTGTCCTGGGCTCCGTGCCCCACATCGACGTGTCAAACCTCACACCCATGTTCCCCGTGGGCGTATTTCCGGTGATTGCCGCCAGCGTCACCCTCTCCTTCTCTTACGCGGGCTTTACGGCACTGGTGGATCTGGGAGGGGAGATCAAAAATCCCGCGAAATCCCTTCCGAGGATTCTTGTGATTTCCGTGGCCGTCGTTACGGTGCTGTATGTGTTCATATCCCTCGCCATGGTGGGAACGGTTCCGTATGCCGAGCTGGGAAACGGCGCGCCGGCCTATCTGGTTGCCACCCGGTTTTTACCCCCGGGTTTTGATGTAGCCATCACCCTGGTGGCCATCATCGGCTCCTATACCACCCTGTTCGCACTCATTCAGGCAAACTCGAGAATTCTCTATAACCTGAGCGAAAACGGTTACTTTCCCTCCGTATTCACAAAGCTTTCGAAAAACGGTATCCCCTATAACGGCGTGGTTCTCATCACCATCGTGGCTATTATCATGCTGGTGCTTTTGACCTCGCTGATCCAGTACGCCAACATCATCGTCTTTCTGCTGGTGGGCTTTTATGTGCTGTATGCCGTGGGCATGCTTCGGATTAAAACCAAAATGCCGGAGGAATATAAAAACGCCACCTTTAAATTCTCCGGAGCCGGCTTTTATATCTGGCCGGTTGCCCTGATTGTGGGTTCGGTCCTCTATGCCATAGTAGTGGCCAAGTCAGACACCCAGGCGCTGATTGTGGGTGTCGTGGCCGCTGTGGTGATCTACGCGGTTTCCGCTTTGATTATCGCCCGAAAAAAGAAAAGCGCCCGGGACACGGCAAAGGATAAGGTCTGACCCGCCGACCCGGAGGATTCCGAATTTTTGTCCCAAAGCAGGAACCGGCCGCCCGATCCGCGGGGCGGCCGGTTCCTGCTTTGTATGAAAATGCGCTTGAATACTAAACTTCAATAAAAATGTTGATAAAACAAGTGAAATAGCATGGTTGTCTCCCGCCTCCGGCGGGGGACAACCATATGTCTTGTTTCATCTTTTTTATTTGGAAATAGCATATGGCCGGAGAAAAAGTATTTGCGTTGAAGGAGCGGTCCGAAAATGGTAAGATATTGGTAACCGCGGATGAAAACGGCGGCCTTGCCGATCAGCAAAGGCTGGGGAAATCGGCGGAAAGCGCGGGATGGGTATGGAGAAAGCGAAAAAAAGGGGATATTCGCCGGAGGACGAGCGGGAGTTTGCCCCTCCCGCCCTGAAGACGCTCCGCCGTGCGGCCGGGGAGCTCTGCTTCCTGTTAAATCGGGGGTACCCGATGAAGGCCGCTTCCACTTTCGTGGGAAATCATTACCTCCTGTCTCAGCGGCAGCGGGTCGCCCTGACGCGCTATGCCGCGCCGGAGCGGAATATCGCCCTGCGGAAGGCAAAGCAGGTGGATCCGATGACCCTGGCGGGCGGGACGGTGCACATAGACGGATTCAATGAGATCATCACTCTGGAAGTCGCCCAGTCGGGCGCCCCGGTTTTCCGCTGCATGGACGGGACCTTCCGGGATCTGGCGGGCCTCCGGGGGACCTATCGGCTCATCGGAAAAACCGACATCGCGGTGCGCCTGGTTCTCTCCCGGCTGAAAAAGTACGCGGTGAAAAAGGCCGTGTTCTGGCTGGACGCGCCGGTGTCCAATTCCGGGGCCCTCAAGGTCCGGATAGCCGAAATTGCGGAGGAAATGAACTTTGACGCAGAAACTGAGCTGTCGGGAAGCGTGGACAAGACGCTCTGCGATCTGCCCAATGTAATCACCGGCGACAGCGTGATTCTGGACCGCTGCTCCGGCTGGCTGAATCTGAACGAGGAGATGATACCCGGGATTCCGGAAGCCTGGATCATTGATTTGACGGAACGAGAATTATGAAAAGATTTAGGGAGGAGCGCGTATGAACCGGTATCAGTGGCTGGAGGAAACCCTCCTGAAAATGCCCGGAGCGGAGCGTGACTACAAAGAGGAATGGGGCTGGTTCCGCTACCGGGTGGGCGGCAAGATGTTCGCAGCCACCTGCCGCCCGGGGCCCCAGTATAAGGGCTACGACTGTCGGGAACTGATTAACTTAAAATGCGAGCCCCGCCTCGCCGAGCTTTTCCGGAAGGAATATCCCGACGTGATACCGGGGTTTTACTGCGACAAGCGCTGCTGGAACTCCGTCTTTCTGGACGGAGAAGTGCCGGACGAGGTGCTGCGGGACATGTGCCGCATGTCCTACGAGCTGGTTTTCGGAAAGCTCCCGAAAAAAGTGCGGATAGAATTGGGGGAGGGGCGGAAATGAGTGAACTGTCAAGCCTTCCGAATATCGGAAAGGGGATGGACGAGCAGCTTCGCGCCGTGGGCGTCACCTCCTTCGATGAACTGAAGACGCTGGGCAGCCGGGCGGCCTGGCTGCGGATCCAGAGCATCGACGAGTCCGCCTGCATCCATCGGCTGATGGGCCTGGAGGGCGCCATCCGTGGCGTGAGGAAATCGGATCTTCCGCCGGAAATCAAGGCGGAGCTGAGGGAGTTCTACACGGCTCACAGGCTGTGACGCCGGCGGATCGTTATTTCCAAAGGGGGCGGTTTTGATGAAGGCGGAACTGAGAAAATGGAATATCGGGGACGCGGAGAACCTTGCCCGCTTCGCCGATAATCCCAATGTCGCCTGCAATCTCCGGGATGCCTTTCCCCATCCCTATACCCTGGAGGATGCCAGGGCTTATATTCAAGGGTGCCTGTCCGGGGACGAGGCCCGGAAGCTTTGCCGCGCCATTGTGGTGGACGGGCGCACTGTGGGCAGCATAGGGGTATTTCTGGGCTCCGACGTGTACCGGAAAAGCGCGGAGCTGGGGTATTGGCTGGCGGAGGAATACTGGCGCCGGGGAATTATGAGCGCCGCGGTAAAACGGATCTGCCGGGAAGCCTTTGAGAAATACGACATTGTGCGGATTTACGCGGAGCCATTTGCACACAACCTCGGCTCCAGGAGGGTGCTGGAGAACGCCGGCTTTACCCTGGAGGGCGTCATGAAAAACGGGGTTTTTAAGAAAGGGAAGATATGCGACTACTGTATGTATGCCCTTTTCAGGCATGAGGTGCGGGAAATCCGATAAGAGCTGCTTCCGCGGCGAAAGGAGGCCGGTGAGTTGAGAGGAGAGGATCTGCGGTATAAAAAGCGCTCGGATTTCAGGCTGAAGTGCGGCGCTGCGTATTACACCATGCTCCGGTATGGCCTATGGCTGTCAGGGAAATACAAATTTGCAGAAACGACGGGTAAAGAGCGGCTCCCAGAACTCCAGACCTCCCATAAAACTCCTCTGCTGAGAAAACTCAAAGACGTGGACATGCGCTATCAGTATAACAAGATCCGGAATCTGGAGCTGGCGGTCCAAAGGCTGGACAAAATCCTCCTGCCTCCCGGCCGGACCCTGAGCTACTGGAAGTGCATTGGAAAACCCACCTACCGGAAAGGATACCTGGACGGCATCGTCCTGCACGCGGGCATGGTGGGGCACGGCTGCGGCGGAGGCCTATGCCAGCTTTCCAATCTCATCTACTGGATGACTCTGCACACCCCTCTGGAGGTGACCGAGCGGCATCGGCACGGCTACGACGTGTTTCCGGACTCGAATCGGACTCAGCCCTTCGGCAGCGGCGCCACCTGTTACTATCCCTATGGGGACCTGATGATCTATAATCCCACAAACAGGCCCTTTCAGCTGTGCCTTTGGGTGGGGGACGAATATCTGGAGGGGGAGTGGCGGTCCCTGGAGCCTCCGGAACATACATACAGAATTGTGGAAAAAGATCATGAAATGAGAAGCGAGTGGTGGGGAGGATTCAGCAGTCATAACAGGCTGTATAAGCAGGTTCTTACCCCGGATGGGAGGCTTGTGAGCGAAACTCTGGCGGCGGAAAACCACGCCATGATGATGTATTCCCCGTTCCTGCCTGAAAAAGCGGAAGCGGAGGTCTGAGAAGGAGGCGTTACCATGCTGGAAATACCGGAAAGCGTCAATCTGGCCCGGCAGCTGAACGATACGGTCCGCGGCAGGACGATTCAAAGGGCTGCCGCAAACGCGTCTCCTCATAAATTTGCCTTTTATCACGAAGACCCGGCAGGATATGGGGCGCTGCTGACCGGACAAACCATAGGGGAAAGTTTCGGGAGAGGCGCCATGGTGGAGATGCAAGCCGGGGACCGCCGCCTGGTGTTCGGTGACGGGGCGAACCTTCGGTATTATGAAAATGGGAAAGAGGCTCCGAACAAGCATCAGCTGTTCCTGGAACTGGAAGGCGGTTCCGCTCTGGTCTGCACCGTGCAGATGTACGGCGCGGTGCTGGCCTTTCTCGAAGGACAGTGCGAAAGCCGGTATTACCTGGCCGCAAGGGAAAAGCCCCAGCCCCTGAGCGGCGCCTTTGACCGGGCATATTTCGACGCATTGCGAGGCAAGGGCTGGGAAAAGCTTTCGGCAAAGGCGTTTCTCGCCACCGAACAGCGCGTCCCCGGGCTGGGAAACGGCGTGCTGCAGGATATCCTCTTTCATGCGGGAATTCATCCCAAACGGAAGATGGGAACACTGTCGGAGAAGGAATGGGACGGGCTTTTCCGATTGCTTAAGGAGACACTTGCGGAAATGACGCGTCTGGGAGGGCGCGATACGGAGCGGGATCTTTTCGGGCGGCCGGGAGGCTATAAGACCCTGCTGAGCAAGAACACAGTGGGCAAGCCCTGCCCCGTCTGCAAAGCGGAAATTCAAAAAGCGGCCTATATGGGAGGGACCGTCTACTGGTGCCCTGTCTGCCAGCCGCTTGAGGATAAATAATGCCTTAGGAGAATCGGAATGAAGAGAGAATTCATACAGGGGGAAAATGGGTACAGCATTCCCTGCGCCGGGGCGCTTTCCGGAAAAGAGAAGAGGGTCGTCCTCTTTTGCCACGGGCTGGGCAGCAGCAAGGAGAGCCCCGCGGTGCTGACCGTTTCTCCGGTCCTGCGGGAGCAGGGAATCGGAACCTTTGCCTTTGATTTTCCCGGACACGGGGAGAGCCCCGCGGACGGAGAGCGGTTCCGGGTGGAAAACTGCGTAAATGACCTCGCCGCGGTGGAAGCCCATGTGCGCTCGCTTTGCCCCGGGGCGGAGATCGGGTATTTTGCCTCCAGCTTTGGCGCGTATATCAATCTTATCTATCTTTCCACCCGCGCGCCTGCGGGGCGAAGTTCCTTTCTGCGCTGCGCAGCCGTGGACATGGCCGGGATTATGAAGCGCAACACAACGCGGGAACATGAGGCCCAGCTGGAAGTACAGGGATATGTCGTGCTGGACGGGGACTATGCCCGGCCGCTGAAAATCACCCGGGGCTTTCTGGAGGATTTGAGCGCTTATGACGTTTTCCGCCTGTACCGCCCCGGAACCGCCCGGCTGGAAATGATCCATGGGACGGCGGACGAGACGGCGCCCCTGGCCGACGCACGGCGCTTTGCAAATCATGCCGGCGCGGAGCTTCTGGAAGTGGAAGGCGCGGATCACCGGTTTCTGATTCCCGGGGGGATGGAAAGGGTTGCGGACGCGGCATTGCGCTTTTTTACGCCTTACGCTGCGGATACTCGGTGGGAGGTAAGAAGACTTGCCCGGATTGAATTGCCGGAAGCGCTGGAGCTCGCCTGGGAAGTGTTTTCGGAATATGTGGCGCCCGGATATTCGGAGGAAGGCATTCGCACTTTCCAAAGCGTATTGCAGAACCCGGAAACGACGGAAAACTTCTCATTTTACGGCGCTTTTGACGGAGAGAATCTGGCGGGAATGGCTGCCACGAGAAACGGGGGAGAGCACATTTCACTCTTTTTTGTCCGCACCCCGTATCAGGGCAAAAGAGCCGGAAGGGCGCTCTTTGGGGCGATGCGGAAAGACAGCCCCTCGGGCTGCCTGACGGTCAATTCCTCCCCCTATGCCCTCGCCGTGTATCGCTGCCTGGGATTTTCAGGGGATGGAGAGGAGCGGCTGCAGGACGGGATCCGCTATATTCCCCTGAGATACGGGAAAGGAAAAGAAGAATGATTCAATTTCGCTGTGCGGTATTGGCGGTAAAGGACGTCGAGGTTTCCAAACGGTTTTACGGGGAGCTCTTCGACCGGAAGGTGATTCTGGATCTGGGCAAAAACGCGACACTCGACGGAGGTTTTGCCCTCCAGGAGGATTTTCCGTGGCTCTTGGACCTGCCGGAGGACTCCGTGGTATGGAAACCGCATAATATGGAGCTCTATTTTGAGGCGGACGACTTTGACGCCTTTCTGGAAAAACTGAAGCGTTTTGATGTCCGGCTGGTTCATCCCCCCAAAAAGCATGAATGGCAGCAGAGGGTGGTCCGCATCTACGACCCGGACGGGCATATCGTCGAGATTGGCGAATCCATGGCGGTGATCGCCCGCAGATATCTGGCGGAAGGGTATTCCGTTCATGAAACCGCTCAAATCATTCAGCATCCGGCGGAATTTGTGGAGCTGTGCAGGACGGGTAAATTGTAATAACAGAACGGGGTGTGGATATGAAAATCCGCACCCCGTTTTTTAAAATGATCCGGCAGCCGGCTGATTCGTTCTAATGTCTACCGCAGACGGAGGAATTGGAGCAGCCGGAGCACCCGTATCCACAGCCGGCGGATTTTCCGGCCTTTTTCTTTTTGATGAGGTTGGCGGAGATCAGCACCAACGCGGTAAACAGGACCGCGCTGATGAGAATGGTAGCGAGGTTTTCAATGAGTAAGCTTAACATAGGAATTTCTCCTTTTATTTATGCCCTTGCCCGGACCGAGCTCCGGGGGGCGGGGACGGATTCTTCTTGATAGGGACGAAGCAGAAGATAGAGGAACACGGCTGCCAGAAGGATTGCCGCTACAGTGCCGATTCCGAAGCCGCCCCCGGTGAAGAGGGATCCCAGCTGGTAGATGCACAGAGAGACCGCGTATGCGAAAGCCGTCTGATAGCCGATGGCGATGAAGGTCCATCCTGCGCTGTTCATCTCACGCCGGATTGCGCCGATGGCGGCGAAGCAGGGGGCGCAGAGAAGGTTGAACACCAGGAAGGAGTAGGCCGCCAGGGGCGTGAAGCTGGCCGCCAGGGTCCCCCAGTATTCCGCGCCGTCCTCCGCCACCTGGGTGAAGCCGTACAAAACGCCGAAGGTTCCCACCACGTTCTCCTTGGCCACGAGGCCGGTGATGGCGGCCACGGACGCCTGCCAGCTGCCCCAGCCCAGAGGCGCAAAGAGGGGAGCGATGGCGCTGCCGATGACAGACAGAAATCCGTCGCCGAGATCCTCCACCATGCCCAAGCGCCCGTCCACGACGCCGAAATTGGAGGTGAACCAGATGAAGACGGTGGACAGCAGGATGATGGTGCCCGCCTTCCGGATAAAGGACCAGCCCCGTTCCCACATGCTGCGCAGGACATTGCTTACAGTGGGCCAGTGGTAGGCGGGAAGCTCCATGACGAAGGGGGCGGGGTCCCCCGCAAAGAGCCTTGTCTTCTTCAAAAGAATGCCGGAGGTGACGATGGCCGCGATGCCCACGAAATAGGCGCTGGGAGCCACCCACCAGGCGCCGCCGAACAAGGCCCCCGCGATGAGGGCGATGATTGGAAGCTTGGCCCCGCAGGGGATAAAGGTGGTGGTGATGATGGTCATCTTCCGGTCCCGGTCGTTTTCAATGGTCCGGGAGGCCATGATGCCGGGAACGCCGCAGCCGGTGCCGATGAGCATGGGAATGAAGGATTTCCCCGACAGGCCGAACTTGCGGAAGATCCGGTCCATGATGAAAGCGATCCGGGCCATATAGCCGCATGCCTCCAGAAAGGCGAGAAAGGCGAAGAGTACCAGCATCATGGGGACGAATCCCAGCACGGCGCCGACCCCCGCCACGATGCCGTCCAGAATCAGGCTCTGGAGCCAGCCCGCGGTTCCCACGGAGACGAGGAAGGATTCAATTGCGGGGGGAATAATCTCGCCGAAGAGCACGTCGTTGGTCCAGTCGGTCACCCAGGCCCCCACCGTGCTCACCGAGACATAGTACACAACGAACATTACCGCGGCAAAGATGGGAAGCGCCAGGAATCGGTTGGTCACCACCCGGTCGATTCGGTCGGAGAGGGACAGTTTTCCCTGGGATTTTTTGCTGCAGCAGTCCCGGATGATAGAGGCGATGTAAAGGTAACGCTCGTTGGTGATGATGCTTTCGGCGTCGTCGTCCATCTCCGCCTCACAGCTTTGGATATCTTCCTCGATATGTGCCAAAAGGGGTTCGGGCAGTCCCAGCTGCTCGCGCACCTTCGCGTCCCGCTCAAAGAGCTTGACGGCAAACCAGCGCTGCCGGCCCCCCTCCACTTTGCCATGGGCCGCCTCCTCGATATGGGCGATGGCGTGTTCCACGCTGCCGGAAAAGGAGTGCTGCGGCACCATGGGAACGCCTGCCCTGGCAAGGCGCACCGCCTGCTCCGCGGCCTCGGCGACGCCTGTCCCCTTCAGGGCGGAGATCTCCACAACCGGACAACCCAGTTCCTTGGAAAGCCTGTCTATGAATATCTTGTCGCCGCTTTTCTGCACCACGTCCATCATATTCACCGCCACCACCATGGGGATGCCCAGTTCGGTCAGCTGGGTGGTGAGGTACAGGTTCCGCTCCAGGTTGGTGCCGTCCACGATGTTGAGGATGGCGTCGGGCTTTTCCGTTGTCAGGTAATTTCTGGCTACCACCTCTTCCAGGGTATAGGGGGAAAGAGAATAGATCCCGGGCAGGTCCGCGATCATCACGTCCCGGTGGTTTTTCAGCCTGCCTTCCTTTTTTTCCACCGTGACACCCGGCCAGTTTCCCACGAACTGATTGGAGCCGGTCAGGGCGTTGAATAGGGTCGTCTTGCCGCTGTTGGGATTGCCGGCCAGGGCGATCTTGATTGACATGGGTAACCTCCTCGCGGTAAAGTTTAAAATACATTAAGGTTAGTCACAACTAACATACGGGGCGAAATCTGCGGGGCGAGTCCGCCGGCCGCCCCGCTTTACTGCACCGATATCAGCTCGGCGTCCGCTTTGCGAAGGGACAGTGCGTACCCCCGCACCGAGATTTCCAGGGGATCGCCCAGGGGCGCCACCTTGCGGATAAAAATCTGCGTGCCTTTTGTAATCCCCATATCCATGATCCTGCGTCTGAGGGCACCCGTCCCGGTGACTTTGGAAACCGTGACCGTACGCCCGCAGGGAATTTCCCTGAGTGTCTGCATAGCTGCTGCTCCTTTCCGTATTTTCAGATCAGTATCTTGTTTGCCATTTCCCGGCTGACGGCAACCCGGGAGTCCTTGACGCTGACAATCACGCTGCCGCCGTTTTCGGCGATAACCGTGACGGCGCTCCCCGTCACAAAACCGAGGGACTCCAGAAACTGCCTGATTTCCGTCTTGCCGCCGATTCGCTTGATAGTAGCTTCTTCTCCCGGTTTTGCCATAGTAAGAGGCACCATGCATCCCCCCTGAATTTTGGGGTATCCCGATGTTATTGAATACCCAATATAGGTTAGGTTCATCTAACTAAATTAAGGTTAGCACAAACTAACCGGCTTGTCAATACGGTTTTGGAAAAATCCGCAGGTTTCCTCCTTTGCATTCCGAAGGATCCTGTGGTATCCTATGGGAAAGAGGGTTTACCGGCCGTGAAAGGGGAGAGGCAGCGTGAAGATGCAGGAATCCGCCCAAATGTATCTGGAGACCATACTGATATTAAGCCGCAGGCATCCCCAGGTCAGATCCGTTGATATTGTCGGCGAGCTTGGATATAAAAAATCCAGCGTCAGCGTAGCCATGAAGCATTTACGGGAAAACGGCTATATTGAGATGGACCACGACGGTTTTATCGCACTCACCGGAGAGGGGAAAAAGATTGCCGAAACCATGTACGAGCGGCATACGTTTTTATCCGACTGGCTGGTCAGCCTTGGGGTGGACGGAGCCGTCGCCGCGGAGGACGCCTGCCGGATGGAGCACGTCATCAGCCCGGAAAGCTTCGGGGCCATCAAGCGGTATGTGGAGGAAAAACCCTGACCGCAGCTTGAATTGTACTTTAAAATACCGCTGTGAAGCTGTTATGGCCTCGCAGCGGTGTCTTGTTATTTGATCAAAACTTTAAATCCTCTCAAATGCCGCACAGGGTATGTTTTTACAGAAACAAAAAATTACCCCCAGCGGGGAGCGCGTGCTCCCATCCGAAGCTTTCGTAGTCAATCTTTTTTGTTAATAAGCTTTTTAAAGAGAACGGGTATTACGCGCCTCCGGCGGGGGTTCATTTTTCCACTCGCCGGGAAAAAGGAACGAAAAAGCGGCGCCAAGAGGCCCCGGCCCCTTGGATTCCTACGGAAAGGCTCGGTGTCAAATGAGCCTCCAAAAGAACCCGGCCATAACCGGAATGAACCGCAAAGACAGCTCATAATACAGGAGCTCTCATTTTCAGCCCGCGACCGGCCTTCCGAAAACTGGCCTTAAGCGGCTCAGAAAGTCTGCTAAAACCTTCTGCCTGTGACGTCTAAGAGGGGCTGTGCATCAAATCCTGTTCCGATAGCGGGACATAATACATAAAAAGGCATGCGAAAACACTGAATTCCAGAAATGCTTCATAAGCCTGGAAGCTTGTAAAACAGTGAATCTTCTAAACGTCGCGCAAAGTACGTTTTCGCAGACTCATTAAGCCCCACAACCTCAACCCCGGAGAGCTCCGATCGCGGGCTCAAAAACAGACCTCTTGCCATAGAGCTGTCCGTGCGTTTGAAACTGCCGAAAGTCAATTACTTATTAAGAGCGCCCATCGGAGCACCCTCTCCTGAGATCCAAGAGGGCGGAGCCTCCTGGTCCGTTTTTGGTGACTTTTTGCGGAATCAAAAAGTTACCCCCAGCGGGGAGCGCGTTTCTCCCGTCTAAAGCCTTTACGAAGAATTGGAATCAAAAAGCTCCCGCGAAGAAAACCGGCAAACCGGTCTCCGCGGGAGCTTTGATTCGAAGCAGGATTACATTTTGTCGATCAGCAGCAGGGTGCGCAGCAGCACGTTTGCCCCCTTCAGGCAGGCGGAAACCGGAGTGTACTCCAGTTCGCAGTGGCTGTGCCCTTCCACGCTGGGGACAAAGATCATGGTGGTGGGGATCACGTCCGCCACATACTGGGCGTCGTGACCCGGCCCGCTGTACATCCGCATGTTGGTATACCCGCATTCCTGGGCGCTCTTTTCCACGATGTCCACCAGCTCGGGCGCGTAGGCTACCGTCTTGCGGGACCAGGCCTCGGCGTAGCTCACCTTGCATTTTTCCACCTCGGGCGGGATTTTACGGATGATTTCCAGCACTTGGCGGAGGACGGCGGGATTCTGATGCCGCGCGTCCAGGGTAAACTTCACCTCGTCGGGGATGATGGTGTGGATATTGGGGTGACAGGAGATTTTCCCCGTAGTGTACACCAGCTTGCCGTCCAGCTCGTCCAGCTCGTCGTGAAGATATTGAATGGTTTTCGCCGCGGCGTACAGAGCGTCCTTTCGGTATTTCATGGGAGTGGTGCCCGCGTGGTCCGCCTGACCCAGGAAGGTGAATTCGTAGTTGATCATTCCGCATACGCCTTCCACCACGCCGATGTCATACCCTTCGGCCTCCAGCACGGGCCCCTGCTCCACGTGCAGCTCCAACAGGGCCATGTGCTTGTCGGGGGAGAGCCGGTTTTTTTCATCTCCCGCGTATCCGCTTTCCCGGAGCGCCTGCCCAAAAGTATAATCCGGGATATCCTTGGCGACCGACTGGAGCATGGTTTCCTTGTCGAATTTTCCGCAGATGACTCCGGAGGACATCATGGCCGGCTCAAAACGTGCGCCCTCCTCGTTGGTCCAGACTATCACGGTGATAGGGTGCCGGTGGGGAATGTTTTCCCGTACGATCGTTTCCGCCGCCTCCATGGCGGTGAGCACGCCCAGGACCCCGTCGTAATTGCCCCCCTGCTTCACCGAGTCCAGATGGGACCCGGACAGGATGGCGGACAAGTTCTCGGAGCCGGGAAGGGTGGCGTACATATTTGCCATGTCGTCCGTCACCACCTTGGCGCCGATGGCCTCCATCCTTTTTTTGAATTCCGCCCGGGCCGCCAGGGCTTCCGGCGACAGGGAAAAGCGGGTGATTCCTCCCCGCCCCGTATCCCCGAATTTGCTGAAGGTCCGGATTTTATCCTCCAGCCGCTCCAGACTGCACGATACCATGTGAAACATCTCCTTTAAAATTACCTGAAAAAATTACTGATTTTTTGGAACCCGCGTACCCGGGGTGATCGCTCCGGCCGGGCATACGGTAAGGCACAGGTGGCAGCCCACGCACCTGCGGGGGTTCAGAAGGGGCTTTCCGCTGCCGGGCTCCTGCCGGATCGCCTGATGCCCGCCGTCCAGGCACGACAGGTAGCACCTTCCGCACCCCAGACAGTTTTCCCGGTGAAATTTGGGATAGCTGATGCTGTCCCTGTTCAGATCGTCCGCGGGAAGGATGTTGGGAAGAGCCTTTCCGATGATTTCGGAAACGGAGGAGTACCCCTGGGAAGCAAGGTAATACTTCATTCCCTCGACCATGTCTTCCACGATTCGGTATCCGTACTGCATGACGGCGGTGGTCACCTGGACGGTCCTGCAGCCCAGGGCGAGGAACTCCGCCGCATCCAGCCATGTTTCGATGCCCCCCATGCCGCTCAGCTCGGCTCCCCTGAGCTTTTCGCAGATAGACAAAGAGTGGATGAAGCGCAGGGCGATGGGCTTGACCGCCTTGCCGGAATATCCCCCCACGCTGGTTTTTCCGTCCACCTCGGGACCGGACACGAAGCTCCCCGGGTCCACGTTCAGAATGCTCTTGATGGTATTGATGGCGGCGATTCCGTCCGCTCCCGCCTCGTAAGCGGCGATGGCGGGGAGCTCCATATTGCCGAGGTTGGGGGTCATCTTTGCGAGAATGGGAAGATGCGTTCCCCGCCGGACGGCTCTGGTATATGCCGCCACCAGTTCGGGGTTCTGCCCCACGTCCGAGCCAAGGCCGTCGGCCGCCATGTGGGGACAGGAAAAATTGCACTCGATGACGTCCGCTCCCGCCTCGGTCATGAGACCGGACAGGACGGTCCATTCCTCCTCGCTTCTTCCCATGATGGAGGCCACGAGGATCTTGGTGGGAAAGTCCCGCTTCAGCTGCCGGATGCAGGAAAGATTTTCCGCCAGAGTGTGCTCCGAGATCTGTTCGATATTCTTGAAGCCCACAAAGGGAAGGGCTTCCTTTCGCAGAGCGTCGAACCGGGGGGAGACCTCCTTTGGGACAAAGGTGCCCACGGTCTTGAAGACGGCGCCCGCCCAGCCGGTTTCAAAAGCCCGGGCGATCATCTCATAGTTGTTTGCCACCACCGAGGAGGAAAGGAAAAACGGGTTTTCACAGCGGAGATTGCAGAATTTGACCGTCAGGTCCGCTGCCCCCCCGGGCTTTTCCAGCGTGGAGGCGTATTCCATGACCCTGTCGATTTCCACGGGACCGGTGAGCTTTCCTTTCAGGCAGGCCCTCATGCAGTCCTTTGTGCGGCAGGTGCGGCAGGGCAGCTCCTCCGGCAGCCGGGCCGCGGCACCCATAGTATTTTCAAAGCGCAGGGCCCGGAGAATCCGGTCCGGCTCCAGACCAAAGGGGCAGGCGGCGGCGCAGGGAGCTCCGCTGCAGAGAAGGCAGCTCCCCGCCTCCCCCCGGAGGAGTATGTCTCTGTATGGTATCTCGCCCAATGAAATCTCCCTCCGATTCTATCCGGAAGTCTCGCGCTTGACAAAGCGCCCGTATCCGGGCGTTCCCACGAAAGCTCCGTCTTTATATACCAGTTTTCCCCGCACATAGGTCTCTGCGGGATATCCTTGGAGGGTCTTTCCCTCCCAGATGGTGTGATCGTAGTCCGAATGCATGTTTTTTACCGAAACGGTAAAGGAAAGGTTGGGATCATACAAAACGATGTCCGCGTCCTTTCCCACCGTGAGGGAACCTTTTTGCGCGCAGCCGAAGATCCTGGCCGGGTTTTCCGCGCACAGCTCCACTGCCCGGCCGAAGGAGATTTTCCCCTCGTTGGCCGCCGAGAGCATGTAGGGATACAGGTTTTCGATACCGGCGCAGCCGTTGGGGATTTTGGTGAAGTCGTCTTTGCCCCAGTCTTTTTCATAGCTCATGAAGGGGCAGTGATCGGTGGCCACCGTGTCGATGTCGCCCTTCCGGATGGCGTCCCACAGGGCCTGCCGGCTCTCCTCGCCCTTCATGGGAGGGGAGCAGACGAAGTTCCTGCCGTCTTCCCGCTTGTAGACCTCGCAGGTGTACTCCAGGTATTGGGGGCAGGTTTCAATGTAAATTTTGTGCCCCTCCCGTTTGGCGGCGACTGCCGCCTCCAGACCTTCCTTGTCGGCCATGTGCACGATATAGAGGGGTGCGCCCACCGACTTGGCCCAGTGGACCGCCCGTTTGTCCGCCTCCGCCTCCACAAATTCCGGGCGGGAAAGATAGTGGTACCACGGCGAAGTCTTGCCCTCGGAAAGGAATTTTGCGATATTCATGTCGATAACGTCGGGGTTTTCCGCGTGGATATTGGTGATGGCGCCCGTCTCCTTGGCTTTCAGCAGGACTTTGATAAGGGTGGCGTCGTCCACCATCATGCCTTCCTTCTTATAGACCAGAAAGCACTTGAAGCTGGTGACGCCGTAATCCACCGCCGCCTGGAATTCCTCCAGCAGCGCCCCGCCGTTGAGGTCGGTGATGCAGCAGTGGAAGGCGTAGTCCACGCAGGCCTCCGGCGCGCAGAGCTCCTGACGGGCCTTGACGGTTTCCAGGATCCCCTTGCCTTTTTTCTGCATGGGGTAGTCGAAGACGGTGGTGACCCCTCCGCAGGCGGCCGCCCGGGTCCCCGACAGATATCCGTCCGCGGAGACGGTCCCGCCGAAGGGCATGGCCAGGTGGGTATGTGCGTCGATGGCGCCGGGCAGGACATACTTTCCCTCCGCGTCCTTGATGGAGCCCCCCTCGGTTCCCAAATCGGCGCCGATGGCGGCGATGGTCCCGTTCCACACGCCGATGTCCGCCCGGTAGGTGACGGACGGGGTGACCAGAACGCCGTTTTTGATAATCAGGTCGAACAATTTTAAGCCTCCTTCCAGTTTGATTTGCATACTCGTATATTGCATAGCGTCGTGATAAAAGAATGCGGAAACGGGGTCATGCCCCCGGGCCCCGCATATGGGGAGGGGCCTGCCTGCATACGGGCAGCAGGCCCCTCTTTGAAGCGGTTAACTGCAGACGCCTTTGATGAATGCTTCGAAATCAGCCAGGATTGCGTCCATGTCGGCGGACTCGTCGTCCAGCGCCAGGCCGTAGAAGGGGGGCATTTTCAGTCCCGCCGCTTCTATGGCCGCCTTCAGCTCCTCCATGAAAACGCCGGAGCCTTCCACCAGCGCGTCGTTGTAATTGAGCTCCACCGGGGATCCCCCCCAGTTTTCGTCCCAGCTGGTGACGGTGACGCCGCAGGTGGGCGAGCCGTCGCAGCTGAGAACGGCCACGGTCTCGTAACCCGCCTTTTCATATTCGGCCATGTAGATTGCCATTTGATCCGCGAGCTTCCTGCAATGGGACCGGAAGCCGACGGAATCGTAAAGGTTTTTGGTGGTCCACCAGCGGTTGACGCCCATGTAAAGAGTCTCGGGACAGGGCATCTGATTGATTCCCAGGTCGTACTTGTGAAGGGTGTCGAACACTTCCTTGCACATGCCGGGGTAACGGCCCAGGCCCTTCACCTTGTTGTTTGTGTTCAGAAGACAGCTGGAAACAAACACCGATTTTTTGCTTCTGGCGTCTTCAAACCTGTCTTTCATTGCCGATTGCCTCCCTTTCCGGTTCAGTTGCCCGTTGCCTCTTTCCAGTAGGTGGAATTGAAAGTGGTTTCATCCACCACGGGAGTGGCGGCGAGATCCTTGTTGTATTTGACGAGGTAGTCAGCGGTCTGCTGTACGGCGTCCATGTCGATATAACCGATCTTGTTCGTATCGAAGCCTTCGGGGGCGACAAGCTTGGCCACTTCGGCTGCCATGTACTGCTGATGCGCTTCCGAGATGGAACCGCAGTAGTTGTAGCAGAGGGTTCCGGCGGCGTCGGTGTCGGCCAGGGCTTCTTTCCAGCCCTTGATGGAGGCCCGCAGGAACCGGACCAGGAGATCGTGGTTGGCTTCCGCCCACTCGTTGGTACAGAACAGGCAGTCTTCCAGCATGGCCACGCCTTCCTCGTTCATATCGATCACATTGACTTCGTCCTCGGAGAAGCCCTCGTTGTAGAACAGCTTCAGCTCATTGTAAGTCATGGCGGAAGCGGCGTCGATGCTGCCCTCGGCCACCTGGTCCATGGTGTAGTCCTGCTGGACCATGGTCACGGAATCCATAAGGCCGTATTTTTCCAGGAGGGCGTATACCTCATATTCGTTGCCGCCGAACCAGCTGCCGATCTTCTTGCCTGCGAGATCGGCCGGAGAATTGATCCCGGAGGATTTTTTGGATACCAGCAGGAGGCCGGAATTCTGGAACATCTGGGCAACCTCCGTAAGATCGTACCCCTGAGCCTGGTAGGTCATAAGGCTGGAGACCCAGGTGACGCCGATATCGGCCACGCCGTTGTACACGTTCTGCTCGGGAATGATGTCGCTGCCGCCGGCGAGGATCTCAATGTCGATGCCCTCGTCCTCGTAATAGCCTTTTTCCTTGGCCACCAGATACCCCATGAACTGGGAGTGGTCAATCCATTTCAGCTGCAGGGTGAGGTGATCCAGCTGCGTGCTTTCGGTGGGAGTTGCCTCCGGAGCGGCGGTGGGGGTTGCCGTTGCCGAGCCGGAGGAGCTGCTGCAGCCCGCAAGTAAGGTTGCGGCAAGCGCAAAGGACAGCAGCAGGGCCAGTAGTTTCTTTTGCATAAGACATTCTCCTTTTTATTTATTCTGCGAAGCATGCCATTTTACGGCTCTGCGCTCCACCAATGTAAGAACGGAATACAAAAGCATTCCGACCAGTGCCGCCATTACGATGCACGACCAGCCTTTCGCCATCATTGCCTTCCGGAGGTTGTCCTTGATGGAAAAACCCAGCCCGGCGGTGGAAGAGGCGAAGTATTCGCTGATCATGGCGGCGATGAGACCGTTTGCGATGTTGATTTTCAGCGCGGTGAAGATACTGGGAAGGCTGTTGGGCAGCCGCAGCTTGAAAAACTTGGCGGAGCCCGGCGCGGCGTAAGAGTCCATCAAATCCAGGGTAAAGGGCCGCAGATCGTTGAGCCCCCGGTAAGAGTTGATGGCCATGGTCGCCATGCATACGACAGTGACGACGCCCACCTTCTGGCCGAACCCGTCGTCAAACCAGCGGTTCATGATAGGGGACAGGGCCACGATGGGGATGGCGTTGAAAAGCGATACGAGGGTCAGCCCCGGATACCCCCATTTCGGGAACATGGTGGCAATCACGGCCACCAGAAAGCCCAGCAGAGAGCCGATGATCATTCCGGTTAAAGCGCCGGATGCCGTAATCCAGGTGTCGGAGAGCATTTTTGGAAGATTGTCGATCACCGTTTCCAGTATGGTGAGGGGAACGGGAAGCTGGAACGGTTTGAAATGCAGCAGCGCGTGGATCCCGCCCAGCTGCCAGACGGCGAGGAAAGCAACCCCTACGGCTAAGGGCCACAATACTTTTCCGGCTTTGCCTGCTGTCATGTTAAGCCTCCTTCCGCCGGGCCCACGGGACAAATATCCGCTCCAGCGCGACCACGATGTAATAGCTGATAAGCCCCATAAATGCGCACATCACCACGGCCGCCCAGAATAAATCCTTCAGTCCGCCGTAAAGGGAGTACATGAGCTGCACGCCGATCCCGCTGCTGGAACCCAGCATATCCACCAGGATGGAGGCAGTCACCGAAAGGGGAGCCGCAATTTTAAGCCCCGCGAAGAGATAGGGCGCGGCAAAGGGCAGGTTCAGCTTCTGATAGATGGTGGGAGTTCCGGCGGCGTAGGAATACATCAGATCCTTTTTCAAGGGGTCCACCGCTTTCAGCCCGCTCAGGGTGTTCACCGCCACGGGGAAAAAAGTGATGTAAGCCGCGATTACGATTCTGGAGGTGTCCATATCCCGCACCAGAGTAAAAATAATGGGGGCAAGGCCCAGAACGGGGATCATCTGGGAAGCGATGAGATAGGGAAAGGCGATGTCCTCCATCGTCTTCGACAGGCTCATGAGGATTGCCAGGAAAAAGCCCACGGCCGTGCCGATCAGAAACCCGATAAGCGCCCGGGAATAGGTTACCAGCATGGCGGAAAAAAGCTGCCCGGCGTAAGAAACAAGGCCCAGCACGACGGAGTGGAAATAGGGAAGCTTGGCCGGGGCCATGGGATCGTGGAGAACTGCGTCGAGAGTATAGGCTCCCAGCTCCCAAAGCGCTATGATGGCAACGATCCAGACGGCCCAGACGACTGCTCTTTCCGCTTTTTTTGATTTTAGCCTCATTCTCAAACACCTTCAAAGCTGTTTCGGATTTTATTGACATACTCGTAAAATTCGGGCATCTGCTTTGTCTGAAGGCTCCTGGGCCTGGGGAGATCAATATCCACCACCGCCGACAGGCGGCCGGGATGGGGCGAGAGCACAACCACCCGGTCCGACAGGAAAACGGCCTCGGAAATGCTGTGAGTGACAAAGACGATGGTCTTCTGGGTCTTTTCCCAGATGGTCAGTAGATCCTCCTGAAGCTTTTCCTTGGTGAACTCGTCCAGGGCGGAAAAGGGTTCGTCCATGAGCAGGATCTCCGGCTTGACGGCCAGGGCCCGGGCGATTCCCACCCGCTGCTGCATGCCGCCGGACAGCTCGTGGGGATATTTCGTGCCGAAGTTGTACAGTCCCACCAGCTCCAGCATCTCGGTGACGGTGGCGGTGCGCTGCTTTTTGGGGATCCCCATAATTTCCATGGGCATGCAGACGTTTCTGCGCACCGTTCTCCAGTCGTAGAGCACCGGGCTCTGAAACACAATGCCGTACTTTTTCTGCATCCGGATCTCCCGTGGGAAGAGGCCCCGGACGATGATTCTCCCCGAGGTCGGCTGCTGCAGGTCCGCGATGGCACGCAGCAGGGTGGTTTTTCCGCATCCGGAGGGCCCCACCAAAGAGATGAATTCGCCCCGCCGGATATCCAGGCTGACATTGGAAAGGGCGACGACAGGCTCCCCGCCTTTATTGTCGGGAAACTGGACCGTAAGGTCTTCAATTCGTATTTCATTGCGGGGCGCGGCCGTACTTGTATGGCCGGTATGTAAGGCGGCTTGTTCCGTCGTGCTCATGTTTTTCTCCTTCCTGTGGTAAAAAAAGACGTAATGCTTTCGCATTACGTCTTTGTAATCGGAATGATGAATGATAAAAGATCCGGAAGCTTTATTACCAGAGCCGGCTGTACAGAAACAGCAAATCTTCCTCGGATACGAATTTGACGGTGTTGGACGGGCTTCCGCTGGCCATGGCGTCCTTTGCCATTTTGGGCGCGGCCCTGAAAAATTCTTCCTTTGAAATTCCGTAGTCCGCCAGGGTGGGGATTTCCAGAACCCGGCACAGCTCGCCCAGCGCTGTCAGAAAGCTCTCCGCCGCCGTCCGGTCATCGCACGAAGGCGGAGCCGCTCCGATAATGCGGGCAAGCTCGGCAAACCGCCGGGGACATCCGTCCATCGCGAAAGACAGGCAGGTGTGGATCAGCATGGCGTTGGAAAGCCCGTGAGCCACGTGGAAGAGGGCGCCGATGGGCCGGCTCATGCCGTGGACCAGCGTCACGGAGGCGTTGTTGATGCAGACTCCCGCCTCATACGCGGCCAGGGCCATCTCTTCCCGGGCTTTTAAATTCCCGCCGTCCCGGTATGCCTCGGGAAGAAAAGTGAAAATGCGGCGGACGGCGTCCAGGGCGTAGAGATCGGTGAGAGGGGTCGCCTTCCGGGAGGTATAGGATTCCACCGCGTGGGTCAGGGCGTCCATTCCCGTCGCAGCGGTGACGCCGGGAGGTGCGGACAGGGTAAAGTCAGGGTCCAGGACGGCAAGCTGCGGCAGGAGTGCGTCTCCCTTCAGGAGCATTTTGACATCCTTTTCCGTATCGGTGATGATGGTGAATTTCGTAGCCTCCGAACCGGTCCCCGCGGTGGTGGGGATGAGAACGACGGGAGGAAAATCGCCCCGGATCTCCTGTCCCATGAAGTCGGAGATTTTGCCCTTCAGCACCGTCATGGCTGCGATGGCCTTGGCGCTGTCCAGCGGGCTGCCGCCTCCGATTCCGATGAGAAAATCGCAGCCGTCCTCCCGATACCGGCGGACTCCCTCTTCAATCATCCGGTCCGTGGGTTCTCCGGTGATGCCGTCGAATACGCTGTACCCGATCTTCCGGGTATTTAGCAGTTCTGCAAGCTTTTTCATGGCATCGGTCGTGACGACGATCTTACCGGTCACCACAAGAGCTCGCCGGCCGAAGCCGGTTAAGATGTCCCCGCAGCCCTCCAGGGCGTTTTGTCCCACCAACGTGCGGCCGGGGAGCATAAATTGGTATGACATGGCGTTTCCTCCGGATTACAGCATCTCTTTGTCCACGATTCCCAGCACCTCGTCCAGCTTTGAAAGCTCTTCTGTAAGCTGGGCTTCCGTGATAATGAGGGGAGGGGCGACCAGGACGCAGTTTTCGTGGGAATAGGTCATGAACCGGCGGGCCGACAGGAGCTTTATGATTTTTCCCATGAGGCCCTCCGGGTCTTTGCCGTAAGGCACCAGAGGCTCCCGGGTTTTTTTGTCCCGTACCAGCTCCACCGCGGAAAACAGGCCGATATACCGGACGTCTCCCACGCAGGGGTGGGCTTCCTTCAGCTTTTCCAGGGTTTCTCCCAGTGCTTTTCCCACCCGGTTCACGTTTCCGAGAATATCCGCTTCGCCGTAATACCGTACGCAGGCGAGCCCTGCCGCGCAGGCCAGGGGGTGCCCGCTGTAGGTAAGGCCGCAGGAGAGAAGATTGTCGTCAAAGTATGCGGCAATGGATTTGCTTACCACGACGCCGCCCAGAGGCACATATCCGCAGGTGACGCCTTTGGCGAAGGTCACGATATCGGGTTTGACGCCGAAATGCTGGAAGGCGAACATGGTTCCCGTCCGGCACCATCCGGCCATCACCTCGTCGCAGATCATCAGGATCCCGTATTTGTCGCACAGGGCCCGCACGCCGGGGAGATACCCCTTTGGAGGGATGATGACTCCGTTGGAGCCGGTGATGGTTTCCATGACGATAGCCGCCACCGAGCTTGCCCCTTCGTAGCCGAGCTGTTCTTCCAGTTTGGCAAGGTAATAGGCCGTTGCCGCTTCTTCGGATTCAAAGGAGATTGCTTCCCGGTATATGTAAGGGTCGAAAAATTTCACAAAGCCCGGAATTCCGGGCTCCAGCGGAAACCGCCGGGGCTCGCCGGTGAGGTTGCCGGCTCCGAAAGAGGAGCCGTGATAACTTCGGTACCGGCTGAACACCTTGTTGCGGCCGGTGTACATTCTGGCCATCTTTATCGCGTTTTCATTGGCGTCGGCCCCCGCGTTGGTGAAAAACACCTTTCCCATGTTGTCCGGCATGAGCCCGATGATGGTTTTTGCAAGCTCGCTTCTGGTTTCCACGGCGTAGGAGGGAGCCATAAAACAGAACCGATCCACCTGTGCCTTGATGGCGTCTCCGATGGCCCGGTTTCCGAAGCCCAGGTTCATATTCACCAGCTGGGACGACATGTCGGTATATCGGTTTCCGTCGTAGTCCCAGAAATAAATCCCCTCGGCTTTTTGCAGAGGAATGGGGTTAATGCTTTTTTGCCTGCTCCAGGACTGGAGATTATATTGTTTGTGCGCGCTTTTGATTTCTTCCCCTGTCATATCAACATCTCCCTGAAAAAAACGCGCAGCAACGGAAAACGGGCTCCATTGCTGCGTTTTATCTCGCTATGCTTTAAATGAATTATAGATCGAAGTAACTTGCAAAATCAAGGGTCAAAATGACAGAATTGCCTGTGCTTACGCACAATTCGGAAAACAAAATTGCAATTACAGGATGTCTTTGATGTAAAGACTCAGGTAAAACTTTACCTTGTCCTCCAGCTCAAAGGGATTCAGACCCGTAATGGTTTCGATTTTTTTCAGCTGGTTCGTGACGGTGTTGCGGTGGGTATACTGCTTTTCGGATACCAGAAGAAGGCTCCCGTTGTTCTCCAGATAGATCCGGAGCGTCTGCATCAGCTTCGTGTTGTTGTCCCTGTCGTACTGCTCCAGTTTTCCCATGACATCGCGGTAGTAGTCCCGGAGGATGGATTTGTCGTTGAGAGCATAGAGCATTTTGTAAACGCCCAGCCTGTCGTAGTAGGCGATCTTTTCGTTTCGCTTTTTTGCCATTTCCATGGCGGAAACGGCCTTTTCAAAATTGGCGCTCTGCTCGTGGATCCCGGTCTGGTTGGAGCTTACCCCCATGTGGAGCTGGAGCGCGGGAGCCTGCCGTTTCACTTCCTCCGAAAACCGTGTGAGGAAGCTGTCCATCTCCTCCTCCTCGTAATCGATCAGCACAAAAATGCGGTTTTCCTGATAGGGAAAGGTGATAAACGGTTCCCGGATGTCCTTTGCCGTTTTTTCCGCAATGGCCGTGATGAGGCTTCCTTTTTCCTCCGTGCCGGGCTCGATGCAGGAGATGCAAAGGCTGATAAAACAGAACCGGCTTTCCGCCTGATAGCCATACTGCCTGAGCTCGGCGATGCGGGATTCCGCATGGCCCGGGGAAAACAGGATGTCCTTCAGCGCGGAGACGATGTTGTTTTCCATCTGCTCGTTGCGCATAATACGGTGGCAGAAGTCCCTTGTCATGTCCACCATTTTTGTTTCCCAGGGGATGGTGAAAAGCGGCATGTCGATCTCGTCGCAGTACTGTATAACAGCCCCGGGAATTTCCCGGGTATGCGGCCCGAGGTTTACCACCATGGCGCTGGCCCCCGCCCGGTGCAGCCGCTGAGCAAAGCGCAGCATCCAATCCTCCCGGCGGTTCAGGATTCCGGCGGTGAAGACCAGTTCGCCGCCGTGCAGGAAGGATACGACGGTCTCGTCTTCGATGATGTGAACCCATTTGACCAGGTTGGAAAGGCCGCCTTTTCCGGCAAGCAGCTCCATCTTGTAGAGAAAACTTCCGTTTTTATACAATTTTTTCACCATAATTGCCATACATATCACCTGAAAAATGAAAAAAGGCGCTGTAAATCCCTTTACAACGCCTTTGTTTTGCATACCTTTTCTTCTATTATATTTGTGTACTATACCACATTTGGCTCAAATCTGCAATACAATTTTTTGCAGGGCCGGCCGTGAAGCGCCCAGGCAGGCGGTTTCGGCCGAAGAAAAAGGGGTTTCACTGCGTGCTTGTCATCAGAGTGAGGGTCAGCAGGGCTGCCCGGGCCAGTTCTTCCACGGTGGTATATTCAGACAGGCTGTGGACCTCGTTCATGGCGCAGGCCGGGACGATGCCGGAAATCCCCTTTTTAGCCAGGGTGTTGTTGTCGCTGCCGCCAAAGGTGCTGATGAGAGACAGCGGCAGCCCGAGGCTCCGGGCGGCCTCTTCAAACCGCCGCACCACCGGACTGTCCGGGGGCGTCTGGTAGGCCTCGCTTACCACCTCGTGTTTGAAGCGGATCCCGGCGCCGTACTCCGCCGCGGCTTCTTCAAAGCGTTTGCCCACCGCGCGGATCCATTCCAGGGCTTTCTCATGGGAATAGCTCCGGACCTCCCCCCGGACGATACATCGGTCGGGTACGATATTGGTGGCGCCTCCTCCGGAAATGAACCCCGCGTTCAGCGTGGATTCTTCATCCGGGCGGCCGATGGGAAGAGCGGCGACGGCCTTCGCCGCTGCGGCCACGGCATGTATCCCGTCCTCCGGGGCAAAGCCCGCGTGGGAGGATTTCCCCAGCACCTCCGCCTCGTAGGAAATAATGGAGGGAGCCCGAAGGGCGGCCGTGCCCACGGGGCCGGACAGGTCCAGGACATAGGCCTCTTTGGACCGGAGCACGGAAGCGTCGAAAGCCTGGATCCCCCGGCAGTAAGCTTCCTCCGCGACGGAAAAAAGCACCTCGATGGGCCGGTGGGGAAGTTTTTCCTCCCGGATGACCCGGAGCGCTTCCAGAATGGCCGCGACCCCCGAAAGATCGTCGGAGCCCAGTATGGTGTCCCCGCCGCTTCGGATAAAGCCGTCCTCTCCCAGCACCGCCCGCTTGCCGGAGGAGGTCTCCACCGTGTCCAGATGGGCGCAAAAGAGGAGGGGCTCCAAGGGAAGATTTCCCTCAAGAAAGCCGCGGATATTTCCGCAGTTACCGCCCAGAATGCTCCCGGCGCCGTCCTCCGAGACGGAAAATCCCAGACAGGCCAGAGAATTCTTGATCCGGTCCCCCAGCGTTCGCTCGCCGTAAGAGGGACTGTAGGTGGCCACCATCTCCGAAAAATCCCGGATGAGTCTGTCCCGGTTGATCCCCATAGCCAAAATCTCCTTTCATGATTCCGGAAGGCCGGAAAAAGCGCCGGCCAGACGCTCCATCGCCTCTTTCAGAACGGCTCTGGGGCAGGCGATGTTCATTCGCTGAAATCCCGCGCCTCCCGGGCCGAACATAGGCCCGTCGTCCAGCCACAACCCTGCTTTATAAAGGATCCGTTCCTTCAGCTCACAGTCCGAAAGGCCCAGTTCCCGGCAGTCGAGCCAAATGAGGTAGGTGCCCTCCGGTTCCACCAGCCGGACCCGGGGCAGGCGCTCTGAAAGAAACTGCCGGACAAAGGAAAGGTTGGAAAGCAGATACGCCTTCAGCTCCTCCAGCCAGGGTCCCCCGTGGGCATAGGCCGCCCGGCATGCGACAAGACCCATGGCATTGGGCAGACCGCAGCCTGTGCGTTCCACCTCATGCCGGAAGCGGTCACGGAGCTCCCCGTTGGAAATGAGTATATTGGAGATCTGGAGCCCGGCAAGGTTGAAGGTCTTGGTGGGAGCGGTACAGGTGACGGTGAGGTCCGAGAATTCCGGACGGAGGGAAGCGAACACGCGATGCCGGCGGCCGGGGGAGACGAAATCGGCGTGGATTTCGTCGGATACCACCGGAACGTTATACTTAAGGCAGATCTCCCCCATGGCGGCGAGCTCCTCCTGCCGCCACACGCGCCCCACCGGGTTGTGAGGGCTACACAGGATAAAGAGCTTTACCCGGTTCTGCCGAATTTTTTCCTCAAAATCGGAAAAGTCAATGGAGTAGCGTCCATCTTTGTAAACCAGCGGATTTACGGCCGGCTTCCGTCCGTTTTCCGATATAAGGCGTGCGAAGGGGTAATAGACCGGCGGTTGGATCAGAACGCTCGCTCCCTCCCGTGTCAGCGCCCGTATGGCGGCGCTCACGGCGAAAACCACGCCGGGTGTCTTGACGAGCCATTCCGGGGAGAGCTCCCAGCCGAAGCGCTCCCGGTACCAGGCGGAAAGAGCCCCGAAATACTCCGGCCCGGCATCGTCGCTGTATCCGAAGATCCCGTGCCGGACCCTCGTCTCCAGCGCCCCCAGCACCTCCGGCGGCGAAGGGAAATCCATGTCCGCCACCCAGAGGGGGAGAATATCCGCGGGGTATCCCATCCGGCCGGCAAAGTCGTATTTGATGGAATCGGTATTTTTTCGGTTGACGGCGGTGGCAAAAGAATACATGATAAACACACTCCCGAAGGGCCCGGGATAAAAGGCGGCGGGGAAAACCTATTTCCCGCCGGAACAGACGGACGCTCCATAGAAAATGATAGGGATAAAAAACGGTTTTGTCAACCTCGGGAAATGCACGGCGTAGGTTCCGCCCGGAATCCCCGCACCGGAGCTTGACAGAAGGGCGGAGCGAACCTACTATAGAATTCAGAAGAGTATCGAAAGAAAAACCGCTGATGGAAAGGGAAATGGGATGCAGAGCGAATTTTCAAGAACGGAGCGGATCCTGGGGAAAGAGGCGGTGGAGAAGCTGAAGTCCTCCTCCGTCGCCGTTTTCGGCCTGGGGGGAGTCGGCTCCTGGACGGCGGAGGCCCTGGCCAGAAGCGGCGTGGGCGCCATTGCCCTTTTCGACGACGACAGTATCTGCCCGAGCAATATAAACCGCCAGCTACCGGCCACCCACAGTACGGTGGGCAGAAAGAAGACGGAGGTGATGAAGGACAGGATTCTGGACATCAATCCCCTTTGCGCCGTAACCGCCTGGGACTGCTTTTACTCGGCCCAAAACGCCGGCGACTATCCCCTGGATAAATACGACTATATCGTCGACGCCGTGGACACGGTGTCCTCCAAGCTTCTCCTGGTGGAGAGGGCGATGGCCGCCGGGGTTCCCATCATCAGCTGTATGGGGACGGGAAACAAGCTGGACCCCGCGCGGCTCGAGGTGGCGGATATCTATGAGACCTCCGTGTGCCCTCTGGCCAAGGTGATGCGCAAAGAGCTCCGGGCCCGGGGCGTGGACGCTTTGAAGGTGGTCTATTCCAGAGAGGAGCCCATAAAGCCCCTGGAGACCGGGGAGGAGGACGGCTGCCCCGGCCCGGAAACGGCCGGAAACCATTCTCGACGGCGGCAGGTGCCGGGCAGCGTCTCCTTCGTCCCCCCGGTGGCGGGCTTTCTTCTGGCATCCCGGGTGGTCCGGGATCTGATATCGGGATTGGAGCCAGTCGAAAAAGCTGAAAACGTCGGAGAGAACTAATTACACGTAATGCCGGGCAGCCGGCTGAATAATTGAGCCGCCGCCCTTCCGGGTGGCGGCTCAGTCTGTCGAAAAAGCCTCGCAGAGTTCGCGCCGCGTACGGCGCGAATAAAATTATATCGTTTTTCCCGGCGACCTGAGCGTCGGGAAAAACACTTCTCGGCTTGTAAGTGTACGAATGGTTCGCCCTTGGCGGACGATTCGTGCGCGCAGCAAGCCGCATCCCACTCGAAAAAGTGCCTTTGGCACTTTTTCGACAGTCTCAGCCGCCGCCCTTCCGGGCGGCGGCTTTGGATTTTATGGATTGTAGCCTGTGGTGGTTTCGATCTTGATGCTGCTGGTCGCAGAATCCCAGCTGACGCCGAAATCGATGCAGGCGGCCACGTCCCTCAGCTTGAAGTAATTGTTTCCGCCGATGGTGTAGGCTGAAAACTGGATCTGCTTTCCGTCGATGTAGACCGAGGAAGCCGAAGGCGTGGCGGCCTTTGCCTGCGTGCTGCCGGAGACCGCCATTTCCCCGCCCACAGGGGTATACGGCTGGGAGGTTGCGATGCTGATGGCCATGTTTGTTCCGTCCCAGCCTACGGAAAACTGCTTCTGAGTCCCGTTCAGGATATAGGCCAGATCCCGCAGCTTGAAGTAGTTGTAGCCGTTGATGGTATAGGCGTCGAAAGCCGTGACGGTCCCGTCCACCAGGACGGAGGAGCGGTTGGGAGTGGCCGTTATGGCAGTTCCGACGGGTATTTTAAATCCCGTGCCGATCTTCTGGAAGACGGACAGATCCTGGCTGTAATTCGAATTGCCCAGCTGGCCGCTGTCGTTTTGCCCGCAGGCCCAGAGGCTGCCGTCCTTCTTCACCATCAGGGTGTGCCGCCGCCCCGCGGCCACCGAGGCAACGTTGTCTGCGACCTTCACCGCCTGGCTGGGAGAGTCGTTTTTCATTACGCCGTTACCCAGTCTGCCGTTGAGTTCGCAGCCCAGGGCCCACAAAGTCCCGTCGGTTTTCAGTACCATCGCGTGCTCCTCGCCCACGGAGACCGAGGCGACCCCGCTCATAATTTTATAGGGCGTTTTCTGGGTTGCCGCGGCGCCCGAGGTAAGCACATTATATAGGTTGGTTCCCCATCCCCAGAGCGTGCCGTCCTTCTTTACCGCCATGGCGAAATACTGTACGCCGGTGGAAACTGAGGCCACGTTGTCCAGCACCTTCACCGGGGAATAGCGGCTGGTCTCTGTCCCGTCCCCCAGATGGCCGTAAGAGTTGTCCCCCCAGGCCCAGAGAGTTCCGTCCGCCTGGACGGCATAGGCGCTGGCGTACCCTACGCTGGAAGCGGAGACCGAGACCACGTTTTCCATGATCTTCACGGGCTCGGCGTGGACGTCGGTATCCATTTTCCCGATTCCCAGTTCACCCGTGATGTTTTCTCCCATGGTCCACAAGGAGCCGTCTGTCTTCACCACCATGGAAAAGCGGTTTCCCGCGGAAGCGGCCTTCACACCGGTGAGGATCAAACGGGGTGTGGAGGAGCTGATATAGGATCCGTATTGATCCTTATCGGGACCCAGCTGGCCCCATCCGGCAAGGCCCCAGCCGTAGAGCTTTCCGTCGTAGGTGACGGCCAGGACATGGGTATCGGAAACAGACACGCTCACCACGCCGTCCAGCACTTTTTGGGGCGCCGGCTGCGCCGTATAGGTTTCCACTCCGTCCCCCAGCATACCGTACACCTGGTTTCCCCAGCTCCAGAGAGAGCCGTCCTCCCGGATGGCATAGGAGACCGAAGACCCGGCGCTCACGGTGAGATACGAGTCGCCGAAAGCGGCCGCATGGGGAGCGGAAATTGACAGTAGCATTGGAAATACGAGCGCCAGAATAAGAAAACGCATACGAAAGGATACTTTCATTTTCTGCATCTCCTTTTTATTACAGTGTCTGCTGTTGCATGCCAAACTGGATTATGCCCGGTTCATTGCGTCGGCAAAGCGGGAAACGGCCTCCTCCCGGAGATTGATTGTATTCTGGGATGAACCGGAAATCTTCCGGATGATGGAACGCTCCAGAAAATTCATTTTATCGAAGTTAAACTCGCCCCCCAGGCAGTCCTTTACGACGGCCGCGGACAGCAGATCCTTGGGATAGGAAGAGGCGATCTGCTTTTCCGCGTACTCCCCCTCGCCCATCCCGCAGATAAAAAGCCCCAGCTTTTTCCCTTTGAGTGTTTCCAGATACTCGCGGCAGAACTTAGCGGCGGGGGAGCGGAGCTTGCCGGCATAGACGGAGGCTCCCACGATCACCTTGTCGTAGGACGCGGGATCCGGGCATCTGACGCTCAGATCGCAGAGATCGGTTTTTCCCTCCAGCTTTGATGCCAGCCGTTCGGCGCATTGTTTGGTAAATCCGTGCTTTGTGGCATAGGCGATCAGCGTGCTCATCCTTTACCTCCTTCGTCGTCAGCGGGTCAGGGCGTTTTCAATGGATTTGAGATAGGCCTTGCAGGTGACGGTGGCGCCGGAAACGGCGTCCACCCGGGTATCCTGGGCGGTGATGACTCTGGACAGCAGTTCGTCCGTCACGTCGTCCAACGGGAAAACGACGTCATTGACAATACGGATTTCGGTAATAGCCCCATCCTTCACCGTGACGGCGACCTCGTTGGTCCACCGGCCCGCCTCATAGGTCCCGGCATAGGTTCCGTCCCGGACCGAGGATGGATCGACGCCCGAAAGGAGAAGTTTGCTCCCGGAATCCAGCCCCCGGGTCAGATATGCCATCCCTCCCGCAAAAACCAGCGCAATCACAGCCAGTGCAATCAGTATGATTTTAATGATTTTTTTCATGCCTCCGCTCCTTTCATCCAATGAGGTGAAGGCCTCGGTATTTAGCGTTGGATTCCGCATATTGGAATCCAGCGCTATTATATTAGAAACGCGGCGGGAAATCAATCGCATATCCGTCGTTTTCCGGCAATAAAACCGGGCACTCCCTGAGGGGAGTGCCCGGTTTTATTAAATGAATCAGTTTTAGAAAGTGGGAACCACTGCTCCCTGATAGGTATCCTCGATGTACTGACGGACTTCGTCGCTCTGCAGAGCCTTAACCAGGGCCTGGAGATCCTCCCGGTTCTCGTCACCGGCACGGACGGCGATGATGTTGGCGAAGGTGGTGGCGGCCAGGGAGTCCTTTTCCTCTTTCGCCAGAGCGTCGGTGGCGGCGTTCAGGCCCGCCTGGATGGCGTAGTTGCCGTTGATGACGGCGATATCCACGTCGGGCAAAGACCGCGCCAGTTGAGCGGCTTCGATTTCGATGATGTCAAGGTTTTTGGGATTTTCTGCAATGTCGTTCTTGGTGGCCTTCAGTCCTGCGTCTGCCTTCAGCTTGATGAGACCCTGGGCTTCCAGCAGCAGAAGGGCGCGGGCTTCGTTGGTGGTGTCGTTGGGAACGGCCACCTTGGCTCCGTCTTTCAGAGCGTCCAGCGAGGTGGTTTTGCCGGGATAGATGCCCAGCGGTTCATAGTGGATTGCGCCGATGGAGACCAAGTCGGTCTTGTTTTCGGCATTGAAGTCGTCCAGATAGGGCTGATGCTGGAAGTAGTTGGCGTCCAGATCGCCGCTTGCCAGAGCCAGGTTGGGCTGCACGTAATCGGTGAACTCCACGATTTCCAGATCATACCCTTCCTTGGCCAGGACCTCTTTGGCAACCGCCAGGATCTCCGCGTGAGGCGTGGGACTTGCTCCCACAACGATTTTATTGAGTGCTTCGGTTGCCGTGGGAGAGGGGGCTGCGGTGGGTGTCGCCGTTGCGCCGGTAGAACCGGAGCAGCCTGCCAGAGTGCTTGCCGCCAGCAGGGATGCAATAAGGACAGCCGCGATTCTTTTCATTTCTCTTCCTCCTGTTTATACGAATTGATATTTCCGACCAGATTTGGTTTAGATTCGCTTATCTCCGATTTTTGCCAGACGCATGCCGATCTCCTGCAGAATCTGAACAATGATTACAAGAAGCGCCACGGTGACCAGCATGATGTTTGTCTGATACCGGTAATACCCGTAACGGATGGCGATGTCGCCCAGACCGCCGCCTCCCACGATCCCCGCCAGGGCGGAGTAGCTGAGAATGGTGGTGACCGCGATGGCGGCTCCCACCAGGAGAGAGGGCCGGGCCTCCGGCAGCATCACCTTCCAGACGATCTGGAAAGGGGACGCCCCCATGGACTGAGCCGCCTCGATAACGCCCTTGTCGACCTCCTTGATGGAGCTTTCCACCAGCCTTGCGACAAAGGGGGCGGAGGCGATGACCAGGGGAACGATGGTCGCCGTGGGTCCCAGAGAAGTGCCCACGATCGCCCGGGTGACCGGGATAAGGGTGATGAGCAGGATCAGAAAGGGAACCGAGCGGAGGAGATTGATGATGACGCCCAGAATCTGATTGACAACCGGCTGGGGGCCCAGCCCGTTTTTATCGGTGATCACCAGGGCGATGCCCAGGGGCAGCCCGATCACATAGGCCAGCGCGGAGGAGACCAGCGTCATATAGAGGGTGTCTACAACGCCCTGGGCGATCATTTTTACGACGACCTCACTGAACATGCTCCCGCACCTCCTCCGCTGTGAGTCCCTGGGACCGCAGGTATTCCAGCATCTTATCCGCCACGTCGTCCGTTTCGGGAAGCTGGATGACGATCTGTCCGAAGGCGCGCCCGTCGATGTCCTTGGTGTCTGCGAAAATAATATTCACCGTCCGGTGAAATTTAAGTACCATGTCGGCAATGACCGGCTGGAAGGAGGAATTGCCGTCGAACACGATGCGGCAGCGCCGGTTCCCCTTGAAGGAATCGGTCTGCATGCCGTCCGGGTAAAACATGCGCTTTGCCGCCGCCGATTTCGGCCGGAGGAACACCTCGTCCACGTTACCGATTTCGGCGATCCGATGCTCATCGATAATCGCGACCCGCCTGCAGATCCCCTCGATGACCCCCATCTCATGGGTGATGACCACGATGGTTACCCCCAGGCGCCGGTTGATATCCCGGAGGAGCTCCAGAACACCCCGGGTGGTGGAGGGGTCCAGGGCGCTGGTGGCCTCGTCGCAGAGAAGGACCTGCGGGTCCGTGGCCAGGGCCCGGGCGATGGCCACCCGCTGCCTCTGCCCGCCCGACAGCTGCGAGGGATAGGCCTTAGCCTTGTCGGGAAGCCCCACCAGATCCAGGAGCTTTTTTGCCTTTTCCGCTGCCTCCGCTTTTTTGACTCCCGCGATTTCCAGGGGAAAGCAGACGTTTTGCAGGGCATTTCTCTGCATCAGGAGGTTGAACTGCTGAAAAATCATTCCCATGGACCGCCGCACCCGGTAAAGCTCCGGGAGAGAGAGCCTGGAAAGATCACGGCCGTCGAAATAGATGGCGCCGGTCGTGGGCTGCTCCAGAAAATTGATGCACCTTACCAGCGTGCTCTTTCCGGCACCGCTCATTCCGATGATCCCGAAGATTTCACCGCGGCGGATTTCCAGGCTGATGTCGTCCAGCACCTTCACTACGCCGCCGGAGGTGGGAAAGCTCTTGCCGAGCCCCTCAATCCTGATGATCGGTTCCAAATCGCTCAAGACGATCCCTCCCTTCGCGCGTTATAAATTCTTCCCCCGCAAAAAAACCCGGCATGCTTCCGGGTATTGCCTTCAATTTCCTTCGTGCGCGGTGGGATTGTCCTCATTATCTTAGGATAATCCGGAAGGTTTGTCAACGAAGAAAACATACCGCCCGATATCCGGGCGGACATTCCGCTCCCTCCGGCGGGGATACGGCGCCGAAAGCCCAGGCGGAGTTTTCGGCGGGCTTTATTCGGAAAACATGGGAGTGGACAGATATCTCTCTCCGGTATCCGGAAAGATGACGACGATGGTCTTGCCCGCATTCTCCGGGCGCATTGCCAGCTGGGACGCCGCCCAGGCCGCGGCACCGGAGGAGACGCCCACCAGCAGGCCCTCGGCCCTGGAAAGCTCGCGTCCCGTGCGGTATGCGTCCTCGGCTTTTACCCGGATGACTTCGTCATAGATATGGGTGTTGAGCACCCGAGGCACAAAGCCCGCGCCGATGCCCTGGATCTCATGAGGGCCGGAACGCCCTTCCGACAGAACCGGCGAATCCTCCGGCTCCACCGCCACAACCTGAAGCCCGGGATTTTTGGATTTGAGGTATTCTCCGGTTCCGGTAATCGTTCCTCCGGTACCCACGCCGGCAACCAGTATGTCCACCTTTCCGTCCGTATCCCGCCAGATTTCGGGACCGGTGGTTTCCCGGTGGGCTTTGGAATTGGCCGGATTCGTAAACTGGCCGGGGATATAGGCGCCAGGAATTTCTCCTGCCAGCTCCTCGGCCCTGGCGATGGCGCCGGACATGCCCTGGGCGCCGTCGGTAAGCACCAGTTCCGCCCCATACGCCTTTAAGAGGTTTCGGCGTTCCACGCTCATGGTTTCGGGCATGGTGAGAATCACCCGGTATCCCCGGGCCGCCGCAACCGCGGCAAGCCCGATTCCGGTATTGCCGCTGGTGGGCTCCACTATAACCGAGCCGGGCTTAAGAATTCCTTTTGCTTCCGCGTCTTCAATCATGGACATTGCGATGCGGTCCTTGCTGCTGCCCGCCGGATTGAAGGATTCCAGCTTTGCCATGACCGTCGCCTTGAGATCGTATTTTTTTTCAAAATTGACGAGCTCCAGAAGGGGAGTGTTGCCGATAAGCTCATTTAAGCTCCTGTGTACGTTGGACATGGCGTTACCTCCTGTATGTCGGCTGCCCCGAAACGATTCAAGTATATATTTCAAATGCCCCGGAAGAAAGCGTGTATTATAATACCGTTGCGCCTTTTCGTTGTCAATAGAAAAGCCGCTCTTTCCCGGGAGGTGCCCGAAGAAAGTCTTGTCCCGGATCGGTTTCGGGATCCGGGACAAGACGGCTTGTTATCTGAGTTCACTGGGAAACACTGTCGGAATCGGCGCTGCCGACGAGTGTGTCGTACAGCCGGCAGGCCACCAGGTGTCCGTTCCCCACATCCCGGAGCGGGGGACAGATTCGGTCGCAGCCCTCAAAGACCTTGAAGCAGCGGGAGGCGAAGCGGCATCCCTCACCCGGATCGATGGGACTTGGCACATCCCCCTTGAGGATGATCCGTTCCTTTTTTCGGGTGACGTCGGTGACGGGAATGGCCGAGAGCAAAGCCTGGGTATAGGGGTTGAGGGGCTTTTCGTACAACTCCCGTTTGGAGGCGATCTCCATGAGTTTTCCCAGGTACATGACGCCCACCCGGTCGCTGATATGCTTGACCACGTTGAGCCCGTGAGCGATGAAGAGATAGGTCAGACCGAACTCGTCCTTCAGGTCGTGGAGAAGGTTCAGCACCTGGGCCTGGATGGACACATCCAGGGCGGACACCGGTTCGTCGCAGACGATGAGCTTCGGCTGTACCGCCAGGGCCCGGGCGATCCCGACCCGCTGGCGCTGTCCGCCGGAAAACTCGTGGGGATACCGGTTCCGGAGGTGGTTAGCCAGACCTACGCAGCCCAAAAGATAATTTACCCTTCCCTCCACTTCGGAGGAGGGAAGCAGATGGTTGATCCGGATGGGTTCGGCAATGATGTCCCCGATGGTCATCCGGGGATTGAGGGAGGCATAGGGGTCCTGAAAGATGAGCTGGATATCCCGGCAGCACTTTCTGCGCTCCTCCTCGTCCATGGCGGTGAGGTCGCGTCCGTCGAAGAGAATGGTGCCGGAAGTGGGCCTGTAGAGGTTCACCAGCATTTTTCCGATGGTGGTTTTCCCACAGCCGGACTCTCCTACGAGGCCGAAGGCCTCGCCCCGCCGGATTTCAAAAGAGACGTCGTCCACCGCTTTGAGGACCGACGTCGGCCGGCCGAAAAAGTCGGTCCTCACGGTAAAGTATTTTTTCAGATTTTTGATTTGTACCAGCGGTTCATTCATGGCGGTCTTCCTCCACTTCTTCGCTGTACAAAAAGCACCGGACCTTGGAGCCGTTTACCGGAACCAGGGCGGGCATATGTTTTCTGCATTTTTCCATGCACCTGTCGCACCGGTCGGAAAAAGCGCAGCCCGGGGGCATATGCAGAGGATTGGGCACCATGCCCCGGATCATGGAAAGCCTCTCCCGCTCGTCGTCCAGCCGGGGGATGGATTCCAGCAGCCCCACGGTATAGGGATGCATCGGGGAAGTGAACAGGGTCTTCACGTCCGCCTCCTCCAGGATCTTTCCGCAGTACATGACGACGACCCTGTCTGCTGCTTCGGCCACCACTCCCAGGTCGTGAGTGATGAGAAGAACGGCCATGTTCAGTTTTTCCCGGAGGCTGTAAAGAAGCTCCAGGATCTGAGCCTGGATGGTCACGTCCAGGGCGGTGGTGGGTTCGTCCGCGATGAGAAGCTCCGGGCGGCAGGAGAGGGCCATTGCGATCATGACCCGCTGGCGCATGCCGCCGCTCATCTGATGGGGATAGTCGTTTGCCCGGGCCTCCGGCGAAGGGATCCCAACCAGGTCCAACATTTCCACGGTTCTGCGGAGAGCTTCCTCCTTGGTAAGCTTCATATGGGTCATGATGCTCTCCATAATCTGATCCCGGATCCGCTGCACCGGGTTTAGAGACGTCATGGGCTCCTGAAAAATCATGGAGATCTGATCTCCCCGGATCTTCTGCAGTTCGTGAAGGGGAAGGCGGGTGAGATCGTTCCCCTTGAAGAGGATTTCGCCTTTCGCGATCCGTCCGGGCGGGGAAATAAGCCCCATAATGGACAGCGAGGTGACGCTTTTCCCGGAGCCGGATTCTCCCACGATGGCGAGGATTTCTCCCTTGTCCACGGAAAAGCTCACGTCGTCCACCGCGTTGACAACGCCTTTTTTCAGATGGAATTCAGTTGTCAGATGTTTTACTTCCAGCAGCATAGCCTTGTACCTGCCTCTATAGTTGCCTGGACTTGGGGTCCAGCGCGTCGCGCAGACCGTCGCCCAGCAGATTGAATGCCAGCACCGTGATTGTAATGGCGATGCCGGGGAAAATCAGGGTGTAGGGGGCGGAAAAGATAAAGCCCCTTGCCCTGCCCAGCATATCTCCCCATTCCGCGTAGGGCGGCTGAACGCCCAGACCCAGAAAACCCAGGGCCGAGGTGTCCAGCACTGCCGTGGAGATGCCCAGGGTGGCCCGGACCACAATGGAGGACAGGATGTTCGGCATGATATGCTTGAAGATGATGCGCCCGTCCCGGTTGCCCACCACCCGGGCGGCCTGGACATAGTCGTTCTCCTTCACCGAGAGGATACAGCCCCGCACGATCCGGGCGTATTCCGGTATGGAGACCAGGCCGATGGCGATGACCGCCTTGTCAAGGCCCTTGCCCAGGGCGGCCATGAAGGCGATCGCCAGCAGAATGGAGGGAATGGCCAGCATCATATCCATAAAGCGCATGATAACGGTGTCGGTTTTGCCGCCCCGGTAGCCGGCGACAGCGCCCAGGATAATTCCCGCCGTAAGGGAAATGGCTACGGCGGAAAGCCCTACCGTGAGAGATATGTGCGTACCGTAGATGATACGGGAAAAGATGTCCCTTCCCAGCTGATCGGTCCCGAACCAGTGCTCGGGTCCCGGAGGAAGAAAACTGGCGCCCATATCGGACAGATTCGGATCGTACGGCATGAGCCAGTGGCCGAAAACGGCGACGAAAATCAAAAACAGGATGATGCCCAGTCCCACCAGGGCGCCTTTGTTGGACTTAAGAGCGTCCCACATTTCCCGTATCTGGGATTCCGGCTTTTCCAGAGGTTCGGCGGCGGCTGCCGCGGAAGTGTCAAACGGCTTGTCTTCCACGCTTCAGGCCTCCTCTCTGGTGTACTTGATCCGGGGATCGAGAAAAGCGTAGATGATGTCCACTACCAAATTGATGATGACGAAGGTGATGGCTACCAGCATCACGACCCCCTGGACCACCGGAAAGTCGGACTTCAGGATACAGTTCACCGTATAGGAACCGATCCCGGGCCAGGAAAAGACCGTCTCCGTGAGAACCGCTCCTCCCAGAAGGGAGCCCAGCTGCAGGCCGATTACCGTGACGATGGGGATGAGGGCGTTTCGCAGCGCGTGCTTCCGGATGACCTTGCCCTCCGTGATTCCCTTGGCTCTGGCCGTCCGGATATAATCCTGCCCCAGAGTGTCCAGCATGGTGGAGCGGGTCATGCGGGCGATGATGGCCATGGAATACATACCCAGGGCGACGGTGGGGAGAATCAGGTGCCGCAGCGCATCCACAAAGGCCTTCATGTTTCCGGCCACCAGGCTGTCGATGAGATAAAAGCCGGTTACCGTGTCGGGCCGCAGCAGAGGATCGATCCTGCCCCCCGAGGGGAGAATGTGAAGAACGCCCGCAAAAAGGATGATGAGCAGAATGCCCAGCCAGAAGATGGGCATGGATACGCCCAGCAGCGCTGTGACCATTCCCGCGCTGTCCACCACGGTATTTTTCTTCACCGCCGAAACAGTCCCTATGACAATTCCCAGTATGGAGGCGAAAATGATGGAAGAGACGGCAAGCTCGATAGTGGCCGGAAACCGGGCCATGATTTCACGGATAACCGGCGTTTTTGTGTAATAGGAGGTGCCGAAATCTCCGGTAAAGACGCCCTTGATGAAATTCAGATATTGTATGTGTAAAGGAGCGTTCAGGCCGTTCGCCTCGCGCCAGGCCTCCGTGGCCGCAACGGTGGCGTGCTGCCCAAGGACGATGGGCGCAGGGTCGGGCGAAAACACCCGCATGATGACGAACACAATGATGGAGACCCCGATGAGAACCGGGATCAGCAGGAGAAGCCGCTTGATGATGAATTTGAGCATGGGCAACAAACCTTTCCTAAGGTATCGGACCGCAGTCTGGATTTGCCGGGGAAAACCGTCGGCCTGCCGTTTGCCTGACGGAAATCAGTGGATAAACCGCTTCCTCCTTGAGGAAGACGGCGGAAAGCTCTGGAAAAAGCGCGCCCGGAAAAAGAACCCGGAAAACCCGAAGCATGCCTTGCATACGCCGGAAACCCGCCGCATGCAAGGCACTGCCTCGCCGTTACAATCCGGCGCCCGGTCCGGAATCCGCCCGTTTTGGGCGGATTCCGGTCAGACGGACAGCCGGATAAGTGTTTAGTTGGTCTTGGACATCTGAGACAGGAAGATATTGCCCGTCACATGGTAATAGTAACCCTGAACCTTGGGGCTGTATGCGGAGAGCAGTTTGGAGTGGGAAATCAGCAGCCACGGGTTCTCGTCCACCTGGATCTGCTCCAGCTGCTTGTAGATGGCGTCGCGGTCCGCGCCTTCGGGAGCGGCCTTGCCCTGGGCAATGAGATCGTTGTATGCGGCGTTGTCATAGCGGGCCACGTTCATGGCGGGATCCTTGTCGGACAGCAAAGACATGAAGTTGTCCGGATCGCCGTTGTCGCCGGTCCAGCCGTAGAAGCAGATGTCGTAATCGCCGGCCTTGACCTTTTCCTTGTAAGTGGTCCAGTCGAACACGTCGATGGTGCAGTCGACGCCCACCTTGGCGAGATAGCCCTGAATGGCCTCGGCAAGGACCTGCCCGGTAGCGGTGTTATAGGGGCGGGGGTTGGAATAGGAGATCATATGCACCTTGGTGACGCCGGCAGCCGCGAGGGCCGTCTTGGCGGCGTCAGGATCATAGGAGACCTGCTTGATGTCCGCGGAGAAGCCGGGGACAAAGCTGGGAAGAATGGTGTCGGCGGGAGAGGCGTAACCCTGATAGAGGCTCTGCACCAGTTCGGGAACGTTCACGGCCTGGGAGAATGCCTTGCGGGTTGCGGCATCCTTGAAGATGTCGGAGGTGGTGTTGTATGCCATGTAGTTGATGTTCATGCCGTCCGGCTGATCCACGATGTTGCCGGCAGCCGTGATCTCATCCACGACGGTTGCATCGATGCCGTCGATCATATCCACTTCGCCGTTGTTGAGGGCGACCACACGGGCGGAGTTATCCTTGATGATCCGGAAGATTACGTTTTCGGTGACCGCTTTGTCTCCCCAGTAGTCGTCGTTGCGGACAAGAACGATATCCTGCTCCTTGTCCCAGCGGACGAACTTGTAGGGGCCGGTGCCCACGGGGTTCTCGTTGAGGTTGCCGTTGTATTCCTCAAGAGCCTTGGGGCTGACCATGGGAGCCGCCATGCTCATGGCGAGGTTGTACAGGAAGGGGGTGCAGACATCCTTCAGGGTGATGGCGACGGTGTAGTCGTCGATGACATCCACCTTGGTGACATAGCCGTAGACAAAGTCGGCGTAAGTCATATCCGTGGTGGCGTTGCCCTGCATCTGGCGCTCTACGTTGACCTTCACGGCCTCGGCGTTGAAGTCGGTGCCGTCATGGAACTTGACGCCCTGACGCAGATGGAAGGTGTAAACCAGCCCGTCGTCGCTGACGTCCCAGGACTCGGCCAGACACGGCTCCAGCGCGGTGGAGTCTTTCGCGTACTTGAGAAGGCCTTCATAGATGTTGACGATGACTTTGGAGGATTCGCCGTCATCCACCATGGCGGGATCCAAGCCTCTGGGATCGGCGCCCTGGGCGAAGATCAGCGTATCCGCCAGGGTGGCCTCGGTGGGAGCCGGTGTGGCGGTAGTGGAAGCGGAGCCGCCGGAGCAGCCAGCCAGCAACCCGATACACAGAACCAGAGACAGTGCAAGAGCAAGGAACCTGTAATTTTTCTTCATCGTTATCTCCCTCACTTTATTTTTTATATGAAAAAAGCGCCTGCCATAAACGGCAAGCACTTTGCTTGTTGTGACTAAAAGCACGTTTTAGCCGTTTATGCAATCCCTGCGGAATTGAAATTGTTCAGCCGGCCCGCATTACAGGACGGTGATCTCCCTGGAAAAGGCGTTGAGGGTTTCACAGCCCGTTTCCGTGACCAGCACCAGGTCCTCGATGCGCACGCCCCCGATACCGGGCAGATAGATGCCGGGCTCGATGGAAAAGGTCATTCCCGAGGCGGCGGGGGTGTTGTTTGCGGCAGACACGTCGCCGGCCTCATGGACCTCGATCCCGATAAAATGTCCCAGGCGGTGGTTGAAATACTCTCCGTACCCCGCCGCCCGGATGATTCGGCGGGCTTCTTCGTCGATCCTGCTCATGGGAACTCCCGGGCGGATGACGCTCCTGGCCGCCTCGTTGGCCCGCTTGACCAGGGCATAAATTTCCCGCAGCCGGTCTGATACCTCTCCCAGGAAAAAGGTCCGTGTCATGTCGGAACAGTATCCGTCTTTGATGCATCCGATGTCCAGGATTGCGCAGTCTCCGGGACGAAGAACGGTGCCGTCCGGCACGTGATGGCCCTCCGCCGCGTTGGCGCCGAAGGCGACGATGGGCTCGAAGGAAATGCCGTCCGCTCCCAGCCGCCGAAAAATCCTCGCTGTCTCTTCCGCAAGCTCCGTTTCGGAGATCCCCGCCCGGAGAGCCCGCGCGGCTTCCTCCATGGCTCTGTCGTTGAGGTGTGACGCCCTGCGCATCCGGCCGGCTTCCTCTTCATCCTTGCACTGGCGCACCGCGTCCGCGCAGACGGAGGCGTTGACATATCCCGATGCCGCTCCCAGTTCCATGAGGCGAAGGAGCACCCAGGAGCACATATTCCGGTCCACGCCCAGCGCTCTGGTGTTATCTGTGAGGCCTGCCAATATTTTTGCCGCGTCCTGCGTGTCGTCGTACGGTACGACATGGATATCCGGATCCGCCGGAGCCGGGAAAAGCCGGTTGATCATCAGAAAACAGCCGCTTATTTTTATGTATAGAGCAAGCAGCCGTTCTCCGGAGTCGATTCGGCTTCCCGTGAGGTAAAAAATAGCGGCAGGGTCCGTAATTACCATTTGCTCAAGGCCCCGTCCCGCCAATTCGTTAAGTATCTTTTTCAGTCTGGTTTTATTCACTGCCGTCACTTCTGCCTTTTAAAGGGATAAATTCTCCCGACACAAATCGGATGCGTCATTTCCAGATTTCCGGGAGATAGGACACGAATCCTGAAAGGCGATTCAGTTTATCAATGTGCTTATCATAGCACATTTCTCGTTTTTTTCAATAGGAATTCCCAAATTTGCAAATGTATTATTATTCATTTTGATGTATAAACAACAAATATCTGAAATTTGTCCGCGAGGGAAGGAAAACGTGAAAATACTTTCGGCTGGGAAAAAAACGGCTTCACATGCAGGCCGGAAAGCGGTTTCAGAAAATTATTATTCAAAAGAAAGAGCACATCATCTGGATTCGGCCTGTGCCTGCGGAATGGGGGAAAGGGAATTCTCCGTTTCCCCGGGAGCGTCCAGCGGCAGGATTTTTTCCCGATAGACCAGGCGGAACAGCAGGGCGCAGAGAACGGTGGTCACAATGTCCGCCACGGGAAAAATGGCCCAGACCAGACCCGGAGGACCGAAACGGGTAATAAGGAAAGCTCCGGGCAGAATCAGAATCAACTGCCGCGTGATGGAAAGACTCATGCTCAGAACGCCGTTTCCAAGGGCCTGAAAGGTGGAGGAAAAGACGAAAATCACGCTGGATATGACGAAGCTGATGCTCAGCATCCGGAGAGCGGGCACGCCCGCGGTCAGGGTGGCTTCCGAGGCGTCGAAAAGCAGCAGAAGCTGCCGGGGGAACAGCTGCATCACCGCGAGCCCCGCCAGCATGATAAAAAACGACAGGAGGATCGACTGACGGACGGTGTCCGCGATCCGTTTCCGGTTCCGGGCCCCGTAGTTGTACGCCACGATGGGGATCGTGCTGTTGGTGATGCCGAAAACCGGCATGTAGACAAAGCTCTGAAGCTTGTAATAGATGCCCAGGACCAGAACCATGGTGTAGGAGATGTTCGCCAGAATCATGTTCAGTCCCGTGATCATGACGCTCACCAGCGACTGCATGATGATGGAAGGAAGACCTACCCGATAGATTTCCAGGATGACTTTTCCGTCCGGGCGAAACCCCCGGAAGGAAAGCTGGATGTCGTGGTTGACCCTGAGATTCAGAATCATGCCCAGAACCATGGCAATGGACTGTCCCAGCACCGTGGCGATGGCCGCACCCGCCACTCCCATGGCAGGCACGCCAAAGTATCCGAAGATGAAGATGGGATCCAGAACGATGTTGATGGCCGCACCCGTTGCCTGTACGATCATCTGGTAAAAGGTATTCCCTGTGGACTGCATGAGACGCTCGGCGGCGAACTGGAGGAACATGCCCATGGAGAACACGGTGCAGATGGTGAGGTAATCCGTCCCGTAACGGATAATCTCCGGGTCCTCCGTAAACAGGTGAAAAAAGCGCCCGGCAAAGAAGAAGCCCAGGACTGCAAATAGAAGACCGCTGAGGATATAGACGAAAATACCGTTCATAGCGGCCCGGTTGGCGTCGTCAAACCTGTGCTCTCCCAGCCGGCGGGACAGCAGAGAATTGACGCCCACGCCGGTTCCCACCGCGAAGGCGATCATGAACATCTGCACCGGCAGGGCCAGAGAGAGCGCGGTGAAGGCGTTGTCGCTGATCCGGGAGACAAAGATGCTGTCCACCACGTTGTAAAGCGCCTGCATCAGCATGGACGCCATGAGAGGAAGGGACATGCTGATGAGAAGCCGCCGGATCGGCATGACCCCCATTTTGTTTTCTCTCCGCTCTTCCAATATGAATTCTCCTTTATAAGTTCTGAAAGTATGAAAAAGGCGGGGTTCCATACGGGAGGACCCCGCTTTCCTATGCGGCCCGGCGAAGGATAGTCCGGTATCAGTGAATTGCGTATTCCAGCTCCCGGACGTACCGCAGGTCCACGCATACCCGGTCGGAAAAGGGAATGTCCACCGTACTGCCGTCCCAGGCGAAGCCCGCCCGACCGTAAAAACGCCTGGCGCCTTCGTTTTCCCGCAGCACCAGCACATAGCACCGGGAATATCCCAGCCCCTTCAGGGCGGAGAGCGCCCCGTCCATGAGAAGGGCGCCGTACCCTCGGCCGCACCGGTCCGGCAAGACATAGAAGGAAATGATCTCGCCCCAGCCGCCGTAGCCGCCGGCCCGGGCAGGACCGTAGCAGATGAAGCCCCGGGCCTCGCCGTTTTCCTTCAGCAGCAGACCCCGGACAGTGCCGTCTGCATGTCCCCGCGTATAATATTCCAACCAGTAATCGTCCGTAAGCCGCTCGAAGAAATCGGGGGGAACCGCCTCGGCGTATGCCGCCCGCCAGCCCAGGGCGCAGATCCGGCTCATTGCGAGAAAATCCTCCGGCGTCTGAGCGCTTACGATTTTGCATGAGATATCCACCCGGGTTACGCCTCCGCCGAGGCCGGTTTGCCCGTATCCGGTCCCGGTTTGCCCGCCGAGGGCCCTTCCGCGGCCGTGCTTCTCCGTGCGTTGGCCAGCATCAGCTTGATGCGGTTTTCCTGATTGATCTTGGTGGCTCCCGGATCGTAGTCGATAGCCACGATATTGGAATGAGGGAAGTCGTCCTTGAGCCGCCGGATCATGCCCTTGCCCACCACGTGGTTGGGAAGGCAGCCAAAGGGTTGGGTGCAGACGATGTTCCCCGTGCCGCTTTCGATGAGCTCCAGCATTTCCGCCGTGAGAAGCCATCCCTCTCCCATCTTGTTGCCCTCTCCCAGATAGCCGTGGATCAGCTCCTTCAGGTGGGAAAAGGGAACCGGCGCCCGGAAGGAGGAGTTGTTTCGGATGGAGGAGATCATGGCCCGCTGACATTTTTCCACATAGCGCTTGAAGATGCGCACCACGATTTTTTTAAGGAAACTCCCGCCGTACAGATCGATATCCACGTCCCGGTTGTCGATCTTGAAGATGATGAAATCGGTGAGGCCGGGGACCACAGGCTCCGCTCCCTCGGAGCGAAGGAAATCCTCCAGGTTGTTGTTCCCCAGGGGGGCGAATTTGATGTAGATCTCCCCCACGATGCCCACCCGGGGCTTGGAAGGACCCTCCAGGGGAATGGAGGCAAAATCCCGGACGATTTTGTCGCAATTTTTCACCATGCCGGGATAGTTGAGTCCCTTGCCCTCCTTGAAGCCGTCGATAAGCCGCGCCATGCACCTCTCGATCATTGCGTCCGTGGCTCCCGGTTCCTTCTCGTAGGGGCGGCACTGGTTTGCCACCTGGACGATGATGTCTCCGTACATCATGGAGAAGATCATCTGGCGGATCAGGGTGAGAGTGAGGGAAAACCCCGGGTTTTTTTCCAGCCCAGACAGGTTCACCGAAACCACGGGGATATAGTCCATTCCCGCCTTTTTCAGGGCCTTGCGCAGAAGGTGGATATAGTTGGACGCCCGGCAGCCTCCTCCGGTCTGGGTGATAAGAAGCCCCACCTTGTGCATGTCGTAACCCCCGTGCTTCACCGCGTCGATGAGCTGTCCGATGACCAGCAGGGCAGGGTAGCAGGTGTCGTTGTGAACGTATTTGAGCCCCTCGTCCACGATCCCCCGGTGATGGGTGGTGAGCATGTCCACCTTGTAGCCGGCCAGCTGCATGCACCGCTGCATCATGGAAAAATGCACCGGCAGCATCTGGGGCATGAGAAGGGTGTACTCCTGTTTCATCTCTTTGGTGAACAGGAGCCTTCCCGTTTCGTCGTAAACCAGTTTAGCCATTGGCTGCCTCCTTGGGCTTCGTTGCTGCCTTTTCCCTGGCGTCGATGGCGGCCAGCAGGCTCCGGATCCGGATCCGCACCGCGCCTAAGTTGTTGATATCGTCGATCTTCAGCTGGGTGTACAGCTTCCCGCAGCGCTCCAGGATGTCCCGCATCTCGTCCCCGGTGATGGCGTCGATGCCGCAGCCGAAGGAGACCAGCTGCACCAGATGCATGTCCGGCTGGGTGCAGACATACCGGGCGGCGGAGTACATCCGTGCCTGGTAGGTCCATTGGTTTAAGACCTTCCGGCTCTCTTTGGAGACAAGGTGGGAAAGGGCGTCCTCGGAAATAAGGGCGAGATCAAAGGAGGTGATAAGCTCGTCGATCCCGTGGTTGATCTCTGGGTCGATGTGATAGGGCCTGCCGGCCAGGACCAGAATCCGTTTCCCGTTTTCCCTGGCGAAGCGGATGATTTTTTCCCCCTCCAGACGGATATCCTCCTTATAGGCGGCGTAGGCCTCGTAAGCCGCGTCCACCGCCGCCCGGGTCTCCCCTTTGGGGATCTGAAACTCTCGGAGGAAATACTTTTCCGCCCGGAGCTTAAAGTCCCGGGGCCGGTGAAGACCGAAATAGGGATTGAGGTACCGGATCTGCTTGAGCCTGGGGATGTTTGCCCCGATGAGCTCCGGGTAATAGGCCACCACGGGGCAGTTGTAATTGTTGTCGCCGCTTTTTTCGTCGAAGTTATAGGACATGCAGGGGTAGAAAATGGTGTCCGCTCCCATGTCCAGAAGGGCCTCCACGTGCCCGTGCATCAGTTTGGCCGGATAACACACCGTGTCCGAGGGGATGGTGTGCTGCCCCTTGATGTAGAGCTTCCGGGAAGATTCGGGAGACAGGACCACTTCAAATCCCAGCTTTGTGAAAAGAGCGTGCCAGAAGGGAAGGTTTTCATACATGTTCAGGCCGAAGGGGATGCCGATTTTTCCCCGGGGGCCGGGAATGCCCGTGAGCGAGCGGAGCTTTTCGTATTTGTAGCGCAGAAGATTGGGCATGGTGGAAGCAGCCTTGCCCAGGGGTCGCTGGCAGCGGTTTCCCGAGATGAACCGGCGTCCGTTGTCAAACTGGTTCACCGTAAGGCTGCAGTGGTTGGTGCACAGGCCGCAGGTGGCCGGTTTTGCAGTGTGAGTGAAGCCCTTCAGCTCTTCCGCCGTCAGAAGGGAGGTCTGAGTAAGCCCCAGATCCTTGGCGTAGAGAGCCGCGCCGTAAGCTCCCATGATTCCCGCGATGACGGGGCGGGTGACGTTGCGCTCAAGCTCCACCTCAAAGCTGCGAAGCACCGCGTCGTTTAGGAAAGTACCGCCCTGTACTACGATGTGTTTTCCCAGATCGTCCGCGCTGGCGGCCCGGATGACCTTATAGACCGCGTTTTTCACGATGCTGATGGAAAGCCCTGCCGAGATTGCCTCGACGCTGGCGCCTTCCTTCTGGGCCTGCTTCACCGAAGAGTTCATGAATACGGTGCACCGGGAACCCAGATTCACCGGGTGCTCGGCAAAGAGCCCCAGCTTTGCAAAATCCGCGATGGAGTAGCCCAGGGCCCGGGCGAAGGTCTCGATGAAGGAGCCGCAGCCCGAGGAGCATGCCTCGTTGAGCATGATGCTGTCCACCGCGCCGTTTCGGATCTTGAAACATTTCATGTCCTGGCCGCCGATGTCGATGATGAAGTCCACGTCGGGATTGAAGTGCCGGGCCGCCCGGTAATGGGCGATGGTTTCCACGAGGCCCGCGTCTACCCGGAATGCGCTTTTGATGAGATCCTCGCCGTAGCCCGTCACGGCGCTGCCCCGGATATGGATCCGGTCTCCGCACAGCTCGTGAATCTTCTCCAGCTGGCCTTTGACCACCGAGACGGGATTTCCGGCGTTGGAGCTGTAATAGGTGTATAAGATCCCGCCTTCCGGCGTGATGAGCGTAAGCTTGGTGGTGGTGCTCCCCGCGTCGATGCCCAGATACGCGTCGCCCTCGTAGGTATCCGGATCTATCATCCCGGGAGCATTGGCGTTGTGCCTTTTGAGAAATGCGTCGTATTCCGCCCGGTCTTTGAAAAGGGGCGGGAGAGTGTCCGCCATGGAGGTGCTGTCCACCGCCTCCTCCAGCTTGCGGAACATGGTTTCAAAGGGCATGGGCTCATAGTCGGCGGCGCACAGGGCGGCGCCGATGGCGGCAAAGCAGTCCCCGTTCTCCGGGAAAATGGCGTGCTCCTCGTCCAGGTGCAGGGTCTCCGTGAAGCGCTCCCGCAGCCCTTTGAGAAAATGCAGCGGCCCACCCAGAAAGACCACTTTGCCGGAAAGCTCCCTGCCCTGGGTCAGGCCCGAGATGGTCTGGTCCACCACCGCCTGGAAGATGGAGGCCGCCACGTCCTCCTTGCGCCCGCCCTGGTTGAGGATGGGCTGGATGTCCGATTTGGCGAACACGCCGCAGCGGGAGGCGATGGGATAGATCTTTTCGTGCTTTAAAGAAAGCGCATCCAGCTCCTCCACCGAGATGTTCATGAGGGTTGCCATCTGGTCGATGAAGGCGCCGGTGCCGCCTGCGCAGGAGCCGTTCATCCTCTCCTCCAGGCTGCCCTTGAAGAAGATGATCTTGGCGTCCTCGCCCCCCAGCTCGATCACGGCGTCCGTGTCCGGGATATACTCCCGCACGGCCGCGGCGGTGGCGTACACCTCCTGGACGAAGGGAAGGGAGCTGGCCTTGGCCACGCCCAGGCCGGCCGAACCCGTGATCAGCATGCGCACCTGCCGCCCGGAAAGCATTTCCTGGATCCCCCGGAGGATCTCGCAGGTTTTTTCCCGAACCTTGGAAAAATGCCGCTCGTAGGAGCGGAACAGAAGCGTTCCGTCCCCGTCCAGCACCACCACCTTCACGGTGGTGGAGCCGATATCGATTCCTATTTTTAAATTCGTCATACTTTCACCTTAAACAATTGCCGTTTCTTTTATACTGATATCCCGCTGAAGGGCGGAAAATTTCCTCGCAAAGATGCCTGCTTTTTAGTGGGATATCAGTATTACAATGCTGATTGTAATACTAAACGAAATAAATTTGTTTTTCAACCATTCAATTTTATTTGTGGAATCGGGAACAGATGGTGAGACACTGAAAAACCGGGCGGCTGCTCAGCCGCCCGGGTCAGCTTGCGGTAGTTTTCGTCCGCCTGCGCGGGCGAACAGCCCGTTGGTTAATCTGCCGCCTCCGCCGCTACATCATTTTGACGGTGTAATATACCGCTAGGACGAACAGATAGCCCACCAGGACAAATATGGCGTAATACGCTGCCGTCGCGCCGAACAGGAGCATTGCGGCCAGAGAGGCGGCGGAAAAAAGCAAAGTGGAAAAAAGGGATATGTAACTGGCTCCCGCGGGAAATATGGATACCGTTTTGTTCCCTAAACTCAGGGAACCCTTTCTGGCCCGAAGCAGGAGGAAGGCGATGAGGCAGAGTACCAGAACTGCGGCGAAAATCCCGGCGGCAAGATGGATCACCGTTCCCCAGATCTCGCTGCCGGTTCCCTTGCGGTAAAGCCACAGAACCAGGATTCCCGCTCCGATCAAAACCGAGCTTACGAAGAACTCCCGCTGGTAAAGGTAGTAGATAAGGGCCAGTATGGCGACGATGGGGATCACGCCGCAGAGAATGATAATCCCGTTGGGATAAAAAGCGTTGATGAATAAAACGCAGAGGGAGGTGAGGCCGGACAGGACGGCCAGACGGACGCCGTAGCGCGCCCTGCCTGCCTTTCTGGCCGCGATCGCCCATATGACGCCCGCCGCGGCGCCCGCCGCGCCCACATAGACCAGTTTGGTCATGACGTGGTAGACGGCGACGATGGTGTCCGCGCTGGATTTTACGTAAAACTTATAGCAAAGCAGAAGCAGCAGCTCCGCCGCCACCGCGATGCCGAAAAGCCATAGAATTTTGTTGAAAACCAGGTCGTCCCGTTCCTTTGTGGACATTTTCCTGTCTTTTTTTGCCGTCGCGGCCTTTTTTGTCATTCGGGTATCCTCCAAAAGATGAGGGCGGCAAAACAGCTTTGCCCCCTCAAAATCCATAGCAGCATTGTATCAGATTCCCAGGGTGTTTGCAATACCAAAACAAGGCACCGAGCCTCGGAGCGGAAGAGCCGGGACGCTTGGACGAACGCGCATTGCGCGCCCCCGGGGAAACATGGGTATTCCCCTGCTCCCGCCGAAAAACATGATTTTCGGCGGCTAAAAGTTCCGGGTAAAGAGACCGTGCTCTTCCAGAAGGCCCTCTACCGTGTCGAATCCCAGCCGGTGAAGAAGATCGATGACATAGGGGTTGTCGATGGGAGTGGGATAGGCGGCGCCGTCCCCGTATTCGTTGACACTCTCCCGACCCTCCTCCCGGGGAAGGATGGCTTTGGGTCCGCCGACGCAGCCGCCGACGCAGCCCATGCCCTCGATGAAGTTTGCATCGTTGTCTCCGGCTAAAAGGGCTGACAGCAAGGCCCTGCAGCCGGGAATGCCGTCTGCCTGGCGGGCCTTCACCGTGATGGACCGGCCGGGATTGAGCCGCCGGACGGTCTCCTGCATCGCCTCGCTGACGCCGCCGGTCCGGGCGTAGATTCTGCCGCTTTTAGAGGAGTGGTCCCGGGAATCCTCTTCCATCTCGCCGGGGTTGATCTGGAAAAACTCGAAGATATCCCGCATCTCCTGGAAGGTGAGGACAAAGTCCACCGCGTCGGCGATGTCCGGCTCCCGGGCCTCCGCCTTTTTGGCGATGCAAGGGCCTATAAAGATAGTGGTCGCGTTGGGCTCCAGCTTTTTCACCGCCCTGCCGCAGGCTACCATGGGAGAGACGGCGCCGGGCAGATTGGGCACCAGCTGGTGGTATACCTTTCGGATCATTGCGATCCAGATGGGGCAGCAGCAGCTGGTGAGGAGAAAATCCTTGTCCGTGAGGATGGTCCTGTCGAACTCCAGAGCCTCCTTGAGAGTGAGGATGTCCGCAAACAGGGCCACCTCCACCATGCCGGAAAACCCCAGCTTTTTAAAGGCGCTGCGCAGTTTTCCGGGGGTGACCGCAGGGCCCAGCTGTCCGATAAAGGCGGGGGCCACCAGGGCGTAGACGGGGCCTTCCGCCCGGTTGACTGCGGCGAGGGCAGGCAGGATGTCCCGGCTTTCGATGAGGTTTTTCGCGTTGCACCGTTCGATGCACTCCCCGCAGCCTACGCAGCGATCCTTGTCCACCACCATGTTGCCCTTTTCGTCCCTTTTCAGGGCGTCGAACAGGCAGTTGGCGGCGCAGGCGGCGTCTTCCCCGCAGCCGCATTCCCCGATACGCCAGACGGGCGCGTGTTTTTCCGGACGGAACAGGCAGTCCAGATGGTGGGGATCGAAATCCTCCTTCCGGATCTGCTCCAGTTCCGCTTCCGTTCTGTTTTCCGCGGCGGCCTTTACCAGACGGCCGTATAACTCGTTGAAAGACTGCATATCCCGATTCCTTTCCCAATCCGTCCCGCGCATCGGCGGGAATGTTTATACCCGCCCGGCGGGGGCGGGTCTGAGTTACTTCCCTGTCCTGCAAAAGCAGGAGTTGATATGGTCGTTCACGATCCCCGTGGCCTGAAGGTGGGCGTAGACGACGGTGGAACCCATGAACTGAAAGCCCCGGGCCTTCAGATCCCGGCTCACCCGGTCGGAAAGCTCCGTTGTGGCGGGGATCTCGGCTATGCTCTCATAGTTTCCCGTGACCGGAATTCCATTCACAAAGCCCCAGATGTATCGGTCGAAGCTGCCGAATTCCCGCTGAATCTCCAGAAATCCTTTGGCGTTGGCGATGGAAGCCCGGATCTTCATCCGGTTCCGGATGATTCCGGGATCGGCAAGGAGCGCTTCCACCTTGGCCTCGTCATAGGCTGCCACCTTGACAGGATCAAACCCGTCGTAAGCTCTCCTGTAGTTTTCCCTCTTTTTGAGAACCGTAAGCCAGCTCAGGCCGGCCTGAGCCGCTTCCAGGACCAGAAATTCAAAGTGTTTTCTGTCGTCGTGAACGGGGATGCCCCACTCCTCGTCGTGATACCGGATGTAGAGCTCCCCGTTAAGGCACCAGGGACAGCGATTCATGGCGGGTTCCTCCCTGCGGAATTAATTCATGACTGCTGAACCATTCAAAAACACAACAATACCAATGTTTAAACAGTGCTTTTGAATGATTCAGGTGCAAGGTTTTTGTGCGATTCCACTCAAAAACCGTGCACCGTGACTTTGCGGCGTGTGTCCGCAAAGTCACACAGGAAGTCAATCAATGCATCTGAAACGGAAAAACGCCCTCGTTTTGCCGTCAAAAAGAGCAACGGTTGCTCTTTTTGCAAATGCGTTTCAAAAAAACGCATTTGTTCAGTGGACATTATTTTTCACGGCCCTTCTCCTGGCATTCCGGGCAGTATCCGTAAATATCCAGCCGGTGCCCCGCAATGGAGTACCGGGTTTCGTCGGCAAGGGATTTTTCATAGGCCTCCAGGGGGCAGTGCCGGATGGACAGTATCTTTTTACAGCCAAGGCACACCAGATAATGGGTGTGGAGCATGCGGTTGAGTTCGAACAGCGCCCGGCCGTCCCCCGTGATGTGAAGCTTTGTGGCAAGACCCTTTTCCGCCAGAACCTCCAGGGTCCGGTACACGGTGGAGAGATTTGCGGAAACGCCCCTGTCTTTCAGCCGAAGGAAAACCTCCTCCGCCGCCAGGGGCTGGCTGCTCTGTCCCAGGATATCCAGCACGGCCACCCGATGCCTGGTGTTTTTCAAGCCGCTTTGTTTAAGATGCTCCCCGTAATCCGACGGCGTCATGGAAATCCCTCCCATCGATTGAAAACGCGCGGGTATCGGAGTAAGGCCGGAAACCGGTTTCCGGATGCGGCAGATTCCGCTGCGGATCCACAGTCCGGCGAAAACGGCCACTTGCGAATCATTTGCATTTAGAAATACTATTTTATACCGGCTGGTGGATTCTGTCAATATCGGAGGAAGAAAGAGGAAAGTTCAGATACTGTCCGGATACAAAATTTATAGAGTGTTCGTAGCAAATAGAACGGGGAGGAAGAAATCTGATTTCTTCCTCCCCGGTATTTGAGTGAAAAAACGGATTTGCCAGAAATTAAAGTTTGCCGTGATATTTCAGCAGCTGAACCAGTCCGACATCGCGCCACTTGGCCAGCTCTTGGTCGTCCCGTCCGGTTCCGGGAGTCCTGTGCTTCAGCTCTTCGGCAACGCCCGGCACGGCGTAGTTGGCCGCATACCCCTCGGGGATTTCGGTCCAGGTTGCCATATCTTCATACCAGGCCTTGGTGGTGGGTCCGATATGATCCAGCAGGAATTTGATTCCGCCCTTGCCGCCGCCCAGCTCTCCGCAGAGGTGCGGGCCCATGAGGCCCCAGCGCAGGCCCGGACCGAACACGACGGCCTTGTCCACGTCTTCCACGGTGCAAACGCCCCGGAGCACCAGCTCGTAAGCTTCGCGGTTCACCGCCACCTGGATCCGGTTGCAGATAAAGCCCGGGCATTCCTTGTTGAGGACCACCGGCTCCTTGCCCATTTCGCGGTAGAAGGCTACCGCTTTGTCCAGGGCTTCCTGAGAGGTGTGTTTTCCTTTGACCAGCTCCACCAGGGGAATGAGGTGAACGGGATTGTAGGGATGGCCGCCCACGATGCGCTCCGGGTGCTTGGCATATGCCGCGATGTCCGAAACGAGAAGGCCCGAGGTGCTGGAACCGATGATGGCGTCCGGCTTGCAGTATTCTTCGATGGTTTTGATGATGGACTGCTTGATGGCGATGTTTTCCGGCCCGTTTTCCTGGATGAACTCGGCGTCCTTAACGGCTTCCTTTACGTCGCTGGTGTACTTTGCCCGCTTCACGCAGTCGGCGTACTGCGCGTCGTCAAGAACCTTCATTTCCTTGTAGAAATCCAGCATGGCGGTAATCCGAGCCTTGGCGTCCGCCAGTTTGGCTTCGTCCAGATCGTACAGGGTTACGTTTACGCCCTTAATCAGGAAGTTGACTCCCCACGCGCTTCCGATGAGTCCCGTGCCGAAGCAGGTTACATTTTTGATACCCATAATGCTCCTCCTATTTCATATATACAGATACCGGCGGCCGCCGGGCGTTGCGCAAATGCCGCGGACATAGAAAAAACGCCTGAAGAAAGTCCGGCGGTGGGGTTTGTGCCGTGGAGCGTTCCGCTTCTTTCTAAAAGGCGGCTGCGAAAAATCTCACCGAATAATGAACGGATTACAACAAAATTATTATAGAATCCGCAGAAGAATTTGTCAAACGGATATCAGAAAATTTACATTTTATCTAAAATATCAGAAAAACAACCGCAGGGGCGTTTCATGTCCCTGCGGCCGGTCCGTCGAATAAGTCCGTCGCTTTTGCAGTTTTGCGCCCGGCTTTGTATCCCGGGACACAAAATCCCACTGAATGAAAAGCCCTTACATGTCCCTGCGGCCTTCCAGCGCCCGCAGCAGCGTCGCCTCGTCCGCGTATTCCAGATGGCTTCCCACGGGGATGCCGTAGGCGAGCCGGGTCACCTTCACGCCGAAGGGTCTGAGAAGACGGGACAGATACATTGCGGTGGCCTCTCCCTCGGTGTCGGGGTTGGTGGCCATGATAACCTCGTCGACTCCCCCCGCCGCCACCCGTTCCAGAAGGGATTTGATCTGCAGGTCGTCGGGCCCCACATGGTTCATGGGAGAGATCACCCCGTGGAGCACGTGGTACCGGCCCCGGTATTCTTTTGTCCGCTCTATGGCCGCCACATCCTTGGGATCGGCCACCACGCAGACCACGGACGGGTCCCGCTTGGGATTCCGGCAGATGGGGCACAGCTCTCCGTCGGTGAGATTGCGGCAGACGGTGCAGCACGTCACGGTGCGCTTTGCCTCCAGAATGGCGTTTGCGAAAGCCTCTGCCTCCTCCGGGGGAAGAGAAAGCATATACAGGGCTAGCCGCTGGGCCGATTTTGTCCCGATCCCGGGAAGGCGCGCAAACTGCTCGGTGAGCCTGTCCAGCGCGGCGGGAAAATACTGCATGGATTTCATCCTCCCTGAATACGGATGCCCGGCAGGGCTCCGCCCGTGAAACAAATGTGTTGAAACGGGAACACCGGCAGATCCCGCCGGATAAACGGCCAAAAAAACAACCGGCCCTCAGAAATGCGTTACCCTTTCCGAAGCTCTGCAATCCTCGCCGGAATGTCCGCGGCTCCGTAAACCGAGCTGCCGGCCACCAGCACGTTCGCTCCCGCCTCGATGACGAGCCCCGCGGTGTCCGGGCCGATTCCGCCGTCCACCTCCAGCTCGCACCCGGGATTATAGCGGTCTATCATCTCCCGTACGGCGCGGATCTTGGGAAGCTGATCGGCCATGAAAGCCTGTCCCCCGAAGCCCGGCTCCACCGTCATGACGAGTACCATGGAGATTCCCCGGATCCAGGGTAGCAGGGCCTCGGCGGAAGTGCGGGGCTTGATGGAAAGGGCGGGGCGGACTCCGGCGGCGCGGATGGCCTCCAGGGCGGCGGTGATCTGCTCCGGCGTGTCCGCTTCGGTGTGAACGGTGAGGATGTCCGCTCCGGCGTCGGCGAAGGCCTTGATATATCGCACCGGGCGGTCGATCATCAGGTGCACGTCCAGGGGCATCGCCGTGATCTTCCGGATGGAACGGACCACCGGCACACCGATGGAGATGTTGGGGACAAAGATGCCGTCCATCACGTCCACATGGACGTAGTCCGCCGTGGAGATCCGGTCGATATCCCGCTTGAGATAGGCAAAATCGGCTGAAAGAAGGGAAGGGGCGATTTTGATCATGGTTCAGTCCTCCCGGAGAAAAATCGTTGCGGTTCCCGCCTTTTCCGCTATGTTCCGCCCTTCCGCCTGCCGGCCTTCCCGGAACGGCGCGGGCGGGGGAAGCATAGGATACAGAAGGCGGCGGGACCTTCGGCCGGCCGGCGGCATCCTTCTTGCCGCTCCCACAGAGCGTCCGGCCCTGACCGGCGGGCCGCGGAGCGCCGCTTCATATAGGGGACGGACGGACAGTCCGTCCCCGCTGCGTTGTCAGGCTGTGTATGTCAGCAGCTGTATACGCTCTTGGAGGATACCACACGGGCTTCGTATCCGCCGTCGGCGAGAGCCTGCATGATGGCGTCCTTGTGCTCGTGGCCGAAGGCCTCCAGGGTGACCCGGAGCTCCACGGCGCTTTGCCGGTTGATGCTGATAAACTGGTTGTGGTCCAATTTTATGATGTTGCCCCGCTGCTCGGCGACGATGCGCGCCACGTTGAGAAGCTCGCCCGGCCGGTCGGGAAGAAGCACGGAGAAGGTGAAGACCCGGCCCCGGTTGATAAGCCCGTACTGCACCAGAGAGGCCATGGTGATGACGTCCATGTTTCCTCCGCTTAAAAGCGAGACCACGTTTTTGCCCTTGGCGTCCAGGTGGTGCAGAGCCGCCACCGACAGCAGCCCCGCGTTTTCCACGATCATCTTGTGGTTTTCCATCACGTCCAGAAAGGCGTCCACCAGCTCGTCGTCCTCGATGGAGAGGATCTCGTCCACATATTTCTGGATATAGGGGAACACCAGATCTCCCGGCGTTTTCACCGCCACGCCGTCGGCAATCGTCTCCGCCTTGGGCAGAGAAACCACCTTGCCGGCCCGGACGGAGGCCAGCATGCAGGCTGCTCCCGCGGGTTCCACGCCGATCACCCTCACGTTGGGGTTTAAAAGCTTGGAGAGGGTCGCAACCCCCGCGGCCAGACCGCCGCCGCCGATGGGGACAAGGATGATATCCGTGTCCGGCAGGTCCTTGAAGATCTCATAGGCGATGGTGCCCTGCCCCGTGGCCACGGTGAGATCGTTGAAGGGAGGAATGTAGGTGAGGCCCCGCTCCTCCGAAAGCGCCATGGCACAGGCGGCCGCGTCGTCAAAACTGCCGCCCTCCAGGATGACGTTGGCGCCGTACTCTTTTGTGCGGTTCACCTTCATGAGGGGCGTGGTGGTGGGCATGACGATGGTGGCATCAATCCCGCTTACCTGGGCGGCGTAGGCCACGCCCTGGGCGTGGTTCCCCGCCGAAGCGGTAATGAGCCCGCGGCGCTTCTGTTCCTCCGGAAGCGTGCTGATCTTGTAATACGCTCCCCGGATCTTGTAGGCACCCGTGACCTGCAGGTTTTCGGGCTTCAGGTACACGTTGTTGCCCGTTGCCTGAGAGAAGTACTTGCTGTAGACCAAATCGGTTTTCAGCAGCACTCCGGACAATGTCGCCCTGGCTTCCTTGAATTTTTCCAGCGTCATCATGCCAAAGTCCCCTTTGTAATATTACTCAATTCTAATATGATATGCGAAAAACCGGCTCTTGTCAACGCACAGACCCGTTGGAACGCACGGAAAGAGAGGTTTTTCCGGGAAAAGGCGGCAGGGCCCGCCGGATGTATATATATGACGATACGGTTTTCGCGATTGTGTTTTCTTGACAGCCCGTCTGTCAGGATATACTATTAAAAAAGAATCAAACTGCCGGAATGCCGAATCGACGAAGGAGGATAAAAATGGAGTATAAAACGATCCTTACGAGCAAGAAGGAGCATATCGCCACCATTACCCTCAACCGGCCCGAGAGCCTGAACACCTTTTCCCTGGAGATGGCGGTGGAGCTGGACGCCGCCTTATGGGAGGCGGACAGGGATGACGACGTGTATGTGGTAATCCTCAACGGCGCGGGAAAAGGCTTCTGCGCGGGCATCGACGTGAATATGATGAAGGGCCATTCGGCGGCCGAGCTTTACTGGTTCACCGGCCCCACCCAGGAGGCGAGCCTCACCATGTCCCGGATGGTAAAGCCGGTGATCGCCTCGGTACATAAAATCGCCGTTGCCAACGGGGCCGGGCTTGTGGCCTCGGCGGACCTCGCCGTCGCCGCCCGGAGCACCCGGTTCGGCACCACCGCGGTGAACGTGGGCCTGTTCTGCATGGGCCCCGCCATACCCCTGTCCAAGAGCGTGGGCCGCAAACGGGCCCTGGAGCTTTTGTTCACCGGGGACATCATCGACGCGGAGGAGGCCCTTCGCATCGGCCTCATCAATAAGGTGGTGGACGACGACAAGCTGGAGGAGGAAACCTGGAAACTGGCTAAAAAGATCGCCGCCAAGAGTCCCCTGGGCGTCCAGATGGGCAAGCGCACCTTTTACGCCTGCGCCGACCTGGAGTATTCCAAGGCCTACGACATGGCCAACGGCCAGTTCGCCATCCTGGGCAGCACCGAGGACGCCACCGAGGGCATCGACGCCTTCTTAAACCGCCGCGAGCCCAATTTTAAGCTGAAATAAAGATAAATAAAACCAGGGGGACAGTCAAAGACTGTCCCCCTGGTTTTATTTCTGGATTTAATACAGTGGGCCGTCCTTCGGAATATGCTTACTGGAGCTCGAACGGGAGCTGCGCGCTCCCCGCTGGGGGTAACTTTTTGTTTCTGCAAAAAGTCACCAAAAACAGACCAAGGGGTTCCGACCCCTTGGATTCCCATAGGAGGGCTCTGCGGTAAACGCGCCTCCGGAAAGCCCCGGCCGTTGGCAGAATGAACCGCACGAGCAGCTCAAAAGGAGAAACTTTGTTTAAAACCCGCAACCGGCCTTCCAACAACCGGTTCCAGCGGCTCAGAAAATCTGAAAAAACATGCTGCTCCCAACGTTGAAGAGATTTTCCTGGCAAGGGACGTACCTTTTCAGTTAACATAATACATATAACAACTGGCGGGATCATTAAAATCCTGACATGTCCCAGAGCCGGAAATTTGAAAAAGCCGATCATCTTAAACGTCGCGCGAAATACGTTTTCGAAGACTAAATAAGCCCCACAAGCCAAAACCCAGAGAGCCCCGATTGCGGGCTGAAAAATGGACTTCTTGCCACAGAGCTGTCCGTGCGTTCGAAACTGCCGATAGTCAATTACTAGCTAAGAGCGTCTACCGGAGCACCCTCCCCATGGAGATCCAAGAGGCCGGAGCCTCTTGGCATCCTTTTGGTGACTTTTCCTATGCAGGAAAAGTTACCCCCAGCGGGGAGCGCGCAGCTCCCGTTTGAACCCCGTTCGGAATAAAGAACATCTTGAAACTCAGCGGTATAATATTATTTTTATCCCCCATATCCCTCGGGATGAGCCTCATGCCACCGCCAGGCGTCGGCGATGATCTCTTCGATATCCGGATGCTTCGGCTTCCAGCCCAGGACCTTTTCCGCCTTTTCGCTGGAGGCCACCAGGACGGCGGGATCTCCCGGGCGGCGGGGCGCCTCGCTCACGGGGATGGGTTTTCCCGTGACGCGCCGGGCGGCCTCGATGATCTCCCGGTTGGAAAAGCCCCGGCCGTTTCCCAGGTTGAAGGCGGCGCTGGGGTTTCCCGCCTCCAGGTATTGAAGGGCCAGGAAATGGGCGTCCACCAGGTCTTCCACGTGGATGTAGTCCCGCACGCAGGTCCCGTCTGGGGTGGGATAATCGGTCCCGAATAAGGTGAGGCTCTCCCGCTTTCCCTGGGCGGCGGCCAGGACCAGGGGAATGAGATGGGTCTCCGGCCGGTGATCCTCCCCGATGCCTCCGTCCTCCCGGGCGCCGGCAACGTTAAAGTACCGCAGTGCCGCGTATTTGAGGCCGTGGGCGGCATCGAACCAGCGGAGCATCTCTTCCACGATGAGCTTGCTCTGCCCGTAAGGGTTGGTGGGGCTTTTCGGGTGCTCCTCGCCGATGGGGACCCTCTCGGGCTCCCCGTAGACCGCGGCGGTGGAGGAAAAGACCAGGCGGCGCACCCCAAACTCCGCCATGGTCTCCAGAAGGGACAGCCCCGCCATGCAGTTGTTGCGGAAGTATTTTTCCGGCACGGTCATGCTCTCCCCCACCAGAGAAAAGGCGGCGAAATGGATGACCGCGTCGATTTGCTCCTTTTCAAACACGCTCCGGAGAAAGGCCCGGTCGCCCACGTCTCCCACGTAAAGCCGGCCGCCCGACAGGGCCTCTTTATGCCCCTTGGAAAGATTGTCCACCACCACGGCGTCGCCGCCGCGGCGGGAAAGCGCAGAGACGCAGTGGCTGCCGATATAGCCCGCGCCTCCGGTAATGAGTATCGACATGGTTTAGCCTCCCGTTTGTATCAATATTACAGGTCCAGAAGAAAGCGCCCGATGCTGGAAACGGCCTCCCCCGCCTTTTTAATGGGGAACATCTGGAAGAGATGCCACATGCCCTCCCAGACCTCCAGGCGGCAGGGCACCTGGGCCTGGAGCAGGCGCTCGTGAAGCAGAATCGAGTCGCTGTACAGGATCTCGTTTTCCCCCACCTGTAGAAAGACCGGCGGGAATCCCGTGAAATCCCCGAAAAGGGGAGAGACCAGGGGGTCCTTCAGGTCGTGCCCCCGGGTATAGGCCCGGACTGCGGAGGCAAGATAATCATTGGTGAGCATGGGGTCGATTTCGGCCCGTTCCTTCCGGGACTCTCCGGAGCCGGTGAGATCCGTCCAGGGAGACATGCAGATGAGCGCCCGGGGGAGTTTCCGTCCCTGCTGCCGGAGCTTGTGTGTAAGGGCGAGGGTCAGGTTGCCCCCCGCCGACTCCCCGGCCACCACCACCCGCCCGGCCCCGTAGCCCAGGTACATGAGATGGTCCCAGGCCCGCAGGACATCCTCCAGCTGGGTGGGGAAGGAAAACTCCGGGGCCAGCCGGTATTCGAAGAGCAGAACGTCGAAACCCGTGGCCGAGGCAAGCTTCGAGGCCAGGATCCGGGCGTAGCTCAGTCCGCCGCTTAAAAAACCGCCCCCGTGGCAGTATAAAATGGCGTTCTTGCGGCTGTGGCCCCGCTCCGGGCGGATCCAGGCCGCGGGCATCCCGTCGATGTCGAAGGGCTGATACTGCATCCCCAGCATGGGGGAGACCAGCTTGCCCAGAAGGCGCTGGGCCTGGCGCTGGCGCTCGAGGCCCATGTCGTCGATGGCGCTGTGCACGTTGCGAAGGGCGGCCATGATGGGCTGGAGCTTCTTTTCTCCCATTTGTTCCTTGTCGGTGGCTTTATCCTGCAGGACTTTGAAACCAAATCCCTCGGGAAACCAGCGGCTGCTCATAAATAACCTCCTGTGCGCGTATGCGCGCAACCCAAATATAAAATCTCCCACACACAAGGGAGCGGTGCTTTCATTGCGGCCGTGCCGTATTGACGGAAAAGCCGGCGCCCTCCGGCGGCAGAGTGAAGATCCGCACGGATCTTATCCGTCTGGGGGAGCTCTCTGAAACCCTCGCAGGTATCATACCACATTCCGGAAGAAAATAGAATCATTCTGATTTGCCGAATGTTTCTCCGTTTCTCTGGAAAAGCGCGCCTTTCGGCGGCGGAACCTTCGCCTGATTTGCCTGATAATATTGCCTCCGCCGGATGGCAATGATACAATACTGGTAAATGAGTTATCATACAGACCGGGGAAACGCGCCGGCCCGGTCAAAACAAAGGGGGCGGAAAGTTGCAGGAAAAAAACGGAGCGGAAAAAAGCCGCGGCTGGTATAGGCTGGATAATTCCGCCGCGGTCTATCCCGCTATCCAGCGGGACGATTATTCCGCGATTTACCGGTTTTCCGCGGTGATGAAAAAACGAGTCGACCCCGCGCTTCTTCAGCGGGCAGTGGACCTCACGATGCCGAGATTTCCCGTTTTCAACGTGTGCATAAAAAAAGGGGTGTTCTGGTATTATCTCGAGCCGAACCTCAAGCCCGGCCCCTTTGTCAAGCCGGATATAGCCAATCCCTGCATGCCCGTGCGGTTCCGGGAGGATAACGGGTATCTGCTGAGAATCTATTTTTATGAAAAACGCATTTCCGTCGAGATGTACCATGCCCTTACCGACGGGGCGGGGGCGATGGTGTTTTTAAAGACTCTGCTGGCCGAGTACCTGCGCCTGCAGGGATATGAGATTCCCTGCACCCTTGGGGTCAAAGACGTAGCCGCGCCCCCGGAAGAGGAGGAAGCCGAGGACGCCTACATCCGGTACGCCACCTCCGAGACCCCGCGCGGGATGAAGGAGGACAAGGCTTATCCGGGCCTCGGGACCCGGGCTCCCTTTTATACTCTGAACGTAATTTCGGGTCTGGTGTCTCTGGACGAGCTCCGCCTGACGGCGAAAAGCTACGGCGCCTCCATCACGGAATACCTTTCGGCGGTCCTTATCCGGGTGCTGCTGGACAAGCAGAAGCGGGAGCAGCCCCACAGGCTCCGCCCCGTGGCCCTGGCGGTCCCCATCGACCTGCGGAGATTTTTTCCCTCGGACACCCTGCGCAATTTCATTCTCAACGTCTGTCCCGCCGTGAACCCCGGCATGGGGGAGTATACCTTCGAGGAAATCGTCCGCCAGGTGCACCATTACATGCGCCTGAACTTAAGCCGCCAGTACCTGCGCGCCAAGATGACCGGGAATGTGAGGCTCCGCTTCAACCCCTTTGTTTCCCGCATACCCCTGGTGATGAAAAATCCCCTTCTCTATATCAATTATCAGAGGATGGGCAACCGGCAGTATTCCGCGACCCTTACCAATCCGGGGGTTTTCCGGGTTCCCGCGGCCATGCGGGAGCACATCCAGAGAGCCGAGATGATGCTGGGGCAGTCCTTTGCCGCAAGAGCAAACTGCGGCTGCATCAGTTTTGGAAACACGATGGCCATCACCTTTGCCGGCTCCATCGTGGAACCCGACGTGGAACGGGAATTTTTCCGGCGCCTGGTCCGGGACGGGATTCATGTCCGGGTGGAAAGCAACCGGGAGGAGGGAAACGGATGTCATACTGCGTGAACTGCGGCGTGGAGCTCCACGAAACGGCGGGGGAATGCCCCCTGTGCAAAACCCCCGTCCGCAATCCCAAGTGCCCCGCGGACACGGTTTCCCCGAAGCCCTATCCCGCGGACAAAGGGGAGGTTCCCCCCGTGAGCCGGCGGGAGATCGCCCTTATTGTCAGCGCGATGCTCGCCTCGGTCTCGGCGGCCTGCGGCCTTTTAAACCTTCTTGTGCTCAATCCAGGACGCGGCTGGTCCTTGTATATCATCGGCGCCTGCGTCATGCTCTGGGTGATTCTGGTGCCCCCCTTCCTCACCCGCCGGGCCCGGGGGCTGCCGCACATTCTCATGGACGGCTGCGCAGTCGCCCTCTATGTGGGGCTCATATCGTTGGATCTCCGGGGCGCAGACTGGTATACGGCGGTGGCCCTTCCCCTCATCGGGGGGGCGATGGTGTTCGTATCCTTGCTCTACCTGCTGCTGCACCGCCGCCGCCGGTCGCTGCTTACCGGCATTATTTCCTATATCGGCGCCGCGGGGGTCTATTCTTTGGGGGTGGAATGGATCCTGGACCGGTATCTGATAGAAAGCCCCGGCGTCAGCTGGTCCTTGGTGGTGTGCACCATCTGTGCCGCCCTCATGATCCCCCTGATCGTCGTACGCCGCCGCCCCGCCCTCCGGGAAGAGGCGCGGCGAAGATTCCATGTCTGAAAAAGCGTGCATAATATGCATATTATAATGAATATACATGAATATATTCATCTGGGAATGGAGGAATAAGCATTATATACAAGAATATATGATGTAAAATAAGAAAGTTCGGCTTGCATAATCATTCACCCTGTGGTATTCTTTTTAAAACGGAGCCATACAGCTGCGGTTCCCCGCCGCCCGCGGCGGGGACTGTAAATTCCGATAGAACTTGCCGCTGCGGCGGCGGAATGGAGCAAACATGAAACAGATCAAAAAAGCCGTTCTGGCGTATTCCGGAGGACTGGATACCTCCATCATCATCCCATGGCTGAAGGAAAATTACGGCTGCGAGGTGATCGCCGTCTCCGCCGACGTGGGCCAGGGGGACGAACTGGAGGGCCTGGAGCAGAAAGCTTTGAAAACCGGAGCCTCCAAGCTCTACATTCTGGACCTGGTGGACGAGTTTGTTAACGACTACATCATCCCCACCATGAAGGCGGGAGCGGTGTACGAGGACGGGTACCTCCTGGGTACCTCCTTCGCCCGGCCCATCATCGCCAAAAAGATAGTGGAGATCGCCAAGGCCGAGGGAGCCGACGCCATCGTCCACGGCTGCACGGGGAAGGGAAACGACCAGGTGCGCTTTGAGCTTACCATCAAGGCCTTCGCCCCCGAGATGACCATCATTGCTCCCTGGCGCATCTGGGATCTCAAAAGCCGCGACGATGAGATCGACTACGCCGAGGCCCACAACATACCCCTGAAGATCAACCGCGAGACCAACTATTCCAAGGACAAGAATCTCTGGCATCTGAGCCACGAGGGTTTGGACCTGGAGGATCCCGGCAACGAGCCGGACCTGGAGTCCATCCTGGAGATGGGCGTGACCCCGGAAGCCGCCCCCGACGAGCCGGCCTATGTCACCGTTGACTTCGACAAGGGTGTCCCCGTTGCGGTAAACGGGGAGGAGATGAGCGCCACAGAAGTGATTCGGCAGCTCAACGTTCTCGGCGGGGCCAACGGCGTGGGGATTCAGGACCTGGTGGAAAACCGCCTGGTGGGCATGAAGAGCCGCGGCGTGTACGAGACTCCCGGCGGCACCATTCTCTACCGGGCCCATACCGTCCTGGAGACCATCACCCTGGACAAGGAGACCCTCCGGGTGAAAACCCAGCTGGCCCAGAAATACGCCGACCTGGTTTACAACGGCCAGTGGTTCACCCCCCTGCGGGAGGCCCTGGATGCCTTTGTGGATAAGACCCAGCAAACCGTCACCGGCACGGTGCGTCTGAAGCTCTATAAGGGCAACGTCATGAACGCCGGCGTCTGGTCCCCCTATTCCCTCTACAGCGAGTCGGTGGCCACCTTCGGGGAGAGCGATTATAACCAGAAGGATTCCGAGGGCTTTATAAACCTCTTCGGCCTTCCGATCAAGGTGAAGGCGACCCTGGACGCTCAGCGGGAAGACGCCGTAAAATAATACATCCCCAAAAGGAGAGCGCATATGAAACTGTGGTCGGGCCGGTTTCAGAAGGAGACCGACGGGAAAGTAAACGACTTCAACTCCTCCATCCGCTTTGACGCAAGGCTGTACCGGGAGGATATCCGGGGCAGCATCGCCCACGCTTCCATGATGGGAGAGCAAGGGATAATCTCCCCGGAGGAGGCGCGGAAGCTGGTATCGGGGCTCGAAGACCTCCTCGCGGACATCGAGGCCGGCAAGGTGGAGTTTTCCCCGGATAACGAGGATATCCACATGAACATAGAGGCCCTGCTGACCGAGCGCCTGGGGGAGACGGGAAAGCGCCTGCACACCGCCCGGAGCCGGAACGACCAGGTGGCCGTGGACCTGCGGCTGTACTTAAAGCGGGAGATTCCGAAGGTTCTGGAACAGATCCTGGACCTTCAGAGGGTGCTGGTGAAAAAGGCGGAGGAGAACCTCGACACTGTCATGCCGGGCTACACTCATCTTCAGAGGGCCCAGCCGATTACCTTCGCCCATCACATGATGGCCTATGCCAACATGTTCTGCCGGGACGTGACCCGGCTGGAGGACTGCCTCGGGCGGATGGACCGTTCCCCCCTGGGCTCCGGCGCCCTGGCGGGTACCACCCATCCTCTGGACCGCAGAAAAACGGCGGAGCTTCTGGGCTTTGCCGGGATCACGGAAAACAGTCTGGACGGGGTTTCCGACCGGGACTACGCCATAGAACTCTGCTCGGCCCTCTCCATCCTTATGATGCACCTGTCCCGGTTTTCCGAGGAGATCATCCTCTGGTGCTCCTGGGAGTTCAAATTCGTGGAGCTGGACGACGCCTTTTCCACCGGCTCCTCCATCATGCCCCAGAAGAAAAACCCCGACGTTGCCGAGCTGGTGCGGGGAAAGACCGGACGGGTCTACGGCTCTCTCGTGACCCTGCTCACGGTGATGAAGTCTCTGCCTCTGGCTTACAACAAGGATATGCAGGAGGACAAGGAGCCGGTTTTCGACGCTCTGGACACGGTGCGGCTCTGCCTCCCGGTATTCACCGGCATGGTGGACACCATGAAAGTGCGCCCGGATAACATGCGGAAGGCCGCCGAAAAGGGCTTTCTCAACGCCACCGACTGTGCCGACTACCTTGCCAAGCGCGGCGTTCCCTTCCGGGACGCCTATACCGCGTCCGGCCGCCTGGTGCGCGAGTGCGTCGAGGCCGGGAAAACCCTGGAGGAGCTTTCTCTGGAGGAACTCCGAAAATATTCCCCCGCCTTCGACGGGGACGTGTATCAGGCCCTCTCTTTGGACGAGTGCGTCGCCCAGCGGAAGACTGAGGGCGGCCCCGCGCCGGAGGAGGTGCGGCGGCAGATGGATCTGATTTTGAAATTTGTTGAGGCGAGAACGGGTGAAAAGTAAGGTTTTTATAGACGGCAGGGAGGGGACCACCGGCCTGCAGATCCAGGAAAGACTGGCCGGCCGGCGGGAGCTTGAGCTTCTTTCCATTTCCGACGCCCTGCGCAAGGACCCGGCCGAGCGCCGCAGGCTTTTGAACGAAGCCGACCTGGTGTTTCTCTGCCTGCCGGACGAGGCCGCCAGGGAAGCTGTTTCCATGATCGAAAACGGGAAAACCCGGGTGATCGACGCCTCCACCGCACACCGGACGGCGGAGGGCTGGGACTATGGGTTCCCCGAGCTGTCTTCCGGACACAGAGCCGCCGTAGCGGCCTCACGGCGGGTGGCGAACCCCGGCTGCCACGCCACGGGCTTTATCTCCGTCGTATACCCCCTGGTGAAGATGGGGATCCTCTCCCCGGCAAGCCTTCTCTCCTGCCACTCGCTCACCGGTTACAGCGGCGGCGGGAAAAAGATGATCGCCGAGTACCGGGACCCCGGCCGGGCCGCCGAGTTTGCCGCTCCCCGGCAGTACGGTCTGAACCTTTCCCACAAGCACCTTCCGGAGATGAAAACCGTCTGCGGGCTGCACACACCGCCCGTTTTTTCCCCCATCGTGGCGGATTTTTACGCGGGTATGGCCGTCTTCGTCCCCCTGCATAAGGAGCTCACCGGGGGGCTGGGGGCCCGGGAACTCCGGGAAGCTCTGGCGGGGTATTACGCGGGGCAGCGGTTCGTTTCCGTCTCTCCCGAGGTGAAGACCGCCGGGATGCTGAGCCCCTTGGGCTTCGAAGGAACCAACCGCCTGGAGATCACCCTCTGCGGAAACGGGGAGCAGGCTGTGGCGGCTGCCCGGTTCGACAACCTGGGGAAAGGCGCCTCCGGTGCCGCCGTCCAGAACATGAACCTCATGCTGGGGCTGGACGAGGGCGCGGGACTGGAATAAACGAGTATCGCCGCATTTGGCGGGAGGAGATAGTTATGCAGGAAATTACAGGGGGCGTCGCCGCTCCCATCGGTTTTACCGCGGCGGGGATCCACTGCGGAGTGAAAAATAAAAACCCGGAGAAAAAGGACGTGGCCCTGATATACTCAGAGGTTCCCTGCGCTGCCGCGGCGGTGTACACCAAAAACCGGGTCAAGGCCGCGCCCATCTGGGTTACCATGGAGAACCTGTCCGACGGAAAGGCTCAGGCGGTGATCTGCAACAGCGGCAACGCCAATGCCTGCGCTCCCGGAGGAACGGAAAACGCGAAGACGATGTGCAAAGCTGCGGCGAGGACCCTGAACATCCCGGAGAGCGACGTGGTGGTGGCCTCCACGGGGGTCATCGGCCAGCCGCTGAACATCGGAGTGATCGAAGCGGGCATCCCCGCCCTGGTTTCCGCCCTGTCGAAAGACGGGTCGGACGCGGCGGCCAGGGCCATCATGACCACCGACCTTATGAAAAAGGAGATCGCGGTGCGCTTTAACCTGGACGGTAAAACCGTCACCATGGGGGGCATCGCCAAGGGATCCGGCATGATCCATCCCAACATGGGAACCATGCTTTGCTTCATCACCACCGACGCGGCGGTGGAGCCCGTTTACCTCAGAAAACTCCTCCTGGCCGCGGCGGAGCGTACTTTCAACCGTGTCAGCGTGGACGGGGACACCTCCACCAACGACATGTGCGCCGTGCTGACAAACGGTCTGGCGGGAAATACCGTGATCGCGGCGGAAGGGAAGGACAGCGAAGCCTTTCTGGATGCCCTGGTCCATGTCTGCCGGTATCTGGCCCGGTGTATGGCCGAGGACGGGGAGGGCGCCACCCATCTGGTCACCGCCAAAGTCGGCGGAGCATCCGACAACGAGACCGCGGCGGCCCTTTCCATGGCGGTGGTCTCCTCTTCTCTGGTGAAGGCCGCCATGTTCGGCGCCGACGCCAACTGGGGCAGGGTCCTCTGCGCCATGGGTTACTCCGGCGCTGACTTCCGTCCCGAGGCGACCGACGTGTATTTCCGTTCCAAATCGGGAGAAATCCTGGTCTGCAGCGCGGGAACGGGGATTTCCTTCGACGAGGCCGAGGCCAAGCGCATCCTCTCGGAAAAGGAGATCATCATCGATATCCGCCTCAGTGAGGGCGGGGGAACGGGCGAGGCCTGGGGCTGCGACCTTACCTACGACTATGTCCGCATCAACGGAGATTACAGAACCTGAAAAAACATGGAAGCTGGTATGAAATCGATATCCGCCGGCATACTGTGCCCGGCGGCGGACCCAATCCCAGCCGGCGCACAGCGGCGGAACGGAAGGTATATATGACCTATTCCCATGTGGACAGGGCGACGGTACTGGCCGAGGCCCTGCCCTATATTCAGAGATTCAACGGCAAGACCGTGGTGGTGAAGTACGGCGGCAACGCCATGATAAGCGAAGAGCTGCGCCAGGCGGTGATCAGCGACATTGTGCTTTTAAGCTTAGTCGGTATCCGCGTCGTGGTGGTCCACGGGGGCGGCCCCGAGATCAGCGACATGCTGAAAAAGATCGGCAAGCCCTCCCGGTTTGTAAACGGCCTGCGCTACACCGACGGGGAAACCATGGACGTGGTGCAGATGGTCCTGTGCGGCAAGGTGAACAAGGATCTGGTGGCCACCATCAACCGCATGGGAGGCAAGGCCCTGGGTCTTTGCGGCATGGACGGCGGCATGATGAAGGCCGTGAAGCTGCAGGACGGGGAAAACGACTACGGTCTCGTTGGGGAGATCACCGAGGTCTGCCCCAACCCCGTGACCGACGCTCTGGAAAAGGGCTATATCCCGGTGATCTCCACCGTCGCCCTGGGCATCGACGCCGAGACCGCATACAACATCAATGCCGACACGGCGGCGGCCAAACTGGCCGTGGCCCTGAAGGCGGAAAAGCTGATTCTGCTCACCGACGTCCGGGGCCTTCTGCGGGACCCCAAAAACGAGGAGACCCTGCTCCATGTGGTCCAGGTTTCCAGCGTTCCGGGCCTTGTCAAGGACGGGATTATCGGCGGCGGCATGATCCCCAAGGTGGACTGCTGCGTGGAGGCTGTCCGGTGCGGCGTGGAGCGCACCCATATCCTGGACGGCAGGATCCCCCACTCGATTTTAATCGAGATGCTCTCCGACGAGGGCATCGGAACCATGATACTGTGACGCCGGGTTTCCCGGACGGAAAGGACGATTGTCATGACCTTTGAGCAGCTGAAGGCAAAAGACGTAGCCTATGTGCTGGCCACCTATCCCAGATACCCCGTCGCCTTTGAGCGGGGGGAGGGCGCCCGCCTTTACGACCTTTCCGGTAAGGAGTACATCGATTTTTCCAGCGGTATCGGTGTTGCCAGCATCGGCCACGGCAACCAGAAGTGGGCCGAGGCCATCCTGGAGCAGGCCCTGAAGCTGGGCCATGTGTCCAATCTTTATTATACGCAGCCCTACGCGGATCTGGCGGAGGTCGTCTGCCGCCGCAGCGGGATGAGCGGGGTCTTCTTCGCCAACTCCGGCGCGGAGGCAAACGAGGGCGCCATCAAACTGGCGAGGAAATACAGCTTCGACAAATACGGCAAGGGCCGGGGCACGATCATCACCCTGAAGCAGTCCTTCCACGGCAGGACCGCGGCGACCCTGGCCGCCACCGGGCAGGATGTCTTTCACAACTACTTTTTCCCCTTCCCCGAGGGGTTCCGGTACGCCGAACCCAATGATATCGAGAGCGTCCGGCGCGAGGGGGGACCCGACGTCTGCGCGGTGATGCTGGAGCTGGTGCAGGGCGAGGGTGGCGTGTATCTTCTGGACCGGGAGTTTATTCACGCCCTGGCGGTTCTATGTGCCGAGCGGGACTGGCTGCTTATCGTGGACGAGGTCCAGACCGGCATCGGCCGCACCGGCACCTTCTTTGCATACCAGCAGTATGGTATTTTGCCCGATGTGGTGACCTTCGCCAAGGGCATCGCGGGAGGGCTTCCCCTGGGAGGGTTTCTCTGCAGCGAGCGCACCCGGGGGGTTCTCACTCCGGGGACCCACGCCACCACCTTCGGCGGAAACCCCGTCTGCTGCGCCGCGGCTCTCGCGGTGATGGACATTCTGGACGAGGAGGCCCTGGCTCAGGTGGAGGACAAGGGAAACTATATCCGGGAGAGCATCCGGGAGATGAAAAGTCCCTACATCGCGGAGGTCCGCGGCCTGGGGCTCATGATTGGAGTCAGGATTAAGGACATGACCCATAAGGAAGCGGTGAACATGCTTCTGGCCAACGGCCTGGTCTGCCTCACCGCGGGGCAGGACACCCTGCGCCTTCTTCCGCCGCTCACCATCACCAAAGAGGAAATCGACAAGGGCCTGAAAATTCTGAAGGCCGTGCTGTAAAGGAGACCGGATATGAAAAAAGACCTGTTAAAGCTCCTGGATCTCAGCAAGGACGAGATCATCAAGATCCTGAATATGGGCGACCAGATGAAATACAACCAGAAGCACAAGCTGCCCCACGCCTATTTGGAGGGCAAGACCCTGGCTATGATCTTCGAGAAAAACTCCACCCGCACCCGGGTCTCCTTTGAGACCGGCATGTACCAGCTGGGTGGCCACGCACTTTTTCTCAGCGGAAAAGACTCTCAGATCGGCCGGGGAGAACCGGTGCAGGACACTGCCCGGGTTCTCTCCAGGTACTGCGACGGCATCATGATCCGCACTTTTGAGCAGCAGGTGGTGGAGGACCTGGCCAGATACGCCTCCATCCCGGTGATTAACGGGCTCACGGATTTTTCCCATCCCTGTCAGGTGCTGGCCGACCTCATGACCGTCCGGGAATACCTGTCCCGGCTGGAGGGCCTGAAACTTGCCTATGTTGGGGACGGGAACAACATGGCAAACTCTCTCATCGTGGGCGGCCTCAAATGCGGGATGCACGTATCCGTCGCCTGCCCCGAGGGCTACGAGCCCCACCCGGACGTGCTTGCTTTCGCCGAAACCGTCACCGAGACCAAGTTCACCCTCACCCGGAGCGTCCTCGAGGCGGCCGAGGGAGCAGACGTTTTGGTGACCGACGTGTGGGCCTCCATGGGGATGGAAGCCGACGCAGAAAAACGCAGGCGGGATTTTAAGGGATATCAGATTAGCGAATCGGTGATGAAAAAAGCCTCGCCCCACGCCGTGGTGCAGCACTGCCTCCCGGCTCACCGGGGAGAGGAGATCACCGATGAGGTTTTCGAGGCCCACGCCAAGGAGATCTTTGACGAGGCGGAAAACCGCCTGCATGTTCAGAAAGCCGTCATGACTATGCTCATGGGCAAGGAGACAAACGGGAGCCGGATGTAAATCCCATCGCATATCAGTATAAGACAGCCGTTTTTGGTTAAAAACGAAGCGGGGAAAGATCCCCGCTTCGTTTCCTGCGGTCGTCCGGTGGGCACGGAAGGAAAGCCCCGGCCGTTCTCCGTCATACGGTGTTTTCCGCCGCCGCGGTTCCCCCCGGCGCTATGCCCGGAGCGGTTTTCCTCTGGCCGGGTTTTGGGTTGACAAAGAAGTACCGGTATGGTATCATTTCGCTTGTATCTGAAAAGATATGTAAAATGGAGAGATGTCCGAGCGGTTTATGGAGCTGGTCTTGAAAACCAGTGACCCGAAAGGGCCGGGGGTTCGAATCCCTCTCTCTCCGCCACGACAATACGATTATATTTCTTATATTCGTCATCTGGAGAAGTACTCAAGAGGCCGAAGAGGCGCCCCTGCTAAGGGTGTAGGGCGGGAAACCGTCGCGAGGGTTCAAATCCCTCCTTCTCCGCCAAAGGAAAACCCTGTAGTTTCAACGACTACAGGGTTTTCCTTTTTCATTCACTCTGTTATTTGGGCGAATGTCTTTTCTTCATGTGGTTCAGCTTTCAATCATGCGTTGTAACATTACCGCGATCATCTTCGCAGCTTGTGCACGGGTGGCGTTTGCTGCGGGAGCGAAGCTGCCGTCATCGTTTCCTTCGATTATGCTGTTGTTCATAGCCCACTGGACGGATGCCTGAGCCCAGCTTGAAATACTGTCGTAGTCGGAAAATTCTCTCGCGGACATACCCTCCGCATTGGATACATCTCCCGCGTATTTGGCGTAGCGGTAGAGCATTACTGCCATCTGCTCGCGGGTGATCACCGCGTTTGGATTGAATTTGCCGTCATAGCCGGAGGCCGCGCCGTTTTCATACGCCCATTGAACCATGGCGAAGTACCAGTCGGATGACGTCACGTCGGTAAACGAGGATGGTGTTGCTGTATAGCCGCTCAGATTGTCGCCGGACATCCGGGCGAGGATGGTCACGAATTCAGCTCTTGTAATGCTCGAGTCAGGTCTGAATGCTCCGTTGTTTCCGCCGACGATGCCCCTTGCAGCAAGAAAAGCTACATAGTCCGCGTACCACGCGCTGTCGGAAACATCCGAGAAGCTCACGGGATTGTATGCGACCGCGAAGGTCGAAAAGTGAGTCGTCGTAAATACCATTTCAGCGGTGTGGGCATCGAAGACACAGTTTGGCATAATACCGGGCGCGCCGGAATCTGTAATAAGGCAAATGACAAGCCGGTTTGCATCCTCGCCGCTGGCTAATGTATAGGGGATGCGCACCGTGGCCCAGCCTCCGCCGAAATAGGAAATCGTTGTATCGCCGGAGACGACGCGCAGATCATACACCGGACGGGAACCTATAAGCGCCTTCGCCGCGTCAGAAAGAGACGACACCGAAACTTCATTGGCCTTAACGGTATAGCTCCCGTTAGTCTTTTCATTGAGCGCAGCCTGAGCCACGCTGTCAAAAGTAACGCTGACTTTTAACGCAGATGAACTGCCCGAACCGCTGCTCGATGTTCCGCTGCTTGACGATGTGTAAATCGTTATTTCCGCGCTCGCCGTCATGCTGCCGTTTCCGGCAACAAGCGTCAGCGTCCCGTCCGCCATTTCGGGCACCTTGAAGATCTGGCTGTAAGAACCGGACGCGTCGGACAAGACGGCGCTGAAATAGACGATGCTCCCGTCGCCGTCAAGTCCCCTGAGGCTGACCCAGGTATCGGCGGTCGTCGTGCCGCTGACGGTGAGCGTATCGCCCGCCTGCGCAGTCGCGGCGCTCACAGCTACCGTGATCGGGTCGGCCGCCAGGGCCGCTGTTTGGCAAACACATAAAAGCACCACAAGAATACAGAAAATTGAAAGTCCTCTTTTCATATTAAAATCTCCCTTATAATATCGTCGGGCTGCCGCCGGAATTGGACAGCGAATCGACAATATAAACCTCGATCACATCGCCGGGCCTGACGTTGAAGCCAGCGCCCGCGGTGCTTACTATATCAAAATCAGCAGTCAGGAAGCAGAACGCGATTTGCTGGTCGTTCCGTATCTGAACAAATACGCAGGTCTCCGCCCCGGCGTGTCCCGTATCTGTCGTAATATTGACCCTGACATACTTAAAGCCCGTGACGCCGCTGTTCACCGTCAGCGTCGGGATGCCGCTGCCTGTGTAGCTGCCGATGTAAGCCCCGTCACCATCGGACGCGATGAGGTACGCGCCGTTCCCACAGTGCTCTTGGATCGTCAAGGTGAAGGTTTTCGTCGCGGTAAGGCTTGGATCGGACGCGTCCGTCACGGTGACGATAACGCTGTAGCTGCCGGCGCTGCTGTTGACGGGTTTGCCGGAAAGCACGCCGTCGGTGCTCAGCGTGATGCCTGAGGGCAGAGCGGAGCTTGTTGACCAGCTAAATGTGCCGCTGCCGCCGGTGGCAACAAGCGTCTCGCTGTAGTCTATGTACGCCACGCCGACAGGCAGGCTCGCTGTTGAGATGCTGATACACACAGCGATCAGCGTATTGCTGTTCGACGTGTCGATTGTCCCCGCCGCCTTACAATAGGAGCCGTCATTATATGCATATACAGTTCCGTTGCCCTCCGGCAGCCAAAGGTATAAATATCCGTTCGAGTCAGTCGCGCAAGAGAATTCAGCGCCGCCGTTATACGCACAGGTCATGTCGGTGCTTACATGCAGCCCGCTGACGACGGTTTTATACACCGCGGTTTCCTTTGCCGACGTCTGATACACGGTACCGGAAAAGTCTGCGTTTACCGAGCCGCCGCTGATATACAGGTCGCCGTCACCGGAGACGTTTGCGCCTTTTCCGATATCCGAGGCGCCATATGTACCACCGGTTGCCACTACCGTACCGCCGCTGATGATTACCGTACCACCCGCACCTGAATCGCCGCCGCCGATGCCAGCACCGCTTTCGTAGTAATATTCATCCTCAAAATAATCCAAGGTGGTATTTCCTATAGCAGTCACTTTTGCGCTGCCGGAAATCTTAACCGTGCCGCCCGAGCCTTTGACGCCGCCGCCGATGCCCGCGCCGCCACCCTTGCCTCCTTCTGCGTACACACAGCCGCCATTGATCGTGATCGTGCCGCCCGAGCCTTCGTAGGCGCCGCCGATGCCCGCGCCAAGACCGTAAGTGCGTGCCGTTACCGTACCGCCATTGATCGTGATCGTGCCGCCCGAGCCTTTGACGCCGCCGCCGATGCCTGCGCTGTTGAATCCGCCTTGAACTGTCAGCGTATCACTGGTATCGCTCGTTTTTTTGTCGATGATTGCCGATGCCCCGCTTGGCACTTGAATTCCCGTGTCATTGCCCAATGCGTACAACTGGTTTGCGCCCGAAAGCGTCAGCTCAACGGCAGCGCCGGAGATGATGGAGATGCAGCTATGGGGGATGGTGCTGATATTTACCTGCTGAAGCGTTATTCTGACCGTACCGCTGCTGACCGTGATGACGTTTGCTGTAGCCGTGCTGCTGTCCGTCTGTGTAATGACGATCTCGTCGGAGGATGGGATTATGTCCATTGAGGACACGGCACCCAACGTGGCGCTGTAGGTGACGTCCAGATACGAGGCGTCCGACGCATCCTGTGAAATCGTGATGAAGCCGTAATCGATGTAATAGGTATGGCTCACCGCCATTGCCGGTAACGACAGCCCCGGCAGCAGCGAGAGTACCAGCGCCGCCGTCAGCAGCATGGATAAAAGCTTTTTACTGTTTAACCTTTTCATAATCCTGACTCCTTGTATTTGAAAATTATAACACCGTCGGGCTGGTCCCGGAACCATTGGTCAGGCTGTCCACAATATAAACCTCGATCACATCGCCGGGCTTGACGTTGAAGCCCGCCGTCGCTGTGCCCACCGTATCAAAATCAGCGGTCGTGGCGTTTATGGCGATCTGCACCCCGTTTCTTGTCTGCACGAACACGCAGGTCTCCGTGCCGCTGTGGCCCGTCTCGGCGACTGTAATATCGACTCCAAAGTATTTAAAGCCGGTGACGCCGCTGTCCACCGTCAGTGTCAGGAAGCTCTCATCGTTATAGCTGCCGGTATAAGCCGAGTCGCCGTCGGACTTAACGAAATACGTGCCGTTACCGCAGGGTGTGAGGACAAATTTGGCGGCCAGCGGGGGGTTTAATGCAAACATATCGGTCGCATTTACATAACTGATCTTATCCCCCGCCGCCTTATACTCTTTGCCCCCGGCGTTAAGCAAAATTTCAGTGCTGCTTTCCGTCGCCGGCAGCCAGAGATACAAAATGCCGCTGGAAACTGTATTCGTTGAAAGAGCTGAGCCGCCGTTTATTGAGTAGGATGTGGCTGCACTGGCGGCATAGGCCAAACCGGTCACGTAAACAAGATATACGCGGTCAGAGCCATCGGTAGGCAAAGGATTAACTTTGTTCCGTGATAGATAAACCGAACCGCCGGTTATTGTAACGGAACTTCCGCTGATGTCATATGAGGTGTCGGTATCGGTGCCGGTCGCCGTTACGAAGCCGCCGCTTATCGTGATAGAGCTGCCGCTTGAGCCTATCCCCGCCGCGTCGTTGCCGCCGGTGCCGTCAACGCCAAAGGGGGCGCTGCCGCCGGTGCCACCGTAGCTGCCTGTTGCCGTTACCTGCGCGCTGCCGGATATATTGATTGTGTCGCCATCAATCCCCGCGCCGGCGTCGCCGCCGTCACCGCCGTCACTTATATAGCTGATGCCACCGCCGCCGCCGAAGCCGCCGGCTGCTCTCACTTGGGCGCTGCCGGATATACTGATTGAGTTACTGTCTATCCCCACACCGCCGTCGCCGCCGTCGCCGCCGCTGCCGCCGTAGCCGGCGTTGCCGCCCGCGCCGCCGTTGCCGCCTGTTGCCTTAACATAGGCGCTGCCGCTTATACTGATTGTGTTACCGGCTATCCCCGCGCCACCGTCGCCGCCGGAGCCGTCTCCGACCCCGCCGTCACCGCCGGAGCTGCCGGTTGCCTCAACATGGGCACTGCCGCTTATACTGATATCGCCGTCGCCGCCGATGCCCGCGCCGCCGTCGCCGCCCGCGCCGCCGTCGCTGCCGGTTGCCGTAAGGCTGCCACCGGTTGACGAGGTTATCGTCAGGGTTGCTCCGCTCTCCACTTGCAATCCGTCGTATCCCGAGCCGCAACCGATCAGGGCGTTTGTGCCGCTGAGCGTCAGGTTTACTGTTGCGCCGCTGGCAACGGTAAACGCGCAGCCGGATGCGTTGACGATGACGTCGCTCAGCGTGATGTTGACGGTGCCGCTGCTTACCACAATTTGGTTGGTAGTTGCCAGCCATTTAGAGGCCAGCTTCACAACACATGTGCCGTCGCCCGAGAACGTCAGGGTATTGCCGCTGAATGAATAGTTCGAATCGCCCGTTACTTCGAAACCCCCGCAGATGACCGGTGCCGCCCAGGCGGTGGCCGGCAGCGTCAACCCCGGCAGCAGCGAGAGTACCAGCGCCGCCGTCATGAGAATGGATAAAAGCTTTTTTTTGATTTTCATATTTTTGCCCTCATTTCTGCGCCAGCTGAAAGAGCTCGCTGGCTGATATTTCGATTTTGTTGTCCCATTTAACAATTGTGCCGTCCGTTTCCGCCCGGCGGAAAAACACGGGATCTGAAAGAAGTCCGAACCTCACGGTTCCGAGCTTGGCGGTGAAATCCAGTGTGACGCTGCTGCCGTTTTCCAGATCGACCTCCAGCCGGTGACCGTCCAGCGGGACGACGCTTTTGATTTGAACCATAAAAATACCTCCAAAAAGCACAAAAATACCACGATACATTCATTGTACCGTGGTATTTTTGGCAGCGATACTACCCGCCGGGTAGTCTTTCGCAGGTTTTTTACTGTTCGAGGTCATTCAAATACTGCTGTAAATGCGTTCTGTTGTTAATAGAGAGCTTTGTATAGATAGACTTCATTGCCATTTTTACCGTGTTGGCTGAAATAAACAGCTGTTTTCCTATTTCGCTATTGGTAATTCCCGACGCGGCAAGGCGGGCGATCTCAAGCTCCCGTTCGGTCAAGCTTGGTTTCTCCTTTGCAAAATAGTCCCGTATCATTTGCTCTTTGGAGCGCTTGAAGATTTGATACAGCGTGAGAATCTCTGCAATATCCTCTCTGAAGCTGCCTTCCGCCGCGATTTTCCTAAGAAGAGGTTCGATGAAATCGCAGTTTTCCGCAAATAGCATGTACTGCCTGTCCGGCATGGCAATTTCCAGGGCTTTTTTCAGGCTGGACAGCGCTTCCTCTTCTCTGAAAATCTTACGATATGCCGAGGCGAGGTATATGTATGTATAGATATACCCCAGAAGGTTCGAAAAAACGGAGGATATGGAGACAAAGTGCTCAGCGCTGCCGATGAGCTTTAAGTATTCCCCTCTGATCAGGAGAACCCTGCCGTACATGACCGTGAAAAAAGAGAGTGCGGGAAATCTCAGCCGAAGAGGATTGCTCAAGTCAACTTCCAGCAATCTTTCCGGGATTTTATCCGTCTGATCGAGATAAGCATAGATACAACCCTCGCAAATCTCCGCCATATGTATAAAGTGAGATTCGTTTCTTTTGTTCATAGCCTCGTGCATTTCATGGATGCGCTTCATCACGCCGGATAAATCGCCCTTCATAAAAGCAATGAGTATCTGCAGATATAATGCGCTGTAAACAATATTGTCATCCTGACCCGACTGCGCCTTGAGCATAGCCTTTTGCGCCGAAATCTCAGCATTTTCAAAGTCACCCTGATTAAAGAGACTTTCGGCCTCCATCGCATATTCCGCGCCTGAACCATGTCCGTTTGTCAGGCGGTAGTAATAGGGCAAACCCTCCTTGATATCCTGTATATGCGCCTCGAGCATGCCGCTTTCTCTGTAATAAAGGCTTAAAACAGAGGGCGAGCCAAACGTCCAATTGGTCCCCGTGTCATAAATTGACGTCGGTTGATTCAACAGTTCCCACGCTTTTTTGTGACGTTCCGACATTTTTTTAAGGTCGTTGAATTCAGCAAAGCTGAGTAATAGCTCAAGTTCCCCTAAAAGTCGATTTCGCAAGTCGGGCGCCATTCCCTTGTCTGCATTCATATGATGACTGACTTCTTCACACACGTTGTGAAACAACGCAAGCTCCTTATGTACGAACAAGTGCATAGCATAGATGAGCAGCGCATAGGGATGGCGGGCTTTTACCTCCTCCGGGCAGGCGGCCATATAGCTTTTCAGCAAGTCCTTGTCATAGGGCGAATAATCGTTGGCATGGTCTTCCTCAAGCGCCGTGAGCAAACCGTCGAATTCCCCGGCAAGAAAGAAGTATTTTCTTGCCTTAGAGAAGTCACGTTCCTGTCGATAGCACCCGGCAGCCCTGCGGTATACCTCTGTCTTTACGGCGGCGTCTTTTTGCTCAAACTGTTCGCGGAGAAAATCCGTGAAGATGCTGTGGATATAGTACATTCTTGATCTTCCGTCATAGGTGATGAATAAATTGCTGTCCGTAAGCTCTGTAAGGATTCGCTCAGGGTCGCTTTCGCCGCAAATGGATTCGGCCTGCTTCCGTGTGAAGCCGTCAAATATGCACACGGACACAAGAAGGTTTTTCGTCTCCTCCGGCATGGTGGCGTAGACCGTTTTCTCAAGAAGCCGGTAAATGCTTTCCGAATTGGTAAAACTGCCGTTGGAAACGTATTCGAGAAGAAACAGGTAAAGGGCGCTGATCCAGCCCTCGGTCATCTTATAAAGACGCTGGGCTTGGTCGGCGTTCAGTGTTATGCCGCAAGCTTTGAAGTAATCGGCGATTTCCTGCGGCTTTAGCGCAAAGGTATCACTGTCAATGTGGTGCAGGCGTTTTTTCAGCTTGAGTTCTTCCAGCCTCTTGAATTTTGTATACCGCGCGGTCACAACGATATGCAGGCCGGATGGTTCGCCCTCTGACATAAGCTCAAAAAACGTATTCAGCTCGGCGCTGTCCAGATGATGATAATCGTCGATGACGATCACGGCCGGAGTTGACAATTTGACGCGGGATATGAGTTTTACCGCTTCGTTCATGGAAACCGCCTCGTTTGGGAAGCCAAGCTGAACGAGGCTTTTGCCGCAGACAGAGTCAAGCGCTCCGATCAGCTCCGCAAAGCCGTTCCAGAAGCCATCGGTGTCATCGGTGAAAACATGAAGCCAGTGGGGCGTGATACCCGCGCGGCCGACAGCTTCTCTGACCGCCGTTGTCTTCCCATAGCCCATCGGCGCCTCAACCACGGTGAGCGGATATTCCATGAGATCACCCATGGCCCGTGTGAGCCGATCGGTGAAATACAGGCACTGCGTATTGATTTTTTTTGACCTCGGCATATCCTGACACCCCGTTTCGCATGTGCCGACAACAGATATATCGAAAGAATTATATCATATTTTAAGACGCATGGAAGAATAAACCACGGCTTGATGTTTTGGTTGAATCCTCGGCTCCCAATCTATCCGAAGATACTCCGGTGAGATGATAACACAACAATAACATTGCCGTGCTTCGTCCTTTCAATTGTAAATTTGACCCTTATTTTGACCCTTTAGAGATTGAGATTCTATAAAACAACCGGACTGACTGGTACCAATTCTTATAGATTTCAAACGAATTACCACATAATTACACTAAAATAATCCTAAAATACTCAGGTTTTCCTCTTCAAATCCCTCCTTCTCCGCCAAGAATTGACCGAAGCATTGATACAATGCCTCGGTCAACTCGTATAAAACACAGTTGCTTTCCGTTTCATCTGTAATATGCAAAACCTTTCCGGTAATTGCAAGGCTCTTGAATTCTTTAGGACCAAAATTGATATTTCAAAAATAAAGAATTATAATTGGATTAACATTAAATGCTTTACTTTTTATAAATAACGTGTTTGTGTTAAGGATACACTGATTTAATCGGGCAATTAGTCTGGTCAAATGGTGTAATAGAATTAAGAAAAACGTAGAGAGGATGTCCGACCGCCGTAAAAAGACCAAACGGGATGAATTTCTGGAAATCACGAATGAAATCATCCTTTGGGATGAACGGGTATGAGTCAGCGTTTCCTTAACTTCCCATATAAAATATACATGAAGTAAGCACAGGGGATGTAATTCAAAATTTGGATGGAGTGTCAATTACATGAAATTTGAAATATTGCATTCTAAGCTGATAAGGCCGGAGGTAAGCGCATCAACAATTGCCAGAATTGACCTGGGAAATAAGCTTCGTGACAATCGTCGCTCTGATGTCATACTCGTTTCTTCTTTTGCTGGTTCCGGGAAAACAACAGTCATAAGTGAATGGATCGGCCGTTGCAAATACGAACACATTTGGTATTCGCTGGACAATTGGGATAATGATATACAACTGTTTTTTGCTTACCTGATAGAAGGAATGAAAGGACTGGATAAGACTGTAGGAGACGACTTGCTTCAACTGTTGGAATCCGTCCAATCTGTGGGTTATCCCTCATTCATGCGTTCCATTATTACAAATCTTCATCAGCTTAAGAGGGAATTTGTCCTGGTGCTTGACGATTATCATGTCATTGAAAACGATCAGATTGATTTTTTCCTTAACATGCTGATCGAGCATATGCCGCCGAGAATGAAACTGGTGATTATAACGCGGGAGGATCCCGCTTTCCCTCTGTCAAAGTATCGTTTAAGCAAGAGACTTCTGGAGATCCGAATTTCAGACCTCAGATTCACGAATGAAGAGGCAGAAGCTTTCCTATCCAAACAGCTTCAACGCGACATCGATGAGGAACACGTGGCGCTTTTTACGAAGCGAACAGAGGGCTGGGTCGCAGGGATACAGCTTGCCACGCTGTCTATGCAGGGCCTGGAGGACATAAACAGCTTTATTGAAAAATTGTCAGGGAGCCACAAATATATCATGGATTACCTGATAGAAGAGGTGCTGGAAAAGCAAAGCGAAGAAGTGCAGAACTTTTTGCTGTTAACCTCACTGCTTGATTATTTCTCTTGCGATCTTTGTGATTCGCTCCTGGATGCATGTCATGGTTCCAGCATGAGGACGATCGAATACTTGATGCATAGAAACATGTTCATCATACCAATGGATCAGGAAAGAAAATGGTATCGATACCATCATTTGTTCCGGGATCTCCTGAGCCAGCGATTACCTGGCTATATTCAGGAGACGGGAGGTTTGACAGTCGAGGAATTGCACCGCAGAGCCGGCAAATGGTTTGATTCTGTGAGCATGTCTACTGAAGCGATTCATCATTACCTGTCCGGCTCGTTTTATGATGAAGCTGCAAATATCATTGAATGCAGATGGGCGGAGATGGATCTTCAGCTGCAGGCAAGTACATGGCTGGCAATGGCAAAGCAGTTACCTGCAGGCATGATTGAAAAGAGACCTGTTCTCGCGATGGGCTACGGCTGGGCGCTTATCGATACCGGGGATATCCAAGGAAGTAAAAAATGGCTGGAAGCAGCTGAAAGACTATATGCGTTGCATCAGGAAAATCCTGAAGAATATCCAGTTGCTGATTTAAAGCAATATGAACTGCTCCCGGCGACAGTTGCATCAGCGCATGCGTACGTTTCCGCCGCAACGGAAGATATTGAAGGTATTTTTTACCATGCCGAAGATGCATTGCGCAAGACTCCCCAGAATCAACCTATGAAAAGTGCTGTTATTGCAATGCTCCTGGGGGTGGCCCATTGGTCATCCGGAGATCTTTTGGAAGCCGAGAAGATTACTGTCGATGCTCTGCATAGTTTCGGTAAAAACATAAATGATTTTACTTCCAACAGCTTCTATATGGTGCTTGGCGAATTATGTATTCAAATGGGCCGTTTGAAAGAGGCGAAGTCGATTTTTGATAAAACAATAGCGCGTATTGACTCCTCCGGCAGGGTCCAGCCAGTATTAGCGAGTTTATACTTGGGGCTGGCAAATATCGCTTATCTTGAAGGGAATAATCAGGGGGTATATGACCTCCTTAAAATAAGCAAGGAATATGGGCAAATGTATGCGCTCATAGACTGGAAATATAAGTATTATCTGCTCTTTGCCAAGCTTTATTTAAGCCAGGGCCTTTTTGACAGGGCCCTTGAAAGTCTTACAGAAAGCAAGAGTGAGTACATCATGAATCCGCTTCCGGATTATCTCTCACTTGAAGATATGGAGAGCTATATCCTTTTTAGAAGCGGACACGGTATGACGGAAACAGACTTATATAAAACATCAGATTCTTTTGACCCCGATCATATCCCGTATCTCCGCGAATTCGCCGCGGCGTTCCAAGTCGAGCAAATTCTGAATCAAAAAGCAGATAATGACATGTTAAAAAGAGCGGCGGGGATCTGTAACGGCCTAGTTGCCAGTGCAAAAACACAGAAAAGGAACGGCCACCTTATTCATTACCTGGTTCTTGCGAGCAAAGTGCAGGAGGCGTTGGGGCAGAATCAGATACGACAGTCATTTTATGACGAAGCAGTTGCTTTGGCAAAAGAGGATAACTATTACAGGCCATTTATCGATCATCTTCCGCAGGATGCAGAAGCTAAGCTTCCCAAGGATGACTTACAACCCCTCAGGAAGGAATCGGCCAATCAAAAACTCATTGAGCCGCTGACAATAAGGGAGCTTGAGGTTCTTGGCCTGATCGTCGAAGGCCTGTCAAATCAGGAAATCTCAAACCGGCTGTTCCTCGCATTGAGCACGGTGAAAGGATATAATCAAACTATTTATGAAAAGCTGGATGTCAGGAGAAGAACGGAAGCGGTAGCAAAGGCCGGAGCGCTCGGCCTCGTATAACTTGCCAGATGGATTTATCCTACTTTAGTAGGTGCTGAAACCTCCTTAAGTAGGTGTTGAAACCTCCTAGCCTTATGTATTCTAAGAGTGTGCTTAGAAAACTTGAGGTTAGGAGGTTTTTATGATTAGAGATACTGAATCTAATGGAATCTACCAGATCAGAGTTGGGGGTCACTTGGGCGCTCAATGGGCAGATTGGTTTGAGGGATTAACCGTGACTTTGGAGGATAACGGGGATACGCTTTTAACCGGTTCCGTTAAAGATCAGGCCACGCTGCATGGACTGATCAAAAAAGTGCGCGACCTGGGAATGCCGCTCATCTCAGTTACTCGTATGAAATCCAATCAAGAATGATTGTTTGGCTCGGGATCGTCATGCTGCGAAAAACTTATTCAATAAATCTGAAGGAAGGTATTTTAAATGACTCCAAATAAAAAAACGGCAAGACTGGCGGGACTTTGTTTCTTATTCATGGTGGTTTTCGGATTAGCTGCGGAATTGTTCTTCAGGCAGAAGCTTTTTTTACCGAATGATTTGGCTTCAACAATTAACAATATTACGGCGAATGAACCTCTGTACCGCCTTGGAATCGTCAGCGATATGCTCATGGCATTGTTCTATTTGTTCACGGCCGTCATGCTGTATAAGCTGTTGGTTTCGGTCAACAAAGGCCTCTCGGCTCTGATGGTGATATTCGCCGCCGCCGGCAGCGTCCTGCTCCTGGCTAACATCCTGAACGAAATTGCGCCTGTGTATATCCTGGCCGGCGAAGGTTATGCCGGCGCGCTGGACCCGATGCTCCGGCAATCTTTGGCGCTGACCTTTTTCGGACTTTACGAACACGGATATATGATCGGTCAGGTGTTCTTCGCATTGTGGGTATTGCCGCTTGGTATGCTGATTTACAGATCCGGCGCAATTCCGAAATTTCTTGGGATTCTTTTTATTGTCGAGACAATATGTGGGTTGGCGGCAGTATTTGTACATTTCATACTTTCAAACACGTCGATGGAAACCGTACTTTTATGCCCGGGGACAGCCGCAGAACTGCTGTTTATGTTTTGGCTGCTGATCTGGGGCGTAAAGAAATCAAAAATGACGGCGCCTGTCAGCGAAAAGTAAGATTACCCTGGACATAGGTCTGATTGCGAATCCTTACGCAATCAGGAAAATTACTGTAAAAAGGAGTTGCGACAAAATGTCAATTGTCAAGAAGCTCACGGAAAAAGACTTGAAAGCTCGGATTTCAACCTTATGGATCATTGTCCTGATAAATATTCTCGCCGCAGATGTTTTCACCTTCGTGCTGCCGGGTTCTGAAGACAAGATTCAGGTCACGCAGGTTATGATGCTGGCGTTTGCCGTTATACAGGAGATACCTATTGCTATGATCTACCTGAGCAGGATATTAAAAGAGCGCGTCAATCGCCGGGCAAACATCATTGCAAGCGTCATCACCATCGTTTACATTATTGCCGGCTGTTCTGTGACGCTGCACTATCTGTTCTTTGCGGTAATGGAAATCCTGGCAATGCTGCTCATTATCAAATATTCAAGGAAGCTGACAGAAGGCGCGGCTCAGCCGGTTGACAGGTAATACGGCAAACAATAATTCCAATCGAGGCGAGCAAGCGTTCCCCGCCGCTTTAGCTCGCCTCCCCAATGGCCGACATCCTCGGGGCCAGCAGCGGCGAAGCATTCAACCGCGAGGTGAAAGGAGAAGGAAAATGAAAGCGATCGTCGTTGTCAGCTCTTATCATCACAAGAATACAGAAAAGGTCGCAGAGCGCATCGCGGAAATTCTGGACGCCGGCGTCACGCCGCCGGAGCTCATGGAACCAGGCTCTCTCGTCGCATATGATCTCGTCGGTTTCGGCTCCGGCATCTATGATGGCAAGCACCATAAGAGACTTCTGGCGCTGGCGGACAAATTGCCCCGAGCAAACGGAACGAAAGCCTTCCTTTTCTCCACTGATGGCATGCCCCGCGCCGTGGTGAAAGACGAGGTCATGTTACAGAATAAGATGTTCAAAGACCATGCGGTCCTCCGCGAAAAACTGCGCGTCGAAGGCTACGAAATCGTCGGTGAATTCGGCTGTGCGGGATTCAATACGAACAGCTTCCTCAAGCTGTTCGGGGGAATCAACAAAGGCCGGCCTGACGACCGCGATCTCGCGCAGGCGGCGGAGTTTGCTCTGAGACTGAAAAACATAATGACAACAAAATAAACGAATTTATACCGTTATGAATAAAGCTGAAATGTTAAGAGAAATACTGTACGCATATATTTTGTATAACAAAGAAGATTTCGGCGTTCCCGGAGAGTAAGGCAGGAGATAATTTATGGGGAAACTGACAAACATACTAATAATGATGGGGAGTATCGTTTCAACCGGGTTTGGAGTGTGGCACCTGTTTGTCCCCGGAATATGGAATTGGTATTCATATATTGACAGCAGCGCAAAAGAATTGATTCTTGCTGTTAGGGCATTAAATGTATTCTTTTCCTTATCGCTTATTTTGTTCGGAATCGCTAACATGCTTCTTGCCTATGGCAGCAGCTCAAACAGATACTCGATGATGGTTGTTCTGAGTGCAACATGTGCTTTATGGCTGACAAGAATAATCTTTCAGATCGTCTATCCGCAGGGTACAATGAATCCTTTTCTGCAATATGGCATGCTGGCAATATTTATTGGGGTGTTTTTGTGTTACTTTATTTCGCTTTGCAGGATAATTGTAAAATAGAATTATTACTGATAAACAGGAATCCACAAAAACACGAGCGCAGTAATAAACGTAAGTGTCAAATAACGTCACCTGCCAAGCTCAAATGCAATCATAGCCATTGGTTTATTATGTGACCTGTACTTAATCATTGTACTGAGAAACAGCGCAAGAATGCAAATGAACACTGTGTTTACCCATCAAACGGAAAACGCATGAAACAAACGAAAAAAATCAAAAATGTATGCACCTCAAACGGAAGTCCGAGGGTGGGCGCATTTTGTATCCAACCCGTGTCTTTTGCCAACAGTCAAACCCCTGTAGTTTCAATGACTACAGGAGTTTGACTGTTTTTATTATTTCAGCATCAGCTGATAGCGATTTCAATAAATCTTTGCAGCATGGCCGCCGCTTCTGCGCGGGTGGCGGAGCTTTGTGGGTTCAGATTGCCGTTGTCATCTCCATTTATTATGCCCGAGCCGCAGGCCCACTGAAGGGCGGAATAAGCATAATCGGAAATATCAAACGCGTCGTTATAGGAGAGGATATTCGTGTCCTCGCCGACGGAAACGTCGTATCCCATATACTGCGCGTAACGGTACAGCATTACGGCAAGCTGTTCGCGGGTGATTGCGATGCCGGGACCAAAGAGGTCGTTACCTATACCGCCTGTTATGTCGTTTTCATAGGCCCACGCCGCGGAATTTTCATACCACGCGCCGGAAGGTACGTCAGAAAAAGTATTCGTATAACTGCCGGTATCGCCGCTCATTCGGTACAGGATGGCGACGAACATTCCGCGTGTCAGCGTGCTGTTCGGTGCAAACATACCGCCTCCCGTCCCTTTCATCAGGCCGTTTTCATAGACGTACAGGACATTTTCATAGAACCAGTCGTCCGCAGTGACGTCTGTGAACGGATTGACTATGGCTTTTGTGAACGAAGCCGTTATGGTGTGCGCCTTTTTCACGTTCTCAAAGGTATAACCGGACACCGCACCGACGGAAACACCGTCCACCAGAACATCTTCGATCTTATAGCCCTCTTCGGCGACGATGGCATAGGTTTTGTCGTTGCCATAAGCGACGGATGCACGCCCCGAGGGGCTGATGCTGCCGCCCGCTCCCGCCGTGGCTGTAATGGTATAATGGGTGACGGAGACAGAGAACGCAGGGTTTACCGTCAGGTCCACAGCGGAAAAGGCGCTGGCGTAGTCGGTTTCGTAATCGCCGTTATACTGCTCGGAGAATACCTTCAGGCTATAGTTACCTTCCGCAAGACCGGATGGGATGCTGATATTCACCGTACCGTTTGTACCGGTCGGCTGCGCGATTCTGCCGTAGTAAAGGATATTACCGTCTGATTTGACGATCATGGCGGAGATGTATTCGCTCGGCGCGGTGGCGCCGTCATAAACGGTCGCACCCGTATAATGCAGTGTGACAGTGTCGCCGGGCGTCAAGGTTGCAGCGGTTTCCGATACATCAAAGCTCCTGCCGGTGTCCAAAAGCGTCAGTTTCCACGCCATGGACGTGCCGGTCAAAACAGTCGTCAGGCCGCTCTCCATGCCAGCTGCGGATTTGCCGCCTGCGGCGGCGGACGCGAACAGAACTGCGTTCTGATTTAAATTGAAAGCGGGACGGACGCCTTCATGGCTGTCCATGGTGCCGTCACCAACGGAGCCATCATCGTTTACACCGTCGCCAAAGACTTCAGTAAAAATGTTGCCGGTTTCGTCAACGGCGCCCACAGAATCTCCGGGGCTCCCAAGAGGCGAGCGCAGCCACCACAAATAGGGGGTTGAAGCCGACGAGAGCAAAGATGCTATTCTATCTTGATCCAATAAAAAACCGTAAGAAGGATTCGCTGCTTCTTCAGCCGAAAGGAAAAATAAAGGATCGCCTGACAGGACCGCGCTGCTGAAAACATCAGTTGCTGCATCTGTCTTCGTCGTGGCCGCGACGGCTGCTTGTTCGACAGGGTCAAAATGATTGCTGTATAGATTGATGCACCAGCTCTGCGCGTCGCTGCCCTGCCATGCGTTACTTAAACCATTGCTGTCAAAATCCACGTAGGAAGCCAATATATCTTCCGCCAGCAGAAACATGGCGTCTTCGTTATCGACCGGGTTGCTTCCGTCGCTGAGGGAATCACCCGTTCCCGTGGCGTTTCCGGCGTCCGCATCAAGCACCCGCCACAGAATCGGCGTTGGGTTGTCGATGCTGTCATTCGTTGCGTCGTATTCGCCGTAATATACCCAATTCGATGCGCCGCCGGAAATGCCGTCCGTATGAAGCGTTATGAAAGGTCCGGCCACCGAGAAGGAAGACGTCTGAACCGTTTGGCTCATGGAGTCTGAAAAGCGCAGGGCATAGCTTCCCGCAGCAAGGCCTGTATCGGGGGCGACAAGATAAGAAAGGGATTCGCTCCCCGGCAGAATGTATCCGTACTGCCCGATGAGGTCCGAGGCAGTGGAACTGACGGAAAATAAGGCGCTTGACGACGGCGTGATCTGCACCGGCGCGAGCAGGTTGCTTTCATATCCGACGGTGACGGTTTGCGCCTGTATGGCGTCATACCCCAAGTCCGCGCTGCCGAAGTCGGCAAATACTGCTGCCGAGAGCGAGGGCCTATCCGTGGAAGTGTCCAGCGTTATAGCGCCGCCTGTTTGGCTGATCGTTCCTGTGATCCCATCGCCGGTGGCTTTGTCGGAATAGACACAGACGGTATTCCCATTGCCGTTCACCCCATATCTGCCGGTGATCTCTCCGTCATTATTGAGCGAGCAGGCCGGTTCAAGGAGTACACCTGATCCGAGGGCACTGGCGGCGTCGGCGCCGCCGGAAATGCTGCCGCTGTTACATATACTGCCAGATTTACCATAAGCACCGGCGCCACCTTGAAGGCTGCCATCGCCGCCGCTGATCACAGCGTCAGGGCCGATGCTCGCCGATGGGTTTGACAAATATAACAGTATGCCGTAGCCGCCGCTGCCGCCGCTGCCGCCCGTGACGCTGCCGCCCAGCATGTTCATCGTTCCATAAACAGCGACGCCGTCGCCGCCGAATGCGTAGCCGCCGCTGCCGCCTGTGACGCTGCCGCCCAGCATGTTCATCGTTCCATAAACAGCGACGCCGTCGCCGCCACTGTAGTCACCGCCGTTTCCGCCTGTAATTCCGCCGGCGCCTACGCTATCCAGCAGTGTCAGCGTATATCCGGAGGAAACGGAAAGCGCAGGGACGTCTTCGTTACCATATGTCCCTACGGCCCCGGACAAAACATGGCCGTTTAAATCAAGGATCATGTCCGTTGCAACAACAAGTTCCGCCGCCAGCGTGAGGTCTGCCTTGAGTTTAACCGTGTCGTCCGTCGTCGCCGTCGCCGACCATTCCCAGTTGCCGGTTCCAAGCGCAGCATCGAGCACGGCTTGGTCGAGGCTGCTCACGGTGCCGCCGGGGACCGTTACCACAGCCGCCAGCGCCACCGGCGGTAACAGCGTCAGCAGCAGCGCCGCGCAGATAAGCAGGCTCGACAAACGCTTCGTTTTCATTCGGATTCCCCCTACATAATAATAATTTAAGGACATCACCCCAACAACGCGGCATCCATCAGCTCGTTTACGCTTAGCTTCACCTGCCCGCCGCCCCAGATCACGTGATTTCCGTCGGTCACGGCGGTCATAAAAACTCCATCATCCTTCAGATCCGCGTATTTGATGGTGTTCAGCTTGACGGAAAGATCGACCGTTACGGTGCTGCCGCTTTCCATCTCCATAAACAGCCGGTGATTCTTCATGGGAACCACCGCTTTGATATAACTCATATATCCACCCCCTCACAATACAAAAATTCCATCCTACAGACATTGTAGGATGGGATTAAAATCTGCGCATCGTCCGAATGGACAATTTTGCTTATCCTATCTGAGAATTTCCATGAGCTTTGCCCTGCGGTCTATCTCGAGTTTCTGAAATACCACCCGCAGGTGCGCGCGCACCGTGCTTTCGGTCACGAAGAGCCTTTCGGCGATCTCGCTGTTGCGAAGACCTTCGGCGGCCAATTTTGCCACCTCGTATTCGCGCGCCGTGAGATCCGAGGGAAAATCTCCGGAATGCAGGGCTCTTCTCAGTTCCTCCTTGCCGGAAACGAACCGCGCCTTGACCTGCTGATATTTTTCTAAAAGTGCGGGATATTTATTATTGATCAGCATCTCAGTAACAGCATCATGCCTGGCGCTGAAGGAAGCAAACGACATGATGAGCCCGTCCGGAAACGCCCTGTCGGCGGCATATTCAATGTATTCGGCCGCCTTTGCAATATTGCCGACAGCGGTATAACCGGCCGCGAATGTAAGGTAAAACAACATTGTGCTGAAAGGAGTAAGGTCTTCTTTCAGCGATGCCAGATAAGCCTGTGAAATGCCGACGAGCTTCGTAAATTCACCCTGCTGCATGAGAAAGCTGAAATATACAAACCGCGCGCTGAACACAATTGCCGGCAGTGTCCTTCGCCCGGAGAAATCGCCCTTCTGAAGCCATTCGGCGACTTTCTGCTGTTCGTGCATTTCGTTCAGGAGGATCCCCCTGAGTATGTCTATGTTCAAACGTGTTACGAACGTGTTTTGAGCCGCATAAGAGGCGGCACGCTCCATGGATCGGATTGCGTTTTGCCAGCCCACCAGATCCATTTTTTGCAGAGCGATCTCTGCCAGCTGATGCGTTGACCGCAGATGCACCATGCTTTGCTGGCTGCTTTCGGCCAGCGTAATCGCTTGATAGGTGAGAATTTCGGCGTCTGTCAGATTCCCTCGCAGAAAAGCAAGCTCGGCCCGAAACAGCACGTCGGCCCCAGCGCCGCTGCCATTTGTGAGCTTTGAGTATACCGCCAGGTATTCTTCAAGAGCATCCGCTTCACGATCTGCCTCGCCGGGCGTTGTATGGAATACGGCAAAAGGTGAAAACTCCCCAAAGCACCAGGGGATGGTCGGCAGGATAACCCGGGAACATTTCCCGTTAAAATATCCTGCCGCCTCGCGAACGATCACTGTCATTTTCGCAAGATGGGGATATGCCTTAAACGAGGATAAAAGCGTCCATTCACCCAACAGCCAGGAACGGTCCGCGTCGCGGCAGGAGGTGAGCATGACTTGTATTTCCGCCATGAGTCCGTCAAAGGCCTCGGTCATACTGAACATCAGCAGCGCCCACGCAACCCGCAGCATAGAAAACAGATGGCGTCTTTTCAGATCGGCCGGGCAGTTCATCGCGATATCAAGAGCAATTTTTTCAAAAGGAGTATTCCCTATTTCCGCCAGCAGCAACTGGGAGAAATCAATGGAAAGCATTCGCTCATAGTCCTTGACCTGCACATAAAAACTCAGGGCTTTGTCGGTCATGCCTTCGTCCCTGCAGCAATCTCCCGCTTTCAGCAGGCACGCGTTTTCAAAGTCAGCCCCGCGTTCCGCGCGCTTGAGAACCAGCATTTCAGACATGATGCCGTGCAGCTCATATCGCCGCTCGGCCGGATCATAACGGATAAACGGATTTTCCAGCGACTTAAGGGCGTATTCCGGCAGCGTTTCACAATCAAGCAGCCTGCACGCCCGTGGTACGTTTATAACATCGAAGGCCGATACCAAAAGCAGAAATGTTTTCTGTTCCTCGGTCAGAACGTCCCAGACGATTTGTTCCATCAGCATCATAATACCGGAGGTGTCGGATAAGGTGCCTGTTTCGCGAAAAGTGCAGAACTGAAGAAAAACCGCTATGATCCAGCCTTCGGTATACTGCGCAAGGCTTTTCGCGTCATTTGCCGAAATTCCCGCTCCGGCAGCCTTGAAATAGCGGCATATATCTTCAGAATCAAGCCGCAGATCCGCAGAAGTAATATGCAGCACCCCGCGGCTGCTGAGAATGGAACGGAAATTTTTATTCAGTATTTGAGAAATAATAATGATATGCAGTCCGTCTATACCGTGCTCGATCAGTGCGGAAAAGAACGGCGGAAGCAAAAAGTCCTGCAGTATCTGATAATTGTCAATCACAAAATATGATTCCTGCCCGCAGCGGACAGATCTGAACGCATCGCACGCTTCACCGACGTTGGCGGCGTTCGGCAGCTCGATTTTCAAAAGACGTTCTCCGGCCGCACCGTCTATTTTATTGATTTCTCCGCATAACCGCCTGAAGCCGGCGGTAGGCAGTTCCTCCGCGGCGGTAAACCAATAAACCGGCGTGTCTTTGGGCAACTCTCTCTCAAGAAAATCACGTACAGCCGTCGTCTTTCCATATCCGGAAGGCGCTTCGAAGATCGCCGCCGGCGCCGAATGAAGCATATTCAGTTTTGTTCTGAGCCGGTCGGAATAATAATGCGGCTCGTTTATGTTTTTCTGCTTCATATTTACACATCCCCCACGTGTGGAAGATTAAAAATGATCGTAATAAATTATAACATATTTGTTAAAAGGGAGAATGCTGTGGATATAGTACATTCTTGATCTGCTGTCATAGGCGACGAATAAATTGCTGTCCGTAAGCTCTGTAAGGATTCGCTCCGGGTCGCTTTCGCCACAAATGTATTTGGCCTGCTTCCGTGTAAAGCCGTCGAAGATGCACACGGACAGAAGAAGACCTGTCGCTTCCTCTGGTATGGAGGCGTAGACCGCGTTTTCAAGCAGCCATTGTCAAGCTCTCCGATCAGTTCGACGAAGCCGTTCAGAAGCCGTCCGTATCGTTGGAGAAAATATGAAGTCTTAGCGGCGTGATTCCGCTGCTGCGAAACGCTTCCCTGACCGCCGTCGTCTTCCCGTAGCCCATTGGTGCCTCAACGACGGTGAGCGGATATTCTGTGATATCACGCATGGCCTGCGCGAGCCGTTCGGTGAAATACAGGCACTGTTTATTGATTTTTCTTCCTCCCGGCATATCCAGTCACCCCGTTTCGTACGGGCTGCTTTTTAGATAGTAAGAACAATATACCATACATTGAAGCGTTACGGATTAACTTCTTTTGTACGTGAACTTGAATGTATAACCGCTCTTGTCGTGCTCCGCGTTCTAAACTTTTCAGTGTGATATATCCGTCAGCAGCAGAAACAAAATTGTAAATTGACAAATGACAAGCCGTTATTCCGTGCCCCCTGCACTCCGCAGCGGCAATCCCCCTTCTCCGCCGGACAGAAAGCCGTGGTACAACTCTCGGGTACAGGCTGGTTTAACATGCCAGATGCTGACCGGACTACATTTCTTCACTCCGCTGTTTTGTGCCGGTACGGCAGATACTCCAAAAACCGCTTTACAGCTACGGAAGCGGTTTTTTGGCTTTTCATGGCGAGCCCGATGCTGCGGTAGGCGGGCACGTCCAGTTCCTTTACCGCGATCCGGTACGGGATGCGCTGCAGGATGAGCTCCGGCAGGATGCTGATGCCCAGGCCGCTTTCCACCATGGACATGATTGCGTAGTCGTCCCAGGTTGTAAAGCGGATTTGGGGTGAAATGCCGTTTTGCTCGAAGATTTCGGATATTTCCGTTTTACCGCCCTTTTCCAGCAGCATAAAGGGGTCGCCGCACAGGGCCGCCACCGGGAATTTTTCGCATCCTGCCAGAGGATGATCCGCCGGCAGGACCGCCAGCAGGCGGTCCTGTTCCAGAAATATCGTTTCCAGCTCGGCCTTCACAGGCAGAATGAGAAATCCGCAGTCCACACGCCCGTCCAGGATCCACTGCTCGATTTCCGTATAATCGCCCAGCAGCAGCTCGTAATCGATGTTGGGGCAGCTCTTCTGGAACTCCTTTATCATGTTGGGAAGCCAGTGGGTCGCCACGCTGGAAAACGTGCCGACCCGGATGATCCCGGACTGCAGCCCGTGCAGCTCGTCCACCTCCATGCGAAGCTTCCGGTATTCGTTGCAGATGCTCTGGGCGTGGGGAAGCAGACGAAGCCCGTCGGAGGTGAGGCACACGCCGCTTCGGCTTCTGTCCAGAAGGGACACGCCCCACTCCGCTTCCAGATCGCCGATCATCCGGCTGATCCCGGACTGGGAATACCCCAGCAACTCCGCCGATTTCGTGAAGCTGCCGCACTCCGCGGTCTTCACAAAGGCTGTATACTTCTGAATGCTCATAAGCCGCCTCCGTATATCTGAAATCGTCATTGACAAAATGACAAAGATTCGTTTTTGTTATGCTAAATCGAATGGTATACTAATGCGGGAAAAACTGCAAGAGGAAGGCGGCTTCAATACGAATAAATCTTATCTGAAGTACATATCGGCGCTTCTGATTTTCGGCACCAACGGGATTGTGGCAAGTTTTATCCCCATGGGCAGCATGGAAATTGTATTTTTAAGAACGCTCATCGGCAGTGCGTTTCTGCTGGCCGTATTCCTGATCAAGCGGGAAAAGTTCCAGGCGTTTCAAAAACCGGGGCACTTTTCGTATCTGATGATTTCGGGTGCGGCCCTGGGAGCGGGCTGGATGTTCCTGTATGAGGGATACCGGCGCCTCGGCGTAGGCCCGGCGACTCTGGAGTATTATTTCGGCCCTGTTATCGTAATGGCGCTGGCGCCCCTGGTGTTCAAAGAAAAGCTGGTGCCGGGAAAGACGGCCGGGATCGGGGCGGCTGTCCTGGGGATGGCGCTTCTGGGCGAAACCGCGCTGAGACAGGGCGGCTTTTCCTGGGGGATGGTCTGCGGCGGCATGGCTGCCGTGATGTACGCCGTCATGGTGGTGTTCAGCAAAAAGGCGGCCGGCATAGGAGGCCTGGAAAATTCCCTCTGGCAGCTAGCCTCCGCTTTCGTCACCGTTGCCGCTTTTCTGCTCATAAATCGGGGTTTTACTTTCTTCTTTGCGCCGGGGAACATCCTTGCGGTCCTGCTCCTTGGAGCGGTCAACACGGGAGTCGGATGCTGGCTGTATTTTTCAGCCGTAGAGCGTCTTCCGGTGCAGTCGGTGGCGGTCTGCGGGTATCTGGAGCCCCTGTCCGCTCTGGTGTTTTCAGCCGCGTTTCTGGGAGAGCGCCTTTCGCCCGCACAGCTTTTCGGCGCGGTTCTGATCCTCGGCGGCGCCGCGTACGGCGAGGCTCTGGGGGAACGTTTCCCGCAAAGCTTTCTGCGCTTTGCGCACTGGAATATACACAGAACGCCGGGCGCTTGAATTTGTTTTCCTGCACCGTAATACTATGATCCAATAAAAAGATTAAACAAGACGTATGGTTGCCCCCCTGCCTCCGGCGGGAGGACAACCATACTGCTTCACTTATTGTATCAACAGTTTTATTGAAGTATAGTATAAAATATCCTTGACAGGAGAAAGATCTTTGACATAAAATAAAACTGACCGGTTGGTACAAAAGGAGCGGCATGGGAATGAACAAAAAACGGGAAATGATAGAGGCGGCTGCCGTCTTGATTCGTTCAAAAGGCTATGAAAACACAAAGCTCAGCGATATTCTGGAGGCAACGGACACCGGGAAGGGGCAGTTCTATTACTATTTTGCATCCAAACGGGAGCTGGGGCTTGCCGTGCTGGATTATAACTATGAATATTTTCACCGGAACCTGCTCCTGGGGGTTCTGGGTTCCGGCAAGGCTCCGGAAGTGAAGTTTGACGAGATGCTCAAGTGGGTCGTTTCCTTCCACGGATCCATGCAGGCGAAGAGCGGCTGCATATTCGGCAACCTGACCCTGGAGATGAGCGAGCATGACGAAGCCTTCCGGGCAAAGCTGACGGAGGTTTTCGAGGCTTGGTCGGAAAACCTGCGGCGGGTCCTTGATGAGATGTTCGAACCCCGCGGAACAGCGGAGGCGGAAGAAGTGAATAGGCTCGCCGGGAGCATCGTCGGAATGATCGAGGGAGGCATCCTCCTGATGAAGAGCAGGCAGGATATAGCGGCGCTCCGGGACGTGACGGACTGGATCCGCTTTTTGGTCGCCTCTTATGCTTCCGGGCACCGCGCCGGGTGAAAGGCAAAAAACGGGGTTGCATCGATAGAATGTACCGGGCGGTTGGTACATATTCGGCACAGTATCCAGATGAGCCTGCAAGGGCAAATGGATACGGGGAGGTGAATAAAGAAAATACCCGCGCTTTAAGATGCGGGCATGGTACACCAGGCGGAATGTAACATAAAATAAGGAGGCGACTGGCATGATAGGGAAATTACTGGCGGAAGGCAGAAGCAAAACGGTCCGGAAGAGAGGGGCGGAAACCGGAAACGTCCTGAAACTCTCACGGGATTACATCGATTCACTGACCATCGAGATGCGGGTTATCGACGCGATTCCCGCTTCCACGGAAGCAAGTTATTTTGGTGAGGTCTTTTCCACCCCCATAATGGTGGCCGCGATTTCCGGGCTCGGAAAGGGAATGGCCGAAATCGCGTCTGCGGCGGCGGAAACAGGAGCCGTGATGTGGGCGGGCATCGGCGACGAGGCCGAACTGGTGGCCATGATCGAAACGGGAGCGAAAGTCGCCAAGATTATCAAACCTTACAGGGATACCGATCTGATCTTCGAAAAAATCGACCAAGCGGAGAAACACGGCGCCTTCGCCCTGGGGATGGACATCGACTTCGTATTCGGAGGGAAGGTGGGGGACAGCCTGATCCGCCCGGACCTCATGGGCCCGAAGACTCTTACCGACATCAGGAGCTATGTTGAGGCAACCAGGCTTCCCTTTATCCTCAAGGGCGTTCTCAGCGTGCAGGACGCGTATAAGGCGCTGGAAGCCGGCGCGGCGGCCATTGTTGTCTCCCACCACGGGGGCAACGTCATGGACTGCGCGGTGCCGCCCCTGAAAATTCTGCCGGAAATCGCAAAGGCGGTGGGCGGAAGAATTCCTGTATTCATAGACGGAGGCATCGACAGGGGAACCGACGCTTTCAAGGCCCTGGCTCTTGGGGCCGACGGTGTGCTGGCGGGGAGCGCGGTGCTGGCCGGATACGACGTTTCGGGGAAGGAGGGAGCCAAACAGATCCTCTCCGGCATGAACGAGGAGCTCCGCCGCGTTATGAGCCTCACCGGGGCGAAAGATCTGAAAAGCATCGATTCCTCGGCGATCCGGTTCTGATTCCGATTAAACGGGAGCGGCGGCTGTTCGGCCGCCGCTCAGATTTAAGACAAATGTCGGATGAGATGATTTTAAATCGAACCGGACAATGAATAAGCGGATATGAAAACGGCAACCCGGACTGGTTGCCGTTCACAGCGGGCCTTTGGCGCGCTTTGCAATCGCATTTGCTCCGTGGGCATTATAAAGGGGCGTTCATGACATAGTCGTACCTGCCGGATGAGGTGCTCTGAGCCCTCCGCCGCGCATTGTCCACGGCGTCGAAGTTTTCCATGAGAATGGAAACGACATAGGGACAGATGGCCTTCTCCAGAACCATGGTGTTGAGCACCGCAACCGCCTGTTCTGGGGCCATCCCTTTCCGGTAGGGGCGGTCTTCCATAATGGCCGTAAAGATATCCGCCACAGCCATGATCCTGGACCCGAGTGAGAGACTGTTCTCGCCCAGATGAAACGGATACCCGTTTCCGCTCAGCCTTTCGTGATGAAAAGACGCCCACTGGTTGATGGTTTCAAATCCGCGGATTGCCTGAAGCAGCCGGTAGGTGTAAAAGGTGTGGCTTCGGATCCGGTTAAGCTCGTCAGCGTCCAGAGCGCCGGGCTTTTCCAGTATGCTTCGGCTTACCGCCAGCTTTCCCAGATCGTGCAGATGGCCCGCCGACTGCATCATTTTGCACTCGTTTTTCGAAAAGCCCGCCAGCTCCGCAAGCTTCTCCGCCGCGGCAGCCACTCCCGAAGAATGGGTCGCGGTAAAGGGATTTCTGAAATCGATGATATTGGCGAAAATTTTGGTAAGCTCCGTCAGCTCGTCCAGGTCCAGTTCCACCGTGTCGAACACCACAATATCCGGAAGTATGTATAGAAGCGGCTCGTATACCATGTCCAGCCAGATATATTCCTGTTCGCTGATCTCCAGAAAAGCGTCCGCTGCCTCCGGCATGAAGACGGAATTTCTGAGTTTCAGGATTCTCCCCTGAATATTCTTGATCTGACCGATGACGTCGGTCTTCCGATCCACGGCGACGGCCGCCCGGTCCGCAAGGTGAAGGATATGGCTCAGCGGGGATACCTCTTCCCCTCGGAATGTCCGGCCTTCTCCGTTACTCCAGGGGATATGGTGGTACCGAATGATCCCCGCTGCGCCGGCAAGGGGAGAAAAGCCCTCCAGCAGCCGCGCCCCCCGGAAAGCATGATCCTGGGATGTGGGGGGCTCCTCCTCGATGAGCGAGAGCCTTTCGTCCAGGGAAAAGGCTCCCACGTCGTGGGTAAGCCCCGCCAGCATCAGCTCTTTTTTCTGTTCCGCGGACAGTTTCATCTGATCGGCAATACGAAAGGCAAGGTAGGCCACCTGCTGGTGATGTTTGGATACCTCCGGACGGATGAGATCCCCCGCGTTTGTCAGGCAGATAAGAAGATCGTAGAGGTTAATTTTTGTTTGGTTAAGTTCCGACATGCGGCCATCTCCCATAAAAGTATTCAAATTACTTTTCTATCATTATATATGCCTGATGGAACAATTTGCAAGAAGGAAACTGCCGGAAGAGCAGGAGTTGCGGTATTTTTTGCCGATATGCCCCGCTGATTTTTTGCCGGGATTGCCGGAAGGATAAAAACTGCCTGTGGTATCGGTTTGCTGCAGGTGGGAGATTCTTTTAATGAATCGACACAAGGGGCTGCTGCATCATTCAAAGAATGTACAAAAACACTGGATTTTTAATGGGATTCCCCCCGCCGTCCGCGGGGGGAATCCCATTGAAAATTGTGTAATATGTGCACTTTGCAACAGCCTCTTGTGGTCGGAACGTTTATTGCAGGGAACCGATGGTTTCGGAAATGCCCATGGCGCGGATGCGTTTCAGCGGGGCGGCGCTGGAAAAAAGGGATACGAGAATTGTAATCAGGAAGATGAAAAGGATCTGTACCGCGGGGAAGGCCCAGGTGATCCGGATTGCCGTGAGCAGCCGGGCGATCAGCACCCACTGGAGAAAAGCACCCAGGACGCACCCGAAAACGGCGCCGGAAATGCTGTAGGTTAGAGCCTCCGCAGCCACCATGCGCCCCAGCTGCCTGCCCGACATGCCCACGGCGCGCAGCACGCCCAGATACCGCGTTTTTGAGGAGACGGTGGTCTGCATGGTGTTTACGATGTTCAGGATGCTGATGAGGGCGATGACCGCCGTAAAGCCGTAGACGAAGACCGCCATGGTGAAAAAGGTCTGGTTGATCTCGCTGTTTTTCTGCCGCGAATCCAGGAAGGTCGTATCGGCTCCCGCCAGAGCTTTGATTTGGGATACGGTCGCCTCCTGATCATGGTTTCTCAGCTGGATGTCTATGACGTCGTATGCGGTGTCTCCTGTGAGATTCGTAAATTGCTGTTCCGTCGTGATGAAGGTGGCCAGGTTCAGACTGCTGTCGGAAAAGGGTGCGGAGCGCAATATCGCCATGACGGTGAACTCTTCTCTTCCCGACGCCGTGTCGATATAGACCTTGTCTCCCAGCTTCAGATCTGCCGTCGTGGTGGTTACGCCCTTCCGGATGTTCGAGAATACCGCGATGATGCCGTTTTCTGCAATCAGCTTTTCCTGGGAAAGGGTCCCCTCGGCGAGGTCGGTTTTGGCCCACTTCAGCTGGTTTGCGTCATAGGAGATGAGCCAGGATTGTTCCGTGGGAATCAGAAGGCCGTTTTCATCGGTTTCGATATTCCCCGCCTGCTCCCGGTAGGTATCGGTGAGCCTGTCGGCGTCGAAGGCGGCGGTCACATGGCCGAACATTCTTCCATAGACGTATTTGACCCCGTCCAGCTCCCGGAGCCGTGAAAAAAGCTCCGAATCGAAGCCGGCCTCCGCCGTCAGGGTGATGTCCGGCGTATAGGGCTTCGTGGTCTTCAGACTGCTGTACATAAAGTTGACCAGTACGTTGAAGCCCAGAAACATCGCGATGCTCACGGCGATGGAGAGGGACATGAGGAGAAAGGTCCGCTTCTTCATGAGAGCGCTGCCGATCCCCATGGCGGTTTCCACCGGAAGGAGCCGGGTCAGGAGCCCTTGCTTTCCGGCCTTCTTCGTCCGGATCTCGCCGGCTCCCGATACGGCGCTCACGGGAGATACCTTGGAAGCCTTTTTAGCGGGCAGGGAGGAGGCCAGAGCGACGGTGAGCACGCCCACAGCGGCGCCGGCGGCAATCCCGACGGGGCTGAGGGTAAAGAGGGGGATCTCGGAAAACAGATAACCGTTGTAGTATTTGAGAAGCGCAGAGCAGAATAGAGTGGCGCCCATTCCCAGAAGGATACCCAGCGGCAGACCCCAGCGGAGAAGCAAAAATCCTTCCCGGCGGACCAGCCGCTTGATCTGGGCTTTTGACGCGCCCACGCACCTGAGAAGGCCGAAGGAGCGCATCCGCTCCATGACGGAAATGTTGAAGGTATTGTAGATCATCATGATCCCGGCTGCCAGCACGATGAGAAACAGGACCGCACCCACCCGGTAAAGCTCTAAGGCGGCTTTGTAATCGCTTTGCCCCAGGACGGCCAACAGGCGGTCGTTCAGCCCCACGCGTTCGTCGGAAAGCTTCAGATTTTCCCGGATTTCCTCGATTGCCCTGCGCATATTGGCCTTTTCCTTGAATTCAATGAGAAGAAGCTTCTTTTCTGCCTGTGCAGATCCGGCGGCTTGCATGGAAGGTATGACTACCGGTTCTCCTGTAGCCTTTGTGCTGCTGAAATCGGAAAAGACTCCGCTCACTCTGAAGGACCGCTCTTCCTGACCCGGGAAAGAAAAAAAGATCCGGCTTCCCACGCTGACGCCCAGCTTATCCGCCGCCCAGCTTTCCAGCATCAGTTCGTCTCCGGCCTCGGGATAGGTCCCCTCCAGCAGACGGATGCCCATATTGGGGGCGAAATTTTCATCCAAAGCGACGATATCACAAGAAATTCCGGCAATGCTGCCGCTGTTGAAAGCAATCCACGTGCCGGTATTCTTCACGTCCGCGCGCCCGGAGACCGCCCCTATTTCCGCATCCGTTGCATCCGTTATATACATGTGATAGTTGCCGTAATCGTTTATGACCTGCAGCTTTTCAAACTTCAGGAGCACGTCCAGCATGGAGAAAATCCCCACCACCAAGGCCACCGACAGGATGATGCTGAAGGTGGAAAGCCGGGTCCTCTTTTTGTGGGCGGAAAGGGTTTTGGCGGAAAGCCCCAGATACCCCGTCATACGCAGGCACCCCCGAGCTCGGTGACGACGCCGTCCTCCACGCCGAGGACCCTGTCGGCATTGGACGCGAAGCCGGGATTGTGGGTGATCATGATGAGCGTCTGGCTGTAGCGTTCCACCGAGAGCCGGAGAAGAGCTATGACGTCCCGGCTGTTTTTGCTGTCCAGGTTGCCGGTGGGTTCGTCGGCAAGCACGATGGCGGGCCGCGCAGCCAGGGCCCTCCCGATAGCTGCTCGCTGCTGCTGCCCGCCGGACAGCTGATGCGGAAGATGATGCCGTCTGGCGGTAAGACCCAGCATGTCCAGAAGCTCCTGAATGTACCCCATGTCCGGTTTCCGCTGATCCAGCAGGATGGGCAGGAGCATATTTTCCTCCACGTTGAGCTCGGGCACCAGGTTGTACGTCTGAAAGACAAAGCCGATATTCCGCCTGCGGAAGACCGAAAGCTCCTCCTCCTTCATCCCGAAGATGTCCTTGCCGTCCACCGTGACGGTACCGGACGTGGGATAATCCAGAGCGCCGATGAGATTGAGAAGCGTGCTCTTCCCGGAGCCGGAGGGCCCGATGATGGAGATGAATTCGCCTTTGGATACGGAGAAGGAAACGTTCTTCAGGGCTTCCACCCTGGCCTCGCCCTCGCCGTAAGTCTTGCAAAGATTCTGCACGGAAAGTATATTCAATCCTCACACCTCGCTTTAAGAAGGCTGTATGCGCCCCCGCCTCTGTGTGCCGCCTTCCGGCGCTTTTCTGCGGCAAGGGATATGGTTCCCGTGAAAAACCATCCCGCATACGGCTTTATACAAGAGAGGATACCACGTCCGTCTTACATTGCGGTGAATGGAATCTTACGGTTTTGTAAGCTTGGGCGGAATCCCCGGCGGCTTAAAGCCGTGGAAAGAGCATGGCGAATTCCGCCCCACGGCCCAACTCGCTCTGGACCGTGAGGACACCGCCGTGCTTCTCCGCGATGGCCTTCGCCAAAGACAGCCCGATTCCCACGCCGGAAGAATCTTTGGAAAAGCGGCTCCGGTAAAACCGCTTGAATATATGATGAAGATCCTCGGGATGGATGCCCGCGCCGTCGTCTCTGACCGTAATCGTCACCGCCGCGGCTGTTTCACCGCAGCTCAATTCGATCCGACCGCCAAAATCCGTGTGGTCCAGCGCGTTTTTGATGAGATTGCCCACCGCTTCCCCCAGCCACAGCTCGTCGAAAGCCAGCTTCGCACAATCCCCGCAGGAAAGCAGAAGGTGTTTTCCCTCGTGCTCCGCCCGCTGGAAGAAGGACTCCAGGCATCCCTCCAGGAAGCTTTTAAGCGGATGAACCTCTTGATTGAGCTCAATGGTTCCGGCGTCCAGTTTTGCCAGCTTGAGAAGGCTCTGGATCAGATGCTCCATGCGCTCAAGCTCCCGGCGGCTTTTTTCCGTGAAAGCCGCCGCCGTTTCACGCTCCGTCTCTTCCTCACGGAGGATCTCGTTGTACATCATAAGAGCGGAAAGGGGCGTTTTCAGCTGGTGGGAGATGTCGGAGATGGTTTCCTTCAGAAACCGCCGGCTTTCCCGCTCCCGCTGGATGTGTGCCGTCAGGGAGGTGGCCAGGGCGTTGATTTCCGCAAAAAGCCGGGAGAGGCTGCCTTCTCCGCAGTCCGGAAGGCGAAGGCCGGAGTCCCCGTCCATAAAGCGCCGGAGCGTCTGGGCGGCAAAGTCCAGCTCCTCGTCCCGGCGGCGGCAGCCCCGGTGCAGAACGAAGAGAATTCCAAGAGAAAATATAAGGGAATACGCGAGTATGATCAGCGCCGATCTCAGACGAAACTCCATAACCTCGGGAAGAAGGCTTGTCTGCATGTCGGCGCCGTATCCGTAGGAGGAGAGCAGGGCCGCTCCCGTCTCCTGCTCCGCCTGCGTTTTTTCCGAGGTGAAGACCGCGGCGATGCTTCCCCCACCCGCGTTCCCGCTCTGAAGCAGATATCCTGCCAGGGCGGAGTCGTGAGCGGCCATGGCGGTCTTGTACTCCTGCGCCATATAGGCCGACGAAAGCTGCCCGGCCAGGAGAAAAGCTAAAAGGAACAAAGACACCGCAAGAAGCTGTTTTTGCATGCCCACATCGGTTATCTGGAAGCGTTCCACCGGTATCCCACTCCTCTCACCGTCAGAAGACAGCCCGGATGCTCCGGATCGTCTTCGATTTTGCCGCGCAGCCTGCGCACATAGACCGAAAGCGTGTTGTCGTCTACAAAGCTGCCGTTCCCGTCCCAGAGCCGGTCCAGGATCACCGGGCGGGTGAGAACGGCATTGGGGTTTTGGAGAAAGAGGCAAAGAAGCCGGTATTCCGCGGCGGTGAGCTCGATTTCTTTCCCGTTCTTCAGTACCCGGTTTTCCTCCAGCTTCACGGTGATCCCGCCGGAGTGAAGCTCCGCTCCCGTTCCGGCGGTCATCCCCCACCGGCGCAGGGCGGCCCCGATCCTGGACAGGAGCTCGTTGAGGCGGAAGGGCTTTGTGATATAGTCGTCGCCGCCCATGTCCAGGCCGCGCACAACGTTCACCTCGTCGTCCGAGGCGGTGAGGAAGAGGATGGGGACCCGGGATTTCCGCAGTGCCGCCTCGCACACTGTAAACCCGCTGCCGTCGGGCAGAGACAGATCCAGAAGCAGCAGATCGAAATCTCCCTCCGCGAGCGCCCTGAGAGCCTCTCCCACGGTTCTTGAAACGGTGACCGCGTACCCGTTTTTCCGAAGGGAAAATGTGAGCCCCTCAACGAGGGCCAGATCGTCCTCCACCAGCAGGATTTTACTCATTTCGTCCCGTCTCCTTTCCGGACTGCGCATCAGGCAGGGATTTGTTTCCACAGGGAGCGTATCATGCGGGAGAGACAGTGTCAAGCCGGGCATCTCTCGCCGGGGGAGGCAAGGCGGGAGGCTCATTTTTAAATGAAAATGCCTCATAAGTACTGCGGAAAGAAGTACTTATGAGGCGGCTATTTCAAATCACGCTTAACTTTTTTAATCAGTTAAGTATATCATTTTCCGATATCGTCTGTTCCCATTCCTCCCGGAGGATGGCAAAGACCAGATCGTCGGTCCAGCGGTCATTCAGGCGGATGCTCTGCACGAAATGGGCCTCCCGGCGCATGCCCAGCCTTTGGAGAAGCCGGACGGACCGGGTGTTTTCGGGGTCCACCGACGCCGTGATCCGATGCTTTTTGAGATCCCGGAAGAGCCAGGCGAACATCGCGGCGGCTCCCTCCGTGGCATACCCCCTGCCCTGAAAGGCGGGAGCCAGGGTATAGCCGATCTCGGCCTGGTCGGCGTCGATGAAATGGATGCCGGCGTCGCCGATAAGCCCCCCGCCCTCTTTTAGGCAGAGGGCAAGCTGGAACCAGGTGCCGGGAATGTCCGGTTCCTGGGCGATCCCGGCGATGAACCCGGCCGCCTCCCGGACGCTTTTGGGCCGGAAGGGCTGAAAGGCGCAAACCTCCGGAAGCGAGCGGTACCGGAAGAAGTCCCCCGCGTCCGGGGCAGAAAGTCTGCGCAGAACGAGCCGCTCCGTTCTGAGAGGAGTAAAACTCTTCATGCCGCTCCCTCCTTTATACTTTAAGTGCTGAGATATGCCGTTTATAACCCGAAACGGTAACAGCCTATACCATGGCTGCCCGGAAGCCGGAATATACCTTTTTTCCGATCATGACGGCGGCAAGGACGGCCACGGAGACCAGCGCCGTGAATCCGCCGGGAGCGACGTTTAAATAATAGGAGACGAAAAGCCCCGTCAGGATGTCGATGAAGCTGAAGACGACGGAAAAAATCAGGGTCGGCCGGAAGCCGCGCTCCAGCTGCAGGGCCGTCGCCACCGGGAGAGCGATCATGGAGCTGAGGACCAGAACCCCCGTGATCCGGATGGAAGCGGCGATGGCCGAGGCCACCAGGACGGAAAAAATATAATTGATGATCCGCACCTTTACCCCCGCGATCCTGGCCGCCTCCTCGTCGTAGGCGATATAGACCAGCTGGTGGTAGAGAAGGATCAGCGTCAGGACGGAAACGGCGCTGAGGATCGAAATCAAAATCATGTCGGAGCGCGTCACTGTAAGGATGCTGCCGAAAAGAAAGGAGTCCGCGTTGGCCCGGAGCTTCCCCGAGCTGATAACCGTGATGGCGGTGCCCACGCTCAGAGCCAGGACGATGGAGAGGATCAGATCGGCGTTTTTTCGGAAGTAACCCCGGAGAAACTCGATGAGCCCGCCGCACAAAGACGTGAAGAGAAAGGCCCCCAGGACGGGGCTCTGGTTGTATAAAAGGCCGATGGTGATCCCCGCCAGGGAGGCGTGGGACAGGGTGTCCCCGATCATGGAATACCGCCGGAGAACCAGGAAAATTCCGATGCAGGGACAGAGAATGGATATGAGAACGGAGACGAAGAGGGCGTTCTGCATGAAGGAATAGCTAAGCATGATCCTCGTCCCCCTTCGGCTTGAGGTATTCCGACACGTACTGCCGGGGGGTGCACATATGTCCGCTTCCTCCGGAAAGGTGGTAGATGAGAGTGGAGTTGGCCACCGCCGCCTCCAGATTGTGCTCCACGGACACCACGGTGATGCCCCTCACCGCGTTGAGCGCCTTGATAAGTCCGTAGATTTCCCGCTGACTGTCCTGGTCCACGCCGGCGGAAGGCTCGTCCAGGATGAGAAGCTCGGGGTCTCCCATGAGGGCCCGGGCGATGAGCGCTTTCTGGCTCTGACCGCCGGAAAGGGTGCCCATGAGGGCGCCGGAACAACCGGAAAGCCCGACCCGGTTCAGGCTTTCCTCAATTACGCTCTTGTCCCGTAGCTTAAGAAGCCTCCGGTAGGAATCCAGCATTTCATGCACCGTGATGGGAAAGCCGGAAGCTGCCGCGTCGCTTCGCTGGGGCACGTAGCCGATCCGCTTTGTCTTGACCTCGATGCTCCCGCGGGTCGGCCGTAGAAACCGTAATATAAGCTTCACCAGTGTGCTCTTCCCGCACCCGTTGTCACCTAAAATCGACACGTAATCTCCGTCCTCCACGGCAAACCGGATGCCGTCCAGCACGAAGGGAGGGGAACCCGTATAGGAAAAAGCCAGATTTTCTGCCTGTATCATTGCGCATCACCTTTTATTCGGTCTGATTCTTCTGCCATGCTTTGCGCGCCCTGGATAAGACGCGGTCTTTCTGCGCTTCCATCGGGAAACATCGGTTTTTGACGGCCGTGTATCACGCCTCGGGATTTGTCCATTTTCCTCTTGACAGATTCTTCCTGTGGAGCTACCATCTATTATAGACGCAAATGCGAATCATTTGCAAGTGAAATTTTGGGAGGAACCGCAAAATGCAAAAGAAGTGGATTGCACTGCTGCTGTGCCTGGCGGCCGTTTTGAGCCTCACAGCCTGCGGCGCTTCGGGTAAAACTAGCGAGGACGAAAAGCTGAAGGTCTATGTCTCCTTTAACGCGCTGAAGGAATTCGCCCAGACGGTGGGAGGAGACAAGGTGGAGGTCACCGCGGTGATCCCCGACGGGACGGAACCCCACGATTTTGAGCCGAAGGCCCAGGATCTGGCGGGAATGAGCACAGCGCAGGTATTCGTTTATAACGGCCTTGACATGGAAGCCTGGGCGGAGGATGCCGTTGCGGCGGCGGACAACAAGGACCTGATCGTGGTGGAAGCCTCCGACGGCGTGACCCCCATCTCAAACGCTGAGGAGGATGAAATTCAGGAACACGGGCAGTATGATCCCCATGTCTGGCTGAGCCTCAAGGGGGCGGAAACGGAAGTGACAAACATCAAGGATGCCCTGGTGCGGGCCGACCCCGACAATAAGGAATACTATGAGACCAACTGCAGTGAGTATATCGCGAAGCTGGAGGCTCTGTACACCCGGTACAGCGAGAAGTTCGGCTCTACGGAGAAGAAGAGTTTTGTCACCGGGCACGCGGCCTTTGCCTATCTCTGCCGGGATTTTGGTTTGGAGCAGAACAGCGTGGAGGACGTCTTTGCCGAGGGAGAGCCCAGCGCCAAACAGCTGACCGAACTGGTGGACTACTGCAGGGAAAACGGCGTTACCACCATATTTGCCGAGGAGATGGCAAGCCCCGACATTTCGGAGACCCTGGCAAGGGAGGTGGGCGCCTCCGTGGAGACGATCTACACCATGGAGAGCGCCGAGGATGACAAGTCCTATCTGGAGCGGATGGAGGACAATCTGGAGAAGATTTATTTAAGCCTTGCCGCCTGAACCGGTAAAAGGAAAAGGTTGAATCTGGAAAACACCCCGCGGGCATGGTACAATGCCTGTGGGGCGTTTTTTGCAGCCCGGTTTGCACCGCCTGAGATTTTCCGGCAAAGGAGAAACGGAAGATGAAAAGACTATTCAGCCTGTTTTTGAGCCTGATATTGGTTCTGGGCCTTGTTTCCTGCGCCTCCTCCTCGGCATCAAAAATCTCTTCGGAGGAAAAAGCCATCACGGACGCCGCCTCTGCCGAAGCGCTTGAGACCCTCGCCCGGCAGTACGGCGACGAGGGAAAATACGAATATGCGATGCAGGCGGCTAAAAAGCTCCTGGAGCTGGACCCGGACAGCCAGGACGGGTATCTTTTAAAGGCGGAGCTTCGGATTCGGGAGATGCAGTCCGCCTATGGAGAGCTCAACGCCATGGTGGAAGAGGATCTCGGCAGTGTGCCGGACCCTGCGGCCTATAAGGAGGAGCTCGCCCGGATGTACGAAGAGGCGGGACTGGACCTGATTATCCCCTTTGTGCCGGATTACGCCTCCCCGGAAGAGATCAATACTGTGGGGAACTCCGCCCAGAATCTCTACGGGATTGTTTGGAACGCCGACGGCTCCTCCGTCTCCGGGGTCTTCGCCTCCCAGGGAGAATGGATCTATTATGCCGATCCCAAGGATCATTACGCGCTGTATAAAGGCCGAACGGACGGGGGCAGCCTGGAAAAAATTACTTCGGACGCGGCCTGCAGTCTCAACGTGGCGGGGGACTGGATCTATTACATAAACCGGGGGGAGGAAAACTCTCTCTATAAGATCCGCACCGACGGGAGCGGAAGGACGCGGCTCACGGACGACGCCTGCGCTTCCGCCGTCGTCTGCGGAGACTGGATATACTATGTCAATCAGGACGACCGGGACACGATTTACCGCATCGGCATTGACGGAGCCGCGCGGGAGATTTTCGGCAAAACGGACGCGAAGCTTCTGTTTACGGACGGAGTTTGGCTCTATTTTTCCTCCGAGGATGAAGAAAATCTGGTGAGGCTGAAGCTGGATAAAAGCGGTCAGGAGTATCTTCTGGGGCGCTGGCATGTCTGGGTGTATCTCTATGAGGGGTGGCTCTATTATCTCACGGACGACAACGGCCTGGCCATTCTGAAGATGCGCCCGGACGGCGCCGATGTGACGGAGGTGTGGCATTACGACGCCAAGATCAATTTCTATGCGCTGTTGGACGGCAGGCTGATCGTGTCGGTACGTGACAGGGAGGGCAAAGAAGGTCTCCTTGCCCTCCGGCTGGATACCCTGGAGGAGGAGCTTAGCCTGGAAAATGTGCACTCCGAGGCGGTCTGCTCCGATTCCCGGGGAAACGTCTACTTCATAACCTCCGCAGACGACCTCGGGCTGTATCGGATCGACTGGGAAACGGGCTCCGCCGTCCCGATTGGATGACGGCATGTCGGGCAGCGGCGGATATTTTTATAAATCGTGAAAGAAAGTATGTAAAAAGGATTGCCAAAGTCCTCCATTTTGCCCTACAATGGGAAGCGGGTGATGGGATGTACTCGACAGGACAAATCACAACCGCGCGGTATTTGAAAATTGCCGTGGACTTGGCGGCCCGGATTGCTTCCGGAGAAATTCCGGAGCGGGAAAGGCTGAAAGGCCGCTCCGTTCTTTCCTCCGAATACGGCGTTTCCTCGGAGACTATCCGAAGGGCCATGTCCATCCTGTGCGATAAAAAAGTGGTCGAGGTGAATATCGGAAGCGGGATTACCGTGCTGTCCCGGGAAAAAGCGGTGGAATTCGTCAAGAGCTTTAAAAACGGCGAGAGCATTGCGGAAATGAACTCGGCCCTTTCCTCCCTGTTTGAGAAACGCAAAGCCCTGGACGAGGAGATATCCTCCACCACCGGGCGGATCATAGACATGTACAAATACATGCGCTCCGATCTGATAACGCCGGTGGAAATCGTGCTGCCGGAGGGTTCCCACGTGATCGGGCGGAGCATCGGGGCTCTTGAGGTATGGCATAATACGGGAGCTACCGTCATTGGCATCCTCCAGGGGAATCAGATCATCATATCCCCCGGGCCGTATTACGAGTTTACGCCGGGAGACAGGGTACTGATTGTGGGCGATGAGAGCGTCATCGAGCGGTTTAACTTGTTTATCCGCGGCGCCTGAAAAGAAATAGACCTTGAATAGAGCGCACCGCAGGTTTTTTTGAAATCCTGCGGTGCGCTTTTTGCCGGCTTGTGGTTCCTTTGGGTGCATAGACTTGACAGAGTATGGAAATTTTGATACCATATAACAAGCAACCTAAATTAAAATAACAGGTTGTTTGTAAAAATATTCTAGCAAGCCCCGATAAAAAGGCAGCAAATACAGAAACGGAAGGGGATATAGGGACAAATAAGCGGAAAGGTGTAAAAGGTGCATGGAAATGAAAGCGAAACTGAAAAACAGGCCGGTGAACGTGGGAGTTGGATTTGTGACGGGGCGGAAAGGTTTTCGGAAACTTGCCCGGACGTATCTGGAGAGCTGGTATGAATCCGGGTTGCTGGAAAAGGAAGGCGCAAGGCTGAGTCTTTTTGTCGCCTATGATTTGAAATACAGGAATACGACGCCCGCCGACTATAAAAACCTGGATAAACGGATTCTGGAGGCCCTAAGCAGCCCGTTTTATATCGGGGAAGAGGCGATCCGCGCGGAGACGGCGGGGCTTATCGGCGCAGGCGTGATTTCAGAACGGGAGGCGGAGCTTCTTTTCGGGGAAGGCTATGCGAAGAAACGGAATGTAATTTTATATTTTGCCATAAAAAACGGCATGGATTACCTGCTGTTTCTGGATGACGATGAGTATCCCATGGCGGTGCTCCGTCAGCCGGAAGGCCTGACCTGGAGGGGACAGAAAGTGCTGGCGACCCATTTAAAATACATAGAAAGCGCGGATATTACCCATGGGTACCACTGCGGCTACGTATCGCCCATTCCCACCCTCGCCTTTGACGATTCTCTCGGGGAAGAGGACTTCCGGGTGTTTATCGAAGCCATCAGCAACGATATTATCTCCTGGGACTCCATTCGAGAAAAGATGAAAAACAATGGGGTGAGCTATGCCGCCGGAGAAAAAATGGAAAAGCACTTTGTCCGGGTTGTGAAGGAAGTGGACGGCGCGAAATTTATTTCCGGATCCAATCTCTGCCTCAATCTGAAAGACCCGGAGAGAGTGTTTCCCTTCTACAATCCCCCGGGAGCCCGGGGGGAGGACACCTTTTTAAGCACCTGCTTGTCGGACCGCCGGGTGCTCAAGGTGCCCTGCTATACCTTTCACGACGGCTTTTCTTCCTACACACATCTGCTGTGCGGAATCCTGCCGGAACAGCTCAGGCCGGTCCGGCCTGGAAGCGGGACCGCCGACGAGAGGTTCCTGAAAGCCTGCATCGGCTGGATCCGGTATAAACCGCTTCTCCTGTTTATAACCCGGCCCGACCAATTTGAATCGGAAATCGAAAGGATGAAAGAGGACCTCCGCCGAGTCCTTCCCAAGATCTGCGCGTAT
>NZ_FWXW01000005.1 GCF_900176335.1 Papillibacter cinnamivorans DSM 12816
ACGTACCGCGTCCTTATACCTTCGGTGTAAGCGCTTCCGATTACTCCGCCCACCGTATTTTGAAAAAATGGTGGGCTCAAATGGACTCGAACCATCGACCTCGCGCTTATCAGGCGCGCGCTCTAACCACCTGAGCTATGAGCCCTCGTCGTCGCGGACTTCGCTTCCTCTCGCTTCACCGCCGACGGTAAAGCTCGCTCGCTCCGTCGCTCCTCCTCTCCGGCTCAAACCCGCTGCGCTGGGCTTTGCGCCGGGGAAAACGCAATCTGCGGACCGTATGGTGGAGATGAGCGGAATCGAACCGCTGACCCCCTGCTTGCAAAGCAGGTGCTCTCCCAGCTGAGCTACACCCCCGCGTCGTCGCGGACTCCGTTGCGTCTCGCTTCTCCGCGGGGCGGAAAAGCTCGCTCCGCAGGGTTGTGCACCCTCTAAATTAAACAACGTGACGTTTTCGCTCCAAAAAAGACTGACCTAGGACCTGTACCGATATCTGTGTACCGGTATAGTCTCCTTAGAAAGGAGGTGATCCAGCCGCACCTTCCGATACGGCTACCTTGTTACGACTTCACCCCAATTATCGAACCTACCTTCGGCCGCGTCCCCCTTGCGGTTAGACTACGGACTTCGGGTATTCCCGACTCTCATGGTGTGACGGGCGGTGTGTACAAGGCCCGGGAACGTATTCACCGCGGCATGCTGATCCGCGATTACTAGCAATTCCGACTTCACGCAGGCGGGTTGCAGCCTGCGATCCGAACTGAGACGGTTTTTAGGGATTTGCTCCACATCACTGTCTTGCTTCCCTCTGTTAACCGCCATTGTAGTACGTGTGTAGCCCAGGACATAAGGGGCATGATGATTTGACGTCGTCCCCGCCTTCCTCCGTTTTGTCAACGGCAGTCTCGCTAGAGTGCTCTTGCGTAGCAACTAGCAATAAGGGTTGCGCTCGTTGCGGGACTTAACCCAACATCTCACGACACGAGCTGACGACAACCATGCACCACCTGTCTCTACTTTCCCCGAAGGGCACCTGACGTATCTCTACCTCGTTAGTAGGATGTCAAATCCTGGTAAGGTTCTTCGCGTTGCTTCGAATTAAACCACATACTCCACTGCTTGTGCGGGCCCCCGTCAATTCCTTTGAGTTTCAACCTTGCGATCGTACTCCCCAGGTGGGATACTTATTGTGTTAACTCCGGCACGGAAGGGGTCAGACCTCCCACACCTAGTATCCATCGTTTACAGCGTGGACTACCAGGGTATCTAATCCTGTTTGCTCCCCACGCTTTCGCGCCTCAGCGTCAGTTAATGTCCAGCAGGCCGCCTTCGCCACTGGTGTTCCTCCTAATATCTACGCATTTCACCGCTACACTAGGAATTCCGCCTGCCTCTCCATCACTCAAGAACTACAGTTTCAAATGCAGCTCCGGGGTTAAGCCCCGGCATTTCACATCTGACTTGCAATCCCGCCTACACGCCCTTTACACCCAGTAAATCCGGACAACGCTTGCCACCTACGTATTACCGCGGCTGCTGGCACGTAGTTAGCCGTGGCTTGTTTTCCAGGTACCGTCACTTCTTCTTCCCTGGTCAAAGAAGTTTACAACCCGAAGGCCTTCTTCCTTCACGCGGCGTTGCTGGGTCAGGCTTTCGCCCATTGCCCAATATTCCCCACTGCTGCCTCCCGTAGGAGTCTGGGCCGTATCTCAGTCCCAATGTGGCCGTTCAACCTCTCAGTCCGGCTACTGATCGTCGCCTTGGTGGGCCTTTACCCCGCCAACTAGCTAATCAGACGCGAGCTCATCTTTCGGCGGATTGCTCCTTTGGTATACGGACGATGTCGTCCATATACGTTATGCGGTATTAACGACCGTTTCCAGTCGGTATCCCCCTCCAAAAGGCAGATTGCTCACGCGTTACTCACCCGTCCGCCACTAAAATACCCCCGCATTGCTGCTTTGGTATTTTCGTTCGACTTGCATGTGTTAGGCACGCCGCCAGCGTTCGTCCTGAGCCAGGATCAAACTCTCAATAATATGGTATCTTAATGCCCCGCTTAACCTTTCGGTTCCGCGGGGACCCCGCAGACATTTTTTGCGGCCGCCGAAAGTGAATTCCGTCGGCCTGCGCCGCCTCTCGGCGGCGTCCCGCCTTTCGGCGGGTCCCTGCTGGATCCTTGGGCACTAAAATCATTTTATCGAGCTTAATCAAGCTCTTGTTTTCTTTTGTCATCTACTCTGTCTACAATCAACAGTTTCGACAACTCAAAGTACTTTTCTGGTGCTTTTTTTGTCACGTTGTTTAATTTACAAGGTGCACTGCCTCTTCAGGCGGAGTTACATCATACCATACCGGCCGCCGCTTGTCAACCCTTTGCTTTCCCTTTCGACCGTTTCCGATCCCAGGCCCAGCTCCCGGCCACCCGCGGCAACTTTTACAGTTTAGCACCACCAGGAGCCTTTGTCAACTCCTTTTCGGCGCCTTTCTCCACCTTTTTTCGGCTCGCTTTCCCCTTCTGACTGGGGTCAAAAAACCGCCCTTCCGGGTCTCCCCCTTCAGGCGCTCCGTTAATATACCATTTCTCTTCCTCCCTGTCAAGCCTATTTTCTTCACTTCGTCGAAAAATATCATCCGTCTTCCAGACCGTCTATATGCCGGGCCGCCGTTTTCCCGGTTCTGACGGCGGTTTTCGCGAATCCGGTTGCGCACGGTAAAAAAGTATGCTACCATTTCATATTATCCGTTTTTCGGCATAGATAGTATGTATCCGCGCCTTCTAATTATTATCATTATATATAAAAGAAATGCATCCACTCGCCGGGACTTTCCCTGAAATGTTTCGGGAGGTACGGTTTTTGCCGAAAATGAGATCCAGCGCAGCCGAAGGACAGGGGGCCTTCTCCTCCAAGGCAGCCGAGAAAAGAGGGAAGAAAAATGCCTATTAAAATACCTGAATCACTCCCCGCCCGTTCCGTTCTGGAAAGCGAGAATATATTCGTTATGACGGAGACCCGGGCCGTCTCCCAGGACATACGGCCCCTGAGCCTCCTTATTCTCAACCTCATGCCCACTAAAATCACCACGGAGAACCAACTCCTCCGGGAGCTTTCCAATACTCCGCTGCAGATCGAGATCGGGCTTTTGCAGACCGTGAGCCACGAATCGAAAAATACGGACAACGATCATCTGAGTTCCTTCTATACCACCTTCGACCAGGTGAAGGGGAAGCGGTACGACGGGCTTATCATCACAGGGGCCCCCGTGGAAAACATGAACTTCGAGGAAGTGGACTACTGGCAGGAGCTTTGTGAAATCATGGCCTGGTCCCGCACTCATGTGTATTCCACCCTGCACATCTGCTGGGGCGCCCAGGCGGGGCTCTACTACCACTATGGTCTTCAAAAGAAGCCCCTGTCTAAAAAACTCTTCGGGGTCTATCCCCACAAAACTCTCGAAAAAAATGTGCCCCTCTTTCGGGGCTTCGACGACGTATTTTACGCGCCGCACTCCCGGTATACCGAGGTTACCGCGGAGGATATCGCGAGTGTTCCGTCTCTGCGGGTGCTGGCGGTGTCGGAGGAGGCGGGCGTCTTTGCTGCGGCCAGAGCCGACGACAGGCAGATCTTCATCATGGGGCATCCCGAATACGACTCCGGGACCCTGGCCGCGGAGTATTTCCGGGACGTGGGCAGGGGAATTCCCATACAGGTGCCGAAAAACTATTTCCCCGGGGACGATCCCACAAAAACTCCAGTGGTGAACTGGCGCTCCCACGGGCAGCTGTTCTACAGCAACTGGCTCAACTATTACGTTTATCAGACCACGCCTTTCGACCTCACACAGCTTCTGGAAAATCAGGCTCCCGTGCCGGGGTCGAAATCCTCCGCCACAGCGTAATCGTCGGTATCCGAATAGTGCCACCACTCGGTGGTGCTGGGCTTGAAGCCGCAGTCCGTCATGGTTTCTTCCAGGAGCTTCGCGTTTTCCGCGGCCGTCTCGGTCACATCCGAGTAATCCCGGTCCGCCTTGGCGGTGAAATCGTCAAACCCGGTGGGCATTTCCGCCTCGTTTCCTTCTTCGTCCGTCAGCGTCACGTCCACCGTATCTCCCCGGCTGTGATTGGAATACCCCTTGTTGGGATTTGCGACATATCTGGAGTCGGGCACCGTCTCCCAGAGGGTGAACTGGGCCGACACAGGCCGGAAGGCGTCCCAGAGTTTCAGCCGGAACCCATGCTTTTCCAGCTCGTTTTCGGCTTCCATCAGCTTTTTTACCGTTCCGTACCGTAACCAGGCGTCGGTGAAATCATAGATCACTTTGCCGGTAAAATTATTATCTGTGGCATACCTCAGCTCCACCGTTATATTTGGAATATAGTCCGTAACCCGGACAAAAGCTTCGTCCCAGGGCTCCGTCGGCTCCGGTGTCGGCGCTGATGTCGGAGACGGAGACGGGGCCTGGGTCGGTGAAGCCCCCGCCGTAATCGCAGGAGAAGGCGAGGAAGAAACCATCGGGGCGGCGCCGCAGCCTGTCACAGCCAGGCAAGACGCTGTAAAATACGCGGCAATCATCCACAGGTATCGCTTCATTTCCATACCTCCTCCGGCCGGATCCTTCCTCATGCATTGTACCACACAGGACAAGCATCCGCCACACCCCGCTTGCTCTCCGACTACAGGCAGTACGCCATTCCTGTTCCCTGTCCGGAGATTTTCCGGTCAGCAAACGGCTCCAAATAAAACCTTTCGGGAGGACATTTCAATGAATCTGCAGTTTCTCATGCCCACCCGGGTCGTATCCGGCCCGGACTGCGTGCGTAAAAACGCTCCGGTCTTTTCCGCCCTGGGCAAACGGGCCCTTATCGTCACTGGCGCCCGCTCGGCCAAGGAAAACGGCTCCCTTGCCGATCTTGAGGCGGCGTTCTCCTCCGTCGGGGTGGAGTGGCGCCTTTACGACCGGGTCATGAGCAATCCCACCATAGCCTGCGCCTATGAGGGCGCGGCTCTGGCGAAGTCCTATGGGGCAGATTTTGTGGCGGCCATCGGCGGAGGCTCCCCCATGGACGCCGGCAAGGCCATTGCGCTTTTAGCCTGCCAGGATATTTCAGAAGAAAATCTCTTTTCCGGAAACTATGGAAAACAGGTGCTGCCCATGGCCTTCATCCCAACCACGGCAGGGACGGGTTCTGAAGTCACCCAGTATTCCATCCTCACCAGCGACAAGGCCAAAACCAAGCTGAGTATCGCAGCGCCGCTTCTCTTCCCCACGGTTTCCTTCCTGGACGCCCGCTACACCCGGTCTCTCTCCCGTGTCACCACTATCAATACCGCGGTGGACGCATTCTCTCATCTGTTTGAGGGCATGCTCTCCGTCCGTGCCAATCCTCTGACGGATCTTATGGCGCGGGAAGGCATGCTGCGGATTCTCGCCTGCGGGGACAGGCTTCTGGCGGACAGTCTCACCGCCGAGGACCGGGAATCTCTTCTCTACGCCTCCACGCTTGGGGGTATGGTCATCGCCCAGACGGGCACCACGGCGGTGCACGCCATGGGATATTCCCTCACCTACTTCCGGCATATCGATCACGGCAGAGCCAACGGCCTGCTTCTTCCGGCTTTCTTCCGGTTCGTGGAGCAGAAGGATCCGGAGCTGGCCGCTTCCGTTTTGTCCTCGCTGGGCTGGGATTGCTCCGGCCGCGCCGATAAATTCCTGGTACCCCTTCTGGGGCAGCGGGAGAGCATCCCCGACAAAGAGCTCCGGCAATACGCCTCCATCGCCGTCAAAGCCGGAAACATCAAAAACTGCCGCGTTATCCTTACGGAGGAAGAAATTTATCAGATGTATCGGAGCAGCCTTAAGTAAAAGCATATTCATTTATTGGCAAGGAGGAGCTTATGATAACGGCCGATAGCATCCTGCCCATTGACGCGGGCAGCCTGCCGGAATTTGCGTCAGTTCTTGCCAGCGAAGATATCGCAAAGCTCATCGGTTGGCTGAACGAAAAAGAGGATAAAATCAGATATCGTTCCTTTCTTCTTCTCCAGCATCGCTCCTCCGCCTCTCCTGACGTGTATCCATATTGGGAAGATTTCCGGGCAAAGCTGAAAAATGATAATTCTTATCAACGAAGCATCGGGATCATGCTCCTGGCTGAAAACGCCCGGTGGGATACGGGAGGACAGGCTAAAGAAGCCCTGGACGATTGCTTTTCCCTTTTAAGCGACGAGCGCCCCATCACGATCCGCCAGTGCATCCAATCCCTTGAAAATTTGTCCGGTCACAACCTGAGCTGGGTAACCGTATAGCAGCGGCGCTTCTCACCTTACCCCTGGAGAAAAATCCGGGAATCCATGCGCAAATCCATACTGCTGGATACCGTTAACGCGCTGCTGGAAATCCGGAAATACTCTCCTTCGGAGGAGATCGACGCGTTTCTCCTCGAAGCGCTCACCGGCACGATTCTGGATTCCAAATCCAAACGGCAGATCCGGGAAGTCCTTTAATCTTTCCAATTAATTCAAAGGAGCTGTCTCAAAACGCCGCCGGCGTTTCGAGACAGCTCCTTTTTCCAGAATAATTCGAAAGTTAAGGCGGACAGTGTGCTTCGCGGAGTGACTTTTATAACTATTGGGGGAGGAATTATTACGAGAGGTTTGGACGGGAGCACGCGCTCCCCGCTGGGGGTAACTTTTTGTTTCTGCAAAAAGTCACCAAAAACAGTCCAAGAGGCCGCGGCCTCTTGGATCTCCATTTGAGGTTGCTCCTTTAGGCGCTCTAATTAAGTAATTGACTATCGGTATTTGCGAACGCGCGGACAGCCCGGTGGCAGGAGGTCTGTTTTTATGCCCGCGATCGGGGCTCTCCAGGTTTAAGATTGTGGGGCTCAATGGGTTTGCAAAAACCTGCATTATACGACGTTAGAGAAGATTTGCAATGATTATGTTAACCTAATTATTAATCCGCTTATTCCCGCCACTCCTCTTGGGCGATGAGGGCAGCTCCCAGAGCGCCGCAAAGGTCCGGTTCTTCCGGGAGCAGGACCTTTCCCCCCAGGCGCTCCTCCAGGGCCATGACCACACCGGGGTTTCTGGCGACGCCGCCGGTCATCATCCACTCTTTTTCCAGGGTGCTGCGCCCGGCCAGGGCCGTCATCTTGGCGGCCACCGAACGGTTAAGTCCCCGGACGATATCGTCCAGCCGCTTTCCGGCGGCGATCAGAGACACCACCTCGGACTGGGCAAAGACCGAGCACATGCTGGATATGGTGACGTCCTCCCTGGCGGTGAGGCCCCGAACGCCGATTTCCTCGATGGACAGTCCCAAAGATTGGGCCATCATCTCCAGAAACTTTCCCGTTCCCGCGGCGCATTTGTCGTTCATCACAAAATCCCGCACGGCGCCTTTCTCGTCCAGGCGAATGACCTTGCTGTCCTGCCCGCCGATGTCGATGACGGTGCGCACGGCGGGGTTTAAAAAGTAAGCTCCTCTGGCATGGCAGGTGATCTCTGTGACATCCCTCTCACGGAAGGCGATCCCCGCCCGTCCGTAGCCGGTGGTAACCGTGCTGGAAAGCCGATCCCGGTCCAGTCCCGCCTTCTTAAGCGCCCCCTGGAGAGCTCGCTTCGCGCTCTCGGCTATTTCCACGCCGGTGGACACCGTACAGAAGGAAACGATATCCTGATTTCCGTCCAGTATGACGGCGTTTGTAGAAGTGGAACCGCTGTCGATACCGGCAAAATAGGTCTTTCCCCCGCGGTGCACCTGAACCGGGCGCGCCGGCGCGGGCGCCTCCATCCCCTCGAAAAATGCCTGAAGCCGGGTTTTCAGCTGCTGGGCGCTCTGGGGAGTGTAGTCGGTCTCGATCTTCAGCAGGGGCACCGGCAGCGCGTCCCGCAAAGCGGCGTACTCAAACCCGTAAAAGTCGCAGAATTTTACCGTGTTGTAGATAACGCCCCGAAGGTTGGGGTCCTCGGTGAGGGCCCTGCGGGAGGTGATGTCGGCCATGCGCATGCAGGCAGGCTGATTTAAAAGCTCCCCGGCATACCAGCCCATGAGATCCTCCGCCGTTCCCTCCGGGGGAAGTCCCAGCTTTCGAAGGCCTGTGCAGGTGTTGTTGTGCACCGGGATAGGAGACTCCTTTTGGATTTCCTCCAGCAATTGCTCCCCCATCCGGGCGCCCATAACGGCGATATAAGGGCCGCCGGGCTGCTCGGTTCTCCGGAAAGCGTTCCGAAAGGCGGCGCAGTCAAAGGCTTTCCCCGTCTTTTCCTCCCATTTTCCCAGAAGGCGCATCAGCTCGACCTTATACATGGAACGGCCGCATTCGTCCTGCCTGCGGGGCAAAGAAAGCATCTCCGTCTCCTGTCCCAGATTGCGCAGTACGTCCCAGGCCCGACGGATGGAATCGCAGCAGTCGGTGAGGGCCAGAAGGTCCCCGCCCTCCTCTGCGCGTCCCTCGATGAGGGCCCGGGAAAAGCTGCACACATTCCTGTGGGTCAGCTCGTCGGCCAGGTCCAAAGAGTCCGGCATGGGGTTATAGAGGGCCGCTTCCTGGCCAAAGCCCGCGAAAAGCTCCGCCGGCGCGTATTTGCATACGTAATGAATCATGCTCCCGCCTCCAGTATCTCCAGAAATGCCTGCAGACGGGTGCTCATCTGGCCGTCGTTGACATTTTTCCTGTCGCACCCGTCCCCGTCCAGAATGAGGACCGGAATCCCCTTCTCCTCCAGTTTCTCCCGGATCAGCCGGGCGCCTCCCAAAGTGTGCTTGCAGCCCCAGTGGTTGAAGTACACCACGCCGTCGGCCCGGAGGGTCTCGGCCATTTCCAGCAGCTTACCGGCACGGTTTTCCTCCGCGCCGTTCACTATGTTCATGAGGAGCCTGCGGGCCATGGACTCATAGGGCTTTGTTTCGTCCATCTCCTCCATGGAATCAAAATTCAGATCGCAGGCCAGAAGCTGCCGCCTCTCGTTAAAATTCAGAAGTTCCCGAAGGGAATCCTGCCAAAAGGGGATCGTATGGGCCCAGAGGATTCTCTTCTCTCCCCGGGAGGGCGCCGCGGCCTTCACATCCTCCAGCAGGAGGCGGAAATACCGCTCGGCTTCGGGAGTTCCCAGAAGAATGTGGGTGGGAAAAACCTTATACATTTCGGAGGTGAGATCCCCCGGCATGTACTTGTCGGTCAGAAGCTTAAAATATTCCCGGTACATCTGAATGGAACGGTTGGTGCTCCGGATCGAAGCGCGCAGCCTGTCCTCCTTCAGCTTTTCCCCCATGCTGTCCTCCAGCATGGAAGCAAAATCGCGCAGCTGCCCCGCCACATAGTTCACGGCCTCCTCCGAATACACGGAGGGGACGTCTATGAGAAAATAGGGGACCTTATAATGCTCCGCGATGGCCCGGAAGGTACCCATATTGGCATCGCAGGCCAAAGAAGTGCTGGCTACGAAGCGGGGAGGCGGCATGACGCCGGAAAATGCGGCTCCCAGGAGCACCTTATGATAAGAACAGTAGGTCTGGGGCACACCCGCGCTTTCCGCGCAGGCGATAAACACCTGTTCGCTGCCCGCGCCGTTTAAATAACACGCCAGGCCCTCGGTAAACTGGGGAGTTACATTCATGGCGTGGAGCAACTGGCAGGGCAAAAAAACGTTCACGACTGCGGAGCGCTCCGGGTTTTTCAGGGGAAGCCGGATGGCCCGGTTATTCATAACGGCTATGTATTTCTGATGAGGCAGCAGGCGCTTGTCGGGAAGATAGCGCATCTGAAGGCCGCTTGCCTCATAGCCCGCTTTCAGCAGGGTGAGAGCTCTTCCCGGGGAACGGATGACAAAATTCCCCACCGTCTTGCCGAAGGTTTCAATCACTGCGTTCATGCTCAGTCCCTCTCCACAGGAAATCCTGCAGCGGGAAATTCCCGCACTTCGGATTTTCCAAGTGACAGTATTATACTACGGAATGGGGTGGATGAAAACCGACAAAAACCCGACCCTGTCTATTTGGGGGCTTTCTTATTTCCCAAGGATATGGTTGTATTTCGTGATCGAGTCCTATATAATAACAGTAATGAATCCTTTTATCAAGACTGGAGACCTTGCCATGAAAAAGAAATCGTCCCGTTCCCTCGTACCCTTTATCATTTTACTGCTTTGCTCCTCCGTGATTTTCTTTATTATCCAGACGCTTCTGTTTCACGACGTGGAGCACTCCTTGTTCCTGTTTTTCCAAGACTTTATTTTCCTTCCCATCGAGGTCATCCTGGTGAGCTTTCTCATCGACCGGTTCATCAGCAGCCGGGAAAAAACGGAGCGGAGGAGCAAGCTTCACATCCTCATGAGCGAATATTTCACCGAGGCCGGCAACGACCTGATCCTCTGTCTCAACCGGTTTGTCACAGAACCGGAAACCCTGCACCGCATCTTCGCCCTGGACACGGACTGGGACGACGACGCGTTCTGCCGGGCCGAAGAATCGTTTTTAAAGGCGGACATCCGGCTGGACGCCGGGAAGGAAAACCTCGCCGCCCTTCAGCGGACTCTTCTGCAGAAAAAGCGGTTCCTTCTCACCGTATTTGAAAATCCCAACACGCTGGAACATACCGAATTCACCGATACGGCGCTGGCCATCCACCATCTGCTGAGCGAACTGCGGCAGCACGATGACCTGGAACACCTTTCGGAGGAGAATCTGTCCCACCTGTCTTCGGACATGAAGCGCGCCTACGGCCTCATTGTCCAGGCCTGGATCTCCAATATGCGCCACCTGCGGGGCGCTTATCCCTATCTTTACTCTCTTGCAGTCAGGCGGAATATTTTCTTACACGAGCCGGAGCCCGGGGAGCATCCCTGCCGGCAGTGACACGGTACAGATCTTCTGTTTAAAATCAAAAGCCGAGGCCCGCTGCAGGGGGCCTCGGCTTTAAAATCCGTCGAAAAACTTTGTTTTCCGACGGTAACGGGAGAAGAACCGCGCCTTTGCGAAGGCGCTCAATGTATGCCTTACGGAAAGTGAATTCCCGCAAGGCATTGAGATTTCATCTTTTGGGGATTTCAATCACGGAACGCAACACGAAATCCCCAAAAGCTTTTCGCCGGTGGCGAAAAGGACGGCGCTTTTTAAATATGGATACTCAGTCCAGATAGATTCTGATGAAGCTGAAGGCGCTCACACGGCCGTTCTTGTAGCAGACCTCCATGGTGTCGTTGTCGCAAAATTCCGGCTCTCCGTCCTGTGAGGTACGCACCACCTGGTAGATGACGCGGCCGTCCCCTGAAAAACCTGTGTCCGGTTTGCCGTAAAGTCTTTCCACCGTCTCGGCGGTGTCTCCGATTTTCATGCCCCGAGTCGTGGCATACTCGCCGGACTCAACGGAAATCCATACCACTTCGTCGCCTGGCAGCGCATACAGTTCCACATTAGCCAAGCTTACTCCGCCAAGCTCCACTGTGCCGCTTTTTCTTTCTTCCAAATCCTCGAAGCTTCCTCCCAGGCACTGGTATGCCTCCTGCAGTGTCATTCCGATGGAAGGCCCGTTTTTCAAGCCCTCTTCCACCAGGGATACCGGTTCGATTTTCAGGAGTTCCGGGTTGTCGTATTTCATTTGGCAGGAGACATTTGTGACTTTCAGTTCTCCGTCCTGCGCCTGCGCCGATATATCGATTCTGGCGAGATCGTTCAGCCTTTGGCTCCCATAAGTGCTCACATATTCCGGAAACTGTGCCCAGAAGTACTCCAGCATGCCGAACCAGATGCTGCAGCGCACGTGGAACAGGCGCTTGCCGTTCTCGCTGACGCAGCTCCATTCGGTCCCGGCAGACAACAACTCCTTTTTATCCCTATTGTCCTCAACATCGTAAAACAGCTTGTCCGGCAGTTCAGACTGCCCGTCAAGCTCAAATCCGCCGACGGAAACACAGACTTCCAGAAAGCTTCCTTCCATCTCGGTCTGGATTTCATCCCCGTACAGATCCAGCAGGCTGTCTACAAGCTCCAGATTCGTCTTTTCCTCCGTCTGACGGCATAACCACGCGGCAACCCAGCCCCGGGGACCGCCGTCCGTCTGAATCCGATACCACAGCCTGCCTTCTTCGTCGGTTTTTTCATCCAGGACGCTGTAAACGCCTCCCCGGGGCGCCATCCCAAGGGCTTCGCTTCCGGCATCCGCGTCCCGCCGTACATTCAGCCCGTCGGCGTCAATCTTGATATTCTGCCCCACCTGCGCCGCGGTATCCTGGATTTCCGTCACTGCCGCGGCGGGAGCAGACGGTGAAACCGGCCGGCTCGTCTCCGGCTGCGCCGTTCCCGCGGTGACCGTCGTCCCAGCGCTCTCCGAGCAGGAAGGCACCGCCGTAAAGAGCAGCGCGGCGATCAAAACCCATATTGCTTTTTTCATCTCACAGCTCCCCGTATTTTCAGGTTTGTTTCCATAAGGCCTCTCACTATTACTATAACCCATTTTCTTCCAAATACAAGCCGGCGGAGAATTTTTCTCCGCCGGCTTGTCAAATTATATATGGCAATTGAAGTCAATGCGCAGTTTCCGAGGCCGCCACCTCATACAGAGCGTACCCGCCGGCGAGGCTTCTGCAGTCGAGACCTCTGCCGGTGAGATAGATGCAGGCCTCGTGCCCTCCTGCCGCCGAATGGGAATATACCCTGACGCGTTTCGCCTTTTCGATGCGGGGCAGGTTCTCCTCCAGAGCGGAAACCGGGATGTTCACCGCGCCGGGAATATGCCCCGCCGCGTATTCTTTGGGACTCCCCACGTCCACCAGCAGTGTGTCCGGGTCCCGGCCCAGAGCTTCCGCCTCGTGCCAATGGAACACCGGCATCTCTCCCGTGAGTACGTTCAGCGCCACGTTTCCCGCCATGGCGACCGGGGTCGGCATGGAAGCGAAGGGAGGCGCGTAGCAAAGCTCCAGCTCGCCTAAATCCTCCACCGTCATCTTCGCCTGGAGGGCAGTCGCCAGCACGTCCATCACCTTGTCCGTATTGTCCCGCCCCACTGCCTGGGCGCCCAGGAGCCTTCCGGAGCCGGTTTCAAACACCAGTTTGACGGTCATGCCTTCGGCGCCCGGATAGTATCCCGCGTGGGACCGGGCGGAGGTATAGCTTGCCTCGTGGGGGATCATCCGGGCGGCGGCCGTCCGCTCGTTCATTCCCACCCAGGCCGCCGTCAGGTCGAAGGCCAGGAGCACGGCGGCTCCCGCCGTGCCCCGGTAAGGCCGCTCGGCGCAGCAGATGTTTTCTGCGGCCAGCTTCCCCTGCCGGTTGGCGGGGCCCGAGAGGGGAACAAAAATCCTTCCCCCGCTCACCAGATCCGTGGTCTCCACCGCGTCTCCCGCGGCATAGATATCCGGCTCGGAGGTCTGCATAAATTCGTTGATGGCTATCGTCCCCCGTACGCCCAGGGCGATCCCGGTCTCCATTGCAAGAGCGGACTCCGGCCGGACGCCAACGGACAGCAAGATCATATCGGTTTCAATCTTATTGCGGTCGGTAAGGGCGACCAGGCTCCCGTTTCCGGCAGGCTCGATCCCCTTCAGGGCGGTTTTCAGCAGCAGTTCCACGCCTTTTTCCCGGATATGACGCTGTACGAAAGCCGCCATTTCCAGATCCAGGGGGCCCACGGCGTGATCGGCAAACTCCACAATGGTAACTTTCATGCCAAGCCCGTGAAGATTATGGGCCATTTCCACGCCGATGCTTCCCCCGCCCACTATAACGCAGCGGCGGGGGGCCTTACTCTCAATAAAACTCCTGATCTTCACCGCGTCGGAGATACCCCGGAGAGTAAAAACACCTGGGAGCTCCGCCCCCGGAATGGGAGGCTTCACCGGCTCGGCCCCGGTGGTAAGAAGCAGTTTGTCATAGCTTTCCTCGTATTCCCTGCCCGAAACCAGGTCTTTTGCCAGCACCTTCTTTTCCTTCGGCAGGATCCTTTTTACCTCGGTCCGGATGCGCAGGTCCACGCCGTAGACCTTTCGGAAGCTCTCCGGGGTGTGGACATAGAGTTTTTCCAGGGGAACGATGCCCCCGATATAATACGGCAGGCCGCAGCTTGCGGTGGTAACATACTCTCCCCGTTCCAACACCACAATTTCCGCTTCCGGCTGCAGCCTCCGGAGTCTGGGCGCCGCCGCGGCGCCTGCCGCATTGCCTCCGATTATAACAATTTTCATAATGCACCTCCTGACAGTATCGTTTCCGTCCCGGTACGGAGCCTGTCTGCGTCCGGGCTATTTTTTATATTATTGTAACATAACTCGATATGGCAGGCAACAGCGGGGTCTACGGAGCAGCGGCCATGTATCATAGATGAACCGGAAGCAAGGTTGCATTCCGTTTCCCGGGGAGCTATAATTGGATTGATAATTCTGCTGTCAGGAGGAAGTCAAGTGGAGTGCCAGAACTTTTGGTCTCACATGCTGGATAACATCAATGAGGGCATCTATATCCTGAATCGTGACGGCGACTATATCTACTGCAACAGCGCGTTTCTCAGAATGATACATGCCGATAGGGACGAGGTGCTGAAATTCAACGCTTTTCGTCTGGAACCGGAAGGCTTTGTCTTACGCAGCGTTTCCACTGAAGTCTTTAAGCAAAAGCGGCGGCTTTGCATACTCAACAACGTGGTGACAAACAGCGGGTACCATTATCGTCAACTGGCCACCGCCACTCCTTTATTCGACAGTATGGGTGAAATTGAGTATGTGCTGGTGGAAATGATCCGCATGGACCTGCTGAAAAAGCGGTATCAGGAGGCTTTTCTCAACGAGGATCTGTGCTGTATCCCTGTGCCGGAGTTCGGAGCGCAGCTGGAAAACTCCGCCGTTCTGATCGCGGAGAGCCCCGCCATGCTGCAGGTTATGGCTTTGGCTCGCCAGATGGCAGCGGTAGATACCGCCGTTCTCATTACAGGAGAGACCGGTACCGGCAAGGAAGTACTGGTAAACTATATCCATAAAAACGGGCCGCGAAGCCGGAAACCCCTGGTGGCCATCAACTGTTCCGCACTGCCGGAGAGCCTGCTGGAAGCGGAGCTTTTCGGATATGAAAGCGGCGCCTTTACCGGCTCCCTCGCCACCGGTAAGGAAGGCTTAATCGAGCAGGCAAACGGCGGGACGCTTTTTCTGGATGAAATCAATTCCATGCCGTTGGCTCTTCAAAGCAAGCTGCTGCGGGTCCTGGAATGTCATAAAATCAGACGGCTGGGTGCCTTGCAGGAGCGCTTTGTCGATTTTCGCCTGCTGGCGGCCACCAATATCGATTTGTTTGAGTGCGTATCGTCCAGTACGTTTCGGGCCGATCTCTACTACCGGCTGTCGGTGATTCCGCTGATTCTCCCGCCTCTGCGGGACAGGCGGGAGGACATCGTTCCGCTGACGAATCTATTTCTGGATCAGTTCTGCCAGAAATACGGCCGGACAAAGGTATTGTCCAGAAACGCCTTCGACCAGCTGGAACAGTATTGCTGGCCCGGCAACGTGCGGGAACTGAAAAACGTCATCGAACGCCTGCTGCTTACCACTTCGATTGACACAATCGAAGTCCGGCAGATTCCGGAAAATATACTTAACGGCACCATGTCGAGCGCTATCCATACGGACATTTGCTCATACGGCAAGTGGGACAGTCTCTACGAGGATGATTCAGCGGAGTTTTCTCTGAACGAATATATCGAATCCTGTGAAAAAAAGGTGTTGGCCGATGCTCTGCGCCGCTGCGGATCCACATACAAGGCAGCCAAACTGCTGAAGATCGATCAGTCCACCGTAGCCCGAAAAAAGCAGAAATATCACCTGTAAGTAGTTGGTTAAAAACCGCGGAACCGATGCTATTATGCATTAGTTCCGCGGTTTTGCATTGCTTCATCGGCCAATTTAATGCATTTCCGCATCGCTTATTTCCCCAGCAAAAAGTCTAAATTCAGATTTTTCTAGGGGTTTCAGTCGTTTTCACTTAATGGTAAAGTTGGCAAGGATTTTGCTTGCTTAAAGTTAAGTTATTTTGACAATTTATCGGAGCATTATGGCGGCATTTGCCGGATTATTGAGCTTTTTTCCCATGTGCCGGACAAGGCAAACGGGAAGCAGCAGGGAAAGGAATAGTGAAATGGGAAACTGGCAAATCGGAACCGCCACGCAGATAGGCCTTTTATTGATCGTCATCGGATTGATCTGTCTTCTCAGGCCTTATCAGATGGCTAAATGGCATGAAAACGATCCCACTGTTTTGCACCGGGAGCATAAGCGCATCCAATCCCGTAAAAAAAAGAGCCAACGGGCGGCGTTTGACTCTGCTGTCCTGGAAACAGAGCGCGAGCCTTCCCGTCCGGCTATCATATTGGTAAGGGTTTTGGGCATACTTGCCGCCGCCGGAGGCGCTGGTTTATTTATCTGGTCTATCCTGTAACGGGAGATTTACAGCGTTCGGGCAACGACAGCTTTGCGTTGCGGGGTGAATGGGAGGCGCCTGTCAGCAGCGATATGGATACAATGCTGTAATACATTGATGAGGGAGCAAAATGTATGAACAAAAATGAAGTAACCGAAAGCCAAAACACGAAATCATTTAGCGACAAATTTGTCCGGTTTTTTGATCGCTATACGCCAAACGCGCTGGTCTTTGCTTTTATCCTCTCCATTATTGTCGCCGTTCTCGCTCTGATCTTTACCAAATCGCCGCTTTTCCTCGACACCGCCGAAGGCCAGCTCAGCGTGATGAACGCCTGGGTCAAGGGCTTCTGGAATCTGCTGACCTTTGCCATGCAGATGAGCCTTATCATGATCACCGGCAACATCATCGCCATCTCTCCCCCGGTCCAGAAGCTGATCCGCAAGCTGGCGCTGATTCCCAACAACTGGTTCCAGGCCTATGCGATGATCCTTGTCATCGCCTGGATTCTTTCCTTCATCCACTGGGGTATCGGCATGATGGTCTGCATCGCGCTGCTGCGCAACACCCTGACCGCGGCCAAGGAAAAGGGGTATCCCATCCACGCCCCCGCTCTCATCGCCTGCGCTTACTGCACCGCCATCCCCGCCGTGGGCATTTCCCAGGCGGCGCCCCTTTACGGCGCTACCCCGGGGTATCTGCTGAGCCTGTGCATCAGCGATGCCTCCAAAGCCTATGTGGCCAACTCCTACCCTCTGTCCTCGAGCGTTCTGACCTGGTGGAACCTGCTTCAGTGCGTTGTTCTTTTTGCGGTGGTCTTTGTAGTGGGTTACCTGGTTATGCCCAAAAACAAGCTTAAAATGGAAGGCGGCTCCGAAGAGCTGTTTGCCGACGTAAAACATACCGAAACGATGTATGAAACGAAGCCCGACCGCTCCACCTTTGCTCAGTGGATCAACCACAGCCGTCTGCTTTCCTATATCATCGGTATCTTCGGCGCCATCTGGTGCATCAAGCTGTATGCCGCCCAGGGGTTCAACGGCCTGACCATCAACAACTTCAACTTCACCATGCTCATGCTGGGCTTTCTCCTTTGCGGCACTCCCGAGCGCTTTTCTCAGGCGGCCGTCGCCTCCGTCAGCGCCGTGTGGGGCGTCATCATCCAGTTCCCCCTTTACGCGGGCATTTTCGGCATTATCGCCTACACCGGCCTGTCCGACGTGATCGCCAATGCGTTTATGGCGATTTCCACCACACACACCTTCCCGTGGGTGGCGTACATATACTCCGCCATCCTGAACATGGCGGTTCCCTCCGGCGGGTCCAAGTTCGTCATCGAATGCCCCTATCTGATGGATGTGGCGGCCAGGCTGAACGTGGACGTGCCGAAGCTGCTGGTTGCCTATACCTACGGCGACCAGACCACCAACATCATTCAGCCTTTCTGGGCGCTGCCGTATCTCGCCATGTGCCATATCGACTTCAAGAAGCTGCTTCCCTACACCATGTTCGTGTGTATCGGCGCGCTTGTCGTTTGCTCTATCTTTTTCCTTACGATTTATTGAGTTCACACGAAATAACATTCACCTCTTACCATGCCTCCATAAGCAAAAGGAGCCGGAATTTCCGGCTCCTTCGCTTTTTATATGCTTACATGGAATCCAAAATGATCTTTTCCCCGTCGGAGCGGGCGCGCAGCTGGGTCACCGGGTTTTGGTAGCTGCCGATAATGCGCACGGCCGCGGTGTCCTCCAGCTCCTTCTGAATCAGGCGGCGGAGGTTCCGGGCCCCGTAGGAGATGGAGAAGGACTTTTTCACCAGGTAGTCGAGCAGCGTGTCGTCCCAGGTGAGGTTGATGTTCTTTTCCTTCAGGGACTGGCGCAGCTCCTCCAGCATAAGACCGGCAATGCGCTTGAAGTCCTCCTCGGTAAGACGGTTGAAGTAGACGATCTCGTCCACGCGGTTGATAAACTCGGGGCGCAGGAAGCTGTTAAGGGCTCTCATGGCCTTGTCCTTTCCCTGTTCGTTCAGAGAACGGTTAAAGCCCACGGACCCGTCCTTCTTGTCGCTTCCCGCGTTGGAGGTCATGACGATGACCGTGTTTTCAAAATTGATATTCCGGCCGTGGGCGTCAGTGATATGCCCGTCGTCCAAGATCTGGAGCAGTATGTTGAGAACGTCCGGATGGGCCTTTTCGATCTCATCGAAAAGAATTACGGAATAGGGTTTTCTCCGGATCTTCTCGGTGAGCTGACCGGACTCGTCGTACCCCACGTATCCGGGGGGCGAGCCGATGATCCGGGACACCGAGTGCTTTTCCATGAATTCGGACATGTCCAGACGAATCAAAGATTCCGGTGTGTCGAAAAGGTCCTTCGCCAGCTGCTTTACCAGCTCGGTTTTTCCCACGCCGGTGGAGCCCACGAATATGAAGGACACCGGCTTATGCTTGGGTGAAATGCCCACCCGGCCCCGGCGGATCGCGGCGGCCACGGCGGCGACCGCCTCGTCCTGCCCGATGATATGGGTCTTCAGGCGGTCCTCCAGCTCGGAGAGCCGCTTGAACTCCTCCTCCTGAATACGGCTTGCGGGAATCTTGGTCCACAGTTCGATCACCCTGGCCAGGTTTTCCACCGTCAGTCGGGGGATCGGTTCCTTATTAATGGTCTCCATCTCGGCGTTTAACTGGATTTCCTTGCTGCGGAGGAAGGCCAGGCGCTCGTAGGGTTTCTCCCCGCCCTCTCCCAAAAGAAGCTCCCGCTCCTTCTGATAGTCTTCCAGCTGCTTTTTGATTTCCGAGCGGCGCTTTATGGACTGGTTTTTCAGATTGACGTCGGAGCAGGCCTCGTCGATGAGATCGATGGCCTTGTCGGGGAGGAACCGGTCGGTGATATACCGCTCCGACAGGAGCACCGCCTGCCTGGCGATTTCCGGTTCGATGATCACCCCGTGATACTCCTCATAGTAGTGGGCGATTCCGTTTAAGATCTTCACGGTGTCTTCCACCGAGGGCTCCGCCACCACAACGGGCTGGAACCTGCGCTCCAGCGCGGAGTCCTTTTCGATGTGCTTTCTGTACTCGGCGAAGGTGGTGGCCCCGATCACCTGGATCTCTCCCCGGGAAAGAGCGGGCTTGAGTATATTGGCCGCGTTCATGGAACCCTCGGCATCCCCCGCGCCCACGATGTTGTGTACCTCGTCGATGACCAGGATGATGTTCCCCAGCTTTTTGATCTCCTCGATGAGGCCCTTCATACGGCTTTCAAACTGACCGCGGAACTGGGTTCCTGCCACCAGGGCGGTGAGGTCCAGAAGATAGACCTCCTTGTCCTGAAGCTTGTAGGGAACTTCCCCCTTCACCACACGCTGGGCCAGGCCCTCGGCGATGGCGGTCTTGCCCACGCCGGGCTCGCCGATTAAGCAGGGATTGTTCTTCTGGCGGCGGTTTAAAATCTGCACCACCCGCTCGATCTCCGGCTCACGGCCGATGACGGCGTCGAGTTTTCCGTCCCTGGCCCTCTGGGACAGGGAAATACAATAGTTTTCCAAAAACTTTCTCTTGGGGGCGCGGTCCTTTCCGTCCCGCTCCTTTTCCCGCTGCTGGCGCTGCCCGTCGTCCTCCTGGGCGGAGCCGAAGAGCTTGTTCAAAAAGGGGAAGGTGGCCGTCTTGCCCTCCTCCTCCTCATCCCCCTCGATTTCCGCGGGAAGGGAATCGGAACCCTCGGCCCCGCCGAAGGCCTGCATCATTTCATCGGTGATGCTGTCCAGATCTTCGTCCGATATGCCCATTTTTTTCATCATATCGTCTACCGGCTTGATGCCGAGTTCTTTGGCGCACTTGAGGCAAAGGCCCTCGTTTACCGTCTTGCCGTTTTCAAGCTTGGTGATGAATACCACCGCCACGTGCTTCTTGCATCTGCTACAAATGGTTGGCTGCATTGTGTTCACTCCTCGTCGCCGGCGACCGGCGGCCGGTCACTGGGCGATTTCATTCTTTCTTAGAATTCTTATAAATTCCCACAGATATCTCACAAACGCCGCGGCGGCGAGGCCCAAGGCAAGGGTGATGAGAAACATCGCCGCGGTTTCGGATAATCGGGTAAATATCATCAGTATAACACAAACTGAAAAGAATACAACCGTCGCAATTTTACCAAGTATATTCGCCGGCATGACGTCGCTGGTTTTTCTCAAAAGGAACATCGCTCCCAGGCCGAGAACTCCCTCCGTGAAAACAAAAAACGCCGCGGCCCACAAGGGCACAAGGCCCGCCGCGGCAATGCATACGAGCACCGTGCCGTTCATCAGTTTGTCGGCCAGGGGGTCCAGCACTCTTCCCAGGCTCGTGGTCTGATTGAATTTTCTCGCAATGTAGCCGTCCAGCACGTCGGTGAGAGACGCCGCGGCGTAGATCAAAACGGGGGGCCATGGATTTCCCCCCGAGGCGAAAAACGCCACGGCGAAAACGGGCACCAGCATGAGTCTTATCAGGGAGAGCAGATTGGGCACGTTCATAAGTGTCCTAAACCCTTTCCTCCCGGGACGCCCCGGATTCGGCCGCCTCTCGGGCCGGCCGGGGCGCGGCTCAGACTCCGGAAAGCAGCGTAAGCAGGTTGGTCTCCAGGAAAAATTTCAGCAAAACGGTCTTCTGGGCCACATCCTCGGGAATGATATTCCCGAACAGCCGGAGAACCCAGGCCGCCAAAAACAAAATCAGTATGCCCTGTATCAGGCCCAATATCCCGCCGCCCAGCATATTGAGAAAATTCAGGCCCGGGAGCTTGAAAAACAGATTGAGAAGATGGGCGATGAGTTTCAGAAGAAGGAGAATGACAATAAAAGACAGCACAAAGAGCAGTATGTAGGCAAGGGTCCCGGCAAGGCTCTCGGTCACCGCCGTGGAAATGGCCGTCCCGATGGAACTTACGCTTTCGGAGATCCCGGCGGAAACGGTTTTGGCGATCCCGTCATAGAGCCCCAGCTTTTTCAGCGCCTCGGTCACCTTGTCCGTCTGCGTTTCGGACTGGGTATCATTCCCGGTTTCCCCGCCGCCCGAAGTCTGCGTATCCCCAGACACGCCGCTGTCCTTCAGCTTTTCTTCCACGGCTTCGGAGATATAGGGGCTCATCCTGTCGGCCACGGCCTGGGAATAGTGCGAGGCGATATAGCCCGCCCCGGCAAAGGCGATGAGTATGGAAAAGAGCCCGGCCAGGCCCAGAACGAGCCCCCTGCGTCCGCCTCTTACGGCAAAAAGGATCAATATCACAAGGATTACAACATCAATGATAATATATGCGTAAACCGCCAAAATCCACACCTCCCGTAGGGTTCCGTTTTTCAGCGCAGCGTCATGGTATGTACAGACGCGCGCTTTCATATCCCACCAGCATGGCGGTACCGTCGTCCCGCATCAGAACGCTGCGGGCGCCGGCGGTACCTTCCAGCCGGGCGTACTCCTTCATATCCTTCGTATAAATCACAAGCCTCGACGCGTACAGGACCGCCACATACCGGCCCGCAGCGGAAATGTCCAGGATCTCCTCCGTTGTGTCCAAAGACGCGATTTCATTGCCTTTTCCGTCCACGGTGACGAGTTTGGCCTGGGTTCCCGCCTTGTAGCGGCTGAGCACCACTGAGGCAAACCCGTCCCCGCCCAGGTCGAACTCCCGGAGATACCGGTCGGAATAGCCGTACTCCCCCGTCTTTTCCCCGTTTTCATCGGCTATCACGATAGAGGTTTCTGTGACCGCGCAGAGAGAGCCGTCCAGGTTTCCCAAAGAGAGCACCAAAGAGTCGGGGATGTCCAGGGAAGCGGTCTGCTTTCCGCTGGCAATGCTGTAAAACCCGACGGTGCTCTCAAAGCGGTCCTCCTCCTGGCCGATGGTCACCGCGGCAGCCGTTTTGCAGTCCGGCAGCACGCAGGCGTCCACCACGAACCGGGTGGAAAACAGCAGATCCACGGCTTTTCCCATTTTGTCGTTGTATACTGTTACTTTGCCCTTGTAGCCGTTTTCCTGGCATGTCACGGCCAGATACCCTCCGTCGTTCACGGAGGCGGAAAAGATGGAAAGGCCCGAGTCCAGATGCAGTTCCAGCACCACTTTATCCCCGTCCAGAGCATACAGGCTCCCGCCCCCCACGTCGTAGGCGGCGGCCAGGGTTTTAGACGCGACGGTCCTGGGATTATCCAGGGCGACGATGCCGGAATAGAGCTCCTTGCCCCCGGCGCTGAAGAGCTGCAGCCGGGTGCCGGAGGCCACCAGCAGGCCGTCCTTGAAGGTGACGAAGCGGTTTCCCGCGTCTCCCTCGTAGGAAAACTCCTCCGCCCTGCCGGAATCGTCGGTCCGGAGGGATATGTAGGAAATTGCCCGGCGCAGGGAGTCGATATTCAGCCTGTCGTGAAAGACCACCAGGGCAAGAGCCCCAAGAACCACCGCCGCGGTCACCGCCACGGACAGGACCCGGCGGGCGAAACTCCGTCGCTTTTTTTCCGGTCTTTCCGGCTGGGAACCGTTTTCCTCCAGACCGTCGTCTATTTCTCTTTCGTGCTTCTTCACTGCCGTTTGTTTCTCCTCCCGGGCGGGATCTGCCTCCGGCGCAGTGAGCACCGAAAGGGCGCGCTCCCGGCCGCCGTTTCCGCCGTTACTCCCCGGACTCTGATAAAGGCGCGTTTTCAAACAGTCCCGCCGCCGTCTCCCGCTCCGCGGAGAGGGCCGGCTCGTCATACCAGAGGCGCGTCATATACAGGCCGCCGGGGGGTACGGTAGGCCCCGCCGCGGTGCGCACGCCCCGCTCCAGAATGCCGGGAATCTCATCCGGGGCGAGCTTTCCTTCGGAAGCGTAAATCACCGTTCCCGTGATGGCCCGCACCATGTTGTACAAAAATCCGTCCGCACAGACCCGGAGCTCCACCAAAGGGCCCCGCCGCTCCACGACGCAGTAATGGACGGTGCGCACCGTGGTCTTCACATGGGAACCTGTCGCCCGGACCGCGCGGAAATCATGAGTCCCTTCGAACATGGAAGCCGCCCTGGACATAACCGTCTCGTCCAGATGCCTGGGATAAAAGTACGCTCGGTTTACATAAAATGGATTTCGGATTTTGGAATTGTAGATCCGATAGGTATATTCCTTTTTCCTGCAGGAGGCGATGGCGTTGAACTCCTCCCCCACGTCGGCGGCATAGCGCACCACGATGTCGTCAGGCAGGCGGGCATTCACCGCCAGGGGAATCCTGTCGGCGGGGATGGTGGAAGCGGTCCTGAAGTTGGCCACGTATTCCTCGGCGTGGACCCCCGCGTCGGTCCTTCCGCAGCCCACCGCCTTCACCGGATGTTCCGTCACCAGGGACAGGGCCTTTTCCAGGGTCTCCCCCACGGTGACCAGCGTCTTCTGCACCTGCCAGCCGTGGTAATTGGTACCGACATACATGAGTCTCAGGGCAATATTTCGCATAGGCACCTCCCGTCACATCCCGAAGACGCCCAGCACGGTGACTCCCGCCCCCAGGGCAATGCCGAAAATCATGGCCAGATAGTCCCGCAGGGCGAAGCGCAGAACGCGCAGCCGGGTCCTGCCCTCCCCGCCGTGATAGCAGCGGCACTCCATGGCCACCGCCAGCTCATCGGCTCTCCGGAAGGCGCTTACAAACAGCGGTACTAAAAGGGGCAGAAGCGCCCTGGCCCTCTGCATCAGCCCGCCGGACTCGAAGTCCGCCCCCCGGGCCTTCTGCGCGCTCATGATCTTGTCCGTCTCGTCCAGAAGGGTGGGGATAAAGCGAAGGGCGATGCTCATCATCATGGCCAGCTCGTGAACGGGAACGCGCAGGACCTTCAGGGGCTTCATGAGCCGTTCCATGGCGTCGGTGAGCAGGATGGGCGATGTGGTGTAGGTAAGCAGCAGAGTCCCCGTAATCAGCATGAGGATGCGCAGCACCATGAAGACGGCCGCGCGGATGCCCTCGGCGGTGATGCTGAAGATCCAGAAGCTCCAGAGAGGGATGCCGGGGGTGTAAAACAGGTTCAGTATCCCCGTTATGATAACCACCACCACGATGGGCTTGAGTCCCCGGAATATGACCCCCGGCCGGATGCCGGAAAGGATCACCGCAAAAACGAGATACGCCAGAAGAATCCCATAGGAGAGGACATGCCTGGCGGTGAACAGCGTGACAATGAAAATCAGGGTAAGGATGAGCTTGGTCCGGGGATCCAGGCGGTGAAGGAGGCTGTCGCCGGGAAAATACTGGCCGAAGGTGATGTCCTTAAGCACGGGCGCACCCTCCTTTCAAAGAGAGGATGGAGGCCCTGGCCTCTTCCATGGTGTATGCGGCGGGGTCCACGTCCAGTCCCAGGCTGTGGAGCCGCAGCATGACGGCGGTGACCTCGGGAACGGCGAGCCCCATTCCATGGAGCTCCTCCGCCCGGCGGAAGATCTCCCGGGGAGTGCCGTCCATGGCCACGGTTCCCCCGCTCATGACCACAATCCGGTCGGCGGTGCGGGCGATTTCCTCCATGCTGTGGGAAACCAGTACTACCGCCGCGCCTCTTTCCCTATGATATTCACGGATCTGCCCGATAATGTCCTGCCTGCCCCTGGGATCCAGCCCCGCAGTGGGTTCGTCCAGGATCAGCACCTCCGGGCGCATGGCGATGACGCCCGCGATGGCGGCCCTTCGCTTCTGCCCGCCGGAGAGCTCGAAGGGAGAGCGCTCCAGCTGGGATCCCTCCAGGCCCACAATGCCTGCGGCCCAGCGGACTCGTTCATCGATCTCTCCATCCGAAAGCCCCATGTTTTTCGGGCCGAAGGCGATGTCTTTATACACCGTCTCCTCAAAGAGCTGGTACTCCGGGTACTGAAAAACCAGGCCCACCTGAAAGCGGACGGCCCGGGTCTTCTTTGGCGAAGACCAGATGTCCTCTCCCTGAAAGAGCACCCGCCCGGCCGTGGGCTTTAAAAGCCCGTTGAGGTGCTGGATCAAAGTGGACTTACCCGAGCCGGTATGCCCCATAAGCCCCAAAAACTCGCCCTGTTCCACCTGGAAGCGGACATTCCGGATGGCGGCAAGCTCAAAGGGCGTCCCCGCGCTGTAAACATGGGATATGTTTTCCGTCTGAATGATGGGCGCCAATCGTTTTCATTCCTTCACGGCGCGCAGGGCGCCTTCTATTTTCTCTTCAGTGCAGCAGCGCGTAAATCGCCTGGGCGCACTCCTCCACGGTGAGGGCGTCCAGGGGCAGGTTCATGCCGCACTCCTTCAGCTCCCACAGAAGCTCCACGGTCTCGGGAACGGAAAGGCCCGCCTTCCGCAGCTCTTCCACCCTCTGGAAGACCTGCCTGGGAGAGCCGTCCATCAGAACCCGGCCGTCAGACATAACCACCACCCGCCCGGCCTCGGCGGCCTCTTCCATGTGGTGGGTGATAAGAACCACGGTGACGCCGTACTCCCGGTTGAGCCGCCCGACGGTCTCCAGGACCTCGTCCCGGCCCCTGGGGTCCAGCATGGCGGTGGGCTCGTCCAGGACGATGCAGTCCGGGCGCATGGCGATGACGCCGGCGATGGCCACCCGCTGCTTCTGCCCCCCCGAAAGAAGATGGGGCGCGTGGGTCCGGAATTCGTACATTCCAACCAGCTTCAAAGCCTCGTCCACCCGCCGGCGGATCTCTTCCGAGGGTACCCCCAGGTTTTCCAGTGCAAAGGCCACATCTTCCTCCACCACGTTTGCGACAATCTGGTTGTCCGGGTTCTGGAATACCATGCCCACGGTGCGCCGAATGTCCAGGAGCCTGTCCTCGTCGGCGGTGTCCATCCCGGACACCAGTACTTTTCCCTCGGTGGGGATCAGAATGCCGTTCAAATGCTTGGCCAGGGTGGATTTCCCGGAACCGTTGTGGCCCAGGACGGCCACAAAACTGCCCCTGTGAATATCCAGGGTGATGCCGTCCAGCGCCGGAAGGGCCACGCCCTCGGCCGTCGGGTAAGCGTATTTCACGCCCTGAAGGCGGATCATCTCGTCCATTTACGTCTCTCCTTCCGCCGTCCACCGGCCGGTGGCCCCGCAGGGCAGGGCCAGCCCGCTTTCGGTGACCGGCAGGCCCAGCTCGTCGCACCGGCAAACCCCGCCCCGCTCCTTGGCGACGGCGGAGCCCAGGATGTATCCCAGGGCCGACGGGGACAGCCCTGTGGTATAGGAGTTGATCAGGAAAAAGAGAGGTTTTTCGGAAAGAAGGCGGGCGCAGAGCTCTACAAAGGGGTAGAGCCCCTCCTCCAGCTTCCAGACCTCGCCGGAGGGACCCCGGCCGTAAGAGGGCGGGTCCATAATGACGGCGTCGTACCGGTTGCCCCGTCGGAGCTCCCGCTCCGCGAACTTGATGCAGTCGTCCACGATGAAGCGGACTGGCCTGTCTTCCAGTCCCGAGGCTTTCAAATTCTCCTTAGCCCAGGACACCATGCCTTTGGCCGCGTCCACATGGCAGACCTTTGCCCCCGCCGCGGCGGCTGCCACAGTGGCCCCGCCGGTATAGGCGAAGAGATTTAAAACGTTCACCGGACGGGCGGCGCGCCGGATGGTATCCATGATGAAGTCCCAGTTGACGGCCTGTTCGGGGAAAAGCCCGGTGTGTTTGAAATTCATGGGCCGGACCAGAAAGGACAGCTCCCCGTACCGGATACGCCAGTGTTCCGGGAGGCCGCCCTTATCCCAGCTTCCGCCCCCCGAAGAGGAGCGGGTATACTTCGCGTCGGGCTGCGCCCAGCACCTGTTATTTCTGGGCGTGTCCCAGATAGCCTGGGGGTCCGGGCGCACCAGATAATACCCCCCCCAGCGCTCCAGCTTTTCTCCCCGGGAGCAGTCGACGAGCTCATATTCTGTCCATTTGTCGGAAATCCACATATCGTCTCCGCCCGCGGGCAGCGCCGCTTTTTATAGTATCTTTCCCAAAGAGGGAGAAAAACCGCCCGCTGCTCCGGCGAGCGGGAAAACTGTCATTATTATCCTCAATTGCATGCAGACATTATATCATTCCCCATTCCCTGCGTCAAATGAAACAGGGAAAAGCTGCCTGGGGTTTTGGAGGCCGGATCATTTGCAATCTGATCAGTCTTTTCGGTAATTATTTTACGAGAGTTTGGACGGGAGCTCGACGCTCCGCTGGGGTGACTTTTCCCCATAGGAAAAGTCACCAAAAGGATGCCAAGAGCCTCCGGCCTCTTGGATCTCCATTAGAGGGTAGTCCCGTGGACGCTTTCAATAAGTAATTGACTTTCGGCAGTTTCGAACGCACAAACAGCTCCATGACAGGAGGTCTGTTCTGAGCCCGCAATCGGAGCTCTCCGGGTTTAAGACTGTGGGACTTAATGAGTCTGCGAAAACATACCTTGTCCGACGTTTGAGAAGAAATATTAGTATTATGTAAACTTCTTGCCGGCTGTTAGGCCGGGCGGCCTTGCCAAGGGCGGGAGGGCGTGCTACAATTGCACGTGAAGCGTACTATTTGAACTGTTTGGGGGCTTTGAAATGCCGAAGGCGGGTCTTATCACCTTTCACTTTGCGCACCACTACGGGGCGCAGCTGCAGGCGTACGCCCTTATGGCCGCGGTGGACAGATTGGGGCATACCTGCGAAATCATCGATTACCGCCTTCCCCACACCACAGGGACCAACCGTCTCTTTCAGCCCATGTCGGGACTTCGCTCCGGCGTTTACAACGCCCACACGGCACTGCACTATCCTCCCATGAAGGCGCGGCACGACCGGTTCGAGGCCTTCGTTTCGGAACACATGCGCCTGGGGCCCCGCCGCTACGAAACCATTCAGGAACTCTGCGACGACCCGCCCCGATGCGACGTGCTCCTTGCGGGGAGCGACCAGATCTGGAATCCTTTCATCTTTCAGTCGGGGCACTTCGACCCCTCCTTTTTTCTGGCCTTTCCCGGAGAAAGCCCCCGGGCCGCCTACGCCCCCAGCTTCGGAGTGTCTTCCATTCCCGATGAAATGCAGGAGGAACTGCGGGGGTATCTTTCCCGTTTCGCGGCTCTTTCCTCCCGGGAAGCCCGCGGCAGCGAGATCATAGAAGAAATTTCCGGCCGGCGGGCGGAAACGGTGCTGGACCCCACGCTGCTGCTCACCGGGGAGGACTGGTCCGCCCTGGCAAAAGAGCCGGACATCCGTTCGCCTTATATCCTCTGCTATTTCATATCGGACTTTTCCGTCCTGGAGCCCTACGCGCGGCGCCTGGCCGCGGAAACGGGGCTTCCCCTGGTACACCTTGCCGGCATGCGGCGTCATATCCCCGGCTCCCGGGTGATTTACGACGCGGGGCCCCGGGAATTTCTCGGCTGGTTTCGCGGCGCCTCCTTCGTGCTCACCAACTCCTTCCACGGGACGGTTTTTTCCCTTCAGTTTCAAAAGCCGTTTTTCACCGCCGTCTCGCCGAAAGAACAGATAGAACCCTCTCATTCCCGGACCTACAGCCTGCTTCACACCCTGGGGCTTTCCCGGCGGATCGCCGGGCTTCCCGGAGAAGCGGGACTTTCGGATCCCGTTGATTACGCCGCCGCGGAAGAACGGCTCAAATCCGAACGGGAACACTCCCTCTCTTTTCTCCGCGCGGGACTTCGGGGCGAGGAGCTTCCCCGCGCCGCTTCGGAATCCGCGGAACCCGGCGGAGCGTCCGTCTGCCTCTGCAAAGCGGCCGACTGTACCGGGTGCGGGGCCTGCTTTAACGTCTGTCCCGCCGGGGCCATCTCCATGGAACCGGACCGGGAGGGATTTCTGCGCCCCGTTCTGGACGATTCCAAATGCATCCGCTGCCTTAAATGCCAGGCCGCCTGTCCTGTCCTGGCTCAAACGGAACCCAGGCCCCAGGGCAAGGTCTACGCGGCGCGGAACAAGGACGCCGACGTTCTTTCGAAAAGCACCTCCGGCGGGTTCTTCTCCGTATTGGCAATAGATATCCTTTCCCGGGGCGGGACCGTGTTCGGCGCCGCATTTGACGATTCCATGGTGCTGCGGCACCGTGGGGCCCGGAACGAGGAGGAACTGGGCGCCTTCCGGGGCGCCAAATACGTCCAGAGCGACACCGGGACCGTGTTCCGGGAGGTAAAAAAGGAGCTCTCTTCCGGCCGCCCGGTCCTATTTTCCGGCACCCCCTGCCAGGTGGACGGGCTGTATCATTTTCTCGGGAACGACTCGGAAAATCTTCTCACCTGCGATCTCGTCTGCCACGGAGTTCCCTCCCCCGCCGTCTTTTTCGACTGGGTGCATTTCCTGGAGAACCGGCAGAGAGCCAAAATTACCGAAATCCGGTTCCGGGACAAACGGAAGGGCTGGGCGCATTCCAGCTTTACGGCCCGGCTTTCCGACGGGCGGGAGTATGTAAAGCCCCTTATGGACACCGGCTTCGGCAGGGGCTTCGGCATGGCTCTTTTCCTGCGCCCCTCCTGCCACCGATGCCGCTATTCCGCCGCTTCCCGCAGGGGAGACTTCACTTTGGGCGACTTCTGGGGCCTCGCTCCCGGCGCCCTGCCCGGCGGCGAGGAACAGGGCGCGTCTCTGGTGCTGGTGAACAGCGAAAAAGCTTCTTCTCTCTTTGAACGGCTTTCTCCCGGGTTCGAATGCGTGCCCCGGAGCATGGAGGAGGCCGTCGCGGGCAATCCCCGACTTTCCTCCCCGATAGCCGCTTCCGCGCAGCGAGGAGCGTTTTTCAGCGCCTGGCGGCTGCTGCCTTTCGAGGAGGTCAGCAAACGTTTCCTGGTCCCCGCCCTTTCGCGGAAGGCCGCGGCCCGGCTTCTGGGTCCCGGAGTCAAGGCAAAGATCAGAAAAATCATCGGCGGTTAATTCGGCATTCCTAGCGTTGGTTCGCTTTTAATCGTATTTATAGGGTTTATTACGAAAGGATTGGACGGAGCTCGGCGCTCCGCTGGGGTGCCTTTTCCGTTTTGAGAAAAGGCACGAAAAGCAAACCAAGGAGCCGCGGCCCCTTGGGATTTCCGGAGAGGGCGCCCCGGTGAGTGCTCTTAATGGCAAATTGTCCATTGGCAGTTTCGAACGCACTGATAACGAGATGGCAAAAGATTTGTTTTTCAGCCCGCGATCGGAGCCCTCTAGATTTTAGCCTGTGGGGCTCAAGGGGTCTGCTTAAATAACATCCTCTGTTCAATTTAATGTCTGTAATGGAAAAAGTAGCGGACAACGTCCGCTACTTTTATTTTTATCGGGTAACTTTATATCTTTTTATTCTCCAGTTCATGCAATTTTCTAGTTACCCGATCATTGCAGGCTTGTTCCTGTCCGATTATGCTTAAGCATATAAACAATGTAGTCACACCAGATATCACTGAAGGCATCAATGAAGCATTTAAAAACAGAAACAGTGTAAATGCATATAAAAAAGCTAATAAAAAAACTAAAATTCCACAAAGTCCAGCCACTCCCGGCCTTATTGAGTATCTAACAATACATTCGTCACCCTGTTCCTCAATCGTACCAATAAATCGTATTACACCATACAAGTGTTCATATCTTTTTACATACATACCAAATGAAAACGAGCTTGCAGCATACGAATTAAAAAATGTGCTCTTTTGTGGTAGTTTTTTTATAGCATTAATAATATCGGTGGATGAAGCCTTTATCGTTATACACCTTCTCTTAAATATCAACATAGCAGTCTTATTCCTCCTCATCTCTATATTAATCATTGTATGGGGAGTCATTTTTCCAATAGATCACCTATGCCGAAAGGCGCATACTATTCATTACGTTGGTATGTAAAGATCAAGTATGATGGGTACTATTTACAGAATACACCACATTACCTGATAGCATAAGCTTTTTTGAAAGTTTATTTACGAGAGGTTCGGACGGGAGCTGCCTGCTCCCCGCTGGGGGTAACTTTTTGTTTCTGCAAAAAGTCACCAAAAACAGACCAAGAGGCTCCGGCCTCTTGGATCTCCCGGGAGGGTGCTCTGGCGGACGCTCTTCGCGGGCGATTGACTATCGGTAGTTTCAAACGCACGGACAGTTCTGTGGCAAGCGGTCTGTTTTTATGCCCGCGATCGGAGCTCTCCGGGTTTGGGATCGTGGGGCTCAATGAGTCTACGAAAACATATTTATTTCAGCGTTTGAGAGGATTCATTAAACTACACGCTTTGCAGCATACGGAGCATTTCATAATTTTATTTTTCTTCTTTTTTCCCATAAACAAAAAGAGCGCTGAAATTACTCTCAGCACTTCGGTGGCGCCGCCGGACCCGTCTTATCTCCGCGGGTCTGTTGCGGCGGTATTTCGTTTTCAGGCGGCGCTGCCGCCGGAGGGCCGTTTCTCCCTTCTCTCCGCGGTTTCCCGGTATGGGGTCCTCCTATGCCCGGAAGTTTCTCTGTTCGGGTGCGGATACCCGGTCCGGCCTGTCGATCCGTTTGTCCCGCTCCGGAGCCACACAGTCCACCGGGACGATTTTAATGGCGCGCTTCTCCTCCAGGACCGAGGGCGTAATTCTATCCTTGCGGTCGATTCGCTCCCTGCTGTATTCGTACATAAGCTCCCGCCTTCCCGCCGGGTTTCCCTTCCGGCTTAACTTACCGGTATCATAGCATCCCCGGGGTGTTTTGTATACGGATCGCCCCGAAAAGCAAACGAAATGCGTCAAAGGCGCATTTCGTCTTAATTTTCTTTTTCCAAAGGGCTGTTTTTCTTTTTTTAATACGCCAGTTGCGGACAAAATATCCGCTATTCGTCCCCTCCGGGCTGCCAGAGCTCGCCCTCCTTGTGGTCCGGCTCCGTCAGGGCGACGAGGTTTATGCCCCGGTGCTCCACCGCGGTGGAAAAGACAATCTGGGTCATGGTGTTCCCGAAGCGCTGAAGCTGCCCGATAAAGGTGTCCAGCTCCTGGGTGCTCCGGTGGGCCACCTTGATCAGCATGGAATAATTGCCGGTAACGCAGCTGCATTCCATCACGTTGGGGCAGGAGCTGATGAAAGGATAAAAGACGGGCTTTTGTTTCGGGGTCATCTCCAGATTGATGAAGGCGATGATGGGAAAGTTCAGCCGGATCAAATCCAGCTTCGCCTCATACCCCTTGATGATTCCCTCCCGCTCCAGCCGCTGGATTCTGGCGGAAACCGCGGGAGACGATAAATAGACATGCCCGGCCAGCTGATTGAGCGGCATGCGGGCGTTCTTCTGCAAAAGCCCGATCAGTTCCATATCCACCCTGTCCATAGTAGTCCTCCATTCCTCCGGGCCGCGGAAAGAAACGCCTGTCCGCGATTCCGACGGGCATCTTTCTTACCTTCCGATTGCGTATCCGGTATGCTTTTACTTAACATTATAAACTAATGTACCCCATATTACAACTATATCTGCTTTTTCGCCTTTATACACAAATTTTCCGTTCTTATGATTTTATTTTTTTAATTTTACCGATATATTTTATTCACTCTTTGCGCGGAAATCTCCCTTCAGAGCAGAAAACGGGAAAGAGGGGCCGCGGACCCTCTTTCCCGCCGCAGCGCCGGCCGGATCCCTCCGGTTTTCTTTCTTCCGGCCGCGCGTCACACCCGACAGACGCCGGGTTCAGTATGGAATGGTCATCCAGCCCAGTGCTTCCGCCCGGCTCTCAAAGAGCGGCAGGGCCGGGGGTAAAAAGGTGAAGAGTACGATTGCAGCTCCCAGCAGAATAACGAAGAAGCACAAAACACCCGCGCAGTCCCTGGCCGCTTCCGAGCTGTACATCCGGTAGGAGAGGTAGAAGGCCACCGCCAGGGCAATCACGAAAAGAGCCACATCCACAGCGGTGCCCTCCACGCCCAGAGCTCCCGACAGGATATAAAATCCGCCTACGACAATCAGTACCATCACCAGCATAGCCGCGAAATGCGCTCCCCAGTACCCGGCGTTTTTCAGCTGGCGGTTCCGGGTCAAAAGGATCGCCGCCACAAGATACGGCCAGTATAGCATCTTCAGATGTTCCCAGACGCTCTCCTGCACCGGGGAAAAAACAGCCGAAACAGGATTGGGAAAGAGCGTATACAGGAAATGCAGGCCGGTGCCGGCTAAAACCGCCAAAACAAACGCGATGCAGTGCCTTCTGAACATTTTTTGCATGGAAGTCCCTTCTTTCCGCATGAATCGGCGGCTGCCGATGGGCATCCCCTGTCCGCACTACTACAGCTTATGCCGTCCGGGGGGGCAATTATGCCGCCTTGTCTCACCGGAAAGAAAAAAGAGCGCCCCGTTTTATTTCACCAGGCGTTAAACAGGAAATCCGCCGGCAAAGCCGGCGGACTTTTGTTGTTTATTCACATTCCAATATGTTAAAGGCGCTCCGATTTACTCCGTCTCAAAGACCAGCCGCTCGATTTCCCGGACCGTGAGGAGAGATGCGCCGATGTTCTGAAGCTCGTAAATTCCCAGATCATAGATTCCCGAAATGGCATCGGAGGCCACCACCAGGCGGAAGTCCCGCTCGCTGGCCTCATATATGCTGGTCCTGGGGCAGTTGGGAAAATTGCATCCGCAGAAAACCAGCGTGTCGATCCCCCGGGTTTTCAGAAACTCTTCCAGCCCGGTTTTGTAAAACGCGCCCCACCGGGGCTTGAACATTGCAAACTCTCTGCTCCCCAGTTCCTGAAATTCTCCCTTTAAAAGTTTTTCCGCGTCCAGCCGGAAGCCGCCCGGAGCCCGTGAAAGCTGTTCTACGATTTCGGCGCCCCGGCTTTCGGGAACCAGCGCCTTTTTCCCGGCCTCCACCATGGATCTTCGGCAAAGATCCACGTTGGATCCGTCCTCCAGATACAGCCGCACCACATGGACAATGGGCCTTCCGCGCCTGCGGAACACATCCAGCAGCGCCGCCACCCCGGACATGATCTTTCTCGTGCCGGGAATCTCCAGCGGCACGCCGGGCAGTGAGAAATCGTTCTGCACGTCCACACTGATGAGAGCACTCCTGCTCCAATGCGGAATCAAATATCGATCCACCCTTTCCGTCCCCTTTCCTCTTTCAGACTCCAATACCCCTCCTGCCGGCGGCTAACGAGATTCCGCCTCTTTTTCCCGCGCGGACAAACCGCCGACAGAGGAAGCCCCGGACCGACACTCCGGTACTTCCCCTACCGGTTTTATTTTATCACGGGTGTTGCCACATACAAGCCCAACATCAATATTTTGTAAAATTACGATTCTTTTAGTTTCATTTCTTACTTTCGGACCCGGCCGCCGCCTCCGTTTGGGCATATTCAGAAAATCCGCCGCACCGCTTCCTCTTTCCCTTTCGCAAAATATATTTTATAATGCTATTGACATTGCAAAACCCGAGGTTTATATTAATAACAGTAATCGTTACTGCTAGCGAAAATCTGAAAGGAGAATCTTCGATGCTAAATAAAAAACTCACCGATTTGATTAACCAACAAATCAATATGGAATGGTTTTCCGCATACCTCTATCTGGACATCTTCAGTTATTATACCGACAAGAGCCTAGGCGGATTTGCCAACTGGTTCCACGTGCAGACCCAGGAGGAGCGTGATCACGCAATGCTTTTCATCCAATACCTCCTCAATAACGGAGAAGCTGTGAAACTGGAGGACGTGAAAGCGCCCGGCAACAACTTCAAGGATTTCATGGAGCCGCTGACGGCTTCCCTGGAGCACGAACGGAAAGTCACCGCCTCGATCAATTCTATCTACAGTGAAGCATACGCCCTGAAGGATTTCCGCACAATGCAGTTTTTGGACTGGTTCGTCAAGGAACAGGGCGAGGAGGAAAAGAACTCGGAGGACAACATCAAGCGCTTCGAACTCTTCGGCAACGACCCCAAGAGCCTGTATTCCCTTGACACCGAGATGGGCACCAGGGTATACGCTCCGCCTTCTTTGGTTCTCTGATGATACTGCAGTAAGTAAATAATCGCACGGGCTCCCCTTCCTCCGTCCTTGTCTTCCGGTCCCGTGCAGGTTGTGGAAGGCGCAGTGGCAGAAAGGAACTATTATGAGCAGAACTTTTAATGAAGCGGTAGAACACCGCAGATCCATATACAGCCTGAAAAAAGAAAGCAGCCTCTCGGACGTCCAGCTGGAAGAGCTGATTGCCTACGCATTAAAGCACGCGCCCAGCCCCTTTAATTCCCAAAGCGGCAGAGTCCTTCTTCTCACGGGGCAGGAGCATGACAAGCTCTGGAACCATATAAAAGAAATCCTCCGGGGCATCGTTCCGGCGGATCGGTTCGGGGATACGGAACAAAAGCTGGATTCCTTCCGGGCCGGATATGGGACCGTTTTGTTCTTCGAGGATCAGGACACGGTGAGGACCCTTCAGGAGCAGTTCCCCTTGTATAAGGATAATTTCCCCGTCTGGTCCCTCCAGAGTTCGGGTATGCTCCAGTACATCGTCTGGACCTCGCTGGAGGACAATGGCCTAGGCGCCAGCCTGCAGCACTACAATCCGCTGATCGATAAAACCGTCGCCCAGCTCTGGAACATTCCGGCCAACTGGAAGCTTCTTTCCCAGATGCCTTTCGGAATTCCCGGAGGGGAAGCCGGTCCCAAGAGCTTCCTTCCCATAGAAGACAGGTTCCGTGTCGCACGGTAATCTCCCTTTCGCTTCGGCGCCCCGTCCGGCCTCCTCCGGCGGGGCGTTCGGGCTGTCCAACTTCCGCGTTGACAGAGAAACCTTCGGGATGCTAGACTGATGGTATACTTGATCCATGAGGAGGAGGGACCATGAAACAGGGCGCCTTTGAGATCACCGAGGTAAAGCCCGGCGTATGGTGCATCGCCGAGCCGGACGTATGCTCCTATCTGGTGGAGGGCACGGAGCGGGCTCTGCTCATCGACACGGGCTACAGCGGCGAGGATATCCGCTCCGCCGCGGAGAGCCTCACTTTTCTTCCCATTACCGTCATCATTACCCACGGGCATGTGGATCATATCGCCGGCTGCGCCCAGTTTCCGGAGGTCCTCTGCCACAGCGCGGACTTCTGGCTTCTCCGGATCAATGAGAAAATCACCTCTCCCCTTCCGCGGCCCTTTCTGTTAAAGAGCGTCTGGGACGGCGATATCATCGACCTGGGCGGCAGGACTCTTGAGGTATTGTATCTGCCGGGACATACGCCGGGAAACATCGCCCTTCTGGACCGGGAAAACCGGATCCTCTTCGGGGGCGACACCGTGCAGGAAGGCCCTATCTGGCTGTTTGAGAAGAACGCGTCTCTGGAAGCTTTTCTGGATAGTCTGCGCCGGCTTTCGGCGCGCGCGGGGGACTTCGACACCGTTCTCGCCTCCCACCACACCAAGGTCCTCTCTCCCGAAATCCTGGTGGACCTCATCGAGCTTTCGGAGCAGATCCTGGACGGAAAGGCCCAGTGGGAGGCCGCCGACGTCTGGGGCAGGCCATGCAGGACCTACCGCCTGCGCGGCGTTTCCATCTACCATTTCTGATTCGCCGTCCAGGTTAATTACAAATCAATATATTATTTGAAAGGAAAGATAACGCCATATGAAAAAGTACCGTTGCACCATTTGCGGCTATGTCTACGACGAGGCGAAAGGATATCCCGACGGAGGCATCGCTCCGGGCACCAAGTGGGAGGATCTGCCCGCCGATTTCGAATGCCCCGAGTGCGGAGCTTCCAAGGATATGTTCGAGGCCATATAAAAAACGAAAAATCACCCGGACACGGGAATCCGCGTCCGGGTGATTTTTATATCTTTTTACTCCAGATTGAGCTTTCTGCTGAGCATAAACCGGGTGATGAAGTAGAAGACTGCGCAGATCAAGAGGTTGGCAGCTATGAAAATCAGCATGAAGACGTGAGCTGCGGTAGCACCCTTCATAGCGTCAAGCCAGGCTATGAAATTCGCGGACCGCGCCCCGGAAATCAGCCAGGCCATGAGAATCTGGCCCACGATGGTGAAGCCCACAAACCATCCGAAGGAGAGAAGGCCCCTGTGACGCCCCGCCAGCATGCTCAGAGAGATGCAGGCATAGATCAGCAATACGCCGGACAGAATCGCAAGGATGCCGAAGATTACGCCTTCCGTTATGAAGAGTCCGCCGTGGGGACCGAGGTCCGCCAGAACCTGGAACACCTCGGACAGTCCCGCGAGAAACTGCTGAAAGTCAAACTCGCGGGCGGCCATCACCAGGATGGACAGGGCCATGACCGCACCGCCCGCGATAAACCAGACGGCGGACACGATCGCTTTGCTGACAATCAGCCAGTCCACGGACACGGGGAGGGTAAACATGAGATACCCTTCCCTGCCCAGCAGGTTCCGGCTGAAGCGCTGGATGGTCAGGACCAGCGTCACCACGCAGATGGCGGCAATCAGGATGCTGGACACCGTGGTGCCCACGATGGAGGGGACCGCCAGCCCCAGAGCGAAAAGAACCCGGTTGACCGCCGACAGAGCGATCAGGGCGCCGTAAAGGGGAAGAAATGTCCTGGCCGTCGCCATAAAATCGTATTTGATGAGTTTCCCTAACATCTGAATACCTCCCTGAACAGAGCATCCACCGACATGCCCTTCACCTCACGAATCTCGTCCACCGTGGAGGACAGGACGATCTTTCCGTTGTTGATAAACACCACGTCGTCCAGTACCTTCTCCACGTCGGAGATGAGGTGGGTGGAGATGACGACGGCGGACTGCGGCTCGTAGTTTCCGATAATGGTGCTCAGAATGTAGTCTCTGGCCGCGGGGTCCACCCCTCCGATGGGTTCGTCCAGAAGGTAAAGGGAGGCGCGCCGGGCCATGACCAGGATGAGCTGCACCTTCTCCCGAGTTCCTTTGGACATGCTCCGAAGAGGTTCCCGGAGCCCGATGCCCAGGTTCTTGAGCATACTCAGGGCCCTTTCCATGTCGAAGTCCTTATAGAAGTCCCGGAAGAACTCCAGGACGTCCGAGGTCCTCATCCAATCGGCCAGATAGGTAACCTCGGGGAGATAGGAAACGACGGCTTTGCTGTGGGTCCCCGGAGCCTCCCCATCGATCAGAAGCCGTCCCGACGTTGGGGTGATCAGACCGTTTGCCAGCTTCATCAGGGTGGTCTTGCCGCTGCCGTTGGGGCCCAGAAGGCCCACGATGCGGCCCCGCTCAATATTGAGGTCCACGCCGGCAAGGGCTGTTTTGCTTCCGAAGGTCTTGGTCAGCTGCTCGCAGCTAAGGATCGGGTTCATTGTTCCTCCTCCTTTGCGGCCGACTCCACCAGGTTAAGGGCGGCTTTTTTGTCATAACCCATGCTCTTCATTTTTTGGAAAAACTGCCGGATCTGCTCCATGGCAAGATCCTTCTTTGCATTTGCAATCATGTCTACATCCTCCGTCACATACCGCCCGCTGGTGCGCAGCGTAAATACCAGGCCGTCTCGTTCCAGCTCGGCAAGAGCCTTCTGCAGGGTATTGGGGTTTACGGATGCCTCCACCGCTAGTTCCCGTACGGTTGGAAGCTTCGAGCCCGGGAGGTATACCCCCGAGACGATGAGAAGCCGGATCTGCTCCTGCAGCTGCAGGTAGATGGGTTGGTCGGGCCTGAAACTCCAGTTCATTGTATCACCGCCATTGTATTATTGTATTATTTGCGTAACACAATAATACAATGGGTTTCCCTCTTTGTCAACCCCTATTTTAAAAAATCTTTCGAGCGAAATCCAAAGCGCTCTTTCCTGAAAGAAAAGAGGAAAAAGCGCGGTTCGCCCGAATTCGTGTTGCCCGCCCAGGGGTATTGTGATACAATCGGTAGCGGGATCGGAACACGCGCCGCCGAAGCGTTTTTCGGCGGGAGCGGAAAAGAATCGTCTCTCAGAAGAGGCCCGAGTTTTTCCTGAGGAGCCGGAGCCTGATATCGCCGCTTACGACAAAGCGGGGGAACGAAGTCTTTCCGCCTCTATTGGAGGTATTGTCTTGCCAGTGATCACCATCTCGAGGCAGCCCGGCAGCCTCGGCGACGAGTTTGCGCACGCCCTGGCCGTCCGCCTGGGCTGGGAGCTCATCACCCGGGAGCGGATCGTCTCCGAGTTTTTATCCGGCTTCGCCGGCACCCACGAGCTCCAGATGCTCTCAGAAAGCGCCAAATTTTATCTGCATCCGGGAAAAGACGGCAAAACGTTTCTCGAGCACTTAAAGCAGTCCCTGTTTGAATATACCGCCGGTCGTCCCGCCGTCCTTATGGGTTTCGGCTCCCAGGTGATTTTCGCCGGACGGCCGGACGCCCTGCACATCCGGGTCATCGCTCCCGAAAGCGTCCGGATCGGGCGGATCCGGCAGCAGTACCGGGTGTCCGAAGCGGAGGCGAAGGGGATTCTCTCCACCTCCGACAGAAAACACAAGCGTTTTGTTTCGGCTCTCTTCGGCGCCGACCTTACCAGCGAGACTCTCTACAGTCTGACTGTGAACACGGGAGATCTCTCGGTGGGGGACTGTGTGGAGGCCGTTCTGGCTCTTCTCAGGAGCCGGGAGGACTCCTCCAGGGCGGAGCCCGATGCAACGCCGGACGTCATCCGGCCGGAGGTCCATCTCAACCCGGCGGAGCCGCCCGTCTTTAAAAACTCTGCGGAGCAGGAATTCGCGCGGATTCTCGACATGTACCGGATCGAATGGAAATACGAGCCCAAGACATTCCCCATCGAGTGGGACGCGGAAGGAAACGTAACCCTGGCCTTCAGCCCGGATTTTTACCTCACCCGGTTCGACACCTATATCGAGCTCACCACCATGAACCAGAAATACGTCACCCGGAAGAACAAAAAGGCCAAAAAGCTCCGGGAGCTGTATCCGGGCATCAATATCAAGATCGTCTATAAAAAGGACTACGCCACTCTGCTGGAGCGCTTCCGCCCTCCGGAAGCGGACGCGTGATACCATCGTAACCGCGCACAGGCGCGGCCGTGTTTCTGAATTTTCCCCTGGAGGTAAGCATGAATCTTCCGAAAATCAAACGGATTGTCTATTCCCCGGAAACCCTGCAGGAGCGGATTTCGCAGCTGGGCGGCCAGATCACCCGGGATTACGCAGAGCAGGAGCTCATTTTGGTGAGCGTCCTCAAGGGCTCCTTTTATTTTCTGGCGGACCTTTCCCGGGCCATCGACCTGCCCGTCCGCCTGGATTTCATGTCCATCGGCGTCTATCCCCAGGTGACCAGCCAGACGGGGGTGGTGCGCATCACCAAGGACCTGGACCTGGACATCACGGGAAAACACGTGCTCATCATCGAGGACATTATCCGCACGGGGCTCACCACGGGGTATCTGGTGCAGACCCTGTCGGCCAGGATGCCTTCGAGCATCAAGGTCTGCTCCCTTCTGGTCAATCCCGAGGAGCAGCTCATCAACGTTCCCATGGCCTACACCGGCTTCGAGGTCACCTCCCGGCGCCTGGTGGGCTACGGGCTGGACATCGGGGAGCGCTGGCGGAATCTCCCCTACATCGCGGAGCTGGACAGAGAGGAATAGCTGCCCGACATTTTCCCAAATATTATAAAATAAAAGGGAACGGATTAATCCGTTCCCTTTTATTAAAGCCGTCAAATCACCCGGCCTTCCATAAGGGATATCCAGGAAAGGATGGTATCCAGCACCAGCTTGGGGTTTCCCGTGCTGCAGTGGCTGGCAGCGTGTTCCTTCTCCGTGAAAAGGCGGTAGGTCAGGGACCGTACGCTTTTCAGATCGTCGATTACTTCTTTGTAGCATTGGATGGGGATCAGATGGTCCTTTTCGGCCCCCAGGACCAGCACGTCCTGGGTGACCCGGCCTGCCACGTCCCGGTACTGGAAGTTCCGGGCGGCAAGAAGAAATTCGTAGGGCGTCTTAACCCCCATGTTATACATGCCGTGATGCAGCGACCAGTCCAGAAGGGAGTTTGCCTCCATGAGCTTTCCCACCAGGGCGTTGAGTTCCTCCGCTCTTTCTTCCTTGAGATAGGTTTCCAGGACGCCGCGGACATTGGGAGGCGTTACGGCGAAGAAAAGATCCAGCAGGCTGGTACCCACGCTCCAGGCCACCACCCTGTCGATCCTTCCCTCAAAGGCCGCGGCCCGGGGGGCCAGAATCGATCCCAGAGAAATGCCGATGATGGTAACCCTGTCCAGTTTATAGTAGTCCAGCAGTGCCTTCACGGGCAATTCCCATTTGTATGTAAAGGGGATCTTCTGCAGCCGCAGGACCGCGCCCTGACCCGGGCCCTCGAAGAGATAAACGTCGTACCCTGCTTGCCTCATATACAGGGCGGAATAAAAAAACTCTTCCATATAGGAGTCGTACCCTCCGTGAAGAAGGATCGATCCCTTGCTCTCCCCCTCCGGTTTTGCGTGGATCACCGGGAGAAATCCTGTTTCGTATGGGACGGAATCCAGGCTCAGAACACCGGAACCGAACCACTGAGCATGGAACCTGTAAAAAAGCTCCCGGGACTTCCCGTAGGTGGGCAGCTTTTGGGGGTTCCCGTCGAACATGAAGAATTCCGCCATTCGGAAGTAAGCGATGGCGGGTTCCGTCCGGCCTTCCGAAAGGGCTTTTTCCGCCAGGTTCAGCATTTCGGTCTCCCAATCGGAGATTCCCCGGATCCGGCCTGCCAGATCCTTCATCTCCTGGAGATCACCCTTGCTGACGTTGTAGGTGCGGTTGAGCTGGTAATTGAAGTTGGGGTTTTCATGAAGCGGATATTCGCCTGCGTGGAACTGGATCTTTGAATTCATATCGATTCCCCTTTTCATATATTTTTGCGGTAAACCGCCGAAAAAAGACAAAGCTCCGCCCATCCGCGGACGAAAGTCCCCGGACAAAAACGGGCGGAAATCGCCGCCGTTTTCAGCGGCGCGATTTTTCCTCATTTTTCGGATTGTACGGCCCGCTCTTTCCTGCCGAAACCTTCAGGATTTATCCGGAACGCTGAACCGCCTTGTCTTTTACCGGGAAACCAGGACCACCAGTACTTCCGCGTCGGTATCCCGAGTATTCTGAAAGCGTATGGGAGAGCTTGCCGGATAGTAGATCGAGTCCCCCTTTGATAGCTCGTATGTTCTGCCGCAAACCGTCATGGCGGCCTCCCCCTCCAGCATATAGAGGAGCTTTTCGCCCTTTACCGCGGCAAAAGGATCCGGTCCGGATTCAAAACCAGGTTTCAGCTTAACATACATGGCGTCTATCCGCTGTCCAAAATCGGACGTGAGAAGCTCCGGAACCGCGTCGTATCCCGGCTGCAGGATACGGATCCGCCGGTCCTTTTTCACCAGGGTAACTTCTTCCTTCCGCTTTTCTTTTCCCGTATCCGCTTCCCGTCCGCTTTCGGCCAGTCCGATGGTCTCCAGCTTCAGGGCTCGGGCCACACGGGCCAGGGCGGCGACGGAGACGTTTGCCACTCCCCTCTCCACCTCGCTGAGAAAGCTCACCGAAAGGCCGGTCTCTTCCGCCAGCTGCTTCAGGGTCATCTTTCTTTCCTTGCGGGCTCTGCGGATGATTTCACCGATTTCGTCCAATAAAACCACTCCCGTTTTCCGGCAGGCGGCTGCGCATTTCAATGTGCAGCTCCCTTACCGGTTTCTTCACGGTTTTACTATAGCAGGTTAATATTACGCTGTCAACGTAATTTTCGCTATTATCGAATTTTCCATGTGGGTATTCCGCCCGGTTGCAAGCACGCCGAGATGAGCTCCTGTTTTTAATCCGCTCCAACAAAGCAGCGGAACGGGGCATTGTTTCCAATGCCCCGTTCCATTTGGTGGGAAAGGAGATTCTGTCAGGTCATGGCCTCGTAGGTCCTTACCGTCATCAGGACGGCCGCCTCCCTCGTTGCCATACCGTATCCGGCGGCTTGCTGGACCGTCGTTGTAGCCTTTGGCATAAAATTCCCGGCGGTATCCCCCTTGATGATGCCCAGCTTATACATATATTTTGCCGCATCCGAAGCCCAGGAGGAAATGTATTTCTGATCGGGGAAATCCTTTACGCCCGTGACGCCGTACTCCCCGTCCGGTGCGATGGCTTTGATGGCGCGAAACAGCATGGCGGCGCACTGTTCCCGATTGATGAGCAGCTTTGGGGAAAAGGTCGTTGCGGACGTACCCGTGGTAATCCCCAGGCTGTAGGCCTTCAGAATCCGTTTATTCTCCGTGTCCGAAAAGGGATTCGGCGAGGCCGGAGGCGCCTCGGTTCTGGATGCCTTTTCATACAGCAGAACGGCAAGCTCGCAGAATTCTTCCCGGGTGATGGGCTCCGTCATATCCGCGCCTTTGAGAATGTCGGGAATCAGGCCGTATTGGGAGGCCTTCTGCAGTTCCGGCACCGCCCAGGCGCTGGCGTCGGAATAAAAGCTGCCCGATCCGATGCTCATCTCGTTTGAGGCGGGAGAATATATGGCCTCGACGTCCGGCCACCCCTCATAGTAATCATAGTAGACCCGCAGTTTGTAAGTATACATGTGATTTTTAATGTCTATCGATTCCAGTGTACCCTCGTCGATGGGATTGAAGAAAACCCGGAAGGTGTTTTCACTTTCCGTCACAACTGCTTCCTCGGTTTCCGTTATTACATCCAGATATCCTCCGCCTCCGTAATCCCCCCAGGCGCCGTTGTCGATTTTCTCCGAATACTCCCAGAAGACAGAGCCCCCGCCCGGGCTTTCGCTGTCCAGATCCAGGACGCTCTGCGGAATCACCACCTGGGCCTCAAAATACGGAACGCCCTCGTCGTCATACCTGAGCTCAATCTGCCGGATCACCGGCGCTTCCAGCGACGCCGGAACGCCTGCAGGCAGAGCCGCGAGGGCGCCTGTGGGCAATATGCCCAGAACCAGCAAAAAAGACAATATTTTCGGAACCGCCCATTTTTTCATTTTCTTTAACCTCCCTGACTTTTTTCTTTCTATATATTCTCCGGAGCTGAAAGCCACTTCACCGGACGGAACGCCGCATTTGCCTTCACCGCCGGGGATAACCGGCTCAAATGCCGATTTAAGGCAGACGGGCTCTCATGGGACAGTATCCTTTATGTCCCTGTAATGGATAATCAGCTCCGCTCTTGAATTGACGCCCAGCTTCTTATAAATACCCGTCATGTGCGTATTCGCCGTTGAGTATTTGACGGACAGCTGTTTTGCGCATTCCTTCAGGGTATATCCCTCCAGCAGCAGCAAAAATAGGTCGTGCTCCCGGGGGGTCAGGGACGCGGCATTCGTCTGTTTCTCCTGGAGAGTCTGTCCTTCCTTTTTTTCAGTATTCTGCTTTTGGGGCAGGTAACGTCCTTCGTTATACTCAGACGACCAAATCCGTTTCAGCCTGTCAAGAAGCGCCATTTTATTCCCGCTCCTCCCTTTGCGGCGGAGCCGCGTCTTCTCCGTCCGAAATCAGGATGACGCCATGCGGTGGTTTTGTCTATTCATTAGTTCGCATGAAATGAAAAAAGAACGCCTCATTAGAACGAATGAGGAGTTCTGAGGCCGTCGAAAAACCCTGTTTTCCGACGGCTACGGGGGAAGGCCCGCGCCTTCGCGAAGGCGCGAAAAGTATGCCTTGCGGAAAGTGAATTTCCGCAAGGCATTTGGATTTCATCTTTTGGGGATTTCGGTCACGGAGCCGGGCGCAAAATCCAAAAAAGCTTTTCGCCGCTGGCGAAAAGGACGATGGGACTTTTTCGACAAGCAAAGAACACTATTTCGCGGCATACTCCCTGAACAGGAGCAGCAATTCCGTTCTGCTGTTGATTCCCAGCTTCCGATATGCCGAGGTGCAGTAGGTGTTTACCGTGGAATACGCGATGGAGAGGATCCCGGATACCTGACGCATGGTGTATCCCTGCAGCAAGAGGCCGCAGACCTCCGTTTCCCGTTTGCTCAGACCGTATTTTCGGAAGGGATCTTCCTGCCCGATGTCCGTATGATGAGAATCCTTTCCCCAGTCGTTTTCATACTCCGCGCCCGCAATGACCGGCGAGGTCAGCATGAAAAAGATCATTACCGCCGCAGAAACGACGGAGGCGGTCATGAAAATCCCGAAAGAACCGGAAGTTCCTATCCAGGAACCCACCGCCACGCCGGATATGCCGCCGCATGCTCCGATAAAAAGAATCGACATGCGAAGATACCGCATGCTGTCGTATTTTTTACCGACTACTCCTATGATGTAATACATATTGATCATGCCCACCGTGCTTCCAATCCCCAGGAGAACAGCGAAGGAAACGGCAAACCCGGGAACCTGAGGCGCAAAAGCATTGCATAAAATGCCCATGGCCACGGTGGAAAAAGTAATGTTTCCAAGCCAGACAAAAGCTTTTCCAACAAATGCGTAAACCAGAATAAAAACAGCACCGCCTACGAGGCCTCCGGCATAGTACCAAATTAAAAGGGGCATCGGGGAGCCTGCGGCCGCGACATCCAGGATCCCCTTTCCCGCTCCTTTGCATAATATCGCAATGGCACAGTTAAATAAAACGGTGAGATAGATCCTACGATGAAATTGCGGTACAGGGGGTTGTATCTCCTTTTTCTCGCCGGCGGCATCCGGTTTGCGCAAAAAAAGAATCGTAAACAAAGATGCCCCAAGAATGCCGAAGGAAACGACGCATTCCAATACAAACCGCCGTCCGGAACCCGCATTTAGTTCCAGAAGCAGTGAAACCAGCTGAATAAGGGCGTTGCTGACCACCACGGCGCAGAGCTTTTCGGTATTATTCAGCGTAAAAACGAAGGGCATCAGAAGTCCTATATTGACACAGCCAACCGCGACGGAACTGATCACCGCGGCAGCCAGCCGGATATCTCCGTCCGGAGCCAGAAAAAAGACGGCCATACCGGCCGCTATCGCAGCCGCTCCGACGCGGGTGGTTATGACGAACTGTTCCTTCCGGATAAAGAATACAAAGACGGCGGAAGAAATCAGGTTAACGAGATGCATCAACCCCCTCAGCTGCACGGTAAAAGCGGTGTCGGCGGCGGGCGACGCCGTCCACCATGTCGCGAAGGCCACGACCCATGTATAATACAGAATCCATGCGATGATATACGGCGCGTTTTGTCTCCGGAGGCTTGCGATATTGACAACATTGCCGCCCCAACCAGGTTCCTCCGCCTTTTTCCCATCCCGCTGCATGCAAAAACCTCTGACAGATGTATTTGCCGTCTGCCGGAAAACCGGAACCATCTGTGCAGACGCCGTGTATCATATTACCACATGCCGGATGCCGCGTCATCTCAAATTTCTTTCATTCCGGTACAGCTGAAATAAAACGGGAACGGCTGTTTGCCGTTCCCGTTTCATTTCAGCATTTTAATTTTCTTATTCCACGACATCCAGGATCTGCTGAAGCAGGCTGCTTATCTCCTCTTTAATGGCAATCCGGTTTTCCTGCACCGCCATAATGGCCTCCAGATCCGAGGACATGGCGTCGTAATCCTGGTTCAGGCGGTCTGCCCGGAAATTGAGCATGAGCTCGTGAACTTCGCCCTGGGTGGCCGACAGCAGGTCGTACTGTTCCTGCAGCTGCGTCTGAAGTTCCGTCAGCTGTAAAAGCTGCTCCTGGGTCAGATCCCGTTCCCCATCCTTGATCTCCTGGATGCACTGCCGGCACTCCAGGCGGAGGCTGTAGTTTTCCGTGTTCATCAGCCGGATCTGAAGATTGTTTTGTCTTGCCTGAAGAGCCTGACCTCTCACACGAACCTGCCCTTCCGACGCGCCGGAGCGTACCGCCGCCCCATATTCTGAACTCTGCCCGTTTTCGGTATTCTGTCCGCTTTCGGTGTTCTGTCCGCCTGTGGTGGTCTGTCCGTTCCCACCTACAGCCGCGGCAGGGATGGCCAGGACCAGGGCAAGGATACAGACCACCGCCGCTATCTTCTTTTTCATGTTTTGCCTCCTTCGGTCAATCCACATTCAACTCATCGTCCGAGACCTCGTCCAGCTCGGAATACAGCTGATCCAGCTGGTCCAGCTGATCCAGAATCCCGTCGAGCACCTGGGTCTCCTCTTTGTCTTCCGCCCCGGCGGAAGAGCCGGTATCGCCGCCCGGCGTTTCGGTGGCCGCCGCCCCGCCGGAAATATCCGCCGAGGGCGCCGCGGAGGGGTCCCCCGTTTTGTCCGGCTCCACTGCAGCGGTACCTGTCGAACCGGCGGGGGCCGCCGTCGGCGCGGAAGTGACGGAGGGCACGGAAGCCGCCGATTTCGCATTCGCGCAGCCCGCCATAAAAGCGAGCATCAAAGCGCATAAGATGATAAGCCGTATTTTCAATCCGCATCCCTCCGCAGTTCATCTGCAAGCCTTGCAATTTCATTGTAGTGAAAAATATCCGTGAAAACAACCTGCAAACTGTGGCAAAACTGCGGCAGATGTTTCTTTTGACCGACAATTGTGATACGATTTCCCCAGAATCCACAAAATACGGGAGACTCCGGGAATCCGGCGCGAAACGGTCCGTACGAAGGAAAAGCTGACCGCCACGGGGGGGGGGAGAAGCCTATGGAAAAGCTCATTTATATCGCGGACGACGACAAGAACATCCGGGAGCTCATCGCCCGGTTCCTGCGCAGCGAGGGCTTTGGCGCGGAGGTCTTCGAAACCGGCGACCTGCTGCTGGAGGTGTTTGTAAGCCGGCCGTCGGACATGGTGATCCTGGATATCATGATGCCCGGGACGGACGGGCTGACCCTGTGCGCCAGGCTCCGGGAAAAAAGCCCCGTGCCCATCATCATCGTCTCCGCCCGGGACAGCGAGCTGGACCGGATCAGCGGCATCTCTTTGGGGGGCGACGACTATCTGGTCAAGCCTTTTTCTCCCATGGAGCTGGTGGCCAGGGTCAAGGCCATCTTCCGCCGGGCAAACCTCAGCCGCGGAGACGAGGAGGCCGGGGAACTGCGCTGCGGGGCCCTTCGGATCTCTTTGCCGGAGCGCCAGGCCTATCTGGAAGATGAAAAGCTGGAACTGACACCCACGGAGTTTTCCCTGATTTCCTATCTCATGGAGCATTGCGGACGGGCGGTGTCCCGTGAGGAGCTTTTAAAATCCGTCTGGCGCTTTGAAACCGAGGTGGACACCAGGGCCACGGACGACGTGGTCAAGCGCCTCCGGAAAAAGCTGAAGGACAGCGGAGTGCGCATCTCCTCTGTCTGGGGCTACGGCTTCAAGCTGGAGACAGGAGAGCCGTCCTGAAATTGCCGCCGAAGCCGCCATGGGTTTCGGAAACGGAGGAGACAATGAAAACTATCCGGAGGAAATATCTCTCCCTTTTCGTAGCCGAGACGCTCCTTGTGATGCTCGTCGTTCTGGTGCTGTTCAACGCCGCCATGTACGTCTATCTGGACAGGAGCGCCCGGAAGGAACTGAAGGCCGCCTTTTCCACCATGCAGGTGCTGGTAGAGCGGCAGCTTATGATCAGCGCCTTTTCCGACGACAATACGGATTCCGCCCTCCAGGGCCTGAGCGCTGCCCTGACCGCCTCCCGGCTTTCCGGAAGCATCAAGTTTTTTATTTTCGACGAATCCTTCCAGGTGCTCTTTCCCAGGCAGACCTCCGGCACCCTTCTCACCGAAACCCTTCTTGAAGACATCCGGGGCGCGGATTTCGACGCCAAGGCCGGGGAGGTCATCCGAGCCGGAAACACCACCTATTTCTCCGGAATCCCCTTCGAGGAGCTTGCCGGAATCAAGCTCTACATCGTATTCGCGGCCGATCTGACGGACAGCCGGGAGATGGTTTATGCCCTCAACTGGATGCTGGCGGCCGTCATGCTGGTGGCTTTGGGGATCGGCTTTTTCTTCGCCGGCGCCGCAGCCAAAGGCATCAGCCGTCCCCTTCAGAGGGTCTGTGCCCAGGCGGAGGAGATCGGAAAGGGCAATTTCGTTCCCGTCCCCCAGGAGCAGAGCCTTCGGGAAATCGCAAGCCTCTGTAAAAGCATGGACGAAATGTCCGCCCGCCTGCGGGCTTCGGACCAGGCCCAGAGACTCTTCCTGCAGAACGCCTCCCACGAGCTGCGCACCCCCCTCATGTCCATCCAGGGCTATGCCGAGGCCATCGAGGCCGACTTGGGCGACGACCCCAAGGAAGCGGCCCATATCATCCGCGCCGAGAGCATCCGCCTAAACGCCCTGGTGGGAGAGCTGCTCACCCTGTCCCGGATGGAAAACTCCTTCGACTGCAAACCGGAAGCTCTGGATCTCGCCGAGCTTCTTTCCGAGTACGCCTACCGGCTGGAGGGCCTAGCCATCAAGGAGAAAAAGCGTCTTATCTTCGAAACCGGCGTCGGGAGCGTCCCCGTCACGGCGGACGAGCGGCTCTTGTGGCAGATGATCGGGAATCCCGCGTCCAACTGCCTTCGCTACGCCGAATCGGAGGTGGAAATAACGCTTTCCCTGGAAGACGGCACGGCCGTCATTCATATCCGGGACGATGGGCCCGGCTTTTCGGAAGCGGACCTTCCCCACGTGTTCGACCGGTTCTACAAGGGCAAGGGCGGCAACTTCGGGCTGGGGCTTTCCATCGCCAAAAAAGCAGCCGAACTTTCGGGCGCAGAGCTTTCGGCTTCCAACGGGCCGAAGGGCGCTGTCTTTGAAATCCGGATCAAAACCGATGCAAAGGCTAGGGTATCGTAAGAATCCCTGTAAATTGCCGGCAGATTCTCAGCTCATCAGCGAAAAACCAGAGGATGAACTGCACATACCGTTTTCTATCGGGTATGGACGGGAGCGAGCTCCCGTCCATACCTTTATTTTCGGCTTCCATCATTTGTGCATATTGACGAATTTTTAAGGTCCATTCCATCGCAGGAAACAAATAAGCAACGGGTGCCGCGAGCACAAATCACACTTCTGAAGATATGAATCCCTTGGATATTCCAAATATGAATAGGTCTATCCATATCCGATATGATCTCTCGGGCAAATAATATGTTAAAATATTAACAAACAGAATACCCGAGTACATAAATTATAACCAAAGATCCAATCAAGAACGCGGACGGGAGGAGATACCATGACAGAATGCCTTCGCACCATGGAATCCAACTGCAAAAACTGCTACAAGTGCATCCGGAACTGCCCGGTGAAATCCATCGCCTTTGCCGACAATCAGGCGAAAATCCTTTCCGAGGACTGCATCCTGTGCGGGCACTGCTACCTGATCTGCCCCCAGAACGCAAAACAGATCCGCTCCGACACGGAAAGAGCCAGGGCCCTTATCGCCTCCGGCGCTCCGGTAATCGCCTGCGTGGCGCCTTCCTTCATTGCCAACTTCGGGGTAAAGAGCATCGGCGCCATGGACAAAGCGCTCAGAAAGCTGGGCTTTGCCTCCGCGGAGGACACGGCTATGGGAGCCACCGCGGTGAAGCGGCAGTATGAAGACATGCTCCGTAAAAAAGAGCATCCGGTGCTCATTTCCTCCTGCTGCCCCAGCGTGAACAAGCTCATCCGCCGCTACTACCCGGAGGCGCTCCAATACCTGGCTCCCGTCCTGTCCCCCATGCAGGCCCACAGCGTCCTCGTCAAGGAGCGCATCCCCGGCGCGAAGACGGTTTTTATCGGCCCCTGCATCTCCAAGAAGGCCGAAGCCGACGAAAGCGACGGGCGTGTGGACTGCGTTTTGACCTTTGAGGAGCTGGCAAAGTGGCTGGAAGAGGAGTCGATTGTCCTGGAAGAGCCGGAGGAGAGCGGAGCGCCCGGCGCCGGAGGAGGCCGCGGGAACTTTTTCCCCGCTCCCGGCGGGATCATCCGCTCCATGCACACGGAGAAGACCGGATACGACTACATCTCGGTGGACGGGGTGGAAAACTGCATGGAGGCCCTCCGGGAGATCATCCGCGGCGGTCTGCGGCAGTGCTTTGTGGAGATGTCGGCCTGCCAGGGCGGCTGCATCGGAGGTCCCGTTATGAACCCCGAACGCAGGGCCGGCAGGATCGCGGGGACTCTCCGGGTAGGGAAATACGCCCGGGAGACGGAGCTTCCCGTACGCTCCATGTCCCGGGAAGAGCTTTCGACGTCCTATTCCTTCCTGGGGGACGACCATCCCGTGCTTCCGGGGGAGACCGAAATCCGGCGGGTACTGGCCCGGATGGGAAAAGCCAGCCCCGAGCAGGAACTCAACTGCGGAAGCTGCGGCTACGATACCTGCCGGGAAAAGGCGATCGCCGTCTGTCTGGGAAAGGCGGACCTCAATATGTGCCTTCCGTACCTGAAGGAAAAGGCGGAGTCCTTCTCCGAAAAGATCGTGAGCAACACGCCCAACGCCATTTTGGTGATGGACGAGGAACTGAACATCCAGCTGGTGAACGCGACGGCCTGCCAGCTTTTCGGCCTGAAGAGCCCCATGGAAATCCGGGGCGCACCGGTGGTGCGGCTGCTGGACCCGGTGGATTATCTTGCGGTGACCCGGGCGCGGAAGAACATTTATGACCGGAAGCGGTATCTGGACCGGTACGACCGGTACGTGGAGGAAACCATCATCTTCGACAGGGACTATCACATCCTCATTTCCTTCCTGCGGGATGTCACCGACCAGGAGAAAAACCGCACGGAGAAGGAAGAGCGTGGGCGCGAGGCGGTGGAGATCACCGACAAGGTGATCGAAAAACAGATGCGCGTGGTTCAGGAGATCGCCTCTCTGCTGGGGGAGACCACGGCGGAGACCCAGGTGGCCCTGACCCGACTGAAAGGAACGCTGTCAAAATGAACCGGATGTATGTGGATGCGGGATGGACCAGCGCAAACAAATTCGGGCAGCTCCTTTGCGGGGACCGGGTGGAGCTCCACCGCCAGGAGGACGGGGGAACGACCCTGGTGCTGGCCGACGGGCTGGGGAGCGGGGTCAAGGCGAATATCCTGGCGACCCTCACCTCCAAAATCATCGGCACCATGATGGCCGGGGGCATGAGCGTGGAGGACTGCGTGGCCGCGATGGCCGCCACCCTTCCCATCTGCCGGGAGAGGGGCATCGCCTACTCCACCTTCACCATCCTCCATTTGGATGCCGACGGCTGTGCCCGGGTGATCGAATACGACAACCCAAAGACCATCCTTCTCCGGGACGGAAAGAGCCTGGAGTATGAGGTCTCCAGCCGGACGATCTCCGGGAAGACGGTGACGGAAGCGGAATTCCGCCTCCGGGAGGGCGACATGTTCGTCACCATGAGCGACGGGGCGATCTACGCGGGGGTGGGCAAGAGCCTCAACTTCGGCTGGCAGCGGGAAAACATCATGGAGTTCATCGAGGCAAACTACGAGGAGGACTGCTCCTCCAAAATGCTCTCCTCCCTCCTGGTGGACGAATGCTCCCGGCTGTACCGGGGCGAGCCGGGGGATGACACCACCGTGGCGGCCCTGAAGCTGTGGCCGAGAAAGCAGACCAACCTCATGATCGGCCCTCCCGCCGACCCCGAGGAGGTACCCGACATGATGTCGCGGTTTTTCTCACAGGAGGGAAAACACATCGTCTGCGGAGGGACCACCTCGATTCTGGCGTCCCAGTTTCTCGGAAAGAACATCCGCACCCGTCCGGAGTACCTGGACCCGGAGATCCCGCCCACGGCGGAGATCGACGGGGTGGACCTGGTGACGGAGGGCGTCATCACCGTCAGCCGCGTGCTGCGATACGCCAAAGAGTACCTGGAGGGGACGGCGGGTTATCCCGACTGGAGCCGCAGGCGGGACGGGGCCTCCCGCATCAGCCGCCTGCTCTTTGCCGAGGCCACCGACATCCAGTTTTTCGTGGGCCGGGCGGTGAATCCCGCCCACCAGAACCCGGATCTGCCGGTAGCCTTCCGGATCAAGATCCAACTGGTGGACGAACTGGCCGAATGCCTCAGAAAAATGGGAAAACGGGTCAAAGTCAGCTATTTTTAAACCGGAGCCGCGCGGCGGCAGGAAAACAAGGAGCGGAGGAAAAGCCATGATTGCTGCCACAAGCCGGAATACGGGGAACGCGTCCCGGGGGCTCTCCGGCGAAAATCCCTTTTACAGGCTCTGCCTGACGCTGCCCCTGGATTCCCAGGCCCTGAGAAACGCCGGGGCCGCCCAGGGGCCCGACGGCCCCCGTCTCACCGAAAACACGGGGCGCATTCTCGCGGTATACGAGCAGTTCGAGCGCTTCAACCGGGAGGGGTGCTGCGGCAAATGCGTCCCCTGCCGTGAGGGAACCCGGCATATCCTGGAACTGCTGGAGAGGCTGGCCGCCGGGGAAAGGCGCGGGGAGGACGGAACTCTTCTTCTGGAGCTTGCGGACACCATTTACTCCACCGCCCTGTGCTCTCTGGGGAAAACGGCCGCCTCCCGCATCGCGGGGGTCTTCGAGGGCTGCCCAGAGGAATACCTGCCGGGAGGCGGGGGCATAGAGGAGGCTCCCCGGGTTTACCGGATCGATCCCGAACTGTGCCGGGGCTGTTCCCGCTGCGCCAGGGGCTGCCCCACGGGGGCCATTTCCGGAAAGATCAAGGAGCCCTTCGTCATCGATCCGGGGAAATGCGTCGGCTGCGGGGCGTGCCTTGCCACCTGCGCGTTCAAAGCGGTGAAGGAGGCGGACGTATGAACACGGGATATGTGACCATCGACGGGATCCCCATAGCGATGGAGGGAGAAAAGAACCTCCTTGAGCTCATCCGCAAAGCCGGGATCGACCTTCCCACCTTCTGCTACTATTCGGAGCTGTCCGTCTACGGGGCGTGCCGGATGTGCATGGTGGAAACAAAAGAGGGCGCCATGGTGGCGGCCTGCTCCACCCAGCCGAAGGAGGGGATGGAGATCCTCACCAATACCCCCAGGCTCCGGCGGCACCGGAAAATGATCCTGGAGCTTCTTCTGGCAAAACACTGCCGGGACTGCACCATCTGTGAGAAAAACGGCAGATGCCGGCTCCAGGAGCTGGCAAACCGCTTCGGCATCACCCGGCTGCGCTTTCCCGGAGACACCGAGGCACGGCCGGACGCTTCCTCCCGCTGCATCACCCTGGACACGGGAAAGTGCATCCTATGCGGAGACTGCGTGCGCATGTGCTCGGAGGTGCAGAACCTGGGCATCCTGACCTTCCGCAACCGGGGCTCCCGCATGACCCTGGGGACGAGGGACGGAAAGCCCCTGGCCAAATCCGGCTGCGTGGGCTGCGGCCAGTGCGCCGCCGTCTGCCCCACCGGGGCGATCGTGGTAAAAAACGACCGTGAACGTGTCTGGGAGGCCATCGGCGATCCCGACACCAAGGTCATCGCCCAGATCGCACCCGCCGTCCGGGTGGCGGTGGCGGAGGAGCTTCGATGCGCGCCCACCGACAATATCCTGGGCAAGCTGGTGGCCTCCATGCACCGTTTGGGCTTCGACGAGGTTTTCGACACCTGCACGGGTGCGGACCTCACCGTCCTGGAAGAATCCGCCGAGCTTATCGCCCGGCTGGAGGAAAACCGTGATCTTCCTCTCTTCACCTCCTGCTGCCCCGCCTGGGTGAGCTATCTGAAGCAGAAGCATCCCGAACTGGTTTCCCATCTTTCCTCCTGCCGCTCCCCCATGGAGATGTTCGCCGCGGTGATCCGGGAGCAGTACAAGTCCTCCCGGAAGAACATCGTACACGTGGCGGTGATGCCCTGCACGGCGAAAAAAGAGGAGGCGGCACTGGAGCGCCTGAAAATCGGCGGGATACAGCAGGTGGATTACGTCATCACCACCCAGGAGCTCATCCGAATGATCCGGGAATGCGGCATCCTCTTTTCGGAAATCGAGCCGGAAGGGCTGGACATGCCCTTCGGCGCGGCCACGGGAGCCGGGACAATTTTCGGAACCGCGGGTGGGGTCACCGAGGCGGTCCTCCGCCGTCTGTCCTCCGATAAATCCCCCGCCGCCCTCCGGGAACTGGCCTTCCGAGGCGTCCGGGGCGCCGCCGGGCTGAAGGAAACCGAGGTTTCCTGCATGGGCCGGACGCTGCGCATCGCCGCGGTGAGCGGGCTGAAAAATGCCGAGGATCTGCTCACGAGAATCCAGGAGGGAGAGCATTACGATTTTGTGGAAGTGATGGCCTGCCCGGGCGGCTGCGCGGGCGGCGCCGGCCAGCCCTTTGCCGCCGGGGATTCCAGACGTCAGCGGAGCAAGGAGCTTTACGCTGCCGATCGGATGAGCAGTATCAAACGCTCGGAGGAAAATTCCCTTGTACTGTCCCTTTACGGCGGCCTTCTCAAAGGGAAGGCCCGGAAACTGCTGCATACCGAACATAACGGGGAGGAATCGAAATGACTAAAATTACAGTCTGCATCGGCAGCGCCTGCCATCTCAAGGGCTCTTACAACGTGGTGACCACCTTTCAGAGCATGATCGAGGAGATGAACCTGACGGACAAAGTGGAGCTGGTCCTTGCCTTCTGTCTGGGGCAATGCCAGCAGGCGGTCTGCGTGCAGCTGGACGGGGAGCTACACAGTGTTTCCGCCGATTCCGCCCGGCAGTTTTTCCGGGAAAACGTCCTGCCCCGGGTCTCTTAAAACCCGGAGGAAAAGCCCCGCGGGGCTTTCCTGCCGGCGAAGACCGGGCGGCGCTGCGCCACCCGGTTTCCATAAAAACAAATTATGGAATTCAGTCAGAGGGAACGAAGAGGACAATACCGATAAAATAGTGAGCAATATATAGATAAATTGAGATAACGGTATAATGAAAGAGAATACCGGGGTATTCGGGATATTTTGCCTCAAAATGAGAGTTGCCTTTTTGGACGGCCCGCCCTATAATGAAAATACGCTCCAGGGAATACTAAGAAGATCGGAAGCGAATCGAAGGGCCGCCGCAGCAATGCGGAAGCGAAAGAGCGACTGACGAGCCGCGCAAGCGGAAACAAGTTGCAGGTTAGTCGAAGGGCGAACGAAGAAGGAAAACGGAAGCGCGGGATTTCGGTCCCGAGAGCACTGGATTCCGGAAAGCGGATGCAGGTTAGACTAAACGGAAATTTCGCACAGGGCCGTCGGATCGGGGAAGAGATTTGAAGGTTCGCTGGAGCGTACTTATTTATAAAAAGCGCGGTCAATCCTGACCGCGCTTTAGTTTGTCGAAAAGGCGTTCCGCCTTTTTCAACAAAAAGGCCTGCAGACTGCCGCGCGCCTCGCTGTCCGCCGAAGGTGGACGGTTCGGCGCTTGCAGCCTGAGAAGTATTTTCGGGCACGTACACGCCGCGCCCGAAAATGATCCGATTTTATTTCGCCGCTCCGGCGGCGAAACTCTGCGAGGCTTTTACGACAGCCTGAAGCGCGGTCAATCCTGACCGCGCTTTTCTTTTTTCAAATCCGTCAGAGGGCCGGCCCCTCCCCATTTTTCGCCGAGTCTTCTTTGTATTCCCGGGAGCTGATTTCATATTCCCTTTTCACCAGATCCACGAAAAGTGCCTCATACCGGCTCAGGTGATGGGATTTGGAGTACACCAGAAGGTCCTTGCTCAGAAGGCTTTGCGGCACGGTGTCCCGAAGGACCAGATTGTGAGGCTTCAGGATGATTCGCGGCACGTAGGAAACCCACATGTAGGTCCCCGGGACCAGACGGAGCATGTCCAGCTGGCTGCCCCGCTCGGAAACGTAGATCCGCTTATCCGGGACCTTCTGCTCGGCGCTGTAGCTGATGCGGTGCATGGGGACCGACGGGATTCGTATGTCCCCATGGACGATTTCGGGATATTCGTAGAGCAGGTGGACGGGAATGGGATTCATGCCCGCCAGAGGATGGTCCCCGGCGCAGAGGATCACGGGGTGAAAGGCAAAGAGCTCCTCGTGGGCAAGCCCCTTTTCCTTTAAAAAGCCGAGAAAATACTCCTCATAAATCTGCTGATAGCGGATCACGGCCAGGTCGGAAGCCCCGGAGGCCACGTCGCCGATGGCTTTCAGGGAATCCACCTCCCGAAAGCCGATGGAAATCTCCTGCTTGTTCCGCAGTTCGTTTAAAAAAGCGGTGAAGGCCGCCGAGATATAGGAGGCACGGGGAACAGAGATGTTGATCCTCACCCTGTCGGGATCCTGCGGGCGGTAAATGGATTCCAGCTCGTCTATCTGAGAAAGGATGGTCTTGGCATAGGCAAGAAACTCCGCTCCCCTCTGGGTGGGGGCCACTCCCTGGCTGGTTCGCGAAAAGAGAGTCAGGCCGATTTCGCTCTCCAGCTCCCGAATGGCCTTGCTGAGATTGGGTTGACTGGTGAACAGGTTCCGGGCGGCCTTTGAAATAGAGCCCGTCCGCTCCACCTCCGCCACATACTTCAGATGCTGCAGGTTCATTCCGTCTCCCCTTCCGCCGCTTGTTTTCCTTTATTATTATATCCTCTTCTCTCCTTTCCGACAACGCAAAAATGAACATTCCCGTCCAACAAACAAAACACGGGCCGCAGGGCCCGTGTTTCAGCTTGACTATTCTGTTTTTCCCGGCGGTTCCGGGCCGTCCCGGAGGTCCGGGGGCTGCGGATAGACATAGATATCTCCCCGGTAATTGCGCATGACCACCTGGCTGTCGTCTATGGACTGAACGTAATTGTAGCTCACGGGGATCTTGCCCCCGCCTCCCGGAGCATCGATGACGAATTTGGGAAGGGCATACCCGGAAATGTTGCCGGTAAGGGCCTTCATAATGGAGATGCCGGTCTCCACACGGGTCCTGAAATGGCCGATTCCCCGGCTCAGGTCGCACTGATAGAGGTAATAGGGCCGCACTCTCCCCTTTACCAGCTTCAGCAGAAGCTGCTTCATGGTTTCGGCGTTGTCGTTGATGTGCCGCAGCAGCACGCTCTGGTTTCCCAGAGGGATGCCGGCGTCCACGATCTCTCCGCACGCCTTGAGGGCCAGGGGGGTGAGCTCCTTGGGATGATTGAAATGGGTGTTGATCCAGACGGGCTGGTATTTTTTCAGCATGGAGAGCAGCTCCGGGGTAATCCGCATGGGCATCACCGCCGGGACCCTTGTGCCGATGCGGATGATCTCCACATGGTCGATTGCGCGGAGCCTCGAGAGGATCCTCTCCAAGGTTTCGTCGGAAAGGGTCAGGGGGTCGCCGCCGGAAACCAGCACGTCCCGGATGCGGGGGTTGGATTCGATGTACCGGACGGCGTCGTCCAGCTCGGAAGCGGTAATGGTATGGTCCTCCTCCCCCACCGTCCGCCTGCGGGTGCAGTGCCTGCAGTACATGGAGCACTGGTGGGTCACGAGAAGGAGTACCCGGTCGGGATATCGATGCACGATGTTTTTCACAGGGCTGTCGCGGTCTTCTCCCAGGGGATCTGCCAGCTCGCAGGGCAGAATCACCGTCTCCTCGATCCGGGGGACCGCCTGAAGCCTCACGGGGCACATGGGATCCACCGGATCCATGAGGGACGCGTAATAAGGGGTAACCGCCATGCGAAAGAGGGAAAGGCAGCGGGTAATATTCTCCTTTTCCTCCGGGGTAAGCCGGATGTACCGTTCCAGCCCCTCCACGGTAGTAATCCGGTTTTTCATCTGCCATTTCCAGTCGAACCAGTCGGCGCCCAGCTGCCGGGCCTCGTCCAGAAGACGTGTTGCCTCCATCATCCGTCTCACCCCTGCTCCAGACAAAATTCAAGACCATGCCTCTTCAGTGCGGCGTTCAGAACGCCGCGCACCAAAGCAACATAGTCCATCCCGTTGCGCTCGGCCAGCATGGGAAAATCGCTGTAGCCCGGCTCCAGTCCGGGCAGAGGATTGATCTCAATGAAGTATACGGTTCCTTCCGGGGAAAGGCGGAAGTCCACCCTGGCAAAATCACGGCACTCCAGAGCGTCGTAGATCTTCCGGGCGGTATCCATGAGCTCGCGCTCCGTTTTTTCCGGTATCGCCGCGGGGCAATCATACCGTATCAGGGTTTTATAATTCTTTTTAACCTGAAAGCTGTAAATATGGTACGCGCTCTCCTGGTCCAGGTAGACAATCTCCATCGGCCGGAACACCCGGGTCTCCGCGCCGTTTCCCAGAATGCCCACCGTGAATTCCCGGCCGCCGATGTACTCCTCCACCAGCATATCCTGGCGGTATCTTGCGAAATTTTCCTCCAGGAGCTCTTTGAGCTGCGTTTCGTTTTCCGCTACGGCCTTGTTGAAGATCCCCTTGCTGGATCCCTCTGCCACGGGCTTGACGATCACGGGAAAGGAAAGTCCTCCCTTCCAGCGGGAATCGGGATGAACCACCCGGTACCGCGGCGTCTTCACCTGATAGGTGGCCAGCAACCGCTTGGAAAGGGCTTTGTCCAGGGCAACGCAGAGGGTAGTCTCGTCCGATCCGGTACTGGGGATTCGCAAAAAGCTGAGAAGCGACGGAATCTGGGCTTCCCTGCCCCTTCCTCCGCTTCCTTCCGCGATGTTGAACACGATGTCCACGGGACGGCCCGACAGAGCCCGGGGCAGCGTATCCGCCGCTTCCATGAGTTCCACCCGGCAGCCCGCCGTTTCCAGCGCGGCCCGGATCGCGTCAACGGTTTCAATTCGGTCGTATTCCGCCTGCTCATCCTCGGAATCGGACAGCGAAGCGTGCTTGAGGTTAAAAGTAAGTCCTACTCGCAAAGGGGGAGCAGGGTCGGGTTTGGGGATTTCCTCCACCGAAAACACCATCCTTTTTGCTTCCATCATACCGGAAGTATAATGATTTATGATGGAACAGTGTATGCTTTCCATACGCCGTTGTCAATATATTTTTCCGTAAATTTTCACGGTGTTTTTTTCCCTTCCGCAGCTCGTGTTCTCCCCTGTTTCCATCCGCTGCATAACATTTCTGAACCCATTGCGGCACTAGGTGTTCAGAAATGATCTGTGTTTTCTTTCTTTCCCTGCCGACGAAGGGGCCGCGGATAATTTCGGGGGCCTGTTTTTTGCGGATTTCTAAAACGCTCGCCGCCGCTTTTCCCGGGCAATCTTTCTTCCGTAAAAAAAGAAATTTCACCATGCCATCTCCCCTGATCCGCGGGAACTCTGCCATGAGAAAGCGCAGTTATAACCGCCGCGCAACCACCGAACAGATATGCACACACACGCAAACCATGAGGCAGAAATTCTTAAAAAAGCGGAAAACCTCGCACCCGAATCGCCAAACAACGCAATCACAGTTCCGCCGCTGTCGCGTTTTCGAATTCTTCAGCTGACATTCATCAAGATTCCCGCTCTTTTTACCGGGTTTTCCCGGTATGCATAATGTTCGCACTGTCTTTCTATCCGATTAAAAAACCACAGCGTTTTTATTCCATTACACCTTTACTTTGCCATTATTAAGGGATAAAATTATAGCAGGCTTTAATGCAAGATTTAAATCATGTTCTAATTTAAAGGAGTGAGAACTTGGCAAGAAGGTATGACAGCGGAGAAGCCAAACGCAAAGCCATTCACGCAGCTGCGACGCTATTTTTGGAGAAAGGATACCGTCACACCACAATCCGGGATATCTGCAGGAGAGCAAACATCTCCTCCGGTTCTTTATTTAATGTATGCAAAGATAAGGAGGCCATTTTATACGAATTGGTCGCATACATGTTCAGCAGCCAGTTTCAGGGGGCACAGGCGCTGCTGGGAGACAGTTTTTTCCCGGTGCAGATGTATGCGATAGAAGCCGCCCTGCAGCTTGCAATGACGGAGCAGGACGAAAATATGCGCGATATCTATCTCACCGCATACATGCTCCCCTCCACATCGGCCTTTATTTACCACCAGACGGCGAAAGAGCTGTCGATCCTCTTCGGCGAGAGGATGCCGGAATACAGCGAGCAGGATTTTTTCGAGTGCGAAATCGGGACAGGCAACATGATGCGGGGGTATATCTCGATCCCCTGCGACGAAACCTTCACGCTGGAAAAGAAGATCCATAGGTTTCTGGATCTCAGTCTTGCGGCCTACCGGGTCTCGGAGACGCAGCGGCGGGAGGCCATCGACTCGGTCCTGCTGTTTGATCTGCGGGCCATCGCACGGCACATGATCGTGTCCGTCATGGAATGGATTCAAATCGGGTTTCCGGCCGCGGATGAAAACCTATCCGACAGGATCTCCGAATTCAAGCGATAGAACCCTGTTCATACAATTCAATACAGCGCCATCAAACAGCTTCATGCACGAACCCCTTTTAACGCCAAATATGATTCAAACCCCGGAGGGCAGGCTTTTTAATATTGTGTAAATTCATGAAAGCGGGAGTGAAGATATGAAAAAGGCACTGAGTATGGTTCTGGCATTCACGATGATACTGGGCTTATTCACGGGTGTGAACTTTGGGTTCGGTATCTCGGCGAAGGCGGCAACCAACGAGAGCACCACGCTGGACAACAACAAGGAAGACGTGTTTGCCGCCCTGGGTTTCGACACCAGCGAAACGCCGGACGGCTACGACGCGGACACCACCAGCAACCCCTACGGACGGGACAAGACCACCGGGAACCAGGTGTTCGAGGTCCTGGCCGCCACCAGCGGAGGTACCATGCTGTACGGCAACAACGACAACACCGTACAGCCGACGGCTCTCAGTTCCATCAGCACCGGGGGAGTTTCCATGCCCACCGTCAAGCTGTTTTCCGGCGCTCCCGGCGACTTTAACGGTGACGGTCTCGCCGGCGAGGTGGCCTATGTTGGCTTCGACAGCCTTCACTATTTAAGTTCCACGACATCGAATCTCTGTCTTTACATCTATGACAGCGCCTTAAACACATACAGCGGCGCAAAGGATATCGGAGACGTAAACCCTTATTATACATACTCAGCAGCCAATGAAACCCAGAGGAAAAACCAGTCAGCGATGGACGCCGCCTGGCAGAACCTGCTGCAAATCGCCACGGGAGACTTCGACGGGGACGGCACCAGCGAGATCGCCGTCTACGTGGCCCAGAGCGGCAGCGCCCGGGTGGATATCTACAAATACGGGGAAACCTCGAACGCCGCGGCCAACGCCTGGCTGGACATGAGCAACTGGACGAGGGTCTGGAGCTACGCCGTGAGTTCCGCCTCCAATGCCGTGCCCAATATGGTGTCTTTGGTTTCCGGTGACTTCAACCGGGACGGCGTGGACGACCTGGGCATCTCCTACGGCCGGGCGGTCTATAACGTAGCCTCCACCAATGCATTTTTCGCCAATCCCGCCTACGCCATCTCCTATACTTACACCGGCAAGTGCCTGGAAGCCGACGCCAGCCAGGCACGGATCCTCTGGGGCGGCACCAGCGGCATGCTCCAGTCCAACAGCGCGCTGGACCTGGGCGCCAGCACGTTCGGGAGCCTTATCCGGGTATCCCTCGCCTACGGCGACGCGGACGCGGACGGAACGAAGGATCTGGTCATGGCGGGCGAGCCGTATGAGGACAGAAACGCCAACTTCCAGCGGGCCGTGGGCCTATACACCTATGCCGAAGGCGACGGCCTTGCCCTCACTGTTTCACAGTTAATCAAGGTTGTGGACGCGGAAAATATGGAATTCCCCACCTACGACAGCGACGGCAACCCCACCGGGAGCACCACGACCAACACGGTGAGCAAAAACGGATTCGACACAAAAAATCTCAGCAGCCCGGTCATGCGGTGCAACGCCGCGGTGGTGACCCCGGACCGGAGCGGATATCCCTATATTTATGTGGACAGTACCCTCTGCAAATATCTGAACAAGAGCCTGAGCATCGCTTACGAACTCGACGACAGTAAATGTATCGACGGGAGCGGCACGGATAACTCCTACCTTCCCTGGGCAACCACCAGGGATTCCACCTATTTAAGCAGCAACCTGTTCAACCTCATTGGAAATTCCAGTTACTGCGAATACGGTGCCGTGTCCGGGGACATCAACGGCGCGGGAAACCAGATCCTCCTGACTAACTACGTCGGCACCAGCAACACCTTTAATATGGGCTACACCGCCGCGGAGGTCTTTAATGAAAGCTACAGCGGCATGCGCGGCTCCTATAAGGGCTACAGCGTCCTGTACAAGGGCGGCTCTCTCGGCGTCACTGCCCAGAGCCATCCCACCACCAGCGGTTCGCTGTGGGCTCTCTCCCCCACCGTAGTGGCCCTCACCATGCCGGACACCGACAAGGACACCACTTTGATCGAATACAGCGGCATCCACTACCTGACCTACTCCGATCCGAAGGTGCTGGCGGTGATCGCGGCCGCCCCGTACTTCGAGGACGTGGACATCATCTCCGACTACGACTACGCCTGGCAGAACACCACCTCCTGGGCCTCCACCAGCGGCTCGGGCTCCAGCAGCCTCGTGTCGGTGGACTTTGAGATCGGCGGGTATTTCGAGGGAGACTATACCATCGCCGGCGCCGCCGTGGGGATCGAGGCATCCGCAGGGTTTACGATGGAATGGGAAAACGAGACAACCAAGACCTACGAGTACACCCTGACCTTCGAAACCAGCCAGGACGAGGACTCGGTGGCCTTCTACTGCATCCCTACGGAATGTTATGTGTATTACATTTCCGTTCCGGACGGGAACGGCGGGTACACCAAGACCACGGACATCCTCACCAACAGCTTCAGCCCCTGTTTCCAGATCCTGAGCCTGGACTACTATGAGTCCATCCAGGGGGACTATGATTCTTTGCCCCAGATCGAAGGCAAGGCCATCACCTCCACCCCGGGAGATCCTTCCAGCTATCCCTCCTCCACCAGCGGCTACAGCGTCATCGCCGCCTGGAACCAGGACCCCGCCGGGGTTAGCTTCGGAAACGGCTCCATCTCCCAGGAGATCACCATTTCCAACGAGGTAACCAACACCTTTAACTTCGGCGCCAACGTGGAGTTCAAGATAGGCGCCGGAGGGCAGGGCTGGTCCAGCCTCGTCCAATCGGGCGCCCACGTGAAAGCCGGGGCCTATTTCTCGCTGAATCCGGCGGGCGGATTTGCAGTCATCGACCTGAGCGGGACGACCATATCCGGTACCGTCACCAATATGCCGACGGAGTTCCAGGATTTTGGGTATTACTATAACTGGAAGCTCTTCTCCTATAATTATACGTTCAGCGACGGCACCAGCGTGCCGGTGGTAAGCTATGTGGTGGGCGACGTGTCCGAGCCTCCCAAGCTTCCGGCGGACTTCAAGCAGGATTACGCCCGGAGCACCAGCGACACCAACTGCCTGACCTGGACCTACAGCGGCAGCGCCAAAGACTTCTACATCTATAAATACGGCGACTATCCCGAGGGCAGCGGTTTGCAGCTCATCGCCACCATCGGCGCGGGCGATTCTACCCACTATACCCTCAAGCAGGACGCCGACGGAAACTACTACAAGGAATTTTACTACAACGACGGTAATCTGACCCCATACACGGAGTATAAATACTGCATCCAGGTGGAGCGGTCCAGCCCCATCCCGCCCCTGTCCGCGCCCTCGGCATACCTGACGGCGCGGACCAAGGCCGCGGACGGAAACCCGCTGCTCACGGTTTCCGAGTCCGACGGAGCCAACGACGCCACTTTGCTGGTCTATCCGGACAAGAACTCCTACCTCACTGTTGGGGTCACCGGGCCCAAGGGCCAGCTGTCCTCCAACTATTACACAACGGTCCTGTTCCAGTGGCAAAAGCTGGTGAACGGCGCCTGGACCGACATGGACAACGAGAAGAGCATGACGCTGACCTTTGCCAGCGCCGGGGTCTCTTCGGCGGGCACCTACCGATGCCGCGTCAACGTCCTCACCCGTGAGTCCGCCACCTACATAACGGCCTACACGGACAGCATCACCGTGACCCATTCCAAGCGCAGCACCCATATTTCGGAGGTCTGGGCCCATGACGCCTCACCCACCGGTGTGGAAGTCTACGCCAAGGTGGTCAACGACCACGCAGATTCTGCCACCATTCCCAACGGGACGGTGCTGTTCACCCTTACCTCGGGCACAACGGGCCTCACCTATCAGTTTGTGGCGGACGTGGACTCCAACGGAGTTGCCAACGAGATCGTCGACGAGGACCTGCCCGACGGCGTCTACAGCGTTTACGCCTACTATTCCGGTTCCTACGTCTTCAAGCCCAGTTCAGCCGAGAGCGTTTATCTGTCCAAACTGGGTTCCGGCTACACGATTGACGCGCCGTCCTCGATCACCTACGGCGACGGCGGCAGCCTCACCTTCCTGCAGCTGAGCAAGACCGGCGGCGTCACCACCAGCACGCCCCGGAACGCAGCCGACATCTACCTGTATCAGGCGGACACGGCGTCCCTGACTTCCATTTCTAACGCCGCGTCCATCGTAAAAGGCGGCGCCGCTGTCATGGGCACGAGCTATACCTACAAGACGGAGGACGGCGACGTATACTTCTTCACCGCCACCCGCACCGGCACCGTGACCATGGACGGAAAATACGTCTATTACAGCGAGATCCCCGTCACAGGATACATAACCGAATCCTCCCTCAACGGCGCCTATGTTTACAATATCGCAAAAAACACCCCCGCCGGGGGCTATGTGGTCCAGATGACCGCGAGCGACACTTCCGGAAACATCACAGGTTCGTCCTGGGCTTCCTTCACCGTCAAACAGCGGGAGGTAACCCTGCAGCTGCCTGTCAAGGTGGGCAGCGAGGGAGTCGCCCTGAGCGATCCCACCCTGGGGAGCCTCACCATCACGTCCGGGAGCTTCGCGCCCTGCGACTTGACGGGCGGCACGCTCAATTCCACCCTGGCAGGCACCGTGGTGGCCCTCACCTACACCAACACCGCGAAAAGCACCTTTAACGTCTCCAACGTTTCCAACACCTGCGGGTACTATACCGCCAGCCGCGCCGTCACCTCGACGCTCCTTTCCAACTATAAGCTGAGCTTTTTAAGCGGCTCGGTCTCCATCCTGGGGGCCACGCATGCCCTGCAGGTGGGCGCCAGGCCCTTCTCCGGGGGCGACGTGGGCACCGTCTACGTGGTGAGCCCCGACTACAAGTATACCCGCGACACAATTACCTATGACAGCGGTTCCGACACATATACCGCAAGCATCAATCTCAACTATCAGGCGGGTACCCGGGTAGTACTCTACGCCGTACCAGACTCCGGATACGAGGTCTACGACTGGTACGTCAACGGCGTCGCTCAGAACAGCACCGCCACCTCCTTCCCCTACGTCATGTACGCGGAGGGCACCCGCATTGAGGTCCAGTTCGCGGTGAAGCAGAGCAGCCTCATCTTCGGGACCGCGGGAGACACGGGAGGCGGCACCCTCACCTGCAGCGACAATTCCCTTTCCAGCGGAAGCATCGTACTGTCCAACTCCAAATTCACTTTCACGGCCACAGCCAACGAAGGATACCACTTTAAGGAGTGGCGGTACACCGAGCTGGGAAGCGGCACGGCCTACGACACCGTGGATACCGGCAAGAGAACCAGCACCTTCTACTTCATCATGCCCGTGCGCAGCTGCACCCTCTACGCTGTGTTCGAGCGGGATTCCTACACCCTGACCCTCAACGACGAAAGCGGCAAAAGCGGCCTCACAGCCTGGTATTACGCCAGCGCCACGGATGAAGCCGCAGGGACAAAGACCTGGGTCACCGGGACGACGGCCTCCATCAAGGGCGACACCGAGGTGACGGTACAGCCGGCCACCGGCTTCCTCCTGGACGACGCCTACGCCTATGTCTCTCAGGGCAGCCAAGGGGCGGCGGATTACGGCGCCGGAACCTACACCATCCATGCCATCACACAGAACACCAAGGTCACATGCAGGACCGTTCAACAGGGCTACGACGTGACGGTTAAATTCAACGTGGCGGGATCCACCGCTCAGAGCGCCGACGCGGCCATCGACTGCACCGCCGGAGATAAAACCCAGACCTATCTCTACACCGCCGGCGATACCTTCACGGCGGAAGACGTGGCAGGCGGCAGCACAGTTGCGGTAACCGGAAGCTGCGCGTCCTATTACACCCTGGAGGGATGGGAATCCAGCCTCAACTCCCCGGTCACGGCCATAAAATCCTCCGAATTCACCGCCGCCGAGACCTCCTGGCAGACGCTGGCGACAGAGGTCGCCGACGGCGGAGCGGTGATCAGCGGATCGGTCTACAAATATTCTTCATCCGGCAATACCTACTATTTCAAAGCCACCGAGACAGGCAAGGTCCTGATCGACGGGACCACCGTTCATAATCTCGCCTCCGGCGACGGCTACGGGATCTCCAAGCTGGGGAGCGACGTGACCCTTACCCTGTACCTGACGGAAAAGCCCATCCATACAATCACCCTGCGCAGCATCGCGGATACGGACGGCACCTACAGCTATTCCCTGCCCGTGGGCGCCACCGAAGCCACGGTGGGCAGCGATACGGTGATCACCCTCCACGACGGGGACGATTTCCCGGTCACCGTCACGCCTGCCGCGGGCAGAACCGTAACCTACTGGGAGGTATCCTACAATCCGGAGGGCACGCTCCTCACCTCCAAATACCGGGCGACCTCGCTGACCTATACGCAGGAGGACATCGGCTACGACTACACCATTGAGCCGATCTTCGCCGCCTCCACCTACAATACGGTCTCCTGGCCCACCATCGGCAATACCATCAACGGAATCACCCTCACCCCTGTGAACGGTTGCCTTTCCAGCGTGGCCTCGGGCAGCAGCTTCACCTTCAAACTGGAGGGCAGCGCCAGCGCCCTGGCCCTCATCGACAAGGTATACGGCAACGGCTATGAGTTCACCGCCGCGGGGAACGAGCAGGGTGGCTCCACTTACTCCTATGATTCCACAGCGGGGACCTACACCATTACCAACATCACCGCCAACCAGGTGATCACCCTTACCTTCCACAAGATCGGCCTGACGGTAAACGACACCGATATCAGCGCCTTCTCCGGCACGGGCTGGACCTATAACGCGGCCTCCCAGGTGCTCACTATTTCCGGCAGCAGCAGCAGCAGCAGCAGCAGCGTTCTCAGCGGATCCAACAGCCAGACCTACGCGCCGAAGCTCACCGTCGTGCTGGATTCCAGCGCCGGCTCCGTGACCTTCGACGGTCTGGAACTCACCTCGGCGGCAGACGGATATCTCGTCTCCTCCCTGCGCACCACGGGCATCTCCGTCACGGCCACCGGTACCAATACACTGACGCAGAACAACAGCAGCACCACCTCCGCCATCCTGCTGTACACGGTTAACAACCTCACGGTGCGCGGGGCCGGCAGCCTGACGCTGAACCTGAACCGGGCGAAGGGCGCCACCGCCACCAAAGGAATCTACTGCAAGGGCGAATTCTTCGTCACCGGCACGGTGGATATGACCGTGAACGTTCCCATGGCCGCCGATCAGGCCAGCGGCGGCATTACCAACACCGTGGGCATCTGTAGCGGCAAGTTCACCATGGGCGTGCAGGATTCCCTGACCTCCGCGCCCTCCCTGAAGGTCTACCTGTACGGCCACGACGGAGTCAGCCTCCAGTCAAACTACTATTCCACCGGCATCTTCGTCACCGACGACACGATGACCGTCTGGACCGGGAGCCTGCTGGTATGCTCCAATATCGGCCTGTATGTACCGCACCACTACATCTACAACTTCGGCGGCTCCACGGAGGTCTATTCCCTGAACGGGGCGATCTACTACCCCCAGAACGCTTACTGGAAGGTGGATTATTCACCTGACGGATCCACCTCTCCCTCGGGCTTTCTGGCCTGCTACGGGCCCAGCGACACCAATTTCGTCACCAAAACCTTTGGCGTGAACGACTCCATCGTGCTGGACGGATACCACTGGGAAGACTTCCTGTGGGATTTCTTCGGCCTGCATACGGACGATACCAGTCCGCTGGAATCCAAATACCTGCGCATCGCCCCGGCAACGGTGAGCGACCCCGGGATCACCGTCACAGTGACAGATCCGGATGCTGCGACCTACTCCGGCACCGTCGCCCTTTCCTCCGGAACCGGCGGGGACGGAACCTATTTCTACTACAACGACAACGGAAAGCTGAAACCGAAGGCTGCAAGCGATATCCACCATTCTGATTACAAAGACGGTACTGTCTTCTACGCCATGTACTCAAACGGAGATCTGGACCTTAAGGAATTTGACCTAGGGCTGGACGAACAGGAATGCGCGGCTACTCTCGTGAATGACGATCCGATTCACTACGGCGTCGTCGCAGCCCCTATTACCGGTACGGACGTTTTCCCCGTTGTAGCCGGACATTCCTATTACTATTATTACTATGATTCGGACATATCCAAAGCTTATTACCTTTATTTCACGACTGGATACGACGGCTGGGTGGATTCTGAAATCAGCAACATCACCACAGCTACAAAAGTAATCGTCAGCGTGGCAGATATCACATCCCCCACAGCGGACCTGTCCTACACCCTCAGTGGTGTGGACGCCGGCCTCGACATTTCTACCGATTCCGCTACTTCCCTGTCTCTCGTCGGTTTAACGGCCCAGTCGCTGCTTACCAGCGACGCCTGCACAACCTTCAATCTCTCCGGCAACAATTACCTGGCCGGAACCGTAGACGGCAGAGGCGCCCTTTCGCTGGCATACACCAGCAGCACGCTCAACATCGTGTCCGACGGGACCGGCACCCTTTCCGCCATCAACGCAAGCACGGCTGACCACTCCTGCGGCATCGCGATCGTGTCCAACGATCCCCTGAACCTGAAGCTCACCAACGTCAAAGCCCTGTCCGCCTACGGCGCGGAGGGCGGCATCGTTGCAACGCACGGCTACACCGTGAGCTATTACGATGATGTGCTGAGCGACGCCGACGGGGTGTACGGCTACGGCTGGCAGGCGGACGCGGGGGCTTCCTCGGCCACGGCGACCATACAGAAGGGCAGCCTGGTGGGTACCACATCCCTTGCCGGCCTGACCACCGACTACGTCAAATACTACAGCATCACCTCCGCCGCGGGATATACTGTTCCGCTGGTATACGACAAGGGCGTTTCGGCCAACGACGTCCTTGCCACAACGGTCTACTGCCCCACCGTCATGGGTAAAAACCATCTGTTCGACTCGGTAAAGCTGGCCGGGGAAACCGACCCGCTCACGGAAGGAGCCGACTACACCTGGACGGCGGACGCCGCCAAGGGTACGCTGACGCTTTTAGAATCCGGCGCCATTGGCAGCCTGGCGGTGGGGAGCTACACCCTCGTCGTGAGCTTCTTTGACGAGTACCCGGCTGACGCGACCTACTACACGCTGGAGATTCCCTTCACCGTGAAGAACACCCAGGCCTCGACAAACGGTATTTTCATCAATCCGGATACCATCACCCTCTCCCGGGGCGGGACGAAAACCTTCACCACAACCTTTGAAGGCACCACGCCGAAAACCTACAAGTGGTATCTGGACGGCGTGGAAATCACCGGCGCTACGAGCTCCAGCTATGCGCTGACCGTGGCCTCCGGCGCGGCGTTCGGGACCCACACCCTTACGGTAAAGGCCTATGAAGACGCGGCGGCAACCGCAGAGCTGGGTACCGCCACAGCCACGGTCACCGTAGCGCCCAAGGCCACAGAGATCGCGATCTCCTGCGCCACAGAAACGCCCTCCGGCGACGGCAGCTATACGCTGTACCACAACAACCTGAGCACCTGGAACTTCGTCGCGGCGGTCTCTCTGGACAACGACACCACCGTGAATACGGTCACCTGGTCCCTGTGGGGAGCGAAGCTCAAACTGACAGCTGTGAACAGCAGCACCGGCGCTCTATCGATCGCCACCAATGAAACCGGCACTGAAGGTATCCTACAGCTGAAAGCCACTTATAAAAACGACGACGGGTCGGAAACGGATGAAGTCGTCACCATCCACCTGTCCACCGACGCCCATGTGGGCTACTCCAACACGGGAGCAGTCAACGGCGCCATCACCTCCGTCGTGTACGGCGAGGCACAGAACGCGATCCCGGCCGCCGGAGCCTGGCTCCCCGCCGGATCCACGGTGACGGCAATCGCTACGCCCGACGCCGAGTATGAGGTGAATCACTGGTACGTAAACGGCGTCAGCGTCATGGATGACGATGCCTACACCGTCTCCGACGACGGCAGTACCCTCACGTTTACAACCGCAAGCATGGGTAAGTACGTCATCACGGCGGACTACATCAACATGTACAACTTCGCCATTACCTTCAGTGCCGGGGCAAACGGCAGCCTCACGGCCGCTCAGGACGGAGTGAACTTCGCAAGCGGCTACGCGGTCCTCAAGAACACCTCCGTCACCTTCTCGGCGGTGCCCGACACCTACTATCAGGTGAAGAGCTGGACGGTGGACGGCGAGGTCTACGAAAATCCCGCGGGAACCGTCTATACCGGCACGAGCCTGACCCTCTCCGACATCACGGAGGACCACGAAGTCAGCGTGGTGTTTGAGGGCGTGCCCGTAACGGTCACCTATGTGGCGGGAATCAACACCGCGGACACCAGCACCCCAGTCTCCCCCCACGGCACCCTGTCCCTCTTTGACGACGGGACGCTGTTGAGCGCCGCGCCGGTCACCGGAACGGACAAGAGCCTGACCTACACCGCGACTGTGAACGCCATGAGTGCGGTGAACATCTTCGCCAATCCCGCGGCCGGCTACCAGGTCAAGTGCTGGTATGTCTGGTCCGACGGCAAGTACGTGGCGGTGAACAGCAGCGCGGAGGTAGCCAACTACTACACGGCCAATCTCACCGGCACCCTCAAGGTCAAAGCGGAGTTTGAGCCCATTCCCTCCTATAACGTCACCGTCTCTGTGGACAGCTATCAGAACGGCGGCGGGACCGTTACCAGCGGGACCAACTATATTCCCTACATCCAGGGCCAGAGTAAGATCCTGAGCATGGGGCTCACTGTCAAACGCCACGGCAACCTGACGCTCCTGGCCACACCCGACGCCGGCAGCTATCTGTACGAGTGGCGGATCGGCGACGCGGGCAGCCCGAACGATGTGAGCTACACCACCAGCGGCAATTCCATCACCCTCACCAACGTCACGAAGGACACCAAAGTGGCGGCCGTATTCCGCAAGGTAAATTACGACGTAACCCTTTCCAGCGGCGACGGCGGTTCCATGACGGCGGAATACAATCTGGAGGGCATCGAATACAGCGGCACGATCGCCGACGACGGCAGCGAGAGCATCAAGTCCGGCTCCACGGTGGACGTCACCATCACGCCGGACACCGGCAATACGATTGAGTCCTTCACCGTGAACGGCATTCCCACGAAATACACCGTCTCCTACGTCGCCGGCAGCGGTTACTCCTACACCTACACCATTCCTTCCCTGCTGGCAAAGGCCGATATTGACGTAAGCTTCACCGCATGCACCTTCTACACCGTGACGGCCCCCGCGGACGATTATTTCCGCATCCAGACGGCGGGCGCGGACACACCAGATACAGCGGATGACACGTACGCCATCAGGGGCACCGCCAGCGCGGCCTATGTCATCGATGGGTTCAGCAAGGACGGCGCGGACGCCAAGAAGGTGGATATCCTCTCCGGCGGCTCGGCAAAGCTCACCTTCACTCCCGGTACAGGTTTCTATGTGGACGCGAGCGCGCTGCGCGGTGCGGTGAATACCGTCCTGAACGCTGCAGGCTCCGCCGCGGGCTACCGGATCTACATCGACAGCAGCTCCTATGTGGTGGAACTGACCGGCATCGACAAGGCCCTGGATTTCAGCGCAATGAGCAATGTATTCGTTCTGCGGACAACGCCGGTGGACGAATATACGGTCACCTTCTCCTCCACCGGGAACGGCAAGGTCACGGCTGCATACAACGGAATCGCGCTGGTCTCCGGAGCCAAGGTGCCTGAGGACGCGGAAGTCGTCTTCACCGTGACGCCGGACGCCCACAACAGCCTGACAGATTTCACCGACAACACCGTCGACGCGGGAGGTGAACTCGTCTATTCCGCAGGCACATACACCTATACCAAAACCGTAAGCAGCGACACGGCCGTCACCGTTGCCTTCGAGGTGAGCGAATACTACATCGGCATCACCAAGCTGGGCACCGGCACCGGCACCGTCACCGCCACGGCTAACGGCGTGAGCATCACCTCCAGCGGCTACCTGCCGGCGGGCTACGACGTGGCCATCACCGCAGCGGCCGATACGGGCTCCTCCTTCAACTGCATGGCGGTAAACAGCACCGTCGACACCAGCGGCGCCTATACGGTATCCAGCCTCGGCGGCAGCGTCGCCGTCACCGCAGTGTTCGACGCGGTATCCAAACCGGTCACCTACAACACGCCGGCAAACGGCACCCTTAAAATCACCGATTCCGCCGGAAACGCCATTGCAAACGGTCAGATCGTCCCGGTGGGCACGGTGCTGGTGATCACCGCCACGCCGAATACCCACTACGCGCTGAGCACCCTCCTGGCGGGCGGCACATCCATCTCCGGGAACACCTACACGGTAGACGCGGCAAAGACCAATTCCATCGAGGCCACCTTCGCCGTGGCGGAGGTACCGGTGACCTGGACCAATCCCAGTGACGGCACCATCCGAGTCTACGACAAAGCGGGAGCCGACATCGCAAGCGGCAGCTATGTGGCCGTGGGAAGCTCCATCCTGATCCGCGGCGTTCCCAAGAGTACCAACTATGAACTCTCCTCCCTCACGATGAACGGCGCACCCGTCGTCAGCGGCAGCTTGTACACGGTCCCCGCCATTGCAATCACGCTAAGTGTAACCTTCAAGTATGTCGGCGACGCGCCCAACAACCCGGGCACGACGGTCATCATCAACGAGGGCGGCAGCGGCGTCCTGGGCGAAGCCACCGAGCTGGGCGAAATCGACGTATTCACCACCGACGAAGCCCTCACGGCGCTGGGTGAGGTCACGAGCGCCGAAAACGACATTCTGGTGAGCATCGACGGCGATTCCTTCGCCGAGCTGGCGGGGCACGCACAGAGCAACAGCACCGGGATCACCGCAAACACCGATCTGGCGTCCGTCACCTTCAATACGACAGCGGTCGCGTATATCAACGGACTCGCCGCCTCGGGCGACGTGATCCTGGAAATCAAGCAGATCAGCACTTCAAAGCTCTCCGCTGAAAACCGGCAGGCCATCGGGGATCATCCGGTGTACTCCTTCTCCCTCACCGCCGGCAGCGTTCAGGTAAACAGCTTCAACGGAGGCAAGGCGACCGTCACCATTCCGTACACCCTTGCCGCGGGAGAGACGGCGGAAACCGTCGTCGTCTACTGCATCGACAGTGACGGCCAGCTCCAGATCATCCGGGGCGCCTATCACGCGAGTACGGGAACCGTAACCTTCAGCACCGGTCATTTCTCCTACTACTCCTTCGGCAATCACCCGGTCTCCTTCTCCGACGTCACCGAGACCGACTGGTACTACAGCGCAGTCCGGTTCATCGCGGCCCGGGAGATCACTCTGGGCATCGGCAACGGACTGTACGGACCCGCCAAGCAGATCACCCGGGGCGAGTTCCTGGTCATGCTGATGCGGGCCTACGGCATCGAGCCGGACACCAATCCCGCGGACAACTTCTCCGACGCTGGCGATACCTACTACACGAATTACCTGGCGGCGGCCAAGCGTCTTGGAATCACCAACGGCGTGGGCAACAACCGGTTCGCGCCGGAGGATCTCATCTCCAGGCAGGATATGTTCACCCTGCTGTACCGCGCTCTGGATGTCCTGGGCGAGCTTCCCCAGGGAACGGGCAAAGCAAACCTTACGGCTTATCCGGACGCGGGTCTGATCGCGGATTACGCACAGGATGCCATCTCCACCTTCGTGGCAGCGGGCGTTGTTTCCGGCAGCGGCGGAATGCTCAATCCCACGGGACTTTCCACCCGGGCGGAAATGGCGCAGATCCTCTACAACCTGCTCTCCAAATAAACCAACCGACAAAGCAGGAGCCGGGCGGCATCGCCCGGCTCCTGCTTTTATTTTAAAAGGTTTTTTCTGTGGATACTCTTCATAAGCGACCGGCTTTCGGCTGTTGCGAACGCACGGACAGTATTGATAAATTATTACTATGTCTGTACAGCAAACCACTGCAGAAAAAGCTGCCTGAATGCCGACCGGCATTCAGGCAGCCTCTTATTCCTATCTACAGTTTACAGGCTGTCGCCAAAGTCCGCGCGGAACTTCTTGGCCAGGACCTGCTGCCAGTCGGATACCGGCTCCAGCTTCCCGAAGAAGAAGCGCAGCATTTTGGGCTCCTCCACAAAGTTCAGGCCGCCCACCAGTTTCCGGTTCTCATAGAGCCAGCGGATGCGGTCGATGGCGTACTCCACCTGGGAAAGCGTGAAGACCCTGCGGGGAAGCGCCAGGCGGAGAAGCTCCATGTTGGAGAATACCTCGCTGCCGTCGGGTTCCCTCTGCTCGGAAAGGGTGCCCCGCTCCATGCCCCGCACGCCGCTGACCAAAAACATCGCCGCTGCCAGGGCGCCGGCGGGATACTGGCTCTGGGGAATGTGGTCCAAAAACTCCATGGCGTTGAGGTGGCAGCCCAGGCCGCCGGCCGGCGTGATAACGGGCACGCCCACCTTGTCCAGACGGTCCACCATATACTCGATGAAGAGGGGGCCCTGACTGATCATGTCCTCGTCCATGGTCTCGTCCAGACCCACGGCGATGGCTTCCATCTCCCGGACGGACATGCCGCCGTAAGTGAGAAAGCCCTCGTAGACGGGGATGAGCTCCCGGATCCTTTCATAGAGCTCCCGGCTTGCCGTGCAGATCCCGCCGCCTCTGGCGCAGCCGAGCTTCCTCGCGGAAAAATAGATGATATCGGAAAGGTCCGCCATGGTCCTCGTAATCTGGGCAACGGTCATGTCCTTACAGGATGCTTCCCGCGTCTTGATGAAATAGAGATTGTCGGCCAGGAGGCTGGCGTCCAGCACCAGAAGGATCCCGTTTTTCCGGCAGATCTGGCTCACTTCCCGTAGGTTCTGAAGAGCGAAGGGCTGCCCGCCGATGAGATTGGTCCCGGCCTCCATACGCACGAAGGCCACTTTGTCCGCGCCCCGCTCCCGGATGAGCGATTTGAGCTTGTCGGTGTCCATATTCCCCTTGAAGGGCAGGCTGCTGCGGATCTCCAGGCCTTCGTCCCGGATGAGCTCCTCCACGGTGCCGCCGTTTAATACCACGTGGGACTTGCTGGTGGTAAAGTGGTAGTTCATGGGCACCACGGTCCCGTGTCTCACAAACACCTGGGAGAGAATGTTTTCACAGGCTCTTCCCTGATGGGCCGGCAGAAAATACTCCGTGCCGAAAATCTCCCGGATTTTGTTCTCCAGGCGGGTAAAGGTGGCGGAGCCGGCGTAGCTGTCGTCGGCCTGCATCATGGCGGCCAGCTGGTTGTCGCTCATGGCGTTGACGCCGCTGTCGGTGAGCATGTCCAGATAGATGTCCTTATTCTTCAGAAGGAAGGTGTTGTTCCCCGCCTCCTTCAGAGCCTCCAGCCGCCGCTCCACAGGTACCAGGCTGAGCTTCTGCACGATGCGTACCTTGTGCATCTCCAGGGGCACGCCGCCTCCGTAATAAAATTTGACCCGGGACATTTTGACCACTTCCATTCTCATTTATTCCGTTCCAAAGTCCGGCACGCCGTAACCGGTTCTTCCCCTCCGGGGGTCTCCGAGTCTCTTCGGTGGCGGGAAATCTCGAATTCGCTTTAAATCACTACAGTTTAAACCATAGCGGTTTAAACCATTACGCTTTAAACCGATAAATATTTTAACACGGCCTTCCGGCTAAATTCAACCTTTTTCGAAAATATTCCCATAATACTGATAGGCGATGAACCCAATGATAAATCCTTCCCTCGCTTTTCCAAAGGCAAAAGCCCGGAGCATCCTCTCGATGCTCCGGGCTGTCTGACAGAGTATCCAATTTTCGTTGACGCAGGGAAGCTCAAATACAAAGCTATATGGCGGCGAGCTGCTCGGAAAAAGCCTGCAGGCGGGTCCTTGCCTGTTCCAGCGAGGGCGTGTTCAGATCCACCTCCAGGTTCAGGCTGGGGATTCCCGCCTTGTCCAGGGCTGCCTTGAGCCAGGGATAATCGAACTCCTCCGGGTCGCAGAATTTCATCATGCAGATGACCGCGCCGTCCGCCTTCAGACGCTTTGCCATGTCGGCCATGTACTCCGAGCGGCGCTTTTCCGGGTCGTAGACGAGGCTGCAGCAGCCGGTATCCTGCCATTGCAGCGCCAGGCGGGAAAGGCCGGTCTTCCCCGCCGGTACCAGGGTCCGGTACTGCCGGTACTCCTGGGCCAGCTCGTCTCCCACCACCGCCATGCCAAACTCGTCGAAAAGCTCCAGAAGCCCGTCCGGCTCGGCCATGATGCCCGCCAGAACGACCCGGCTGCCCTTCCACTTCATTTCGGGGGAATTTTCAAGTTCGGCGCACAGGGCGCTCACCAGGCGGGTGTGCTCTTCCTTTGGAAGGAAAAACCGGGATTTTGCAACCAGATGCCGGTGTTTTGCCGAGATGCAGCCGGGCTTTTCAGATACGACGTCAAAAAAGCGCTGCATCGCTTTGCGGTTTTCATTATAGACCTCGATGCTGGCCGCCAGCGCCTGCTCCGAAAGCTTCCGCCCGGCGATCTTTTCCAGGGCCTCTTTGGCCTGGAGGAGCTCCTGCTCCAGATAGACGGCAGCGGAGGGCACCTTGTTGTTCTGAGGGTAGACCACCGTCACGGCGGGGATATGGGGGCAGGCGGACAGCCAGTTCTGGGTGACGCACTTGAGAGTGTCGCAGGGGGTGGACATCAAAGCGCCGTCCAGCGCGTCATAGACCCCGCCCATTCCGTATTCCATCACGGTCTGCATGATGGAGCAGGCAAAAGGGGGCAGATACCGAGAAGCCTTGGATATGGACGCTTTGCCGCCCCAAAGGCCCACCGGGAACATGCCCAGCGCGTGCACCAGTTCCTCCGGAGCGTAGACCGGGAGCACTCCGATGTTCCGGACGCCCTTTTTATGATTTTCCTCCAGCGTGCTTTTGATATTCTTTATGGCAGATTCCATTTTGGAATAGATTTCAGTCTGTACGGACATTTTGCTCCCTCCCTTACTTTTTTTGTTCGTCCATGCTCTCCACCAGAGCCTGCATCCGGGTCTCATACTGAGCTTCGGCGTAGTTTCTGGGGTCGGACTGGTCCCCATCGAAGACGGCGTACGGCTTCCCTGTGGCGTCGTGCACCCTCTTGCGCACGTCGAACTGCATGAAGTCCATCACCTTGCAGCTGCGGTTGAGGTGATAGACAGCGCCGTCGCATTGGGAGGCCGTCAGGATTTGGGTGCGCAGATCCACCTGGCGCTGAACGCAGATATTGTTCATGATGCTGGCGTAGGCCTTTGCCATGCCGTCCAGGTCGCCCACGTCATACAGGATGGTCCAGGCGTCCGGATAGGTGGAGCCGGTCATGTTCACATTCATGCCGTGGAGGGTCGAAACCGTATGGGCAAGGTGCGGCCAGACGGCGATGCCGTCCCACAGGATGCGGTATTTTTCCTCGCCGGGAAACTGGCTTTTTCCCTCGGCCATAAGCGCCTCCATCTCCGCGGCCACGGTTTCAAAGAGCAGCACGGCCTCCTCCCTGCCCCGCAGGCACACAATGAGGGCCATGTAGTTGAACATGTTGAAGCCGATCATGGGGGAAGGGACCCGATGCGCGTAATCCATGGCGCGCCGCCAGGCCCGGGCGGCCCGCTGAGAGATCTCCATCACTTTTTCAAACCGGTCATAGTCGAAGGGTTTGCCGCAGATCTCCTCCAGCTTGACGATGGCGTCCTGGAACTGGGCCTTTATGTAATCCACCCTGCTCTGGTTTACCTCATATTCGTGGTTAAAAGGCACGTCGATGAGAATATAGGGGACGTTAAAGTACCTGGCGAGGCATTCGTACCATTTGACCACCACGTTGCAGATGTTGTTGATGCATATGACAAAGTCGGGCTTCGGCAGATTCAGGATCTCGCTTTCCAGGGTCTGGCTGTACCCCAGGTTAACCCGGGCGTAGGAACAGATGTCGTTGGAATATCCGGAATTTTCCGCGCGTTCCAGAAAGGGAAGCGCGCCCTTCCGGGAGGCGATGGCAGCGGCGTGGTTTTCCGGGTAAGCCACTTCCACGTTCATGGTTTCCAGAAGCTCCTGGGGAACGATGGAGGTGGCCCAGGCCACGAGTTTCCCCCTGGCCTTGGCGGTGTACAGCCGCTCGTAGTATTCCGCGGTGAGCTTGGCGCTCAGTTTCCTTGAATTCAGATTGCTGTCCGGCATGTTTCACACTCCTGTTCTGTTAATGGATGTCCGGGAAGACATATTCTTGGTTCTATTATATATGTGCAATGGACATGCCACAATGAGAATTTATGTGCTTTCCGGAAATTCCGGTGATTTGGGAAAACGGCGATACAGTTCGGGAGCCTTAAAGAGACGGCGGAGGCCGGACGGGAGAGAATCTGCTTGCATTTTTTCACCCGTGCCGTTAAAATCAGGGTAAATGCAGCGGAGCGGAAGGATTTTCTTCCGGGTGAAACGCCCGATGGAGACTGCTTTTACGGCATATTTTATGCAATTCGGCATATCCCGCCGGCCGTTCCAGCAGAAAAGAGGGAATAAATTGGTCCATTTTCTGGGAGTCGACATCGGTTCCGCGGCCAGCAAAGCCGTGGCCGTAAACGAGGAGGGGGAGATTCTGGCCTCGGCCGCCGTGCAGCTGGGCACCGGGACGAAGGGCGTGCAGAGCGCGGTGGAAACCCTGTATGCCGAGAGCGCTCTGGACCCCGCCGACAGGGCCATGACCGTCGCCACCGGATACGGGAGAATGAAGTACACCGAGGCAGATTTCCAGATGAGCGAGATCACCTGCCACGCCAAGGGCATTCGGAAGCTGCTTCCCACGGTGCGCACCGTCATCGACATCGGCGGACAGGACAGCAAGGCAATCCGTATCGACGAGAACGGGGCTATCGGGCAGTTTGTGATGAATGACAAATGCGCCGCCGGCACCGGGCGGTTTCTGGAGGTCATGTCCCGGGTGCTGGACGCCGACGTGTCCCAGCTGGGCGAGCTGGACGCTTTGGCCAAGGCCCCTGTGAGCATCAGCAACACCTGCACGGTTTTCGCCGAGTCCGAGGTGATATCCCGCCTTTCCGAGGGCGCCATGATTCCGGACATTGTGGCGGGCATCCACCAGTCGGTGGCAAAAAGGGTGGCGGGTCTGGCCCTGCGCCTGGGAATCGAGGAGGACGTCGCCCTCACCGGAGGCGTCGCTCTCAACCGCGGGATCATCCGGGCTCTGGAAGAGGAACTGAAGGTGAAGCTCAAAATCGCGCCCCAGCCCCAGCTCACCGGAGCTTACGGCGCCGCCATCCTGGGCCGCGACCGCTATTTCAAGGAGCTGAGCGCATCCGCAAACAACGAATAGGGAAAATAAAAAGCGCCCGGCAGGATGCCGGGCGCTTTTATTATATGCGGTATTATCCCCGGGGCACCTTCCGGATGCTTTGGGGTTTGAAAACCAGGCGGGAGGGCTCCGGTATCATATAAAGTTCTTTGCCTCGAATTCCTTGCGGGTCAAAGAGATGCTGAGATTTCCGTTGCGGCAGCGGAGCTTGTCGATCATTGCCTTCTGGTCGGCGTTCGGCTTCAGGTCCAGCTGATAAGCCACCTCGAAAAGAGTGCCGAACTCGCTGGTTTTAATCCGGCGGAGAGACCAAGCGGAGGCATACTCATCCAGAACGTCGTCAAAAAGGCCCTGAAAATTGAGGTCCTCCGGGACCGTTACCTTCAGCTGCATGGAGGTGGATTTGGGGACGGCAAACCCCGTGCGTGAAAGAAGAATCATCACCAGAGTCAGCACCAGGGTAAATACGAAGGCATAGGCGAGATATCCCATGCCGCAGCCCAGTCCGACGGCCAGGGTGAAAAAGATGTAGGCGATATCCTTAGGGTCTCCCGGCGCGCTGCGGAACCGGATCAGGCTGAAGGCGCCGGCCAGGCTGAAGGCCCTGGCCACGTTGTTTCCGATGAGCATGATGATCACCGAAATCACCGCGGGCAGCATGATCATGGTCACCACAAAGCCGGAGGCGTACCCTTCCTTTTTGTGGGTGAACATATAGACAAGGCTGATCCACAGGCCCAGCCCAAGGGCGGTGCACAGGGCTCCCAGCATCGTCGGCACAGTCAGCGATTCCCCGATGGAGGAGGCAAACAGTGTTTCCAGCATGGATTTCTCTCCTTTGGTTCCGGCTCATCCGGGAGCCGGAACATATGATTGGCGCAGGAGGCTGCCCGCGACCCGCTTCATCAGGCCGCGCCGTGGGCGGAACAGGCATTTTTCTCCGCTTCCCTTTCCCGCCTGGCCGGCGGCATTGACACGGCGCGCAGCGCCGCCGTCCGGAACCGCCTGTCGTCGCCCCCACTTGCCGCAATGCTGTGTAGCTTATACTCCATCCCGTATTTTGAAAAGCTGGCCTTGTAAATCCCCAGCTCGGCGAGCGCGTCCGCAAGCCAGAGGGGAACGCTTCCCGACACCTTTATCTCCATGAGATATAGGCCGGGAGCCAGAATCGGGAGCCCGAAGCTTTCCCTGTCCAGGCCGAGCTCCGTGCGCCGGGCCAGAATGTCCCTGTCAAAGGTGACGCGGAAGCTGGGATCGTCCAGTCCGAACAGGGCGACGCGCCGGTAACTGATATACGCCGCCGGGGACACCTCGTTCCGGTTCAGAAAGTACTCCAGTTCGTTCAGTACCTGCCGGTTCATATAGCTTTCGGATTCCGGCCGCAGGCGCCAACGAAGAAAGTCCTCCGCCTCCCTGAGGGAGAGCACCGCCCGTCTCTTGTGCACCACTCCGGCCGTCTTTTTTTTCAGTTCCAGAAAGACCGTGTCTTCCGGGGACGCCGGGGAGCAGTAACTGCGCATGCGCAGCTTTTCCTTATATTTGGGCTTGGAGAGGGACGTGCGGATCAGGCGGTCATCCGGGGTGTCGTAATAGATATTGTAAATACCGTAATCGTTTCCGCTCCGGCAGTTCACGTCCCGTTCCATATACTCTTCCAGCCTGGGAAGCAGGGCGGAGTATTGCCGGGAATCCAGAATGAATTTCAGTTCGTTTCTTTTAAACGCGGTGATAGCCATTGCTCGTGCCTCCCTTCCTCATTTTATGTCTGTTTTATCCTTTGCCACCGCCGGGATTGCCGCCCCCTCCGGGAGCGCTGCCGCGGTTTCCCCCACCACCCGTCATTCCGCCGGGGCCTCCCGTCATGCCGCCGGAGGCGGAGCCTGCGGAGGTCACGATGTCCGAGAGGGTGACGGTATCGAGGAGCGTACCCGGAGTGTAGGTCCCGCCGGAATATACGCCGTCCTGAGCTTCTCCCGTGTCGCTGCCGCCGTAATAGATGCTGTAAGTTTTTCCGCTTTCCAGCGCAGGAGAACTGAAGACCACATTCTGGATCGTTTTGTCCGCAGCGAAGGTGAGCAGATCTGCGCCCGATTCATCCTGTATATGCACCAGGGTGCCCGCCGCCAGGGGCGATTGGAATGTGGCGGAAATGCAATACTGCTGCGAAGAGGAATCCGGCGTCTGCACCATACCCACGCTGCCCGCGGCCACTAAGAATCCGCCCGTCATCTGGAAAGTACCGTTATAGTCCAGGGCGCCGTTTCCGCTGTCGGTGGGTCCCTGCACGATGACGGTCCCGCCGCTCATGGTGATGGAGCCGTTGGAGTCCAGCCCGTCCCCGCCTGAGTTCACCATTATGGTGCCTCCGGTTATTTCAAGGGTATAGTCTGAGGAGGCTGCAAAGCTGTTTTGTCCGGGGCGTCCGCCCTGGGAGGAGCTGTCGCTGCCCCCGGCGACGTTGATCCCGTCGTCGCTGCTCACCGCGCGGATAGTACCGCCGGATATTTTGATGACGGCGCTTTCTACGCCCTCATAGCTCTTTGAAATTTCGATCTCGCCGTCCGAGATGGAGATGGAGGAGTCCGCGTGAATCCCGTCGTCACCGGAGGCGAGGGCAACGCTTCCTCCCTCAATGGAAATGCTCCCGTTGGAGTGCACCGCGTCGTCTTTGGAGTCGATGGCAAAGGTTCCTCCCAGGACGATGAGCTCCACCGCCGCCTTGAGTCCCTTATAGCTTTCGGTATCCCCGTCGGACAGGCTGTTTTCGCTGCCGCCCCCGGTTACTATATCAAAGGTGCCGGCCTGAATCACAAGGCCGGTCTCAGCCTGGATGCCGTCGTTTCCCGCCGTGATGTCAAAGGTGCCGTTTTCGATAGAAACAAATCCCTTGGCGGAATCGGAGTCTTCGGTGGATTTGATCCCGTCGCCCTGGGCGTCCACTGTCACCGAGGCGTTTTTCACCGCCACGTAGTCCTTGCCCCGGATACCGTCGTCCGCCGACGTGACGCGTATGGTGCCGCTCACCAGCTTTAGACCGTCCTTGGAAACGATACCGTCCAGATAAGAGGCGTTTACCGTGAGGGAGCCTTCGCCGTTTATGGTGAGGTCCGTTTTGCTGAAGACGGCGCCGTCCGGCTCGTCTTCCCCAGCGGCCAGGGTATATTCCCCGCCGTCGGCCAGGGTATTTTCCGTACCGTCGGCCAGAATGAGGATCACTTTTCCCGCGTTCACCGCGTACAGGGGCGCGCTGTCCGAACAGGTTACGGACGCTCCGTCCAGCACGATGCGGACCAGGTCGTCGTCCCCGGCGTCAACCAGGATCTGCCCGTCGCTCAAGGTGCCGGAAACCACATAGGTACCCGCGCTTTTTATGGTGACCGTGCTGCCCGAAACGGACGCTCCCTCCCCTTTCACGGAGGCAGAAGAGCCGGAAAGGACGACGGAAACCGCAGAGGCGGTATCCCACGAGGCGTCCAGGTCCTCCTGGTCATACTCCGCCGCATATTCGGAGACTACGGTCTGTGAAGCGGTCGTCTGGGGTGTTTCGGTCGTCTGCTCCGCAGCGGAGCTCTCCGTCGAGGCGCAGGAGGCCAGAAGGGATACTAAAAGCGCCAGGGCCAGGGCTACGGGAAATATGCTTTTTTTCAATCGGCAATGCCGCATGCACGTCATCCTTTACTTGGAATTTACAATCACTTTACCCAAAGATTGTGAATTCTCCGTGAATAGGGTATTACATTTTTGAAAACAAGCAATTGGATCCGATATCAGCTGAAATAAACCCGGAATCCCGCTAAAATAGGGATTTCCGGGTTTATTCCGGCAAAAAAGCCTTCTTTTCAGCTCAACCTTATTTTCAGCTGAAAGAAATTTTGTAACTGCCTGGCTGCAATCCTTTTCTCTATTTATCTGCAGCATTTCCCGCCGGCAGTCTGCGTTTTTATCTGTTATTACAATATTATACATTTTCCACCATCTTTTTTTGTTTTTCGCCAGGAAACTGTATAATTTTGCATTTTATAACAACAATCCTATTGTTTTTTTTATCGATATCTTATATTCTATATATAGCCGATGAGTTCAATCAAATACCTATATTTTGTACAAAAAACTTGATGGACGCATTTCAATTTTCAATCTGCAGCTTGAGTCTGCATGCGAAGCATCCGCCCAGAATTCGGGTTCCGTTTTTAGAAACCGTTTGTTTGGAGGGATGGTAATTGAGCGGTCCTATTCTCCTGGGGTTGGCCAATAACGCGGCCATTATGATGTCTCTGGCCGTAATTTATCAAATATCCTATCTTACCCGTTTCCGCGAAACCCAGCGCGGAAAGCTCATCAACGGTTTTTTGATCGGGTTTATCGTCACCATCGTCATGTCGTTCCCCGTGAATATTGCGGAAGGTGTTCTTTTTGACACACGGACCATTATCCTGAGCACCGCGGCTTTTACTTTCGGAGCCGTTCCAGCCGCCATCGCCTCGGGAATCGCCATCGCGTACCGCATCTTCATCGGCGGCACGGGAACTGCCATGGGGATTTTGATTATCCTGTCGTCTTTCACCATAGGGATTCTATGGAGGCGCTATATTTCACATAGAATAAGCATTCCAATGTTTCTGAATGTATACCTTCTGGGGATCACGGTGCATTTGAGCATGCTTGCCTGCATCCTGCTTTTGCCCCGGGTGCTCCGTTTTCAGGTGCTGAAGGATTTTATTTTTCCCGTGGTTCTCATTTTCCCTCTGGTCACCGTCTTTCTAACCATGCTGCTTCTGCGCCAGAAGGAACGGGAGGAATACCTGCTCCAGCTTGAGGAAGCGCAGGCCCGCTATAAAAGCCTTTTTTACCACAATTCTTCCATCATACTTCTTATCGATCCGGAAAACGGAAGCATACTGGAAGCCAATCCCGCAGCCTGCCGGTTTTACGGATGGTCCGAAGATAAGCTGAAAAGCATGAAGATTTCGGATATCGATCCCATTCCTGTAAAACATCTTTTTGAGAAATACGGCGATGCCCTGCCGGAAAGCCAGATCAGTTTTGTCAGCAAGCACAGAAGAGCCGCAGGAGAGCCTGCAGACGTGGAGGTTTTTCCCGGATCTATCGATCTGGCGGGTAAAAAATTGCTCTGCGTTATCATGCACGACGTGTCCAGCCGGGTTGCTGCGGAAAAGAGGCTGCTGGAAAGCGAAAGCCGTTTCAGGCAGCTGGTGGAGGGCGCGCCGGAGGCGATTTATATCAGGGCCGGTAACCGCTTTGCTTTTCTCAACCCGGCCGCCGTCTCACTGTTCGGAGCCCAAAGTGCCGAGCAGCTCATCGGAGCGCAGGTCTTCGAACGTTACCATCCGGATTATCTTCCCATCATCCAGAAGAGAATTGGGCTTCTCAGCAAGGATTCGAAAGTCATGCAGCCTGTAGAGCTTATCTTTTTACGTCTGGACGGCTCCTCCGTCTGGGTGGAAGTCGTCTCCATGATCCTGTTCGACGTTCAGATGGAAGAGGGTCTTCCCGATATCAAGTGCCGGAGCCAGCAGATCCAGCAGGTGCTTATGAACCTGCTGACCAACTCCAGGGACGCGCTGAATGAAAAATACCCCGGCTGTCACAAAAACAAGATCATGAACCTCACCTGCCGCCGTATGGAGAAAGACGGAAAGCCCTGGATCCGCACCGTGGTGGAGGATCACGGGGTGGGTATCCCAAAAGAGATTCAGGGCAAAATATTCGAGCCGTTTTTTTCCACCAAACCAAAGGATATCGGCACGGGTCTCGGCCTTTCCATCAGCTTTGGCATCATACGGGACCATCAGGGCGTCCTCCGCATCGATTCCCGGGAGGGTCGATACACGAAGATGATTCTGGATCTTCCCGCGGACAATGGCTGGACACTGGAGTGACAGCAGAGACCCGGCAATATCCATCCTGTTATATCAAATACTGATTGCCCGACGGTTATGAAGCTGTTTTTCTCCAGCCGTCATATCCTCAGGCTGTGCTTTCAGAAAGGAACCGTTATCATGAGCAGGATTTTAATCGTTGACGATGAAAAAAGCATCCGTATCACGCTATGCGAATTCTTAAAAGCCGAAAACATCCAGGCAGACTCGGCGGAGGACGCCGCGACCGCACTTCAGATGCTGGAAAAAGCCCCTTACGACGTGGTCTTTTCCGACATCATTATGCCCAATTCAAACGGTATCGATCTGCTGATTGAAATCAAAAAGCGGGCGCCTTCCATACAGGTTATCATCATGACAGGAGAGCCTACGGTGGAAACGGCCATCAAAGCCGTTCAGCAGGGCGCTCACGATTATCTGCCCAAACCCATCAATCGGAAAATGCTGATGAAAGCCGCAAACCACGCTCTGCAGGTCAAATCCCTTCTGGATCAGAAGGCTGCGCTGGAGGAGCTGAACCATATCTATCAAGCAGGCCTGGAACGGCTTGTCGGGCAAAGAACGACCGCGCTTCAAAACGCCATGCAGAGTATCATCATATTATTATCCACCATGACCGAAATACGGGATCCCTACACCGCAGGGCATCAGCGCAGAGTGGGCAATCTTTCCGCAGCCATCGCGGGTAAAATGGGCATGGCAAGCTCTACGGTGGAGCTGATCCGCATCATAGGGTACATACACGATATCGGCAAAATCGTCGTTCCCAGCGAAATTCTCACCAAACCGGGTGTTCTGAGCCCCCTGGAAAGGCAGATCATTCAGGAGCATTCCCAGAAAGGGTATGAAATGCTGTCCAAGGTGGATCTGCCGGCTATCATCGCGGAAACCGTCCTCCAGCATCACGAGCGCTGTGACGGAAGCGGTTATCCCAGAGGGCTGAAAGGTTCTGAAATCACAATGGAAGCCCAGATTCTAATGGTAGCCGATACGGTGGAAGCCATGATGTCCCACCGTCCCTACCGGGCAGCTCTGGGCCTGGATGCAGCTCTTAATGAAATCGAAAAAAACTCCGATAAGCTGTACAATCCAGAAATCGTCTCGGCCTGCAAAAATCTTTTTCTGGAGGGTCATTACAATAATGACGACTCGGAGCATATTTATTATCCCATCGGGGTCGTGTAACGCGAATTTTATCAGAGCCAGTGATAAACGACGATGATTCCGGCGGAGTGGGTTTCCCGACAGAAAAGAGCAAAAAAAGCGGAAGCGGGCAATACTGCCGGCTCCCAGATCGGAACATTCATTATTATTTATTTTCCCGCAGCAATCCGGGAAATGGGTATCCGGATTTCCCCGTTTATATGGTGCGGATGCAGTTTCGCCCTTCGTTCTTGGCTAGATACAGCGCCCGGTCCGCCATTTCGATAGCCCTGCGCACATCCTCCCTTCCGCTCAGCTTTATCGCCGCGATCCCCAAGCTGACCGAAACGTGATCGCAGGTCTCCGCCTGGTCGGTAGGCCCACCGATTTCCGCGACCTTACTGCGGATGGATTCGGCGGTTTTCCGGATATCCTCCTCGGGCTTGTTCAATGCGGCGTAAAGAAACTCTTCTCCGCCCCAGCGGCAGACGATCTCCATGGGCTCTCTCAGGACGGAGCCCAGCTGAGCCGCCACGGCGGATAGAATCCTGTCTCCCTCCTCATGCCCGTATGTATCATTGAAGTGCTTGAAATAGTCAATATCGATCATGATAATCGACAGAGTCATCTCCTCTTCCTGCTGGTTGTTGAAAGCCACGTCAATATAGTTGCGGAAGTTCCTCCGGTTGGGAAGGCCGGTGAGTTCGTCCAAAAGCGCCAGTTTCTTCAGCTGAAGGTTCGCCATGGAGAGCTTGGCGTTGATTTCCCGGTTCTCATCGATTTCCCTTTCCAGCATGGAATTGGACTCATTGAGAAGAAGTTTGCTTTTAAAGCTGCTGCAGTAGCTTTTATAAATCATCCTTGAAGCAAACCACGAAATAACGGTAAACACCGCTATATTCACGTAATGCCCGATGAGAATATCGCCGGAGGACTGAAAAAAGGGAAGCCCCACACAGAGGATCAGGACTGAAACGCAGTAGGGAACCCACATCTGCTGCGTGCTCATGACAAACACAATGGAGCACAGGACCATGTTCGTTATAAAGACCGTCAGATTCCCATAAAGACTTTGGTCCATCAGCGACACCAGGCTTCCCCAAGTGAGAATCAGCGTTATGTATGCAACCAGTCCCTTCTCCGCCTTTTTCATCCGGTCCGGGGAAATCTCCCCGGATTTATCTTTTTTCCGGGACAGGACCAGAAATGTGATGTTCAGCCCAATCATTACGGAATACATGGCAAAATAACCGTAAAAGCTGAACCTGTCGTCCACCTTCAGCAGAGCGGAGACCAGATCGATCCCGATAAAAATGCATTCCAGCACTATTATCAGCATCGCCAGTATTCTTCCTCTCCGAAGGTTGTCCTTCAGCAGTTCCCTTCGCAAATGAGCTTTGTCCTTATCCTTTATTTCGGGACATGCTAATAGCTCCGCCATATTCATTTTTATCCTCTCCCTCGGCTTTTTCCCGATACGTTCGACAGAATAACCCATATTGTAGTATTTATTGATTATTTCAAACATTATACTATTTTGTCTGCGTCAATTCAACTTGAACTGCTATCGAATTCTTCCCTTATTGTGATTTTTTAACAAATCGCTTCCCAAATCGCTAAAAATGCGCTAACATGAAAAAAACTGCACACATATACCACGTTCCGGCAGCGGATGGTCACAGCGGCGCAAACGCCGTATTCGCGGAACCGCGGCCTCAAAAACGGTATACTGCAGGAGCGTTGGAAGGAAGGGATATTGATGCACTTCCAATTTGTGCCCTACCTGTGGCTCTCACTGACATTGGTTGTACTGATGCTATCACTTTTCCATTTTGCCTGGAACAAGCGCTCCGTCCGGGGCGGACATACTTTTATAGCGGCTCTCAGCATCGTGATCCTTTGGGTCATCGCCCAGGCCATGGAATTTGCATCCGTTTCCCTGAGTGCCAAGCTTGCCTGGGCCAATCTCCAATATACCCTCATCAGCCTGTCCATCGCGGCTTATTTTTATCTCGCCGTGCTGTATACCGGAAGGGATCACTGGCTGAAGCTGCGCGCCCTGCGTTATTTGCTTCTGCTCGAACCCGCAATTGTAACCGTTCTCAGCTGGACCAACGGGATACACGGTCTTGTCCGGCGGAATGTCTACCTGGATTTGAGCGGAGCGTTTCCCCTGGTGGGAAAAACCTACGGGCCCGCCTTCTGGGCATTCTCGATCTACAATCTGTCACTGACCGTGTTTACCCTGCTTCTCCTGGCGCAGGCGCTCAATAAAAAGCCAAAAATTTACAGGGCGCAGATCTTATCCCTGTTTATCGGGCTTCTCCTCCCCGCCCTGTCGATCGCCGTATACATCACCGGGCTCACTCCCCTCCGGATCGATCCGACCCCCATGGTGCTCGGCGCTTCCTGCATCATTATCTTCCAGGGAATCTTTCGTTACCATTTGTTTGACATCGTACCCATCGCCCATTCCACAATTATTCAGGAAATGAGTACGGGTATGATCCTGTTCGACCGTGGCGGAAACGTTCTGGAGATCAATCCCGCCGCCAGAGACATGCTGGAGCTGTCTCCCCGGCGGAACTGGGACATGCCGGCGGAAGAACTCCTTAAGGAGTATCCCCAGCTTCTGCGCATCTGTCAGGGGCAGGCCGAGCACGTGGAAGAGGCTGCTTTGGGGAAAAGTAACACACGCTACTTCGAGGTCTCTTTCAAGCAGCTGACCGATTCCGGAAAAAAGCCTCTGGGATGGATCATGCAGATTTACAATATCAACGAGCGGAAGCTGGAAACGGAAAAAATGCGGGAAGCGGCGTCTCACGATGCCCTCACCAGCCTGCCGAACCGGGCGTATCTGGAAAAAATGCTCTCGGATTGTCTTGAAAATGCCAGAAAACACGACTCCGTTCTGGCTCTGGCCTACCTGGACCTTGACAATTTCAAGCAAGTCAACGATACATACGGTCACGACGCAGGGGACGCCATGCTCCGGGAGGTAGCCTGCCGGCTCAAGACAACCCTGCGGGAAACGGATATCGTTTCCAGGTACGGAGGAGATGAATATATCATCCTCTTTCCCTCTATCGGCAACTTCGATAGCTCTGTACTGATCCGGGAAAAGATCCTGCGCGCTTTCGAAGGCGGTTTCCCCTGTAACGGCGCCATCATCCAGATCCGCGCCAGCATCGGCTTTGCCTTATATCCCAAAGACGGAAACTGTATGGCCGAACTGATCCGATACGCGGATCAGGCCATGTACAGGGCAAAGGGCTCCAAACGCTGCCGCCACGACTCCACAAAGGATACGGAATCCGAAAAAGCGTAGGACGCCGCCATACGAAACGCCTGACACAGCCGCCAGAGCGGCGAGCGGGCGATGGGATTTTTTCTGCAAAAAAAGACCGCGCCGGCACACGCCGGTGCGGTCTTTTTTTGATATTCAAGAGGAAGCCGCGCCCTGCTGCGATAGGGATTCGGAGCCCTGATTCCCACCGGGAGCCCCGCCGGAGGGAGGTGTCTGGTTTCCGCCGGAAGGCGCTATTCCTCCGCCTCCCCCGAAGCCGCCGTTTCCGGCCTGCCCGCCGCCGGTATTGCCGATGGTTCCCAAGGCCGACATATCAAGGCCCGAAGCATCCACCAGGGCCTCGCTCCCCGACTGGGCCTCCAGGGTGGAGGGAATGCTGCCGTCCAACTGCCCGGCAACGCTCTGGGCCCGGAGGGACGCGAAGGTTTTCAGCTCTTCCACGCCCGCCGTATAAGCGTCATAGCCCTCAAAGGAGGTGTCGTCGTCTTTTACGTAGCTGTCGATGACTTCGCTGACGGCGTCCACCTTTTCCGCAAACTTCCCGGAGGTGACGTATTCGGCAAGCTGGGACAAATACTCGTGGTACTTCGCCAGATATTCGTCGTTTTCCAAAAGCTTTCCGATGATGGGCCGCTCGTCGGCCGTGACGCCGGAAAAGACGGTGTCGACGGCATAGTTCACGGCATCGGAGGCGCCGGAGGAATTGTAAGTGCCGAAGGAGAGGTTGTAGTCCCAGGGGATCATGGAGAGCTGTCCGTTATCCTCATAGAGGCAGTAATTGTGGCCCATGTTGGACAGGTAGCTGTCCAGGTTCACTAGAAAGACATTGGTGGCCGCGTAACGGAGCACCTCGTCCACATTGATGTATTTCTCCAGGTCTTCCCCCTCGCCGATGCCCTTGAGGGAAGCGATGAGTTGATTTTCGTCCTCTTCGGTAACGTCTGTGATGGCATTGTCAAAGATATTAGAGTAGCTGGACAGCTCGTCGTCGGTATAGACAAGGTTTACTCCCAGCGCCCCTCCGTCCATGCTGGAGGTGCCTCCCCCGCCGAAATTCTGCCCGTTTCCGCCCGGTGCTCCGCCGGACATGCCGGGCCCGCCGCCGTTTGCGTTGTCCGAAGTCCGGGGCATATCGGAGGGCATGACGGCTCCGTCGCCGGAGGGCTGAGGCACGGCGTTACCGGAAGGCGCCGCCGGCTGCTCCGCCGCAGCGGGCGTTACCGCCGCAGTTACGTCCTCACCGTCCGCAGCCTGGGCTGCGCCCTGAGCATTATCATCCATATCCAGGCTCTCTGGCTTGTAAGCTTTGCCGGTGTAATTTTCCCCGTAGTTTCTCTCAAGGAAGCTCTCGTCCACGTCTTCCACCGCCAGGAAGAGGCCGTAGTGCTCCCCGTTCACGGAGATATCCGCGAAGGTGCACAGCGACGAGGGAACCTCCATGTAGTTCAAAAGGGCATAGGACATGTACTCCTTGAGATAGGTGGAGTCGCCATAGATGTTGTTGAGATCCAGGGTGTCCAGACCATAGCAGTTCTGCCCCTCAGCGTATTTGTCGAAGTTTAGCTTCAGACTGAACCGGTCGCTTCCCGAGGCCGCCACCTGAGTCAGGGTGGTATTTCCCTTGGTCTTAATCCCCACGTCCTTGAACGTGACGCCGTTGATTTCCACGTCCGCGCTGATATAGGGCTTGGATACGGCATTTTCCATGAGAGAATCCCAGTCCTCCTGGGAGGCAGTTATGTTGACGGTGATGACATCCTTGCCGAAGATTTCAGTTTCGTAATCCCCTTCACCGGAGGCCGCAGCGGTGGCCTGCCCGCCGGAGGAACCGGAAGAACAGCCCGCAAGCCCCGCAAGAACCGCAATCGCAGTGAGAAATGAAAGAACCCTTCGCTTCATCGCACGCAGCGCCTCTCTTTCCAACAATCTATCTTTCCTTCCCGGTACGTTTCACAGCCGGATACCGGAATGGTATGCCGGGATTGTTACAAGCCAATGAACAGGCCATTTCCAAACTGTTAACAGTCTGAAAATTTTTCCAGTTGTCCATACTTTTTGTCACATTATTATCCAATGAAACTGCTGATATAACGGGTGAAACCGTATGGGCGCCCCCGTCTCCGGCGGGGGCGCCCATACGGTTTTATTTCATCCTTTTTATTTGGAAATCGTATCACACAGGAATTTTACAGTACCGCGCGGTTGGATTTTATACAGCGCCTGTACAATTGCCTCAAGCTACTCGAGAAAAAGGGGAGAAAGATATGAGAATCGGAAACAGAATCAAATCCGCAGTAGGAGCCCTGCTTCTGGCCGGCATGGCGCTGTCCATGGCGGGATGCAGCGCCTCCGTCACTCCGTCCGGAACCGCCTCCGCCACCCCCGCTCCCACCGAAGCGGCCAAGTACTCCGACACCATCACCATCGTGTGGTATCCCAACGAATCCGCCGCAGATTACGGTCCGGCCCGGGATGAAATCGCAAAGCTGATTGAAGAGGCCACAGGCAAGAAGGTGGAGCACAAGCTCACCACCGACTACTCCATCGCCATCGAGGCCATTGCTTCCGGCACCGCCCAGATCTGCTTCATGGGCGCCCAGGGATATATCGAAGCGAAAAACAAGAACGACGCCGTGGAGCCCCTCTTCGTCAACTCCGGCGCCTCCGGCACCCTGGACGACGCCATCTACTACAGCTGGTTCGCCGTGAATAAGGGCGACGAGGGCAGCTACATGGACAGTGGCAAATACTCCATCACCAACGTGGAGGGCAAGCGGATGTCCTTCGTATCCAACAGCTCCACCTCCGGCTTCAAGATCCCCACGAACGCCATCCTCACCCTGTTCAGCCAGACCGACAAGTGGAAGAACATCACCGTGGACGACCTGGTGGAAGGCGGCAAGGACAAGTTCTTCTCCGAGGTCCTCTTCGGCGGCTCGCACCAGGGCTCGGCCGTCAATCTCCTGTCCGGCAAGGCCGACGTCGCGGCCTTCTGCGACACCGAAATGGCCCCCTATATGAATCTGGCCTCGGGCGAAGCCAACAAAGCCGGCGCCGTCTACGAGGTTTCCAAGGACGCTTCCGCCCCCTTCGACACTTTGACGGGCAAGCAGTGCGTGGTCATCAAGTCCACTCCCGTGCTCAACGGCCCCTTCGCCTATAACTCCGAATTCCTGAGTCCCGAGGACGTCCAGGCGATCCAGAAGGTATTCACCTCCGAGGATACGGCGAACGATCCCCTCATCTTCATCACCTCCGACTCCGCCAACAAGGGCATGTTCAAAAAGACCGACAAGGAGTGCTTCGTCCTGGTGGACGATTCCTGGTACAACCCCATCCGCGAGATGGAATAATCCAGTAGACCGGGGTGAGCTTTTTTGGCGCTGCTTGAAGTAAAAAACCTGAGCAAGACATACGACAACGTGACGACGGCACTGCAGGACATTTCCCTCTCCGTCGAGGAGGGCGAATTCGTATCCGTCATCGGCCCTTCCGGCGCCGGCAAATCCACGCTCCTGCGAAGCATCAACCGCCTGGTTGATGCTTCGCAGGGCACCATTCTTTTCGACGGGCAGGACATCACCCGCGTCAAGGGGAAGGAGCTTCGCCGGGTACGGACCAAAACGGGCATGATCTTCCAGCACTACAACCTGGTCAACCGCCTAAGCGTCATAGAAAACGTGCTTCACGGCAGGCTGGGATACAAATCCGCCCTGAGCGGCTCCGTGGGCTACTATACCGAGGGGGAAAAGGAACAGGCCTTCGTGATCCTCAGCAAGCTGGGGCTCACGGAGCAGGCGTACAAGCGCTGCGACGAGCTGTCCGGCGGGCAGAAGCAGCGGGTGGGCATCGCCCGGGCCCTCATGCAGGAGCCCCGGCTCATCCTCTGCGACGAGCCCATCGCCTCTCTGGATCCCGGCTCCTCAAAGGTCATCATGGATTATCTCCGGGAGATCAACAAAACCATGAAGATCACCTGTCTTGTAAACCTCCATCAGGTGGAGGTTGCCGTGCGCTATTCGGAGCGGATCATCGGGATCACGGGGGGCACGGTGGTATACGACGGACCTGCCGGGGAGCTTTCCGAGCGCATGATTCACAGCATTTACCAGTCCGCCGAGGGCGGGCTGATCACGGACGTGAGGGAGCGGCAATGACGGAGGGAACGAAAGCTTCCAAAAGCCTGTCCGTCTTTTCCAGGAGAAAGCGGGTATACACCGTCACCATCCTATGCGTGCTGGCGCTGTTTTTCTTCGCCTCCGCCGTAACCCGGTACGACCCCTCCGCGGGGCTCGCGGCCCTCCCCCGGGCCTTTCTCTGGATCGTATCGAACCTGGTGCCCGACGAAAAAGCCCTCACAAGGCTCCCCAACATCCTGAAAAAGCTCACGGAAACCGCGCTTCTGTCCGTGGCGGTGACGGTCACCGCCGCCGTTTTCGCCTTTTTCTTCAGCCTGATGGGTTCCAAAACGACCCGGCCCAGCGAGCCGGCCGCAAAGGCCGTACGGATCACGGCGGCCTTCTTCCGGAACGTTCCCGACGTCGTGTGGGCCATCCTTCTCATGTTTTCCTTCGGACAAAATATTTTAACCGGGTTCTTCGCCCTGTTTTTCACCACCTTCGGAATGCTCACCCGGGCCTTCATCGAGACGGTGGACGAGGTCAGCGCCGACTGCGTGGAGGCGCTGCACGCCACGGGAGCCACCTATATGCAGACGGTTTTCCAGGGGATCGTGCCCTCCTCCGTCTCGGAAATCCTCACCTGGGTCTTATTCATGATAGAAACCAACATCCGAAGCTCCACCCTCATCGGCATCCTGACGGGCACGGGAATCGGCTATCTCTTCGACCTGTACTACAAGCGGCTGGACTACGCCTCGGCCAGCCTGGTGGTGCTGTCCATCGTCGTGCTGGTCATTGTCCTCGAAACCATTACGGGAAAAATCAGGAAGGTGATCCTCTGATGAACGAAGTGCTCTCCGCCGAAAAAGCCGTCTCCGGCTTTGAGCTCCGGCGTTATATGCGCACAACCTCCAACGGAAAGATCCGGACGGGCGCCGTCAGCCGCAGCGGCCTTGCCGTCAAGCTCACCCTCGCCGTTCTGGCGGGGCTCACCGTGGCGGGCTTTCTGACCTTCGACTACAAGGATATCGTCCTCTCCGAGGCCGTGGGCGCAACGCTTAAGAACATCGGAACGGTGTTTCTCTCTCCGAGGCTGAAATACGACACCTTCCAGGGAATTCTCCACGAGCTTCTCATCACCTTCTGCCTGGGCATCCTGGCCACCATATTCGGCGCCATTATCGCCTTTTTCGCCTCTTTGCTGTGCGCAAAAAATATCGCCAATCCCGGGATCGCCGCCGTGGTGCGGAGCATCGTCGCCTTTATCCGGGCGGTACCCACCATCCTGTGGGTTTTGATCTTCGCCGTGTCAGCCGGGCTGGGCAGCGTTGCCGCCGTGGCGGGCCTCACCTTCCACAGCGCGGGGTACCTCATCAAGGTGTATTCCGAGTCCATCGAGGAAATGGACTACGGGACTATCGAGGCGCTGAAGGCCTGCGGGGCCGGCTTCTGGCCCATCGTGTTCCAGGCCATCGTCCCGTCCTCCCTCCGCTACATGCTGGCCTGGACCTTCATGCGCTTCGAGATCAATTTCACCAACGCCATCGCCATGGGGGCCGCCGCGGGAGCGGGAGGCATCGGCTACAACCTCTTCATGGCCGGCAGCTTTTATTTCGACATGCGGGAGATGGGCTTCATCACCTATGTGGTTTTTATAGCGGTCATTCTCCTGGAAGCCATCGCCACGCAAATCAAGGCAAAAGTAAAGTAGAGGGATACCATGGACAAAAAACGAATCTTTCGAATCCTCAACCGGGCGGACCGGGACTTTGTCGCCGGCCTGGCTTCGGAATTCAAGGAAACCCACGCCGTCACCGTCCTCCGGGAACCCAACAAGACCCTCGCCATGATCCGGCTCCGGGAGCCGGTGAAGGAAAGCCTCTTTTACATCGGCGAGGCCATGGTGAGCGAGGCCGTGGTCGAGCTGGACGGCACGAAGGGCGCCGCCGTCTCCATGGGAGACGATTTTGATAAGACGCTGGACATGGCGATCCTGGACGCCGCCTGCAACCGGGGCGTCTTCCACAGCGAGGAGGCCCTTCTCGCCCTGGAACAGGCGCAGCGGGAAGCGGAGGAAAAGGAAAACGCGCTGCATCTGAAAACCATGGTCAGCTTCCGCTCCATGGATCCGGAGGTGCCGGCGAAATGACAGCGCTTACGAAAAAGCACCGCTTCGACGAGGTCTACGACGCCCAGAAGGTCTACCGTCTTCTGCTCACAGCCGTGTCCAACCCCGCCAAATCGGTAAATATCCGTGAATACGCCGAAAAGCTCTACGGGGCCCATCCTGCCATGCTGACCCTGGCCTTTACCCTTCTGGACAACGAGGTAGGCTTTTCCGTACTGGAGGACGAGGCTCTTGCCGGAGACATCGCCTGCCTTACCCTCTCCAGGGAGGCCGAACCCGAAGAGGCGGACTACCTTTTCGTAACAGATCCGTCGCTTCTGGAAGACGCGGTACGGCGCGCAAAGTGCGGCACCCTGCGGGACCCCCACCGGTCGGCCACGCTGATCGTGGAGTGTGCGGGACGGGCCGGGCTTTTTTTACGGCTTGCCGGACCCGGGATCGGGGAGGCCTCGGAATTTTCCGTGACGGAAACGGTAAAAACCGCCCTGGAGTTCCGGGACAAGCAGTGCTACGAAGCCCCCTGCGGCATCGATTTCGTCTTCGTTTCTGAGGACGGCGGGCTACTCGCCCTGCCCCGCCTGGTGCGAAGGGAGGCGCGGTAGATGGCGTACGTGGCCGTTTCCGGCGGCGAAGAGGCCATCGAGGCCAGCATCCGGCTGCTGCGGTACTACCGGAGCGGAAGCGATAAGGATCTGGACCTGGAGGCCCTGGAAAACAAGCTCTCCCTCCTGGTGGACCGGGTCATGGGGGAGGCCGGGTTTTACTCCCGGCGGTACGCGGCCCTGGCCCTCAAGCAGAGCGAGGGCTGCGTGGAGGAGGCGGTGTTCCTGCTGCGGGCCTACCGCTCCACCCTAACGAGAAAATACTATTCCACGGTGGTGAACACGGAGGAGATGCGGATGGTCCGCAGGATCTCCGCCGCCTTCAAGGACATCAAAGGCGGACAGATCCTGGGGGCCACCTATGACTACACCCACCGGCTTCTGAATTTCTCACTGGCGCGGGAGGACGCGCCGGCGCTGCGGGAATCCGTCCGGCAGGAGCTGGAGGCACAGGTTCCCCTTACCGTCGAGCCCTGCACCCGCGTCTCCTCCGAACTCAAGGGAGAGGGGCTCATCGACTCCTGCCCGGAAGACGACGCGAACCCCTTCGACGTGACGGAGGCCCTTCTGGAGTTCCCCGCCCCCCGGAGCGCCCGGCTCCAGACCCTCGCCCGAGCGGACACGGGCTTTCTCTCGGGCATGGCCTATTCCGCCCTCCGGGGCTACGGCCTTGCGCATCCTACGGTGGGAGAGCTCCGGACGGGACTGGCCGAACTCTGCGTGCCCTATCCCTTAGACGAGAGCCAGAGCATCTATGTGGGAGAAATCCTTATCACGGAGGCCGAGACCTTTACGGAGGCCGACGACAAGGACAGGCTGAAGCTGGCCGTGGGCTACGGGGCGGTGTTCGGCAGGAACGAGAACAAGGCCATCGCCATGGCCATCCTGGACCGGGAGCTGGAGGCAAACGGCCCCTACCCCGCCCAGAGCGAGGAATTCGTGCTGACCCACGGGGACAGCCTGGAGATGAACGGATTTCTGTCCCATCTCAAGCTCCCCCATTACGTCACCTTCCAATCGAAGCTGGACGCCGTTAGAAAGACAAGAGGAGGAAAGGCCTGACGATCCGGGCCCAGAGCAATGGACAACAATTACAACTACGCCTTCCTGGATGAGGGCTCGAAACGGGAGATCCGGCGGGCCAGCCTCAAGGCCGTGGCCATCCCCGGCTACCAGGTGCCCTTCGGCTCCCGGGAGCTGCCCATCGGCCGGGGCTGGGGGACCGGCGGCATCCAGCTCACCCTCTCCCTCATCGGGCCGGGGGACGTTCTCAAGGTGATCGACCAGGGAAGCGACGAGAGTGTGAACGCTGTAAACATCAAGAAGTTTGTGGGACTCACCACCGATGTTAAAACCACGGTGAAAACCGAAGAGGCCACCATTATCCAGACGCGGCACCGGATCCCGGAAACACCCATGAAGGAAGGCCAGATCCTGGTTTTGCAGGTCCCCATGCCGGAGCCTCTTCGCATCGTGGAGCCCCGGGAGGAGATCACGAAAAAAATGCACGCCGAGGGGGACTACTCCCCCATGTGGCTTTTGCTCTACGAGAGCCTTATCCGTTACGGCAGGATAACGGTTGCCTCGGAATACCCCTGCCTGGTGGAGGGGCGGTACATCATGAACCCCAGCCCCATTCCCAAGTTCGACAACCCCAAGCTGGACGGCGCCGACTGCCTTTTCCTCTTCGGGGCGGGACGGGAAAAGAAGATCTACGCCATCCCGCCCCACACCCGGGTGATCCCTCTGGCCTTCGACGACGTGCCCTTTGAAAAGGAGAGCTTTCCCGGCCGGCGCTGCCGCCTGTGCGGAAGCGGGGGCACCTACCTGGACGAGCTTTTCGACAGCGCCACCGGAGAAAAATACTACCAGTGCTCCGATACTTCCCACTGTCAGGAGGTGCGGGGATGCATCTGAAGGAAAAGCCCGTCCTGGAGGTCAAACACCTGTCGGTGCGCTACGGAGAGGGCTGCGAGGCCTGCCGGAGCTCTCTGGAGAAAAACCGCTGCCCCGTCTGCGGAACCGTCTGGGCGGCAAACGACATCTCCCTGGAGGTCTATCACGGGGAGGTGCTGGGCATCGTAGGCGAGAGCGGCTCCGGCAAATCCACTTTGATGCGGTGCCTCTATCTGGACATCGAGCCCACCGGCGGCAGCGCGTTTTTTAAGGACTACAAAAGCGGGCGGACGAGCATCTGGGACGTAAGCGCCGCGGAAAAGCGAAGGGTGCGGAACCATCTCATGGGCATGGTCTACCAGAATCCGATCCTGGGGCTGCGGATGGACTTCACCTCCTCTGCCAACATCGCGGAAAAACTCATCGCGGCGGGCGAGCGGGACGCCGGAGCAATGACCGGCCGCGCGACGGAGCTTCTGGAGGCGGTGGAAATCCCCTCCTCCCGCATGAAGGAACCGCCCCGGGTCTTTTCCGGGGGCATGCAGCAGCGGGTCCAGATCTCCCGGGCCCTGGCCAACCACCCGTCCCTCCTGCTGCTGGACGAGGTCACCACGGGTCTGGACCTGTCGGTGCAGGCCAAGGTACTGGACCTCATCCGGAAAATCCGCGCGAAATACGGCGTATCCATCCTGCTGGTATCCCACGACCTGGCGGTCATCCGCATGCTGGCCGACCGGACGGTGGTGATGCTGGACGGAAAAATCGTGGAGAGTGGACTCACGGACCAGATCCTGGAGGACCCGCAGCACGCCTATACCCAGCAGCTGGTACATTCGCTGATATGACGGAGGGAACCATGAAGGCCATTGTAAACGGAAGGATCGTCGCCCCCGGCGGCATCCTGGAAAATAAAACGGTGCTCATCCAAGACGGACGCATCCTGGACCTCGCATGCGGCCCGGAGGGCGCGGAGCAGATCATAGACGCCGGGGGGCGATATATCACCCCCGGCTTCATCGACGTCCACTCGGATAAAATCGAACAGTTCATCCAGCCCCGCCCCACCTCCCAGATGGATTTCGAGCTGGCCCTGAAGGAGTGCGAGCGGGAGCTTTTAAACATCGGGATCACCACCATCTATCACTCCCTGTCCCTCATGAAGGACGACTTTTTCGGCATGTCCCCCCTGCGCACCAAGGCCAGCGTACGGAAATTCTCCGATCTGGTGGAGAGCATCCACAGCCGGAACCATCTCATCCATCACCGGTTTCACCTGCGGATCGAAATCGACAACCTGGAGGCCTTCGACATCGCCCGGGACATGATCGAAGGAAAAAGGGTCCACGAAATTTCCTTCATGGACCACACCCCCGGCCAGGGACAGTACCGCAGCCTGGAGGTCTACGAGCGTTCCATCTCCGGCTACCGGGCCAAGGGCGCCGTCTCCATGGAAATGGAGGAGATCCTCCGGTATCACGAGACCAAGGAGACCCTCTCCTTCCGCCACCTCCGGGAGCTCACGGAGCTGGCCCACGCAAACGGGATCGCCGTCGCCTCCCACGACGACGACACGGAGGAAAAGCTGGCCGTCAACCGGGCCGTCGGCGTGGACATCAGCGAGTTTCCCATCCTGCTGGAGACGGCGCGCGCCGCCCGGCGGGAGGGGTTTTTTACCGTCGTTGGCGCGCCCAACATCCTGATGGGGAGCTCCCATTCGGGGAACATGTCGGCGGCCGAGGCGATTTTGGACGGCTGCGGGGACATCCTCTGCTCGGATTACTATCCCCCCGCCATCCTCCACGCAATTTTCCTCATGAACCGGAAATACGGCGTCCCCCTGTGGGAAATGGTCCGGCGGGCGACCCTCGCCCCGGCGGAGGCCATGAAGATCGACGGGGAGTACGGCTCGGTGGAGCCCGGCAAGCGGGCGGACCTTCTCATCGTCGACGTGCTGGACGGCTACCCCGTCATCACCCACGCGCTGGTGGACGGGAAGCCTGTCCTCCGGGTGGAGTACAGGAGGTAAGGATGGAAATATTGAAAATCGAAGGGCTTTCCAAGGACTTTTTCCTCCACGAGGCGCAGCGGGAAATCCGCTCCTGCCAGGACATCCGCTTTTCTCTGGACCGGGGGCAGTTCATCGGCATCGCCGGGCGCTCCGGCGCCGGGAAGTCCACGATCCTCAAATGCATCAACCGCACGTACCTGACGAGCCGGGGCAGAATCCTCTACGAAAGCGAAGCCTTCGGCCGGATCGACCTTGCCTCGGCCCCGGAGCGGGAAATCCTCTACCTCCGGAAATACGAGATCGGGTACGTCTCCCAGTTTTTAAACGTCATGCCCCGCACCACCGCCCGGGAGCACGTCATGGGCGCTTTGCTGGAAATGGGCGGGAGCGAGGCGGAAGCGGCGAGGGACGCCCGGGAAATGCTCTGCTATTTCCGGCTCCCGGAGGAGCTCTGGGACCTCTATCCCAGCACCTTTTCCGGAGGAGAGCGTCTGCGCCTCAATCTGGCCCGGGCCATGGTTAAGCGTCCCAGGCTTCTTCTGCTGGACGAGCCGACGGCCTCCCTGGACGACGGCTCGAAATCTTTGGTCCGGGAAATGCTCCGGAGCTTAAAATCCAAGGACACCAGCATGATCGGCATTTTCCACGACCTCACCTTCATGGAGGGTGTCTGCGACCGGGTGTTCAACATGTCGGAGGGCGCGTTCGTATAAAACCGGCTTAATCGCCATGTGGTTTTTATCCGCATTCCAGGGAAAAACGGAGGTTTTTATGACAAAAGCGGATCTTCACATCCATTCCACGGTGTCGGACGGGAGCGAAACCATAGAAGACATCCTGAAAGCGGCGGAAAAGAAGGGCCTTCACTTTATCTCCATCACGGATCACGACACCGTTTCCCAGCTTGGCCAAATCCCTCCCGGCACGCGGGTGAAGGTGATCGGCGGCGTGGAAATCTCCGCCGCGGACAAGGATGGGATGAAGGCCCACCTGCTGGGCTACAACCTTCAGCGGCCGGAGCCGGTGGCGGAGGTGACGCGGCCCGTCCTGGAGGCCCGGAACCGGAATTCGGAGCGCCAGGCGGAGATCCTCATCCGCCACGGGTACCGCATCGACATGGGGAAGCTTGCACGGGCGGACGGAAAATACCTGTACAAGCAGCACATCATGGATTACCTCGTATCCACGGGGCAGGTACCCCGGATGTTCAACGGCTTTTACCAGTCCACCTTCAAGAATCACGGCATCTGCGACTTCGATATCGAGTACGCGGACGTCTTCGAGGCCCTGGAGGCCGTCAAGGCCGCGGGCGGGCAGGCGGTTCTGGCCCACTGCGGCCAGCAGCAAAATTTTTACCTCATCCCCGCTCTCGCCCGGCGGGGGCTGGACGGCCTGGAGCTGAACCACCACACCAACAGCCCCGGGGACCGGGCGCTGATTCGAAAATACGCGGAGGAATACGGACTCTTCCTCACCGGCGGGAGCGACTATCACGGGCGGTACGAGCCGCAGCCCTTCGGAATCGGGGATTTTTTATCGGAAGAAAGCGGGGTAACAGCGATATGCCAAAGGTAAATCTTGGGCCTGAGCCCCTGGTGGAGGCCAACGTGCTGCTCCGGAACGCGGTCCTGGGAGCGTACACCCACATCCAGGCCCACAGCGTCCTCCACGAGGTGGTTTTGGGGGATTACTCCTACTGCGCGGGGTACAATCAGATCGACTATGCCGCGATCGGCAAATTCTGTTCCATCGCCAGCTTCGTGCGCATCAATCCGGGCAACCACCCCACCTACACCCGGGTGGCGCAGCATCACTTCACCTACCGCAGCTCCGACTACGGCATGGGAGAGGACGACAAAGCGTTCTTCGACTGGCGCAGGTCCCGGCCCGTGACCATCGGAAACGACGTCTGGATCGGCCACAACGCCAGCATCCTTCCCGGCGTCATCGTGGGAAACGGCGCGGTCATCGGAACGGGAGCCGTTGTGACGCGGGACGTGGCGCCCTATTCCATCGTGGCCGGCGTCCCCGCCGGAAAGATCGGAATGCGTTTTCCCGAAGGGCTGATCGAGCGGATCGAGGCGTCCCGGTGGTGGGACTGGGATTACGACACGCTGAAGGAACGTCTTCCGGACTTCCGTGATCTTGATACCTTCATTTACAAATATCTTTAAACCTGAATCCCCGGCGGGAGCGGAAAATATCATCCTTGCAAAAAAAGCGCCCCGCGGAAAAGATTCCGCAGGGCACTTCTGTTTTATTGGCTTCCGGCAGAGTCCGAAGGTCCTCTTATACGAGCGGGAAACGCCTGCTCCGTCAAAACCCCAGATAGAGCATATACAGCCCCAGCAGGAGGATCAGGGCCCCCATGACATACTTTAAAACCGCGCTCAGTTTCCCGTAGCCGCCGCTTCCGGAAAGCTTCTTCACGAAGCCCACAGAGGTACCCGCCAGAACGGCCAGCATCCCGTGTCCCACGGAGTAGAACAACAGGAGCACAATACCCCAGAGGACGTTTCCCCGCCCCGCCACCGCCGCCAGCACCACGATGAGCACCGGAGTGGAGCAGGGAGAGGAAAAGATCCCGCTGAGGACCCCCGCCAGAAAGGCACCGGCAAACCCCCGCCGCCCTGATTTAGAGACTAAGTAACTTGCGGGGATGAACTCGAAGACCTCCCACATCTGCAGCGCCATGAGCACCATCAGGGCGCCCAGGACGATATACCACCAGGAGGAGGAAGCCCCCACGAGGCGCCCGGCCATGGAAGCCGCAGCGCCCAGGGCAGTGAAGGTCACGGCCGAGCCCGCGGCGAAGACGACGGAAAGCAGGAAGGCCTTCTTCGGGTCCCGCTGCCCCGTCCCGCCCACATACCCCACGATCAGGGGAACCGTGGAGAGAGAGCACGGGAGAAAGGACGCCACGATCCCGGCGGCCAGGGCAAGGAGCGGGGCCAGCCATCCGCTTTTCCCGATCAGATCGGATAAAACGTCCAGAAGACCGTTCATTCGGTCACTCCCATGTCCGCCAGGATGGCGGCGAGCTGATCCGCGCTGAGGCCTCCCTCGTGTACGGTGAAGCGGTGCTCGCCGGTCTCGGAGTCGGAATAGGCGGTGAACTCCGCGTCAATCCCCTCGCCGGGGACATAGGGACTCCCGTCCGGGAGGAAAAAGACCTGGGTGGGGATGACCGACACCGGGAACTGGGAGGCGATGTCCGAATGGTCGTCCACATCCACATATTTGATAATGGCTTTGTCCAGGTAGTCGTCGTGGGCTTTCTCCAGGATGGGCTCAAAGCTCCGGCAGGGGGAGCACCAGTCCGCGCCGAAATCGATGATAATGGGCAGCCCGTAAGAAGTCAGCTTTTCCAGGTCGATCTCGTCCGCCTGCAGGGCAAAGTCGGGATTCTCCGTCCCGGTTACCTCGGCCGTCTGCGAACCCACGTTTGTCGTCTCGGGTTCCGCCGGGGAAGGCATATTCTTCACAAGCCATATCCCCGCCACGATCAGAAGGATACATACGGGGAGAATCCATTTCAGAAGCTGTTTTTTTCTCAATATTCGCTCTCCTTTCAAAAAAGCGGAAGGTCTTCCACCTCATCCGGGGACACAGGTCCCCGGGCCGGATCGTTTCCGGCCGCAGATCCGTGCCGGCCGGTTTCCGTCAGTATAGGGGATCGGCCCCGATTTGTCAATACTGATAATAGTTCTTTTTATCAGAAATCCTCCTGCAGAATATACAGCGCCACGGTTTCCTTCGTCTTCTCGTCGTAAATGACGGAGAGGAAAACATCCCCGTATTTAAAGTGCATGTCTCCGTTCCTGTCGCTGACGGGATCCCCGAATTTCTCCTCGAATCGGTCAATGGAATCGCCCAGTTTCACTCCGTCCAGATCGATGTCCTTTCTGTCTGTGAAAATCTGGTTTGCCTTGCCCGTCGTCCCGTCAAACCAGGCCCGGACCCCGGCTTTTTCAAACCCCGCTCCTCCCTCGTCCACGGCGACGGGGTTCTCTCCCAGTACATCCGCCAGCTCTCCCTTGCCAAGGCCCAGCAAGCTCACATAGTAATCCAAACTTTCCCCTTCAGCGTCCGTGACGGCGGAGGTGGGCGCCGGTTCCTCCGTAACGGACGGAGAGAGTTCGGGAGTCGGAGCCGCGGCAGTCCCGTTGCTTCCGGCAGAAGAACCGGAAGACCCGCAGCCGGAAAGGCCCGCTAAAATAAGCACCAACACCAGAAGTATACTTCCAGGCACCAAATACGATTTCTTTTTCAACGCTGTTTTCACGATGTTTCTCCTTTTATTTATCTATTGATTTGTCCGTGCGCAGTTTAAGATACCGCCTGAATCCCATAGAGCGGTGCGATGCGTCACGGCCGCCTGCTGCAATTATATCTTCCCCGGAAGATTTTGCATATCCTTAGTTTTCCTTTTTTCCGGCGGTTTCGAAGGGATTTCAGCGGGTATCCCGCCGCGCTCTCCTGTTTCCGGTTCCGCCCGGTCCAGGGCTTTTCCGGAGGGGTGCGAAGAGCGCAGGCAAGTCCCTTGATTTTCTATTTTTTCCTGTTATGATTGATATTGAATGTTTTCATATCACGGGAGGAAATGCAATGGCACAGGAAAACGCACATACCAGCACTCTGCTGCAGAAGCTGAAACGCGCGCAGGATTTTGAAACATTCGTTGAGAAAAACGAGGGCGCCATGCTGAACACGACCTTTTCCGCCTATCTTTCGGAGCTGTGCGCCGAAAGAAATCTGGTGCCGGAGCGGATCATCAAGGCCGCACAGATCGACCGGACCTATGGGCACCAGCTGTTCAACGGCACCCGGAAGCCTTCCAGGGACAAGGTCATCCAGCTTGCCTTCGGGTTCGGTATGACAGTGGAGGAGGCCCAGCAGCTGCTCCGGGCCGCGGAAAAACCGCCCCTCTATCCAAAAATCAAGCGGGACGCAGCCATTCTCTTTTGTCTTGCGAAAAAGATGAACGTTCTGGAGGCGCAAAACCTTCTGGCCTCTCTGGACCTTACGCTCCTGGGAGGTGACTGGCAGCATGGAGAATAATGCCGCCCTGGAATTTCTGGCGGGATACGACGACCGCTATCCTCCGGAATTTTCCCGGCGGTACGAGGCCATGGAGTGCTTGAGCTGCAAGGAGTCTGCAGAAACTCTGCTGGTCCGGGAAAACGCAACCGGGCGGTTTTTTACGGCAAAGTGTTATGAAAAAGGGCATACGCTCTTTGAAACCACGGAGCCGGAGGAATTTCGGCGGCTGTCCCATCCGGGGCTGCCCGCCTTCGCGGGGGAATACCGAAGCGACACTATGCGTTGTATTCTGCGGGAATACGTCCCGGGGGACACGCTCTGGTCGCTGGGGCGGGAGAGGACCTTTTCCCGGGATGATGTCCTGCATACGGGGTTGGAGCTTTGCGGTATCCTCCGATACCTTCACCGTCAGACACCCCCGGTGATCCACCGCGATATCAAACCCCAGAACATCGTCCGGCGGGGCGACGGTTCTCTGGCGCTCATCGACCTGGGAATCTCCCGACTTTTTGCCGAGGGTGCCCCGTCGGACACCTTGTACTGCGGAACCCGGGACTTCGCTCCGCCCGAGCAGTACGGTTTTCTCCAGACCGACTGCCGTTCGGACATCTATTCTCTGGGCATCCTTCTTTCCTGGATGCTCACCGGAAAAGCGGAACCCATCCGTGCGCCGGAAACGCCTCTGGAACGTGTAATCGCGAAATGCACCGCCTTTGCCCCGGAAAATCGGTTCCGGGACGCCTCGACCGCGGAGCAGGCCCTTGCCGCCCTTCGTCCTGCGGCGCGGAAACGAAAGCGGATCCGCATGGGAATCGCCGGAATTCTTGCTCTCGCCCTGCTCATCCCCTGCGGCATATGGCTGAATAACCGGCCCTCCGTCCCGGTTTCGGAGGCCGGATTCTCAGAGCCAATTATCGAAAAAGCGGTGCGCCTGATGCTGGGCAAAGGCCCGGACGACCTCATCACAAAAGCGGAGCTGGCCACCGTGACAGAGCTGTACATCACCAAGGACACGCCCTGCTCCGATATGGAAACATACAGCAAGATTCACGAGGAGCAGTGCGCGGCGAACTTTAACTCCCGCGGATCCATCACCTCCCTGCGGGACCTTAAGCTGCTGCCGAATCTGCGCATTCTCTGCGTGGCGTCGGAACAGATCGACGACATTTCGCCGCTTTCATCCCTTCCGGGACTGTTCCAGGCGGAGCTGCGGTTCAACAATGTCTCGGATATTTCCCCTCTTGCCGGATTGGACAACCTCGCCTTCGTAGGGCTCAATTCCAACCCCGTGGCCGATCTGTCGCCCCTGAGCGAGTGCAAAGCGCTCCAGTATCTGGACCTGTGCAACGCCGACAGTTACAGCGGCGACGATCTTCAAGCGCTGGGGAACTTTGAGTTTCTGGACATCTCCAACGATACGGACAGCTATCTGTATCTGGGGGGCAAGCGCATCCGCGAACTGAAGATATCCAATACGTCCGCCTTTACCGATCTTTCCTTCCTGCGGGACGTGACGGGACTTGAACGGCTGGAGGTCTGCAACACCGATGTTTCGGACCTGTCAGAGCTTGTCCATCACCCGGATATCACCTATCTGAGGCTGTGCGGGACCCCCGCCGCGGATTTTTCCGTGCTGCTGCAGCTGCCGAAGCTGGAAACCCTGACCGTCAGCTCCTCCATGGAGGATTTGGTGGAATCCGCCGCCGCGGAAGGGAGCTTCTCCGTGGAGTATGAATAATTCGGTTTCCTAAATTATGCTAAAAAAGGCAAAAGGGATGCTCTGTGCATCCCTTTTGCCTTTTTTGCTTTGCTACAATTCTCATAGAATGACGAAAACCGACAATTATCACAATAGGACGGAGTGAAGAGTTAATGAGAAGAAAACTGCTTGGCATCCTGCTTTCTCTCTGCATGGTCCTTTCCCTGTTCCCCGCTCAGGCAGTCCTGGCCGCTCCCGCCTTTTCGGACATGCCGGCGGCGGACAACTGGGCCTATGACGCCCTGAACGCTGCGGCGGACAACGGCCTGCTGCAGGGGGACTCCGGCAGGCTCATGCCGGAGAAATCCCTGACACGGGCGGAACTGGCCGCCGTACTCAACCGGGCCTTCGGCGCCGAGGATACGGCCGACATCAGCGGCTATACCGACGTCGCGTCCTCCACCTGGTACTATTCGGATATTGCAAGAGCTGTGCGCATGGGCACCTTCCAGGGTTCCGGCGGCGCGATGCGGCCCGAGGACCCGGTCACGCGTCAGGAAGCTTTCACGGTCCTGGCCAGAGCCTTCAAACTCCCGGAAGGCAGCGAAAGCGCCATTTCGGCGTTTTCAGACCGGACCCAGGTTTCCTCCTGGGCCCTTCCCTCTGTGGCGGCCATGGTAAGCGCCGGGTACATACAGGGTAGCGCGGGGAAGCTGAATCCCGCCTCCACCATCACCCGTGCGGAATTTGCTCAGGTGATGTACAACCTGGTTTCCGTCTACCTCTCCAAGGCGGGCACCTACACCGCCGACATCAGCGGCAACGCGGTGGTGAATGCCGCCGGCGTCACCCTCCGGGGCGTCACCATTTCCGGTGATCTCATCCTGGGCGAGGGCGTGGGCAGCGGCGACGTAACTCTGGACGGCGTGACCGTAACGGGCCGCGTGGTGGTCCGGGGCGGCGGCGAAAACTCCATCCATATCATCAACAGCAGCAGCGTGGGCAGCATCATCGTCAGCAAAACCGGAGACGGCGGCGTGCGCATCCAGGCGGAAGAGGGCTGCCGGGTTCAAATGGTCTACGTGGACGACGGCAGCGACGACATCATCCTGGAGGGCGTGTACAACGCCGTGACGGTCCAGACCGACACGCCCGTGACGCTTCAGAACGCTTCGGTCACCACCCTTTCCGTGACGGCGGGAAGCGCCTCCGTCACTGTGGGCGGGACCAGCACCGTGACGGTGACCGATATCGCCCAGACGGCGACGGGCGCAACCCTGACGGTGACCGCGGGCGCCACGGTGGCCCGTGTGGAAAGCACGGCCTCCCAGGTGGTCATCCAGGGCGGCGGCACCGTGACCGAGGCCGTCGTCAGCGGCAACAACACGGCCGTCAATACCCAGAACACCTCCATCACCGCGGCTGCCGGCACCACCGGGGTCACGAACAACGGCACCGCAGTAACACCGGGCGGGACAACCGGCGGCGGCACTACCGGCGGCGGCGGTTCCGGGAACACGGCCACCGTAGCCACCGAGGCGGGGTTCCTGGCGGCGGCCAATAACAGCTCGGTCACCGCCATCGTGGTAAACGGAGAGTTCACGGTGGATTCCGACGTCACCCTGACGAAGCCGGTAACGGTAAATTCCGGTGCCATCCTCGCCATCGGCTCGGCCACCGTTGAGCTCATCGGAACCCTGACGAACAACGGCACGATATATACGATCAACGCGCCTCAGGACGGCGTAGAGGGCCGGCTGCACATCATGCCCGACGACTTTGAAACGGGGACCGGCGGCAGGCTTATCAACAACGGCGCCTTCTACAATAACGGTCATATCGAAATTTATCCCCTGGCCGCCGTCACCAACACCGGCACCTTTGAAAACTCGGGCTGGATCAACTACCTGGACTTCGGCGGCTTCAACGAAAACGACGCCAGCTTCGAAGCGCTCTACGAGGCTCCCCAGATCCCCAACGTCACCGACAAGGGCGGGGACACGCAGCATATCTTGGTGGCCTTCGGCATCCTGGCGCTGCAGACGGCCCTCGCCCGGAGCGTATCCGGAACCGACGACGCGTATTACCGGATTGTCAGTATCGGGCTTGACGACACGACTTTCACGACAACGACGGATCTCATTGTACGGAGCGGGCAGGAGCTCTCCCTCCAGAAGACCATCACCTTTGTCATCCCCTCGGGCCACAGCCTTACCATCGAAGCAGGGGGCCAGGTGTACCTCGCCGGCACTCTCACCATAAACGGCACCGCCATCAACCGGGGCACTTTCATCAAGGAAAGCTGCGGCGTGTCAAATGGCAGCGGCAGCGGCTCCGAGGAGGACGGCGGCAAGCACTATTTCGGGCACCTCGTTGCCGACAGCGACGGCTGGAACGAGGCCCTTGCCGATCCCACCTGCTACTACGCGGAGATCACGGGAAGCCTGACGATTACCGCGGATACCCCGGTTCCCTTCCCCGTGTTCATCGACGAGGGCGCTTCTCTCACCGTGGGCAGCGGGAAAACTCTCACCCTGAAAACCGGGACCGATCAAATCATCGGAAATCCCTATATCCAGGTAGGGGGACGCCTTACCAACAACGGCACCGTCGTGCTGGAGCGCGAAACCGGGATTCGTAACGCCGGCGGCACGATCACCAACACAAGCGGCACCATCGAGGTCTACGGCTGGCTGGACGCAGACGAGGAGGCAATGGGCGGCACCGTCAACCACTACGCAAACCTGACGGACGTGGCCCGGCAGCTGTGGAGCCGTCTGGGCGGCATTCTCCATGATGACGTGGACGAGGCTACCGATTACGTCACTTATGCAGACGCCCTGGCGGGCGTGGACGATGGCGATACCGAGGGCAAATACGCCCTGACCTGGCTCTTCAAAAACAGTGTTCTCTCCACATCGAATTTTGACCCCTACACCTTCGCCGACCGCGACGCAATCGCCGACCTGCTGGGAGACTTCGCAACAGCGGCCGGAACGAGCTGGACGCCCAGCATTTCCGGAACAAACGGCGTATGCTCCACCAACGGCACCGAAACCACGGGCAGCTCTCTCGATCAGCTGATGGACAGCTATGTCGCCGCCCTGAGCGTCGGCTCCGTGGACGCGGCAACAAAAGCGGATCTCCTGAAATATCTCCCGCTCAATTACGTTCAGGAGATCCACATCACGGGCTACATTGAACTTACAGACAATCTCTCCATTCTTAAGCATGTCGTCATCGATCCCGGTGCAACCCTCACCGCCGCCGCCGGCAAAAACATCACCGTGGAATACCGGAACGTCTCCGATCCCGAACGGGGTTCCGAGGGCGTCCTGGTGATAAACGGCACTCTTGCAATCCCCTCGGGCAGCTTCTTAAACAACATGCGTGAAGTGGATCTGTCAGGCACCATTGTTAACAACGGCACCTTCACCAACATGCGGAAAGAGGACACTTACGGCAGCAGTTTTTACGCCGAGGGCGGAACGATTCAGAATCACGGCGTCTTCGTTTCCAACGATAATATGGAGCTAAACGGCACCGCGCTGGTCAACGACGGCTCCGCGCTGGATGCTGGCAAGGTGGGCTTTACCAACAATACCGGCTCTTTGATCATCACCGGCGGCTCCATCGACAGCTCCACATCCTTCCACAACGCGGGCTACATGAAGATCTGCGACACCTACGGGAAGACCGGCGGAGACGCCACCACCGAAATAAAAGAATCTTTCATAACGAACCTGACGAACGACTCCAACTGGATCGAATACACCGCACAGGTCTACTCCGCCGACGGACTTGCCGCGGCGCAGGCTGCCCAGACAGCCAGGATCGTGGCTCAGGGCGACACCAAGGCCACCACCGGCCTGGAAATTTACGGACGGATGGACATCATGGCGGATATCGAGCTTCCCACAGGCACCACTACCACCCTCTCCGGCTGGGATGTCTGGGTGGAAACGGTGACCACGTGGAACGAAGTAACGCAGAAGGAGACCTACGACGCCTACGAACTCACCGTCCCCAACGACGCGACGCTCACCATGTACGGCGGCACCCTGCACGTGAACGGCAGCCTCGTGAACGCCGGGACCATTATTCTGGGAACGTCTGAGAAAGACGGCATCCTGCAGGTATGGCCCACCGGCAGCTTTGTAACCAGCGGTACGGTGAACGCCGACCACGGAATCGTCTACCGCATGGACGAATACAAGGAAACCGGCTCGGAGGGCTATAAAAACCAGGGCAGCATCACCGGCTACTCCGGCTATCAGGATATCGCCGTAGTCCATGACTGGGCTGCCCTGTTTGACGCCGCCGATACCCGGTCCTCCGTATACGAGCGGATCGACATCATGGGGGACCACTGCGACATCGAGCTGGGCAGCAGCCTCACCGTCAGCGCCGACGTCTACATCGAGTGGGACGACGGCATCGAGGTGCCCATCGGGATGTCCCTCACCCTCGCGGGCAGCCACTGGCTCAACAACAGCGGAGACCTCTGGGTCTACGGATCGATGGCGGTCGGTACGGATTTCACCATCAACAACGACGGCTATATCCAGGTGGACGGCACCGTGAACAACAGCGGAACCATCTACAACTACAACAATATCACCCTGTTCCCGGGCGGCCGTATCATGGGGTCCGGCAACGTTTTCCAGGAATCCTCCGGGACTCTTGCCAACAGCGGCGGCGCGATCCTCTGCGCATACTGGCAGCTGGTACGGAGCTTTGAGGAGCTTTCAGCTGCAGAAATGCCCGCTCTTATCGAGGGAGAGATCACACTGAAATCCGACCTCACCCTCACCCATGGCCTGAAGATCGGCATGACGGATCACTGGGGCGGAACGCTTCACACCGGCGCGTACACCCTGACCGTTCCAGCCGCCTCGACCCTGGCTGTGGAAAACGGGGAGCTGGAGATCGGCACGGGTGACGCGGAACACCCGGGTGCCCTGGTCAACAACGGCACCGTGACCGTGGGGAAAAACGGCGGCATCAAGATCCTCGCCGGCGGGACCCTGGAAACCGCCAGCGACATCAATGTGTACGGATATCTGAACCTGTACGATCCGGATACCCAGCACTCGTACATCACCGGTACCGGTGCGGTAAACACCTTCGCCGACGAAAACGCCCTCATCCAGTGCATCTACCGGTATCTGTATCAAACCAGCGGCACTGATGGCGCGCCCACCGGCATACAGAGCGGCTTCTCCGAAAGCGTCAACGGCAAGATCAGCAATTACTCCGCCTTTGATACCAACGACGAGGCAAACGACGTCGGAGCGCTTGCTTTCTCCGGCTGGAGCTGCCTCACGGGCGATTCCAACGCCCGGTTCGCCTACGCGGCGCTGTATTCCATCGGAATGATCAGCGGCACCGAGGGAGCCGGTTCCGACGGTATCGGCGCGGAGCCCTATTCCAGGCTGACCTACGCCCAGGCAAAGGTCCTCATGGCCAAGGCCGCCCAATTTCTGGGCGCGGATATCACCGAATTCCTTAGCAAGGTGTCGGATGACAGCAATCTCATTATCAGCAATAACTTCACGGGATCCACCGCCAGCGATTTTGACGAGATGGTCCAGGCCTTTACCGAAGCACTGGATAAGGACCTCCGCCCAACTCCCTGACAGTTAATGAGAGCATCCCCACCCTGTAACATGCAAAAAAGGGACCGCCTATTCGGCGGTCCCTTTTTTGCGCGGATTTCCTTTTCTGGAATCCCTGTTGCGTCAGCTCACCGGCCCTGCCGGATCGCGTCTTTCATGGTCCTTACATACTCCCGGATATGGGGCGCGGCCCCTGCACCGTACTGGGCGGCAATCTTCACGATGGCGCTGCCCACGATGACGCCGTCCGCCAGGCGGGAAATGCGCAGAGCCTGCTCCGGGGTGCTGATGCCGAAGCCGACGGCGGCCGGCGTGCCGGTACTATCCCGGACGACGGCAAGGATGCTCTCCAGGTCGGTCTCAATTTCGCTTCGCACCCCGGTGACCCCCATGGAGGAGACCACGTAGACAAAGCCCTTCGCCTCCCCCGCCAGCATCCGGATCCGGGACGCGGAGGTGGGGGCGATCATGGTAATAACGTCCACGCCGTTTTTCGCCGCGATACCGGACAGCTCCCCCCTCTCCTCATAAGGAAGGTCGGGGATGATGACTCCGTCCGCCCCCGTTTCCCGGCAGCGGGCAAAAAAGCGCTCGTAACCGTAATGGAAGACGGGGTTAAGGTAGGTCAGCAGCACGAGGGGCACCTGATGCTTTTGCCGGACGGCTTCCACGAGGCCGAAGATCCCGTCGACGGTGCAGCCGTTTTTCAGGGCCCGGAGATTGGCTTCCTGGATAACGGGGCCCTCGGCGACGGGGTCGGAAAATGGGACGCCGATCTCGATCAGGTCCGCGCCGCCGTCCGCCATGGCCTCTATGAATCCGGCACTGCTTTCCAGGGTGGGGTCCCCTCCCGTGACGAAGCCGATAAAGGCGGGACCATTTTCAAAAGCCTTAAGAATCCTGCTCATGGATATCCACTCCTCTGTATCTGGCGATGGCGGCCACGTCCTTGTCCCCCCTGCCGGAAAGGCAGACCAGGAGGATCTCATCGGGACCCATGGACGGGGCTATTTTTCGGACATGGGCCACGGCGTGGGCGCTTTCTATGGCGCAGATGATCCCCTCGGTGCGGGCCAGGTATTCAAAGGCCTCCACCGCCTCGCTGTCGGTCACGGGGACGTATTCCGCCCTTCCGGTGTCGTGAAGGTAGGCGTGCTCCGGGCCGATGCCGGGATAGTCCAGCCCCGCGGAGATGGAGTAGACCGGGGCGATCTGCCCGTACTCGTCCTGGCAGAAGTAGGACTTCATCCCGTGGAAGACCCCCGGGGAGCCCATGGCGATGGTGGCGGCGTGCTTCCCCGTGTCCAGCCCCAGCCCCGCCGCTTCGCAGCCGATGAGACGGACGGTTTCGTCGGGGATGAAAGCATAAAACAGGCCCATGGCGTTGCTGCCGCCCCCCACGCAGGCCACCGCCGCCGAGGGAAGCCGCCCTTCCCTCTCCAGCATCTGCGCCCTGGCCTCCCGGCCGATGACGCTCTGGAAATCCCTCACCATCATGGGAAAGGGATGGGGCCCCATCACGGAGCCCAGGACATAATGCGTGTCGTGCACCCGCCGGGTCCACTCCCGCATGGTCTCGTTCACCGCATCCTTCAGGGTGCGGGTGCCGCTCATGACGGGGTGCACTTTTGCCCCCAAAAGCTCCATGCGGTAGACGTTCAGCGCCTGACGCCGGGTGTCCTCCTCCCCCATGAAGACCTCGCACTCCATATCCAGCAGGGCCGCCGCCGTGGCCGCCGCCACACCATGCTGTCCCGCGCCGGTCTCCGCGATGACCCGGGTCTTTCCCATCTTCTTTGCCAGAAGCACCTGGCCCAGGACGTTGTTGATCTTATGGGAGCCGGTGTGGTTCAAATCCTCCCGTTTCAGATAGATCTTCGCGCCGCCCAGGTCCCGGGTCATCTTTTCCGCGAAATACAGAAGCGACGGCCTTCCGGCATATTCTTTCAGCAGGGTGTCCAGCTGCCTTTTAAACCCCGCGTCGTTTTTATAAAATTCATAGGCCTCTTCCAGCCGAATAAGCTCGCTCATGAGCGTCTCCGGAATATACTGGCCTCCGTGAACGCCGTAGCGCCCTTTGGACATACCCTTTACCCCCTTACAGCGCCATGGCGGAGGCCATGAGCGCCGAGATTTTTTCCGGGTCCCTGATGCCCCGGGATTTTTCCACGCCGGAGAGCACGTCCACGGCGTAAGGCCGCCGGGCGCCTATTTTACAATTGCTCAGCGGACATGAAATAAGCAGCCCTCGTCCTGTATTAGGACAAAAGCTGCTGCTTCTGCGGTACCACCTAAATTGGCGAAAATCGCCCACTTTTCCGCACACCGTCATGTGCGCTGCCGGGATAACGGGTGCAGTCCCCGTCGGCCATTCATCGCGTTAGCGATTTCCTGCCGCCCTCCTGAGTCCATTCACGTATTTTGCGCCGCGGCAATCCCACCCCCTGCCGCTCTCTGAAAACGCAGCTTAAAAACGCTACTTCTCTCCATCTAAGGTTTCCATATAAATTTAAACCGCATTATACGGGGTTTTCGGCGTTTTGTCAACTTCTTTTTCATTTTTTACTTGCCGCCGCCGCCGGGATTCTTCCCGGCGGCTTGCGCCGCCGCGCGGCGGGCGGTATAATAACCGCAAAGCGGCTGAGCTTGTCGAAAAAGGCGCTCCGCGTTTTTCGACAAAAGGGCCTGCAGTCTGCCGCGCGCCTCGCCGTCCGCCTTAGGCGGGCGGTTCGAAGCTTGCAGCCTGAGAAGTATTTTCGGGCACGTACACGCCGCGCCCGAAAATCATCCGATTTTATTTCGCCGCTCCGGCGGCGAAACTCTGCGAGGCTTTTTCGGCAGGCTGAGCCGCAAAGCGGCTGTATACTTTCTTTGACGGCGCGTCCGTCTCTCCCCAGCCGGGGTAACCGGCGGCGATGCCATATAAGCCGCAAAGCATATGCCGGTAAACCATATTTCCGGAGGAATCAACATGGAACACCACGTCACCGATACCGTCCGCGCCCTGCGGGAGGAGCTGCATTCCCTGGCGGAGCGCTCCGGGGAGGAAAAAAAGACAAAGGCCCGTCTGATGAAATTTCTCCGGGAAAACACCTCCTTGGGCGTCACGGACGAGGGCAAATGGTTTACCGCCCTTCACCGGGAGCCGGGGGCTTCGGAAACCGTCGCCCTCCGGGCAGACATGGACGCCCTGCCCTTCGGGGAGGGGGCCCGGCACTTTTGCGGGCACGACGGGCACAGCGCCGCTCTGGCGGGCCTCGGCCTTCTGCTGGAGCGTAAACGGCTGGGTCGAAATATCCTTCTTGTCTTTCAGCACGCCGAGGAAACGGGAGCGGGCGGAATTGTCTGCAGCCGGGCTCTGAAGGCATACGGGGTCAACCGGGCTTACTCCTTTCACAACATCCCCGGCTATCCCGAAGGGACCGTCCTTACCCGCCGGGGCGTCTTCGCCTGCGCCTCCCGGGGGATGACTCTCTCTTTTTCCGGCCGGGTTTCCCACGCCGCCTATCCGGAATACGGAAGGAACCCCGGCTTTGCCGCCGCCCGGCTCATCTCCGCCCTGCCGGAGCTTACCGCCCAGGCGGGCGGGGATGGTCTCGTCATGGCGACTTTGGCGGGTGCCCGGATGGGCGAGCGGGCCTTCGGCTCCGCCGCGGGGCAGGCCGAGGTCTGGCTCACGCTGCGCACCGGTCTGGAAAAGGATATGGAGGCCCTGGTTTCATCTCTTGAGAACGCGGCGCAGGCGGAGGCCGCCCGGGACGGCACAGGAGTTTCCTTTTCCTTCTGCGATGTCTTCCCCGCCATGGTGAACGACCCAGACGCCGGCTCCCGCCTGGAGAACGCCTGCCGGGCTGCGGGGCTTTTGTGCGAAGAGCTGCCGGAGTCCTTCCGCTGGTCGGAGGACTTCGGGCATTACGTCACCGCCGTTCCCGCCGCCATGGCGGGCATCGGAGCGGGAATCGATTGGCCTCAGCTTCACACCGCGGACTATACCTTCAACGACCGGGTCCTGCCCGCTGCCATGGCCTTCTTTTACGCTCTGGCGGAACAAGGATAAACAAATGAAAAGCATGCCGGAAATTTCTTTATCAGGTCTGTACGATAAACCGGAAAAAACAGAACAGGACCCGCCGGGTAAAAAGGCGGGTCCTGCGGCGTTTGTATTATGTTAACTCCGTTTTCTTTATCCCTGCATCAAATAGATAAAATGGCTGGCTTCCCGGAGAAGATGATCCGTGTACAGGGGCAGCATGACGGATTTTACCCTGCACTCCAGGATCCCCCGAGTGGCATCCGCCTTGAACTCTCCGATGGCTTTGGTGTCGGTCAAAACGGCGGGGTTTGTCAGATAGAGATCGTTCTGCAGGAGCGAGTCAAAGGTCCTAGCAAACTGGTTGGCCGCTTCGATATAGTTGGATTCCGCGGGGTCAAACAGGCCGCGCATCACCTTGGCGTGTCCCGCCATATTCTCAATCCAGAATTTCTTATAATCCTGCCTTACGCCGTCGTCCCGGTTCTGCAGATTTCTCAGGATCTCGATGTATCTCCGGGCCTCCAACAGCACGTGCTCCAGGTCGGCGTCAAACAGAAAGGTGAACAGGCTGCAGGCCGTCTGGCTGCCGAGCACCTCCGCCTTCAGCTTCGCCAGGGCGTTCGTCAGGCTGAGGATGTTTTGATTGAGGGCGGATATCTCCTGCTCCTTTTTCGCCGTCACGGCAAGATGCGGATTGAGGGGGGCGATATTGTACATCAGCCTCGTCAGATCGCTGTTTATGGCAATTCCCGTGTCCCTCTGGGTAACCCGCTCGGCTTCCTCGGTATAGCGCGTATAGTACTGGCCCGACTGCAGGGCCTCCTTCGGAACGGAATCGGCGGCCAGGCGTATGGCGACCAGGAGGAGCCGGTCGAACTGCTGCTTGAACCGATTGGCTCTGGCGGCCAGCTGTTTTCCGGGAGGGGACATCGCGCCCTCGATAAAAACCGCGTGCTCCTTCATGATCCGTATCCAGAACAGGTTGTACGTTAGGGAAAGCTGTATGTACTCTTCTCTCGACAGCATACCACCACTCCATATTCCCATAATACCCATCTTATGATTCTTCGAAAAATACGTTACAAACCGCCGCCGGCAGCTCCGTTTTTTCGCAGAGGCGGGATTTTTTAAATGAAGTTCCATGCGAAAAAGCAGCAACGGGCGTTTTTTCAGGATCTAAAATCCCTAAAAAACACCCGAGGATTTTATGACAAGCACGGATTTTATTGCGCCGAGCTCATTTCCTCAAATCGGCGAAGAATTTTATTCCCGATGCACCAGATGCAACCGCCAGGAGGGCAAGGCGAAGCCAGTCCGCCAGAAGCCACGGCCAGCCTCCGCAGACCACCGCGGGCGAGGTGTTGTATTCGTCGGCGAACACGGCCATATTGTAAAATAACTTCAATGAAATCACAAGACAGAATACGCCGATGATGAAAATAAGCAGACTGGTCAGGCGCAGAACGCGTCGGCTGGATTTCATAGTGCGTAGGATCGTTTCCTCCGCCCTGTTCTGCCGGTTTTCGGGCGAAATTCTCTCACCGCTGAGCAGTTCGTTGACGGTGACTCCCAGCGTGTCGCCCAGAGGCTTCAATATGGATACGTCCGGATACCCTTTTCCGGTCTCCCAGCGGGAAACCGCCTTGTCGGTCACGCCCAGGGTCCGCGCCAGTTCCGTCTGCGTCCATTTTCTCTCCCTGCGCAGCTCCGAAATAAACCTTCCGCACTGAATACTGTTCATCGGCCTCATTCCTTCGGTTTTTTCCCATTATAAACGAGACCGCCCGATATTTCACCCTACGAATCGTAGAGGCGGCTATTTAAAACCGGAATCATGAGGCGTATCCGTCCCGCAGCGCTTTGACTTTCCCTTCGATCGTCCGGATGATCTTGATAAACTCCCCGTCCGGTTTCCCGGTGGGGTCCTCCAGGCCCCAGTCCTCCCGGCGTCTGCAGGGCAGATACGGACACTGGACGTTACAGCCCATGGTAATCACCACGTCCACGGGAGGGATTTCCGACAGCAGCTTCGGACGCTGGGTCCGCTCCATGTCGATCCCATAAAGCTCCTCCATGAGTCTCACTGCGTCGGGATTGATGCGGTCCTTCGTTTCCGTCCCCGCGGAAAAGCTTTCGAACACACCGGAGGCCAGATGCTTTCCCAGGGCCTCGGCAATCTGGCTGCGGCAGGAATTATGAACGCAGATGAAGGCAACCTTCGGCCTGACTTTACCCATTATTCACCCTCACTTTTCAAAGCGGCGTCCGGGGACGGAAACCAGCCTTTCGTTTTATTGATAAACCTCACGAGTATCAGCATGACCGGCACCTCCGTAAGGACCCCGACGGTACATGCCAGCACTACCGGGGAATCCGGTCCAAACAAAGAGATCGCCACGGCCACAGACAATTCGAAAAAATCGGAAGCAGCTATCAGCGAAGCGGGCGCAGCAATGGAATGGGGCAATTTCACCCACCTGCAAATCGTATAGGCAAAGCTTGCGGAAATCACATTCTGCAGGACCAGGGGGACGGCAATCAGTACAACATAAAACGGATTTTCCAGAATGGTCCTGCCCTGAAACGTGAAAATGATAATCAGGGTTAAAAGCAGTCCCGAAGTCGTTGTTCCGTCGAACTTGGGGACAAATTTGCTGTTAAAATACTCCAGCCCTTTTCGCCTGATCATAATCACCCTTGTCAGAGCGCCGGCCGCCAGGGGAATCACAACGAACAGAATTATGGAAAAGAACAGGGTATCCCACGGGATCTGCACCTGATTCACGCCAAGCAGGAAAGACGTAAGCGGCACGAAAAGGACTATTATCAGCAGATCGTTGATGGAAACCTGAACCAGCGTATGCGCGGGGTCCCCATGGGAGAGATTGCTCCAGACAAACACCATCGCGGTACAGGGAGCCACGCCCAGCAAAACGGCGCCGGTTACATAGCTCCTTGCCAATTCGGCGGGGATAAAAGACTGAAACACAACGTAAAAAAACAGCGACGCTAAGCCGAGCATCAGAAACGGCTTGATCAGCCAGCTGCTTCCGGTTGAAATCAGCAAGCCCAGAGGATTTCTCCGTACGTTTTTAATGGATTGAAAGTCAATCTTCATCATCATCGGATAGATCATGATCCAGATCAGAACCGCAATCGGTATATTTTGCCCGGCATACTGAACCTTTTCCAGAGCAGCGGGAAATGCCGGAAGATATTTCCCGATCAGCACCCCGGCGCCCATGCACAGAACAACCCAAAGCGTCAGGTATTTTTCGAAGAAACCGATACCAGCGCTCTTTTCTTTTTCCATACCGCCGCCCCCTATGATTATCTCACCTTCTGCAGAAGCTTGACGACCTCCTCCGTTTTCAGGACCTTGCCGTAGGACACCACTTTACCGTCCACCACCAGGGCGGGGGTGGACATGACGCCGTAAGAGGCGATGGTTGCAAAATCGGTGACATGGTCGATGGTCGTGTCCATCCCGAGCTGCTCGAGCGCCGCCTTTGTCGCCGCCTCCAGCTGGTTGCATTTTGCGCAGCCGCTTCCCAGGACCTTAACGGCGGCGCCCCCGGTTTTCCCGGCTTCGGCTTTCGCCATGCTCCCGGCGTCGCAGTTTCCCCCGCAGCAGCAACTCGGAGCTTTTTCCTTTTTCTTTCCATGATTAAACAGTGCCATATCGCATTCTCCTTTAATAAAATTTGATTTCAGCAGCAGCCGTCTTCGCAGGCGCGGGACGGTCTGCCGTCTTTCCCTTCGTAAAACGCCCTCAGGTTCTCCGGAAGCGCGTAGTCTGTATCGCACGAACATCCGTTTTCGGGTTTTTCAAAAACCGCATACAGGATTGCCCGGGCGAGCATTTCCTTGGGGGGTGTTTCATAGGTTTCCCCGTTATATTCAAATATCCGACAGTTTACATCGGTTCCGCTGATTTCGCCGCAGCAGCGGCAGGGATTCTCCCGGACGTCGGGACAGATGTCCCTCCCGTTTACACGGATCGTCGGCGAGGAAAGAAACCGATATTCTGCGGCAAGTCCGGCGGTCTCCATCCCGATTTTCCGGTAATCCACCCCAAAGCCCGCAAGGCGGAGGGCCGGAGCAAGAACCGTCATCACCTCGTCAAGGACCTGATCCGTTCCGATACAGCGCTCACAGGTATGCAAATCCAAATACAGATACTCCACCGTCACGGTCTTTTCACATTCCGCAGCTCCCGTGCCGGAACAGCAGGGGTCCGGCTCCCGCGCCCCGCCGCCGGGAGGCAGCCAGCCCGTATCGTCCCCCACATATGTAATGGCTCCCACGGGGCAGCGGTTCCCACAGCCGTGGCAATGATCCACGCACTCTTCAGGAAATTTTACCACGGGCGAGGGTGCTTTCAAATCGTCATACACCTCGTGGGGACACTTCGACACGCAGGTCCCGCACTCGATACAGGTCATATAGTCGATCACGGGATACCAGCTTTTCGCCATCTTTCTTCTCTCCTTTACACCAGCAGATACTGTAATGCGTTGAACACATAGCCGATGAGTATAATCCCCAGGGCGACGATCCCGACGAACACCACAAGAAGTTTCGGCTTTACCGCCTGGCGCAGCATGACGATGGAAGGAGCCGACAGCGCGGTGACCGCCATCATGAAGGACAAAATCGTTCCCAGGCCCACGCCCTTTAAAAACAGCGCCTCGGCGATGGGAATCGTCCCGAAGATATCGGCGTACATGGGAATGCCCACAAGCGTCGCCAAAATCACCGAGAAGGGATTGCGCCCGCCCAGGACGGTCTGGACCCATTCGGCGGGAATCCAGTTGTGAATCAAAGCGCCGATGCCGACGCCGATGAGGACGAACCAGATGACCCTTTTAAAGATGGCTTTGACCTGTTCCCCGGCATAGGCCATCCGATCCCGCTTTGTAAGCTCCGGCGCCTCGATGTCAACGCTTCCGGCGTTCTTAACAAAGCTCTCCACATATTTTTCCATGCCGAATTTTTCGATGAGGGAGCCTCCGATGACGGCCAGAACCAGGCCCACCACCACATACGCAAAAGCCACCTTCGCCCCGAAAATACTCATGAGCAGAATCAGCGACCCCAGGTCCACCAGGGGAGAGGAAATCAGAAAAGAAAACGTCACTCCCACCGGAAGCCCCGCGCTGGAAAAACCGATGAACAGTGGAATGGATGAGCAGGAACAAAAAGGTGTGACCGTTCCCAGCAGCGCCGAGAGGATGTTGGCCGTCACCCCGTGAAAGTGCCCGAGGATCCTTTTGGTGCGCTCCGGCGGGAAATAGCTCTGCACGTAGCTGATGATAAAAATCAGGACGGACAGAAGAATCAGGATCTTCACCGTGTCGTAAATAAAAAACTGGAGGCTGCCGCCCAGGCGGCCTTCCAAATCCAGCCCCAAGGCGGAAAGGCCGCTGCCGATCAGGCTGTTCAGCCATTTCATACCAAGGACTTGCCCCTGGAAAAAGTCCCAGATCGCGCTTCCGATTTGCATAGTCTATCATACCTCACTTTATACAGGACAATCACATCAAATTATTTTGATATATCGGTCTTTGAAAAAGCCATCGTCCGGATGGCTTTTATCTTGCGCAGCAGACGGTTTCTTCCACAAACGTATTGGGCGTCGTGAGTTTTTTCAGAATACTCTCCGCGTGCGCCGCGCCTTTTTCGCTGATTTTATAATGGGTCCACTTGCCCTCCTGACGGCTTTCCACGATGCCCGACTCCACCAGAATCTTCATATGGTAGGAAAGTCCCGACTGGCCCACGTCCAGCCGGTCTGTCAAAACGCAGGCGCACTTTTCTCCGCCCCGGAGCAGTTCCAGGATCCGCAGCCGCTTTTCGTCGCAGAAGGCCTTGAACACAATCGCCTGTTCTTCGTATACCGATGCCAATTCATCACCTCATATCAAAATTATTTGATGTGTTATCAGTATATGCTTCCGTTTCTATTTTGTCAATCCTGTTTTAATCATTTTATGCCGTCCGGAATGCCCGGTGTCAGCGGACGGGGATGCGGAATGTTTTTTACCGCTATCACCGCCAGCTCTTTCAGGATGTCCAGCAAAACCGCTCTGGTTTCCGGGTCGATGTTTTTCACCGCCGTCAGCATCGCCGGAATGCTCTTTTGCCACTCGGCTCCCAGCTCGGCAAAGGAAGACGCGTCGCCGGAGCTCAAAACCGCATACAGCGTGTCTGCAAACACTTCCCGCTGCTCGTTGGAGAGGGCCGCGATCCAGTCGTTCAGCGTGCGGTTGCGGTACTGGGTGCCGACGGAAAGCTGGCGCAGGATATGAAAATCGTCTCCCGCGACGACCCAGGAAAAGGGGTCGTGCTGCAGCAGCCCGAAGCTTTTGCTTTCCACCACGTAGTAATTTTCCTGGTTTTCCAGAAGCATCCCCACAAGGGAGGACTGGGGAATGGTTTTATGGATGCTGCCGCTGACGCGCCGGAACTCCTCTGTCTGGAAAACGTCGTCCCGAAACCCCGGGCCGTCGTGGGAATAGACTTTCACGATCCGGTCCTGGACGGAGCGGGAGCACTTCATAGCGGAATAAACCGCAAGATTTCCGCCCTTGGAATGTCCTCCCACGATAAGTTTCCCGGGCCGGCGGGACGCGACGGTCTCCAGATACCGCACCGCGTCCTCCTGGGAAGGCACGGGGCTTAAAAAGGCCATGTTGAAGTCCTCTTTCCAGCCGGTAAAGGTGGAGTCCGTCCCGCGGAAAGCGATATACACCGTCTCCCTGTCGAGATATACGCTCAGGGCGGAAAACTGTTTTTCAAGCCCGGCATCCACCGTGTCGGTGTGACAGCAGACCCGGAGGTCCCGGTACCGGGGGCTCGCGGCCATGGCGAAGAGCAGCTTTTTGCTGTTTTCGGGATCGTACAGGCCGTAAAACATGGTGTCAAACTGCTCCGCCTGGAGCAGATCCCGGATTTTCACGGGCTCCGCCCTGTCCCAGGGCCCCGGGACCATAGTCTTGAAATGCAGATAGGAAAGCTGGGACAGGATGAGGCTGTCCACGGGGTTAAACGGCTTTGCTTCCAGCCTGTTCATCTCGCTTTCCGCGTAGTCAACTATATTGCGCATATCTTCTCCCCCGCCGTTTTACCGCATGTCATAACCGCCGCCGGCATTCGATTCCGCCGGAATCTTCCAATATTAATATACGCACACGCAGGCGGCATTCGTCAAGGGAAACCTTAAAACAAATTTCGCAGACATCCGAAAGAATCCGGCGGCCACTTACCACATGGCCGCCGGATTCTTATCCTTAAAACCGCGCTTTTTATCGGAAGATTTCGCCGGAGATCACCATTTTCATGACCTCGGAGGTACCCTCGTAAATTTCGGTAATCTTGGCGTCACGCATCATGCGCTCAACGGGATATTCCTTGGTGTAGCCATAGCCTCCGTGGAACTGGACCGCTTTCGTGGTGACGTACATGGCGGTTTCCGAGGCATAAAGCTTGGCCTGGGCCGCGGCCACGGTGCTTGGCAGACCCTTGTCCCGGCAGTCGGCGGCCCGGTAAATAAGAAGGCGCGCGCAGTCGATACGGGTCTTCATCTCGGCCATTTCAAAAGCCATGGCCTGGAAAGCGCTCAGGGGCTTATTGAACTGCTTTCTGGTCTTCATGTAGTTCACCGCCTCTTCGAAGGCTCCCTGGGCGATCCCCAAGGCCTGGGACGCGATGCCGATCCGGCCGAAGTCCAGGGCGGTCATGGCGATTTTGAAGCCTTTACCCACCTGGCCCAGGAGATTTTCCTTGGGGATTGCGCAGTCCTCAAAGACAAGCTCCGTGGCGCAGGATGCGCGGATGCCCATCTTGTCTTCCTTTTTGCCGAAGCTGAAGCCGGGAGTGCCCTTTTCGATGATAAAAGCAGTGATGCCCTTGGTACCCTGGGACTTGTCGCTCATGGCAAAGACAACGTATACCTCGGCGATACCGCCGCCGGAGATAAATATCTTCGAGCCGTTGATTTTCCAGTGATCCCCCATGTCCACGGCCACGGTCTGCTGCCCCGCGGCGTCGGTGCCTGCGTTTGGCTCCGTGAGGCCGAAGGCACCGAGCTTTTTCCCGGACAGCAGGTCGGGCAGATATTTTCTTTTCTGCTCCTCCGTGCCGTACTCCAGAATGGGCCAGCAGCAGAGAGCGCAGTGGGTCTGGACAATGACGCCGTGGGAGGCGCAGACCCTGGACAGCTCTTCAATGGCGATGGCGTAGGAAATGTGGTCCATCTCGCCCCCGCCGTACTGGGCGGGGAATGGCATACCCATAAGGCCCATCTCGCCGATCTTTTTCATGGTCTCATAGGGGTAGCGGGCCTCGGCATCCAGCTGCCTGGCGATGGGTTTGATCTCCGCTTCCGCGAACTTGCGGACCAGGTCCCTGATTTCGTTTTGGGTGTCGTTGAGAACAAAATCCATTTTTTCTAACTCCTTTGGTCCGTTTTAAAATTCCAGGTAGTGCGGCGGCAGGCCCTCCAGCATGTCCGTCGTAAGGCTGTAGGACGCGATGGGGTACCGCAGGCCGTTCTTCGCCATGGCTTCCACGCCCTCGACGGCCCGGACAAGCCCTTCGGGGGTAAAGGTCACCCGCAGCTCCCACTCGCCCACGCCGGCAAATTTCTTGTCCGCAAAGCAGGGCAGCGCAAGGCCGGGTTTTCCCGTGAGGAAGGTGTGGGTCCAGGAGTCGGAACAGGTGGATTCGCCTACGAAGGTGAAGTCCAGCTTCTCGTATTTCACGTACTGATAACCGGCGAAGAGCATGAAGGCCTGAGAGGAGCTGGTATACAATACGCATACGTCGGGCTCCGCGATCCGCCCCGCCGCGAGGGGGGAAGCCACCAGGGCCACATACTCCGCGGGAACGCATTCCAGGGCCAGGTTGTGAGCCTTGGCGGCCTCGATGTTTTCGAACCAAACGTTGTTGAACATTTCGCCGTTGTACCACTTTTCATCCCGCTGGAACATTCCGTGTATGCCCCTGCAGTAATTGGCATGCACATTCCCGCACCTGCAGGCCACCGTCCAGCCGAACTGCACCGCCTGGCTCACGACAGTGCAGGGGGAAAACCGCTTTTCGTGGATCCTCACCTTTGGGATCGCCTTGAGGTCTTCTTCCGTTTTGACCCATTTGATGCCGACGGGCGTCTGCATCAGGCGAAGCGATTTATTGAGCCGGTTTACGATCTCTTCCCAGTTATAGCTCATGTTAAGTACTCCTTTTCGTTTACTGTATTGAATATTGTCATCCGTGAGCGCATGGAACTCCTTTTTAGTCAGGGTGCAATCGCCGTGCCAGATCGGCAAAAGCCTCAAAAAGCGCAAAAACAGTCCGCAACCGGAGGAAAAACCCCTCCGATTGCGGAAATTAATTCGATCTTCTGTTTGCGGTGAAACATTCGCGGACATTTTCCGGGCTAAAGCATACCGGTTTGCACCATTTCCGGCGCAAATCCTGCATATCGGACTTTTTCGCTCCATAAACGGCGCATTCATTGAGCTCTTTCCGCTTTTTTGTCCCAAATATGGCGCGTTATTGCCTGATCCCCATTTTCCGCTCCAGCGTCTTCAGGCGTCTTGCGTAGGTCGTGGGCGGAACCCCAAGGCGGAGCGCGGCCTTCCGCATGCTTTTGCATTCATCCAGAGCCTGCCTCATATATCGGTACTCCGTCTCGTCCATGACCTGCTCCAGAGTCACGCCCTCGTCCAGGCTGCTCCGCTCCAGGTCCGGCCGGCCGGGGATTTCGAGATCCCGCCCCGCAATCCTGTCGGATTCGCTCATGATGACGGCTTCCTCCAGGACGTTTTTCAGTTCCCGGACGTTTCCCGGCCACAGGTATTCCTTTAAAAGCTTGTACGCGTCGCGGCTGAGGGTTTTTTTCATTTTGTAGCGCCGGTTGAGCTGATCCATGAAATACATGGCAAGAGGCAGGATATCGTTGGGACGGTCCCGCAGGGGCGGGATCTCCAGCGTGACCACGCTCAGACGGTAAAACAGATCTTCCCGGAACCGCTTCTCCTGGATCATCTGCCGCAAATCCCGGTTGGTGGCGGAGATCACCCTGACGTTGACCTTCACCGGCCTGCTGCCGCCCACGCGCAGAATCTCCTGCTCCTGAAGTACGCGCAGCAGCTTGGCCTGCATGTCGTAGGGAAGCTCCCCGATCTCATCCAAAAAGATCGTCCCGTTGTCCGCCGTTTCGAAGAATCCCTTCTTCCCGCCGGGATTGGCGCCGGTAAAGGCTCCCTTTTCGTAGCCGAAGAACTCGCTTTCAATGATGCTCTGGGCGATGGCCCCGCAGTTTACCCTCACGAAGGGCTTTTGCCTGCGGCCGCTGACGCTGTGGATGTACTTTGCGAATTCCTCCTTGCCGGTGCCCGTCTCCCCCGTTATGAGGACGCTGGAGTCCACTCCCCCCACCTTCCGGGCCCGGTGCAGGACATCCATCGTGGATTTGTCCTTGGCTATGATATCGGTGGGAGACAGAAGCTCCTCCCTGAGCCGCTCCAGTTCGCTCAGATATTTTTTCGACTTTCTTTTTTCCCGTTCCAGGCTCGATTTCAGGCTCTCGATCTCGTCGATATCCCAGTTGCTACTGACCACCATTTTCAGATCGTTTCCCGCGAAAACAGGGACACTGGTGGGAACGCCGATTCTTCCCTTCCGCAGCAATTTCTGCTCCAGAACGGCTTTTTCCTTCGTCTGGATGGCAGCCAGGGTGGAGGATTGGGACATGAGGACCCCCACCAGGTCCTTCACGTTCCGGCCCAGCAGCTCTCCCCTGTCAAAGCCGCTGATCTTCTCGTAGGCGGCATTCACTTTGATGATGCTGCCTTCCCCGTCGGTGGCAAAGAGCGGGTTGCTGGAATATTCGACGATCCTGTTGAGCCGGCGGGCGATGCTTCTGGAGCATGCGAGCTCTTCCTCCAGCTCCTGCCTGCTCAGCCACTCGGGGCTCTCCTCCGGACCGTCTTCCCAGGCGGAGAGCCAGGAGCACTCCAGGCAGTCGTAACCGGTATTCTTATGGCCGCATTCGTTGCATATCATGACGTCCTTACCCCCAGCTTCCTTTGAGTTTCGCGTCGCTTTGTTTCCGCCGTCCGTCTCTGCCGGTTTTCTAAGCAATATGATACCACCCATACGCTATAAATAGCAATTCTCTGCGGAATAATACCGAAAACACGGTGTGACCGGGCCATCCGATCCGTCTTTACCGCGCCGTGCCGGCGATCATTTTCCTTTCCAGCCTCTTTCCCAGCCGGCTGAGGATTTCGTTGGAAATGGTTCCCGCCTGCTCGGCCAGGTCGCAGGCGGTGATCACGGAGCTTCGGGACCTGCCGATGATAACGGCGACGCCGCCGGGGCGTACGTCCGGAATCCCCGTCACATCCACCAGCGTCTGGTCCATACAGACAGGACCCACGATGGGAGCCTCGCAGCCGTTTATCAGGACCCTTCCGACGCCGCAGGACAGCGCGCGGGGGAGCCCGTCGGCGTAACCGACAGCCAAAACGGCAATCTGAGTATCCCGGCGGGCAACAAACCGAAGCCCGTATCCCGCGGACTCCCCTTCGTACAGATCCTTGACCAGGGCTATTCTGGCCTTTACGGAAAGCACGGGTCTCAGGGACACGGACGAGCTTTCCGTTCCGGCGCGGGTGCTCATCATGCCGTACAGGGCGATCCCCACCCGGGCATACTCTCCCGACAGCTCCGGATAGTTCAAAAGCCCGCTGCTTGCCAGCAGATGCGGCCCCGGACAGGCAAAGCCCCGCTCCTTCAGCTGCGAAACGATATCCCGGAAGGCCTGCCCCTGGGCCAAGGTAAAGGCTTCGTCTTCCGGGGACCGCGTGTCGTCCGCACAAAGGTGGGTGAAGATCCCTTCGATTTTCAGGTTTTTGCATTGAAATATCCGGATGATTTCGTCGAGCCTCTCACAGCGCTCCCCCAGGCGGTGCATTCCCGTGTCGACGGCGACATGCACCCTCGTTTTTTTGCCGCAGCCGTCAAGGATTTGCGCATAGGCGAAGTCCAGCACGGACTGGGTCAATCGGTACCGGCGCAGGAGGCAAAACTGTTCGGGGCAGGTGTAGCCAAGGATCAGGATCTCCCCTTTGATTCCTTTTTTCCGAAGCTCAACCCCCTCCCGGACGGAGGCGACGCAAAAGGCGTCGACGCCCATTTCGCTCAGCTCCCGGGAGATCAAAACCGCTCCGTGCCCGTAGGCATCGGCTTTCACAGCCGGCATGAGCCGGCAGCCGGGGGGCAGCAAAGAGCGGAGCACCGCGACGTTATGGCGCAGAGCATCCCGGTCCAGCTCGATCCAGGCCCGCCCGGTTTGAGAGTCTTTTTTGCCCGCGCAGACCGGAAGCTTCGCCACGCATGCGGAAAGGAGAAAAGACAACGAGCAGACCGCGGCATAATGGACCAGGCTGTTTCCCACCAGCACGTCCGTTAGGCTGGCGAGCTTCGATACGCCCCGCACGGCGACGATGCAGAGGGGATGGAGGATATAGACCCATTGGGATACCTTCCGCAGGAAGAAAGACGGCTCCGCCCTCCACGAGAGCACAAGGGGAAACAGAAAAAGCATGCACAGGGGCAGCATGGCGTACATGCTGTCGTGCCTCTGAAGCCCGAAACGGTGCAGAATCAGTCCTTCGGCCGCCATGAGCGCCATGCAGGCGGAAAAACAGACGGCGGCCGCCTTTTTAGGGAAAAACCGCGGAGAGCGGCCGAACCCAGCGCCCATGGCAAGGAAAACCGGCGCATAAAAAATCCCGTTGCGCGTATAGGAAAACACCCGGAAGCCCGCGGCGTACACGGAAGAAATCCCGGGCAGGTTCTCGATCACTCCATAATAGCTGTCGCCGAAGAGGCCGGCGGCGTAAAGGACCAGGGAAACCGCCAGCACCCCGCCGAAGGGCAGGCGGCGGCTCAGGCCGTACACCAGCAGGATGCCGACAATCAGGGCCGGCAGGTACCACAGGTGGTAAAAGGTCCCATCGAACACGATCCTGCACAGGATGGACAGGGGGCCGATCCCCGCATACTGCCCCGCGTAAACTCCCACGGGCAGATAGATACCGGCGGCAGCCAGGTAAAGCAGGGCGGCCCTGCCCAAAAAACGCAGCGGGGCGCGGCTGTCCGCGCTCCGCTCAAATAAATACGCGGGCAAAATGAAAAACCCGGAGACCATGAGGAAAAAAGGCACCGCAACCCTGGCGGCCACCCTCGTGAGCAGAAAATCCGCCTCGGGGCTGAAGGAAGCAAGGGGCGAGGTGTGGATCGCCACGACCAGAAACGATGCCAGAAGCTTAAAGCGATCCAGCCCGCCGTACCGTTTGTCAGGCGTCATATTTTTTCCTCCGGCGGGTGACGACGAAGCCGGCGGCATTGTCGCCGGACACCGAAAGCGGGTCTTCCCCGTCCAGTTCGACGCGCGTATCCGGGCCATCCTCCGCCCTGATATAGGAAATGTCCGCGCTCAGGCCGTCCTTTTCATACAGAAAGCTTTTTTGTCCGTACGGATACTGCCTGACAAAATCAATATACTCTTCCAGCGTAAAGCCCCGTTCCGCCATGACGGAGGCATGAGGCGCCCCCACGTAGCGAAAATGCCACGGCTCGTGGGCGATGCCGGTAACGGCCTCCTTCCCCGCCGGATAACGCTCCACGAAGCCGTAGAGCGCGGCCTGCCGCCGGAAAGACCAGCAGACGCCGGAATACGGAAAGGCCGGGCGGATGGGATCCATCTCCGGCTGTTTCAGCCCCAGGTCGACGGCCAGCCCCGTCTGATGCTCGCTGTGGCCGGGCTTTGCCACATAGTGATCCGTAAACTCCTGCCCGTTTTCCCTCAGCGATCTGACATAAATGTCCCTCTGTTCCCGCTCCGAGCGCCATCCGCTTACGGCGGCGATCCGCTTCCAGCCGTCCAGCCCGTCCATCAGCTGCGTGAGCAGAACCGCCGGGCCGCGTGACAGGAGCACTGCGCCGTTTTCTCCTCCCAAAGATACCAAGGAAGGCCCCATGCCCTGACGCCGGAACGGAAACGAACCGTTCACAAGAACAAGGGTCCCGGAGTAAACGGTTTCTCTCGGGAAAACCGCCGTTTTCATTTGCCCACCGCCAGTTCAATGGCATCGGAAACAACCTTTTCAAAGGGCACTCCCGCGGCCTTCATCATATTGGGAAAACGGCTGTGGGCGGTGAAGCCGGGGATGGTGTTGACCTCGTTGAAGACGATTTTCCCCGCGGGCGTCAGGAACATGTCCACCCGGGCAAAGCCCCGGCAGCCCAGCGCCCGGTATATAGTCCGGGCCGTTTCCTTCACTTTGGCGGCTACGGCGGCGGGAATCCGCGCCGGCACATGGATGGCCGAGGTTATGAGGTTATACTTCTCGTTAAAATTGAAAAACCCGCCGGAGAGCTCTATTTCGTCCACTTCGCCCACGGTGAGCTCCGTGTTTCCCATCACGGCGCAGCCCACCTCGAAGCCGGGGATGTTTTCCTCCAGGATCGCCTCTTTGTCGTACTCCAGCGCAAGGGCGACGGCGGCGGGGAGGCCGGCGGGAGCCTGGACCCGGGTTATACCGTAGGAAGAGCCGGCCCTGACAGGCTTTACATACAGCGGATACCCCAGGCTTCCAGCCCGGGCCGAAGCTTCGCTGGCGGGCGTATTCCTGTCCAGCACGAAGGAGGCGGGGACCGAAACCCCGGCCGCGCGGACAAGGCGGTGCGCCCTGTCCTTGTCCATGCACAGGGCCGAGGCAAGGGTCCCGCAGCCGACCAGAGGGATGCCTGCAAGCTCGAAAAGGCCCTGCACCGTGCCGTCCTCCCCGTTTTTCCCGTGGAGGACGGGAAACGCCGCGTCGATGGGAACGTCTTCAACCGAGCCGCCGCGGAACACCAGCAGCCTGCCGGCGGCGCGGTCCGGAGACACCGCTGCCGGCAGGCAGTCGTCTTCGCTGCACCAGACGTCCTTCAGGATCTTCTCCGGATCTCCGCCGAACCGGAACCAACCGCCTTCGGGGGAAATGCCCACCAGGACGGGTACATATTTTTCCCTGTCCATGTATTGAATCACCGAGTAAGCAGACTGGAGGGACACGCCGTATTCGGGAGAGCAGCCGCCGAACAAAACGGCAACATTCCGTTTTTCCATACTTTTTTTCCTTCCTTCATTGTCCGTATGCCGCGCCGGAACCTATCCAACAGGCCCGCCGCCCTGCACGAATATCGTAGCAGAGCGGCGGGCCCGTTGTTTTTCAAATTCCATATCAAAATACTTATTTTTCCATAAAGAAAATCATACGTTTTTCTGAAGGCCGCCTCTCAGAAGCTCGGCGTTTCTCGCCGTCTGGAGACCGTTCGAACGGTACGCCGGAGCGCCCGCATAGTACCGCTCCGCAGCCGTCGCATATACTATACTGCGCAGATATCTGCGCAGCCTCCTGCTATTTTCATGAAAGAAAGAGATGTGAAATGAATCCGAATCAACTGACTTACTCCAATTCCGTTCCCGACGATATCGACTTCAATATATCCGCCGCCCTTGCGGCGGCACCCGCCGAAGACAGCCCCGTTGCAGCCGTGTTCGGCGCCGCGTTCGACGCAATTTCCAATCCGGATTACCCGTATCTGGCCGTAACTTCAAAAATCAGTCTGGATGCGGTTGCTGACTACAGCTATATCGGCTCCGTCACCGACGGGTTCCAAACGGTAACCTTCAGCACCAACATGGAAAAGGTGCCGCCGGATGGGATCAACAACTGGGGGGTGCCTCCTTACACGGAAGATCCCAACAAACCGGCAACCCTGTATTCCGGCTATTCCGCCACCACTACGACCTGGACTCTGTCGCGGCCGGCCCGGACCTTTGGGATCGAGCTCATGCCGAACGCGTTCGGAACCTGGACCTATGAGGTGGATTTCTATACCGGAGATCTTCTTGTAGGAAGCATCACCCGGACCATCATCGTGCCGGGACCTCCCCTTGGCCCCTCGTCGCAGGGCGCCCGGCTGTTCGCCGCGTTTACCAACGATATCGGTTTTGACCGCATTGTTATAAAAAGCCTCAGCGGAAATACCTTAGGTTTTCTGGTGGGCCAGATCCGCTATCAGAGCTGCGTAAAACTCTGCAACGCCGTCATCGGAGACACGGCGGAAAAGGGCGCAACCGTCCCCGTGACCTGCTGCGTCAGCGTCCCCGGCTTTGAAGTGATCTCCGTGTCCAATGACATCAAAGCCACCATTCTTTCCACATGCTGCGAAGTCCAGGAGGGCGTCGTCTGCCCGGTGATCGGTCCTGTCGCCGGCATCAAGACGGCAAGCGCCAAGATCTTCGCCCAGCTGCAGATTCCCGTCACGCTCCGTTCCGGGGGCGGCGGCTGTCTGCCCATCGTGATTCCCTATACCTGCACCACCAGCGCCGTCTTTACCATCGAAAATGTATTTATTTCCGGAGAAATCAAGAACTGCCGCGTGATAGGCGTAACCGACGTTGCGGGGACGGATTTCCACGTGGTTCCCCCAAAGCCCGACACGCCCAACTGCTGCATCGCGGGGAATGTTTCCCTTTCCGCAAAGGTGTCCGCCTGCGTAATGACCAACTGTATCGAAGTCAGCAAATGCTGAACTCTACCGTTAACAGCGGGTCCGGGATAAATCCCGGACCCGCTGTTACTGTCGAAAAAGTGCCATACTTTTTAAAATCATTGTACCGCAACAGAAACATAGTCATTGCAATGGAAAGAGCCGCCCTATTTCTAGGACGGCTCCTGGTGGAGATGAGGGGATTCGAACCCCTGGCCTCTTACATGCGAAGCAAGCGCTCTCCCAACTGAGCTACACCCCCGCGCGGCGGCGGTTAAATATCCATTAAACGCACCGAACAAGCTTTTTTATTATAGCATAAAATCGCCGCTTGTAAAGCCCCAACACCCCGGGTGATCAAGAAATTTTTCCCCGATGTTGCTAAATTCCCGGAAGTGTAGTAAAATAAAAAAGCCTTTCAGCCCGCCCTTCGGCGCGGAGCAAGGCCGCACTAATCGGGGAGTCAGCGGTGCCCTGTAGCCTGCAACCCGCTACAGCAGGGATGAATCCCGGCCCCCGGATCTGAGTTGTGCCGTCCGCCCCGGATAAGCGGCGATGAGAAGCCGGTCTTGCGCAACGGAATCCCGCGAACCATGTCAGGCGGGGAACCGAGCAGCATTAAGCGGATCCTTTCGTGTGCCGCGAGGGTGCCGTCTTCGAGCCGGCTGTCCGGGTAACGGGCATATTTCACGATTCAAAGGCCGGTGTGCGGCCTTGCCCCGCGCCGATTTTTCCATGGGGGCAGACGAAATCACCTAAAAGCAGACCGCGGGGCGTATACGGATACGCCCTTTGTTTTTCAGACGGAGGGAACCGAATTGTACCAGGCTCTGTACCGGAAATGGCGCCCGCGCACCTTTGACGAGGTGGCGGGACAGCCTCATATCACGGAGACCCTCAAACGCCAGGTGGAAACCGGGCGGCTTTCCCACGCGTATCTGTTCACCGGGAGCCGGGGCACCGGTAAAACCACCTGCGCCAAAATCCTGGCCCGGGCGGTGAACTGCGAGAATCCTCAGAACGGGAATCCCTGCAACCGGTGCCCGTCCTGCCTGGGGATCGAAAACGGCAGCATCCTGGACGTCCTGGAGCTGGACGCGGCCTCCAACAGCGGAGTGGACCAGGTGCGGGCCCTGCGGGACGAGGCGGTATACACCCCCGCAGCCGTACGCAAGCGGGTGTACATCATCGACGAGGTCCACATGCTCTCCACCGCGGCTTTCAACGCTCTTTTAAAAATCATGGAGGAGCCTCCGGCTCATCTGATGTTTATTCTCGCCACTACGGAACTGCACAAGGTCCCGGCCACCATCCTCTCCCGCTGCCAGAGATTCTCTTTCCGGCGGATCCTGCCCTCCGAAATCGGGGACAGGCTTATGAAGGTTTCGTCCTCCGAGGGGATCGGGCTTACGGAAGACGGGGCCGCGCTCCTCTCCCGGCTGGCGGACGGCTCCCTTCGGGACGCCCTGTCCCTTTTGGACCAGTGCTCCGGGGCGGGTACGGTCATCGACTCCCAGGAGGTCCTCGCCTCTTTGGGGCTTGCCGGAAACCTGCGCACTGCGGCGCTTTTCCGGGCCGCCGCCGATCGGGACGCGGGGGAAGCCCTGGCTGTCTTTTCGGAGCTCTACGCCGCGGGCAAGGACGTGTCGGCGGTGCTGGGGGAGCTTCTGGCACTGGCCCGGGATCTTCTGATTCTGAAAACCGCGCCGCAGGGAGGGATTCCCCTTCTGGGCGGCGGATATGACAACGCTTCTCTCCGAGAGCTGGACAAAGGGCTTTCCGCCGGGCGGCTCATCTATATGATCGGCGTTCTGCAGGAGGCTTCCGCCGCTCTTTCCCGGAGCCCAAGCCGCCGCGCCGCCGGGGAGCTTTGCCTCATGCGGCTTTGCGACGAAAGCCTCTCCGGAGATCCGGCGGACGTCCTGGCCAGGATTTCCCGGCTGGAAGAGCTTCTGGAAAACGCTCCCGAGGGCGCAAGGGCTCACCGGGAACCGGTAAAGCCCAGGCCTTCCTCCCCCCCCCGGCCCGCCGGCGCTTCTTCCGGGTCCTCCGCAGATATTCCCGGGGAAATCCCCCTTTCAAAAAAAGCGGAGGCAGCCCCCGTCAAGGCGGATACGGATTTCGCCGCGGGCAGCAATTCAGACGATTTTCGGCCGAAATTCCTTGCATCCGCAAAGGAATCTTTGGGACCCGCGGAGCTTTCCATTCTGGATAATCCGGACATGGTTTCCCTGCGCCTTCAAAAAAACACGCTGCTTCTTGAAACAGACGGGGAATTTACCAGGAGCCTTCTGAATAAACAGGAAATAAAGGATGTTCTTCTGCGTGCGGCGAAACGCTCCGTTTCGGCGGACGTCACATCGGTTCAGATCCTTTTGCGGGAAGCAAAACCCCCGGAGAGGGATAAGCTGGACGATCTGATTCAGCGGGGGCGGCAGTTCAGCAACATAACGATAAAATAGGAGGAAAACCGGATGGCTAAAGGATTCAAGGGCGGTATGCCCATGGGCGGCGGGATGAATATGAACATGCTCAAGCAGGCGCAGAAAATGCAGCAGGATCTCATGCGCGAGCAGGCTACACTAAAGGACAAGGAGTTTTCCGCCAGCGTGGGAGGCGGGGCCGTCACTGCCCGCGTAAACGGCAGCCGCGAGCTTCTGTCCATCGAGCTGAACCCCGAGGCGGTGGACCCTGAAGAGATTGAACTTCTCCAGGACATGATCGTCTCCGCCGTCAACCAGGCCCTGGGCCAGGCGGAAGAGGCCATGAACAGCTCTATGAAAAAATTTACCGGAGGCATGAATCTGGGATTTTAACCCCGGTTGAACCGTTGTCCGGCAAAGCCCGGAAACGGCAGCTTTATCGGGCCGCCGCGCAATCCATGCGAAAGCGCGGCACCGGCGAAGGGCAGCGTCTGCTGTGCAAATCAGGTTCCGCGGCGAAGAATTCGCCGCGGAACTTTTTTCTTGTCCGTACGTCTTAATTTAATCGGACATCCCCGGGGAAATCACTCCGCTTTTTCCGCCGGGATGTTTCCCTGTAACGGGGAGCAAAATTTTTCGTTTACATTACGTTCTAGCGCAACCATTTGTAATCTATTTGTGATTTATTCGGGAAAACGATATAGTATACTATTTGTCGAAAGACGGCCTTTTTTGCCTCATCCAAGGTATCGCGATCCAAACCCTTTTTCGGCCGTTCGGAAAAATCGATCCGGGAGGTACCACATGCGCAAACCATCCAAGAAAGCAATCGCCGGCCTTCTCCTTCTGCCCCTGCTGCTGTCTCTCTTCTCCGGCTGCACCGGTCTTGCCGGGGGAACCGTCACTGCTACGCCCGAGCCCACGGCTGCGGTCACGCCGGAACCCACGCCCGAGCCCACGCCGGAACCCACGCCCACGCCTAATCTTGTGGAGTACACAGGGGCTGTGGAGCACCTCTTCTTCCACCCCCTGGTTACATACCCGGAGCTGGCCTTTGACGGAGACAAAATGTCCGACGGGTTTGACGACTGGTTCGTCACGGTGGACGAATACAAGAAGATCCTCCAGAGCCTGTACGACAACGGCTATATCCTGGTGGACATCAACTCCATCTATTCAGAGGTCACCAACTCCGCCGGACAGACGGTGATGCAGCGCAACACGCTGATGCTGCCGGAAGGGAAAAAGCCTCTCATCATCTCCTTCGACGACGTGAACTACTACGACTACATGCGGGAAAACGGCGTTGTCTGGAAGCTGGTTCTGGACGAGGACGGCAATATCGCGAGCCTTTCCTACGATGCCGACAGCAATGAGGTCATCTCCCGGGACAACGACATCGTGGCATACCTGGACCTTTTCGTGGAGGAGCACCCGGACTTTTCCTTTGACGGAGCCAAGGGCTGCATCGGCCTGACAGGCTACGAGGGTATCCTGGGCTACCGGACCCAGGCGGACTCCCCCAACCGTGATAGCGAAATCGAAGCGGTGAAGCCCATCATCGCCAGGCTTAAGGAGACGGGATGGACCTTCGCAAGCCACACCTGGGGCCATATCAACATGACCAACTCCAGCCTGGAGCGCATCAAGACCGACATGGGCAAATGGATCGACCAGGTCCAGTCTTTGGTGGGAGAGACCCAGGTGCTGCTCTACCCCTACGGCGCCCGGGTGGACGAAAAGAACGGCGCGGCCTTCAAATATCTCCAGAGCTGCGGCTTCACCATCTTCTGCTCGGTGGGGACCGAGCCCTATGTAAACATCCACACCGACAGCGCCGCCGTGTGCTGCGACAGGATGCACCCCGACGGAACCACCCTGCGCCACGGAAGGAAACGCTATCTGCGCTTCTACGACGCCGAGGAGGTTATCAACCTGCAGGTCCGGCCCGACCGGCCCTATGACTTCAGCCTTGATTGATTCGTTTCGGAAAAAGCGCGGGATTTTTCCCGCGCTTTTCTTTTCCTGAAATTCAGGGTTTTTTGCTCCTCCGGGGAACAAATGCGTGTGAAACCGGCCAAATTATGGTACAATACCTGCTAGGCAGTCATTGCGGCGTGCTTTGCGGCGCAGCCGCCATGCCCGGGGGAACCGGCCACGATCCCGGTTCTGCGGAGAAATTGTTAAATTTTTTCTTCCCTATTGCATCGGCAGGCGGCAGCGGATATCATCATACTGGCAGTATGAAGGAGGCTTACACGGATGAGCGCTTTATTTTCCGTAGTCATCCCGGCCTATAACGAGGAGGAGGTCATCGAAGAGAGCCACAAGCGGCTTTCGGCGGTGATGGAGCAGAGCGGCGGGGACTATGAGCTGATTTTTGTAAACGACGGTTCCGCGGATAAAACCCCGGAGCTTTTAAGGGAGATCTGCAGCCGGGACAAGCACAGCAAAATGGTGAGCTTCTCCCGGAACTTTGGCCACCAGACGGCCATCACGGCGGGAATGGAATACGCCACCGGGGAGGCGGTCATCGTGATCGACGCCGATCTGCAGGACCCCCCTGAGGTGATTTTGCAGATGATCGCCAAGTGGAAGGAAGGCTTCGACGTGGTCTACGGAAAGCGTCTGAAGCGGAAGGGCGAGACCGCCTTCAAAAAGGTGACGGCCAGGCTCTTTTACAGGACGCTGAACCTTCTCACCGACGTGAAGATCCCCGCCGACGTGGGGGATTTCCGCCTTATCGACCGGAAGGTGTGCAACGCTCTCAAGAGCCTTCCCGAGAGAAACCGCTATGTGCGGGGCCTGGTGAGCTGGGTGGGCTTCAAGCAGACCGCGGTGGAATACGTGCGTGAGGAGCGCTTCGCCGGGGAAACCAAATATCCCCTCCGGAAAATGGTGAAATTCGCTTCCGACGGGATCACTTCCTTTTCCCATAAGCCCCTGAAAATATCTATTTACGTGGGCGGCTTTCTCTCCCTCTTCAGCTTTATTTACATGATCGTGGTCATCTGCCAGAGGCTCTTCGGGCACTCGGCCATTTCCGGCTGGGCTTCCTCCATGGCGGTGAGCCTGTTCTTCAACGGCGTGACCCTCATCATGCTGGGCATCATCGGGGAATACATCGGGCGGATCTACGACGAGGCCAAGGGCCGCCCCCTCTATATCGTGGGCGAAACGGCGGGATTTAACGATGACAAGCATTAAAGAGCTGGTTTCCCGGTACAGACGGGTCGTCGTTTTCGGCCTCATCGGCGTCATGAACACGGCGGTGGACTTCGCAGTCTACAGCCTGCTGATTGCCTTCAGTCCCCTGGGTCTGGCTCTGAGCCAGGCGGCCGGGTACTCCGCGGGTCTAATCAACAGCTTTATCATGAACCGGTGCTTCACCTTCCGAAATGGTGCCACCACCTCCCTGAAGGCGCAGGTCCCACGGTTTCTCATCGTGAACGGCATCACCCTGGCCATCAGCATCCTCTGCCTTTCCTTCCTGGTGAACCGGCTGGGGATGAACCAGTATCTCGCCAAGGTCCCGGTGACCGTGCTGGTGATGATCGTCAATTACCTGGGATACAAACTCTTTGTCTTCGGAATCCGGGAAGGAGGAGAACATCATGACGGATGAGAAACTGGTGGAGCTTGCTTTTTCCATGCTGGAGCGCTCCTATTCCCCCTATTCCCGCTTTGCCGTGGGCGCAGCCCTACTGTGCACAGACGGGGCGGTTTTCACAGGATGCAACATTGAAAACGCGGCCTACGGCGCCACCATCTGCGCCGAGCGCTCGGCGGTCGCCGCGGCGGTGAGCGCCGGGAACCGGGAGTTTTCCAAGATCGCTATCGCAGCCCGCAGCCGGGATTACTGCGTCCCCTGCGGCACCTGCCGGCAGGTGCTTCACGAATTTGCTCCGGAGCTCATCTACCTCTGCGCCCGGAAGGACGGCCAGTACCGCGTTTTCCGGACGGAGGAGCTTCTGCCCAACGGGTTCGGAAAAGAGGATATGGAAAAATAATATTCTAAGGGGGATGCTGTCCCCCTTAGATACGAATCAGGGCTAAAGCCCTGATTCGATATCCCCCTCGCCTTCGCACAGCGAAGGCGGCTGCGGCCCGGCTGCCGCAGGCATCGGTGTGCTTCCCAGGCGCATGTCCTGGTACGCACAAATTTTATTTTCGCCTCGGGCGGACAAGGCGTTTTATGACTTTTTCTACAGGCTATGAAGCGGCAGGCTTATGCCTGCCGCTTCGATTATTTCATACTGGACTTCAATAAAATGTTGATACAACAAGCAGGACGTATGGCTGTCCCCTTGCCTCCGGCAAGGGGACAGCCATACGTCTTGTCTAATCCTTATATTGGATCATAGTATTAGTTATACTCGGTCATGGTTTCGGGGGATTCGCTGAACAGGGCCGGAGCAATCTGCTCCATGCTTTTTCCCCAGAACGACATGTTTTTATGATCGGCATAATACTTCATGGGGATGGGATGGGTCCCCACGACGACGGGGATCTTGTAGTGCTTTTCAATAAACTCCTTGAAAGACCGGATCCTGGGGCACGGAGGATACCCCACCACCAGCCCGGTGGCAAGGTGAATCGCCTGAGCGCCGTTCTTGATCATTTCCTCGGGGACATATTCCACGTTGCCGCCGGGGCAGCCCCCGCACTGGGAATACCCCACCACCTGGATTTCCTCCCCGGGGGGATAGACGGAAAAGCCTCCTTTATGCTCTCTAACCGCCCGGAGGCACTTTCCTCCTCCGCAGCTAGAGTATCTGCCGCAAATGATGATTCCTACCTTCGTCATGGTTTCCCGACCTCTCTTATTAATTTGGAACCGTCCGGAATATTCTTCAACGGTTTGCAAGCTCCGCCAGGGTCTCCGCCAGCACGTCGGTCCCCGCCGCGATTTCGGCAAAATCCGTCCATTCCTCCGGGCTGTGGCTGATCCCGTTCCGGCTGGGCACGAAGATCATTCCCACCGGTGCAAAGCGCCCCACAAACATGGAGTCGTGATACGGCCCGCTGATCATCTTTTCATAGGGCAGCCCCGCCGTTTTCACATACTTTTCAATGATACCGGAGATCTCTTCGCTGCATCGGAGAGGGATGTCCTGGTTGTGCATCACATGGGAAACCGAAACGCCGCGTCTTAGCTCCACCGCCGCGCATTCGGACAGAAAACGCTCCGTCAGCTTCCGCTTGCTTTCAAAATCCACGTCCCGGATATCCACGGAAAACTCGCACCGGCCGGGGATGGCGTTCACCGAACCGGGGGACACCTTCACCCGGCCCACCGTGGCCGTGGTATATTCGCTCTCCGTGTTTTCCCGGGCCAGTTTTTCAAGGATCAGTGCCAGTTCGCAGGCGGCCATATACGCGTCGCGGCGGGCTTCCATGGAGGTGCCCCCCGCGTGGCTCTGCACCCCGGTGACGATCACGTCGAAATTCGTGGGAGCGCAGATGGCCTTCACGATCCCTATTTTTCTGCCGTCGTCCTCCAGGCGGCGGTTCTGCTCCACGTGAAGCTCCACCGCGGCGTAAACAGAGCCCGGTCCGCGTTTAATCTCCCCGAACCGCCCCATATCGTATCCCAGGCGGCACAAAACGTCGTAAAGAGTATTGCCGTCCTTATCGGATATGCCCTTCGTATCCTCCAGCGTCAGGTCCCCCGCCATTGCCCTGCTCCCCAGGCAGCTCACCTGAAACCGGGTGGGTTCCTCGGAGGTATAGACAACCGCCGAAATATCCCGTTTATGCTTGATTCCGCTTTCCCGGATGAGGCGCAGGGCTTCTATCCCGCCGAAAACGCCCGCCATTCCGTCGAACATTCCGCCGCAGAGCACCGTATCGATGTGAGAGCCGGTCCACACCGGCGCGAGGGAGGGGTCGCTTCCGGGCAGGGTCGCGAAAACATTGCCGATGCTGTCCTCTTTTACCGCAAGGCCGGTTCCCCTCATTATGCCCTTTACATATTCCCTGCCTTTCAGCTCCACGTCGGTGAACACCACTCTTGTAGTGCCGCATTCCGGCGTCGAGTTAAAGGCGTTTAATTCTTTCAGATGCTTTTCGATCCGTCCGGGATCCGCTTTTTTCATACCCCTTCGCCCTCCGGTTTACATAACATTAATCGGCCTGCCGTCCAAAAAGGCGGCAACATTGGCAAACACCATTTTTTCCCGCGCTTCCAGAGCTTCTTCGGTGGCAAAGGCGACATGGGGCGTCGCTATCACATGGGGGCTCGTAAGCAGAGGATGGTCCGCCGGGATGGGAGGCTCGGTCTCAAAAACATCGATGCAGGCTCCGGCGATATCTTCTGCCTTCAGGGCCTTCGCAAGGGCGATGCTGTCCACCACGGGGCCCCGGGCCGTATTGACCAGCACGGCGTTTTTCTTCATAAGGGAGAGCTTTTTTTCGTCAATGAGTCCCCTTGTCTCCGCCGTCAGGGGCACGTGGAGGGAGACGATGTCGCACCGGGAAAGCAGTTCGTCCAGCTCCACATACTGGATCCCCTCCACTTCCTTCCGGGTACGAGACCAGGCGAGGATGTCGCAGCCGAAGGCGCGGGCGATGGCCGCCGTTCTGAGGCCTATGGCTCCCGTGCCGATAATGCCGAATTTTTTCCCGAAGAGCTCGTTTCCCACCAGTCCGTTCTTCGTCCCCTCCCGGCGCACGGCCTCGTTGCATGGAATAATGTTCCGGTACATAGAAATGAGCATCCCGAAGACAAGCTCCGAAACGGCTCTGGTGGAATAGCCGGCGCAGTTGCTCACCGTGATGCCGCGTGTTCTGCAGTAGTCCATGGGGATGTGATCCACCCCTGTAAAGGCGACGCTGATGAACTTCAGCACTTCGCAGCGGGACAGGACTCTCTCAGACAGAGGAAGATTGGAAACGACAATGATGTCGGCGTCCTTTCCTCTTCGGATCAGCTCGTCCTCATCGGTGGACCGGATATTGTAATAGACAAGCTCCGCTTTATCCCCCAGGCTTTCTTTTGCCGACAGCATCAGCTTTTCATCTGAAATTCCCAAGGGTTCAATGATTACCACTTTCATACGTTTTCACCTCATAACCCGATTCCCCGGCAGCGGCTCCCGGAGTAAATGCCCGGAAACCGTTTTGTGCCTGTTTCTTTCAAGGCTCCGGCGTCAGACCGGGACGTTGGGATGGCGGCAGCCTTTCAGCAGGGCCGCGATCTCTTCTCTTGTCACAAAATACTGCTGCTCCTCCGTACCGTCGGCCTCGTGGAAGATCATCAAAAATCTCTCCATGTCCCACTGGTTGAGCAGGATTACCAGCTCGTTTCCGTCCTTGTCCTTTTCGTTGGACATGCCTGAGAGCCTGCCGCTTTTACTGACAAAACCGTATATGTACTTGCTGTCTTTATAAATCCCAGGGACAAAATCTGCGTTTTTGTATTTCGCTTCCTTTCCCAGCTCGATGACCACCGGGATTTCGGGAAACCCGTGAGGAGTATCTTTATCTGCTTCCATCACGGTCCGAAATTTCGCGGACGGAATATAATCGCTTAAAGGAACTTCCTGAATCTGGGCAAATTTCACAGGTATTCACTCCTTGTAATTGGAATTCCGCCCGCACATCAATGGTCGAAATTCAAAAACGAATCCTCGGGGATTTGAACGTCGTCCTTGCAATTGCTGAGAACGAAGAACGTTTTGATGGACAGAACGCCCTTGATTTTCATAATCTCGTGATGGATCTTCTCCAGCTCTTCCGTGGCGGTGGCCATCACCTTCAGGATAAAATCAAATTCACCCGTGACATAGTTGCAGAACAGAACCGATGACATCTCCCTTGTAACCTGAATAAAGTTATCGTAATAAATCGGCAGCTCCAGGGTCACTCCCACAAATGCGGTGAGATCGTACCCCAATCTTTTATGGTCCACCTTAATCGTATATTTCTGGAGGATCCCCTCCCGCTCCATCTTGCGGATCCGCTCAATCACGGCGGAAACGGACAGGTTGACTTCAGGCGAAATGGCGGACGCCTTTTGCCTTGAGTTTTTCTGCAGAATATTCAGGATTTTATAGTCAATCGAGTCCATAGGGCATCCTCACATATAAATGATTGTGTCCCAAAGCTGCGCTTTCTTCATCGTCGGAGACCATCATTTCGGGGAGATGATTTCCGGGCAGTTCGTGTATTCCTTGATGTTGGGATAGTTGTAATACAGATTCTTGCTCGTTTTCTTGTTCAGACGCACCAGCGCCTCGGCGACAACCACCGCGGCCGTCACGCCGTCAAAGACGGGAACGCCGAGCTTTTCCTGCAGGTCGGCGGCAAAGTCCACCATGCCGGCGCAGCCCAGACAGATTGCCTCGGCCTCGTCTTCCCGGATGGCGCGCAGGCTCATGTCATACAGTTCCCGGGCACCCTTTTCCGGATCCCGCTCGAACTCCAGAACCTCCATGGGCGTACAGCGGACGGAGGCGCAGCGCTCCTTAAGGCCATACCGCCCGATGACCTCCTCCATGACCATCTTCCAGCGGGGAAGGATGGTCACCACGGAGAATTTATACCCCACGAAGGTGGCAAGGTGCATGGAGGCCTCCGCAATGCCCACCACGGGCTTGTCGGTCACCTCCCGGGCTGGATTGAGTCCGGGGTCCCCGTAGCAGGCGGTGATGTACGCATCAAAGCCGCCTTCCAGCTCCTCGCCCCGGTGCACCTCTTCCACGACACCCGCCGCGGCAAAGACCTCGTCGTGCCAGCTTTCGATGCTGACGGGTCCGCACCGGGGGCTCACCGCCACGATTTCGGTATCGGGCGACGCTGCCGACAGCGCCGCCCGGTATATACCGTCCGTCATGGCCTGTGTCGTGTTGGGGTTAATGATCTTAATTCTCACAGGCCTCACCTCTTATTTCTGATAAGCCAGGCCGTAGGGCTTGCCGGGGACAAATTCGCCTTCGCCCTCCGTTCCCAGGTACCGGCTGTTTTCCACCACCAGCTTGCCCCTTAAATAGACCTGTGCCGGGCGGCCCTTCACAGCCCTGCCCTCAAAAGGCTCGTAATCGGTCTTATGGTGGCTTGTGGCCTTGGTGATGGTGTAATCCCCCGCGGGGTCGTAAATGAGGATATCTGCGTCGGAGCCGGGAGCGAGGGTTCCCTTCTGGGGATAGATGCCGTTTATCTTGGCGGGATTGGTGCAGCAGAGTTCCACAAACTGCTGCTTGGAAATCTTGCCGGTCTCCACGCCGTAGGTCCAGACCATCTGCATCCTGTTTTCCACGCCGGCGCAGCCGTTGGGGATCTTCCGGAAATCGCCCAGGCCCCTTTTCTTATGGGTTTCGAAGTTAAAGGCGCAGTGATCGGAGGAAACGGCGTTGAGCCATCCCTTTTTCACAGCCTCCCACAAAGCGTCCAGATGTTCCTGGGAACGCAGCGCGGGGGAGCAGACGTACTTGGCTCCTTCAAATTCGCCGTTTTCCGGGGAAGTGGACTTGAGCACGTCGGTGGTGACGGTGAGATAATGGGTGCAGGTTTCGCCGAAGATCCTCACTCCCTTGGCGTAGGAATCGCGGATGGCCTCCATGGCGCCCTTGGCCGTCACATGGACGATATAGATGGGGGCGTCGGCAAGTTCGGCGAGATAAGCGGCCCGCTTCACCGCCTCCTCCTCCACGATGGGAGGTCTTGAAACGGCGTGCCCGTAAGGTCCCGTAATCCCGGCGTCCATGGTCTGCTGCTGAAGGGTGGCGATCATCTCGGCGCTCTCCGCGTGGACCATGATGGTGACGCCGACCTTCTTGGCCTCCTGCAGGGCCTTGAGAACCGCGCCGTCCTCCATGTGATAGGGCTGGCCTTTGTACGCCATGAACAGCTTCATGGTGGGGATTCCGTAATCGGGGTCTCCCAGATGCCTGATCTCTTCGAACAGCTCCGGCGTGGGATCATAGACCACCGTATGGAAGGCGTAGTCACAGCAGGCCTGGTCTCCGATCTCGTCCCGGACATAGTTGTCCACGGACTGCTTGAGACTTTTGCCGATCTCCTGGTTGACGAAGTCGACGATGGTAGTGGTTCCGCCGCAGACCGCCGCGGAGGAGCTTTCCCAGCCTACGCAGCGGGAATCGTCCATGCGGAACAGAAAGTGGGTGTGCTGGTCGACGCCGCCGGGCATGACGTACTTTCCGGAAGCGTCCACAACGGTATCCGCCTTCACGTCCAGGTTCCGCCCGATCATGGAAATTTTTCCGTCCTCAATGAGGATATCGCCCACATACTCGTCGCTGGCCGTCACTACGGTTCCGTTTTTAATCAACGTGCTTTTCATGATTTTCCGTCCCTTTCCTGTCAAAGAATTATTTATTCGGCTGTAAGCCTGAGAATCGTATTGAGGAGCAGGTCCGCGCCCAGCTTCACGTGACTGAAGTCCGTCTTCTCCTCGGGAACGTGGCTTCTTCCGTCGATGCTGGGAACAAAGATCATCCCCACGTCGGTGACTTCGGCCATGTAATTGGAGTCGTGCACGGCGCCGCTGGGCATGAAAATGTAGTCCAGACCCAGCTGCTTTGCCTCCTGTTCCATCACCCGCATCATGTAGGGCATGATTTCAATCGCCCTGGAGGAAGCCCCCAGTTCACACGTCACGCCGCAGCCGTTTTCCTCCGCCGCCTTATTTGCCTCTGCGAGAAGCTTTTCGGCAATTTCGTCCATGGCGCCGTTTTTTATATCCCGGATATCCACCGTAAAGGAAACCTCAGCGGGGATGGCGTTGGGAATATTGGGAAGCGCCTTGATATAGCCGACGGTGGCGACGGCGGTCCTGGACGTTTCCTTTGCCATATATTTCACTTTGGAAATACATTCGGAAGCCGCGCACATAGGATCCTGGCGCAGATGCATGGGGGTCGCCCCGGCGTGGTTCTGCTTGCCCCGGAAGGTCACTTTATACCACTGGCAGCCCGCGATGCCTTCCACGATTCCGATGGTGTGCCCCTCCAGGTCCAGGCGCACGCTCTGCTCGATATGAAGCTCCAGGCTCGCCTTATAATCGCCTTTTTTTAAAACGCAGTTGGGGATATCGTCCGGATTGAAGGCAGCGCGCTTAATCAAGCTGTAGGCGCTCTCCCCCTCCTGATTTTTCAGGGATTTCAGATCGTCAAGACCCAGCTTCCCCACCAGGACTTTGCTTCCCATGACGGGGACCTGGAAGTTCGAGCCTTCCTCTTCCGCGAAAAAAACGATCTCCAGGGGCCGCATGGGGACGTAATTGTTTTCCTTCATCACCCGGGCGCATTCCAACGCGCCCACGCTGCCCACAATCCCGTCGAACATCCCGCCGCTTTTCACGGAATCGATGTGGGAGCCCGACAAAACGGGAACGAGAGAAGGATTCTGGCCCTCGTACCTGGAAAATATGTTCCCCACCGCGTCGATCCGGACGGTAAGCCCAAGCTCCTTGCAGATGTCGGTGAGATACTTCCGCGCCTTCAGGTCGTCCCTGCTGTATGAAAATCGGGAAATCCCTGGCCCGTCCTCCGATCTGAAATTCGACATGGCCTCAATGGTGGATTTTAATCGGTTCAGATTTGTTTCCAACTGGATTCCTCCTGTCCGCAGAATATTCGTCGGCCTTATGCTTTATCCGGGACGTTCTCCCCCTGGGAGCACGCATCGTCAGCAGCAAGGGCCGCAATTTTTTTTGCTTTATCCGCTTTGAGGGAGCGCTTTTTCATAATTGCCGACAGCGCGACGGCGAGAACCAGCGCGGCACCGTAAAACAGATTCTGGACATAGGTGGAAAAGCCGAGGAGAGAAAGCCCGCGGATGCCCGTTTCCAGGAAATAGACCGCGATGAAGGTACCCACCGGGTTGAAGCGACCGGGCTTTATGAAAGTGGAGCCGAGAAACGCGGCCGCAAAGGCGGGCATCATAAAGTCGTTGCAGGAACCGGACCTGGCGCTGCCCGTCACGCCCGAATACATGACTCCGGCAAAGGCCGATAGAGTGGAGGAAGCCATAAGGCAGATCCACCTCACCTTGCCCACCTTGATACCGGACAGGCGCGCTACCTCTTTCCCGTGCCCGATGAAGAGTATCTTTTTTCCCGCAGACGTATGTTCAAAGATGTACCACAGGATCAGCATCAGGATAAAGCAGTAGAAGAAGATATATTGGATGTTGAAAAGCTTCCCGATGCTCACATGCTGGAGCGGAGCAAGCTCGGTGCCAGATAGGGTTTTATTGGAGATCCAAAGGGTGACGCCTGCCAGAAACGTTCCGACACCCATGGTCACAATGAAAGGATCGATGCCGATTTTCACCACGAATATTCCGTTGACGGCACCCACCAGCAAACCGACCAGAATAGCAATGATCGCACTCTGCCAGACATTCCATCCCATCTCCACCGCCAAAAAGACCGTTATCATATTGGCAAGGGTCATAGTGAAGCCTGACGACATGTCGTAGTCCCCGGCGGTGAGGGGAATCATGATGGCCAGAGCCAGTATGACGACCACAGAGCGCGTCCCCGTTATCAAAGACAGGGTGTTAAAATTAAAAAACAGATCTCCGCTGCCGATGGTAAAAGCTGCAATCACCACCACCCACGCAATGATGACCGAATACTTCTGAATGAAAGAGCCAGCGCCGCCGACCGACGTTTTCAATCTTGGACTTTTATTTTTATTCACGTCTATTTCCTCTTTCATTTTTACTGCTGCACGGCCGCACTGTTGTAGCACAGCTGGACAATTCGTTCTTTGGTGATTTCAGGGCCGCTCAGCGTATCGACAATCCGCCCTCTGGAAAAGATGATGACTCTGTCGCAGATCTGTACCAGCTGCTCGTAATCGGAACTTGCGCAGAGAACCGCCGCGCCTCTCTTTACAATCTGGTCGATATGTTTGTAGATCTGCTGCCTGGCGCCCACATCGACGCCCTGGGTCGGCTCATGGAGGATCAAAAGAACCGGCGGCTCCTGAAGCCATTTCGCAAGGATCACCTTCTGCTGATTTCCTCCGGAAAGCTGGCTGAAATTCAGCCGCACATCGTTGGGTGTCACCGAGTACTGGACATTGAGCTCCTCGGCTTTTTCCCTCATTTTCCCGGACTGCAGCATCAGGGGATGATAGAATTTGTGGACCTGCATCATAACGTTTTCCTCCACCCGAAGGGTCTGTATTCCACCCTGATTGGGTCTGTCGGCGGGAATGAGGGCGATGTTGTCCTCAATCGCCTGTTTCATATCGTATTTCCCCAAGTCTACGGTTTTGTGGCTTATCACCATTTTCCCGTCCTGCAGCTCGTTTTCACCGCAGATGACATAGGGGATCTCGCCGAAGCCGGAACCCTCCAGGCCCGTCACCCCTACAATCTCACCCGGATTGACGGAAAAATCGACTCCCCGCAACACTTCGCCCTTGATGTTTTTAAAGTAAATGGCGTCCGGGTGGACGGCGTACCTGTAATTGGACGAATCCCTTTCAAAAGCAGTCAGTTTCTGCCCGAGGATCATTTCAATCACACCGTCTTTGGACGTTTCCGATGTCACGGCCTCCCCGCAGTTCACCCCGTCGCGCAGGACCGTTACGATGTCCGTGATGGTCATCACCTCGTCCAGGTCGTGGGATACAAACAGCACGCCGATACCGCCGGCGGCAATCTCCCGGACCAGCCGGAAGAGCATGTTCACCTCGTCCAGTGCCAGAAACACCGTCGGTTCGTCCAGAACCAGAAGGCCCTTCCCGTCGTTTCTGCTCAATATGCTTTCCACTGCCCGGACAATGGATATCATGGCTTTGTCCACCTGATTGAGGGTTTCGATATTGTCGTCTATGTTCACGTCTATTCCATATTTTTCCAATATGGCCTTTGCTTCGGCGCGTTCTTTCTTCCAATTGATTTTGGCACCGCTTTGAAACAGATGCTCCATTCGGAGATTCTCGAGAACGGAAAGGGAGGAGACAAGCCCGAGATCCTGGTGGACGAAGCTCAGGCCGTATTTGGAAATCATATCGGGATCCAGGGGAAGCTTGATTTTATTGCCGTTTATGTAAAGCTTGCTTCCGCTGTCGGGATGATTGAACCCCGACAGGATCTTGATCAAAGTGGACTTTCCGCAGCCGTTCTGTCCGAGAAGTCCGTGTATTTCGCCGGGCATGATCGCAAGGTCAACACTGTCGAGAGCTTTGTTATGCCCGAACGTCATCGATACGTTTTTCAAAAACACGGTGGCGTTTTTTCTTTTATACTCGTCATCCATGTCTTTATAGTTGTACATATTCGCGCTTCACTTCCTTCTCCGGAACTTATGAAAATCAAAAAAGTATACCGCTGCCGGGGTTGCCGGACGCCTGAAGGCGTCCGGCGGCCCCGACGGCTAGGTACCGCTGTTTCATCCGATTCGCCGGTGGGCTTACCGGAGCGTCGCTCATGGGTTTATCGGTATATTGGGGTCTAACCTGTTTATTTGAGTCCCCAGAGAGTTTCATATGCTTCCTGGGCGGAGGTGCCGTAACCGATGCCGTATTCGCACTTGCCCTGTGCGTTGAGCGCTTCGGAAATATTGTCCTTGGTCCAAACGCGGATCAGCGTGGGTTCTTCCACCTGTTCCATATCGAGAGCGGTCCTCATCTCATAGTCGACGGTGGCATAGGCGATGGTGAGGAGATCTTCGCCGATGATCATTTCGATGTCGCCGCTGGCCACATAGTCCATTGCAAAGGGCGTTCCGTTGTACGCGATGATCTTCGCCTTGGAACCGGTGGACTTGACCGCAGGTACGATATACTGGTTCATGGAGTCATAGATGGCTATAACGTAGTCGGTGTCGGGATGCGCGGACAGATAGTTTTCGGTTTCGCTCTGGCATTTCGTACCCCAGTCTACGATGGCGACGTTTACAAAGTCGAAGCTCACATCGGGAGCGTATTTGGCAAACTCATCCTTGATACCGTTCATCATGGAAGTCGTCGAGGTGATCTCTTCGGATACGACAACGAGGACCTTTGCGTCCATACCGGCATTCACGATGACCCAGTCTGCCAGAAGGGCCGCGATGTTGTAGTAGTCCGCACCCATGTTGCCGGAGATGGGAGAGACCGACTGCTCATACCCGGTGAGGTGGGAGGTGACAACTTTAATGCCCTGATCCATGCACTCCTGTATCTGTGCGCCCAAGGTTTCCGGGGTGGGACCCGCCTGGAGGTCCACGAGGGAATAGCCTTTCTGTTTTGCGCTGTTCAGGCCCGCTATATGTTCTTCCGCGGCGCCCTGGTTTTCCAGAAGGTCGCACTGGAACCCAACTTTGGATGCAACCTCACAGATGGCTTCGCAAATGGTTTCATTGAACGGGTTGGCGCTGGTGCCGGGGATTGTAAGCCACTTCTGGCCGGCCATTTCCGTCTTGGCATCAAAGGCCGTGCCTTTGAAAGAGTCCATATCGAATTCGGGAACGCCTCTCAATGCGTCGATCTTTGCCTGAAGCTCCGTAATGACTGCCGAGTTGTCCGCACTCGCCGCTTCGGTGGCGGTAGGTGCCGGCGTCGCGGTGGATGAAGATCCGCTGCTGCATCCTGCAGCCAAGCTGCAGAAAAGTGCTCCGACCAGTGCAAGCGCCAGAAATTTCTTTTTCATTTTCAGCTCTCCCTTTTGATTGAAATGACTTCCGTTACAGTTTAAAAGCCCCCTGGAAAATAGCAAAAGGCGCTGTTTCCCATGTAAGGAAACACAGCGCCTTTGCTATCTTTATTCTTTTAATCCCTGTAACTGTCCTCGGAACTAACGATCGTTTCATTCATAGCAATCATTTTATCGAAAAATGAAGGAAAGTCAATACGATAATTCAAAAAAAAGAAGAACCGCTCGTAATTTCGATTATCAGCTTAATTTTTTCGGTTTTTTATCCGATTTTGCAAATATATTTCGGCTTGGCGGAGTTTTGCCTCCGTTTGGGAATACAATATTTTGCAATTCCTTTATACCGTGCTTGCTTTTTTAAATATCGCATGCTACACTATCAAAAATTCAAAGCAGTTTCAAATCCTGGTTTTCCCGGCTCTCATGAGAATAATAATAAAAAGGGAATGAATCGATATGGTATTTTGTGCAGTTTGTAAAGCTCATTCCTGCAACAATCCCAAAGTTGCGCCGCCGCCCCAGTGTCCCACGAAAAACGTGGATTTTTCCGAAGCCGCCGCCGAATACCAGAAGGAGGAGAACTTCACGATCGCAAAGGTCTCCGGGATTCTTTCCACCGATTACTCCAATACGAGAATCGAGGAAACCATGAAGTTTGCCCGCGCATGCGGGTATAAAAAGCTGGGAATCGCCTTTTGCGTATCCATGGACAAAGAGGCGGAGATCATCGACAAAATATTCCGATACAACGGCTTTGAAACCGTCTCGGTGATCTGCAAGGTGGGTTCGCTCCGGAAGGACGAGATCCTGGGCATCGAGTGCAAAGAGGCGCCTTTTATCTGCAATCCCATTGGTCAGGCCCAGATGCTCAACCGGGAAAAGACGGATCTGAATATCCTCGTGGGTCTCTGCGTGGGGCACGACACCCTGTTTTTCAAATATTCCGAAGCGCCGGTTTCGGTCCTTGCCGTTAAGGACAGGGTGCTGGCGCACAATCCTCTGGGCGCAGTCTACATGAGCGACAATTTCATGAAGAAAAAGCTCTTTCCGGAGAAGGAATAAAAAGGATTCAACCGGCGGCAGGTCTATCCCCAGCATGGGAGCACTTTTTTCCGATCATATCTTTCGTAATCAATCTTTATTAATCTTTTCTGTTAAAAAGCTTATTTAAATTACGGGTATTACGCGCCTCCGGCGGGGGTTCCTTTTTCCACTCGCCGGGAAAAAGGAACTAAAAAGCGGCGTCAAGAGGCCCGGCCCCTTGGATTCCCATAAGAGGGCTCTGCGGCAGGCGCGCCTCCGGAAGGACCCGGCCATTAACAGGAAGAACCGCACAGACAGCTCAAAAAACAGGAACTCCACTTTTCAGCCCGCGACCGGCCCTCTAAAAACCGGTCTTAGCGGCTCAGGAAGTCTGCTAAAACCAGCTTCCTGCGACGTTGGAGAAGAACTGCAAATCAAACTCTGTTGCAGAATAGTTAACATAATGCTTTGAGAAGTATCTAAGGGCAATGGAATCCCGAAATGTCCCTGAACCGGAAAAGCCGGAAAAAAGCTAATCCTCTAAAACGCCGCACAAGGAATGTTTTTGCAGACCCATTGAGCCCCACAATCCAAAACCCGGAAAGCCCCGATTGCGGGCTGAAAAGCAGTCCCTTGCCGCAGAGCTGTCCGTGCGTTCGAAACTACCGATAGTCAATCGCCCATTAAGAGCGCTCAAAGGAGCACCCCCCATGGAGATCCAAGAGGCCGGAGCCTCTTGGCATCCTTTTGGTGACTTTTCCTATGCGGGAAAAGTCACCCCCAGCGGGGAGCGCGCAGCTCCTGTCCAAATTTTTCGCAACCAATCTTTTCATACCACGACCGAAAGGAACCGCACGAACCAGCCAAAAAGAGGAACTGAGTATAAATCTATACAACTCAAGGGTCGGACATACTGTCCGGCCCTTTTTCAGAGTCCTGAATCAGTTTCAGGCGGGAAGGTTTCCAAGGATATCTTCGTAGAAGGCAACGAACCGCTCCATAAGGGTCTCGTCTACGGCGGCGCGGAGGACGCGGTTTTCATCCGTTATCGGCTTCAGCAGCTCTTCCGGCACCGGTGCCGGGGCGTACTGCTCCTCCAGAGCCTTTTTCTGTTTGTAAAGCGCTTTCAGGCGGGCGTTCACTTCCGGGGGCGTCACCAGATTGTGGCCCCGGCCATCCATGGGAATGAAGGTGAACCGCGGATCATGGCCGAACCTCTGCATGTATTTCTCGAAATGGTAGTATTTCACGGCATTGTCGTCCTTGCTGTGAAGCATGAGCATCTTCGCCCGGGTGCGGGCGAGGCCGCGGCAGCCGGTGTTGAACATCTTGACCCCGAAGCTGAGGAAGAGATGGATTTCCACCACCGGCATCGTGATATTCGCCAGATTTCCCACAACGCGCTGCGCCCGCTCCCGGGTCACGTCCAGGGGGCTGTTGAACCCGGAAACGGAAACGATGCCGCGGATGGGAAAGCTGCCGTAATTGGAAACGGCGTTGACGGCAAATCCGCCCCAGGAATGGCCGTAGAGAAACAGCGGATACTGGTTTAAGTCCGGGCGGCTTTCCTTGTAGAGAAGGGCATACTTCAGGTCGATGGGAGACTGGGGCAGCCCCACGAGATCCTTGCCGTCGCTGCGCCCGGTGCCCGTGCTGTCATAGCTCATGACCAGAAAACCCCGGCGGCAGAAATACTCGATTTCCGGCATGTAATGATCCATACTGGTATCCATTCCGTGGACCACGACCAGAAGCCCCCGGTACGCGGGAAGCTCGTAGGAGAAAAGAAATCCCCTGAGGATCTGAGCCTTGTCGGAGGGAAAGGAGATGGGCTCCCGCTTCCAGCCCGGCCTCAGGCCGCTTAAATAGAGATAGTAATCCTCGTCCGTTTCAAAGCGGGAACCGAAATACTCGTTATACCGATTGATGATATAGCGGTACCAGAGAGCCGCGGCCACCAAGGCGGCAGCCACAATCATCCATACGATGCCTTTCGGCATACAGACACATCCTTTATCAGCAAAGTCTACCCGGCGCAATGAATGGCCCGTTGTGTCAAACGGGAGAAAACAGGCGCTCGGCGGGGGCAAAACGAAACAGCGCGGCGGAAACCGACCCTGTAAGCGCACCGGTCAGGACCGAAAGGGCCAGGAGCGGGGGGAGGTACGCGAGGGGCGCCCATCCGCCCAGCACCAGGAGGGCGGCGGCAATCTGCCCCACATTGTGCCCTGCCGCTCCGGCGATGCTCACGCCGTATACGGAGAGCCTCCGGTTCCGGTACAGAAGCGTCATAACGGCCATGGCGACCGCTCCCCCCGAAAAAGAAAAAATCAGGGCCGTCAGATTCCCGGCGAGAAGCGCACCCAGCAGGCACCGTGCCGTCAGAACGGACCAGGCGGAGCGCCTGCCCAGAAAATACAGAGCAAAAAGGGTTACGATATTGGCAAGCCCCAGCCGGAACCCGGGGATCGGGATAAAAAGAGTCAGGGGAATCAGGCTCTCCGCCCAGGAAAGAGCCAGAGCCAGAGCGGTGAGACAGGCGCCAAGGGCAATTTTTCTTGTCACGCCGGACATGGGCACTGTCCTCCTCCTCACGGTGACGGGCCGCCCCGAGCCGGGGCCGGCAGCCCCCGCAAGGCGTCAGCCCGAGACAGCATCCACTCCGGAAGAAGAACTTCCCTCGATGGTGACCGTCACATGGTTCGGCAGGCAGATCAAATGCTGTCCGGGCCGCGAAATCCAGCCCTGATGCACGCAGTCCCGCCCCGGGCAGGTACTGTCTATGATACAGACACGGCCGCGCTCGGCCCGAATGATATTGGTGTACTCCCCTTCCACGGAAAGCTCCATGGGTTCCTCCAGCTCGTCCAGAGGGATCCGGGCAATCTCCTCCCCGTTCCGGGTCACCACCGCGGTAAGGCTCTCGGATTTTCCGGTGTTTCCGTAGAGAAGATATCCCGTCACGGCAGCCGCCAATAGGATCGCTGCCGCCAGGACCACATCCCACCGGGTGGGCCGGAGCGCGCTACCGGCTGGCGATTTCATAAGCGTATCCGCCGGACTGCCCGGTAAATTCGAACCGGTCCGCAATTCCTTCCGTCACAACCACCCTGTCGTCCTGTGTGACAAAAACAGCCTCAAAATCCTTCGATGCCCGCCACAGGGCGAGAGCCTTATCCATCCCCATTACAAAAAGCCCGGTGGAAAGGGCGTCCGCAGTGGTTCCGCTTTGGGATATCACGGTGACCGACGTCAGATCGCTGTCCGCAGGAACGCCGGTTTTTGGATCAATGATATGGTGATACCGCTTGCCGCCGGACTCAAAATAGCGCTCATAGCCGCCGGAGGTGGCCACGGTGAGATCGGAGACCGACAGGATGCCGACGTAAGCGGAACCGTCCCGGGGATCCCTCACCGCCACGCGCCAGGGGTCGCCCCCCGGTTTGGTTCCCACGGCGGAGATATTTCCGGCCAGGGCGAGCAGTGCGGAGGAAACACCTCTGTCCTTCATCATTTCCACCAGCACATCGGAGGCGTATCCCTTTGCGATTCCCCCCAGGTCGATGGACATTCCGGTTTTTTCAAGCTCCACCGTCTTTGCGCCCGGATCCAGCCGTATCAGGCCGCTGCCCACCAGGGGAAGAATCTCGTCCAGGGCCTCTTTGTCGGGGACGGTATATTCCCCCGTATAAAAACCCCAGGCCTGCACCAGGGGCGCCACGGTGATGTCGAAAGCCCCGTCCGTCCGCTGGGAAATGGCCACAGCGGTGGACACAAGGTCCATTACTTCCACGGGAACCTCCACCGCGCCGCCCGCGCCGCGGTTGATCGCCGATACCTGGCTGTCGCTGCGGGTATAGGATAGCAGTCCATCCAGGCGGTAGATCTCCTCCTGCGCGGCGGAAAGCGCCTCCTCCGCGTTCGTTGCGTAAATGGTCAGATCCATGACGGTATCCATGGCATACAGCTCCGCCTCGGCCTTTTTCTTCTCCCCCGAAGCGCAGCCGGCCAGAAGAAGAAAAGCCGCGGCGCATGCGAAAATCCGGACAATCCTTTTCATACCGTTCTGCTTCCAATCCAATGAGATAAATCACCGATACTGAATCATACCACATCGTTTTTCCAAAGGCAACTCGGATTCGTCAAATTCCCGTCCGTTTTCCATATGAGGAGGATTCTTCTCCATATGCAATTTCGTCATCTTTTTAATGCGTTTTTCTCATCCCATCATTGCAATGGCTTATGCCTTGTGATATTTTATTGTACTGTAAGCGATGTCTGACAGATCGGATCTTCCATTCATACCGTAAGAATTCCCGTGTGTTCTTCCATTTTTTATGTCTTTTCCGTTCGCCGGATATCGAAAAAATTTGAGAGGGAGTTTGTGATGGGCAATTCAATGCTGACACTCCTGTCCATGGTGCTCTACATGATCGTGATGATCGTGATCGGAGTGTTTTTCGCGAAATTTGCCAACGAAGATTCCGAGCATTTCTTTATCGGCGGGAGAAGGCTGGGCCCTTGGGTCGCCGCCATGAGCGCCGAAGCGTCGGACATGAGCGGATGGCTGCTGATGGGTCTTCCCGGGGTGGCCTACTGGTGCGGCCTGGCGGACGCCGCTTGGACGGCAATCGGGCTTGCCATCGGTACATACCTCAATTGGCTCCTGGTCTCCAAGCGGCTTCGCAGATACTCCATCGCGGCGGGCAACGCCATCACCATTCCGGAGTTTTTCAGCAACCGGTTCAAGGAAAACCGTAAGGTCATCATGACCATCGCCGCCCTCTTCATCCTTATCTTCTTCGCCGTCTATACCGGAAGCTGCTTTGTCACCTGCGGAAAGCTCTTCAATCAGCTCTTCGGTCTCAACTATCAGATGATGATGCTCATCGGCGCCGCGTTCGTTCTGACCTACACCTTCCTGGGCGGGTTTCTGGCCGAAAGCACAACGGATTTTGTACAGGGCATCGTCATGATCTTCGCCCTGATCGCCGTGCTGGCATCCGGCACCGCGGCGGCCGGAGGGCTCGGAGCGGTGGTGGAAAACGCCAGGAGCATGCCGGGTTTTCTTGAATTCTTCGGGATCGCGAGTCCTTCCGTGGACGCTTCCGGGGTTCAGCAGCTGTCCGCCTCCGGTGCGCCGCTGTTCGGCGCCGCCGGGGCCTACGGTCCGCTTACCATCGTATCCACCATGGCGTGGGGTCTGGGTTATTTCGGCATGCCCCAGGTTCTGCTCCGCTTTATGGGCATACGCTCCACCAGAGAGCTTACCAAGTCCCGCCGGATCGCCATGATCTGGGTCCTCATCTCCCTGGCCGCCGCCGTGTGCATCGGGATTGTGGGGCGCGCCCTGTTCCCGTCGGCACTTCTTACCTCCGCGGCTTCGGAGGACATCTTTATCGTCATCTCCTCCTCCCTCATGCATCCCCTGGTGGCGGGCGTCATGATGGCGGGGATCCTGGCCGCCACCATGAGCTCCTCCGACTCGTACCTTCTCATCGCCGCTTCTGCTTTCGCCCGGAACATCTATCAGGGCGTTATCAAAAAGAACGCAGGCGACAAAGAGATCATGACGGTCAGCCGGATCACTCTTCTACTCGTGGCCGTTATCGGAATCGTCATTGCGCTGGATGAAAACAGCATCATCTTCAAGGTCGTGAGCTTTGCCTGGGCCGGTTTCGGCGCCACCTTCGGGCCCATTATGCTCTTCTCCCTGTTCTGGAAGCGCACAAACCGCGCGGGCGCCATCGCCGGGATGCTGGGCGGCGGCGGCATGGTATTTTTGTGGAAGCTCGTCATTCGGCCCATGGGCGGCGTCTTCGGCATCTACGAACTTCTTCCCGCCTTCATTTTCTCCTGCATCATGATCGTCGTCGTCTCCCTGCTTACCGAAAAGCCCTCCCGGGAAATCGAGGAAGAGTTCGAAGCCGTCAGGGCAATGCGGGATTGATACCATACTTTCGCCGGCAATCACAAAACTGAAGCGTTATTTTTAAAGTGCCGGTTCCGCAAAATGCGGAGCCGGCGCTTTCTCAATTCCATATACCGCGCACATTATACGCCATTTTAGTCTCCTATGGAAGAACTTGCATTTGACTTTCCCTCGCCGCGCTTGTTACCCTGTAATCAGTCTCAGCTGTTAATGTGAGGCTTTAATTACAGGATATAGGAGGTGTCTCGATATGAGACGGATGATCAAAATTCTGTCGGGCACCATTCTCGCCGCAGCTTTCATTCTCCTCTTTCCGGGCGTTCTGCCCGAGGCCCAGGCGGCCTACTCCACTTCGGCGGCGGGAATCGTGACCGTCAGCAGCGGCTCTTTGAACGTCAGAGCATCGGCCAGTTCCAGCGGAACCCGGCTCACATCCCTTTCCAAGGGTACATATGTGACTCTGATCTCCAAGAGCGGCAGCTGGTGGAAAGTCGAATACGCGTCCGGTTCCTACGGATATGTGTCCGCGGGTTACATCACAGTCACCGAAAGCTCCGCTTCAGCCGTTACGGCCGGCTCCCTCAACGTGCGCACAGGCGCGGGGACAAGTTATTCCGTAAAGGGAACCCTTTCCTACGGGAAAACCGTTCTCGTTTTGTCCGCATCCGGAAACTGGAGCAAGATTCTCTACAACGGAAGCCAGGTGGGCTATGTCAGCTCCACGTATCTCAAGACACTGATGACCTGGCCGGTTCCGGTGAGCGGAAGCATTAACCAGAGCTTTGTAAGCGGAAGCCATCTGGGCATCGACATCGCCCCCGCATCCCAGGGTATGGCCGGCGACAGCGTAATCGCCGCTTACAGCGGCACGGTGGTTTATTCCGGATACCTAAACGGATACGGCTATGTGGTATACGTCAATTCCTACTGCAACGGGAAGTATATCCAGACCCGGTACGCCCATCTGAAGAGTGCGTCCAGCCTTTCTTACGGAGATACGGTGGCCACCTCGCAGTACATCGGTGCCATGGGCAGCACGGGAACCTCTTCCGGAGTGCATCTTCACTTTGAGGTGCGCATCCGCGCTTCCAGCGGCGACTGCATCTCCAATTCCGAAAGCACCGCCGTCAATCCCCTGGGCTATGTCACATACGGAGCGTAAACGGACTTTTTAGGTCTGAATCCCGGCAACAACGAAAGAGAGAAGCGGCCATACAGCCGCTTCTCTTTTTTTTACTTGGTTTTTGACGAAAGAAGCGCGCTCCCCGCCGAAGGTGACGTTTATTCCGGAATTGTTTTACGAGGTTTGGACGGGAGCTGCGCGCTCCGCTGGGGGTAACTTTTTGTTTCTGCAAAAAGTTACCAAAAACAGACCAAAAGGCTCCGGCCTCTTGGAACTCCATCAGGGGATACTCCTGTGGGCGCTCTTAATGGCAGATTGACCATTGGCAGTTTCGAACGCACGGACAGCTCTGTGGCAAGAGGCCTCTTTTTCAGCCCGCGATCGAGGCTCTCCGTATCCTGGGTTGCGGGTCGTAATGAGTCTTTAAAAACCCGCTCTGCTCGACGTTATAATAGACGGTAGTTTAAGGTATCAGAAGATGCTCCAACTGCGGGATGTGCTTTACCGGTTTTTTCTTGTATCCCCTTCCGCTTTATGTTACGATAATCCAAACGAAGCAGACGGAGGGAACCTCATGAGCAAGGCGGACCGGATCTTTATCGACAACTGCAGGGAGATTCTGACGAAAGGCGTCTGGGATACCGATCTGCCGGTGCGTCCCCGATGGGAGGACGGAACCCCCGCCCACACGGCGAAGCGTTTCGGCATCATCAACCGGTATGATCTGCGGGAGGAATTTCCCATCCTCACCCTGCGGAAGACCCAGTTTGTCAACGCGGTGGACGAGCTTCTGTGGATCTGGCAGAAGAAATCCAATAACGTGAAAGACCTGAAAAGCCACATCTGGGATGCCTGGGCGGACGGGGAAGGCTCCATCGGCAAGGCTTACGGATATCAGCTGGGGGTCGAGCACCGGTATGCGGAGGGCCTGTTCGACCAGGTGGACCGGGTACTCTATGATCTGAAGAACAACCCCGCCAGCCGCCGCATCATGACCAACCTGTACAACCACCACGATCTTATGGACATGCACCTGTACCCCTGCGCCTACAGCATGACCTTCAACGTCAGCGGCGGTACCCTCAACGCGATATTGAACCAGCGGTCCCAGGATATGCTCACGGCCAACAACTGGAACGTATGCCAGTACTCCGTACTTATGCACATGATGGCGCAGGTGAGCGGCCTCGAGGCCGGAGAGCTGGTCCACGTGATCGCAGACGCTCACATCTACGACCGGCACGTTCCCATCGTGGAGGAGCTCATTACCCGGGAGCCCCTACCGGCGCCGGTTCTGGAAATCGACCCCGCCGTCACGGATTTCTATGCGTTTACCCCCGAGAGCTTCACGCTCCATGATTATCGGTGGCACCCGCTGAAGGAAAAGGTGCCGGTCGCCATATAGGAGGAAGGCTATGAACGCCATTGTCAACGTCAGCTGCTCCTGGGGCATCGGCCGGGGAAACGACCTTCTGGTGCGGATCCCGGAGGATTTAAAGCATTTCCGGCATATAACCCTGGGCAAAACGGTGATCCTGGGCAGGGCCACTTTGGCGGGTTTTCCCGGCGGCGCGCCCCTTCCCGGCCGCCGGAACATCGTTTTATCCCGGGACCCGGACTTTCGCGCCGGGGACGCTGTCGTCTGCCGGAACAAGGACGAGGTCCTGAAGGCGGTCTCCGGCCTAAACCCGGACGAGGTCTTCGTCATCGGCGGAGAGTCGGTCTACCGGGAGTTTCTCCCCTTCTGCCGCCGGATCTACGTCACCCGGACGGAGACCGGTGAAACGGCGGACCGCTTTTTTCCCGATCTGGACCAAATGGGCTGGCGGCGGGAGGAGGAGTCCCCCCTTATGGAATCCGGAGGGCTTTTCTACCGGTATATTACGTATGTAAACCCGAATCTCTGATTTTTCCAGGGCCTGTTACAGTATTAAAACCCTTTCGCCAGGGAGGTGCCCCATGACGCCGCTCACGCAGGACATCCGCTATATCAAGGGGATCGGCGAGGCCAGGGCCAAGCTTTTAGGAAAGCTCGGAGTTTCCACCCTGGAAGATCTCATCTCCTATTTTCCCCGGGACTACGAGGACCGCACTGCGGTGCGCCCCGTCGCGGAGCTTGCGGACGGGGAAGCCGCCTGCGTTTTGGCAACGGTCGTCTCCCCCGTTCGCAGAGCTCGGATCCGGAAGGGACTGGACCTTACCAAGACCCGCGTCGCGGACGCCTCGGGGGCCATGGACCTCACTTTCTTCAATCAGAACTATGTGAAGGATTCCCTCCTTCCGGGGGAAACTTATTACTTTTTCGGCCGGGCGGAGGTCCGCAATTCCCACCGGAGCATGGCGAATCCCGTCTTCGAGCGGGAGGGAGCTCCCCGGTTTTCCACCGGGCGGATCGTCCCGGTTTACCGGCTTACGGCGGGGCTTTCCTCGCTCATCATCGCACGGGCGGTGGACCGGGGGCTGGAAGCCTGCGGGGATATCCTGCCCGATCCCCTGCCCGACGCTCTGCGGGAACGTCACGGCCTCGCCCACGCGCGCTTTGCCTATGAGACCATCCACTTCCCTCCCTCCTTCGAGGCTCTGAAAACGGCCCGGCACCGCCTCATCTTTGAGGAATTCTTTATTCTCTCCCTGGGCCTGGGACTCCTGCGGGGGCGCCGGGGCAGGGAGGACGGGCTCCGGCTTCACCCCGCGGACCCGGGGGATTTTTTCCGCCGGCTGCCCTTTTCCCCCACCGGGGCCCAAAAGCGGGCGGTGGACGACGCGGTTTCGGACATGCTCTCGGGGGTTCCCATGAACCGGCTGATTCAGGGGGACGTGGGCTCCGGAAAGACCGTGTGCGCCGCGGCCTGCGCCTGGTTTGCCGCTCAGAGCGGCTATCAGTCCGCCCTTATGGTGCCCACGGAGATCCTGGCGGAGCAGCACTGCAGGACGCTCACGCCTCTGATGGCGCAGTGCGGGCTGCGCACCGGGCTTCTCACGGGCGCCCTCACCGCCAAAGAGCGGCGGGAGGTTCTCTATAAGCTGGCCTCCGGCGAAACGGATCTCATCGTGGGCACTCACGCCCTCATCTCCGAGGGGGTGGAATATGCAAAGCTGGGGCTTGTCATCACCGACGAGCAGCACCGGTTCGGCGTAACCCAGCGGGCGGCCATCGCCGCCAAGGGGAACCGGCCTCACGTCCTGGTCATGTCCGCCACTCCCATCCCCCGGACCCTTGCCCTCATCCTGTACGGAGAGCTGGACGTGTCTGTGATCGACGAGCTGCCTCCCGGACGGCAGCGGGTGGACACCTTCGCGGTGGGCGAGGAGATGCGTCCAAGGATCCACAAATTCATCCGCCGCCTGGTTTCCGAAGGCCGGCAGGTCTTTATCGTCTGTCCCCTGGTGGAGGAGGGTGACGCGCCGCCGGACGACCGCCGGGCGGTGACGGAATACGCCGAAGGGCTCCAGCGGGAGATTTTCCCGGAGCTACGGGTCTCGTATATCCACGGGCGGATGAAGGACAAAGAAAAAGACAGGATCATGGCTGCCTTCGCCGCGGGAGAGAGCGACATTCTTGTATCCACCACGGTGATCGAGGTGGGAGTGGACGTTCCCAACGCGGCCCTGATGATCGTGGAAAACGCGGAGCGCTTCGGCCTGTCCCAGCTGCATCAGCTGCGGGGCCGCGTGGGCCGGGGCGAGCACAAATCCTACTGCATTCTCTTTTCCTCCTCCAAAAGCGCGGAGACCCGGGAACGGCTGAACGTCATGCAGAAGACCTCGGACGGTTTTGTCATCGCGGAGGAGGACCTGCGTCTGCGGGGACCCGGAGACTTTTTCGGTTCCCGGCAGCACGGTCTGCCGGAGATGAAAATCGCGGACTTCGCCACCGACATGGAAACCCTCCGGGAAGCCCAGCGGGAGGCCGGGGCACTCCTGCGGGAGGACGCCGATTTGTCTCTTCCGGTGCACCTGCCGCTCCGGGAGAAGATTGCACGGCTCTTCGATCCGGCTTCCGGGGCATTTAACTGATCATTTGGGGACCATCACCGACTGAAATTCAACCGGCCGGGTCCGTCCGGCCGGTTTCGCCATTGGCGGAAATCGGGGAGGAGCCTTCCGGCACAAACTGCAAAGGACTGATACCATGCAAACCATCCTTACCGTCGCCCAGCAGGTGCTGATCATCTTTCTTCTCATCGGGGTGGGCATCACGGTGCGGAAGACGAACCTCGTCACCGCGGAGGCCTCCCGGATCTTCAGCAACCTGCTGATCACCGTCATCATGCCGGCCATGCTCATTGACGCCTGTATCCGTCCCTTCCGCCGGGAGGACCTTCAGGCCCTGGGCTTTGCCTTTCTGCTGGCCCTGGTGTTTCACATTCTCAATATTATTCTGGCGACGGTGCTGATCCGAAAGCGGGAGGATCCGGACTACCGGGTGGAGCGGATGGGAGCGATATACTCCAACTGCGGCTTCATGACCTTCCCCATCCTCCAGGCCACTTTGGGGGACATCGGCGTTTTTTACGGCATTGCCTATGTGGCCGTTTCCGGCATCTTTTCCTGGACCCACGGCTGGCACAATCTCACGGGGGAAAAACTGAACGTGCGGAAGGTCTTCCTCAATCCGGGCATGCTGGCCGTCCTCATCGGCCTTCCCATTTACTTTCTCCAGATTCCCCTGCCGGGCGTCGTCACCGAAACGATTTCCATGATGGGCGATGTCAACACGCCCCTGGCTATGATCATCACCGGAATCTTTCTGGCAGAGGTGGATCTGAAGAGTCTGTTTACCGATTTTGCGGTTCTTCTTGCCGCCGCGGTGCGGCTTCTCATCGCACCGGGCGCCATGCTGCTGATCCTGTTTCTCACGCGGGCTTCCGGCCTCTTCCCCGCCGCCGGGGACGTGATTTTCGCACACATCGTGCCGGCGGCCTGCCCCTCGGCGGCCTTCACCATCCTGCTGGTCTCCCGGCTCCGGCTCAACAGCGGCCGCAGCGCCGGGATCATCGCGGTGAGCACGCTGTTTTCAGTGATCACGGTACCTCTCTTCGCTTATCTCGCAAGCCTTTTATAATCGCGGTATCCATTCTGGATTTCTGCCGTTTCGATATCATGGAGAATACATATAATAAAACTGCCCCTCCGGGAGACTCGGAGGGGCAGTTTACAGTTTATCCGGTTTTCAGTTATTCGTCGTTTTCCTTTTTCTTTTTGAAGCCCAGGACGGCGCCGGTTCCGGTCATCATCATGCCGAGAATCGCCAGGGCTGAAGCTGTGGAAATCCCGTCGGTCTTCGGCAGAGTATCCGTATCGCCGGCGACGCCGCTTTTATCGTCCGTTGCGCCCAGGACTCCGGTGCTGGGAGACGGAGCGGGAGGCGGAGAAGAGGGCGGCGGTGTCGTAATCTCCTTCGTGTTGGTGAAGGTCACCTCTTTGTCTCCGTTCATATAGCCCGAAGCGTTCGCTCCCGCGACAGTCACGCCCGCGCTCGCCGCAATGCTGAGGGTATAATCCTTGGAATCCGTCTCCGTTGCGGAGAAGCCCGTTCCTTCCAGAATGTTCTGGAAGACCACCGCGTCGCCGCCTCTCAGCGTAAGGGAAGTCGTCCCGGAGGTCACGGCGACCGGCGTACCCTCGTTCACGGCATAGGACACGCCGTAGTAATTGGCAAGGGTTACGCTGAAGGAGAAGGTATCCGCCGTAGAAGCACCCGTTCCTTCGATTGCCTTGGCAACCGTCAGATCATAATATCCGGGAGGAGGCGGCGGGTTCGACGTATAGGTGTTGGTAAAGGCAACCGTTTTGTCCGCCACGTAGTAGATGCCGTCGCCCTGCAGTGCCGTGAAGGTTCCGGACGTGGGATCGCCGCTGGTGGAGGTGCCGGCGGCTCCCTGAGCGTTGGTCTCCGTCACGGTATAAGCGGTGCCGGCCTGGATATTGTAAAACTCGATCCATTCACCGTTGCTCAGGCTAAAGGTGAAGGTCACTCCCGATTCGTCCGCGTCGTCGGTATATCCGAGATTCAGGACATTGGAGTTGGATTCGTAGGAGTAGTCCGTATTCATGCCCTTATCAAAGGTCACTCTGAACACGAACGGGCTGCCGTTCCACAGGGACGTGGTCCCCGCCACCGTCTTGCTGACGGTCAGCGTGCCGGGGGTGGGCGGGATTACCGTATAGGTATTGGTCACCACAACAACGGGGTGCTGCGTGATTGCTGTCACCGCTCCCTGATAGTTGCTGGAAAAAGCGGGTGTGCCCCACCCTGCGCCCGTCACGGATTCCGAAACCACATATGCAGTGTCCGCCGGGATATTGGAGAAGATCACGGACGCGCCGCCCGCCAGGTAGAATTCATATACGCCAGATCCCTCTGCGGTTTCGGTAAAGCTCTTGTCATTGGTAATATCCTTCAGGCCCGTTCCTGTGAAGGTCACCTTGATCAGATAGCCGCCGGCGGGAACCGTTGCCGCATTGGTGTTTACCACCTTGTTTACCGTCAATCCATAGACAGGAGGAGGCGGAACCACCGTATAGGCGTTCGTCACCGTCACCGTCGGATTCAGGTTGTCCGCCGCGATGCTTCCCGTGTGCGAAGTACTGTTGTCAATGATGCTGACCTTACTCCATCCGGTGCCCGTCACGGATTCCTCTACCGTATATGTGGTGCCCTGCGGGATGTTGGAGAAGGTCACCGACTCATCCTTCGCCAGATAAAATTCATATACGCCCGGCATGGCCACAGAATCGACGGTTTTAACGGTCAGGCCCTTATTGTTGGTGATGCCCTCCACCGTTTCGGGGAAGGTCACCGTGATCAGATAACCGCCGGCGGGAACCGTCGTTTCGCTTGTGTTCACCGCCTTGGTCACCGTCAGCGTACCTTTGGACGGCTGCTGCGGATCGTATAAGTTGGTTATCGTCACCACCGGGTTCAGGTTCTCTGCCGTTATGCTGCCGCTGCTGTTGCTTGAAATACCCGTCATGCTCCAGCCGGCGTCTGTTACGGACTCCTCCACTTTGTATGCGGTACCCTGCGGGATATTGGAGAAGATCACCGATGCGCCGCCCGCCAGATAGAACTCATATACGCCCGAGCCGGTGGTTGTTTCGGTAAAGCCCTTATCGTTGGTAATGCCCGTGACAGTCCCGGGGAAGGTCACCGTGATCTGATAGCCGCCGGCGGGAACCGTTGTCCCCTCGCTGGCGTTCACCGTTTTCGTCACCGTCAGCGTACCGGGGGTGGGGGGCGGAACCACCGTATAAGCGTTGGTCACCGTCACCGTCGGACTCAGGTTCAGCGCCGTGACGGTTCCCGCATTGACGGTGCTGTTGTCAGCAATGCTCACCTTGCTCCAGCCGGTGCCTGTCACCGATTCGTCCACCGTATACATGGTACCCAGCGGAATGCTGGAGAATTTCACCGACGTGCCGCCGGCCAGGTAAAATTCATATACACCGGAGCCGGGGCTCGTTTCAGAAAAGCTTTGGTCGTTGGTAATGCCCGTGACGGTCCCGGTGAAGGTCACCGTGATCCGATAGCCGCCGGCGGGAACCGTCGTCCCCTCGCTGGCGTTCACCGTTTTGGTCACCGTCAGTGAACCTGTGGGTACCATCGGCATATACAGCCCGACATGACTCACGTCTTTACCGCCGATCGTATAGCTGCCTTTTGGAAATTCCGTCGTGGGCGTCTGGTTGATCGTCACCGTAAACTCGTACTGGGAATCGCCCGGCATATACGTTGCACCGCTGAATGAGTCCGCTCTGATAATGAATATCTCACCATCAAGATAGTTTTTAACGCTGTCGTCGGACGCGCGGATCCTTGCTTTTATGGTTGCGTCCGAGTCCGTAATCGCGCCGGACACCCAAACGAAAGCTCTCGTCGCCTGCTTGAATAATACGATATTCGCAAATTCCAAAGAATGCGTTCCTGTTGAAGGATCGCCGACACCGGTGCCTGCGGAAGTATACGGAGCAACTACTGCGGTGGCCACCCCTCCCAGATACGCGGACAGCATAAGTGCCGTCAGGAGCAGCGCCAGATACGATTTCAGTTTCTTTTTCATATGTCTCCCCTCCTAATGATAACGTCCAATGTCCTTGGTTTCCAATTTCTTATCCTTTTTGAAACAAAAAACCGCATAAAATCGTGAGAGAATGCTCACGCTTTCATGCGGCCGGACTGTCTTTCACCTGCGGATTGACCGCAGTATGAATCAGACTCCTAAGCTTTGCGTCCCTGCCTTTCGGCAGGTTTGCCTATTCGTATGTAATCCCATTGGGTTATTTTCCCGGTTTTGTGGACAATACCAAAATTCGGCTGATTATTACATTTTCACCAATTATTTATGTATTTTGTGGATATTTTTAGATGTATTGTACAATTATAATATCATACATCCCGAATCCTGTCTACTCTCTTCTTTAATTTTCCCTGAAATAGCAAGGCGTCCGGTCCCTGAAGGAGCCGGACACCTCTGCTTATTCTGTTTATTCCACCGGAGAGGATACGCAGGCGGGGTACTGCTCCCTGTCCCACTTGTAGCTGTTTTCCATCTCATCGTCGGACCGCATCAGGAACCATTCGCTCCCCTGCAGGTCCCCCATGGCTGTGTCCACATGATAATACCGCCCGTCCAGCTCCACGATGTTCCAGAAGTGCTCTGCTCCCTTGACCGTCCCCTGCACCACCTGACAATCGATCCCCGCGGCGGAGCACAAAAGCCGGAAAGCCAGGGCATAACCCTCGGAAAGGGCCTTCCCCTCCACCAGTGCGCCGTAAGCGTTATAGGCGTTGTTCTTGACGAAACCGGGCTGGGCGGAAGCCTTTTCCGTCCCGGTATCGTATTCCGTCGCGGCAATCAGGATGTCATAGAGGTCGCCGACCTTCTTCTCATCCGTCATGGGGGAAAGCCGCGATACCATTTCCCAGGCCTCCGCCGCTGTCTGTTCCTTCATCTTTTCCAGCACGTCCGCATCCAGGGGATAGGTCAGCCGGATCTCCACCACCCGCTGGGTTCCGCTGTCGGGATACAGACTCACGGTGACTTCCGGCATGCCGAAGGCCGCCTGGGGGGAATCGTAATACGCGCTTTTCACCAGGGCCTGAATGTAAGACTCGTCCTCGGTAAAATAGGTAATGCGCAGGGCCAGCTCAGGGCCGAATTTAAGAAGGACAGTCTGGATCTCCTCCCGGATGGCGCTGCTGCCCGTGGCATTCTTTACCGCGCGGATCTGCTGGGCGTCCCGCCGGTAGCTGATTTTCACGGAGACCTCGTAATAGGACATGATCCGGTCATACTCGCTGGTCATATAATCCACGGCATAGGCCCCCAGGGGATCGTCCCGGGTGACCTCCAGGCAGGCGGCCGCAACATCCGCGTCCACATCCCCCTGGTAGTCGTACAGCCGGATCTTCCCCTCTTCGGAGGCCTCCGAAACCAGATATAATATGGCGTTGACCAGCTCCTGATAATTGCCGGCCCGGAGAACGGAGGACTCCTCCACATACTGCTCGGCATGAGGCTCCACGGACAAGGTGTTCCGGTCCAGCAGCGAGCATCCGGAAAGGGGAACGGCAAGGAGCAAAACCAGGCAAAAGACCCGCTTTTTCACCTGTTTCCCCCTTTCCCGCGGAAAGCGCCCGCCCTCCGCGCCGTTTCGTATGTACCTTATTTTTGGAAAACTGTGAGTCCCTTTCGGAATCAGAAGCCCAGGTTTTCCCGGATAAGCACGACCTCCATAAGCTGGGTTTTGCTCATCCTCTTCCATAAAACCGACATCCCGTTGCAGATCCTGCCGGAGCTCTGGCAGTCGTAGCATTTGTCTGCCTTGACGGTGCAGGGCGTTCCCGTATTCAGCCGCCGGGCGTTGAGAGGAGCGGCAACGTTTTTTGCCCGCCAGACGGCGCTGTCGTAATCCGGGGTGATCTTATTCATCCCCACGATGAAGAAAATCCGCTTATGTCCATAGAGCATGGAGGCAATCCGGTTGCCCGCCCCGTCGATGTTCACGATCTCCCCGGTCTCGGCTATGGCGTTGGCCGAGGTGAGAAAGACCTCCGAAACCTGCGCCTCGGGAGGAACTGCAAAATTGGGCTGTTTCCAGTGCCAATACACCTTGTTGTGGGTCACCAGCCTGTCGTAAAGGCCCATGTCCCGGATGGTGACGGAGCCGCCGATGCCCACGTCGGTCCCGTCTATGGCCTTGTCCAGATAATCCATAGCCTCCGCCGCACTGCTGAATTCCCGATAGGAGAATCCGTTTTTCGTCAGGTTCTTCTGTAATTTTTCCAGATCCATGTTTTACTCCTTTCCCCGCGCGGGCGGTGTCAAGCCGCACGCTACATCTTGTCATAACTGCCGAACCCCGAGCCGAGCACCTCGTGGGCCTCGCACACGATCATGAAGGCGTCCGGGTCGATGGATTTGATGAGATTTTTCAGGTCCACGATCTGTCTGCGCTTGAAGGCGCAGAGAATCACATTTTTGCTGGCGCCGGTATAGGTTCCCTTGCCGTAGAGAATCGTGGCCCCCCGGTCCAGGTCATCCCGGATTGCGGCGGAGAGCGCCTCGGACTTATCGCTGATGATATAGGCCACCTTGGCGTAGTCCATGCCGTAGAGCACCGTGTCCAGCACCATGGAGCTGATGTACAGGGCGATGATTCCGTAAAGGGCGCTGTTCACCTTCTGAAAGACCAGGGCAGCCGCCGTAATGACCACGATGTCCAGGATAAGCATCAGCCGCCCCATGGGAAGATAGGCAAATTTCAGCCGCAGCAGCCGGGCGACGATGTCGCTGCCTCCGGTGGTTGCCCCGTTTGCAAAGATTACTCCCAAAGACAGGCCCAGAAAAACGCCGCCGTATATGGACGCAAGAAGCGGTTCCATGGGCTGGAAGGTATATGCGGAAGCGATGAGGTCAATGAGGACGGAGCTGAGGGCCATGGTGAACAGAGAGCTTATGAGAAACCTTCCGCCGATGATTCGCCAGCTCACGATAAACAGGGGGATATTGAGAATAATGATTAATACGCCCACGGGCGGAACACCCAGCAGAGCGTTGACAATCATGGAAATACCGGTCACGCCGCCATAGGCGATGCCGTTGGGCACAAAAAACCAGTCGAAGGCCACGGCGTAGAGCGCCGACGCGGCAATGAGCCAAACCGCCGTTACCGCCAGTTTTCGCGGGTTATTGAGGCGTTTCATGACGTATCCCTCGGTTCCTTCCTCCGCCGGGCGCTCCGGAAAACCCGGGCTCCCATCATCTATACCGGCGGCGCAAAGGACCGCCGGACTCATTCAAAGAGATCCAACTGTTTGTCCCCGCTGTCCTGCTCCTTCAGCAGAGCGCCCGCGGCGGGAAGGCTGCGGACCCGGTAGCGGGCAATGTTCACGATACCGGAAGACTCCGCCGGAAGCACCTTGTCCAGCGAATACTTGGGTTTCAGGGTCATAACGCCCACCCCCAGGGTGGTACGGGTGGTCTTGGGAGCCAGGGCGGCGGTGCTGAAAATGAGAGCTCTCGGTTCGGTGGAATACACCGCCAGCTCCGTGTCCTCCGCAAGCTTCAGAATGCATACCAAGGGGCTCTTGTCGGAATAGGCCCCGGTGAGCCTTCGGCGGTTGGAGACGGTCCTGTATTCCGCAAGGGCGATCCTTGCCGCCTTCCCGTTTTTGAAGAAGAAAAGAAGGCTTCCCGAATAGTCCCCGGACGGGCAGAGGAAGGCCACGCTCTCCCCCTCGTCCATTCCCAGCTTGGAGGGCAGGTAATCTCCCAAAACGGAGGCCTTGGAATCTTCAAACTCGTTCAGCCGCGCCTTGTAAACCTGCTGCCGGTCGGTGAAGACCAGGATCTCCTCCCGGTTGGTGCACTCGTAGGAGAGGCGGGGGCCGTCGTCCTGCTTGTATTTCTGTTCCCCGCTCATCCGGAGGGACAGGGGGGTGATTTTTTTGAAGTACCCTTCCCGGGACAGGAAAAGGTGAACGGGATAGTCGGGCGTCTCCTCCTCCGCGGCCGCCGCGGGCTCGTGATCGTATACGATCTCCGTTCTGCGGGGTACGGCGTATTTTTTCATTACGTTCTGGAGCTCGTCCACAATGATCTTTTTCACCCGCTGGGGTTTTTCAAGGATATCCTCCAGCTCGGCGATTTCGCCCTCCAGGGCGGCGGTCTCCTCCACCCGTTTGAGGATGTACTCCCGGTTGATATTGCGCAGTTTGATCTCGGCCACATACTCCGCCTGGACCTCGTCGATACCGAAGCCGATCATCAGGTTCGGCACCACCTCGGCCTCTTCCTCGGTCTGGCGGATGATCTGGATCGCCCTGTCGATGTCCAGGAGGATCTTTTTCAGGCCCTTTAACAGATGGAGTTTTTCCTTCTTCTTTCCCAGTTCATAGTATACTCTTCTGCGGACACAATCAATCCTCCAGGCGGTCCATTCCTCGAGAATTTCCTTCACTCCCATGACCCGGGGCGTCCCGGCGATGAGAATGTTGAAATTGCAGGAGACGTTGTCCATAAGGGGGGTCTTCTGCATCAGCTTCTGCATGAGCTTTTCCGGGTCGGTTCCGCGCTTCAAGTCGACGGTGAGCTTGAGCCCGCTTAAATCGGTCTCATCCCGCATATCCGCGATCTCCCGGATCTTTCCCTGTTTAATGAGCTCGGCGACCTTGTCCATCACGGCCTCCACCGTGGTGGAATAGGGAATCTCGTAGATCTCGATCATATTTTCCGTCTTCAGGTACCGCCAGCGGGAACGGAGGCGGATGGAGCCCCGGCCGGTGCGGTACAGCTCCGCCAGGGCTGCGTGATCGTATAAAAGCTCCCCGCCCGTAGGAAAATCCGGCGCTTTGAGGGTGGCGAACAGATCGTGTTCCGGATTTCTGAGGTACTCGATCTCGGTTTGGCAGACCTCCCCCAGGCTGAAGCCGCACATGGAGCTGGCCATGCCCACGGCAATCCCCTGGTTGGCGCTCACCAGAACATTGGGAAAAGCGGTGGGCAGAAGGGTCGGCTCCTTCATGGAGTTGTCGTAGTTGTCGGCAAAGTCCACGGTATCCTTGTCGATATCGCGGAAAAATTCCCCGCAGATGGAGTCCAGCCGGACCTCGGTGTACCGGGAAGCGGCATAGGCCATGTCCCGGGAATAGACCTTGCCGAAGTTGCCCTTGGAATCCACCAGGGGATGAAGCAGAGCCCCATATCCGCGGGACAGGCGTACCATAGTCTCATAGATGGCGGCGTCCCCGTGGGGGTTTAATTTCATGGTCTGGCCCACCACGTTTGCCGATTTTGTGCGGTTTCCCCCCAGAAGGTTCATCTTGTACATGGTGTACAGGAGCTTCCGATGGGAGGGCTTGAGCCCGTCAATCTCGGGGATGGCCCGGGAAACGATGACGCTCATGGCGTAGGGCATGTAATTGACTTCCAGAGTCTCGGTGATGGGCTGTTCCATCACCCGGGCGGAAAGCCCTTCCACGCCGGGCATGGAGCGCTTCGGCTCCGCCCGGGAATCGCTTTTCTTTTTCGCCATATCATCCATCCTCGCAAATTGAATCTGAGTACATCAGGAGATGTCCGCCAGCTCCAGGTATTTATAGCCGTTTTCGGCGATATGCTCCTTGCGCCCCGCGAGATTGTCCCCCAAAAGAAGGTCGAAATACCGGGCGGTTGCCTCCGTCCCGGCGGGCATCACCTTGATGAGCCTGCGGCTTTCGGGATTCATGGTGGTCATCCACATCATTTCCGGCTCATTTTCCCCCAGCCCCTTGGAACGGGAGACGGTGTACTTCGCGTTCCCCAGCTTCTGGAGAATATCCGTCTTCTCCCGGTCGGTGTAGGCAAAATAGGTCCTGTCCTTCGCCGTTATCTCAAAGAGGGGCGACTCGGCGATGTATACGTACCCCTCCCGGATGAGAGCCGGGGCCAGACGGAACAGCATGGTGAGAATCAGGGTGCGGATCTGGAAGCCGTCCACGTCGGCGTCGGTGCAGATGATGATCTTGTTCCAGCGCAAGCTCCCCAAATCGAAGGAGGAAAGCTCCTTCCCGTGCTTCCCCGGGACCTCCACGCCGCAGCCCAGGACCTTGATGAGGTCGGTGATGATCTCGCTTTTGAAGATCTTGCCATAGTCGGCCTTCAGGCAGTTGAGGATTTTGCCACGGACGGGCATGATGCCCTGAAATTCCGCGTCCCGGCTTAATTTGCAGGCCCCCAGGGCGGAATCTCCCTCCACCACGTAGAGCTCCCGGCGGTTTACGTCCCGGGTGCGGCAGTCCACGAATTTTTCCACCCGGTTGGCAATGTCCAGGCCCCCGGAGAGCTTCTTCTTGACATTCAGCCGGGCCTTCTCCGCCGTTTCGCGGCTTCTTTTGTTGATGAGCACCTGTTCGGCCACCTTGTCCGCCTCGGCGGGGTTCTCTATGAAATAGACCTCCAACTGGGAGCGGAAAAAATCCGTCATGGCCTCCTGAATGAACTTGTTCGTGATGGCCTTCTTGGTCTGATTTTCATAGGAGGTCTGGGTGGAAAAACAGTTGGTGATCAGAATAAGGCAGTCCTGAATGTCGCCGAAGGTGATTTTGCTCTCGTTTTTCTGATATTTTCCGCCCTGGCGCAGAAGGGCGTCCACCGCGGAAACAAAGCCGCTCCTGGCGGCTTTTTCCGGGGCTCCCCCGTGCTCCAGCCAAGAGGAGTTGTGATAATACTCGATGCAGTTTATGGAATTGGAAAAGCAGAAGGCCGCCGAGAGCTTCACCTTGTATTCGGGCTTGTCCTCCCGGTCCCGGCCCCGGCGCTCGGTCTGGCAGAAATAGGGCTGAGTGAACGCGGTCTCCCCCGCCAGCTCCTTCACGTAATCCACGATGCCGTTTTCATATCTAAATTCCGTGGTCTCGAACTTCCCATTCACCTGGCTGCGGAAGACGAAGCTCACCCCGGCGTTCACCACCGCCTGGCGGCGGAGCATATCCGTAAAATACTCCGGGGGCACGTCTATATCGGTGAATACCTCCCGGTCCGGCTTCCAGCGGATGAGGGAGCCGGTCTTCTTCCTGGTTGTGGGCTCCTTCTGAAGCCCTCCCACGTTTTCTCCCTTTTCAAAGTGCAGCCTGTACTGGAATCCGTCCCGCCAGACGGTTACGTCCATGTACTCCGAGGCATACTGGGTGGCGCAGGAACCCAGGCCGTTGAGGCCCAGAGAGTATTCGTAGCTCTCCCCCGCCTCATTGTCGTATTTTCCGCCGGCGTATAGCTCGCAGAAAACCAGCTCCCAGTTGTACCTCTCCTCCGCGGGATTGTAATCCACCGGGCAGCCACGGCCGAAATCCTCCACCTCGAAGGAGCCGTCCGAATACCTGGTGACGTTGATGACGCTGCCGTACCCCTCCCGAGCCTCGTCGATGGAGTTGGACACGATCTCAAAGACCGCGTGCTCGCAGCCCTCCAACCCATCGGAGCCGAAGATCACCCCGGGGCGTTTGCGCACCCGGTCGGCTCCCTTCAGAGAGGAGATGCTCTCGTTTCCGTAACTTTTTCCGGCTTTTTTCATACGGCCTATCTTCATCCTTCCCATCCCGCGGGCCTGTCCTCTCCCGGGGGCGCATTTCCTGCGTATATCCGATAAAACGGCCGGCATCTTCCTATTCCGCCGGATTCCGAGCCGCTTTTGCTTCCATTTGATCTAAATATTGTGCACCAGGCCTTTTACGGCCACCGTATGTATTTATCATACACAATTTTCCTCTCTCCTGTCAAGGTGGAGAGGACCGATTCGGGTGATGCCGGCCGGACCGAAGCTCCCGGGCTCCGGACAAAAAGAAATCGCGGGAGGATGGAATCCATACCGAGAGCGCCGCAGTCATCCTCCAACCGAAGGACATACCCGCAAGGGCCTGCATATCGCGCTATTCCGGTTTCTCCACACACTCCCGCGATCCTTTTTTATCGAATCCGCCTTTTCAAATCACTTTGAGAACGGATTACATCGAACACACGACCATCCTTCTCTCCGTCTTCCGACAAAGAAAATCGTGATCCAGCCGGTCCGCGCCAACCTCCTGAAAGTTCTCGGGGGGCCGGCCGTTTCGACCTTTTTTTGTGTCCGAGCATAGTATGTTCGGCTTTTCGGCGGGTATGCTTTGAAATTTCTGACTTTCGCGGAAAGAAGCGGTTTATCACAGCCATGCCGGAATCTAAACGGAAGGCCGGCCAAAATAAGATACCTCATTTTTCGGTGATACTGTATAATTATTTTTTATAAAGCAAATCAAAAAGTCCCGCCGGGGAATCTAATAGATGAACCTGCAGGTTCAAACCGGGAAGGAGCGGCGCGAATGGATATAAACGAGTTTACCGCTCGTACGGAAGGTCTGAAAACTCGTCTTTACCGCACGGCAGTCTTATATCTGGGCAGTGAAAGCCTGGCTCTGGAGGCTGTGGACGAAACCGTCTTCCGGGGACTGCGTGCTTTGAAGCAGCTGCACCGGCCGGAGTATTTCGAAACGTGGATGACGCGGATTTTGATCAACGAATGCAAAAAAGAGCTGCGGCACAGGAAACGGGAACAGCCCCTGGAAGCGCTTGCCGAAACGCCGGCGGAAGCGTTTGACGCTCTGCCGCTGAAAACGGCGATTCTTAGTCTGCCGCAGGAGCTGAAGGAGGTCGTCATCCTCCGGTATTTTTCAGGCTGCACCCTCGCCGAAACGGCGCAGTGCCTTGAAATACCGCAGGGAACGGCAGCCACCAGGCAGCGGCGCGCGCTCCGCCTGCTGAAACTGGAACTTTCGGAGGAGGAATAGCCTGTGAACAGAAAAGAGGAATATTGGAACCTTCTCAAAGAGCTTGATACCGCTCCGCCCGCCCTTGAGCACACCATCACGCGGGCAAAGGCAAGGGTAAAAAGAACCAATCGGATACGCCGTTTTTTTACGATACCCGTAAGCAGCATCGCGGCCTTTCTCATTGCGTTTATAACGATCGTAAACGTATCCACGACCTTCGCGATGGCCTGCGGTCAGATCCCCCTGCTGCGCGAGCTCGCCGCCGCCGTGGCGTTTTCGCCCTCCCTCAAAGCGGCTGTGGAAAACGAGTACGTGCAGCCCATGGGGTTCGAGCAGAGTGAAAACGGCATCACCATGCGGGTCGAGTACGTGATCGTCGATCAAAAGCAGCTGAACATCTTCTATTCCCTCCAGTCTCAGATTTACTCCCATATGGACGCAGCCCCCGACATCGAAAGTCCCGACGGCACGCCCATGGAAGGCTACAGTATCATAAGCGGCAGCTTCGGCAGCGAAAACGGCGATCTTCGCCGCATCACAGTGGATTTTACCGACGGAGATATGCCGGGCAGCCTGCTGCTTACCTGCAGGGTGCACGATAACGGAAGCGATGTTACCGCCGTCCCCGTACCGGATGATCCCGGCAATACGGAAGCATACGCAGAACCCGAACCGATCTCCACCTTTGCCTTCCCCCTTACCTTCGACCCGACTTACACGGGGAAGGGCGAGGTCATAACCCTGAATCAGATCTTCGAGCTGAACGGGCAGCAGCTCACGGCGACCACCGTCGAAATCTATCCCACCCATATCCGCCTGAATCTCGCCGACAGCAAGGACAATACGGCATGGCTTCAATCCCTCACGTTTTACCTGGAAAACGAAAAGGGCGAGAAATTCGAGGCCATCACCAACGGGATTACCGCCACGGGTTCCGTCGATTCCCCTTTCATGGCGTCCCACCGCCTGGAAAGCTCTTTTTTCTCAGGCAGCCGGCATCTGACGCTGTATATCACGGACGCTGTCTGGCTGGACAAAGACATGGAGCGCGTAAAGATCGATCTGGCCGGCGGGACGGCCGAGACGCTGCCCGAGGGCGTGGAGCTGATACAGGCCGTGCGCGGCGGCGACGGCTGGCAGCTGATGTTCGCCGGCGTCGAGCGCACGGAAAACGCTTCGTACCAGCTGTTCGGAACCACGTATTACGACGAGGCGGGCAGCAAATACGAATACGACAGCTGGTCGACGGAGACCGGCGGCTACTATGACGAGGCGACCGAAAGGCATGTGGAAGCGCCGGGCGGATTTCTGGTCCGGTTTGCGCTGAAAGACTACCCTTACGATACCGTCTTCCTCTCGCCGTGCTTCTCGCGGACGGTCCATCTGGAAACGCCCGTGGAAATCCAAGTGAAGTAACGCAGCAGAACAAGCGACTTTAGAGGCGTCCCTGCGTGCCGTCGGCACCTGGGGACGCCTCTTATTTTTAGAAATCCGCAGGAGGCTACGGGAGGTTTTTGCTCCGGAAATGAATAAGCTCTGGAATATTTGTCCAAAATTTTGATATACATGAACAGAGGGGGAATCGCCCATGTCGGATACAGCCAAGGTCTTTCCTTTTCGGAAACGCCAGGAAACGGAAGAAGAGACGGAGCGCCGGGAGCTGCTCCTGTCGCTGAAGGACACTCAGAGGCTCATCCGCCAGGCTTACCTGGAATTCAACACCGCAAAGGACCCGGAGCTCATCGAAGCGTGCGTCTACGAGATCAATTCCCTGCAGGCCCGGTACGCCTATCTCCTGCGCCGGATCAAGGAGTGCGGCGGCGCCGCCCCGGAGCTTCTGGGAAGCTGGGGCCGGCCCCGGGAAGAAGATTAGAAACCTGAGGCCGCCGCCTTACCACCCCGTCATATCAACCGGGCTCCGGCGGGGCCGGAGCCCCAAAGCGAGGTTTCGTGAAAATGGAGATCCTTCAGAAAGCGCTGCTGTTTCTCTTTGTCGTGCTGGCGGTCGTCGGGGTGGTCCGCCTCTTCCGGACGCCGCTTCGGATCGCGGCCAAGATCATATTGAACACCATCCTGGGTTTTGCGGGCCTTATCCTTCTGAATCTTGCCGCGCCCTTCACCGGTATCGCCCTGGGGGTCAACCTGTTCAACGCCGTGGTGATCGGGGTGCTGGGGCTCCCTGGCTTCGCGCTGCTGCTGCTGGTGCGGTGGATTCTGCTTACATAAATCCAATCTGGCCAATTAGGAAAACCAGGCGGGCTCCGTCCGCCTTTAAAGGATGGCGCGATGAACGCGCCGTCCTTTTGGCTTTGAATTGTCCTGCGCTAAGTCATAGAGCCTGAGATTCCGGCAGATATCATCAGCGCCGCGGCGGGACAATCCCGCCGCGGCGCTTTCCATGAGATCTATGTATAAAAACTAAGCCTTTACTCCGATGAGCCGGGCGAAGGTCCCGCCCAGGAGCTTTTGCTGCACCTCTTTGTCGGGAAACAGGCGCTCCAGGCGGCGTTTGATGAAGCCGATGTCGAAGGTGCCGTCGGGGCGATGGATTCCGAAAGGTCCGTCGGTACCGAACATGCATTTGTCGGGGCCCAGGGCTTTCACTACGCTGACGGTCATCGCCTCTCCCAGATAGGCGTCGGAGGACAGGTCGACGTACATATTGGGGACCTTGGCAAGACTCTCCCAGCAGTTGAAGAAATCCGGGAAGGCGGCGTGGGCCAAAATCACCGGCATATCGGGATGAGCCAGGGCTATTTTCCGGATGTTTTCAAACTGATCGTATGCCAGATGGAGGATCATGGGCTTTTTCAGCTCTTGCAGCCGCCGGGCCACCGGCTCCAGCGCCTCCACGGCGTAATGATGGTAGAAGGGATGGGCTTTGACTCCGATAAAAGCGGGGTGCTTTTCCCACCGTTTCAGCTCTTCCACCGGATTTATCTTTCCTTTCGGGCAGACCAGAACCCAGCCATAGAGCAGATCGGGGGCTTTGTCACAGGCGGCGAACACTCCCTCGTTGTCAGGTTCGAAGAAAATCGGATATTCCACGCCTCCCATGCGGATTCCCTTTTCGGTAAAATCGGCGATCACCCCCTTGAGCATGGGCTCGTATTCCTTATGACCCAGCGCCGCCTGGAGCTGGGCCAGGACCTCTTCCCCCAGTTCCGCCGAGAAGAACGGATTGATCTGTCCCATCAGGGCGATTTTATCGATGCCCTCCCGTTTCATTTCCGCCCGTTTTCTCATCAAATCAAACTCGTCCGGATAATAGTGATAATGACAATCGATGACCATAAGATACCTCCTCACCGTATTTTGTTCTTCCTGGGTGATTTGGGTATATTATATCATATATCTCCATTCCAAACAAATTATTCCGGCTTTCGCTGGGCTCGCCCGGAGCCGCGGAGCGCGCTTTCACCAGCGTCCGAGAACCCTTCTGGCGCAATCAGCTGCGTCCGTCCTGAAACCGGAAAAAGTCTCCCCGCCTCCTTCCTTCCGGCTCTTCCGGAAGGGGACGGCGGCGGGATTCTTTAGGTTCCCAATGATCCAGAGGGAGGCGCTGCATGGCCCGGAAGATTTTTTCCTTGAGGCCGGGATATTCTTTTTCCAGCCGGGCGGTGAGCTCCTTCACTTCCTGGCGCTTGGTGTCCCCGTTTGCCGGGCAGGCATTGTGCACCACGGGGAGGCCATAGCGCCGTGTAAGGGAGAGGGCGGTCCCCTCCCCCGCGTAGAGCATGGGCCGGATCTGGGTGACGCCGGTGCGGTCCAAATATGTCACGGGCTGAAAACAGGAGATCCGCCCTTCGAAAAGGAGCGACAGAAGGAAGGTCTCCACGGCGTCGTTGTGGTTGTGGGCCAGGGCGACCTTTTTGCAGCCTCTGGCCAGAGCGGCCGTATTCAAAGCCCCCCGGCGCATTTTGGCGCAGAGGGAACAGGGATTGGTCTCCTTCCGCTCCTCGAATATGACCTGATACATCCGGGTGGGTATCAGGGTGTACGGCACCTCAAGTCGGGAGCAAAGCTCCCGGACGCCGGAAAAGTCCATACCCGGCACTCCCATGTCCAGGGTAATCGCCTCCAGCTCATAGGGGACCGGATAGTATTTGCGAAGACCCGTCAGGGCGCACAGAAGGGATATGGAGTCCTTTCCCCCGGAAAGGCCCACGGCGATTCGGTCTCCCGGGGAGATCATATCATAGTCTTCGATACAGCGGCGCACCAGCCCCATGAGATACTGCACGTCAAGTCCTCCTTTACAAGGCAAACGCGAAAAATTGAATTCCATATGCAACAACAGGGAGTATCCGAGAGATAAACAGAGAAAACCGGAGTTTCCCGGGATGTAAATTTAATTTCTCTCTTTTTCTGTTGACAGCATTTTTGTTCTGTGTTATAGTATGTCGGTGGCCGAATCCGGACAGGTTCCCGCAGTTAAACTGCAGCCGCGGTTTCGGCAGAGCCATTGTATCCCGGCACCCGCCGTTCTGTAAAGAACCATTTTATTTTATTGATCTGAAAAGGACACATTGGAGGTTTCAGAATGTCCACGACATTTATGGCAAACAAGGGCAATACCGTGCGCAAATGGTATGTCCTGGACGCGGCGGGAAAGCCCCTGGGCAAGACCGCGACCACCGCTGCGACGATCCTTCGGGGCAAGCACAAGCCCGAATTCACACCTCACTCCGACTGCGGCGACTACGTCGTCATTATCAATGCGGAAAAAGCGGTCCTCACCGGCAAAAAGCTGGAACAGAAGATGTACCGCACCCATTCCGGCTACGCGGGACACCTGAAGGAAGTCAAGTACCGCCTTCTCATGGAGACCAAGCCCGAGCTTGCCATGCACCTTGCCGTCCGGGGAATGCTTCCCAGGAACACGGTAACCAAGGCGTCTCTCGTCCGCCTTAAGATTTTCAAGGGAAGCGAACACGAGCACGCCGCGCAGAAGCCCGAACCGTGGGCAGCGGAAACAGCGGGGAGGTAACCGGGAATGTATAAAAGCAAGAAGCCGTATCTGTACGGCACAGGAAGAAGAAAATCCTCCGTGGCCCGGGTGCATCTTTTCCAGGGCGGCACGGGTTCCATCACCATCAACGGCCGGGACATCGACGAGTATTTTGGGCTTGAGACCCTGAAGCTCATCACCCGGCAGCCCCTGGCAGCCACCGGCACTTTGGGCCGCGTGGACATCGAAGCCACCGTCCTGGGCGGCGGCGTCACCGGTCAGGCCGGCGCCCTGCGGCACGGCATCGCCAGAGCTCTCCTCCAGGTCAGCGAGGAATACAAACCTATCCTTAAGAAGGCCGGGTTCCTCACCCGCGACCCGAGAATGAAAGAGCGCAAGAAATACGGCCTCAAAGCCGCGAGGCGCGCTCCCCAGTTCTCCAAGAGATAGTCTGTACAATATTCAACGATATCGGACGATATCAAACAATATTCAATCATACAAACAAGGCTCGACGCTGTATATCGGCGTCGGGTCTTGTTTGGTATAGTGATGGACATGTTTTGCTTATTAAGTGGACTAGGTAATTTTTATATGATATTCTTATTATGAACTGTTGAAGTGAAGCACGGAGAAATGTTTATGAGCTATGATTACGTACTGTTTGACCTTGACGGTACATTGACAGATCCCGGCATAGGCATAACAAACTCTGTTATATATGCACTCAAAAAATATAATATCGAGGTTAATGATAGAAGCGAGCTGTATAAATTTATCGGGCCACCGTTGAGGGACTCTTTTGAAAAGTATTACGGGTTTTCAAAAGAGAAAGCAAAAATGGCTGTAGAATACTATCGAGAATATTATAAAGATAAGGGCCTATTTGAGAACTCAGTATATGCCGGAGTTGATGATTTGCTGAAAGAGTTGAAAGACAATGGCAAAACAATGATTGTAGCAACATCAAAACCAGAAGTATTTGCAAAACAAATATTAAAACATTTTGATCTTGCAAAATATTTCGCTTTCATAGCAGGCAGTCATCTCGATGGGACAAGAGTAAATAAGGATGAGGTAATTAAGTATGCCCTTGAAAGATGCAACATTATAGATGTAACAAAAGCAATCATGATTGGCGATAGAGCGCATGATATTTGGGGTGCGAAAAAGATAGGCATATCTTCAATTGGCGTTTTATTCGGATACGGAAATAGACTCGAACTTGAAAATGCGGGAGCAGATATTATTGTTGATGCGGTTGCAGATGTTGGAAGGGTTTTGTTGGCATAGCGATAATGATATGTAGTCAAATCTTGTCGCAAATCTGTCGCAACACGGTATAAAAGTCTTTGCTCATTGTTTAAGATAATAGACGATATTCAATGCAAGGTAAAAGATATTTAACGCTTTTAGATGCTTTTGATATGTACCGAAGCAATTCCAAGATGGCATGAAACCTCCAGGAGATAGTTTTAACATTTCAGCTTACAAAGGCCCGGCGCTATACAGCGCCGGGCCTTTTGATTTATATCGCCGTGGTTAAATATGGATTTAACTCCAAATATATGTTATCATGCTTGTATAAGCAGGTTAAGTCCATGTGTTGAATATGGGGGCATCCTATTTGAAAGATCTCAAAAAAACCTGTTTGATCTTGCACGGACAAAGACCACTAATTTTAATATCTGTAATTCTTGTTCTGCTTTTATCAATGGGATGGAAAGTACTTGTTTGCATTCTTAAGAGCAACGGCAAATACCTGTTCCTGAACAGAATGGTTTATTACGATGAACATGGCGTCTTCAACACGATAATTGTCGGTGCGATCGGCGTGATCTTATTTTTTATATTTCATAACAAAAAAGCAAGAGTTTTGATTTCCGTTCTCTGCATATCCGCATTGTTACTGTCCATTTCCGTCTCCAATGCTTTCTGGCCTCCCGACAGAGAATACTTTTCTTTTGTTTCTCCCGATAAACGAACTACTTTGATCATTGAAGAATGCTCCTGGCTTTTGGGCGGATGGAGCAACTGCTATGTTGAGATTAAACCATATTTATTGGAAAAGCTGGATTCCGATATTACAACAGACGATGGATACCGGCCTTTTTCCGCCGGCGATTATACAATTGACTGGGAAGATAATTTTGTTTTAATAACTTATGGTTTCGGAAATGCCGGAATACAAAAGGAATCTGTACTAAATCTAAGCGAATAGAAGATCCTCGTCTTTGCAGATTCGTCACAGCTACATACAGACCACGTGAAATGTTATTTCATACGCCGGCCAAAAATATTCGACTCCATATCAGGCCGGATAGGCCCGAACACGACAATAAAAATCCGAAATTCTATTATACTTGCGACGCTTGCGGATGATATCCGGACAAGGGGTATCTCTGTACGCCCTGGTAAATACAGCTGCAACGGAGGGTTTATATGACAAGACCTCATAGAATTCCTGTCCCGCTTATCGCGCTGCTTATCCTGCAATATCTGCATGCCATTACCGTATTGATCGTCACCTTTACCATCGGCCTCACCGGCGACGCCACCGGAGTTCTGTTTTATATCTACTGCGGTCTGTTCGTATTTGTCTACATTCCGAATTCGATTTACGCTTTTCTCCGGGCGCGACGCGGGGAACGCTCCTCGGTATTGCTGTTTTGGAACATGCTCATAAAACTTCTGTTCGTTCCGATCTACATAGGAGTCTTTCTGTTGAGCATTCTTGTCGGAGCGGCCGGTCCTTTCGCCCTTGCGTTTTGGGCCGTATTCCTGATCTACGACTACATGATGCTGCTCACAACTTCCATGTACGGCCTGGCCGGGATCCGCCGGGCAAGGCGCGAGGGAATCATCACCAGGAAAGCAGCCGTGGTTCACAGCATTCTGCACTTCTTTTTCTGCGCGGATGTTATCAGCTCCGTTCTCATTTACTTAAAAGTGAAAACAGCGCAGTTTTCCCGTCAGGCTTCGCCTGACGCCGCCCTTTAACAAGCCTGGCGCTGCAAAAACATCAGCTTTACATGACGATATTTTCCTATGTCAAAACAGCGCCAGGCTTTCACAAAGCCTCCGAGAGATCGTTTTATCAATTAAAAACACTGTAACCATGAGGTTACAGTGTTTTTAATCTCATTTGACGCAAGGCTGCCGTAAAGTCAGGTAAAGTAATCGGATGATCTTAAACGAGGTTTGAAAATGCAGATCTTTCCGAACCTTTTTATTGGGAGTGCCGGCTACCGTACTCCGTTATGTTCATCGGCTTTCCTTTTGGATTTCAGTAAGTATGCCCCCAAGCCGATTTGGCATGCGAGTATGATAAATTTTATCATATCCAGAGTGATGCTTGAAACTGCGTACACCGTGCTGGTAATATTGCTGTTCAGCAGCCATATTATATTGACAACGGAATTTACAAGGACCGATATATCAACAATACCGTTGATAATCATCAGAATCCCTGCTGATTTTCTGGCCGTATCGTCATGAATAACAGAAGAAAGGCCCTGGTGCCGCTTTTTGTTAAGTGCGTACAGAACAAGTATGATAGCCGCAATGCACCCAATCCACCAAAAGAAATACTGATTATATGAATTGCGCAAAAAAATGATTTGCGCCAATTTAGTCAGCAAAGAATAAGCAGCGGTAAGCACTGTATAAAAAAGAGCAATGCCTAAAACGGTTCCGGCATTGTATTGTCCACATGCACTTCCTTTGCACCGCAATAAAAATAGTCCCACAGCGATCTGGAACAGGATAAGAATAACGGTAACAATCGTAGGAACGGTGCTTAGATCCGAGTTTCTGTTTACCAGCGAAGAAAAAGCATATATAATTTGAGGTAAGTAAACAGACAGGCCTGTCAGGCCGGTGATTATGATTAATGCGCCCGCCGCCTTTCTGACGGTGGAGTCTTGAAATATGGTGCGGAAGCGCTGGTTCTGCTTTCTATTTCGCACATATACGATAAACCAGATGGCCGCAAAGGTGCAAAACTGCAGCAAGAACGCCTTTACAGCATATTTATCAACTGCGGAATAAAAGAATATCATAAGACATGACGCTATCGAAAATGCAGCGGTTATCATCGCATAAAGGTAAGCGATACCCAGGGGTCTTCCCTTCTCGTCCATATGCGGTACCTCTGTGTTACTCATAAATTTTATATGCGGCTAAAATTTACCATACCGCATTACGGCGCGGAAGTCAATTTGTTGCCCAATATGGAACAAATTGTCTGTATTACATGCCGGGAGATGATCCAATGCTGACAAACAGGACAATCCATCTGCGGTTTTTCCCCCACGCGGCAATCAAGTTCCTGCTTTTTGCCGCCGCCGTCACCCTGTGCGTGAACCTCTTTGATCTGGCGGCTTTTACCGGTTCCCTGCGGGGTCTTCCGTCTCTTCGGACGCTTTTCGAAGTCCTGGCGCTGTCGGTTTTACTCACGGGAATCCAGGTGCTGTTTCTCACCGGGCGCGTGATCCCTTCCCTGCCGTTTCTGCTGCGCTTTCTGCTGGCCGCCATTTTCTCCGAGGCGCTCATCGCCGCTCTGGGGATTTTCTTCGGCTGGTTCCCCTTTCAGCCGGAAGCGCTTGCGATTTTCATTTCCCTCTTTTCCGCCGTATATTCCCTCAGCATCCTGTTTTTTCTCCGCCTGCAGGCCGAAGGGGCAACAGGCTCCGGCAGGATCCTGCGGACGGTTTCCCTCCGGGTGAAAAAAACAGCGTTTGCGTATCTATCCGCGTTTATCATCGGAATGTGCGCGGGATACCGCGGCTCCGGGGAGCTGTACAGGCCCTGGCAAATGCCGGAGACAAAAGTCACGGAGATGGACGACGGCGACGACGCACAAGACTAACGGTTTCATGAACAGAGCGTTATCAAGGCCCGGGCGCGCCGGAAACGGCGGAGAAGTTATACTAAAGCGGCAGCCGATACCTTTACCGCCTGCCGGGGTAAATCGCGCCTGTCCGTACACAGCGGCAGTTTTCAGTGAAAGAAAGACGACACCGGAGCCGGAACGTATAAAAGTGCCGCCGGGCGGTGATCCGCTTGTGAATTCATAGGATCTGATCCTCGCTTCCGCAAACCGGGACAGCAGGTCCGATTTTTTGCCGTCCGGCCCTTTTCTCCGGCCGTCAAGCTGATAACGGCCTATGTAATGCGCCGGCCGAACCGGCACATTTATAGGCAGCTTTCGCCTATAGGACCTCGACATAGTCGATGTTCAGGATGTTGTAGAACTTGAGCGAACCGGTGTTTTCTCCCAGAATGTTGATTGCCCGAACGAAGTTCTGATCCGCGCTGATGAGCATGACCGTTTCCACGGACCCGTTGGCAAAGATTCTGACTCTTTGATTCAGCAGGCCTCTCAGCGCGTCGGCGAGAGAGACTCCCACACTTTCATAAGGCATTCTTTTTCACCTCTATCATTTTTCATAAGACCTCCTCGCGGGGGGCTGATTCATAGTATTCATTTCAGGCGCCATACGTGATAGGCCCCATGTCTGTACCCCCCCGCAAAGGGGCCCGATGCGGTAAAACCGCATCGGGCCCGGCAGTATTTCTATAAAATAAGCAGCTGATGGTAATTCAGTCTTCGCGCTTATATCCGTCAAAACGCCGCCATTGGGCGGCGTTTTTTATATGCGGATCATAACGATCCTTCGGGGAACGCTTCTCCGCTCTGCAAGAAGAAATATTCCCGGACTTCGCCGCATAGTAAGAAAACAGAAGCGATGGGGATACCGTTTAAGGATACTAAGAACGGGGAGGATTACTATGGCCGTATTTCACTCCGAAATCGCAAGCGCAAACGCGGGGAAACTTCGCCGGCTCTGGGAGTTTCGCACACACAGCTACGTAACGGCGCGCCCGCTGTTAGATCGAAATCGGGTCTATCTCAGCGACTGGCAGGGGTTTATTTATTGTCTGGATGCCTCCGACGGCAAGCTGATTTACGAAAAGCAGCTATACCGGCCTCCCCGGGGCAATCCCGTTTTCCGGTCGCTCCCTCTGGTAAACCGGTTTCTCTCCGAACCTCTCCCTTACTTGTGGAACGGGTTTGCCGGAACCGGCTGCCTGAACGGCGGCGTCTGGTACTTAGCCAGCGTGGGCGGCAAGGAGGGCGGTGCTCTGACAAACGGCTCGCCCGGGAAGCTCTACGCCGTCTACGCAGAGAACGGCACCATATTCTGGGAGCGGCCACTGGGAGATGAGACTTATACCGGCAGCCTCGCCGTTCCCCTCTGTGTCGGCGATCTGCTCTATGTGGGGCTTTGTTCGGTGGATGAGATCGCAAGCGTTGCCTATCGGCTGCGGTTTCGTTCCTTTACTCCTCAATGCGTTGGCGAGGTGTTCTGTTTTCATAAATACTCCGGTAAGTTGATATGGCATAAAAAAGTAACTGAGCTTATTCCCGGAGACGATCCCGCCGCCAAGGGCGCCGGGGTGTGGGGCGGGTTCTCCGCCGACACCCTTACGGGCGCTTTGCACTTCGCTACCGGGAACAGCTATGGCAGGCCTGTATCCAAAGCTTCCGATTCCGTTATCTGCGTCGGAAGCGGGGACGGCAGGCTTCGCTGGAGCTTTCAGGCGCAGGCGCAGGACGCCTGGATGCCCCTGAAAAGAGACGGACCCGACTTTGATTTCGGATGTACCCCAATTCCCTTCCCTTGCTCCGCGGCAGCTTCCGGGTATGCAGTGGGCGCAGGCAATAAAAACGGGACGGTGTACGCCCTGGACAGCCTATCCGGCATCCAGGTCTGGGCGGCATACTGTCATATCCACTCCACACCGGACGACGGGATCCGTTCCAACATCACTTTCCTGGACGGACGCATCTACGTCTGGAGCAAAAACGAAACCCCCGCAGATTCCATCTCGGTAAACTGCCTGGACGCCGAAACCGGGACCGTTCTCTGGAACCGGATCGAGCCGGGAACCAACTGCATGACTACGGGCGCGGTCACCAACGATTTGTTTTTCATGGCCGATTACAGCGGCAGGATCTACGCTCTTCGGCTCGGGGACGGCATCCGGGTATGGGAGTCAGCCGCCGCCAGAGCTTCCTATGGGTCGGATCTGGTCATCCGAAACAGCGCTGTCTACGCGGGCTTCGGGGTACCCCGCCTTTTCGGCGGAAAATATTCTGCCGGCGGAGTGGTCTGCTGGGGATTGTAGAGCACGCGGACTTGCCTCAATCAAATGCCGATTCCGAGAGTAACGGTCGAAACCTCGTCGATACCTACAGAGCTTAAAATTCACAGATTATTTCCAGAGTGTTTTCAATTTCTAAATATACTGACACCTCCCTGTGGTACCATATAGGTATTCAAAACGCTTGCAAACGGGAGGCAGGAATGACACCACACGCCGAAGCAGATGCCATGATCGCGACGCTGCAGGATTACGACCGCTTTATCCAGCCGTATCAGGCGGGCATCCGGGAAATCAGCCTGAGGATGGACGTGCTGAAACGGAACTTCGATACGGAATTCTCCCATAATCCCATTCATTATATCCAGACGCGGGTGAAAACCATGGAGAGCATCTGCGGCAAGCTGGAACGGAAAGGATACGAACCCAGCCTGGAAAACGCCAAAAATTATCTGACGGATATCGCCGGCATCCGGATCATCTGCTACTACCCCGGCGACGTCTATACCGTGGTGCACGCTCTGCGCGGCATGAAGGATCTGGCCTTTCCCCGGGAAACCGACTATATACAAAATCCAAAACCAAACGGATACCGCAGTTATCACATGATCGCGGTGGTACCCATTCACAATTTCGGCACCGACTATTATCCCGTGGAGATCCAGCTGCGAACGCTCACCATGGACACCTGGGCGGGCATGGAGCATCAGATCCGATATAAAACGCAGCCGGAGGAGCCCGACACGGCCACGGCCGAGCTGCGGGAATACGCCGATAAACTCCATGAGATCGAAGCGCATATGGAGGATTTGTATCACCGCGTCCCCGCGAAAAATCATTAGACCGGGAAAGAACCGATGGAAGTCCCATCGGTGGAAATGCCGATGCCGCAAGCATTTCCGGCAAATTGGGCTGGACTTCGGAATGAAACCATGCTATCATGGTTTCATTCTGTAGGAGCTGCGGGGAGAATAAATGAGAAACGATGTCAAATTCCGGTTCGCAACGAAAGACGATGCCGCCGAAATCCTGGATTTTGTCCGGGCGCTGGCGGAATACGAGCATCTTTCGGACCAGGTGACAGCCACGGAGGAAATTCTCCGGGAGTGGGTTTTCGAAAAGAAAGGTGCGGAGGTGCTCTTTCTCTCGGCCGGCGGCAAAGATATCGGCTACGCGCTGTTTTTTTATAACTTTTCCACCTTCCTGGGGCGCTCGGGTCTTTATATAGAGGACCTGTTCGTGTATCCCGAATATCGGGGGCGGGGGTACGGGAAGGCGCTTTTCGCGCAGTTGGCCCGGATCGCCGCGGAGCGGGGCTGCGGGCGCATGGAATGGGCCTGTTTGGACTGGAACCGGCCCAGCATCGAGTTTTATCTGTCCGCCGGGGCGGAACCCCTCTCGGACTGGACGGTGTACCGGCTTACAGGAGAACGCCTGCACCGGCTGGCGGAGGATGCATCTTATTCTCGGAAGAAACTCTGATCCGACCGGAGAAAATATCGACAAGCCGCCGTAACTTCTTGATAAATAAAATAAAATATAGTATACTTTAATAAATCGTGTTGCTTCACGCGTAAATCCAGATGGATGGATTTACGCGTTTTTTATATGCGCAGATATCATAAATAAAAAGGAGAAATCGGTATGCCAAAAACAAAAGCTCAAAAAATTCTATTTTCTGTTTTGATGTCGTTTGTCATGGTCTACGGAATGGAGGTTTACAACAGCGCTATCCTTCATCGGGGTCTGACAAACGCTCTTTTTCTGCTTCCTATGGGAGAAGTGCTGATTCTAATGGCGGTAGTTATGGGATTGGAAACCTTCATAGGAGGGCCTTTGGCAAGAAGGCTGGCCTTCGGCTTAATAGATCCCTCAAAGGACAGGCCCATAGCAGTAATCCTTGCAATTCAAATCATGACAGTGTGCATCATGTGCCCTATAATGAGCCTTGTTGCAACAATTGCCTTCAAAGGAGGCTTGGATCCGCAAGCAGCCGCAATATGGGTGCAGACTGTGGCCATCAATTTCCCTATGGCACTCTGCTGGCAGCTGTTTATTGCCGGACCTCTGGTACGTAGGATTGTCGGGTATTCTTTATCTCCACACACAAATAAAAAAATGCTATAATTCCAATTAAGGAATAGATTTACTCCAAGCGTGGCCTGGCCCGGCGTTCTCCCGGCAGTTCGTGCTGGATTATAACGATGCCGAAACCACCGCCATTTTGGAGATTCTGGGCAGGGCAAACCCGGCCGGGTATTCCCGGAGGAAGAATGAGGGAGCGAAAGCCATGAGACTGGAAAACCGAACGGTCAAACTGAAGGACGGGCGGCCCTGCCTTCTGAAAAGCCCCGCGGAAGAGGACGCGGAGGAAATGATCGTCCATCTCCGGCAGACGTCGGGCGAGACGGATTTCATGGCCCGGTACGAAGACGAGATCCGGATTACGCCCGACGAGGAGAAGCGGTATCTGTCCGGGCTGCTGGCCGACCCCCGATCTTTGCTGATCACTGCCCTGATAGACGGCCGGGTTGCCGCCGCCGCGGGCTTTAACCCCGTTTCCCCCAATGAAAAATACCGGCACAGGGCGGTATTCGGCATTTCGGTGAAGAAAGCCTATTGGGGCCTGGGCGTGGGTTCTTCCGTTCTGGAAGCGGTCATCGAGGCTGCAAAGGCCGCGGGATACGGGCAGCTGGAGCTGGAAGTGGTCTCGGACAACGAGCGCGCCGTCGCCCTGTATCAAAAGCACGGATTTATCATCTACGGGACCCGGGAGCGTTCCTTTCTCCTCCGGGATGGGAGCTGCCGGGCCGAGCACCTCCTGCTGCTGAAGCTGTGATCCGAAATGGAACGTTTGGTTCTCCGAAAACCTTTGCTTTTAAGACTTCACGCAAACGGAAAGGATGCGAAATCATGGGCTGCTATTTTATGGTCACCATCTACATCGACAATCCGGAAAACCGGGCGCCCTACGACGAATATATCCGTATGGTCCGGCCCATTGTGGAAAAGCACGGGGGCAAATATCTGGTCCGGACGGAAAAACTCGACTGCCTCACCGAATCCTGGAGGCCCAACCGGCTCATCATCGTCCGCTTCGACAGCCGGGAGGCGCTGGATCAGTGCTTTGCCTCTGAGGAATACCGGAGCATCAAGGCTCTCAGGGAAAACACCGTGGACAGCAGGATTCTTATCGCGGAAGGCGAATAAGCCGAAAATCCTGGCTGCGGTTACACATACGGCGGAAAAGAATCCATGATGAACGCAACGGTATACAAAAGGGCCTTCAACAACGACACAAACCGGTTCCTGCTGGGCAGCATCCGGGCCGATTACGGGGAGGAGTACTTCCGCAGAGCGCTTCGCGCCGCGTGGCTGCACACTCAATATTACGCCACGCTCGGGAAAGGAAACCTCAGGAGCCTGGAGGAGATTTTGCGGGAGCTGGAGGAAACCCCGGACTAAACCGCCGGATCCGGGCGGTGTGCGCGCCGCCTTTTTTGCGTACCTGTCCGGCGGCGCGGTTCCGGTTGAACTGCAGCTGAAACGGGTATATACTGAATTTGTTTATTCAGTTTTGGGAGGATTCTATACTATGACGGAATATAAAAGCATGTACGACAGGTTCACCGCCCAGCCGAATTTCGGGGGAAGCTGCGCCGGCTGCGGCATCGTCTTTGCGGTAAATTCCAGCAGCATTCTCGTTAAAACCGGAGAGGGCGCCGCCGTTTTTCCCGGCATGGAGGACTTCGGCAGCAATCCCGCGGGTTTTGAAAACACGGTCTATCTGGGGACCGTCGACGGGGTGGGCTGCGGGTGCACCTACTACGACGAGTCGCTCCCCATTCCCCGGGGAATGGCTTTCGAAAACCTTCGTAACCTGCTTTCCGTCCTGGACGAAAGCCTGGGCCTCGTCGCCGCCAGGGCCCTGCATCTGGCCAACTGGCTCCGCCAGAACCGCTACTGCGGCGTCTGCGGCAGCCCGACACTTCCCAGCGGCACCGAACTTGCCAAAAAATGCCCCGTCTGCGGGAATTCCGCCTATCCGAAAATTTCCCCCGCCGTCATCATGGCCATCGTGAAGGAAGACCGGATTCTCCTTGCCCACAACAGGCGGTTCGCCGGCAGGATGTACAGCGTGCTGGCGGGATTCGTGGAACCGGGCGAGTCCATCGAGGAGTGCGCAAAACGGGAAATCATGGAGGAGGCGGGTATCCGGATCCGGAATATCCGGTACTTCGGCAGCCAGCCCTGGCCCTTCCCGGATTCGCTGATGATCGGCCTCACCGCCGAATACGACGGCGGAGAGCTGAAAGCCGACGGGACGGAGTTGGACGACGCGGGCTGGTTCCGTGCCGACGAGCTTCCCACCGTCCCCGGGACGGTGAGCATCGCAGGGAGGCTCATCCGGTGGTTTACGGACGGAGATGAAGCATAATCAGAACAGCCCATCCCCACTTTCAGTCTATCTGAGGCCGGGCGCGCCCGGCCTCTGCGCTTGCCGGGAAAACCGGTTTTGTGGGAGGGCGGCGCCCGGTGAGCGCCGCTTTTCAGCCTGCATAGTATGGCAGAAATCCTAATTTCGAGGTGATCGACTTGGAAGATGTCACCGAGGTGCGGGAAGAAGCACTCCATTACTTTGTGATACGAAAGGAAATTCCCTTTAAAGGAAAGGCCTATATTCTGGTGCGCCGCTGCCGGGCAGATGTTCTTCCCTCTCTTCTCCGGGAGCTCACAGGGGATCTTCTGCGCCTGGGCGCGAAGCAGGTTTTCTGCTCCGTCACCGACCCTTCTTTGGTTCTTTCGGAGGAGTCTTTTTTCGCGGGGGAATATCTTTTCCGGTTTGACGGCACCGTGGACTGTCTGGAACGGGGGACCACGGCGGAGGGATTTGAATCCCCGGACCCGGGGTTCCGGGCGGAGCCCCTGACGCGGGAAAACGCCCCGGTCTTTCTTACCATGTATAACGAATGTTTTTTCAGCGTTCCCAACTCCGCCACCTATGGGGAGGAGGATATCCGCCGTATGCTGGAAAACCGGGTATTCGAGGGCATCCTCTTTACCTTCCGGGGCGCAACCGCGGGCCTTCTGGAGCTCTCTTATCAGGATCTGGTTCCTGAGCTCGCCTCCGTGGCGGTTTCGGAGCGGTTCCGAGGCAGGGGGCTGGGCCGTGATATCGTGCTTTACGGCCTGGAGCATCTCCGGCAAAGAGGGCATTTTTTAGCTTTTCTTCGGGTTTCCTCCCGCAATACGGCGGCGTATCATCTCTATCTTTCCCTGGGCTTCCGGCAGACGGATGTCGCCTCCCGCTGGTATGTGCACCGCCCGGAAGGAGTCTGAACGGCGGCTGCCGCTATTTCACTGCCGATGCAATTAAACGAAAAAGGACCTAAGCTCCTGCCTCGGACTTAAGTCCTTTTGTTTTTTCAGATGGTGTGATATACTGATTTTTGGCTATTTATTTCTTTTTATCCAGTGCATCACAGAATTTTTATCAGGGAGACTTATATGATTGACGTTCGGAACATGACGAAAAAATACGGCAAGCTGACCGCCAACGACAACTTAAGCCTCGCCGTGGGCGGCGGAGAGCTTGCTGTTCTGCTGGGTCCCAACGGCGCGGGCAAGTCCACCCTCATCAAGTCCGTCTGCGGCCTTTTGCGTTTCGAGGGCTCCATCACCATCGGAGGATACGAGAATCATTCTACCGAGGCCAAGCGGCTGCTGGGGTATATCCCGGAATTTCCCGTTCTGTATCCTATGCTGACGGTGTACGAGCACCTGGAGTTCATCGCCAGGGCGTACCGGCTGGAGGCCTGGGAGGACCGGGCGGAGGATCTGCTGCGCCGGTTCGAGCTGGACGATAAAAAGACGAAGCTGGGCAAGGAGCTGTCCAAAGGAATGCAGCAGAAGGTCAGCGTTTGCTGCGCCCTTCTTCCCTGTCCCCGGGCCGTCGTCTTCGACGAACCCCTCGTGGGCCTCGACCCCCACGGGATCCGGGAGCTGAAAATTCTCATGTCGAAACTTCGGGAGGAGGGCTGCGCCCTGCTGGTGAGCACCCATATCATTGAGAGCATGGAAGACAACTGGGATGTGACCTACATTATGATGAAGGGCAAAATCGTACGGGTCTGCCGCCGGGAGGAACTCCATGAGGGCCAGAGCCTGGAGGACGTCTACTTCGACATCACCGAGGGACACGCTCCGGAGGAATATCCCCATGAATAGCCTCGTTTTTCTGGTATCCAGAAGTCTGAAAAACAGTTTCCTGGAGCTTCTGCGCAAACCGGCGAAGCTGATTTTGTGGCTTTTCGTCATCGCCATGGTGGTGGGATTCTTTATCCTTTCCCTGTATACGCGCCAGAGCGCGGAAATTCACAACATTATCTGGCTCAAGGGGATCGCCTTTCTCATGGCCCTGTTTCTCGTCATCATTGCCGTACAGAAGGGTCTTTCCAGCGGCGACGCGATATTCGACATGAGCGACGTCAATCTTCTGTTTGTTTCTCCTGTCAATCCCCGGCTGATCCTGCTGTACGGAATTGTCCGCATGGCGAAAATGGCGTTCTGGGCGGGCTTTTTTATCCTGTTTCAAAGCAATTCCCTCAGCAACGGCTTCGGCGTGGGATACGGCGGGGTGCTTCTTCTGCTGCTGGGTTTTTTCCTTGCCTTCAGCCTGATGCAGGTCCTGTCGCTTCTGATCTACGTTCTCACCAACGGGCGGCCGAAACGGAAAAACGCGGTGAAGCTGATCGCCGTCGCCGCTTTTCTTCCGGTGATCGCCTACACCGGAGTTACCTTTGCGGCAGTCCGGTCCCTTCTCCCGGCGCTGGAAGCCGTGCTGCGCTCACCCGTTTCCACGTGGGCTCCTGTGGCGGGCTGGGCATCGGAAGGGATCGTTTCTCTCATTATCGGCAACACGGGCAGGGGGCTTTTGTTTTTCGGGCTCATTATTCTTGCCGCAGCCCTGATCATGCTGTATATCGCCCTGAGCAACCCCGATTATTACGAGGACGTTCTGGTGGCCACGGAAACCGCCTTTGAGAAAAAACGCTCCGCCTCCGAAGGGCAGCTGAACCCGGAAGCCTCCTCCAAACGGAAGATCCATGTTTCCAAAACCGGCATCGGAGGGGCGGGAGCAAGCGCTATTTTCTATAAGCACCTGCGGGAATCCTTCCGCGCAAACCGGCTGGGTCTGTGGGGGCTGCCTTCCGTCTTTACGGTACTGGGCGCCGCCGTGATGTCCCTGTTCCTGCGGGGCGAAGGAGACGGCGGAGGGCTCCTGATACTTCTTCAGATCCTGATGTGGATGCAGATCTTTTTCATCGGGACGGGGCGCGGCCTGAAGGAACTTTATATGCACTATATCTACCTGATTCCAGAAAGCTCCTTTCGTAAAATCGTGTGGAGCAATCTGGAGCTGGCACTGAAAATCCTGGTGGAGAGCGCCGTGCTCTTCTCCGTCGCGGGCGGCATCCTGGGCGCCTCCGTCCCGCTCATTTTGCTCTCCATCGCGCTCTTCACCCTGTTCTCCTTCCTGCTATTGGGCATCAACTATCTTTCTCTTCGCTGGACCCAGGCAGATCTGAGCGCGGGACTCCTTATCATCATCTATCTGATTGCGGTAATCGTCATCATGCTCCCCGGCCTGATCCCCGCAATCGTTGTGGGATCCATGCTCGGCGACGCCGGCATCTATGTCGGGTTCGGAATCCTTTCCGCCTGGGAGCTTCTTGCCGCCCTGGGCTGCTTCGCCCTGTCCCGGGGCATCCTCCACCGCTGCGACATGCCCGTGTACAAGGGCGGCCGGCAGCGGTAAAAGAACAGTCTAAAATAAAATCGGGCCCGGAGAACCTGACGCCTCCGGGTCCGATTATTATTTCCGTGCTTCATCCCTTGCTGCCTTGCTTTTTATCCCCGTCAACGTCTCGCGTCCTGCCGCCCGCTGTCTTCCAGCGCAAGCTGGCGGTAGAAAATCGCGTTAGTGAAGTTGACATAGGGGATCAGCCAGAGGTAGAGGATGCCCAGAGTGAGGACCCCCAGGAGCATCCATCCGATGAAGCTCAGGTCCAGGACGAAAAGGTCAATCTTATGGCCCACCATGAGCCGTTTGCTGGTGCGGATGGCCTCCATGGCCGTCATATCCGGGTTATCGATGATGAGGAAATACACAAGCCGGTAGCGGTAGATCGCAATAAACCCCGGAATAATGAAGAGCAGAAACCAAAGGAATGTGAAAAGTCCCACCAGAAAGGACAGCCAGATGATCCTGCCCGCGTAGTTGAATCCGTCGAACAGCTCCGCGAAGGAGGAGGTCCGGCTCTCGATGCCGGCAAGGCAGTAGGTAAGAAATCCCACCATGAGCACGGAGTTAAAGAGTGCAATCAGCAGATTCAGGAGCGTCACCAGGCCTCTCAGGCCGGGATCCGCGATATCCTCCGCCCAGTAAAGCCCCCCTGTCAGCGCGTTCACCACCAAAGAAATCGCTATGGGGATGAGGCTGTAAACCAGCGTCATCAGCATGGGCTTCGGCTCCGCCCTCTTCATACAGTCCTTAGCCTGCCATTTCATTTCGATCCGGTTCATTCCCATATATCCATCCTCCCTATCTTTTCCATATTATCACAGCGCCGGTGTACTGGCAACAGAGAATTCCGGAAGATTCCCTATTAATCCCCATTTTTCTGTGTTTTTCCTGTAAATTGTTCGCAACTTTTTACGCTGTCCGGCCTTCGTGCACACGGTCCCGATGCTTCTTTGAGAAAGGATATGCCGTCCTCTCAGCGCAGTGTACCGTTCCTCACGGGAACCTGGTCTCCGTTTTCCTTCACGGCGTTCCGGTAAAAAACCGCGTTGGTGAAATTGAAGTAGGGTACCAGCCAGAGGCCCAAGCAGTAGGCGGCGAGCATGGTGCCATAGACCCCGTCCAAGCCCGTGCGCATAAATACCCGCCAGAATACGAAGCTGAGGGGGACCGCCAGCAACGCCCAGCCGATAAAGCTCAGATCCAGAAGAAAGAGGTCTGATTTGCGTCCGTTCATCAGCAGACTGCTGGCGCGGATGGCCTCTTTGGCGGTCATATGGGGGTTGTCGATGATGAGGAAATATGCCATGCGGCAGCGATATATTGCAATGATACCGGGTACGATGAGAAGCAGGAACCGGAGAAGGATATACAAATCCATGAGAATGGACAGCCGGAGGATCCTTCCGAAATCGCGGAATCCCGCAAAGAGCGCCGAAAAGGAGGAAGGTCTTCTTTCAATCCCGGAAAGGCAGTAGGTACGAAAACCCACCGTCAATACGATCTGAAACAGTCCGGCGAGAAACTGCAGAATGAGTTTAAGCCAGATCAGCCCGGGGTCCGCCAGCCGGCCGGACAGATAAACGCCCCCCGTGACGTAATTGAGCATCAGCGACAGAGCGCCGATTATCAGGAGATAAATAATCGCCATCCCAATGGGCCGGGGCTTCGCCCTGGCCATATCGTCCCTGGCCTTTTCCTTCATTTCATATAATACCATGCCGCTTTCCTCCCTTACTTTTGTTATTTTACCATATACAGGAGTTGCCCGGCAACTGAGAAACGGGGGCGCCTTTTTCTACAAGCGGATACTATTAGATAAAACAAGACGTATGGCTGTCCCCCCGCCTCCGGCGGGGGGACAGCCATACGTCTTGTTTTATTTGTTGTATCGACATTTTATTGAAGCCTGGTATGACAATAAAAATGCGGGAAAGGCAGCTGCCTTTCCCGCATGATTTTGCTTTTGGCCCTTATTTCAGCACAGCGCCCTGGTCGGCGGAGGTGACCAGCTTGGCGTACCTCGCCAGGTACCCCGTCTTGATCCGGGGCTCGGGGCAGACCCACTGGGCGCGGCGGCGCTCCAGCTCGGCATCGTCCACCAGAAGATGGATGGAATAATTGGGGATGTCGATGGCGATCTGATCCCCTTCCCGGATGAGGGCGATGGGTCCGCCGTCGGCTCCCTCGGGGGAAACATGCCCGATGGAAGCGCCCCGGGTGGCGCCGGAAAAGCGCCCGTCGGTGATGAGGGCGACCTCCTTGTCCAAGCCCGCCCCCGCGATGGCGGAGGTGGGGCTGAGCATCTCCCGCATGCCGGGGCCGCCGCGGGGCCCCTCGTATCGGATCACCACCACGTCGCCGGGGAGGATCTTACCGCCGTAGATGGCGGCGATGGCCTCGTCCTCGCTGTCAAAGACCCGGGCGGGACCTGTATGGGTCATCATCTCGGGGGCCACCGCCGAGCGCTTGACCACCCCTCCGCCGGGCGCCAGGTTGCCGAAGAGGATGGCGAGGCCGCCGGTTTCGGAATAGGGCTTGTCAAAGGGCCGGATCACCTCGTTGTCCAGCACCATGGCGCCCTTCAGGTTTTCCTTCAGGGTCCTGCCCGTGACGGTGAGGACCTCGCCGTCGATCCGCCCGTTTTCCAGAAGGCGGCTGAGGAGCGCCTGCACCCCGCCGGCCTCGTAGAGGTCCTGGACGTGATGCTCCCCGGCGGGGGCCAGGTGGCACAGGTTGGGGGTCACGGAGCTGTGGCGGTTGATATCCTTCAGATCGAGGGTGAGTCCCCGCTCCTTGGCAATGGCGGTGAGGTGCAGAACGGAGTTGGAGGAGCAGCCCAGGGCCATGTCGGCAATCAGGGCGTTGGCCAGAGAAGCCTCTGTGATGATGTCGGAAGGCTTGATATCCTTTTCAATCAGCTCCACGATCTTGTATCCCGCCTCCTTGGCAAGGCGGATGCGGGCGGCGTAGACGGCGGGAACCGTGCCGTTTCCGGGCAAGGCCATGCCGATGGCCTCGGTGAGGCAGTTCATGGAGTTGGCGGTGAACATGCCGGAGCAGGAGCCGCAGCCGGGGCAGGCGTTGTCTTCCACCTCCTTGAGGGCTTCGGGGCCGATCTTCCCCGCCTTGAGGCTTCCTACCGCCTCATAGACGCTGTTATAGTCCAGGGCCTTGCCGTTTAAGCGCCGGGAGAGCATGGGGCCGCCGGAAATGAAGATGGAGGGAATGTTCAGCCTCGCCGCCGCCATGAGCATGCCGGGGATGATCTTGTCGCAGTTGGGGATAAAGACCATGCCGTCGAAGGCGTGGGCCATGGCCATGGACTCGCAGCTGTCTGCGATGAGCTCCCGGGAGGCCAGAGAATACTTCATTCCCTGGTGTCCCATGGCGATCCCGTCGCAGATGCCGATGACTCCGAACTCGATGGGAGTGCCACCCGCCATGCGGATGCCGGCCTTGACCGCCTCGCAGATGGTGCGCAGGTGGATGTGCCCGGGGATGATCTCGTTGAAGGAGTTGGCAACGCCGATGAGGGGGCGGCTGAGTTCCTCGTCGGTATAGCCCATGGCCTTGAACAGAGAACGGTGGGGCGCCCTTTCGGGGCCCTGGGTCACCAGATGACTTCTCATTGGAATTACCTCCGTGATGTTTTTTGTGATACCGGCGGATGCCCCGAAGGCAAAACCGCTCTCCCGGGTATGGAGAATGCCGGAATCGCAGATTCCGGCACTTCCCCTTTCATCCCGCCCGGAGACCGGGCAGGATACAGTACAGGGTTTATTTTCCTTCGCTCCAGATCATCTTTTCCCGCAGGTCCTTGCCCACGGTTTCCAGCATCTGCTCGGATTCCTTCTTCTTGGTGGCGTTGAAGAAGGGGCGGCCGCACTGGTTTTCCAGGATCCAGTTGCGGGCGAAGGTGCCGTTCTGGATCTCGGTGAGGACCTTTTTCATTTCCTTCTTGGTCTCATCGGTGATGATCCTGGGGCCGGTGCAGTAGTCGCCGTACTCGGCGGTGTCGGAAATGGAGTAGCGCATGAAGTTCAGGCCGCCCCGGTTCACCAGGTCGATAATGAGCTTCATCTCGTGGACGCACTCAAAGTAAGCGCTCTCGGGCTGATAGCCCGCTTCCACCAGAGTCTCGAAGCCGGCCTTCATCAGAGCCGTGACACCGCCGCAGAGGACCGCCTGCTCTCCGAAGAGATCGGTCTCGGTCTCCTCCTGAAAGGTGGTCTGCAGAATGCCGGCGCGGGCGCCGCCGATACCGGCGGCATAGGCCAGGGCGATCTTCATGGCGTTGCCGGTGGCGTCCTGATAGACGGCCACCAGATCGGGAACCCCCTTGCCCTCCTGGTACTGGGAGCGGACGGTGTGGCCGGGTCCCTTGGGGGCGACCATGAAGACGTCTATATCCGCGGGGGGAATGATCTGCTTGAAGTGGATGTTGAAGCCGTGGGCAAAGGCAAGGGCCTTGCCGGCGGAGAGGTTGGGGCCGATGCTCTCTTTGTAGAGGGCAGCCTGCTTCTCGTCGTTAATCAGGATCATGATGACGTCGGCGGCCTTCGTGGCGTCGGCCGCGGTCATGACTTTAAGGCCGGCTTTCTCGGCGATGGGCCAGGACTTGCTGCCGATATACAGGCCCACAATGACATCCACGCCGCTCTCCTTCAGGTTCAGCGCGTGGGCGTGGCCCTGGCTGCCGTAGCCGATGACGGCCACCTTTTTCCCGCTCAGATAACTGAGATCGCAGTCCTTCTCATAGAACATTTTTGCCATAGTCGTACTCTCCCTTTTCCTTATTGTCGTCGTTGATGGTATATTGGCCTCTTTCCAGCGCCACCATCCCCGTTCTGGCCATCTCCAAAATACCGTATTCCCTCAGCAGGTTCAAAAGGGCCAGGGTCTTGTCCTCGTCGCCTGTGATCTCGATGGTCAGAGAGGTTTTGCTCACATCGATGATGTTGGCTCTGAAAATGTTCGCGATCTGAATAATGGAATCCCGCTCGGGGCTCGCCTCGGCCCGGACTTTGATGAGCACCAGCTCCCGGGTGAGGGATTTCTCCGGCTCGAGCTTGCGCACCGAGATAACCGGCAGAAGCTTGCTGAGCTGATTTGCCACCTGGCGGATGGTCGCCTCCGTGCCCCGCACCATAATGGTGATGCGGGAAACCTGGGGATCGTCGGTGACGCCCACCGCGAGGCTTTCTATATTGTAGCCCTTCCGGGAAAACAGACGGGTCACCTGGGACAAAACGCCGGCGGAGTTCTCCACCAAAACCGATAATGTATGCTGTTCCATCGTTTTTCCTTTCCGCCGCCATACGGCTCGTTGTTATTTGGCTGCGGCCGACCGCTTCCGGGCCCGGAGAAACCTCAGGGCTCCCGGAACGGTACAGCTCTTACTATACAATACTTTCGGATAAAAAGATACCGTTTTTGTATTTTTATTCAGCGAAAATTACTCCAGCAGGAAGTCGGTGATGGGACTGCCCGCGGAGACCATGGGACGCACCATCTCGTCGATATCGATGCGGCACTCGATGAGGCAGGATTTCCCGGAGGAGACCGCCTTGTCGAAGGCGTCGGCAAACTCCTTTCCGGTTGAGACACGGTAAGCGTCCATCCCATAGGCCCCGGCAAGTTTGACGAAATCCGGGCCCCGGTCCAGGGTGGTCTGGGAATGCCGGTTGCCGTACATAAGGGACTGCCACTGGCGCACCATACCCAAAGTTCCGTTGTTCATGAGGACGGTGATCACGGGGATGCCGTAGAAGCTCTCGGTGGCAAGCTCGCCCGCGTTCATGCGGAAGCTGCCGTCTCCGGTGATGTGCACGACGGTGGCGTCGGGTTTTCCAAGCTTTGTTCCCAGGGCGGCGCCCAGGCCGAAGCCCATGGTGCCGAAGCCGCCGCTGGTAATGAGCTGGCAGGGTCTTTTATAGCTGTAATACTGGGCGGCCCACATCTGGTGCTGGCCCACGTCTGTGACGATGATGGCCTCTCCCTTCGTCCTGTCGTGAATCTCACGCATGATATCCCGGGGCTCCAGCTTCCCGTCGGACCGGCCGGGAATAGGTTCTCCCGCCATGGACTCCACCTGGGTGAGCCATTCCCCGTGGGAGTACTGGGGAAGCTTTTCATTGACGGCCGCAAGCACCTGGCATGCGTCGCCGATGAGGTGATAATCGGTAACCACGTTCTTGTCGATTTCCGCCCTGTCGATGTCCACCTGAACGATCTTCGCGTTTTTCGCGAAGGTGGAGGTGTGGCCCGCCACCCGGTCGGAAAACCGCGTGCCCAGGGCGATGAGAAGATCGCAGGCGGTGCTGGCCCGGTTTGCTTCCAGGGTCCCGTGCATGCCGATGAGGCCCAGGCTCAGGGGATGGTCGCTGGGAATCGCGCCAAGACCCATGAGGGTCATGGCAACGGGCGCGTCGATCTTTTCGGCAAAGGTGAGAAGCTCCTTTTCCGCCTGGGAGCGGATAATGCCGCCGCCGGCCAGGATCATGGGTTTTTTCGCCTGGGCGATCATACCCAGAAGCTTTTTGACATCCTCGCTGTCCGGATCGATTTTATGAACGTTGTGAGAGGCGCGCTCGGCGAGCTTCTTGAGCCGGCCGTGTTTGATATGCTCGGCCTTGGGAAGGGGAGTGTAGTCCACCTCGACGGTGGTGATGTTTTTAGGAATATCCACCAGGACCGGACCGGGCCGGCCGGCCGCGGCAACGGCAAAAGCCTCCCGCATGATATCCGCCAGCTCGCCTGGATTTCTCACCAGGTAGTTGGACTTGGTAATGGGCATGGTGATGCCGGTGATGTCCACCTCCTGGAAACTGTCCTTCCCGATGAGGGATTCTCCCACGTTGCAGGTGATAAAGACCACGGGGGAGGAGTCCATATAGGCGGTGGCGATCCCCGTGGTAAGGTTGGTGGCGCCGGGACCGGAAGTGGCGAAGCAAACGCCCACCTTTCCCGTTGCCCGGGCATAGCCGTCCGCCGCGTGGGAAGCTCCCTGCTCATGTGCGGTGAGAATGTGGTTGATCCTGTCCCTGTACTGATACAGGGCGTCGTAAATATTGAGGATCGTTCCTCCGGGATACCCGAAAACCGTATCCACGCCCTGTTCCAGCAGACACTCGATAACCACCTGCGCGTTTTTCATTTTCATTGCGGGCTGCCTCCTTTATACTAATCGTTTTTCCTGCTTCTCGACGGCGCACCGGGAAATAAAAACGGCCCCGTCCCTCCATAGGACGAAGCCAAACTCCGCGGTACCACCTAATTTCATGCGGAAAATCCGCATGCTCTCTGCAGCCACCAAAATGATGGCGCTCCCCCGTAACGGCGGGAACCCGGCGGAGCCTATGCGCCTTGCCGGCTTTCAGCTCCGCAGCTCCGGGAGGACCTTCCGAATTGCCTTTCACGGGGATTTCCACCGCCATCCCCTCTCTGTGCTTGCCGGGCAACCGTACTTTTCCCTTCACAGCCTTTTGCATATGGAATAGTTAACTGATATCATACCGCCGGCCGCCCTGTTTGTCAACAGGATTTCGGAAATTCCGGCATTTCTGCGTTTTCACAAAAATGGCCAAGGGGTTTTCCTGTATTTTTCAGGGTTTCGCACAAGTTCTTTCCTCATTTTCGTCCCGGCTCCCGAACCGGAACCAAAACGACCTCTGAAGCGCCATTATCGACAAAGCAGTCCTTTCTTCTTTGTTCCTTAACAGCGTCAAGAAAGAATTATACATAAAACACCACATGGCGGATCAAAAGTTCCCCCAGCGGGGAGCGCGCACCTCCCGTTCAAACCTATAGTAATCAATCTTTTAAAAAGCTTTTAAAAGAACGGGTATTACGCGCCTCCGGCGGGGATTCCTTTTTCCACTCGCCGGGAAAAAGGAACTAAAAAGCGGCGCCAAGAGGCACCGACCCCTTGGATTCCCAAAGAAGGGTACCATGGCAGGCGCGCCGCCGGAAGAACCTTGCCATAGCCGGGATAAAACGCCCGGACAACTCAAAATGCATGAACTCTTATTTTCAGCCCGCGACCAGCCTTCCGAAAACCGCTCCCAGCGGCTCAGGAAATCTGCTAAAACCAGCTCCCTGCGACACCGAAGAAGGTTAGAAAGGCAAACCGTGTTCCCCAATAGTTAACATAACACTGAAATGGCGATCGGGACACAGAAATTATGAAATACTCTTCTTCCCTGTTAATCAAATCTGGACAATTTTCCGCGAATATTGTATTCTTTACGTGTCTTGCCGCGGGCTTCGGAAATGGGAAACCGCATTTCCGGTCCCTGCGGCGCAGCCGCAGATAAGAAAGGAGGGCCGCGAATATGCTCAGTCCCGTGCGGTCGTTTTTCGGCGGCGTGCACCCGGGCGGCAGAAAAACCGCAACGGACACATGCCCCATCGAGGTCCTTCCCGCTCCGGCGCGGCTCACGCTTCCCATGTCCATGCACACGGGGCAGGCCTGTACCCCGCTGGTAAAGCCGGGGGATCGGGTCCTTCTGGGCCAGAGGATCGGGGAGGCGTCCGGGGAGGAATCCGCCCACGTCCATTCCCCCGTTTCCGGTGCCGTCGCCGCCGTGGAGCCCCGGCTCCACCCGGACGGAACACAGGTCCTCTCCGTAATCATCGACAACGATTTCAAAGACACGCCATCCGGAGAAATCCGCCCCTGCGCCGATCCCGACCGTCTTACCGCCCCGGAGTTTACGCAGCTCGTCCGGAACGCCGGAATCGTGGGGCTGGGGGGATCGGCCCGCCCCACCCATCTCAAACTCGCCTCCAGCCTCGGCAAAACGGACACCGTGATTCTCAACGGCGCGGAGTGCGAGCCCTATATCACCAGCGACCACCGGCTCCTCCTGGAGCGGCCGGAGGAGGTCCTTGGAGGAGCCAGGCTGCTGCGGGAGTTTTTCGGCGTTCCCTCCGTCATCATCGGAATCGGGGCCGACAAGCACGACGCCATCGAGCTTCTCCGGAGCAGGCTTCCCATCCGGCACAGCGAGGCGGACGTGATCACGCTGCATACCCGGTATCCCCAGGGCGGAGAACGTCAGCTGGTACAAACGGTTACGGGCCGACAGGTTCCTCCCGGGCAGTCTCCCTCCAGCGTGGGCTGCGCGGTGTTCAACATAAGCACCGCCGCGGCCATCTACCGGGCGGTGGTTTCGGGATTTCCCCTTATCCGGCGCATCGTGACGGTCTCCGGCCCGGGGATGAATACCCCAAAGGTGCTGGACGTGGCCCTGGGAACACCCTTTTCCGCCCTGGCGGAGGCGGCGGGCGGATTTGCCGGGACGCCCGGGAAGGTCCTCATGGGCGGCCCCATGATGGGCCTTGTCCAGAGCGATCTCTCCGTTCCCGTCGTCAAGGGCACCAACGCCCTTCTGGCCCTGACAGAACCGAGAGCCCGGATGCCCTCCGAACCGGTGTGCATCCGGTGCGGCAAGTGTGTCGCGGTCTGCCCCATGCACCTTGCGCCCCTGTATCTGTATGCGTATGAACAGAAGGACAACCTGGCAGAGCTTCAAAAGCTCAACATCGCCGACTGTATCGAGTGCGGCTGCTGCTCCTATATCTGTCCCGGCAGGCTGCCCCTGGTTCCGTCCATCCGGGCGGGAAAACAGAAGCTGGCGGAGGCCTCTACGGCCGGCAGGGAGGGGAACTGAATTTATGGAACCCGACAGGAATTTTCTCTCTTCTCCCCATATCCGGGCCCCGGAAGACACCCGCTCGGTCATGCTGGACGTCATCATCGCGCTGCTCCCCGCCTTGGCCTTTTCGGTCTATTATTTCGGCTGGCGATCTCTGACTCTGACGGTCTTCACCGTTCTGTGCTGCCTCTTTTTCGAGTGGCTTTACCGCCGCCTTCTCAAAAAATCCTTAACGCTGAGGGACCTTTCCGCCGTCGTAACGGGGATCCTGCTGGCCCTCTGCCTTCCCGTCACCGCGCCTTACTGGGTGGCAGCCGTGGGAGCCGCTTTTGCCATTCTCGTAGTCAAACAGCTCTACGGCGGACTGGGCAAAAACTTCTTAAACCCGGCTCTGGCCGCCCGGGCCTTTCTTTTCTCCTGGCCCTCCGTCATGACCACCTGGGCTGTCCCCATGTCCCGATCTTCCATTTTGGGAGCCTCCGCCGACGCTGTCACCGGGGCCACTCCCATGACCTTCCTCCACGCCGGTACGCTTCCCAAGGGCGTCGAGCTTTATCAGATGCTCATGGGCCAGCGGGGAGGATCTCTGGGGGAAACCTCCGCCCTGCTCCTCCTGCTGGGGGGAGCCTATCTGGTGGTCCGCCGGGTGATCCCGCTTCGGATTCCTGTGGCCTTTCTGGGCACGGCGGCACTTCTCACGCTATTATTTCCCCGGGGAAATTCTCCTCTGGAGTGGATGCTGTACAGTCTTATGGGAGGAGGCATGCTGCTGGGGGCCATCTTCATGGCCACCGATCCCGCCACCTCTCCCGTGACGGCTGCCGGGCAATGGATTTACGGGGCCCTGTGCGGCGCTCTCACCGTTTTCTTCCGTTATTTCGGCGCCTACCCGGAGGGAGTCGCCTACGCCATTCTGATCTCCAACGCTTCCGTCTGGATCATTGAGCGGGGGACCTTTCCCCGCCGCTTCGGGACAAAACGGCGGAGCTGGAAAAAGGCAGGTGCTCCCAAATGAGGCTCAGGGGAAAACGCGAAGCGGCGGCAACCGCTTTAAACAAACAGCCCGCAGTGCATCCCGTCTTCATCCTTATCGCGATCATTGCCGTCACCGTTATACTCTTGGGTCTCGTCAATCATTTCACCGCGGCGCGTATCGAGGGGATCCGGGAGGAAAGAGCGTACCGGTCCATGCTGGCGGTCCTGCCGGCGGCGGATATTTTCACTCCCGTCCCCTATACCGGTAATAAGGTCGAGGCTCTGTACGGGGCGTACTCCGGCACGGAGCTTCTGGGCCATGTGGCGGCCGTCACCGCCCAGGGCTTCGGCGGGGAGATTTCCATGACGGTGGGCGTGGATCTGGACGGCAAGGTCACCGGAGTCGACATTGTCTCTCATTCCGAAACTCCCGGCGTCGGCTCCGCGGTGACGGAGCAGGACTTTCTTTCCCGGTTTGTGGGGAAGTCCGGCACCGTAACGGTAAACGCGGGAGGCAACCGCATCGACGCTGTCACAGGCGCCACACTTAGCTCCAAGGCGGTGGCCGCCGGCGTGAACGCCGCTCTTTCGGCGGTGGCTTCTCTGGGATAAAGCTGCCCGATCCGCGAAAGGAGGAGAAAAATGAAACCACTGGGGATCCTCAAAAACGGGCTTATCACTCAAAATCCCGTACTGATGCAGCTGCTGGGCCTGTGTCCGGCCCTGGCGGTGTCCACATCCCTTAAAAATGCAGTGGGCATGGGAATTGCCGTTACGGCGGTTCTCGTTTTATCCAACCTGCTGGCATCGCTCCTTCAGAAACCGGTCCCGGACAAAATCCGCTCTCTCGTCCATATTACCGTCACGGCGGGTCTTGTCACCATCGCGGACCTTCTGATGCGGGCCTATTTCCCCGATCTTTCCGCCTCACTGGGAATCTACGTGCCCCTGATCGCGGTCAACTGTATTCTCTTTGCCCGGGCGGGAGCCTTCGCCTCGGGCACCCCGCCCCTTGCCTCGGTCCTGAACGGGCTTTTCATGGGACTGGGTTTCACAGGGATCCTCTGCGCCGTCTCGGCCGTCCGGGAGATCCTCGGAAACGGGACGATCTGGGGTGTTTCCCTTTTCGGCGGGGGATATCCGCCGGCGCTCATCATGCTCATGCCGGCGGGCGGCTTTCTGACTCTGGGCTTTCTCATGGCCGCCGCGCAGTACGCGGGAAGGAGGAATCATCCGTGAGTTTTTTCCAGCTTTTTGCCCTGGCCGTCGGCGCCATCCTCGCCGAAAACCTCGTGCTTGTGAGAGTCCTGGGCGTTTGCTCCTTTCTGGAAGCATCCAACGACATTAAAACAGGCGCGGGCATGGGAATCGCCGTAACCTTCGTCATGGGTCTTTCGTCCATGGCGACTTACCTGGTCAATTTCTTTCTTCTCGCCCCCTTTCAGCTGCAGTATCTGGAAACGGTCGCTTATATCCTGGTAATCGTGGGGATGGTGCACCTTGCGGAGCTGTTTTTCCGCAGGTATACTCCCACGCTCTACTCGTCCCTGGGCATCTGCTTTCCTCTGGTTACCGCCAACTGCGCCATTCTCGGCACGGCGCTTCTGGGGACGCAGAACGGCTATGGTTTTGTCGCTTCCGTTGTTTACGGGGTCTGCTCCGGTCTCGGGTACACCCTTGCAGTCATTTTATTTGCCGGTATCCGCCGGCGTCTGGAATTCGCCGAGTATCCGAAGTCCTTTGAGGGGGCCCCCATCGCCCTGGTCACGGCCGGGCTGCTGGCCCTTTGCTTTATGGGGTTTGCGGGGCTGAGATTCTGGTGAAATTATTATGTAAGCCGATGTGATCAACGGCAATCTGATATTCTGCCTGTAATTATGTTTTTTACGAGAGATTTGGACGGGAGCGGCGCGCTCCCCGCTGGGGGTAACTTTTCCTGCATAAGAAAAGTCACCAAAAGGATGCCAAGAGGCTCCGGCCTCTTGGAGCTCCGGAGAGGGTGTTCCTGTAGGCGCTCTCAATAACAAGTTGACTATTGGTAGTTGCGAGCGCACTGACAGCCGGGTGGCAAGCACTCTATGTTAAACCCGCGATCGGAACGTTCCGTGTTTTAGACTGTGGGGCTCATTGGGTCTGCGAAAACAAAGTCTATGCGACGGTTAAGAAGATTTTTTATCTGTAATCGAGGCTTTTCATATCTTAGTCTGTAGGGCTAGTCTGAAAAACCGAGTCCGCGCGACGTTTGAGAAGGCAGGGCTTTTCCCAACCGCAGGCCGATTTTCGGGAAAACGATCCGCGGGTTTATTTTTCTCTTGCATTTTCTCCGGGGGACGATATACTGTTAGCAGAGCGGAGCGTTTCTTACGCAGTCCGCGGAAAATTTGGCAGAGTAGGCAAACGTGTGTTTCCGCCGGGCCTTTAAGGGCCGGCAAGTGCCGGGAGAACGGGGAGTTGTCCCCCGGACGAAAAGTCGGAAGACTTGCAGTACGTTTGCCGCATCCCGCTGCCGCATACTGGAGCGGGCCTCCTCTATGCGCGCAGTTGCGAGAAAGAGGAGGTATTATTATGTCCGAAACACCCTATCTGTCTCCCCTGTCCCCTTCCTACTGGCGGACCGCCGCGGGCGAGCTCCGGCACCTGCGCATCCTGATCTTCGCTTCCCTGATGGCGGCGGCGTCCGTGGTGATGAGCTCGTTTTTCATCCCCTTCCCCATGGCCGAGAATCTGCGGATCTATTTCACTTTCATCGTCACCGCCGTCTGCAGCCTCGTGTGCGGGCCGGTGATAGCACTGCTGTACGGCTTTGCAAGCGACATTATTGGCTTCGTCATCCACCCCACCGGCGCCTTCTTTCCGGGATACACCCTGAGCACCATGCTGGGCGCCTTCGTATTCGCCCTGTTTTTTTACCGCAGGCGGATCACCCTTCTGCGGATCATTCTGGCAAAGCTCCTGATTAACGCCTTTATCAACGTCGGGCTGGGTTCTCTCTGGAGCGCCATGCTCTACAACAAAGGCTACTATTATTTTTTAGCCAAGAGCCTCGTGAAGAATTCCATCATGCTCCCGGTGGAAATTCTGATCCTGATCGCCCTGTTCCGGCTTCTTCTTCCCATTCTTGCCGAGGCCGGCCTGATCCCCCGTCCCACCGGGAAAAATACGCTGCCGGTTATCTGAAGAATGATCTAAAAGACAAAACATGGGCGGCTTTCAGAAGCCGCCCATGTTTTGTCTTAATATTTTTCCGCAATAAAAGAATCCTATATCCGCAGGCTTTGCCTGAAGCGCGGCATTCTCCTCCGGAGGCGTACAGTCCCGTGCATATCATGTATGGAGCGGTAAACCTCATGGAAAAAGTGCACAGCGGAAGATCCGTCCAATTCCTCCATATTATTTATGGTAACCACTTGACAACCGTCGGCGGGAGTGGTAAATTAACATTAGCACTCAGTTGCTTCGAGTGCTAAATCGACGAGGGTGAGGACATGTTCATCAGCGACCGTAAAAAAAGAATCCTGAAAGCCGTGGTGGAGGACTATATCCAAACGGCCGAACCGGTTGGGTCCAAGTCGATTGCGGAGCATTGCGGCCTGGACCTTTCTCCCGCCACCATCCGAAACGAGATGGCAGACCTGGAGAGCATGGGGTTTCTGGAACAGCCCCACAAATCCGCCGGACGCATCCCTTCCCCCCTGGGCTACCGCCTTTACGTCAACGAACTGATGCAGCGGCACCGCCTTTCGGTGGAGGAAACGGATAAGATCAACTCCGCTCTCCATCTGAAGATGCAGGAGCTGGACCGGGTTCTGTCCGAAGCCGGAAGGATTTTGGCTCAGCTGACCAATTACCCATCGTATGCCCTTTCTTCCGGAAAGGCGAGGATCACAATCCGCCGGTTCGACCTTCTTCTGGTGGAGCAGAGCGCTTTCATCGCGGTGGTCATGACCGACACCAATGTGGTTAAAAACCGGCTTTTCCGCCTTCCCCTCAATCTGGAGGAAGAACAGCTTCACTGTCTCGCCGCGATTCTCAACACCCATTTTGTAAACCTCACCGCCGCTGAAATCTCCTATGATACGGTACAGACGGCGGAGAGCGCCGCGGGTCCCCTGTCGGGGCTTATCTCTCTGGTGGTGAGCTTTGCCATCGAGGTCATGGAGGATCTGGAGCATTACAAGGTGTATACCACCGGCGCCTCCCATCTGCTGGAACATCCCGAATACCGCAACATTGAAAAGGCACAGCAGCTCATGAGCTTTCTTTCCGACGGAAAAGAGCTGGCCCGCATTCCGCCTCCCGACGACCGCTCCCCCATGAAGTTTCTCATCGGGCCGGAAAACCTGGCCGACGCCCTCAAGGACACCAGCGTCGTTGTCGCCTGCTACGATATCGGCGACAACATGCAGGGGCTCATCGGCGTGGTGGGACCTACCCGGATGGATTACGCCAGAGTGGCCGCCCGCCTGTCCTATTTTGCAGACGGACTTTCACGGCTCTTCGGCGGGGGCGAACTTCCCGGTCAAGGCGGAACCTCGGGTTCCAAATAAATGATACGAAAGGGTGCTTGCAATGAACAACGATATCCTCCTGAGCGTCAAGGATAAGATTGCCACCATCACCATCAACCTGCCCGAGCAAAGCAACGCCATCGCCTCCACCATGGTCAATCCCCTGCGGGAGGCCGTGGAGCAGTGCGGCAAAGACCCCGCCGTCAATGTCATCATCATCACCGGCGCAGGGAAGAACTTTTCCGCCGGCGGATCCATCGCGGAATTCAAGGGGAAAGCCGAATCGGGCGAGGGTCTGGAGGCTCCTCTGGTCGCTCAGTACGGCAGGATGAGCGCCGCCATCCGCAAGTGCCCCAAGCCGGTGATCGCCATGGTCAACGGCGCTGCCGCAGGAGCGGGATGCAGTCTCGCCCTGGCATGCGATTTCAGAATCGCCACCGAGAAGAGCCGCTTCATCATGGCTTTCATCTCCATGGCCCTTCCCGGAGACACCGGCGGGTTTTATTATCTGGAACGGCTGGTGGGTCTTGCCCGGGCTACGGAGATCATGATGACCGGCGCGCCCGTGGACGGAAAAACGGCTCTTGCCATCGGCCTTGCCAACCGCCTGGCGGAGGAAGGCCAGCTGGAGGAAGTCACATATAAATTTGCCGCCCGCCTGGCAGCCCTGCCCGGACTGGCCATCGCGAGGCAAAAGGCCATTATCAACGAATTTTTCTTCGATGAGCAGGAAAAATACACCGCCAGAGAGGGCCAGTACATGGAGGAGTGCTCCAAGACAAACGACTTCAAGGAGGCCGTCAGCGCCTTCTTTGCAAAACGACCGCCCGTATTCAAGGGAGAATAACGCATTTTTCTCTTGACCGGAACCGTCCTCCCGCCGTCTTCGGCCGGCGGGAGGCGGCCGGAAGAGCGTCCTCCCTGGGGCAAAGCTCCGTTTGCCGAAAGCGGCGGAGAGCACATCATAGGATGGAGGTTGCCAGGGAACAATGAGTAAAAAGAAAAAGGAAGAGACTCACTTGGAACAGACAAGCGAACCGATCCGGAAGGATGCACAGGAAACAAAGCCCGCGGAAGCGGATATCGTCTCCGCGGAAGCGGAACTCAAACAGGTTCTCTTAAAGTCCCAGGAGCGCGCCGAACAGATGGAGCGGGACCTGGGCGCCAGCAAGGACCAGTATCTCCGGTTGGCAGCGGAATACGACAATTTCCGCAAACGTTCCCAGAAGGAACGGGAGTCTGCCTATCAGGACGCCTGGGCGGACGCGGTTTCCCGCCTGCTGCCGGTATACGACAACCTGGAGCGGGCTCTCGGCCAGCCCACGAAAGACGAGGCCTACCGGAAGGGCGTGGAGCTGACCATGGCGCAGCTTTCGGAAATCTTTGAAAAAATGGGCGTCCGGGAAATCCCGGCGCAGGGCTCCGCCTTTGATCCCGCGTTTCACAACGCGGTGATGCACACGGAAGACCCGTCTCTGGGAGACGGCGTCGTGGCGGAGGTATTCCAGAAGGGGTTTCTTCTGGGTGACAAAGTGATCCGGACGGCCATGGTGAAGGTGGCAAACTAAACCCGAACCCAGCAAATCACGAAGCAGATTACAGAACATCTGATTATTATAAAAATATTACACTTACGTTTTTCAACAGGAGGAACAAAATATTATGTCAAAAGTAATAGGTATCGACCTTGGAACAACCAATTCCTGCGTAGCCGTTATGGAAGGCGGCGAGGCTGTTGTCATCCCCAACGCGGAAGGCAACCGGACAACTCCTTCCGTGGTGGCGTTCTCCAAAACCGGTGAGCGGATGGTGGGCCAGGTGGCAAAACGCCAGGCCATCACCAATCCGGACCGCACCATCAGTTCCATCAAGCGGGATATGGGCACCGACCGCCGCATCAATATCGACGGGAAGAGCTATACTCCTCAGGAAATCTCCGCCATGATCCTTCAGAAGCTGAAGGCGGACGCGGAGGCCTATCTGGGAAGCCCCGTGACCCAGGCGGTCATCACGGTGCCCGCGTATTTCACAGACAGTCAGCGCCAGGCCACCAAGGACGCGGGCAAAATCGCCGGTCTTGAAGTGCAGCGCATCATCAACGAGCCCACGGCGGCCGCTCTGGCCTATGGGCTGGACAAGGAAAACGACCAAAAGATCATGGTATACGACCTGGGCGGCGGAACGTTCGACGTTTCCATCCTGGAAATCGGCGACGGCGTCATCGAGGTGCTGGCCACCGCCGGGAACAACCGGCTGGGCGGCGACGACTTCGACGACTGCGTCATCAAATACCTCACAGACGAGTTTAAAAACACCACGGGCGCCCACCCGGCGAACGAAACCGCAAACAAGCACCGACCCAACGAAACGCCCCAAAAGGCAAAGATCAAGCCGCAAGACAGCAATTCCACCAACATCAACCGCCCCGACACCACGCCCCAGGCCACCAACCCCAAGCACAGGAACACCACACTCACCAAGGAGAAAATAAACCAACCCAAAACAAAAACGCAGAAAGCCACCAGGCGCACCGGAAAACACGCCAACGCCAACTAAAACCCCAAGCCCACAAACCCGAACAAGGAGCAGCTCAGAGGAAACGAAACCCGAGACCCCGCAGCGCAGGAGCCCGGAAACAAAGCAACAAACTCCCAGCCCCGCAACGGCAACAACCCAAACGAGCCCGAAACCGCAACCGACACCACAAAGGCCGGCATGCCGCCCACCGACACGAAGGCCCCGCCAATGCGAGAAGGAACGCACACGGCAACCGGAACCAAGACCAGGACCAGCACGTGCACCCCCCCCACCGAGCCCAAAACAACCAGCCCCACCAAAAACACACAGACCTCATCCACCGCAACGGACAACAAGACCACGAAAAAAGCGAACATCACGAAGCGAGAGCCACAAATAAACCCAGCCAAAAAACCACAGGCCACCGCACACATGGACAGCATCACAAAAACCCAAAAAGGCAGCACCCAAACCGAAGGAACCAGAGACATGGAAACCAACCCAATCCCAAACGCACCGGCCAAGAACACGGGCACCGGCAAACACCAGCAAACCACAATCACCTCCCCCACCAACCGACCCAAAACCAAGAGCCACAGAGCCGTCAAGAAAGCAGAACAGGGGACCGCAAAGAACACCAAACAAAAGAAAGAGGAACAAGCCCCCAATCAACCCAACAAAACACCCCACCAGTCTGAAAAAACCCACAGCGAGACGACCCACAAGCACCCCCAACACAACAAGACAAAAATCCAAACCACCAAAAACAAGCGCAAACACCACCAGAAGACCACACACGCGACCGCCAAAAAGAACCCCAGCGACCAGCCAACCCAGACGGGGCACACCACACCCGAGAAGACACACCCCAACTCCCCGCCCCAACAGCACACCCCCCCCCAAAACCCCAAACCCGGAACAGCCCGGAGAACCACCGGCACAAACAACAGACAACCTAAACAGGAACACGACAAAGACCAAAAGCCAAAGCACCACGAGAACAAGAAAGAACCACGAACACAGCAAAAGAACCAACCCACAACGCGGCGCAAAACGGAGCCGGCCTCCCCGTCGACCCACAGCAAGCCAAACAGCTTTCCCACAGCAAAAACGCGATGCCGAAGAACCGCTACGCCACAATAAGCGAGCAACCAACCACCACAGCAACAACGCCCACCGCAAACTCCCAAAAAAAAATCACCCAGACCACAATCCCGCACACAACACGGCTGACCCCCACACCAAAGAAAAAAAACACACCCAAGAACACCAGCCCGAAAGACAAAAACGCGCGAAACACCACCACCGCAGACAAGCAGCCGAAAAACCAAAATCCGAACCAAACAAAGGAAACCACAGAAAACGCTACGGAGAAAGCAACAACCGCGCAGGAACCGAAAGCACCGACTGTGAAAAAGCCAGAAACCCACACCCCCACGGAGGACGAGGAAACCAACACCACAGCCCCGAACACCCCAACAACCCACCCCAACGAGGCGAAAATAGCACCAACTCCAGCACCATCAGATCTGAACAGACAGCATACCGCCCTGAAAACGAAAGCACGCGAACGCCGAAGGACGCAGGCGACAAACACGCCGAAACAGGACAAAAAAAACGCACCAACAACCAAAAAGGCCAAGAAGGAAGACCAACCGGAAAGATCCGGCGACACAAACACACCCCCAACGCAACCGACACACCCCACTCACAAAGCCCCAAATAAAACGCCAAAGAAAAAACCAGCCAAAAAAAACGACCCACCCCCCGCACCGCCAGATCCGAAACCCACCAGAGAAAAAGAACCCGGAAGAAGCCAGCCCGCATCCACAACGGCCAGAACAGCACACGCCGCCGCCAGGCAAACGCCGCCAAGCGCAAACCCGAAAAAAACGACCTGCTCAAAAGCGAACCGGGCCAGCAACACCCATTCGAGAAGCCGCACAAAAAATCCCTCACCAGAAAAGAACCCACCAAAGGCACCCAGACGACACCGGGAGCAGAGCTGGAAAACCCAACGCAACACAAAAAGCGAAAAAACACCACACCGGAAGCCAAAAAGACGGGAAAAACCTACCGACAGCCGGGAAAGGCCACCCCCAACAACAGACGCAAGGCCCAGGGCCACCAGAAAATAAACGACTTCAGCAAAACCCCCAACAAAAGGAGACCCGAAAACAAAGAAGCCCGCCACGCCATAAACGAGACGACAAACGAAACCAAGCACGAACAGCGCAAAAGCATCTCCGAAAAAACGAAAAAACCCAACAAATCACACCACGTGCCCCCACCGCGGCCCAGACCGAGGACGGACGCGGCGTTCAGCCTCGCAAAACCACCGTCCACGACCACGACGAGCGAAAGCAGAGCGCAGGTGAGAGAAACACACAGGCCGCACCCGGACATAATCGCCCTCCCCACACCCACCACGGACCACACGCCGCCCACCACCCTCGCCAGCCCCACAACCACGAACAAAAACGAAACCGAAGAAACGAAAAAGCAGCCGGCCGCCGGACAACACACAAAACAGCAGGACCCAAAGACCCTACAGGAGGAAACGGAAACCGAAAACAAAACCACCCGCCCCCAAAAACACCACAGCGCGACCAGCCGCAGCACATAAGAGGGACAGCAGCAACCCACGAAAAGAAGGGAATAGCAACACAGCACACCCCGGAAGAGCACAGAGGCGAACATGGCCGAACAGGACCTGGCCAGCACCAAGGCACCGCACACCACCGCCCAAATCGACCCGGAAACCCGCCAAATCACCCCCAACCGCGCCCAAACGCATACCCGAACAAAAACGGCGCAGGAAACGCACCTTTGCACAGCAGACGACCACCAAAAGCAGTCGAAAGAAGCGCACACCTGGGAACACCAGAAAGCCATGGAACACACCAACACCCCCAGCACCCACCGGACCGAAACCCAGACGGCTTCAACGGCCACCACAACCCACAAAACCCGGCCAAGCCCCTCAAGCAAGCCAATGAAGCCCAGGCAGAACCCAATCAAGCACGCTCCCACAAAGCCCATCCCCGCCTCCAAAATAACCAAACCCCAGGAGGCAAGGGCACAACGGACAAACCACCAGGATACGCAGACGGCAAGTCCCACCGACCTCAACAGAAACGATTTTCACAAGATCTAACACGCAAGCAACGCCCAAAAAAACATCAGGCTGCAAAAGCCCGACGAAGAAGCCCATCCCACCCTGGACAAGCAGAGGATCTACCTGAGCAGCCCGATCCGCCCAATGCACACCGCAAAAACGCGACACATGGGAAACCTGCGCGGCGACAAAATGCTTACCCTACTATATAAATAAAACAACAACAGCCTGAAGAACCCCAACGCCGACTGGACCCAAACGAACACGGATCCCATCCAATTCATGAACTCCATACACAACCGAATCCCCACCAGCAACAACGACGGAGAACGGCACAGAAACCTCATCTACGTAAACAACAAACACGAAAAAAAGCAGCCGACCAACAAACACGAAAGCAAAAAGACAAACCCGAATTTCCTCACAAAAAACAAATGCACCAAGGACACCGCCTCAAAAAGCACGACAAACAACACAGAAACGGCAAAAATCATCCACGACGTCAGCACCCCCGCCGACCGGCACCAAAACCACAAAGAGACCGACAGCACGAAAGACCAGAAAAACGAAGAAAGCCCCTATCTGGTCAAAACCATCCTGGAAACGGACGCATTTTCCCAACACAACCCAGCCGGCATCCAAAACATGTCCAACCCGCACTACACCAAGCCAAAGCAGGAGCCACCCAACGCCAACCACAACGGCAACAACCAGGAAAGCACCCTAAAGGACCATAAAAACCGCAACACCTCCAAAACCAACAACACCCACTCAAACACACGGATCTCCGACGAACCCCCCACCCGCAACGAACTCAACGAGCCAGACCAACACAAAAAAACCGCAAGCGCAGCCGACCCAAACCCGCACGTCAGCTGCGCCAACCTTACCAACAAGCCGCTCAAAAGCGAGAAGGTAGGACAGGAAAAGAACCCGACGACCCGCGCCATCAACACCGCCAAAACCGCACAGATCGAACCCGCCGACAGGAGCACGCGCACCACCGATAAAAACCACAACATGCCCCCGCCCATCCAGAGCAAACTGCCCCGCACCCAGCAGAAAAAAACCCTCATCCGCACCGGCGACAGGCACGCAAGGCCCGCCGACATCCGGCTCACCGCCGCAACAAACGAACATCTCACCCAGTGCGACACCAAACGAACCGGAAGCGCCAACCCCAACTAGCACACCAACGGACTTCCCAGCCGAATCCCCCCCCGCACAGACCGAAGAAAGCACAGCACACCATTCGCCAAACATTCTCACGGGGATTTTTCAAAAAAAGACACCAACAAAAAGCAAGCAAACGACCACATCCACGCCCACCGCCCAACCCACGAACAGAACGCCAAGCCCCGGCAACCACGCAACGCCACAGAACCGAGACTGGACAAAAGAAACCCAAACGAAAACAACCACAACAGGCACCCGCACAAAAACCCGCCCCCCAAGGAAGACAGGCCTCAAAACCGCAACCACCGCCCCGAGGACCAGGCCCACGAACCCGCCACGACCACGCACCGGACCGGAATCGAACAGAACGACCCCGCACCCAACCCAGATACGCCCCAAAAAAACGCAGCAAACCCCAAGCAGAACGCCCAAAACCGTGCAATTCACAACCACAAAAGCCAAGAACACAACAAAAAACACCACGACAAATAAAAAAACCACGGAACGCACAACACCGCCAACGAAGTGTCAGACCCACAAAAAAGCACACGGCTCCGAACCCACAACCCGCTCCGAAACCAGAACCAGCCCCGGCGCTACAGCAACCCCAAAGACGGGCAGCAAACGAGCGTCCCGCACGACTCCGACCACCGCAGACAAACCCACACACCCGCAACCCCCCACAACAGGCACAGCGACCGCAACAACAACCACGGAAACGCCCCCCGCCAAGAACTGGACCACCGCAACCTCTACCGAAAAGGCGACCCACAAATCAACACCCGCCGCTCCAAACCCCACACAACGCATCACCGGAGCCGGGGCAATCCCCAGAGCCGCCAACATAGACCGGAAGCCGGCGACCGCTACAACACGGTGTACGAAAAGCACAGGCCCAAAAGAATAAAACAAGAAGATATCCACACAACGCTGACAGATGACCACGGCGACCCCACCACCCGCAGCCCCCGAAAAAGCCCGAAAACACGCGGCGATTAAAAAACAAACGTCTGCAGCACAAACAAGGCGAGACGCAGACACCCGAAAGCCCCGAAAAACCACAGCGCAGCCAGGCGACAGCCCGAGCCCGGCCCTCCCCACAGCGCGACCGAGGGAGACCCCGCTCCGCCACCGCCCCACCAAAAAAAAGAACAGCCAACAAAGTCCCCCGCACCCGGCCCGGGAGCCGACCACAGGACAAAAGCCCCCAAAGCCCCCGGAGACAAAACAACGCCAAGAGCCGGGCACCACACACCCGGCCCCGGCCGGCACGGCGGACAGAACAAAGCAGAAACAACCGCCCGAACACGCAAGGCCAAAGCAGAAGGCACCAAAGCCGCCGCAAACCACGAGACCCGAAAAGCGAGTAAAAAGAGCACCAAACCCCGCCACGCCCAGCGCCAAGAAGGCAAGGCCGAGCCCCGCCGAACACGCGGCAACGCCAAAGCCGCATCCCGCAAACACCGCACAAAAAAAGAAAGAGATAAGCGAGAAAGCACACAAGCCACCAAGCCGATAGGGAAGCTACAAAGCAAGGAGAACCACCGGAAACAGTCCCCGCCACAATGGCCAGGCAAAGAGTCCCGAACGCACATATACCCACAACAAGCCGACTATTTCACTAGCTCCAAACGCGCCCACACGCGCCCGGAGCCCCGCCGGATACACAGTCACCGTGAAGAACAGGAAACCCCCCCCCACAGAACCATGAAAAGGAACCATGCACCCGTCAAGCGACAACCCTCACAGGCGAAGGGCACCGAAGAAGCACAAGTTGAAAAAGCGGCCGAACAAAATGCCAAGACAACTAGATCAAAAAACAGAACCGGAGAGAAACCCGCACAAATATATGACCATTTCCCCCAACAGAACTCAATACAAGACCCCAAGAACGCGCCAAAACCCCAGCAGCACACAGCCACCGCCATCCCAAACCGAGCCCACCCGGAATACAGTTTCCCCACACCCAGCACGATCCCACAAGGACAATCGCAAAAACAGCCGCACAGAAAACCCGCCCAGCGACGTACCAGCACACGACCCCGCGAGCCAAACCGCTCCGGCCCAACGACACCCGCAAAGACCAAAAACATATAGCCGCGACAACAAACAAACAAACGCCACCCCTTCCTACCGAACCAAACCGCCCCAGCCGCGCTCCGCCCAGATAAACACCACCGGCCCCAACGCCCCGGCACCCCCCCGGCAGACTGGGCCTCAACCCGGGCAACACCACGCACCCCGAATCCCCCAAAGCCCACACAACCTCATCCCCACAGCCGACCTCACAACAGCCCGAACAAAAGCCCCAGGCACCCCCGGGTACGAAGAAGCAACCAACGCCGGCCTCAAACCGCACAACCAAGCGCAAAGGAAAGACCGCATAAAAACTCCCGGAGAGCCGCAAAAAAGAACCCCAAACCACAGAAAAAGAGAAGACCCGGCAGCTCCCAAAAAGCCGAAAACCAGCACAACCGATATCCCCAAGCCCGGACATGACACCGACACAACAGCCCCAGACGACCGCAAAAGCGAAACGAACGAACCGCAAGCCCCGTACCCCCCGCCACCTCCCGTAACGGCAGACCACGGTCCAGCCGACGACACCCTCAATTACAACACCCGCAAGCACCATACACACCGACGTCGCCGCACAGACAAGAGGTATATGAACACCAAAGACGAAAACACAACCACAATGCAGATAAAACAAGAAAAACAGTCGGGGAGCACCAACCACCCCCCCGGGACAACCATACCCCTGCTCGAAGCGGCTCCAGCAGGAGAGGAATAGGAAAAACACACACGGTACGAACACCGCCCCCCGCCCGAAATAGGCCCAAAAAACCCTCCACCTCCGCCCCCAAAACGCCCTGCACGCCCCCGCCCGCCTCCCCCGCCGACAGAAAAGCACAACCCAACCCATGCAGCAGAACAACCATCCTCCCGCACGCACACACCCTGCAAAAAAAGAACCCAATGTTATGCAACCGCACAAAAAACGAAACTCCGCCAGGCAATTGCAACAGTCCGACGCAAGACACCAAGAACGAGCCCTGCCCCCATACGTCCCCATCCATCCCAGAAACCCAAAGCCCATTAACCAGTAAAAAAGCACAGAAGCCAACCAACACGAAATCCCAACAAATCCGTCCGGTTTGTGAAAAACCCCCTCCCCCCCACCAACACAGAGGACAAAGGGAAAGCAAGTACCAAAGCAAGCAACAAAGGCCCAGCAACCTATAAAATAGGACCAACAAGGGCGGGGAAGCAACCCCCCGAAAACCAACCAAAAAGGAGAAAGAGCAAGAGGAAAAAAAAAAACAGCACAAAACCGACCCAAAGGCTCCCGCCAAAAAATGACCCGAAGACCCAAAACGCCACGAGAACCAACTGCCAGAAACCACAAGAAACAAGACAGATCCGAAAGAAAAGCAAGATAAGACGGAACCGGAACAAAACGCAGAACCAACCGCAGAAGAAATAAATCCAGAAACAAAGCGACCCCAGAAAACCCGCAAAACACACCCAAACGGAAGGCGGGACCACCCAACAGAACGCATTGCGCAAACCGGAACCAAAATCCAAGGTCCAACGCAAAGATAAACCGCACCAGGCGGCCAACCCCGCCAACCCACAGCGACCAAATCCAGCAGCAACCGCAAAACCCCCGACACGTGAAAACCACCCAAACAGACCCAAAACGCGCGCACACCAAACGCCCCCCCCTAGGCCACCCGAACACCACGGCGCCCACCGAAATGAAAGACCCGCCCACAACCATCCAAAAGGCAAACACAACCCCAGCCAACCACCCCGCCGTGAACGCCAGCATCAGGGCCCCCCGCAAAGAAACGCAGGAACCGGAGAGCTCCAACAACGCCACGCTCAACGCCGCAAGGCAAAAAGCCACGACAACCAACCAGCACCCACAGAACAGCCCGCAGCACAACTCGCACCAGAACCGGACGCAGCCAAACAGAACGACCCCCGCGCCCACCAGATCCATAGATCCCCAGAAAAACAGGAAATCCACCCAAAACGAACAGTTGAACCTCGCCGTAAGCCCGGCGCAACCCGACTCCAGACACAGCAAAGCAAACCACACAGCCGCGGCCCCCACAGCACACCCCAAAATCGCCACCGCCGACCGCGAACAGCAGGACAGATTCACCATCAGCCACAAAACCAACACCGACACTACAGAAAAAGCATCGACCACCGACGGTCCCACAATAAAGCAAAATAAAAACCAAACCGGAAAACCGAAGGAAAACATCAAAGCAAGGCAAACCGACACCACCACCATTACCGCCGACCGGGAAGAGCATCCCGATACCAGAGCGCAAAGCCCGCAACCACAGCACCCGCCCAACAACCGAATCCACCCGCGAACTCAGCAAAGCCCCAAACAAACCCCACCAGAAACCAGCCGCACAAACCACACGACCGGGCCACCAGACAGATGGCCCACAGGGCCGCAGCCACCAAAACGGGACAGCAACCCGAACCCAGGTCCCGCCGACTACAAAAGGCAAGAACAGAAACCGGAGCACACCCCACACACGAAACAAAAAAACACCACGCCACCAACACCGCCGAACAGGGTTAAAAAAAGGTACACACGACCGGCAGAAAACCCGAAAAACCCCAACCCACCAACAATCCCAGCCTTCACAAGTGACCCCGCCACGAAAGACCCAGAAAACACCAACGCAACCGAGCCAACCCCCAGGGCGCCCAGAACCCAGAAAAAAGAAAAGCCGAAAGCAACGCCCGGAGAAAGGAGAGGACCTGCCACGAGCGGACGCGTCACCACGCCAATATGCCGGACTCCAACCCCATCCCGCTGCGCAGACCCCGTGACCCTGATAACCCAGAAGATCTGCCACATCCATAGGCTGCACCGCTGCTCAGTCACCAACCCACCGAGCAATCCCACCGGCGATCTCCAGAACGCCAATACCAACCACCCGAGCCACATCAAGGCCACCAGCGGCCGCAACATAAAACCCCGCAACCGCAACCGACGCCCACTGCACGCTAACCGCGAGGAGAGCAGCCAGCGGCTCCTCCCCACCGGCAACACAGGAGGCAATACCCCCCACCACCCCGGAGTCGTACTCCAGGGAGAACGCCCACCCAGCCGGACCCACCACACAAACAACGAAGAAACACACCGCAACACCCTCAGACATAGCGCCAGTCTCCATGACATAACCGCCGAACTGGAAAAAAACCGAGCTTACAACCCTCGCAGGGCACACAGGCACGCAACAGCGCGCACCCCCACCGTCCGCAACCGCCAGCACGCCCTACCCGGACCCATCAAACACATCACACCCAAAGGCCTCGTCCAGCACCCGGTCAACACGGCCAACAACAGCACCCAAACTCAGGGCCACAAAGCCCCGCGGCAAAAACTGGAGATACACAGAAAATACAATACAACCAGAGGAGTCAAAAGCCAACAGACCGCAAACAAAACAAAAGACGTCCATATCAAGAAGGACGAAAAGTAGAAATCAAAAGGATGAACCAATTAGCCACCCCAATCGCCGGAACCGCCGCAGCCAAGACGAGAGATACGAAATACGCCCCGCACGGCGTAGGAGACAACACTCCCGGCAAAAAAAACGCAGACGTTCACACAAAAAAGCCCGACAACCACTCCAAAATCCTGAAACTGCAGATCATCCCCGATACGAACAGCCCAAACAAGCCAATAACCCGGAACGGAGCCCTGACGAAACATGGGCTCTCCTCCGGAAAGGAGAAGAAACAGCCAGCACCCACACATCGCATCGACCCCAAAACCCGCAGCCCGAGGGCTAACCACGAAACCAGGACCGCAATCCCTCAACGCCGCGATGCCGAAACCGAAGAACAGAAGAAAGAAAAGCATCCCGACCAGCAGCCCAAGGGCACCAGCATCCCGACCATGGGGGAATGCGACGCCATCCCCTGCCTGCAGCCCCCATACCGGAGGCGCAACAGCCAACCCGAACTAGATAGGCAGAAAGGTACACAGACACAACGACGGAACGCCGCCCCATCCCAACACGACCGCCATCAACAGCGGCCAAACCAGGATGGCAACCACGAAACCCCCTCTTTTCACCGGAACAAACACCGAAAGGACGAACACAACCGCACGAACCGTATTGAAAACAACACAAACCCCAACACACAAGAACCCCAGCGCGAACATGACGAGAGCAGACCACAGCCCCGACCGCAGCCCCCCCAAAGAACGCACCGGAGGCAATCCACTACAGAAAAGGAACGCGGAAACCCCCCGCACCCCCGCAGGAAAAACGCCGAAGAGCAAAAACAACGGCAAACACACCTAGCACACCCAGAATCGAAAAAACGGAGCATCGCGCCCAACCAGGAGAGCATCCACCTGGCACGCCACCAAGCCCGGCACAAACCTCTCGACCAACCAGAAGCCGACTAAGGCGCTCAGAACCAAAAACACCCCCGCCCCAGCCGCCATGCCCGCAAGGAGCAGCACCGAGCAGCACAGGAAGACAAAACCCACCACGGGAAGAACCTACACACCGCCGCCAACCAACCGCGGGCCAAAGACCCCAAGACCACCCCTCGGACCAATCCGGACCACCACCCGGACAGGAAGACCGGGCAGACCCACAGCGAAGGCCATCAGCAAAGCAACAAAACCGAAAAGACGCTAAGACGACGCCAGCGAGAAACCAGGCCACCACAGCGCGCCCAAAAGCTGGGGCCCAAAAGCAACCGCACCCCTCCCCAAAACACCCATGAACCCCGCAGCCACATGGAACCCCCAGCGACACGGAGAAACAAAAAGGAGCATACACCAGCGCAAAGACAAAGGATACACAATACCCATCGAAATCCACCCCAACCCGGTCCCGGGAACGAAAACGGCACACACCACAAAGAACGGAAAGCACACCAAAAGAAACGAAGAACGAGGACGCCACAAAGCCGAACATGGAGAACCGCCACAGCCAACCGTCAACCACATCCACAAACAGAAAAGAAAAAAACCTCGCAAAAGAAAGAAAAAAGAACCATAAAGACCCCCAGAAAAGCGCGACCAAACCAAAAAGGGTAGACACAAACAAAACAAAAAACGAATAACAAAAACCAAAGGCACGGCCCAAGGCAAACACAAAAGACCGAAAAAACGAGAGCCCGGAAACGAAGGCCAGTACAATCCCCGCCAAAAAACCAAAAGAGACCCGACGGCAGTCCAAGAACAGCAACAAGAAGTCCGCCACACCATCAGCCAGCAAGCAACCAAAGGAAAACCTGGCCACGAAAAAAGATCCCCAGATGACCGAGCCGACCCAAGACAGAGCAGAACAAAAGAAAGGCCCGACACGGCAAGAGCCGACGGGAAACAACGGCCTGAACCAACAGAAGCCAAAAAACATCGACCCAGCAAAAAACCGCCAAGCCGAAACCACCCAGAAAAGGCAAAAAAGCCGCGAAGGTTCAAACCGGCCCCCCATTCCAAGCGGCCACAAAAAAACTTCCAGGATCACAACCACCCACACCACCCGCGGCACACTGCAAAAACAATACGCCACCCCACACCAGCGAGACGCGCCCACTGCCGGAACAGCGGCACAGACGGCACCAACCCTCACAGAGATACAGAAACCACAAAACAAAAAACAAAAGGAGGAACCGAAAAAGGAAAAAAAAGCCACCAACAGAAACCAACCAATCGGGGAACATCCTCCCGCCAAAAACGCCAAAACCACCCAAGGGCGAATCAACATCCCAAAACACCATAAAGGCAAAACGCCCAACCCCATTCCACAAACGGCACACGAAACGCAGGTATAAAACACCAAAGCTAGGACACCCGCACACAGGGCCGAGCAATCAAAAGCCCGCAACACACAGCGGAAGGGCCGAGACCACGACGCACGCCACGCACAAACCGCACCGCCTCGCAAAAGGCAGGAACGCCAACAGAAACGCAACAAAAAAGCGGACCAAAAAACCCCACGCAGAGAGCAAACACGAAAAGAACGAGCCAAACACCACGACAAGACTCAGCCCCGGCAAGCAAACACCCAGGCAGAGCGCCAGGGAGACCCCGCAGAGCCCAAGGGAACGGGCCGCACCAGCCGATACCATCCAAAACACACCCACAAAAAAAGCGAAAAAAACAAACGAACAACGCCAGAACTGCAAAAGGAGCACGCCCACTCGGTAGCCACGAACGCCAACCCGAACCCAACAGACCAGACGATCGCCCCCACGGCAAGCACCGCCGGAACGGCCAAAGACCGAAGAGAAACCCAGACCGACCATCAATACAGCCCCAACAGGAGAACGCCCGCCAAGCGCCAAAAGAAACAATCCACACAACAAACACACCCCATACCACCCACCTGGACCAAAGCACCACCAACAACATACACCACCGCACAAACCACCCACCCGAACAAACAAGAGCAAACACAAGCCCCACAAACACAAAAAGCACCGAAGACACCCCCCCGCACCGCGAAAAGAAGTCCACCCGACAGCCCACAAGGCAGGCAGGCGCCAACCTCAGAGACCGAAACAGCACCGGGACCCGGAAGCAAAACCCCCCTCGCCTGCACAAAACCAAGGCGCCCGCGGCCCGGCCACCCAACACATCCGAGAGCAACCCCGGCGAATGTAACGGTACACACCAAATTACCACCCGCACCACCCAGAAGCAAGAGTCCAAAGCTATCACAATAAAAAAGAAACCGCCGGTCAGCCGCACCCGTCCCGATAACAACAAATACCCAACGACCCCGCCGTCCTGAACCAGACAGCACAAAAACGACACCACCTTCCCCAACGCCAACGGCGGAACCGCAAACATCCCAGACCCCTCCGGAACCGGCAAGACAGACCGCCACAATCACTCCGCCAAACACACAAACCCGGAAATCCCGAAATACACCCACAGCGGCGAAAGCACCAACCAGAGGACCGACGTCATCATGGAGATCCCCGAACCAAAGGACCCGCGCACGGGCAAAAACAGCAGAAAGCGTACTGTTTTGATCGCCAACACCTCCGACATGCCCGTGGCGGCCCGTGAGGCTTCCATCTACACCGGAATCACCATCGCCGAGTACTTCCGCGACATGGGTTACGCCGTGGCCGTCATCGCAGACTCCACTTCCCGCTGGGCCGAAGCCCTGCGTGAAATGTCCGGACGTCTGGAGGAAATGCCCGGCGAAGAAGGCTACCCCGCATACCTCGGCACCCGCCTTGCGCAGTTCTATGAGCGCGCCGGCTGCGTTGTCTGCAACGGCAGCGATGACGGCCGCACCGGATCCCTCACCGCCATCGGCGCGGTCTCCCCTCCCGGCGGCGATATTTCCGAGCCGGTTTCCCAGGGCACCATGCGCATCGTAAAGGTTTTCTGGGGCCTCGACTCCGCGCTGGCTTACCGGCGCCACTTCCCCGCCATCAACTGGCTTAACTCCTATTCCCTCTATCTCAACTCCATGAAGGAATGGTTTGACGAGAATATCGGCCGTGAGTTCATGCAGAACCGGGCCAAGGCCATGAGCCTCCTGCAGGAGGAAGCTCAGCTCCAGGAAATCGTCAAACTGGTGGGCCAGGATTCCCTTTCCGCCGCCGACCAGCTGACGTTGGAAACGGCCAAGATGATCCGCGAAGACTTCCTGCAGCAGAACGCCTTCCTGGACATCGACTGGTACTCCTCCTATGACAGGCAGTTCAAGCTTCTGGCGCTCATTCTCAAATACGACAGGCTTTGCCGCGCCGCTTTGGAAAAGGGCGGGGATCTGGAGGCCATGTTCAGCATTCCCAGCCGGGAAAAGATCGGCCGCGCCAAGAGCGTTCCTCCGGAGGAATATCCCGAGGTGTATGCCGGAATTGAGCGCAGCATGGAAGCGGAGATCGAAGCGATCGCCGTGAAAGGAGGCAGTGGAGAATGATCAAGGAATACCGTACCATAAACGAAGTATCCGGCCCGCTGATGGTTGTCCGCAAGGTCGACGGCGTCACATACGACGAACTGGCGGAAATCGAGCTGCCGGACGGTTCCGTCCGCCGGTGCAAGGTGCTGGAAGTGGACGGGGACAACGCCGTGGTTCAGCTCTTTGAAAGCTCCGCAGGCATCAACCTCGCCCAGAGCAAAATCCGTTTCCTGGGCCACAGCCTTGAGCTGGCGGTGTCCGGCGACATGCTGGGCCGGGTGTTCGACGGAATGGGACATCCCATCGACGGCGGCCCCGAGATTCTGGCGGAAGCCCACCGGGATATCAACGGCCTTCCCATGAACCCCGCTGCCCGGGACTACCCCTCCGAGTTCATTCAGACGGGTATCTCCACCATCGACGGCCTGAACACCCTGGTCCGCGGCCAGAAGCTGCCCATCTTCTCCGGATCGGGCCTTCCCCACGCAAATCTGGCAGCACAAATCGCCCGTCAGGCGAAAGTGCTGGGTTCCGACAGCAACTTCGCCGTGGTATTCGCCGCGGTGGGCATCACCTTCGAGGAATCCGAATTCTTCGTTCAGGAATTCCGCCGCACCGGCGCCATCGACCGTACGGTTCTGTTTACCAACCTGGCCGACGACCCCGCCGTCGAGCGTATCGCCACCCCGCGTATGGCTTTGACCGCCGCGGAATACCTGGCTTTCGACCGGGGCATGCACGTTCTGGTCATCATCACCGACATCACCAACTACGCAGAGGCCCTGCGTGAGGTTTCCGCCGCCCGTAAAGAGGTCCCCGGACGCCGCGGCTACCCCGGATACCTGTACACCGACCTTGCCACCATGTATGAGCGGGCCGGCCGCCGCAGGGGCTTTGAAGGCTCCATCACCATGATCCCCATCCTGACGATGCCCGAAGACGACAAGACGCACCCCATTCCGGACCTTACGGGCTACATTACCGAGGGCCAGATCATCCTCTCCCGTGAGCTCTACCGGAAGGGAATCATTCCCCCCGTGGACGTTCTCCCCTCTCTGTCCCGTCTGAAGGACAAGGGCATCGGTGTGGGAAAAACCCGGGAGGATCACTCCGGAACCATGAACCAGCTTTTCGCGGCCTATGCAACCGGCAAAGAGGCCAAGGAGCTCATGACCATCCTGGGCGAATCCGCCCTGAGTTCCACCGATCTTCTCTATGCCAAGTTTGCAGACGAATTTGAAAAGCGCTATGTGGCCCAGGGGAACGACGAAAACCGCTCCATCGATGAAACACTGGATCTCGGCTGGGAGCTTTTGTCCATTCTGCCGGTCACCGAGCTCAAGCGCATCAAGCCGGAGTATATCGAGAAATATCTTCCCAAGAAAAAGTAAGGGAGGAGTGACGTAATGGCTTCCGCAACCGTCAACCCTACCAGAATGGAGCTTACCAAGCTCAAAAACCGTCTGAAAACCGCAACCCGCGGCCATAAACTGCTGAAAGATAAGCGGGATGAGCTGATGAAGCGCTTCCTCGAGATCGTGCGGCAGAACAGGGCCCTGCGGCGCAAGGTGGAAGCGGGCCTTGAACAGGCCAACGCGTCCTTTACCGTGGCCTCCGCCATCATGTCTCCGGAAATGCTGGAGCAGTCGCTTCTCTATCCGAAGCAGAGCGTGGAGCTGAACATGAGTTTTCAGAACATCATGAGCGTGGACGTTCCGATCTACGAGTTTAAAACCAAGAACAGCGATCCCAGTGAAATCTATCCCTACGGCTTTGCCATGACTTCCGGAGAGCTGGATAACGCTCTGGACGCTTTGAGCCATGTGTTCAACGACATGCTGGAGCTTGCCCAGGTGGAAAAAACCATGCAGCTTCTGGCTCAGGATATCGAAAAGACCCGCCGCCGCGTCAACGCTCTGGAATATGTCATGATTCCGGAGATGGAAGAAAAAATCAAGTACATCAGCATGAAGCTGGAGGAAAACGAACGCGGCAATATTACCCGCCTCATGAAGGTCAAGGAAATGATTCTGGAAGAGGCGCACCATTACAACGAACAGGAAGCGTAACCCCGTCACAAGACCGCCGGAGGAAAATTTCCTCCGGTGGTCTTGATTTTATCGAAAGACATTTCGGCCAACGGAAGCATTCTGCCAAATCTCGGCGATCCGAAGTGATTCCGCAGGGGAAGGCTCTTGCCTTCCCTCTTTCGTTTATCCGGCGTCCCTTGCTTTTTATTACAAAATATTGCAGGTATCCTTTGCCAGGATTGGTGTTTCCGCCACAAATATTCTTGACAGATTCCGCCAATGGTTATATCATGATAATGGTATTTTTCAATTCGTTGATCCGGCGTTTCCGGTTCAATCGGAGCTTTTTTATACATATGTTAGATATTTGTATTGCCCGTAGCAGATTCGGCGATGTTTGCACCGCTCCTTTCCCGTTGGGCAACTTTCCCCCTCCTATTCAGCAGAAGGCATCTTTTCTGTAAATTGGGAGGGAATTTTGTACCTTTAAAGAAGCAGCATTCCCTGCTCTTTGTAACGATTAGGCCCGCGTTGAACCGCGGGATTCATTGGCTTATTTTAAAGCTCGAAAAAGCAATGAAAACATCCCTCCGCAGAAGGAGGGGCAGGCCTGATTGTAAACTGCAATGGATGGAGGTGATTTTGGACAGGGACAGCGCGCAGAGACACCGGTCTTTTGAAAGCAAGCAGATTCAAATCGACTGAGGAGGGTAATCATGCGAAACGGTATTCGTAAAGCAATCGAAAAGCTCAATTTCGGCATGGACAAGGTAATCCCGGATTCCTTTATCTTCGCTGTCATACTGACCGTCATCGTCTATCTGATGGGCATTTTAATTGCGAAATCCACTCCCTTTGACATGCTCAAGTACTGGGCCGAGGGATTCTGGAACTTCCTGAGCTTCGGCATGCAGATGACTTTGGTGCTGGCCACCGGCTTCACCCTGGGCACATCCCCCGCTGGCGAAAGATTTTTAAAAACACTTTCAAAAATTCCCAAAAATTCCCTACAGGCGGTTATTTTCATCGCCCTGGTTTCCGCTATTGTAAACACCTTCCATTGGGGCCTTGGAATGATCGTCCCGGCGTTTCTGGTTCGCGAGCTTGCAAAGAACCTTAAACGGCTGGACTTTAAGCTTCTTGTTGCCGCGGCCTATGCGGGCACCATCGGCGGCGGCCTGGGCTTCTCAGGCTCGGAGTTTCTCATCGTCAACGCCAAGGGTCACTTCCTTGAAGCCGTTATGGGCGTTCTGAACTACGGTCTTACTGTTCTGTATCCCGCGCAGATCATTCCGTACGTCATCTGCGTCATCATCCTGGCTCCCCTGCTGTGGTTCCTGGTCCATCCCGCAGAGGAAAAGACTCCTCTTATTGATCCGGCCATACAGAAAAGATTCTTCGATCAGGACGCCAAAGCCGAGGAAGCCAAGGCCAATGCCAAGGCTTTTAAAGACATGACTGTAGCTGAAAAGCTGGATAGCAGCCCCGTGTTCAACCTGCTGGTCTCCGTGCCGGGCTTGATTTACTTTGGATACTGGGTCTCAGTCAACGGTCTTAACATGACCCTGAATATCCTGAACTTCCTTCTTCTGATGCTGGGCATCCTGCTCCACTGGACTCCCAGAAGCATGATCAGCGCTTTCGAGGAGGGCACCAGGAACGCATTCGGCATTGTGCTGCAGTTCCCCTTCTATGCCGGTATTCAGGGCATGATGGGCTCCTCCGGACTGATTGTCATCATAGCCAATGCCTTCGTCAGCATTTCCACTCCTGTTACCTACCCCATCTGGAACTATTTCAGCGCCTCGCTGGTCAACCTCTTCGTCCCGTCCTCCGGCGGCATTTTCATGATTCAGGGGCCTGTTATGATGCAGGCCGGCGCATCCCTTGGCCTGCCGGCCAACGAAACTCTCATTGCATTCACCGCCGGCGAAACCATCAGCAATGTCATCCAGCCGTTCTGGGCGATACCGCTTTTGGGCATCGTCGGCCTGAAGATGCGCGACATCATGGGTTACTGTATCGTGGCGTACATCCTATATACGATCATATACCTCATTTCCTTCGCAACACTTTTTGCCGGCGCAGGAATGTAACCACAAGTTTTTTTCCAAACGGGAGGGCTTTCGCCCTCCCGTTTGAGCTTGTTGAAAGAGGCGGAACACCTTTTTCAACAAAAAACTTGCAGTCTGCCGCGCGCCTCGCCGACCGCCGAAAGCGGACGGTTCGACGCTTGCAGCCTGAGAAGTATTTTCTGGCACGTACACGCCGCGCCCTAAAATGATCTGATTTTATTTCGCCGATCCGGCGGCGAAACTCTGCAAGGCATTTTCGACAGACAGAAAACAAGAGGGCTTTGGCCCTCTCGTTTCCTGTTCTCTTTTTTTATAAACGCAGTTTACGACGATTTTCCGGTTATTCTTGTCAATTACGCAGAAAGGCGCTATACTGTATTAAAGCGGTAAATTTCAGATCCATACCAGTACGACCGCAGCGCAGAGGGCTGTATTTCCACGTCCAATTTTTATTCAAGGAGGCCTCCCTATGGAACGAATCGACAAGGAAAATTATTACCTGGACATTGCCGAAACCGTGCTGGAACGCGCCACCTGCCTTCGGCGCAATTACGGCGCCATCATCGTGCTCAACGATGAAATCGTTTCCACCGGGTACAGCGGTGCGCCCCGGGGCCGGGCAAACTGCGTGGATCTGGGCTACTGCATCCGGGAACAGCTGAAGGTTCCCTCCGGGGAGCGGTACGAACTGTGCCGCTCCGTACACGCGGAAGCAAACGCCATCATTTCCGCGGCGCGGCGCGACATGCTGGGGGCCACCATGTATCTGGTGGGGCGGGACGCCAAGACGGGCGAACTGGTGCAGGACGCCACCTCCTGCTCCATGTGCCGCAGGCTCATCATCAACGCGGGCCTCAAACGGGTGGTGATCCGCAACACAGAGGACTCCTACACCGTCGTAAACGTCAGGGACTGGGTCTTCGAGGACGACTCTCTGCTCAACGGTCTGGGCTGACTGCATTCCCTGCAAACCCCCTCTTTCCGACATGAACATAAAAAACAAACCCCGCCCGGGTCCCGGGCGGGGTTTTCGGCTTATTCGGTGATAAAGGGCAGAAGCGCGATCTGTCTGGCCCTCTTGATGGCCTCGGTCAGCTGACGCTGATGCATGGCGCAAGTCCCTGTCGTTCTGCGGGGCAGAATCTTGGACCGCTCGGAAATATAGCGGCGCAGCTTGACGGTGTCTTTATAATCGATATGCTCCACCTTGTCCACGCAGAAGGTGCAGACCTTCCTGCGCTTGCGGGAGCGCATGTTTTTCTCTCTGTCCGCGGGTGCCGGCATATGTGGTACCTCCTTTTTTCAATATTAGAACGGCAGCTCGCCGTCGTCGTCATCCAGCTCGGAGAACTCCGATCCAATCGGCCCGGACATAGGTTCCTGGGTGGGTGCGCCGTAGCCTGAATGTGCTTCGCCCCGTTCCCTTTTGGAATCGGCGAAGTACACGTTGTCGGCCACGACCTCGGCACTCCTGCGGTTGTTCCCTTCCTTGTCCTTCCAGTCCCGGATCTGGAGACGGCCCACGACGGCCGCCATCTGGCCCTTGAAGAAATACTTGGAAACGAATTCCCCCGTATTCCGCCAGGCCACGATGTCGATAAAGTCGGTGGCCTTATCATCCTTATCCTTGGAATAGTCCCGGTCCACGGCGATGGTAAAGGACGCAACGGCCGTTCCCGTCGGGGTGTGCCGCAGCTCGGGGTCCCGGGTCAGACGACCCATGAGAATCACTCTGTTCAGCATCGGATCCCCCTCCTATTCATCCTTGCAGATTATGAGGGAGCGAAGGATGCCGTCCGTAATCTTGAAAATACGGTCCAGCTCCGCCGGAAACTCCGATCCGCTTTCAAAGGTCATGAGAACGTAATAGCCCTCCAGCAGATCGTTGATGGGGTAGGCCAGTCTGCGCTTCCCCCACTCGTCGATCTCCTTGAGCGTGCCGTGGGTTTCCACCAGGGTCTTGAATTTCTGCACGAGGGCGGGAATGCCCTCTTCTCCCTGGGCCGGATCGATGATATAAAGCACTTCGTAATTTGCGGATACTTTTGCCATGTTTGCACCTCCTTCTGGACATATGGCCCCCGTCCAACCGGGGGCAAGGATTGAATCAGGCGGGAAAATGCCCGTCTGAAGCAGACTGACTAATATATTATACACGATGGGCGGGCCATGTCAAGGAAAACCGCCCCGCTTTGGCGAAATCCGCCGATTACCGCTCCTCCGCCAGCTTTTTCATGTATTCCCTGAGCCAGGGGCCGGCTTCCGGATGCTCCAGTGCAAAATCCAGCGTCGCCTCCAGAAATCCCTTCAGGTTTCCCGTGTCGTATCTCCGGCCTTCGAAATCCACCGCCACCATGGGTTCCCGGTAACAGAGCTCCCGAAGCCCGTCGGTGAGCTGGATCTCCCCGCCGTAGCCGGGAGAGACGGTTTCCAGTATATCGAAGATCGCCGGGGGCAGTACGTAACGGCCCAGGATGGCGTAGTAGGAAAAGACCTGGTCCGGGGTCGGCTTTTCGTTCATGTCCGTCACCCGGAAGATCCTCTCCTCCAGGGGGGATATCTTCAGGGACGAGTACTTTCCGATCGCCTCGGGAGAAACCCGCTGGGTCCCCACGGCGCCGGCGCCGTACTTTTCCGCGGCGTCGATGAGCTGCCGGATCACAGGCTTGCGGGAGCGCATGATGTCGTCCCCCAGAAGCACCGCGAAGGGCTCGTTCCCTGTGAACCGCTTTGCCCGCCAGATGGCGTGTCCCAGCCCCCTGGTCTCCTTCTGACGGACAAAGAAGATGTTGGCCATATCCGCCGCCGCCCGGAGCTTCGGGATCTCCTCCTCCTTGCCGGCGGCCAGAAGCTTCTGCTCCAGTTCGGGGCAGTAGTCGAAGTAGTCCTCCACCGGGGATTTCCCGCGGTTGGTGATGATGAGTATGTCCTCAATGCCGGAAGCCACAGCCTCTTCTATGATGTACTGGAGTACCGGCTTGTCCACCAGGGGCAGCATTTCCTTGGGTATGGTCTTGGTGGCCGGCAGCATCCGGGTGCCGAGTCCCGCGGCGGGAATCACCGCCTTTTTCACTTTCAAACCTAATCCCTCCCATGCTCAGGAGGCGGAAGCAGCCGCCTCCCCGCAGGCTATATTGTATCATATGTGCCCATCCGATTCCAGCGGTTATCCGATTCCGTGCGGCGTTTTCAGCCGGCTTCTCCGTCCTTTTTTGCGGTTATCATTTCACCCAAAAAGCGGATCTTCGGAATCCTGTAGAGAATCGGCAGCCCCAGCGCGTAGCAGGCGATGAGCTCTCCCACCGCCACCTGGAAGCCAATCATCGCAAAGGCGGGCCAGAAGTTGTCCGGGGCCGTCACATAGGCCAAAGTGGCACCCACCACGACGCCGTTGAGTACCACCGGAGGCAGCGGGGCAAGCCAGCGGCTGCGGATTTTCGAGGTGAGATAGCCCGCCGCCAGGGTCGCCAGCGAGCCGAATATGATGTCGATGGGGGTCGCTCCCCCAAGATAGTTGGAAAGAAGACAGCCCACGAAAAGCCCCCACATGGTCTGGGGAAAATAATAGGGCAACACGGTAAGGGCCTCGGAGATGCGGCACTGCAGGGGGCCGAAGGCTATGGGATACACCGCCATGGTGAGCACCACATAGGCCGCGCCTACAACGGCCGCCATCACCAGCTGTTTTGTCGTCATGTTTTTCATCCAAATACCCCCCCTGCCAGGTTTCCGATACCGCTTTCCGTTTCTCCCCGGAATCGGTATCAGACAGTGCCTTATTGTATCACAGCGGGGTAAAAATGCAACCTGTTTTTCCGATTTCCAGCGTATTTCCGCTTATTTCCCCCATTCTGGATCTAAAACCGGGCCTTGGCAAAATTTCGCCAAGGCCCGGTTTTTACAGGTTCCATTTCCGGCTCAGTCCGCCCCGCTCGCTTCGGGATACAGGACGATAATGCCGTTTTCCGCCTCCGGCGAGGTGTTGGGCTCCTGGTCGTAGTATTCGTAGGCTACGCCCGCCTCGTCCAAATCGTCTTTTATCTTCCGGAGATCCTCCGCCGGCAGTATGATATGGCTTTCGGTATCTGTAATCCGGACCGCGTCATAGCCCTCCAGCGCTGCGGGAACTTCTCCCCGGAGGACCAGAATGGCTGAAAAGAAATTGCTGTAAGGCAGCGCCGGCGCCGAGGGAATATTCTTGCCCATGTATGTCATACCCAGGCTGTTTTCTTCTATGGGCGATGACGTTTCGCTTGGTCCGGCCTGCTCATCCGGAGCGGGAACCGCAGCTGTGAATGCCTTCTCCTCGGATGACGCCTGGCCGTTCTCCTCTTTTTCAGACCCGTACGCCGCTGCGTCCTGCGAATCCGTCACGGCAGGGGCCATGGCGCTTCTCAGGGTGTCCTCGCCGCCTCCCGCGTCCGTGTCGGCGCTTCCCGCAGCCGCGTCGGCACTTTCCGCGCCCGAAGTTCCCCGCAGGGCGGAAATATTGTTCACGATGCCGGGGCCCGCCAGAAACACGAGAGCCACCACCGCGGCCGCCGCAACGAAGGTCCCGTAGGCAAAGCGATGGCGTTTATACCGGTTGGGCGCTTTCTCCGCCCGCACCCGGTCCATGATGCCGCCGGCGAGATCCGCGGGAGGCTCCGCCTCCAGCTCTCTCATCCCGCCGCGAATCGCCTCAAACTGGCTGAGAAGCTCCCTGCACTCCGGGCAATTCTCCAGATGCTCTCGTACATCCGCCGCCTCTTCCCGGGACAGCTCGCCGTCCAGATATGCGCTCAAACGCTCTTTGTCAAATTCACACCCGCTCATGCAGTTCACCTCCTTCCGCTTCCTTCGACGAAACGCGGGGGTGAAAGTTCCCCGTGCTCACAAGGAAGCCCCGAAGCTGAACCCTGGCCCTGGAAATACGGGACTTGACGGTTCCCTCCTCCAGCTTGAGAACTTCGGCTATCTCCGCATAGGTCATGGAATCCAGCTCCCGCATGACCAGAATCTGCCTGTGTTCGACCGAAAGAGAGTCCAAGCCCCTTTGGATTTCGTCCAGAATTTCCCGGCGCTCCAGCTCCGTCTCGGGACTGTATCGGAGGTCCGGATATTCCGTCTGATATTCCTCGTCCTCTTCGGAAACCGCGGTCATGGAGACGACCCTGCGCCGCTTCTCTTTCCGCAGAAAATCAATGCAGGCGTTGGAGGCCAGGCGGTAGAGCCAGGTCCCGAAACTGCACTCCATTTTAAACGCGGGCAGACCCCTCCAGGCGCTTAAAAAAGCCTCCTGGGCGAGTTCGCCGGCGTCTTCAGGATTGCCCGCCATACGCAGGGCAAGATTGTATATCCTCTTCTCATGAAGCTTAACCAGCTGTTCAAAGGCCTCCTGGCTTCCCTGCCTCGCCTCGAGTACCAGAAGCCGCTCGTCCTTCTCCTCCGTCATTTCGTCACCTCAGTTCTCTCCGGATCCCCTCGGCTATGCGATAGAGCTCCTCCATTCCCGTCATCTTCATAATCTCGGTTTTATAATACCCCGCATAGGGCACACCCTTCAGATACCAGGCAAAGTGCCGCCGGGCCTCCAGAATGGCGATCTTCTCTCCCTTGTCCCGCACCGCCAGTTCAATCTGGCGCACCGCCGTGTCGCAGCGCCGGGCCAGGGGCGGCAGGGCCGGTATGGGAAGGCCGGCAAGGGCCGCTTCCGCCTGCTGAAAAATCCAGGGGTTTCCGAAAGACCCCCGGCCTATCATCACCATGTCCGCTCCGGTGCGCTTTAAAATCCGGGGCGCGTCCTCGGGGGAAAACACGTCCCCGTTGGCGACGACCGGGATGGACAGTGCCTTTTTAACCTCGGCAATGCTGTCCCAGTCGGCCGAACCCGAGTACATCTGAGAGCGGGTCCTGGCGTGGACGCATACAGCCGAGGCCCCCGCCTGTTCCAGCGTCCTTGCAAACTCCACCACGTTGACGCTGCCCTTGTCCCAGCCCCGCCGGGTTTTCACCGTCACGGGCAGGGAAACGGCCCGCATAACGGCTTCCACGATCCGGGCAGCCTTCTCGGGATCCTTCATCAGGGCGCTGCCGTCTCCGCCAGACACGATCTTGCCCACGGGGCAGCCCATGTTGATATCCAGCACGTCCGCGCCGGAATACTCCGCCGCCAGCGCCGCGCCTTCCGCCATGCAGACGGGGTCGCTGCCGAAAATCTGGACGGCGGCGGGGTGCTCCCCCTCTCCCAGCTTTAAGAGCTGCCGTGTCTTTTTATCCTGATAGCACAGCGCCTTGGCGCTGACCATTTCGGTGCAGGTGTATCCCGCGCCCAATTCCCGGCACACTGTGCGAAACGCCAGGTCGGTAACCCCGGCCATGGGCGCCAGCGCCAGAGGCGATTTAATTTCCACTTTGCCGATGCGCACCAAGCCCAGCCCGTCCTTCCCGCCGTTTTCCCGATCCGGCAAACTGCAGAACCGGACGAGACTATCTTACCACAAGCGGGGCTTTTCTGACAAGCCTTACCCTTCCCGGCAGTCCGCGGCGGGCCCTCCCCGCAGGAAAGGCCCGCCGAATATCGTCTTCTCGTACGGGTATGCGATGAACCAATGATAAAAATCGGCCTGTATTCCGCCCCTCGCCGTTATCCTCCTGGGCGGGCATAGAGCCCGCCGGCGTCGTCTGCCTTGCGGGACGAAAAACATCCTCGATTTTTATTTTTATCGTTCCCATCGCATATCCGTATTACAACAGCGTGACCAGGAGCCATACCGCCGCGGTAACCGCCGCTCCCAGAGCGGCAAAGACAGGCGGGGGCAGGCTTCTCTTTCCGTTCCACCGTTTTCCCACGTTCTTTCGCACATAACCGTTGGCCACTTTGCACGCCTCCTCCATCACCTGCTGCGCGGTGACGCCCCCCTCCTCCGTGGCGCTGACGCGCAGAATGAAAATTGCCTGTTCGAACAGCTGCGGATCGGGGGACTCCACGACAATAATCCGTTTTGCAACGCCCTTGACCACATTCCATCACTCCTTGCCCCAGATGATTCCAGTTTTCCCCCCGCCGGGGGCCAATATTCCAGGACAAGGGCAAAATGTGAAATTTTTCGCTTTTTTCAGCCGGCCGCTTTCCGGGGCCTGTTTTCCAGCCGAAGGGCCAGAACCGTCCTGTCGTCCTCGTTCGTACCGGAAGCCTGGGCCCGCTCCAGAAGGCACCGGGCCAGTTCCCCGGGATCTTCTCCCTCCCAGGAGGCAACGAGGCTCCGGACCCATTCGTCCTGGGCTCCGTCGGACAGGCCGTCGCTTGCCAGGATCACCCAGTCCCCCGCTCCCAGGCGCAGGCGGGTCACGTCGGGAGACGCTCCCGAGCCCAAAGCGCCTGCCGGCATCGCGCTGCAGGTTATGCGGCTGACTCTGCCGCCTTTTCTCACATAGGTGGGAGCGGCCCCGAATTTATAAACCGAGGCATCCCCGCTGAAAAGCCCGATCTTCATGAGGTCCACGGTGTTGCAGCTTGCCTCGTCCCCCCGGAGGGAAAGGGCGGAATTGAGGGTTTTAAGGGCGGGCTCCGGCTCGATTCCGGCCCGGAGAAACCGCTCCATGAGGCGCAGGGTCATGGCGCTCTCCCGCGCCGCGCCCTCTCCGCTTCCCATTCCGTCGGATAAAAGAAGGTACAGCGTCCCGTCGTCGTTTTTAAAGTGAGCGGCGCAGTCCCCGCTGATGGCCTCTCCGCGCTTTCTGGCCGACTCCACGGCTACCTCCGCCCTGAGGGGCTCGGCTTCCAGCAGTATCAGCCTCTGCCACAGCTCTCCCTTCTGCAGCCGGGGCGCCTCCAATGGCACACCCAGGGCCTCCTCCAGGTCCGCCGTGTTTTTGAGCAGCGGTTCCAGATCTTTTCCCTCTATCTCGGCGCGCAGCCGTCCCGTGGGCTCTAAAAACACCATGGCCCGTCCCTTGATCCCCATTCCCTTCAGTCGGAGCTGAAGACTCTTTTCCGCCCTGGGCTCAAAGGACATGTCCCCGCCGATCTCCGCCGCGGTCTCGCTGAGGATTCCGGATAGATCGGCATACTGGAGGCAGACCGCTCTCCTGCTCTCCCGGAGCCGGTTGCCGAACTGACGGCGGTAAAGAAAAGCGGTGAGCTCCTCGTTTGCGGCCGCGAGAAACCGCGTGAAATAGAGGCAGCGGGAGGAAAAGTGCTTCGGGAAATCCTCCGGTGTCCCCCGTCTACGTTTGAGCATGGGACCCACCGCGTCGTTTAACGCGTTGAAGGTGGTCACATAATCCTTTTCCCAGCAAACGGAGGCCAGGGCGCACTTCCGGCAAATCCGGGAGGCGGTCCGGTCGAAAATCACAGCCGCGTCGTTGTCGTTGCTGCGGGGGGCAAAACTCGTTCCGATGGCCTCGTAGAGCTCCCGGAAAGCGGCTGCGCTCTGCTCCAGGCGCCGGGCGGCAAGCTCCCGGGCTTTTGCGGCGGGGCGCTCGTCCGACGTCTCCGTCTGAAACAGCACGTCCCATTTCCGAAGCATTTCCTCCGGCAGCAGAAGGAAAATTCCCGCGGCGATCATGCTCTCATAAAGCAGGGGAAGACGCAGGCTTTCCTCCATGGCCCAGACCATGGTCAGAGCTCCCGCCAGCACAAAGGCTATGGAAGCGAAGGCCTTCCCCTGCCGGCTCACCACGCCGGTGATGAGGCCGGAAAAGGCGTAGGCCACGCTGTAAAAGGGGGTCCCGCCTCCCGCCAGGTCCATAGCCAGCCCCGCCGATATTCCCGTGGCGCTGCCCATGCCGATTCCTCCTCTGGCCGCCGCGACAAGGACCGCCAGGGTGGCCGCCAGCCGCCCCAAAGAGATCCCGGCGGGCAGGGTAACGGTGGCCAGGGCCACCAGGATTCCCATGATCAGTATCAGCATGCTCACCGTCTGCCGAAGTTCCCGGGATTCTTCCATCTCCAGGCTTCCGGGGGATATGGCAATCTTATAAAAATACGCGCATCCCCCCGCCAGGAGGACTTCGGTTGCGAAAAATACCGTTTCCGGCGTAAAAAAGCCTCCGTCGGACAGATACACAAAGCCGGTGCATAACGTCATGGCCCCGGCAATGAGAGGCATAAAAAAGGGCTTTTTATAGATACGGGTGTCGTAAAAGGAAAAGGCCACGGAGAAGATGAGCACCGAGGCCGCCACATATTTGAGGCCCCTCGTAAACCCCATGAACAGCAAGGAGCAGAAGGAAACTCCCAGGAGGGCGGACAGGCCGCTCAGCCCCGCCCCCGAGGCCGCCACAAAGGCCAGACCGAAGGGCGCGTGCCCTCCGAATATCTCCGCCCCGGCCAGGGTTCCCCCCAGAAAAAAGCGGATGAGACACTCCAGGGCCTTCATGAGGGCCGGTCTCTGGAGTACCACGGCCCCCTGTTCCAAAAAATGCCGGCGCATCTGCCCAGCCCGCTGCTTCACATAGCTCGTCCTCATTGACATGTCAACCCCATTCCCGTTCTGAATCGCATGTATTGCCGTCAAACGGCCGGTTTTGCTTTGTGTACCACCCATTATACAGATGTAATTGGTAAAATATGGTCGGGAAATGAAGGAGACATAAAAAAGTGCCGTAAGTTTTCTTTTCGATCTGATTCTTGCGTTTGAGGAGGCCCGGCGGTACAATGGGGAGTGCGGAACCATCTTCCCCCCGCGGAATAACACAGGGAAATTCAGAATGGGTGACCGAAGAATTATGAATAGAAAACGCATTCTCTCCAACATCGCGCTGATCGGGCTCGTAAGCTTTTTTGTGGATATGAGCACGGAAATGGTCTATCCCCTTATTCCTTTGTACCTGACAACGGTGCTTGGGGCGACCCCCGTGGCCGTGGGAATCATCGAGGGAATCGCGGAATCCGCGGCTTCCCTTCTCAAGGCCATGAGCGGCTATCTGGGAGACAGGCGGGAAAATAAGAAGGTCCTGATGCTTGCCGGATATTCGGCTTCCGTCGCGTATAAGATCCTGCTTCTGATCTCCGCCTCCTGGCCGGGGATTCTGGTTGCCAGAGTGGTAGACCGGGTGGGCAAGGGAATCCGGACCGCGCCCAGGGACGCTCTGGTTGCCGAGTCCAGTAACAGCGGAAAGCTGGGAGGGTCTTTCGGGCTTCACAAGGCGCTGGATATGGGTGGCTCCGCCCTGGGAGCGCTCCTAGCATACCTGTTCGTCGCCACCGGCTTCGGCTTCCGCCCCGCCTTTCTTTTTTCCATCCTTCCCGCCGCGGCCGGCATCGCCATTATCCCCGCCGTCCGGGAGCAAAAGGCCGAGCCGGAGGCAGTCCGGCCTGCCCGGGCAAAAAGCGCGATGCCCGGAGGCATACTCCGGGCCTACCTCTTCATCATTTTCCTGTTCTGCCTGGGCAACTCCTCCAACGCCTTTCTTCTCCTGCGGGCGGAGGACCTGGGTTTTTCCGCCTCGGAGACGGTGCTTCTCTATTTTGGGTTCAATCTTTCCGCCTCCCTTCTCTCCATCCCCTTCGGCAGACTTTCCGACAGGCTGGGGAGGAGCAGGATTCTGGTCCCCGGGTATCTCATTTACGGCCTTGTTTACTTCGCCTTCGCCTTTGTATCGTACAAAGGGGCTGTCCCGCTGTTGTTTCTGGCATACGGAGCGTATACGGCTCTCATCAGCGGCGCGGAGCGGGCCTTTGTGGCGGAAAACGCGCCGGAAGGATACAAGGGAACGGCACTGGGCATCTACGGCATGCTCCAGGGCATCGGGCTTCTCTTCGCCTCCCTTCTGGCGGGGCTTCTCTGGGACCGCTTCAGTCCATCGGCACCCTTCATTCTGGGCGGCGTTTTGGGCTGCGTCTCGGCCCTGCTCATCGGCATATTGCTGGGCAGAAGGCAGAACAAAAACTCCACGGCGGCATGACACGGCGGCAGACACCAGATATCTAATAAAAAGGGCTCCCGGCTGCATTCAGCCGGGGGCCTTAGCTTGTCAAAAAAGACGTTCCGCCTTTTTTGACAAAATGGTTTGCAGTCTGCCGCGCGCCTGGCCGTCCGCCGTATGCGGACGGTTCGACGCTTGCAGCCTGAGAAGTATTTTCGGGCACGTACACGCCGCGCCCGAAAATCATCCGATTTTATTTCGCCGCTCCGGCGGCGAAACTCTGCGAGGTTTTTTCGACAGACTGAGGTTCCCGCATGATTCTCAAAAACCGTTCTTCCCGAAGTATTCTCTTGTTGCCTCCCGATCATGGTAAATCTGCGCCTTCAGCGCTTCCAAAGATTCAAACCGGATCTCCGGCCGCAGATACGCGTAATACTCCACCCGGACTTCCTTCCCATAAAGCTCCCCGCTGAAATCCAGAATGTTGGTTTCCACGGAAACCTTTCCGCTGCTGTCCACGGTGGGCCGGATCCCCACGTTGGTCATGGCGTTGTACGGCATACCGTCCACGCAGACCCGGGTGGCGTACACCCCCCTGGCGGGAACCAGGATACCATCGGGAACGGTCATATTAATGGTGGGAATGCCGATGGAGCTTCCGATTTTGCGGCCGTGGTGGACGGTGTCCGAAAAGACGTGGGGGTGTCCCAGAAAGTCGTTGGCCCGCTCCATCTCCCCCTGGGCGATGAGCTTTCGGATATAGGTGGAGCTCACCGTGATTCCGTCATACTCCACCTTGGGGATGATGTCGCAGCCGAGGCCCAGCTGGGCACATTTTTCCCGGAGCCTCGCGGGATTCCCTTGGCCCTTGTAGCCGAAATGAAAATCATGCCCCGCCACGAGATGGGAAGCTCCCAGCTTGTCTCTGAGAAAGCCGGTGATGAACTCGTCCCAGGGCATGTGCATCATATGCTCGTCAAAATGGGCGAAAATGACCTCCTGGATGCCGAATAGGCGGCGCATGAGATCCGCCCTGTCGGCGGGCGTGTTGATAAGGGGCACCGGCTGTCCCACAATCAGATTTTCCGGGTGCCTGTCAAAGGTCACCACCGAGGCGACGTATCCCAGCGCCTGCGCCCGCTGCGTGGTCTCCCGGAGCAGGGCGGCGTGCCCCCTGTGGACTCCGTCAAAAAAGCCCAGGGCTATCACTTTTCCCTGCGTCTGGCCGCTTTTCAAACTCCATTCACCTCAAAAAAGCTCTTTTCGGTACGCATGACGCTCCCGCCGCCCGGCCCGCGCCGAAGCTCGCCCAGCATCAAAAAATCCCCTCCTGGGCCGTAGACCCGGTATCTCCCCTCCGCTCCGGAAATAGGGAATTCCCTTCCGTCCCGGCAGAAGCGCTCCTGTGTTTCGTCCAGGGTCACGGCGGGATACCCGGGAAAAAGGGAATCCACCGGCAAAATCAGTTCTGCCGCCCGGCCTTCCGCCGCCGCAGCCGCGACAGTCTCCAAAGAATGGGCGTCCTCCAGGGAAAAGCCCGCAGCACGGGTCCTGCGCAGCGCCGACAGTGCCGCGCCGCAGCCCAGGGCATCGCCGATGTCGCTGCACAGGGTGCGCACATAGGTGCCCGCGGAACAGTCCACCAGAAGCTCGTATTCCCCGCCTCCGCCGCCCAGCAGCTCCAGGCGCGAGACCGTCACGGGCCGGGGAGGGCGCTCTACCGACTTTCCCTTCCGGGCAAGCTTATACATGGGCTGCCCGCCGATTTTCACGGCGGAATACATGGGCGGAACCTGAAATATCTTTCCCGTAAAATGCAAAAGAAGGTCCCGCAGCTCCTTTTCCCCCGCGATGACGGGGAAGGAGTCCAGAACGGACCCCGTTATGTCCTGGGTATCGGTCCGGATGCCCAGCCGCAGCCGGGCGATGTACTGCTTCCCGGAAAGAGATGCGTATTCGGCGGCCCGGGTGGCCCGCCCTATAAAAATCGGAAGCAGGCCGGTGGCCATGGGGTCCAGGGTCCCCCCGTGGCCAATGCGCCGCTCCTTTAAAATTCCCCGGAGCTTGGCCACCACGTCGTGGGAGGTCCAGCCCTGGGGCTTGTCCACCAGAAGGATTCCCGACGGCACCGGCATCACCGCTTCCAAACCGTATCAAGCGCCTTTAAGATAGCCTCCTTGGCCTCGTCCACCGTACCTTCCACGGTGCAGCCCCCGGCAGCGGCGTGTCCGCCTCCGCCCAGCAGGGCGCATACCTTGGAGGAATTGACGGCCGGAGAAGACCGGAGGGATATTTTACAGGACCCCGGATCCAGTTCCCGGATGGTCACTCCCACGTCCACGCCTTCCACCTGGCGGGCAAACGCGGCCAGATCGTCGGCGTCGTCCTCGGTGGCTCCCACCCGGTTCATCATGTCCCGGGTCAGGACAGCAACAGCCACCGTCCCCCCGTCATACAGCTCCAGGCCTTCGAAGAGCATGGCCTCCAGCTTCAGCCGCTTGAAGGTCTTGGTGCTGAAAACCGCCTTGTTCACCGCGTAGGCGTCGATCCCCGTGTCCATGAGCTCGGCGGCCACCCGGTGGGCCTGGGCCGTGGTGTTGCCGTACCGGAAACAGCCCGTGTCGGTGGAGACCGCCAGATACAGCGGCAGGGCAATCTCCCGGGTGAGTTCCGTAAGCTCCCGCGCCAGGGCGTAGATCACCTCGCCGCAGGAAGCGCTTTTGGGATCCACGTACGTCTTTTTCGCATAACGGGAATTGGAGGGATGGTGATCAATGGCAAGGTCTATGCCGTCTGCATACCCCATCCCGTTTTCCTGAATCAGGTCCAGGCTCGCGGTGTCCACCGAGACCACAAAGGAAGGTTTGAACCCCTCCGGTGCGCCATAGGGCTCCACGTAAGACGCGAATAAATGAATGGTACCGAAATTTTTCAGCATATACGCCGTCTTTCCCAGATCCCGAAGCATCCGGCACAGGGCCGCGGCGGAACCCAGCGTATCCCCGTCGGGGCGACGGTGGGTCAGTATCAGAACTTTATCCTGCCCGCGAAGCAGGTCGGCGACTTCACTGAACTTCATTTCCATTCTCCTTGTCCAATTCCCTGAGAAGTTTGGAAATCCGGGCGCCCTGCCGGATGGAATTGTCCTGCTCAAACAGGAGTTCCGGCACATAGCGCAAAGACAGGGACGCCCCCAGTTCCCGGCGAAGATAGCCCGCCGCGGAGCGAAGCCCCTGTAGGACCCCCCTGGCGTCCTCCGACTCCAGGACGCTGACATAGACCCTGGCATAGCGAAGGTCCGCCGTCGTGTCCACCGCGGTGATGCTCACCATGCCGCGCACCCGGGGATCCTTCACCGAGCGCAGAAGGTTTACCAGCTCGCGGTTGATTTCCTCGTTGATTCTTCCAATCCTGTTTCCAGGCATGTTCCTCATCCCCGTCTTTCCGGCGGATCGCCTTAATAATGTCCACTGAACAAATGCGTTTTTCGAAATGCATTTACAAATAGAGCAATCGTTGCTTTTTTTGACGGCAAAACGAGGGCGTTTTTCCGTTTCAGATGCATTTCAGAAGTCATGAAATAAATTCGGGAGCTCTTCCCGGTCAGGCGTTTATCTGCTCCATCACAAAGGCCTCTATTACGTCGCCTTCCTTGATGTCGCTGAATTTATCGATCCCGATGCCGCATTCGTAGCCCGCGGCCACTTCCTTCACGTCATCCTTGAAGCGGCGCAGAGAGGCAAGCTCGCCTTCGAAAACCACGATGCCGTCGCGCACCACGCGGACCTGGCTTGCGCGGAGGATCTTCCCGTCCTGGACGTAGCAGCCGGCTATAGTACCAGCGCCCGTAATCTTGTATACCTGCCGCACCTGAGCGTGGCCCAGGACGTTCTCCTTGAACTTGGGGGAGAGCATGCCCTTCATGGCGGCTTCCATCTCATTGATGCAGTCGTAGATCACCCGGTACATCCGGACGTCCACGTTGGCGCGGGCCGCGCTGTCCCGGGCGGCGTTGTCCGGCCGGACGTTGAAGCCCACCACAATGGCGTTGGAGGTGGATGCCAGCATGATATCCGATTCGGAAATGGCGCCCACGCCGCTGTGAATGACGCGCACGCGCACCTCCGGGTTGGAGAGCTTCTCCAAAGATGTCTTCACCGCCTCGGCGGTACCCTGAACGTCAGCCTTCACGATGATGCCGAGCTCCTTGACCTCGCCCTGCTGGATCTGAGAGAAAAGGTCCTCCAGGGTGACTTTGTGGGACGGCGCGCTGGCGGCGGCCTTTTCCTCTTCCTTGCGCTGCATGACCAGCTCCCTGGCCATGCGCTCGTCGGCCACGGCGTAGAAGAGGTCGCCCGCGCCGGGCACCTCGGACATGCCTATGATTTCCACCGGCACGGAAGGACCGGCCTGGGTGAGCTTCTCCCCCTTGTCGTCAGTCATGGCGCGAACGCGACCCACCGCCTTGCCGGCGATGATCACGTCTCCCTGCTTCAGGGTGCCGTTCTGAACCAGAACGGTGGTGACCGGGCCGCGGCCCTTATCCAGCCTTGCCTCGATCACGGTGCCCTGGGCGGCCCGTTTGGGGTTGGCCTTCAGTTCCCGCATTTCAGCAGTCAGAACCACCGCTTCCAGGAGACTGTCCAGCCCCTGATGAAGCTTGGCGGAAATGGGACAGATAATCGTTTCGCCGCCCCACTCCTCGGACACCAGGCCGTATTCCGTGAGCTGCTGTTTTATCCTTTCCGGATTGGCTCCGGGTTTATCCATTTTATTGATGGCCACGATAATGGGAATATTCGCCGCCTTGGCGTGGTTGATCGCCTCCACCGTCTGAGGCATGATGCCGTCGTCCGCCGCCACCACCAGAATGGCAATGTCGGTGACCATGGCGCCGCGGGCGCGCATGGAGGTGAAGGCCTCGTGGCCGGGGGTATCCAAAAAGGTGATGGGCTTTCCCTTGATCTGCACCCGATAGGCGCCGATGTGCTGGGTAATGCCTCCGGCCTCTCCGGAAACCACGTCGGATTTCCGGATGGCGTCCAGCAGAGAGGTCTTGCCGTGGTCCACGTGGCCCATGACCACCACCACGGGGCTTCTGGGAACCAGATCCGCCTCGCTGTCGGCGCTCACGTCGATGAGGCGCTCCTCTATGGTGACCACCACTTCCTTCGTCACCTTAGCGCCCAGCTCCATGGCCACGAGGGCCGCCGTGTCGTAATCTATGACGTCGGAGACGGACGCCATGACACCCAGCTTAATGAGCTGCCGCACTACTTCCGCGCCGGTCTTTTTCAGGCGGGAAGCCAGTTCTCCCACGGCGATCTCATCGGGGATTTCCACCTTCAGAGGCTGCTTTTTCGCAATCTCCAGCTGGAGGCGGCGCATCTTCTCCTGCTCCTCCTGGCGTCTCTTGCTGCCGAAGCCGGGCGCCGGGCGGCGCTGATCTGCGGCGCGGCGGATCTTCTCCTTCTTCTGGGATATATTCTGCACCTTGTCGGGCACCATGGTCTCCAGGCGCTCGTCATACCGGTCCAGATTGACCGCGGCCGTCTTCCGGGTATCCACGATCTTGGTCTGGGGCCTGGTGCCGGCGGGACGTGATACCGCCTGGGAAGCGGCAGGCTGCTTATCCGCCTGAGGACGGGGCTGGAAGGGCTTATTTTCCGCCGGACGGGCGGGAGCCGCCGGCGCGGCGGCTGCGCTGACCGGAGCGGGGGCGGGGGCGGAAGGCTTCCCCTGCTGCTGCGGGACGGGACGGCTTTGCTGCGCAGGCGCGGGCGCCGGCTCCGGAGAAGGCTGCGGCGCCGGTTCGGTATAGGTGTCGGCATAGATTTCCTCGATGCTGCCGATCTGATTGTGCTGGGTCAGATACTCAAATATAAGGGCCAGCTCCTGATCCGTCAGCACCTGCATATGGTTCTTGGGAGACTGGGCATACTCGGTGAGAACATCCGCAATCTCCTTGGAACCCAAATTAAAATCCTTTGCCACTTCATGCACCCTGTACTTGTTTAAACTGCTCAAAAAAAGCCACCTCCGTATGTTTTGCGCCGACAATCCCTCGCGTCAGTCCTTGCCCGGTTTCCTCCGCGCCCCGTTTCGGGGGGCGCGTTTTTTTCCTGTTCCAAGCTTTTTATTCTTTTCATGGAGTCTAGACTCCAGTTTCCTCTGCTGTACCCTGCGGGCCAGCTCCGCCAGGCTCTCCGCCTGGGAGGCATACCCGGCGGGGTCCTCCCCGGCCAGTTTTTCCGCCAGATTTGCGGCAAAAACCGCGTCGGTCAGGGCGAAGACGGCGCAGGAACCGCGTCCGATAACGCTCCCCAGCTCCGCTTTGGTAAAGGGAACGCCCATAAACGCGGCGCCCCCCGCCTCGGCAAAGTGCTTTGCCCGGCGGCAGGTATTTTCCGCCGCGTCGGAGGCAACGGCGACAAGCTTTGCCGTATGCGCTCTGGCGGCGGCGCCCACGGGTTCCTCTCCCGCGGCCAATGTCCCGGCCTTTTTGGCAAGGCCGATCCAACTAAGAGCCTTATTCATCCGGGGCCTCCATTTCCCGAGTCAGCCGGTCGTAAACTTCCTCGGGGATCTCCACATCCAGGGCGCGCCCCAGTGCCTTTGACTTTTTCGCTTTTGCGAGACAGCCTGGATCATGACAGACATAGGCGCCGCGTCCCGGCTTTTTCCCCTTGAAATCCAGGGAGATCTCTCCCTCGGGGGAGCGGACCACGCGGAGCAGGTCCCGCTTGGGCTTCATCTCACGGCATCCGACACACTGCCGCATGGGTGTTTTCCTGGTTTTCATATCCCCGTTTCCTCCCGGATCTGTCCCGCTTTATCCGGCGTTTGGCCGGTTGGTTTTTTGAAGCGCCGGCTATTCGGCGGACTGGGGCTTGATATCTATTTTATGGCCGGTGAGCTTGGCGGCAAGCCGCGCGTTCTGCCCCTCCTTGCCGATGGCAAGGGAAAGCTGGTCGTCGGGAACGATGACGCGGCAGCTTTTTCCGTCCTCCAGCAGGTCCACCCGGATCACGTCCGCCGGAGAAAGGGCGGAGGCAATGTACTTGGCGGGATCCTCGCTGTATTTGATGATGTCCACCTTTTCTCCCCGAAGCTCCTCCACGATACCGGAAACCCGGCCTCCCCGGGGGCCCACGCAGGCACCGATGGGGTCCACGTTTTCGTCGTTGGACCAGACGGCAATCTTGGTCCTGCTTCCGGCTTCCCGGGCGATGCTCTTGATTTCCACGGTGCCGTCGTATATCTCGGGCACCTCCAGCTCAAACAGGCGCTTCACCAGTCCCGGATGGGTGCGGGAAATGAGCACCTGGGGCCCATGGGAAGATTTTCTGACCTCCACCACATATACCTTGATCCGGTCCCCCTCGTTTAAAACCTCGTGGCGGACCTGCTCGCTCATGGAAAGCATGGCCTCGGTGGTCTCGGAATTGCTTCCGATGCGCAGAGAGACATTTCCGGTCCTGGGATCGATCCTGGTGACCACGCCGGTCATGATCTCGTGTTCTTTTGATGTGAACTCCTCGAAGATCAGGCCGCGCTCGGCTTCCCGGATCCCCTGGATGATGACCTGTTTTGCCGTCTGGGCGGCAATGCGGCCGAAATTCTTGGTTTTGACCTCCAGCTTGACCACGTCGCCCAGCTCGGCCTTCCCCAGGGTTTCCCTGGCTTTTGCCAAAGAGATCTGGGTCGCGGGGGACTCCACGGTTTCCACGACCTCTTTCTGTACGTACATGCGGATTTCCTTGTTTTTTTCGTCCATTTCCACAACAGCGTTGTCCACGCCGTCGTTATCCCGTTTAAACGCCGTCAGCAGAGCCTGGGTGATCTTTTCCTGCATATAGCTTTTTGGAATTCCCTTTTCTTTTTCGATCTGTTCTATCGCGTCAAAAAACTCGGCGTTCATGTCGTACGGTCTCTCCTGTCCCTTAAAATTCAATCTGAAGATGCACGAGGGCAATCTCTTTCTTTTCAAAACGAAGCTTTTCTTCGGCCGTGTCCAGGAGCACCGCGCCTTCCTCGTAGCCGGATAGCTTCCCCACAAATTCTTTTTTCCCGTTTTTCGCCTGATACAGCTTCACGGCCACAAGGGAACCCATGAATTTCGCAAAATCCCCCGGACGGCGCAGAGGGCGCTCGGCTCCCGCGGAGGAGACCTCAAAGGTATAGCTTCCCTCAATGGGGTCCAGCTCATCCAGAAGGGCGTCAAGTTCCCGGCTTACCGCCTCGCACATCCCGATGGAAACCCCGCCGGGATGGTCGATATAGACCCGTAAAAACCAGCTTCCGGCTTCTTTCACGTACTCGGTGTCCCAAAGTTCACAGCCGTGCTTTTCCACAACGGGCCGGGCAAGCTCCGAGACCAGTTCCGTGACCTTTTTCATTCCGTCCGGCTCCTTAAATCCTTATTTTTCCATTCGCGAAGGTTCCAACAAAAAGAGTGGGGAATCCCCACTCTTAGTCCGGCCAACGTTGCTAACGATGCGATTATATCATCCGGCCGGTTGAAATGCAAGCTTTTTCTTACGATTCCATGTGTTTTCCCAGAAAACCCGCAATCGTCTGAGCCAATTTGTACTCCGTCTCCCCCGTCCTGGCGTCGTTTTCCGTTCCCAGGAAGAGGACACAGCCCAGCACATCTCCCTCGGATATGATGGGCGCGGCAATGGAAACCTTGTATTTGTCGCCGGAATCGACGGCGGGCACCGGCTGGTCGGAAGCCTTGCTCTGATAGATCTGGCGTCCCTCCATAATCTGCACCAGCTCCGCGCTGATCCGTTTTTCCACCAGATCCCGCCGCTGGGTCCCCGAGGCGGCAATAATGCTGTCCCTGTCGGATACGGCCACGACGCTCCCCGTATTTTTGCTGAGAGTCTCGCAGATCTGACCGGCAAAATCCTCCAGAGCCCCCATGAGGGAGTATTTTTTAAAGATCACTTCCCCGTCCTTGTCGGTGTAAATCTCCAGGGGGTCTCCCTCCCGGATGCGCATGGTGCGGCGGATCTCCTTGGGAATCACCACCCGGCCCAGGTCGTCAATTCTTCTAACAATTCCAGTGGCTTTCATATACTCTGTAATCCCCCTAAATGTCAATGAACTTTTGGCGGCAAATTCTGAAATTACACAGGTAGTATTCGCATTCAAAGGAAATCTATCCATGGATGATTCTTCTATTTTTCCGCGCACCGTGATCCGGCGCCCTCCAGTATTCCCTTAAAAAGCGCATCCGGCCACCGGGCCTCTGGCGCATGCGGGAATGTCCGGTTCCGGCAAGGCGGGTTTTTCCTCCCGCCTTGCCTTGACGACAGGTTGTCTATATACTATAATAAGTAAAATATACGCAGATTACACAACTGTTTCCGTAAAATCGTCAAATTTTGCATGCAGCGTAACCGCTGCGCTGGGAGGTCGGAATATGCAGGCGGAGCAGCCGCTTGTCAGCGTCGTGCTTGCGGTATTCCGGCCCAATCCGGACTGGCTGCGGGAGCTGCTTTTCTCCCTCAACCGTCAGACATACCGCCCGCTGGAGCTTCTTATCCGGGACGACTGCCCCGACTGCCCCACGGACCCCGAAATATTCCGGGAGTGCGTCACGGCCTTCCCCTGGCAGCTCGTGAAAGGGCAAAAAAACCTGGGTTCCAACGGCGCGTTTCAGGAACTGACTTCTATGGCCCGCGGAAAATACATCGCGTACTGCGACCAGGACGATATCTGGGAGGATTGGAAGATCGCGCGGATGGTCCGGAGGCTTGAAGAGACCGGGGCCCTTTTGTGCTGCAGCGACCTTTCCGTCATCGACGAGGCCGGGCGGGAGCTTGCGCCCAGCATCACCCGGCTCCGGCGGCGTCATGTTTTCCGGGAGGGCGCCGGCCTTGCTCCGGGCCTCATCTACAGGAATTTCGTCACAGGCTGCGCCATGGTGATGAGGGCGGAAATGGCAAAGGCGGCCATCCCTTTCGAGCCCTATATGGTACACGACCACTGGCTGGCCCTCTTTTCCGCCGTGCAGGGAGAGATCGCCTTTGAGCCGGCCGCCACGGTGCGCTACCGGCAGCACGGCGGAAACCAGACAGGGGTGCTGACCGGGGTCCGGACTAAAGAGGATTATTCCCGGCTGCGGATCGAGCTTTTTTTAAGCCGGGTCCGCTCTCTGTCGGAGCGCCTGGGCAGCAGAGAAGAGCTCCGGGGGCCTCTGGAAGAATCCGTCCGATGGGCCCGGGCGAGGGAAGACTATTACAGGCATCCCGATCCCGCCAGCGCCGCCCGACTTTGGGCCGACAGACAGGCAGATCGGTCCGTCACCCTGTTCGAGCTTTTTATGCCCATGATTCCCGCTTTTCTTTTCGGGCGAATTTTAAATCTTCTGAAATGACGGAGTATTGCAATGAAGGGTATTATTCTCGCAGGCGGGTCCGGTTCCCGGCTTTACCCTCTGACTCTGGTGACAAGCAAACAGCTTTTACCGGTTTACGACAAGCCGATGCTCTACTATCCCCTGTCCACCCTGATGCTGGCCGGAATCCGGGAAATTCTGATCATTTCCACACCCCGGGATGTGCCGAAATTTGAGGCGCTGCTGGGGACGGGAGAGCAGTTCGGTGTCCGGCTTTCCTATTGCGTCCAGCCGTCTCCGGAGGGTCTTGCCCAAGCCTTTCTACTGGGGGAAGATTTCATTGGGGACGGTTCCTGTTCCATGATCCTTGGGGACAACATCTTTTACGGGAACGGTCTCGTGCGTCTTTTATCCGACGCGTCGGAAAACGCCGGGCGCGGCCGGGCCACAATCTTCGGGTATTATGTGGAGGATCCCCGGCATTTCGGTGTCGTCACATTCGACAGCGAGGGGCGGGCCGTTTCCATTGAGGAAAAACCCCGGGAACCGAAAAGCAATTATGCGGTTACCGGCCTTTATTTTTACGATCGTCGCGTAACGGAATTTGCAAAAAAGATAAAACCCAGCGGACGGGGCGAGCTGGAGATCACCGATTTGAACCGGCTGTATCTCGAATGCGGCGATCTGGATGTCAAACTGCTGGGAAGAGGCTTCGCCTGGCTGGACTCGGGCACCCCCGAGAGCCTCGCCGACGCCTCCGACTACATACGCATGATTGAAAAGCGCCAGGGCGTCAAGATTTCCGCTCCCGAAGAGATCGCCTATATCCGAGGCTGGATCGGCAAAGAGGAGCTGCTGTCCTCCGCCGAAAAATACGGGAACTCTTCCTACGGGCAGCACCTGCGGGCAGTGGCGGAGCACCGCATCCGGTACTGATTGGCCGAAAACTATCCCAGGAAGATTGCGGGGTGTACATATGAAGATATCTGAAACCGGCCTCGCCGGTGTATATCTTATGGAACCGGCCGTCTTTGAAGACGAGCGGGGCTGGTTCATGGAATCCTTTTCTCTCCGGGAACTGCAGAAGGCTGGGATCTGCGACGAATTCGTGCAGGATAACCATTCCTTCTCCGCAAAAAAAGGAACCCTTCGGGGCCTTCATTTTCAAAATCCGCCCATGGCCCAGGCAAAGCTGGTGCGGTGCACCCGGGGCGCCGTATGGGATGTGGCGGTGGATCTGCGGAAGGGTTCGGCCGGGTATACGCGCTGGTTCGCCGCGGAACTGAGTGAGAAAAACAAGCTGCAGCTCTATCTCCCCCGGGGCTTTGCCCACGGATATCTGACTCTTGCGGACGCATCGGAAGTGGAGTACAAGACCGATCAGTATTTTTCTCACCTGCACGACAGAAGCGTCCGGTACGACGATCCGGCCATCGGGATCCCCTGGGACGTCTCGGACCCGATCCTCAGCAGCAAAGACCGGAAGGCGCCTTTGCTGAAGGACAGCGACGCGGGATTCGTCTTCGGCGGGGATCGCCTATGAACGTGCTTGTCACCGGCGGAGCCGGCTTTATCGGGAGCAATTACATCTATTACATGCAGAAAGCGCATCCGGAAATCCGACTGTGCTGCCTGGACGCACTGACATACGCGGGAAACCGGGAAACCCTGAAGAAGGCCGAGGGAGTCCCCGGTTTCCGGTTTGTACGGGGCGACATCGCAGACGAGGCGGTGGTGGACGCTCTGTTCCGGGAGGAGCGATTCGACCTGGCGGTGAATTTTGCCGCGGAATCCCATGTGGACCGGTCCGTCGGCAACCCGGGACTTTTTTTGCGCACCAACGTGCTGGGCGTCCAGGTTCTGATGGACGCCTGCCGGAAACACTCCGTTCCCCGCTTTCATCAGGTTTCCACCGATGAGGTGTACGGGGAGCTTCCCTTGGAGCGGAAGGAACTGCGCTTTACCGAGGAGTCTCCCCTGCGCCCCTCTTCCCCCTACAGCGCCAGCAAGGCGGCAGCGGACCTTCTGGTTCTGGCGTATCACCGGACTTACGGGTTGCCCGTCACCATTTCCCGCTGTTCCAACAACTACGGGCCGCACCACTTTCCGGAAAAGCTCATCCCCCTTGCCGTCACCCGGGCGCTGTCTGGCGGTTCCGTCCCCGTCTACGGGCGGGGGGATCAGGTGCGGGACTGGCTTTACGCGGAAGACCACTGCGCGGCCGTAGACCTTATCTCCCGCCGCGGGCGCCCGGGAGAGGTCTACAACGTGGGAGGAAACAGCGAGAGGGCAAACCTGGAGGTGGTAAGGGCCATCCTCCGGGGACTTCACAAGCCGGAGTCCCTCATCCAATTCGTCGCCGACCGGCCGGGGCACGACAGGCGTTACGCCGTCGACGCCGGCAAGCTGGAAAGGGAGCTGGACTGGCATCCCTCCGTCAACTTTGAGGAGGGGCTTGACAGGACCCTCCGCTGGTATCTGGAAAACCGTTTTTGGTGGGAACGAATTTTATCGGGAGAGTATCGGGAGTATTATGAAGCAATGTACAAAAACCGGTAACGTTTTATGAAAGTTCTTGTAACGGGAGCCACAGGGCAGCTTGGCCGGGACATGGTCCGCCGGCTGCGCCTTAAGAAGATCCCCTGTCTCGGCGCGGGAAGCGAAACGTTCGACCTGAAGGACAGGGAAGAAACCTTTTCCGCCGTCAGGGCGTACCGGCCGGACGCCGTGATCCACTGCGCGGCCTATACGGCGGTGGACAAGGCCGAGGAGGACAGGGAGCTCTGCCGGGCCGTGAACGCAGACGGAACGCGGAACGTCGCCATGGCCTGCCGGGAGGCCGGCGCGAAGCTCTTATATCTGAGCACCGATTACGTCTTCGGCGGGGACGGCGAAGACCCTTATGAAGCCGATTCCCCCCGCCGTCCCCTGAATCAGTACGGGCTGACGAAAGCCCTGGGAGAGGACGCGGTCCGGGAAATCCTGGACAGGTATTTTATCATCCGAACCTCCTGGCTTTTCGGAAAGGGCGGGAACAACTTTTTGGAGACCATCCTTTGGCTGGGGTCCCGGGGCGGGCAGATCCCGGTGGTTTCCGAGCAAATCGGCTCTCCCACCTATACGGCCGACCTGGCGGAGCTTCTGGCCGCCATGCTTTTTTCAGACCGGCACGGAATCTATCACGCCGCCAACGAAGGCTTCTGCTCCCGGGCGGAATTTGCCCGGGAAATACTCCGGCAGGCCGGGTTTTCCGCCGATGTCCGGCCGATAGCTTCGGATGAATACCCGACGCTTGCAAAACGGCCTTTGAACTCCAGGCTTTCAAAAGCTTCTTTGGACACAGGCGGATTTTCCCGCCTTCCCCCCTGGCAGGACGCGCTGGCCCGGTGTCTTGCCGCGGACGATATCCGGCCCTCCCTATAAAATGCTCCCGGGCAATGATACGGAAAGGAACGTCGGAAGGAATGGACAAACGCAAATTGAAGCAGGGGTTTGCCTACTTCCTCCTGCTGTACTTCGCCCTGGCGATTGGGTTCTACTTCATCGGCGGTGAACAGCTGCAGTTTTCCTCCTCCGACGCGGTGTCCCAAAGCCCGGAGGCGGTTTCTTCCGTGGGAGAGCTTACGCAGGGCACTGCCGTCACAGAATCTTTCACTCTTTCTTCCGATACTCTCGATAAAATCTCTCTTCTCTTCGGAACTTACGGAAGAGACAACACGGGCTCCCTTCTGGTCCGGATCCTGGATTCGGAGGAAAACGTGCTCTTCCGGCAAAGCATAGACGTGTCAAAGCTTTCGGATAACGGGTTGTTCGATATCCGGCCGGATAGTCCGCTCATCTCCGAAAAGGGAAAGCGGCTGGCTCTGGAAATCACCTCGGCGGACGGGGCTTCCGGCAACGCCGTCACAGTCCTTACAGGAGCCCCTTCGGATTTAGGGGATACTGTCCTCACTGTGAACGGCCAAACCCAGCCGCTTGTTCTCTGTCTTACCGTTTACGGCAGCAGCCGGCTGCTCATCGGCCGGTTTTATTTCGTCTTCGCCGCTGCGGTGGGGCTGCTGCTTCTTCTCCTGTTCGCCGACGCGCTGAAAAAGCAGAAGAGCGGAAAGTCCTCTCTTATCCTCAACGCGGTCTCCGCCGTCGTCCGGTACCGGTTTTTGCTCTCGCAGCTTGTAATCCGAGACTTCAAGGCAAAGTACAAGCGTTCCGTTCTGGGGGTCGTATGGAGTCTTCTCAACCCCCTTATCACCATGATGGTGCAGTACGTCATTTTTTCCCGGCTGTTCCGTTCGGATATCGACAACTTTCCCGTTTATCTTCTGACCGGGATCGTGTTTTTCAACTTTTTTTCGGAAGCCACCACTATGTCTCTCGTATCAATAACCTCCAATGCTTCGCTCATCACAAAGGTCTATGTGCCAAAGTACATCTTTCCTGTCTCCAGGGCCCTGTCGTCCTCCATAAATCTTCTTATTTCCATGATCCCGCTTCTCCTGGTGTCCATCATCATGCGAACGCCCATTACCCCTGCGATTCTTCTCCTTCCCTTCGGCATACTGTGCATGATTGCCTTCTGCACGGGGCTTGCCCTCATGCTTTCCGCCTTTATGGTCTTTTTCCGGGACACGCAGTTTCTCTGGAATATCATGATCATGCTGTGGATGTATGCGACCCCTATCTTTTATCCCGTGAGCATCATTCCCGACAGGTTTATGGTCTTTTATAAGCTCAACCCCCTGTACCATTTCATCCGGTTCAACCGGATCGTCATCCTTCAGGGAGTGTCTCCCGAACCCAGAGCGTATCTGTACTGCCTTGTCTTCGCCCTGGGTTCGCTTACCGTGGGAACGCTGATTTTCAAGAAGGTGCAGGATTGGTTTGTCATCAATCTGTAAGGCGAAAAGTTGGACCCGAGCCGGTTCTCGGTCTCGCAGCCGGGAGAATCGCGATAAGCGAGGCGGAGGGCGGCATACCGGCTAAGACTTAAGTCAGCAGCGAAGCAAACACGAATCTAACCGAGCGGAGGCGGGTCAGGATCGACTCTCCCCGCCTTAAGGAGGCGAAGTGTATGATAGATCTTACAGATGTGTCCATGCGCTTCAAATTGCCGCGGGACAAGGTAAACAGCCTGAAGGAATATGCGGTGCGCGCCCTGCGGGGAGAGCTGAAATTTGAGGAGTTCTGGGTACTGGACGGCATCAGCCTCAACATTTCCAGGGGTGAAGTGGTGGGACTTGTAGGACGCAACGGAGCCGGAAAAAGCACGCTTTTGAAGATTATCGCGGGTATCCTCAAGCCCACCCGGGGGATGGTGCGCACGGGCGGTACCGTCGCTCCAATGCTGGAGCTGGGTTCCGGCTTCGACCAGGACCTTACGGGGCGGGAGAATATCTTTTTAAACGGCGCCATCCTGGGATATTCCAAGCAGTTTCTGCTTTCCAAATACGACGAGATCGTCGCCTTTTCGGAGCTGCAGGATTTTATCCACGCGCCCATCCGCAATTATTCCTCCGGCATGCTAATGCGCCTTGCCTTTTCCATCGCCACGGTGGTCAATCCCGAAATTCTCATCGTGGACGAGATTCTGGCGGTGGGAGACGCGGCATTCCAGAAAAAAAGCCGGCAGCGCATGGCGGAGCTCATGAGCGGCGGGACGACGGTCCTGTTCGTATCCCACTCCATGGAGCAGATTCAGGAACTCTGCAGCCGCGTGGTATGGCTGGAGGATGGAAAGGTAAAAATGACCGGCAGCGCCCAGGAAGTGTGCCGGGCTTACGCCGGCAACTAAAGAATTTCCGGACCTTTTATTCTGTTATGCTTCGGAAACCGGCCGCGCCGCCAACTGCCTGGGCGGCGGCCTGAAATCCCAGCGCGCGGGCCGGAGCGGCCCACATGCGCAGAAGCTTCATGCCCGTTTCTTTTGCGTTTATCGCGGCAGGCACTTTTCAAATGAAGTTTTCTTGCCTGACCCATGCTTTTCGCTCCGTTTGCGTGTATAATTGAGGCTGAGGGAATTCGAAGTTACTAGGCTGCAAAACCCGAGATTCCGGCAGCTGTATTCCCGAGCGCACGTATGAGACTGTTTTGAGGGATTTTCCGCCCGTCTTACGAAAGGGGTTGTTCCCTGCGCGTTTCTGCCGGTAATCTCGGCGGCGGAAACGCATCGTATCCGGAGGACTGCGTTTTGATGCAGCCATTTGATACGGCATCCTCCGATGCCGGTTTTCATCGGTGATGTTGTCTGGCGGTGAGTGTTTTGATCAATCGATTAAAAGTACGTCTGAAGACCAAAGAAGGAAAAAACAGAATCCTGGAGCTGATCCGATTCGGCATCAACGGCGGAATCAGCTTTTTTGTGGACTATGTGATATTGTACATACTGACAAAGTACGCAGGGATTTATTACCTCGTTTCTTCCTGTATCAGCTTTTCCATATCCATGGTCGTAAATTATGTGATCTGTTTCGTGTGGGTTTTCAGGGGTGAGAAAAACAAGGGCGCCAGAACCACAACCATCTTTGTGGCAACCAGCGCCATGGGGCTGGGTATGAACCAGGTGCTCATGTGGAGCATGGTTCGGCTGATCGGATTTCATTTCATGCTCGCCAAGCTTTTCTCCGCCAACATCATCTGGTTCTGGAACTATTTTACCAAAAGAAGGGCCGTCTACTCGCTGCCGCCCGGGGCCGATCCGCCCGCTGAAAAGCACTGAGTCTACACAGGCCGGCCGTACCGCCGTATTTCAATCTTTGCCGTCTGTTAGGAGGATAGGAATTGTCTTCAAAAAGAGGAAAGAACAAACCCGCTCCGGCTCCCCGGGGAGAGCAGGTTCCTGCCGCCGGCAAACCTGCCGCGCCGGATTCCAGGCATCCAAATCCGCAGAAAGCAGGAAATTCTGCGTTCGTTTCCCGTGAGGCGCAAAACAGATCGGGTTCCGGCAGTCCCTCGGCTGCGGCCGTTTCCGCCCGTCCCGCGCGGCCATTCTTCTGGCCGTGTATTCTGATCTGTGCCGTCGTTTGCTTTTTCGCAGTTGCCGGCGCCTGGCAGCTGCGCTGGGATTCCCAGCTCATCTATGCCCTGGCTGCCGCCCCGGCCTTTCTGATCGTTTTTTCCCGAAAAGAAATGCGGGGGATCTTGCGGGAAAACCTCTCTCCTCTTCCGCTCCTGCTCTTCGCCCTCAGCCTTCTTTACTTTGCGGGGATGTTTTACGGCTGGTTCCAGAAACTCGCTCTCCGTGAGTTTTTCCTGACCGCCGGTGGTTTCTTCTATTTTTCCGTTTTATATCTTATGTTCCTGAAAAACCGGGAAACCGCCCAGCGGTTTCTCTCCGCCCTGGCCGTCTGTATCGGCGTGGTATCCCTTGTAAGTATCGAGCTTGCCACTTCGGGGCTGCTGTTCGCCCCTCTGCACGCTGTTTCCGCGCTTCTGGGCGAGCCCATCGCGGAAGGCTTTGCCTCCTTTGAGGCCAATACCCGAATCACAACGTCCATGGACAACCCCAACGTATTCGCCGCCATGGCCGCCATCGGCGTATTTCTTTCCCTCCAGCGGCACGGGGTGGAAACGGACAGGCTGCGCCGATCCCTCTATCTGGGACTGGGCATCCTGTGCGGCGTCACTTTCGTCCTTTGCTTCAGCCTGGGATCTTTTGCGGCGGTTCTGCCGGCGATTATTATCTGGCTGCTGCTGGGGAAATCCGGAGAACGCAAAGCGCTTCTGATTCCCGCCGTTCTTCTGATTATTGCCTCATTTATCGGCGCTGGACTGGTGTTTGCCTCCCTGAATTTCGGCGTTCTTCCGCTGTTTCTCACCCTGGCGCTAAGCTTCGGGGCGGGGTTTGCCTCGGAAAGGGTCCGCCTTCCGGCGTTTTCTGTATCGGGGTTCCTGCGTCATAAGCAAACGGTCGCGGGCATTGTCGTCGCGGTTCTCGCCGTCCTTTTTTTCGCCGCCTTTTTCCTTCGGGGAGCTTATTTTCTGGGACCGGGGGAGAGCATTCGCCGCGCCGAGGCTCTGAAGAGCGGAGATTACACTCTGAGCGCTGAATTGTCTACTTCGGGGGATAAAATTTCTGTGGAAGTCACTTCCATGAGCTATACCCAGGCCGCGCTGAAAGAAAGCACCGTGCTTGCCTCGGGAAGTCTTGCCTCCGGCGAGCACCTTTCCTTCACGGTGCCGGAGGGGTCGGCCGCCGTCTATTTCCGTTTTTCCTCCGACGCGGGGACCCTGCTGAAAACCGCATCCTATTCGGGAGCCTCCGGAGCCGGGACAATCCCCCTTCGGTATCTGATGGTGCCGGAATTCATCGTCAACCGTCTCCAGGGTCTCTGGGTCAACGACAACGCTATTCAGCGGCTGGTCTTTTTTCGGGACGGCATCCGGCTGGGCCTCACCTCCCCCCTCATCGGACTTGGCGGAGGAGCCTTTGAAGGCGCGGACCGGAGCGTCGCAGACTATTACTATGAAACCGCCCATACCCACAATCAGTATATCCAAAGCTTTGTGGACGGAGGAATCATAGGTCTCGGCCTCTTCGCCGCCCTGGCGGTCTTTGCCTTCCGGGCCCTTTATCTGGCAAAAAAGAAAGGGCTTTACCCCCAGCTGCTTCCATATCTCGGAGGCGCCGTTTCCTTAGTCTTCCTTCACTCCATGATAGAAATCGACTTCATGCAGCCAGCCTTCCGCACCATTGCCTGTGCGCTGCTGGCGGTTCTGGCCGCCCTATTTCCTGTTGAACAGACCTTTTCCATCCAAAAGCCCGCAAAGCGGGTGCTTACCGCCGCCGCTCCCGTTCTCGCCGCGGCAGCCATCCTGCTTTCCGTCGGCCGTATCTGGGCATTGCAGAGCATGAAAGGCAGCTACAACCTAGATACTTTCCGAACTGCCGCTCTGCTGGATCCCTTCAACGGGGACGACTACAAGCTCTCTTTCCTTATGAGCACGGCTCAGACCAACAGCATCTCCCTTCTTTCTCAGGACAAAGAATATCTCGAATCCATCGAAAACCGCAGGATCATCCCCGGTACGGCCATCTATCTGGTCAGATACTATCTGCAGAAAGCGGATCCCGATTTTGAAAAGGCCGCGGAAATGGCGGAAATCTACATCCGGGGCGAGCGGGTCAAGGAATCCGCGTGGGACGACGTCTTCTCCCAATACAGCCTCGCCGAATGGACCGCAGGGGACGAGGGATCGCGCAAGTTAGCGGAATCTGTGGATTCCCTTTGCAGCTATCTCATGGAGCTCAACCGCACCCTTCCTCAAAAAATCGAACCCAGTCAAGCACTGGCGCAATACCTCTGGGCCGAGGAATATTTAAGGAACGACAGAGTGCTGGTCCAGGCCGGCGAAACCTATGATTTAAACTGCGACGGAGTCTCGGACTTTGTCACTCAGGCGTCCGACGGCAGCACCGTCCTGCAGATCCCCGCGGTCAATTCCGCCCAGGGCATGCTGCAGGTGAAAGTTTATCAGGCGGAAAGCATGACTCCTTCGATACGCCTGAACGGAGATCTCCTTACCTGCGGGTACCGGCCGGACGAGGGCTGCTGGCTTGCGGAAGCCGCGGTACATTCCGACAGTTTCCAGGTTGAGATCGGCGGAGTGTCGGATACGACCGACTGTGCCGTTTCATTAAATCCTTCGAACTGAGGAGATCGGATATGGAGGGACGACAGAAAAAACACACTTTTCTTTCCGGAGTGGCAGCTGTCTGTGCCGTACTCTTCCTGACGGCGGCCATGATTGCCGGAATCTACGTGGAGCAGGTGCTGTGGGGTTTACCGGACAGGGTGAACTTTCGCCAGTGCCTGCCCTGGTTTGTGTTGTTTTCCGTCGGGATTCTGTATTTCAACTCGGTTTTCGATCTATCCCGGCGAATGCATCACCTGGCCTTTTCCGTTTTCGGGTCGGTTCTTCTGGTCAATATTTTCATGATGTCCCTTCCGTTTTTCGAAGTTCTCTATTACGTCCAGATCACCACTCTGTTTCTTATGGTTCTGTTCGAATGTCTTGCCATGGCGGGTTGGATTCTTCTCTTTCACCGCCTGTGGTATCGGTACAACCCTCCCCTTTCCACGGTGCTTTTCTGCAGCGACGGGAAACGGGGCCGGGAGATTGCCGAGAAAATCAACCGGCGCACGGCCGCCAACCGGGTGGAGCGCGTGCTGCCTTACGGAAGCGAGCAGGATATCCTGTCCGCCCTCGCGAAATATCCCGCGGCGGTACTGGTCTCCCCGCCGCCGGAGATTAAAAATTTCGTGGCCCTGGATTGCTGGGACAGCGGGCGGGAGCTCATCGTGGTCCCGGATATTTACGAGCTGGTCATTCACAACGCCGTCCTCACTCAGTTTGACGATCTCATGGCCTACCGGGCAAAATCCATCGGGCTGACCCCGGAACAGCGATTTTTCAAGCGCGCCGCAGACATCGCGGGAGCTTTTTTGGCCCTGGTCCTTCTCAGCCCCCTGTTCCTGGTGGTCTCCGTCATCGTCAAGCAGGACGGCGGCCCGGTCTTTTTTTCTCAGAACCGCGTAACCCTGGGAGACAAGGTATTCCGCCTTTATAAATTCCGGACCATGGTGCCGGACGCGGAACGCGAAACGGGGCCGGTTCTCGCCCAGAGGGACGATCCCCGGATCACCCGACCCGGCAGGTGGCTCCGCCGGACCCGGATCGACGAGATCCCCCAATTCTGGAACGTTCTTAAAGGGGACATGTCTTTGGTGGGGCCCCGGCCGGAGAGGGAACACTTTATTGAGCTTTACAGCAGGACTCTTCCCGAATACCAATACCGCACCAAGGTGCGTGCCGGTCTCACCGGGATGGCTCATGTCATCGGGAAATACAACACCACGCCGGAAGAACGTATTCTGTTGGATCTCACCTATATCCAGAATTTTTCCTTCTTTCTGGATCTGAAGATCCTGGCCGAAACCGTCCGGGTGGTCTGCACCAAAGGGTATGCCGAGGGAGTCGATACCGCTCCGGCCGCGCCGGAGAAAGAAAAGGAGCGGGTGTGATGCCGAAGGTCCTGATTTCCGCCTCCACCCTGTCCCACCTTCAGCGGTTTCATCTGCCTTATCTGAAATATTTCCGCGACAGGGGCTTCGAAGTGCATGCGGCCATCCCCGGACAGGAGGCGCCGGAATACGCTCAGATTCTGCATACCATTCCCATGGAAAAAAGCCTTCTCTCCCCCCGGAACCTCCGGGCCGTTTTTCTTCTGCGGGGGATTCTCCGGAAGGAGCGCTTCGATCTGATTCTCACCCATACGGCCCTGGCCGGCTCTGTGGTCCGCCTTGCCCTGTTCCTGGCGGGCAAGGGAAACACCAAAACGGTTCACACCGTGCACGGATATCTCTTCTGGAAAGGCTGCGGAGGTCTGAATACCCTTCGGTACCGTCTGCCGGAGCGGATGCTGCGCGGCGTCACCGACTGCCTTATCACCATGAACGGCGAGGATGCGGCCGCCGCCCGCTCTCTGGTGCGGAAGGGCGGCCTTCTCTTTCAGGTGCCGGGCATGGGTGCGGATGAGGACCGCTTCCGCCCCGTGTCCCAGGATGCGCGCAGGACGGCCCGGGAAGCCCTCTCCCTTCCGGAGACGGCTTATGTCCTGGTATACGCCGCTGAGTTCTCCCGCCGGAAAAATCATATCGAGCTTCTCCGTGCTATGGAGCAAATCGTCAGAGAAGCTCCGCAGACCGTACTGCTTTTATGCGGCCAGGGAGATACCTTGGCGGAGATGCACGGGGAGGCAGCGCGCCTCGGGATTGAGGAAGCCGTCCGTTTTTTGGGATTCCGGGACAGGATGGAGGAAATCTATCCGGCGTGCGACATCGCGGTGAGCTCTTCCATCAGCGAGGGACTGCCGTTCAACGTAATCGAGGCCCAGCTGTGCGGCCTGCCTGTAGCGGCCTCCCGGATCCGGGGCCACACGGATCTGATCCTGGACGGAGAAAACGGGAGGTTGTATCGCCCCGGAGAGTCCGGTGCCCTGGCCCGGATCGTTCTGGAGATCCTCCAAAGCCCCGACAGAGGAGCGAATTTGGGCCGCAGGGCTTTGGAAACCGTCCCAGCTTTTACTTTGAAACCCGCTTTCAGGGCCAATACCGCAGCCTATGAGGCGGCGCTTCGCCTGTAGGCAAACCGGCCGGTCAAAAATAAACATTCAAAAGCCGCGGTAAAACGCAATTAATGCGTCTTACCGCGGCTTTATCTGGTGCGTATCAAGCGAGCAGGAGCTGTCAAACGGCTTCACTTCATCAGGCCGTAGCTTTTCAGCTTCTTATAAAGGCCCGAGGGATGTACCTTCAGTTTCTTTGCCGCCGCTGCCACATTGTAATCGCAGGATTCTAGGACCTTCCGGATGTGCCTTTTTTCAAATTCCCGGGTGAGTTCCGCCATGGATCTGTCCTCCTCCTCTGCTAAATACTGCAGAGCAGCCTGGGGCGAAACCTTTTCCTCCATACGGCTCTGTCCGGCTTCGGCGTCCAGCATAAGGTCCTCCCGGGTCAGACACACGGAGGAGGAGGCGATGACCATCCTCTCCACCACATTTTTAATTTCCCTCACGTTCCCGGGCCAGGTATAGTCCTCCATCGCCCGCAGCAGGTCGTCGTCAAATCGTTTGCTGCATCCGTATCGGGTATTGTACTGGTTCAGAAACAGACTTGCCAGGGGAACAATATCCTTGCGCCTGTCGCGGATGGGCGGGATGGTGATAGGAATCACATTCAGCCTGTAATACAGGTCGTTGCGAAAATTCCCCTGCAGCACAAGCTGTTTGAGATCCTTGTTGGTGGCCGCAATAATCCTCACGTCGGTTTTGATATACCGCTCGCTCCCCAGCCTCTTGACCTCTCCGGTTTCCAGCACCCGGAGCAGCTTGGGCTGGAGCGAAAGGGGAAGCTCCGATATTTCATCCAAAAAGAGCGTCCCCCGGTCGGCCAGTTCAAAAAGGCCCGTCTTCCCTTCCTTGGATGCTCCGGTGAAGGCGCCCGCCTCGTATCCAAACAGTTCCGACTCAATGAGGCCCGCGGGAATAGCTGCGCAGTTGATGGGAAGAAACACCCGGTTTGCCCTGCTGCTGGCCTTGTGTATGTATCTTGAAAAGACCTCCTTACCCGTGCCGGATTCCCCTGATATGAGGACCGCGGAATCCGTGGGAGCGATTCTGCCGATAAAGGCCAGCAGCTTGTGCATCGACCCGTCGGCAATAACAATCGGGTTATCTTTATCGCCCATATCGGCAAGACAGTTCAAAAGCTGAAAGGCCCTGTTTTTATCCTCATTGGCTTTGCTGAGAATCTCATTGAAAAAAAATTCGTCCAGGCTGAAGGAAACGACAAAATCCACGTCGCCTTCTTCGTTAAAATATGGTTTTGAAACGGTAAATACAGGTATCTTCGACCGCCCCTCCACATACTTGATGGCAACCTCCTTTGTCTTCAGCGCCTCCATGGAAGGAGAAACCTTGAATATCCCCTCCGCCACCACTTCCTCCATCGTACGGTCGATGATTTCTTCGGCATGAATATTAAAAACCTTGAGCATCTTGCTGTTTGCGTATATAATGCGCCCGCTTCTGTCGATTATGAGGACCGAGCCGATAAAATCGTCCACAATTCGGTCCATTTTGATCTGCATGTCCCAATCCATAGCCAGCCCCTCCTTTCCGTCTAAAGCCGTGCCGCTGAAATCCGGGATAAGAATTTCTATTTTAATAGAATTTTTATCAAAATATAGAACTCATATTTCTACATTTGTAGAATCCGGCTGTTTTTATTATCTCATCTTCCATATATTTTTCAATTTAAATCTATTTCCCAAACTTCAATTTGTAATATTCGTTAATTATTCTGCTTTTTATAATCATTATCTGTGCAATTATCCTATTTTTTTATTTATTCATTATACGGCATGCTGTTTGCTGTTCTTATTATATAGATTCAGACAGAATACCACAGGATCGAATCCGAGCGGATTCCTTCCGCATAATCAATCCGATTTGGCGAACACCCGGAAGGAACAGCGGAAGTCCCAAAAGAGGTGGAAGCATGTCGCGGTGTCTGCAACCGCTTAAGGCAAACACACCGGGCAATCTTCAAATCCGCGGAACGGAAGCTTTCTGAAATATAAAGGAGGTCGAATATCTTGGACGCAAATGACATCGTAATCGTAGGCTCCGCGAGAACCCCTGTGGGAGATTTTCTCGGAAAACTGAAGGATGTACCTCTGGTTGATTTGTCCTGCATCGCGGCGAACGCCGCCCTGAACCGGGCAAACGTCAAGCCCGTCGATGTGGAAGAGCTGGGCATGGGCTGCATTTACAAACACGGCAACGGCGGAAACCCCGCCCGACAGGTGGAAATCAAGCTGGGCATTCCCGCCACATCCTGGGCATATACCATCGATCAGCAGTGCGCTTCGGGTATGAAGGCCCTGGATATCGTCCGCAGAAGCTTACTTACCGGCGGCTGCCAGATGGGCCTCGTCGTTGGCGCCGACGTCATGTCCCGCGTTCCCTATCTGGCAATGAACGTACGGGAAGGGCTGCGCATGGGCGACGGGAAGCTGGTGGACGGTCTGACTCAGGAGGGTCTCGTCTGCAATATCGTAAAATATCACATGGGCCTGACGGCTGAGAATCTGGCAGAAGAATACCACATCACCCGGGAAGAGCAGGACGCACTTGCGATTATCAGCCATCAGAGAGCCTGCGCAGCCATCAACTCCGGCAAGCTGAAAGATGAGATCGTTCCCGTAGAGATCCAGACCAAAAAGGGAGTCGTAGTCGTCGACAGAGACGAGCATCCCAGAGCCGACGTGAGCATGGAAAGCCTCGGAAGGCTCAAACCCGCCTTTAAGAAAGAGGGCGGCACCGTCACGGCGGGCAACGCCTCCGGCATCAACGACGCTGCGGCCGCACTGGTGGTCACCACCGCCGGATACGCCAAGGCACATGGACTCAAGCCGCTGGCAAAGATCCTGTCCACCGTCAGCTACGGTGTGGAGCCCCGCATTATGGGCATCGGGCCGGCATACGCTATCCCGAAGGCAATCAAAGAAGCAGGCCTTACGGAAAAGGATATCGATTATTATGAGATCAACGAAGCCTTTGCTGCCCAGTTCCTGGCGTGCAACAAGGTCCTGAAGCTGGACATGAACAAGGTCAATGCCAACGGTTCCGGTATCGGCCTGGGGCATCCCGTAGGCTTCACCGGCGTCCGGATCGTGGTCTCCGCCATCACCGAGATGAACTACCGGAAGGCCAAATACGGCGTAGCCTCCCTGTGCGTCGGCGGTGGCCCCGCCATGGCGGCTGTGCTGGAGCGCGTATAAGTTCTCCAAATCATACGCTTTTCTGAACATACAGAAAAACCGAGCGAAGGGAATCCCTCCGCTCGGTTTTTTCTGTCATTACAGCTTCTTGTGAATTTTGAGAAGCTCGATGAGAGCTTTATTCTGGAACTGCTTAATTTCCTCGGGAGTATTGCCGAACTCTTTATCCCGATTTTTCATTTCCTCATTTACGCCCTCCTGGGCAAAAGCACCCCAATCCTTGGGATACTCCTGCCAAACAGCCATATCCTTAAGCCAGAGGTCCATGGAGGGCCCGATGTGATCAAAGATGTGCTTGATTCCGCCTGCTCCGCCGCCCAGCTGCCAGGTAAGAGTGGGGCCGAGAATTCCCCAGCGGATTCCGGGGCCGAAGACCAGCGCCTTGTCCGCGTCCTCGATGGAGCAGACGCCGCGGCTAACGATCTCCACATATTCGCGGTACAGTGCGTTCTGAAGGCGGTTGGAGATAAAGCCCAGGACTTCCTTACGGAGAATGATGGGCTCCTTGCCGATGAGCTTGTAAAAATCATAGGCGGTCTGAACCACTTCATCGGTGGTCTTGTCGCCCTTGGCCAGCTCCACCAGGGGAATCAGATGCGGAGGATTGTACGGATGTCCGCCCAGGCACCGGTCGGCATGTTCTGAGAATTTGGCGATTTCCGAAATCAGAAGACCGGAGGTGCTGCTGGAATAAATCGCATCCGCAGGCGCGTACTTATCAATTTCGGCCAGAAGTTTCTGCTTGATCTCATAGTTTTCCGGGCCGGACTCCTGCATAAACTGGGCATCCTGCACCGCTTCTTTCAGATCGGAGGTATAGGATACCCTGGCTTTCGCGGCCTCGCCGACTTCTTTGCTGAATACATCGCAGTTTACGAGAATATCGATGTATTCTCCAATTTTCACTTTGGCATTATCGAGTGCGGCGGGAAAGACGTCATACACCACGGTGGGATAGCCTTTCATGCAGAAATTGGTTGCCCAACTGTATCCGATGACTCCGGCGCCGATGCACGCCACCTTTTTAATGTCTGTTGCCTTCAAATAATCGTCCTCCTCAAATTCAAATTTGGGGCATATATCCGAATAGGATGACATAAGTCATCCTATTCAGATATATGTTCAGTTTGTCTGATTTTATGCCTAATACAAGATGGTGGCAGCGATTATAGCAAAGACACTGGCGATGATCGGGCCGACGGTGCAGGTCATACCGACGTATTTGTAGCCCTGCTTGTGGGTGAGTCCGACCACCATCAGGGTGGTGATAACCGCGCCGTTGTGAGGCAGAGAGTCCAGACCGCCGGAGGCGATGGAACCAATTCTGTGGAGTACTTCCGGATTGACCTTGTCGACATAAAGGGGAGCCAGAGTGTTCATGGCGATGGTCAGGCCGCCGGAAGCGGAACCGGTGATTCCGGCCAGGGCGTTGACGCCGATGGTCCAGGAGATGAGGGGGCTGCCGGGCATATTGACCAGCAGGCTAACCAGGTACTGATAACCAGGAGTAGCGGCGACCACGCTGCCGAAGCCCACGATGGCGCAGGTGTTGACGATAGGTGCGCACACGTTGAAAGCGCCCTGGTTGAGGGATTTGAGCATATCCTTGTAGTATTTGAAGAGCAGTACAAGGCAGAGGATGCAGGCCACGATCAGGCTCAGAACGATATTCAGCTTAACGGCATTCAAAAGAATCAGCAGTCCGACCATGGGAAGGAGCGCCAGAACGACATTGGGCAGATGTTCAGTTTCGCCGGCGGGAACTTCCACATCCTGCAGAGAGCCCTTGGTCGCTTCAAATCCGATTCCCTTCTTTTCGAGCTTCTTCATGTCGGCATTCAGCCACCACATGTCAAAGATAATGACCACAATGGCACCGACGATACCAACTACCGGAGCCGCGGTGAGGGGAGTGCCCAGAACGGTGGAAGGAATGACGTTCTGAATTTGGGGGGTGCCGGGCAGGCAGGTCATCGTGAAGGTACCGGAGCCGGTCATCATGGCGCCCAGGAATACCGGTCAGGGAATATCCATTTTCTTATAGACCGGCCGCATGATGGGCATAACCGCGAACACAACCACGAAGAGGCTGACGCCGCCGTATGTCAGTACCGCCGTGATTACCATCGTAGCTATCAGCATGGCAAACTTATGATGCTCGCCGACCAGTTTCATGATTCCATAGGCGATGGATTTCGCCGCACCGGAGTCTTCCATGAGCTTTGCGTAAATCGCGCCGAACAGGAACACGAGGTAGTAGTTCTTGGCGAAGTTTACGAAGCCCGTCATGTATGTAACCGTAAGGCCTTCCTTCAGGTCCATACCGCTGATGATAATTACAAAGCAAGACAGTATCGGAGCCATCCAGAGGATGTTGAAGCCCTTCATCGCGAAAATGATCAACAGGGCAAGCGCTATTATGATACCCACCAAACTAAGCATAATGCTCCTCCTTACAAAATAGTCGTTTTGCGATACGAGATAAGCTGAGGCGTTGCGTCCTGGTATACCGTCTTTCGGAGGTTCGGCCATATCCGGTCGGGTCTCCTGCCGGCAAATTCGCCGTCGGTTTTTGTAGGATTCTTTACGCCCCTCATCGCTGATGACGCGTTTTTGCCGACTCTGAGGGAGAAAACTGGATCATGCTGCTTTCCTGGTACTATCAGGCCTCCTTTCGATTGCAACACTCCTATTCGGATATGGGCCCCCTTTCCGTTGGTCTTGGTTACTCCTCTTCCCCGGCGATTTTCCCGGGAAAGGGAAGAAAATAGCTGCCGGAAGCTGCTGTACCCCGAAATCCGTTTTCCTGCGCCCCCCAGCGCGGCGGATCCCGGTTTTCGCTTACGGTCAGTATTTTACATCTTTAACGAGCTGGTCAAACTCTTTCAGATTCGCTACTGTGGGTACTTCCTTCTTCTCCTGGGCCCGTTTTACTAGCTCCACAATCTTTGCGTTAAACGGCGCGGGGAAGCCGACCTTTTCCGCCGCCCGAACCACCGAGCCGTTGATCTGGTCGATTTCCGTCTGGAAAATGCCCCGGCGCATGTCGTTGAGCATGCTGGCCGTCACTCCTCTGTGAATGCCGAATATGCCCTTGTAAATGTACGCCTTGGTGAGCCTCTCCGTCTCCGTGTCGTATTCGCCTTTCTTGACGTCAAAGCCCTGTACGTCGTCCACGATGGTTATTCCGTTCCGTTGAGCCGTTTTGAGCACTTCGTTGCCCACATACATGGAAAGCCGGAAAATCTCCTCGCTGTCCAGAATATCCCCATAGCTGATTCCCAGCGCAGCGGACAACCCGCTGTATGTGGCGTTGATAAAGAGCTTCGCCCATCTGGCTCCCATAAGATTTGTTATAATGGTGGTATTGCCTACCGCATCCAGAACTTCCTTGACTTTTTTAGTCCGCTCCGTGATCTTTCCGTCCAGCTCGCCGATTTCAAAAGCGGCCTCTTTTACCTTTTCCGGATTACTGGTATATTTTGAAACCCCCGGTCCCTGAAGTACTCCGCCCCAGAGGACGGTTCCGCCGATGGTTCTTTCTCTTCCTACATAAGATGCAACCGCTTCCTCGGGCAGTCCATTCTGAAGCGTACAGACCACGCTGTCTTCCTTCAAATGTGGCAGCAGCTGGGTCAGCGCCTTTTCATTGGCGGGCGCTTTCGTCAGATATAATACAATGTCAAATTTCCCTTCCACTTCGTCGGGGGTGCACGCCTTGACGGGTACGTTCATCTCCACACCGCCCACTACCGTGGCTCCGTTCTTGTTCAGCGCGTCCACATGCTCCTTGTACGCATCCACAAGAAGCACATCCTGTCCGCTCTTTGCGACATAAGCTCCTAAAATAGTCCCCAAAGAGCCCGCTCCCAGGATCATCGTTCTCATTTTGTTTTTCTCCCTTCTATCCATCTAACTATCGCATTGGGGGCTGAATCTTTTGATGCCAGCTTCCGATATACTGCTGCTTTTGTTAATAATGGAACGTGTTTTTCCGACGGGGAGATGTCGTATGGTATCCTCCTCCTTTTCATCGAAATAGGGATTTTCTGCCATATCGAAAATAAATACCCTGCTCCAGAAAAATGTCACTAGAATTCGATGCACATTATAAATACTGCACATAAAAATGAAGTGTTTGAAGCAGGGTTCACAAAATATATTAATTTATAAAACCATTATAAAATAAAGCAAGTCAATAGGCAAGCGATCTATCGTCACCGGAACGGGAATTCCGTTCCGAGATACTATTTATATCGGCAGGCGGGCAGCCGCAATACCGATTGAAGTATATGCTTGGTTTGATTATACAATACTCATTCGGTATTTGCAACTGAATTTGTTCGATTTTTTGGCGAAAGAGGCCAGATTCCGCCCAACTTTTTTTGCCGCGTCCTTTCGCGAGAATCGGGAAATTTCTCAGACATATTGCAGCGCAATTGTTTTATCTGAATTTACAGTTTGCACGGGCGGAATTTCCATCCGTGAATTTGGATAAAAACAGCTGCATGCCTGCTCCTTCCCGCCGTATAAATCTTATCATATTTTACATATACTGGTTATTTATCGCCACGGGGCCACAATATTGGGAACGTTCGACTGGAACATTCCCGTAAAGGCCATCACCCCCGACGGCATGGAGGGCATACACGACATCGTCATCTATATGGCAAAACAGACCTATAATAAGAAAGCCTTAAATCAGCTGCTGCCCCACCTTGGACCCGACAGCGTGGTCTGCACCCTCAGAACTCCAAGGCCAGCATGCTGCAGGACCTCGAAAAGAGCTTTAAGACGGAAATCGACGCCATCAACGGCGTGGTATGCGAGTATGGAAGAAAGACCGGAATCCCCACGCCGGCAAACGACACCGTGGTAAAGATCGTAAAAGGATTGGAGTCCGGAACATATAAGTTTTCCACGGACAATCTGAAGCTTTTCTCGTTCCCCGCCATTCCCGAATAATCCGGCGCTATACGGGATCGGAATCGAAAACACGCGGCGGTCTTCAATCCTGTTCCGCCGGCTGCGAAACGGCTTAAAACCCTTTCCAGGGAACATCTTTCCCCGTTCATACGGTATGATGAAAACGGCGTATCCCGCGCGGTTCGGCGGTCCCGACCCATCATAGGCCGGCAGAATCTGAACTGAAAAGAAGGAGCGTAAAAAATGAAAGCATCGGACATTCGATCCATCGCCTGCATAGGGGCCGGCACCATCGGCGCAAGCTGGGCGTCCTTCTATGCGTACAAGGGATTCCCCGTAACGGTCCAGGACGTCTCAGCCGAATTCCTGGAAAAATGCAAGGGACTCATCGAAAGCAATCTTGCCTTTTTCGTCAGCGTGGGAGCCGAAGACAGTCTGGAAACCATGAAAGACCGGATCCGGTACACCACGGAGATCGGGGAGGCCGTCAGGGACGCGCAGCTCATCCAGGAATCCATCACGGAAAAGTACGAGGTCAAGCAGGCGGTCCTCGGGGAGATCGACAAGTACAACACGGACGCTTTTTACTGCAGCAGCACCTCGGGCCTTCTCATCACCGAGATTTCAAGGTATTCGGCCTTTGCCGCCCGGTGCGTCACGGCGCATCCCTTTAATCCGCCCCATCTTATCCCTCTGGTAGAACTGGTTAAGGGAGAGCAGACCAGTCAGGAAACCCTGGACACGGTTTTCGATTTCTACAGATCCATCGGAAAAGAGCCGGTGAAGATCTATAAGGAAATGAACGGCCACGTGGCCAGCCGGCTCCAGCTCGCCCTCTGGCGGGAGGCCATCGACCTGGTGGTCAAGGGCGTCATCTCCGTGGAGGACGTGGACACAGCCTGCCAGTATGGCCCAGGCCTGCGCTGGGGTGTCATGGGCCCCAACATGATCATCCATCTGGGCGGTGGCGAGGGCGGTGTCAAAAAAATGATGACCCTGGCTCCGGTGGAAAAATGGTGGGGAGAGATGGCCTCGTGGAGCAAGTTCCCGGAGAAGAGCTGGGAGATGCTGCCCGAGGGCTGCGAGGCGGCCATGCACGGCCGCAGTTTCAAGGAAATGGCGCAGATCCGCGACGAGCGGCTCATCGGACTTCTGAAGGTGCTGGGGAAGCTGTAAACCATCCGGATTACCATATGAAAGGAATAAAAACAACATGGAATTCGTATCGACTCAGATAATGGGCCATGTCTGCGTGGTAACCGTGGACCGCCCTCCCGTCAACGCCCTGAACCTGCAGCTTCACACCGAGATCGGCAAGGCTTTCATGGAGATCAGCGACAGAAATGATATCTATGCGGCGGTGCTTCGGGCAAACGGAAAGATGTTCATGCCGGGCAACGATATTTCTACCTTTGAAAATCCACCCAGGTCTGCTTTGCTCCGGGAGGCGGACGCTTTAAAAAACGGAGTCGGAGCCGTGTACAACTGCCGGGTGCCGGTGATCTGCGCGGTGAACGGCTACGCCCTGGGGGCGGGTCTTGCCTATGCCGCCGTCTGCGATATTCTCATCGCCGCCCAGAGCGCGAAATTTGGGCTGCCGGAGGTAAAGGTCGGCCTTGTGGGAGCTGCCGGTTTTCTTTCCCTTCTGATTCCCCCCAAAGTAGTCCGGTACATGGCTCTAACCGGCAGCTTCCTTACCGCGGAAGAGATGATGCGGTACGGGGCGGTACACAAGGTGGTGCCCCCGGACCACCTCATGGCGGCCGTCATGGAAACGGCGGATGAGCTTCTCAGCTGCCCGCCCCTGACTCTTCGGGCCTGGAAGCGGGCCATGAATCTGGTGGACAACGCCTGCCTGGGGGATAAGTTCAATTTAGAGCACGATTTTACGATGGAAATGCTGGAAACCGAGGATTTCAAAGAAGCCATATCGGCGTTTCGGGAAAAGCGGAAACCGGAATATATGGGAAAATAGGGTTTTCCGCATACATCGAAACCCTTCTTGAATCGGCTCTGACAAGCAGCGGGGCCGGGAGACAAAATCCTCCCGGCCCCGCTTTCCCATCCCGGCCAAGAAATAAAAAGCGACTGTGCTCTCCGTCCGCCCGAGGCGGCCGGAGAGCACAGTCGCAAAGAGGATTGAGACCGGAGGCGCAGGGTTTCCCCTGTACCGCGGTAATGAAGAAAGCAGATTTAAAATGGAGGACAGCCCTGTAAACGGCAGCCTACAGCATATGACAGCAGGCGAAATGCCCCGGAGTAATCTCCCGCATCTCCGGAACTTTCTCGGCGCAGATGTCCATCTTATAGGGGCAGCGGGGATGGAAGCTGCAGCCGGAAGGCTTGTTCAGCGGGCTGGGGATCTCCCCCACGGAATGGATCTTCTGGGGTTTGAGCTTCTCCTCCTCGTCGCTGACTACGGGAATGGAGGCAAGGAGCATCTGGGTGTATGGATGCAGCGGCCGCTCGAAAAATTCGGCGGTCTCGGCAAACTCACAGATGTTGCCCAGGTACATGATGGCGAGCCTGTGGCACATATTGCGCACCAGACAGAGGTTGTGGGTGATGAATAGATAGGAGATCCCGTTTTCCTTCTGCAGCTCGATGAGCTTATTGGTGATCTTGGCCTGGATGGAAACATCCAGGGCGCTGGTGGGTTCGTCCAGGACAATGAAGGACGGGTCGGCCGCCAGTGCCCTGGCGATGCAGACCAGCTGTTTTTCGCCTCCCCCGATGGCTCTGGGGTATTTGTCCAGATATTCCGTGGGCAGGTCCACCTTCAGGAGAGCCTTTTCCAGGCGTTCGTCCAGCTCGCTCTTGGAAAGGTGTTTGTCGGAGAACAGCTGCAGGGGTACCGAGAGAATCTGCCGTATGGTCTTTCTGGGATTCAGGGATCCCCCCGGGTCCTGGAAAACCAGCTGAATTTCCCGCTTGAGCTCCTGGCTTCTGAACTTGTAGCTTTTACTGATGTCCCGGCCGTCCTGAAAGGTGATGGAGCCCGAGGTAGGGGGATAGGTCCCCACGATCATGGAGCCGATGGTGGATTTGCCGGAGCCGGATTCGCCCACCAGGCCGAAAATCTCCCCCCGGCGGATCTCAAAATTGATGTTGTCCACCGCCACCAGGTCGCCGAATTTGGTTTTAAAGACCTTGCGCAGGTCTTTTACCGTTATCATGCTCTCGCCGCTCATGGACGCACCTTCCCTTCCGCGTGATGGCAGGCAACGTACCAGCCGGGCTTTTCCTCCACCGGTTCCAGCACGGGGGCCTTCTCCAGGCAAAGGTCCGTCTTTCTGGGACAGCGGTCGGCAAAGCGGCAGCCCTGTGGGGGATGGAGATAGCTGGGGATATCCCCCTCGATTCCGTCGGCGATGCCCTCGCCGGTGAGCTTGGGGGTCGCCGCCAGAAGACCGATGGTATACGGGTGCCGGGGCGAGGCGAAGAGTTCCCGGGTTGGGCCGGTCTCCACAATGTTCCCGGCATACATCACGAAAAGCCGCTCGGTGATCTTGCGAACGGCGCCCAAGGCGTGGCTGACCAGAATGAGGGACTTGTTCTTTTCCCGCACCAGGCGGTCCAGGAGGTCCAGAATCTGCTCCTCGATGGTCACGTCCAGGGCGGTGGTGGGCTCGTCAGCCAGAATGAACTCCGAGTCCTTCATAAGGGACATGGCGATACAGACCCGCTGGCGCATCCCGCCGGACAGCTGCACCGGGTAACTGTCCAGCACCCGCTCGGGAGCCGGCATGGCGACGGCCTGGAGGCTCTCCAGCATCCTGCGCTGGTAATCCTCCCTCTTCTGCCCCGGGAACTGGCTTTTCAGGATGTCGCTCATCTGGGTGGAAATTTTCAGGGTGGGGTTGAGAGAGGTGGAGGGGTCCTGAAAAATCATGGAAACCGTTTTCCGCACATTTCGGACGCCGGCCTTCCCTTCCGCCTTTTTCCCGCAGACCTCCAGAGCGTCGTATTTTATAACGGCGGGAGGGCATTGGAGGATGGAGGCTACGGTCTTCAAAACGGTGGTCTTGCCGCAGCCGGCCTCCCCGATAAGGCCCACCCGCTGCCCCGCCATCACCGTCATGTCGAGGCCGGGAATCACCTTGAGAAGGCCCTCGTAGACCTTGTAGCTTACGGAGAGGTTATTCAGTTTCAGCACATATTTGTCTTCCATCTACTTCTCCTCCACTGAGAGGACGTCACTGAGCCCGTCTCCCAGGAGATTGAAGCCCAGCACCACCAGCACCACCATGAGAGCGGGCATGATGGTGAGCCACCAGATATTGGGCAGGTACTTGATTCCGCTGGAGATCATCTCGCCCAGAGACGGCGTGGGAGGCTGCACGCCCAGGCCGACGAAACTCATGCTGGAAGCGGTGATGATGATGCTTCCCATGTCCAGGCTCATCTTGGTGAGAATGGGCGACATGATGTTGGGAAGCATCTCCTGGATGATGATCTTCATCATTTTCACGCCGGACAGCTGGGTGTATACGATATACAGCTCATTGGACAGCGAGGTCACCAGATTGTAGGTGATGCGGGTGTACCAGGGCCACCAGGCCACGGCGATGCCGATGGCCGCGAAGATATACTTGGAGGAGAACATGGTGCAGATCACCATGGCGAGAATCAGGGGCGGGATGGACATGAAAAGCTCGGTAAAGCGCATGATGATCGCTTCTATGAGCCGCCCCTTGTAATATCCGGCCAGAAGGCCCATGAGGACGCCGAAGGGCACCGAAATCGCCAGAACCAAGAGGCCTATGGCCAGAGAGTAGCGCAGCCCGATGAGAATCCGGCTGAAGACATCCCGCCCGTACTCGTCGGTCCCCGCCAGGTGGGCCAGGCCCGGGGCCTGGAAAGTCTCGGTCATATGGATGGAGAGGCCGGCGTCCTCCGGATGGGGCGCCAGAACGGTGGCGAAAACGGCGACGAAAATCACCCCCACGACCACCACCAGGCCCAGAACGGACAGGGGGTTCCGTGAGAATTTATACCAGGCCTTTTTCATCGCTTCCGCCCGGGGATTCACTTTTTTTACGGTTTGGATATTCACTGTATTCACCATAGCTTTTACTCCGATGCTTTCAGTCGGATTCTGGGATCCAGCCAGGAGACGCCCAGATCGATGAGCAAATTCACAACGGCAAAGATGACCCCGAAGACAAAGGTGACTGCCACGATGCTGTAGGGGTCCTTATTGAGGATGACGTTGAGGCTGTATTGGGAGAAGCCGGGGTACCGGAAAATCACTTCAATCAGAAACGCGTTGCCCAGAAGCGCCGCCACCTGAAGCCCGTAGATGGTGAAGGTGGGAATAAAGGACGGCTTCATCATGTGCTTCATCACCAGTCTGGTACTGCTGACACCGGCCACTCTGGCAAACGCAATATAATCGGCGTTGATGTTCTCGATCATGGAGGAACGGTGGATACGGGCCTGATAGGCGATACTGCCCAAAGAGATGCTCAGAGTGGGCAGCACCAGACTTTTCAAAACCTTGCCGTACAGGGCCCAGTTGCCCGCCAGCAAAGCGTCCAGCCCCGGCATCCCGGTCTTCACGATCTCCTCCGGAATGGAGGGTACGCCCCCGATGGGGAACCATTTGAGGGTATAGGCAAAGAGAATCAGGAGAAACAGTGCGATGACGTAAGGCGGAGTCACCACTCCCAGATAGGAAAGGAACCGGATTACGTTGTCGATCCAGGTATTCTTGAACAGGGCGGACACCGTCCCCACCAGAACCCCGAAAATCAATATGAGAATGGCGGCGTAAAAGGCCAGCTCCAGGCTTCTGGGAAGATAGGTGGCGATATCCTGGCTCACGGCGTGATGGGTGTAGAGGGACTGACCGAAGTCGCCCTTCGTCACCACGCCCTGGAGCCAGTGGAAATACTGGACCACCAGGGGGCGGTCAAAATAAAGCTCATGGCGCATCCTCTGAACCGTCTCCTCCGGCGCCATCACGCCCAAAGAGAGCCGAACCGGGTCTCCGGGGATGAGGCGGATGAAGGAAAAGATCAGAAAGGACAGCAGCATCAGCACCAGGATAAAGTGCACCGCTCTTTTCACAAGCATCACGAATGTATTCTGCATGGCAACCTCACTTTGTTATCAGACGCCCCGCGCGGGGGCGGCGCGGCGGAAAACGCCGCCCCCGCGCGCTTTGAGCGTCCGGCTTATGGTCGCTGATTTTGCATTACTTGAGCATCACAAAGTTTGCAAGATAGTAGTTGTATTCGGAGGAGGCATACATCTTGCCTTCGCTCACAGGCCAGGTGAAGACCTTGGAGTTCCAGGAGGGCTTGGTGGCGGAAACCATGGCGTAGACGGAGGGTACCACGTCGTTTACCAGGTATTTCTGGATCTCGCTGTACTTCTGGAGACGCTCGGTGTTGTCCACGGTCTTGAGAGCTTCGGTGATCATCTGGTCAAAGGTGGCATCCTGGAGCCATTCGTTCTGGTTCCAGTTTCCGGTGGTCCAGGAGGCGTACTTAAACTCCAGGAGGGAGCCGGCTTCCGGATAGTTGGCCGAGCAGAAGGCGTTGGTGACGTTGGGGCTGGTGTCGACGGCAGCCTCGTTGTTGCAGAAGAGGACCCAGGGCACCTCGCTGATGGTGACCTTGAAGCCTACGGCCTCCAGGTTGCTGGCAAGGAGCATGGTGAGCTTTCCGGTGTCGCCGTTGCCCTGGATGTAAGCCAGCTCCACGGGGTAGTCGGCGAGATTGTCGGCGTACTTGGACAGGGCGATCTCTTCCTTGGCCTTTTCGGGATCGTATGAGTAACCCTGGATGGTGTTGTCGGCGCCGAAGAGGTTGGGCGGGACGGGACCGTTGGGTTTCTCCACGTCTCCGTACACCGCGATGAGGGCGTCATAGTCGCAGGCGTAGGAAATGGCCTTGCGGATGTGCACGTCGTCGGTGGGGGCCTTCTTGGTGTTCATCATGAAGTAGTTCAGGCCGTCCTCGGAGACCACGGCGGACTTCACGCCCTCGGTGGTAAGCAGGGCCTGGAGGGTCTCGTTGTCCTGATGACCGTGGGCCAGGTCAATGTCGCCGCTGGCCATCATCATCTTGGTGGTGGCGGAGTCGGTGAGCTGAGTGAAGGTGGCCTCGTCGGGGGCTTCCGCGGGCAGAGTGCCCCAGTAGTTTTCATTCTTGACCATGTCCACGGACTCGCGGATGGTAAACTTCTTGATCACATAGGGGCCGGAGCCTGCGGAATTGGTGAGGAGGTACTCCTTGCCGTAGTCGCCGTTATCCCCGTAGGAATTATCCTTCACGGTGTTGGCGACCAGGAGGGTCTTATTGACGATCTTCAGGCAGGTGAGAGCGGTAAGGAAGGGTCCGAAGGAGCTCTTGAGATCAAATTCCACGGTGTATGTATCCACCGCCTTGACAGAGCCGAGGATGTCGGTGAATACATAGGCATACCCTTCGCCCAGCGCCAGCATGCGCTCCATGCTGTAGACCACGTCGTCGGCCGTCATGGGGGTGCCGTCGGCAAAGACAACGTCGTCGCGGAGCTTGAAGGTCCATTTCAGGCCGTCGTCCGAGGTGGTCCATTCGGTGGCCAGGAAGGGTTCGGGCTCACCCGTCTCCCGGTTGGGCACAACGAGGGATTCATAGAGGTTTACAAAAATGATCAGGTCGTTCTCGCCCGTTCCCCTGGCGGGGTCCAGGGTTTCCGGGGTGGCGGTGCAGGTGGCGCGCAGAAGGGTGGGCTCGCTGGAAGCCTGTTCGGTGGGGGTCGGGGTCGCCGACGTTCCTCCGGAACATCCCGCGAGGACGGCCATAGATACTGCCAACAGCAGACATACGGCCTTCTTCAGCTTTTTCATTTTCTTTTCCTCCTATATTATTTTGTCAGTTCGTACACTGCCAGTCCGTACATTTTTGCGTTGCGCAGGATGTTCGCCGCCGCCGTCCGCTCGTTGGGGGAGTGGACGGTGAGTTCCTCTCCCGGGTAAACCGAGCCGAAACAGACGCAGTTGGGAAATGCCCTGGCGTAGGTTCCGCCGCCGATGGAGTAGAGGACCGATTTCTCCCCCGTAACCTTCTCGTACACCCCGCACAGCTTCTGAATCAGCGGAGAATCGGCGGGAACGTACAGAGGCTTTTTGATCCGTTCCTCCGTCTTTGCATACCCTTCCCTTTCAAACCGGGATACCAGGCGGCCGGCGAGCTCCTCAATGGAGCAGGTGACTGGGGTTCGCATGTCGAAACGGAGAGTCAGCTCGCCGCCGGAGAGCCGGAACATCCCCAGGTTCAGGGTCAGGCCGCCGGACACCTCGTCCGAGCAGGCAAGGCCGAGGGCGTTCCCGTCCGGCTGATCTCCCAGCAGGTTCAGAACGGTTTCCAACTCTTCCTTCTCCCGGTCCGAAAGGCAGCCCGGGGAAACGAGAAGCCGGAAAAGCCCGCCGATTGCGTTCACGCCTTTTTCCGGAGTCATGGCATGGGCGCTTTTCCCTTTTACTGCGATAAAGAGATTTCCGTCTTTCTCGGATATGGAAACCGAACCGAGGGTTTCCGGCAAAGACTCCGCCGCCCGCTTCAGGGCGGCCAGCCGTTCTTTGTCCGGCATCGCAAGCCGGGCCGAGGCGGCGGCCGGAACCAGGTTCACGGCTTCTCCCCCCTCCATGGAAATCCCGGAAAAGAGATCTCCGGGGAGCTTTTTCGCCAGGGCAAGGGACAGGATCCCCTTTTCCCGGTTGACCACGGTAAACATCCCGTCGGGGGAAAATCCCATGGTCGGGGTCTCGCAGTGGGCCGTGTAATACTTCATGCAACCCCATCCGGTCTCCTCGTTGGTACCCACGATGATGCGGACCCGCTTATTCGGCCGGAAGCCCGTTTTTTTCAGAGCGTACATACCGTAAAGAGAGGAGAGGAGAGGGCCCTTGTCGTCGGCCACGCCCCGTCCCCGGACCATCCCGTCCGTTTCGGTCATTTCATAAGGCGGGGTCTCCCAGGCGGAAAGATCTCCGGGAGGGACCACGTCCACGTGGGCGAGAATCCCCAGCAGTTCCTTTCCCTCTCCCCAGTCGATGGTCCCCACATAGCCGCCGTGGTTTTCCGCTTCAAAGCCCAGGGAGGCTCCCAGGGCCAGCACATGGTCCAGGGCTTCCGCCACCGCGGGGCCAAAGGGAGCGTTTTCCGCGGGAGCGCCCTCCACGCTGGGGATCTTCACCTGCTGCCGGAGGGATTCAAACAGTTTTTCTTTTAATTCGTCGATTTCCCGGGAAATGCCGGGAAACACATCGCCGCCCATGGCTTAATACCCAGCGACGCCCAGGTCCTTGCAGATTGCCACAAGGCCGGGCTCCACATAAAAGCCGTCCTTCTCCATGGCCACGTCGTCCAGATAGATGGAAGGATTGAGAACCATGCCGTCGGTGTGGTTGGCGGCGACCCAGCTCTTTCCGCCCAGGCCCTCGCCCTGCGTGCCGAGGCCCACTTCCACGCAGCCGAAGATCCGCTCATCCTCTTCAATACGGCCGGTGGGTTCCAGAACGCCGGGGTTGAAGCCGCAGGAGATGTGGGCGAGCCAGTACATTTTCTCATCGTTCCAGCTGGCCATCCATTTGCGGAAGAGGTGGGCCTCGCGGCCTTCTCCCTCGATCTTGGTGACGACGCCTTTTTCCACGGTGAGGATCACTTTATTTCTCATGACGCCGATCTCCTGGGGCGGGAAAAGGCCGCCGTCGAAGACCAGAGTTCCGTTGATGGTGTCCTCGATGGGGCAGAAGGAGGTCTGTCCGCCCAGCATGACGGAGACGCCCTTCTCGTCGGCAACCGTACCGCTCTGGCGGCACAGGCGCCCTTCGCACAGGCAGGAAAGATCGGTTCCGGCGGGACTGGTGATGCGCATCTTCTTGGCCGCGTTGGTGAGATCGCAGATGCGGTTTCCCAGGGCGACGATCTTCTTGTGGTCATACCGTCCGATGACGTTAATGAGCATGTCCACGTCCATGGCGGCGGCGGTGAGCTGTCTCGTCCCTGCGTCCATAGCCTGTTTCCAGCCGCGGGTATAGAAAAGCTGGTAGTCGTACTCGATCCAGACGTCGGCCGCCTTGATGGCTGCCAAAACCGGAGGCGTAGGCTCGATCATGATGGCTTTTTCCAGGCTGGCGGGATACTGCATGACGATGGGATACGCGCCTACCTCCATGGCGGCGCCGGCGGTGGCGTGCACCACGCGCTCGTCGCTGGTGGTATCGGTGGTGATGAGCACCGTTTCGCCGGGCTGAACCAGCATAATCTCGCGGATAATCTTACGGGCCGCCTGCTGCACTTCCCAATTGAGATAATAGGTATGGGAACTGGGCTGAGTTGATGCTTTCATACTTTCGCACTCCTTTTCATTTTCATTCCGGCATTCTGTTTTTTATTGATCACAAATCATTCCCGATAGCTGTCTAACGCTTCGGCAATGCGTTCCACGGCTTTCATGGCCTCCTCGTCGGACCAGAGGCACCCGTGGATGATGCGGAGATGCCCGTCTCCCCTCGCGCCGTAGTTTTTCCCGTCGTTGACGGCCACCTTGGCGCAGGCGACGAGGTGCTCTGTGATTTTGGCGGAAGAGCCCAGCCGGGAAACGTCCACCCAGGAGTAAAAGCCCGATTCCGGCAGGAGCATGGAGACGCCCGGCACCTGGTTTAAAATCTGGAAAGCCGTCCTTCTGCGGAAATCATACTTTTTTCGGTATTCCTCCATGAAATCAGGGTTCCGGAAGGCCGCCAGAGCCCCCCACTGGGAGGCGGTGCAGGTAGCTCCCACGACGCTCACGGCGGCGCCGTAGAGAACATCCATCACCCGGTCGCAGGCGATAAGGTATCCCACCCGGAGGCCACTCAGGCCCATTCCCTTGGAAACCGAGCACACGGTAATGGTCCGCTCCCACATCCCGGGTAGAGAGGCGGGGGATACAAACTCAATGCCGTCGAAGACCATATCCTCAAAGGCCTGGTCCACCACCAGCACCAGATCCCGCCGGCAGATCATCCTGCACAGCTCCTCCAGGTCCTCCCTGCGGAAGACGGTGGCGGTGGGATTGTTGGGGTGGGTGAGCAGGACCATCTTGGTCCTGTCGGTCACCGCAGCCTCAAAGGCAGCGGGGTCCAGGCGCCAGCCGTGCTCTTTGTCCAGAGGCACCGGCACGGTGACGGCGCCCAGGAGCTTCGGATTTAAAAAATTGTTGGGGTAGCTGGGGTCCGGCACCAGCACCTCGTCCCCGGGATTCAAAAAGACGGACATGGCGTAGTACAGACCCGAGTCCGATCCGGGGGTAATCATCACGTTTCTTTTGGGGTCCGCCTCCAGCCTGTGAAAAACCCGGCTGCGGCGGGCGATTTCCTCCCGGAGTTCCGGCATGCCGATGGGCATGGTATAGTGGGAAGCAAGTCCCGAGGTATAGGCTTCCACCAGGGCTTCCTTCACCGCGCCGGGCAAAGATGCGTCGGGATAGAAGGGATCGGCCCAGCCCATGAGGGTCACCCGGTTTTCGGCCATGGCCGCGAACCCGTCTCCCACGTCGGCCTTGGTCACTTTGGAAAAGAGACCGCCCTGCACTCCCCGGTACCCATTCGCCAGCTTGCTTTCAACATCCATGTCGGCACTCCCGCGTCAGCCGACCAGGGCGATGGCTTCGATTTCCACCATAGCTCCCTTGGGAAGCTGAGAAACCTCCACCACGGCGCGGGCGGGCGGCGGGCAGGTGAAAAAGGTGGCGTAGACATCGTTGATTTTTGGAAAATCGGCCATGTTCCGGATGAAGATGCCGCATTTCACTATAGTTTCGGTGCTCCCCCCGGCTTTTTCCACAAGGGTGACCACATTTTTCATGGACTGGGCCACCTGCTGCTCAATGGTCTCGGGCATCACGCCCGTCTCCGGGTTTATGGGGATCTGGCCGGATACATATATCGTACCGTTGCCCACAATTGCCTGGGAATAGGGGCCGATAGCCGCGGGTGCCTTGTCCGTCTGGATTACCTGTTTACTCATTCCTGTCGTCCTCTCCGTATTGGTAATATGGAAGCCTTTTCACGCCCGGGGATTCGGTTCATGTCCGGAAAAACCGGCCCTAAAACCCCGCCGCCTATAAGAAAAAGGCGCCCCAATCCAATCTTGCAGCGCCTTTGCTTTCTTTTCGACAGCTTTATCATCCCTTGCGGTATCCACTTTCCTGTATTATAATCCATTCCCATTTCACTGTCAATATGTTTAGCGTATAATGAAATAATTTTCATTATGAACGTTCTTTCACTCTTTTCTCCTTATATAATAAGCTTTTTTACATTCATTTATTGACAATTCCCGGAGTTTATGCTATCTATGGAAACGCCGGCCCGTAAAAAAACTGTTGGAGGCGCTGTCATGGAAAACATCACCGTCACGCTCACCGAAACCGATCGAATCGTGCTGGAATCCTATAAGCAGTTTGCGGAGGGCCTTTCCAACTATCTGGGCGACGGGTATGAAATCGTGGTACACAGTCTGGAAAGCCTGGACAACTCGGTGGTCAAAATCATCAACGGGTTCCATTCCGGCAGGCGCGAGGGCGCCCCCATCACGGATCTCGCCCTTTCCATGCTCTCCCGGATCCGGGAAACTGACGACGTGCCGTTTATCTCCTATCACAGCACCAATAAAAAAAGCGAGCCCATCAAAGCCTCCACCATCGCCATCAAAGGGGAAAACCAAAGAATCATCGGCCTTGTGTGCATCAATTTCTATCTGAACACACCCTTTGAGACCATATTGAAAAATTTCCAGTCTCGGGGAGACGAAAAACAGATGTTCATCTCCGAAAATTTCGCCGAAAACATCGGAGACGTGATAGAGAACGCCGTGGAGCAGGCCCGGCAGACGGTAAACGGCTCGCCCCTGATCCTGCCGAGCTTCCGGAACAAGGAGATCATCTCCATCCTGTACGGTCAGGGCATCTTCAACCTGAAGGACGCGGTGGTCCAGACCGCCGACATGCTGGGAATCTCCAGGAACACCGTCTATATGCACCTTCGGAACCTGAATCATGCAAACGGCCAGTCGGAACAGGAAAACGAGCAGTCATAAAAATACGCAAAAAGCGCCCGTCGGAGAAAAATCTCTCTCCGGCGGGCGCTTTTCTGTGAAAATCCGGGAAAAACCGGGTCCCTCCCCTCTCTTTGATGCATACCCTGATAGTGAATTGTACGGCCGGGGTTTCTGTTCCCCCTTTGCCGGAACCCATCCAGAGCATTCTGAACGGTACGGGAGGGATCGCTAAATGACATCCTGCGAATGGGCGGCCACCGTCACACTCATCGCCACCGCAATCGCACAGGGAAGAACGTCCGACGAGCTTGTCTTTCTGGCGGCTTTATTCACCCAGCTGGGGGATACGCTGGTAACTCTTTCACAAACTCCTCCGAAGGGCTGCTGATAAAAGATTTTGTATACGGCCTCATCCGGCAATCACGGGGGTCGTTCCGCTATTTAAAATCCGCCAGAATATAAAGCTGGGCACTGAAATACGTCTGTTTCCCGTCAAAGGAAATACTCGCGCTTTGTACAATGAAGGCAAGCCTTCCCCGGTCGTTTTCCGCCGTGAAAAGCGCCTCCTCCGGCGTGAGCGCGGACTTGCTTACAGGATAGGTCTCGTACCTGCTGAAAATTTCTCCCGTATCAAAGCGGATCAGCTCTTCCCCGCCCTCTTTGGACAAAATAATCTTGCCTCCGGTTCCGCCGGGCATTGCCGTCAGGCTGTAGTCCGCACCGTCCCGGCTCAGCCGGCCGATTTCCCGGTTTGTATCTTCCGGGTAATTCAGATAAGCCTGGAACAGATACTCATATCCCGCAATATCCACGGGAAGCGCGGCATCGGAATAGACGCTCACCGTGCGGTAAGAGGTTCCGGGCATTGCGTAAGCGTCAAACCCGAAGGTGTCGTAGAAATCCTCGTATATGGTGAAATCCGCCGGCAGGAAGGAGACACGGTTCAGCTCTCCCGTATTGCCGAGGTATTCTACGGAGGAAACGATTTTTTTCCGGTCCGCGTCGGACAGCGAGCCGTTTGGCACCACCGCTCCATCCGCCAGCATTCCGTTTCTTTCGAGGGTACTCTCCAGCAGCCCGATCTGATTTGACCGGCTCAAGGTAAAAGCGTCTACCGGCGGCAGGATGGAAACGGCGCAAAACGCAATCAGGAGGGCTGCGATGATCCCGTTTCTTTTCGGAGGCAGTATGCTCAGAACGAGGCCTGCGCAGACGGCGAAGAGCCCGAACAAAATCACGTAATACCTGGAATAGGTCAGGCCTGTATCCCTCACGGTGAGAAACGAGGAGACAATCTGAAAGAGCACAATGGGTATCAGAACCTTGGGGGAGATCAGCCGGAACAGGGCGGCAAAGCGGTTTTTCATCCCGGCTGCCAGAATGTTTACCAGGATTACCGTGACGGCATAGGAAATCAGCATGGACTCCAGGAGATTATCGGTCCAGAACTCACTTTGGATGTTCAGAAGGATATAGGCGGCCAGGATGACGGTAAATACCGACACCAGAGGGATTACGATATAGGAAATCAAAATCTCCAGAAACCTTGGACAGGCCGTCCGCGCGGCAAGGACCATGTCCCGCTCTTCCCGGCCCGCGGGATCGGGCCCATCTTCCCCTCTTCCCGGATAAACGGGAATCAGGGAGAGAAAAAAGACGGGAGCGAACAGGACAAAGACCCAGACCGCCGTATGGGCATAGACCCGGTTGTCCAGGGGCCAGATCAGTCTGTCGATAGCCGCGAGAATGGCGGCGATGCCGCCCATGATCACCGCGGAATAAAGGAGGGAATGAAACAGGGACTTAAAGGCGGCCATGAAGCTTTCGCTGAAACCGACGCGGCTGCGGATCACAGGCAGCCAGAGAAAGGCAAAAACCAGGGCGAAAAGCAAAACCGCCGTACGCACTCCGACCTCGGGACCTGTTATATCCGCATTCCGGACAGCCAAGTAATACGCCGCGGCGGAAAGAAGGCTTCCTCCCATGAGCAGCAATCGGGCTCCGTGGCCTTTGAAAAAACGCTCCCAGGCCGTTTGCGCTGCCGCCGCGGAGACGGCGCCAACGGCACAGGCCAACAGATATTTCGATACATCCCTGTCAGTGCCGATTTCCACGGACAGCATGACCGCGATCGCCAACAGAAACGCGATCGCAAGGGGAAAGCGCGCCGCCGAGCCGGTTAGCCCTCTGAGCCTCTTTCCCAGACTTATATACCATTTCACGCCGATATTCCTCACTTCCTTCGTCGATTTTCCGCTTTTTCTGTTTTCTTCTATTATCAGTGTATCATGGAGCGCCTTTTTATGCATCCTGTATTTCCTTCGCCCATTGACGCAGTCGGTTCAATTTTTACGCGAAGGCATACACAGAATTCAAATTTCATGGTATAATAGCCGCAAGCCGGCTGTTATACCCGGCTTAACGGCGCGATTTGCTCCCGCCCTTCGGGCGCAACCGCAAACGATGCCGTATACCACGAAACGCTCCGCGTTTGTGGTATCATACCGCAAGGCGGCTATTTTACCTTGCTTGACGGCGCGATTTGCTCCCGCCCTTCGGGCGCAACCG
>NZ_FWXW01000015.1 GCF_900176335.1 Papillibacter cinnamivorans DSM 12816
GTATTGGCCAGCGTAATTGAATCTTTCCCCTGCCGGTCCTTTACCCCCGACCAGGGCGGAGAATTCCATTGTTATCCCAGAGTGGAGAAAGAACTGGGTCTGCCCATGTACTTCTGCAATCCCTCCAGCCCATGGCAGAAAGGAAGCGTGGAGAACTTAAACGGCCTGGTCCGTGAATTTTTCCCGAAAGGAACCAATTTTACAGACGTCTCCCCCCAGCAGGTTGCCCAGGCGATGTCTTTGCTCAACAATCGTCCCCGAAAAAGCCTCCATTGGCTTACTCCCGCCGAATCCTTCACCCCCCCTTCCCTTTGACACTGTTGCACTTCTATTGACAATCCGCCGGCGCGTAATACCCGGTTTCTTTAAAAGTCTTCTTTAAAATGTAATATGAGAGGTTTGGACGGGAGCAGCGAACTCCCGTCCAAACCCTTACCAAGCGATTCCAAAAACCAAAGAGTCCGAATCAGCCATACCTTCCGTATGTCCGATTCGGGCCCCTTAAAACAATTTTTCCGCAATACCGCTGTCCATTCAGCGATACTGCGGGTTCTTTTGTTCAGAGCGGAAACACTCCGATAATATAAAAAACCACGCTCAGCGTGGATTTTCTTTGCAACGGAGTGTTTACCGTTCGCTCTGTTCCTGCTTCTTTCCGCCGAATATCATATCGTCGACGTCAAGGGCAGCATGGATGATTCGATTCATCATCATAAAATCCCTCCTTTATTCTTTTTTCACGATATTAGTATATCTCTTTCTGTGTCAAAAAACCAGATGTATATTGTATAAATTACATAAATTATTTGATTCATTTTTGTATAATCCGCGTAAAAATCCCCTGTCCTCGGCATGTCTGTGCCGGGACAGGGGCAAAAAATCTAGATCGACATGATCACCGGCAGGATCATGGGATTGCGCTTGGTGGTTTTATAAAGATAGGAGGACAGCTCGTTTTTGACGTTTCCCTTGATGGTCGCCCAATCGCTGACGCCGCTGTCGCGGCATCCGTTCAGAACGGACAGGACGACGCCCCGCAGTTCCTCCATGAGCTTTTCCGATTCCTTCACGTAGATGAAGCCCCGGGTGATGATATCCGGGCCGGAAATCAAAGACCCGTCCTCGCTGCTGAGATTGATGACCACCACGATCATGCCGTCCTGGGCCAGGTGCTTCCTGTCCCGCAGCACCACGCTCCCCACGTCCCCCACGCCGTAGCCGTCCACCAGGACGTTCCCGCAGGGCACGGTTCCATTGATCTTGGCGCTCTTGGCGGAAAGCTCCACCACCTGCCCCACGTCGGCTATCACAATATTCTCCCGGGGCATCCCCATCTGCTGAGCCAGCGCGGCGTGAATCTTCAGGTGCCTCTGCTCCCCGTGGACGGGCATAAAGTATTTGGGCTTTGTCAGCGCATGGATGATCTTCAGCTCTTCCTTGCAGGCGTGCCCCGAAACGTGCAGATCGGAGAGCCGGTCGTAGATGACCTCCGCGCCCTTGCGGAACAGCTCGTCGATCACCCGGCTGACGGTCTTTTCGTTTCCGGGTATGGCCGAGGCTGAGATGATCACCCTGTCCCCGGCGCCGATCTCCACCTGCTTGTGCCCGGAGAAAGCCATCCGGTAGAGGGCCGACATGGTCTCTCCCTGGCTTCCCGTGGTGATGATCACCACCTTATCCTTGGGCATTCCCTTCAGGCGGGACATCTCCATGAGGGTGTTGGGAGGAATGACCATGTATCCCAGCTCGGTGGCCACCTTCATGACGTTTTCCATGCTCCGGCCCGTGATGCCCACCTTGCGCCCATACCGGGCCGCGGTGTTGATCACCTGCTGGATCCGGTGCACGTTGGAGGCGAAAGTGGTCACGATGATGCGCTGGTCGCAGCCCCTGAACAGGTTGTCGAAGCTCTCCCCCACCTTGCTCTCCGAAGTGGTGTATCCGGGCTTTTCCACATTGGTGGAATCGCACAGAAGGGCGAGAACCCCCTCCTTGCCCAGGTTCCCGAAGCGCGCCAGATCCGTGATCTCGCCGCTGATGGGCGTGGGATCGATTTTAAAGTCCCCGGTATGCACCACGGTGCCGATAGGCGTGTGGATGGCCAGGGCCACCGCGTCGGCGATGCTGTGATTGACGTGGATGAACTCCACCATGAACCGCCCTGCGCGAAAGGTCTCTCCGGCCTCCATGGTGATGATCTTGGTTTTATCCGTAAGGGAGTGCTCATCCAGCTTGATTTTTACCAGCCCCGCGGTGAGCCGCGTGGCATAGATGGGAGCGTTGATTTCTTTGAGAACGTAAGGCAGGGCCCCGATATGGTCCTCGTGCCCGTGGGTCAGGGCGATGGCCCGGATCCGGCTCCGGTTCTTCACCAGGTAGCTCACGTCGGGTATGACCACGTCGATGCCGTACATATCGTCATCCGGGAAACCCATGCCGCAGTCCACGATCAGGATGTCCCCGCCGAACTCGTAAACCGTCAGGTTTTTGCCGATCTCATTTAATCCCCCCAGCGAAATGATTTTCAGTTTTTCCGCCATGCAATTGTTCAACTCCTTAAAAATGCTCTATGTAACGGAAGAAGAACAACAAGTCCCGGCGGGTCCGCCTGGCTCCTCGCTCCCTGTCCTGGGACGCAGAGGATCCGCGTCGGCCCGCTGAAAACACAAAAATAACGTAAGGCAGCGCATATGCCCTCCGCCGGCCCCGTCACGCCGCTTTCAGGCAACTGTCTGTCTGCTTTCTGTATGGACTTGTTTTATCTTCTGTACTTCCGTACATAAATGACAAATGTAATATATTATGCAATCTATGCCGGTACCCGTTCCGGGCTCCGGATAAGCGCAGCGGCTTAAAAACCCCCGTGCCGATAACCGATTTTGTATTATTATAGCACCGAAAGCCTGGATTGTATACATAAATTTTCTGATCGGTCCCTCTGCGCCCGGTTTTGGCGGCGGGAAACCCCTCTCCGTGCAGAAATCGGCGCATTCCGTCAGTCCTTCCGGAGAGAAACACCGTCGATTTTTTTGATTCTTCTTTCGAAATCCGCGCACAGCTCCTCCGCGATTTCCTCCTCTGCGCTCTCCCCCACGATGCGCAGTCCCCTGCGTCCGTACAGGGGCGTAACCCGGACCCAGCCGCTGTGCGTGTGCACCCTCAGCCCGTCGAATAGCTCCTTTTCTTCTGAAACGAAGCTCTCCGCCAGCTCCTGCATCACGCTTCCCGGGTTCTTTGCCAGCGCAACCTCCTTTGCTCTGGTGTGGAATTTCGGAATCTGTCTGGAAAGAGAGGACAGAGGCTCCCCCGCCCTGGCTAGGTGCACCGCCAGGCGTGCGATGCCGAACACGCCGTCCCGCAGGTACTTTTGCTTTTTCATCAGCTCATCCGCTTTTTTCCCGTCTCTGCCCTGCCGGTACACAACGACCCCCATGGTCCTGCCGATGCTCTCCAGCACTGCCGGAGCATCCGGCGCAACGGCGATCTCCCTGTCGCCGGACTGCATCTCCAGAAGGCATAAAAGCGCCAGCAGCTTCCGCTCGTCCAGCTCCCGGCCCTCCTCGTCCTTTGCCCTGGGATGAAACCCGTCGGCTCCGGCCGAAAACTCCGGCACCCCTTTTCGAGGTTCCGTCACAAAGCAGCCCAGATTTCGCAGGGCGGCCTCCAGCGCCCGATCGCTTCCCCCTTTTCCGGGAACCGAAACGGTGAGCCCCTCCGCTCTGCCGGAGCCCCACTGGGCGTGACCGGCCGCGGCGGAGGCATATAACCCCTCCGTCCTGATAACCTGCCGTTTTTTTCCGATATGTCCGGCGTCGGCCCGGGTCACCTCTCCCCTGGAGACGACGCTTTCGATCTTCCTCTGCTCCTCCCTGTCCAGGGGAAACCCGTCCGTGTTGAAAAATTTGAACTCCACCGTGTTTCCTGCTCCCCGGACAAAGACGGAAAGCGGCGTATCGTGAGTCTCTCCGATATAAGCTCCCGCCGCCTCAAAGACCGCGTCGGATACAAGCGCTTCGCTCCCGGCGCTGCAGATCCCGGCCGTCAGCGTCTCCGCCGCCAGGCGCGCTCCCTCTCCTCCGCTCCACGCCACCGCCGTTCTCCCCCGCATGCCTGCGGCGGTTCCCAGCAGCACGCAGATCTCCGGGGTAAGATCCACGTTGATCTCTCCCCGGATGGCGGCCTCCTCTCCGAACAAAACGGCATGCTTCAGCGAACCCGTCACCAGGTTGGATGTGGCCCGCATCCCGTCACCCAGCTCCTTGTTCGGCCAGATCCGCACCCGTTCGGAGACCACCGCATCCGTTCCGATCCGGCTATCCTCCCCGATAACGGCCCCTTCGTTCAAAACGGCGCCTCTTCCGATCACGGCGCCCCGGCATACCACGGCGCCGTAGAGCGTGGCCCGGTCAAGAACTCTTCCGCCGTCCAGCACGGTCCGCTGAACCAGGGCGCTTTCTCCCACGCAGGACCCCTCTCCTATAATGGTATAGGGCCCGATGAGGCTCCCCGGTCCCACCGCCGCGTTTTTTCCGATGTAGCAGGGGGGCAGAAGGGTGACTCCCTCCGGAAGGCCGGATTCGGACCATATGCCTGTCCCCGTCTTTTCTCCCTCCGGCTCCCATCTCATCTTGCCGGCCAGAAGGTCGGCGGCGCAGCCCAGGTAGGCCTCGCAGTCCCCGATATCGCACCAGTACCCCTCTGCCAAAGCTCCGAACAGCCGGCGTTTCCGGGCCAGCAGCGACGGAAAAAGATCCCTGGCGAAATCGTAGCGGACCCCTTCCGGGATTTCCTTTAAAACGGAGGGGCTGAGGATGTAGATGCCCGTATTGATCATGTTGGTAAACACTTGCCCCCAGGAGGGCTTTTCAATAAAGCGCTGAATCCGGCCGTCCCGGCCCGTCATCACCAGGCCGTATTCCAGGGGCTTTTCGTGCCGGTACAGGACCACGGTGGCCTCAGCCCCGGCGGATTTATGAAACGCCGCGCAGCCCTTCAGGTCGAAGTCGCACACCCCGTCGCCGCTGATCACAAGGAAATCGGAGCCGCCGAGAAAGGCGGAGCAGTTTTTTACGCTGCCCGCGGTGCCCAGCGGTTCCCTCTCCACAAAATATGTCATTTTCACCCCGAACCGCTCCCCGTCGCCGAAATAGTCCTGGATCATTCGGGGCATGTACTGCAGCGTTGCGCAGATTTCGGTGATTCCGTTGCGCCTGAGCAGAGCGATCAGATGCTCCATCACCGGCCTGTCGAAGAGGCGTACCATGGGTTTGGGGCGGTTGCTGCTCACGGGCCGGAGCCTGGAGCCTTCTCCTCCCGCCAGGATCACTGCTTTCATGAACGGATCCTTTCCTTCTTCGTATGATTCCTGGATACGGATATGGGATGGAATCGATGAAAATAAAAATCGAGGATGTATTTCGCCCCGCAAGGCAGATGGTGCCGGCAGGCGCTATGCCCGCCAAGGAGGAGAACGACGCGCGGCGGAAAACCTGCCAATTTTTATCATTGGGTTCATCGCATATCAGTATGATTCCCGTCTAGTATTTGCAGAAATCCGGAAAAATACACTGCCCGGTACGGGCCCGTCTCCGTCATTCTATTGTGTACGCCGGTTTTTTTTGTTATAATACTGTTTACTGAGCAAATGCGGTTTGTTGTTTCGTGCCTGCCCGGGTTCCCGACGCAGGCCCGCGGCGGATTTTAAGCCGTTTCTGTAAAACCATGGAAAAGGAGGGATACCGCTTGAATAAAAAGATCGCCCGCCTGCTGGAACCCAGCCTGCGCCTGTATTTTGCGGTGTTCGTCTGCCTCGCGGTGGTATCCGCCTTTTTTAATATCTATCTGGCCGCCGTGGAGGCCGTCCTTCTTGTGGTGCTGTACCTCTACTTCCGCAGCACGAATATCCGCCGGCGGAAGGAAATTCTCAAATATATCGAGAGCGTCACCTACGACGTGGATTCCGCCACCAAGGACACCATGCTCAATTCTCCCATTCCCATGGTGATTTTCAAGCCGGAGAGCGACGAGATCATCTGGAGCAATGACTGGTTTCTCCAGATCACCGGGGAACGGGAGCATCTGTTTGAAACCAAAATCACCGACGCCGTGCCCAGCTTCTCCTCCCGTTGGCTCATGGAGGGCAAGAGCGAAAGCCCCGCCGAGGTGGAACTGCGGGGGAAAAAATACCGGGTTTACGGCTATCTCGCCCATACAGAGCCCAGCGGCAGCGCCCGGGGCCTGGTGGCCACCACCTACTGGATAGACATCACCGATCTCTCCTCCGTCCGTTCGGAATATGTTCTCTCCCGCCCCGTCGCTGCCATCATTCTTCTGGACAACTATGAAGATCTGATGAAAAACATTTCCGACAACTCCCGCTCGTCCATTCTTGCCCGGATCGACGACAAGCTCAACACATGGGCGGCTCCGGCCCACGGGCTTCTCTGCCGGTACGACCGGGACCGTTATATCTTCGTCTTTGAGGAAAGGCATCTGTCCTCTCTGATTTCGGGGAAAATATCCTTGCTGGACTCGGTGCGGGAGGTGGTCAGCTCCGACGGCGTCCCCGCCACCATTTCCATCGGAGCCGGTAAGGACGCCGGCAGTTTCGACGAACTGTTCCGGTACGCGGCCCTGAGTATAGAAATGGCTCTTTCCCGGGGCGGCGACCAGGCGGTGGTCAAAAACCGGTTCCATTTCGAGTTTTACGGGGGCCGTTCCAAAGAGCTGGAAAAACGGACCAAGGTCAAGTCCAGGGTCATGGCCAACGTCCTGGGCGAGCTGGTGTCCGATTCCTCCCAGGTCTTCGTGATGGGACATAAATTTGCCGACCTCGACAGCGTGGGGGCCGCGGCGGGCATCTGCTGCATCGCGAGGAAAAAGAAAATTCCCGTGCACATCGTGACGGCGCCGGAGGAAACCCTGGCCGACGCGGTGATTCAGCGCCTGGTCAAGCAGCCGGAATACGCCGGGGTCTTTGTCACCGCGCAGGACGCCATACTCTCGGCGGACAGCAGCTCCCTTCTCGTGGTGGTGGACACAAACCGTCCCGAGCAGGTGCAGTCGGAGGACCTTCTTCTCTCCTGCAACCGGGTCGCGGTCATCGACCATCACCGCCGGGCCGCCACCTATATCGGCGAGGCCTCGCTGAATTTTCACGAACCCTACGCTTCTTCCGCCTGCGAGCTGGTCACGGAGCTGCTGCAGTATCTGGTGGAACCTACGGATATACTGCGGGTGGAGGCGGAAGCGCTCCTGGCAGGGATCGTGCTGGACACCAAGAATTTTACCACCCGCACGGGCGGCCGCACCTTTGACGCCGCGGCCTTCCTGCGGCGCTCGGGAGCGGACACCGCGGAGGTGAAAAAGCTCTTCCAGAGCGATCTGGCCAGCATGGTGGCCCGGTATGACATCATCCGGGCGGCGAAGATGTACCGTTCCAATATCGCCATTGCCGCGCTGGGGAGTACGGTGGGGCGGATCGCGGCTGCCCAGGCGGCTGACGAGCTGCTCACCATAGCGGGGACCCAGGCCTCCTTCGTGCTCTTCCCTGTCGGGGATTCGGTGATCATTTCCGCCCGCTCCATGGGCGATATCAACGTTCAGGTGATCCTGGAGGATTTGGGCGGGGGCGGCAACGCGGCCACGGCCGGCGCCCAGATCCCGGACAAAACGGTGGAGCAGGTTCTTCCGGAGCTCCATGCGGCCATCGACCGCTATTTTGAGGACGCGTAGATATGACCGGGTGCAAAAAACAGATTTGAACGCATCTCTCCCAACCGGCGAAGTTCCGCCGGGTTTCGGGATATAGGAGGAAAACCGTATGAAAGTGATACTGCAGCAGGATGTGAAAGGCCAGGGCAAGAAGGGCCAGATGGTGGACGTCTCCGATGGGTACGCCCGCAACTATCTCCTTCCCCGGAAACTGGCGGTGCCCGCCACCGCGGACAATCTCAATGCCATGAAGCTCCAGGAAAAAGTGCGCCAGCAGCAGCTGGAGCGGGAACGTCAGCAGGCACATGAGACCGCCGAACGTCTCAAGGGCTGCGTCGTCAAGATCCCCGCCAAGGCCGGAACCGGAGGCCGCCTCTTCGGCGCCGTGACCACCAAGGAGATCTCCGAGGCCCTTGCCGCCCAGTGCGGCATCGACGTGGCCAAGCAGAAGATCCTCCAGGACGATCCCATCAAGCAGTGCGGCACCTACGAACTCAAATGCCGGCTGGGATTTGAGGTTACCGGCACGGTTTACGTGGTGGTTTCCGAGGAAAAATAAAAATCCCAATCTCTATAATAAGATTTGGGATGAACTCGCCGCTTCGCGGGAGGGATCCGGATGGATGAATTATTGCTGAGGCAAATGCCCCATAATACGGAGGCGGAACAGGCGGCTCTGGGCTCCATGCTCATCGATTCCCGCTGCATTCCCGACGTCATCGAGCTTTTAAAGCCCGATGACTTTTACCTGCCCCAAAACAGGGATATTTTCGAGACCATCTATTCCATGTTCAGCTACTCTCAGGTGATCGACCCCGTCACCGTCCTGGAGCAGATGCGCCTCAAGGGGCTCTACGACGAGAACACCACCCGGGACTATATCCTGCAGCTCATGGATATAACGCCCACCTCGGCAAACGTCCGGGAATACGTCAACATCGTTTTGGACAAGGCCCTGCTGCGCCGCGTCGCGGAAGCGTCGGGAGAAATCTCCGCCCTGGTCCAGGAGGGGGAGGGCGACGCCCAGAGCATCCTGGAGGCCGCCGAGCGCAAGATTTACGCCATCCGCCAGGGGCGGGGCGTCCGGGGACTGGAACCCATCTCCTCGGTCCTCATCAGCGTGTACGCCCGCCTGAGCGAGCTTGCCAAAAGCGAAGACGCGATTCCCGGTCTTTCCACGGGGCTCGCCGATCTGGATGCCGGCATCACGGGGCTCAACAAATCCGACTTTATCCTCCTGGCCGCCCGCCCCGGCATGGGCAAAACCAGCATGGCCCTGAACATCGCCCTTCATGCGGGCAAGCACTCGGGCAAAACGGTGGCTTTCTTTTCCTTCGAAATGTCCCGGGAACAGCTGGCCATGCGCCTGATCTCCAACGAGTCCTTCGTCCCCAGCAAAAAGCTCCTTACGGGCAAGCTCTCCGACGAGGACTGGAAGAAGATCGCCGCGGCCTCGGCGGTTCTCAGCAAGACCGACATCCGTATCGACGACAATCCCACCCTCACCGTGGCCGACATGAATGCGAAATGCCGGCGGATCGAGGATCTCGGTCTGGTGGTCATCGACTATCTTCAGCTGATGCAGAGCGCCGGCACGGGAAAGGGATATTCCGGCGAAAACCGGCAGCAGGCGGTCAGCGACATTTCCCGTTCTTTGAAAATCATGGCCAAGGAATTGAACGTCCCGGTCCTCTGCCTGTCCCAGCTCTCCCGGGCCAACGAATCCCGGGCGGACAAGCGCCCCATGCTCTCCGATTTGAGGGAGTCCGGAGCGATCGAACAGGACGCGGACATCGTGCTCTTTCTCTATCGGGACGACTATTACAATGAAAATTCCGACAGGCACAACGTGGCCGAGTGCCGGATCGCCAAGAACAGGCACGGCGAAACCGGCACGGTGGAGCTGCAGTGGCTGCCCGAGTATACCACCTTTTCCGGCATGGACCGCAGGCACACGGAGTTCTGATACGCCAGCTCCCGTTTTCCCGCCGCATGCGCGGCAGCCGGAAGGATTGACAATGCTCCCCGCGGGGGAGCCGGTGTTGTTAGTATGGATGCGTATCGTCGCATGGAGGGGTATCATGGAAGATTTGCCCCGGCAGGTCCTGTCCTTTGCCCAAAAATACGGCATGCTGCCCGAAGGCGGCCTGATCCTGTGCGCCGTTTCCGGCGGGGCGGATTCCATGTGCCTGCTGAAAATTCTTATGGCGCTCGCCCCGGAGGGGAACTTCACTGTGGCGGCCGCCCATTACAACCACAAGCTTCGCGGCGCCGCCGCCGATTCAGACGAGGCCTTTGTCAGGGACTTCTGCGGGAAAAACGGGATCCCTTTCTGTGCCGAGAGCGGAGACGTGGCTGCGGAAAGCCGCCTGCGCAAAACGGGGATCGAGGAAACCGCAAGAGCCATGCGGTATGATTTTCTGGAGCGCGCCGCCGAAACGCTGGGCGCCGCGCGCATCGCCACGGCCCACAATTCCGAGGACAACGCCGAAACCGTTCTCATGAATCTGGTGCGGGGCTCCTCTCTTTCCGGCCTGTCCGGCATTCCCCCGGTTCGGGGAAGGATCGTCCGGCCCCTGCTCCGGACCGGCCGGGATCAGATCCTCCTCCATCTCGCCGGGCAAAACGTCCCCTATGTGGAGGACGCCTCCAACCGGGAAACCGAATATACCCGCAACAAGTGGCGGCATCTTCTTTTTCCCCTCCTGCGGGATCTCAATCCCCGGGCGGCGGAGGCCGTCGGCAGAGCCGCGTTTTTAGCGGGTGAGGATGACGCGTTTTTGTACTCTCTGGCTGGACGGGCCGTAAAAGGCGCAAGGCCGATCCCCGGCGGACTCGCCCTGAAAGCCTCCTCTTTGGAAACGCTTCCTTCTCCTGTCGCGTCCCGGGCGATCCTTCTGCTGGCGGAGCAGGTTTCGGACGGGCGGGGCTGCAGATCGGCCCTGCACGTGGAAAACGCCCTGGCGGTTTTGCGCGATACCGAGGCCGCTTCATCCTGCCAGCTTCCCGGCGGCGTGAGCTTTCGCAGGGAATACGGCCGCCTGTTTCTGCTGAACGGACAGGAGGGCCCCTCTTTTTCCCCCATATCCCTGTCTCAGGGGGAAAAAACGCTTCTGATGGACGGGCTTTGGGAAATCGGCTGCTTCGCCTCCCCGCCTCAGGATGAAAATATCTTGGCTTCCCCTTTTGTTTTTCGCATAAAACGTGATATGATTAACGAGTCGCTTCGTGCGCGCCCCCGCGGGCCCGGAGATCGGATCCGTCTTGCCGGAGGAAACGGCTCCCGCTCCCTCAAACGGCTGTTTATCGACGCCAAGGTGCCCCACACCCTTCGGGGGGCCGTCCCGGTCATCGTCTGCGGCGATCGGGTGGTTGCCGTGGCGGGATTCGGGGCGGATAGGGCTTTCGCCGCACTGCCGGGAGAGAGCGCGCTTGCAATCACAGTCAAAGGAGACATTCTGGATGGATAACATTGCAAAAGACATTGAACGGGTATTGCTCTCCGAAGAGGAAATCGCCGCGCGGGTTGCCGAAATTTCCGCCGATATCACTAGAGATTACGGCGGTAAAAATCCACTCCTCATCAGCGTCCTGCGCGGCTCCTTCATCTTTATGGCCGATCTGGTCCGCTCCCTCCCCATAGAATGCACTCTAGACTTTATGGCCGTTTCCTCCTACGGGAAAAAATCCGCCACCACCGGCGCGGTTAAGATTACCAAGGACCTGGATCTGGATATTGAGGGCAGGCATGTTATAATAGTGGAAGATATTTTGGACAGCGGCCTGACCCTGAGCTTTATGATGGAGCTCATGTCGGCCAAGCGCCCGGCTTCCATCCGACTGTGCACCCTTCTGGATAAGCCCGCGCGCCGTCAGAAACCCATTCAGGCCGATTACGTCGGATTTGAAGTTCCCGACGAGTTCGTCGTGGGATACGGCCTGGACTACGCCGACAAATACAGGAATCTCCCCTACATCGGCGTATTGAAGCCCTGTATTTACTGCAAAGAGTAACCTCTCCCGCTTGTCCAGGCAAGCGGAGGGGTACTGTGAAGTCTTGCCGTATTTGCGAGCGGTTTCCCGAAGCACGGGCTGAAATCAGCCTGTTAACTCGGCACGGGTCCGACTCCCGTCGCCTTAAGGAAGTGATTGCCACTTGAAGAAGTCCGGACTGCGCGACCTGGGTTTTTACATCCTCATTTTCTTTATTCTGATCTCCGTGGTCTTCATCCTGTTTTATTCCGATAAAACAGATAAGCTTCAATACTCTGAAGTCCGCCGTCTGTTCGAACAGGAAAAGGTGGAGTCCTTCAAGGTGGAGGGCAGCACCCTGACCCTGTCTTTGCGGGAGCCCCTCAACGGGAGCAGCACCGCCACCTATGAGCTGTACAGCTTTGACGTTTTCTACGACGATCTGCACGAGCTCATCGACCGGCAGGTCGAGGCCGGCATCATCGAGAATTATGATTACGACCAGGGTTTCCAGGCGCCCTGGTGGAGCATGTTCCTTCCGTATGTCTTCATCTTCATCGTTTTCGGGGTTCTGTGGTATTTCATGTTCAGCCGAAGCGGGGCGGCGGGAAGCGCGGATAAAACCTCCCGCTTCAGCAAAGCCCGCACCACCCACTTGAGCGGTGATTCCCACCGCGTCACCTTTGCGGACGTGGCCGGGGCGGACGAGGAAAAGGCGGAACTTCAGGAAATCGTGGAATTTCTGAAAAATCCCAAGCGGTTTATCGATATCGGCGCCAGGATCCCCAAGGGCGTTCTGCTGGTGGGCCCTCCCGGTACCGGAAAGACCCTCATTGCCAAAGCGGTGGCCGGCGAGGCGGGCGTCCAGTTCCTCTCCATATCCGGCTCCGACTTTGTGGAGCTGTATGTGGGCGTCGGCGCGTCCCGGGTCCGGGACCTCTTCGACCAGGCCAAAAAGGTGGCCCCCTCCATCGTGTTCATCGACGAGATTGACGCCGTGGGCCGTCAGCGCGGCACCGGCCTCGGCGGCGGGCACGACGAACGGGAGCAGACCCTGAATCAGCTTTTGGTGGAAATGGACGGCTTCGGCAGCAATGAGGGCGTGATCGTCCTGGCCGCCACCAACCGTCAGGACATTCTGGATCCCGCTCTGCTGCGCCCCGGCCGCTTTGACCGCCAGGTGTACGTCGGCCTTCCGGACATCAAGGGGCGCGAGGAGATCCTGAAGGTCCACGTCAGGGGAAAGCCTCTTGCCGAGGACGTGGATCTGTCGGTGGTTGCCAAAAGTACCGCCGGGTTTACCGGGGCGGATCTGGAAAACCTCGTGAACGAATCCGCCCTTCTGGCCGCGCGCCGCGGCAAGCGCTTCATCACCATGCCCGAGTTCCAGGAATCCATGATCAAGGTAATCGCGGGGCCCGAGAAGAAAAGCCGCGTCATCCCGCCCCAGGAGCGAAGGCTCTCGGCCTATCACGAGGCGGGCCACGCCCTGGTGATCCATTCCCTCCCCACCCACGACCCGGTGCATCAGATTTCCATCATCCCCCGGGGCCTCACCGGAGGCATGACCATCTCCCTTCCCCGGGAGGACCGGAGCTTTTTGTCCAAGAGCTTCATGATTGAGCAGATCGTCTCTCTCTTGGGCGGAAGGGTTGCGGAAAAGCTGGTGCTCGACGACATCTCCACCGGCGCCTCCAACGATATTCAGCGCGCCTCGGCCATTGCCAGGAAAATGGTGGCGGCCTACGGAATGAGCGACAAGCTGGGGACGGTTTCCTTTGAGTCCGGGCATGACGAGGTTTTCATCGGCCGCAGCATGGCCCAGACCCGCAGCTACTCCGAGGAAATCGCCGCCGAGATCGATAAGGAAGTCAAGGCGATTATCGACGAGGCCTACCGCCGCTGCGAGGAGATTCTGAGGGAGAATCTGGATAAGCTCCACCTGGTTGCGGAGTATCTTCTGGAATTCGAGACCATGGACAGCGAAACCTTCCAGCAGGTCTTCTCCGATTCGAAAGCAGTGGAGGCCATGATGGAACGGAAAAAGAAGGAAAAAGCCCAGACCACCGACGAATATATCATGTCCCCTCCCCCTCCCGGCATCGTCAATCCTCCCGCTCCGAAGCCGGATCGGGATCCGGAGCCGCCCGATCGGCCCTGACGGGGCTCCGCTGTATCTCTTATAAAAATAAGGCCGCGGGAAAACTTCTTCCCGCGGCCTTTTCTGTTTTCTGCTGCATCCGTTTTTCGGACTCCTATACGGATATGCGATGGAAACGATGAATACAAAAATCGAAGATGTTTTACGCCCCGCAGGGCAGACGACGCAGGCAAGCTCGATGCCCGCGAAGGAGGATAACGACGCGGGGTGTAAACCAGGCCGATTTTTATCGTTGGGTTCATCGCATATCCGTATTATGCTCCGTTTTAGCATCTCCCGCGCCGCCGTCCGGCTTGGCTTCCTTCCGCTCCAGGATAACGGTCCTGTGGGGATAAGGGATCTCGATCCCCTCCGCGTCGAACTCCCGCTTCACCGCCCGCAGCATGTCGCTTTTCATCCGAAAGGACTCCGAAGGATTTTCCGCCCAGGCAAAACCCCGCAGCTGAATGGAGGAGTCGGCAAAACTCGTGACTCGGACCAGGACCTCCGGCGCTCCCGCTTCAATCTCCCCGGGGGTGCGGTTGTCCAGGAATCCGGGATCGCTGCGAATGACCCGGGCCAGGACCGCCATGGCTTTTTCGATGTCGGAATCATAGCTGACCCCCACATCCAGAAAAATGCAGATTCTTTCGTCTCCGTAATCGGCGTTTTCCACCACCTGGCTGTTGATGGTTCCGTTGGGTACGATAAGCCGTTTGTTTTCAAAGGTCCGGATCACCGTGTGCCGCAGCGTGATTTCCTCCACCACGCCGCTGATATCCTTGTCCAGATACCGGATGATGTCCCCGATTTTAAACGGCTTGAAGATCAGAATCATGATGCCGCTCACCAGGTTCCCCGCCGCTTCCTGCCCCGCGATGCCGATGACCACCGCCAGGATGCCGGAACCGGCAAGCAGGCTCTTGGCCAGGGTACCCAGAGAGGTGAGGGCCGGAATCTGGTCGGCCACCGCGGTAATACAGAAGAAATACACAATCGCTAGGAGGGTATACCGGACGAAATTCAGCGAGCTCGAGTCGTGACCCCGCTGCTGCATCACCTGTTTCGCCCTTCGGAAAAGGCGGTTGATGATCGTACGGATAATGAACAGGAATACGATTACAAGGGCTATGCTCACAAGATAGTACAGCGCGTCCCCGGACTGCAGATGAAAATAGTTCAGTATGGCGCCGATGGCAAATCGCCTCCCTCCGAAACGAGTGTAGGGAAAGTATATCACAGGCCCGGCCGCTTTTCAACTGCCGGTGTTTTCAGGGAATCTTAAAGAAATTTTTGCACTTGCTTCCCCCGGCGGAATGCTATACTATAAAAAACACATCCTTGAAATCCGGAGGAGAACCTCATGCGCCGTATCATCGCTACATATTGGGATCTTTTCCGGGCCGTTTCCCGGAAGAGATCCTTCCGATATTTCCTTCTGCCGCCCGTGTATGCTCTTGCCGGCGTATACGCCGCGCTCCGCCTGTGGCGGGCCTTCGGAGCCTGGCTCCCCTTTGGGCCTTATGCGTTCGTATGCATTCTGCTGTTTTCCCTGGGGCCCGCCGCGCTCCTTTCCATGGCCCTCCCGGGATATTCTCCCCTGAAAAGGGGCATCGTCATGGCGGGCAGCCTCTGGACCGCCTCTTTGCTCTACGGTTTTGCCGCGGCGTGCCTTCTGGAGCTGGTCCGTCTTCTTGACAAAGCCCTGGGAAACCCCCTTTCCCTTCGCCTGGAAGCAATGACCGGCCTGTCGGCGGTGACCCTATCCGCCCTTCTGGTCTTTTCCTTTTTGCTTTTCTTTTTCGCAAAGGGGATTTACAATGCCTTCGTTCCCCGGATCCACCGGTACTCCGTTCAGGTGCCCAACCTTGCCCAAACGATGAAGCTGGTCCTGCTGTCCGACGCGCATCTTCTCAATCCGACCTCCCCCGTCCGCCTGGACAAACTCTGCAGCAGGGTCGGCGGGATCCGTCCCGACGCGGTGCTTTTGGCCGGAGACATCGTGGATAACCGGCCGGAGCTGGCAAAGCAGCAGAAGGTAGCCGAGAAGCTTTCCGCCATAGAGTCCCGTCACGGCATTTTTTACGCTCCCGGCAATCACGAGTATATTCACGCGGCAAAGGGCAGTCGGGAAAAAACCGGCTCCGTCTCCGCCCCTTCCTTCCAGGACCGCTTGGCTTCGCTGCTGACCTATTTTCAGGGTGCGGGCATCCATGTCCTCTCCGATGAAAAAACGACCCTGGGCGGACTTTGCACTTTGGTGGGGCGCCGGGATTCCGACGTGGAAAAGCACACCGGCATTCCCCGCAAGCCCCTGTCTTATGTTTTGGACGGAGCCGATCTTTCTCTTCCCGTGGTGGTGCTGGACCATCAGACGGAATACTTCCGGGAGGCCCGGGAGGCGGGGGTTGACCTTCTTTTGTCCGGCCATACCCATCAGGGTCAAGTCTTTCCCCTCACCGTCTTTTCCCGAAGGCGGTATGCCCATAATTACGGAGCGTACCGGGAGGACGCCTTTACCCATATCGTCTCCTCCGGCTGCGGCAGCTGGGGTCCGCCCGTCCGTTTCGGCAGCCGGGCGGAGATCGTGCTCATCTCTTTGTACAGCTGAGCCCCGGACCACCGGCCGATGCGGCCCTTTGCCCTGCCATTTTCGGCGAGAAAGCGCAAATCGGCCGTATATCAGACCCCCGCCGCGTTGAAACCTCGTTTCCTTCGTGCTATACTGTATTAAATATAGGTTTGCAGCCATATTGCAAAGCGCACAGAACGGAGTCGATACTATGTACCGGATTGTAAAAAAGAGAGTGCTCAACCCCTCCGTGGTGCTCATGGAGATCGAAGCGCCGATGGTGGCCCGGAAAGCCGAGCCCGGCCAGTTCATCATTCTCCGGATAGACGAGTTCGGGGAGCGGATCCCTCTCACCGTTGCCGATTTCGACAGGGAAAAAGGCACGGTGACCATTATATTCCAGCTGGTGGGAACTACGACAAAGCAGCTTTCCGCTCTGGAGGAGGGCGACGCGCTGGTTGATTTTGTGGGTCCCCTGGGTGTCGCCTCTCATCTGGAGGGGCTGAAAAAGGTCGCTGTGGTGGGCGGCGGCGTGGGCTGCGCCATTGCCTACCCCCAGGCGAAGAAGCTTCATGCTCTGGGCGCGCAGGTGGATGTGATTGCCGGCTTCCGGAATCGGGAGCTCATCATTCTGGAGGAGGAATTCGCCAAGGTCGCCACCCGCTTTTTCTGCACCACGGACGACGGATCCAACGGCAATAAGGGTTTTGTCACCGACGTGCTCAGAGGCCTGATAGAGGAGGGCGCCGCGTATGACGCCGTCATCGCCATCGGCCCTCTGGTCATGATGCGGGCGGTGAGCGAACTGACCCGTCCTTACGGGATTCGCACCGTCGTCAGCATGAATCCCATCATGATAGACGGCACCGGAATGTGTGGCGGCTGCCGGCTCACGGTGGGCGGAGAGACGAAATTTGCCTGCGTGGACGGGCCGGAGTTCGACGGGCATCAGGTGGATTTCGACGAGGCCATCCGCCGCGGCCGGGTGTTTGCGTCCCAGGAAAAAGAGAGCCTTCGGGAGCATGAGTGCCGGCTGATGAAAGGGGTGCAGTGAATCCATGGCTGCGGGAATGAAAAAAACGGAGATGCCGGAACAGGACGCGAAGAAAAGAAGCAAAAACTTTTCGGAAGTGGCCTCGGGGTATACTCCCGAGATGGCTGCGGAAGAGGCGGCCCGGTGCTTGAACTGTAAAACCAGACCCTGCGTCGCGGGCTGCCCCGTGAACGTGAACATACCGGATTTCATCCGCCAGATCAAGGCCGGCGACGTGGAGGAAGCCTACAGGATCATCCGGGGCACTAATTCCCTTCCCTCCGTTTGCGGAAGGGTCTGTCCCCAGGAAAGCCAGTGCGAATCCAAGTGCGTCCGGGGAGTCAAAGGAGAACCCGTGGGAATCGGGCGTCTGGAGCGCTTCGCCGCGGACTGGCACATGTCCCATTCCTCGGAAAGGGAGACTCCCGTCCCGTCAAACGGGCACAAGGTGGCCGTCGTGGGTTCCGGTCCTTCCGGCCTCACCTGCGCGGGCGATCTTGCCAAGCTGGGGTATCAGGTCACCGTGTTCGAAGCCCTCCACAAGCCCGGCGGAGTTCTTGTTTACGGCATCCCGGAATTTCGTCTTCCCAAGAACATCGTGTCCGAAGAGATCAAAAACCTCACCGACATGGGCGTAACCGTTTTGACCGACGTGGTAATCGGCAGGACCGTATCGGTGGACGAGCTGTTTGAGGATGGGTTTGAAGCGGTGTTCATCGGTTCGGGTGCGGGGCTTCCCACCTTCATGCACATCCCCGGGGAAAACCTCAACGGCGTTTTGTCCGCCAACGAGTTTCTCACTCGGGTCAATCTCATGAAATCCTATGATCCGAAATATAAAACCCCCGTCTTGGCGGGTAAAGGTATCGCGGTGGTGGGGGGCGGCAACGTCGCCATGGACGCGGCCAGAAGCGCCCTACGCCTGGGCTTTGAAACGGTGTATATCCTATACCGCCGCAGTATGGAGGAAATGCCCGCCCGGCACGAGGAAGTGGAGCACGCCCTGGCGGAAGGCGTCCAGTTCAGGCTGCTGGCTGAGCCGGTGCGGTTTATCGGAGATGAAAACGGCTGGCTGAAAGCCGCCGAGTGCATACAGATGGAGCTGGGTGAGCCGGATGCCTCCGGCCGCCGCCGTCCCGTCCCCAAGGAGGGCAGCGAATTTCTCCTGGACATCGACACGGCCGTGATCGCCGTGGGCACCTCTCCCAATCCCCTCATTCGGAACACCACAAAGGGCCTGGACACCAACCGGAAGGGCTGCATCGTGGTCTCGGACGAATCGGGCGCCACCAGCCGGGAGGGAGTCTTCGCCGGAGGCGACGCCGTCAGCGGTGCCGCCACGGTCATTCTGGCCATGGGCGCCGGCAAAAAGGCAGCCGAGGCCATTCACCAATACATACAATCCCGGGGGAAAAAATAAAATTCTTCTTTCTGAACGAATCTCGCAGAATGCAGAATGGATCAAGGGGGACCGTCTGAAGGCCTACGGACTTCAGACGGTCCTCTTTTGCGGATTACGAAAAGTCTGGACGGGTAGTACGCGCTCTCGTCCGACCTTTATGGAATCACATAAAACTGCATGCGAAAGCACTGAATTCATAAAACGCCTTATAAACCGGAAACTTGTAAGAAGACCCATCTTCTCAATCATCGCACAGGGTAGGTTTTCGCAGGCTCAATGAGCCCATCAGGCCGAAACCCGGAGAACTCCGATCGCGGGTTTAAAACAAACTTCTTGCCACAGAGCTGTCCGTGCGTTCTAAACTGCCGATAGTCAATCAGTCATTAAGAGCGCCAACAGGAGCACGTATCCCCGGAGATCCAAGAGGCCGAGGCCTCTTGGCATTCTTTTCGTATCTTTTCTCATGCGAGAAAAGATACTCACAGCGGAGCGCGCAGATCCCGTCCAACCTCTTTCGTAATCAATCTTTTTCATAAAATGTTTTAAAAGAACGAAAAAAGCTCGCCTCCGGTGGGTGCCCAGCACTTTGTATTTTAAAACCAACCTTTGGTATGGAGTTCTTACAAAAGGCTTGACGGGAACCCGGCTTTATAAAATTAAAAAGAACTGCCATAAAACACCGTCGGCATTTTATGGCAGTTCTTTTGACCTATTAAAAAAGATTATTTTGTATCCTCGGAGTACATATAGGAAACCAGATCCAGAACCCGTCCCGCATATCCCATCTCGTTGTCGTACCACGCCACCAGCTTTACAAAGGTGTCCGTCAGCGCGATGCCGGCCTTGGCGTCGAAAATGGAGCTCCGGGTGTCCCCGATAAAGTCGGAGGAGACCACGTCGTCCTCCGTATATCCCATGATGCCCTTCATATCCCCCTCGGAGGCCTCTTTGATGGCGGCGCAGATCTCGGCGTATGTAGTAGGCTTTTTCAGATTCACCGTAAGGTCCACCACGGATACATCCAGGGTGGGTACCCGGAAGGACATTCCCGTGAGCTTCCCGTTGAGCTCCGGAATCACTTTTCCCACGGCCTTGGCGGCTCCCGTGGAGGCGGGAATGATATTGCCGGAGGCCGCCCTGCCGCTTCTCTTGTCCTTTTTGGATGAGCCGTCCACCGTCTTCTGGGTGGCCGTGACGGCGTGGATGGTAGTCATCAGCCCGTCCGCGATCCCGAACTTATCGTGCACGATTTTAGCAAGAGGGGCAAGGCCGTTGGTGGTGCAGGAGGCATTGGAAACGATCGTCATGTCGCTGCGGTAGGTTTTTTCGTTGACTCCCATCACAAAAGTGGGCGCGTCGCTCACCGGCGCGGTGACGATCACCTTTTTTGCCCCTCCCTTGAAGTGGGCCGATGCCTTATCAAACGAGTTGAACGCTCCCGTGGATTCTATGACGTAATCCGCTCCCACCGAGGCCCAGGGAATATTGGAGGGATCGTTTTCCCCGAAACGGCGGATGGTTTTCCCGTTCATGGTGATCGTATCGTCCGTATAGGTGATTTCCTCCGGCCAGCGCCCGTGGACCGTGTCGTATTTCAGCATATAGGCCATATAAGCGGGGTCGGCGGTGCGGCTGTTGACGGCAACGATTTCAATGTCATCCCGTTTCACACCCAGGCGGATTGCCAGACGGCCGATTCTTCCGAATCCATTGATTCCGATTTTAACGCTCATTGTTCTTCTCCTTTTCTAGAAATGCTTTTTGCAGAGCCAGACCAGGATATTCATTTCGTCTTTATTATAGTCTTGTGTATCGCATTTTGAAAGAGGTTCCTGCAATTTTGCAGGAAATCTCCTATTGTTAAATTTCTTGATTCTATTGTGTATTGGAAAGAAGTCTGCTATGATAATGCTGCAAATTCAATGGATTGGTTCCATTTATTTTGGTAACGGAACTGGAGGACATGAATGCAGAAAAAATTGATTGAATCTCTGGCGTCACTTTTTAATATTTTTCCGGATCCTGTCCTGTTTGTCCGCGGCAATCGTCTGGAATATTATAATTCAGCCGCGCAGGAGCTGTTTTCTGAGACGGGATACGACCCGAAGCAATCCGGAAATATTAATCCTCTGCTGGAGTCCCTTTTCCCTCCCTCGTCCGACCCGGCAAGCCCTGCCGTCGCCTCCAGCTGCCTGATTAACGGACGGCATTATCACATTGCCGTGTCCGGTTTGCAGGACCTCAGAATCTATCTGTTCCGATCCTCGGCAGACCCCTCCCTTGCTTCAGGTTCCCCTCCGCATTCCGTGATCGCGGCCCGCCTGCGGGGACCGGTTTCCACGCTCATATCCGCATCCAATCTTCTCTCCCCGCTGGTGTCGGAATTGGAAAACCCGAAAGGGCTTCAGTATCTTTCCATCATGAACCAATGCTACTACCGGATTTTGCGGATGATCGGCAACATTACCGATCTGGATGGGATCGCAAACAACGGAAGCTTTTCTCTGTCTCTGGAAAACATCGACGTGGTGGAGTTTTGCAGGCAGCTTTCCTTTTCGGTGGCTCCCCTGGCCGAAGTCGCCGGGATCCAGTTCCGGTTCGAACCCCAGCTTCCCAGCGTGGTCATCTCCGTCGATTCTCAGAAGCTGGAACGGCTCCTCCTTAATTTGATATCCAACGCGTTAAAATACACCGCTTCGGGAGGAACCATCGTCCTCCGGCTGAGCGCTTCAAAGGCCAGCGTCTTCTTTTCCGTCAGCGACAACGGCTCCGGCATTTCCCCCGATCTTCTGCCCTCCGTTTTTACCCGGTTTATGCATCCGAATTATGCCGACGCCCTGTCAACCGGTCTCGGGCTGGGGCTTCCCCTGGTCCGGCAAATCGCGGAAAAACACGGCGGAAGTGTGGTTCTGGAAAGCCGAGAGGGGAAGGGCACCACCGTAACGGTTTCGCTGCCCAACCGCCGTTCCGACAGTACTGTGCTGCGCTCTTCCCTTTCCGTTTACGACTATACCGGCGGCTTTCCCCATGTGATGGTGGAGCTGTCCGACGCTCTCCCCTTCACCGCCTTTTCTCCTCTGGATCTGGAATAGAATATTTAAAGAGCCCCTCCGAGGAATCCTCGGAGGGACTCTTTTTCAGCTTTCGATAAACTCCCGTACCCGGAATTTTGCGCCCAGGCCTTCCGCGATCCGCCTGCAGGCCTCGATTTCGTCTTTCGGGATGTTGCTGATCACCGTCATCTGCACGAAGGGCACATATTTTACCGCCTCTTTCGTGAAGTCCAGCATAGCCTGATAGGCCGCCTCCCCCCCGGCGGGATGGCAGCGGCGCACATAGGCCTCCGGTGTTGCCGCGTTGAGGGACACGGAAAGCTTATCGATCCGCCCCTTCAGCAGTGGCGCGATGTTCTGTCCGTTAATCACGGAGCCGTGCCCGTTTGTGTCCATCCGGATGGGAATGGGATACTTTTCCTTTAGTCTGTCGCAGACCCACAGGATGTCGGGCAGGCGGTAGGTGGGCTCGCCGTATCCGCAGAACACCAGTTCCGGATACCGGGAGAGATCCCTCGCCTCGATATCCGCAAGGATTTCCTCCCGGCTGGGCTCCTGCTTCAGCCACAGGGAATCCGAATTTCCCACGGTGTCCCCGTAGGACCGCAGGCAGAACTCGCAGGCGCAGGTGCACCGGTTGGTGGTGTTCACGTACAGGTTGTCTCCGAATTCGTAGGTAATCGTCATGGGTTCTTCCGCTCCGTTATATTGAGTTGTTGCACAGGCTGATATCAGGATATTCCGAAAAATCGTTTCCCGTTCTCCAGGGTCATGGCCGCGATCTCTTCCGCGCAGACGCCCCGGAGAGAGGCCGCGGTCTCGGCTATCAGGTGGAGATATCCGGAGTCGTTCCGCTTCCCCCGGTGGGGGACGGGGGTCAGATACGGGCTGTCGGTTTCCAGCATCAGCCGGTCCCCCGGCATCCAGGAAATCACCTCGTGAGCCCGGCGTGCGTTCTTATAGGTGACGGCCCCCGTAAAGGATAAATACCAGCCCAGGCGCACCAGGACCTTGGCCTGCTCCAGGCTCCCGGAATAGCAGTGGTAGACGCCCCGGACGTTTTTGAATTCCCGGACGATGTTCAGGCAGTCCTCGTGAGCCTCCCGGTCGTGAATGATCACGGGAAGGTTCAGCTCCGCTGCCAGGGCCATCTGCTCCCGGAACCGCTCCTTCTGCACCTGCCGGGGCGACCGGTCGTAATAATAGTCCAGCCCGATCTCCCCGATGGCCACCACCCGTTCCTGTGAGGCAAGTTCCCGGAGCGTATCGAGGTCTCCCTCCTTCATGCCCTCGGCATCGTGGGGATGCACCCCCACCGCGGCATAGACAAAGGGATACCGCCGGGAGAGCTCCAGGGCGGTCCGGGAGGATGTCAAATTGCATCCGGGATTTACAATCAAAGAAATGCCCCTGTCCGGCATGGATGCGAGAGTTGCGTCTCTGTCGGCGTCGAAGGCCTCGTCGTCGTAGTGGGCGTGGGTGTCGAAATACATATTACCGCACCCTGGAGCCCGGTGCCACGTCTCCGTCCACGAACAAGACACGCACGTCGTTCTCTCCGTTGCTGGCCGCCAGCAGCATCCCTTGGCTGGCGACGCCGCAGAGGGTGGCCGGCTTCAAGTTGGAAACCAGGACGATCTGCCGTCCCGTCAGCTCCTCGGGCTGATACCAGGGGGCGATGCCGGATACGATCTGCCGCGGCTCGGCCTCCCCGGCGTCCACCATCAGTTTATACAGCTTCTTCGCTTTTTTTACCGGCTCGCAGGAGAGGATTTTCGCCACCTTGAAGGAAATCTTTGCAAAGTCCTCGATCCCCACGAGGGCGACCCCTTCCGGCGACTCGGTGCCGGCTTCCGCCGCTTTGGCCTTTTCTTCCGGCTTTTCTTCCGCTTTTTCCGGCGCGGTCTTATCGCTTACCGTCGTCATTCCGTTTGCCTCCAGTTCCATCAGTTCCTGCTTCATGTCGATCCGGGGAAACAGCGCCTCTCCCTTCTGTACGGAAGCGGCGGCGGGCAGCACGCCGAAGGCGCCGGCCGCAGCCCACGATGTCTCCTTCTCCCCCGCGCCGATCTGCTGCCGGATCTTTTCGCTGGTCTCGGGAATGAAGGGCGTGAGCAGGCAAGAACAGATGCGGATGGTCTCCAGCAGGTTGTAGAGCACCCTTGCAAGCCTCGGCCGGTCCTCTTCCCGCTTTGCCAGAGTCCAGGGCGCCGTTTCGTCGATATATTTGTTGGCCCGGGAGATGACCCGGAATATCTCCATCAGCGCGTTCTGGAACGCGAATTTCTCCATCTGGGCCTCGAAGGCATCCCTCAGGCCGGAGGCCATGGAGATGAGCTCCCCGTCGGCGTCCTCTCTTCTTTGCTCCGCGGGAAGCTTCCCGTCAAAGTACTTTAAGACCATGGCCGTTGTGCGGGAAACCAGGTTCCCCAGGTCGTTGGCCAGGTCCGAATTGATACGGGAGATCAGCAGCTCGTTGGAAAATACGCCGTCGGAGCCGAAGGGGAACTCCCGAAGCAGAAAATACCGCAGGGCGTCCACCCCGTACCGCTTGGAGAGCACCACCGGGTCCACCACGTTGCCCTTGGACTTGGACATCTTGCCCCCTTCCAGGAGAAGCCAGCCGTGGCCGAACACCTTCTTTGGCACGGGAAGGTCCAGCGCCATGAGAAGCGCCGGCCAGATGATGGAATGAAACCGCGTGATCTCCTTGCCCACGAAGTGTACGTCCGCCGGCCAGTACCGGTCGAAGTCGTGATAGGTGTCGTTGCCGTAACCCAGAGCGGTGATATAGTTGGACAGGGCGTCCACCCAGACGTAGACCACATGGCCGGGGTCAAAATCCACCGGGATGCCCCAGGTGAAGGAAGTGCGGGAAACCGCAAGGTCCTGCAGCCCCGGCTTTAAAAAGTTGTTGATCATCTCGTTCATGCGGGAGGCGGGCTCCAGAAAATCCGGCTGCTCCTGAAAAAGCTTCATGATCCGATCGGCATAGCTCGACAGGCGGAAGAAATAGGCCTCCTCCTCCGCGTCGATGACCTCCCTGCCGCAGTCGGGGCACTTCCCGTCCACCAGCTGGGTTTCCGTCCAGAAGGACTCGCAAGGCGTGCAGTATTTGCCCTTATATGTGGATTTGTAGATGTCTCCCTTTTCGTAAAGCTGGCGGAAGATCTTCTGGATGGACTGCACATGGTACGGGTCGGTGGTGCGGATGAAGCGGTCGTTGGAGATGTTCATCAGCTTCCAGAGGCTCTGGATGCCCGCCACGATCTGGTCCACGAATTCCTGGGGGGTCTGCCCCGCAGCCCGCGCTTTTTCCTCGATCTTCTGCCCGTGCTCGTCCGTCCCGGTGAGGAACATGACATCAT
>NZ_FWXW01000007.1:0-87899 GCF_900176335.1 Papillibacter cinnamivorans DSM 12816
GTATATTTACAGTTGAACACGTCCATTTTAAAGGACAACGAGGTAAAAGCCTTCACCCCCCAGGCCCTCTACGCCTATGTCCTCGGCGCCATCACTGCCGGAACCTTCAACGCCGTATCCGCTGGCCGCGGAGGCGGGCGCCTTAGCCGGATGGATGACGCCGGGCAGCGCCAGCGGCGCGGCGGCGGAGGGTATCGGCAAGGCGCTGAGCCCGCTGTATAAGCCGGCAGGCGAGATCATAGGGAAAGGCGTACAGTCCGCTTTGGGCAAAGCGGCTCCTAAAGCGGCATCCGTGCTGGAGCGAATCCTGACGAACGCGACGGAGAGAGGCATTGCGGGTTATGGCGTGGGCGCGTTTGAAGGCGCCCTGGACAGCAAGTCGGAGGGCGGCGATTGGCAGGATGTGCTGAAGGCTGCAAACGAGACCGGTCTCCGTTCCGCCGTTCAAAACATGCTCGCCAATGCGCTTCTGGACGAATTCAAATGGCATTTGAATTCACAAAATCCCGTTACAGAAAGCGCGGGGGAGAAAGTAAAATATGGTAGCGATGCAAAATCATTAGATAAGTTAAACAGACAGATGAATAGTCGCGGTTGGACTAATGATTCTGTTAAAAGTACGGTTGATGATGCATTCACAACGCAAAAGACAACCAATCGTGCTACGGGGAATCCTGCTACAGTTTATTATAACAAGGACGGATCACATGTTATAATAGACGATATCACAAATGAGGTCGTGCAAGTTAGTGATAGATTTGATCCTAATTGGAGGCCAGATTCAAGTATTGTAGATCCATATAAACCATAAGAAAGGAGAGTTTTACAATGACAATCAAAGATTTGATTGATAGAATTGAAAACCTGCAAGGTAATCTTGTAAGAGGTAATGGAGTTTATATTTCATCCTCAAATATGAATCATTTTGCAAATCTACTGGGTGAAATTGACGGGAGACATGGCATTTTATTAACACCTTACTTAATCATTGATAAAGGTGCTCTGTATGAACTACATTATTATGAATTTGATATTGAAGTGAGAAATGAACAATCTCATTTTAATGATTACAATCCAAGAAATTCATTACCTAAGGAAATAACAGAAAACCTTAGACCCCAGGTGATTGTCGCTGTGGGAGATACTGACTTCTATCAAAAAGCTGTGATGTGGTATTTAAAAAACATGCAAAAAATGACTTTTAATGAAACAAAGACTTACTATCCTGAATTGCAATACGCACAAGTGTTTTATCAAGTATTCATGGATTCAGATTCGCAATAGTTTGATGCGACAAATAAAGTCAACCTAACGCAAATTTCAGCAAAGAAACAAATGAGGACGGTTCTTCCGGTTTAGTATAGCCGGAAGAACCGTCCCTTTAATTACCATTACCCCGGGACTCCTCAGAGTACGCCCAGCAGTATGTGAGGCCGCGGCTTGCCGGGGCCCAGGCGATTGCCTCGGACCTGGCGTCCGCGGCGGGATATATGGTGCCCTCGCTGCTGATCGCCCCCGTAACGGAAGGCACCTCCGTCGTGTGGCTTCCCGCGCTGCTGCTGGGTACCGCCACCGCCGGAGACACTTACAACACGGAGCGCCGTGCGGGTATGCCCGATCGGCAGGCCGTGATCTATTCCGCGGCGGTGGGCGCCGTGGAGGGCGGGCTGGGCAAGGCCGGCTTGACAAGGCGGCGGCGGAGCAGGTAAACTAAAATTAGGAAACATCGGCGCCGCGGCGAAGAAGCGCGGCAGGACGGCGTGACTCAGCCTCCGGCCGGTGCGCCGGAAATGGAGAAGCACAAAAGTATGGCGGGGAGGGGAAATATATGATAAAAGAAAAATTGATGGGAGCATGGAAGCTGGTTTCCAACCTGGTGACGGACGAGGACGGGGTGACCATCCACAGCATGGGAGAGGGCGCAACCGGCCTTATCTGCTACACGAACGACGGCTGGATGTCTGTGCAGATACAGGCCGCGAACCGGCCGCGCTACGACATTCCGGACATGGAACTGGGCACCGACGAGCAGACCCTTGCCGTTGCGCGCAGCACGTTTTTCTATGCCGGGCGCGTCACCGTCGACGAAGAAAACCAGGTCGTCTATCACGATCTGGAGTTTTGCCTTGTCCCGAACTGGATCGGAAGCCGCCAAAAACGATACGTCCGTTTTGAAGACGACGGCAACGTCCTTGTATTGAGCACCGACCGTTACCGCATGGGCAAAGACGGAAAACTCCGCATCGGCACGCTGCATTGGCGGAAGGCCTGATAACACGGCGCCCGATACGAACCGCTCTGCCGGGAAGCCGGGACTGCGAAAAACAAGGGGAGCCGGTTTATTCGGGCCGTTGCGATACGGGGGAGCCGGCTCTCTTTGGATGTATCATACGCAGCGCAGTGAAGTATTCCATGGAAATGATCGGAAAATACTGATACAATAAGGGCATGAATAAAAAGCGAGCCCGGTGCGGGACCCCATGCGGGAGAAGACCGGGCGGCGGGAGAGCGGCATGAACGAAAGGCATATGAGATTTGATGCGCCGGGAAGGGTGAAAGAGCTGGACCCGGAGGCGACGCTGAAGAGAATCGGACTTCGTGACGGCGGCGTTTTCTGCGATATCGGCGCAGGCAGCGGTGTGTTTACCGTTCCGGCGGCGAGGATCACAAAAAACAAAGTATACGCGCTGGAATTAAACGATGCGATGCTCTCCGTCATCCGGGAGAAGGCGGAAGGCGGCTTACTTTCCAACATCGAAGCAAAAAAGGTGACCTCCGAAGACTTTTTCATGGAGGATCATTCCGTGGACATTGCGCTCATGGCTACGGTGCTGCACGAGATAACGGACAAAGCGGGCTTTCTCGGCAACGTGAAAAAGATGCTGAAAGCGGACGGCAGGGCCGCCGTCATCGAATTTCACAAAAGAGCAACTCCCATGGGGCCGCCGGTGACACACCGCATCGATCAGGCTGATGTGACCGGATGGATGCGCGATGCGGGCCTTCCTCTGCTGGAGCAGTTCGACCTGGGGGAGAACTTTTACTGCCTGGTATTCGGGCAGGGAGGACAGAACGTTTCACCCTGACCGTTTCTTAGCCTGGGAGAATACATGAATAAGAAAAGAATTGGCATTATATTGCTGATCCCGGCTCTTGTCCTTCTTCTGCTTTGCGGACTGATGCGGGAACGGAACGATGCAAAAACAGTGTTCAATCTGCCTTCCGGCTTTGTATCACTTGATGAAGAAATCACTTCCTCGGAAGGAGCTTTGCGCTATGTTTTTTGGGAAAGCCGTATTTCATTTTTAAACGCCGATAACATCTGCATTTATCAGACCGGCGTTAAAAATGATGACTTTATAGTGAAGTACAACGGCAACTATTATATTTGTGAAGAGAAGTATAACGAATTGCTTGAAGCAGCTAACGGCTGATACTATTCCATAGACTAACGGAAAGAAAGAAGCCGGGATTAATGGAGGGCAAAGGGAACGGCCTTCCCTTTTTCCTATACTTCGTAGATATTAAAATATCTGCCCTTCAGACGCGGTTAAAAAAGTCTGGACAAATGAGCCGCGGAGTATTATTTTAAAGACAGGTAAAAAAGAAACGGCCTGAGAAGAGGCGCATTTTATTTGAGCAAATTGGTCCTACCAATTGAGAAGGAGTGGAATACGGATGCCCCAATACAACAAGGTGACGCCGGAAATACTGGACCGGCTGAAGGTCCTCGCCCCCGGCCGGGTATACGCCGGGGAGGACGTGAACGAGGATTATGCCCACGACGAGATGCCCATCTACGGGACGCACACACCGGAAGCCGTAGTGGAGGTCCTCACCACGGAGGAAGTTGCGGAGATCATGAAGCTTTGCAACTTGAGCCGCATCCCGGTCACCCCCAGGGGAGCGGGAACGGGGCTCGCCGGGGGCGCCGTGCCCATCGCGGGGGGGATCGTTCTGTCCACGGTGAGGATGAAGCAGATCCTGGAATACGACCTGGACAATCTCTATGTCCGCGTGCAGCCAGGCGTCCTGCTCAATGAGCTGGTGGAGGACGCGGCGAAACAGGGCCTTCTTTATCCCCCCGACCCCGGTGAAAAATTCGCGACGCTGGGAGGAAACGTCTCCACCAACGCGGGAGGGATGCGCGCGGTAAAATACGGAACAACCCGAGATTACGTCCGCGCCATGACGGCGGTCCTGCCCACCGGGGAAGTCCTGCGCCTGGGAGCGGCCGTCAGCAAGACCAGCTCGGGTTACAGCCTTTTAAACCTCATGATCGGCTCCGAGGGTACCCTGGGCGTCGTCACCGAGCTGACGCTGAAGCTCGTGCCGCTGCCCCTGGAGACGGTGAGCCTGATCGTTCCCTACGAAGGGCTGGACCAGTGCATTTCCGCCGTTCCGGAATTCCTGCGCAACCACCTGCAGCCCCAGGCGTTGGAATTCATGGAGCGGAAGATCGTGCTCCTCACCGAAAAACATCTGGGGAAAAGCGTCTTCCCCGGCATGGTGGACGGCGCGGAGGCAAAAGCGTATCTCCTCGTGACCTTCGAGGGAGACTCTGCGGAGGAGCTTCAGGGGATCGTCGAACGTGCCTCCGAGGTGGTCCTGGAGACGGGGGCGCTGGACGTCTTCGTGGCGGACAGCCCGGCCAAGAAGAAGGACGCCTGGGCGGCCCGGTCCGCCCTGCTGGAGGCCATCCTGGAGGGCGTGAAGCTGGTGGACGAATGCGACGTGGTGGTCCCCGCCACGAAAATCGCCCTGTATTTAAACTACATCAATTCCCTGGAGAGCCGGGTGGGGCTGAACATCATGAGCTTCGGCCATGCGGGGGACGGAAACCTGCACATCTACGCGACCAGCAACGACTTGGACGAGGACACGTTTAAAAGCCGCGCCGCCGTCTTCATGGACCTGGCCTACGAAAAGGCCTCGGAATTCGGCGGCCTGGTTTCCGGCGAACACGGCATCGGCCACGGAAAGCTGGAGTATCTGGAAAAATCCGCGGGCGGCACCGCGATGGCCCTGATGGAGGGCATCAAAAAAGTGTTCGACCCCAATCTCATCCTGAACCCCGGCAAGGTCTGCCTCCGGCTGAAATAATCCGCCAATTCACAGGAAAGGACAGATGCGTATGATCATTCGTCTTCCGTACGGACATGGCTGGATCGAATATGACGCGCCGTCGACCGCCGCGGTCCTGGAATCCTCCGTGGGGGAGCTGCGGGGGGGAGGGGACGGCAGAAAAATCGTGGAGGCCGCCATGGAAAGGCCCGTCGGCACTCCGCGCCTGAAAGAGCTTGCAAAAGGGAAGAAAACCTGCACTCTGATCATCAGCGACCACACGCGCCCGGTGCCGAGTAAGGATATCCTGCCTCCCATGCTGAAAGAACTGCGGGAGGGAAGCCCCGGCATCGACATCACCCTTCTGGTGGCTACCGGGTTTCACCGATCCTCTTCAAAGGAGGAGCTGGTAAACAAGCTGGGCCGGGAGATTTTCGAAAACGAAACGATCGTCGTCCACGACTGCGCCGATCCCGCCTCCAATACGCGCCTGGGCCTTCTGCCCTCGGGCGCGCCCCTGGTGATCGACACCCTGGCGGCGGAAACCGATCTTCTGGTGGCGGAGGGTTTTATTGAGCCGCACTTTTTCGCGGGCTTTTCCGGCGGGCGAAAGAGCGTGCTGCCCGGCGTGTGCGACCGGGTGACGGTACTGGGAAACCACTGCAGCGCCTTTATCGACAGCCCATTCGCCCGCACCGGCATCCTGGACGGAAACCCCCTGCACCGGGACATGCTGGCTGCCGGGCGCATGGCAAAGCTGGCCTTCATCGTAAACGTCATCATCGACGAGGAGAAAAAGACGGTGGCCGCCTTCGCGGGGGATTTTGAGACAGCCCACCGGGCCGGTTGCGATTTTCTCAGGCGGTACTGCACCGTGAAGCCTGCCTACGCCGACATCGCCATCACCACAAACGGAGGCGCGCCACTGGACCAGAACATCTATCAGTGCGTCAAGAGCATGACGGCGGCGGAAGCAACCGCCGCGCCCGGCGGGGTGATCGTCCTCTGCGCCGAATGCGCCGACGGAACCGGGGGCGACGGCTTTTACCGCTCCCTGAAGGACTGCCGGAGTCCGGAACAACTCTATGAAAGCATTATGGCCACTCCCCAGCAGGAGACCATTCCGGACCAGTGGGAAACCCAGATCCTGGCGCGTATTTTGAAAAAGCACCGGGTGATCTTCGTCACCCGGCCGGAGCTGGAAAGGACGGTTTCGGATATGAAGATGATTTACGCTCCCTCTCTGGAAAAAGCGCTGGAGCTTGCCCGGGGCTATCAGGGAAAGGACGCGTCCGTCACCGTGATCCCCAACGGCATCGCCGTCATCGTAGACGGCGATGGAGAATAAGGAAACGGCGGCGCAGACCGTAAAACGCCGGGAGGGGGATACCGTGACGACGTCCGAAAAGGCCTACGAAGTGGTCATCGATTTCATCAAAAAGCAGATATCTTCCGGCACCCTGCGTCTGGAGGACAGGCTCCCGCCGGAAAGGGAGCTGGCGGAAGAGCTGGGCGTCAGCCGGAACTCCGTCCGGGAGGCCCTGCGCGTGCTGGACATCCTGGGCGTCGTTTCCAGCCGCCAGGGGGCGGGAAACTACGTCTCCTCTCATTTTGAGAGCAGCCTGGTGGAAATGCTGTCCCTCATGTACCTGCTGCAGAACATCGGTTACCGGGACCTCACCGATTTCCGCTACGGGCTGGAGCGGCAGGCGCTGACACACGCCGTGGGGCGGGCTACGGAAACACAAGTTCGGGAAATGGAGGAGAACATCCGGGCCATGGAGGCGGCTGGGGAGGAGAGCCTGAAGGCGGCGTACGACAAGAACATCCACTACGCCATCGCGAAAATTTCGGGCAACGTCCTCATCAACGACACGCTTCAGGCGCTCTCCGAGGTGATGGACCGCTATATCGTGGACGTGCGGGGGAAAATCCTCCGCCGGCCGGGGAACCAGGCGCGGCTCCAGGACGCTCACCGCCGGATGGTTTCGGCAATCCGGGACGGCGATCTGGACTCCGGCCTGCATGCCCTGGACGACCATTTTCGGTGCATTTACGAGAGCCTGGAGGAATAAAAATTTGGGGGCCGCGGCAACACATTCGTTTTGCCGCGGCCCCTGGTTTTATTGTTTTGTCCGCATTCGCATGAAACGATGCGGCGCTCTCACTCCACCGTGACGGTGTATTCAGCGGTACGGATCGCGGAGTCCTCGCCCTCCCAGGAGCGGTAATACCGGAAGGTGAGCGTCGTTTTTCCGGGTTTCAGGGCTTTGAAGCACCAGGTATAAGTGCCCCCGGCTCCGACGATTTCGCCGGAAGATTCGTCCTGCGCATAGCTTTCCGAGCAGGGCCACAGCACCTCCGGGTCGTTGACGCTTACATACCAGCCGTAGCCGGTGGTGGGATTGCCCTCCAGGGTAACGGAGCATACGCTGCCGGCGGTCACCGTGTTGTTCTCTCCGGACGTGAGCGCCGTGACAGCATTGTACAGGAAGCCGTAGTCGGGTTTCAGCATGTCCGCAAGTTCCCCGTACCCGACGGTGAATTCCTGTATGCCGGCCGCGTAGGGGAAGTAGGCGTACTGCTGGAAATAGACCGTCAGGCCGCTGTTGGACAGATAATAGTCCTGACTGTCCGAAATGGTCTGGAAAGGCTCCAGTTCGTACAGCAGACCCGCCTGTACCCGCCGGTCGATTTCGCTCCTGACGGTTTTGCTGATTGCGGAGAAATAGCCGCTTCCCTCCGCCATGAGATCGCCCAGGCTCAGCTGCTCGCCGGTCCTCAAATCGAAGGTGTAGGAGGTCCGCAGGGTGCTGCCGTGGGCGCCGCCGGCGTACTGGTAATCGTCCAGAGTCACGCTGAGAAGCCCGCAGCGGTTATATTTCACCCGGTAATTGAAATAGGTTTCGCAGGTGTTTTGAAAATCCGGGTACTCTTCGCGGACGGGCTCCAGCGCCGCCGCGTTATCGATCCCTTCTTTTTGCGCGTCGTCGGCCGCCTTGCGGAAGACCTCATTGACGGCGTCCTGCACCGCGGTATCCTCAAGCCCGCTGATTACGGGATACTGCAGGGTGGTTTTCAGCGTGTCCGTCTGTGTGCTCACCGTCTGGGTGGCGATGGTGATGGAATTGACGCAGGCGGCGCCGATCTCCGCCAGCCCGGTGGCGGCGATGTAGTCTGCGCGAAGCCCGAAAAGCTCCGTGAAGAGCCCCGTCTCGATGAACGTCCGGCTGCCGTGGATCAAAATCGGGCCCGCGGTCGTGTTGCCCGAAAGATCTCCGCCCACGTAAAAGCTGTGCTTCCCGTCGGTCACCTTCTCGTTGGTCAGATCCAGCACGATATCTTTGCCGTTTCCGGCGACGGTCACCGTCTGCGCGGTCCCGTCGTCCTTCCAGGTCACCGTGTAGCCCAGGGCCTCGCAGACGGCCCTGACCGGAATGTAGACAGCCGTCCCGCTCTGCCAGGTTTCGGCCTCCAGCCCCGCTCCGGCGTCTCCGCTGCCGGCGGCGAACGCCTGTGTCGTCAGCAGCATCGCCAGGGCCAAAAGAACCGACGCCAATCGCGCCGGCATTGCTTTTTTCATAGGTCACCAGTCCTTTCGCTTTCTCCTGATAGTATTAACGACGATGTTAAAACACCGATGTTCCGGCATCATTCCAATTTATTCTGCACGATAGGAATTTCAGCCTGAGGAGATAGAATGTCTCTGATCGCGACCGGGATTCGCACGTGCAAGGTAAAAGGGGACGGACGCTCCGACACGTGAGGGTCTGCGCTTTGTACGGGAAATACGGCCCCTATTTCTTTTCTTCGCGCGATTTTCGGAAGTTTCTTGCGCTGCGCAGAGAGGCGGCGGCGATTTGCATGACGGCATCTTTGTTGTTCGATTCGTATGACAGCGTGACGTTTTGTCCGTGTATGCGCCTCCGGTAAAGCACCTCGTCCAGGCAATGGCTCAGATCCTCTCCGCCGATTCTGATGCGGGCGAGCCATTCCGTATCCTCGCCGTATGGAAAATCCTCCCGGAAGCCGCCGTAGGTCCGGAACAGACAGGCTCGTACGCAGGCGGTGGGCAGCAGTACCCGATTGGTGATGTTTAAAAGCCGGACCACCTTTTTGTTGAGCTCGGCCGGATCCCCGTCGTAAAAATTCTCAAACCCGGTAAACAGCACGCTGCAGTCCGGATGAGTGCGCAGATACGCCATCTGTTTTTCCAGCTTATCCGGCAGCCACAGGTCGTCCGCGTCCAGAAAGGCGATCCATTCGCCCCCCGCCTCCCGCAGCCCCCGGTTCCGCGCTTCGGAAATGCCCCGGTGCTCCTGATAAAAATAGCGAGCGGCGGAAAAATTCCGCACGGCCTCGCGGGTATCGTCCTCGGACCCGTCGTCCACCACCAGCACCTCAAAATCACGAAAGGTCTGGGCGAAAACGCTCTCCAGGCATTCTTTCAGAAACCGCCCGTAATTGTAGCAGGGGACGATTACGGAAATCGACGGCATACCCATCACCGTGCCTTTCGTCTATTTTTGCTGCATCCTGCTGCGCAATATGGCGGCATAGTCGCTTCTCTCCGCCTGCTTTTGAGTGCGCCCGGTGTTGTTCATATGCAGCCTGCGCCGTAGTGTGACCTCCGGAAGAGATACGCTTTTGACGTTTGCGTCCCGCAGCCGCAGCAGCCAATCCACGGTTTCGCCCGTCCGATAGGTTTCGTTGAAAAAACCGGCGCGCCCCGCCGCCTCCCGGCGCAGCAGCGCGCAGCCGGACAGCATCCCCTCATAGGGCGACCGGCGGGGGAGAAGCAGACTGCGCTGTTTTGCCGTGAGCTCCGGCGAAACAAAGTCCAGAGCCATGGAAAACACCGCCTCCACGGAGGCGTCCGCCGCCATGGGCGCATACAGCGAAGAGAGCGCGCCCTCCGCCAGAAGATCGTCCGCGTCCAGAAATAGGATCAAATCGCCTCCGGCGCGCCGAAGCCCGGCGTTTCGCGCGGCGGCGGCGCCCAGATGTTCCAGAAGCAGCACAGTAACGCCCAGCCGTTCTGCGGCGGAGGCGGTTTGATCCGAAGATCCGTCGTCCGCAACAAGGATTTCCAGCTTTCCGCCCCAGTTTTGGCTGCGGACCGAGCCCACCGCCTCCCCCAGATAGGCTTCCGCGTTGTAAGCGGGGATAATAACAGACAGAGAATCCATAAGCTCGTTTCCCGACCTTCCTGGTTGGTTTCCTGTTATGTCCGGCCTGCGGACGGTTTCTCCGGCGTCCTCTTTAGCTTTCTCGCGCTGTGAATTGCGGCGGCGGCGATCTTCAGGTACTCCCGCGCGCTGTTGGGATTATGAGTGAGGGTGATATTTCCACCGTGGATCCGCCGTCGGTAAAGAACTTCCTCCAGAAGGTTCCCCAGATCCTCCCCGCAGACTCCGGCCCGCATGACCCATTCCGTATCCTCTCCGTGGGGGAGCTCCTCCCGGAAGCCGCCGTAGCTTTGAAACAGGACGGAACGGATACAGGCCGACGGCAGGTAAAGCGGTTCGGCGGTATTAAGAAGCCGAAGCGCTGTTTCCGTCAGCAGCGCCGGATCGCCGTCATAGAAATTTTCCATTCGGGTGAATACCAGGTTGCACTCCGGGTGGGCGTCAAGATAAGCCGCTTGCTTTTCCAGCTTATCCGGCAGCCAGAGATCGTCCGCGTCCAGAAAGGCGATGCATTCGCCCCCCGCCTCCCGCAGCCCACGGTTCCGGGCGGAGGATATTCCATGGTGCTCCTGATAAAAATAGCGCGCGGCGGGAAAATTCCGCACAGCCTCGCGGGTATAGTCCTCTGACCCGTCGTCCACCACCAGTACCTCAAAATCACGAAAAGTCTGGGCGAAAAGGCTCTCCAGACATTCGCTCAGGAACCGGCCGTAATTATAGCAGGGGACGATCACGGATATTCTGGGCATATCAGTCTTCCCTCAGCACGGGCCAGCCCTGGGAGGCGTCCACATCGTGAACGGGATCGGCCAGCAGCAGGTCCTGGGCTTCGGCAAACTCGTCCACCGTGAGGAAAAAGCCGTCTTCCAGCGCTTCCCCACCGATGAGACAGCACTCCTCCGCGTTAGTGGGACCGGGAATCAAAATTTCCCTGCTGATCAGTTCCGCGATGAAAGCGTCCAGCTGCTCTCCCATATCCTCCGGGCAGCCGGGCAGGCCGCGAAGCGCCTCCAGCACCGAGTTCGGGCTTACGCCCGCCTGCAGCCGGTCCAGCACGGCGGAGCCCAAAAGGTTGGAACCGTAGTACATTCCGGTGACGAAATTGATGACGATGGCCTGGCCGTCCGCCATGTCGTAATACATTTTGCTTTCATTGATTCGATACATGCTGTAAATCCTCCCTGATAAATCTGCCGACGGCGCAGGCATTTTCCATGGGATCGCCGCCGAGGCGCATCCGGTAAACCGGGGTATTCAAAAACCGGCCTGCAATGGTTTTTACCAGCCGGGTATTCCGGTTTTCGCCCATCTGATGGATGGTGGAATCAATGAGATGCACCATCGCCCGTCCCGGCGCCATGGGCTGAAAGGACGCAGCGCGATCTTCCGTGATCTCAGGAAATACAACCGCCCGGATCGGAAGTCCGGAAGAAAACCGATACCCAGAAGCGTCCAGCAGCAGCCGGTCCCCCCGGGCATGATTGACGGATAAAACCGGTGCCCGAAGTTCCGGCAGCTTCCCGTACATGTCGGGATTGAGGCAGATCATGGAATAAAGCGGGAAGGCCCGGAGAGGGCCGGAGCCGGACACGAGCACATAGTCGTCGGAGACGAAATCCAGTCCGGCCAGAAGACAGGCGATGGACAGCGTGGACTTTCCGCTGCCGCCCCGGGCGCAGATCAAAACGCCCTCTCCCGCCTCGCCCACCGCGGCGCCGTGGAGCAAAATCAGGTCCCTGTCCTGCGCCCAAAGAGAAAACAACAGCACCAAGGCGTGCCCGGAGCGGTAAAACTCCTCGCGGCTTTTATAAGCCTCGCAGAAATAATAACTGCGGGTGAGGGGATTGAAGGCAAGCATGCGTCCCTCCGGCCAGGTGCGCAGATAAGCGCCGGAAGCGCGATCGTCCATATTCAGGCAGAAGGCGCCGGTATGACTTTCCGGAAGGTATGACCCGACAGAGTCATTCCAGTAGAAAAAGCGGGCGTCCGGATTTTTTACCGCCTCCGTCTCGCACCAGCGAAGCTGCTCCCGTGTCGCTGCCATAAGTTCTTTCGAGGTAAAACGAAGTTCCACGACGCGGCCGGCCGCCCGGATATAAAAAACGGAGAAACCGCCGGAGCACCTCTGACCGATGCGCCTCTCCATTGCTTCAAAAAAAAGCTCCGGCGGAACGCGGTTTCCGGCGGATTGCTGCAGCATTTCTATGCAAAACGCCTCCCTTGGGTTCATATTATAATTATAGCAATGAAATGCCGCACTGACAAGAAATATGTCGCTTTTTCCAATGCCGCGCTTGAAAACGACCGTATATTTTGTATACTGGAGTTAGTATGGTCCACAGGAGGAGCGATGGGGATGAACATTGGGAACCTGTTTCAGGTCACCGGAATGAACGAAAGCCACCGCGAACTGTGCCGGCTGTACGCGGCAGAGTCCGCCGGGCCGGAGGAAATCACCGCGTATTTTTCCGGCATCCGCTTGGAGGAGGAGAAATGGGATTCCGCCTGCATGGTGGCTTCCATGTGCGCGCGCCACGGGTATGAGGGCGTTCCTCCGGAGCTTTTACCGCGCATCCGCGGCATTCTTCGCTATTACCGGATGCTCAATGCCGGGCGCATTGCCGGAACCTGCAGGCTGATCCGGCTCTACAACGACGCGGGGATTCCCGTGATGGTCATTAAAGGAGCGTCCATTTTAACCTGTTATGAGCCCAATCATATCCGGCATATGTGGGATACGGATATCCTGGTTCCGGCCGGGGAGTACCGCCGCGCCGTGGAGATCGCGATCTCGCAGGGCTTTTCGGGAGGAGAGTCTCCGCATTCCGTCAATCTCAAGCGGGACCGTATGGAAGATATCGACGTTCATAAGATCTTCATGAAGGAGCTTTTATCCCGCGGTCCGGAGAAATTCTGGCCGGAAGGGCCTGAGGTTCGCCGAAGCGGCGCGGTTTTTCAGGTGCCAGAATTCAACACCCTGTTTGTCCAGATCCTGACGAACAGTTTTTCCAATCTTGCGGAAGTAGGTAATCACGGCGCAAAAATTAAATGGTTCATGGATGTGGACTTTTTTATCAGCCGGCCGGAGGATCTGGACTGGGAGCGGGTGATATCCCTTTCGAAGATGCTGGGGGTGGCTCCCCATGCAAACACCGTGCTGTGCCTGTACGACAGGCTCGCCCCCGGTCGGTTCGATTATGCCTCCATAGCCCCCCGTCTGAGCGAAGAGAGGCAGGTAGCCCGCTGCCTTGCCGTACTGCGGCAGTGCCGGAGGGCCAACCTTCTTTTTGAAAACCCGCCGGAAAACGCGTCCATTCCAAGACTGGTGGGGATTCACATCCGCTGGCTGTGGACCAATAACCGCATTAAAAATCCGGATTCCCTGCTGACGAATCTGCGCACCTTTCCCTCCTATCTGCGCTGCGAGCTGCGCGTAAAGAGCCTTTGGCAGCTTCCGGGGGTCGCCCTTGGAAAAATCAGGGGCCGCATGAGGGAAGAAAAAGAAACGCAGCGCGGATAAAAGCAGCGCGTCTGTTATACCTGTGTTCCTATACCGCAGGGCTGTAGTTTGCGCGTCTTCGCAAAGGCGCCCTCCTTCCCCCGTATCCGTCGGAAAACAGGGTTTTTCGACGAAAAAACGCCCGGCACGAAATGTGCCGGGCGTCCTTGTCACTTGATGTTTTCGGCTCGTATCCGGTTACAGGCCATTTACCCAGGAGAGAACGTTTCTGCAGTCCGCTTCGTCCGGATGGGAGCTCCGGATGACTCCGAATCCCTTTCCGAAGCACTTCATATAGCTTTCGTCAACCGGTATGCCTTTTTCCTTCAGCGCCTGCCGGATCTCGTCAAAGGCCGCCCGGTCGGAAGACCCTCTGCCGATCCAGGTCAGAAGAACAGAAACCTTGGCGCCGGGCCGCAGGCCGCCGGCCGGAATGTGTTCGATGAAACGCAGAAGGTTCTTGTGGACGTGGCCGCCGTATACGCCGGAAGCCAGGATGATGGTGTCATATGAGGAAAGGTCCGGCGCCGCAGCTTCGTTTACCACCTGAAGCTCGGAGTCCGAGTGTGCCGAGACATAGCTGCATACTTGATATGTATTTCCCGAGCTTCTGGGGCACAGGATCAGTTTTTTCATTTGGTTTTCCTTCTTTCTTGTATTCAGTAGTATACCCCTCCCGTAAGAATTTGGCAAGCGGACGGCGGGAAAGGGGAGAGGAGCGCCGCTTCGCCGATTTGTCTTTCCTATGCAGAGAAAGTGCGCAAATATTGTCCTTCATCTGCTGATTGAGTAAAATGCAACAGAAAATATTCGGGAAATGTATGATTTCGATGGACAACGGCGGAAGTTCATGGTAGACTCTTTAACAGTTTAAACCGATATCGGTTTAAACTGACATGGACAGAAAGGCTGAAGGAAGCGTATGAACATAGTGGTCTGCATGAAGCAGGTTCCCGCCACCTCCCGGGTGGAAATAGACCCGGAGACCGGCACCTTGATCCGTCTCGGAGCGGAATCCCGGACGAATCCCTACGACCTTTACGCCCTGGAGACGGCGCTGCGCATCCGGGAGCGGACGGGGGGAAGGGTGACGGTGCTCACTATGGGGCCGCCCCAGGCGGAGCAGATGATGCAGGACGCCTACCGGCTGGGCGCGGACGACGCGGTGATCCTCTCCGACAGGAAGTTCGCCGGTTCCGACGTGCTGGCCACCTCTTATACCCTTTCCCAGGGGATCCGGATGCTGGGCATCCCCGATCTGATCCTCTGCGGCCGCCAGACCACTGACGGGGACACCGCCCAGATCGGCCCCGCGCTGGCGGAGCACCTGGGGATTCCCCACGCGGCTTGGGTGGGCGCTATTTTAAAGGCGGATAAAAAAAGCATCGAGGTGCGCCAGACCCTGGCCTCCGTCACTCAGATCTCCAGGCTGAAGTATCCCTGCCTCGTAACGGTGGAAAAGGATATCTGCGTGCCGAGGCTTCCTTCTTACCGGCTCAAGCGGGAGACCGCCGGGCGCCCGGTGCGCGTACTCGGTTTCCGCGACCTGCCGGAAACGGATCTTTCCCTCTGCGGCCTGGTGGGCTCTCCCACCCGGGTGGAGAGCATGTTCTCCCCGCCGGAAAATCCCCGGAAGGTGATGCTGGAGGGCGATACCAGAGAAAAGGCTTCGGCGCTTGTGGCCGTGCTGAGGGAGAAGAAGCTCGTGGAAGGCGGTGAGGCGCGGTGACAACCATCCATTTTGACGCCGCCGCCTGCAACCTTTGCAGGCAGTGCATCGAAAAATGCCCCTTCGGCGCCCTGACGTTGGGGGACGAGGGGCTTGAGGTAAACGAAAAGTGCCGCATGTGCGGCGTATGCGTCAAGGTATGTCCCGTCCGGGCCATCCGCTTTGAGCAGAAGCCCTCCCGGGATCCCGCGGACAAGAGCAAATGGAAGGGCATTTTGATCTTCGCCGAGCAGGAAAACGGCGAACTTCATCCCGTTACATATGAACTCATCGGGGAAGCCCGGCGCCTGGCGGCCAAAGTGGGCTATGCTGTCTTCGCAGTCCTGGTGGGCGGGGAAGAAACGGAGAAAAACGCCGAAGAACTGCTGCCCTACGGAGTAAAAGAAGTCTTCTACTACCAGCATCCGGGCTTTTCCGGCTTCCGGGCCGACTGCTGTGCCGATGCCGTGGCCGACTGCATTTCCCAGCTTCGCCCCTCGGTGGTCCTCATTGGAGCCACGGCTCTGGGCCGCTCTCTGGCGCCTCGCCTTTCCGTCCGGTTCCACACGGGGCTCACCGCCGACTGCACAAAGCTGGACATAAACCCCAACACCGATCTTGTTCAGATCCGGCCCGCCTTCGGCGGCAACGTCATGGCCCGGATCCTGATGGAATATTCCCGGCCCCAGTTTGCTACCGTCCGGTACCGCGTCATGGACAGGGCGGAAAAAACGGACGGTCCCACAGGAAGGGTGAAGCGGATGCCGGTGTCCGACGCCATGGCCCGCTCCGGCATCGAGGTGTTGAAGATAAGCCCTCTTCCCCGGGAAAAGACTTTGGAGGAGGAGGAGATCCTGGTGGTGGCCGGGCGCGGTGCGAAAAATGAGGAGGGCGTGGCCCTGGTAAGAAGCCTTGCCGAAGCCCTGGGGGGGCGGCTCTGCTTCACAAGGCCCATGGCCGAGTGCGGCCTGGGAGACGGCGGAAGCCAGATAGGGCTCTCCGGCAGGACGGTGAGGCCGAAGCTGATCATAACCTGCGGCGTCTCGGGGGCCATCCAGTTTACCGCCGGGATGAGCGGCAGCGAGTGCATCGTCGCCATCAATTCCGATCCCAATGCCCAGATTTTCAGCATTGCCCACTACTGCGTCGTGGACGACCTGTTCCAGGCCGTTCCAGCGATACTGGAGCAGCTGGAAACCGGAAAGGAGGCGCTCTGACATGCCCTATCCCTATAACAGGCTAGATGCCGCCGGTATCGAGTATATAAAATCCGTTACCTCGCCGGACCGGGTGGCCGTGGGCTGCGACATCCTGCCGGAGTACTCCCACGACGAGATGCCCGAATACGGCGTTTTCCCCCCGGACCTCTACGTGGAGGCTCTGAATACCGGGGAAGTGTCCGCCGTGATGAAATACGGCTATGAAAACAATATCCCCGTGGTGGTGCGGGGCGCGGGTTCCGGTCTTGCCGGGGGCGCCACCTGCAAATACGCCGGGATCCTCCTTTCCGTCGTGAAGATGAACCGGATTTACCCCGTGGACCGGAAAAATCAGACCGTTACCTGCGAGCCCGGGGCGCTTCTGCTGGACGTGCAGGCGGCCGCGGCGGCCGAGGGGCTGTTTTACCCCCCGGACCCCGGCGAAAAGACGGCCACCATCGGAGGAAACGTCATCACCAACGCCGGCGGAATGAAGGCGGTGCGCTACGGCCTCACCCGGGATTTCGTCCGGTGCATCCAGGCGGTGCTGCCGGACGGCTCTGTCGTGGAATTTTCCTCCAACGTGGTGAAGAACACAACGGGGTACGACGTGAAGGACCTGGTGGTCGGCTCCGAGGGGACCCTGTGCATTCTCACCCGGGTGACGCTGAAGCTTTTGCCGGCGCCCAAGTTCACCTGCACCCTGGTGATGCCCTTCCCGGACCTGGAGGCATGCGCCGACATGGTGCCGAAGGTCCTGGATCTGCCCTTCACTCCCACGGCCATCGAGTTTCTGGAGCGGGAGCTTCTGGAGATCGTGGAGCGCACCCTGAACAAGCCCTTTCCCGTGCCCGGCGGCGGCGCGGTGCTCATCGTCATGTATGACGCCTCCGGCCGGGAGGAGCTGGAAACGGCCTGCGACCTTGCCTGCGAAGCGGCCCTGGAGTACGGCGCCATCGACTGCATGATCGCCGACACCCCCGAGCGCATCGCTTCCGTCTGGAGCGTCCGGGGCGCCATCCTGGAGGGCATGAAGGCCGACTCCGTGGGCCAGGAGGAGTGCGACGTGGTGGTGCCCCGCAGCGCCATCGCGGAGTATGTCAAGGCGGCCAAGAAGATCGCCCTGGCGCATGGGATCCGGGTCCAGCCCTGCGGCCACGCGGGGGACGGGAACATCCACACGGAGCTTCTGCGGGACCCCGGCATGAGCGATGAGGCCTGGAAATCGGCCACCCACGCCAGCCTTACGGAGCTTTACGCCCTGTCCAAGCGACTGGGCGGGCAGCTGTCCGGAGAACACGGCATCGGAAACGGACGGCTGGAATTTCTGGAACCCTTCCTGGGAGAGCGCATGATCCGGCTCTATAAAGCGATCAAACTGGCCTTCGACGAGAAGCTGGTTTTAAACCCCGGCAAGATCGTGGAATTCAATACCCATAACTGAAAGGAAAGCGAGAGGGAACGACGATGGAAAAGAAAACCCTGCTGGTGGACAAAAGCAGGATGCCCCTGGCGGTGGGCGTGGCCTTCGTGGCCTTTACCACCCAGTTCGGAGGAGGCTTCGCCTCCGGCGCGCAGATTTACTCCTATTTTATCAATTACGGCGTCTGGTGCCTCTTCCTGCCGATCTTCACTCAGTTTCTCTACGCGCTCTTTTTCTGGTACGGCATGCGCTACTCCTTCCGCAACAAGCTCTACGATTACCGGAGCTTTTCGGATCACTTCTACGGCAGGTTTCGCGCCCTCTTTTCCAATCTCTTCGAGCTGACCTATCTCATCATGATCTTCACCGCTTCCGCCGCGGCCTTCGCCACCGGCGGCTCCACCCTGAACACCCTCTTCGGTATCCCTTACTGGGTGTGCACCCTCATCGTGGGAATTTTCATCTTCGTTATCGCCCTTTTCGGCACCAATATGGTGCGCCGGGCCGCCGCCACCGTGTCCGTTCTCATCATCATCGGTCTTATCGTGGTGCTGGTCCCCAACATCATCGCCCAGTGGGGGAGCATTTCGGCCTCCGTCTCCGCCATGGCAGGAGGGACCATGGCCGTCTCCTCCAAGGCCACCGGCGCCTTCGGCCCGGCCCTGTGGATGGCGTTTCTCTACTTCCTGTTCCAGCTGCCCTCCGTGTCCGTCATGTACCAGCACATGGAGACGCTTACCAGTGAGGAGCAGGTCAACAAGGCGGCCGTGTACATCTTCATCACCAATACCCTGGCCACCATGCTCTCCATCGTGGGCCTTCTGGCGGTTGCCTTTGTGGGAAGCCTCGCCAAAGCTTCCGTTCCCATGCTGCTGCTGGTGCAAAACGGCGTGGGAGCCTCGGTGCTGACGCCCGTCATCTCCATACTGATCATTCTCGGCGCCATTTCCACGGGGGTGAACATGGTCTCCGGCATCGTCACCCGCTGCGTCAACGCCGTGGAGCGCAGGATCGACGATCCGGCCAGGCGGGAATCCGGGCATCTTGCGCGTAATATCGTCTTCGCCTTGATTTTCACTGCCGTCGCCTTCTCCATCGCCCAGTTCGGCCTTATGGCCGTGGTCAAGAAGGGCTATGCCTATCTCGGCTACGCAGGCCTCATCTCCGTCTTCATTCCCTTCGTCGTGCGTTTCCTTTGGGATCTGAATAAGAAAAAATAAGGCCTCTTGCCGCCGAAAACGGCATTCTGGACCCCATGAAAAACAGTGCTGCCCCGTAGCCGCCGGCATACGGACAGCGCTGTTTTTTTGCTCTATCTCACCGAGAGGTTAACATAACAACAAAATAAGAATGGCTAATCCTCTTAAACGCCGTACAAGCTACATTTTCACAGACCCAATAAGCCCCACCAGCTAAAACCCGGAGAGCCCCCCATTACGGGCTCAAATCCTCTTAAACGTCGCACAAGGAACGTTTTCATAGACCCATTAAGCCCCACAGTCTAAAACCCGGAACGTTCCGATCGCGGGCTTAAAACAGGCCCCTTGCTATAGAGCTGTCCGTGCGTTCGAAACTACCAATGGTCAATTACTTATTAAGAGCGCCCACAGGAGCACCCTCCCCATGAAGATCCAGGAGGCCGGAGCCTCCTGGTCTGTTTTTGGTGACTTTTTGCAGAAACAAAAAGTTACCCCCAGCGGGGAGCGCGTGCTCCCGTCCAAACCTTTCGTAAAAAAATGAATAAGTAATTTAAGCGACTCGCATTCTGTAAGATAGTTGCTCGAAAGAACTATTAAGGATATACTGGAAGCGATGAGAAAGAGTGGATTCTCATCTATGCATCAGGAGGAGGAACAGGTGGAGGTAACCGTATGGAACAGGAAAATGTATTCGTTAAGTATATAGTTATAAGATTAATTAAAAAGTATATTGGGCTATACATAATAATCTATGGCATCGCGTTGAGCATCCTGAATATTCATATTGGCAATTATACGATCGGATGTATAGTCTTAGTTATAATCAATGGAATTTTAATTTTTGTTAGCAGAAAAGAAAAACACATTATCAATAATTTACTATTGTTGGGGATAGAATTTATAGTAGGTCTGATTCTTTCTAAGCTGATCAGCTTCATTGTTGTAATAAGTATCATGATGTCGGCATAATCGGCTAAAAAACCTCCGCCCGGTTTCGGGCGGAGGTTTTCATTTGCGTGATCAAACCCTCACACGCTGATTCCCAGAATCCGCTTCGCCAGAATGGCGATAATGAAGGAAATAACCGCCACGGAAAGGGAGATGGCCGCCATTTCGAGAAAACGCCTGAAGAAGGGTTCTTCTTTGGCAACGGAGATATAGTAGTTGAAAAACAGGATGATGAGCAGCACGATGGCGATCATCACGGCGAAGGCGGGGACGTACATCTTCTCGGGGAAGAGCAGGTAGGGAAGCACCAGCAGAGCCACGGTGATGATATAGGCCGCCCCGGTGTAGGCGCTGGACTTCAGAGCGTCGGGACTGCCCTCCGCCCGCTGGGCCAGATAGTTGGAGGCCATCATGGAAAGAGTGGCGGACACCCCTGTGATGATCCCGGTCATGGCAACCAGCCGACTGTTGGCAAGGGCGAAGGTAACCCCCGCGATGGCCCCGGTAAGCTCCACCAGAGCGTCGTTGAGGCCCAGCACCATGGCCCCCACATAGTGGAGCCTTTCCTCGTCCAGCATGTCGTAGAGTTCCCGCTCGTGGTGCAGCTCGTCCTCCAGGACGGAGGCCGCCTCCGGCAGCTCCTCCCGCAGGCTTTCGTATTCCGCCGAGGAGAACCGCTCGGTCTTCTGCATAAGTTTAACCATGAAGGTAAAGCCCATGAGAACGGTTATGAGCTTCATCCGGAGCATCGTGATCCCCCGCGGGCGGATCTTCTCTCCGGTGTACGATTCCCAGACGGCCGCGTGCTTTGCTTCGTCTGTTGACATCTGCGATAGAACCCGCCGGTTTTCCGGGTTTTTCTCCCGCTTCGCCATAAAGGCGTAAAGCGCGGCCCCGGTCTCCTCGTCCAGCTGAACGCCGCGGACCCGCCGCAGCAGTTCCGGGCCCAGCTCCATATTAGCCATGTGGCTCCCTCCCCTCTCCCGAAACAGGGAGAAATCATATCTGCAGGATACCACCCCCGCCGCGTTTGTCAAGAGTCAATCTTATGCGGGCCCGCCGTTTCCGCAGTGCAGGATGACTGCGAGCTGCATATGATGGACTGCGGTATTTGAAACAAATACGGTGAAATAAAATGGAGGTAAAACGCAATGGCAAATCATATTAACGACTTTGATCCTGCCGGTTTCCCCGGTGCGCCGGGCAGGCATCCGCCTTTTCCACCCTGCCCTCCGGGCCCCCGCGGTCCCGCGGGTCCCCAGGGCCCTCCCGGTCCCCGCGGACTGCCGGGAAGTCTGAACAATACAGCCGAGTCCTTTGTGTACGCGCAGCTGGCCCATCTTTTGGAGCAGCTGATCGAATATTATCCGGGACTGACCCTGTATGTGTTCCTCCCCGGGATCAGCCCCTGGTGGATTTCCGGGATACCCTATAGGGTTTACCAATCGACGGAGGGGACTTTTGCCGGGCTGTTTATGCTCAACGGCAGCGGAGAAGTGGCTTTCCCCCTCAGCGCCATAGCGGCCCTGCAGTTTGAAACCGACACCGCGGTGTATAATCCGGCCATCACGTATCTGCCGAAGCCGATATTCCCGCCCGGCTACGACACGAATATCGTAACGGCGATTTACGAATATGTCGCCACTTTGACCGGAACGGTGCTGTTCAATATCGGCTCCAATGTCCGCAGCATGGATCTGATCTATAAAAATAAATACGGATTGATCGTGCAGGCCACCGACGAGTTAGGCAACAATCCGGCCTTTATCCCGGTGACCCATATCACCGGGATCGCTCCGCAGGAAACGGCGGGAGGCGCGAAAAAGATCGAGGCTTTCGGAAGCGGAAGGGCGGAAAGCGCGCCGCCTACCAGGATTCAGGCCGCTATCTATCTGTAAGGCCTTCAATTTCTTGCATCCGGAATCCCGGCGAAATACGGCCGGTAAAAAACCACGGGGACGGCATATCCGCCTGGAAAGAGCGGAAAAGTCGTCCTCTTTTTGCCCTCCGCCGTCCGGCTGAAATTGACTTGCCCGCCGCCGCCGGATATAATGGAAGCACCTACATTGCATAGCGGGAGTATGAACGGTATGAAACTAGTGGTTTTTCAGAAGGCGCCCCTCGGGCTGGATATTACCCTGGAGGAAATGGCGGATAAGTGGCGCGAAGGCGTCCGGGGCATCCCGGAGATCACCGATTTTCGGCTGGAAACAGCGGATCCGGACGGATGGAGCGGCGGGGAATACGCGCGCCTGATCGGGGACGCGGAAGCCGCCCTGGGGGTGAATCTCACAAAAAAGCTTCTCACGGAGGAGTTTTTTAAAGAGCATCCCGGGCTCAGATATATCGCCACCTTTGCTCACGGTTTTGAGGAGATCGACCCGGCGCTCCCCGCGAAGTACGACGTAACGCTGTCAAACACCGTCTACGGGGACCACACCATCGCCCAGTATGCCATCGCGATGCTCCTGGACATCTGCCATAAGGTTTCTTTGCACAGCGAGTACACAAAGCACGGCTACTGGGAACAGAAGGGGGAGCAAAGCCGCTCCTACGCCCGGTACGCGGCGCTTTTCACCCGGCAGATCGAGCTGTGCGGCAAGACCTTCGGCGTGCTGGGCCTGGGCTCCATCGGCCTGCGGGCCGGAAAGATCGCCGATGCCATGGGCATGCGTGTCATCGGCCAAAGCCGGCATAAAAAGACCGGCCCCCAGTACGATTTCGTGGAACAGGTCTCTCTGGAGGAGCTGCTCTCGCGCTCCGACGTTCTGTCGCTCCACTGCCCGCTGACGGAGGAAAGCCGGAACATCATAAACCGGGAGACCATCGCCGGAATGAAGCCCGGCGCGATCCTCATCAACACCGCCCGCGGGGGACTCGTGGACGAGGCGGCTCTCTATGAGGCCCTTGAGAGCCGCAGGCTCTATGCCGCGGCCCTGGACGTCCTGGTGAACGAGCCGCCAAAGGAGAGGATCCCCCTCATGGACTCCCCCTGGTGTACCATCACCTCCCACATCGCCTGGCTCTCCCGGGATTCCCGCCTTCGCACCGTGGATATCGCGCTGGAAAACCTTAAAGCGTATCTGGGCGGACACCCCGTCAGCGTCATCGGCGGCTGAAAACTGGAGGTATCGGCAGGGTAAGAGAAGAGGGCTTTTCAGATTCCTAAAGGAGAACGACATGAGATTCAGAGCCGCACAATATGGGCTTCTGCTGTTTAATGTAGGATTTATCGTATTTGGTGCGCTGACATTTTTATTTCTATTGGGTGCGATCTGTATTCCTAACGGTAGGGTAGCGCTGCTGATCATGACCGGATTGGGGCTGGTCATGGTAGGAATGCTTCGTTATTCCGCGAGGGATACCCACGCATGGATCTATATCGACAGCGCAGGAGTAAAAAGAAAATGGCTGTTCGGGGTCAACGATGCGATTGCGTGGGATGAGTGCGCCGACATCGGGATTGCGAAAATCGATGTGGGCGCGTATGGAATCCATCACTGGATCTATCGGCTCTATTTTTCAAAAGTGCTGCTGACCCAACAGCAGGTCCAAAACTCGCAAAATATAAAACTCAATAGAAGCGATTGTATTATGGTGGATTTCAGCCAGGAAGTGCTAAATGAGGTATTAAAGTACGTCGACAGGGAGAAAATTCGAAACCTGCATCTGGCATCTCAGATAAAATCAGTTTTTTTTAATCAGAAACCATGAGATAGAATCAAAAGAGGATGGTATCGTGAACCATCCTCTTTTATTTTGTATGATATACATATCTCGTATCATACGGAAAAAGAAATCACCGGCTTTTACGCGCTTTTCCCCCCAAAAAGCCAACAATAAAATTGTTAATAACAATCAGAATGCCCCTGATACCGGAACGATTTTACGGAGCCATGGACGCGAAAGTCCGGTAATTGAGTACGATGGCCTGCTCCCGGGTGGTGTTTCCCAGGGGGTCTATCTGATTGCCGCCTACGCCCTTCATGATCCCTTTCATGTTCATATAGCGCACCGCGCCGATGGCCCAGGCGGCGATAATGTTCTCGTCGGCGAAGGTCCCCGCGCCCGAAGCCGAAACGTCCAGGGCGGGATACGCCGCCGTCAGCGCCCGCTGCAGCATGACGCAGATCTCCTGCCGGGTGATGCTGAGGTCGGGCGCGAACCGATCCGTGGATACGCCCTTAACGATCCCCAGGTTATAGGCCTTGAGGACCTCCGGATTGACGGTATCCGTAAAGGGATTCGGTGAAACCGGGGCCGCGGTCCCGCCGGAGAGCGACTCGTAGAGCAGCACGGCGATCTCGCAGAATTCCTCCCGTGTGATATTGTTCTGAAAATCGCACAGGATGTCCGGAGTGGTAAGGCCGGCGGAAACGGCAAGCTGAATTTCCGGCAGAGCCCAGGAGCTTGCGCCCGGATACTCCTCCCCGGTGACGGCTGACGCGGTGGTAACGGAAAGCACGTCCGTATACGCGGAGTAAATCATCTGGGTAAGAACTCTTTTATAGGAGCGCACCCGGAACTGATAATCGGTTCCCGCGGTGAGGCCCTCGTCCAGAAAAACGGTGATGCCCGCCGCGGTGGTGCAGACCTCGGCCCAGATGGGAATGGAGGAGTCTTTAGGCACCAACAGGCGCTCCACCTTGAAGCCCGTCTCGTCGGAGGAATTGTCGTTCCATACGAGAATGACGGAAGTTTCCTGGATATCTATGGCCTCCAGACCGTCGGGCGCAGCCGGAGCCGTAACGGGGCTGACGGGTTTGATAACAACGGGAAGCGTGATATTCAGCGGGACGGTCACCGTTACGATGTTGGAGTCGTCGGATACGTAGGCGTCCAGAGACAGACCCGACATAATGAAATTGACGGCGCTGATCTTGTAGTGATAAGTCTTGCCCGCGGTGACGCCGGTGTCCGTATAGGTTTCGACGTCCGCCTCCGTGAAGTCGATCATATCCCAGGCGTCGTCGCCGTCGGAGGACAATTCCCTGTAGATATAAAAGTAGTCTTCGTTTGTGGAATTGTCCGTCCACGTGAGGACCACGCCGTCGGAAGCCTTTTCCGCGACGGTGAGTTCCGAGGGCGCGGCGGGAGTGTTTCCTCCCGCGGCCAGACACGGCGCTGCGGATCCCAGAAGCAGCACCAGGACGAGAGCGATGGAAACCGCCTTTTTCATATGGAGCGCCTCCTTTTTATTTGTTTAAAAAGATCAATCCGTGTAAACCCGATATATGGAAGAAAATACATGTAATTACTAATATTATAGTACCAGCGCCGGAAGAAAAAGGAAAGCGGTATTCCCGCCATATAGGTGAAAAAGTTGCCGGATCGCATGAATAATGCCCAACGGAAGGCTGCCGGGGTGAAATTTAGCCCAATGATGAGAAAAAGCGCCTGTAACAGAAAAAAGACGGAAACGGCACCGAAACCTGATTTACACCATAAGAGCCCCCGCGTCATATGATGAACTGGGCCCTATACCGTACGTATTGAATACGGGTATACGGGTATTAAAAAATAAAAGAGGATTATGAAAAATGGCTACCTCCCTATTAAAGCTGACGATGACTGCCACAGCGCCCACCACCAAGGCAAACCCCACCACACTGCGCTACTTCAACACGGCGCCTACGGGCGGCTATACCGGCTCCGCAACCTATACCATCGATGATGTGAACTGGCTGAACGATGCGGGTGTTACCGTTTCCGAGCATGGCCTCGTGCCGGCGGCTACCGACAACGGCTCCTATCTTCTGTTTATCAACGGTGAACTCCAGGAGGGCAATGTGGTAACCGGTGTCACCATTGACGACGTAACGATTACCTTCGGCGAATCTACCGACATTGATGAAGGCAAAATCCTGGCTCTGGTGGTCTCCAATTTCGGGCCTACCACCACGGCTCCAGACATCACCGGCTGACGGGAAAAAGATCGGTCCTGATTTAACCGGTTGAGGAAAAGGCGGCAGCTTCGGACGTTGTCCGCCCGGAGCTGCCGCTATATAAAACAACCGACTCATGACGGCCCGCAGCCGCGAAAACTCCCGGCGGAAGAAACAGCCAAAGAGAAAATGACATGATATGGAAATCCACCGAACCGGAGGAATCGCTATGTCCGGATGTAATTTACCTTTAACCTTTTGCCTCTTTACCGATCAGAACGGAAAACTCGCAGACCCCCGCGACGCAATTTCTTATGTACCGCTGTGTTCGCCGCGGAAATGCCCGGACGCAGGGGCCGGCCCCGGAAAGAAACTGTTTGCGGTTTCCGTCCGGGGATACGTTGTTGTGTACGTCCAGGGGATGGAGTTCTCTCCTCCTATTCCGTTTCACGTTACAAGCCGCGTGTGCTTGTTCGCTCCCCCCGGCGCCCGGCCGGACTTTTCAGCGATGAGGCTTCAGTGCTGGTGCTCCACCGTGACGGTGAACGGGGAGACCGTTGGAGTCGATGTCGGCATCCGGATTTTATCCGCGGCCAGATCCTGCGCCGACGAGGACGTCCTGGTGCGCGCTGCGGACGGCGGGTATCCCGGCGGGGAGGAAATCTGTATCTGGGTGAAACGGGTTTTCGACGCGGTATGTTTTGAAAGCTTAACCGGGGTTACCTATGATCTCCTGCTGCCGGCGCAGGCGGTCCAGTATTGCGCCCGCTCCGACGGAGCGAAGATGCATTACACCGACGCCGACGAGCTTACGGAGTATGGCAACACCGGCATCCTGTCTCCCACCGCCGTTTCTTATTACAATCTGTATAGTAACGGCATGCTGCAGCCTGCTGTGAATTATGAAATAACGGAGGGTAATCTGCAGTTTCTGACTTCCGATACCCCGCCGGACGGCCAGACGGTCATCCTCTCCTTTGTCACCTTTGGGAAAAACCACGGCAGGGAGGTCCAGGTGATCAACGAACAGTATGTCGCCCTCGCGGCCCCGGGGAAGCGGATCTTCACCGACGCGGACGAACTCGTCCAGTACGGCCACGGCGGCATCCCCTCGCCGGACGGCGTTTCGTACTTCAATCTCTTCATCAACGGAGCGCTCCAGCCAGAAGCGAATTATCAAGTGACGGAGGGAACCCTGGAGATCACCGCCTCGGATCTGCCTCCCACGGGAGCGATCATAATCCTGGAGTCCCTTGTCATCCGAGACTCGGACGGCATCCTTTTGAAGGCGCAGGCGGAATTCTACAACGCCCTTTCCGACGGAAATAAGATTTATACCGACAGGACGGAGCTTTTCATGTACGGCGCCTCCGGGATCCCGGAGCCGGAAACCGCCTCGTATGTAAACCTGTTTGTAAACGGCGTCCTTCAGCCCCCCGTCAATTACACGGTCCGGGAAAACCTGCTCACCCTGGACACCTTGGACGCGCCCATTCAAAAGGCCCCTGTCACGCTGCAGTATGTGCGGGTGTTTGTGTCGTGAGCCGGCGCCGATAGAGGAGAAAATCTTGATGCGGAATTTACGGTTTCCTGATTGCTGCGGAGCACTGGGCAAGGTAGGATGAAAAAAAAGATACCGTCGGACTTCAAAAAACAGCCGGTAAAAACAGCCGGAAGTACGCGCGTGGAAGGATTATTGCCGCCCGAGGCATTCCGGCGGCCCGGATTCTTTCCGGGCGCGGTGCGGTATCTTTGTTCCGCCTTCCGGACAAGCTCCGGCTCGCCGGTGCCGGCAGTATGCCTCCCGCGGTATAAAGACGCGGAGAAGGAAAATAAGCATGACGAAAACGAAAGATCCCGTTCTGGATCCCGGACATCTGAAAACTCTTCTCAAAGGGAGGGTGCCCGGCCAGCTTATCATCCAGATGACCGATCTCTGCAACGCCCGCTGCCCTCAGTGCTCCATGCGCGTGACCGAACCCTTTGCCCGCTCCCGGCTGTCCCTGGACGACATGAAGCGGATGATCGACGCGGCGGCGAAAAACGGGGTGGAGGCCGTCTCCTTCACCGGCGGGGAAACCTTTTTGCTGCAGGACGACCTTTTGGAAATGCTCCGGTACGCATCCGTGGCGGGGATTCCCTTTACCAGGACAGGCACAAACGGCTTTTTGTTCAGGGACTCCGACCGTCCCGGGTTTGAAAGCCGTGTCGGCAGACTGGCCGAGGAACTGGCGAAGACCGGGCTGCGAAACCTCTGGATCAGCATGGACTCCGCCGACCCGGCTGTCCATGAATCCATGCGGGGCCTTCCCGGGGTGGTGCGGGGCATCGAAAAGGCCCTGCCCATCTTTCATCAAAACGGCATCTGGCCCTCCGCCAACCTGGGGATCAACCGGAACACCGGCGGCGCGCCGGAGACGCCGGCAGGGGAGCGCTTCGACCCGGACGCTTTTTATGCCGACTGCCGCCGGGCGTTTCGGAAATTTTACGCCTTTGTGATCGAAATGGGCTTCACCATGGTGAACGCCTGCTATCCCATGAGTGTGGACGACGCGTCCGGGGAGCTCAGCGCGGTATACGGCGCCACCTCGGTAAGCGACGTGATCCGGTATTCCGGGGCCGAGCATGTTCAGGTCTTCCGGGCCCTTCTGGACACCATACCGGAATACCGGGCGAAAATCCGGATCTTCAGCCCGAGGACCTCTGTCCTGGCTCTGATGCGGCAGTATTCCGGGGAGAGTACCCAATGCCGCCCCTGCAGGGGAGGCATCGACTTCTTTTTCGTGGACGCCGCTGCGGGAAACGCTTATCCCTGCGGCTACCGGGGCGGCGAGAGCTTTGGAAAATACTGGGACCTCGATCCGAAGAAAACGGACGCACGGGCCGTCTGCCGCCGGTGCGACTGGGAATGTTTCCGGGACCCCTCGGAGCTCCTGGGAAATCTCCTGGCCTTCCGCGAAAACCCGGTGAGGGCTGCGGGAAGACTTCTTCGCGATAAGGAATACCGGGCGGCGCTGGCCGACGATATCAAATACTACGGAGCCTGCGGTTATTTCGACGGGAGAAAGCCTCCCGACTATGAGGCGATGAAGCCGTGGGAAAAGAAAAATGAAAAACATTTTACATGACGGGCGTCAGGGAGCCTGTCTCCGATTTGTACGAAACACAGAAAAACCATTTTGAGATTTATGGAGAAAATGATATTGACAATTTGAAAGACCAGGCATAGAATGATTCATGAAATGACAAAGACGTCGCAAGGAATCCTTGCGGCGTTTTTTATATTTCAAACAAAATCCAAATGGCGGATGACTGTAAAAACTGATATATATTGAAACAGCAAGGTAGCCTCTGACGTCGGCAGCAGTGCCGAGCGCCGGTTTGGGTTACCTTGCCTTTTTTCTATATGCAGGAAGTAAGCGGGAATCCGTCAAAAATTGGCGGCGGGGGGTGAATATATGAAAGAGCGGGAATATGGTGTGGAAACAAAGAAGGTGGTGGCCGTAGGAGTACTGTTTGTGATTTCCGGGGCCATCTTTGCCTTCGGCGCGTATCTTGCGGTTTACAGTCTGGCCCATCAGGTGAGCTTTTTGGTGATGGGGTCTCAGATCCACGGCGCGGTTTTCGGCGCGGTGATCGCTTTCCTGGGAGCACGGTATTTTCTGGCGGTTCGGAAATTGAAAGAGGAGGTTTACAGGCCCACGTCCCGGTTTTCCTGGGACAACTTCAGAAAAGGCAGATAGGCGGATCGTTCAAGGCTATTAGGATATCATTCATTTTAATGAGGTGTTTGGTATGAAAAAACTGAAAAAAAGCATACGGCTGCTGCTTCTCATCGGCGTTGCAATCTCTCTCTTCGCGGTGACCGCATACGCCGCCGGCGGAGATCCCACCGGCGCTTCCTATTCTCTCACCACGGGAAGCGAAACTGTCCAGGATGTCGCCGCCGTGGCCAACAAGGCCTACTTCGGCGCAAACTATACATGGGTCATGATCTGCGCCTTCATGGTCTTCTTCTTCCAGTGCGGCTTTGCCATGGTGGAAACCGGCTTCTGCCGCGGCAAGAACGCGGCTCACACCATGACCATGAACTTCATGGTCTTTCTGGTGGGCGCGGTGGGTTATTTCCTCGTGGGCTTCGCGCTCCAGTTCGGCGGTTCCGGCGGCGCGGCGGGTCTCGGCACCGGCGGGTCGGTCCTGGATTCCATGCTGTCTATTCCCGGACTGGGAGGTATTCTGGGCTATAAGGGCTTTATGCTGTCGGGCACCTATGACGCGGGGGTCTACGCTCTCTTCTTCTTCCAGATGGTCTTTATGGACACGACGGTCACCATTCCCACCGGCGCCATGGCCGAGCGGGTCAAATACTCCGCCGTGGTCATCACTTCGTTTTTCATCTCCATGATATTCTATCCTCTCTTCGGCAACTGGGTCTGGGGCGGCGGCTGGCTCGCCGCGCTGGGTGCGAATTTCGGCCTGGGCCACGGCGTGGTTGACTTTGCCGGCTCCGGCGTTGTGCATTCCATGGGCGGTATGCTGGCCCTTTCCGGCGCCATCGTCATCGGCCCCAGGATCGGTAAATTCAAGAAGGACGGCTCGGCAAGGGCCTTCCCCGGCCACAACATCCCCATGGCCATCATCGGCACCATCATCCTCTTCTTCTGCTGGTTCTCCTTTAACGCGGGCTCCACCCTCAATTCCACGGATTTCCGTCTGTCGGTGGTGGCCACCAACACCATGATCGCCGGGGCGATAGGCGGCCTTGTGGCGATGTTCTACATGTGGGGAAAGTATGGCAAGCCCGACCCGTCCATGACGGCCAACGGCACCCTGGCGGGACTTGTTGCCATCACGGCCCCCTGCGCCTTTGTAAACGGCATCTCCGCCTTCATCATCGGCCTGATCGCGGGCTTGCTGGTGTGTGTGGCGGTTCCCTTCATAGAAAACAAGCTGAAGCTTGACGACCCCGTCGGCGCCATCTCGGTCCACGGCGTCAACGGCTTCTGGGGGATCATCGCCCTGGGCCTCTTTGCCGACGGCAGATACGGCGACGGCTTAAACGGCGTGACCGGGAACGTCACCGGCCTCTTCTTCGGCGATGCGGCCCAGCTGGGAGCTCAGCTGGTGGCCATTCTGGTTCTGATCGTGTACGGTTTCGGCGTTTCCTTCCTCTTCTTTAAGCTTTTGGACAAGGTATGGGGCCTGCGGGTCTCTCCCGAAGCCGAGCTGGAAGGCCTCGACATTCCCGAGATGGGCGTTCTGGCCTATCCCGATCAGCAGATGGTCCGCTCCGATCTGGATTACGACTCGGAGGACAACGCTCCCATCCGGCAGCTGGAGCGCTTTGCGAAGAGCGCCGTTCCCGTTAAGCCCGTCCCGGCGCCCGCTCCCATGGAGAAAGCCGTTCCCGTGGAGGTGGTTTCCGCGCCGTCCATGCCCAAATCCGGCGTAAAGATCACCAAGGTGGACATCATCACCAAGCAGAGCAAGTTCGAGGCGCTGAAAGCCGCCATGAACGAGATCGGCGTCACCGGTATGACGGTGACCCAGGTGCTGGGCTGCGGCGTGCAGAAGGGCAAGCCCGAATACTACCGCGGCGTCGCCACCGAGATGAACCTGCTGCCCAAGGTGGAGATCGAGATCGTGGTCTCCAAGGTCCCCGTGCGCACCGTCATTGATACCGCCAAGAAGGTCCTTTACACCGGCCATATCGGCGACGGGAAGATCTTCGTCTACGATGTGGAGAACGTGGTGAAGGTCCGCACCGGCGAGGAGGGGTACGACGCCCTCCAGGACAGCGAATGACATAGACCCCCTTTACCCCCCGGGCGGACACTGGGTCCGCCGATTTGGAGAGATCCCCGGTGCCTTACAGGACACCGGGGATCTTTTATTCCGGGGTTCACGGCAGATAAGAAAGCGCACAGGAGCAGGACGGTGAAAAAGATACTGCTGTTTTCCGCCGCCGCCCTGCTCGTCGGAGCCGCGGCCTGCCTGCTCTTTTTGCAGGGCAAGGGCTGCTTCAGCGTCATGGACCGCCGCACTTCGCCGGACGGGACCATCACGGCGACGGCATACGACGGGGTCTCCGGCGCCTTCTCCTTGGGCGGCATGTGGTAGGGTAGGTGTGGTGCCCTGCGTCACTCCAGATCCCGGTGCTCGTATCCGGTGAGCTCCGGATCCTGCCCCAGCGTCACGTGAAAGGTCATGATCTCCAGGGCGTAGGGCGGGTTGTGGGGGCCGTAAAAGCTCTCCACCTCAACGGTTACGTCGAATCTGGACCAGCCGCCCGCGCTTTCCAGCTTCGTGACTTTCGCATCATAAAGGTCGTATCCCCGGGGTGCTCCGCCGTAGAAATCGCTGATTGCCTCCCGGATGCCGTCGTACAGCAGGGTGATCACAAGACGCTGATAATTATCCGGATTGACGCCGCCGCCATGCAGTGCCGAAGCCCGCGCGCAGAACCCCGATAGGCTCGTTATCAGCAAAACGGCAATCAGGAATTGATAACAACGCTTCATTTTCTCTCCAGTCTGCCAAATGTATTTTTATATCCATAGATTGTCCGCGAATCGCCGGTTTATAAGCGCATGATTCTTCCTTTGTGCTGCAGGGAAGCGCAGGCCGCCTGAAGTCGAAGTATTTCTGAAGTTGACAGAAACCTGCGGAAATGCTACTATAATTTTACAAAATATGATACGGCTGCCTTCACTGGGCGGCCGCGGAAGATCGTCTGTAAAAAGGAAAAACCGCATGCCGCCCTGTCGGCCCGCCGCGGTTCTCGCGGCGGAATGGGCGGAATACGGCGGAAAGGGAGGACTGGCTTTGAAAAAGTGGGTCGTGTCTTTGCTGTGCTTTGCTATCCTCGTGAGTCTCGCTCCCGTCCCGGTCAGTGCGGCTTCAGCCGCAGACCGGGACGTTTCCTATGAGCAGACCCTGGCCCAGGATCTCAAGAACCTGGGACTCTTCAGGGGCGTGTCCGATACCGATTTTGATCTGGACAGGGCCCCTTCCAGGGCGGAGGCCCTGGTGATGCTCATCCGGATGCTGGGCCTGGAGGACGACGCGATGTCCGGCGCCTGGGCCCATCCCTTTACCGACGTCGACGCCTGGGCCGACCGCTACGTGGGGTATGCCTATAACCGGGGCCTTACCAACGGGGTTTCCGGCACGAGCTTCGGTACCGGCAGCGCCAGCGCAGCCATGTACCTCACCTTCGTGCTCCGGGCCCTGGGGTATTCCGACGTAAACGGCGAGGATTTCACCTGGGACAATCCTTACGGATTTGCCCAGGTGGCGGGGATCCTGCCCGACAGGGTGGACCTGGGCGAGTTCTGGAGGGCCGACGTGGTCCTGATATCCTATGCCGCGCTTTCCGCGAAGCTCAAGAATTCCGATGTGACCCTGGGGGAAAAGCTCATCGCGGCAGGTTCCTTTACCCAGGTGGAATTCGAAGCCTATTACGATCCCGACGCCCTGACGGCCCGGGATGTGTCCGGCAAAGACGTGCTCTCCTCCAAGGAAATTTACGCCATGTGTTCTCCCGCGGTTTTCTGTATAGAGACCTTTGACGTTAATGGAAATCCTTACGGACAGGGAAGCGGATTTTTTATTGATCCCAGCGGCGTTGCGGTGACCAACTATCATGTGGTGGACAATATCATATCCGCTTATATCACCCTAGACGACGGTTCCGTATATAACGTCACAGGCGTCATCCTTTTCGACGAAGAGATCGACTTCGCCGTCATCCAGGTTTACGGTTCGGGGTTTGATACCCTGAAGGTCGGAAATTCCGCCCTGATAGAGGGCGGAGAGACGGTCTACGCCATCGGCAACCCCGAGGGGCTGACAAACACGATTTCCCAGGGCCTCGTTTCGAATCCGAAAAGGGAGGATTTTGACGGCATGATGCAGATTTCCGCTCCCATCTCTCCAGGCAGCAGCGGCGGCGCACTCATCAACGAATACGGCGAGGTGATAGGCATTACCACTTCCGGATATTATACCGGCCAGAACCTGAATTTCGCCGTACCCATCAACGATGTGATCTCGGATAAGCAGTATTTCTCCTATGCGGACCGGTACGGCGTTTTTTCCCTGCCGGAATTCGCCGCCTACCGTACCTACCTGGACGCGATGGCACTTCCCGGATTTTTGGACAGCAACGTGGAGGAAGCGGAGTATAACGACTCCCAGGTTTACGCGGACAATCTGGAAAACGGGGACAGCGCATGGGGCGTGATAGACGGGGACGATATGGACGTCTTCAGGGTATACTGCAATATGGAGGGGACCATCGACATCGCTCTGCTGTCACCGTATTCCTCCAATGCGTATGTCGAAGACTTGATTCTCCTGGTCGCTCCTGAAGAAGCCTCGGACGACTCGGATTATATCTTTGCGGAGTATGTTGAGACCAGCGGCGGAAGAGGTGTCCAGGAGTTGACGTACGAGATTCCGCGGCCGGGAGTTTACTACATCTATGTGCTTTCCAGTGAGTATTACAAGTACGTGGATCTGCACACAGACTATGTGTTTTATTACACCTTCACTCCGGTAGAAAGGATCTTTGTCAAGCAGTGACGCGCTCTGCCCGCAACGGGAATGACAAAGCTGCCGGCCGGTGCTGTGATAGGGCCCGGCCATGCCGGATCCCAGCGTGAAAAGAGACGGCGCGCTTGCCGGAAGGCGCGCCGTCTCTTTATGGAAGCTTAAAATCCGGTTTGAAATGGCGGCGGGGACGCTGTCATGACCGGAAGAAACATGTGCTGAGCACTTCTCTCAGCTTTTTGATTGTGATGGGTTTGGGAAGGTACAGGTCAAATCCGGATGCTTCTCCCAGCTGGATATCGTTTTTGGAAGCGTAGCTGGTAAGGGCCACCAGATAGATATTCCGCAGCTGGGGGTCCTCCTTGATCCTTTTTGCCACTTCGAATCCGCTTATGCCGGGAAGACCGATGTCGCAGAAGAGAATATCCGGGGAAACCCGCCGGGCTTCCCGCAGCCCGCTGATTCCGTCGTATGCGATAAACACGCTGTGCCCCATTTGAATCAGTATGGAACTTAAAAGGGACACGAAGTCTTTGTTGTCTTCCACCAGCAGAATTTTCAGGACGGATCCGTTTTTTGCTTCCGCGGCATCGGCCGGAGCCGCGGAAACGCCGCCTTTCTGGGAAAGCGGCAGCGTGACGGAAAAACTGGCTCCTTTGCCCGGACCGTCGCTGTAAGCGTCAATGCGGCCGTCGTGCAGCTCCGCGATCCCCTTGGCAATGGCAAGCCCCAGTCCGAGACCGGGTCCTGCGCTCTCGCCAACGGCGTATCCCTGCCGGAACGGCTCGAACAGGTCGGCGATGGCATCCGTATGGATGCCGTATCCTGTGTCGGTCACGCTGATTACGGCGCTGGAAGCTTCTTTGCGTGTAGACAGCAGAACGCTGTCGCCTTCTTTTGTAAATTTGACGGCATTGTGCAGAAGGTTTCCGATGCACTGCTCCAGCCGCATGGGATCGGCATCGATATACAGCGGACCGGATTCCAGGCGCACGTGAAACGAAACCCTCTTTTTTTCAAACAGGGACCGGTAGGACTTTGCGATGGACAGCATCAGCCCGTTGAGCTCGGTATTCACGATGTGAAGCTTGATCTTGCTGCGGATCAGGCGGGAAACGTCCATCAGGTCCGAGACGATCTGCCCCAGCTGCTCCGTCTGGCGGCGCATGACCTCCAGAGTTTCCCTGTATTTATCGTCCTTTTCTGCCAGGTCCAGCAGTTCGATTCCGGCGGAGATGGCTGCCATAGGATTGCGCAGTTCGTGGGACAGCAGGGAGATGAAATCGTCTTTCATTTTTTCGTTTTTTCGGAGATGCTGCTCGCTGCGGATCAGGATTTCTTCCGCCTTCTTGCGCTCCGTGATGTCCTGCAGGGAAGCGATGATCTCAGAGATATTCCCGTCCGGGTTCTTTATCGCGTACAGATGGATGTAGACCTGGATGGCGGATCCGTTCTTGTGGTAATGAACCATATCCATATTGATCTGACTGTTTTCCCCAAGCTTCCGGGTGATCTCCTTGACGGAGGCATTTTTTATAACGACGTTGAGAACGTTGGCGAGATATTTGCCCACGGCTTCCTGAGCGGTCCAGCCGTACATCCGCTCGGCGGCCTCGTTCCAGTAGGTGATCCGGTAATTCTTGTCCAGCGCGCAGATGGCTTCCTGTACGTTTTCCAGGACGTGGGAATGGAAGGCCAGGCCGTCCTCCATACGTTTGCGCTCCGTAATATCCGTATACATGGTGAGGCTGCCCAGATAATTTCCTTCGGGATCGCGGATGGAAGTACTGCTTGCGATAACCCAGATAAAACCGCCGCCGCGCTTGCCGATCCTGAAATCAAAGCGGAGGCTGCTCCCGGCCAGGCGTTCCTTCCAGTACGTCATGGCTTTTTCCATATCCTCCGGCAGGACGAAGTCGAAATAGTGCCGCCCGATCAGTTCCTCCGGGCGGTATCCCAAAGAGGATGCGAGGATGTCGTTGATATACGTGATGACTCCTTTGGAATCGGTCCAGCAGATGCCTTCGTTTGCGGTTTCTACAATAGTACGGTATCTGATCTCGCTGGAATCAAGTAAATTCTGGATTTTTTTCAGTTTGCTGATGTCCTCAAAGGTGGTGACCGCCCGGACGACATTTCCTCCGGAATCGTAAATAGGAGCGGAACTGACCAGAAGGCAGTAGACATCGCCGAATTCGTTTCGCAGGATCAATTCCCGGTTATGTATGGTTTCCCGATGCTTCAGCGACCGGTAGACGGGCGCGTCCGTCGGTCCCAGCTGTTTTCCGTCGGGTGTATAAAACTTGATCCTGTCGATATGGAATTGGAGGGTTTGCCCCGTATAGTCGGCTTTGTAGAGTTCTAGCCCTCTTTTATTGATAAAGCAGAAGGTCTCGTCCTTCGCGTCTATGAAAACGATGGAAAAAGGAATCAGATTCAAAACAGCGCTGAAAGCTGACACATGGTTTTGATTGATACCGTTGGAGGACATAAATTCATGGGAAAAAAGAAATGAATCAAGGAGGGTAGGGATAGTCTCTGCCGAATGACCGGACGTCATGCGTATTGGGTCCGCAGGTTCCTCGCCTTGATGCGTCCGGTTGCCTGCAGCCGTTTCTTTTCTGTCCTCAGATTTCATTTGTTTTCACTCCCCTGTCGGATTGGATGGAGAAAGCTGAAACATCGATCTGATTGATATTCGGGACAGGAATAATTCCTCTATAAAAATATCACATCATAACTAGAAGAAGAGTCGATAATTGTCGCATATTGTCGAGAATGTGATGAAAATTTGAAAACTGCAATAAAAAAGATGTCAGGATATCCGTTCCGCGCGGAAAGCGTTCCGATCTGCCAAGCCAAGGGACAGCTTTCCCGGAAAAAACATGAAAAAGAAACGATCCGGATTCCAATAGAAAGAAATATATGGTAAAATAGATATAAATATCTAAAATGCCGGCGGCGGCGGACAGGCCGTCTGAGCAAAGCGGAAATAAAATCGGCGGAAAATGAAAGGGGATAATCGGATGAAAAAGACATATCGGAAATGGCTTGCCCTGGCCCTGGTCCTGTCTTTTTGTCTGGCCCTCGCTCCCATGCCGGCGCATGCCGCGGCGGACGACGTGACGGGGCACTGGGCGGAAGAAACCCTGAGGCAGTGGGAGTCCCTGGGTCTGCTGAAAGGGGACGGGACGGGAAATCTGAATCCCGACAGGCCGGTCACCCGGGCGGAATGGATGGCTCTTGTGAACCGCGTCATGGGATATACGGAAAAAAGCGACGCGGTGGGAGCCTATTCGGACGTCTCCGCCGGCGACTGGTACTATGACGACGCCCGGATCGCCCTGGCCGCCGGATATATCGGCGGAACCTCCGGCAGAACCCTTTCCCCGCGGATGAACCTCACACGGGAACAGGCCGTCACAATGCTTGCTAGGATGGAGGGCATTGATCCGGACGATGTGGATCCCTCGGTCCTTTTACGGGCCGGAGATGCCGATGCGGTATCCTCCTGGGCGGAAGCCTGGGTGGCCGGCGCGATGGCGGAGGGCCTCGTCGGAGGAAATGGTGCGGTGCTCAAACCCTCTGCGGATATTACCCGTGCGGAGACCGTGGTGATGCTGGACCGGGTGCGTACCGATTCCCGGATCTTCGCCTTTCCCGGCGAGTACGGACCCACGGTGGGGAGCGCCTCTGTCGGCAGCGTGCAGATCGCGGCTCCGGGCGTGACATTGAAAAATTATGAAGTATCGGGCGATGTGGTTCTCTCCCCCCTGGTGGAGGATGGGGATGTCCGCCTGGAAAATGTGAGAATCGGCGGGACCCTGTATATTAACGGCGGGGGAGACCATTCGGTTACCCTGGTAAACTTGAATGCGGCGCACCTGGTGCTTCTCCGGGAGGACGGGCTTCCGGTGCGCATTATGATGTACGGAAATTCCAGCGTCGGGGACGCGCTTCTGGGCTCGGGAGCGATTCTGGTGACACGGGAATTGGTAAGCGGCGGGATCGGCGAGGTGATCCTGTCACCCGATTTCCTTGCCGGCGGAACCGTGGAGCTCCAGGGACCCTTCCCGGCGGTGACCAATCGATACCCCGGCGCGGCGATGATTCTGACGACCGCTGATATTGGAACGCTGCACCTGATGGCTCCCGCCGTCCTTACCGGTACGGGGAGCATCTTGCTTGCCAATGTGGACGCGGGAGCGGGAGAGGGAAGCTCTTTGCCCGTGAATCCCGACTCCATGATGGGCGCCGGGGCACTGGACGTGACGATCAGCGCCCCGGTGACCGGCGGGGGCGGAGGCGGTCTCGGCGGCGGAGGCGGGACACCGGCAGTCACTACGGGAACGCTCAACGGCGCCGTTCTGGACGGGACCGCTCCCCTTGCGGGGGCCGATGTCAGCCTCACGGTAAGCGGGACGGAGTATTCCGCCGTCACGTCAGCCGGCGGGACCTACAGCATAGCTGGCATCCCAGAGGGAACGGGATATACGGTGACAGCTTCAAAATTCGGCTACGTCTCCGGCTCCTTTTCGGCGGACATCGCCGCCGGAGAGACGTCGGCAGCCTCCGGCTTAACGCTTACCAGGCTTGCCGCAGTCTTCACCAAAGTTGCCGCTATAGACGACTCCGCCGGGAAGATAACCCTCATGGGCGTCGCGGACCCCATCCCGTTTGAGGACGCTGTGGGGTATGAGGCGTTGAAAATAGGAGATTATGTAAACTACACAGTTGCAGACGGGGTGTATACCATTCAAAAAGCAGAGTTGTTCCATAAAACCATCAGCAGCTATACACAAAATGCGCACTATGTATTTTTCTCGGGTGTCCGGTACGATATGTCGGAAAATAAAAATGACTCGGGCCTTAACACCTTAGATCCGACCGATTTTCCCGGCGACTGGTTTTCGGCCGCCAGGGATGTCTATCTGGACCCCTTCGGAGACATTGTCGCCTTCGATCCCTCTTCCCGTACGATCGAGTATTCTTCCGGATATGTCGTGCTGACGAAGGCGGAAATAAACGGCGGAGTATATCAGGTTGAGGCGAGCAACAACATGTTCTCGTATGAAACTCTTACCGTAAATACAGACGATTCAGCATCCATGGATGCCTTTAATGCCTGCGACAAAGATACTGGCGATATCCCGATTCTGGTCCGCGCCTCCGTTACACGCAGCGTCATCACCATGACGGCGGCGCCGGAGCTTTCAGACGATATTGTGCAGGGCTTCATGCGGATCGGTTCGTCTGGCGGGACGGATGTCAATGCCGACGAAGACACCCGGTTCATCTACTACTCCACATCAGATGGAAGTATGGACACTTACATAGGTGTGAATAACACACCGACCATCGACGGCAGCTTGACTCAGTATGCGTATGTACTGACGGATACCGGCGGGGAAGCCCGCACGATTTTGATTGTCTGCACATCCCACGCCGAGCCAGAGATAGTTACTTCGGTTGGTTTACTTTTTGTCTACGATAACAGCATAATAATTAAAACGGAAGACAGCATTGTAACCTATACGTATCAAGTTCTTATGAACGGCAGTAAGTGTGAACTCGTTTCGGTAAACGATTTTACCAGTCCCATATGGGTATATTTATATGTGACCTATAAATATACCCCCGCGTTCATGATCCCTATCAGCCCGCTGCAGAATGACCCGAAGGGGCTGAACGGCTGCCTTTCGGGTACGGTTTCTTCCTTTGATAGTGGTGTGCTTACCACCCAAAATGGATCGTGTACAGTGCCGGATACGCTGGGATGCTACATAGTAGGGACCGGCGGAGACGACGGTTACAGCAACGACTACACCATAAAGGCGGGAGATACGATCTACGCCCTGGTATTGAACGGTGAGGCTGCAATGCTCATGGTATTCCCGGGAAGCTGACGCTTTCGGCGGGGATGCCGGTTTGGCATGAGTAACGGTACAACGTAATGGCGGGCGGCACTTTCGCGCCGCCCGCCTGGTGCGTAAAAAAGCTCCCCGGCATTTATGAGTTGTATCGCGGCTTAAATTATTATCCAATAAAAAGATGAAACAGGATAGTACGGTTGCCCCCGCCGAAGGCGGGGGCAACCGTATTATTTTTCGTATCGACATTTTTATTGAAGTCCAGTATTCGGGCATGATATGATGAAAACGGAATATACGAATCGGGCCGGCGCATAACGGAGGACAAGAACGGAGGGAGGACGCATGAAAAACGTCATTGAGATCGAAAACCTCACAAAATATTACGGGAAGGCCAGAGGCATCGTGGATGTGAGTTTTTCCGTGGCGGAAGGGGAGATCTTCGGTTTCATCGGGCCCAACGGAGCGGGGAAGTCCACCACCATACGCATCCTGCTGAATCTGATCTATCCCACCTCGGGCGGGGCCCGCGTTTTCGGCCGGGACTGCGTCAAAGACGGTTATGAGATCCGCAGAGACGTGGGGTACCTGCCTTCGGAGGTCTTTTACTACGACGATATGAAAGTGCTGGAGCTTCTGAAGTATTCCGCCTCCTTTTACGGGCGGGTGGATATGCAGCGCCTTCGTTATCTTGCGGAGGTCATGGAGCTGGATCTCGGCCGTAAAATCGACGATCTGAGCTACGGAAACAAGAAGAAGGTGGGTATCGTCCAGGGCCTTCTCCACCGGCCCTCCCTTATCATACTGGACGAACCCACGGGCGGTCTCGATCCCCTGATGCAGCAGCGGTTCTTCGGCTTGATCCGGGAAGAGAACCGGAGGGGAGCCACCGTCCTCTTTTCCTCCCACATTCTGCCCGAGGTGCAGAAGCTCTGCTCCCGGGTGGGGATCATCCGGGAAGGGAAGATGCTCCGGGTGGAGGAGATCGGCTCCATGCGGGACACCGCCTATAAAAAGATACGTCTGGAATTCAGGGAAGAAGTCCCCGAGGCGCCGGAACTGCCGGAAGGCGCGGGAGATGTGCAGCGCTCCCCGCGGGAGCTTGCCTTCCTCTTCCGGGGAGACATCAACGAGGCGTTTAAATCGATTGCCCGCTTCGATCTGCGGAACGCCGTGATTGAGGAGCCGGACCTGGAGGAGATCTTCCTGCACTACTACGGAGGGGAGGACGGGGTGTGAACATCTTCCGACAGGAGCTGAAAATGCACGTTCGACCCCTGCTGTTCTACACCCTGGGAATGCTGGCGGCCTTTTATGCCTTTCTCCTGCTCTACGACAGCATTGCCGCCGACGCCGCCCTTGTGGACGCGGTCCTGGCCAATTTTCCCAAGGAATTCAAGGCGGCCTTCGGCTTTGCCGACGTAAGCCTTTCGGACCTGGGCGGATACCTCAGTTTTCTCTTTGCCTATATCGTGCTCATCGGGGCGGTTTTCGGCATGAAGACGGGGATTTCCGTCCTCTCCGAGGAGGGAAGGACCCGGACCTCGGATTTTCTCCTCTCGAAGCCTCTTCGCCGCGGCCGGGTGGCGTCCGAAAAGCTACTTGCCCTTTGCCTGCTCCTGGCTGTCCAGAACGTGCTGTTTTTTGCCCTTGCCCTGCCGGGATATCTGTCGAAGGCGGGGGAGGAGCCGAACCTGAAGCTCTTTGTCCTTATGAGCTTCTCCGTTTTTATGGTACAGCTCTTCTTTGCCGGAATCGGTCTGTTTCTCTCCGTTCTGCCGCGGCGGCTGAAGGCCGTTATGCCCGTCACTCTCGCGGTGGTTTTCCTGTTTTACATCGTGGAGCTTATAAACGAATCGGTTCTGGATAAAACCCTTTCCTATCTGACCCCTTTTTCCTATTTCAAAGCGTCGGAACTCCTGAGCCGTGCCGCGTACGACGGGCGGTACCTGGCCGCGGACCTGGCGGTCTTTTTCCTGTTCACGGCCCTGGCCTTCTGGATCTATGAGAAAAAAGACATTCATGCTTAGGGGGAGGGGAAACTCATGAATTTATTGAAACGGGAGCTGAAGGCAAACGCGAAGTCCCTTCTCGCCTGGTGCCTTGCCATGGTCTTTCTCATCTGGGCCGGTATGGTGAAATACGACGCCTTCCGGAAAACCGGCGACGAGGTCAACCAAATGCTCGCTCAGCTGCCCTCCGCCCTGGTCCGGATCCTGGGAATCGGAAACGGAGCGGATCTGACCTCCGTGGCGGTATTTTACAGCATGTTTTTCCTCTTTTTCATGCTGCTGGGCGCGGTGCACGCCGGCATGCTGGGCGCTCTCATCCTGGCAAAGGAGGAGCGGGACAAAACGGCGGACTTCCTTTTTTCCAAGCCCATCCGGAGAAACAGGGCGGTTTTGATAAAGCTTCTTGCCGCCGTTTTGAATATCTTGGTTCTGGATCTCGTGACCTGCCTGGTTTCGATCGTTTTCGTAGAGCGGTACAATACCGCGGGGCAGTCTCTGGCTTACCCCGTCTTTCTCGTCGTCGCAGCTCTTTTTTTCCTCCAGCTGCTGTTTCTGGGGGCGGGCTTTCTGGCGGCGGCCGCGGCGAAAAGCGCGAAAACCGCTTCCTCCGCAGTGTCCGTTCTGATCCTGGGGACCTATCTTTTAAGCGTTGTCATTCATATAAACGGGGATCTGGAGTATCTGGGGATCCTCTCGCCCTTCCGGTATTTTGACGTGAACGCGGTGATGTTCGACCGGTATCTGTCGCCGGGTTATTCCGCCCTGTCGCTTCTCCTGGCGGCCACCTGCGCGGCGGGTACAGTAAAACTCTTCGGCCGGAGGAATCTGAGAGGCTGATTGCCGGATAAAAAAGGGCGGCTCTGTTTATCAGAGCCGCCCTTTTTTATTTACTTATTTCAGTCCCTCGGATATGCCTTCGATGGTGCCTTTTGCAATATCGGCAACTTTTTTTGCCTTGTTCTTCAGCTCTTCCGCGCCGGCTTTGGCGGAATCGGAGATCTCTTCCGCCTGCCCACGGAGGTCCTGGGCTTTGAGCTTGGCCTTCAGGGCCGCAGCTTCCGCACTGTCTTTGGTTTCATCTACGAAATCTTCCGCCCGGTTCCGCACGCTCTTTGCCGCGGCCATGGCGGAATCGGAGAGCTCCTCCGCCTGCCCACGGAGGTCCTGGGCCTTGAGCTTGGCTTTCAAAGCGGCGGCTTCCGCGCCGTCCTTTACGGCTTCGGCGATATCCTCCGCTTTATCCATCAGGTCCTCCGCCTTGTCCTTTGCGGCTTCGGAAATTCCCTCCGCTTTCTTTTTCAGATTTTCCACCTGAAGTTTTGCTTTCAGGGCTGCATATTCCGCGTCGTCCTTGAAAACTTCGTCTTTGGATTTATTTTCGTCTTTCATTGCCAGCGGCCCTCCTGTCTTTTGTAAAAATCTTAATATGGGGGAACATTGGGTGTCGCTTCCGGCGGCTGCTCCCGGGAGCGATGTCCGCAGGAACGGTTACGGATTTTTCTGATATACAGTATATCACAATAGTATTGCTGCAACAACCGCCATTATCCGCGGGAGTCTTATTTTCACGGGATGCAGTCGCTGTAGTGTGCCTTTCGGGAGCCGCCGGGAGAAATAAAAACGGAGGACCCGCATTGACAGGGAAGGGAAAAAGGAATAACACTATATTATCGATAATATATATTATCGAAGAATATGAGAAGGAGGAAGGAACATGAACAGCAAGGTCAATTGGGAACTGGTCAACGCATTGGTGCAGTCGGACGACAACGTTTCAATCTCAAGGCTTTACGGGTATCCGGAACTTCTCAACCCTCTGGAGAGCGTATTTGCTCCCGGCGTAGAACTGCAGCCGAAATGGGAAATCCCCAATGAGGTCGCAATCTGCACCGCCATCACGGGAGCCATGAATTCCAGAAAAAGCAACCCCAACCAGCCCGTCACGGTGGAGCAGATCCGGGAAGAGGCCATGGAATGCTGCGAGGCGGGAGCCGCCAACGTACATATCCACGTGCGGGACGACAACGAGATCAACGCCATGGATTTGGACCGCTTCCACCAGGTCATCGACCCGATTCATGAGAAATACCCCGATGTTCTGGTCTGCGGATGCGCCGTCCCCTTTGTTCCCGGCGAATTTGAAAAGATGGAACAGCTTCTGAAAGAGGGATTATTCGACCAGACCCCGGTGAACACCGTGGCGTCCTATTTAAGCGACACCCTGTTCTGCAAACCGCCCCACGTCATGATAAAAAAAGCGGAAATCTGCGAGAAGTACGGCGTGAAGCCCCAGATCGCGATCTACAGCGACGGCGATATCGACAACGCCCGCCGCTACCTCATCAATACCGGAGTTCTTTCCAAGCCCTATTACTGGATTCTTCTCCCCGGTCTTGTGGGCTGCAGTCCCATGTATTCCTCGCTTTCCATGATCGATACTCTCATGGGCTATGTGCGCCGCATCCGGGAGATCGACGCCGGTTCCCAGATCATGGTGGTCTCCGGAGGGCGGGCCTCCAGCCACATCACGGCCCTGTCGCTGCTCATGGGTCTGGACGTCCGGGTGGGCAAGGAGGACACCATATGGAGATATCCCCACAAGGACGAAATGATCCGCCGGAACGTGGACGTCTATCGGGAGACCGTCCAGATGGCGCGTCTGCTCGGCAGGGAACCTGCCACCCCGTCGGAATACGTCAAAAAGTTCGGACTTAAGCGCCAGGGCGGAAAGCGCATCGGCTGATGCTTTCAAAGCCTCTGAAGGCAACCGGGGCGGCTCCGCGCGCGGAGCCGCCTTTTCGGCGAAAAATGGCGAAAAAGTTGACAATCCGGCATTTCCGGTGATATAATCGCACATATTTAAAAAAGAAATTATCCTGCGGGGAGGAAGCGGAATGTCTGCCGTCGGCGATAAAAAAAACGAATACGTGGCTCCCAACACGACGGCCCGGCAGGTTGCGGACCATCTTTCCAAACGGATCGTGAACGGGGAGCTGGAGACCGGGCGGCCCCTGAAGATCCTGGAGCTGGCCGCGGAGTACTCCGTCAGCCAGACCTCCGTCCGGGAGGCCCTTCACATCCTGGAAAAGTCCTATCTGGTGGAGAGCGTTTCCCGCAGAGGATTTTTTGTCAAGGGCGTAACCGCCGACGAAATTTACGATGTCTGGGAGATCAAGCGGCGCCTGTGGGGATACGCCGCCCGCGTCTTTACCGAGCGGAACTACGCTTCCCCGGAGATCCGGGACCGGGCGCTGGAACTCTGCTCCCGGCTGGCGGCCGCTGCGCAAAAAGGAAAGTATGAAGACGCCTTTTCCTATAATTTTCAGCTCAGCGATCATCTGATTCGGTACTGCGGGAACGAGCAGCTGGGCAAGATCCTCCAGAGTATCGAGAATCTGGTCAAGCGCTGGCGCATCCGTTCCATCCGCATGGGAGACAATCTCGGGGAAACGGGCCGGCTTATGGTTCTCTTTTCCGACGCCCTTCGGGACAATCGCCCCGATTTGGCAGAGCAGCACATTGAGGAGTTTATCCGTATGGACCGCCGGACCCTCCTGGAGCACTTAAACGAGCTGAAATAGCGCAAGCCGCCCCTGGGCGGCGGGGTTTCGGCAGTCCCTTCTGATCTGTAACGATATTAAAAAACTGCGGCAGGGCTTTTGCCCTGCCGCAGTTTTTGTGTAACGCAGAAAACGACCCGCCAAGCCGATGGAAGAAAAAAGCCTTTTCCTGCCTGAATAATCCCGCCCTCAGACGATAAGTCTCCTTTGACAAGAAAGGCAAGGACGCAAATACCCCATTTATAGGCGGCGAGACGCTCCGGTACGAGGTGGAGATCATTCGCAGGCTTCAGCCCCGCCGGCAACAAGCCCGTATAGGGCAAGCGCAAACCGCCGGCTAAGCTGCGGTTTTGATTCACGGTATTTGTCAGCCCGGAAGGAGGCCCGCCTGAACCGCTTCTTTTTTCAGCTGTTCCCGGAAGCTGGGGTGGGCGATGGAGATCATGGCTTTTACCCTGTCCCGGACGGGCCGGTTGTAAAGGTCGGCGATGCCGTACTCCGTCACGACGTACATGACCTCGGAGCGCGGCGTGGTGACGATTTCCCCCGCGGGCAGGTTCAGAGTGATCTTGGACGACAGGGTGCCGTCCTTGTTTTCCAAAGCGGAGGCCATGCACAAAAAGCTCTGCCCGCCCTTGGACAGGGCCGCTCCCTTCACATAGTCCAGCTGCCCCCCCGTGGAGCTGTACATGTTGTGCCCCAAGGTCTCGGAACAGACCTGGCCGGTGAGGTCCGCCATGAGGCAGGCGTTGATGGATACGAAATTCGCATTTTTCCCGATCTCATAGGGGTCGTTGACGAAGCTGATGGGGGCAAGCTGCACATTCCCCTGGCCCACGAACTCGTACAGCTCGCTGCTGCCCAGGCCGAAGGCGGCCAGCATCTTGCCGTTGATAACGCCCTTTTTGGCTAGATAGACCATGGAGTCGGTGAACATCTCGGTGTGTACCGAGAGATTTTTCTTTCCCTCCAGCCCGTAGCCCACGGCGTTTGCGAGACCCCCCAGCCCCACCTGGATGGTGGCGCCGTCCGGGATCCTGTCTAGCAGAAGATCGGCGATCTTTTTGTCCACGTCGGTCACCGGCGGCTGCGGAAGCTCCGGAAGCTTATGGTCGAACCGGCAGATCCAGTGCACGTCGTCCACGTGGATGCGGTGCTTCATGCCGGATACCCTGGGCTGGTATTTGTTCACCTGGACGATGATCTTTTTGGCGATCTCCGCCACCTCGCCGTTCACCGAGACACCCATGGGCCCATAGTACAGGTAGCCCTCCTCGTCGGGCTCGGACACGTCGGCCAGGAGGGTGTCCACCTTGTAGACCGTCTGAAGGGCGGAGAAGATCTTGGAAAGATGAATGGAGTTTACGCTGACGTTGCCCACTTTGTAGAAGTTTCTTTCAAAGGCGCCGTAGAAGATCGTGTGAAAGTTCAGCTTTCCGATGTACGCGGGGGACTGGAGAAATTTATAGGGGTATAGGGCCATGGCGGTGATGAGATCCACGTCGTGAAGCCCCTCCGCCCTTGCAGCCAGCGCCTCCAGCAGCTGGATGGGGGCGGCGGAACAGGCGCCGAACCAGGCCTTGTCCCCGGACTCGATTTTTGCGGCGGCTTCCTCCACGCTAACCAGTTTGCTTTCAAATACTTCCTGCCAGCTCATATTTTCTCTCCTTTCATGTTTCACGTTCCGGCCGGCCCGGATGCGCCGGACCTGCCGCCGGTAAGCGGTATTCTGCATCGATCCGCGCCGGACCGCCTCGGGGAACGCAGGGTCTTATTCGAACTTGGGGCTTCTCTTTTCTACGAAAGCCATAACGCCCTCGATGAAGTCCTGGGTTTTGCCGCACTCGGACTGGGCGTGGACCTCCGCCGGGATGAAAGCCTCGAAATCCTTGAATTCGCTTTCGTAAGTGAGCTTTTTAATATAGGCGTAAGACAGGGAAGGCCCCCTGGCCAGCTGTTTTGCCAGCTTCAGGGTCGCCTGGTCCAGTTCTTCCGGCGCGCAGACCTGGCTGACGATCCCCAGCGCCTGGGCCTCCTTGGCGCTCACGGGGCGGCCCGTCATGGCCAGCTGTACCGCCCGGTTGACTCCCACGGCGCGGGTAAGCAGATACATGCCTCCCGCGTCCGGGATCAGACCGACGTTCACAAAGGCCTGGATGAACATGGAGTCCTCGGTGGCCACGCAGAAATCGCAGGCCAGGGCAACGTTGCACCCCGCCCCCGCCGCGGCGCCCCGGACAGAGGCGATCACCGGCTTGGACATTTTTTTAATTGCGAGGGAGACCTTCGCCATTTTCTCGATGTCTTTGGAAAAATCCCATTGGCCGGACTTGATCCCCTTGTACATGGCTCCGATGTCGCCGCCCGCGGAAAACGCCTTTCCGGCGCCGGTGAGGACGACGATCTTCACCTCTTTGTCTTCCTCGCACTGCCGGAGGACTTCCACGGCGTCCATGATCATCTCTTCGTCGAATGCATTCAGGTTCTGCGGGCTGTTGAGCGTTACAAAAGCGATGCGGTCCTGTTTTGAATAGATGACTTTCATTTTACTGCCTCCTTAGTTTTTTGTGTGGCCTCTATGATAATAAAACAAACGAATTACCGTTTTCTGCAAAAAGAAGAGAGCTTTAGAAAAAAATTGATCCCGCGCGGGGAAAACCGCAGGAATAGAAATCTGCGCATGTCCGTTTACCGGACATGCGCAGATAAAACATCAGCCTACTTTGATAACGAGGGAAGCCGCCTGGTCGCCGGCCGCGCAGCCGCCCACCAGCAGATATCCGCCGCCCTTGAGCACTGTTTCCTCGATGCCTTCCACCATGAGCCTCGCCAGTGTCGGCCCCTGGGGATGCCCGAAGACCATGGAGCTTCCGTAGTTGTTGAAGCTCATGGCGTCGATGCCAAGCGCCCTGGAAAGATGCAGGTCGTTTGCGATGAAGGGGTTGTGGTTCTTAACCGTCTTGACATCGGAGATTTTGATCCCGGCGCGCTCCAGCGCCATCTTGGCTGCCGCCGCCGGAGCCATGGGCATGAAGGCCTTCTTGGTCCGGGTAAACCCGTAGGAGAGGATCTGCAGCGGAATGGAGGGGTCCTTACTGAATGCCTTCGCCCGTTCTTTCGTTGTGACGATGACGCCGGCGCTCCCGTCGGCTGGGTGGGTCTGGGCGCCGAAGGAGTGGATTCCCCCGGGCATGACCGGTCCCAGGCGCTCCAGAGCTTCTTTGGAGGTTTTGGTGATTCCCTCGTCCGCCTCCACCAGCCGGACCTCTTTTTTGGAAACGGGAAGCTCGATGGGGAACATGTAGATCTTCTGGAAGGCCCTGTCGTCCTTCAGGGAATCATTGTACTGCTCGTAGCGCCGCAGCGTCAGCTCATCTGCCTGCTCCTTGGTGAAGCCGTTCTCCTTGGCCACGTTTTCCGCCGTCACCAGCATCCCGTATCCCGTGGAGGGGTCGCAGTTGATGTTGTCCATGTTCCAGTTCTCGGCGATCACTTCGCCTCCGGGACCGTTGGGATTGGGCCAGATGGTGTGCGGCCCGTTGGAGGTCCGGTCGGTGAGCAGGCAGTAGGGGGTTTCAAGACTTCCGGTCTCCACGGCGATGGCCGCGTTGTAGATGGTGGTTGTGGAGGTGGCGCAGGCGTTCATGACGGTATTGCCGGGAAGATTCGGGGCACCCATCATGTGGGCCGCCCAGGACGCGCCGTAGAACACCCGGTGCTGCCCGATGGTGATTCCCAGATAGACGTAATCGAATTCCTTGGCCGGGTCGATTCCCCGGGAGGCAAACCACCGCTTGCTGGTCTGTGCTCCCAGTTCGATGGAGTTTATGTTGGCGAGGGTTCCCTGCCACTTGCAGAAGGGGGTTACGTAATAGCCGCCGTAGGGAATAAACGCGTTTTGAAACATACCGTTCTCCTCCTTCGTTGTCAAATTATATTAAATTTTATGATACGCTCAATCAAACCGCGCCGTCGGCGAAGCCGAACGCCCGCATCAGCCGGCGGACATAGCGCTCCATGGCCTCCTCCAGGTTGTACCCGCCGTCCATGGTGCACCAGTTGTAAACCAGGCCCCGGGAGGCGATCATAAAAAACTCGGCCATTTCCTCGGGACTCTCGTCTTCTCCGCGCGTGCCGCTTTCCGGGAAGCCGGAGGACAAAACGCGGATGAGCACCCGCAAAAGCCCGTAGTCCCTGGGCCTTGAAAAGCAGCGGTTGTCCGGCTGGTAGAGAAGTTTTGCCATTTTGAGCCCCGAGCCCCGGGAGCAGTAGATGGCGTAATAGGAGAAGAATTTCAGGAGTTTTTCCTCCGTGGTCCCTTCATTGAGCAGAGGGGCCACCTCGTTTTCAAAGTAATCGTCGGCGATCTGATAGGTTTCGTAGAAGACGTCCAGCTTGGAGGGATAGTAGACGTAGAAAGTGCCGATGGAGACCTGCGCACGTGTCACAATGTCCCGGATGGTGATGTCCTGATAATCCCGTTCCTTCAGAAGGGAATAGGCCGCTTTGAAAAGTCTGCGCCGGGTTTCCTGTGCTTTGATCCGGCGGGGCACGACGGGTTTCTGTCGATTCGCGTCTGCCAAAACGCCTCCTCCTTTCGTTTTCGTGATGAGTGTCCTCTTTAAATCCATAATAGCATAGTACTGAACAGATTCAAATAATAATTTGTATAAAGTGGAAAACAGGAGCATCCGGTTCGGTTCTTCCTGTTGTGTTGAATAATGCCATATGTTGTAACCTATTGTATCGCTATTTTCCGCTTTGGTGTCTTTTGCGGCGCTGGTGATCGCGTATATCGCAATGAAAAGCGGATAAACAGATAAAGGGACAATCGAAATGAAAAAAGCCCGGGGGCAAGTGCCCCCGGGCTTTTCCGTCGTATGAACCGCGCCGCGTTTTGCCGTTTCCGGATCCTTCGGCTAGAGGACGCGGCGGACTATTCTTCGCTCTCCGCCGGAATTTCGCGCCCCGTATCGTCGAAGACCGGACTGAAAGACCGGCTCTTGGGTTTCGGATAGGGGAACAAACCGTGCCGGAGGATGCGCATGATGTTGTACACGTCCTGGTTTGTGACCTGCTCTTTCTTGTCAAAAATGACCAGCTTCAGGCCGTACAGGCTGTACCCTCCCATGATCAGATAGGCGGCGGCCGTAAGATTGCAGTCCAGAACCTCTCCGCGCTCCACGCCTTCCTGCAAGCCCGCTAGGTATTTTTCACAAAAATTCTCGTAATAGGATTTGAAAAACTCCGGGTCCGTGAGCTGGGATTCCCAGATGATGCGGTAGGCTACAGGGTGCTCCTGGATGTATTGGAGATACGCCTTGAGCCCGTAAAATTCCTTCTGGTAACGCGTGGTGTACTCATCGCTGGCCATGGATGTGACCATCCGGATCTCGTGGCTGTAGTATTGGAGCATATATCGGTGCAGGCTGAATTTGTCATTGAAATAGGTATAAAAAGTGCCCATTCCGATACCTGCAAGGTTGGTAACGTCGGTGATCGTGTATTCAAAATAACTCTTTTCGACAGAAAGTTTTTCCGCCGCCTCGAAAATTTTATTCAAGGTAGCTTCTCCGCGTCGGGTTTTTGGCGTTTTTAAGTATTCGGATTCCACAACTGTAATCCCCTCAATGTTAATTTGGCGGCTGTTATCTTTGGAATGAAAACGGAAATTGGGTTAAGTATACTACAGAAATTTTGCATTTGCAAATAGAACATACCTTAAATACGACACTCGAACCGTGCGTCGGGTTATGGGCATTCAACGGATTGCGGTGCATGCAAGGAGTCGGATAAAATGCAGGAATAATTGCAGAATAAAAAGCGGCGGCAAGAATATTTGTACAATATGACTAACGACATTTCAAAAGACGATTGACAAATAATACTTCATGCAATACAATATGAGACATGATTCGGGTCTCGAGTAATGCAAAATTCTCGTAAATGCGGGGGCATCGAGTAGGGTCCGGGGCCTGGAATAGAAAAAGTATGGAGGGACACGGAATGAACAGGTTGGAAGGAAAAATCTGTATCGTAACGGGCGCGGCTCAGGGAATCGGCCGGGCAATTGCGGAACTCTTCGCAAAAGAGGGCGCCGAAATGGTCTTCGCCGCGGACATGCAGGAAGCGGCTTATCCGGAAAAGAACATACGGGCGGTACGCCTGAACACCACGGACAGGGAAGGCGTCAATAAGCTGGTGGCGGACATTGTCGGGGAGTATTCCCATATCGATGTCGTGGTGAACAACGCCGGAATCACGAGGGACGCCCTCACTCCCAAGATGACGGAAGAGCAGTGGAACCTGGTGCTGGACGTGAATCTGAAGGGTCCGCACTATATGGCGGCCGCGGTGGGTCCCGTCATGATGGCTCAGGGCGGAGGCTCCATTGTCTCCATCAGTTCCATCATCGGACTGTACGGCAACGTGGGACAGGTCAACTACGCGGCCACGAAAAGCGGGATCATCGCCATGAGCAAGTGCTGGACAAAAGAGTTTTCCAGAAAAGGCGCCCAGGTGCGGGCGAACGCCGTGGCTCCCGGCTTCATCTTGACTCCCATCCTGAAATCCATGCCGGATGAAATCCTGGACGGTATGAAGAACAAAACTTTGTTCAAAAAACTGGGAAGTCCCGAAGATATTGCGAACGCCGTTCTGTTTCTGGCCGGCGACGAGTCCCGGTACATGACCGGGCAGGTTCTGGAGGTTTCCGGAGGCATTTCCCTGTAACCGGCTGCGGAATAAAAAGGAAAGGGTGCATAGGATGAGCAATTTTATTCAGATCCTGTTCAGCAGTCTGGAAATCGGCAGCGTTTACGCCCTGGCTGCCCTCGGGATCATCATTATTTTCCGCACCTCACAGCTCATTAACTTTGCCCAGGGCTCCCTGGGAATGTTCAGCGCATACATCGCGGCCTTCTTTATCCAGGGAGGAGAGTCCAGCCTGGAAGTCCAGGTCATGAAGCACAGCACCATAATCGCCGTGCTGGTGGGAATGCTGGCGGCTTTCCTGATGGGCGTCATCATCGACTTTCTGGTGGTGCGCCGGGCGAAAAAGCAGACCTCGCCCCTGGCTCTGCCCATTATCACCCTGGGTATCGTCATGATGCTCACGGGCCTGGCCCCCATCGTGTTCGGCGGAAATCCCCTGGCCTTTCCGCGGTTTATTGAGAACGCGTCGGTGAGTATCCTGGGCGTGACCATCATGGTCAATTCCATCGTCTGCATCATACTGGGATTCATGGTCCTGGCGGCGGTTTTTCTCTTTCTTCAGAATACCGTCTGGGGCCTGGCGGTGCGCACCACGGCGTCCAACGAAACCACGGCCCGGCTCATGGGCGTTCCCACCAAGATCGTCACCATGGTGGCCTGGGCGGTGGCGGCGGCCCTGGGTGCCCTTTCAGCCCTGATTCTGGCGCCTTCCACGGTGGTGGATATCGTTATGATGGACGGCGTGCAGCTTAACGCATTCATAGCCTGCGTACTGGGAGGATTCCAGACTTTCTACGGCCCCGTGATCGGAGCCTATATACTGGCCTTGACCAAGAACATCTTCGGCTTTTATATTTCCACAACCTGGGGGACCGCCATCAACTACGTGCTGATACTGATCTTCATTGTCATCCGCCCGTACGGTCTCTTCGGCAAAAAAACCGTGAAGAAGGTTTAGGAGGATAGCGGATGAAACTGACAAAAACGAAAACCTTCCCGTATTGGAAATACATCATCGTCTGCCTGCTGTTCCTGGTTATGCTTCCTCTCAACGCGGCGGGAATCGTCAGCGGTTCCACCCTCCTGATACTGGGAACGGTGATTTTCTACGCGGTGGTGGGCGTCGGGATGAATATCCTTTTGGGGTACTCGGGCCTTATCACCCTGGGCGGCGCCGGCTTCATGGGCCTGGCCGCCTACCTCAGCGGATTCTGCTCCACCAGGCTGGGCCTTCCCTTTATCCTGTGCCTTGTAATTTCCATCGCCGTCCCCACCGTCATCGGCCTTGGAATCGGCGTTGTCTCCCTGCGCCTGGAGGGCTTTTATCTCGCCATCGCGACCCTGGGGATCGGAGAGATTCTCCGGCAGGTTTTTGTGGAATTCGAGCCTTTCACCAACGGTTTTTCCGGGATGCGGGCGGCCTATCCCAAGCTGTTCGGCATCGTCCTCACCAGGGAAGTGACCTACGCGTTTTACGCCATAATTCTGCTGATCGTAATGATATTGGTGCATAACATCGTCAATTCCGCCACAGGCCGGGCGCTGCTGGCCATGAAGGGAAGCGAATCGGCGGCTCAGGCCATGGGCATCAGCCTTCTCAAATACAAGCTCATCGCCTTTGCGATCTCCACCGTACTTACGGCTCTGGGCGGCGTCATGTACATGCACCTCATCAAATACAGCTACCCCACCGTCTGGGGGCTTGGCATGTCGCTCAACTTCCTGTCCATCTCCGTCATCGGCGGAATGCAGACGGTGCTGGGAGCGGTGCTGGGTGCGCTCTTTGTGATCGCAGTGCCGGAGCTGGTGATCAAGCAGCTTCCGGTCATCGGGACCCTCACGGGCGTGGCCTACGTGTTCAACGGACTGTTTATCGTGCTTGTGCTGCTGTTTTACAGTGACGGCCTGATCCGCATCGGATCGGACGTGAAAAAATTGGTGGGGAAGATACGGGGGAAGAAAAATGACATTGACCAAAGAAGCGGTACATAAGGAGAGCCCGGATCTGAAGGAAGGCGTCCTTCTGGAATGTCGGGACATCTCCATCTCCTTCGGAGGCATCCGGGCCGTCTCCGACCTCACCTTTGACGTCCGGGAAAACGAGGTATACGGAATCATAGGACCCAACGGCGCCGGAAAGACCACGGTATTCAACATCATCACGCAGTTTTACAAGGCGGACAGCGGCGCCGTCCTGTTCCGCGAGGCAAACGGGAACGTCATAGACCTGGTTTCTCTGAAAACCCCCCAGGTGGTGCGGAAAGGGCTGGTGCGCAGCTTCCAGAATATCGAGCTCATCCGGGACCTGTCTTTGGCGGATAACCTCCTCGTAGGAGCCCACATTCATTTTGAGACCAGCGTCTTCAGCCAGATGCTCCGGCTTCCGGCGGCGCGGCGGGAAGAACGGGTGCTGCGGGAAAAAGCGATGCAGGTTCTGTCTTTCCTCGGACTTACGGACAGGGCCGATCAGCTTGCAGCGGGACAGCCCTACGGTGTCCTGAAAAAAATCGAGCTGGGCAGGGCGCTCCTCTCCGATCCGCGCCTCATCATCCTGGACGAACCGGCGGCGGGCCTCAACGACACGGAAACGGAGGATCTGACCGGTCTGGTGCATGCCATCAAAAAGGACTACAACTGTTCCATTCTGCTGATTGAACACGACATGCGCTTTGTGATGGATATCTGCCAGCGGATCTGCGCCATGTCCTTTGGCAAAAAGCTGGCGGTGGGGACCCCGGAGGAAATCCGGGCGCACCCGGCCGTTCAGGAAGCGTATTTGGGGGAGGAATGAAGATGGGCGGATTTTTGGAAATCGATCACCTGGCGGTCCGATACGGAAACATATCGGCGGTCCGCGGCATCAGCCTTCAGGTGGAGGAGGGGCGGATCGTGGCGCTCCTGGGCGCCAACGGCGCCGGAAAATCTTCCACCCTCCGGGCCATTTCCGGCCTCGTCGCACCCGCCTCTGGGAAAATCCGGTTTAACGGCGAAGACATCACGGGGGCGGCCGCCGAGCATATCGTGCGCCTGGGGATCTCCCACTGCCCGGAAGGGCGTCAGATCTTCCCGGACCTCACCGTGATGGAAAATCTCAGAATCGGCGCCTTTACCCAGAAAAGCAGAAAGAAGATCGGAGAGCAGACGGAGTTCTGCCTGAACCTCTTCCCCCAGCTGGCCGACAGAAAGGCTCAGATGGCGGGGACCCTGTCCGGCGGCGAACAGCAGATGCTGGCCATCGCCAGGGCCATCATGCCTTCGCCCAGGCTTCTGATACTGGACGAACCGTCTCTGGGCCTCGCGCCTCTCATTGTACGTGATATCTTCCGCATGATCCGGAAGATCAATGAAATGGGTACCACGGTTCTCATCGTGGAGCAGAACGCTCTGCAGACCCTCAAGGTGGCCGATTACGCCTATGTCCTTTCTTTGGGGACCGTGATTATGGAAAGCCCGGCGAAGAAGCTGCTGGAAAATTCGGAACTGGTAAACGCGTACCTTGGCAAATCCTGATCCGGCGATATCCACGAAGTTTTACGGCGCAGCCGGAAGGCTGCGTACGGGAAACGATAAGGAAAAAAGGAGGAACGTATCTTGAAAACTCGAAAAACCGTAAGACTCACGGCACTGGCACTGGCGATTCTCCTGCTTACCTCGGTACTCGCGGCCTGCTCCACGCAATCTGCCTCCACCGCGACCCCCACTCCCACAACACAGGTGGAAAACGCCCAGGGCGTAACCGACAACCAGATTCTCATCGGTAACTGCGCGGCAACCTCGGGCGCTTTCGGACCCGTCGGCATCCCCTACATAGCCGCCATCGAAGCGTACTGCGAGATGGTCAATGAAAAGGGCGGCATCAACGGCCGCGAGATCAAATTCATCCACTACGACGACGAGATGAGCCCGGAAAAGGGAATGGCCCTTTATGACAAGCTCATCAACGACGACAAGGTTTTCGCCATCGTCGGCTGCTTCGGCACCCCGGTTGTGGGCGCCGTTCTCCCCGAGCTCATTGAAAAGGGCATCCCCGCCGTCTATTTTGCCACCGGCATGCCCGCGCTGTACAACGCGGACGCCACGGGCAACGAGCGGTGCATCATGCCCGTGCAGCCCATCTACACCACGGAAGGCCACGTCTTCGCCGCATGGTCGAAGGGAACCTTCAAAGCCACCCGGGTAGCCATCATCTATTCCAGCGACGACGCCGGCAAGGGCGTTTACGAAGGACTCGCCGCCGGCTGCCAGGAATACGGGCTGCAGCTGGTAGCCGCCGAGCAGGTGCCTTACGGCGCTGAGGATGTTTCCGCCGCCGTCACCAAGGTCTTGGCCGCCGAACCCGACATCATCTGCAACGGCGCCATGCAGAACACCTTCCTTACCATCGGCAAGGAACTGGGCAAGCAGGGCAACACCGCCCCCATGCTCACCTCCTACGTCAACGCCGGCCCCACCTATTTCTCCCAGTTTGCCGCCGATATCAAGGGAAAATATGATATTTACGCCCCCGGCTGGGTGGATATGTCACAGGGCGGCGACGATGTCAGCCTTATGGGCGAATATCTGGCGAAGGTCACCAAAGAGGATTACAGCCTCAGCGCCTATGCCATGAGCGGATGGATCGCCGCGAAGTTCTTCTGCACGGGCCTGGAGAGGCTGGGCGACGGTCCCATCACCTGGGAAGGATACATTGACGCCATGGAGAGCGAGCCCATCGGCCTCGGCTTCGGCTCCAACTCCTACATCGATTATTCAAACGGAAAGCGCTTCGGCACGGAAACCCTGGCGCTCTACCGCATGGATATGGACGCCACCGGCTGCGTCGTAAAATATCAGGACTTCAAGACGGTGGATCAGATCCTGGCAGGAAACTGAGCATACCTACCTCCTCCTCATGGGTTTGGGGTGGGGCGGAGTAGCGAGAGGCTCCGCCCCATTCCCCCAAAAATCTAGCGGGCAACCGTATCAATATTAGAGAAGAAAAGAGTGTTGAGCATGTCAAACACGCGAGTTGGCGTTGTGGGAATGGGCCTGTATATTCCCGACAATTACTGGACTTCGGAATACTGCGCAAAACTCACCGACGGGCGATGGACGGCCAAGGCCATCGAAGAGAAACTGGGCTTCCGCAGAAAGCCCGTGGCCAGGTCCTGGGAAGGTACGCAGTACATGGGAGCGCAGGCAGCCCGGGACTGCCTGAAGAACACGGGCTTTGATCCTTTGAAGATCGACGCCATCGTATGGGTGGGCGAGGAATGGAAAGAGCGCCTGCTCACCACCTCCGCCCTCTACGTACAGAGGGAAGTGGGCGCGAAAAACGCGTGGGGCGTGGACATTTCCAATCGGTGCTGCACCTTTATCACCGGCATCAAGATGGCCAGGGACATGATCGTGGCCGATCCCAGCATCAATACCATTCTCCTGTGCGGCGGGTATCGGAACAACGACTTCATCCAGCTCACTAACCCCAAGGTCAGCATGCTATACAGCATCGGCTCCGGAGCCGCCGCCATGCTGATCAAGCGCGGTCATCCGGAAAACGAGATCCTGGGCACCCATTTCGTCTGCGACGGTTCGCTGTTTCACACCATGGGAGTGCCCATCGGCGGTACCGAGACCCCCATTACCCACGAGAATCTGGATCACTGGATGAACTATGAGATTTCCGATGGGGATTTCATGAAGGCGCGGCTCAACGAAGTGTCCATGCCCAACTGGTTCACCTGCATCGATAAATCTTTGGAAAAATCCGGGGGCCTCACCCGCAAGGACGTGGGATATGTCGCCGTGACCCAGTTCAAGCGCTCCATGCACAATTACATGCTGGGCGAATACGGCCTCACCGAGGACAACTCCACCTACCTCGAGGATTACGGACACGTGGGCCAGATGGACCAGGTGCTCTCCATAACCCTGGGGATGCAGGCGGGGAAGATCCACGACGGAACCGTGATCTCTCTGGTGGGCGCGGGCGGCGGATATATCTGGGCCGCGGGGGTCATCCGCTGGGGCAAAATCAAGGAAAAGTGAGGGAAACGGCATGCCTGAGAATATATATAAAGATAAGGTGGTCTCCGTTGAAAAAGCCCTGGAGTGCATCCGGTCGGGGGATAACATCGTTACCGCCGTTGCGGCGGGGGAGGCCCGGGAATTTTTCACGAATCTCCATACCATTGCCGACCGGGTGAAGGGTGTCAGAGTCTGCACCTGCCTGAACATGGGAAATTACGAATATATCGTGAATCCCGCCTACAAGGAGTCCTTTTTCTCCGACGCATGGTTCTATACTGCCACCTACCGGGCCGCTCACGACAACGGGAACATGTCCTATGTGCCCAACCACCTGCATCTTGCGGTGGACGGAAAGCTGGCTCACAGAAAACCGACGGTTTTCGTGGCCATGGCTTCCATGCCGGATAAGCACGGGTATATGTCCCTCATGAGCAACGCCTATGAAAAACAGCTCATGCGGTACTGCGACAGGGTGATCCTGGAGATTAACCCCAACTGCCCCCGCATTTTCGGCGACAACCAGATCCATGTGAGCGACGCCACCCACCTCATCGAGGTGAACTACGAAGTGCCGGAGCTTCCCGACATCCCGGCCACCGAAACCGACCGTAAGATCGCAGGCTTTATAGCGCCTCTCATCGAGGACGGAAGCTGCCTGCAGCTGGGGATCGGCGGGACTCCCGCAGCCGTGGCGGAGCTGCTCTACGACAAGAACGATCTGGGTGTCCACACCGAGATGTTTACCACCGCCATGGCGCAGCTTGCCAAGGCGGGGGTTATCAACGGCAAGTGCAAGCAGATGGACCGGGAGCTTCACGTGGCCACCTTTGTCCTGGGAACGAAAGAGCTCTATGATTTTGTAAACGACAACCCTTCCGTCCGCGTGATGACGGGAAACACTACCATCAACCCCCGTATCATCCGGTATAACGACAAGCAGATTTCCATCAACGCCGGGCTGGCTGCCGACCTGACGGGACAGATCTGCTCCGAATCCGTGGGTTCCGTTCATTTCTCCGGCACCGGCGGCCAGGCGGACACCGCCCGGGGCGCGGTGCTTTCCAAGGGCGGAAAGTCCTTCATCGCCTTCCACTCCACGGCCATGTCCCGCGACCCGGAGACGGGAGCGAAGGTCCGGATATCCCGGATTACCCCCCAGCTGGCGCCGGGTTCCGCCGTATCTCTCCAGAGAAACGACGTACAGTACGTCGTCACCGAATACGGCATCGTGAATCTCCAGGGAATGAACATCCAGGAGCGCTGCGAGGCCCTCATCGGCATCTCCCACCCGGATTTCCGGGATGGACTGCGGGAAGAAGCCGGAAAGCTGAAACTGATATTTTAAGGAGCTGAAAGCTATGCCCTTTATAATTGCGGACGGAAAGAAGATCTTTTACGAGATTCACGGCGAGCACGGGGATTATATCCTCATGCTCAACGGGCTCATGATGACCACCGGAAGCTGGCTGCCCCTGCTGCCCACTCTGAAGGAGAATTTCCGCGTGATCTGCCTGGATATGCACGACATGGGGCAGAGCGAGAAAATGGACGGCGACTATAAAAGCACCGTGCAGGTGGACGCCGTAAGGTGCCTTGCCGACCATCTGGGCATCCGGAGAATGAACCTCTGCGGCACCTCCTACGGAGGGACCATTGCCCTTCTCTTTGCTCTGAGATATCCCGAGAGAACGGGAAAGGTCATGGTCTTCAACACACTTGCCTATGCCGACGCCTACCTCACCGAGGTGGGACGGCTTTGGCAGAAGGGCGCCCTTTCCTATGACTGCGACACCTATTACGATGAATTCGTGCCTTTCGTTTATTCTCCGGCCTATTTCGAGGCCCACAAAGAGACCATCTATCAGCGAAAGGAGATGATCCGGCCCCTGATTACCAAGGAATACTGCGATTCCATCGTGCGCCTGTCCAAGAGCGTGGAGGGGTACGATATCCGCAGCAGGCTGGGAGAAATTCAGGCTCCCGTTCTGGTGGTGGGCTGTGATCAGGACTATCTGACCCCCATGCCTCAGCAGCGCATGCTGGCCGAGCGCATTCCCAGCGCGAAGTTCGTCCTGATCCCCGGCGCGGGGCACGGCGTCGTCTTCGAGGATTCCTATGCCATCGTCATGCTGATGCTGGGATGGTTCCGGGAAATCAGAGTCATCCCCGTTTTTTAAAGGAGGAAACAGCATGCGTATGGCAGCCATAGCCGGGATCGGCGAAACGAAAATGGGACGTTACCCGGACCGCTCTCTGCGGGACATGATTCTGGAGGCGGGCGGCAGGGCGATCGCCGATTCCGGCATGGATAAAAAAGAGATAGAGGCCGTCTACATGGGGAATTTCAATTCCCAGCGGCTGTGCGGGCAGGGTCATCTGGGCCCCCTGGTTTCGGAGGTCCTGGGTCTGGGGAACATCCCCACCATTCGCACGGAAGGAGCCTGCGCCTCCGGGAGCCTGGCCTTCCGGATGGGACTGCTTGCGGTGATGAGCGGGATTTACGACACGGTCCTGGTGGGCGGCGCGGAAAAGATGACCCATCAGCCCACCGAGCTGGTCACCGAGGCCATCGTGTCCGCCATGGACTATGAGATCGAGGCCATGGAGGGCTTCACCTTCCCGGCGAATTTCGCCATGATGGCCAACCGATATTTCTATGAATACAGAAACGTAAAGCGGGAGATGGCCATGAACGCCGTCAACGCTCACTACAACGCCGCCCGCAACCCCGACGCCCAGATGCCCAAAGAGGTGACCCTGGAGAAAGTGCTGTTTGCCGATCTCATTGCCAGCCCCCTGTCCCTGTTCGACTGCTCGCTGGTCACCGATGGGGCCGCCTTTCTTGTGCTCACCACCTCCGACAAGGCAAGAGCCCTGGGAAAGCACCGCCTGGTGGAAGTGGCGGGCTCCGGCCACGCGGGGGACACGGTGACTTTGTATACCAAGAAATGCATCACCAGCTTCGAAGCCGCGAAAAGCGCCGCGAAACAGGCGTACGATCAGGCGGGGCTGAAGCCTGCCGACATCGACCTTGCCGAAGTGCACGACTGTTTCACCATCACACAGATCATTAACCTGGAGGACCTGGGGTTTGCCGAGCCGGGGCACGGGGCCGATCTGGTCGCCGAGGGCGCTACGGCCCTTCATGGCAGCCGGCCCATCAACACCAGCGGAGGTTTGAAGGCCAAGGGGCACCCCATTGGGGCCACCGGTATCAGCCAGATGTATGAAATCGTCACCCAGCTCCGGGGCGATGCGGGAGCCCGGCAGGTGAAAAAGGCCGATATCGGCCTGACCCACAATCTTGGCGGCACAGCGGCCACCGGTCTGGTCCATATCTTCAGGGGGCAGTGAATATGAAAAATCCCACTATCTATACATACAGCGTTCTCTATTCCTCTTTCGGTCCCTTTGTGAACAAGGTTCCCTATGTCAGCGCGATTCTGGAGCAGGAGGACGGCTCCCGTTTTCCGTCGCTGCTGGAAGGCTTCGCGCCTGAAATGAAGATTCGGGTCGGCCAGGAGGTGTTCCGTCTCGGCAAGAACGAGCAGGGCCTGGAAAGATACTCCTTGCTGGAGCAATAGGCGGAGGAGCCGGGGCGATATTCCCGGCCGCCTCCCATGGGGAATACCCGGTATGATTTTCTCCGGAAGATAGTCCGGTATTCCGGTATTGCGCCGGTATGACGGGTGCCCGGACCGCTGATCCCGGCAATATTAGAAAAGGGGCGTTCTGTATGTCAAAAATCGATTTCAGCGATGCCAAAAGCCGCGACCCTTCCATAAACGGGTATACGTATGATGAACTGCAAGTCGGGGACAAAGCTTACTATACCAAGACGGTTTCCGAATCCGATATCTATACGTTCGCGGGAATTACCGGAGACTTTAACCCCGCTCACACGAATGAGGCATCCCCCCATCCGCTGTTCGGCACGCGCATCTGCCACGGCGCTTTTTCCGCCGGTCTGGTTTCCGCCGCTTTGGGAATGAAGATGCCGGGCCAGGGCTGCCTGTACCTGAGCCAGACCTCTAAATTCGTCAGGGCCGTTAAGTTCGGCGACACCGTTACCGTCAGGCTGGAGGTCACCAAAAAAGACGACGCGAAGAAGCGGGTCATCCTTTCCACGGACTGTTATAACCAGAAGGACGAACTGGTTCTGACGGGAGAAGCGGTTATACTGCCGAAAAAGTGATTTTCTGCAAAGTATGTCGGCGAAAACGCAAACATCAGGAGGGTTCAATATGGCGTATCACTATTGCACGGATGAACAAATTTCCCTGCTGGAAATGGTGAAGGAATTTGCGGACAAGGAAATTCGTCCCAATGTCTCTCAATGGGACGAGAAAGGGGAACTGCCGCTGGACGTGGTAAATGCGGGCCTTGATATGGGCCTGCATTGCATGGACGTTCCGGAAGAGTACGGCGGCTCCGGCCTGAGCGCAAAGACATGCTGCATGATATTCGAGGAACTGAGCAAAGCGGACATCGGTGTCTCCTGCGCCTTCAGCGTCACGGGAACCGGGGTGGACCCTGTCATGCTGTTCGGTTCGGAGGAACAGAAGCGGCTTTATGCGGACCTGGTGTTCCGGGGGCGCGGGCTCGCCTCCTTCTGCCTGACGGAGCCCGGCGCCGGTTCCGATGCCGGCAATGTTCAGACAACAGCCGTAAAAAAAGGCGGCGAGTACGTGCTGAACGGAACCAAGTGCTTCATTACCAACGCCGGTTTTGCCAACGCGTATTTTGTTATCGCCTCCACCGATAAAAGCAAGGGCAACCGCGGCCTGAGCGGCTTTATTGTTCCGAAGGGAACAAAGGGTCTGAGTGTTGGAAAAGAAGAAAACAAATGCGGCTTCCGCACCTCCAATACGGCGGAGGTGATCCTGGAGGATGTTGTCGTCCCGGAGTCCTATCGGGTGGGCCGGGAAGGCGATGGGTTCAGGATAGCGATGGCCACATTGGATCACGGACGACCCAAGATCGGCGCCACGGCGCTGGGGCTCGGCCAGCGCGCGCTGGATGAGGCCGTGAAATATTCCAAAGAGCGGGTCCAGTTCGGGAAACCCATTTCCGACAATCAGGGCCTGCAGTTTATGCTGGCCGATATGGAAATCAAAATGGAAGCGTCCAGATGCCTCGTCTATCACGTGGCGGAATTGATGGACCAGGGCCTTCCCATTACCATGAACGGTTCCATCGCAAAGTGCTTCTCTACGGATTCCGCCATGAGCGTGGTCACGGACGCCGTTCAGGTCCTCGGGGGATACGGCTATATGAAAGAGTATCCGGTGGAAAAGCTCATGAGGGACGCGAAGGTACTGCAGATCGTCGAGGGTACGAATCAGATCCAGCGCGTGGTCATTGCGGGACATTTATTAAAGTAACCGCAAGGAAAAAACCGGAGAAACCGGCGGTGACGTTTTCCGGGTCCGGCGCCGGCATCGATGAGAATACCGGCGTTGTACAGATAAAAGCGGCAGAGAACGAAGCTCCCACAGACAGGCACATGCCTGGGGGAGCTTCGTTCTGCGTCTGCGGCAAAAATCTGCTTTAGGGCAAAAAAGTTCGGCTTCGCCGGAATAAGAATCAAAAAAGCCGCAGAACTGCTGGAATCGAAAAGGGGTCGGGCCCGCGCCCCCACGAGCTTCCGCCCCCCGGCGCGCCCCGGATCTGCCGGCGGCGGGAGAGGGCCTCCGGCATCCGCCTGCGCCCGAGGCGGAAGCCGGAGGCCGGCCCCCGCCGCAAACGTGTCCTCCGGGCGGCGGTTTCCCTGCCTTTTGGCCGCCGTTTCTGGCACCTCCCTGGCCGGAAGAGACTGTGCAAGCCGAGAAAAGGCCGCTGAAAAATACAAATGGTATAAAATAACAAATAGTAATTGGAAATCAAGAGTTCCTCGTAGAAAGAGACGGCACTGCGCGGCGGGACGGAAAGTCCCGCCGCGCAGCCGTTTGAGCCGGATATGTCTTTCGCGTCGGGGATCCCGGCGGGTCTCCCGGCCCGGACATACGGAAAAATCCAGAAATAATATGCCTCCTGCGCTTTCCAAATCAAAAGAAAAATCCATACAATGAAACCGTAAAGAAAAAAGTCCGGCGCCGGCGAAAAGCGGCAGGACGGGGGAAGAGGGAGACAGGACAATGTGGGAAACGGTGCTCCGGTCGGTGGTGACCTATCTGATTCCGCTTCTGGCGGGGTACGCCATTTCCATGTTCGGGCTGGGGCGCAGGGTGCGGAACCTGGAATGCGACGCGGCTTCCGGCGCGGAGGAGAGAAAGAGGGTGCTCAAAAGCCTGCTGGCCTGTCTCTACGGACTCCAGGAGCTTCAGTGCGACGGGCCCGTCACCGATGGGATCCGGGAGCTGGAGGCCTGGCTGTACGAGAGCGCCCACACGCTGAAAAGCGGCGGCTGAAAAAGGGGGAAGGCGGAAACGGGCAAAAAAAGAAAACCGGAGTTTTCCAAGCTCATCGCGGGCTGGCTCATGGCAAACGGCACGGTCTGGATTTATCTCAGCTACGGCCTTGCCTTCCTGGGGCGGGAGGAGATCGCCGAGACGCTGTCCAAGACGGTGGTGACGGAGATCCTGGGCGTCTTCGCGGCATACGCGGTGAAGGCGCTTCTGGAAAACCTCAGCAAAAACAACATCTGGCCGGACAAGCCCGGCGGCGACGCCGACAGGGACTGCTGACGGCGGAAGGAAAACGGTTCGATACAAAAAAAGGAGAGAGGAAACGGCATGGCGGAAAAACTGAAAAGCAGGAAATTCTGGGTTGCGGCGATCTCCATCCTGGTGGGGGTCCTGGGGCTGCTGGGGGCGGAGGAAAGCCTTCTGCAGCTGTTATCCTCCGCGGGGCTCATTCTGGTGCCCGCGGTGGTATACATCGTCACCGAAGGAAAGGTGGATGCGGCGGCGGTCAAAACGGTGGATATGGAGGCCCTTGCCGCGGCGGTGCAGGAGTATATGGAGGCCTCCGGGAAGAGCGGCGGGACCCGGGATACGGCCTCCGGGGAAAAAACCTCCGGGGAAGCGGGCTGAAATGAGTGTAAACGTATATTCTCTGGCCGCCGATAAAGACAGGAAGCTTTCGGAACATTTTTCCCTCCGCGAATTTGCCTGCCGGGACGGCTCCGACGAAGTGAAGGTGGATTCCGATCTTGTGGAGCTTCTGGAAAAGATCCGGAGCCGCTTCGGCGCTCCCGTCACCATCAGCAGCGCCTACAGGACTGCGGCGTATAATAAAAAGGTGGGAGGGGCAGCGCAGTCCCAGCACCTTTACGGCAAGGCGGCGGACATCCGGGTGCAGGGCGCGGCCTTCCGCGGGGTGGCCGCCTGCGCGGAGGATCTGGGAGCAGGAGGTATCGGCCTGTACGAATACGAGGGCGGTTTCACCCATGTGGACGTGAGGCGGGGGAGAGCCCGCTGGCTCCAGATCTCGAAAAGCGGCTCCGCCGTTTCGGTGGACGGTTTTCCATGGCCGGAGACGGAAACCGCGGAAAAAGAAAAAAAGGAGGAGAGAACCGTGGCAAAAAGCAGTCCAAGCGGTTGGGCGGAAGAGGCGGCCGGGTGGGCACAGGAAAAAGGTCTCATCAAGGGTGACGAAACCGGTGACTGCAGATGGCAGGACGCCCTCACCAGGGAACAGCTGGCGGTGATCCTCAGGCGGATTTTTGAAATGCTCTCGTAATTCGTTCATGGAAAGTTCATATAATCTTCATGAAAAAGTGATATTTTCCATCCGAGGTTCTGGTATTCTTATACTTGCAGAGGAAAGATACAGGAACCCTGCAAGCTGTCAGAAACACCCCCCCAACTTACTTTAACAATTCCCATCCATCCCCTCAAAACGCAAGGCGCGCTCCTTTTAGGAGGGCGCCTTGCGCAGCTTTCGCGCTATGCTGCGCTGTTATTCATTTCGGCATGGTATCTCAGCTCGTACCAATAGCCCATAAGGCTGCCGGCAGCACCCGGGATGTCCGTCTTTTTCCCCGAGGACAGCTCGGTGACCTCGACGCCGAAGACAGTTTTTAAGGCGACTGCGTCGGACTCTTGGTAAACCTCGTACCGGTAACCCTTGTTTTCAAAAATCAGGCTGTCCCGGGCTTTGTCCGTGTCCGTGCCGTTTGAATAGGAGTAGATAAAGCTGTCCCGGGAATGATCTTTGTCCGCGGGGTATTCCAGCTCGATGTTGTCTTTCGTGCCGAACCGGTAGACGAGATATCCGCCGTCCTTGGCCTGGCAGATGGAAACGATTTTTCCGCTCTTCTCGGTCCGGAAGGTGATCAGCGGGTTTTCCGCATCCAGGCAAAGATACTTGTCATACGTATGGTTCAGATCCGCAGTGTAGGTACCGGGCAGCTGCACCAGGGCGTAATCCCCGGCCGCGTGGTAAACGTAGAGGCGGATAAAAAGCGACTGGGGCGTCAGATAGAAATCGCTTTCGCTGTCATATCGGAGGGTATACATGAGATCCGTATCGTTCTGGCTCCGGATATCGGAAATCAGGCTCTCCAGTCCCTCGCTGTTGTCGAACTGAACCTGCATGCTCTCCCCCGACAAAGACTGCTTGACTTCCGAAATGAAGTCCTCGTCGATTTCAGTAAAGTCCGTGAGATAGAGCCGCCTGCCGCTTGTAAGGTCGATGGTGACGGCGTAAAAAACGGAGTTGGGATGCGCGCCTCCCTCGATATAGGAGCCCCCCGTGTATTTGACGCTCAGCAGCGCTTCCGTGCTAAGGGTCACCTCATAATCCAGATCCAGATCCAGATGGACCTCGTCTTCGTCGCTTTGCAGGAAGTCCCGCACCTGGCTGTCCAGGATGTCGTTTTTGATCAGCTCGTTGATTGCCGCCTCACCGGCATTTCCGTCCGGGTATTGGATTTGAGGATACCGGACGTGGATGTCGTCCTGATTGAACTCCGCCGTCTCGATCCGGTAGGACAGGGAAGAGGCGTCCCCGGAAGGGGCGGGAGAGGAAACCTCCGTAGGGGCGGGGGAAGCGGTTTCTCCGGAGGGCGCCGCGCTCTGCTGTGTTCCGCTGCCTCCGCAGCCGGAGATAAGAGCGGCCAGAAATGTAGCGCACAGAGCTGCCGCGATTTTTCCGCGGGAGGGGAGTTTGCCGCTGTGTGTTAAATTCAGATGTAATTTCATAGGTAAGTTCCTTTATAACGGATCGATTTCAGTCACAGAAACAGAAAATATGATAAAATCACGAAAAGAGTGCTCAGAAGGGTTCCCAGAAGATAGTACTCGGCGAATTTCTGATCCCTGGAGATCTTATCGAACCTGGCGATGGATTTGGCGGTGAGCACCAGCCCCATGGCGGAGTACTGGTGGACGCTGAGAAGAAGCGCCATGATGATCCGCTCCAGCGTTCCGATCCACGCCCCGGCGTTGGGCACGGTGCCCTCTTCCTCCTGGGCGGGCCGGTAGCGGAACAGCAGGTGCCTGACGGCGGTGTTGGCTGGTTTCCAGACGGCAAGCAGCAGGCAAGCCCAGTTGAGTATGGGTCTCGGGTCCTCCGCCGCCGCAGACAGCAGCGCCCGGATCTGCGGCAAAAGGGAGAGCGTGTGCCCGGAAAACGCGGAGAAAAGGGAAACTGCCGCGACGAACGCGATGTGAAGGCATTGATCCCGGCCGAAAAACGCGCTCTCCGACAGGCCGCCCCGGCGCTGGATGTACCCGCCCATGGCGACGTCGATCCCAAGGTGCCCAAGAGTCAGCGCGGCGGCGAAAAGCATGGCCCAGGCGGAAAAAAAGAGAGAGAGTCCGGCGAAAACAACAATGGCGTAGGAAATACCGCGCCGGGCGGTGTTCCGGAAGGGGAAAGCGTGCTCCGCCATTGCGTCGCCAGGGGAAACATAAAAGTCTCCCAGGAAATGAAGCGCCATGCCGAGGGTGAAGATAAGCTTAAACATCCCCCGCCTCCCCGATTTCGCCCAGCAGCTTCGACACCGCCTCCAGGGCTCTCCGGTAGGTATAGAAGCTGGAGGCGGCCAGCGCCTTCTGCACGTTGGACTGGTGGATCCCCAGGCTGTGGGCGGCCTTCTCCTGGGTCTGGCCGCACTTCAGATACGAGTTGATGATTTCCACGCGCCGCTCCGTCCAGGTTTCCCGGACCACGGTCATGAGGGAAAATACGGCGTTGATGAGCTCCGAAACCTCCTCGTGGCCCTGGATCAGGATTTTCGCGTTGACCTTGGACTCCATTTTTTTCTTTTCCGCGGTCTTCAGAGATTCGATGGCCTCACGGGCGTTATAATAGGCCGGCCCGTCCGCGCCCAGGGGAAGCTCCGGACGGATGTCCGTGACGATCTCCCCGACGCCGATGCCAAACCGCAGCCTCACCGGGTACAGCTCGCGCTCGATGGTGTCCAGGATGTAGACGGCCTTGGAGCCGGTTTTCAGGAGCCCCTGGAATTCGTCTCCCAGGGTGATCATGAATTTGGAGGCCAGCTCAGGTCCGCAGTCGCGGTTGATTTCCTCCAGAACCGCGGACAGCCGCGCCTGCACCGCTCCCCGGTCGGAGAGCTGCTTGGAATGCCGGATATCGCCGATCACCGCCACGTACGGGCGGAAAGGGAAGAAAAGCTGCACGGAGTTCACCTCGCTTCCCCCTCAGTATAGTGTGCGCTTCCGTGGATGTCAATAGAATAAGCGCAATATAGCGCATAATAATAGAAAAAGCGCCATAAAGAGCATAATACTGGAATATGCCCGGTATGGCGCTTAAGGTTCAAGGCGCGGTTTGTACGGTATTGCCTTAATACATGCGGTCTCTTCCCGCCGCGGTTTTCGGAGAGTCCGCGCCCCGGAACCCGGTGCCGGGTTTTTGACCCCTCCTGTTACTGAAATCCCGGTTCCGGCGGGACGGATTTTTTTCTGCGGAGGCCCCGCGGTTAATTTGGACCGTGTCATCCGCGGCGGCGGTCGCAGGGTAGGGATGCTCCGCCACCACGGTGATCTTTTTTCCAGTCAGTTTTTCGATACCGTTCAGATATTTTCTTTCTGCCGCGTCGCAAAAGGAGATTGCCGTGCCGGCAAGGCCGGCCCTGCCGGTCCTTCCGATTCTGTGGACATAGTCCTCCGGCGTTTCGGGAATATCGAAATTGATGACGTGGGACAGCTCTGTGATATCGATCCCCCGCGCCACGATGTCCGTCGCCGCCAGAATGCGGGAAGCGCCGGATTTGAAATCCGCCAGGGCCCGAAGCCTGGCCGTCTGCGATTTGTTGGCGTGGATCACGCCGCATGATTCCCCGGCGGCCTGAAGCGCTGCCGACAGCCGGTTTGCTCCGTGCTTTGTCCGGGTGAACACCAGGGCCGATTCGATCTTTTTATCCTTCAGAAGATGGATCAGCAGTTTTGTTTTGTTTGCTTTGTCCACAAAATACACGTACTGCACGATGCTGTCCACGGTGGAGGAGACGGGCGTAACGGCGATCTTCACCGGATCCTTCAGCATCCGTTTCGTGAGGGCTTCGATTTCCGGCGGCATCGTCGCGGAAAACAGCATGGTCTGCCTTTTTGCGGGCAGCTTTTCGATCACCCGCTCCACATCCCGTAAAAAGCCCATATCCAGCATGCGGTCCGCCTCGTCCAGCACAAAATAGCGGACATCGCCGAGATCCACGTATTTCTGGTTCATCAGGTCCAGAAGCCTTCCAGGCGTTGCCACCAGGACGTCTACGCCGGAGCGCAGCGCCTGCACCTGGGGATTCTGGGAAACGCCGCCGTAAATGACGGTGTGACGGATGCCGGAGAATGCTCCGTAAGCCGAAAAGCTGCTGTCGATCTGGGCGGCAAGCTCCCGGGTGGGAGTGAGGATCAGCGCTTTCAGGGTCCTCCGGCCTTTTTCGGCGGATCTTTCCCGGTACAGTCTCTGAATGATGGGGACTGCAAAGGCCGCGGTTTTTCCCGTGCCGGTCTGGGCGCATCCCAGAAGATCCTGTCCCTCCAGAAGGGGAGGGATCGCCTTTTCCTGAATTTTAGTTGGATTGGAATACCCCTCTGCGGCCAGCGCTTTCAGGATGGGGTCTATGATGTGAAGATCTTTGAATGACATTATGATGTTTTTCTCCCAATTAGTTATATAGTTTGCTCCTCGGAGGCTTCCGTGTCTTTCGGCTTCCTGGGCGGCTTTTTTGCTGCCGGTCTTGTCCGGCGTTTGACCGGCTTCTGGACAGCGGCCGCCGCCTGCCTGTGTTCTTCCGCTTCTGATTCCGCCTTCTGCGCCAGGAGATCCTTTTCTTCCTGCATCTGCCTGACCAGCGTTTTATTTTCCAGGATCAAAAATGTTCCCAGCGCGGACGGATTGACGAATTTTTTTTTCTCATGGGTTTCATCGAACAAAACGGTGATGCAGTGCTCGCTGATATCGGTGATCTGCCCTCTGCCAAAGGTCCTGTGGGTAATAAATTCTCCGCATAAAGTCATATTCTTCTCCTTTTCTGAAAATAGTCGGATTTATGACGCGGGATCCCGTTTTTCCCAAAGCGGATAGATTCTGGACACGGAATAGAAAAGGGCGGACACTCAAAATGAGCATTCCACCCAAAATTTAAGAACTGCCGGTATTGATATATCAATTATTATACTATACTTATATATGATTTATGTCAACATATATTTTCCGCGTCATAGGCGGGCGCAGGCCCCGGTGCCGGAACCGGATGTAACTCGAGGAGTAGAAGCGGATCATTTTTTGCTTTTATCGTTTTTGTCCGAAAGTTCCTTTGAAAACTCGGAGCCGTACCGGAGCAGCCCTCTTTGTTTTGCGCCGTGTGTGCCGGAAACTCCCCTCCGGCGGGAGCGCAAAAACTGAACCGCCGCGTAACACAGAATGAAAAAGGCCAGAATGGCGCACCCCGCCAAAAGTCCCGATCCCTGGCCCGGTACGAAGGGCATGCTGACGATGGCTGCGACCAGAGAAATAAGAACGAAAAGGGAAGTGTAGGGAAAGCCCCAGAGCTGGCACTTTCCGTCCGGGGGGCAGCCGTTCTTCCGCCGGAAGCGGATATGGGTCGCCATGATGACCACATAGGTGAAAAGGATCGCGAAGCCTCCCGAGCTTACCAGAAAGAGATACGCGCTGGGAAAGAGAAGCCCCAGGGCCAGGGCCAGGAGCATGGAAAATCCCGAAAAGAGGATCCCCCGGTAGGGAACGTCCGTTTTGTCAAGGAGAAAGCGCGGCGCCATCCCCTCCTCCACAAGAGAGCGCATCATCCGCCCGATGCCGAACATGGCGGCCAGCATGGTGGAGAGGATCGCGGTGAGAAGTACCAGGTTCATGGCAAATCCGGCCCAGCCTACGCCGTGGCGGCTCAAAGAGGCGACGATGGGACTTACGTCCGCCGAGAGCAGATTCGTGGGGATGAGGGGCAGCAGCACCGCCATGGAAGCGATGTAGAGGCCTACCAGGAGGAGGACCGTCCGACGGATTGCCCGGGGGACCGTCTTTCTCGGTTCGCCCGTTTCGGAGGCGGCAAGCCCGATGACCTCGAAGCCCGCGTAGGTGAACATTACGATGAGCATGCTTCCGGCAAGACCGCCCAGTCCTCCTGCAAAAAAGGTTTCTCCCTGCAGAGCGCCGGTGCCCACGGCGGCGCTCCCCGGCATTAGGCCGAAAATCAAAGCCAAAGCCAAGAGGATGAAAAAGATCACCGCAGCAACCTTGACGGCGGCAAGGCCGGATTCCAGGCTCCCCAGGCGCTTCGCCCCCAGGAGGTTGACCAGGGTGACGGCGGCGATGATACTGCCGCCCAGAAGGGGAACGGAAATTCCCGGAAAGAAGCGGGCGGTCAGGATGGAAGCGGCCGTGGCCTCGCTTGACATGGCCAGCACCATCCCCGTCCAGTAGACCCAGCCCGTGACGAAGCCGGCGCCCGGCCCGAAGGCCCGGGAAGCAAAGGCGCGGAAGGAACCGGAGTCCGGGTCGGCCACCGTCATTTCCGACAGGGCGAATAAAATGAAATAGACCAGCACGCCGCCGAAAACAAAGGCCAGGAGAATGGACGGCCCCGCCGCGTTCACCGCCACGGCCGAACCCAGAAAAAAGGACCCGCCGATCACGGTGCCCAGAGCCATCATGGTCAGCTGCCAAGCGGAAAGCCCCGCCTTGTTTTCCTTCATGAAACCGTCCTCCCGTCCCGGTGGGGAACAATGCACCGCATCGAAAACAATCGATTCTTGTATTATGGTTCCAATCCGGGCATCGGATATGCAATGTAAAAATATGAAGCCGCCGTAACGGCGGCTTTTGCATTTTTCATTTAAGCAGGTAAGTATACATAATAACAAATTGCGCGATCAAAATCCTCCCAAACTCCGCACAAAGTACGTTATCGCAAACCCATTGAGCCCCACAAACCCAAATCTGAAACGTTCCGATTGCGGGATTAAAATCTTTTTAAAACGTCGAACAAAGTAGGTTTTCGCAGACTCATTTAGCCCCACAGGCCAAAACCCGGAGAGCCCCGATCGCGGGCTGAAAAATAGACCTCTTGCTATAGAGTTGCCCGTGCGTTTGAAACTGCTGAAAGTCAATCGGTTGTTAAGAGCGCCTAAAGGAGCACCTCTCCCCGGGAATCCAAAGGGGCCGCGGCCCCTTGGTTTGCTTTTGGTGCCTTTTCCCAAAACGGAAAAGGCATCCCAGCGGAGCGCCGAGCTCCGTCCAATCCTTTCGTAAAAAACAAAAGCAAAAAGAACCCCCAGCGGGGGGCGCGTAGCTCCCGTCCAATCCTTTCGTAAATATAAAGTGATTCAGGAAAGCTCCTCTGGTTTAGGCGAATCCTCAAGAAACCGCACGAATCCACCCCCCAGGGTTGTAGTGTCGTACCACAGCCGGAGGTCCACTTCCTTGACGATGCTCTCGTCCAGAATCTTCGCCAGAGCCGCACTTCCGTCCGCTTCATATTCCAGAGAGATCAGTGTTACCCAGTGCCATGCGTCCAGCCTCTTTTCCTCGCCGTTGTGGAGATTGAGAAAGGCAACGGGCGTGTCTTTTTCCAGAGCTTCCTCCAGAAAACGGAGAACTTCCGGGAAAGCGGGACGGAAGGCGGCCTTTTTCGGAATGTCAAGCGCTTCGGTACGGAGCGTCAGCCCCTTATCCCGGACATATGCCAAAACGCCGTCCCGGAAGAGTTCGGTGGTATTTACCCCCTTGAGGGTGGGCGTGACGAACCGCCAGCACTCTTCCATGAAACCCTCCCAGCGCTTCCTGGACAGGGACGTCGGGGCGCAGTCATTCTTTGTATCCAGATACCGCAGGATGTTGGCAAAGGTGGACGGGCCGCAGCCGGAAAGGCGCTGCCATTTTGTCCTGTACCACTCCTGGTTGCATCCGTAATAACAGGCTTCGCCCGTCTCGTCTGTGATCCTCAGCCTGTCAAGACCGGAAATTGCCCTGATGATCATACTGCCTCCTGATAGGTTACGTTGATACTCCATTATAACATATTCAATATGGTCTCATAGAGAGAATAATTCTAACCATCTTAGCAGACGCCGCACAGACTCGGTTTTTGCAGGCCCCATGAGCCTCTTGGATTTCTTTTGGTGACTTTTCCTATGCGGGAAAAGGCACCCCCAGCGGGGAGCGCGCTGCTCCCGTCCAGACCTCTCGTAATAAAATTTAAGAGTTAAATAACTATCCCCGATAGTAAGCGCACAGCACTCGCCCGGTTCCAACAGGAAAAAATAAAAGAGCGCCGGCTCCGGTGACAGGCCGGAACCGGCGCTTTATTACCGCCGGATTGAGGAGGGCGACCGAGACCGGCGGTTAAATCCGCATTCCCCGGCAGCGGAAAAAGCGGCGTATGAGGACAAAGCGGAAAGAAAGCCGTCCGGTTTAAAAGATGGTAACGTAAAAATAGACCACGGCGAATACCATGAGGATCAGCAGCGCGCCGTCTCCCACGGGGAGCCTGTATTTGTCGGCGCAGTACTCCTCCGTACTATCCCCGCCGTCGATGGGCTTCATGAAGTAGCTCACGGGATTGCGCACGAAACGCGACAGGGCTCTGACCAGAACAAGGATTCCCTTCCAGACGGAGAGCCTGACGAAATTTGCAAATCGGGAGAGAGCCAGGAAGAAGCGGGGCAGAGGAACCCGGTAGAACCAGTCAAGGTCCAGAGAGATGAAGTCCTTTGGATGCAGCAGCGGGTTCATCAGGCGGTAGGCCAGCCAGGCGGCCAGAAGGAATTCCACCTCGGACAGGATGTGGTCCGCCGTGTAGAGGGAGAAATGGACCTCCTCCTGCCAGGGGAGCTGGCTGTAGAGAAGCCCGGGGACAAAGCCGATAGCCAGAATGAAAACCGTCAACAGCGTCATTCCCACATACATGGCGGTCTTCGGCTTCCGGAGGATGGGGGGCGCGGGGTGGGTGCCCCAGAGCATGTGCCCGCCCAGCTTCAAAGGGATGGAGAGGAAAGTCCCGATGCCCGCCGCGTAAAGCAGAAGCTCCGCCACGGGCTGATAGGAATACACGGCCGAGGAGACCACCAGTGGCTTCACCGCGAATCCCATGAGTCCGGGAACGCCCGCGATGGCAAGGCTGCCGATGAAGAAAAATACCGACGTGATGGGCATGGCTTTGAAAAGGTTTCCCACCTCGGTGAGCTTTTGGCGGCCCGTAGCGTATAGAACCGAGCCCGCGGACATGTATAAAAGTCCCTTGTAGAGGATATTTCCGATGGTGAGGGCCACCGCCGCGTCCTTGGCCATGGGGGTTCCGATGCCGATGGCAGCGATGATAAGGCCCAGCTGGCTGATGATGTGATAGGAGAGAAGGCGCCGGATGTTGTTCTCCCGCAGGGCGTACAAGACCCCCCAGAAGGCCATGACGATGCCCATGCCCAGAAGGAAGCTCTCACCGGAAAACAGGCGAAGAAGGGTGATGGCCGCAACCTTGGTGGTCACCCCGCTGAGGATCGCGGAGCCGCCGATGGTGGCTTCGGGATAGGCGTCGGGAATCCAGGAGTGAAAAGGGATCATGCCGGCGGAGATCCCGACCCCGGCCAGCACCAGCCAGTACGCCGCTCCTCCGGGTTCCAGGGGGCCCAGCTGTGTGATCCCCTGGGACGCGTAAAGCACCGCGCCCATAAGCAGCAGGTTGCCGCTGAGGAAATGGATCATGAGATAGCGGAAGCCGGCCTTGGAGGCTTTCGGGTCTCTCCGGGACCAGATCAAAAAGACCGCGCCCACCGACATGGCCTCCCACCAGAGGACCAGGGTGAAAAAGTCTCCCGCCATGAGAACGCCGCAGGCGGCCGCCGCGTAGACCAAAGACCAGCAGCCCTCCCGGCCTTTTTCCCGTCCCAGGCTGTAGACCTGGGAGCAGAAGACCACTACCAGGGTGAAAAAGCACATGAGCCGGGACAGGGTGGTGGACTGGAAAAACAGCAGCTCCATGCCGTTTAAAAAGGGAAGGGTCATGAGAGAGCCCGCCGGTACGGCAAAGAGGCAGATCAGGCTCAAAAAAGTAAAGACGGGGGAAAAATAAATTCTTTTCCGCGGCGGAAGGGCCGCGGTGACGATGGCTCCCAGCAGGAGCGGAAAGGCGGGATGCAGAAGGATCCGCGCGTCAGTCATGGGGCGTTTCCTCCTTTATCAAAGCGGTGTTCGTTCCGTTTTTGTCTTCCCGTTTGTCGTAATAATCCTCCGTGCGGCGGATGAAGAGGTTCAAAAACGGTCTTGCCACAAGAATCAGAAGAATGCTCACAAAGAACCCCAGTATCGCGTCGAACCCATGGATTTCATGCCAGATGGAATACGCATGGGGATGCACGAACAGGGCTTCGATGATGATCAGGATGATAAGAACGGCGAGGATCGCCAGGCTGAATTTTCTCTTTTGATTCATTTCGGCACCTCCCAAGTCAGTCTCCGGGCACCGCCCGGCGCTGAAATCGGATCAATAGCAGCCGGCCGTGATATTTCGGACGGCAATCTCGGCAAGCTGATAAAAATGTCCCGGGAAATCGGGGAATATACCGCATACCAGGGCCAGGACGGCCGTGATGAGAAGGGGAACCAGAGTCAGGGCCCGCGGCTCTCCCTGTATGTTGGCAAGCTCCGGTTTAGTCGCTCCCCGGAAGGCCTTCAGGGGAATGGGGATCAGATAGGAGACCGAAAGCAGCGCGCTGACGGCCAGCACTACGACAACCCAGAAATTCCCGCCGTCGATGGCCCCCAGCAGGATGTCCCATTTGCTCAGGAAGCCCACCACGAAGGGCATCCCCGCGATGCCCAGGGAGCAGAGGGTAAAGGCCGCGAAGGTGAGGGGCATCACCCGGCCCATTCCGCTCAGATCGTCGATCTCCAGGGTGTGGGTCTTGGTATAGATGGCGCCGGCGGTGAAGAAAAGGGTGATCTTCATCACCGCGTGGGCAAAGAGGTGGAAGATGGCCCCCAGAATGGCGAGGGGAGAGAGAAGGGACATGCCCAGAATGATATAGGACAGCTGCCCGATGGTGGAATAGGCCAGCCGCTGCTTCAGGTTGGGCTGGGTCAGCGCGATGACGGAGGCAAGGATGATGGTGATTGCCGCCAGCACCGCCAGGGGCGTCGCCACCCCTAGTTCCCCCATGAGCTCGGGCCCGAAGACGAAGCCCGTGATCCGGATCACTCCGAAGCACCCTGCCTTAACCACCGCCACGGCGTGGAGCAGGGCGGAGACCGGCGTGGGAGCGATCATGGCCCGTGGGAGCCACCCGTGCATGGGCATGAGCCCCGCCTTCACCAGCGGCCCCGCCAGCAGCAGCACGAAAATGAGCACCAGCATGGGCTTTGGAGCGCTTCCCGCGAGAAAACCGCCCGGGACGAAATCCAGGCTCCCGGCAACGGCATACGTCAGCGCGATCCCCGCCAGGGTCAGCTGCCCGGAAACCAACGTGTAGACCAGGTATTGCCGCCCCGCCTTCATGGCTTCCTGGTTCCGCTCGTGGATGACGAGAGGCCAGGTGGAGAGGGTCAGCATCTCGAAGAAGATGAAGAAGGTGAGAAGGTTTCCGGAAAGGGCGATCCCCACCGCCGAAGAAAGGCAGACGGCAAAGGCGGCGAAATACCCCGTCTGGTGCTCCTCCTTTAAAGTCCGCATATACCCGATGGAGTAAAAGGACGTAATGAGCCACAGGCCGGAGGCCAGCATGGCGAAGAGAAGGCCCGCGGCGTCAACGCGGAAGGTGAGGGACAGCCCGTGCCCCAGGAAGACGGGGGTGCAGACCACCGTTTTCCCCGCAAGGACAATGGGCAGCATCGACCAGACGATGGCGATTTTGCCCGCGGCGGCGGCAATGGTCCAGAATTCCCGGAGGTTCCTGTGCCGTCCGGAAAGCAAAATCAGCCCCGCTGCGATGAGAGAGATGAGCACGGCCCACAGCGGCCGGCAGTCGTATACGATCTCAGCCATAGTAAGCGCCACCTCCCGGAAGGGAAATGTGGTTTAGCACATTGTCCAGAATCCAGCCGCTTCCCACGCCGGCGACTATAATGAGGACCGCCAGGATGATGATGGGCGCCAGCATCAGGATGGGAAGCTCGCCTCTGAAGCCCGGCGCGGGGTCCCCCGGAACCACGGAGGATTCCACGTGGGGAGAAACCTGAGCGGCCTCTTCGGCATCGTCCCGGCAGGAGCTGCCGTGGCTCTCCGCCTCGCCCTCTGGGGGCAGGAACATGGCGTTTTCCAGCACGCGGAAGAAATAGACGGCGTTAAGCAGTCCGCTCAGGATCATGACGACGATGAAAACATATTTGCCCGTCCCCGCGGCTTCCGTCACGATCTGCCATTTGACAAAGAAGCCGGACGCGGGAGGAAGGCCGATCATGGACATGGCCGCGATGAAAAGCGCCGCCGTGCAGATGGGCATGATGCGCCCCATCCCCCGGAGTTTTCCGATCATGGTGGTGTGCATCTTCACGTGCATCGCGCCCTTGAGCATGAAGAGAAGGCACTTGGTCATGCTGTGGCTGAGGACTTGCAGCAGCGCCGCTGCGATGGCGAAGGGCGTGCCGATGGCCATGGCCAGGGGGATATACGCCACCTGGGCGATGGTGGAATAGGCCAGCATCCGCCGGAAATCCGTCTGGGCGATGGCCATCACCGAACCGTAGATGACGCTGACGGCGGCCAGCCAGCCGAGGATCTCCAGCGCCCGGGAGGCAAGCTCGTTGGTGTACCCGCCGAAGATGGTGAAAAGGAAGCGGAACATGGCGTAGGAAAAGACCTTGAGCATCGCCGTGGCGAGGTACGCGATGGCGGGGGTCGGCCCCTGTGTGTGGGCGTCCGGCAGCCAGAAGTGGAGCGGGACCAGGGCGGATTTGACGCCCATGCCCACTAAAATCAGCACCAGCCCGAAGATGACCACAGGGGAATTTGTCAGATTGGGAATCAGCGCCGCCAGATCCGCGATGTTGAGGCTCCCCGTGGCCGCGAATAGAAATCCAACTCCCACGAGGTAAAAGGTGGCGCCCACCGTGCCCAGGATCAGGTACCGGAAGCCGGCAAAGACCGCGCGGTTTCCGCCCAGGGCCACCAGCCCGTAGGCCGAAAGGGAAGTGATCTCCAGGAAAACATACATGGTGAACACGTCCCCGGCCACGCAAACTCCGGTGACGCCCGTCGCCATCAGAAGAAAGAGGACGTAAAATAAACTCCGGGGCTCACGCTCGGTGGGGTCTTTGCGAAAGAAGGGCTGGGCGTACAGGGAAACCAGAAAGGCGATCCCCGTGGCTACCACCGCGAAGGGCGCGGACACGCCGTCCAGCACGAACTCGATACCGTAGGGAGGATTCCAGCCGCCCAGCCAGTAGTGCCAGTCCCCCTGGGAAAGCACCCGCTGCAGCGCTAAAAGCGACTGGATGAAGTTGAGGAGAAAGGCGCACTGGATGACCGTCAGGGACAGCCGCCGGCTGAGAAGCGAAAGGAAGGGGGAAATGAGCGCCGTGGCCAGGGGTACGATCACCAGCAGGACAGGCAGATGTTCCATCATTTTCCCATCCTCCGGATAATTTCATTCTCGTCCAGAGTCCCCCATTTTCTCCGAAGAAGGATCATCAAGGTAAGGGCGACTCCCGTGGTGCTCAGGTTCACCACGATGGCGGTGAGCATCAGGGCCTGGGGAAGCGGGTTTACATAAGTCGTCGGGTCCGTCTGCCCCGCCTGCAGGATCGGGGTGATCCCCTCGGGGTGATAGCCCAGCATCAGAAAGAAAAGAATGACCGCCGTCTGGAGTATGCTCATGGACATGAGCTTTTTGATGAGGTTCTTGTGAAGCATCATCCCGAAAAAGCCCACGACAAACATGATTCCCAGCACCCAGTAAATGAGGTGGCTAAAGAACAGATCCTGAGTCATCGTCCTTCCTCCCTCTCTTTCCCAGCGAGTCGAATATGGAGACCACGGTGGCCATGACGCAGATGGTCACGCCGATCTCGATAAAAAGCATGCCGTAGGCGTGCCTCTCGCCGATTCCCGCGGGGATCGGCAGAAAGCTGTAGCCCAGAAATTTTCCGCCCCCCGCGATGGTGAATATGCCCACCAGTGCGTAAAGAAGCGTTCCCAGTCCCGCCGCGGCCACCGAGCGGTACTCCCAAAGCGGATGCTTCGCGTCGTCCTCCGGGGTCAGGATGCGCTCGCAGATGATGGCAAGCCCCAGAATAACTCCGGCCTGGAACCCGCCGCCGGGGCTCAGTTCCCCGTGCACCAGCACATAGATGCCGAACATCAGCAGGACGGGGGTGAGCATCCGGTAGGCCACTTCCAGGATGACGCTGTTGGCTCCCTTCGTCATGGCTCCATCTCCCATCTGCTCTTCTTCTTCCGCCCCATGAGGACCAGAACGAAGGTGACGGCTCCGGCGGTGAAGATGACGCTGGTTTCTCCCAGAGTATCGAATCCGCGGTAGTCGGCCAGAACCGCGGTCACCATGTTGGGCGAGTGGGTCTCCTCCTCGGACATGGTCATGTAGCGGCTGGCCACATGGGAAAAGACCGGGGTGTCGGTTTCGTGATAGGAGGGGAGGGAGAGTGCCGTTTTCAGAAAGATCCCCAGGAACACGAAGCAGAATACGACGTATATGACGCCCCGCAGCTTGAGATGCTTCATCATCGCTCCCCCTTCTTGAATTCGCGTACCGCCGTCACGAAATAGGCGGTGGACACAACGCTGATGACCACTTCGGTGAATGCCACGTCCGGAGCGGAAAGCATCAGATAGGCAAGCACCACGAAAAAGCTGAAGGAGCCGAAAAGGACCACGCTGGAAAAGAGGTCCGGGATGATCACCGCCACGATCCCGGTCCCGAGGATACACAGGAGAAGGACCGTTAAAAGTATCGTATGCAGCATGCCGCCTTACTCCTTTCGTTTCTTCCAGGGCAGGATTCCGTAGCGGAACGCCGCCCGGCTGATCACGTGGGTGCCCACGGGGTTTGCAAACAGGAGGAAGAAGATGATGAGGATGAGCTTCAGGCTGGTCTGATTCGGCCCGCAGTAGACCGCAAGGCCCGTGAGGCACAGGATCGCCCCCAGGGTTTCCGCCTTGCCAGACGCGTGAAGCCTGGCGTAGAAATCCGGCAGGCGAACCACGCCGATCGCGGCAACCACCACGAAAAATACGCCGCAGAAGATCAGTATGCTTCCAATCACCACGTTCATTTTAAATCCTCCCCATTGCCCGGGCCGGCATCGTCGCTGCCGGTTTCGGGCTTCTTTTCCTCCGCGTAGGGATCGTCTCCGTCGAGATAGGTTTCGCCGTATTCCGGTTCCTTGCCGTCTTCCTGCAGGTCGATGCTCCGTCCGGTGATGTACCGGCCGATGATGACAAGGCCGATGAAGCCGGTCAGGGCATATGTGATCGCTATGTCCACATATTGGTTGAGCTGCTCTGTGAGCTCGCCTAAAACGCACACAAGCAGAATAGTGTCCGTTCCGATGAGAAACAGGGCGTTGAGCCGGTCCGCCGCGTTGGGACCTTTCCAGATCCGCTGCACCATTACCAGCATCGCCGCGATGAGAAACAGGGCCGCTATAAAAAGCGCCACCTCGCCGCCGGTCATGGAGATACCTCCCCGGCCGCGCAAGGCGGCAGAATTTCTTCGCCGAACAGCTTCGCTACCCGGCATGCCATATCACAGGGTTTCCCGTTTTCCTGAAGACGCACCCCGTCCGCCGCGGCCGCGGTCAGACAGTGGATGTAATATTCCCCGTCCCGGACGTCGATGGTGACGGTTCCCGGTGTCAGCGTGATGGAATTTGCCAGCACGAAATCCGCCAGGGGGTTTTGAAAGTCCATTCGAAACCGCACCAGGCAGGGATCTATGGGAAGCTTGGGATTGAGGACCACCATGGCCACCTGGATATTCGCCTTCACGATCTCGATGAGCAGCCATACGCAATAGGCGATAAGCTTCGGAAGCCCGGTGATCTTCCCGAAAGAAACGCTTCGTCCGTCGCCTCTCAGGGGCGTTGCCAGCATGCCTGCCCCCAGCCACGCTGAAACGGCGCAGGCGGCCACGCCGTAAATTACCAGATTGGCTTCAAAATGGCCGGACAGAAGAAACCATAAACCCAATAGTACAAAAAAAATAATCAAAAAATGCCGCAATGAGAGCTTTTTTCGGGGCACTTTTTGATGTTCTTGCCTGTCCATCCGGTTACAACCTCCCTGATGCAAATACTGACGTAAAAAATATGCAATGGGGAATAGAAGTTGGCGCTGCTTTGCGCTGCAATCGGCAGAGAGAATAAATATGAGTTATAGGATAATTTATGTAATAATACAAGGAAAATAAAATAACTCCATAACGCGAAAAGAAGAAAAATGGAGAAATAGAGTTTAGCCAATGTCCGAAAAAGCTCGAAAATGGCAAAAATGACAAATAGTATGTTAAATTATTAACGTTTATAGTATAGCTTAAATTGCCTAAAAAAGCAACCCTTAATCCGATTTATTTTAAACAGTATAGCATGCCGCCCGCACTCCTGTAAACGTCCCGAACGGAAAATTTACAGGAGAGGAAAGAGAAAATAACGCCTTCTTTTTGGTGACTATTTGTGTCGTCGCTATGAAACCCTGAAAGCCTGCATAAGAGAAAAATCAGCCTTCGCAACTGCGCCCTTCCGCCGTTTCGGCCATCCTTCTCCAGTCCGAATAGGAGATGCCCCGGCGTTTTGCTTCGGCGGGAGAGGGGATCCCGAGACTGTGATAGTATTTCCGGATTTCGGCGGCGTTTTTTAAAAGCGTCCGCCTGCTCTCCGAAAGGGAGGAGGACGCCGCGGAGATTTTCCGGCACCGCTGCAAAATCGCCCCCTGGGAAGGAACAAAACCCTTGGTCCCTTCGGATACAAGCTCCAGGACGGCCGCGTGGGCATCCTCGTATGTTTCCCCTGCGAAAAGCTCCTGCCAGAACTCCACGACCCTCTCCAGCTCCGCCTTTCCCAGTCCGCGGCAGAAGGAGGGATACGCCGCCCGGAGTTCGGACAGCAGCCGGAGGGTTTCCTGCCGGGTCACGGCGCGTCCTCCCGGAGCATGGAGAGAAACGGATCTACGCAAGAGGCCTCCCGGGCGCTCCGGAGAGGGAATATCCCCGTCCAGCCGTTGATCACCGACTGCTCTAAAATCGCGGCCTTGGTATCCTCGTTTTCTCCTGCGAGGGAAGAGAGCTTCTGAAGAAGCATCCGCTCCGCCCGGGGCGTCAGGGGCCGCCCCGACTCCTCCCGGAAGCGCCTGAACTCGCCGAGGGCGGAGGCAAGTACGGAGGAATGCTCTTCAGCAGGAATACAGTCATCAGAATGCACATTCAAAGAGGACGAAGCTCCGCTTCGGCCCTTCTCCGGGTCTTTTTCTTTTTTCCCATATGTATTTCCTGATAGATTTCTTTCCTTATTATCCTGCTGTCCCTCCTGCGCCTCTGTCTCGCCCTCCGGCTGACCGGACTGTGGCCTGCTCCGTGCCCCCCGCTGGGCGGGAGCCTGGTATTTGTCCCAGTTGGCAATGGATACAAGGGTCCCGGTGCCTGCCCCGCGGCAGGTGATTTCCCCCGTCTTTTTCAGCTTTCCCAAAGCGGTGCGCACCTGCTTTATGGACAGGCCCGTTTCCGCGGACAGGGAAGGAAGGCTGGTAATCAGCTCTCCCCGCCCGTAGGGGATCCCGTGCCAGGTGCCCGGAGTAAAATTGCTCCGCAAAAGAAGGTGGATCCAAAGCCTGCAAACGCTCAGATCGTCGTACCACTCCCAGGATAAAAGGGAGCGGTGCAGCTTCAGATACCCGTTCATGGCGTGCGCCTCCTGTTATAAATGTTGTGTTGGCTGCGGATGTCCATATCCAAAGCAGCCGGCGGGCAAAAATGCGGATCATAACAAAGCCGGGGTCGCGGAAGGCCCCGGCCCGTTTGCTGGTTTGCTTCTGCGGACCTGAAATAACCCTTCCCGGTATTTCGGCCCTCACGGAGGAGGAAACCGCGTATCCCGCAAGTTCCCCCAGCTGCGGCCGCCACGGGATGCGCCCGGTCGGCCCTCTCCTGGGCGCGTAGGATCGCATCCGCGTCGTTCTCGTTTTCCGGGACGCCCCTCAGTAGCTCGGCCATCGTATCGCCGTACTTTACGATTCCTTGCATCAGCCACTCGGCGGCCTCGGTGCCCGACTTCGCCGCGGTGGCCAGGGCAGGAGTCAGGGTCTCCGCGCCGTTGAACAGCGCTTGTGTTCACTTTTGCCACCGGGGAGGGGCGCTACCCCACACGGCGGTAGTGGCGATTGTGGGCCGCCGTATGGCGCGTTGTCCACTAGAAATAAAAATCACAGTTTCAGCTTCCGAGTTAAGCCAGAACCGGTTACTTATTTATCATACTTTTTAACTATTTTATAAATATCTGATATATTCTCTCGCAATTTATTCGTATCTTCTAGCTGATAAAAGCCTTCGACCCCCCTATGAATAATTACGTTCATAGCCGGATGGTAATCTTTTTCCGTACATTTAACTAAAAAATCGAAAAACTGAGCAGCAACCGATGGGTCATATAAAAGCTTCTGTACTAATATAGCAATCATAGCGCTTTGAATTTGAACCGTACTTATCCGATTTTCTAATGAATATCCATTCAACGCTCCAAAACAAAAAGCCCCCATCATTTGTTTTTCTTGCTCATTCATTTTCGCCGTGTCCATCTTTGATGCACGAATAATTTTGTCTGTGATGTAATTTGCTGCTTCAAAATATTTCGAGGCTTCCATCTTATTTCCTTTCCGCAATTATGTTGCTATCTTTTAAAATTAATCCTACCCGGAATTCTTGGAACGAAGGAATTACCCTCCAATCCATATTGTGATTGCTGTTTAGCCGCATTTTGAACTGCAACCTTCGCTTGAGATTCAGATAGTCCTGCAGCACGCAGTGAATCATGCAATGCCGAGTTATAATCCGAAATTTGGGGGGTGTCTCCATATAAGTCACCTTTAGATCTGAAATTATTCCAAAAGAATTCCAAATTTTCATGCGCTGAATAGTGCGGACTTCCGACATCCCTGAATGCGTTACCTTCTAATGCCACACATAACCCATCATTTTTAGGTATTACATCTCTAAATGCAGCATCTTGATTTAAGTGATGTGATTGTCCTGTTACATCGGGATTATTCCGCATATTTTTATAAGAATCAATCAAGATATCGGAATCTAGACTTGTCTTCCCCGCGTCCTCGGCGAGATCGCCGGCGATTTTTCCCGCGCCGCGGGCGGCGTCGTCCCAGCGTCCGCTTGTCAGGGCTTTCCCCGCCTTGCCGAGACCCCTGAGGGCTGCGTCGGAGGCAAAGCCGAAAAGCAGGTTTTCTCCGGCGGTTTTCGCGATCTCTCCGGGACTCTCGCCCCGGATCGCGCCGCTTGCCGCCGACACCGCCGTGTCCGATAGGGCGTTCACCGCCGCTCGTCCCAGAAAGCTTGTCCCCAGCTTTTGAAGCAGCGGAACCGCGCCCAGCGCTTCGGCCCCCACGGAGGAGGAAACCGCGTATCCCGCAAGTTCTCCCAACTGCGCCGCCACGGGATGCGCCCGATCGGCCCTCTCCTGGGCGCGCAGGATCGCATCCGCGTCGTTCTCGTTTTCCGGGATGCCCCTCAGTAGCTCGGCCATCGTATCGCCGTACTTTACGATTCCTTGCATCAGCCACTCGGCGGCCTCGGTGCCCGACTTCGCCGCCGCGGCCAGGGCGGGGGTCAGGGTCACCGCGTTATAGATGAGCGATATGGGAATATACCCCACCACTACTAGTAATTACACGTATTTCTTCTTATGACGCGTGAACTGCACTCGCGTCCGGATCAGTATCTTGCTGCCATACGCAACCCGCTGACTTTAAATATTCCGGGATTAAAAGAAAGTACGTTTGCATTAACAGCCCACCTATTTTGATCATTTTACCGGATTGCTCCGGTTTTGCCGTGACTTCTAACCGACCAAAACGGTCTGGTTCGGGAGTTTTTCCCCAAAGGCACTAATTTCGTCCATTTTGCTCAGGAGCAGGTTGCCGGAGCGATGTTTCTGCTCAACAACTGCCTCCGCAAATACCTCAAATAGCTCACTCCTGCTGAATCCCTTGCTTGCGCAATTTGACACGGTTGCACTTCTAATGACAATTCGCCTCTCAATGAAAAATGCAAAAAACATATAAAAAAACTAAAACATAAATTATCAAATATATAACATTTATACTCAGGATAAATAACGATACTTTCTTATTATCCAGTTTTCTGGAAGATATTGCACTAAAAACTGCAGGTATAAATGAAAATGGTATGTATCCTGCAAATGCATTAAAATAGGAACCGAATGCTTCATTTGCAATAAACGCAAGCAGAATTACAACAGCAACAACTATAAAATTTAAAACCCCGGCATATGCCAGAACTTCGGTTAGGCGCTTTTTCATGGCTACGCTCCTTATCAGTAGGATTTGCTTTCATAGTATTCAACCGTTCTTTGATAGACTTCCGGATTGGCCCTTCTTAGGATATCAAAGTATGTTTTTATAGCATTCGGATTAGCCCAGAAAAGTGTAATGTTTTGTATGGATTTCGCATTTTCAATTAAGCCCTTTGGGGCATCCTTTGTGTTTCCAAATTCAATATACGGATTTACATCATACTTTTGATGAGCCGCCAAATGATTGGGGCCAAAGTAATTGTATGTGCCCATATTCTCCGGATCGTTCTCCGCTGTCAGCAGAACGCCGCTCTTGTTGTAAACCGCCTCAAAATGCCCGTCTGGTGAAATAAATTTGACGTTGTACTCTCCGTTCTCGCCATTCATGTGATACCCGGCCTGTATTGGATCTAATAGTTTCCATTGCTGGTCTTCGGATTTTCCTTGATTGAATTCTATTAATTCCTCCAGCGTTTCGGGAGACCTGTTTAACTCATTCCGGAAGTAATGCATCTCCTCATTGACGGAGCCGATCTCTTCCACCAAAGAAGCTACAAGCATGTTAAAACTTGCGGAATCGGCAGAGCTGAAATCGTCCAACTGATTTCCGTAGCTGTCTACATCCGCCATGATCTGCTTGAATGCTTCTACGGAACCTTTCTCATCTGCAATCTTCTGTATTTGCCGGTCGTAATGATCGCTCCCTAAAACGATATCATCTGCATCTCCCGCAATATCTTCCGCCCCGTTTCCAGTATATCCCTCTTCCTCCTGGGAAGCAACCGTTTCCTGGGGAAGGGGGACGTACAGGTTATAGAGGTCCAGGATCTCCTGTTCCCTCTGCTCCTGCCGCTGGCGGTCGATCTCTTCCGTCCACTCGGCGATAAAGCGGTCCAGGTCCCGCTTGTTTTCGGCGGCATACTGTTTTTCCAGCAGATCCAGCGTCTTCTGCTCACGCTCCGCATTATCGTACTGATATGCGTCGGAAAGGCCCTGGATCTTTGCTTTTTGCAATTGGATCGCTTTTTCCAGGCTCTTCAGCCGGTCGCCGGGGCTTGCCGTGTTCTCCTCGGCGTAGCGGTTCTCCCGGAGCATCCTGCTGTCCGCGGCGGCTGTGTCCGGCTTATGTTCCTCTTTGGATTCCAGACTGTCCGCCGG
>NZ_FWXW01000007.1:87909-118362 GCF_900176335.1 Papillibacter cinnamivorans DSM 12816
TATTTTGCAATTTCAATTTCCGTATCATCATTTGCGGCGATAAAATCAATTTGGATAGGTATTTTGCTTAATATTTCTTCATATGCAGCGATCAACTTATTGATCCCATCATATAAAGTTTTTTTTGTAAACTCTACGTTTATCAAATCAATATCAGCCTCAAAATACTTCCTGTCGCCATAATTATGTTTTGACGAAGTAGCCATGTACCCGAGTTTTTTTGATAGAATGTTCTTTGCCTTTTGAACATCATTATCCAGTATCTCTTTAGTTGTCATCATTGTTGTCACAAGCTTCATTACTTTACCACCCCCGTTTCAATTAAATACTTTAGTTGCTCTAGACTTAACTTAAATGCTGTAATAAAATTGCCATTTGTGTCATAAAAAGCCCAAAGTCTTGTTGATGAATTATAAACATGTATACCTGCTAAAGACCTATACGTTCCACTTTTTTGTATACCTGATCTCAACAAATCATTAATATCGCTTTTAAACAATTCTCTGCTTGCATTGCTACCATCTGGATATGTTCCGAAGTCTGCTGAGTGTTTACTAAATGCTTTATCAAGAGAGCTTTGACCATAATTAACATCATCAATGTTCTTAATAGTTTGTCCTGTACCTTCCAGCACGCCTTTTTCTTCTACAAAACTCTTAACGGAGCTTCCCAGCATATAGACCGTAAACCCGATTTTCTCCAGTTCAATAACGGCTCCTCTGGTCCTCTCGCCCAAGTCCCAGGCCTCTTCCGGTGTCAATTGATCAAACTGTTTAAACAAATCTGCGTGGTCTTTGATGTATAGTATATCCCCGATCAGACTCTCTTTGGCATTATCGCCCAGTATATATAGCAGGTCCTTTGCGTTGATATCATGAGAAATGAGTGAATCCGCAAGCCCTGAAACTGCCGTACAGAGGTTCAGGGCCTGTTTTGCATTATCAATTATGCTTTCATAATCGTGGGGTATTAAATTATTATACTGTTTATATTCATCCCAACCGGTTTCTATATAACCGCCAGCGAAATAAGCCGCGTTCACCCATTTACTCCCGGTAGTCTCCCCGTTTCCAGTATATCCCTCTTCCTCCTGGGAAGCAACCGTTTCCTGGGGAAGGGGGACGTATAGGTTATAGAGGTCCAGGATCTCCTGTTCCCTCTGCTCCTGCCGCTGGCGGTCGATCTCTTCCGTCCATTCCGCGATGAAGCGATCCAGGTCCCGCTTGTTTTCGGTTGCATACTGCCGTTCCAGCAGACTCAGCTTCTTCTCTTCTTGCTCCGCGTCGCCGTACAGGTACGCGTCATAGAGGCCCTGGATCTTCGCCCGCTGGAGCTGGATCGCCTTTTCCAGGCTCTTCAGCCGGTCGGTGGGGCTTGCCGTGTTCTCCTCGGCGTACCGGTTCTCCCGGCGCATTCTGCCGTCCTCGGCGGAGGTGTCCGGCTTCCTCACGTATTCCCGGAAATCCCGAAGCAGGCCGGTGCTCCGCTTACCGTCCCCCGCGGATTTCAGGCCGTCCGCCAGGGTGAGAAGGACGCTTCCCGGCGCGGAATCCGGCGTTTTTCCGTCCTCTCCGCTCCCGGAGCCCGCCGCCCCGCTGTCCAGAGCGTTTTTCACCGAGATAAATAGGACGGTTCTTCCGGCTATACTAAACCGGAAGAACCGTCCCCTTGGTTACTTTTATCATAATTGCGGGGTTGATGCAAGCACATGAACCGTCCCCTTGCTTCCTGAACCGTCCCCTTGCTTCCCCCTTGCTTCTAAGAGTTAACCGTTTAATTTTTTCTTTGCGTCTTCTAAGGCAGAAGCAAACAAATTACTTGTGATGATTGCTTTGTTTTTATTTTCATCGAACAATTGTATTATATCATTATCATTTACAATGGCAATCAAATTATTTCGATACCAAATTTCTACTACAAAGTCATCGTAATCATCATAACTTGTTAAAATTAATTCAAAATTATCCATATTACTCCAAAAATCCGATAAAGGTACTACCATCAGCAGAAAATCTTGCACCCATTCCACCAGAAATCTTAATCTCTAAAATATCTCCGTACATTGCATGATATCTTGTTACTGAAGTGGCATTAGGATTATTAAGTATGGATTCTAATATCTGATTTCCGAGCGCATTTTTATTGGTAACATTACCAGTTGCTTGAGGATAAATGCTACCATATCTGCTTCCGTGTTTTTCTAATGCTCTACCGGCTTTTGTTAGTTCACCTCCTTTATCTAATTGATTTCCTGAATTTAATAGTTTCTTACTGTCGAAATTTACCTTTCCCGCGTTCTCAATAATTTCATCGGCGGATTTGGCGGCGCTCTGGGCGGTGCCGATGGCTTCGTCGGCGGATTTGAGAAGGTCGCCGGAGTCTTCCGCTTTCCGGACGGCGGAAACGAGAAGACCTAATCCCGCAGCGTCGTCGGCGTTTTTCGCGGTGCCGCGCAGCAGCTCCGTCACCGTGTCGCCGTACCTGGCGATGCCCTTCATCAGCCATTCGGCGGCCTCGGGGCCTGTTTTAGCCGCCGCGGCCAGAGCGGGGGTCAGAGTCTCCGCGCCGTTGAACAGAGCTTTCAGCACCGTGCCCGCTTCGTCCAGATTCTTGACGACGCCTATGCCGGGAATCAGCCCTACCGCATCCAGAACCGTCTGCAATATGTGCCCCTTGTCCCATTTCCAGTGGGTGATGTCGTAGGCCAGGTCCCGGATATCCATGGCCGTGTCCGCGCCGGTGAGGCTCATGGCAATCTGCATGGCGGTGCCCAGAAGCGTCACATCGTCGGTATAGTTTCCCAGGACTACCTGCCGGAGCGCGGCGGAAAAGGCGGCCTCCGCTTTCTCCGAATCCGTACCGATCGGCAATCCGTAGTCCGGGGAATACCAAAGAGGTGCATCCGCCGTGCTGAACGTACCGGCTTCTTCCCGGAGCGTCTCCCCGTTTCCAGTATATCCCTCTTTTCCCCCGGAATCAACCGTTTCCTCATTCAGCGGGACATACTGGTTGTAGAGGTCCAGGATCTCCTGTTCCCTCTGCTCCTGCCGCTGGCGGTCGATCTCCTCTGTCCACTCGGCGATGAAGCTGTCCAGGTCCTGCTTCTTTTCGGTTGCATACTGTTTTTCCAGCAGACTCAGCTTCTTCTCTTCTTGCTCCGCGTCGCCGTACAGGTACGCGTCATAGAGGCCCTGGATCTTCGCCCGCTGGAGCTGGATCGCCTTTTCCAGGCTCTTCAGCCGGTCGCTTGGGCTTGCCATGTTCTTCTCGGCGTACCGGCTCTCCCGGAGCATTTTGCTGTCCGCGGCGGATGTGTCCGGCTTCCTCTCGTATTCCCGGAAATCCCGAAGCAGGTCGGTGCTCCGCTTACCGTCCCCCGTGTATTTCAGGCTGTCCGCCAGGCTGAGAAGAACGCTTCCCGGCGCGGAATCCGGCGTTTTTCCGTCCTCTCCGCTCCCGGAGCCCGCTGTTTGACTGTCCAGAGCATTTTTTATCGAAAGATATAAAAGGGACGGTTCTCCCGGCTATACTAGACCGGAAGAACTGCCCTTTTAATTTGATTTTTTATCATAACTACAATGTAAACGTAAGCAAATGAACCGTCCCCTTGCTTCCCCGGTTGTATTTTCATACGCCGCACTGCTTTTGTATGCAAACTCGCCCGCCTCCGCCGCCGCGGACACGGCGTTGAAGGCTCCGGCGGTGATGGCGCCGAGGACATAGGCGTAGAGGGCCTGGGGGGTGAAGGCTTTCACCTCGTTGTCCTCCCCGAGGACCACGTTACGGATCACGGGCTGCAAAATCTCCTGGAGATACTCCTCAAAGCCCTCGTCGTTCATCCGGATGGCGAACCGCCCGGCTGCCGCCGCCGTTTCCAGCGCCTTCTGCGCCGCCGGGGATCTGGCCGCCGCTCTCAGCACGCCGTCCAGCTTCGCGAGCGCCGCATTCCCGGCCGGCGATTCCGCCAGCATGGAAAATGCGCCTTCCTTTCCGTACGCTTCTATGCCGCCCAGGGCGTACTGCAGCCCGCCCTCCACAGCGCCCACCGCCGCGGAATAGATCACGGCCTGCCGATCGGGCATACCCGCACGGCGCTCCGTGTTGTAAGTGTCTCCGGCGGTGGCAGTACCCAGCAGCAGCGCGGGAAGCCACGCGACGGAGGTGCCTTCCGTTACGGGGGCGATCAGCAGCGAGGGCACCATATATCCCGCCGCGGACGCCAGGTCCGAGGCAATCGCCTGGGCACCGGTAAGCCGCGGCCTCACATACTGCTGGGCGTACTCCGTGGAGTCCCGGGGTAATGGTAATTAAAGGGACGGTTCTTCCGGCTATACTAAACCGAAAGGACCGTCTCCTTAGTTGTCTGTAAATATAATATTATCAAAGGTATCAGGAGTCATGAGCGACTCCTGTGTGTCAATCACTCGATAATATATACATTAAACGGCTTTGCTTTCCCTTCAACAACATATTTCTCTACATCCGACTGCCAAAAGGGTAAAATGTCATCTTTAAAAAAATGAAGAACCTTTTCTTTCTTTTCAGGGTCACTCCTTATAAAGTCTTTAACATTTTTTATAATTAAAGCATACCCTTTTGCATTAAGCCAAGATAAATCTGTCATCCAATCCAAATAGGCATCCATACTTTTATCACAAGGGGTAGGAAAACGAAAAGCTCTCTCAATTTCATGAGCATAATCTTTCCATGTAGGTACTTTCCTTCCATCGATTTCTGCTACCCATATTCCTCTTTGATTAAAAAGCTGTTGTTCAATTGAGTTCAGTTCTTTTTCTGATATGCTATACATCTTGTTCTCCATATTCAAACTTCCCTTACTTTATTTTTACAAATGGCGGCAACCCTGCTGGACTTATTCGTTGTCCGTAGTGACTATCAGTATAATACACTGAACCATCGCTACCAACAACAAACCTTTCCGCATCCCTGCCAAAGTTTTGTGTAGGTGAATTGATGTCAAATTCTCTATAGGTTATCCTATACCCTGCTGAATCAGTTTTAGGAAGTAAATCGTCCGCATTTTGATACAGCTTCCCTGCCTTTGTCCCAGGCATCTGTCCACTGTAATTTCCTTTCCAATTGTTACCTTCATAGTTTTTGTATGAATTTTGAGCGTTTGAAGGCAAATCATTCACACTACCGCTTGTGAAATTCTCCCCCGCGCTTTCTGTAACGGGATTTTGTGAATTCAAATGCCATTTGAATTCGTCCAGAAGCGCATTGGCGAGCATGTTTTGAACGGCGGAACGGAGACCGGTCTCGTTTGCAGCCTTCAGCACATCCTGCCAATCGCCGCCCTCCGACTTGCTGTCCAGGGCGCCTTCAAACGCGCCCACGCCATAACCCGCAATGCCTCTCTCCGCCGCGTTCGTCAGGATTCGTTCCAGCACGGAAGCCGCTTTAGGAGCCGTTTTGCCCAAAGCGGACTGTACGCCTTTCCCTATGATCTCGCCTGCCGGCTTGTACAGCGGGCTAAGCGCCTTGCCGATACCCTCCGCCGCCGCGCCGCTGGCGCTGCCCGGCGTCATCCATCCGGCTAAGGCGCCCGCCTGCGCCGCCAGCGGATACAGGGCCTCAGCCGTTTCCAGCTGCTCCGCTTTGCTGGGGTCGGAGCTTTCCATGAGCTTGCCCGAAGCACCCAGCGTCATTACATCCAGAAATTTCGAACCCAGCGCCGCAAGCCATGGGATTTTACCGTACCCTTCATACGCCAGATATTCTTCCGCATTCCGGATGATATTGTCATAATACAGCTTCGCCCTAAATTGAACGGCTTCCGGCAGTTCGGCGATTCCTTCAGGACCAAGTGAAACCAGGTACTTGCGCATTTCACGGTCATCCGAAAACTGCGACTTGAAATCTGTCCACTGTTTTTCATGGCCCTGCAGCTCCCGATGCATTTCCGGCGTAACCGCGTTAATATACGGTTGATTGTCCTGCTCTGCAGTCTCCCTGTTTCCAGTATATCCCTCTTCCTTCTGGGAAGCAAGGGTTTCCTCATTCAGCGGGACATACAGGTTGTAAAGGTCCAGGATCTCCTGTTCTCTCTGCTCCTGCCGCTGGCGGTCGATCTCCTCCGTCCATTCGGCGATGAAGCGGTCCAGGTCCCGCTTGTTTTCGGAGGCATACTGTTTTTCCAGCAGGTCCAGCTTCTTCTGCTCCCGCTCCGCGTCGCCGTACAGGTACGCGTCGGAAAGGCCCTGGACTTTTGCTTTTTGCAATTGTATTTCTTTTTCCAGGCTCTTCAGCCGGTCGCTGGGGCTTGCCATGTTCTTCTCGGCATACCGGTTCTCCCGAAACATCCTGCTGTCCGCGGCGGATGTGTCCGGCTTCCGCTCGTATTCCCGGAAATCCCGAAGCAGATCGGTGATCCGCTTACCGTTCCCCGTGTCTTTCAGGCTGTCCGCCAGGCTGAGAAGAACGCTTCCCGGCGCGGAATCCGCCGCCCCGCTGTCCAAAGCGTTTCTTACCGAAAGGTATCCGGCGGTCTTGGGGGAAGAAGCCTGCGCGCTCTGCCCGGTCTGCGTATCCGCCGCGCTCTCGGCCAGCGCGTTTCTCACCGTGACGTACGCGGGAGCCCGGGGCGCAGTTTCCTGCGCCTGCTCATATTCCCGGAAGGAGCGGTTTAACTCCGTGCTGTTTACATGATCCAGGCCGGTCTGTTTTTCAAACCAGACGGTGAAGGATTCGGGAGAGGCTTCCCCGCCCTGCCCGCTTTTTTCCAGGGCGTAATACGCGAACCATTTTAAATAATTGGGATAGTCCCCCAGAAGGACGAGAGAGGAGCTTTCGTCTTTGAGCGCCCGGTTCCACTCGTTTTCCGTCAGCATCCGGGCGGTATAGGCGGAATCCGCTCCGTACCGGTTCATGAAGTCCGCGGCAGCCCCGTAATCCTTGAAATCTGGGATCGCCACGGTTTCGGCGGCGGTCCGCGCCGCCTGGGACGCGGTTATCTTAGCCGCTTTCTGTGCCGCCGCCTGCCGCTCCGCTTCCTCCTGCTCCCGGCGCTTTTCCTGCTGCCGTTTGTACGAGACTTCCATGTTTGCGATCTCCTCGTCGCTGTAGCCCAGGGACCTGAAATACGAGTAGTCGCCGGTATCCGCGAACAGAGCGGCCTTTTTAAGATTTTGCCCATACTTCCGGGCTTCGTCCTGTTTTCCCAGTTCTATCTGCCGGTTGTACTCCTTCAGGAGGGCCTCGGCTTCGGCGGCCTCCCGCTCGGCCCGGACCTCCTCGATCAGGGCGGTGTACTCCGCGGCGATCTTTTGCCGTTGGAGCTTCGCGTCGGCCTCCTTCTCTTCCTGGGCTTTGTTCAGGCTCGTCAGCGAGGACTGGTAGGCGCTATTCAGGGCGAGTTCCGCCTGTCCGCTGGCGCCGGAATTGAGGCCCCGGGCGGCGGCGTACCGGTCCCAGGAGGCTTCCCCCTGTGCGGCGTCCGCCGCGGATGCAGCCCGGGCGGCGCTGTAAAACGGCTCCACCGCCACCTGCTCCGCCTCCCTAAAAGCCGCGGTTTCCAGATTGCGCGCGGCGGCGGATCCGGTTCCGGAAAGGGAGCCGTAAAGCCCGTTTATGTACCGGGAGCCGTCCGACGGCGGCGAGTAGGACGTCTGCGGGGAACTTCGTACCGCCTCTGCCTCCTCCCGGATCTTATCCACGTTACTTTGAACGGGGATATCCGGTTTTTCCGGGTATAACGGCAGAGGCTCCGGGCGCGCGGTATTGGACTGCCGGGGGATTGGATATTCGATTTCCGGCGGATTCGTCGGATCCGGATTCGGCAGATTTTTGATTCCGGCGACGGGCGTTGTATTGCTTCCGGCAGTCTCCGGGAGCTTCTTTTTTTCCCGGGATCTCTCCCAGGCGCCATGGAGCGCGTCCAGGCCGGCTATTGTCCGGTTTGAAGTCATGGAGTACATCTTCCTTTCCTTTGTAAATTTCCCGGCGACGGGCCGCGCAGGCGCTCGGAGCATTGCAGGGTCCCGAACCGGGACGGGCCTCCGGGCGGAGGACATCGCCGGAGGCCCGCTGTATCCCAGAAGCGCGCCGAAGCAGTCTCCGCCGCTTTTCAGAGGTTGTCTTTGTAATACTTTTGCAGGGCCGCTATCTCCGCGTCGGTATAGCCCAGGGCCTTATAAGCGGAGTAATCGCCGACGCTGGCCAGGATCTGGGCCTTCTGGAGGGCGCGGCTGTAAGCCGTCTCCTCCGCCTCCTGCCGCTGGTCCTGCTGCCGGTAGTATTCCTCCAGGAGCGCCTGGTTCCGCTCCGCCTCCTGTTCCGCCCGGACCTGTTCGATAGCCGCCGTGTAATCCGCCTGAAGCTGCTGCCGCTGAAGCTCCGCGTCGGCTTCGGCGTCGGCCTCGGCCTGGCCGAGAGCCGTCATATTGGCCTGATAGGCGCTGTTCCGGGCGATCTCCGCCTGACCGCCGGCGCCGGAATTGAGGCCCTGTGCCGCGGCGTACTCGTTCCAGGCGTCCTTGGACCGGGCGGTGTCCGAGGCGGCAGAGTTCCGCGCGGCATAATACGTGGGCTCGATCTGCTCCTGCGCTCTTCCGAGGGACGTCAGATTGTTCTCGTAATCCGCCGTGAGGGAAGCCGTGCCGGCCTTATACTGATTGTCGTAGATATCGTTTATGTACCCTGTGCCGCCGGACGCCGCGTCTGTCTGCGCGACGCCTTCCATCGGGGTCTGTTGGGAGCCGTCCCGGTTGGTATTGTAACCGTAGCCCGCGTAAATGACGGCGTTATTGATATGCGCTGCGTTTGCAGCCGCCGCGTCTCCCGCCGCCGTCGCCGATTCCCAGACGGCGGTGTTCTGATCCACCTTTTTCTTATCCTCGTCGCTGAGAATGCCGTACATCGATCCCTTTGCCATGACTTTTCCTCCCGTTTCATTTTTCAGGTAAACTCCGTTTTATGCCCTTCCGGCTTTTCAGCGGCGCTCTCCGGACTACGCCTCCGCCGTCAGCAGGCCCGTAAGCTCCGTGTACTGGGTCTCGGTAATCGACCCCACGGCGTAGAACACGTCCAGCTTCTCCCGGAGTCCCGCGGTCTGCCCCCGCTCGATGAGCCTTTTGAGCACGTTGTACAGCATTTACATCACCCCCAGTTCCAGAAGGATAATCCGGTATTCCTGGTCCACCGCCAGGGCGTCCGCATCCGCGGCGGCGGATTCCAAGGCGGAGATTTTTTCAGTTTCTTCCGTCAGGATTTTTTTGTATTTTCTGGATTCGTCTATCTCCACTTCCACATAACCGGATTTGGGAGGCAATAGGGGAATAAACATTTTTAACACTCCTTATCAGAGAGCCTTGATATAGGAATACGCTCCAATGGATATCGCCGGGAGTTTCGGCAGCATATAAAAGCAATAATAGGTCGTATTATAGTACCCCATTGCAGCGATGCAGTTATTGCCTGCGCAGATGGCTCCAAACGTGATCGAAGAACCTGGGTTGGTTCCCGCTACCCATGTATTTCCCGGGTTTCCGGCGACATAGGACCATGTCCCGTATGATGACACCACATAATAATATCCGCTATTATAGGCCACTCCCCACACGGTTCCGTTAAGAGAAGCCGCCGTCTTTATTGTCCAGGCGCCGTTTGGATTTGCACCCGCACGATAAGATACGCCGCCGGAATATGTCCCGACCCAATACCCGTTTCCGTAGATTATCGATCTCATTCCGTAGTTGACGGAGGTTGCGGATGACCATGTCCCGCTGGGAGCTCCAGATATGGTCCATAGGTATTGATCGTTTGATATCGCCCAGTATCCGTCCCCGTATGCCACCGACAGGTTTGTCTGTAATGAACTCCCGACGGTTTTTGAGGTCCATGTTCCGTTGGGTGTGCTGGATTTATAGTACATGGTGCCGTATTCTCCAACGGCAACCCAGTACCCGTTCCCATAGGCCACGCCGTAAAACCTTCTGTATCCTTGCGTATTTGACGTCCATGTCCCGTTCGGGTCTCCTGCTTTATAGTACAGTGTCCCACCATCCCCAGTGGCAACCCAGTACCCGTTCCCATAGGCCACGGATATAAAATTTGCCGAAGATGATTGATTGTTTTCCGTCCAGGTTCCGTCCGGCGTCGCCGCCTTATATGATATCTTTCCGCTGTACCCAACTCTGACAAAATATCCGTTCCCATAGGCAATCCCGTAATAATAGACCGCCGGCGTAGTCCCCTGCGTCATCCCGGCGGAGGGATCAGGGCCGCACACCGAGGCGAGGCTCGGATATGTACTGAGATTTATTTCTCCTCCGTTGCATAGTAGCCATTCCGAACCAAGGTCCGTTCTCATGGTGGTGAAAATATCTCCGATTTCAAACCCGCTCCCTGCTCCCGCCACCTGGTCGTCCACATATTTCTTGTTCGCCGCATCGTAATCGTTCGTCGGTGCGGCCGACGGCGTAACCGGAAAGCTGGAAAAGGTTTTTACCCCCGAAACCGTTTCGTTCCCGGTATTATGAACCACGCCGGAATCGCTGGCCTTACCGTCCAGCGCCGCCCCGTCCGCCGCGATATCCCTGCCGTCCACCGTGCCGGACACGGCAATATTGCCGTCTACGTCCAAAGCCTCGGCCGGAGCGATATTTCTGATTCCGACTTTTCCATCGCCGGACAGCGTCACCGTGTCGGTCAGGCCGGAGCTCATGCGGAACCGTAATTTGCCTGTCCCAATCTGCTCGATATAGGAATCTCCGCCGGTCCGGGTAAAGCTTACGGCATTCCCGGTGAGCTGCGTTTCATAGGTGGTGCTTCCGTATACAACGAGAGCCTTCGACGGGGAGGCCGTCCCGATCCCGATTCTATGATTGGCCGCGTCCACGCACAGGGTTTCGCCATCGAACGTATAGCTGCCGTTTGCGGAGTCTCCGGTGTTTTTCAGGTACTCATCCTCCGCGGAAACTGCGGATACCGCTGCGCCGGAAAAGTCCGTGATGCCCGCCGCGGTATGGGTATGAGAGGCGGCTGCAAATGCGGCGGCTTCGTTCCCGTCCAGAGTGTCCGCGTCCAGTCCGCTGCCGGAGCCGTCCACGGTTTTCACGGCGGCGAGGATTTCGCTTGCCGTCATGTCGCCGGGCAGATCCGCCCACCCCACGTTGTAATCGGTGCCGTCCGATTTGGTGAGGTACTGCCCGGCGGAACCGCCCGGAGGAATTCCGACGCCGTCCGTGCCGTCCGCCCCCGCCGGGCCCTGGATTCCCTGTTCGCCCATAGGCCCGGTTTCCCCGGGGGTACCCTGCGGACCCTGAAGTCCGGTATCCCCCGTTTCCCCTTTTGCGCCCTGAGGAATTGCAAAGTTCAGTACCGCTGCAGACGATGTCCCGGAATTGGACACGGCGGCGGAAGCGCCGGCGGAAAGGGTGGTCACCGTTCCCACCGCCACGGCGGCCGCCGCGCCCGCGGGGCCCGCGGCGCCGGTCATGCCCCGCTCCCCCTGCTCGCCCTTGAGACCCGCTCTGGAAACCGCGTACTGGACATAACTTTTTGTCGCATTCTCAGACATGGTTCACCCGTCCCGCCTTGTCTGCAGCAGTTCCACCGCCTTTTCCAGCGCCTCGACGCGCCGCTCCAGAGATGCGCTTTTTTCTTCTTCCGGTTTATCTGTTTTTATCCCGCTTCGGCTGAGGTTCTTTTTTCTCTGCAGTACCATGTTCAATACCCTCCATAGGCGACGGCTTCCACCGTCGCGTTTCCTGTCAGCACGCACTTCAGATGCAAGAATGCGGTATCGAAAGAAACCGTCTGCATGGTGTCCTCCGCCGTGACTGCCGTCCAATCGGTGCCGTCATCGGACAGATACCACGCGACGGTACCGGTGCCGGGTGTGGTATCGGCGGTCACGGCGGCGCATGAAAGGGCTTCGGAGGTTTCCACTCCGGACCAGAAAGCCTCACCATCCATGGTTTTCAACACGAAGTACAAATCGCTTCCGGGAACCGACGTCCATGTGGTATCGCTTGAATCCGCATAAACGCGGTTACCGCCGGAATAACTCCCACCGGTTGTCGACAATTGGTTGGGGTATTCGGAAGGCCCCGAGGCAGTCGAAATTACAAGGGCATATGTTGTGCCGGATATAACGGATGCGTTCGAGAAGGAAAACGTGAGATTTCCCGTGGTATTTGTCGCGTATGCGGTGGTCGGCGAAGTATACAGAACGGTGGTCGGCAGTCCGTTGGAGGTGTTGTAAATGTAAGCGTGGGTGGCTCTTCCTGGCGAATCCACTCCCACCGCCCGCAAAGCAATCGTGGCGCTTGTGATCGTGGTACTTACCCCGGGTATAAACGTCTGCCCCGCTATGCCTACGCTGTTGCTTTTTACATCAACGGAACCTGAAGCGGTCCCTCCGCCCATACCGGCAGCGAGGCTGCCGGCTGACACATAGGTACTCGGATTCGCCGGAATATCCATCAGCGATGAATCCGCCAGCAGGTCGCTGTACGCATCGATGTCCGCGTGGGACAGGGATACCTGCAGCTTCAGGCGCAGATTGTTCAGGATGAGCGTATTGAAGATCTCAATAACGTCGGAGCCAAGATTTGAATAGGCAACGATACCCGATTTCAGCATCGCCGCGGTAATGGAGCCGTCCGGCACGACTCCCGCCACAAGCCCGTCCATGGCGTTCTGTACGGTGCCTGCCGATCCGTAGAGATACGGCAGATGGGCCGCGTCCAGTTCCGGGATGAGTGTGCCGTTTAAATACTCCTTCAGGGTGTTCGCGGGGGTGTCCCAGGCGGCCTTGAGCTGGGCGGCGGTCATGCCGCCCACGTCGTTGGGTTCGTCGGGCAGGGTCTGATGAATGTTCACGCTTGCCGACAAGGGTGTCAGAGCCATTTTGAATCCTCCTTTTATCCGCGCCCGTCTGCGGGCGCTATCTCACTTTTCCCACCCGGTGCGCCCGGAGGGAGCAGGCCAGGACCGTATTCGTAGCGGAGACGGAGACGCTTTTGAAAATCAGCTTGCAGAAGGTGAATTTCCGGGCCATGAGCTTCAGGCGCCGGGTCCGGGGCTTCCGGTTGGTTCCGTAGGCCCAGTGGGCGTAATCGGCGCTCACGTAGCTTGCAAGGCCCGAGGAGACGGTCTTTTCCGGATAGGCGCTCTTCCGCTCGGTCTGAACGCCCACGGTAATACGCGCGCCGGACTCCGGCTTCATGACGAGGAAAAGCTCGTCGGTGTACTTTCGCATCCAGTCGGAGCCGAAATCCATGGAGCCGGACTCCCACTTAGCGTCGATCTCCTCCCCGTCGTCGTTTCGGTAGTCCCGGGACAGGCGCATGAGGGCCCCGGAACCGCTTCCGAAGAGCAGATCCTGCCCCGAGGGCGCAAAGCACAGGGCGGGGATGCCGGTGTATACGTACCAGAGGTTGTTTTTATAACCGCCGCTGTCGGTCTCCCCGGAGTAGTTCCAGATGAGAGCCGTGTCCCCGGAGACGATCCAGTACTCCCGGCTGTTTTCGTCGTCGAAGGTCACGGCGGCGGCAAGGTCAAGCTCCCCCATGGTCCTGCGCACAGGGTCGGAGATCCGTTTTGCGCTGCGCTCATCCTGGACGCCGGAGGTATAGATGAGCCCCCAGCGGTAAGCGGCGTTTCCCTGGAGGGAGACGGGATAGTTGTACACCAGGCGCACCCCGCCGGGGACGTCGTTTCCCATGTCCCTGTCAATTGCCCGGGTGTAAAAAGCCGCCGTCTGGGTGCCGTCGGCCAGGGTGATGAAGTCGAAGTCCACGAGATAGGACCCGCCCCCTTTTTTCTGGGCCAGGAGTTTGTTGAAATGCCGCACCAGAGAGGTCAGGGCCGTGTTGCCGTCTCCCACGTCCAGGACGTTCAGGTCGGGGAAGTACTCGGCGGTGGGCAGACCCGTTTCATATTCGATCCCGCTGTAATAGGCTTTGTTGGTCCCATCCCCGTAAAGAAAGACCCGGGTGTCCGCCGAGCCGTTGTAGGTCTCGGCGAATTTCTGGGCCAGGACGGTCTCCCTGTCCCCCGTCCCCTTGGTCCAGCGGATCTTCACGTCGTTGGTCCCCGCTCCCGGGGCTGCGGAAAAGGTCACCGTCCCGGCTTCCAGGTCGGCCGAATAGCCGGAAGTGCGCTCTTCGTCATCCACCCGCACCTCGTCCACGCTGTCGATTCCCGTCTCCGCCAGATGGTAGACGGTGGAGCCGGATGTTGAAGAAAACCACTGCCATTTGCTCCCCGTGAGCTTGTTCACCTGCTGGAGCGTGGTCCCGCCCCCCGCGGGGTCGGAGGACACCAGCACCACGGGCACGTATCCCGCAACGTCCTCCAGAGTCTCCCCGTCCCAGACCTTGTACTGGGAACCGTTCTGGATATACAGCTTTTCGGAAAATCCGAAAAAGAAAACCGGCGCGTCGTCCAGGATCCCCAGGTCGGTTTTTTCAAAGGTTCCGCAGTCTATCTCCCAGAGTTGCCCCCCGCAGGCGGCAACCAGCCGCTCCGTGCCGTTCACGAAGCCCTGCCACAGCCCCCGCACGGGATTCCCCTCCGACAGGGTGCAGACGGTTTTGTACCCCGGGCGAAGCTGGAGATTTCCCTCCCGGGTGACGCGGAAATTCCGCATGACGGAGGCCTCCCCGGGCTTCAGTCCCGTGTCCCCGTCGGGACTCTCGTTGAGCCCCAGGAACCGGTCGATGCGCACCAGGGCGCCCTCCTGGGCCTGAATCACTGCCATGATATCCCTCCTTGCATATGCATTCTCCGGCTACAGCAGCCCGTCCGCGCCGTATTCGATCCCGCCGTAGACGAGCTCCGTCTCCCGGCCCGCCCGGGGCACGGCTTTGAATTTTTGCAGGTTTTCCTGGTATTTCTGGTTCACGAAGGAGGCCATGGCGGTGTTCCCCTCCGCCAGAAGCAGATGGGCTGCCACTCCGTAGGGCAGGATATTGCGGCAGATGGCCTCGTCCAGGTCCACCGTGTCCGAGAAGGCTTCCACGGGTTCGGGCGTCGGACGGGAGCCGACCTCTCCCGGGTCATAGGTGTCGGAGGAGAGGTAACACTCCTGAGCCAGTAGGTTTATGAGCGTCAGGGCCTTGTATTTATAGTCCTGGTTCTCGTCGGTGTCGGCCTCGCCCCGATAGTTGAGGCCGTCCATGAGGACCATGGCGCATTCGAATATTTCCTGGGCGGTCATAGGTATCGCTCTCCATTCCGCCGGTCGTGCCGGCTGCATTCTGTATACTCTCTGTCGCTTCCGGGATGTAAGGGGTATCAGCGGGGACGGCGTTTCGCCGTCCCCGCTTTCCCCGTCAGGATACGGTGATATCCGTGGAGACCACCGCGGTGGGGTACTTGGGAGCGGAGTCGCTTTCCACATAGGCGTAAGCCTTGACCGTGGCGCTCTCCTCCAGGGTGAAGGTGCCGCCGGAGGCAATGAGGGCGCGGGTGCTGGAATAGCGGGGGTCGGAGCCGTCCACGGTGTAGTAGATGGTGGCTCCCGAGGCGGTTACGGATACCAGACCGTCGGTCCCGGAGTCCTCGGCGATGACGGGACTGGACTGGATGTTGGCCGCGGCGGCGGCCACGTAGATGGCGTCGCACTTGGAGCCCAGGACAAAGGCGTCGTGGTAGACGAGGCCTTCCACCCGCACGCCGCAGAGGCCGGGAGGATTCTTATGGGTGAAGAACTCCGAGAGCTTCATGGCTCCCAGAGCGGCTTTCTTGTGGCCGATGATGAAATAGACGCCGGCGGGCATAAAACTGACAGGCACCTTGATGACCATCATGTTGTCCACCTCGCCCACGTGTCCCTTTGACAGGGCTTTGGCGCCCAGGTCCTGGAGGTTGAGGAAATCGTCGCTGCGCTTGAGCGCCTTGTACATGTCGCTGCGGATGAGAAGGTACCGGCCCTCTTCGGGCACCAGCTTGTTGTCCAGATACTCGGTGCCGTCGGTAATCTTGTCCACGATGTCGGAGGAGGTGGGAGCGGCGGAAATCGACGCCACCTTGCCCGCGCCGTAACACAGGCGACGGATACGGTACTTGTCCACCGCGGGATAGAGCACCTCGTCCAGCTCCCGCTGGAGGGCGGAGGCGGCCGCCTTGGTCCCCATCTGATCGGCGTCGTTTGTCTTGTCGATGGTGAGGGAGAAGGCCGGCTTCTGGGTGAGGGTCAGCTCCTGGAGGGTGTTGCCCACCTCCGTGGGGGAGCCGAAGCGGTCCGTGCCGCTGCCGGAATAGGTGCTCAGGGGAACGGTGCTGATGGAAAAGACGTTGATGGTCTGCACGCCCACAAAGTTGAAGTCCTTGTTGAACAGCTTGTCGGTGAAGGACTTTTTGGCGAACCGCTCGTCCACCTTGGACGCGTACTTGCTTGCGTAGTTTTGAGCCATGGATTAGCCTCCTTGTTTTTTCAGTCGGATTTTCGCCGGATCCCGGTCAGTCCTCGGAAAGGGCCGCGAGGAAGGGATCCAGGTTTTCCCGCCGGCTGCCGGCGGAGCTTACGCTGCCGGGGGTCTTCTCCCGGTTGAGCCGCTCCTGCCGGGCCGTGTCCAGCTCCGAGCGAAGCTTCCTGTTTTCGTGCATCAGAAAGGCCGAGGGCAAGGAAGCTCCGAGGCGCACCTCTTCCCAGACTTCGTCGGGGATCTTTCCCCCGCTGAAATCGGGATGGTACTTCATGATCTGCCTGACTTCGCCCTTTCTGCGCTCCTCCCCTTCCCGGCCGCCGGACGTGTTTATGTCTGCCCTTCCGAGATATCCGCGTCCCGCTTCCCGAGCGGAGCTTCCGGGTATCCGTCCTTCCGGGAGTAAAGATGCCGAATGGGCGGAGGGTCGTTCCGGAACCCCGTTTGCCGCGGGAGCCGCCGGAGCTTCCGGTTTCGGCGACGCGGGAGTCTCGTAGGTCTTGAGCTTTCCCCTGGCCTCCTCCAGCTTGGCCTTGATGAAGTCATAGTCCAGGCCCTTCTGGGCCAGGGCCACCACGTCTTTCCGGCCCACGGTCTGAAGGTGTCCCAGGTGGTTCAGGGTGAAGGACCCGGCGGAGTCCGGCAAAGCGTTCGCCGCTCTGGCGGGGCTGGTTTCGCCCCCGGTTCCGGTTCCGTCTTCCTCCCCCTTGTCCTTGTCCTCCTCCGCCTCGTCTTTCTCGGCGGCGGCGAAGGCCTCGGACAGGTCCAGATCCCCGTCTTCGTCTTCCGTTTCGGTGGGTGTCCCGTTGGGATCCTCGTCGGGGAACAGGTCCAGCATTTCGTCTTCCATGGTTTTTCTCCTTTCGGGCTGGTTTCGCCCGTTTTTTTGTTTGTAGGGATTTTGCAGGTTATCCGGCGGGTACAGAGAGCCGTCCCGCAAGGAGCCTCGGAGGCAGAGAGGCTCCAGTTAAGCCGTTTCCCGCGGAGCTCTGCTTCGGGGTTTTGGAAGCGTTTTTCAGTTCCTCCATGAGTTCCTCCTTCCCGGTCACGTATCCGGAGGGGAGCCGCTCCAGATACTGCAGGACACTGATTTTGCCGCCGGCAAGGAGGTTGTCCAGGGTCTGGACGGAGGTGATTTCCGACCAGTAGGCCGAGGCCCCCACGTCCAGTTTCAAAGACAGGGGCATGTTCCTAAGCGCAGCAAAATCAAAGAGTTCGGCCCTGTCCTCGGCAGCTTTCGCATCTTCCCCCGCCCGGGCGGGCCGGCGCCCGTAAAAGGCCGCCATCTGGTCCATATAAATCCGCCCCAGATCCTCGATGGACTGATGCAGGTTCCGGCGCACCAGCTCCATGGGAACGGCGGATGCCCGCTGCAGGGCGATGATGGCGGAGGTGTTGTTTGGCTGCACGTCCCCCAGGGCGGCGTCGTTGGCCCCCATGAACTCCTTGGTGTAGCTGATGGCCAGAGAGATAAACTGGGAGATCTGGGGGGAGACCTGGGCGGGGTCGATGATCTTGGCCGCTCCGGCCACGTCTCCGCCGTTCATGGGGATAGCCGCCCCCACGCGGTTGTCCCACCGGGCGATGCGCGTCCTGTCGTACAGGATCCTGGGATAGGCCGAGGACATGAGGGAGAGCATGGTCATGGCAAAGAGCTTGTTGACGAAGATCTGATTGGGAATGAGCCCCGTGACGTCGGCCTGGCCGTGGTAGCAGTCCTGAACATAGTCCATGGAGAGCCACGTGACGGGATAGAGGGTCAGCCCCGTGTCCCAGGGCTGGCGCAGCATCCTGTCCCGGGTGCACTCGGCGGCCATGAGGCGTCTTTCGCCGTTTTCCCTGTCCCGCTCCTTCCAGAATTTCAGAAGAACGGTGCACTTGTCGTCGGTGAGGGAATCGTGGTAATTGCCCGCGTCGTCGGTATCGGGCCTCACGGCATCAGGATCCTCCCCTGCCTCCTCCGCCAATCTGCGCACTTCTTCCAGGGGCTCCCGCCGGGCAACGATGATCCAGGGCTGGCGCTCCACCCGGCGGTCGTTGGGATTTCCGAAAAGGACTCTCGTGTTTTCCACCAGTTCGGTGATGATCTCCCCGCCGCTGAAGGGGCCGGGAGCATCGGGATCGTAATATGTATAGAGGCAGCCGTCCCCGTCCACCGAGGCGTTGCGCACATATTCCCGCAGAAGCGAACCCATTTTGTTGCGCTCAAAAAGCCTATCGAATTCCCCCGTGACCGCCCGGGCAGCCCGGCGCACCCCCCGGAGCCCGGCCGGTTCCATGGGGGAAGCCTGCATCTTGAGATTGTCGGATACGATGGAGGAAACCCGGAAGAGGACCACGCGCTTTAAAAAGTTGAACACCGGTGTGGGCAGGCCGTTGGAGCGGACCCCCTCCCACTGCCGCCCGATGAAGAAGTTTTCGTTTGCCGCCACGGTGTCGTACAGCCCGATGCGGGTGTTGAAGGACACGCCCTTTTCATAGTCCCGCCAGATCTCCCCGCAGCCGAAGGATTCCTGTTTCCGGTTCACTCAGACCGTCCCTCCTTTTTTCCGGGCTCGCCGGTGTAGGACAGAATGTCGGCGATGCCCTGCATCCACCGCTGTGCCCGGCGTTCCTCCGGCTCCTCCGAGGGCTTGGGTTTATCGGGAACGCTCCGCTCCTCCAGAAGGTTCTTCTGCTCCTCCAGGCGCCGGCTCAGAGCGGACAGGCGGATCCCGAAGCCGGAAAGCCTGCACCGGCACTCGTCCAGCCTCCTTTCGGTCCGCAGGGCCAGGAAGGCCGCGCCCGCGGCGGCGAGTATGCCCAAAATGGCCGCCAGCAGGCCCAACAAGGCTGCAAAATACGACAGTGTCATTGCTTATCTCTCCTTTTTTCTTTTACCCCACATCCGGGGAAAACGCGGTGAATTCCAGATAACTTTCGTCGGCATCCCCGCCGGTCATGAGCTCTCCGTACTCCGTCCGATCCGGTTCGGGAAATGCTTCCTGTGTTTCCTCCGCCGCCGGCCGCAGGGTCCGGAACCGGGCGAAATAGCGCAGCGCGTCGGTGAGATGGGTGATCTCGTGGGGCTCCGCGGCGCAGTCGCTTGGGTTTGCTTCGTCGGCCAGCAGGGCCTGGAGGTTTTCGATCAGCTGGGGGCAGTCCCGGGAAATGCGGAGCATGGGTTCCCCGTCCCGGCCCGGGCGCAGGTATTCCCTCACCATGAGCCAGCCCTGTACCCTGCCGACGGCCGCCCGGGACAGGGGCGAGCCGTTTTCGGCGAAAATCTCCGCCATGGTCCGCCCGGTATCCTTCTGAGTGCTCCAGATGTCGGGAGGCGCGATGGTCGCCTCAATCCTCTCCCCGGGAAGCGTCCTGTCCGCCATGGCCTCCGCCGCCCGGGACGCGATGAGCCCCGGCTGCTGGTACTCCCTGTATACCCAGGCCCTGCCGTCGTAGTCCACCGCGATCCAGAGGCAGGCGAACATGTCCAGGCCGTAATCAATCGCCCGGTACCGGGTCCATTCCTCCGGCACCCGGAAGGGAGCCGCGGTGTGCTCTCCCCGGCGAAATTCGGAAAAATACTGGCCGGAGAGAGCATCCCAGTCCCCGTCCCGGTGCGCCCTCCGGATTTTCTCCGGCAGCAGGTTCAGCTGCCGGACGTAGTCCGGGGAGTGCTCCAGGAGGACCGCGTTGTCGTAGACGGTGGCGGGGATGAAAAGATAATCGTCGGGGTTTTCGTCGTCTTCCGGATGGAAGGTGTCCCGCCGGAAGTCCCGGGTGATAAAGAGCCGCTTGACCCACTGGTGCCCGATCCCGCCGGGGTTGCAGGTGAGATAAAACCGCTTGGGGAAAAGATTGACTCCCCGGAGGCAGGCACCCAGGGTCCGAAACTCCTCTTCGGAAAACTGCGTGGCTTCGTCGATGAAAATCACGTCGTATTCTTTGCCCTGATAATCGTCCAGGTCCCGGCGGGTGTTGAGAAAGCCGAATTTGACGGTGGATCCGTTCCTAAAAAACAGGGTGTGGGCCGAGGCAACGTAGCTTCCCAGTTCCGGGGGCGTCAGGCGGCACATAGGGGCCACCAGCATCTCCTCCAGCTGGGTGTATTTCCGGCGCATGACAAGGATCTTTATGCCCTTGTATTCCGGATTTGCCGCCAGAGACAGGGCCTTGGCGATGACCGACCAGGTCTTTCCCCCTCCCCGGGCCCCTCCGTAGCAGACATAACGCCTGTCCGCCATCAGGAGGCGGAGCTGCTTGGGATTGGGGCCCGTTTCGGAAAGCCGCACCAGGACCTCGCCCCGGTCGTTTTTTCGCCGGTCCGCGACATAGCGTTCCCTTGCTATCTTTTTTCCTCCCTTCCCCCAGGCGAAGGAGACTCGCCGTTTCCCCGCTCACCGGGCCAGAAGGCTCAAATCCTCCCCGGGAACCGAGCCGAAGCTGACGCGGATACAGGCTTCCTCCTCCTTTTCCTTTTCCGCCTTTTGGCTGGTTTTCCCCGCCACCTTGTCGCTGAGCATGGCGTAAACCCTGGCCGCCTGATAGGCGTTGAGCTCCATGACCGCCTCGGGGTCCCCCATGCGCCGCAGCAGAAGGCGCAGCAGGCTCCGGATCTCGTCTTCCTCGGCCGCCTCCTTTGCGCAACCCTCTTCTCCTTCCGTTCCCGTCCCTTTCGGCTCCCGCCCGATGCAGGAACTGCAGCATGCATCGCCGGAAGGAGCGGTTTCGTTTTCTTCCGCGGGGAAAAGCTCCGCGCGCAGGGAATTCAATGCATCCTCCTTCTTCCCGGCAAATTCCGCGCCGAGCTCTTTTATAATGTTTTTCACCGTGTTGGGCGCGACATGGTTTTCCCTGGCCGCCGCCCGGTAATTTCCCGACCTGAGGTAATCGGCGGCTATCTTCCGTCTGTTTTCCTCCGTTATCCAGCGTTTTCCCGGCATGGCTTATCCTCCCAGTTATCTGCAAGTATTGTATGGATTTTCCATTCATAATGTAAACATGCGGCGATAAAAAATATTTCCGGCGTCATCCAAGGATGGCGCCGGAAACCGGCTTTCTCACTCTTCTTTTTTTAATCCGTCCGTACTCTGCCAGGTTTCGGTTCCCAATGCTCCCTTCACCGCTCGATCGCCTGCATCCCAAGGGATCGGAAAATGCCATCGCTCCCCGGGCATCTGCCCTGGGGAGCGATGGTTATCACAGCTTTCTGTTCCGATCCGAAGCCTATTAAAGCATTATGTAAACTTATTGAAACCATGTTCCGCGCCGCCCGGAGCCGCCCGTTTCACGCGTTTTCCTCCGCCCGGGCATGCGTTTTGCCGATTTTCAGCCGGTTCCCGCCTTTTTCATGCCGGTACCCTGCCCTTTCCCTGCCCAAAGACAGACGGGACCGGATTACTCTTTGCCCGCTTTCCCTTGCAGCATGCGCAGGGGAAGGCTCATGGCAAGAATCCCCGCGCCGCAGATCCAATATGCCGCACTCGCGCCCAGATGTTCCGCCACGGCGCCGGACACCAGGTTTCCCAGAGGCGCGCAGCCACAGAAGACCAGAACGTAAACACTCATCACCCGCCCGCGGTACCGGTCCTCGGTGCGGTACTGTACCGCCGCGTTGGCCGTGGAGGTATAGGAAACCAGGAAAAACCCCATTCCGGCAAGGCAGAGGGCGGCGGGAACAAACTGCCGGGACAGGCCGGTGAGAAGCAGTAGGGCCGCCACCAGATAGGGAAACCGCCGGAGAATGTATTCCCTGGGTCCCTGCCGGCTTCCGGAGGCCACAAAAGCGGCGCCGAAAAAGGAGCCGACGCCCAGGCAGGACAGCAGTATGCCAAAACCGCTCTCCCCCATCCCCAGCACGGTCTTTGCAAGGACCGGGACCAGTACGTTGTAGTTCCCGGCAAAAAGGAGAGTCACAAAAATACCGCCCATCACCCGGATCAAATAGGGCTTCCGGCGGATATACCGGAGCCCCTCCATAATCTCCTCCCGGACGCCCCTGCGCTCCGCCGGAGGCGGCGGAGAATAGGCCGGATGAATAAAAGCCAGGACCAGGAGCACCGCCGCGAAACTAAATGAGTTTACATAAAAACACATCGCCGTCCCGTAGAGCGTCATGACCACACCGGCAAGGGCGGGCCCGAAAACGCGGGCGAGGTTGAAGGCCATGGAATTGAGGGCGATGGCTCCCCCCAGGTCCTCCTTCCCCACCATCTCCACCACAAAGGATTGCCGGGCCGGCATATCCAGAGTGTTGACGACCCCCAGCGCCGCGGAGGCCACCAGGATGTGCCAGTAGCGCACCTGTCCGGTCCACACCAGGAGGGCCAGGCACAGCGTCACCGCGAGGGAGGAGGACTGAGTGATGAGGAGAATCCGCTTTTTCGGGATCCTGTCGATGAGCACCCCCGCGGGAAGGGACAGGAAGATGAGGGGGGTAAACTGCATCACCCCGGTAAGGCTCAGAAGGAAGGGGGAATCCGTCAAAGAATAGGCAAGCCAGGGCTGGGCTGTGTTCTGCATCCACGTGCCCGCCAGAGATACGCACATTCCCAGCCAATACAGCCGGAAGTTCCTGTTTTTCAGCGCCAGAAGCGGATTGTTCACGCTTATATCCCGAATTTTCGCCAAGGCTCTTCCTCCCTTTCAGCGACACCCCGATTGTAGCACAGGAAAAAGGAATTCTCAACAGAAACACACGGCGGATTCGGTCAAATCCTCCGCTCCCCTTTTCCAATTTCCGTCATATCCGGGTCTTGTTCTTCCGGCGCCGGACGCTTATAATGGATGCATGCTTCTTCTCCGCGCGGGAAGCATTTTAAAATTTAAAACGCAGGGGAGGCGTTTTATGTCAGATAGGATACTGGAACTGGAGGAAACGGCCATCAATGCCTTTCCCGCCCTGCAGACGGAGCTTTACCGGGGCTGGATCCTGCGGTTTTCCGACGGATACACCCACCGGGGAAACTGCGTCAATCCCCTCTATCCTCTCATGGGAGATATGGAGGAGGCGCTCTCCTACTGCGAGGAACGGTATTTTTCCCTTGGGCTCAACTGTACTTATAAGCTGACGCCCGGGAGTCTTCCCGAACTGGAATGCCTGTTGTCCCAAAGGGGATATGACCGAAAAAACTCCGCCGTCGTCATGACGGCTTCCCTTTCCACGCCCGTGGAAGACCCCGCCGGGGTCACCATCGCGGAGCGGGTGAGCTCTGTTTGGCTGGGCGGCTTCCTGGCGCTCAAGGGGGTGGACAAACCCGCCGAGGCACGGGCCGCCAGGGCCATGATCGGGAATATCTCTCTTCCCGTCTACTGCGCGTCCATCCGCCGGGGAGGAAAACCCGCCGGCTGCGCGCTTGGCGTCCTGGAACGGGGCCGGGTGGGGCTTTTCGATCTCTATGTGGACCCGGAGCTTCGCAGGCAGGGCCTGGGCGGAGCCCTCTGCCGCGCCGTCATGAACGCCGGGTTCCGGGACGGAGCCGGCGGCGCGTACCTTCAGGTTGCCGTTGGCAACGAAGGCGCCCAGCGTCTTTACGAAAGCCTGGGCTTCACCCCCTGCTACGAATACTGGTATCGGGTCCGCCGCTGCCCGGGGCAGCTGGTGGAGGAAAAAGACCCCCAATGGGCAAAATAGCAAGGAGCATTTCCGACAAGCTGAGGCAATATAAGAAAGGGAGCGGCCCAAGCGCCGCTCCCTTTCTTTATTCTGTGAATCCTGCCGATCCTTTTTCCCGCATCCGACGGCCGTGCCGGAGCCGCCTCCTGCGATGCCGCGCATCAGCCACTCGGCGGCCTCGGGGCCCGACTTTGCCGCCGCGGCCAGGGCGGGAGTCAGGAACGTCCGCGGAAGCAAGCTGTGCCTTTACTTAATTAAATTTACCCTGTTCCTATAAAAACCGGGCAAATCTACCGCGTCGAAAATGGAGCTGGATAAAGCGCTGGGGCCGCAAGCGGCCCCGGTGCGGCGCACATCATCCCGCTGTGCTGGCTGATGTGCGTTGTTCCCCTGGGGGGCAGAGATTTAGCAGTTAACTGCTGCAAACAAAGTCTCGCTCTGGAATTTCAGGGGGGCCATGAGTGGCTCCAATACATCACTCGTTAACAACCTTCCATTTGAACATGTCTTTAAAATCATTAAAGCAATTTGAACATATCCAATAATAATGATCCAGAGTACAATACCCCTCATGTAAATCAGATCCGTATTCGCTAAACGTATCGTTACAAAAAGCGCAATGATCGTGATCCCATTTGGAGGAATACGGCTTATAGTGTGCGTAAATCAACTCCTTGTTTTTCAAGTAGTTTTCCTGATTTGTTATTCTCCAATCATTTTTGTCTATCATGATTATTCATCTCCTCACTTAACCTCAAAAGTTCCATCAGGGAATATTCTGTATGTCTTTCCATTGGATGCGCCATAGTCCCAATGTGGTGCTATTGGTTCAGGATGATTAAGATCAGGTCTTAACCATTCCTTTGTGTTTGGGTTATACCAATTTCCATATTTTGATCCAGGAACTCCATTTCCACGCCACTCATAACCTTCTGCTGGTACTTTAACAGGGTCATTGCCAGGATATTTGGGGACATCCCCCGCGTCCTCGGCAAGGTCGCCGGCGATTTTTCCAGCGCCGCGGGCGGCGGCGCCCCAGAGTCCGCTTGTCAGGGCTTTCCCCGCCTTGCCGAGGCCCCGGAGGGCTGCGTCGGAGGCGAAGCCGAAGAGCAGGTTTTCTCCGGCGGTTTTCGCGATCTCTCCGGGACTCTCGCCCCGGATCGCGCCGCTTGCCGCCGACACCGCCGTGTCCGACAGGGCGTTCACCGCCGACCGTCCCAGAAAGCTTGTCCCCAGCTTTTGAAGCAGCGGAACAGCGCCCAGCGCTTCGGCCCCCACGGCGGAGGGAACCGCGTACCCCGCAAGTTCTCCCAGCTGCGCCGCCACGGGACGCGCCCGATCGGCCCTCTCCTGGGCGCGTAGGATCGCATCCGCGTCGTAATTGCTTCCCTCGTAAATGGGAGCGGTGGCGCCCTGAAGCCTTTCAAGGCCGCCCAGCATAAAACCGTTTACAAAGTTCCGGGCAGCCACCTGGTCCGGAGCCTGGATCTCGTGTTCTGTCACGGTGGTCAGAAAGAAGTAATAGATGTCGTTGTCCGAATACCCCAGATCCTTCATGGACGCGGAAAAGCGCTGCATGAAGGCACCTTTTCCGAAGGGTCCGGCTGACTTCAGCCCCTTTTCGTACTCCGCGCAAAGCCGCTCCTGGTCCTCCGAATCGTCCCGAAGGGAGATGCCACCGCTTTTTTCCGTGATCTGTGCGGCTTCCCGAGGCGCGCCGGCCGTTTCCCCGTTTCCAGTATATCCCTCATCCTCCCGGGAAGCAACCGTTTCCTGAGGAAGGGGGACGTACAGGTTATAGAGGTCCAGGATCTCCTGTTCCCTCTGCTCCTGCCGCTGGCGGTCGATCTCTTCCGTCCACTCGGCGATGAAGCGGTCCAGGTCCCGCTTGTTTTCGGAGGCATACTGTTTTTCCAGCAGATCCAGCGTCTTCTGCTCACGCTCCGCATTATCGTACTGATATGCGTCGGAAAGGCCCTGGGTCTTTGCTTTTTGCAGTTGGATCGCTTTTTCCAGGCTCTTCAGCCGGTCGCTTGAACCGGCCATGTTCTCTTCGGCGTACCGGTCCTCCCGGAGCATCCTGCTGTCCGCGGCGGCTGTGTACGGCTTATGTTCCTCTTTGGATTCCAGACTGTCCGCCGGGGTGTAAGGAATGCTTTCCGGGTTTACCGTTTTACCGTTTATCCCGCTCCCCGAGCCCACCGTTTGGCTGTCCAGCGCGTTTCTTACAGAAAGATACGCGGGGGTTCGGGGGGCGGTCACCGTGCTCTCTCCGGTTTCCGCATTTACCGCCAGGCTGTCCAGAGCGTTTCTCGCCGCATCGTAGGCGGAGGGCCGGGGAGTGCTTGTCCCGCCGGAATCCTCCCGTTCCAGGGTGCGGAAGCTCCGGCGGAGGTCCGTTCCCGTGGGCGAAGTTTTTTCCTCAGGGGGGATGTATCCCAGCTCCCGCCAGGGTTCCCGCTCCTCCGTTTCGTCCAGCGCTTTGGTGATGGCCTCGTCCCACATGCGCTCCTGCTCCCGGCGGCTGTTTCTCCCGCTGAGCTTCGGCCGCTTTCAGCTGCCGCTCCCGTTCCTGACGTTCCTCTTCCTGCCGCCGCTGGCGCTCCTGCCTCTCCTGTTCCAGCTGCCTCTGCCGCTCCGCGGCGGCCTCCAGGTCCCGCCGCTTTTTTTCCTCCGCCCACTCCCGTTCCTTCTGTCTTCGGGCGGCCAGGTTCTGCTCGGCGCGCTGTTCCGTCGTGTCCAGCCCGGTTTTCGGCCGGGTGTCCGATGCGGAAACGCCGGGGATTCTCACATCGTCCAGCCGTGTTTCCTGCAGTGACAATTTTCCCAATGTGCACATTCCTTTCTTTCCCGTTTTCCGGTTTTATCCGTACACATTGTATGGATTTTTGTCTGATTTTGGAAAGTGACGGGAGAGAAAATCGTTCGACAAAATACTCCTTCTTTTTCAAAATGTATCTTTATTGCTTTCCCCCGGCGGGGAGCGTGCAGCTTCCGTCTAAGTTCCTCGTTTATTCAATTTATAAACAAAAAAATAACGCCCCGGAAGCTCATCGCTTCCAGGAGCGTGAAAATTCGGAATACTCAGCCGGCAATATAGCCTTCCCCCGCCATTCCGGGACGGGGAATCCCTTTGTCCTTACGCCTTATTTTCAGCGCTTTTTGCCGCCTGGGATTTCGTTTTGCCTTCGCCGAGCTTGCGGCAGAAGTAGTCGTAGAAGATCGGATTATTCGGTTTTCCACTTTTCGGAACGCAGACCATGGAGACGGCGAGAAAATAGAACAGGCCATGTAGCGCGCGGTTACCCTGTTTGTTGCTCTCGTCCCGGCCTTTTCCTGCCGAGCTGAAGCGTTTCGGGGCGATTCCGGCGAAGCTCGCCAGCTTGTCCGCGTTCGGGAAACGGCGGATATCACCGATCTCGGCGATGAGCTTTCCCGCAATGGCGCTGCCGACGCCGGGCAGGGTGGTCAGCTTGCAGTCGAAGGTCTCCAGCATTTTCTCGATTTCCGCGTCGATCTGAGTAAGCTCAGATTGCTGTCGCTCCAAGTCGCGGACAAGACTTTGGGTGATAAAATCCCGTGACGACTGGTAATCACGCAGGGTATCGCCGTCGTTTTGGACACAGCCAAAAATCAAGGCAGCCTTGCTTTTTGAGATATTGGATGCTATTGTCCTCAGTTCCGCTGTTAAATCCTCCGCCGTTTTGTTGCTCATGTGCATTGGCGAGGGATAGGTCTTCCAGAAATACAGCGCGGATTTCAGGTCAATTTCACTGAAGAATTTCCGGTAGCTTGGGTACGCGGTCGATATTTGCTCGTGCAGGGCGTTTTTCAGCCTTATGCCGTCGTTAACGATAGTATCACGGCGGTTCACGAGCTGAGACAGCGTCCAGTAATTGTCCGCCGGTTTTGCGTCCAGCAGGGTATGTAGCTGGTCGATCAGCACCATTGCCACGCAATACGCGTCGTACTCGTCATTCTTTTTCATGGTAGGTGCGCTTCTGCGCCGGTCATACGCCAGGGCGGGATTCACGTCCTTCACGACGCAGCCTTTTTCAAGGAGAAAGACCGCGAGGCTCCGTCCGTGACCATAGGCGTTTTCAAGACCATAAACGGGCGTCAAACCCAAGGTCAGAGCTTTCCTGTTGACCCGCTTTACAAGCTTTTCAAACTCTACGGGCTTGTTTTCGATGACAAGTGCTTCAAGCTTTTCGTTCCAGCAGTTAAGTAAAACCGCCGTATGGGTTTTCTTATGCAAATCCATGCCGACATAGAGATAGCTTTCTCTTTTCTGCATTGCATCCGCCTCTCTTTTTCCTGCCTTCCGCATCAAGACCCCGGTACCGGCAACCTCAGATGCCAGAATTCACGGTTTCCCGTGTTCAAGGGCGCGACAGTCTATCCACCAACGGACTTTACGCTTCAAGCAGGTTTCTTTGATGTGTGATGTTAACTCTGCCAAAAGCGGTTTGCAAGTCATTTCTTCCAGTGTCTCAGAACTGTCACAATTCAGAAAAAAGAAAAGAAAATGCGCTCAGAATATGTATTGGGTTGCCCCACCAAATGGGGAGGAAATATATAAACAAGACGAAAGCAACAAGTATAAAGCCTCGAACCGGCGGCAACCCGAAATTTTGTTGCTTCTGTCATATAGCTTTCCGCGCGGGCTTCGGGTATTGTGTGTCGCTGAGGAGGCGACGCACGATGACCGAAACGCTTGAGCAGCTATTCAGGCAATATTACACCCCGTCGGCGCAAGCCGAGAGGCAACGCGAGATTGAAGAATATCACCGTCAGCTTATCGGGAGCCTTGAAAAGCAGGAAAGGAAAAAGGTGCTCCGCATCATCGACGCGAAGGATATGATCGAACAGGAGCACACGCTGGAAAGCTTTGTTTGCGGGTTCCGGCTGGCATGGCGGATTCTCAGCGAGCTATACGGGAAACCGTGACAAGTTTCGCTTTTGTGGTACGGGCGGGGGCAATTGCCCCGCCCGCCCACTTCGGCAATGTGGGCTATGCCCGCACCCCTAAAAACGAGCGTGGGCCGACGTGTCGCCCTGTGTCCGCTTTTGCCGCCAGGGTGAGGAAGATTTACACCGCCCGGCGGCAGAGACGATTTTGAAGCCTTTGTGCGATGTATCGCGGGACTCCGATTAAGCCTGTCCCTCTTAAAACCGAGCAAATCTACCGCGTCGAAAACAGAGCAGGAGAAAGCAAGGTGCGGCAGGCCGCACCTTGCGGTCACCTCGCCCGGCAGTGCCGGGCGTTCTCCTTAGAAAACACAGGCTTTTCTCTCGGCACGGCGTCACCGGCCCAAGGTGCTGTAAACCGGCGAATTTGCTGCCGCAGGTGCTGTGGATACGGAAAAACCGCGGCGCAAGGGCATTTGCAAGGTGCTGTTCCGGGTGCTCTCAAGTGCACTTGTCCCTATCTTGCAGGTGGTCGCTCACAGCTTAAGATCTATTCTCCAATATATCATTTATCCTATCCAAAAGATAAGCTTCAAAGCTTTCATAGCTTTCTTTATATTTTGTATCACCAGGAGCCCACATTCCAACTTTTCCGTTCTGAGATTGAATACAGTACACCCATTCATCGCAGTTTTCGATCAGTATTACATCTTGTGGCAATCCATAAGAACGAAACTTTATAGTCTCATCCACAAAGACCATTTTTCCGTTTTTCCCAATCCCTAAAACTTCGATGCCTCCGATTCCGCCCTGGCCGAAGTTTATCAAAAACCACCGATAGGCATCTGGAATTTTAAGACCAAGTCGAGTTTCTGACTCGGTCAACATACTGTCAGTTACTTTGGCATAAGTGAAATCACCTTTGCTCTCATTTTCTTTTATTACATTGTACAGGTAATCATACATTTTATTTACCTCCAGTAATCAGGCTGGCTCGCCATTTCCAATAATTATACCGGAAATTATTGTATTGCTTGTTTAACAAAGGATTGTTTCTGAAACTGGCTCCATTCTCAACTAAACCATGTAACTGCGAGTAATATTGTTGATGTGTAATTTCCCGGAGTTCAGCCATCGGCCCCGCCTCTTGTTGCAATACATGATGCAACTCAATGGGATTGCCATCAGTCCCTATAGGCGGTTTTCCTGCTTGCATGCGTTCCAAATTAGTCAATCCTGTTGTTTCATCAAAGTAGTTAATATCAATGTCATTTCTTTGATATACACGACGGCTAACATCCTTGACATCTCCGTTCACTTTAACGGTGCCTTTATACTCTACTGGCGTATATATTTTGCTGGAAAGGCTGTTCCCCGTGCCCTCAATGAGCTCATCGGCGGATTTTAGAATGCCGCCGGAGTCTTCCGCTTTCCGGACGGCGGAGACAAGAAGGCCCCATTCGGCGGCGACGTCCGCGTTTTTCGCGGCGCCGTGCAGCAGATCGGTCACCGTGTCGCCGTACTTTGCGATTCCTTTCATCAGCCATTCGG
>NZ_FWXW01000007.1:119772-137025 GCF_900176335.1 Papillibacter cinnamivorans DSM 12816
CGCGCTGTTCCGCCGTGTCCAGCCCGGTTTTCGGCTGGGTGACCGATACGGAAACGCCGGGGATTCTCACATCGTCCAGCCGCGTTTCCTGCAGTGACAATTTTCCCAATGTGCACATTCCTTTCTTTCCCGTATTCCGGTTTTATCCGTACACATTGTATGGATTTTTGTCTGATTTTGGAAAGCGACGCGAGGGAAAATCGTTCGACAAAATACTCCTTCTTTTTCAAAATGTATCTTTATTGCTTTTCCCCCGGCGGGGAGCGCGCAGCTTTCATCCAAGTTCCTCGTTACAAAGCTGTTTATAAGAACAAAACATATGAAACGACCGCAGGGGGCCATTTTTCTATCCCACCGGATCAATTGTCAAAAGCAGCGGGAGCCGGAAGACATATGCCTTCCGGCTCCCGCTGCTTTTGCTGCTGCCGGGGATATCTATCGGAAACAAATCGGAATCAGGTTTTTGCCGCCTCGTAGGACTCGAAGTACCACTGCTTCTGAAAGCCCGCCTTGACCATAGGATCGTCCACGATCTTGTGGACAAAGGCGTTGACCGTCTCGGCGCTTTCAAATGCTTTTTCCATTCCCTTGATGGATTTGTACTTGTCCGCGTACATGGCGTCCCGCAGCTTGGGATACTGGGCGAACATCCCGCCGGAAAAGTCGTTTTTCTTCAGGGCGTCCATGGACAGCTGGGCCGCCAGCTTGGCGGTCACCATGGCGGGGCCTATGCCCTCGCCGGTGAGAGGCATCACCATACTGGCCGCGTCCCCGATGAGGATGCAGCCCGGTACATAGTTGTCCATGGCCTGCGCGCCCGACGGGATGCGCCAGCCGCGGAACTCCCCTACCCGCTTTTTGCCCCGGAGCCGTTCGCCGTAAGGGCTTTCCTCGATCCACTGGTCCAAATACTCTTCCAGGGTCTTGCCGCTGCTGCGGTAGAAGATCCGGTTGAAGCCAAGGCCCACGTTGCAGAGTTTATCCTTTTCCGGGAAAAGCCACACGTAGCCGGGAAGGACGCCCTTGTCAAAGTGGATCTCGTTGTATGGCTCCATATCCACGTCCTCATAATAGCAGCGGCCCACCACCGCCACCTCGGTGTCCAGATCCGGGAACATGCCGATCTTTTTGGCGACGACGGAATGGGATCCATCGGCTCCGATGACGATTTTGGACCTCAGTTCCACATATTCCCCCTGGTACTTGGCCTTGACGCCCCTGACCCGACCGTCCTCCCAGATCACATCGTATACCCAGACGTCCTCCACCATCTCGGCGCCTTCCTTCATGGCCATCCGGCGGCAGTAGTCGTCGAAGATGCGGCGGGGCGTATCGTACCGGGAGCCCCGGAAGGGTGCTTCCACGATGACCTTAGTGTAGTCGGGGGCGGTCATGACGATCCCGAAGTTTTCATAACCCAGCTCCCTGAGACCTTCCAGCCAGCCCAGCTCCCCGAGAATCTTCGTGGTGACGCCGGCCTGCCCGTCTCCGCAGGGCTTGTCGCGGGGAAAGATCTCCTTGTCCAGGAGGAGCACGTCCGCTCCCGCCCGGGTGAGAAAAGCCGAACAGACCGAACCGCCGGGCCCGGCGCCGACAACGATGACGTCCCGTTCTATGGTTTTCATTTTAAAGCCTCCTTCTATTTCACCGCGGCCATGGTAATGGCCCGGGCCGGGCAGAGATTGGCGCAGACGCCGCAGCCGATGCACTTGTCCGGATCCACCGAGGAATAGCCGCACTTCATGCACCGTTTGGCTTCCAGCACCGCCGTTTTTTCATCAAACACGCCTTCTACGAGGTCAAAGCCGTCCCGCTCCGGCTTCATGGGAGGAGACTGGGGACCCAGCTTTTCCAGGCGGACCGCGGGGAAGATTTTTTCATGGTTGGGAGCCAGGGCGGGATCACGTTTTACCGCCCGATCCTCAAGACTGCGGCCCTGAAGCAGATTATCCACGGCGAGGGCGGCTTTCCGGCCGGAGGCCATGGCGTCGATGACGCTGCCCCTGGCTGCCACGGCGTCCCCCGCTATGTAAACCTTCTCCCGGGAGGTCTGCATGGTCTCGGGGTCGTATTCGATGCGCCCGGCCTCGTCCAGCTTCAGGCCCGCGTTTTCAGAAAGGAACCGGACGTCCGCCTTCTGGCCGGTTGCGAATACCACGGTGTCCGCCTCCACGATCCACTCGCTTCCCGCCTCGGTTTCTGGCCTCAGCCGTCCGCAGGAGTCGGTGCCGATGCAGCACACCTTCTTAAGCTCCACGCCCTTTACCGTAAAGAGCTCGGTGACGATCCTGGAAGGGCAGGCGGCTTCGATGATCTCCACGCCCTCCTCTTTGGCTTCCTTCAGCTCCCAGGCCGGCGCGGGGACGCACTCTCCGTTTTCAATGCAGGCGCAGGCAACCTCCAGGCCCATTCTCCGAAGCGCTCTGGCGGTATCCATGGCGACGGAGCCGCCGCCCAGGACCACGGCCTTTTTCCCCACGAGTACGGGCTGCCGGGCGTTGACTCTTCGCATGAAGCTAACGGCGTCGTAAACTTTCTCCGCTCCGGTCCCCGGTATGGGGAGCATCGTTCCCTTGCCGGCGCCCACGGCGATAACCACCGCCGCATACTTGTCGTCAAACAGGGAATCGACGGTGGGATTTTTCCCCACCATGCAGTTGTATTCGATTTCAATTCCCGCCTCCAGAAGGGCTTTGATCTCCTCATCCATGATCTCCCGGTCGATGCGGAAGGAAGGAATACCCCTGCGCAGCATGCCGCCGGGTTCGGGGCCCGCTTCGAAGATTTTCACCCGGTAGCCCTTGGCGGCAAGGTCGGCGGCGGCGGTGAGCCCTGCGGGGCCCGCGCCGATAACGGCAATTTTCATGTCGTATTTCCGGTCGAAGCGTTTGGTCTTAGGCGGCACTTTGGAAACGATGAAGCGCTTGAGGGCCCGGATGGCGATGGGCTCGTCGATGAGAAGGCCCCGCTTGCACTCCTCTTCGCAGGGATGGTGGCAGATCATGGAGCAGACCGACGGCAGCGGATTGAGTTCGCTGATCAGGTCGTAGGCGATGTCAAATTTTCCGTCGGCAACGGCCCGTACATATCCCTCGGGAACCGTTCCCAGGGGGCAGCCCAGGCTGCAGGCGTGCCGTGTTGCGTACTCTTTAGATTCCTCCGGAAACATCTTTGGCTTCGGCGTACAGTCGGGGCAGAGCCGGCAGATATCCCGCTGATTTTCCCCGATTGCCTCCGTGGGGCAGGCGCGGCGGCACACCCCGCAGTTGAAGCACATTTCCGAGTCCACAACGGCCACCGCTCCGCGCGGCCGCAGGAACTCCCTGCCCTCGTCCATCCGGATGAGGATGCTACTGTCTTTGCTCATACACGTTTTACCCCCTTGTTTTTCATTTTCCGTTTTTTATTGAATATGGGATCCGGGTCTGCGCAGAAATTGCGGCTGCCAATCGGCGGCAAAGCCGCCGGAAGACACGAAATCGGGGCATGGGGCGGGGTGATTTCGGTTGTTCTTGCCATACGTGCATTTTTCTGCTAGAATCGTTCCAGCCACTTTCATTTTATGATTCTAGAGTATAATCTAGAATCTATTCTAATTTAGATTATATCACCGCTGTTTTGTTTGTAAATGACATAATATTACATATTCTTCCGGGGGTGTTTGTTTACTATGACGAAACGTGTCACAAAACGGGACCAAGAATCCGCCGCCAAAAAAACTATGATTTTCGAGAAAGCCTTCGATCTCTTCACCCGGTACGGGTATGAGAACACCACCATCTCCGATATCTGCCGGGAAACGGGAATGTCGGTGGGTTCCATTTACCATTTTTACGAGGGGAAGGAAGGCATTCTTCTTCAGGTCTTTCTGAATATGGGGAGCGTCCGGGATCTGGAGGAGGACACGGAGGCCAAGGCGGCTTATCCCACTGAACATATATTGCGGTTTTTCCTTCATTATGCGGTGAATTGGGAAAAGATAGGCTTTGACCTATGCTCCCAGATGTACCGGATCTTCGACAAGGCCTTTCTCAACCCGGACGGGACCATCCGGCCCACGGAGTCTTTCCTTTCTCTCGCCCGTTTTATCCGGATCGCCCAGGAAAAGGGCACCGTAGACAACACTCTGTCTCCCGAGGACACCGCCGCCTATCTCTTCACCGTGGGGCGCGGCTTTCTTTACGAGTGGTGCCTCCGGGGAGGCCGGTTCAGTCTCATGGATTACTCCGCACAGCATCTTCCCCTCGTGCTGCGCTCTTTGGAGCCCCGCCGATAGGCTGCTTTTTTTCTCTGTCAATATCCGGTTTCCGACCTGCCGGCGCCAACGGCGGGTCGGTTTTCTTTTCTTGCGTATAAGGCGCAATTTTTCAATTTACTCTGGGCAGACTATGGAAAGATTGCCCCGGGAGACCATTTGTCTCCGGGGCGGGAAAGGAGTAAACGGCATGTGGATTCGGCTTGACGAGGTGCCGTCGATGCCGCGGGAAGATCTGGAGACGCTCTTTCGGGATCACTGCGGACAGGGATTTTATAAGCTTCTGAAGTTTTCCGGCCTGGGCGTCCGCTTCGTCCGGGCATTCGGCTGCTCCCTCTGGGATGAAAACGGGGAGGAATATCTCGATTTTCTGGGGGGCTTCGGCGCCCTGAACCTGGGGCACAACCACCCCAGGATCACCGCCGCGGTATCCCGGCATATGAAAGCGCCCAACCTGGCTCAGCAGAGCATGAACCCCTACCGGGCGGTCCTGGGGGCCAATCTCAGCGCCCTCACGGGTGACGTGCTCTCAGTCTGCGCTTTCACAAACAGCGGGACCGAGACCGTGGAGGAGGCCCTGAAGATGGCCCTGCTCCGAAAAAAGGGAGCCGTTTTGTGCTGCCGGGGAGGGTATCACGGCAAAACCATGGGCTCCGCTTCCGCCCTGGGGATTCCGGGGAAGCTGAAGGCGCCCCGATTCAAGGGCATTTTTCACGAGGTTCCCTTCGGAGACTTTGAGCGCCTGGAACGGACGGCTAAGCGGTACAACGCCTCCGCCTTTTTGGTGGAGCCCATTCAGGCGGAGGGCGGGATCCGTCTGCCGCCGCTGGACTATTTCCGCCGGGTCCGGGAACTGTGCACCCGGCTGGGCATCACCTTTATTTTAGATGAGATCCAGACCGGCTTCGGCCGCTGCGGGAGCATGTTCTGCTGCGAAAGCTACGGCGTCTGGCCGGATATCCTCTGTCTTTCCAAAACCCTCAGCGGCGGCATTATGCCCGTGGGCTGCGCCCTGGCGCGCCGGGAGCTCTGGGACGAGACCTATGGGAAAACGAAATACGCCTCCTTCCCTTCCTCCACCTTCGGTGGGAACACGCTGGCCTGTGTCGCCGGGATCGAGACTCTCTCCGTCCTCCGTGACGAGGAGCTTCCCCGGAAGGCCGCCCGCCTGGGGGAATACGCCATGAGCCGCCTGGAGGTTTTACGAAAAAGGCATCCCATGATCACCGACGTTCGGGGACGCGGACTTCTGATCGGCGTGGAGTTCGGTCCCGTCCGAAAGCTTCTCCCGAAAGCGGCCGGGGAATTTATGATGACCACCGTCCTTAATCGGCTTCTCCGGGAACACCGCATCCTCTGCGGGCTGACCTCAGACCCGGCCGTCATGCGAGTCGAGCCTCCCCTTACGGTCACCGAGGCGGAAATCGACCGGTTTGCGGAAGCTCTGGACAGCGTTCTGGAAGAAGAGGACAGCCGCTTCCGGCTGCTGCTGGACGCCGCCGTCACCGCCTCCCGGGGATACCGAGAAATGAAGGAGCTGGAACCGCGGGCCGCGCTCTGACCTTATACCCGGCATCCGTGTTATTCATACCCGGATGCCGGGTTTTTTCAAATTCCCTCTTGCATCCGCCGGGGCAGGTGTGGTATCATTATGTGCGGCCCAAAAAGGAGCCGAGCCATTGTTTTGGCTTTCTTTTTATCTTCGGGCGGCAAATACGCGCCTGTAGCTCAGTGGATAGAGCACCGGCCTCCGGAGCCGGGTGCGTTGGTTCGATTCCAATCAGGCGTACCAAAATAGAGGTCCAAGGCTAAAAGCCTTGGACCTCTATTTTGGTGCCGTAAGATATTGAATCTGCTCGGAGCAAATGAATTGCCCCGGCATCAAGGTTTTGGCACAAAGCCAAAACCTTGATGCCGCACCCGCGGCGGCGGGCTGAAACCCGCTTGTATCTTTGCGGCATAGCCGCCTGCGTTTTTTGGTTTACAGCAATCATGTATTTTTTTACTTTTCGTATTATTATACTTGCTGTTTTATCGTTAAATCTTAAATTTCCTTCTCCCCTGGCATTTATAATAGGCCTTGCAATTTTCCCGATTGTTATATATAATATATAACAGTTGGATCGAAAGGAGAGTATGCGTCATGCTGCTCACCGTGGATTTTTCCTCCGAAGAACCGATTTATATGCAGATCCGCAACGGTATTGTGGCCGGGATCGCCATGGGAAAACTGCAGGACGGAGATCCTCTGCCCTCCGTGCGCACCCTGGGAGGCGAGCTTGGAGTCAATCTCCACACGGTAAACAAGGCCTACCGCCTGCTGCGAAACGAAGGGTTCATCCGCCTGCTTCCCAGCCGCGGCGCCGAAGTGCAGGCGGGGGAAGCCGCGAAAAACGCGGCGCTCTTTCTGGATGCCGCGGGAAATTCCCTGCGCAATCTTATCTCCGAGGCGGTGACCCGGCATGTGGACCGCTCGGCGATTCACGCCATGATCGACACCCTGTATGACGAACTGGAGGGTCAAAAAACATGAGAGGACTCTATCTTACTTTTGCTCTGGTCTATCTTCTCACCGCGTTTCTGGTGCTTCTTCAGCCCTGGTTAACGCGGAAGAACGTTCTGTTCGGCGTGGTCTTCGGAAGTTCCGACGTCTGGTCGGATAAGGACGCCGTGCGCATCCGGCGCCGCTACCTGCTGGAGGCCGGCGCAGGCGCCCTGGGAATCGGGATCGCCGCGGCTGTGTATTTTCTTCTTTGCCGCCCGTCGGCCGGAGACGCCGCCGTTTATTTCACAGCGGCAGTCTTTGCCGCCATTGCCGCCGAAACCGTCGCCTTCGTGGCCGGCAACCGCCGCTCAAAGCGGTTAAAATCCTCCCGTGAAAAAGACAGAAATCTGGTGACGGACAAGATCACGGTGGAAACCTCCGTTTCGGAAAAGGAGGCGGTGGTCTCCGCCGCATGGCTCCTTCTGCTTCTGCCGGTTCCCGTCGTCACCCTCGCCCTCACTCTTTGGGGCTATGATTTTCTTCCGGATCTGCTTCCGACCCATTACGGGTTTTCCGGCGCGGACGCCTGGACCCCGAAAAGCTGGGGCACGGCCCTGATGCCGGTGATTCTACAGGTTGGAATCGGTCTTCTCATGCTGGTCTGCGCCTATTTCACCCGCCGTGCTCCGGCCTCGGTACGGGGAAATCCGGAGGCGGCCCCCGGTTCGATCCGCTACCGCCGCTTCATGGTGCTGACGCTGATTCTTCTGGGAATTGTCACGGAGCTGACCTTTCTGATCGTCACGGTGGGATTTTTCCGCTCTGTCCCCGCCATCTGTTTTAACCTCTCCCTTGTCCTGTGTCTGGCTCTCACCGTGCTAATTTTCGTTTTCTACTACCGCTTTGTCCGCGTCCGCAAACCCTCCGGGCCTATTTTCGACGACGATGCCAAATGGGTGCTGGGAATGTTCTATTTCAGCCCTTCCGATCCCTCTCTGTTTGTGGAAAAGCGCTCCGGAATCGGTTATACCGTTAATTTTGCGCGGCCCGGAGCCTGGGCAATCATGATCCTCATCGCAGCTGTGGTCGTCTCAAGCATCCTTCTGTCCAAAGGGTAAAGCGGAACCTGGCGGCCCGTCCCTTTTCCGCGCGGAACACGGTTCCCGGCAATCAAGCGGTATAAAAAGCCTCGGACGAACGGTTTCATTGACGGATTCTTGCCGCCTGCCGGCGCCTCGTATTACGCGGCGCCGGTATTGTTATGTTAACTTGTCTGCATCGCTTCTTCCCGCTCTTCGGCCTGAATCGAAGACCGGATTTCTTTCATCATGTCCAGCGCCGCTTCGTCTGCCATTCCCCCCAGGGCAAGGGAGCGGACAAACTCATGCCAGGCGAGGCGGCGGTATCCGCTGCGGAAATAGAGCTTTCCCAGGCGCAGCGCAGCGTCCTTATCCTCCAGGTCCCGGGTAAGGGCAAGGGCCGCCCGGAACTCCTCCAGGCGCCCGGCTTTTAAAAGCAGCTCCAGAACGTGCGTCACCGCTTCCGCGTCCAATTTTGCATCCATACCCTGCGGCAGATCGTTTTTTCCCGATACCAGGACGCGGAAAGTCTCCGCCGCGGCCCGATGCGCAGGGTCCAGGGCTTCCAGCTCCCGGTTTTCCCCGGCACGCCTTCTCTCCCTGGCGCAGAAAAACAAAAGAAGGTTTGCCCGCGAGGCGTATTCTTCGCATAAGCGCGCTTTTTTCAGGCTTCTGCGCGCTTTCGGGAGTTCTCCCAGGAAAAAAGACGCGGCTCCCAGGCTGAAAAGTGCACGCGGGCTCATCGGGTCAAGTTTGAGCGCCCGCCCTGAAAGCCTTTGGGCCTGCTTATATTTCCCTCTGTCGTAGAACAGGTCGGAGAGCAGAAGAAACGCCTCCGCCGAGCCGTTCAGTCTCCCGGCGAGGCGCCTTGCCGCCGCGTCGGCGTCTTTTCCCTCCTCCAGAAGCAAGTCCAGAGACATGGCAAGAGCCGCCCTGTGCCCGCCGTGCAGCTTCAGCGTTTTTTGGCAGTGGAAAAGGGCCTTTTTTCGGTTTCCCAGCTTCAGATAGAGGGAAGCCAGAGCAAACTGCGCCCGGAAGGTGGCGACTCCCGCGATGCTGCTGGCGTTAACGGGCGGAGGACCCATCCGGATGCACTTTCTGTAGGAGCCAATCGCGCTTTTCAGTTCGCCCCGCCGGCTTCTCAGGCGCCCTCGAAGAAATTCAAAATCCGTATGCCCCGGATAGCAGCGAAGGCCCTGCCGGGCCAGGCGGAAGATCTCATCGTCGTTTCCCAGGGCCTCATGACAGAGGATCATCCGGATGAGAAGAAATGCATAAAAGCTTTCCCGTGCGTCGAATTTCCGATAACTCTCCTCGTAGCAGGCAAGAGCTCTTTCAGGGTCCTGAAGAGCGCAGTACTCGTTTCCCAGATTGAACAGCATGAAGGGATTCTCCGGAGTATCCTCCAGTTCCTTCCGGATGAGGCGGATATTCCGGGCGTGCTTATCTTTTGCCTGGATATAGGAGTTTAAATACCCATAGTGGTGGAACCTGACGTCGGTGGCCAGGAAACATTCCGCCTTCAGTCCTTCCTCCCCTGGAAAAACCAGCTGTTCGTGGACCCTGCCCCGGTATCTGCATCCGATCCGGTTGCGGATGAGTCTGACGTTCATATTGATCAGGACATTGTTCCAATCGGGGCTTTCCCCCGTATAGCACAGCGTACGGCAGCAGTATACCAAAATATTTTCCCCTGCCGTTTTCATGAGCTTCAGGAGCTTTTCTTTGTCTTCACGCTCCAGCTCATCGTCGGCGTCCATCACCAGGATCCAATCCATCGCCGCTTTTGACAGCGCAAAATTCCTTGCGTTTGCAAAGCTGTCGTCCCATTTATAGTAATAGACTCTCGCGCCCAGGCTCTCCGCTGCTTCCACCGTTTTATCCGCGGAACCGGTGTCCACCACGACAATCTCGTCCGTCAGATCCTTTACGCTTGCGATGGACCGTGCAATGGTGTCCTCTTCATTTTTTACGATCATACAAAGGCTCAGGGACATGCCGTTTCCTCCATTTTCCTTCGGGAAATGCGCCTGTGCGGTATCTTTTCTGCATGGATTGCAGTCTTGCCGGTTCGTTATTCCCGATCCGGGCGGCAAAGCGCTCCATCCCGGAGGGTGCGGGCTGGGCGGGGGCCGCGCCTGCCCGCACTCCGTTTTGTATGCCCAAAAATCAGACGGCGCGGCCGGACGGGTTCTCCCGGGCGCCTGTTTCGGATTCCGACCGCGCCGTCTTCTGCGGGCGCGGTTTTATTTTGTCTTCCGATCCCTCGTCCCTTCCCTTTCAGATGGGCCGGGTTTCGTTCTGCATCCGCAAAACGCCGAAGAACCGCCGGAGGAGTATTGCGGCGTGCGGCGGCAGGTCAGCCTGACCGCCGCCCCCCCCCGTTTCCGGCAGGGAGTACTCTCCCCTGATATTGTATTACGCCGCACGTTCTTTGGTTCCACGGCCCGAACGACCGAGGCCCTATGCAGCCCTCTGTTCAACCGGTCGGCCGGTTTCTTATGACCAATCCAATTCATACCCCAAGGCGGAGGCACACCGGCTTATCTTTCCTTCCAGCTGCTTCTAATCGGTTTCCGGCCGGTTTTGACATCTCCGGAAACGCTTGCACCGCCAATGTCCCCGTATTTTTTTCCGTCGATTCCGCAATATTGACAGAATATGAACAGGCAGTAAAAGGTTTGTGAACAATCGGCCTTTCCCATTGAATTTTTTCTTGTACTCCATTATATTAAAATCAATCCAAGGGAGGATTCTTTTTCCAGCGGCAGTGTGCCGGAAAGAAGCTCCCTGGACTTTGCATGTTTCCCCGAAAGCCGGAAATTTCTGTTTGGAGGCTTCGTCAGATGAGCAACGAAATCATTGAAAAACAGCCGGAATCCGTTTCCGCGGCACAGCCGTCCGCTCCTATTGCGCTAAAAAAGAAAAAGAAGCACAGCCGCAAACGTATTTTGGCCATTGTCATCCCCGTGGTGGCTGCGGCAGCCATCCTCACCTTTTTTCTGACCCGGAACAAGGGAGAAGAAACCACCGTTTCTCTCACGGATTACACCGTTTCCCGCGGCGACCTGAACGTCAGCATCAGCGGCTCCGGTTCGGTGGAACCCAAGGACCAGTATTCCGTGGTCTCGCTGGTGGAAGGTGACATTACGGGAGATTATTTTACCAAAGGTCAGGAGATTCAGGAGGGCGATCTGCTTTACACCATAGACGCCTCTGATCTGGAGCGTTCGCTGACGCAGAGCGAAACCTCCCTGAAAAAGGCCCAGGAAAACTATCAGGATGCGCAGGATGACCTGAATAACCTGAACGTGAAGGCGGAAATTTCAGGCCTGGTTACGGATCTCAAGGTGAGCGTAGGCGATCAGGTACAGGCCAATTCCACCATAGCAGAAGTGGCGGACACCTCCACCCTTGTGGTTACGCTTCCCTTTATCTCCACAGACGCGCAAAAACTCTATGTGGGCCAGACGGCGGTAATCACCCTGGAGGATTATGACTCCACGGTTACGGGCAAGGTGGTCCGGATCTCCAGCGGGCAGCAGACCTCCGGCAGCGGAGCCCTGGTCACAGACGTGGAGCTCTCCTTCTCCAATCCCGGCGCGGTCCAGCCCGGGGCCACGGTGACGGCGGTCGTGGGCGGGATTTACGCCTGCCAGTCCTCCGGCACCACCGAATGGGCTTCCGACGGCAAGATTGTTGCGAAAACCGCAGGGCAAGTCACCTCTCTCAATATACATACCGGAGACAGCGTAAAAGCCGGTACCGTCGTGGCGGTGCTGGACAGCGATTCTGCGGAATCCGCCCTGGAAAACGCTGAGACCTCTCTGGAAAACGCTCAGATTTCCTATGAAAACGCCCAGGATCAGCTGAACAACTATAACATCACGGCTCCCATATCCGGCACGGTGGTAACAAAAAACTCCAAAGCGGGCGATAAAATCAGCAGCAGCTCCACCACCATGGCCGTTATCGCCGACATGTCCCAGCTGGTTCTGGACATCGACGTGGACGAACTGGACATTCTCTCCCTGAAAGAGGGCCAGCAGGCGACCATCACGGCGGACGCCCTGGATGGACAGGTATTCACTGGAACCGTGGAAAACATCAGCACCATGGGCACCTCCTCCAGCGGAGGGGTCACCACCTATGAGGTGCGCATCGTCATCGACGACTACGGAGATCTCCTTCCCGGCATGAGCGTGGACGCGGAAATCCAGGTGGAATCCGCCACCGACGTTCTGATGGTTCCCGTGGAGGCAGTGGTCCGCGGCAACTATGTCCTCGTCAAGACAGACAGTGCTGCTGCCTCCAGCAATCCCACCGCCGAGACTTCCGCCAATCCGTCGATTCTGGGCGACGTGCCCGACGGTTATGAATACGTGCAGGTGGAAACCGGTATCGCAAACGACGAGTATATTGAAATCACCAGCGGTCTTTCCGAAGGGGACGTCGTGGGTTACACGCCCGACACCGCGAGCGACACCACCTCAGGCTTTCCCATGGGCGGCGGAAGTATAACCGGAGGAATCACCGGCGGCGGAGGCAGCGGCATGACCGGCGGGGGAAGCGCTCCCGCAGGCGGCGGGAGCGCCCCCGGCGGCGGAAGCAGCAGCGGAGGCGCAACCCGCAGTTCTTACAGCGGAAGCTACCGCAGCGCATTTTCCGGAACAGGGCAAAGCAGCTGAGGCTAGGCCGAAGCGTTTCTCCTCTCCCGTTTTGGAGCAGAAGGCTGACAGAAAGGCCGCCTGCGCGGGAAACGGACTTTGCCTTCCTCATTTCCGGCCGATCGGCAGAATGGAGCAAAATTGGAATGACCGATAAGATTATGATCGAGCTGACGGACGCGTATAAAATCTACTCTTCCGCGGAGAACGAGGTCCGGGCCATCGACGGAATCAACCTCAAAGTCCGCGAGGGCGAGTATATTTCCATCGTCGGCCCCTCCGGCTCCGGGAAATCCACCTGCATGAATATTATCGGGTGTCTGGATGTGCTCACCAGCGGGACCTACATTCTCAACGGAAAAGACGTGAGCGACATGAGCCGGGACGAACTGGCCACCATCCGAAACCGCACCCTGGGCTTTATATTTCAGCAATACAACCTTATCTCCAAATTAAACGTATACGAAAATGTGGAACTGCCCCTTCTCTATTCCGGTATGAAAAAAGAACAGCGGGACGAAAGGATCAAAAGCGTTCTTGAAAAGGTGGGGCTCACCGACCGGGCAAAGCATTATCCGGCGCAGCTTTCGGGCGGGCAGCAGCAGCGGGTGTCCATCGCCCGGGCCCTTGCCGGAAATCCTCCCCTCATCCTGGCGGACGAACCCACCGGCGCCCTGGACTCCAAAACCGGCCGTGAGATCATGGCCGCTATCAAGATTCTCAACCGGGAGGGAACCACCATTGTTGTGATTACCCACGACATGAGCATCGCCCAGGAAGCGCCCCGGATCGTCCGGTTTTACGACGGGAAAATCATCTCCGACGAAACAAGCAAGGAGGTGAGTGCTCAGTGAATATCAAGCAATCTTTCCTTCTGGCCATTAAAAGCATCGTGGGAAACAAGCTCCGGAGCATACTCACCATGCTGGGCATCATCATCGGCGTAGCTTCGGTCATCATACTGGTGGGGCTCATTCAGGGCTATTCCAACAACCTGACGAGCAGTTTCTCCAGTCTGGGCACCAACCGGATTTCTGTAAGCATCACCAACCTCAGCTCCACCCGGAGCGTCAACGAAGAAGACGTAGAGAAATTCTTCGAAGAAAACACCGACCTGTATTCCGCCTATACCCCCACCGTCACCCTGAGCGGAACACTGAAATACGAAGACAACACCCTGACTTCTTCCTGTACCGGAGTCAACGAGCTGTACCGGGATATTGACCAGAGCGTGGAAGTGTCTTTGGGCCGCTTCCTTCGGTACACAGACATCACAACGCGGCAGAAGGTCTGTGTCATCGGCGCCTATCAGGTGGAGGAGCTTTTTGACGGCACCAATCCCATCGGCGAGTACATCAAGATCGCGGGCACCAAATTCAAGGTCATCGGGGTAATAGCGGAAACGGATGAAGCCCAGGAAAACAGCGCCGACGACTGTGTCTACATTCCCTATTCCACGGCGATCCGCCTGTCCGGCTCCAAGGACGTCTCCTCCTACTCCTTTTCCGCCGCGGACACCTCCAATATGGACGCTGCCGTAAGCGCCCTTGAAACCATGCTCTACGACAAGCTGGGAAGTGAAAATTCCTACCGGGTGTTCAATACCTCTTCCCTTCTGGATATGCTGGATAGTCTGATGAGCACCCTGACTCTGGTGCTGGTGGGCATCGCCAGTATCTCGCTTCTGGTGGGCGGCATCGGCATCATGAACATCATGATCGTCTCGGTCACGGAGCGCACCCGGGAAATCGGCATACGGATGTCCGTGGGCGCCAAAGGCCGCGATATCCTCAGCCAGTTCCTCATCGAGGCGGCCACCGTTAGCGCTACGGGGGGTATCATCGGTATATTCGCCGGTATCGGCATCGCCATCCCCGTGGGCAATCTCGTGGGAGTCCCCGCAGCCGTTTCCATACAGGCCATCACCATCTCCTTTGTGGTCTCCGTTGGAATCGGGATCATCTTCGGTTTCTTCCCCGCCCGGAGCGCCTCCAAACTCAATCCCATCGACGCTCTCCGATATGAATAATCCCCGCTTTCTCCCAGCGTTTTTTGAATCCAAGGCAACTGAAAGGATGAAACCAATGAAACAGAAGTTCCTTGCCCTGGTCCTGGCCGCCGCCGTAACCGCTTCCCTGTTCGTCCTGCCGGCTTCGGCAGCATATGTCTCGGAAACCACGGCAAAGCAGGTGCTGGGCGCTCTCGACATCATGAACGGGGACGCCTCCGGCGACTATAAGCTGGGCAATACTCTGACCCGGGCGGAGCTTGCCAAGCTTCTGGTGCAGGCTTCCACCAAACGCAATACCGTTTCCGGCTCCTCCAAGTTCTCTCTCTATTCCGACGTACCCTATACCCACTGGGCCGCGGGATACATTCAGGAGGCGGTGAGCCTGGGCTGCATGAGCGCCTATCCCAACGGGACCTTCCAGCCCTCCCGCCAGGTCCTTCTGGAGGAGGCCACCTCGGCCATTCTCCGCCTCATGGGGTATTCCTCCGCAGATTACGGCACCGGGTATCCCGACGCCCAGGTGAATTTCGCTAAATCTTTGGGGCTGTATGAGAATGTTTCCGCCTCGGTGGGTTCCGTCATCACCAGGGGAACGGCTCTTTATCTCTTCTACAATGCTCTTTGCGCGACGGCAAAGAACGGCAGCGCCTATATTAAAACCCTGGGGTACAGCATCTCCGGGGACGGTCTGGACGTGGAGGACATTGTCACCTCCAATTCCGAAGGGCCCCTGATCGTCACCTCGGACACCTGGTATTCCGGGACGGGACTTTCCACGACGGGCCTCAGCCTTTACAAAAACGGAGCTTCCATTTCGCTGTCCGACGTGGAGCTGTACGACGTGGTATATTACTCCCCGTCCCTCAACGCTGCCTGGGTCTATGACTCAAAGGTGACCGGCGTCTTCCAGAGCGCGCTCCCCTCCCGCATCTCGCCGGCCTCGGTGGTGGTCTCTGGCACAACCTATTCAATTGAAAGCGTTTCCGCCTCGGAGGCACTGAGCTATACCGGCGGCCTTTCCTACGGGGATACCGTAACCCTCCTTCTGGGCAGGGACGGCGGCGTCGCGGGAGTCATATCCTCCTCCGGCACGGCGACGGTATACGGTTATGTGACGGCCGCGGGCAGCAAGACCTATACCAACACCGGTTCCACGGTCTATTCCCACTATATCTCCATTCTCACCGCCGGCGGAACCTCCCTTGAATACCAGGTAGCCCTGGACGCTTCGGACTCTGTGGGTTCCGTTGCGTGCATCCGGTTTTCAGATGGTGCTGCCTATGTGGGCGGCGTCACTCCCTCCACTCTTTCCGGCAAGGTGAGCATCTCCTCAAAGACGATAGCGGGCCTTGAAGTTTCCCCTTCGGTTTCCATCCTGGACGTGGACACGGAGGGGAATGCCGTCACCACTTATCTGCAGCGGCTTGACGGGGTAACCCTCTCCTCCGGGGACGTTCTGCTGTATCTCACCGACTCGGACGGCCGGATTTCGGACCTTATCCTCAATCAGGTCACCGGCGATACCAAGTCCTATGGGATCTTGACTGCGGTGAGTGAATCCACTTCCAATATCACAGCCTCCGGCAGTTACTCCTACCTCATCGGCAGCAGCTCCGGCAGGGTCTCCACCAGCGGCATCGCTTTCGGGCTGGGAAGTACGGGACCGGCCGCCTTTATCTTCTCCGGAAACAGCGTGGCCAAGATCAGCCTTCTTTCCGAGCTGGGAAGCGTAGCCCTCACCGGCAGCAACTCGGTGACGGCGTCCGACGGGACGAAATATCTGCTTTCGGACACGGTCTCCGCTTATTACGTCTCGGCGGGCTCCTATACTCCCCTCACTCTGGAACAGGCCAAATCCTATTCCACCCTCACGGCGTTTTACGATAAAGCCGAATCGCTGGGCGGAAGAGTGCGGGTGCTGCTGGCATACTAACCTCAAGGGTCCTTCTCTTTCGTTTCCTCCTTTCAATAGGAATAAAGCATACAAAGGCGCTCCGGGAGTTTCTCCCGGAGCGCTATAATTATGTTAACCTATAACAGTGCTATTATGAGATATGGAAGTCTATTGATTTGAAGAAATAATAATTATGTTAACTTTTGAAAACAGCTTTGTAACGAGGGCTTCGGACGGGAGCGGAGCGCTCCCCGCTAGGGGTAACTTTTTGTTTCTTCAAAAGTTACCACAAACAGACCAAGAGGCTCCGGCCTCTTGGAATTTCATTGGAGGGTGCTCCGGCAGGCGCCCCCCCAAACCCCCGCGTATCTTTCTGTAAGGAACGCTCTGGACAGCCGGACGGTGGGCTCGGGGACCGGAAAGAACGGTAAAACGGTAAACCCGGAAAGCATTCCTTACAGCCCGGCGGACAGCCTGGAAAAAGCAATCCAATTGCAAAAAGCAAAAGTCCAGGGCCTCAACGACGCGTACCTGTACGGCGACGCGGAGCGTGAGCAGAAAAAGCTCAATCTGCTGGAAAAACAGTACGCCTCCGAAAACAAGCGGGACCTGGACCGCTTCATCGCCGAGTGGACGGAAGAGATCGACCGCCAGCGGCAGGAGCAGAGGGAACAGGAGATCCTGGACCTCTATAACCTGTACGTCCCCCTTCCCCAGGAAACGGTTGCTTCCCGGGAGGAAGAGGGATATACTGGAAACGGGGAAACCTCCTCCGGGTCAGACGGTACGTACAGTCTCGCGGACGTTTCCCTCTGGGAATCCCCGGATTACCAAACGGCGCGGGATGGGCAGACAAAGGGCA
>NZ_FWXW01000012.1 GCF_900176335.1 Papillibacter cinnamivorans DSM 12816
GGATACAGTAGGAGTTGAAAAGACCACTACTGAAAGGCGGCGACCCATATGAGCTACCACCATCTTACACCGGAAGAACGGAAAAAGCTATTTCGGATGTGGCGGAATAAAGAAAGTATCCGCCGTATGGCCGCGGCACTAAGGCGAAGTCCGGGCACGGTCAGCCGGGAACTGAAGCGAAACATCACATGGTACAGACATTCGCCGCTCTATCGGCCCGTCAATGCACAAAAGATGTATCAAGCCAGAAAGCATCGGCCAAGGGGCGGAAAATACCTGGATGCCCGGCTATACGGGTACGTACAGGAGAAATTGCTGTTGACCTGGTCCCCCGAACAGGTTTCCGGGAGAATCCGGCTGGACTACCCGGAGGACCCGGGAATGCGCGTATCCCACACGACGATCTACCGTTGGCTTCATAATAACCAACTGGCCCAGGCGGCTATGATCCATCTGCGGCATGAAGGACACCGCCACGGAGAACACCGGGGAAAATTTCTGGGGATCCGCACTCTACGGCAGCGGGGCCGGGAGATCTGGCGCAGGGAGCGGATAGGAGACTGGGAACTGGATACCATCGTATCCAGCAGCAGGGAGAGCCTGGCGGGGCTTCTTACCATGTGCGACCGAAAAAGCAGGTTCTGTATTTTGACCCTTCTGGAGCGATGCCGCAGTCATAACCACGTTTTTCGGGTATTGGCCAGCGTAATTGAATCTTTCCCCTGCCGGTCCTTTACCCCCGACCAGGGCGGAGAATTCCATTGTTATCCCAGAGTGGAGAAAGAACTGGGTCTGCCCATGTACTTCTGCAATCCCTCCAGCCCATGGCAGAAAGGAAGCGTGGAGAACTTAAACGGCCTGGTCCGTGAATTTTTCCCGAAAGGAACCAATTTTACAGACGTCTCCCCCCAGCAGGTTGCCCAGGCGATGTCTTTGCTCAACAATCGTCCCCGAAAAAGCCTCCATTGGCTTACTCCCGCCGAATCCTTCACTCCCCCTTCCCTTTGACACTGTTGCACTTCTATTGACAATCCGCCGCGCCGGGAAAAGTGGCCGAAAAAGGTGCGCCAAGAGGCCCCGGCCCCTTGGATTCTCACGGGAGGGCTCGGTGTCAGATGCGCCTCCGGAAAAACCCGGCCGCCGGCAGGATGAACCGCCCGGACAGTTCAAAAAAACAGGCACTCCATTCTAATCCCACGACCGGCTTTCTAAAAACCGGTCTCAGCGGCTCAGAAAGTCTTCTAAAACCTTCTGCCTGCGACGTCAAAAAAGAACTGTGCTTCGACAACTGCCCTGATAGAAAAATAGTATTCTAGAAACGACATGCGGACGGCCTTTCGATCCGGTTTTTTTGCTTTAAATGATCTGGATAGGAGCGCCTAAGCGCCGATTTCCCCGCAGTAGCCGCCTGTCACGTATTCCATTCCGCAGTCGAAGGCTCTTACGTTCGCGTCGATAAGCAGATGATCCTTTTTCCCGCCGATCACTTCCAGAGCTTTTATAAAAAGTTCCCTGTCCAGCGCGCCGGAGACTCCGGCATAGGCCCCCAGCATCACCATGTTCGCCGTTTTCGCGTTTCCCAGCTCCTGAGCCAGCTCGTTTACGGGGACGGGGACCACCCGGAAATCCTTTCTCCCGGAACGTTTGGTCACCAAAGACGAATTCACCAGGAACAAGCCGCCGGGTACAACCTGGCGCTCATATTTATCAAAGGACGGCAGGTTCATGACGATGGCGCAGTCGGGTGCTAAAATGACGGGGGAAGCGATGGGTCGGGAGGAAACGGTGACATGACAGTTTGCCGTACCGCCCCGCATTTCCGGCCCGTAGGAAGGCAGCCAGGTAACCTCCCGTTTCCGCAGAAGCCCCGCCTGAGCCAGAAGCATACCCGAGAGCATCACGCCCTGGCCCCCGAAGCCGGCGATAATCACCTTTTCAGTCATTTTTACTTCCTCCTTCCGGTGTTCGAAATTTTCCAAGGGAATAATAGGGGATCATGTTTTCCTCCAGCCAGTGGAGAGCTTCTGCCGGGGTCAGGCCCCAGTTGGTGGGGCAGGTGGACAGAACCTCCACAAAGGAAAAGCCCTCGCCCCGAATCTGGCATTCAAACGCCTCCCGGATTGCCCTTCCCGCCCGCCTCACATGGGCGGGATCGTGCAGGGATACCCGCTCCACAAATTTTGCTCCGTCCACCGTGGCCAGAAGCTCCGACACGCGAAGGGGTTTTCCGTGAAGTGCCTCCGTCCGGCCGAAGGGAGCCGTGGTGGCCTTCTGTCCCACGAGGGTGGTGGGGGCCATCTGGCCTCCCGTCATGCCGTAGATGGCGTTGTTCACGAATATGGTGGTGATCTTCTCTCCCCGGACGGCGGCGTGGACCACCTCGGCCGTACCGATGGCCGCCAGGTCCCCGTCGCCCTGGTAGGTGAAGACGGCTGCCTCCGGGTGCACGCGCTTGATACCTGTGGCCACGGCGGGAGCTCTTCCGTGGGCCGCCTCCTGCATGTCGCAGTTGAAATACTGATATGCGAAGACACTGCACCCCACGGGGGCCACGCCTATGGCGCTCCCCAGCACGTCCAGGTCCACCAGCGCCTCGGCGATCAGCTTATGGATGATTCCGTGGGTGCAGCCGGGGCAGTAGTGAAGCGCCGAATCGGTAAGCCCCGGGGATTTATCGTAAATCACCTTCATACCGGCCGCCTCCCCGCAATGACTTCAATCTCCCGGGCGATATCCCGGGGATCCGGAACAACGCCCCCGGTGCGTCCGTAGAAATGCACGGGCCACCGTCCGTTTGCGGCGATCTTCACGTCGTCGAGCATCTGGCCCATGCTCATTTCCACGCAGAGGACCCCCAAACAGTCCTTTCCGATCTTATCGAACTCCGCGTAAGGATACGGCCAGAGGGTGATGGGCCGGATGAGCCCCACGGGGATGCCCTTTGCCGTGCAGAGATCGACTGCCTCCCTCACGATTCTGGCGGTTGTCCCGTAGGCCGCCACCACCACCCGGGCACCTTCCAGTCCGATGCTTTCCACGCGGGTCTCTCTTTCTGTGATCTCTCTGTACTGTGCCGCCAGGAGCAGGTTGAGTTCCTCCAGCTCCGCGGGATTTAAGTACAGGGAGGTTATAATATTCGGTTTCCGTTTTCCCCCGGTTCCGACGGTGGCCCAGGGCTTTTCCACAGGAGGGCGGCGGTCTGCCTCCCGCAGCTCCACCGGTTCCATCATCTGTCCGATCATTCCGTCGCACAGCAGCATGACGGGGATCCGGTAGCGATCCGCCAAATCAAAGGATTCCTGCATCAGATCCACCGCTTCCTGAAGGGTGGAGGGCGCCTCAACGATGATTCTGTAGTCCCCGTTTCCTCCGCCGCGGGTGGCCTGAAAATAATCCGACTGGGCGGGCTGGATCCCTCCCAGGCCGGGTCCTCCACGCATGACGTTGACGATGACGCAGGGAAGCCGGGCGCCGGCCAGGTAAGAGATTCCCTCCTGCTTGAGGGCGATGCCGGGGCTGGAGGAGGAGGTCATGACTCTTCCGCCGGCGCCTGCGGCTCCATATACCATGTTGATGGCGGCGATCTCGCTCTCCGCCTGAACAAATACGCCCCCCACCTCCGGCAGATGCCTGGACATATATTCCGGCACTTCGTTTTGGGGGGTGATGGGATATCCGAAAAAGTACCGGCAGCCCGCGCGGATGGCGGCGCTCCCGATCGCTTCGTTTCCTTTCATCAGTACCTTGCCCATTTTTATGACCATTCCTTTCCCCTTAAGGTAAAGCACAAAGTGACCATGAAAAAGCAGGTCATCCGTTGTGCGGACAATTCAAATTTTACCGCCCGTACCAAGGCGGGGGGATCCGAACCTGGCCCGCCTCAATCCCTGGTTATCCGTATCGCGGAATCGGGGCACATGAGGGCGCAGTTTCCGCAGCCGACGCACGCTTCCGGGTGCAGCACCGCGGCGGGGGAATACCCCTTGGCGTTGAGAACGGACTCGTCGATGCCCAGAACGCCCTTCGGGCAGGCTTTTACGCACAGCCCGCAGCTTTTGCACCATTCCGAGCGGATTTCCACCGTATTTTTAGACATGGTTTTCGCCTCCCTGTGACCAAATATCCCGCAGCAGCCGCCTCATGACAAACACCCTGCCTTCCAAACCCTCCGGCTTTTGCCCCGCCAGGGTTTCAGAAATACAGGTGTACCGAACGGGAAGGCCGGTCGAACCGCTCACCTCGCGGCAGAGCCTGTTTCCGGCCAGAACATCCTCCCAGGTTGTCTCATCGCCCATGTGGGTGTTGCTGACGAGACCGCTCACCTTCAGCCTGCTGACCGCCTCGATTTCCTTCAGCAATCGGATCACCTGGTCCGCCGTCCCGGTCTCGGGCCGGTTTGCGTTTACGACCATCCACATTTCATATTGGTGGCCATCCAATTTTTCGTGAAGCCGCCCCAGCACCCTGGCCCCCGCAGGGTCTCCCCCCACGTCCGCGAGGCGTTCCCCGAAGGTTTCGTCAAACAGGGCGAAGATTCTGGGCGATAGAGCGGGAATATCCGCCCAAACGCCGTTTTCCAGGCTGCTGCCCACCACGGTGACGCCCCGTTCCTCCAGAAATTCCGATTTGTTCCGGGACCGGTAAAAAGGATTGACGATATCCAGGTCGGCCAGGAGGACCCGTTTTCCCTCGGAAGCCTTCTCCAGAGCGTAGTTGAGAGCAAACTCGGTCTTTCCGCTGCCGTAGTGCCCTACGATCAGCTTCATGCCGCCCTTCTCATTCCGTTCCATCGTGGCCATCCTTTCCCCCGGCGGGAACCCGGACGGCGGGGCATCGCGCTTATCCGGGCTTGTGCAATTTACGGCACTCATTCTTTCATATTATCATTGTATTTGTGCATTCCGTAGTTTCACAACATCCAATTCCATTTTGATTGTCATCCAATCATACGCATCAGGCCATCCATTGAAACCCTTTGGGTTGCCCATTTATCCGTCAAGCGCTTTGATTTTTGAGGGTTTAGAGGCGATTTCATCCCCAAGATCGTTGCCGGGACAGAAAAAGCAGGGACCGTCTCAGGATCTCGGTTGCATCTTGGGGCGGCCCTGTTGTTCATTTTTAGGTTTTTAAATTTATATAAGCGCGCATGCGGGCGCTTTTTTTTTCGCTGAGCATTTCCGCAGGGTTTGGAGAGCTCGCGGAGAACGCCCTGTTCCCACGCAAATCTGAAGATCCAATAAAAAAAGCAGTCTCAAACATTCATACCGTTTGAGACTGCCCTTTATCCGAGCAACCGCGATAGTCGCCCGCCGGCGCCCGGAAAAACCCGCCTGTACGTTCGGGGCGCCGGTGTGCGCCCGCTGTGAATCTTTCCTCCGGCATCAAAGCCGGAAGATCGCTGTATTATAAAGAGATTCCCTTTTCCAGCCGCCGTACGGCCGGCAGAAGCACCGCCGCGGCCGCTGCGCCGGCGAACCATTGGATCAGGTTGAAGGGAAGGGACACGGCGGCGTAGGCCGTTCCGAAAAAAAAGATTTCAAACAGTCCGTATCCGGCCGTCATAATGGCGCCGCCCACAAAGCCGGAGAGAATATAGCCTCTTGCGGTTTTTTTCCGGGAGACCGCCCCGCAGGCCAGAGCCATGAGTCCCTTTATAAAGAAGGTGGGGACGGCGTAGACCGCGGAGCCCACGGCGATATCCGCAAGGCAGCTGCCCACCGCCGCCGAGGCAGCCGCGGCGGGTCCTCCCAGAAGGAAGGCCGTCATGGTGATGACCACGTCGCCGAAATTGAGATAGGCTCCCGAGGTTCCCGGGACCGGAAGTTTCACGATCCAGGTTACGAGAAACACGATCGCCGCGGCAATGGCCGAGTAAGTGATTTTCCTTGTGCGCATGAAAATCCATCTCCGATTAAGCATTCCTGCTAGTATATGCTGTTTCGGATTACGATAACACGAAACGGCACTGGGCGCAAGGCATTTCCGCACAATCGGCGGAATCCGGCCAAAAATCGGCAAAACACCGGACCGGCGGCAGCCGGTCCGGTGCTGTTGATGCATAATAATGAAAAGAACGGTGTTTCTATTCGTCCAGTTTTAAAACCGCCATGAACGCCTCCTGGGGGACCGAGACCGAGCCCAGGTTCCGCATGCGTTTTTTTCCTTCCTTCTGCTTCTCCAGGAGCTTTTTCTTTCGGGTGATGTCGCCCCCGTAGCACTTGGCCAGCACGTCCTTGCGCACCGCCTTGATGGTCTCCCTGGCGATGACCTTGGAACCGATGGCCGCCTGCACGGGCACCTCGAAGAGCTGCCGCGGGATGTTCTCCTTCAGCTTTTCCGCGATTCGCCTCCCGCGGGCGTAAGCTTTGTCCGCGTGCACGATGAAGGACAGGGCGTCCACAGGTTCTCCGTTTAAAAGGATGTCCAGCTTCACAAGGTCCGACTGCCGGTATCCCGAAAGCTCGTAGTCCAGCGACGCATACCCCCGTGTCCGGGATTTGAGGGCGTCGAAGAAATCATAGATGATCTCCCCCAGGGGAAGCTGATAGTGCAGCTCCACCCGGTCGGTGTCCAGGTATTTCATGTCCTTGTATTCCCCCCGCCGTTCCTGGCAGAGGTCCATGATGTTCCCCACGTATTCCGGCGGCGTGATGATGGCGGCCTTCACAAACGGCTCCTCCATATACTCAATCTCCCCGGGATTCGGAAAATTCAGCGGATTGTCGATCACCAGCATTTCCCCATTGGTCTTTTTCACGCGGTAGATGACGCTGGGCGCCGTGGTGATGAGGTCCAGGTTGTATTCCCGTTCCAGCCGCTCCTGGATGATCTCCATATGCAGCAGCCCCAGAAAACCGCAGCGGAAGCCGAAGCCCAGGGCGATGGAACTCTCCGGTTCATAGACCAGAGACGCGTCGTTGAGTTGGAGCTTCTCCAGTGCGTCCCTGAGGTCGGGATATCGGGCGCTGTCCGCCGGATACAGTCCCGAAAAGACCATGGGCTGAACCTTCCGGTATCCGGCCAGGGGAGCCGAGGCGGGACGCTCCGCGCCGGTCACCGTGTCTCCCACCCGGGTATCCTTCACATTCTTGATGCTGGCGGTGAAATAGCCCACCTCGCCGGCGCTCAGGCTCTCGCAGGGGACCATCCCCTTGGGATGGAGATACCCTGTCTCCACCACGTCGTACTCCGCGCCGGAGGCCATCATCCGGATGTTCATATGGGGGCGCAGTTCTCCGTCCATCACCCGGACGAAGACGATGACTCCCCGGTAGCTGTCGTACTGGCTGTCGAAAATAAGCGCCCGCAGCGGCGCTTTGGAGTCCCCCTTTGGCGCCGGAACGCCGGCCACAATGAGCTCCAGCACGGCCTCGATCCCGATTCCCATCTTGGCCGACACCTCGGGCGCGTCCATGGCGGGGATGCCGATGACGTTCTCGATTTCATGTTTTACCTTCCGGGGATTGGCGCTGGGCAGATCGATCTTGTTGATGACCGGCAGAACCTCCAGGTTGTGATCCAGCGCGAGATAAGTGTTGGCAAGGGTCTGTGCCTCAATCCCCTGGGCGGCGTCCACCACCAGAATCGCTCCCTCGCACGCTGCCAGGGAGCGGGATACTTCGTAATTGAAATCCACATGACCCGGGGTGTCGATGAGGTTAAGGACATAGGTTTCTCCGTCCCCGGCGGTGTAACCCAGCCGGACGGCCCGGGCTTTGATGGTAATGCCCCGTTCCCGTTCCAGCTCCATGTTGTCCAGGATCTGATTCTCCATCTCCCGGGCGGCCACAGCGTTGCAGCGCTCCAGCAGACGGTCGGCCAGGGTGGACTTGCCGTGGTCGATATGGGCGATAATGGAAAAATTTCGGATTTTATTCTGGTCTGTCAATGTGACGCACCTCATGGCAGAATGGTTTCGGATTTTGCTGTTTTCGGCTATTTATCGATTGCCTTTGCAACGCGCTCATCGGTGGAGTGGAGAACCTGTAAAAGAGACTGGAACATGACGGGATGGCTGCGGGCCAGGGCGTCGTTGCTCACCGGAGGGATCTCGCCGACGCCGCTCTCGCCCCGGGCGGAACGGGCCAGCAGCTGGATAAAGCGGGCTTCCGACATAAGCATGTCCCCGTCGGCGGCGCTGCTGCTGACGGTGTCGGATACGATGGAGAAGTACCCCTCGGGGCGGTTGCCTCCCGCCCGGTAGATGTCCCGGAACAGCTTATAGATTGCCGTTTCCAGAAACGCGGACGCCTCCAGGATGGCTTCCCGGTTACCGGTGGAGGAAAGCAGGTCAAAAATGACGCAGGTCGAGTTGACCAGAAGCTTTTTATTTAATGTGGCAAGAATGCTTCCGTGGAGCACATTATCCTTTTCGGTGCTGTAATCATACAGCTCCTCGGCGGCAATGGTGGTTCCGTCCCGGGACAGGGTCCGCCCCAGAAGATAATCGGAAGATACGCCGTAATAGTCGCAGGCTTTGAGCACAAAAGCAAGGCCCGGCTCCCGAATCCCGTTTTCATAATGTGACAACAGCGCCTGAGAGATTTCCAGATCCCCGGCTGCCGCCCGCTGGCTGATCCCCCTCTCCTGCCTGAGAAGAGAGAGTGTTCTTGAGAAACTGGTATTCAAGTGCCTCACCTCGAATTGAAAAATCGCAGCTTCTGAACAAGAAGAAAGATATAACGCTGAGTATAGTATATTCGATCGTGTATAGCCTGTAAATAGAATTTGAGACTTCCGCAAGAAATTTTGACGCAATAGTGGCATTATAAAAGGTATCGGCGGAAGGAAGTGAGGGGAATCTCTACCGCGTGATTTGCTCCTTCCGCGGCCGGAAATTGCGGTAAACAAACCGATCCGGGGCTGATTATATCAAAAAATACAAGATTTCATGCAATATGACTTGCGCCGAAATCGGACCGGTTGTATAATCGGTATGGTAAAAAAATTCAGGAAAACGGAGGGAAATTCCATGTTTGACGAAATGGTCGCGCTGCTGAAGGCCAATAAGAGAAGGCTTGTGTTTACCGAAGGTCCGGATCCCCGGATTCTGGAGGCTGCCAGCCGTCTGTATAAAGAAGGAATTCTGGAACCGGTTCTCTTGGGAAACCCCGATGAGGTGAAAAAGGCCTCTAAGGCTTGCGGCTGGCCCGTAGACGGCATTGAGATCATCGATCCTCTGAACTATTCGGGTATTGACAAGATGATTTCCAAGATGGTGGAGCTCCGGAACGGAAAAATGGATGCCGCCGCCTGCCGCGAGGCGCTTTCCAAATCCAACTATTTCGGGACCCTGCTGGTTCAGATGGGCTATGTGGACGGCCTGCTGGGCGGCGCCACTTATTCCACCGCCGACACCGTGCGGCCGGCCCTTCAGCTGGTAAAAACAAAGCCCGGCAACAAGATCGTCTCCAGCTGCTTCATTATGATCCGCCCCACTGACAAGGGCGACGAGCGGTACGCCATGGCCGACTGCGCCATCAACATCGATCCCACGGAGGACGAACTGGTGGAAATCGCCGTGGAGACCGCCAGAACCGCAAGGGTGTTTGCCATCGATCCCAAAGTGGCCATGCTCTCATACAGCACCATGGGCTCCGGCAAGGGAGACTCGGTCACCAAGGTGCATAACGCCGCGGAAAAGCTCAAGGCCATGCATCTGGATTTCCCGGTGGACGGCGAGCTGCAGTTCGACGCCGCCTTTTCTCCCACCGTAGCCAAGACGAAGGCGCCCTCTTCTCCTGTTGCCGGTCATGCCAATACCTTTGTCTTCCCGGACATCGACGCCGGAAACATCGGATATAAGATCGCCCAGAGACTTGGCGGCTTCGAGGCCATCGGCCCGATTCTTCAGGGACTCAACGCCCCCATCAACGATCTTTCCAGGGGCTGCAATGCCGAAGAAGTCTATAAAATGGCCATCGTGACGGCCGCTTTGAAGTAAGAGTATACCATCCTGCCGGCCCTTTGATTTGGCAATATCACGAAAAAACGGTCTTTTCCGCGGAGGAAGGACCGTTTTTTTTCGGGTTTTGACCCGGCGGACAGACGCTCCAGTTTTTCGTCCGCATGCCGCAGGCATTCCGCAGCCGGCTTCCGAAGAAAACTGCCAACTTCTTGTATTCAGAAAATTCGGCGGAATGACGAAAGTATTTTGGACAGTTTGCAGTTGACTTAACCGGAGAGCAGGTGTATCATAATCCTGTTACAATTTGTAATTATTTTTTTATGATCTGTAAATAATGTGATACAAATGAGCAAACATCTCTAATACGCCGGCGGGAATCACCGCCGGCAAAAGATTGGGGGATGTGTATGGACGAAGTACTGCGCGCGCCGCGCCGCGGGACGGTTTCTGTAACGCTACCGGGTTTTGCGCCGGATGTGGGAAAAGAAAAAGCGCAACTCAGACAAAGTCTGAGAAGGATGCAGCTGTTTTTGGCTAGCCTTTGGATACTGGCCCTGGATCTCCTGCAGGTGGAGGCCATCCGGACAGGGCGCCGAATCAGTCACCGGTATCACGCGGCGGCGGCTGTCATGGTACAATATAAACCCAGCCGCCTAAACTATCTGCTGATTGTTTCCGCCGTCGGATCGGTTCTTGTACTGTCCGTCTTGTTCCAGGTAAGCCTGGAGGTCAAGCTGGACGGTGTTCCCATAGGAGCCGTGAGCAGCCAGTCGGACTTTGTAACGGTTTTGGACGATGTGGAGGCTCAGGCGACGGAGATTCTGGGGTATAACTACTACTTTTCTCCTGCGGTGAGCTATGAATTTACTCTGACTCCCCGGGGAGACGTGCTCAGCGCCCAGGAACTCAAGAGCCTTCTGTTCGATCGTGTGGGCGAAGTGATGAAGGCCTATGTGATAACGGTGGACGGGAAAGCGGTAGGAGCCTCCCAGTCCAGGGATACCCTGAATGCGCTGCTCAATGAGATGATGGACCAATACCGTACCGCTGATACCATCTCCGCGAATTTTGTGCAGAGCATCAGCATCGGATATGATTACGCCGCGTCCGATATAGCCCAGGATCCGGATGCCATCCGCGACGTTCTGGACAGTAACGAGGTCGGGCAGGTCACCTATACCGTACAGGCCGGCGATACCCTGTCCGGAATTGCATACAACCACAATATGAGCCTGTCGCAGCTGGATGCCATAAACCCCGGCATTGAACCGGAAAAGCTCCAGATTGGTGCGGAACTGGTTGTGAGCCAGGCGATCCCCACCATCTCGGTAAAGACCGTCGATCAGGTGACCTATACGGAAGCAGTGCCCTTTGAAGTGGAAAAAGTGGAGGACTCCTCCCTGTATGTGGGCGATTCCAAGATAATCACCAAAGGTGTGGAGGGACAAGCCCAGGTGACGGCAAATGTCACCATGATCAACGGCACGGAACAGTCCCGTGACATTCTCTCCTCCAAGACTCTTGCCGAGCCCCAGACACAGGTGGTTGCCGTGGGAACAAAAGCAAGACCCAAGACGGCGCCGACAGGGAACTTCCGCTGGCCTACCAGCGGGACGCTCACTTCGAAGTTCGGATATCGGACGGTTCTTGGGGTATACCGGTTCCATGAGGGCGTCGATATAGCAAATTCCACCGGAACATCCATTTACGCTTCCGACGGCGGAACCGTGACCTTTGCCGGCTGGAGAGGGGACTACGGATATCTGGTAATCATCAGCCATGGAAACGGTGTGGAGACCCGGTACGGCCACTGCAGCAAGCTTCTGGTTTCGGTGGGAGACAAGGTGTATCAGGGCCAGAAGATCGCCAAAATGGGAAGCACCGGAAGGAGTACCGGAAGCCACTGCCACTTTGAGATACGCATCAATGGGACCCCCGTAAACCCGCTGTCCTATCTGAGCTGACAGGAAATTGTTATAAGGATTTAAACCGTGCGGAGCTGCAGGCTCCGCGCGGTTTTTATGTGCGGGGACTAAAGTCCGCCGGCGGAGAACCGGAAAATAAAATGTTAAAATATAATTTGAAAATACTTCACATTATATACATAATTCAAGGTTAAGATAAAGAAAACCTAGGAAAAAATCCTATCGGATGGAGGAAGAATTATGCAGTACAATTATAACGGTGACAATCTGTATGAGAATAAATGGATCTCCGAATTTTCCGAACAGTCCGGACAGGCCGATCAGCCAAGCGGGAACGAACCTGTGTCCTCCGGAAAGAAAAAGCGGAAAGGACCCGTCAAACTGATTGCCCTTTGCCTGGTCTGTATCCTGCTGGGCGGCGCCGGCGGAGGAATCGGGGTCACGCTGGCCCGCGGCGGGAACGTTACGGAGATTGTGAAGAGCTCCCGGGAGGTCACCCAGGTGGATACCGAATCGGTGACAGCCGGGCAGGAGCTCACCGACGCTCAGATCTATGCCAAATATGCAGGCTCCACCGTGGGCATTTCTACGGAAAGCAGCGCTACCAACGTCTTTGGGCAGACGACGTCCATCGCCTCTTCGGGCAGCGGCTTCATCATCACCGCGGACGGATATATCGTCACCAACCACCACGTGATCGAGGACGCCACCTCCGTAACGGTCACCCTGTATGACGGCAGCAGCTACAAAGCTACGGTAGTGGGATATGATTCGGACGCGGATATCGCGGTTCTGAAAGTGGATGCAACCGGCCTTACGCCGGTGGTCATTGGAAACTCCGACACCCTCAGCGTGGGCGAGTCCGTGGCGGCCATCGGCAACCCTCTGGGCGAGCTGACCTATACCATGACGGCGGGTATCGTCAGCGCCCTTGATAGGGAAATCAACATAGACGGTACCCCCTATGACATGCTGCAGATCGACGCCGCCGTCAACCCCGGCAACTCCGGCGGGCCTCTGTTTAACAGTTATGGCGAGGTTGTGGGCATTGTTTCCGCCAAATATTCCGATACCGATATTGAGGGAATCGGCTTTGCAATCCCCATCAACGACGTTGTCTCTCTGGTTACCGAGATCATGGAAAACGGATATGTGACCGGCAAGCCGACCATGGGCATCACCGCCACGACCATGAGCGCGGATACGGCCAAGCAGTACAATATGGTGGAAGGCGCCTATGTCTACACGGTGGAAAGCGGAAGCTGTGCGGAAAAAGCGGGGCTTAAGTCCGGGGATATCATCACCGCCATGGACGATACGCAGATTACCTCCCTCTCCGACCTGATTTCAGCAAAGAAAGCGCACAAGGCGGGGGATACCGTGACGCTGACGGTTTACCGCGGCGGTTCCAGCCTGCAGCTTCAGCTGACCTTCGACGAGGAAAAACCTGAGACGTCCACCAGCAGCTCAACTACCTCCGGCAGCTCCGGCTACGGGAGCCGGAGCGGAGGCATCTGGGGTTCCTCGATCCCCTACGGCAACTCCGGCGACGCGGCGTAATCCCGGTTAAGGGTAGCGAAAGATAAGTCACAAATGATGAACCGGCGGAATGGAAAGAATCCCGCCTGAAATGAACCGGGGCGGGCATGAATGCCCGCCCCGGTTCATTCATTTTTGCATAAAAACATACACGGTTCATCTGATGCGACCTTGGACAGAGGAAAAAATCGCTTCCTCCCCGGCGGACGGAGGCGGAAATAGAAGGAAGAAGGGGAAAGCGCTTTGAATTTCCCGGGAAATGTATTATAATGTCTATTGACTTATGCGGAGCGTCCGGCCGCCGGTCATACAACAGACAGAAAGTGAAGAAACCGATGGATTTGCATCAGATTAAGGGAAACACCTATTGGATTGACGCCACAGAAACCATCCCCTGCTTTTTACCGGGGAAAGGGGAAATCATCCTGCTGGACTCCGGCTGGGGAAGCCTGGACCGGAAGGGACTGTCGGAGCTGCTCCGCCGTTTGGACCGCCGGGTTGTCGGCATCATGAACACGCATGCCCACATCGACCACAACGGAAACAACGTTTATTTCAAGGAAAAGGACGGCGCCGTCATCGCAATGCCCCTCACGGAGGCGGCCCTCACTTCCTCGCCTCTGATGCTGAAGGCATATTATTACATGCTCTCTCCGCGGCAGGTCCCCCCGGAGCTGGGAGATATGGTGGGGCCCACGGACATACTGATCAAAGAAGGGGACACCGTTCAGGAGCTTTGCGGAGTGCCCTTTGAGGTGCTGCAGCTTCCGGGGCATTCTCCCGGTCATATCGGCATAGCGACTCCCGACAACGTTCTGTATCTCGGCGACGCCCTGATCGGCGAAAAAGAAGTGCAAAATGCCAGACTCCCCGTTTTCTTTTCCCACGAGGCGGATCTGGAAAGCAAGAAAAAGCTGTATTCCGTGTCCTATGAGAAGTATGCTCTGGCCCACAGCGGAGTTTATGACGACATCAGAGAACTTCTGGATCTGAATCTGACCATGATGGAGGATCGTACGCGGGAGATCCGGGATCTGGTGACCGGGCCCATGTCCGCGGAAGAGATCATCGCGGCGGTTGGCGCCGCCTTGAAGATGAATATCTGGCGGCCCATGCGGGCCCAGCTCCTGGAGCGGGATGTGCGTTCCTTCCTCAATTACCTTTTGGACCGGGGGGATCTGACGCTGAGTATAGACAGAGGTATCCTGAAATACAGTAAAGCGGGCGGTGAGCCCGGAAAGCAGGGAAATACGCAATGAAAATTACCCATGTCAGAGGAAACACATATTACATTGAGGCCACACAGTCCATTCCCTTCTACAGACTGGATGGCAGTGATATCATTCTTCTGGACTCCGGCTACAAGACCCTGGACAGGGAAGGCCTCGTGGCTCTTTTTGAGGAAAACGGGTTCCGCGTCAAAGGGATCGTCGGAAGTCATATTCATATTGACCATGGGGGGAATCATACATTCTTTCAGGAGCGGGACGGCACCGTCATCGCACTTCCCATGGTGGAGGCTGCCATAGCCGTGTCCCCCCTGACTCTGAAATGCTGTTATTACACCTGGTCCACAAAGCAGATCGTAAAATCCTTCGACTCTTTGATCGTCCGGCCCGATATCGTTTTTCCCCAGGAAGACGGGCTTGTCACGGTTTGCGGCGTGCCTTTCGGGATATATGATCTGCCGGGTCATTCCCCGGGGCACGTGGGGATTTCCACACCCGACAACGTGCTGTATGTTGCGGATGCCGTCATTGGAGAGGCGCTGCTGGAAACGGCCAAGCTGCCCACGGCGTACTGCTATACCTACTATCTGAAGAGCATGCTCCGCCTGTGCGATCTGAAGTTTGACGCCTATCTTCTGGCGCACCAGGGTACGTATGAGCAGATCGCTCCTTTGGTAAAAATGAATGAGGATAATCTGGAAGGAAAGGCGCAGAAGGTCCTGGAACTGCTGACCCGGCCCATGGGCATGGATGAGATTATCAAGACCACCTGGGAAGCCTTCGGTATGCGCAGCAATCGTCTTTTCAGGGCGGCCATCTACGAGAGGAACCTTCGCTCCTTTGTGGAATACCTGCTGGACCGGGGCGATCTGGTCTTCACCCTGGACTCCGGCGTTCGGAAATACTCTAGGGTGTAGCGGGCAAAAAATCAGCTGAAAGGAAGGTGCGCCCATTGCCGGAAATCAAATGCGAAAGCTGCGGGAAACAATATAATTTTCCTTCCGAAGAGACGTGCCCGAAATGCGGGGCTTACAATCAGCCGCCCAGACCATCCGGCACACGGCTGCGGGAGGAACGGACCCCTTCCCGCCGCGGCGGTACGCATCGCCCTTCGGGAAAGCCGGCGTCGCCTGTGGCACCGGCTCCGGTTTCTCAGGAAGCGCCCCTGGGCGGAGCAAGGAGAAACCGGCAGATGCCGTCTCCCCCCCGCCGTGCACCCAGGCGGAATCCCATTTTCACCGTTGTGCTTGTTTTCGTCATACTGATGGTGTCCATCCTGTCGGTACAGTTTGCCGGGAGCATGGAAACAGCGGAACCCTCGCCGTCGGTAGCGGGGCTTCAGTGGCTGACTCACTCCTTCAACGAGGAATTTTCCATCGGGCACGGGATTTCGGTTCTGGTGACCGGGGGCGGAGTGATCACGGCGGAGGATAATCTGGCGGGTCTTCCCCAGGGAGAGACGTGCATTTACCTGGACATAGAGGTAAAGGGCGGCTCGGGAGAATCCGCGGAAAAGGCGGATTTGTCGGAGCCATATCTCTGGTGTGAGGAAGAAGGATATCTGTCTCCCGGAACGGACAATTCGGAACTGCTGTACGGACTGGAGGATTTTGGCGTCAGCCCCGTACAGTTTTCAGACTGCAGACAGGAGGATCCGCTGTACGGGCAGATTGTTTTCCTGGTTCCGGAGGGATCTACCGAGTTCACTTTTGGCCTGGAGCAATACGACGAGCTGTCGGGTGTGACTTATATGCATGAGATTTATTTCTACATCGAATGACCGAAGGAAACGGTATGGATAATATTACGTTGATTGGAATGCCGGGCTCCGGTAAAAGCACGGTGGGCGTGGTCCTGGCAAAGACTCTGGGTATGGACTTCGTGGATACCGATCTTATGATCCAGAAGCGGGAAGGGAAGCTGCTGCAGCGGATTCTGGATGAGCAGGGGATAAAACGGTTTTTGGAGATCGAGGAAGAAGTGATCCGGAACCTTTCCTGCCGCGGATGCATCGTCGCCCCCGGGGGAAGCGCGGTATGCCGGGAAGAGGCGGCGCGGCACCTGAAGCGTCTGGGCAGGGTTGTCTATATCCGTCTGCCCCTTCCGGACCTGGCCCTGCGCATTCACAATATTAAAACCAGGGGGATCGCCGCGGAGCCGGGGCAGACCTTGGAGAGCATATATGAGCTCCGCTGTCCCCTCTATGAAAAATACGCCGACATTACCGTCGACGCGGAGGGAAAAACCGTGGAACAGCTTGTGACAGAAATCGTCAGCAAGCTGAAAACCCCATGAAGATGCAGCAAAGTATAATGGAATAAAATCCGAGCCTCCCCGTACGGGGAGGCTCGGATTTTGTAAGAGGGGCACATAGCTTGATGTGGCGCCCGATTGTTGACGTTTCTGAGAAAACCGCCGGTTTATGAGTAACGCTTGTTCCCAAGATAGAAGATGGTGAAGAGGCCGGGTCCGCAGTGGGCTCCTACCACGGCCCCAAGGCTCATGACCGTAATTCTGGAAATGGTCGGAAAGGTCTCCAGCACCTGCTGCCGCATAAACTCCGCGTCCTCGGCGCAGTCGGCGTGGTTGATGAACACTTCCTTGCCGTCCGGTTCCGTGAAGTCCTGTTTCATACGCTCGATTATTTCCAACAGGGCCTTTCTCCTGCCCCGGACCTTGGCGCCCGCCACCAGCTCGCCCTCGTCGGAGACATAGAGAACAGGCTTGATGGAAAGAAGGGAACCCACCAGGGCGGCGGCGTTGGAAACCCGGCCGCCGCGCTTGAGGAATTTAAGATCGTCCACGGTGAACCAGTGAATGATCTTGAGCTTGTTGGCCTCGCCCCAGGTGATCACCTCGTCGAAGCTCTTGCCCTGGTCCCGCAGACCCACCATGTAATGCAGCAGCATTCCAAGACCGCCGGATACGCACAGCGTGTCCATAAGATAAAAACGCTGATTGGGATATTCCTCCTGGATCTGAACTGCCGCTTCCTGTGCGTTATAGAAAGAATGGGATATCTTTTTGGTCATGTCCAGGAAGATGACGTTCTTGCCAGTGTCCATGAGCTTCTGGAAGAAATCATGGTAGGCGAATGTATTGATCATGGAAGTTGCCGTCATGGCTCCTTCCCGCATGCGCTTATAGGTGTATGCCCGTGTTTCCTCACTGCAGTCGTCCTCGAAGGGCTCGCTGTCCACCGTATAGGAGTATTCAATCATCGGGATATCGTGTTCTTTGAAATATTCTGCAGGAAGGTCGGCGGTGGAAGCCGCAGCAATAATAAAATCTGCCATAAAAACCTCCATTCGCTCCGCGTACAGATGCATCCGGAAACCTCACAGGACGCGGGAGGTTAACGGCAAATGCCGCGGTTGCCGCTCCCTCGTGAGCGGTACGCCTTTCGTAAATATTGGTTCGTTCGCTTTTACGTGGCCGCCTCCGTCGGAACCCTCTGAGAGGCGCGGCTGCGGGATCGGTTGTCGCTCCTTCAGCCGTGAAGTCCCGATACAGCGGCCGGCGGCCGGATTTGCTCAATCCCCGTTGTGCGCGTTTCAGGCTAAGCCGGCGTGGCGCTCTGTTTGGCCGCTTTGCTCATTTTCCGCAGGCTGTGCATCCCTTGCAGGCGGCGACTGCTTCCGCCGGCTCCTCCGTTTTCGTCAAAGGCTTATCCGGATGCTTCTCAACCCAAAGCTTGTCGGCGACGGGAGCCCAGTGTTTCGCGGCTTCCGTGCATTTTCCGCACAGGACGTGCACATCCTCGGGAGAGACCGCGTCCGTGGATTTGGCGCCGGACCGGTCGACTATGCCGGCAAGCGCTTCCGGGTTATCCAGCAACGGACAGGGACGATAGAGATTCTTATTGAATGGCTGACCTGCCCTGTATTGCATGAACAACGGAGATTTGTAGGCTTCCAGCAAAGTCTTGTTGTATACGCTGGAATCGGAATAGTGAATGAATGCGCACGGCTCAATGTCTCCGTTTGCGTTGATATGCAGGTAGTACCGGCCGCCGGCGATGCATCCGTCGATATAGTCGCCGTCGTTCCAGAAATCGATGGTAAAGATAGGCTTGGTCTGTCTGAATTCCCGTACCTTGTAATACATGAATTCCCGCTGCTCGGGAGTGACCATGAGGTCAGGCACCGCATCCTTGCCGACGGGCATATAGGTGAAGAACCAGGCAAACAGGGCTCCTTTGGCAATCATGTCGTCCCAGAATTCTTCGCTTCCGATAACATCCGTATTGTTCCGGGTGTAGCAGACGGAGATACCGAAGGGGAGCTTCTTTTCCTTCAGGATATCCATAGCCCGGATGACGGCCTTATAGGTTCCGGCCCCTCTGCGGGAGTCGGTGGCTTCTTCATAGCCCTCGATGCTGATGGCCGGTACAAAGTTCTTGACCCGAAGCATCTCGTTGGCAAAGGCTTCGTCGATCAGAGTACCATTGGTGAAAGACAGGAACATGCAGTCGTTATGCTTTTCGCACAGCCGGATGATATCTTTCTTCCGGACCAGAGGTTCGCCTCCGGAGAAGATGTACATAAAAGTGCCCAGCTGCTTGCCCTGCTCGATGATATTGTCCAGTGTCTCGAAACTCATGGACAGCTTGTTGCCGTATTCCGCCGCCCAGCAGCCGATGCACTTGAGGTTGCAGGCGGAAGTCGGATCCATAAGAATGGCCCAGGGAGAGTTGCACCCGTGCTCTTCGCGGACTTTTTTCTGCCGGCCTCCGCCGATGGCGGTGGCGTTGAGCATGAAGTTCTCAAAGAATTTTCTCCGCACGCCTCCGTCGATTTCGGTCCAAACTTTTTTGATGAGCTTATACATGTTGTTGTTTGGATCGCTGATGACCTCGCGGAATGCGTCGCGCTGGACTTTGACATTGTCTTCTCTGTCAAAGCGGTCCACCCAGTTCAGAACCTTCGGAATATTAGCATCCGGATCCTTGTCAAGATAAGACAGCACCAGTTTAAAACCGGCGGACTCCAGCCTTTCTTTAATCGTTAAATTTGCCATGTCCATCCCTCCAAAACAATTGTGCGCTGCAATGGTAATAAAATTCCATGAATGATTAGTAATTATCCTTTCTAAACTATACCATTGAATCTCCAAAACGTATCTAGACAATTTTTCGGGATTGTCTAAATGAGCCCCGGATTGAGAGGTTTGCTTTTAGACAATATAGCGAAATTGTCTGTATTTTATTCCAGGGAAAAGAGGTATACTATTTATTATTGAATTAGAATGTTTATTTGGTGGGAGCGGTGTGGTATGGATTCTCACTATAAAATGATGCGGGCAACTGTCGGCGTGGCTATCACAAGGGCAGTAAGTGATATTGAAACGGACACGAAGCGGGCGGTGAGAAACCTGGTGGATTTGGGGACGCAGTTTGCCAGCGGGGAAAATCAGAAGAAATTCTTTGTACTGGCCAACGATGTTCTCGCCAACCCCCAGAATCCTTACAACAAAATGGTTTTGGAACTGACCCGGAATGTGGATAAAAAGATTATCAAGACGGTGGGAACCAACCTGGGGTTCAGCAGCCTCATCTACGGAGTCAAACAAATCCGGGAGGAGCTAAAACAGAACGAGTGCAACATCCCTTGGCTGATTATTTTTCAGATAAAACCGGGAGACCCGGATGCCCTGATCACCGGCGAGATCGAAAGCCTTATCGAACAGGGCAGGAAGCTGGGAATCTTCAGTTACGTTTTTACACTGTCTGGCAAGGAAAAGACGCAGGCGGATACGGCCCTGCTGTTGGCGGAGAAATATTACGATTGCTTTTTCCTTCTCACCGTCCGGCCCGAAATTGTGGACGAGCACTTTGCCAAGCGCGTGAGAGAAGTGGAGAATGTAGCCGTTTCCGTAAGAACAAAAGTCAATCCTCAAATTGGAACGCCGTCCCGCGAATGCCAGGAGGCGTTTTCTACACTTCACTCCCAGCGATGCATGTTTGGCTTCCATACGCTCTATTCCCGGGAGAATGTGGAGATGGCAACCAGCGTTTCTTGGCTGGAGCAGATGATTGCCTGCCATTGCCTCTTCGGCGGGTATGTTCTAAAAAATGAGGAAGACGAAGAGCTCGCCGAATCGGTGCACAAATTCTGCTGCGAAATCCGCGGAGGCAACGGGAAAACCATTCTGGCCTTTGAATGGGAGCAGGATACGAAATTTATCAGCGGTCTGATCGCTCCCAGGACGGGAATCCTGAGGCTTGATTCCTTGGGGAAGATCCTTTGGAAGGAAAAGGACATGGGCTCCGCCCGTGGGAAAACGTTGAAAGAGATCCTTCATGCCCTGACCCCGCCGGGTTTTTCGGATCCTGAGACGGCCGGAGCGTGATTCCGGGATAAAACAATAGACAGACCGCTTGTGGGAGAATTCTCCCGGCAAGCGGTCTTTTAAATAAATGGAAATCATTTTGCGGGAGGAGACTCAAAGGGATGGATAATCTGCTGCAGCATGGTGCCGTCCAGCAATTTTAAGAACCTGTCGATGTAGTCCACCGGATTCTCCTTCATACCCCGCTCGGCCCAGTAGGAGATAACTCCCACGAAAGCGACGGAATAAAAGACGCTGATGAACTCCCTGTCCGCCTTGGAAAGCGGAGCGTTGCCCCGCAGTTCGTTAATCATGGATAAAAACAGCTCGCGGGAAAAATCCTGAAGGTATTCGGAAAAGGAGTTCTGCCCGGTGGCGCTCAGCGCGTTCATATAAAATTCCTTGTTTTCCCGCATGTGACAGCAGAGATCGCAAAATCCCTCCACCCAGTGATCCCTTGTGGAAAAACGCTTGATTCGATCCACGGCTTCCGTGTAGAAAATCCAGTTGACGAGATCGTACTTGTCCTTGAAATGATAATAAAACGTTTGCCGGTTCAGTCCGCAGTGTGCTACAATATCTCCTACGGAAATTTTGGCAATAGGAGTACGCTTCATCAGCTCTTTGATGGAGTTGGCCAGCGTATATTTGGTTAGATTGGACTCCGACATTGAATCCCTCCGGAAAGCCGATATCCCCCTGAGGATCAACACTGCGATTTAAATACTATATCATAAAAGCGCAAAAATGTAAACCTCCCAGCAGGCCGAAGAACTCCGGGGTGAAGCCAACAGAACGGCCCGGGCGGACAGGAAAGGATAAAATGCCGATGTTTGAAGGATTTCGGAAAGAGACCCTGGATTTTCTCTGGGGCATCCGGTTCAACAACAACCGGGAATGGTTTGAGGAAAACAAAAAACAATATCAGGAAGATTTATATATTCCCATGCGGGCCCTGGCTTTTTCCGTATGGGAGGATATAACCCGAAAGCAGGAAGGGCTGCAGCTGAACTGTCATGTTTCCCGCATTTACAGGGACGCCCGCAGAACCCATGGAAAGGGACCGTATAAGGACAGACTCTGGTTCAGCCTGCGAAGAGATCGGGAGGATTGGACAGATACGCCTGTTTTTTATTTCGAGCTCAGTCCCGAGGGGTATTGCTACGGACTGGGGTACTATGCTCCCCGCCCGGCGACCCTGGAGAAATTCCGGGCCAGCATCGACGCCGATCCCGCGGGATTTGAGCGGCTCGCCCAGGACTTGCAGCGGCAGAAGATCTTCGTACCGGACGGGGAGGAGTATAAGAAGAAAAAGGGAGAAAAAACCGGAGTTCTGGCGCTGTGGTATAACCGTAAAAACCCCGGCATGACGGCCTGGCGCGAGCTGGGGGACGAGCTCTATTCCCCGGATTTTGCCGGGAAGCTTGCCGGCGAGCTCTCTTTGCTGATACCTCTGTATCTTTACCTTAAAGAACTGGATGGAGGGGACATGCCCCCGGAGGAACAGATATAAAATGCATATTCGGATGCATATGCATTTCTCGCTCTTGCGGTGCGCAGGGACGGAAAATTAGTTGGCAAAACAGTTGCTTTTATCCGGGAAGATCGGGTATAATGATTGCGATTGAATTGGGCGGATTTTTATTCGCTTGGATGCCCTCGGGTTCACTTCCACGGGAGGTGGAGCCTGTAATACTTCCCGCCGCCGGCGGAAGACCAAATCGGCACCGGGCAGTCCGGACGGTTCATCAGGGACGGAAATCTCAAAACAAGAAGGAGATAGTGAGGATGAAAAAAGCAAATAAAATTTCGGCGCTTTTACTGGCGGGAATTCTGAGCCTGGGTCTGCTCGCTTCCTGCTCTTCCGGAAGCGGGTCGGCCACTGCCACACCCACCGCAGCGCCCACCGAGAAGCCCGTGACGATTGCTTCCGCAGCGGACCTGCAGGGTAAGAAGATCGCCGTACAGGAAGGGACCACGGGCGACATTCTTGCCACAGGAATCGAGGGAGCCCAGATCACCCGCTTTAAGAAGGCCACCGACTGCGCCCTGGAGCTCATCAACGGCCGCGTGGACTGTGTCATTATTGACGAAATGCCCGCTAAAAAACTGGTGGAAGCCAACAGCGACAAGCTCCAGCTCCTGGATTTCCCGGCCAGCGAGGAAATCGAAGCCTATGCCATCGCCATAGCCAAGGACAATACCGAGCTGCTGGACAAATTCAACGCCGCGCTTGCGACCATCAAGGAAAACGGCACATATGATCTGCTCTTCTCCGAGTACATTTCCGGCGAAGATGTGGAGCTTCCCGCCATCCCCGATTACGAGTCCTCCGGCAAGCTCATAATGGGAACCAACGCCGCTTTCGAGCCCTTCGAGTACAGGGACGACTCCAATGAAGTCGTGGGCTTTGACGTGGATCTTGCCAAATACATCTGCGCCGAGCTCGGCGTGACCCTGGAGATCTCCGACATGGATTTCGACGCTCTGATCCCCGCCCTTGAAACCGGCAAGATTGACTTTATCGCTGCCGGCATGACCGCTACCGACGAACGCCGCCAGAACGTCGACTTTACCGACGACTACTACGAGTCCACCCAGGCGATCATCGTGCAGAAGTAATTCCAGAACGGAAAAAACCAGTTCCGGCCGGTACCTGCGCATTGTAGCGCGCGCAGGTACCGAGCCGTTGTTTATGCCGGCAAAAAACAAGAAAGCGGCTGAACGGACAAAGCCGTTGGGCTGCCGGAAAGAGGGGATGGAATGGGAATCGGGTCGATATACGCGGTCTGCGCGCTGACTTTTGCGGAAAAACTGTATCAGGGCCTGATTTATGCCGACCGGTGGAAGCTCTATCTGGAGGGGCTTGGATATTCCCTGCAGATCACCCTCGGAGCCATCGTGCTGGGGACAGTTTTAGGCATTGTGTTCTGCCTTTTGAAAATATCCACCAGCCGGATCCTTCGCTTTATCGCCAACGTATACATAGACGTGGTGCGTGGCACCCCGGTGGTGGTGCAGCTCCTGCTGGTTTACTTCGTCATTCTGAGTTCTCCCGACACCAGCAAGCTGGTGGCGTCCGTACTGGCCTTCGGGATCAACAGCGGCGCCTATGTGGCGGAGATCATCCGCGCGGGGATCAACTCGGTGGACCCGGGCCAGATGGAAGCCGGGCGCTCTCTGGGCCTCAGCAGGAGCCAGGCCATGCGCTTCATCATTCTTCCCCAGGCGATTAAGAACTCTCTTCCCACCTATGCCAGCGAGTTTATCGTACTCATCAAGGAGACGGCGGTGGCGGGTTATATCGGGATGCAGGATTTGACCAAGATGTCCAGCACCATCATCAGCCGGACTTATGAGTCGTCCGTTCCCCTGATAACGGTCGCGCTTATCTACCTGGCTATCACTCTTGGGCTTTCCAAGCTTTTTGCCCATTTGGAAAGGAGGATGAATGTCGGTGATCGACGTTAAGAACCTCTCCAAGAGTTTCGGCAGCCTCCGGGTGTTGAACGATATTACCGAACATATCGACAAGGGGGAAAAGGTCGTCATCATCGGACCCTCCGGCTCCGGAAAATCCACCTTTCTTCGCTGCCTGAATTTTTTGGAGGTGCCTACAGCCGGCGAAGTCATAATCGACGGGGTTTCCCTCACTGACAGAAAAACGGACATCGACAAGGTGCGCCGCCAGTTGGGTATGGTATTTCAGCACTTTAACCTGTTTCCTCACCTGTCCATTCTGGGAAATCTTACTTTGGCCCCCGTGAAGCTGGGAATCATGAGCGAGCAGGAAGCTAAAGAGGAAGCCATGCGGCTTTTAAAGCGGGTGGGTCTGGAGGAAAAGGCCAAAGCTTACCCCAATCAGCTCTCCGGCGGGCAGAAGCAGAGGATTGCCATCGTCCGGGCTCTGGCCATGAAGCCTAAGGTGATGCTCTTTGACGAGCCCACCAGCGCCCTGGACCCCGAAATGGTGGGCGAGGTGCTGCAGGTAATGAAGGAATTGGCCCAGGAGGGGATGACCATGGTGGTGGTGACCCATGAGATGGGGTTTGCCAGGGAGGTTGCCACCCGCGTCTGGTTTATGGACGAGGGCGCCATCCTGGAGCAGGCGCCGCCGGGGGAATTTTTCGACCATCCAAAAAATCAGAGGACAAAGGACTTTCTCAGCAAGGTCCTGTAAAACGGAAATCAAGGGGCTGTTCCGATGCTTTAGGCATCGAAACAGCCCCTTTTGCGAAAGCAAAGAAATAAAACCGTTTTATTCTTCCAGACGGAAATCGATCCGGCCGGAGGCAGCGTCCGAGGCAACACACTGCACCCGGAGGGAGAGGCCGAAGCTGAATTTCCGCCTTGGCACGCCTCCCGTAAGGGTCATATGGGCTTCGCTGTACTCGTATTCTCCGGGAAGCGCCTCCGTCGGAATCATGCCCTCCACGCTGTTGGGCAGCGTGACGAAAACGCCGAACCGCTGGACGCCCGAGACGACACCCTGGAAGACTTCGCCGATGTGGCCGCGCATGTATTCCGCCTTGTAGAGCTTTTCAATGTCCCGCTCCGCAGTTTCGGCAGCCACCTCCCGCTCCGAGGAGACCTCCGAGGCAAGAGCGGCAAACCGGGCGCTCTGTTCCTGGACGCGTCCTTCCAGCTTTCCGTCCAGCAGCAGCTTCAGCAGCCGGTGTACCGCCAGATCCGGATACCTTCGGATGGGAGACGTAAAATGGCAGTAGAATTCTGCTGCCAGGCCGAAGTGCCCCAGATTGGAAGGGGAATACCGGGCCTTCATCATGGAGTGCAGCAGCAGGCTGTTTACAAGCGGTTCCTCGGGTTTTCCCGCCGCGGCGTCAAGCACCGCCTGCATGGCGGTGGAGCTGGTGCCGGAAAGAGTATACCCCAGGGCGGAAATCACGGCGGAAAAGGCCTCCACCTTGGCGGGAGAGGGCTTTTCGTGGACCCGGTAGACGGTGGGCTTGTTCAGCCGGTTCATGTGCTCGGCCACGGTTTCGTTGGCGGCCAGCATAAATTCCTCTATGAGCTGCTCGGATACGCCCCGGGGCCGGAAGGTGATCTCCATGGGCTCGCCGGATTCATTGCAGATGATCTTACTTTCGCTGGACTGGATACGCAGGGCGCCCCGAAGCGCGCGCTTTTTTTCCAGGATCGCTGCCAGCTCCGCCATTACCCGCAGAGTGGGAAGAATATTCTCGTAGCGTTGGGCCAAGGCGGGGTCCGCATCTGCCAGAAGCAGGTTGCAATTTTCATATGTCATGCGCTCTGTCGTACATATGACGCTTTTGTGGATGGAATGCTCCAAAATCGCCCCGTCGGGAGACAAAGTCATAAACACTGTCATAGTAAGCCGAGGGACCTTCGGATTGAGGGAACAGATGCCGTTGGAAAGCTCAGTGGGAAGCATGGGGATTACCTTGTCCGCGAAATAGACGGAGGTGCCCCGCCTGAGAGCTTCCAGATCCAGAGGGGAATCCTGGGTTACATAGTGACTGACATCGGCGATGTGAACTCCCAGAATGTAGTTCCCTTCCGGGCTCTTTTCCAGGGAAACCGCGTCGTCCAGATCCTTGGCGTCCGCGCCGTCGATGGTGAAAATAATTTTACCGCGCAGGTCCAGCCGGCCCGCCGGCAGAGGATCCGGCACCTCCTTCGGTACGCTCCGGGCCGCCGCGAGGACGGATGCGGGGAAGACCGGATCAATCCCCTGAATATAAAGGATAGCAGCCGCGGCGGCTTCACGGGTCCCGTCGCGGCCGAAAACCGCACGGACGGTGCCCTGGCCTTCATGCCTTCCCATCCGCCCGTAACTGAACAAAGAGACGGCCACCTTGTCCCCGTCTTTGCCGCCGCGGGATCGGGCCGCGGTCACCTCGATGGAGGAGGGAAGCCGCCGGTTATCAGGTTCCAGATGGGCGTGGCGCCGGTTGCGAACCAGCCGGCCCGTTACGACTTTGTTCTCCCGGGACAGTATTTTTTCAACAGCCGCGGCGCGCCGGCCGCCGGTAGCCGGTCCCGATTCGGGAAGAATCAGGACCTTGTCTCCGTGCCAGGCGCCTTTCGTGGCTCCCGGCGGGATAAAAAAGTCCGCTCCGCCGTCTTCCGGCGTCACGAAACCGAACCCTCTCCCCGTGGACTGAAACCTGCCCGTGACATACCCCAGAGAGGCGGGAAGCAGGTATTTTCCCCGCCTGGAGGTCATAAGAAGGCCCTCCTCCTCCAGCTGCCGGAGAGCTTCGCCCACCTCGCTGCGAAGCGGTCCCGGATTCAGCTTCGACGAGACCTCCGTTAGGGTCATGACCGTGCCTGGACGGGATTGAAAAAGGGCCAAAATGGCTTCTTTCAGTTCCTTCATGCAAGACTTCCTCTCTTAATACAGACGGCGGCGCATTCCGTCGCCTTCGACGGCTGCGGAAAGCGGCCGGGCTGTTGTATATAATAAGGTGAGGTGTGATATATGGCATCGTTTGCGGTTTTGCCCAAAGGGCGGGAGCAAACTGCGCCGTCAAGCCAGGTATAATAGCTGTATTACAAAGCTATTATACCACAGAATAAGACAAAAAAACTCTCCCCTCTGAAAGGGAAGAGTTTGTGTATCGGATTTTGTATTAAACCGGAACGGGCCTATATCAGGTTCAGAATCAGGGTCAGCACGATAAAACCGACGGCAACCCAGGTTGTCATTTTGGCTAGCCTTGCGTCCCAGGTCTTCGCCTGGTTCTTGGCCATAAAGGTGTCCGCCATGCCGGAAATAGCGCCGGATAGACCCGCGCTCTTGCCGGACTGCATGAGGACCACCAGTATCAAAAAGATGGATGTGCAAACCTGAATGATTGTAAGGGCCAGCTTCATGTAAACCTCCCAGCGCCGCGTAACGGATTCCTAATGGTTATAAACGCTGCGGCTGCCGCTTTTTGCGGCGAACGGCGCGCCGAAATATCTCCCGGGCGGACAGTGCAGCCCGATTTCTGCAAAGTGTCGGACGACCCGGACGGGCCATATCCAAACGTAAAACATATAATACCACAGACCAAGGCATATTTCAAGTACATTCTTTCGGATGACCCCAAGGATTTTTCCCAAAAGGGAGCCGAAACATGATATGTAGGCTGATATTGAAAAAGAAAATAAAAATATAGAACAATTGTTTGCATTCCGAGACAAGCTGTGATATAATTCCATTGATGGCAGAATCCATAAGCCATTATTAAGCCATCCTCGTTCTGCGGACAATTCGACAGGGCCCCGGCGGCGGTATCCTGAAAAAGGATTTGGTTTATACTCCCGTATGTTTGGAATGGAGTGCTGGATATATGAAACGGCTCACAGCGAAACAGCAGCAGATCTACGACTATATTGCCCTTTCGGTTCAGGAACGGGGCTACCCCCCTTCCGTCCGGGAGATCGGCGAAGCGGTGGGGTTAAAATCCCCCTCCACGGTGCATTTTCACCTGAAAGCGCTGGAACGGGACGGACTTCTGGAAAAGGACGCGGGGAAGGGCAGGGCGATTTCCCTGACTGGGCACGGCGGGGAGCCGGACAAGGTGCCCCTTTTGGGAAATGTTGCGGCAGGCTCGCCCATTCTGGCGGAAGAACTGGTGGAGGAATACATTACCTTTGACACCGGCGGGCTTTCCGGGGAGCACTTTGCCCTCCGGGTCAGGGGCGAGTCCATGATCGACGCAGGGATCCTGCCGGGAGACCTGGTGGTGGTCCACAGGCAGAACACGGCACAAAATGGAGAAATCGTGGTGGCTTTATTGGAGGACGAGGCGACGGTCAAGCGCTTGAGCCGGAAAAATGGAAAGATCCTCCTTGTGCCCGAAAACCCGGATTACGAGCCCATCGACGGGACGGGAGCCGAAATTCTGGGCAAGGTGACGGCGGTGCTCCGGTACTATTGATAAAAAGCAATCAAAAGGCGGTCCGGGTTTTCGGACCGCCTTTTTTATTTTTGGATTATCTGTAATAGGCTGCGCCCGATTCGAAGACGGGCATATGCTTGTTGCCGGGGAGGTTGACGGCCACGAAGTCCCCCCGCCGCTCGATGTGCCCCATTTTGCCGAACACGCGACCGTCTGGGCTGAACAGCCCTTCCACGCAGAGCAGAGAGCCGTTGGGATTGACGGAGATGTCCATGCTGGGCCTGCCGCCGACGTCTGTGTACTGGGTTGCGATCTGCCCGCTTTTCTGAAGGGAAGCAAGGGAAGTTTCCGATGCCACGAAACGGCCCTCCCCATGAGACACCGGTACCGCGTGCAGATCTCCCACCTGGCTGAGGGACATCCAGGGAGAGTGGACCGAGGCGACCCGGGTGGTAACGTAGCGGGACTGGTGCCGTCCGATGAGATTGTAAGTCAGAGTGGGGAAGGTTTCGTCCACCTCGCGGATTTCCCCGTGTGTGATGAGCCCCAGCTTGATAAGAGCCTGGAACCCGTTGCAGATGCCCAGAACCAGGCCGTCCCGGGTGTGCAGAAGCTCATGCACCGCGTCCCGGATCTGAGGATTCCGCAAGAAAGCGCAGATGAACTTGCCGGAACCGTCCGGTTCGTCGCCGCCGGAAAACCCGCCTGGGATGACAATCATCTGGCTTTGGCGGATGGAGCGCTCCAGGGCGTCCACCGATTCGGTAAGCGTCTGCGCCGTCAGATTGCGGACCACCAGAATTTCCGGCTCGATTCCCGCCCTGCGCAGAGCCCGGGCCGTGTCGTATTCGCAGTTGGTGCCGGGGAAGACGGGAATGACGGCCCTGGGCGCGGCAAATTTCTTTCCGGCGGTATAAGAAGGGCGCTTTTCAAAGGAAACGGCGGAAGCGGCGCCGCCGGCGGCGGCCCGGGTGGGATAGACCGATTCCAGCACATTCTCCCAGAGAGGGATCAGCTCATCCAGGGAAACAGCGGTGTCTCCAAGCATAAGGGCTTCTTTTTCGTCCGTATACCCCAGAAGGACAGCCCCCTCCACCTCCCGGGAGCACTCGGCGAGGATCCCGCCGCAGTTGGCCCGGAAAAAGAGGTCGGGATCGATTCCCGGGGCGGCGGCAAAGCCGATCCGGTTGCCCAGAGACATTTTTAAAATGCCTTCCGCCGCGCCCCTCGAAGAAAGAGCCCAGGCGGAAGCGACAAAACCCTGGGAAGCAAGGGCATGGAACCTGTGCCAGAGGGCCTTGGTCCCGGCGTAATCCCCGTCGGGAGCGGAGAACAGATAGACCGGCCGGCCGGGAGTCTTGAATTCCGGCGATAAGACCCCGGATGCTTTCGCCGGCGATATGGCAAAGGAAATGAGGGTGGGTGGCACGTCCAGATCGAGGAAGGAACCTGACATGGAGTCCTTGCCTCCGATGGCGGCGACCCCGAGGCCCATCTGGGCGGAAAAGGCGCCCAGAAGCGCGGCGAAAGGCTTGCCCCAGCGAAGGGGTTCGTCCCGCAGACGCTCGAAGTATTCCTGGAAAGTCAGATAGGCCGTATCCGGGTCGCATCCCGCAGCCGTGAGCCGGGCCAGAGATTCCGTCACGGCCGCCGCGGCACCCAGAAAGGGATTGGCTAAGGAAAGATCCGGATCAAACCCGAAAGACATCACCGTGCAGTCTTCCGTTTCTCCTTCCGCAGGCAAAAGGGCCGCCATTACCTGGGTGGGGGTGAGCTGCGTCATTCCGCCGTAGGGCATCAGAATGCTCCCGGCGCCGATGGAGCCGTCGAACCGCTCCCCCAGCCCCCGGCGGGAACAGACGGCCGGATCCGCTGCGAGGCGTCTGAGCCGGTCCTCCGGGCTATTCCCGGACGAAGGCTGAGCCGGCGTATTCATGCGGGGGACGCGGACGAAGGAATGCTTGTCCGCCCCGTTGGTATTGAGAAATTCCCTTGAAACATTGACGATGATATCGCCCCTCCAGCGCATGACCAGACGGGGAGAGGCGGTAACGGCTGCGACCTGGTAGGCCTCCAGATTTTCGCCTTCCGCCGCCCGGATGAAGGCAGCCGCGTCCTCTGCTGCGACCACCACGGCCATCCGTTCCTGGGATTCGGAGATGGCAAGCTCGGTTCCGTCCAGCCCCTCGTATTTTTTCCGGACAAGACTGAGGTCGATGTCCAGGCCGTCGGCCAGCTCCCCGATTGCCACGGAGACGCCGCCGGCCCCAAAATCGTTGCACCGTTTGATTATCCGGGTGACCGAGGGGTTCCGGAAGAGCCGCTGGATTTTCCGCTCCTCCGGGGCGTTGCCCTTCTGAACCTCGGCGGCGCACTCAGTGAGGGACTCCAGGTTATGGGTCTTGGAGGAGCCGGTGGCTCCGCCGATCCCGTCCCGGCCCGTGCGCCCCCCCAGAAGGATGATGACATCCCCTGGCACCGGTTCCAGGCGCACCACATGCTCGGCCGGCGCGGCTCCCACCACGGCCCCCACCTCCATGTGCTTGGCGATGTAGCCGGGGTGATAGATCTCGTGGACGATCCCCGTTGCCAGCCCGATCTGGTTGCCGTAAGAGGAATAGCCGGCGGCGGCCGTGACGGCGATCTGCCGCTGGGGCAGCTTTCCGGGCAGCGTGTCCGCCATGGGCGCCCGGGGATCCCCGCACCCGGTGAGGCGCATGGCCTGATAAACGTAGGCTCTGCCGGAAAGCGGATCCCGGATGGCGCCCCCGACACAGGTGGCGGCGCCGCCGAAGGGCTCGATCTCCGTGGGATGGTTGTGCGTTTCATTTTTAAAGAGAACCAGCCAGTCCTGATCCGTTCCGTCTACCCGGGCCTTGACCCGGACGGTACAGGCGTTGATTTCCTTGGAAAGATCCAGCATGGGAAGAAGGCCCCGCGCACGAAGCGCTTTGGCGCCCAGGGTCGCAATGTCCATCAGGGTTTGCGGGCGCGCGGAATCCTTATCTCCGTACACCTCCCGCCGGACGTCCAGGTACTGCCGGTAAGCATTCAAAACGGCGGGGTCCTCGATTTCCGCCCGGTCGATATGGGTGGCGAAGGTGGTGTGCCGGCAGTGATCCGACCAGTAGGTGTCCACCAGCTTGAGTTCCGTCACGGTGGGATCCCGCCCTTCCGTGTCCCGGAAATAGGTCTGCAAAAAGCGAAGATCGGCAAGGTCCATGGCAAGGCCGTACCGGGCGAGCAGTTCCTCGAGGCCGGTCTCGTTCAATGCGGTAAATCCCGCGATTACCGGTACAGTATCGGGCGCGGGATACTCCTGCCGCAGAGTCGCCGGCTTTTTCAGAGAGGCCTCCCGGCGCTCCACGGGATTGATGAGATGTCCGCGGATCCGCTCTTTTTCCTGCTCGGTGAGGCTGCCCCCCAGAAGGTACACCTTGGCGGCGGAAACCAGAGGCCGGCTGCCGCAGGTGAGGATCTGGATACACTGGGCGCAGGAATCGGCCCGCTGGTCGTATTGGCCGGGAAGAGCTTCCACGGCGAGAACAAAACAGGGTTCCTTTGCCTCCGGCATGTCCTCGTCGTAACAGTCGTCGCACTGGGGCTCTGAAAAGACCGTTTCCCGGGCGGCCCGGTAAATCTCCCCGTCGATTCCTTCCACGTCGTACCGGTTGAGAATCCGCACGGATTTAAGAGAAGCGATGCCCAGCTGTTCCCGCAGCTCCCGGCAAAGTCCCTCGGCTTCCACGTTGAAGCCCCCGCGTTTTTCCGTAAAACATCTGTAGACCGACTGCATGCCATTACCTCCAGTAATTTGCTTGAATTGCCGATAAAATCGCACTGCTGCGTATAAGATCTCTTGTTTTTAAGAAGAAGTCCCCTGCGTCCAGGCGGAAAGGTTGTAAAACACGTTTTGCTGCGTGGGTTCCAGCCCGGAGTAGGCGCCCTCCCGGGTAAGCATCGACTGATTTTTAAAACAGATGGGGATAAAAGGCGCCTGCTGACAGAAGGTGGAATAAAGCGCGGCGGCTATGGTCCCCCGGTTTTGGTACGGCGCCGCGGCAAGAGAGGCAAAAAGCCCGTCCAGCTTGGTATCGCTGAATTTCCCATAGTTGAGAGCTCCGCCGGTGGCGGCTAGAGACGTAAGGTTGAAATCGGTCGTGAGCTTGACCTCCCCCAGATAGAGGTCGAAGTCGCCCTTTTCAAGAGCCGTGAGATAGTCTTCCCAGGCAAGCTTTTTTACCTCGATGGCGATGCCGTACTGGGAAAAGGAGGCGGCGATGTGTTCCGCCATGGAAACCTTGAAGCTGCTTTCCGAATTTACCAGCAGGGTGGCGGAGATGGCCGCTTCCCTGCCGCCGGAATTGGCGTCCAGTACGCCGTCCTCATCGCTGTCCGTATAGCCCGCCTCCGCGAGGGCGGAAAACATGGCTTCCTCCGAATAGGAGTATTTTTCCGCAAGTGTGCTGTCGTAAAGAGGACTCGCTGGGTTTACGGGAAGGGCGGACGCCTGGGCGTGCCCGGAAAGAAGGCCCGTAACGATGAAGTCCCGGTCGATGCCAAGGCCGAAGGCGCGCCGCACAGCGGCATTGGAGAAAACGGATGACACCTCTGCGTTGAATCCGATATACTGCAGGATGGTGGTGGGGTACTCGGTGACGTCGTAATTTCCGGAAAACATGGGAGCGTCCGTCCCTGTGAGGTCGGTGCTCACCAGTTGAATGAGATTGGAACCCAGATCCTGAATCAGCAGATCCGATCCCCGGACCTCCACCAGACCAATCCGGTCGAAGGGCATGGGAAGTCCCTGCCACCAGTCGCTGCGCAAAACGAGGGATTCCCCGTCGCCGGACGAAAGAACATACGGCCCAGTGCCCGGCGGGGCCGAGGAGCCGGCCGTCCCGTTTTGAATGATGGGAATGTCCAGAAGAACGGGAAAGGCGCTGTCGGCCGTATTCAAAGTTACAATTACCGTAAGTTCCCCCTCCGCCTTCACCGACTGCACCTTGGAAAGCCTTTCGGAATAGAGGGAAGAGGTCCTTGCCTGCTCCAGGGAATAGACCGCGTCCGCCGCGGTAAGCAAAGAGCCGCCGCTGAAGGTAACGCCGGTACGGAGGGTAAACCGGAAAGTGATGTTGTCCAGGGTGGTGTAGCTTTCACAAAGCAGGGGAACAGGGGAAAAACTCCTGTCCAGCTGAAAGAACCCCTCGTACAGAAGCGGGCCCAGGGTGAGATTGATCCGGTTGGTTCCCGTGAGAGGGTTCAGGGGATCGGCTGGATCAAAGGGCAGAGAAAGCACAAATTCCCCGGCTTCCCCGCCGGAGACCTCCGGAGACGGAGAAGCCTGGGAGCCGTCTTTGTTCCCTGCGCAGCCGGAAAACAGGATGCATGCCGCGGACACTGCCAGGAACACAGATGTAAGTTTCCGAAGCCTTCGAGACATGACAAGTCCTTTCCGAAGCTTTATGTGTACTCCCTTAATAAGAGCCGGCCGATTACAGAAGCTGTATGAAAGCCGCCTGGGAGCCCCGCTGTCCCCGGGTGACCCGGTGAGACCAGTACCGCTGGGGAGAACAGGCGGTGCATTCCTCCGAAAGGGTAATGTGCTCCGGAGTGATTCCCGCAAGGCGCATAAGATGCGCGTTGATGCCCTTCAGGTCCACATGCCACTTATCGCCGGCCGGACGGAGAAAGGGCTCGATTGTCCCGCCCAGAGAAGCCCGCAGGGCTTCCGGAACGTCCCCGTCGGTTTCGTAGCAGTCCCCGCAGATGGCGGGGCCGACAGCGGCGAGAATATCCTCTGGCCGGGCCCCAAATTCCGAGCCCATGGCCTTTATCGCCCGGGACACGATACCCAGGGCAGTCCCCCGCCAGCCGGAGTGGACCGCGCCGATGGAGCGGGAAACGGGATCGTAGAGCAGAATAGGAACGCAGTCCGCCGAAAAAATCACCAGAGGCAGGTTCCGCTCCCGGGTAATCAAAGCGTCGGCCGTATAGTCCGTGGGACGGGAAAGGCCTTTGCCGGCGTCCTCCTCCGTAACAAGGCGCACGGTGTCCTCATGGACCTGTTTGGAAAAAACCAGACGGCGGGGGTCCATGCCCAGGACGGAACAAATAAGCTCAAAATTGCGCCCAACCGCGTCGGGGGAATCTCCGCGATGGATACCTAAATTCAAAGACTGGTAAATTCCCCGGCTGACGCCCCCCGACCGGGTGGTGAATCCGTGGGAAACACCGCCGGCGGCAACCATACCGTCGGCGGTGAGATATTCCAGAGCTCCCGCCGTATTCCGGGTCATGCCGTCAGTCATTTGCGTTCATGCCGCAGCACTTTTTATATTTCTTGCCGCTCCCGCAGGGGCAGGGGTCGTTGCGCCCCACCTTCTGGGCCTTCCGCACGGGCTGCTTTTTGACGCTGTCGTCCCCGCCCGCGTTTTCCGTGGCGTTTTTAGCCACCTTTTCGCGCTTGACGGATTCCGGGCTCTTGATCCGGGCCAGGAACACCCGGCGGACCGTCTCCTCCCGGATGGCGGCCACCATGGCCTCGAACATGGCGAAGCCTTCCTGCTTATAGGCAATGATGGGATCGGTCTGGGCGTAGGCCCGGAGGCCGATGCCCTGACGCAGCTCGGTCATGGCGTCGATATGATCCATCCAGTATTCGTCCACCGCCCGGAGCATGACCACCCGCTCCAGTTCCCGCATGAGAGGCGTGCCCAGTTCCGCCTCCTTTTTCTCGTAGGCTTCCAGGGCGTGCTTCATGAGAAGCTCCGAGAGCTCTTCCGCCGAGAGCTCCTCCAGCTCTTCCGGTGTAAAGGAAATCTCTCCCCTGCGCAGGAAGAGGCCCTCAAAGGGCCGGCAGGCCTCGGCAAGCTGTTCGGTGCCGATGAAGCGCTGCTCTCCCACGGCGGCGTGAACCGCGTCGTGAATCAGGTTTTCGATCATGGTCTGCATGTAGCTCTTGAGATCTTCCCCGTCCAGCACCTTTTTCCGCTGGGCATAGATGATCTCCCGTTGCTGGTTCATCACGTCGTCGTATTCCAGCACACTCTTCCGGGTCTGGAAGTTGCGGCTTTCCACCTTCTTCTGGGCGCTTTCGATGGCGTTGGAGAGCACCTTCTGCTCGATGGGGGTGTCCTCGTCGATGCCCAAAGAGTTCATCATGCCCATGACCCGCTCGGAGCCGAACAGGCGCATGATGTCGTCTTCCAGGGAGACGTAAAAACGGGTCGCGCCTGGGTCCCCCTGGCGGCCGGCGCGGCCGCGCAGCTGATTGTCGATCCGGCGGCTTTCATGCCGCTCGGTGCCGATGATGTACAGACCGCCAAGGGCGCGGACCTTATCCGCCTCCGCGGAGGTGATCTCCTTGTACTTTGCGTTGGCCTCGGTAAATCGAGCCCTGGCGTCCAGAATTTCCGGATTGTCCGTTTCCGCGTAACTGGTGGCCTCCGTGATGAGCTCCTCGGTAAGCCCCGCCTTTCGCAGGTCGTTTTTCGCCAGATACTCCGGGTTACCGCCCAGCATAATATCGGTGCCGCGGCCGGCCATGTTGGTGGCGATGGTCACCGAACCCACCTTGCCTGCCTGGGCGATGATCTCGGCTTCCTTTTCGTGGTTCTTCGCATTGAGTACGTTGTGCCGGATGCCCCGTTTGGAGAGCATCTTGGAGAGCATTTCGTTCTTCTCTATGGAGATGGTGCCCACCAGGACGGGCTGCCCGTTCTTGTAGCATTCCTCGATCTGATTGAGAATGGCCCGGAATTTGCCCGTCTCGGTTTTATAGACCACGTCGGGATTGTCCGCCCGGACGAGGGGCCGGTTGGTGGGGATCTCGATGACGTCCAGTTTGTAGATCTGGCCGAACTCCTCTTCCTCGGTTAAAGCGGTTCCCGTCATGCCCGACAGCTTCCGGTAGAGTCGGAAATAATTCTGGAAGGTGATGGTGGCGAGGGTCTTGCTTTCGTGGGCAACCTTCACGTGCTCCTTGGCCTCGATGGCCTGGTGAAGTCCTTCGGAATACCTCCGGCCGAACATGAGGCGCCCGGTAAACTCATCCACGATGATGACCTCGCCGTCCTTCACCACGTAGTCGATATCCCGCTTCATGATGCCGTGGGCCCGGATGGCCTGATTGATGTGGTGGGACAGGGTGGTGTTCTCCTGGTCGGAGAGATTGTCCACGTGAAAATATTCCTCCGCCTTCTGGATGCCGCGGGCCGTGAGGGTGACGCTCCGGTTCTTTTCGTCCACCACATAATCCGCGTCGATGGTCTCGCTTTCCTCCTCCTTGGAGTCTGTGGAGGCAAGGGTCAGGCGGCGGAGCCTGGAGGCGAACTGATCGGCCATCTCATACATCGCCGTGGATTTGTCTCCCTGGCCGGAAATGATGAGGGGGGTGCGCGCCTCGTCGATGAGGATGGAGTCCACCTCGTCCACGATGGAGAAGGAGTGCCCCCGCTGGACAAGCTCGGCAGAATAGATCGCCATGTTGTCCCTCAGGTAGTCGAATCCGAATTCGTTGTTGGTTCCGTAAGTAATGTCCGCGGCGTAGGATTTCCTGCGCTCTTCGGCGGTGAGCCCGTGGACGATGAGTCCCACCTGGAGACCCAGGAAGCGGTAGACCTTTCCCATCCATTCGCTGTCGCGTTTTGCCAGGTAGTCGTTTACCGTGACGATGTGCACACCGTTGCCGGAAAGAGCGTTGAGATAGGCCGGCAGGGTGGCGACTAAGGTTTTGCCTTCGCCGGTCTTCATTTCGGCGATTCGCCCCTGATGAAGGACCACGCCGCCCACCAGCTGCACCCGGTACGGCCGCATGCCCAGCACGCGGTCCGAGGCCTCCCGGACAGTGGCGAAAGCCTCCGGCAGCAAGTCATCCAGCTCCTCGCCCTGGGCAAGGCGCTGCTTGAATTCCGCGGTTTTCGCTACCAGCTCCGCATCGGTGAGCTTCCGGTAGTCGTCCTCCAGGGCCTCCACCCGATCCACGATGGGCATAATCTGCTTAAGCTCGTGGTCGCTGTGTGTCCCGAATATTTTTGTTAAAAGTCCCATATCAGCACATGTACCTTTCTGTGGCAAAAATCAAATCCGTATGCCCGGGGGCATACCTTATATAGTATACCACAGGAAAACCCGATTAAAAAGAGGGGAAATACAGGAGGGAGGCATGGAAAACATGCCTCCCTTCGGTTAAATTTTAACCGTACCTTCGAACACGGTGACGGCGTTGCCCGTCATGTAGACCGCTTCGTCGGTGTATTTTACCGTGACGGTGCCGCCCCGGAGCTTTACCATGATGTCCTGGTCTTTGGGGCAGTAACCGTTTAGCACCGCTGCTACGGCAGCGGCGCAGGCGCCGGTACCGCAGGCCCAGGTTTCGCCGTTGCCCCGCTCCCAGACCCGCATCTTGATGGTGGTGCGGTTGATCACCGACACAAATTCGGTGTTCACCTGCTCGGGGAAGAGGGGAGAGTTTTCAAACAGCGGCCCGATCCGGGGAAGATCCAGGATATCGAGGTTCTCCCGGAAGACCACGCAGTGGGGATTGCCCACCGAGACGCAGGTAATGTGGTAGTTCTGGCCGCTGATGTTCACCAGCCGGTCCACCGCCGTATCCCCGTCCAGCAGGACCGGGATGTATTCCGGCTCCAGGATGGCCCGCCCCATGTTCACCGTCACCGAAGTGACGATCCCGTTCTGGGCGTAAAGCTTGAGACGCCGGATCCCGCTGGCCGTTTCAATGGTCATCCGGTTCTTAACGACGATGCCCTGTTCGTACAGGTATTTTCCTACGCAGCGGATGGCGTTGCCGGCCATTCTCCCCTCGCTGCCGTCCAGGTTGAACATCCGCATCTGCGCGTCCGCGATTTCCGAGGGGAGGATCATCACAATGCCGTCGCCGCCGATTCCGTAGTGCCGGTCGGACAGGGTGACGCTCAGGGATTCCGGGCTGATGAGCTCCTGCCGGAAGCAGTCGAAGTAAATATAGTCGTTGCCGGAGCTCTGCATTTTCACAAACTGCAGTTTCATCCGCTCCGCGCGCATGTGATTTAAGTCCACCAGTTCCGTGCTGTGCTGGCTGTACCGGCTGCGCAGGCTGTCCGCCAGGGCGTTTGCCGTATCCAGAGAGGTGAGGCACGGGATGCCCTGCTCCACGGCCCGGCGGCGGATCTTCACGCTGTCCCGTTCGGGAAGGCGTCCCCGGGAGGACGTGGAGATGATATAGCTTAAACGCCCGCTCTCGATGAGGGTTTCGATGTTGTCGTCGGACTCGTGGATCTTGCTCACCGTGGTCACCGACAGCCCCACTGATTCCAGCACCTTGGCGGTGCCCCTCGTGGCGTAGAGGTCGAAGCCCAGGTCGGCGTATTTGCGCACGATGTCCACGATTTCCTGCTTGTCCGTGTCCCTGACGGTAATCAGAAGCCCTCCGTGGCGGTTCATCTGATATCCCGCGGCGATCAGACCCTTGTAAAGCGCCTCGTCGATGGTCTTCCCGATGCCCAGAACCTCGCCGGTGGATTTCATTTCCGGCCCCAGCTGGGTGTCCACGTCGGTAAGCTTCTCAAAGGAGAATACGGGAACCTTTACCGCCACATACGGCGGGATCTTATAGAGTCCCGTTCCGTAGCCCATATCGCGAAGACGCTGGCCCAGCATGGCCCGGGTGGCGAGATCCACCATGGGGACCCCCGTCACCTTGCTGATGTACGGGATGGTGCGGGAAGAGCGGGGATTGACCTCGATGACGTAGATCCTTCCCTCGTGGATGACGTACTGGATGTTGACCAGGCCCCGGGTGTTCATGGACAGGGCCAGCTGCCGGGTGTACTCGATCATTTTTTCCGTCTGCTCCCCGTCCAGGTTCCAGGCGGGATAAACCGCGATGGAGTCCCCCGAGTGGATGCCGGCCCGCTCGATGTGCTCCATGATGCCGGGGATGAGAACGTCCTCCCCGTCGCAGATGGCGTCCACCTCCAGCTCCACGCCCATGAGGTACTTGTCGATGAGAATGGGGTTTTCGATCTCGTGCGCCAGAATGATCCCCATGTATTCCCGGATGTCGTCCTCCCCGAAGGCGATGATCATGTTCTGGCCGCCCAGGACGTAGGAAGGACGCAGAAGGACGGGATATCCCAGGCTGGCGGCCGCGGCCAGGGCCTCCTCCGTGGTCATCACCGTGTGACCGCTGGGGCGGCGGATTTCCAGGGCCTCCAGCAGTTCGTCGAAGCGCTCCCGGTCCTCGGCCATGTCGATGCTGTCGGCGGGAGTGCCGAGAATACGGACCCCGGCGGCGTCCAGGTGCTTTGTGAGCTTGATGGCCGTCTGGCCTCCGAAGGCCACCACCACGCCCCAGGGCTGCTCGGTTTCGATGACGTTCATCACATCCTCGGGAGTGAGGGGCTCAAAGTAAAGCCGGTCGGCGGTGGAGAAGTCCGTGGACACCGTCTCCGGGTTGTTGTTGACGATCACCACGTCGAAGCCAGCCCGCTTCAAAGAGCGGACGCAGTGCACCGAGGCGTAGTCGAACTCTATGCCCTGTCCGATACGGATGGGACCCGAGCCGAAGACCACTACGGTCTTCTTGCCGGTGAAGCGCTCCTCCTTGAACTGGGCCGCCTCGTTCACCCTATCGTAGGTGCTGTAGAAATATGGAGTTTCGGCGTCGAATTCCGCGCCGCAGGTGTCCACCATTTTGTATACCGCCGAAATATGGCGGGGCAGGGGATGACCGGAGATGCGGGATATCACCTTGTCGGGATAGCCCAGGCGCTTCATGTCTTTGTATTCCGCCTCCGTCACAGGTCTGCCGGCGACGGACTGCTCCAGACGGGCCAGATGGAGAAGCTTGTAAAGGAACCACCGGTCGATTTTCGTGATCCGGTTGATCTCCTCGCAGGAGATCCCCCGCTTTAAAGCCTCGAACACCACAAAGAGGCGCTCGTCGTCGCAGTTTTTCAGGAGCGCATGGATCTCCTCGTCATTGTGCCCGGCGAGCTTGGGGAGATTCAGGCTGTCCAGAGAGATTTCCGCGCCCCGGACGGCTTTCATGATGGCCTGTTCGAAGCTCTGGCCGATGGCCATGACCTCGCCGGTGGCCTTCATCTGGGTGCCCAGCGTCCGCTTGGCGTAAACGAACTTGTCGAAGGGCCACTTGGGGAACTTCACCACCACGTAGTCCAGGGTAGGCTCGAAGCAGGCGCAGGTTTTCCCGGTCACGACGTTGGGGATCTCGTCCAGAGTGTACCCGATGGCGATCTTGGCCGCCACCTTGGCGATAGGATATCCTGTGGCCTTGGAAGCCAGGGCTGAAGAGCGGGATACCCGGGGATTGACCTCGATGACCGCGTATTCGAAGCTGTCGGGATTGAGGGCGAACTGGCAGTTGCAGCCGCCCTCGATGCCCATGGCGCTGATGATGTTGAGAGCCGCCGAGCGGAGCATCTGGTATTCCTTGTCCGCCAGGGTGACGGCGGGGGCGATGACGATGGAGTCCCCGGTGTGGACCCCCACGGGGTCCAGGTTTTCCATGGAGCAGACGGTGATGACGTTCCCCTTTGCGTCCCGCATCACCTCGTACTCGATTTCCTTCCAGCCCGCGATGCACCGTTCGATAAGCACCTGGGTGATGGGGGAAAGGCGCAGCCCGTTTTCCGCGATCCGGTGCAGCTCTTCGGGAGTCCCGGCGATTCCGCCGCCGCTGCCTCCCAAAGTGAAAGCGGGGCGCACGATCACGGGATAGCCGATCTCCTCTGCGAAGGTCAGGGCGTCCTCCACGTGATTTACCACCTTGGAGGGTACCACAGGCTCCCCGATCTTTTCCATGGTTTCCTTAAAGATCTGCCGGTCCTCGGCCTTGTCGATGGTCTCGGGGCCGGCACCCAGGAGCTTCACATGGTTGGCTTTGAGAAAGCCGTCCCGAGCCAGCTGCATGGAGAGGGTGAGGCCCGTCTGCCCGCCCAGAGTGGACAGGACGCTGTCCGGCCGCTCTTTCAGGATGATTCGCTTCACCGTGTCCAGGGTCAGCGGTTCGATGTAAATCTCGTCGGCCATGGCGTTGTCCGTCATGATGGTGGCGGGATTGGAGTTCACCAGCACTACCTCCAGGCCTTCCTCCTTCAGGGCGGTGCAGGCCTGGGTACCGGCGTAGTCGAACTCTGCGGCCTGGCCGATGACGATGGGGCCGGAGCCGATGACTAAAACCTTTTTGATGTCGGAATTGAGCGGCATAGGGAGACCTCCGTTTCAAAGTGACGGCGTTTTATAATGAGCCGGCGTTATTCCCACTCGATGGTGGCTGGCGGCTTGGGTGTGATATCGTAGACGACGCGGTTGATGTTCCCCACCTCGTTGGCGATGCGGCTGGACGCTTTGGCCAGGACCTCGTAGGGGATCCGGGCGAAGTCCGCCGTCATGAAGTCTGAAGTGGTCACCGCCCGCAGGGCGATGGTGTAGTCGTAGGTTCTGCCGTCCCCCATGACTCCCACGCTCTTCATATTGGTGAGCACGGCGAAATATTGGCTGAGGCTGCGCTCCAGTCCGGCGGCCTTCACTTCCTCCCGGAAGATGGCGTCCGCCTCCCGCAGGAGACTGAGTTTTTCCTCCGTGATCTCTCCGATGACCCGGACGGCGAGGCCGGGCCCCGGGAAGGGCTGCCGCCAGACCAGATCCGAGGGGATTCCCAGCTCCAGGCCGGCCCTGCGCACCTCGTCCTTGAAAAGCCGCCGGAGAGGCTCTATGATTTCTTCAAAATCGATGACGTCGGGGAGTCCCCCCACGTTGTGATGGCTCTTGATCACCGCGGCTCCTGTCCCGCCGCTTTCGATGATGTCGGGATAGATGGTGCCCTGGACGAGATAATCGAAGCGTCCCAACTTCTTGCCTTCGGACTCGAAGACGCGGATAAAGCAGTCTCCGATGATCTTTCGCTTTTTTTCCGGATCGGTGACGCCCCGGAGCCTGTCCAGAAAGTACTCCTGCGCATTGATGCGCACGAAATTCATGTGAAACTGCGTCTTGCAGACTTCCTCAACCGCGTCCCCTTCCCCTTTTCGGAGAAGGCCATGATCGATAAACATGCACGTGAGCTGGCTGCCCACCGCCCGGTGCACCATGACGGCGGCAACGGTGGAGTCCACTCCGCCGGACAGGGCGCACAGGACCCGCTTACTGCCGATTTTTTCCCGGAGGGAGGCCACCGTCTGGTCCACATAGTCCGCCATTTTCCAGTCCCCGGAGCACAGACAGACGCGCTTTAAAAAATTGTCCAGGATTTGGCTGCCATGCTCCGTATGGTCCACCTCGGGGTGAAACTGCACGGCGTAGAGTTTCCGGGAAGCGTCCTCCATGGCCGCACTGGGGCAGGTGGAGGTGACCGCCGTCACGGCAAAGCCGGGAGGCGGCGAGGAGATGTAATCATTGTGGCTCATCCAGCAGGTAAAAAGCTCCGGTATGCCGGAAAACAGAGGAGAATCGGGAGCCGTGATCCGAAGCTCCGCGCGGCCGAATTCGCTCTTGGGCGCGCCGTTGACCCGGCCCCCGGTGAGATAGGCCATGAGCTGGGCTCCGTAGCAGATCCCAAGGACCGGGATTCCTTTCTCAAAAAGAGCGGGGGAAAAAGAAGGAGCGCTCTCCCCGTAGACGCTGTTGGCTCCGCCGCTGAGGATAATCCCCTTAGGCTCCATGGTCAGAAGCGCTTCCAAAGAGATGGTGTACGGCTTCACTTCGCAGTAGACGCCGCATTCCCGGACCCTCCGGGCGATCACATTGCTGTATTGGCCGCCGAAATCCAGAACAACCACCAGTTCGTTTTTCAAGGTATCCCATCCTTCTGTCAAGATAGATCTATGTTATGCTTTATAGGCGTCCATGAGGGCGATGAACCGGTCGAAAAGAAAAGAGGTGTCGTGGGGCCCGCCGCAGGCCTCGGGGTGAAACTGCACGGTGAAGGCGGGCATGTTGATGTAGGTCACGCCCTCGCAGGTCCCGTCGTTGGCGTTGATAAAGGAGAGCTCGGCCCATTCGGGAAGGCTGTCGGACACCACCGCGTACCCGTGGTTCTGGCTGGTGATGTAGACCCGGCCGGAGGGCATGTGCTTGGCCGGCTGGTTGGCTCCCCGGTGGCCGTATTTGAGCTTTTCCGTCCGGGCCCCCTGGGCCAGGGCCAGCAGCTGGTGACCCAGGCAGATCCCGAAGATGGGAACGCCCGATCGGCAGAGTTCTTTCAGCTCTGAAATAATCCCCGTGTTTTCCGCGGGATCTCCCGGCCCGTTGGAGAGCATGATCCCGTCGGGACGGAGCGAGAGGATTTCCTCCGCCGTGGAGGAGCAGGGGACACAGATAACGGTGCAGCCCCGTTTGGAAAGCTCCCGGGTGATGTTTTCCTTGGCCCCGTAGTCCCAGAGCACCACCCGGTAGTTTTCTTCCCCGGGTTCGGTAATCCGGGGCGTCGGGCAGGTTACCGATTCCACCGCGTCCTCGATCCGGTAGGACCCGGATTCTTCCGCCGCCTTGTCAAGACCGGAGGGATCCGCGGTGATCCGGGCGTTCATGACGCCGTGCTCCCGGATGATTTTAGTGAGCTCCCGGGTGTCGATCCCGTAGAGCCCAACGATGCCGCTCTTCTTTAAAAAGGTGTCAAGGTCGCCCTCGCTCCGGAAGTTGGAGGGTTCCTGACACCATTCGCGGACAATATATGCCGATACCCAGGGCTTGGCGCTTTCAAAATCCGAGGGTATCACTCCGTAATTGCCGATGAGAGGGAAGGTCTGCACCACGATCTGCCCGTAATAGCTGGGATCGGTGAGGGTTTCCAGATACCCCGTCATGCCGGTGGTAAAAACAATTTCCCCGATTACCTCGCCTCTGGCTCCGAAGGGCTTCCCCTTAAATACGGCGCCGTTTTCCAGCACCAGATAGATTGAATCGTCCATTGTAACGTAAATCTCCCTTCCGCCGCTTTAAGCGGCGCGAGATATAAGCTCCGGTTCCGCTTTATTCGAACTGCCGTTTTGTGTGATGCCCGATGTCCATGGGATATTCCCCGCTGAAGCAGGCGGTGCAGAAGGGAAGGGAGGATTTTGAGCAGGCCGACTCGACCCCCTCGATGCTGATGTACTGCAGACTGTCGGCTCCGATGTGCTTGGTGATGTCGGCGATGGACATCTGATTTGCCACCAGCTTTTCCTCGTCGTCGATATCCGTGCCGAAATGGCAGGAGTGCCGGAAGGGAGGAGAGGAGACCCGCATGTGGACCTCTTTCGCTCCCACCGATTTCATCATTTTTATAATCTTGGCGCTGGTGGTTCCCCGGACGATGGAGTCGTCCACCAAAACCACCCGTTTGCCTTCGATGTTGGCTTTCAGGGGATTGAGCTTCAGCCTCACGGCCATGTCCCGCTGTGTCTGGGAGGGAAAGATGAAGCTGCGCCCGATATACCGGTTTTTCGTGAAGCCCGGTACACAGGGAATGCCGCTCTGATAGGCGTATCCCATTGCGGCCTCCAGGCCGCTGTCGGGAACGCCGCATACGATATCCGCCTCCACCGGGTCTTCCTTGGCAAGCTGGATCCCCATGTTGAAGCGGGCCTCATAGACGCTGAGATTGTCGATAATGGAATCGGAGCGGGCAAAGTAGATATATTCGAAAATGCAGAAGCTCTTCCGGTCGGATTCGATCACCATGGAAGACTCCAGATTGCCGTTTCTGTCGATGGCGATCATTTCACCCGGGAGGACGTCCCGGACAAACTCAAAGCCCGCGCAGTCCAGCGCGCAGCTTTCCGAGGCGACGGCCCACCCGTGCTTGTTTTTCCCCAGGCACAGGGGGCGGAAACCAAAACCGTCCCGCACGGCGATGAGCTTGTTCTTGCTGGACAGGATGACCAGAGAAAAAGAGCCCCGCAGCTGGTTGACCGCGTTGATCACCGCCTGCTCGATGGAGTCCGTGTTAAGAGCCTCGTAGGCGATGAGGGAGGAGATGACCTCCGAGTCGTTGGTGGCCGCGAAGTCGCAGCCGTAGGATTTAAGCCGCGATTTGATTTCCGCGGCGTTCACGATATTGCCGTTGTGGGCCGTGGCGATCCGGCCCCGGAGATATTCCGTAAGGATCGGCTGGGTGTTTTCCTTGGTGTTGGTGCCCGTAGTGGAATAGCGCACGTGCCCGATGGCAAACTCCGCTCCCGGCATCTTGCCCAGGACCGACTGGGTGAACACTTCGCTCACCAGGCCCACATTCTTATGGTACAGGATCGCGCTGCCTTTGAGCACCGCAATTCCCGCCCCCTCCTGACCCCGGTGCTGCAGGGCGGACAGGGCGTTGTATGTGAGGCCTGCGGCTTCGTCGGTGTTGATCTTGACGCCGAAGACGCCGCATTCCTCCCTGACTTTATCCTTGTCCATAAAAAACCACCGTGCCTTTCGGGGCGCCCGGATGGACACTGAGACGCCCGCAGTAATCTGAGTTCTGAAATATCTGATCTGGCTCGGCCGCAGGTCTGGTTCTATCCGCTGTGCCGATTCTACCTGCTCTCGTAAGTCATCAGAATCTTTTTGGCAATATCCCGCTTCGGCATGCGCATGTCCATGGCGTGCTTCTCGATGTACCGGTGCGCCTGGGGCTCCGTCAGATTGAGATACTGGATCAAAACGCACTTGGCCCGGTCCACCAGACGCATGTCCTCAATTTTATTCTGAAGGCGGGCGTTTTCGTTTTGCAAACCCAGAAGCCTTTTTCGGGAGGCGGAGATGACTTTCATTGACTGGAAAAAGAGCTGACGGCTCACGGGCTTGGGAACCACCACGATCCCGTAGTCCTCCACCTTTTCCGATACCTGGTCGGCAAGTTCGCTTTTTACAAAAAGGATGATGCCGGCGGAAGTGCTCTGGGTGAGGGAAAGGGCAAGCTCATGGCCAAATTCGTCCTTCAGCGGCGTGTTGATGAGTATGATGTCGAAGCTGCTGTCAATGAGAATGCGGCGCGCCTCTCCCCCGTCGGAAACGGTTACAATCCGTTCAAAAGAGCCCGCCGTCAATAATTCCTTGATAAAAACGCCGCCTTTTTCGGTGCTTGACACCACCAGCAGATTATCCATGCGCACCAGCCCTTTCGCCCAGAGTGGGAGCCAACTTCAAACCACTTCGAAATACTGCTCCAAATCAAACTGGTGCTGGTTTTCGGCCTGCGCGGCCGCGGTGCTTTCAAAGCGCTTTGCGTCGAAATAACTGGCGAGAAGATCCCCCGGAAGATACTTGCGGATAAATTCGCTCTTTTCTGCGAGTCCCAGGGCGGCATCCAGATTGACAGGAAGGGTGGAAACGGACGATTTCCCGGCGTCTGCGGGCGCGGCAAGCTCGCCGGCAGACTCCCGGAGCGCAAGCTTCTTTTCAATTCCGGCAAGTCCGGCCTGGAGGAGAAGGGTAAAAGCCAGATGAGGGTTGCAGGCAGGATCGGGAGAGCGAAGCTCCATGCGGCTGTATTCCCCCTGAGCTTCGGGAAGGCGCACCAGCTGCGTCCGGTTCTGAACGGACCAGGCCACGTACCTGGGGGCCGAGCAGTGTCCCAGACGGAGATAGGAATTGGTCAAAGGATTCAAAAAGGCGGTGATTTCCGGAACGCGGTTTAAAATGCCCTCCAGGAAATACCCCGAGTCGGAATCCGGCTTGAAGTGCTTTTTGTCGAACAGATTAATTCCGTCGCGAAACAGCGACAGGTTGATGTGCAGCCCGCTCCCGTCCTCGTTCACCAGCGGCTTGGGAAGAAACGAAGCGTACAGCCCGTTTCGGGCCGCAATCGTTTTGACCACCGATTTGAAAGTGACCAGATTGTCCGCCGCGGAACAGATGTCACTGAAGCGGAAGGTGATCTCGTTTTGCCCCGGGCCCTGCTCATGGTGGGAACACTCCGGGTAGATGCCCATTTCCTCCAGCGTCAGACAGATCTCACGGCGCACGTTTTCCCCCTTGTCCAGGGGAGCGATGTCGCAGTACCCGGCGCTGTCCTGCGGATCCAGGGTGGGAGCCCCGTTTTCGTCCATCTTGAACAGATAGAATTCGCTCTTGGCCCCCGCCCGGCAGTCAAGCCCCAGGGCCTCGGCCCGGTCCGCCACCTGGCGCAGCAGGCTGCGGCCGTCGCATTCGAAAGGGGTTCCGTCCGCCCGGCGGATGCTGCAGAACATGCGGATGACCCGCCCATGGGAGGGTCGCCAGGGAAGAATGGAGAGGGTGGCGGGGTCCGGGACAAGAAAGAGGTCGGAACGGTCCACGTTGTCGAACCCCCGCACCGCGGACGCGTCGAAGGAGATGCCCTGCTCAAAGGCCCGCTTTAGATCTCCGGGCATGACGGAGATATTTTTCATGGTCCCGAATATGTCGCAGAATGCAAGGCGGATAAACTTGATGTCATTTTCCTCCGTATACTGCAATACTTCCGACACGGTGTAGTTCATTTGTGAAACCTCCTGTGTATCCCCGGACCGTAACGGTTCCGGCATGATTTTCCATCGGGATTCCGGAGAGCCGGAGAAGCGAATTTGGATAATAAATGGACAAATCTTAATTCCGGAGCCTGCCGTAAGGATTTGTCCATAATCATACCAAAATGGTGATTGACATGACGGCCGTGCGGGCATTAAACGTCCGCGGACCAATACTAGTATCCCTTTTCATAGGGATACTAGTATTATATACTATTTAATTTTGAGTATAAAGCTGTTTGTATGGATTTTTCGTATCCGGAGTTAAAATTATAAAGGGCTTTTCGAGGATTTTTTCGACGTTTTCGTCAAATAACGTACAAAATTCCTCCAAATAAGGTTGGATCTGCGCAAGATCCGCCCGGGTGGCCTTCTTAACCACCACCTGACGGGGAAGATCCTTCGGCGCCTCGTCGGTGCGGAGGAAGACCTTTCCCCCGTGCATCCCCGTGGAACAGAAATTGCCCACGGGAAGCTTCCCCTCGCTCCCCAGGCCCAGGACGATGATAATTCCCCCCGCCTGGTATTCCCCCAGGAAGCTTCCGGTGCTGCCGCCGATCACAATGACCGGGACCTTGTCCTTATACTCCTTCATGTGGATGCCGGCCCGGTATCCGGTGTTGCCGTGGACGTAAATCTTGCCGCCCCGCATGGCGTAACCTGTGGCGTCCCCCGCGGAGCCGTGAATGACGATAGTCCCGTCGTTCATGGTGTCGCCGGTGGCGTCCTGCGCGTTGCCGCAGACCACGATATTGCTGCTGTCCAGATAGGCGCCCAGGGCGTTCCCCGGGACACCTTGGATGGTGATGGTCCGGCGGCCCAGGACCCCGCTGCCGATATACCGCTGACCCAGCGCTCCCTTGACGGTGATCTCCGAATCCTCCGAAGCCTTGATACGGGCGTTGAGTTCTTTAAAGTGCAGGTTTCGAGCGTTGATGATCATTCCGCAGCACCGCCTAACATTATTTTCCGTTCTTTCCGCGAAAAGGCCAGCAGTTGGGGCCTCTCCTTAATTAAATCGTAGTCGATGGAGGAAAGAGCCGTCTTATTTTTGATGAGGTTGGTATAGATGCCGGCCCTCGCCACGTCTCCCACCAGGATAAAGCCCCGCAGCCGGTTGTCGCTCGAGATCAGGCGCTTATAGGTTTCCTCGCCGGCGGAAATGTAGTCTTCTCCCTGATAGCTTCCCGCTGTAAGGACGTGGAGCCCGAAGAATCCGATGGCGTTCATGGCGATGGCCTTGTCGTAGACCGCCGTGCCCCCCGCCATGTTGATGCCCGCGCATTCCCCCTGCATGTATGCGTTGGGAAGCAGCGCAAGTACCCGGTGCTCTCCCGAGACCGCGTCCCGGCTTTCCGTGCAGTCTCCGGCGGCGAAGATGTCCGGCAGGGTGGTCCTGCAGGCGTCGTCCGTAACGATTCCGCGGTTTACGGCTCCCCCAGCGTCGGAAATGAGAGCGGTGTTGGGCCGGACGCCCACCGCCACGATGAGAATGTCGAAGGGGACCGTCTTACCGCTTGCAAGAACGGCGGCATTTCCGGAAAACTCCTTCACGGAATCCGACAGAATAAAGCGGATATTGTGTCCCTCAATGTGCTTTTGCACAAGGGCCGCCGCGTCCGGATCCAGAATGCTGGGCAGAATATGGGGCGCCAGGTCCACCACGGTAAGCTCTCCCACCTTTGCGGCGATGCCCTCGGCGCACTTGAGACCGATGAGTCCTGCCCCCATGATGAGCACCCGTTTGTCCGGGGAGAGCTCTTTTTCCAGAGCCCGGGCGTCGTCCAGCGACATGAAGGTGAATTGACTGGAAACGCGGTCAAGTCCCGGGATGGGCGGAACGAAAGGCCTGGACCCGGTGGCCACCATCAGCCTGTCGTAGGGAATTTCGGTTCCGTCGGTCAGTCGGACGGTTTTGCCCTTGGGATCGATGGCTGCCGCCGTCCGTCCGGGGAGAAATTCGCAGCCGTTGTCCTCGTAAAAGGAGGCCCTGCGATATTTCATTTTCTCCTCGTCCGTTTTGCCGTAGAGCAGGTAGGAGATCAGAGGGCGGGAATAGGTGTGATAGGGTTCGCTGGACAATACGGTGATTTTACCGGTTTTGTCCGCCTGGCGGATACCCTCCACGCAGCCGACGCCGGCCGCGGAATTTCCGATGATAACATATTGCATCCTCTTCACCTCTCTTCAAATACGATGGCCTGGTTGGGACAGCCCTTGACGCAGGCGGGGGTTCCGAAGGAGTTCTTGAGACACAGCTCGCACTTCTGGACGGCTCCGGTTTCCGAGGGCATGATGGCGCCGTAAGGGCAGGAGAGAATGCAGGTGTAGCAGCCCACGCATTTTTCCTTGTCGAAGGTGATGACGCCGTTTTCAATGTGCAGTGACCCGGTGATGCAGCCCTTGACGCACAGCGGTTCGTCGCAGTGCCGGCAGGAGACCGCGAAGCTCACCCCCGGCGCCTCCTCGATCCGGAGCCGCGGATTGATTTGGACGTCCTTCAGGGCCTTCACCATGTCTTTTATGCCGGAATTGGCAAAGGCGCAGTAGTATTCGCACAGGTGGCACCCAAGGCACCATTCTTCGTTCACATAGACCCGTTTCATCCTTCTCCTCCTATTCGCCGGCGTGCTTGATGCCCAGGATTTCCAGCTCTTTTTCCGTGAGCCCCACGCCCCGGAGCATCAGCCGGTTGCCCTTGAGGGCCTCGATGGAGTTGATGCCCATGCCGCCCATCATTTCTTTGATTTCGTGGTCCCAGGCGGTGATGAGGTTAATGAGGCGCTTGTATCCCACGTTGGGGTTCAGACGCTTCACCAGCTCGGGCTTCTGGGTGGCGATGCCCCAGTTGCATTTTCCCGTCTGACAGGAGCGGCAGAGATGGCAGCCCAGGGCGAGAAGGGCCGCCGTTGCGATGTAGACCGCGTCCGCTCCCAGAGCCACCGCCTTGATGATGTCGGAACTGCTGCGGATGCTGCCGCCCACGACGATGGACACGTTGTCCCGGATGCCCTCCTGGCGCAGACGTTCGTCCACGCTGGCAAGGGCCAGCTCGATGGGGATTCCCACGTTGTCCCGGATCCGGGTAGGAGCCGCTCCCGTGCCGCCCCGGAAGCCGTCGATGGCGATGATGTCCGCGCCGCTTCTGGCGATGCCGCTGGCGATGGCGGCCACGTTATGTACCGCCGCGATCTTCACGATCACCGGCTTTTTATAGTCCGTTGCCTCTTTGAGGGAGTCCACCAGCTGCCGCAGGTCCTCGATGGAGTAAATATCGTGGTGGGGAGCCGGGGAAATGGCGTCCGACCCCTCGGGGATCATCCTGGTGCGGGAAACGTCTCCCACGATTTTTTCTCCGGGAAGATGCCCGCCGATGCCGGGCTTTGCCCCCTGGCCCATCTTGATTTCGATGGCGGCGCCCGCCTCCAGGTAGTCCTTATAGACCCCGAAACGGCCGGAGGCCACCTGGACGATGGTATTTTTGCCGTATTTGTAGAAATCTTCGTGGAGGCCGCCCTCGCCGGTATTGTAGTAAATCCCCAGCGCGGTGGCCGCCCGGGCCAGGCTCTCGTGGGCATTGTAGCTGATGGAGCCGTAAGACATGGCGGAGAACATGATGGGAACGGAAAGAGTAAGGTACGGGGAGAGGTTGTTCACCAGGTTGCCGTTTTTGTCCCGCTGGATTTCAGAGGACTTTTTCCCCAGGTAGACCTTGGTTTCCATGGGTTCCCGAAGAGGGTCGATGGAGGGGTTCGTCACCTGGGAGGCGTTGATGAGCATTTTGTCCCAGTAGACGGGGAAGGGGAGGGGATTTCCCATGGAGGACAGCAGCACGCCCCCGCTTTCCGCCTGGCGGTAGAGCTCCTTGATGATGGTGCCCGACCAGTTGCTGTTTTCCTTGAAGGTGTTGTCCGATTTGACGATCTTCAGGGCCCCGGTGGGGCAGAGGCTCACGCACCGCTGGCAGTCGACGCACTTGGAGCTGTCCGCCAGCATGAGGTTGCGGTCCTTGTCGTAACTGTGCACCTCGTTGGCGCACTGCCGCTCGCAGACGCGGCACTGGATGCACTTGTCCCTGTCCCGGACCACCTCGTAATCCGGGTAAAAATAGTTAACGGGCATGTTCCGTTCCCTCCTTCAGAGTGACGATGACGGGCTCTCCGCCCTTGGGGGACCAGATTCGGTCCGGATGCGGCTCGATGGCCCGGATGGCGCATTCTTCGCTGGCCATATAGGCCATGTCTCCCTTTTCCGCCACCACCATGGAGCGCAGTTTCAGCCGGTCGTTGAGGGCCATCATGCCTCCGGTGAAGCCCAGCAGGATGGAAAACGGTCCGGTGATGAGAAGGCTGGGGAAGCGGTTTCTGAGGTACAGCAGCTTTTCCCGCTCTTTGGGATCCTTTCGGTCGATGGTGGACCAGAAAGATGCCGCAATGGTGCTGGCCACCTCTTCCAGGGTGAGCCCCTGCCGGCGGTTGAGGTAATCTATAATATATGTAATGACCTCGGTGTCGGTGAGCAGGGTGCATTTGTACCCGAACATTTCGATGTAGCGGCGGTTGGCGTCATAAGAGGAAATCTCTCCGTTGTGCACCACCGAGTAATCCAGCATGGCGAAGGGATGCGCGCCGCCCCACCAGCCGGGGGTGTTGGTGGGATACCGCCCGTGGGCCGTCCACCCGTAGCCGGCGTAGTCTCCCAAGCGGTAAAACTCTCCCACGTCCTCGGGAAATCCCACCGCCTTGAACACGCCCATGTTTTTCCCGCAGGAAAAGATATACGCGCCCTTGATCTGGGTATTGATGCGGATGACGCACCGGGCGGTGTATTCCCGCTCGTCCAGCTGGCTGTCCGCCAGACGGGTGGGCATGGGAGACACGAAATACCGCCAGATCAGAGGCTCGTTGGTGATCTTGGGTGTTTTCTTGATGGGGATTTTGGAGAGGTTGACCACGTCGAAATGGTGATCCAGAAACCGCTCGCAGTTCTCCCGGGCCTCCATGGTGTCGTAAAACACATGGAATGCGTAAAGGTCCTTGTATTCCGGGTAAATTCCATAGCCGGCGAAACCGCCCCCCAGCCCGTTGCTGCGGTCGTGCATCGTGGCGATGGATTGGATCATCGTGTCCCCGGGGATCCGCTTGCCGTCTTTCGCGAAGATACCGGCAATGGCACATCCCGACGGAATCCTGACCTGGCCTTCTCTCTGCATCTCCATACCTCCTGAAAATTAAAAAACGGGCATGAAAGGATGCAACCATTCTCCATGGTGCATCCTTTCATGAACCCCGTTGTTCACATGCCTCATTATAGAGGAATCGAAAGGCACTGTCAAGTGGAAATGCAATAAAACTGCGGAGATCTTGCAAAATGTGAAAATTCACAATAAAAAAGGTTGACAAATGGAAATGTGCATCATATAATGTCACCATCAACAGCAATGGCGCTGTGGATCCAGGGGGATCCACAGCGTTTATTTTAATTTTCCTTATAAACCTTAAGGAGGAGAAAATTCCATGTTCAATGTTCCCGCCATCTTCGGAAGCATGGTCTTTAACGATCATGTGATGAAGGAACGTTTGCCCAAGGACACGTATAAAGCGCTGAAAAAGACCATTGAGGAAAGGAAGTACCTGGACGAGACCCTCGCGGATGTGGTGGCAGGCGCCATGAAGGACTGGGCGATTGAGAAGGGCGCGACCCACTTTACCCACTGGTTCCAGCCTATGACGGGCATCACCGCCGAAAAGCACGACAGTTTCATCTCCCCCGTGGGAGACGGGACCATCATCATGGAGTTTTCCGGCAAAGAGCTCATCAAGGGCGAGCCGGATGCCTCCAGCTTCCCCTCCGGTGGCCTGAGGGCCACCTTCGAGGCCAGGGGATATACCGCCTGGGATCCCACCTCTTACGCCTTCATCAAGGAAAAGACCCTCTGCATCCCCACCGCCTTCTGCTCTTACAGCGGAGAGGCGCTGGACAAGAAGACCCCGCTGCTCCGTTCCATCGATGCCATCAGCACCCAGGCGGTCCGGATTCTCCGGCTCTTCGGCAATACGGAAGTGGTCCGGGTCAACACCACCGTGGGTCCGGAGCAGGAATACTTCCTTGTGGACAAAGCGCTTCACGATAAGCGGGAAGATCTGGTTTACTGCGGGCGTACCCTGTTCGGGGCAAAACCTCCCAAGGGACAGGAACTGGAAGACCACTACTTCGGCGCCATCAAGCCGAGGATCACCGCATATATGCAGGAACTCAATGAGGAACTCTGGAAGCTTGGGGTTCTGTCGAAGACTGAACATAACGAAGTGGCTCCCGCACAGCACGAGCTGGCCCCCATCTTCACCAATACCAACACCGGCACCGATCACAACCAGCTGGTGATGGAAATGATGAAAAAAGTCGCCATGAGGCACGGCCTTGTGTGCCTGCTCCACGAGAAGCCCTTTGCCGGCGTCAACGGAAGCGGCAAGCACAACAACTGGTCCATGTCCACGGATGCGGGCGCGAACCTGCTGGAACCCGGCGATTCTCCCCTGGAGAATGCGCAGTTTCTCCTCTTCCTGGTGGCGGTCATCAAAGCGGTGGACAAATATCAGGATCTGCTCCGGGTATCCGTGGCCAGCGCCGGCAACGATCACCGTCTGGGCGCCAACGAAGCGCCTCCCGCCATTGTGTCTGTCTTCCTGGGCGAGGAACTCACCGGAATCATTGAAGCCATCGAAAACGGAACCGCGTACAATAAAAAAGACCGTGAGCGCATGACCATTGGCGTGGACGTTCTGCCCCCCTTCCCCAAGGACACCACAGACCGGAACAGGACCTCTCCCTTCGCCTTTACCGGCAACAAGTTTGAATTCCGCATGGTGGGCTCCTCCTTCTCCATCGCCGACCCCAACATGATACTCAACACCATTGTGGCGGACGTTCTGTCGGAGTTTGCCGATAAACTGGAAAAATCCAAGGATTTCACCGCGGATCTGAACGCCATCATCAAAAAGACCATTCAGGAGCACAAGAGGATTATCTTCAACGGCAACAACTATTCCGAAGACTGGGTGAAGGAAGCCGAGTCCAGAGGACTTCTGAACATGAAATCCACGGTGGACGCGCTGCCCTGCCTGATTTCCGAAAAGAACGTGAAGCTGTTTGACAAGTTCGGCGTGCTCACTCCGGTGGAAGTCCATTCCCGGTATGACATCATGCTGGAGAACTACTGCAAGGTGCTGAGCATCGAGGCGCTGACCATGGTGGACATCGCCAAGAAACAGATTCTTCCCGCGGCTGTGGAGTATATGAACGACCTGAGTAAAACCGCCGCTCAGAAGAAGAGCACCTTCCCCTCCATCACCTGCAAGCTGGAAGAGCAGCTTCTGACGAAGATTTCGGCTCTCAGCGGCCTGCTCTATCAGAAGACGGAAACCCTTGAGAGCGATCTTCTCAAGTGCAAGACCTTCGGGGACACGAAGGGCGAAGCGGAGTTCTACCGGGATGTGATCTTCGTCGACATGCAGGAGCTCCGGGCCGTGGCCGACGAGATGGAAGCCCTGGTTGGCAAAAAGTACTGGCCCTTCCCCACTTACGGAGAGCTTCTCTTCAACGTATAATTTCCCGCCGGGCGGTATAACAGATTTTTCACCCCTACTGCACAAGGACGTGCGCTTTATCCGAAAGGATAAAACGCACGCCCTTTTATTATAACTATTTTTTGGAGGTAACGAGAATGGATTTGGGAGTATTTTCATCAGTAAACACAATATGGGTGTTACTGGCCGCGGCTCTGGTGTTCTTTATGCAGGCCGGCTTTGCCATGGTGGAGTCGGGCTTCACAAGAGCGAAAAATGCGGGCAACATCGTCATGAAGAACCTCATGGACTTTGCCATCGGAACCCCCACCTTCTGGATTCTGGGATTTGGCCTCATGTTCGGAAGCTCCAGCGCGCTCTTCGGCATATTTGATCCCATGGTCAAGGGAACATACGCGCTGCCCGACGGAGTTCCCCTTCCCGCGTTTCTGATTTTCCAGACGGTCTTCTGCGCCACGTCCGCCACCATCGTGTCCGGCGCCATGGCGGAGCGGACGAAGTTTCTGTCTTACTGCATTTACAGCTTCTTTATCAGCGCCCTGATCTATCCGGTATCCGGACACTGGATCTGGGGCGGCGGCTGGCTGGCGGAGATGGGCTTCCATGATTTCGCCGGCTCCACGGTGGTCCATATGGTCGGCGGCGCTGCGGCTCTGGTAGGCGCCAAGATGATCGGGCCCCGGATTGGCAAGTATTCCCCCGACGGAAAGCCCAATGCGATTCTGGGGCACAACATCCCCATCGGCGCCCTGGGCGTGTTCATCCTCTGGTTCGGCTGGTTTGGATTTAACGGCGGCTCCACCGTCGGCTTCACCGGCGACGACGTGATCTTCTCCGCCAGCCACATCTTTGTCACCACCAACCTGGCCGCCGCCATGGCCGCGGTCACCACCATGATCGTCACCTGGATCCGCTATAAGAAGCCCGACGTTTCCATGACCCTCAACGGTGCCCTGGCGGGCCTGGTTGCCATCACCGCCGGCTGCGACGCCGTGTCGGAAGGCGGCGCTGCCATCATCGGCATCGTGGCGGGCGTTGCAATCGTATTCGGCGTTGAATTTGTCGATAAAGTTCTGAAAATAGACGATCCGGTAGGCGCCATCGGCGTTCACGGCATCTGCGGCGCCCTGGGAACCATGATGGTGGGCCTTCTGGCCGTGGACGGCGGGGCCTTCTACGGCGGCGGCTTCCATTTCTTCGGCGTTCAGGTACTGGGAGTTGTCTCCGTGCTCGCATGGGTTCTCGTAACCATGACCATTCTGTTCACCGTTCTGAAAAAGACCGTCGGCCTGCGGGTATCTGAGGAAGAAGAAATCAAGGGCCTGGATATCGAAGAGCACGGCCTTGCCAGCTCTTATGCCGACTTCACTCCCATGATCAGCACCGTTTCCCACGGCGGAGTCTCCGTCACGGGCACCGTTCCCATGGAAGAGGCCGTTCCCGTCAAGAGGAGAGACACGGAAAGCAAGTATCCCGACGCAAAAATCAGCAAAGTGGTAATGATTCTCAACCCCAACAAGTTTGAAAATCTGAAGACGTCTCTGAATAAAATAGGCGTGACCGGCATGACGGTGACTCAGGTCCACGGCTGCGGCATGCAGAAGGGCAGCAGCGAGTTCTACCGCGGCGTGCCTGTGGACATTACCCTCCTTCCCAAGGTCAAGGTGGAGGTCGTGGTGTGCAAGGTGCCGGTGGAAACCGTTATCGACGCGGCCAAAGAGGCGCTCTATACCGGACACATCGGCGACGGCAAGATCTTCGTTTACGACGTGGAAGATGTGGTCAAGGTGCGCACCGGCGAGCGCGGATACGACGCTCTGCAGGACGAGGAATAATCTTCATCTCCGGACTTGGTTCTGAAGCAGTAACAAAAAGCCCGCCGCGGCACTGCCGCGGCGGGCTTTTTGTTACCATCGAAAAATCTCTCGTCCTTTTCGCCGCCGGCGAAAAGCTTTTTGGAATTTTGCGTTTCGTTCCGTGACCAAAATTCAAAAAGATAAAATCCAAATGCCTTGCGGGAATTCATTTCCCGCAAGGCATACTTTGCGCGCCTTATCAAAGGTGCGATCTTTTTCCCGTTTCCGTCGAAAAACAGGGTCTTGGTTACGACATACCGGGAAGAAATGTTTATTCGGCGCCGCGTATCTCTTCGGCAATCCGATCCGCCAGAGGCGCAAGCAGGTCCGGCGGTGCTTCCCTCAGCGCGCCTTTGTCGCCCAAACGGGACAGGGAGGGATCATAGGGAAGCGTGATTTTGACGATGTCCTCCGGCAGGCTGTACAACTCCGCGGCGTCCCCTCCGCTGGGAAACGCCATATTTTCCACAAACCCGACTACGGGCAGCAGAAGCATATTGCACAGGCTCAGCATCTTGCCGACGCTCAGCGCGGCGGTTTCCCCCGGCGCGGCGACTGCGATCACACCGTCCAGAGGAAGCGTGGTGAAAAGCTGGATGGGAATATCCCCGAATCCCGAGGGCATGTCGATCAGAAGACAGTCGGGCTGTCCCCAGTCCACGCCGTTCCAGAAAAGAGCGGCGATATTGGACGTGTCCGCTCCGGACCAGATAATGGGGTCCGCCGGATTGTCGGCGATGAGGTCCATGGAGATAACGCGAAGCCCGTCCGCGGTGGAATGGGGGATCATCAGTTCTCCCTCCGATCCGATCTGTCCCCTATCCCCCAAGAGCCGGGGGATGGTTGCACCCGCCACGTCGGCGTCCAGAATGCCAACCGTGAGGCCGCGGCGCTGCAGCGTCAGTGCCAGCAGCACGGTAATGAGGGATTTTCCGGTCCCGCCTTTTCCGCTCACCACCGCATAGGCCCGTTTGGCCTGGCGGGGCGCCCGCTCGTCAGAACAACCTCCGGAGCAGGTAGAGCAGCTTCCGCTGCAGGATGAGTTTTCCCAGACTTCCGCCATTTCCTGATTGAGCTGCTCCTGCAGTTTCTCTTTATCTTCCATTGGAATCCTCCCGCTGCCGTATCGGCGCTTTGTTTTCATTAGTATAACACAATATTGAAAATAGTACGAATACTATTCCTGGAGTATGCGGGCTGCCGGCAAACGGAATAAATTACGACAAAGCAGTTTACGGGGACAGGGGAATTTGTTACCATAGAGGAGGCACTGACATGCATCCATAAACGAGCCCACATACATAAAGGAGAAAACCCATGAAAACGAAAACGCTTCTTCTGGCTGCCGCCCTTACGCTGCTTTTGTCCGCCTGTTCCGGCGGCACGAGCGCGACCTCCACGCCGACCCAGGCGCCTTCACCGTCCCCCACGCAGGTCCCCGCACCCGTAATCACGGTGCAGTCGGACAGCAAGGAGTATAAAGCCCAGGATTCCGCCCTGATTTTAACGGTGGACTGTTCGCTGCCCTTTATTGAAAACGCCCAGGGAGTCCCGGCGTATGAGGCCATCAATTCCTATTATAAAAGCGAAATGAGCTCCCATATGGATTCCTCGGCTTCCGATCTGCTTTCCACCGCCCAGGAAGACTATGACTATTCGAAGGAGGAAAACTATGATTTTAACTCCTACGCTTCGCAAATGAGCTTCACCCAGACCCTGCTGGGCGAAACCAGGGCCAGCTTCTATCGCACGGTTTACAGCTATACCGGGGGCGCCCATGGGAATCTGGCGGTGATCGGGGACACCTTTGATCTGTCGGATGGAAAGAGACTCTCGCTGGGGGATTTATTCAGCGTCCCGGAGGAAGAATATACAAAACGGCTCCAGGAAGAAATGATCGCCCTGGCGGGGACCGATCCGGACCTGAAGGAGCAGCTGTTCGAAGGATATGAGCAGTCCATCCCCGAATACTTTGACCCGGACAACTTTTATCTCACCGACGAAGACCTTGTGATCTTTTACCAGCCCTACGACATCGCCCCGTGGGCTGCCGGGGTGCCCACCTTTAAGCTGCCGCTGGAAGGACTGAAGGATATACTCCAATGACGGATAAACCGGAGAAAAATCAAATCTGCCGGGTGAGGATCGAGGGCTACTCCAGCGAAGGCGCGGGAATAGCCCGGCTGGATTCCTTTGTGATTTTTGTAAAGGGCGGCATCCGGGGAGAACTCTGCGACGTGAAGATTCTGAAGGCAGGAAAGAACGCCGCCTTTGCCAGAATGGAACGGGTGCTGGAACCCTCCCCGGAGAGGGAAAACCCCGCCTGTCCCGATTTCGGCCGATGCGGAGGCTGCGATTTCTGGCACATGAGCTATGAGGAGGAACGGAAGGCCAAGCGCCTTCGGGTGGAGGACGCGCTGCACAGGCTCGCGGGACAGGATTTCCCGGTTCCTCCGGTTCTGGCGTCAAAGAGGCTGGATGGTTATCGGAATAAGGCGATCTACCCGGTGGCGTGTGCCGCAGGGAAAGCGGTCACCGGCTTTTTCAGGGCCAGAAGTCACGACGTGGTGCCGGTTTCGCGCTGCAGGATCCAGCATCCCGAAGCCGATGCGGCGGCCGCCTGCGTGCGGGAATGGATGGACCGGTATGCCGTCCCGCCCTACGAGGAGACCACGGGGAAGGGGCTGGTCCGGGATATCTTTGTGCGCTTCGGGGAGAGGACCCGTGAGATGCAGGTCTGCATCGTGGCGGCGGGAGAGACCCTGCCCCATTCCGAGCAGCTTATTCGGATGCTGCAAAACGCCTGCCCGGGTCTTGCGGGCGTGATTCTGTCCGTCAACCGAAGACCGGGAAACGTGATCCTGGGGGAGCGCATGAAGGTCCTCTGGGGGCGGGAATATATCGAGGATATCCTCATGGGCCTGACCTTCCGGCTCTCTCCCCGCTCGTTTTATCAGGTCAATACGGACCAGGCCGAGCGGCTCTATGGGATTGCCGCCGATTTTGCCGGCCTGGACAAAAGCAAAACGGTCCTGGACCTATACTGCGGAACCGGGACCATCACTCTTGTCATGGCCCGGTATGCCGGGCGGGCTTTGGGAGCCGAAATCGTGGAACCGGCGGTGGAAGATGCCCGGGAGAACGCCCGCCGCAACGGGATCGAAAACGCCGAGTTTTTCTGCGGCGACGCGGGTAATGCTGCTTTAACGCTGGAGCGGGAAGGCCTTCGGCCGGATGTGATCGTGGTGGACCCGCCCAGAAAGGGCCTGGACGGGAATGTGATTGAGGCGATGCTCCGCATGGCCCCGGAGAGGATCGTCTATATTTCCTGCGACCCCGCCACTCTGGCGAGGGACGTAAAGCTCCTGACCGAAGGAGGATACCGCCTGGCGGAGGTGCAGCCCGTGGACATGTTCCCAAGGACGGCACACGTTGAGACGGTGGCGCGGCTGGAGAAGGTGATTAAAAACTAAACAATATGGTAATGCCGCAGCATTAATATGCCGGGACTTCACAAATGATTCAGATATAATTTCATTCTTGACTTTTTTGTTTTTTAATTTATAATATGAACTTAATTAAGTAAATATTTGGTGCGTATAATTGATCAGCACGAAACTATCTATTAGTTTCGTGCTCTGTTTTTTGCCCCAAATATTAAACAGGGAGGATACAATATGGAATTTCACATGAAGTTACCGCGCAATAAAAGAGAATTTGCATTATTTATGATCATTATATCGGTTGTTTCTGTTAACATTATCGCGCCGCTTATCACATTTTTTGAAGTAGGATTTCACTTGTATATTTGGGTTGATACTCTTAAGGTTATTCCCTTCATTTGGGTTACCGTGATAGCATTAGTGCTGTTCACATATAAACCGGCTGAATGGCTAACCTCCCGGATTGTAAGAGAAGGTGACAGCTTTGGAGTTCACATCTTGATAAATATCCTTATTTCAGTACTACTAATGTCTATCTTTTTAACTGTTATTGGCACTTGGATCGGAAACCGTCAAATCAGCTTGGAACCAATTCTTAAGTTTTTCTATAAATGGCCTCGAAACTTCTCCATTTCTTTTTTTGTCGAAGCTTGTATTGCACAGCCCGTCGCCCGGCTCGTCATATTGAAGCTGCACCAACACCAGGATTTACAGAAACAAAGCAGAAGAATGAATTATCCCGGAATCGGCCAATGATAAGCTTCTATTCAGGCGGAACAGCGGTTTGTTCGATCTCAATTCTGGATTCGTTTTTATCAGGTTCTGGATATTCTTTGCCGGTGCTCTTTGAAGCCTTGTTCCTTGCCGCTTTGAAGCCGGGAATCAAAGAGATCATCGAGCCTCCGAGAATCAGCAGAATCCCGAAAATCATATGAACCGAAATTGCTTCGTGCACAATCAGCAGAGCAAGGACGGGCGCCAGGGCGGGCTTGATAAAGAACACCAGCGAAGCGGTGATTGCAGACGTCGCTTCCATTGCCAGAAAATAAAACGCATAGCCGAGGCCGGTGTTAAACACTCCGATAAACAGCAGGCTGGGAAGAGTATGTCCGTTGATTCCGGACAGTATGGGGATATTGGAAAATACGGGAAGGCCCAGCTGCGCAAAAAAAGAGGAGACAAACCCGATTCTGGTGAGGCAGATCAGGGAAAGCATTTCCATGCTGCCGAACAAAAAGGTGAAACAGGTCAGGGCAACACCGCCGTATTCCCCGCTTCGCGTATGTCCGATCACACTGTATAAAGCGACGGTGACGGCCGCCAAAACAGTGAGGACGAGCCCCAGTGTCTGCCCGGACACATGCCCCGGGTTCAGAATGACGATGATGCCGGCTATGCTGACGATCAGCGAAAAAACGGTGTGCTTATGGACTTCTTCACGCAGAATCCAATGGGCAAAAAGGGCGATGAACACGGGATTGCTGCAGATCAGAACCGCCACCATGGAAGCCGGGGAATATAGAAGCGCCATCTGATACAACACCATGCTGATTACGACGCAGATAAAACCCGTCAGGGCGAAAAAGGAAAAATCCCTCGCCCCGAACCGGCGGTTTCTTTTCTTCAGCCCTTTGACGGACAGAGGCATTAAAACGACGGCCCCGATCAGAAAGCGGAGGAAAGACAGCTGGATGGGGTTGAACGAGCCGGCGAAAAATTTCAGCGCAATTTCCACGCTGCTGAACAATACGGCGGAAAGAAGAATGTACAGATACCCCTTTTTCATGTTCACCGCTTCCTTACTATAAATGGCCTGCGCCGGCTCCGTCAGTTCTCGGGAAACTCCCAGTCGAAGAAGTTCCAGTACGGCGCGCTGACCCTTTCGCGGTAGGCATCCATATCCACACCCCGCCAGTCGTAAAAACCGGCACCCGTCTTCTGCCCGAGGTCGCCCCGGGCTATGCGGTCCGTGATCGCATGGGGAACTTCCTTCATATCGCTCAGATCGGGGAACAGGGTCCGGCAGACGTTGTAATTGAGCTCCAGCCCGCCGCTGTCAAAATGCTCGAACATGCCGATGGAGGTATAGCGCGGGCAAAAGCTGTACATCAGGCAGGTGTCGATATCCCTGGGATCGGCGATTCCGTTTTCCACGATATACAGGGCCTCGCGCCACAGGGCAAACTGCAGGCGGTTGCCGATAAAGCCGGGGGCGCTTTTTTTCAGGATCACCGGTTTGCGGTGAAGGGATTCCAGCAGCTGCTTTGCAAATTCCGTGACGCCTTCGGCGGTGTCGGCGCCGGAGGCCAGCTCGAAATACGGCACCATATGGGGAGGATTGAAAGGATGGGTCACGATAATGCGGTCCTTGTATTTGGTCATGCCCTCGGAAAGCTTGTCCACTACAAGCGCGGAGCTTACGGAGCAGATCGCCATTACGTTGGGGCAGTTGTCTTCGATCTTTTTATAAACCGAATGCTTGACGTCCGGATTCTCCACCACGCACTCGAAGATGATCTCCGTATCCTCTAAATCCTTATAGCTCTGGGCATAGTTTAAATATCTGCCGCAAACGGCGGCCTGGTCTTCGGTCATGATTTTCTGATCCGCCAGCTGGATGAAAAACTTGCCGTAAATGGTTTTACTGGCGGCCTCCATTTCGTCGCTGACGGCCAGGAGCGTAGTTTTATAGCCGTGCGCGGTGGTGAGTACCGCCATGCTGGTCGCGATCATGCCTGTTCCGATGATGCCGATATGCCTGACGCCTTCCATCTTCATGAAATAATCCTCCTGTTTTTCTGCTGCGAAGCTCAAGGGACTATGTTTTGATGGTATCATGCCGTTTTGCGATTGTCTATCGATTTGAGGAAGGATTCCTATATTTTTCGGGATCGGGTTCCGGATTTTTGTGCACAAATGTCAAGGCCGGTGCTTTGACAACAGTAAAATCCTATGGCCGTATTCAATCGGGGAGAAAACAGCAAATTATTGTTGACTGTGCAACTAATTAGCTTTATAATGATTCCTGCGCTACCGGGCAGCGGCCGTGTTTGACCGGAAAGCCACGGACATGCTATTATAAATTAGTTGCGGGAAGGGAAGCAAAATGGCAAAAACACTTCAGTCAAACCGGAACTCGAAAGAATCGGCAGGATACAAATGGGTTGCGCTCTCCAACACGACCCTCGGCATTTTGATGGCCTCCATCAACAGCAACATTATACTGATATCTCTTCCGGCTATTTTCAGGGGAATGCAGGTAAACCCGCTGTCAACGGAAGGCGCTTCCTATATGCTCTGGATGCTGATGGGGTTCACCGTTGTGACGGCTACTCTTTTGGTTTCCTTCGGAAGGATTTCCGATATTTTCGGCCGTGTCCGCCTGTATAATCTGGGCTTCGCCATTTTCACCCTGGCCTCGGTCCTGCTTTATTTTACCCCCGGTTCGGGTTCCACCGGGATTTTGATTATGATCGTCTTCCGGCTGCTGCAGGGAGTAGGTGCGGGCTTTCTCTTTTCCAACAGCACGGCCATCATTACCGACGCCTTCTCCTCCCATGAGCGGGGAATGGCGATGGGCCTCAATCAGATTGCCGGGATAGGAGGCTCCCTCATCGGTCTGATTCTGGGAGGGGTGCTCGCCGACATCAACTGGCGGCTGGTCTTCCTCGTCAGCGTGCCCATCGGGCTGTTCGGGACCGTATGGGCCTATGTCATGCTGAAGGAGCAGTCCAAGCCCGATAAGACACAGCGGATCGACTGGCTGGGCAACATTACCTTTGCCGCAGGACTGACTCTGCTCCTGCTGGCTTTGACATACGGCATCATGCCATATGGCAGCTCCACCATGGGGTGGTCCAACCCCTTTGTGATTTTCGGCATCATTATCGGCCTCCTCCTGCTGGTTGTCTTTATATTCATTGAATTCAGAGTTAAAATGCCCATGTTCCATCTCGAGCTTTTCAGAATACGGGCCTTTGCCTGCGGCAATCTGAGCCTTTTCCTTTCCTCCGTCGCCCGCGGCGGGCTGCAGTTCATGCTCATTATCTGGCTTCAGGGCATCTGGCTTCCCCTGCACGGGTACAGCTTTGAATCGACGCCCCTTTGGGCCGGCATCTACATGATGCCCATGATGATCGGGTTTTTCATCATGGGTCCCTTGTGCGGCCGCCTGTCCGACCGCTATGGAGCCCGTTTCTTTTCGACGGGGGGTATGGCCCTTTCCGTCATAGGATTTGTCATGCTGACCCTGCTGCCGGCCAATTTCGGATACGGCGCCTTTCTGGTGATCCTCCTGGTCCTCGGCTGCGGGATGGGCATGTTTGCAGCGCCCAACACCACCGCAATCATGAATTCCGTTCCCGCCTCCCAACGGGGCGCCACCGCTGGCATGCGCGCCACCTTCCAGAACGCCGGTATGGCCCTGAGTATGACGCTGTATTTCGCGATTTTGATTCTGGGGCTTTCCAAAAGCCTTCCGCCGATTTTGTACAGCGGTCTCGTGGACGCCGGAATGCCGGCCGCGGCGGCACAGAAGATTGCTTCCATGCCGCCCACGTCGGCGCTGTTTGCCACTTTTCTGGGATATAACCCCATGGGTTCCATGATCGATTCAAATACGCTGGGCAGCTTATCGGAAACGGCTAAGGCAACAATCCTCGGAAACCAGTTTTTCCCGCAGACTATTGCGCCCGCCGTCATGTCAAGCCTGCGCCTGGCTTTTTACATCTCGGCAGTGATTTCCGCCGTCGCCGCCGTAGCCTCTTTCCTCAGAGGGAAGCGGTATGTCAACGAGGAGGAAGGAAAATAAAGACTGCGGCACGGGAAAAGTGCCGCCGCCCGGGGGAGGGTATTATGACAGCCTATGAGAAACCCATCAGCGTGTGGATTTCCATCCTGTACCGGTATCGGCGAAGCTACATCGTAAAAAAACTGGAAAAGTACGGTTCTCTGGGAGGGTGGTACCTGCTGGTGATGTCTCTGTACCATAACGAAGGCGCAAGCCAGGAGCAGCTTGCCGGTATTCTCAAGATCGACAAGGCGGCGGTGGCAAGAGGGGTCAAAAAGCTGGTTAAAGACGAATATGTCATACGAAGACCCGACTCGGCCGACAAAAGGGCGTATCAGCTTTTTTTAACGCAGAAAGCGCTGGATCTCATACCCGAAATTCTCGGCGTAATGAAGGAATGGGAAAAAGGGATCCTGTCCGGAATCCCGGAAGAGTCCCACGGGATGATTAAACAGTATTTGAGGCAAATGGCGGAAAACGCATGCGGAGTGAAGCCCGAGGCTCTTTGAAAGGGAGAAGCTCCTGTGGCCTGCCGGATGCGGTGCGCTGCGCTCTGAGGCAATAAAAAGACCTTGCATTGCATGTCCCGCCGCCTTAAAATGAGAAAAGGCTCCTGCCGCAAAATTGCACCGTTTCATACGGGCTGCTGGGAGCACTGCTGAAAGCACTGGAGGCGCGGCCTTGCAGAGAAGTAAAATCGAAAGGATATCGCTGCTGCTCACCTTGCTGGGAAATGTGATATTCGGGTTCAGCTTCCTTTTTTCAAAGCAGGCTCTGACGGTTGCAGCGCCCTTTGTTTTACTGGCGGTCCGTTTTACGGCCGCCTTTCTCCTCATGAACGTTCTTGTGCTCACAGGGAAGTTCAAAATCAGCCTGAAAGGCAAGAACGTGAGGCTCCTTCTGCTTTTGGGTATCCTTCAGCCTTTTCTGTACTTTATCTGTGAAAGCTATGGGATCAGGCTGCTGTCCACCTCCTTTACCGGCACCATTATAGCGCTGGTACCGGTGGCGAGCCTTGTTTTGGGGATCCTGCTCTTGGGGGAAAAGGTCCGGCCGTTTCAGACGCTCTGCGCCCTGGCCTCCGTGGCAGGCGTGTTTCTCACCACTTTAGGACAGGATTCGGGAAGCTTCAGCTGGCTCGGATTTGGCCTGCTGGTGGGAGCGGTCCTCGCGGCCGCCGTGTTCACTGTGCTCAGCAGGAAGATCTCCCGGCAGTTCACCGCCTTCGAGAGAACATATGTGATGTTTGCCCTGGGCTGCGCCGCCTTTGTCGCCATGGCGCTGGTGGAATGCCGGGGTGATATTCCGGGGATGCTGCTGGCGCCCCTGCTGGACGCGGGATTCTGGACATCCGTCCTTTTCCTGGCCGGGGCCTCCTCCGTGGGCGCTTTTTTGATGCTCAACTACGCTCTGACCTACCTGGATGTTGCAAAGGTATCGATATTTGCCAATATAACCACCGTCATATCCATTTTGGCGGGAGTGCTGATCCTCCGGGAGAGCTTCGGTATATACCAGGTGCTGGGCTCGGCGGTCATCATAGCCGGCGTCTACGGGGTAAACCGGCCGGTGCGGAAAGATGGAGAGCCGACGGGGAAGGAAAACCTGCTGGAGTCCGGAGAAAATGGAGCTGGTTCCGCCTTGGGGCCAGGAGAGAGATAAGGACGGGAAAAAGGCTTTCGTATAGCCGCCGGGAAGGCGGAACGAAAGCCTTTTTGTTTTTCCCGATGCGGCTGAAAGCGAAACGGTACAGGGTTTTTCCGCCACGGGATTTTCTCCTGTTCCGCATAATGCCTCTTCAGGATAAAAGGTTTTAATCCATACGATAACATGTTAAAATAGGGAGAACAAACCCGTCATTTGCCCTTTCGGGGAAATAGCGCCGGAATGCCCGCGGATACCGACAGATACGGCATGATGAGGGAAAACGCGGCGGGAGCAATAAGAACAGGAAACGCAATATGAGTTATGTGCTTCTGGCCGTCGGACTGCTGCTGCTGGTAAAGGGCGCGGATCTTCTGATAGAATCGGCCTCGAAAATCGCGAAACTGCTGGGCGTCCCCGCCTTTGTGGTGGGCCTTCTCATTGTGGCCATGGGGACCAGTGCGCCCGAAACGGCAATCGGAGTGATCTCGGGAATCCAGGGTGCGAATCTCATCACCCTGGGAGATGTGGTGGGCAGCAGCATCACCAATGTCGCGCTGGTGATAGCCCTTACGGCCATAGTGTTTCCCCTGAAGGTGGATTCCTCCGTTACCAGAAGGGAAATTCCCATTTCCATCGCGGTTCAGGGATTCCTGTTTGCCATGCTCTTCACGGGGGACGGGCTGTCGAGGCCGGAGGCAATGGGGCTTCTGGCGGGCATGCTGGTTTTTCTGGGATATATCGTTTTCAAGTCAAAACAGCTGGCGGCGGGGGAAGTGGCGGACACCCCCTTTGAGGCCGAGGTGTTTGATTTCATGGATGACGAGAACGTGATTGCAGAGACGTATTCCGAAGAAGCTCCGGCTGCCGGCGGCTCCGAATCGGAGCGGACGATGCAGCCTCATCCGGAAACGCCGGAGAAAAAGCGGGAATCGGCCCCAAAACTGGTGTTTCTGCTGCTTTTGGGACTTGCGGGATTGGTGGGCGGAGCGAACCTTGCGGTAAATAGCGCGGTGGACATCGCCCATGCTTTCGGCCTCAGCGAGGCGTTTATCGGCCTGACCGTCGTCGCCCTGGGCACCTCCCTTCCGGAACTGGTCACATGCCTCATCGCGGCCTTGAAAAAGGAGGAGGACATCGCGGTGGGGAACATCGTGGGAAGCAATATCATCAACGTGCTTCTCGTTCTGGGGATCAGCGGAACGATCCACCCCATTTCCGTGGGCGCCGGAATATTCCCCGACCTGTTTGCCATGCTTGGCATTTCGCTGCTGCTCCTGGGGACGACGTTTTTCTTCGGCAGGATATCCAGGCGGGCCGGATTTGCTTTTTTTACCGCATATGTCGTTTATCTGCTGTATAAACTACTGAGTATTTCTTAAAAGCCGAGACTGCGGGGCGGCTGTGCTGCCCGACTTTTTGACGGCCGGTGCGATATTGGGGAGGAATGAGAATGAAAACCATCGGATTGATCGGAGGAATGAGCTGGGAGAGTACGGTTACGTACTACCGGAGGATCAATGAAACGGTGAAGGAGCGGCTGGGCGGGCTGCACTCCGCCAAATGCCTCATGTACAGCGTGGATTTTGCGGAGATTGAAGCCTGCCAGGCAAGCGGCGACTGGGAGAAGAGCGGGGAAATTCTGGCGGAGGCGGCCAGGAGCCTGGAGCGGGCCGGCGCGGACTTTATCCTCATCTGCACCAACACCATGCACAAGGTGGCTCCCCAGATCCAGTCCCGGATCTCCGTCCCGATTCTTCATATCGCGGATGCTACCGCGGATGAATTGACCCAAAATAAAATCTCCCGGGTCGCGCTTTTGGGAACCAAATACACCATGACTCAGGATTTTTATAAATCAAAACTTTTAAACAGGGGGATCGGGGTCCTGATCCCGGAAGAGCGGGATATCGAAACCGTCAACTCCGTCATCTACGATGAGCTCTGCCTGGGGATCGTGTCGGACAGGTCCAGAACGGAGCTTCTGCGGATCTTGAAAGAACTTTCCCAAAAGGGCGCCCAGGGTGCCGTTTTAGGCTGCACTGAACTGGGGCTGCTGATAAAACAGGCGGACACCTCCGTGCCCCTTTTCGACACCGCCGAAATCCACGCGGTGAAGGCGGCCGTTCTGGCGATAGAACTATAAAAGCAGAGAATGGATAGAATCAACATACGGCGGGCCGCTTTTACAGCGGCCCCCCGTATTTCGACGGCTTAAAACCGGATGACCCGGGGCGCCTCCGTAAAGGAGGAGATGGTGGCCTCGGCGTCCTTCAGATAAAAAACCTGAGTGTTTCCATCATCGGCCCGGTATCTCTTTTTCAGATTCGGGTAAGCGTCCAGCATGTGCTGCTTTGCCTCCAGCCGGTCGTCTTCCACGGCTGTGGCCGCGATCCGGATCC
>NZ_FWXW01000008.1 GCF_900176335.1 Papillibacter cinnamivorans DSM 12816
CTGATTCCCGGCATAGGCGTCGTCAAGAATCTGGATGAAGCAGGGACGGTGCTGAAAGCCCTGTTCAACGGCGCGGAGACCCTGACCCCCGCCCTGGCCGCGGCGGCGAAGATAAGCCCCGAAGCCGCCGAATGGCTGATGAAAGGAATCGCAAAGTACGGCGACACGGTGACCGATCTGCTGCACGGCGCCGCGAAAAACGCGGACGTCGCCGCCGAATGGGGCCTTCTTGTCTCCGCCGTCCGGAAAGCGGAAGACTCCGGCGGCATTCTAAAATCCGCCGACGAGCTCATTGAGGGCGCGGGGGAGGTAAGTAAATCATGGGGTTCAACAGATAACCTCATTAATTCGGCAACAACCCCCGGAAAAGGCGGAGTATCTCCAGTAGGTAGAGCGTTTCAAAAGCATGCTGGTAATCCAAATCGTGCGGGCACCTTCGTTGGAGATGTGTCGGGGAATGCCGCTAAGAATACAGAACAGGGAGCGCGATATGTTTCTGAAATTTTGAACAATCCGAAGTCGATATACAAAACATCACATTCTAATGTTTTTGGAGACATATTGGATGTGCGCCTTCCAGATGGCACTGGGGCGAGGTGGTCTGCTGATGGGAAAAGATTTATCATGTTTTTAGAAAAATATACACACTAAAAATGAAAGGAATGAGATATAATGGTAAAGTGGACAGCTGATTTTGGGAACGACCCGAATGATGATTATAACTTAATTGTTATAATTTATTGCAACGAAGAAGATGTGGCAATTATTCGCAACCTTGAAGGGGAGTTGGTTCTTCAATGGTTCGCAAAAAAGCCTAATTTAGAAGTGCCTGTTGATTGGCTTATAGGGTTGCTCGTGGCTGCAAAAGAACGTTTAGCCAGAGATTAATACCTTAGCGCTTTTGCGGTCGGCGTTGCCGGACGCTGTGAATCGGCAGGCGCACCTTGCGGCGCGCCTGCCTTTATCCTGCATGGTTTTCTACCCCCATGGTTCACCTCTGACTTTTAGGGAATCGGGCCGATATTATGGCTGACTTTCTAGGCACGGAACATGCCACACAAAGGCCTCACAATCGCTGCTGCCGCCAAGTGGGGTAACCTCCTGCCATGCCGCCAAAACGCGACACAGGGGCACACGGCGGGCCACGGTGCCGAGGTTCTTTCTTTGGTCATAACACAGAGTTAAAACTGTAATATTCTTGTAACACAGCACTAATTGACAAACTTTTACAACCGGCTTATAATTTGCGGCAGGAGGGGGTTTAAGGGTGTAGCACCTTAGCTCTCTCTTTCTCTTTTTTCTGAATGTGACAGTTCGGAGACACTCGCGGAAATGACTTGCAATACTTTTCGAGCAGAGTTAACATCACACATCAAAGAAACCTGCTTGAAGCGTAAAGTCCGTTGGTGGATAGGCTGTCGCGCCCTTGAACACGGGAAACCGTGAATTCTGGCATCTGAGGTTGCCGAATGGCTGATGAAAGGAATCGCCAAGTACGGCGACACGGTGACCGATCTGCTGCACGGCGCCGCGTAAAACGCGGACGACGCGGCCGAATGGGGCCTTCTTGTCTCCGCCGTCCGGAAAGCGGAAGACTCCGGCGGCATCCTCAAGTCCGCCGCCAGGAACGCCGACGAAACCCTCGACGCCGCCCAAAGCGCCGCCAAATCCGCCGATGAGCTCATTGAGGGCACGGGAAAGACAAGTTTAGCAGATTGGGCTAATAATACAGAAGAGCTGGCAAAGACATCTCCTATAGAAATCCCGGAAAATGCAACAATCAAATCAGGCACTAAAGCAGCAGGATATGACCAAATAAGCTATAAATGGACAGATAGCGGATACAACTATGAGGCACGGTGGCATACAAAAACACCCGGGGCACCCGCAGGACAAGGTAATACATGGGTTGTTTCAAGAGTTACACAAGGCAATCCAACTGGTCAACGAAGAGTGATTCATATAATGGTTGGAAACACATGGGTAACGAGACATGAATGGCAAGCGGCTATAACGGCATACCAAAATGGTACGATGACGGCCGCACAGAAAGCGATGTTAAAAGCTGGTCATTGGCTTGCACCATAAAGGAGGGGTTCATAAATGGATAACCAAATAAATAAATACTATGAAGGATATGAAGGTGAGCCTGAGATACAATTTATAAAAGGTTCTAATAATCGAACCATCCTCAGCATATGGGAGGGTTTTTTTGATGATATTATGGACCAATTTGAACCGACTCCCTCTGGTTGGCAAGGGCTGGCGTACTACTATCACCTTGTAACAGGCTGGGAAGATGGAATTTGGGAAATGCCTGATATTTATTCAGCATTAGCAGAATTCCAAAGCATCGATCCAAACAAATTAGAGTTTAATGGTTCTGCTGAAGTTCTATCTGCAATTTGCGATTTTCTTAAAACGGCTATTAAAGAAAATCAAAAGGTATGGATTGACAAGGATTAAGTTCTAGTATATAGCAAGGCGCTTACGATTGCCAACTACCCAAAGGTGGCGGTTAAAAAGCTTCAATTTATCGCACTTTCACTGATTTCCGACCACCTAACTGACGTCAATGCCCGAATTCGACCACCTGAGCAAAATCCCGGAAACGCCCAGCACTGCTGGGCGAAGTGAGCGGCGGGAGGTCGCGCACGACCACCCGCCTTTCTCCTGCTCTGTTTTCGACGCAGTAGATTTGCCCGATTTGAGTGGAACAGGGTAAATCTAATTAAGCAAAGGCACAGCTTGCTTTCGCGGAGACCCTGACTCCCGCCCTGGCCGCGGCAGCGAAGTCGGGCCCCGAGGCCGCCGAGTGGCTGATGAAAGGAATCGCAAAGTACGGCAACACGGTGACCGATCTGCTGCACGGCGCCGCGAAAAACGCGGACGACGCGGCCGAGTGGGGCCTTCTCGTCTCCGCCGTCCGAAAAGCGGAAGACTCCGGCGACATCCTCAAATCCGCCGCAAAATCCGCTGACGAAGCCCTCGACACCGCCCAGAGCGCCGCCAGATCCGCCGACGAGCTCATTGAGGGCGCGGGGGCGTAAATGTCAAAACAACCGGGCCGATGATGAAAATCGGCCCGGCTTATTTTTCTCTTTACAGCAGGATCAGCAGTTCCCGGAGAAGCTTGCAGGCCGCGGCGGCGGAGGCGCCGGAGGGGTCCAGCATGGGGGCCAGTTCGCAGACATCGGCGGCCACAATATTAAGCCCCTTCAGGGAAAGAATCGCTCCCAGAAGCTCTGAAAAGCTTGCGCCCCCCGGTTCCGGTGTGCCGGTGCCGGGCAGCACCGAGGGGTCCAGTACGTCCAGATCCACTGTGAGGTAGACCGGTTTTCCCGAAAGGCGCGCCGTCACATCGGCAAGGCCTTCAAAATCGAATTTTCTGGTATAAACGTGCTCTTCACCCCAGACAAATTCCTCCCGCTCGCCGGAGCGGATGCCGAACTGAAAAATGCGCCCGTCCCCCACCGTCTCCCAGCAGCGCCGGAGGACGCAGGCGTGGGACAGCGGCTCTCCCAGGTATTGCTCCCGGAGGTCGGCGTGGGCGTCAAAATGCAGGATGTGCAGCTCCGGGTACCGATTAGCCGCCGCCCTAAGGGCGCCCAGGGTGACGAGGTGCTCTCCCCCCATCATAACGGGGAGTTTTCCGTCGGCCAGGATCTGCCCGGCAGTCTCGCCGATCCGGTCCAGGGCCCTCTCCGGTGCGCCGAAGGGCAGCTCCGGATCTCCCGCGTCAAATACCTTGTTCTCCGGCAGTTCCTTGTCCTGATACGGGCTGTAAGTTTCCAGGCCCCAGGAGTCCCCCCGCATGGCCCGGGGGCCGAAGCGGGCGCCGGGCCGGAAGGATGTGGTGGAATCGAAGGGCGCTCCGAAAAGAACGAGTTTCGCTTCCCCGTATTCCGCTGTGCAGCCCAGAAAGGTCTCCAAATTCCGCTTAAGCATCGTCCTTCAGCTCCGAAATCACGTAGTTGGGCAGGGCAAAGGCTCCCCGGTGCAGCTCGGGATTGTAGTACCGGGTCTCAATGCCCAGGCGTTCCCACCGGTACAGCTGAGCTTCCAGGGGATCGATCCCCTTGGAGGCAAAGCCGAAAAGCCAGTGCCCCGAGGGATAGGTGGGTATGTGGGCCTGATAGACCCGGCAGACGGGAAAGCACTCGTTGATGCGCCGGTGGGCCCGCTTCATGGACCGGGTGTAGTCCGGGTAATAGGGGGACTCGTGCTGATTGACCAGGATCCCCTCCTCCCGGAGAGCGTTATAGCAGCTGCCGTAAAACTCCCGGGTGAAAAGCCCCTCTCCGGGGCCGAAGGGGTCGGTGGAGTCCACCAGAATGAGGTCGTATTCGTTTTCCCTGCTGCGGACGTACTTGAGCCCGTCCTCGATGAGAAGGTTCACCCTGGGGTCGTCCAGGCGGGAAGCGGTCTGGGGAAGAAATTCGCGGCAGGCGCGCACCACTTCCCCGTCGATCTCCGCCATGTCGATGCGCTCGATCCCGGGATACCGGGTCAGCTCCCGCACCGTTCCCCCGTCGCCGCCGCCCACCACCAGCACCCGCCGGATGTCCGGGTTTGCCGCCATGGGCACGTGGACGATCATCTCGTGATAGATGAACTCGTCCTTTTCCGTGAGCATCATGAGCCCGTCCAGGGTTAAAAAGCGTCCGAACTCCTTGGATTCAAAGATATCGATCCGCTGAAAGGGGCTTTGTACCGAGCACAGCTGCCGCTCCACGCGGATGGAAAACCGCACATCGGGTGTGTGCTCCTCCGTATACCAAAGTTCCATTTTTCATTCCTCCAAAACCTGAATGCTCTCCGCCGCGGGGTCCACGGTGCCGGTGATGCGGCAGCCCCTGTCCCTGGCGTACCGGATGTACTCCACGATCTCCCCGGTGATCCTCTCTCCGGGGGCCACCACGGGGATGCCCGGAGGGTAGCTCATCACGGATTCCCCGCATACCCGGCCGGCGCTGTCCGCGAGAGGAAGGCTCCGGCGCTTTGCGTAAAAGGCCTCCTGAGGCGGCAGTACCACCTGGGGAGGGATGTACTCGTGGTCGAACATTCCCGAGGGATCGCGCCGTTTCAACCGCCGGATCTCCTGAAGGGCGGAAACCAGCCGCTCCGCCATAAGCTCGCTGTCCCCCACGGACAAAATGGCCAGAATGTTCCCCAAATCCCCGAATTCCACCTGGATTCCGTAGTCGTCCCGGAGCATGTCGTACACCTCGATACCGGCGAGGCCGATCTCCCTGGTGAAAACCGGGAGCCTCGTCCGGTCAAAACCGAAAACGCCGGGGCTGCCCGCAATGTCGGGGCCGAAGGCCCGGTAGCCTCCCAAGCGGTTAATTTCCCCTCTGGCGTACTCCGCCAGGGCGAGGACTTTGGAGAAGGTTTCCTTTCCCTCCACCGCGAGATTCCGCCGCGCGATGTCCAGAGACGACATGAGCAGATAGGACGCGCTGGTGGTACCCGTCAGATTGATGATCTGTCGCAGATACCCCGGGTCCACCCGCTCCCCGGCTAAAAGGATCGAGCTCTGGGTCAGAGACCCCCCGGTCTTGTGCATGCTCACCGCCGCCATATCCGCTCCCGCGCGCATAGCCGGCACCGGAAGCCCCTCTCCGAAGGAAAAGTGGGTTCCGTGAGCCTCGTCGGCCAGGACGAGCAAGCCGTTTGCCCGGGCTAGCTTTGCTATGGAAACCGTGTCCGGGCAGATGCCGTAATAGGTTGGATTGTTCACCAGGACCGCCCTGGCGTCCGGGTTTTCCCGGATGGCCCGCTCCACCGCCTCGGGGGTCATCCCCAGGGCGATGCCCAGGCTCCTGTCCACTCCGGGGTCCACGTAGACGGGGACCGCGCCGCAGAGAATCAGGGCGTTGATGGCGGAGGTGTGCACGTTCCGGGGGAGGATGATCTTGTCCCCCCGCCGGCACGCGTAAAGGATCATGGCCTGGACCGCCGAGGTGGTGCCGTTGACCATGAAAAATGCGTACTTCGACCCAAAGGCGTCCGCGGCCAGCTCCTCCGCCTCCCGGATCACAGAAATCGGGTGGGTGAGGTTGTCCAGGGGCTTCATGGAGTTTACGTCCACGGAAAGACAGCGTTTTCCCAGAAATTCCGTAAGGCGCGGGTTCCCCCTTCCCTGCTTGTGGCCGGGAACATCGAAGGAAACCACCCGGTCGGCCCGGTAACGCTCCAGGGCCTCCGCCAGGGGCATGTTCTCCTGCCGGTTCGCGCTCTTTCCCATGGTCACGCGAAGACGTTCTCGCCGCTGAAGATTTCGATCATCTCCCGGCGCAGGTTTTCCACGATCTCCAGCCTCTGGCGGGGCAGAAGCTCGTAGGCATCCACGTTGAAGAGGTAGTTTTGCAGGACAATATCCTTGATGAGCATCTTGGTGTGGAAAATGTTCGCCTGATATACGTTTATGTCCATGGCGTCGTACTTTTTCAAAGTGGCGCCCTCTATATAGTTCTGGATCGAGGTGATGTCGTGATCGATAAACAGCTTTTGTCCGTTCATATCCCTGGTGAAGCCCCGAACCCGGTAATCAATGGTGATGATGTCCGAGTCAAAGCTTCCGATCAGGTGGTTCAAAGCGTTCAGCGGGGAGATGGTGCCGCAGGTGGAAACGTCGATGTCCACGCGGAAAGTGGCGATGGAGTTGTCCGGATGGTACTCCGGATAGGTATGGACGGTGACATGGCTCTTGTCCAGATGCGCCGCCACGTCCTGTTTGACCGGCAGAACCACCGGTTCTTCGCCTTCTTTTCCCCGTTCCAGGATCTGCACCTGGATGGGGTGCTCCGCGATGAGAATGGTGACGCTGGCCCCCTGGGGGTCGTAATCCTGCCTGGAGATGTTCAGCACCTGGGCTCCGATGATCTCCGTGACGTCGCAGAGGATCTTGGTAAGCCGCTCGGAGTTGTACATCTCGTCGATATAGGCGATGTAGTCCTTCTGTTCCCGCTCGCTCTTGGCATAGCAAACATCGTAGATGTTGAAGCTGAGCGTCTTTGTGAGGTTGTTAAAGCCGTATAAAGTCAGCTTTTTTTCCAACCCTACCATCACAACCTTTCAATAGTATCCGCCCCCGCATGTCCGGCAGGGGCGGTAATAAACACTGTATATTATATTGAAACGCTCTCAAATTTCAAGATATTTTTGAAATATTTTGAGATAATCACGATTTTTTTACTTCTGTCTCTTAAAATCTTCTTTTTATTTGGAATTCCTCCGAATATCTCCCATATCCATCGGCTTATCTCCAACGGCTCCTCTTTTTCGCCGACACCGCCGCGCTCCGTTTTTCGACCCGTTTCTTTTTTAAATTAGTATATTCCTATTTTTCGTTGCTATCCCGGCCGTTTTTGTGTATCATAGAATTCGTGTAAAAAAAATAAAAGGAGATCCGATTATGTGGCAAGAATTGTATAAAAAGAAGAAAATTTCGGCAGATGAAGCGGTTTCCTTGATAAAAAACGGCGATCGGGTCAGCATCGGCGAAAATGTGGACGTGGCCCCCACCCTGGTGGAAGCCATGCTCCGGAATAAGGACCGGTATCGTGATGTGGAAATCGTCCACATGCTGCCCATCGGTCCCCAGGAGTACCTGGAACCCGGCATGGAAACCCATTTCAAACACCACACCATGTTCTGCGGCGCAGCCAATCGGGCCGCCGTGAACTGCGGTTTCGCCGACTATACTCCGTCTTTCTATTACAACCAAGGCTCCATCACGAAAAATGAACTCCGGGCGGACGTCCTTTTTGTTCAGCTCACTCCGCCGGATAAAAACGGGTACTGCAGCTTCGGCACTTCCGCCTCCGTGAAGCGGGAAGCCATGGAGAGTGCGAAGATCGTCATAGCGGAGCTCAACGACCAGATGCCCTATACTTACGGCTCTTTCGTCCATATCTCCGACCTGGATTATATCGTGGAATCCTCGAGGCCCATCACCGAATTTCCTCCCGCGCCGGCGGGCGAGGTAGAAATGCAGATCGGCGAGATCTGCGCCTCCCTCATCGATGACGGCTCCACCCTTCAGGTGGGCATCGGCGCGGTGCCCGAGGCGGCGCTGAAAATGCTCCGGGGCAAGCGCGATCTGGGTGTCCACACCGAGCTTCTGGGCGACGGGCTCATCGATCTCATGGAAGCCGGCGTCGTCAACAATAAAAAGAAGAGCTTAAATCCCGGCAAATGCATCACCACCCTGTATATGGGCACAAAGAAGCTCTACGACTACATCGATCGCAATCCCGCCTTCGAGGTCCTCCCCGTGGCCTATACCAACGATCCCCGGGTCATCGCCCAGAACGACAGGATGATCTCCATCAACGCCTGCCTCCAGATCGACCTTCTGGGCCAGGTGAACTCCGAGACCATCAACGGCAAACAGTACTCCGGCATCGGCGGCCAGGTGGACTTCGTCCGGGGCGCCACCATGTCCAGGGGCGGCAAATCCATCCTGGCGGTAAACTCCACCACGGCGGGAGGCAAAAAGTCCAAGATCGTCCCCTTCCTGGCTCCCGGCACCGTGGTTACTACCTCCCGCACCGACGTGGACTACGTGGTCACCGAGTACGGCTACGCAAGACTCAAGGGCAAGAGCATCCGGGAGCGGGCAAAAGCGCTGATCTCCATCGCCCACCCTAATTTCCGCGCGGAGCTCACCGAGGCGTTTGAAAAGGCGTTTTTTAAGCTGTAATTTCCGGAAACACTTCAAAATCACAAAAAGGAGAAGCGGCTATGTGGAAAGAGCAGTATAACCAGAAAAAAGTGACCGCGGAGGAAGCAATCTCCCATATCAAATCCGGCGATACCGTGGCCGTCGGCGGCCCGGGGCACGCTCCCCTGCTGCTGGTGGACACCCTGGTAAAGCACAAGGACGATTTCAGGGACGTCACCCTCTACCAGATGGACCCCCGGGAGCCCATTGGATACCTGGCGCCGGGGATGGAAGGCCATATCCATCACGTCACCTCCTTCTGCTCGGCAAACAACCGCGGCGCGGTGGCCTCCGGGCAGGCGGACTTCATCCCCTGCTTTTATATGGACAAGCCCGAGCTGATGCGCTCGGAGATTCGGCCGGACGTGGCCTTCATCCATGTGACCCCTCCCGACCGGGACGGGTACTGCAGCTACGGGGCTATCGTCTCCTTCATCCCCGGGCTTGTGGAAAGCGCCAAATACGTCATCGCGGAGGTCAACGACCAGCTGCCCTACACTTACGGCAGCTCCATCCACGTCTCCGAGATCGGCTGCCTGGTAGAGGTCTCCCGCCCGGCCTATACCGTGGCTCCCCCCGTCATCGGGGAAGCGGAGTGCCAGATCGGCGAGATCTGCGCCTCCCTCATCGAGGACGGCTCCACCCTGCAGATCGGCATCGGCGCGGTGCCCGAGGCGGCCCTGAAAATGCTCCGGGGCAAGCGGGATCTGGGCGTGCACACCGAACTTCTGGGCGAGGGCCTTGTGGAGCTCATGGAGCTGGGCGTCGTCACCAACAAGAAAAAGACCTATAACCCCGGCAAGTGCACCGCCACCATCTATCTGGGCTCCCAGAAGCTCTACGACTACCTGGACCACAATCCCAGGTTCGAAGTGCTCCCGGTGAACTACACCAACGACCCCAGGGTCATCTGCCGGCACGAGAAGATGGTCTCCATTAACGCCTGCATCCAGGTGGACCTTCTGGGCCAGGTGAACTCCGAGGGCATAAACGGCAAGCAGTTTTCGGGCATCGGCGGCCAGGTGGATTTCATCCGTGGCGCCGCCATGTCTCCCGGCGGCAAATCCATTCTCGCCTTCAACTCGGTGACCAACAAGGGCATCTCCAAAATCGTCCCCACCCTGCCCCCCGGCACCGCGGTCACCACTTCGAGAACCGACGTGGACTATCTTGTCACCGAGTACGGGTACGCCAGGCTCAAGGGAAAGAGCATCCGGGATCGGGCGAAGGCCCTCATCTCTATCGCTCACCCCGATTCCCGCGCCCAGCTTACCGAGGAGTTTGAAAAGATTTTCTTCAAGCTGTAATCCGGAGCCGATTTTTATAAAACGAACAACGCCGGGGGAAGGAGCGCCGCTTCTTCCCCCGCTTTCCCCTTTCGGCGCGAAAGAGGATTGTCCCCCGCTCCGCTTTGCACCTTCCCGCGGCGGATCCGGCCGATTCGTTTTCCTCTGCCGGGCAGGAGAATTTGCTCTTGACTTGACCACAAAAGCTGGTATAATAAATTTTGCTGTATCGCCGCCCCCCGGCATTCAAACGGCAAAATAACCGAATACGCAGCACTCACTCAAGCAATCATGGAGATGTCGCCTAGATTGGTCGAGGGCGCGCGACTGGAAATCGCGTAGGCCGCAAAACGGTCTCGAGAGTTCGAATCTCTCCATCTCCGCCACTGAAAATGCATGTGTTAGCATTGAAACTAGCACATGTATTTTCTTTTTATCTTAAATGTTTATACTACACTTGATTTGACTATCCATAATGATTAAATGAGGAGCTTAGGAACGAATGAATGCTGTGATTAAAGAATTGATAGACGCTGCCGACAAAGCGATAAAAGAGGAACGGTTTGATGCGTTAATGGATTTTTATACTGAGGATGCGGTGCTTGTTGTCAAACCCGGTCTGGAAGCAAGAGGGAAAGAAGCAATTAAGCAAGCCTTTATAAAAATCGCTGCTTACTTTAAAAACAGCGTAATCCCCACACAAGGGAAAATGCTTATGATTGAGGCTGGCGATACGGTTTTGGTTATGTCCCAGACCCTGTTGGAGTCTGATAATAAAAACGAATCGGAATTCAGCATGGATCGACGCGCAACTTATATCTACCGAAATATTGATGGGAAGTGGCTGTGCGCAATAGACAATTCATATGGAACTTCCCTGCTTGATTAAAACTTTAACAATCAAGGGATATCGAAGGTCATGACACATCCCAAAAAGAGCGAGCAGGTTTACCCTGCTCGCTCTTTTTGGGTTCCGGCGGCTTCGCCGTCTCCACCCGGTTTGATTTTATCGCGACGGCGAATATCAATGTATATACATTTTATACAATTGTATTTTTTTATTGACTTTTTGGATGCGTTGTAATAAGCTTGACTTGAGGTGATATTTATGTCAATAGATCTTGATGCCTTAATACCTTTTGAAAGAATAAAAAATGAGCCGCAGCAAGTATTTGACTTGGTGGACAAGTGTGGGCAAGTAATATTGTTGAAAAATAACGCTCCCGCGTATATCATTGTTAAACCCGAAATGGTATTGGGTTTTCAGCAACAAGCTGCAATACCAACCATAACCAACAAGCACAAATCTTCCGCATATACGCTTCAAGAAGCTATGAAACTCGTGTTACTTGAAACCGAAGGGAACCAACTACATGCGGCAGAACTAGCGGATACAATATTTTTGAAAGGTTTATATTACAAAAAAAACGGCAGCAAAGCCGAATATAACCAAATCAGAGCAAGGTGCGGCCACTATCCCGATATGTTTGAAGCGCTTCCTGGGAATATCATCAGGCTGAAAATCAGCGGAAAATCCGTGCATTAGGAAAACTAATTATAAAAATATACTAATAATGATAGGTGATGGAACAAATGAGAGGTAAGAGAATATTCACCGAAAAAGAAGCGGCTGAAATCAGAGTACTAATCAAGCAAAAACAACATGAACCAGATAAGCAGAAAGCGATAAGAGACAAAATCAGACGACGCGGTTTTTACTATAATGATTTTCGGCCCAACCGGAATGACGGCGGTTATACTGTCGAAGATTTCAATGAATTAATCGATACTGGTGAAATTCAGATCGTCGATTAGGACGTATCATACATTTTTCTATTGGGAGGAGTTATGATGGAGCTAGATTATATATGTCCTTTCCCAAACAGGTGGAACGAAATATATGAAAATTTGTGCAGAGCCTACGAAAACATAACGGGAATAATACTTCCAAAAACCGTTGTTGAGATCAGCAATGCCGGTGGACCGCCGACCCCACTCATTTTAGCCGGCTGGGCGTTTACCAATGACGAGGATAAGAAGGATCGGTGGCAGGAAACACTTCATTGGGCTGAGAAACACAAACTCCTCCATTTAACAAATGTTGAAGAGAGCGACAGATGTTATTCTTCCGGGCATACACGCGGCGGAGGAATCTGTTTCGGTGAATACTGCGCATATACCAACGATATCATAGACCAATATAAGCTTTCCGATTATGTCACTTTAAATCAGTACATTTCCGACCCGGCGAGAGTAACGGCCAGACTGCCAGATACAAATGGTGTATATTTTGTAATCTTCCCTTATGAATGGCCTGAAGGTATGTTTGTCAATCCGGGCACCGGTGGCCATTTCAAAGGCAAAAATCCTAATGTGCCGATAGAGGAACTTTGGAGGAATTGGGTCGAAGAAGCGGATATTCTATATATAGGCAAAGCAGGAGGCACATCGGTAAACGGGATCCCATCAGATGCGACCTTAAAGGAAAGGATCGTTGCGCTGCTTCGGTTTGGAAACGGAAAAAACGTCGGCCACTGGGGCGGCCGATATCTGTGGCAGCATGAAAGCAGCCCGGATTTTCGAGTCTACTGGTATGCATGTGCGGATGAAAATCCCGTCGAACTTGAACAAAAACTGCTCAATGAATTTAAAAGAGTATGCTTAAAGAGACCTTTTGCAAATCTCAAGTAAAGAGAAACTTAGTCAAGGAGCAATCTTCGGATTACTCCATTTTCATGCCCATTTTCAAGGAGGGGGCGGTATGGCGATGTCCGATTGGATCCCGAAGATACCAACAGATGCCCGGTAGTTTTTGACTTCTCACGCCGTCTCCCCCCGGTTTGATTTTATCGCGACGGCGGAAGTGAACCTCAAACTATAAAGCTCTCACTTCATCTTTGGCTGTACATATTATATAGCAGCACAGGATCCTTCAAAATCGAATGCGGCAATGGGAGATGAAATACGTGCAAACCTTTAAAAGCTGCTCCGCTCCGAGCGTTTTTCCAAATCCGATCACGCAGGTTGCCGACATGCCCTATGCCCTGTATCTGTCGCTTCAGGGAAAATATTTCGTAGGGTATGCCCCCGACGTGCAATTTGCTAAAAATAAATACGGATGGGCGGGACTGGTGAATCCCCCTCATTCCGGCGTGAATCTTCATGTCTATGTGTGGACGGTCACCAATTTCGGCGCGTCTCCGCTGATTGCGGAAATTTGGTTCAACGCCGGTACGCCGGAGGGCGCGGCGGTATCCGAGTATATGTCGCCGGCCAACACCGCCCTCTGTCCCCTGCCGGAGCCAAGGGTGCAAATCCTTCAGGCGAACAATATCGGCGGCCCTCCCCCCGGCGGGGATCGGATCTCCGTCACAAAAGTCCCTTCCGAGGTTACGATCGTCGGCGCGGAAAACGGCGCATGGATCTTTCCGCCCGGCGGGTCCTTCAGCATTCTGTTATCCAACGCCGAGGCGTCCACTCTGTCGGGAATCGCAAACCTTGCTTTCGGATGGTGGGAAGAAGCAATCAAGTAAATGAACAGGAGGTAATATAAAAATGGAAAGCTGCAGGAAAAACGCCATACTCCTACCCAATCCGATCACGCAGGTTGCCGGCATGCCCTATTCCCTGTACCTGTCGCTTCAGGGGAAGTATTTTTTAGGCTCCTCGGGAGATCTGACGTTCGGGAACGGCGCCAACGCCTGGGCCGGTTTATTCAACCCATGTAATTCCAGGGTCAATCTGCACGTGTATTCCTGGGAGGTAGCCAATACGGGTACGACGCCGGTCCGGGTGCGGATCTATTTCAATTCCTGCCCTCCCGGACAGGGGACACTGGTGGACGCGGTATACCCGGGCAACACAGCGCTGTGTCCGCCGCCGAGGCCGAGAATCAACCTGTATCGGGCGTCGGACGTTTCCGGCGAACCGGAGGGCGGGGTCAAGGTATTTGTAAGGAGAGCTCTGCCCGGAGTGACCGTGGGCGATGAAGAGGTGGGCAAATTCATCTTCCCGCCCGGAGGGTCCTTCCTGCTCTTCCTGTCCGATCCGGAGACGCCGGATGAGCCCGCCAGCGCGACCCTCGGCTTTTCCTGGTGGGAAGAAGCGATCAACTGAAAAAGGCGGGCATAAAGCAGCGAATCCGGCGGTGCCAAACAGGGTGCCGCCGGTTGGTGTTCTTGCCTCCCTTGTCAAAGGGAGGGGGAGTGCCTCAGCGGTGGTAGGATTCCGAGGCGATTTACTCTTACCCTATAAGGGTGCCTCCCTTGTCAAAGGGAGGGGGACCGCTTCAGCGGTGGTGAGATTCTGAGGCGGTTTGCTCTTGCCCCATAAGGGTGCCTCCCTTGTCAAAGGGAGGGGGACCGCTTCAGCGGTGGTGGGATTCCGAGGCGTGAAAGAACTTTTTTACGGAATCGTTTCCTGGTTTCTCCACAATCCCTCCGTCAGGCTTCGCCCGACACCTCCCTTTCACAAGGGAGGCTTTTCGCCTGAGGGCGAGATTATTCAAGGTAAAAGCCTTTTTTCCCGCCGGCTCAGCGGGTGGGTTTCTGCGTTACACAATAAAAAGAACGGGCAGGTTTAACCTGCCTGTTCTTTTTATGTTCCCGGGGCTTTGCCGCTTCCGCCCGGTTTGATTTTCTCGCGGTGGCAAAGGCATGAGTTTACTTAGTCATAAATAAAACGATTTTATTTGCAATCCATTTGAACAAACTCTTCTCATGATTCACGCTATTGACCATAGTTTCGGTAACATTTCCATCCTCATCGAATTGAATCATAAGAAACGGTTGGATGAATGTACCTTTTCCTGTATAATATATCATTTTGTCTTTTCCTGAATCTTCAGAAACACCATTTTCCCCCAACAATTCAATGATTTGATCATACTTCATACTTACAAAATCATATTTGCTATTCAGGCTGTCAATCATTCTCTCCCTCTGCCAGATATCTTGATTCCATTTTTCTGATGTAAATTCTATCGGTGTATGTAAATTGTTTTCAATAACTATAAAAACCAGATTGCTTAAAAATAAAATCAATACAATGATTGATGTAATGATTATTGCTTTTGGAATTTTTTTCATGTCTTTGCCCCACTTCGGTCATTCATGACAAATTGTCCATTCACAATGTAGGCTGGGTAGCAGCAAGCTTTATACATTCCAGATGCCTACTATAACGATGAACAGCCAAAAAGCACTGAACAGAATAAAATAATTGCCCAACCGTTTTGAATATTTTGTTCTGTTTTCAGGGGTATCGTCTGCAACCTTTTTTAGCCTTAAGCCACTTCTTATATACAACCCATCCACCTTTTTCCACGGATGATGAAACATGCAGGAAAAGTCATATTTGCGCATAAGAAGGCCAACTCCAGCCAGAACAAAAGAAAAAAAGAAACAGACTATACTCAATATTATTCTTGTGTTCGTGCTCATACACGATACTCCTCATAAAGATAATGGGAAGTTTTCTAAATCGTAAAATGCTTTATATATTTAATAATAAGTTTAAAATCTGCGTTATTATTTCTTCGGTTCTACCCTCCATATTTTTGTTATGATCATGTTTAATCTGCTTTAAAATCCATAAATATTTTTGTAATATACTCTGATTGTGTTTATTTTGCTCAATGTTTTTTTCCAAGTAATTAAATATAGATGTATATAGTATCTTAGATTGATCAATTCCACTTTCAAGCACCGGATAGATTCCATAAGATGATAGACTATAAACTCCATCATCATCTAATGCAAATTCCATTATTCCTTCATTCATAGCTTTGAACCGATCTTTCAATTCTATTACCAAAGAATTTTCAAGAATAATTCTGGGAGATACTGCGTTTTTTTCTGATAATACAGCCTTGTTCCATGCTTCACCGAAGAATACACTGTTATCTTCGTCTATGTACATCGCGCCGGAAGTAATGGCACCTCTTAGATAAACGCCTTTTGTAGCTAATTTAAATTGCATAATACATAATCTACGAATAACAAGATATACATTTGTGAAATTATGAGGAAACATAAAAAACATACTATCCGCACCCTGCATACTTATAATATGACTATTTTCCTCCATTGATTTTAAGGAGTTGTGAATAGGATTGTAATTTTTCATAAGATCTATTGCTTCATTTAAGGTAGTTTGCATTTCCTTAATTTTTTCAAAATCGCTAGTCATTGATTTAAAACCTAATATGTCAATAAAAGCTACACAATAGTCGAAATAAAGCTCTGCCATTACTGTTCTCTCCTATTAAATTTATAAATTTTATGAGAATATTAATCCAATGTACCTACCCTTATAGTGAAAATAATATTAAAAAGAACTTACTCTTACAGAATAATACATTTTTCTCTAACTTACAATAATTGGTGCATAATTAACGGCCCTGATTATTAATCAGGGCCTTTACTATTAACCATTATCCTGCTTCAATAACTCTTCCACAGTAATATCCAGCGCCTTTGCAAGAATAACGATCTCATAATCCTGTACGAGGCGGTACTGCCCTTCCAGTCTGGAAAGGCTCGTCGCGCTGATATCCATTCCCATGGTCTGAAGTTTTGCAAGGAAATCCTTTTGTTTGATGTGCTTCGCTTTTCTGATTGTCACGACTTTGGAACCGATTATATTCTTATTACCCGGCAAATCTTTTCTCGGTTTCATTTTAAGCGCCTCACTATTCGGCTGGCTAATCTTACTCTTTTATATGCTCAATCACTTCATCCACTTCGCAATCAAGTATAAAACACAGTGTATCGAGGGTTTTCATCGTGATTGCTTTGCCGTGCTTCATTCTGTGTAAGATGTTAGATGAAAAGCCATACTTAAAAATAAGCTGATATTCTGTAATTCCTTTTTTAAAGAGGGTTTGATAAAAAGGCTTATAGCTTATCATAAAAACCACCTCTTCAATACACTAGCATAGTCAAACTGTTGACTATGCTCAATATATTGAGTATAATTACAAAAGAGGTAATCATTTATGCCTGAAATAGAAGGAGTAGTTATAGAAATGAAGCAAAATACCTGCTGTTTTTCGGGGCACAGGCCGGGAGGGCTGCCCTTCGGGTACGACGAGAAACACACGGACTGTATCCTGCTGAAAATGCGCTTGCTGGAGGAAATGGTGGGTATGCGCGGGCGCGGGGTCACCACGTTTCTCACCGGCATGGCGCAGGGGGTGGACCTGATCGCCGCGGAGATCGCGCTGAATCTGAAATGGGCGAATCCCGACGAGCCCGTCCGCCTGGTGGCCATCATCCCCCACGAGGGGCAGGCGGACCGTTGGACAGTGCCCAGCCGGGAACGGTATTTCAAAATCCTGTCGGAGGCCGACGAGGTGATCACCCTTCGCAAGCAATACACCGCCTCCTGCATGCACGAGCGGAACCGGTATATGGTGGACGCCTCCTCTTTTCTCATCGCGGTGTACGGCGGAGCCCCCGGGGGCACGAAATACACCGTGGATTACGCCGTCAAAAAGGGGCTGGACGTCGTGATCATCGACCCCGTCACTTTGAAAAGAAACCATATATGCCCTGCAAAGTCTTAGGCTTCGCGGGGCCTCATTCCCTTAGAACTACACAGCGGCAGCGAAAAGCGCATCTTCTGCAAGATGCGCTTTTCGCTATGAGAGGCAGCCAGACTGAGGAGGCTCTGAAAAGCGGAGTCATTCCTTTTCCGTTGGTATCAGGCGGTCACCAGACGATTGCAAAATACAGTATGTTTACGACAAACACAATCACCACCGCGGGCAGCGAGTAGGGAATGATATCATTGAACTTGACTTTAAAGTTCGCCAGGTAAGGCAGCGCGAAGAATGGGATGATCAGGTTCGTTGTGGAATCGCCCATCTGATATGCCTGAATCGTCGCGTTCAGGCTGGTTCCCAGGTTCAGCGAAGTGGGGATGATATAGGGGGCCTCAATGACAAACTTCGAGCCGCCCGAAGGAACGAAGATATTCAGAATCGCCGAGTAAATATATGTAATGACCGGCCATGTGCTGGGAGTGGAAATCGAGGTAAATCCGTTCGTAATCAAGGTTCCCAGCCCGGTACCCACTATTATGCCGAATATGCCGGCATAAAACGAGAATTGGAGTATGAATCCCCAGGTTCCCATTAAATGATCGCGGAACAGCTTGCAATAGTATTCGGGGCCCTGATTAAAGCACAGAACCATGCCGAGCATGAGAAAAAGAAAATTGAAAAGATTGAGGGAAAGGCCCGCCAGTCCTGCTTCCGCTATTTTCGCAATGGCAAAAAACAATCCGACTCCTCCGACTGCAAGCATCACGATCCGGGACGCGTTCATCCTTTCCGAGGGCAGGTTTCTTGGAATGACCGGCGTTATCGCGCTGGCTTCCACGCCGTATAAAAAGTCGTCGTCGATTTCGCGAATGCGATCGTCCGTCTTGGGATGCATCAAAATGGGAACAAGGACATAAATCACGGCTCCGATGATCAGCAATAGTATAAAAGGAGGCGCGGCCACGGTATCCGTAAGCGGCAGAGCGTCGGGTACCAAAGGTTTGATTTCTTCGGCAACCAGGCCTTTCAGATATCCCGGCGTCGCCGAATAGATGGAAGCGGCGCCGGAAATACCGGCAGAACCCCACGGCATCGTGCAGAACGCGACCGTCCAAAGGACGGGGGCGTGAATTTTGATGCCTTTTTTCTTAGCCGCGGCGGCGATTTCCCGGCCGAAAACGATTCCCAGCATCATGCCGACCCCCCAATGGATATAGCCGCAGAAGCCGGCAATCGCGGCCACCATTATAAAACAGGTGACCCGGTTGTTGGGCAACGACGCCAGTCGGATCAGCAGTTTCTTGATCGGCGGCGAAGAGGCGACAACGCCTCCGGTAACCAGCAAAATCGTCATCTGCATAATAAAGGCCAGCAGAGACCAGAACCCGCCGTTCCAGGCCGACACAACGCTTGCCGAGCCGTCAAAGGTCAATAGCGGGGTCTTTGTAAAAATCATTGCAGCCAGTGCGACGATAATCGTAAGGGCCAGTGTGATGAAAAAGGACTCCGGGAACCACTTGAAAAACCACTCGATATAGCTGTCCATTTTGCTTTTTTTCAGATCCGGTTTCGTATCAATTTGATTACTCATTCTAACCCTCCTCATACTTGATAACATCCTCGGGGAACGATATCGGCTGGGTTTTCCCGTTACAAGCGGACCATATTTGCCGCCGGCTTTCGTCAACTCAATGCCGGTAGAAAAGATGAGAGACGGCTAATCATACTTTTCCAGTATCTCAACGTAAACTCCGTTAAACTCTTCGGGTGCGAAAAAGAAGACTCTGGTGCCGCGGGACCCCGGGACAACGCCGTCCCATAGAAATTTGACGCCGCGCTCTTTGAGCTCTTCGTAATACTTGTCTATGTCCGTTACTTCAAACGCCAGATGGTGAATCCCCTCTCCCCTTTCCCGTATATAATCCGCAACCAGTCCTGTGGTGGCCGTCGTGTAGATCAGCTCTATTTCCGTATCGCCAATGGGGAAAAACGCGACTTTATTCGTCACCCCCTGAACATCGACCGATTCGATGTCCGCCAACTTTAATCCCAGCGTTTTTTCAAACCGCATAACGCTGCTTTCAAAGTCCTTTACCAGCACGCCCACATGCTCCAGTTTCTTAATCAATTTGCTTAAACCTCCTCAACTCATTTTTTAGGGAGGGATTATTGGGGCGGGTTATCTCGACAAAATCTGGATCCCGGCGACCAAGGGGTTTTCCAGTCCGGTCAGAACCCCGCCCAGCATCTCGGCCATGCCCGTCTTGGCGTTTTGCACTTGGGTGGCTCCGGCTTCGCCCCACAGCTGCCTCGTCACATCGTTCACGACCCGGACGCCGGACGCTCCCAGCGGATGCCCCATGGAAAGAAGCCCTCCGCTCGGATTCACTGGGCACCGGCCGCCGATATCCGCGGCGCCGGAACGGGCAAACGCAACGCCTTCCCCCTTTTTGCACAACCCCAGCATTTCATATGCGGCCAGTTCTTCCCCGGAAAAGGCGTCGTGAAGCTCCACAACTCGAATGTCTTCCGGCCCGATTCCCGCCATCTCGCACGCCTTCTTAGCGCCATCTATCAGGCACGGCAGCTCAATGGGCTCGGAACCGGCTTCTTCCGGGCTGCTGCAGGAAATCACCGAGCCGGCGATTCTCACCGGCGGACGGTGGGTTTTCTTATTGTGATTTTTGTAGTACTCCGCCGAGCACAGGACGATCGCCGCGCCGCCGTCGCTCTGGGGGCAGCACTGGAGCACGGTAATGGGATCGACAACCGTGGGAGAAGCCATAACCTCTTCAAAGGTCAGCTCTTTATGATATTGAGAAAGAGGATTGTTCACGCTGTTCTTATGGTTCTTGATCGTGGGATAGCAAAGGTCCTCCAGGGTCGCCCCGCGCTGGCTCATCAGGCGCTGATAGAGCATGGAGAAAAAGGCCGGCATCGTGAGCCCCATCTTCCCGTTCATGTCTCCCTCCACCGCCAGCAGGCCCTTGCCGTATTTTTTATTGAAAGCGGAAAGGGATTCCACGCCGAACGCTATGCCCACTTCGCAGGCGCCCAGAGCGATACGCTCGAAGAGCAGATGCACCGCGCTCGATCCGCTGGAGCAGGCGTTTTCCACATGATACATGGGAATTTTGCAGATGCCGACTCTCAGCATAACGGACTGTGCGGGATTCAGCGGCGAATAGAGGCTCCCGCAATAAGCGGTCTCGATATCCTTGGGGTTGATCTCCGCGTCTTTCAGGGCCATATTTACGGCGTAAGCGCCGAGATCGTCGCAGGTCATTTTTGCATGCTTTCCGAATATCGTCTGGCCGATTCCCAATACGTACACTTCTCTCATCATTTTTCGACTCCTTTTCCTGCGGTATATGGAACATAATAGTATCCGGCTACTTCCGTGCCGTCTTTTTCGGTCCAAAGCGCGCCCGTCTCCACTTCGACTTTCATTCCGGCTCTCACCTGCTTCTCGTCGGCATGGATCTGGCCGAATACCCGCGTGCCTTCGGGAAGGTCCACATATGCCAGAATAATGGGCGGTTTGAACGATCCCACCGGCACCCTGGTCACGCTGTAGGAAAATACCGTTCCCACCTTGCTGAGAGCCGCCTTTTCCGTGTTTTCAGAGGCGCAGAATGGACAGCGTTCCATGGCGGGATACGCGGTCTTGCCGCAATCACGGCATCTTTTGCCCGTCTGGACCAGCCTGCCGTCCGCTTCCTCCAGAGTGCCTTCGTGAAATAGGACCTGATTTCTCATACTCTTTCACCTTTTCCCTTTCTTTTTACCGTTTACCTTACGATTCCCTTTTCCTTCAGCGATGCAATCTCCGCGTCGCCGCAGCCGGCGTATTTTTTGAGGATTTCGTCCGTATGCTCCCCGAGGGCCGGAGAAAATCTGACTTTGCCGGGGGTTTTCGAAAAATGAAACACCGGGGCCCTGGTTTTGATTTTTCCCGCCGTGATTTCCTTTGTTTCCATATCCACGATCATATTTCTGGCGATCAGCTGCTCGTTTCGGACAAGGTCCTGCGTCTTTTCCACCTTGCAGCAGGGAATCTCCTTCTCCGTCATGAGTTTCAGCGGTTCTTCGACGGACTCGAAGGATTTGAGCCAATCTTCAATCATCGGGATGATGAGTTCTTTCCGTTCCGCCCGCTTTCCGGAGCCCCGGTACAAAGAATCGTCAATCATTTCTTCCCTTCCCATCATGGTGCAGAGAGCCGCCCACAGTTTGTCGCTCGCAACGCATATGATGATGGAGCCGTCCCTTCCGTTGAAAAGGCCGAACGGCGCGACCACCGCCTGATGATTTCCGCCTCTGTGGGGGACCGGGAAATTGTTATAGGCAAGGTCGGTGTAATCGTTGATGTTGACCAGGCCTTCCAGCAAAGAGATATCGATATACTGGCCCTCTCCCGTTTTTGCTTTGTGGTACAGCGCCGCCGCCATCGCGCCGAACGCATCCAATCCTCCCACAAAATCGCCGACGGCGCTGCCGATTTTCGTGGGCGGACCGTCGGGAAATCCCGTATTGTCCATGAGGCCGCTCATAGCCACGGCGATCATGTCGTAGCCCGGCCGCTGCCCGTAAGGGCCGTCCTGCCCGAAACCGGATACGGAGCACATAATGAGATCCGGTTTAATCTTGATCAGCTCTTCATACCCGAAGCCCATTTTATTGATGGCTCCCGGCTTGAAGCTTTCCACCACGACATCGGCCTGCGCGATAAACTTTTTGATGATTTCAATTGCTTCCGGTTTCCTTGTGTCCATTACGATGGATTTTTTGTTGCGGTTAAGCCACATCGCAATCAGGCTTTTCCCTTCGATAAAAGGGCCGTACTGCCGGTTGTCGTCCCCGCTGGCCTTCTCAATCTTGATCACTTCCGCCCCATAATCCGCCAACATGCTGACGGCTGTCGGCGCGGCCAAATTGTTGGAAAAATCGATTACCAGCACCCCGTCAAAGATATTTGCCATCTCTTTTTTCCTCCTTTATTCATGTAAGAGCACCGCTGTACAGCAACCACTAAAAATGCAAGCAGTATGCCAAACGTCCGGGGGAATCGGAACGCCGGAATAAACAAATTAGGCTAACACACAGCGATGCATAAATCGCCGATGCGGAATATCCTGAAACGCTTTGGCGGACAAGGGCTCCGGCCGCTTCTTACCGGCACTTTGAAATCCCGATCGAATCCCTGAAAAGCGAATATGCAGACGGATTTTCAGCAAATGAAACCTCAGATTATTTTATTTGTTATTGACACAGGCGCATATCTGCGCCTATAGTTTGTATTGGAAATATTAAACAGTGCCGCACTCCCCGGGAACCAGTAGGCTTATGCACAATTGAGCCTATAAATGAATAACAGGCGCATAATTGCGCCTGTTATGGTCCTTCATATTAAACCAGTAAGGGGTTGCGCTTATGTCTGAGATTCAATCCGCGAATGATATGGGTATTGCTCTCGGCACTGCGTTTATTGACGATGCATTTTTCATTAAATTCGCCGACTCGCAATTCTCACATCTGCTGCAGGTGGAACGAGCCGAGCTATTCGGGAAAAAAATATTCGAATTGTTCCCGGAAATAGACTGGCCCGCCGTTATAAAAAAAACAAATGTCGGACACCGGATCTGCCGGGAAAACGGTCAGATACTGATTGTCAATTTCATTAAGATCCTGATCAAATCTCAGCTGGAATATCTCATCGTATTGCAGGACAATACATACGGTGAAAACATCGTAGAACAGTACAATTTTCTAAACAAGCAGTTTCAGGGTTTTACTCAAATGCTGGACAGGCTGTCGGACGGCGTCTATATCTGCGATGCGAGCGGATGGCCGATATACTGGAACGAAGCCTTTACCGCTTTGTCCGGTCTGGACAGCGACTATCTGAAGAATAAGACGATTTATGATGCGCTGAGAAAGGGGATCGTCAACAATTCCTGCGTGCTGCCCGTTCTGGAGACACAGCAGCCGGATTCCGCCTGCATTACCTATCCCTCCGGGAAAACATGCCTGGCTTCCGGTTTCCCCATATTTGTCGACGGAAAGCTGGCGATGGCGTTTGGGATCGTACGGGACCTGACAGAGCTTATCCTGTTGCAGAAGCAGCTGGAAAAGCAAAAATACCTGACGATGACATACCGGAATAAATTGCTGGAGGTCGAATCAAAAATCTCCAACAAATATTCGTTCGTAACCCACAGCAAGGCTATGAAGGATATTTATAACGAGGTCCTGCGGGTCTCGGAGGTGGACTGCCCGATTTTACTCCGGGGGGAGACCGGCGTCGGGAAGGATTTTCTGGCAAAGTTCATCCATGATATTTCAAAATCCAGCAGAGAAGGGAAAATCATCAGCATCAACTGCGGCGCGATACCCGAAAATCTGATTGAATCAGAGCTCTTCGGCTATGAAAAAGGCGCTTTTACGGGTGCAAAAAAAGAAGGCAAGGCCGGTTTGTTCGAGCTGGCCAATAACGGAACCGCCGTTCTGGATGAAATCGGAGATATGCCTCTTCATCTTCAGATCAAGCTGCTCAATTGTATCCAGGACAAAGGGTTTTTCAGGGTCGGCGGAACACAGGTTGTCAATTTCAACGCGCGGATTATCGCCACAACCAATACGGACCTGGAAAAGCTGATCGATCAGGGAAAGTTCCGGCTGGATCTCTATTACCGCCTGAACGTGATCACCATTGAGATCCCGCCTTTACGGGAACGCAGGGACGATATCCTGCCCATCGCCCAGAAATTCCTGGACGAATTCAACAGGAAATATAACAGGACCTGTTATTATTCTCCGGAATCCATAGGCTTTTTATTAAATTACAGCTGGCCCGGAAACATCCGGGAATTGAAAAACGTTATCGAACGGGTCGTAATCATGTGCAAGCAGGACTCCATCGAGCTTCGCGCCTTCGAAAAGAGCACAAAAGCCACCATTTACAGCCTGCACCCGTATCTGAATATCAAGACGACAAATATTGAGGAATGCCAGGCGCTGAAATATCAGACGGAGATGTTCGAGGCGTCCTATATCAAGGACTGCCTGAATTCTCAAAAAACTCTGGAGGACGCGGCGGTTTATCTCGGCATAGACCGCTCCACCCTGGTCCGGAAAAAGAAAAAATACAAGCTTTAAAGAATATAAGCTTTTAGAGGTCTCCATAGGGGCGGCAATACCGGATTGTACCGTTTTTTAACCCGCAGCCTCTTTTGAGCCGCGCTGCGCCTTTGCATAATCGCCGCCGCAAACGAAAATACTGAGGTTGAATCATCGATCACAAATCGGCAAAGGAAGCGCTTTGATATGAATGAGATTATAGCTTTTATCGAGAGGAACAAGCTGGGCAGCCTCGCCACCTGCGACGGGGAAAAGGCGGACATAAGGCCCTTTGAATTGGTGTTCCACAGCGACAGGGGATTATTCTTCTATACTTCGGACGGAGAAGACGTGTACAGGCAGCTGCGCGAAAACCCCAACATCGCCTTCTGCGCAACGGACCGGAACTATAATTACACGAAGATCACCGGTTCCGTTTCCTTCAGCGACAGCGACGCGGACAAGGCAAAGATCCTTTCAAACAGCCAATTCGCCAAAGAGGTATTCGCGGGTTCCGGCACGGAAGACATGAAGGTCTTTTTCCTGCCCCACGCCTCCTGCATGCTGCATTATCACGCGGACGGCAAAGCCGTTCCCTGGCAGTTTTGAAGCAGAATACCCATCGGATCCGGTTCATCGCGGCAGCCTGCGGACTATTCCGCGGGCTGTTTTTTATAGGAAAAAATGCCAATAAGCAATTGACATTAAATGCTAATCCGTAATAGTATTAGAGATAAGAATAAGTCGAAAAAGGGTGTGATATGTCGCATGAATTGGAATCCTGAACCGAACACTTCCGGATAGCACCCCTCTCTCAACTTCTTAATCCTGCGCAATCGGATTTTATTTCGCGTCCCCCTTTTTACGCAGCTTTTTCCGGGGTAATCCGGCGCGGCAGAGGCTCCTGCGCAATATGACGGCAATCTTCCTGAAACCGAATGACATCGTCTATACGGATCTTACACCGGGCATTTTGGAGGCCAACCCAAAATTCTGATCTGGAATGATCGAGAAGGAATTGAGAGAGATGAAAGAAAGATTGAAAAAGGCGATTTCTATCCTTCTGACGGCGGCGATGCTGATCGTCCTGCTGCCGGCCATGAGCATACCCGCGGGAGCGGAAGTAATCGGCAGCGACTATACCGCGACGGTCGTTTTTAAAGATTCCGGGAACAATCCGGGGTCGGGTTACGCTGTGGTGCTTAAGCAGGGCGACCTGAGCTTTGATCTGACCGAAAGTTCGACCACAAAGGGTACATACACCGCCTCCGTTCCCGCCGGGACATATGACATTTACGCCGGCGGCACGGACACCGAAGAGGACATCACGGTGGACAGCAGCGGCGGCAGCGCGACGGTGGACTGCACCCCTTCCCTTACGGCCACGGGCAACAGCGGCAACTATGTTGAGCTCTCCTGGAAAACCTACAGCACAACCGGCCACTATATGGTCTATCAGAAGGATAACGGCGAGGACGCCAGCCAGTATCAGACGATACCCGTCAGCGTGAACATAAAGGTCCTGAACGTATACCCCGATGCCGCCGGTTCCGACGGTCTTCAGGGCTGGATGAACACTTCAACTTCGGGAAGCGACACCGTGGGCAGCCCGACGGTGGACGGCGTCAAATACACGATGACGGTGGATAAAATCGATATCACGACTTTCAACAGCACTCCTGCCACATATCTTTATAAGAACTCCGACGGAAGCTACAATTACGACGTCATCTACTTCGGAGCATGGGATTCCAATAACGGCAGAGATCTGTCCGCTTCCGCCGCAAACGTCGTGGGCACTTTCATCCAGTACGGCGGCGGCTGCCTGTTCGGGCACGACACGGCCTATTACGGACACAGCAATTTTTACGGGCTTGCGTCATCCTATATGAATATGCTCAGCAGCTCGGGCATCGGGTTTTACGGCAGCAGTTCAGGCAGCAGTACCGTATTGGTGCTGAAAAACGGCCTTCTGACGAATTTCCCCTATAAGCTGACCGGCGATCTCGTTGTGCCCGCGTGCCATTCCACAGACCAGTTCGCCATGGGCGACGTCTGGATGAACTTCGAAGCCGTCAATTTAAGCAGCGGCTGGAATGTTGTGCACACAGAATACGCCTACCAGACGGGCACGAACAATTTTTACCTGACGACCTGGAACAACTGCGCAATGATCCAGACCGGGCACAGCGGCGGCAATTCCTCCGCCGACGAGCAGAAAATCCTCACCAACACGCTCTATTACCTGGCGCAGATCACGAAGGAAAAATCGGCCAGCGATCATATGTCTCAGGATTTCGCCTCGCCGGACGCCGTCAGTTCGGGCAGCGTAAGCTCCGCCGCGTCTGGGACCGACGGTGAAATCATCCGCTGGACCGCCTCGGACGACAACGGCAGCATTTACAATTATTATCTCAAGGAAGTATCCCAGGACGGGAGCAGTTCTCTCCTCTCCCCAACGACAAACGCGACGGTCACCACGGGCGTATCCGGCTACTATGTGCTTGTGGATACGAATGCGACCGCGAGCGCGAGCACCGTTAAAAGCAGCGGCACAAAAGTGACCGGAACCTCCTATACCAAGACCGGGCTGACGAACGGCACCACTTACTATGCCCATATCGTGACGGTGGACGGCAACGACAACCTGTCCGGCGTGACCACGGCCTCCTTCGCCTATGTGACGCCCGGTCTGTCGGCAGCCGCCGGCACTTCCCCGCTCGCGGAGGCGAACCTCAACGGCAACAGCCTCGCGGTCACGCTCACGGGCACGACCTTCGCGGACGGCACCCTTTCGGCCTCCAATTTCACTCTGAACAACAAGCCGGCGGGCTTAAGCGTCGGAAGCGTCTCCTATACGGACGCGACCCATTGCACGGTGAACCTTGCATATGACGGCTCCGTATTCGGCAGCGTGAGCAATTTCAGCCTCACCATCGCGGGTTCCGAGCTGAACTCCGGCAGCAGCCTTACCTCCGGGACGCTGGCGATCACGGCAAAGCTGCACGGCACGGCGAAGATCAGCGGAACCGCCGCCTACGGGCAGGAGCTTACGGCGTCGGTTGAAAACTGCAACAGCACGGGCACCCTTTCCTACCAATGGCTGCGCGGCGGCGCGGAAATTTCCGGCGCGACGGGGCAGCGCTATACCCTGACCGCGGACGATATCGGCAGGGAGATATCGGTCCAGGCAGACAGCAGCGTTGAGACGGACGGCCCGCTGGTAAGCTCCTCTGTAACGGTGGCAAAAGCCGACTGCGGGACGGTCACGGGCATCGCGCCCGTCCTGTCTTCCAAAACCGTCCGGAGCATCACCGTAATCCAGGTCGCCGGCTACGAATACGCCGTCGTCGCCCATGGAGCGGCGGTCCCCTCCGCCGGCTGGCAGGACAGCAATGTGTTTACCACCCTGTCGCCGGGCAGGGATTACGACGTCTACCAGCGGGTGAAGGAGACGGCGACGGTCAAGGCTTCGGCCCCCAGCGACGCGCTGGGCGTGACGACCGATTATTGGCTCAGCGATACGGACAACAGCGCGAAGGCAGAGCTGGACGGGCAGTCGCAGGACGCGGGCACGCAGGAGACCTCCACGGGCTCGGACGGCAGGATAACGACGACGGTGACCGTGGATGAAGACAAGATGAGGAGCATCCTCGAATCGGCGGAGACCGGCGACACCGTTACGCTTCCCATAACCGGCGATTCGGATGCGGTGAGAGGCAGGCTGACGGGGCAGACGGTAAAGGACATGGAAAACAAGTCCGCGACCCTGGCCGTCCAGACCGATTCGGCCATCTACAGGCTGCCCGCCGAGCAGATCGATATCGCGAGTATCTCCCGGCAGTTCGGCGAGGACATTTCGCTCTCCGACATCGACGTAACAGTGGAGATCTCCGTACCGTCGGCAGAGACGGCGGCGGTGGTGGAAAGCGCTGCGGAGGACGGCGGCTTTACCCTCATGGTCCCGGCGGTGGAATTCACCATAAGCTGCGAGTATAACGGGCGGACCATTCCGGTGAGCAGTTTCAACGCCTATGTGGAGCGGCTGATCCGGATCCCCGATGGCGTCGACCCCAATAAAATAACCACCGGCGTCGTGGTCGAGCCGAACGGGACGACCCATCACGTGCCGACGCAGGTGACCGTGATCGACGGAGTATACTACGCCAGGATCAACAGCCTGACCAACAGCACCTACGCTCTGGTCTGGCACCCCATCGAGTTTAACGACGCGGAAGGCCACTGGGCGAAGGACGCAATCAACAACATGGGCTCGCGCATGGTCCTGTACGGCGTGGGCGGCAATACTTTCGAGCCCGACCGATCCATGACCCGCGCGGAATTCGCCGCGGCGGTAGTGCGGGCCCTGGGCCTTGAGCCGGGCACCGGCTCCGTCAGCTTCAGCGACGTGGGCGAGAACGACTGGTTCCTCCCCTATGCCCAGACGGCGGCTTCCTACGGCATCATCAAAGGATACCCCGACGGGGCCTTCGGTCCGAACGACACGATCACCCGCGAACAGGCGATGGCCATACTGTCTCGGGCAATGACGATCACCGGCCTGGACGCGGAGCTTACCTCCGGCGATGTCGGCGCCCTTCTGGGCGCCTACGCGGACAGCGCGGAGGTCTCCGCCTACGCCGAGGACAGCGTCGCAGTCTGCCTGAAAACCGGCATCGTGAACGGCAGAAGCAGCACCGCGATAGCGCCGCGGGAAAGCGTTACCCGCGCGGAGGTGGCCGTCATGATCCAAAGGCTGCTGCAAAAGTCGGAACTGATCTAAAACGGATATCCGCACAAAAGGACCTGCGAAACACCGGAAGTGTTTCGCAGGTCCCTTTATTTCTCCGAAAAAGCCTTCTTTTCTGCGGGACCGGGGGCTGTATATCGCTGAAAAGCTGGGCCTGGAGGCCTGGGGCGTCCCCTCCGACCTGCGGGACTATCCCGGCCAGTTCTACCGCGAAGCCAGGGAAATCCTCGCCCGGGCCAAGGACTTCGTCGCCGTCCTCTTCATGCCCCGCCCCACCTATCTCGGCGCCTCCATCTCCATCACCGGCAGCGGGGATGCTACGGATGGGTAGGGGAATAAAAGTTTGATTCTCAATCTGTACTAAAAAGAATGAGCGACTTTCGGTAACTTATTCCTGCCTACAGTAAAGAATTTTTATATATCGCTTAAATTAAAGGCTCTGGATTTTAACGTCCAAAGCCTTTAAACGTTACAAATCATCACATTCTTCAATATTGCTAAATCCTTCTTCTTTAAAATGTTTTGATATTTGCCGCAATGTAGTAGCAAAACGAGAGTACCCGGCATCGTCTGCCAGGTTTGCTTTATCTTGATAACGATCTGATAGTTCAAAATCTGCCTTTCCTGTTTTATCTATTGAATGAACACCTCTTGAATTAATGGCCTCTGTTCTATAGCCTTCTCTAATTCTATCGCTATCACTTGCTTGAAGAAGGACTGCAATATTTTTGTGTATAAAAAATCCTGAAGGATCTGCCGGAGAATAGTATAGTAATTTTCCAAGAGTAATCATCGCTACTTCAAATCGATCTATCAATTTACTCTTTTCTTTAACATTTTGAACCCATTCCTCGAATTTTTCTATATTTAACAAACCTTCTTCATTACTTCCAGGTACAATTTTACATCCGCTTAAAAGATAGTAATATTGTTCTGCCATTATTTTTGAATGTTCACTTAATTTTTTTTCGCCTTCACATTCTTCTTTTTTATTTCTTGGCTTGTAGATCATTTCTATAGCGTTTATAAACAAATCGGGATTATCAGCTACTCCTTGATATAATGTCTTTGCATTGATTTCAGAACTGTCATCAAGGATACGTAAAAACTTCCATTCAAGTTTTAACATAATTTCATGGTCAATTGTTTGCTTTTGTAACCAGCCAATTATTTTTGAAATGTTGTATGCAGTCATATCATTGCATTTTAAAGCTTCGCCGCTCACTTCATTTAAACAAAAAATAGCTATACCCGGTTCAATTAAAGATTTCTCAATCATACCATTTATGATATCAATGGCTTCTTCAATTTTGTTTACGTTGATTAAATTTGAAACTACATAATTATTAAATTCAAGTCCATCTATTTCTATTATGTAAGGACTTATTAGATTCCAATAAATACTCTCATTACCTTCTATCTTCTTCTTAACATAGTCTAATGTTTCATTTGCAAGCGGAATTAATGCCAAAAAAGTAGCATTTTTATTAGACGGCCATTGGGAATCCATTGTCTTATATACCCATTCAATACCTTCATTACTAAATTTTTTTATTATATAATTATTAGCTACAGTTCGCAGTATCTCGTCTTCAGAAGTAATCCCTTTGAGAATTACTTCTTTAAATGCCTCTATTTCTGAAAGATTCGCTAAACAGCGACCAATTATCTCAGGTTTATCTACTCTATGTGCATATTCCAGCAGGCCAAAAAGGTTAATATTTTCAAATAATTGTTTAACTACTGTTAATTGATTTTCGGATAACTCTTTTTCTGATTTTTTCCAATCACCTTTATTCCTTATTAGTAGACTATGTTGTTCTTTTTTGAATAATCTAGCTGAATAAATTGTAATATCAATGGGTTTGTATTTTTCAGTAATCGCTTCTATTTTCTTAATTGCTTCCTCTGGCAAAGCCCATTTAGCTTCTGGAAAACTTTTATGATGTGCAATGAAATCCAGAAGTTTATCCCAAATTATATATTTGAATTGATCATCTGGTTCATTATCTAAATAATTATCATAGAAATCACACAATTTTTCGAATAGTATCTTTGGTACATTATCTAGGAATTCTATTAATTCGGCTATACGATCTGCCGATCCTTCTGCCGCTTCCATTGCGTTCATAAAATAACATTCTGTAATTTCCCAATACTCTTCTGTACTAATTGTTTCAGGTATATTACCATAAGGTAAAAAACGAGGACGTTCGATCGGATTTCCAGCTTTTACTTTACCTGGTAACAACGATATAATTAGTTTCCATCCTAATTCATTATTTTCTCTCTGTAGCGTGCCTATGATAGATTTCCGTCTAGATAATACTGCCGATGTTTGAGGAAACCACGGAAGTAATATCCCTGTTAGCGTACTTAACGCTTTTTCACTATATGCTGCAAGAGAAAACAAATTTTGACATGAACTTGTAAAATAATCAGAATTGCAGGCAATTAATGATAATGCATAGAAAAGACTTGGACCATATTTATATTCAAATACTCCAATTTCACCTTCATTTAAGAACTTTTGTATTGGGTTATTGTCATGTTTTAAATTCATTTCAATTGATCTAAGAAATACTTCTGGTGCAGCCTCAGCAAGCAAACTCAAATTTTCAGAAAGTGTCGCCCATATTTTCCAGTCTTTGATTTTTAATATTTCTCTTATAATAATTGACGCATAATTATTAATCTTTGTTCTTGTGCATGAAGTAAAATATTCGGGTTTATTACCTAATATAGCTAAAAACTCTGATAATCCATGAGTGATTTCATGAGAATAAATAGGTTTTTTATTATAGATCTCCGCCATAAATCTCTGATTCTGCTCAAGGTTATACCGAGGATTAATTGTTGTTAAAACTTTGATTATTTGTTCTTTAATAATCTCAAAATAACTATCATATATTTTATTTCCTTCTTGCTTTAAAATATCAGAACGGTTTTTAATCTTCCAAACTCCGTTACTAAACTGTATTGAAGTATTTTCTAATGATCTAATATCTCGTATTGGTTGAATCCAGTTCTGATATGTTTCTTGAGTGATTTCTTCAATTAGTTTAATATCATTATTATTATTTTCGTCCCAAGCACCTAATATTGCTGCTAACAAGGTTGAAGAAAGACCCGTATTATATTGCCTATTAATTGCTGATTGATAGACTGGATACGAATAAAATTCAGGTTGATTTATACTTTTAATGATGCGTATCCTATCTTGATGTGTCATTAGATAATTTTTGCTTCCACGTCTTAGAAAAGCTTGCCCTCTAAATACACCTTCCCGTTCATTTTTTGCAAATGTATCTTTGACTTCATAAATTCTATCGTTATTTGCTTTTGAAATAAATATGTATCCGAATGTTAATCCTTCATACTCAATAGTACCAGTTTGGATATCTGGCCTTGGATTTATTTTATCAAATAAATTTTGATATTCATTATCATCTTGCATTGGAATAGTTCCTAATCCTCTTTTTTCAAGTGTTTTATCTACAATTCCAAATATAATAAATTTATTATGCCCTATTCCAAAATCAGAATTTAGCATTGCTATTACTGTCTCAATAACTCTATAGCAATTCTTATGGTTATATGGTATTTCTTTGTATTCAATGGTATCAAATTCTGATGGCAATTGAGAGAGAACCTCAAGAATATATTCATTTGGGGTCCAAAGCATAAAAACTCACCTCATATTGTATAAATCAATAATTCTTTGTTAATATTATTTTGCTAAAATATAATTATAGTTTTACACCAACATAATAGTACTCTTTTCGCTATTTTACAATAATTGGTGTAATAAAAAGGCCCTGATTACATATCAGGGCCTTTTCTGTATCTTGTGTCAATGGTCAATAATTTCTTCTACTTGACTGTGAGATATGACCATAATATATGATTTTTTATTTAACAAATGAAAATTCGTTGAGTTCCTTAAAATCCAAAAACTCTGCCAGGGTCATATTCATACCGATTGCGATACGGTGCAGTGTCTGTATACGCGGGTCTTTCGTTACTCCGCGTACAATATTGTCAATCGTAGACTGATTGAGACCGCTCATGGACGCCAGCTTGTTATAAGCAATCCCTCTTTGCCTGCATATGGAGGATATACGCATTATGATGATTTCGGAATATGTCATAAGCATCTCCTACCTGTATTCGAATCTTTCTTACATAATAATGGATGTTATGACTGTAATTACCCGAATTCGGGTTGACTTGTGAAATAAATCCATGATATTATTACCTATATTCGGGTAATTTTATTAAACTGACGCTAGTAGAGGACTTCAACATGAACGACAAGCAAAATACCTGCTGTTTTTCGGGGCACAGGCCGGGGGGACTGCCGTTTGGGCACGACGAGAAACACCCGGACTGTATCCTGCTGAAAATGCGCTTGCTGGAGGAAATGGTGGGTATGCGCGGGCGCGGGGTCACCACCTTTCTCTCCGGCATGGCGCAGGGAACAGATCTGATCGCCGCGGAGATCGCGCTGAATCTGAAGTGGGCCGATCCCTCCCTTCCCGTCCGCCTGGTGGCCGTCATCCCCCATGAGGGGCAGGCGGACCGCTGGACGGTGCCCTGCCGGGAGCGGTACTTCAAAATCCTGTCGGAGGCCGACGAGGTGATCACCCTTCATAAGCAATACACCGCCTCCTGCATGCACGAGAGGAACCGGTACATGGTGGACGCCTCCTCTTATCTCATCGCCGTTTTCGGCGGAGCTCCCGGCGGCACGAAATACACCGTGGATTACGCCGTCAAAAAAGGGCTGGACGTCGTAATCTTCGACCCCGTCACCCTGAAACGGCGGCATATCCCCTCCTCTTTGCCCTATCCGGCCGTTCCGTAAAGGGTGCCTCCCTTGTCAAAGGGAGGGGGACCGCTTCAGCGGTGGTGGGATTGTCATTCGCGAAAGGACTTCCTTTCTGGATCGTTTTCCGTTTTCTCCCGAATCCCTCCGTCAGGCTTCGCCTGACACCTCCCTTTCGCAAGGGAGGCTTATCGCCTGAGGGCGGAATTATTCAGGCGGCAAAAGCCCTTTGTCTTCCGCCCGCTTTGCTGGCGGTTTTCCTCGTTACACAACAAAAGGCCCTGACTTTGCCGTCAGGGCCTTTTAATGTGTTTGCGGAAGTATGAGGAATCACCGGTTCGTTATCTTTTCGCGGATCTCCGCGCATTTCAGCGGAGAGAGAACCGCCGCCGTGCCGGAGCCGAAATAGGCCACGTCGTCGATGGCGAGCCACCGGCTTTTCTGGCCGTATTTGAAGTTCAGAACAGCGTTGCCTCCCTGGGCGCGCGCCTTAAAGGCCAGCTCCCGCTTGACGTCGTTTAAATTCTTCAGCTGCGATCAGGTAGATCTTCATCGCTGTGCCTCCGCAGCCCGCCGGCCCGCTTTGCCGCCGGCGCATCGGGCCGAAACGGCTTAACCGGACTTCGGCGCCGCCTCCGGCTTTCGCTTTGAGGCGGCACCGTTTATTCCCGGGCTTATTTTCTGTTTTCCCAGAGCTCCACCAGAATGCCGCTGGAGAATTTGGGACGGACAAAGTTGATCCAGGTGTTCTCGAAGGCGGAACCGGGATTCCCCGCCCGGACAGGCGCCTTTTCCAGCATTTCGCACCCCTGGGAAATCAGCTCGTGGCAGGCGGTTTCTATGTCCTCCACCTCGTAGCAGACGTGATGGATCCCGCCCTTGCCGTTGTTGAACTCCTTCAGAACGCCCCCGGAGGGGATAAGAAACTCGATGGGGCTCTCCTGCCCGTTCGCCTTGGTAAAGATCGCCTTCGCCTGGTACGGGGTCTCGCCGATACTGGCCGCCTCCAGGCCGTACTGGGCCATGAAGGCGTACGCCTTTTCCTCCGTGGGCACGATGATACCCACATGGTGCATTTTCATCCTCTGAAACACGGTTCTTCCTCCTCCGGGCAGCTTATGCTGCTTAATTCACGGGACGGGGTGCCGCTGATTATAAGATAATCCATTTTTCGCCCTTTTACAATTCCCGATTAAAAAATCGCGGAGGAAGGGAAGCACGGCATTCTGCGATTTTACGCTGTCCGTTTTTTGCGCTGTTCTTTTATTGCGCAGTTCAATTTTTGCGCTGTTTTTCTATCTCATCCCCGCGCGCCGGGCTTTTCTGGCCGCGCCAGCCCCGGCCAAAAAAATATTTGCGGAGTTTCCCCACAAGCGGATAAACCGCGTTCCGCTGCTTTTTCAATCGAAAAACGCGGCCCTGATACAAATTCAGGGCCGCGTTTTGTTCAGTAACTATTCAGGAGCCGACGGGTCTTTCCTACCGTTTTCCGCGTTTTTTCCTTCCGCCCATCAGGATATAAACCCCCGAGGCGAAAAGAAGGACTAAAGAGGCGGCGGCCGCAATAATCACCATGGGGTACTCCCCCGCGAAACCCGAGGCCATCAGGTGATTTGCCAGGATGCCGGCATAGGCCCAAACGAAAACCAGAAGATACGCAACGCACCGAAACCGGACAGCCGCCACAGCGCCGATAACGGCTCCCAGGGCCAGAATAATCACCGTCCAGACCGGCTGGGAAAGCCCGAAACCGTCCCATCCCAGCCAGACGAGAAGCGCCGTGACGTTTGCGATGGCGGCCACGGTGATCCACCCGGAATACACGCCGAAGGGCACCTTGACAAAAAGCGCCTCCCTCCCGGTGAGTTTCTTGCCGCCCAGCATGCGCATGATTGCCAGAAGCACAGCCAAAAGGCCCGCCATGAGAAGAACGGACAGCGGGACCAGTTCATAGTGCCAGGCGAAAATCCACAGAAGATTCAAAACGGAGGAAACGGCAAACAGGACTCCCACCCGGCACAGGAGCTCCTCGTCCGTCTCCCCTTTCCCACGGAACAGACCCAGGAGATAGAGAACGTGCGCCGCCAGCAGGATGTAGATGACTCCCCATATGGCGAAGGTGAAGCCGGGAGGCGAAAAGAGGTTAGGATATTCCGCCGCCGCTTCCGCCGTGGTAACCCCGCCGATGGGAAGAACGTTTGCCAGAATATTGACGAGAATCATCGCAAGAAAGGCAATGACCGCCGCCGCGGTTACCACCGGGCATCTGCTTTTTGTTTTCATAACGACTCCCTTCCGCATTTCCCTGTTCTTTCTCTCTCAGTAAAAGCCCCGGGCCGCTGCGATTTCCGGGCATTCGGCATTCCTTCCGCGCAGCGTGCGCGGGGAGCGATCCCCGACGCCTCCGGCCGGGTGCCTTCGTTCTTAAAACCGCCTGTACTGTTATTATCTTATCATACGACCCTGCCCGGAATCCAGTGCATTTTGTCCTTTCGCATCCCTTTCCCGGCTTTATCGCCGGACAATTTATGCTTGTATATTCTTATGTTTTTTAAAGCGGAAACAGACTTGTTTTTTCGGCAAGGAGATTTTTTTACTTACATCCGGCTGAAAAAATATGCTACACTATACATACAACGTGCGGTTTTGACGAACGTAAGTCCAGTTGTCAAACCTCACGTTTTCAATTTAAACATTCATTTTTCGGAATACTTCAAAGGAATTCAGGTGACACTATGGCAACTTTATCCCGCCGTTCCAATCTTGAGCTGCTTAAAATGCCGGACTGCGGGGGGCTCAGAGAAGACGGAAGGTGCAGCCGGATCGATATCCCCTGCTGCACGGGTCCCAAATGCGCATTTTTCCGGGAAGCGAGCAGTCCTGCAAAAGCCCGGATCCGGCTGCGATCACTGGACGAAGCGCTCCAGAAGCGTATCGCGGACAAATATTACGGCGGGAAGCGCCCCTGGACCCATCCCTGCGAAGAAAGCACGGAGGCAAAGGGTCATGTTTAAAACCGGGGATTTGGTTCTCTACGGAGGCACGGGGGTCTGCAGAGTCACGGAAATCACACAGCGCGATCTGCAGGGGGCCGAAGGAAACGCGCTGTACTATATCCTGAAACCTCTTTACAGCAATTATATCGTTTCCACACCGGTAGACACCGAGAAGGTTGTCATTCGTCCCATCCTTACGAAGACCGAGGCGGAACAACTTATCGACAGGATCCCCTCTTTCCATCCGAAGCCGTTTTACAGCCGCATGATCCGGGAGGTCGCGGAGCATTACGAAGCTCATTTTAAAACCTATTGCTGCGCGGATCTGATGGAACTGTCCATCTCGCTCTATGCGAAAAAGCAGGAATCGGAGCGGCAGAACCGAAAATTCGGCCTGGTGGACGAGCGGTATATGAAACGAACCGAGGAGCTTCTCTTCGGAGAGCTGGCCGCGGCGCTTGGAATTTTGAAAGAAGAAGTTCCCTCTTATATTACGGCGAGGGTCGGGAAAAAAGGAGGGGAACCTGATGGCAAATGTGACTCATGAGCAGGTCCGGCACAGGCAATTCGGCGTCGGGACGGTTACCGAGCAAACCGAAACCACAGTAACGGTTATGTTCAATGGGGCTTTCGGACTCCGCAAATTTCAATATCCCCTGGCCTTCGATGCGTATCTGGAGCTTTGCCGTCCCGACGCAAAGCAGGCTATGGACACGGAGCTTCAGCAGTTCAGGGAACAGACGACAGCGGAACAAAAACGCAGAATCGAGGACCTGGATCGGCGCCGAGAAGAAAAGCGGCGGGCATTCCTTGTTGGAAAAAAGACTTCCCGCAAAAGCACGCAGGCGAAAAAAAACGGAAAATCAGCAAAATCCGAATAAACAGCACAGGCCGCCGGCTTATATCCGGCGGCCTGTGCTGTTCAGTGCCATTTCAGCAGGCCCTCCGCGCGGAGGGTATCCGCATTCCCGCGCTTTCCTCAAGCGGTCTATTCCATGTATTCCCCACAGCTGTAATCATTAAACTGACGTTTTAGCTTGAGAAGGATCGAGTCGTCGGGCTGAACGGTTTCCTCGATAATCTTATACTGAATCCGTTTGCGGTCAAGCTTCTGTTTAAATTGCTCCAGCTCTTCCCTAACGGCTGCTGCGGCCTCTTCGTGGCCAACCAGGTCTTCTTTCAGCTGAAAATGAATGGTCTGCTCCAGGCAGGCGTATTTGATCCGCTTCATTCTTCTTCCTCCTTTGCCAGCATATTCTATCACGTTTCAAAAAGCAGCCGCAAACGAAAAAAAACGCAATTTTAAAGTTTGTGAAATACGCGCATGCACTGCCGGCGCAACATTTGTGCAGTTTTTCAGGTGAGAATTATCCAACCGCGCCAGCCGGATGCCCCCTGCTATACTTCTCCGTAACGTACATCCAGGTCCCGGACTATTCCGCGTATGAACCCATGCTCCGGCACATATATTGAAACGAGCGTTCCCGGATGCTCAAATCCAACCGGGGCGGTTTTCGCCATGAAAAAAACCAGGATTCTTCTCATACGGAGAAAACGTCTGTTTCCGCTGTCTCTCTTTATTCTGCTCGCCGCCGTGTGCGCCGCGGGCTTTTTTTTCACGCGCACCCCGCCCGAGACGGCGGAAGCCTTCTCCGGGGAATTCATGTGGTACTATATCCCCCAGGAGGCGGGGGAGCCCCCTCAGCCCATGGAAAAGGCGGAGTATATCGGAAATTACAGGATCCTCTACCTGGGGAAAACCGAAGAAAAGGTCATCTACCTGACCTTTGACGACTGCCCTGAAAACCAGAACATTCCCGCTATTCTGGACATCCTGGAAGAGCACGGCATCACGGCCGCCTTTTTCATGAACGAGACCTATATCCGAAAGTACCCGGAGGTCGTCCGGCGGGCGGTGGACGCGGGCTGCCTCATCTGCAACCACACAGCCCACCATGTAAGCGTTACGCGGCTTTCCTTCAGCAAATTCAAAGCCGAACTTCGGGGCGTGGAGGAAGCCTACCGGGATGTGACGGGCAAAGAGCTTTCCCGATTCTTCCGGCCGCCCCAGGGCCTGTTCACCGAAACCACCCTGGGCTACGCCCAGGAGCTGGGGTATACCACGGTGTTCTGGTCCTTCAGCTACGACGACTGGAACGAGTTCGCCCAGCTTTCTGCGTCCCGCGCCATTTCCATTGTCATGAAGGAAACCCATCCGGGGGAGATCGCCCTGTTTCACTGTCAGTCCCGGACCAATTTAAAAATCCTGGACGGGGTGATTACCGCCTGGAGCGAGGCGGGGTACTCCTTCGGATCGCTGGAAGACCTGGCGGACTGATAAAACTGTCGGTTAAAAAGGTACCGGAATATTTCAGACTAGCTCAAAAAGCCGCCGGGTCAAAGCCGGCGGCTTTTTGGATTCGGACTATATTATGCACATTTCCCTGCAGCATCTTTCAGGCTTCCGACAGCGTACCGATGAGCCGCCGGGCAAATTCCCCTGCATGTTTCTTTTTTTCCTCGGTGATAAACTCCGCTTTGTATCCGAAATCCCTTTCCGCCAGCATGCCGATATAGTCAAGCTGAGAGTGCCTGCAGTAGCGCCTGATTCCCTCTTCGAAGAGATCGGCCCCCTTTTCGGGGCGATACCCGCAGGTGGTTATAATCGCCGCTTTCTTTCCCTTCCAGAGTGACGGGCCTTTTTCATCGCCATAATATTTGTTCATTCCGTACATCAGCCGATCGAGAATCGCCTTCATGGGAGGCGTGCAGTACCAGCAGTAGATCGGCGTAGCCAGAATCATAACGTCGCACCCGTACACCTTGTCGAAGATCTCCTGGGCGTCATCTTGAAACCTGCATCCGAAAATCGTCCAGTCTTTCTGGCAGCTGCGGCAGGCGACGCAGGGCTCAATATGCTTGTCGTGGAGCCATATCTGATCATGCTGAACCTTATGACGATCCAACTCTTCAAGAAACGGCCTGATCAATTGAGCCGTATTCCCGTTTTTGCGCGGGCTCCCGCTGAGTATGCAAAATTTCATATCCGATTCCCCGTCCATTTGATTCAATTGCTGCTTGACCGGTTTTGAAGCCTGAGAAAGCGTTCACCGGTGTTGCGAACCTTTCCAATTTCTGCTACAGTAAAACTATAGCAGAAATATTCCCTGTTTCCTAGGGCAAAGCACGGTATTTTAAAAATCGGTGCAGAGAAAAGGAAAGGAGATCTTCCATGGCAAGCGCAGCTTTGGATTATAAGAAAGAATTTTGGGACCTATATCACCCGAAAGCCGCGCCCCGCTTGATAGACGTGCCCGCCATTCTCTTTCTGGCGGTTGACGGCAAAGGCAATCCCAACGAGGAGGGCGGCGAATACTCCCGGGCCATGGAGCTTCTATACGCCCTGAGCTACTCCATCAAAATGAGCAAAATGGGACCGGAAAAGCCGGAGGGCTATTTTGAGTATGTGATACCGCCGCTGGAAGGTCTCTGGTGGCTGGAGGGGGACCGGCCCTTCGCCTTTTCGGAGAAGGACAAATTCTGCTGGACCTCTATGATACGCCAGCCGGAATTTGTAACGCCCGGGATGCTGGATTCGGCAAAAGCCGCCGTACGGAAGAAAAAACCGGAACTGGACGTCTCCCGGGCAAAATTCTTTACCTATCGGGAAGGGCTCTGCGTCCAGGTGATGCACCTGGGGCCCTATGACGGGGAACCGGCCACCATGGCGCGGCTGCAGGAATTCCTCCGGGCAAACGGGTACCGGGACGCCGTGTCCGACCGGCTTCCGGACGGAACCGTTCTCCGGCATCACGAGATCTATCTGGGAGATCCCCGAAAGACGGAGCCCTCCAGGCTGAAGACCGTTCTGCGCCACCCTGTGAAGAAATAATCTGGACTTCAATAAAATGTCGATACAACAAAAGAAACAGTACGGTTGTCCCCCCGCCTCCGGCGGGGGGACAACCGTACTGTCTTGTTTAATCTTTTTGGGGTTAATAGTATAAAACGACGGGTTCGGACCGCGCGGTACCGTTTGTTCTCCTGTAAATTTTACCGCGGGATTGTTCTTTCCCGTTTCACCAAATCCAATGGAAAATTTCTGTAAATATTCGGTAAGTCACCGCTGAATTAATATTCTGCGGTGACTTGTCCTTTTGATTCATAATTGAATTTTTTCACGGAATTTCCGCGGTTCCTGCCGTCTATTTTATGGAATTTAAAAATATTTTTTAATATCGGATACGGTACTTTCCCTTCCTTCGGACAATGGACGACTGACTGGTTTGGAGGACCTCCGCCGCCTTATAGGTATTGCCGTATTTATGAAGGGCATATTCCACATAGTTTTTTTCGCACCGGGCAAGGTATTCCCTCAGGGAGGTCTTCTTCTCCAGAAGCATGTCGTATTCCTCGTTTACGGCTTCGCTTTCTTCCGGTTCATCCTGCCATCCAAGGGCGTAATCGGGAGCAAATTCCGCCGTTATATCCCCGATGTTGCTGATCTCAATGGTTTCGTCAAAGCTCATGACCACAGCCCGTTCCACGAAATTTTTCAGTTCCCGCACGTTCCCGGGCCAGTTGTACCGGGTCATATATGTCAGGGTATTGGGCGAGAGGGTCTTCTTTTTGTTGTATTTATCGCAGTACCGCCTGAGAAACAGCGACGCGAGAGGGACAATGTCCTCCCGCCGGTTTCTCAGGGGCGGGAGCACGATGGGAATTACATTGAGCCTGTAGTACAGGTCGCTGCGGAAGCTGCCTTCGTTAATCGCCGCGATAAGGTCCTGATTGGTCGCCGTGATCAGCCGGAAATCCACAAGGTGATGCCGGTTGGAGCCCAGGCGCTGAATCTGCCTGGTTTCCAGCGCGCGCAGCAGCTTTCCCTGCAGGTTCAGGGGCATGGAATTGATCTCGTCCAAAAACAGGGTCCCCTTATCGGCTTCTTCGATCAGGCCCTGCTTTTCGGCCACGGCACCGGTAAAAGCGCCCTTCTCAAACCCGAAAAGCTCCGCCTCCAGCAGGTTTTCCGGCAGAGAGGCGCAGTTGATAATCACCAATTTGTTCTTATTTCTGAGGCTGTGTTCGTGGATGTAGTTGGCGATGACCTCCTTCCCGGTGCCCGTCTCTCCGGTAATCAGCACGGCGGAGTCCACTTTGGCAATCCTGTCCACCATTTCCATAAGCCTTCGCATCTCGGAACTTCTGGATATGACGGTATCCGACGGTCTTTCCTCCATATGGGGCATGGAAACGCAGTTGATTACATCGTGCCTAGCTGCCTCCTGCAGCGGGTCGTTGATCGTTGCAACGTCCCGGCAGATAGCAAGGATATTTTTTACGTTGCCGTTTCCGTCAAAAATTGGTGTGGATATGATAAGCTGCCTATAGCGCCGCTTGATTCCGTCCACATCCTGAAACATGATCACACGTTTTTTTTGCTTATATACAATGTCGGAGATGGAACTCTTGATAAAACCTTCCTTCACAAGATCGTAAACATTATACTGCATGATCTTTGTCTTCGATATTCCCGTCATCTTGACGTATGTGCTGTTTACGAAAATATAGTCGCCTTTTTCGTCCAGGACGTAAACGCCGTCGATAAAGTTATCCAGCATTGTCTCATAAAACTTGCTGTCCATCTTCCGTCACCTCCGCTGAATTTTTCTCTTCTCTGATATCATACTATTTTTAAGCCCGCTTGTCATCCTCCATCTCCGGCCAAATTCCGCCGCGGCAAAATTTTTGGCATAATAATTGCATATATCATTGGCAGATTCTAAATCTGCGGCAAACCGCCTGCCTGTCCGGGTGTGATTATCCTGTTCCGGTTCGGCAGTCCTGCTTGTTTGCCGATAGCCGCAGCTTAATTTATTATACCACGTTTCCTATTATATGGTATAATAAATGCGGTATCCGACAGAGCAAATTCCCGCCGGATATTTCTGCGGCGGGCCGTGGCATACGGCCTCAATCCAGTGCAAAATACATCGCCGATAAGGCGGAACGGAGGAAGTTATGAGAACATGTATTCTTGGTTGCGGCTCTATGGGAACAGTGTTGGGCGCGTTTATGACGAAAAACGGCTGTAAGGTCGATATGGTCGACTCTTATGCGGATCACGTCAAAGCGCTCAACGAAAAGGGCGCGAAAATAGTCGGTTTCGTGGACATGACAATCCCTGTCAAAGCCCTCACCCCGGATCAGATGGAAGGGATCTACGACCTGGTGTTCCTGTTTACAAAGCAGACGGCAAACGAAGAAGTGCTGTCCAATCTTCTGCCCCATCTGGGCCCGGACAGCACGGTCTGCACGCTCCAGAACGGCGTGCCTGAAGTTTATGTCTCCGAGAAAATCGGCAAAAACAGAACCGTCGGCGGCACCGTGCTTTGGGGCGCTACTTTCTGGTCCCCCGGCGTTTCCGAGCTGACCCAGGATATCACCAAATCCAAGGTTCTCTTTGATATCGGCGAGATCGACGGCAAAATCACCGATCGGATTAAAAAGGTTGCAAGCGTTCTGGAATACATGGGGCCGGTGGAAATCACCACGGAGCTCATGGCTTCCCGCTGGGCAAAGCTGGTGAACAACGCCTGCATGAGCGGCATGTCCGCCGCATGCGGCTGCACTTTTGGGGACGTTTTGGACAACCCCAAGGCCCGCGCGTGCCTGAGCTATATCGGGTATGAAGTAAAAGCCTGCTGCGAAGCGGACGGATTAAAAATGCCCGTTCTCCTCGGCCGCTACTCCCCGGATACGCTGGATCTTTCCAAACCCGGAGGATTTGAAGCTTCTCAGAAGATGTTCCTGGAAATGTACGACGGACTGCGCACCGCCAAGGCCAGCATGCTTCAGGACCTTGAAAAGGGCAAAAAGACGGAGGTCAACATGATCAACGGCTTTGTCTGTGACACCGGCAAGAAGCACGGAATCCCCACTCCTTACTGCAGCACCGTCGTGAAGGTTGTCACCGGCATTGAAAACGGCGAATATCCCCTCTCCATGGACAATATCAAGTATTTCAAAGTTCCCGGCTTTAAAGACTAATTTCGGTCCGGAGAACAAAACTATATTTAATACAGAAAGGTGATCTTCTATCATGAGCACAGGTCTCGAAAACAAAGTTATCATCACAGCCGCCCTTACCGGCGCAGTCACGCCGAAATCCATCAGCCCCAACACCCCCATCACCCCGGAAGAAATCGCGGAAGACGCTTATAAGTGCTGGAAAGCGGGCGCCGCCATTGTCCATCTTCACATGAGAACCGACGACGGCATCGGCACCATGGACAAAGAGCGCTTCAAGAAGACCGTTTCCCTCATCCGTGCAAAAACGGACTGTGATATTGTCGTCAACTGCACCACTTCCGGCGACAACAACGCCACCGACGAAACCCGCATGGCCCACATCAAGGAAATCCCCGCCATCGAGCTCGCCTCCTACGACGCAGGTACCTTCAACTGGATGCCCAGCTTCGTGTTCTACAACACGCCCCAATTCCTGACAAAGCTCGGAACCACCATGCAGGAGTACGATGTCAAGCCCGAAGTTGAGATCTTCGACATGGGCATGCTGAACAACGCCAAGTATTATCTGGGCAACGGCGTTCTCAAGTCCCCGATGTACTGCCAGCTGGTTATGGGCGTGGGCGGAGCCATGGAAGCTACTGTTGAAAATCTTCTCTATCTTGTCAACCACCTGCCCAAGGACACCGTCTGGTCCGCTTTCGGCATCGGCACCGCTCATCTTCCCATCATGTACGCGGCACTGGCTCTGGGCGGACACATCCGCGTGGGCCTGGAAGACAACGTTTACTTCTCCAAGGGAGTCAAGGCATCCAACCCGCAGCTGGTTGACCGCGCCGTGCAGGCCATCACGACCTTCGGCAAAGAGCCTGCTACTCCGGCGGAAGCCCGCCAGATTCTGGGCCTCAAGCCCCTGGTGCGCTAATTTATTTGCTTTTCGGTTTTGTTTTGGTTACTCTCCTTCCCCCCCCCACGAAGACAGGCGGTCGCAAACGCGGCCGCCTGTCCGTTTTTTAATCAACATATTTATCTCATATTATTATGTTAACTTTTGAAATCGTTTTTTCTGCAGCATGCGCTCTTTCATTGAATCAGAGCAAAGTTTGCTCGGTAGCATTACCTTCAGCGTTTGTAACAACTTTATCATTCTGCTTAAATATCGCATATCCTGGCAATATGCATCCATATCCCACTTTTAGTATTCATTATTATGTTAATCTTTAGTAATAATTCAAGGCCGGGGGGATTCCCCTCCGGCCTCGACAGTGGATAGATTATTCCGGCTTTTTCGGATATTCCTTCAGAAGACTGAAAAAGCCCTTGTTGATGGAGGAAAAGTGAATGTTGACGCCGGGACGGAACTGGGATTCCACAAAGGTAATCAATTTGGCGTTCGGAAGCATCCGGGCCATTTGAGCCGCCGCCTCGTAGGGCACCATAGCGTCGCCTTTCGCGTAGTACAGCGTCACGGGCTGCGTGATGGAAAACGGGTCGAAGCCCCAGGGAATCGCGTGCAGTCTTCCTTCCCTGGCGGGGCCGATGCACCGATTGGCAGAGACATCATTCAAAGAGTTCTCGTAATAGCCTCCGGGCTCTCCCCGCAGGCCCTTTTTCATTTCGGCCAGCTTATTTTCAAAATACTCCTGTGTCTCGGAAAGGGGCTGATCCTCAAGCCTCAGATACCCTTTCTGAAATTTCGGGGGATACAGACTGAATATCTCCTTTCGGAAAACAGCCGGAACACCGCCTAAAAGCCAAACCCGGCCCACAAGCTCCGGGAAACCAACGGCAGTGGCATACGCGTAAGGCCCGCCGGCCGAAATACCCACGACGTCGAAAGAGTGCAACTCCAGCTGCCGGACCGCCTCTTGAAACAGCGGAATCCAATCTCCCACCCTTGTAATGTTCATAACCGAGCTGTCCCCATAGCCGGGACGCTCAAAAACGATACATCTAACGTCCGCCTCATCGATGGCCCGGCGCCAGCTTCCCTCCAGCCAGGAGCTGACCAGCTGGCCGTGAAATAAAACCAGCGTGTGCTTTCCGCCGCCGTACACCTGATAGGCAAGCCTGTCCCCGTTTTGCAGATTGACGAATTTTTTTGCCATGCCGAATCTCCTTTTTCCCCGGATCTCCCGCGGGACGTTTCTCTATAAAATCCGCCGCTTCCGGCGGCTTCATATGGCCCAATACGCATTAGTATAAGGCAGCGCGTCCGTTTTTTCAATACGCGGCGGCGGAAAAAGCTTCCCGCGCCGCGGATTCCCGGCTCTCCGCCTCATTAGGTATACCATAATATAATTATGTTAACTCTTTCGCGCATATTCCGGGATCTTCTTCCCTTTTTCCTTTGACAGATACGCTCCGCTGCGGTAGTCTATAATTAACATATCATTCCAAAGGAGGACGCGGTATGGCGAAACCGGAAAAACAGCCGGACGGCACCTGGGCGATCCGCGCCTGGTGGCGGGACGCCTCCGGAAAAAACCGGTCCAAGCGCAGAGGCGGCTTTATCCGTCTGCGGGACGCCATCGACTGGGCGGACGCCTACGTGCTGGAACAAAAAGCCGCGCTTCCCGACAGGAAATCCCGGCGGGTCACGCTTTCGGAATATCTGGACACCTGGCTGTCGCAAAAAGGACCCTCCCTGTCCCCCAATACGGCCTCCGGTTATGAAGAGAACATCCGCAAGATCAAAGAGCATCCTTTGGGGGATACCTCTCTTCTCCGTGTGAACCGGGAAGAGATCCAGTCATTTTTTGATTCCCTGCCGGGAAAGCCCAGAACGGTGCTCTACGTATACCGCACCCTTCACGCCGCCCTCCGCTCCGCCGAGGAGAACGGCCTTATCCCCGACAATCCCGCCCGCAGGGTTTCGCTTCCCCATGAGGAACCCTATGAACCCGCGGTCTTATCCCAGAAGGAAGCGGCCGATCTTCTTTCCGCCCTCCGCAGGGAGAAGAATGATCTTTATATCCCCGTACTCCTCTCCCTGTTGTACGGCCTGCACCGGGGCGAGGCCCTCGGCCTTCGCTGGGAGGACGTGGACGCGGATACCGGCCTTGCCGTCATCCGAATGAGCTATACCACCGAGGGGACACGGGGCACCGTGCTGCGGGCTGTGAAAACGCCAGGAGGCTTCCGCCAAATCCGGTTTTCCCAGGGCGTCCTTCGGGAACTTCTCTCCTATCGCGGCGTTTTCGAAAATCGCCGGGGACGCTTTCCCCTTTTTGTCTCAGAGACACCCAAAGGGCTTCCCGAACCCCGTTCCATGGTCAAGCGCCTTAACGGATTTCAGAGAAAACACGGCCTGAAGGTCTGCCGTTACGAGGATCTCCGCCGCACCTGGGAATCATTGGGCGGAGGAGCAGAAACGGAACTTTCCGCCCCGGCCGTCCGTTCGCTGTTTCCCGAATAAAAACGTCTTTTCCGGTTGTTGCATATGCTTTTCTATTCAAATATGGCGTTATTATTATGAATCGTATTCTTTATTCTTATCTGCAACTATTCTTTTAGTTTTGTCACATATTTTACATTATATTATGTAATTTTTAAAGTATCCTTAGTATATCGTTTTCACTATGTGACTTTATCGACTTTCGGGAAGGCTGATTTGTGTCCAATTTTCCGCCTGCGCTTCATTACCTATCATCCATACGCCGCATCTGGGGATATCTCGGATCCCATATCCCGGAATACCTTATATCAGGGAGGAATATCCATGAACAGCGGGCTTCAAATCAAAACGGTCCATACGGACGCGGAGCTGGAACTCTTTTCTCCCGTGATTCGCCGTGCTTTTCTTACGGTGGCCGAGGAGTTTCACCTGACGCCGGAAACGGCGCCCACCAATCCCGCCTACGCGGGCGTCGAATCTCTGATCGCCATGCGGGACCGGGGAATCCAGCTTTACGGAGCGTGGCACGCCTCCCGTCCCGCGGGATTTGTCGCTCTGGAAGATGCGGGGGACGGCTTGTTCTATTTGGAGCGCCTGGCGGTTCTTCCGGACCTGCGGCACCGGGGATACGGGACGGATCTGATCCGCTTTGCGGAGGAGCGGGCCCGGCAGCAGGGCGGCAGGAGCATCTCCATCGGAATCATATACGAAAACACCATACTGCGCAGCTGGTACATCCAATACGGTTTTCAGGAAACCGGAACCAAGTCCTTCCCTCACCTGCCCTTTACCGTAGGTTTTCTGAAGCTGGATCTCGTCTAGTCTTTCTTGATCCCCGGACGCATAAAAACCGGCCGGCAGGCATTGCGCGCACCGGGATCTCCTCTTAGAGGAGATCCGAGTTATCCGCTTCACCGGCTCCGATGACGTTTCAGGAGGAATGTTTATGGCAGAGACAAACCGGCTCTATATTCTTTGGACCAACGCAGACCTCATAACCTCGGATAAAATGGTGATGATGTACGCCATCAACAGCAAGCTCCACTTCTGGTGGGAGGAAGTCACGGTGATCATCTGGGGAGCGACGGCGAAGCTCGTTGCCGAAAACGCTTCGATTCAGGAAAAAATCAGGGCCGCCCGGCAGGCGGGGGTACACTTTTCCGCCTGCAAAGCCTGCTCCGACCAGCTTGGTGTATCCGGCAAGCTCCGGGAGCTTGGAATCGAGGTCATCTTCTGGGGCGAGGGCCTCACTGCGATTCTAAAGGAAAACCGCTGTCTTCTGACCGTATAACCCCAGGTCTTGTCCCCAGGTTCCATGTCAAACTAATGATCTGCCGCCGGCTCCATGCGGGAGCCGGCGGTTTTCCAGGTTTAATGGGCTGATTATTGGGGAAATCTTCTTGACATCCATGCATATTGTGTATATTATATATATACATTATTTATTGAGGTGCGCCGTGAACATCATCATCAGCAACTCGGGAGCACAACCGATATACGATCAGATCGCTTCTCAAATCAAAAGCCTGATCATTTCCGGGCAGCTGCGGGAGGGGGAGGCCCTTCCTTCCATGCGTCTTCTCGCCAAGGAGCTTCGCATCAGCGTAATTACCACAAAGCGGGCATACGAGGAGCTGGAGCGGGACGGTTTTATCGTGTCCGTAACCGGCAAAGGCAGCTTTGTGGCGGAAAAAAACATGGAATTCATCCGGGAGGAACGGCTTCGGGCATTGGAAGCCCTGCTGCAGAAGGTCTCCGAGGAAGCGGCGGCCAGCGGGCTCGGTCTGGAGGAACTCATCGAGCTTCTTAAACTGATTTACAGGGGAGAATGAAGCATGGAACTGGCACTGGAACTGAAAAACGTAACCAAACGCTATGACGGATTTACATTGGACGCCGTAAGCTTTTCCCTGCCCCGGGGCTGCATCATGGGACTCATCGGGGAAAACGGAGCGGGAAAAAGCACCACCATCCGTCTGATTCTGGACCTTATAGGCAAAGACGAAGGAACCATCACACTCTTAGGGGAGGACAGCCGCGACGCCTCCAAAGCTCTTCGGGAAAAAATAGGCGTGGTGATGGACGAGAGCTGTTTCCCGGAAAACTTCACCCTCCGGGACGTGGACTCGGTGATGAAACGGGTGTATCACAGCTGGGTCAGCGAAGAGTTTTTTGCCATGGCCCACCGTTTTTCCCTGCCGGACAAAAAAATCGTGAAGGACTATTCCCACGGCATGAAGATGAAGCTGGCCATTGCCGCGGCTCTTTCCCACAGAGCGGAGCTTCTGATCCTGGACGAAGCAACCAGCGGCCTTGATCCCGTGGTCCGGGAAGAAATTCTGGATGTTTTTCTGGAATTCATCCAGGATGAATCCCATTCCATTCTCCTGTCCTCCCACATCCTCAGCGATCTTCAAAAGGTCTGCGACTACATCACTTTTATCCACCGCGGAAAGGTCCTCTTCAGCCGGGGAAAGGATGAACTTCTGGAAAGCTACGGAATTCTAAAATGTTCTCCGGAGGAATTCAGCCGGATTGACAAATTCGCCGTCGCGGGGTACCGCGAAAGCAAATTCGGGGTGGAGGCGCTGGTGCTCCGGGATAAAATCCCCTCCGGGCTTGTGGTGGACCGGGCGGGGATCGAGGATATCATGCTGTATTATGTAAAGGAGAATGTCCAATGACGGGACTCATTCTAAAGGATCTTCTCAATCTGAAACGGCAGGGAAAGATCATCGCCATCCTCTTTGCGTTTTATCTCTTTTTATCCCTTACCTCCCATGACAGCTCCTTTTTCGGAGGCGTCGTGGCGGTTCTCTGCGCCATGCTGCCCGTCACCGCTCTTTCTTATGACGAAAGATGCAAATGGGATAAATACGCCCTGACCATGCCGGTGTCCCGGAAGGATCTGGTGATCAGTAAATATCTGCTGGGCGCGCTGTTTTGCGCCGCGGGATTTCTTGTGAATTTCGCCTTCAATCTCATCACAGGCTCCGGAAACATCGCGGAAGCCCTTGAGATCTCCCTTTCCCTTCTGTCGGTGGGTATGTTCTTTATCTCGCTGATCCTTCCCATACTATTTCAATTCGGAGTGGAAAAGGGACGGCTTCTCATGATGCTGGTTCTCTTTGTTCCTGTGGCTGTGGTTGTCTTTCTTTCCACCCAGGGGCTGTCTTTGCCCAAGGGCAAAAATCTGGATTAGATCTTCTGGGTGCTGTTTCCCGCGGCGCTTCTCCTGTTTATCGTTTCCGCCTCCATATCCGTCCGGATTTATCGAAATAAAGAGTTTTCCTGAAAGAATACACCGGAATCCGCGCAGGCGCCGCTTCAAAGCGGCGCCTTTTTATGCCGGGGAGAGTTCTATTGACAGCCTTTCTGCCCGTCAGCCAAACTTTTTACCTTAGATTGCAATTTCCATCTACCTCTTTTGCAGAATTGTGGTAGAATATGAACGTACTCATTTTTAAAGGGGGCGGGACAGATTGCGTATAAAAAAACTGCTCGCAGCGGGAATCCTGGCGGCGGCGCTGCTGCCCCTTCTTACCGTATCCACCCTGGCCGACATGGGCCCCAAACCTCAGATTACCGTCGTGGTCCGGAATTCTCCCGGCGGGGAGTATTATCTGGATCTTCTTGTATACGGCGATCCGGACGCGGATCTTTACGACAACCTCCGGGATTCCCGTGAAAATTACGACTCTGAAATGCTCGCCCTGCTGGAGAACTACCAGGAGGGCGGCTGGTACCCGGCGCTCACCCGGGGCACCCGGATCCCCATGTTCGGAAGCCTTACGGGAAAAGCCGACGGAGACGAAATGATCCACACCTTCAGTTATGTGGGCGTACCGGAAGATTTCAAGATCATCACCGTGTCCTCTTCGGGGGAGGTCTCCGTTACCCGGGAAATTCACCGGAACACCTTTCAGGCCGTTGTCTACTACGACTGGGAAACGGGGGCTGTCACACAGCGAAGCCTTGTCGTCTCTTACCTTCTGCAGTTTCTCATGACATGTGTTCCCACCCTTCTCATCGAGGGGATCCTGCTTCTTCTGTTCCGGTTCTCTCTGCGGGAAAACCTGCGGCTGTTTTTCCTGGTCAATCTCATCACCCAGGTAATCCTAACCGCCGTCCTGGGCACGGCCATGTTCCGCAGCGGAGTCCTTATGGCCTACTTCTTCTACGTGCCGCTGGAGCTGGCAATCCTTCTGGGGGAAACGGTGGTCTACACCCGATTCCTGAAAGGGCACAGTTTCCGCCGGCGCGCGGCCTACGCCATAACGGCAAATCTGGTGAGCGCCGGCGCGGGATGGTTTTTGATCTGGTATGAGTTTACCTTCCATTCCCTCGCCTTCTGAAAAACTTGCAGCCTGACGAACCGCCGGCCGCTGGATATATATGACCAACCGCTAAACTGATACGAAAAGGTGAACAGGAAATGGACTTCAAAAAAGAAAAACGCCCGGTATATCTCGTTGCCGGCGCCCTGACGGAACTGATCGCAGGCTTTGCTTACGCATGGAGCGTAGTACAGGGACCCCTCATCGAAAAATACGGGTGGACCCAGACGGCGGCATCCTTGGCCTTTACCCTGCTGTTTGTCTTTACCATGGTGGCTCAGCTTACCATCGGAAAACGCATCGCCAAGCTCAAGGTTAAAACCTCTCTGGCCATTTCCGCCGTCTTGTACGGGATCGGCATGGTGGGCTGCGGCCTCATCCGGGGCAGCATTCTGGAGCTCTACCTCTATTTCGGCTTTTTTGTCGGCGTGAGCGGCGCTTTCGCATATCCGGTGCTGATCTCCTACGGGGTGCGTCTGTATCCGGAAAAGCGCGGTTTCGGCGGCGGCATCATGGCGGCCGGATTTGCCATGGGCGCGCTTTTATGGGCCCCGATAACCGCCTATCTGTATCAGAAAACGGGGAACATCTCTCTTCCTTTCATCATCCTGGGCATCTTCTTCTTTATCGCCACGCTGGTTCTCTCCCGGCTCATCGCGGACATTCCTCCCCGGTTCGAGGAGGAGTTTAATCAGGGAGAACAGAAAGCTCAGAAGGGGCTCTTTGAAAAAAGCCGGATGGAAATGTTTAAAAGTCCTTTCCTGTACCTGGTTTATCCCTCCCTTATCGTGGGGATCGTGACGGGCCTCATGATCGTAACACAGGGCTCCGGCATCGTACGGACCACCTTCGGCATGAGCGTGCAGACCGCCTCGGTGATTGTGGGTCTCATCTCTACCGCCAGCGCGGCGGGGCGCCTCGGCTGGGGCGCCGTCTCCGACAGGCTTGGGCGGCAGAGGGTGCTGATTATGATCCACTGCCTTATGGGATTTGCCATGATCATGCTGCTGTCGGTCCGCTCCGAGCCCGTCTATATCGTGATGCTCCTGATCACAGGACTCTGCTACGGAGGCTTTTCCACCATGGTGGCGCCCCTCACCTCGGATATCTTCGGTTCGATCCACTTCAGCGAAAATTACTCATTTATGTTCAGCGCCTTCGGCGTTTCCAGCGTCATCGGGCCTCCCCTTATCGCAGCTCTGAAGGAGAGCACCGGCGGCTTCACGGGAGCCTTTTCCTTCGGTGTCATCTTCTCCATCATCGGCGCCGTGCTGGCTCTGCTTCTGTCCATCAGCGTCCGCCGTGTCAAGGCAAAGCGGGCTGCCGGAATCGAGAGCGTACAGAGCTGAGCGCTTCTTTTACTTAAGCATACGAGATCAGACCGCTCAATATATTAATAGAACGACTGCTATTCGGGGAAAGGGTCATACCTATGGACTTTCATAAGACGCGATGGAGTTGCCTCCTCGCCGCCTTCCTTATCCAGCTCACCCCCGGTATCGTGTACGCCTGGAGCGTATTCCAGCAGCCGCTGATCCAAAAATACGGCTTCTCTCCCACCGCCGCGGCGCTGACCTTCACCTTCAGTTTTTCCGTCACCATGCTCACCCAGCTGTTCTTCGGGCCGCGGATTTCCCAGCTCCCCATCCGGCGGACGATGCGTATCGGCGCCCTGCTGTTCACGGCGGGGTTTGCCGGGTGCGGCCTGATCCGGGGCAGCGTCCTGGAGCTCTACCTTTATTTCGGCGTCTTCTGCGGCATCAGCGCGGGCTTCATCTTCCCCGTCCTTGTCTCTTACGGGATGCGCCTGTTTCCCGACAAGCCGGGGCTGGGAGCCGGGGTCATGTCCGCGGGCTCCGCTCTGGGCGGTCTTCTCTGGGCTCCGGCTTTCAACCGGCTCTTTGAACTGACAGGGAACGTATCCTATCCCTTTCTGATCATCGGGATCGTCCTTCTTCCGGTCATTTTCTTCCTGTCCCGATTTCTTCTGGAGCCTCCTTCGGATTTCGCCCCCGCCCCCGCCGCCCAGCGGACGCACAACGAAAGCCTTCTGGACCTGGGAAGGCTCCGGATGGTAAAGCATCCCCTCTTTTACTGCACTTATCCCGCTCTGGTCTTCGGCCTTCTTGTGGGCCTCATGATTTTATCCCAAGGCTCCCCCATTCTCCAGTGGGCCTTCGGCATGAGTCCCGGGCGGGCCTCCGTCGTGGTAGGTTTCCTCTCCATGTCCAGCGCCGCGGGCCGTTTCGTATGGGGCACTGTGGCGGACCGGGCCGGAAGACTCCGGGTGCTGCTTGTCAATCACTGCCTGATGGGCCTTTCCATGCTGCTGATCCCCCTGGTGGCCACCCCCGGCGTTTTTATTGCGCTTTTGATTCTCTGCTGCTTCTGCTACGGGGGTTTTATGACTTTGGTGCCCCAGATGGCCGCCCTGGTCTTCGGCCAGAATCATTTCGCGGAAAATTACACCGTCTTTTTCAGTACCATCGCGGTTTCCAGCCTTATCGGGCCTCCCGTTATCGCGGTGCTGAGGGAGCGCAGCGGCGGCTTTTCCGGGGCTTTCACCTTTGGGCTGTTCTGCAGCGCGGCGGGTATCATCCTGACGCTGATTCTCTTCTCCGCTTTCGCCCGGGGCAGACGGGTCCGGCAAAAAGAATCCGATCCGGTGAATCGATAATTTAACAGAGCAGTTTCATGATTCGCAAAATCCATCAAAATACTGATAATAATAGTGGGATTCCCCCCGCCGCCGCCGGGGGGAATCCCACTATTATTTGTGAAATAAGTGCATTTTGCAACAGCCCGCTTTTATACGGAGCTTTCTGGGTTATTTCTTCTCTTTTTTCGACGGACAGCCATAGCCGGAACAGCCGTCGCAGGAGCCGCCGCAGCCGCGCCCGTTTTTCCGGTCTTTCCTTATTTTCCGCACCGCCAGAAGAATGAGGATCAGCACCGCGGCGCCGATGATATAGGTTGTCATACCGCACCCTTCTTTCCCCTTACCGGAGGCTTTCTTTTTTCAGAATTTCGCGTTATCTCACCGGCTGGCCGCAGTTTCCCTTTCCGCGGGGGCGCCCGGCCGTTTTCCTTTTTTGCCTGGTTCCGGGCGAACAACGAGCCATACCGCCGCCGCCAGAATCACAAAAGCCACCGCGGTTCCCGGGGAAAAGGGGCGGCCCAGAACAAGAACACTGCCCAGCTGGTTGATCACCAGAGCCACCGCATAGGCCAGACCGGTCTGATACCCAAGGGCGATAAGAGTCCATTTCCAGCTTCCCATTTCCCTCCGGATGGCTCCCATGGCGGCAACGCAGGGAGCGCAAAGGAGGTTAAAAGCCAAAAAGGACAGGGCTGACACGCTCGTAAAGAGATTCGCGATGCCGTGCAGCAGCTCGGGGGTTTTCTCCGCCGCTCCCGCGGAGCCCAGAAGAACGCCCAGGGTGCCCACCACGTTCTCCTTGGCGGCCAGGCCCGTTAGGGTGGCGACGGTAGCCTGCCAGTTGCCGAAACCCAGAGGAACAAACAGAACGTCTATCAGGCCGCCGAAGGCGGCAAGGAAGCTCCCCTCCTGGGATACCAGCCCAATGCCGCTTCCCGCAACGCCGAAGTTGGACAAAAACCAGATCACCGTGCATGCCACGAAAATCACGGTGCCGGCCTTGACGATGAAGGCGCGGCTCCGCTCCCAGACATGGGTCAGCAGGCTTTTCAGGCCAGGCAGGTGGTACCGGGGCATCTCCATGACAAAGGGGGACGGGTCGCCCAGAAAGAGTCTGGTTTTTTTGAGGATCAGCCCGGAAAAGACCACCATGGCCACTCCCAGAAAGTACATGGCGGGTGCAACCCAGGCGCTTCCCGGAAAGAGGGCGCCCCCGATGAGGGCGATAATAGGGAGCTTCGCCCCGCAGGGAATAAAGGTGGTGACGATGATGGTCATCCGCCTGTCCTTTTCATTTTCTATCGTGCGGGAAGCCATGATCCCCGGCACGCCGCAGCCGGAACTGATGAGCAGCGGGATGAAAGATTTCCCCGAAAGGCCGAATTTTCGGAAGATCCGGTCCATGATGAAGGCGACCCTGGACATGTATCCGCAGTCCTCCAGAAAGGCCAGGAAAAAGAATAAAAGCATCATCTGGGGAACAAAGCTCAAAACGGATCCCACGCCGCCGAGAATTCCGTCCACAATCAGGCCGGTGAGCCAGCCCGCCGCGCCCACGCTGTTTAAAAAGGCGGTGGCACCCGGCATGAGGACAGCTCCAAACAGGACCTCCCGGGTCCAGTTGGTACCGATGGCGCCCAGCCAGGAAACCGACACGTAGTACACGACGCCCATGATGGCGGCAAACACCGGCAGGGCAAGAAACCGGTTGGTGAGAATACTGTCGATCCTGTCGGAAACGGACATGCCCACCCGGCCTCTGATGACGGAGCTGTCAACCAATTCCGTAATGAAATTATATCGCTCGTTGGCGATGATGCTCTCGCAGTCGTCGTCGTACTCTCGTTCCAGCGCCGCGGACGCCTCCTCGGCGGCGGCGAGCTCTTCCCCGGTGAGTTTGCCCTCCTCCAGAAGCTTCTGGTCCCTTTCCAGAAGCTTCACGCTGTACCAGCGGACCCTTTCGGCGGGATAATGCCAGGAGGCTATGTCCGCCAAAGGTTTCAGTGCCATTTCCACCCGCGGGGAAAAGACAATGGGCTTCTCGCAGCGCTCTCCGCTCCGGGCCAGTGCCACCGCCTGCTCCGCCAGGGTTTCCGTCCCCTCTTCCTTCAGGGCAGAAATTCCAACCATCCGGCAGCCCAGGGCGCGGCTGAGGGCATCGGCGTCGATCCTGTCCCCGTCACGGTTGACCAGGTCTATCATATTCAAAGCGACGATGACCGGGATCCCCAGTTCCAGCACCTGGGTGGTGAGGTACAGATTTCTCTCTATGTTGCTGGCATCCACCAGGTTGATGATCGCGTCGGGCCGTTCTTCCAGAATGTAGTTTCTGGACACCACTTCCTCCAGGGTGTAGGGAGACAGGGAGTAAATGCCCGGAAGATCCGTGATGATCACGTCCTTGAACCCTTTGAGCCTGCCTTCCTTCTTTTCCACGGTGACACCGGGCCAGTTGCCCACGTACTGGGACGAACCGGTGAGACTGTTGAACAGCGTGGTCTTTCCGCTGTTGGGGTTGCCCGCCAATGCAATTTTTATGGGCATGTAAATTTCCTCCGATTCGTCCGCGGCTGTTTTATCGAGACCGCGCCGCCTTCAGGCGCAAAATACCGTGCTTTATCCGTACGGATGCAGACAGTGCATCCCGTTAGTTTCTTCTAACATATCCAACATAAAAAGACGCGCCGTTCCGGCCCGCCCAAAAGCATTCTTTTTACTCCACTATGATATTCTCCGCTTCCTGCTTCCTCAGGGAAAGCTCATATCCGCGTACGGTAATCTCCATCGGGTCCCCCAGGGGCGCCACCTTCCGAACGCACACCGTGGTGCCTTTCGTGATTCCCATATCCATAATCCTGCGCCGCAGCGCGCCGGTGCCCTCCAGCCGCAGAACCTTCACCATCTGGCCGCAGGGAATGCTTTTCAATGTTTTCACCCTCGCCACCCCATCTCCATGCACGCTCTCCGGTCTTTCCTGCGCCGGTTTCTCTTCGGCGGACAATCCGAACCGTTTCGTTAGTTCCGGCTAACTTCTGATCCAGTATCAGTTTACTATGGGCGGGGAAAAATGTCAATACTCCCCGCGTATTTTCCTATTTTCTGCTTTTCGGACAACTTCGCAGGGTTTCCTTCATTTTGTTTTGTATATTCTTGCTTGCATTATACGGGCTGTATTACTTGATTTTTCAATTATCCCATTTGGTGATGCATATTTATGCTATGCAGTCCACCTCCCCATTCCGCCGGATTCCCTCCGCAGAAAAATCCGCCGGCGGATTTTCCGCCGGCGGCTCGCATTTCCGGGGAATGATTCAACCCCCGGCAGTTTTCTCCGATAGATTATTTGGCGGAAGGGGTAATCCCCAGCTCCTCCATCATCTCCCTGACCTCATCCTGGCCGGAAAAAAAGTGTTCCGCCTCCTTGGGGTCCAGGTGAAACAGCAAAGTGATCAGCTCGCCCATGTGGGCTTTTTCCTCGTCCCGGATGTCTGCAATCACCGCTTTGGCAACGGGGTCGTCGGTGGCGAGAACGTGGGCGTCATACAGATAGATGGCCTCCAGTTCCCCGGCGATGTCCAGGCGGACAGCCTGGACCAGTTCCTCCTTTGTCATCTTCCTGTCCACGTTTCCCTGAAAGGGATTTGCAAATGCCGGCATGTTCTCTTCTCCTTTCTTTTTATTACTGATATCGTAAACCTTCAGCGGGGTCCATCCTGTTTATCTGGTCGTTTCTTCTTCCCGAAACAATTCGGATTCCGCTTCATCCTGAATTTCATCATCTATTTGCATATCCCCGGCGCCGTTTCCCCTGCTCCCGCCGGAGGAAGCATCCCCGTCCATATGCCGGAGCGCGCGCACCAGGAGAAATCCCAGAATGATGAGCCCGGAAACCAGGAACCATGCGCTGCGGAAGGTGAGCAGAAGCAGAAGATTTCCCATAATCACGGGGCCTATCGCAAATCCGGCCCCGTTTACGATGGAAAGCAAAGAGTTTGCCCTGCCCATGTAAGCGTCGGGCGTTTTCTGGGCAATAAAGACATTCATATTGATATTGATCAGAATCTCTCCCACGGTAATGGAGACCATACCGATCATAAATACCAGGGTCCATCCGTTCACCGCGAAAAGCAGAAAGGCACCCAGGTAAAACACGCCGCCCAGGAAGATGGTCTCCAGCGCATGAAGCCGCCGGGTCAGGGAGGTGAGAAGCGGCGTCAGGACCACCACGGTCACGGCGTTGACGCTCACCAGGAGGCTGTAAAGCCTTGCCCCATTCTCCCCGAACCGGTCAACGGTCTGGAGGGGCAGAATGAAGGCCCACTGGATATAGCAGAAATTGTAGATGAGAAGGCATCCCGCAAAGGCAAGAAGCACGGGGTTTTTTCGCAGGAAGGAAAAGACGGAGCCGTCTTCCGCCCGCTTTTTTTCCTCCTCCAAAATCGCTTCCGCCGCGGCGGAAAAAGGCCCTTTCTTTTCCTTTGCTCTGCTCCGGACGCCCAAAAGCACCACGATTGTGGCCGCCATGGTGGTCATTCCGTCCAGAAGGAACAGAAGGCGGAAATGGTTTACAAACAGCAGACCGCCCAGCAGGGGGCCTACGGATAACCCGATGTTATACCCCAGGTAGATGAGGGAATAGGCGCTTTTAATCATGGAAGGCGGCGCCAGCTCGGGGATAATGGCGGTATGGGCGGGAGAAGCGACGCCGAAAAAGGCCGATGCCACCACCAGAAGAACCGCCGTCACATGTCCCGGAGGCAGAAACCCGCACAGGAGATAGGTAAAGGCGCCCAGGAAATCAAAAAGCACAATGACGCGCTTGCTGCCGAACTTGTCGGACAGCTTGCCTCCCAGAAGGAAAAAGGGAGCCTGGGCCAGCATCGCGGCCGTTGCGAAAAGGCCTGCGTCGGAAACGGAAAGACCCAGTTTTCCCGTGAGGATCAGGGTCATCAGAGGCAGGATGAATCCGCCCATCCGATTGATGATGTCGGACAGGAAGAGAAAGTAGATGCCCTTCGGCAGGCCCCGGTATACCAGAAAATGCTCCTTCAGTCTCACGCCGGCCTCTCCCCCAGTCGTCGGAAATCGGACTTCTTCACGGCAGCGCCGCGCCGGAGATCACTGGATCAGGGTATATTCTCCCATCTCTCTGAATCCCAGTTCCCGGTATACTTTTCCCGCGTCCGGATTGTCATAGAACAGGCAGAGGTAGCGTTTTCCCTCACTGAGGCATTTTTCGCAAAGACCCGCGACCAGATTTCCGGCGAGTCCCTTATCCCGATGTTCCGGAAGTGTGGCGACGCCCACAATCATGGCCGACTCCGAGTTTTCCGCGGTGGTGAGGGCCACGGCTGCCAAGGCTCCGTCCCGGAAGGCGCCGAAGCCCGCGCCGCTCGTGCTGAGATTCAGATGCAGGGCCGAGATCTCCTTTTCCCTGTCTCTCCTGTACCGTTCGGCAAACTCCTGGATCTGTGTAAACAGGGCTACAACCGCCTCCGCGTCCTCCGGCATCAGAGCCCGGATTTTATATTCCCTGGGCGCGGGCGCGGGCTTTTTCACTTTTTCCAGCTTGGACAGCAGCGAGTATTTGACAAACTTCCCGGGCAGCCCCGGCGCCAGCTTCTCCAGGACGCTTCCCTTTCCGCTGACGGCGGAGGCGTTTCTCTCCCTTAAAAACTCCGCCACTGTTTTGGCGTCGTAGTCCCCGAACCGGCTGTAAACCACGTAATTGTTCAAATAGCGGAGCACCAGGCTGTCGTAGGTGTCCTCCCGCTTCTGCGCAAATATTTCCACCTGCTCGCAGTCCACGCCGAAGTGTTCGATATCCCCGAAAAAGAAGAGATTGAACTCCGGTTCTTTCCGTATGTACTCCAGGATCTTCTGTTTGTCCCGCTCATAAAGCTTTTCCAAGATTGCCTTCCGCCTTTCCTGTTTCGCGTTTCCTCCGCGTCAGTACATCTGTTCCCTCGCGCGGATGAGACGATATAATACCCGGTTCACCGGTGTGGGGATGCCGTGCCTGGCTCCCAGCTCCATCACCGTTCCGGAAAAATACTCCACTTCGGTCTTGCGCCCGGCCTCCACGTCCTGGAGCATGGAGGTCTTGCCCAGAGGATTGTGCCTTTGCATGGTGGTCAGAAACTCCTCCATCTCCCGTTCTCCCAAATCGATGCCTTCCGCCTGGGCAAGGGCGGCCACCTCGGCCATGGCGTCCCGAAACAAAGATCTGAGCTCCGGAAGCCCCAGGAGGTTCCCATATCCCGCCCCGGACACGGCGGAAACCTGATTGGCCCCCACGTTGAGCATCCATTTGCGCCACACGGCCCAGCGCATATCCGGCATGATTTTTGCCTCCAGGCCCGCTCCCTCCAGAAATCTCTGCACCGACAAAACGCGCGGGGACGGGTCTTTGTTTTCCGCCTCGCCGAACTGGATGGTCCCCAAAGAGGTGCTGATCACCCGGGAACCCTCCCGGACGGAAACGATGTGAATGGCAAGCCCGTAGAGCACAAGATTGTCCGGATATCCGGCCAGCAGCCTGTCCCTGGCGGTGATGCCGTTTAAAAGGGGCAGCAGGACGGTCTCCGGCCCAATGAAGGGGCGCACCTCCTCCATGGCCTCCTCCAGCTGGCCGTTCTTGACACAGAATATCACGAGGTCCGCCTGAAAGCGGTCCGTTTCCGGAAAGACCACACGGGGAACAAACCTCTCGCCGTTGAGGACGATTCCCTCCGACCTCAGTCTTTTCCCCCGGTTTGAATCGGCGGCGACGGCGAAGTCCTCTCCGTACCGGTCCGTCAGATATTTCGCATAAACCGATCCAATGGCGCCCATCCCCACGAGGGCAGCTCTTTTTATCTCCATGTTACGCTCCTTACCGCATTATTCCATCTTTCCCCGTTATTCGCCGGGGTCTTCCCGCCTGATGCTCCCGTCCCCGGGCTCTCTGTCCGACGGACCTTCCGCCGGTATTCCGACGGAGGCGTCCGCCCGGCGCACCTTTCCCTTGACGAAGGATGCCACCATGGCAAGCACCGCAAAACCCGCGGCCGTTAAAAAGGTGGGCCGGAATCCCCCGGAGAAGGACGCCAGTTTCAGCGCCTCCCCCGTTAAGCCGGAGGAGGATAAAACCTCCTGCGTCCTGAGGGAGTATACGCCGAACAGCGCTCCGCCCGCGGCGACCCCCAAAACCATGCCCACATTGCGCATCATGGCCAGGGTGCCCGAGGCGGCCCCGCGTTGCTCCGCCGGAGCGCTTCCCATCACGGCGCTGTTGTTGGGAGACTGGAACATACCGGAGCCGATCCCCGTCAGGACCAGCGCCAGAACGACATACCACCGGGAGGTGTCCGCCCGGGCAAAGCTCACCAAAAACAGGCCCAGGGCCATCACGCCCATCCCCGCCGAGCTGAGAATCCGGCTGTCATGCCTGTCGGAAAAGCTGCCGCTCACGGGAGCGATCACGATGGTGGCGAGGGGAAAGGGCAGATAGGCAAGACCCGCCATGGAAGGAGACAGGAGCAGGTCGTTCTGAAAATACTGGGGCATCATAAAAACAACGATATACTGGGCCATATAGCAAAAGGCCGCGGCAATGAGGCTGGCGGAAAAAACCCTGCTTCTGAACAGCGTCAGCCGGATCATGGGAAAGCTTGTCCGCCGCTCATGGATGAGGAAGATGCCCCCCAGGACAAGCCCCGCGGCCAGCATGGCAAAAAACAGCGCGGGGGCAAGCCCGTCACCTGCGAGATTGAGCGGAAGCAAAATCAGAAACAGGGCCGCAAACAGGACGAGCGCGCCCTTAATGTCGAAAGGCGATGCCTTTTGCTCTCCGTCCTTCGGTATCCATTTGGCCGCAAGGATGATGCCCACGATCCCGATGGGAACGTTGATGTAAAAGACACTCTGCCAGCCCAGGAGGTCCGCCAGGAAACCGCCCAGCACCGGGCCCGCGCATCCCGCCGCGGCCACCGCCACGGCGATGACGCCGAAGGCTCCGCCCCGCTTTTCCGGAGCGACGTTGTCCGTGATGATGGCGCTGCTGGTGGAAAACATCATACCCGAGCCCAGCGCCTGTACCACCCGGAAGGCCACCAGCATCTCAATGCCGGTGGATAGGCTGCAAAGGAGAGAGCCCAGGGTGAAAATACAAAAACCGGCCAGATACACCTTTTTATGCCCATGTATGTCCGAAAGCCTTCCAAAGGTAAGCAGCAGGCTGCTGACCACCAGAAGGTATGAGATAATCACCCATTCCACCGTGGCCAATTCGGCGCCGAACTCCGCCTGAATCACCGGCACGGCAATGTTTACAACGCTGGTGTCCAGCGCCGCCATAAAGGTTCCCAGAGCGAGGGACAGCAGCATAACGGGATAATTTCCGGTTCCTATACGCTTCAAAGCGAGCCTTCTTTCCTTGTCTGTTACCCTTACCATGATACCTTTCGCGCCTTTTCCCGTCAATAGAGTTTCGACAAGAAGGCTTTAAAAACGGTGGGGTTTCAATTAAACCGCGGCGTGCTTTTTCCATTCTTCCGGAAGCCATACGTGAGCGCGGCGTTTCCCGCCGGCAATTATAGACTCTTAAATTATTCTATAATCGGTTTGGACGGGGGCTGCGCGCTCCCCGCCGGGGGTAACTTTTTGTTTCTGCAAAAAGTCACCAAAAACAGACCAAGAGGCCTCGGCCTCTTGGAGCTCTGGAGAGGGTGCTCCTATAGGCGCTCTCAATAAGTGACTGACTTTCGGCAGTTGCGAACGCACAGACAACTCTGTGGCAGGAAGTCTGCTTTTGAGCCCGCGATCGGGGCTCTCCGGATTTTATATTATGGGGCTCAATGGGTCTGCAAAAACCTGCCTTGTGCGACGTTTGAGAAGATTTTTTGTTTCGAAAATTTCCGTCTACGGGACATTCCATGATCTCAATGCTTCCGTATGTCGTTTTCAGTATAATGTTCCTCTAATGGGACAGGGGTTGATATACATTCTTTTTTGACGTTGCAGGAAAAAGTTTTGCAGACTTTCTGAGCCGCTGAGACCAGTGCCGCGGCCATACGGCGGATACTTTCTTTATTCCGCCACATCCGAAATAGCTTTTTCCGTTCTTCCGGTGTAAGATGGTGGTAGCTCATATGGGTCGCCGCCTTTCAGTAGTGGTCTTTTCAACTCCTACTGTATCCATTTGGCCTCCCTTATGAGCTTTTTTATACTGTTGCACTTGCTATTTTAATCCGCCGCAAGGGGAAAAATGGCCCCCGCCGGAGGCGCGTTATACCGTTCTTATTAATATAAAAATCGAACAGATTAATTATGAGGGATTCGGATGGGAACGTGCGCTCCCCGCCGGGGCCGGCAGGGATATACAATACGATCCCGCAGCAGAATAAAGAGACCGGCTGTTCTGCCGGCCTCCCTGTTTGGCGGTTTAAGCAACTATTCCTTGACGGTGATGACGGAAACAGGGCAGTTCTCCTGCGCTTCCAATGCTTCGTTCTGTGCCTCGGGGGGAACCTCCTCCTGATAGACCTCGGCGATTCCGTCGTCCGCCATCCGGAATACCTTGGGGCAGGTGTCCGCGCACATTCCGCAGGAAATGCAGCCGGACCTGTCCAAATATGCTTTCATGTCAACGCTCCTTTCCTTCCGCTTGCCGGAAGCCGGAGGACCCGGAAGCCCGTCCGGCCGCGGCGTGGGCCGACGCCCTTTTTCGGGGGTCTGCCGCTTTGCGTTTCTTTTCAAATCACTAGTATCCGCGTTTTCGGCGGGGAAATGCATGAAACGGACCCCGGGCCATAAGATATCTTCCGCAAACGGCCCCGCTTTCCCGATATGCGTATTCCTCCGTTTCCATTATACCGCAGCTTCTGAAAAACGCATAGAGGTCAGACGTCAAATCTGATCTTGTATTTTGTCCGGTAAGTAGGGCAGCGCCTGAATCAAACCTGCGGCAAGGAAAAATCCGTTGACAGAAGCGGGAAAAGGATTTACACTGACAGTGTAAATACACGAAATGGAGAATGGAAGCACCATGGAACAGAAAAAGGAAAAACGCTCCTCCGTCTGCAACTGCGTCAATCTCAGAAGAGCGGCCCACACCGTCACCGCCGCTTACGACAGGGCTCTGGTACCCAGCGGAGTGAAGATCAGCCAGTTTTCCATCCTGAAATACATCCGGGGCATGGCTCCCGTCAGCGTCAGCGATCTTGCAAGGGCGCTGCGGCTGGACAGGACCACTCTGGTCCGGAATCTCAAACCCCTGGAAGCCGCCGGCCTTGTAAAGGACAGCGCTCCCACGGGGGAGCGCAGCCGCCGCCTGGAGTTAACCGACAGGGGGACGCAGACCCTGGCGCAGGCGAACGACTTGTGGATGGGTGCTCAGAAATCCCTGGAGGAATACCTGGGAGCAGAGGAACTGAATACCCTCAGAGGGTTGCTGCTGAAACTGGAGACAATGGATAATTAGCATCCCCCGCTGCGGGAGCTTATGTTATCGACTGCCGGCATCGAGCGGCGAAACAGGAAAAACCCGGCGCGCCGGAAAACCAAACCCATCCGGCTTCGCGCCCCGATAAAGAAAGGAGCCATATCATGCCGCTGCTGAATACACCCCTGGAAGCCGGAAGAGTGAAACTGAAAAACCGCCTGGTCTTTCCCCCTATGGCTACGGCCAAATCGGAAAGAGGCGAGGTCGGTCCGGATCTCCTTCGGTATTACGATGAAAAAAGCAAAGGCGGCCATTTCGGCCTTGTGATCATCGAGCACAGCTATATCGCCCCCGAAGGGCGGGCGAGCGCAGGTCAGCTTTCCGTGGCGGAGGACCGCCTTGTAGACGGCCTGAAAACCCTGGCGGAGGCAATACACGCAAACGGATCCAAGACCGCCATGCAGATCAATCACTGCGGCGGCGGCATTTCCCCGGAGGTAACCGGGATCGACGGCTTTGCCCCCTCTTCGGTTTCGAATCCGGCCAGGGAGGGGCCCCTGCCCATTGCCCTGGATCAGGACGGGATCCGGAAGATCATTCAGCAGTTTAGCCTGGCGGCTCTCCGGGTCAAAGCGGCGGGCTTTGACGCCGTGGAGATCCATTCGGCCCACGGATATCTCCTGAACCAGTTCTTATCCCCTCTTACCAATCAGCGCGCCGACGAATACGGCGGCAGTCTCCAGAACCGGATCCGGATCCACCTGGAGGTGGTGAAGGCCGTCAGGGATGCGGTGGGAGAGGCCTATCCCGTGTTTCTCCGCCTGGGAGCCGCGGACTACATGGAAGGCGGGCAGACTCCGGAAGAGAGCGCCTCGGCAGCCCGGGAACTGGAGCGCGCGGGAGTGGATCTCATTGATATTTCCGGCGGTATGTGCCGGTATTTCAATCCATTTACCAAGGCGCCCGGCTACTTCGCCGCCGCCTCCCGCGTTGTTAAGGGGGCGGTCTCCGTCCCTGTGCTGGTGACGGGAGGCATCACCCGGCCGGAGGAAGCCGAGGAGATTCTGCGCAAGGGAGACACTGATCTGGTGGGCGTCGGCCGGGCCGCGGCCAAGGACTCCGACTGGGGCCGAAAAGCAATGGAAGCTCTGTCGGGCAAATAAGCATACATCGGGTCACAGGGACTGTTCCGGGATAGAACCCCCGGTTTTCGCAAGGCATTGAGATCTCACCTTTTGCGGATTTCGGTCACGGAACGCACTTTAAGAATCCGAAAAAGCTTTCGCCGGCGGCGATCGGACGAGAGGACATTTTTAACAAGCTGACGCGCCCCCCGCGGGGGGGCGCGTCATTGTTCCAGTATAAGCACTTTTCACAAGGGCTGCGGTCTTCCCCGCTTTCCGGATTCACAGCCCCAGCTCGGGGGGCAGACTGCGCATGGCCTGAATGGTCCTGTCGATCAGCTCGGTCAGCTCCCAACCCAGCATTTCGGCGCCGTCGGAAATCACCTTCCGGGAGCAGCCGGCGGCAAAGGCGGGGGTCTTGAATTTCTTCATCACCGATTTGACCTCCAGGTCGGAAACGCTGCGGGAAGGCCGCATCAGGGCCACCGCTCCGATGAGGCCCGTGAGTTCGTCCACGGCATAGAGGACCTTCTCCATGGGAAGCTCAGGTTTTATGTCAACTGAAATCCCATAACCATGGCTTGCGGCGGCGCGGATCAGAGCCTCGTCCAAATCCATTTCGCGCATCAGCTGCTGCTCCCGGACGCAGTGTTCCTCCGGCCATCTCTCAAAATCCAGGTCATGGAGAAGCCCCACCACTTCCCAGAACTCCACGTTGTCCGGGGCAAGCTCTCCGGCAAACCAGCCCATTACGCCGGATACGATCTCCCCGTGCCGCAAATGAAACGGCTCCTTGTTGTACTTTGCCAGGATTTCTCCGGCTTGCTTCTTTGTGGGTATTCGGCTCACAGGCTCTCTTCCTTTCGGGATTTTTTATTATACCGCTATTGGGGGAAAATGCGCAAAAAGGCATATTCCTGCCTGCCGTAACGCGGCAGGCAGTGGCATTCGCCGCTGAATTAGCCGTGGAACATTCATCATACAAAAACTCATTGCGTTTTTGCATGATGAGTATTATAACGCATCATGCCGAAAAACGCAAAGTGTTTCAGATGCAGGGACTACTCCTGCGTTTTCCGTCCACAGCCGCTTTCCCGTCAATTGTTTTTCCGGCGCAGAATTGGATTTGACATTTCCATCCGAAAACGCTAAACTAATACCAGCACAGGTTTTCCCCGGCGGGGAGCGGCCGTGCGGAACCGTCCGGCGGGACGGTTTGTTACTACTATCCGAGGTATTGAATTCGGCGGTCCGCCCGCCTTACAAAGCGGCAGCGGCAGGCTTTATGCGTGTTTTTCTTTGGAGAAAAATATAAAAACAAGTCTGCGGCGGTGGAGAAGCTTTTATGAGGAAAGACAAAATTTCAAACGCAGTAATCCGCCGCATTCCCAGGTATTATCGGCATGTGGACGATCTGTATTACAACGGCGTGGTTCGTATTTCTTCCAGTTCCCTGGGCCGCATCATGGGGCTCACCGCCTCCCAGATCCGCCAGGACCTGAGCTGTTTCGGGGAATTCGGCCAGCAGGGCTACGGGTACAATGTGGAAAAGCTGCGCAGCGAAATCGCGGAAGTACTGGGAATGAACAAACAGTATAAAATCATCATCATCGGCGCGGGCAACCTGGGCCGCGCCCTGATTCAAAACTTTTATTTCGCCAAAAGCGGCTTTATTCTGGACGCGGCCTTCGACGTGGCTTCCGACGTCATCAACACGGAAATCAACGGCGTGCACGTACATCACATTGACGCTCTGGAGGACTATGTGGTGGAATGCAAGCCGGACGTGGCGGTGCTCACCGTGCCGCGGAGCGTGGCCCAGAAAACGGCAGAGCGCCTGGTAGGCCTCGGAGTGCGCGGGCTCTGGAATTTCACCAATATCGAACTGAACATCCGGGATGCCAACGTGAAAATCGAAGACGTGCACTTTGCGGACAGTCTTCTCACTCTCAGTTATATGATTGCGAACCGGGATACTCCGTAAACGTACAGAAAGGGTTCACCCATGAAGAAGCTATTGGTTATTCTTCCGGCCGTTCTGGGGCTGCTCCTTCTATTCGGGCACACCTTTGCCGCCCCGGGCTCTCAAAGCGACCCTCTTATTTCGCTCAGCTACATAACTGACACCTATCTGCCATCCCTCTCGGCCACCATCGAGGGACGAATCACCGCGGCCGGGAACACGGTTTACGGCAGTTCCAGCCAAAAGCTTACGGCGCTGGTCCAGGAGTACAGTCAAAAGCTGGACGCTCTGGCGGTGCAGAGCGCCTTCGCTCCGGAATTCATCCAGACCAGGGTCAAGTCGGGCGACGCCCTTACGGGCACCACCGGCACCGGATTCGTGCTGCTGGCGGGAAGCGTGAACGTCACTTTTTCCTCCGGCGCGGTGATAAACGTGAGCACCGGGACGGAGATCCTCTCCGGCTCCAGCCTTGCCGCCTCCCAGCGGTATCTCGTGGCCGAATACACAACGGCGGTGTTCACCGTTTCCTCGGATACGGCGGTGGTGGAATACGAGGGCAATTACTCCTTTGCTTCCAGCACCGGGACCGACTATAACGCCATGGCGGACGCCCTGAAGCTTCTGGGGCTCTTCCGGGGCGGAGACACGGGATACGGCTCGGGATACATGCTGGAGAACAAGCCCAGCCGCGTCGAGGGGCTCATCATGTTCATCCGCCTGCTGGGGGAAGAGAACGAAGCCCTTTCCTATGCCGGCACTTCCCCCTTCAAGGATGTGCCCTCCTGGGCAAGTTCTTATGTAAACTACGCGTACAGCAAAGGTTATACCAACGGGGTATCCTCCTCCCTCTTCGGGACTTATAGCACCATCACCGCCCCGGAATATATGACCCTCATCCTGCGTTCCATGGGATACAGCGACGCCTCCGGGGATTTTACATGGGACACTTCCCTTTCCTACGCATACAATAAAGGACTCCTCACCTCCGGCGAACAGGCCCTCCTGGCAAGCAAGACTTTCTACCGGGCCCAGGTGGTCTACGTTTCCTACTATTCCCTGGACGCGGCCCTGAAGGACGGCAGCGGGACCCTGCTGCAGAAGCTGATCGCCAAAAGCGTGTTCGGCGAAGAAGCTGCAGCGCAGGCGCGGGCCAAAGTCACCTCCTCCCGCATCGCCTGAAGGCTGCGTATCACCTGTTTGCACCAAATCACGTCTCTTGAATACTATGGAGTGAGACCAGTCGGCGATTGGTTTTAGTCAGTAATCAGGAGGTACTCAGTATGGGTTGCAATCAGGGTGGGTTCTTCGGCGGCAATAACTGCTGCTGCTGGATCATCATCATCCTCGTCGTCCTCTTCTGCTGCTGCGGCGGCGGTTGGGGCGGCATGGGCTGCGGCGGCGGCTGCGGCGGCGGCTGTGGATGCGGCTGCTAATACCTAGAAGCACATACCTGAACCCGACAAAAAAACCGGAAGGCGAGGCCTTCCGGTTTTTTTACTCCACTGAAAAACATGTTTTTCAGCGGGTGCGGAAGTTGGTCAGCGTTTCTTCGGAAACGCGCAAAGTGTGCCCCGGGGAAAGTGAATTTCCCCGGGGCACGGGATTTCATCTTTTGCGTCTTTTGGTCACGGAGCGCAACGCGAAAGCCGCAAAAGCTTTTCGCTTCCGCGAAAAGGACGAGAGCCAAACGCAGGGTACTATACCGGGCTTTGCCCGGATTCGATACCCCCCCGTCTTCGCACAGCGAAACAGCTCTTTATTCTTTCGGGATCTCCAACAGCAGCTCCTCCAGGGGAAGGCGGGGCCGTGGTTTGGGATCCTCGTCGGGAACACCCGCCGCCACCAGGGCCAGGACCACGGTGTTCTCCGGCAGCTTCAGGTATTCGGCTATTTTTTTAGGTTCCATCCGCCGGATGATGCAGGTGCCCAGCCCCATGGATACCGCCCGCAGGCAGATGTTTTCAATGGCGAGGCCCACGTTCATCATGGAATAAGGGATGAAGGCCTTCAGGTCCTCTCCCTGGGACATCTTGTACTGGGAGTAGTTTTCCATCGCCTCCCGGGACATGACTCCTGCTTCCACCAGCTCCTCCAGGCGGGGCCGCATCCTTTGGGTGTAAGCGGTGAGATCGGCACAGCAGACCAGGACAGCTCCCGCCGCGCTTACGAACCTCTGATTGTAGCACAGCTCCTGCAGCTTTTCCTTGGTCTTCTTTTCTGTGGCCACGGCAAAGCGCCAGGGCTGGAGATTGGTTCCCGAGGGTGCCAGGCGCGCTGCATCCAGAAGAGCGCGAATCTGCTCGTCGCTGAGGGGCAGGTCCTTATACCTGCGGATGCTCCTTCTTTTTTCTATGGCCTCCAGTGCTTCCATATACATGCTCCTTTCGATTCCGGACGGTTCTCCCATATTCCTGTATGGGAGCATTCTTCTGGTTTTTAGTATAGCATGAAATTCCATCGTAATATACCGTGAAATCCTGCGGAAAGCGCCGCCCCCACCGGGGCAGCCATCTTTTATCGAATCATATCTTAAAGGTTTCAAAGGGGTTCTGGACGGGAACTGCGCGCTCCCCGCTGGGGGTAACTTTTTGTTTCTGCAAAAAGTCACCAAAAACAGACCAAGAGGCTCCGGCCTTTTGGCATCTCCACAAGAAGGGTGTTCCTGTGGGCGCTCTTAATACGTAATTGACTATCGGTAGTTTCAGACGCACGAACTGCCCGAGGCCAAGAAGTCTCTATTTAGGCCCGCGATCGGAGCTCTCCGGATTTGGGTTTGTGGTGCTTAATGAATCTGTGAAAACGTACTTTATGCGACGTTTCAGAGGATTTTCCCTTTCGAAAGTTTTCTTCCATGGGACTTTTCCCTCCGCGGAGCGCGCGCCTCCGCGTATTGACACGGGGAGGCGGGGGGCCGTATAATGGCAGGAAAGCGCGCATTTTCGTTTGTCCGGAGTTTCGGGAGCGGATGCAGCAGTTAATAGCTGTGTCTGTTTCGGTCGATCCGGTCGGATACTATTGGGTCATAGAACAAGGAGGCAGCATATGGCAAACGGAGAACTTTCCTGGAAAGGGAGGCGGCGCGGCGCCGGCATCCTGCTGCACCCTTCTTCTCTGCCCGGTCCTTTTTCCGTAGGTACCTTCGGGGAATCGGCGTACCGGTTCGTGGATTTTCTGCGGGATTCCGGGCAGCGTTATTGGCAGATCCTCCCCCTCAACCCTTTCGGAACCGGCTTTTCTCCCTACCAATCTCCCTCCGTCTGGGCCGGATGTCCGTTGTACATCGACCCCGACCTGCTTGTAAATGACGGACTTCTCACAGCGGACGAATGCTGTTCCGCCCAGGTCGGATCGCCGGATCTGGCGGACTACGCCCTGGCGCAGGAGCGGCAGGAGCCCCTTCTTCGTCTTGCCTTTTCCCGCGGCAGAGAAATGCTTTCCCGTGAGGTGGCGATTTTCTATCGGGAAAACGGGGGCTGGCTTTCCGACCATGCGCTTTTTTCTGCGGCGCAGCGGCATTTCGGCGGCGCAGCCCTCCAGGACTGGCCAGACGGGGCGCTTCTCCGGCGGGAACCGGGAGCTCTAGGGTATTGGCAGCGTGAGCTGGCGGAGGAGATATCTTTTGAGGTTTTCCTTCAATTCCTGTTCTTCCGCCAATGGAGGGCCCTGCGGGAATACGCGAATCAAAACGGGATTTTCATCATCGGAGATCTTCCCATCTATTGTTCCTCCGACAGCGTTCAGGTCTGGTCCCGCCCGGAGCTCTTCCGGGTGGATGAACATCTGCGCCCGGAGGCATACTCCGGCGTTCCCGCGGACGGCTTTTCCCCTTCGGGACAGTTCTGGGGAAACCCTTTGTACCGATGGGAGGCCCATGAGAAGAGCGGTTTTTCCTGGTGGCGCGCCCGTCTCCGGCATGCGCTCACTCTGTGCGATATCGTCCGTCTGGATCACTTTCGGGGCTTTCACAGCTACTGGGAGATTCCCCTGGAGGCGAAGGCGGCGTCGGAGGGCTTTTGGCGAGAAGGTCCCGGGGAGTCTTTTATTTCCCTCCTGCGGGAAGAGGCTTTCGGAGCGGGGTTTATCGCCGAGGATCTGGGGGACCTTTCCCCGGAGGCAAGGCGCTTTACCGAAGACAGCGGCCTTCCCAGGATGCGGGTACTGACGGATGCCTTCGGGAGCGGACCGGACAACCCCTTTCTTCCCCACAACTGTCCAATCAATTCCATTATTTATACCTCCACCCATGACTCTCCCACTTTTCTGGAGTGGTACCGTGAAGCTTCCCCGGACGCGCGCCAATTCGCTTCGCGTTATCTTCGTCTCCGCCTGGAGGAGGGGATCTCCTGGGGTGCCGCCGCAGGCGCCTGGGAGTCGTCTTCGGTGCTGTCCATGGCTCCCATGCAGGATATCCTGGGTCTCGGGGAAGATGCCCGCATGAACCGTCCCTCCACGGTGGGAGGCCGGAACTGGCGCTGGCGCGTCCGCCGGGAGGCCTTCAACGCAGAGGTTTCCTCCCGGCTCCGGGAGCTTACGGAAATTTATGGGCGGCTTTGATCTGCCATATTTACGCAGAAAGGAACTTTCACTTATGTCCAATTCCATCGACACGGTAAAAGCCTATTTCGCCTCTTTGGGCCGGACGGAAGAGATCCTGGAATTTTCCGTCTCCAGCGCCACCGTGGAGCTGGCGGCGCAGGCCCTGTCCGTGGAGCCCGCCATGATCGCCAAAACCCTCTCCTTTGAATCCGGGGATGGCTGTCTTCTGCTGGTAGCGGCAGGGGACGCCCGGGTGGACAACGTAAAATTCCGGGGTGAATTTGGCTTCAAGGCCCGGATGCTCTCTCCCGACAGGGTGGAAGCCCTCACGGGCCATACTCCCGGCGGTGTCTGTCCTTTCGCTCTTCCCCAAGGGGTGCGGGTATTCACCGATATTTCCCTTCTCCGCTTTCCGGCGGTATACCCCGCCTGCGGAAGCGATCACTCCGCCGTCCGGCTTACCTGCGATAACCTCTTCACCCTGTCCGGTAGCCTCAAGTGGGTAGATGTCTGCAAAGGGTGGCCGGCGGAGCCGCTTGCATCTGATCCGTGATACCGCTTCAAGAGGTAATTCGTATAAAACAACCACGGCCGCACCGTTTCAAAAACGGTGCGGCCGCGGCTACTGTGGATTCACCGCGAAGCAATCGGCACAAATCACTTCCGGCAGCAAAGAAGAATACAAAATATAGTCATATACGGAGGTTGGGAGTACCTCCGCAAAAGAAGCAGCGTTTCTCAGAAAACCGCGGCAGAAGGGTTTTCAACAGCCGCCAGACGCAGTTAAAACTTACCGTGAAGCTTCAGCAGCTGGACCAGCATCTCATCCCGGAACCGGATGATCTCCTCATTTGTCCTGCCCTGTTCGGGGGAACGGTTTTTCATTTCCTCGTCCACTCCCGCCTGAGCGATATCGGCCCACTCGTCAGGAATCTTTTCCCATTTTGCCATATCCGGCAGCCACATAGCGTTTGAGGGGGCCACCAGATTATTAATCATTCCCCGAATTCCCTGGTTTCCGCCTCCCAGCTGGAAGATGAGATTGGGACCCATGATCCCATATCGTAAACCCGGACCGTAGAGAAGCGCCTTGTCCGCGTCCTCCACGGAGCACACTCCTCTCAGCACAAGGTCCACCATTTCGCGGTACAGTACCGATTGGAGGCGGTTGGAAATGAAACCTAACGCTTCCTTTTGCAGGATCACCGGTTCTTTCCCGATTCCTTTATAAAAACCATATGCACATTGCAGGGCTTCGGGACTGGTCTTTTCCCCTTTTGTCATTTCCACAAGAGGGATCAGGTGCGGCGGATTATACGGATGGGCACCCAGGCAGCGCTCCGGATGGCGGGCTTCTTTCGCAATCTCCGTGATGAGCAGCCCGGAGGTGCTGCTGGCGAATATGGCTTCGGCGGGAGCGTCTTTTTCTACTTCGCTGAGAATCTGCCGTTTGATCTCATACCTTTCCGGTCCCGACTCCTGAATAAACTGCGCATCCCGGACAGCGTCCCCTATTACGGGCGTAAGAGAAAGCCTGGATGAGATTTCCTTTCTCTCATCCGAATGGATTATTCCCTTTTCTTCAAAGAAATCCAGATTCTTATCGATCCTGGCATTCCCGGAGGCCAGAAATTCCTCTTTCACGTCGTAGAGATTTACCTCAAGCCCTTTAAGGATAAAATAGGTTGCCCAACTGGCTCCGATCAGCCCCGATCCAATGCAGGCAACTTTCCTGATCTTCTCCGCGTCCATATCTGCGCCTCCTTATCCAAATTGCATCTGTTATTATTTTAAGCAAGTTTCGTGCCATTTCCAGAAATTATCCGAAAAAAACGCTCAAGAGGCTTATTTTCAGGCTTTTCATGATTCTATCTTCAATGGGCAATGAAAAAGCATCCCCCGGGGCTGTAGATGATTTTCTACAGTTCCGGGGGGATTATTTCTATCCGGGTTTCAATGCATTGGAGAGAAAGGTATCTCTCCCTCTGTAGCCATTTTTCTACTATTATTACCAGTGTATCTATTTCTCTACACTATATCTTCCTGCAGTCGATCCCATAGCTCTTTAATTTTTTATACAGGGCGGTCCTGTGGATACCCAGATGCTCCGCCGCGAGGCTCCTGTTTCCTCCCGCCGCCTGTACTGCGTCGCGGATGGCGGTGATTTCCGCCTGAGCCACAATGTCGCTGAGCAGCCTGTTTTCCAACTGTTTCCGGCTTTGGTTCCCTGCGCTGATGGTTTCTGGGAGGTCGCTCACGTCGATGATCCCATCTATCGTCACATTAGCCGCCCTTTCCAGCACATTTCTCAGCTCCCGCACATTTCCCGGCCAGTCATACTGTTCCAGGTCCGCTATCGCCCGGGGTGTGATAGTCTTGAAGAGCGGTCCGACCCCCTGAACCTGCCGTTCCAGAATATCCTTGCACAGCAGGGGGATATCCTCTCTGCGGTCTCTCAGGGGCGGGAGGGCGATATCCACCACGTTTAGCCTGTAATACAGATCCTTGCGGAACAAGCCCTTTTTCACCAAATCGGCAAGATTCTCGTTGGTGCTTGCGATCACTCGGATATCGATACCGATACGCTCCTTGCCGCCGATCCTTTCGATCTCCCTCTCCTCCAGCACCCGCAGCAGTTTCGACTGCATGGCATAAGGCATGGATCCGATTTCGTCCAGCAGGACGGTCCCTCCGTTGGCCAGTTCCAGCTTCCCGATCTTTCCTCCCTTTTTGGCTCCGGTAAAGGCTCCTCCCTCGTAGCCGAAGAGTTCGGATTCCAGCAGTTCCTGGGGGATGGCAGCGCAGTTGATTCGGATAAAAGGCTGGTCCCGCCGGCGGCTTAAGCTGTGAATCGCGTGTGCGAAGTATTCCTTCCCCGTTCCGCTTTCTCCCCGGATCAAAACGGTGGAGGAGGACAGGGCCGCCTTCTGTCCTGTGGCAATCCATCCTTTCATGGCTTCGTCGCAGGTGATGATGTCCTCGAAGGTATAATGCGCCCGGTATGTGCTGCTGATCTCATTTTTATAACTGTCGATGGTGCTGGAAAGCTGCTTGATTTTCATAAAGGCGTCCTGATACTCCTGGAGATTCTTGAACATCACGACCCCCATGGCGCCGATCAACCGCCCGGCATGGAAGATGGGGTATCTGCGCCCGATCATGTCGTTTCCCCGGATGCGCTGGGTGGTGAACATCTCTTTTTTCCCCGTCCGTACCACAACATGGAGCCGGGTGTTTTCCAGAACCTCCTCCACCGGTTTTCCCAGCACGTCTTCCTCTTTGATGCCCAGAAGCCTTTCATAATGCCATTTTACAATCCGGGCCTGATCGTCCACCAGAACATAAGCCTGATATTCGCTGTCCAATATGTCCTTCAGGGTCTCCAAGCTGTCGGCGATAACGTCGATTTCCCTGGGAGGGCTCTCTTTCTCCTCTTCCCTGACGGCGAGGGTCCAGAACCGGCTTCCGGATTCAGACATGGCGGTTTTATATTCCACCGAAAGTGCTTTCCCGAAAATACTCAGGCTCTTCCTGCCGCTGCGGCCCTCTTCCGCATCCTCCAGAAAATGATGCTCCGCAAGGGTTTTCATCAGCGCCCCCTGTTCGTCCTCCGCGATTCCCATCAGTTCGCGGAAACGCCGGTTCGCCGTGGGATGCCCCTGCTCGTCCAAAAAAAGGACTCCTTCCGAGAGAAGGTCCAGCAGCCCTTCCAAATCCATCGCCTGATCGGTAAACATATCGTCTCCTCCGCTTCCTTCTGCGCCGCTTGGCAGATCTTCCTTCGGGCGAAATCCCATATCGCTTCGGCCTTCGCGGCCTATATGCCGTCCTTGCCGCTCCCCCGGGAGATATATTCATAGTAATCAAAGCGGGTGATCTCGGTAAAACCGCTGCTCCGGTACAGCCGGAGAGCAGCCTGATTTTCACTGTCGGCCTCCAGGGTAATATCCCGGCCGGGATACTCCCGGAGCTTTCCAAGCAGAAGCAGAAGCATATCCCTTCCGTATCCCATCCCCTGGTGCTCAGGCGCGATCCCCAGCCCGAAAATCGAGATCCCGTCTTCCCGGAGGCCCGCGTTGCACAGGCCGATCCGCTTCTCTCCCAGAAAGACGGAGAAGGTCCTGTTTTTCGGATCCTCCAGGGTTTTCCCCAGCATGGAAAGGGAAACCTCCGGGTCGCTGCCGAAAATCCGCACATCCAGGGCGGAAATCGCCTTCAGATCCCCAGGTCCTGCCTCTTCCAGGCGCAGCCGCCCGGGCGGTGCCGTTTCCGGAGCGCCTTCGAACTTCAGACGGTACTCAGAATGCTGCAGACGGCCTCCCAGGCGCCGTGCCGTCTCCTGTCCGTCCCGGCTCATTTTCTCACACACCAGAAGGATCCGGGAAACTCCGCAGCGCTTCAGTTCCGCTTCCGCTTCCCGCAGGAGAGCGGCAAAATACCCCCTGCGGCGAAATTCCGGATGAGTCACGGCATATACCTCCGCCTCCCGGGCCTCGGGCGCAAACACATTCAGAAACGACACAAGCCGCTCTCCCGCATAGAGCAGGAAGCAGCTTTTCATCCCGGGATTAAAATTCATCCATGTATTCAGGGGAATCGGCGTCGTCTGCCCGTCCCGGAGGCGGCAGGACTTCTCCAGCTCCCGCAGCTGCAGAATCTGGGCGTCCTCCGGGCGGTTTCGGCTTTTTATTTCCACTTTTCGTTTCTCTCTTTCCGTTTTTCAGCCTCGGATACAACCGCAGCCGTTATGCCGTTTCCCCGTCCAGGGCGTCGGCTATGGCCAGGAGGATCACCTTGCTGCTGTAAGTAGCTCCCGAAACGGCGTCCACCTGGAGGGACTGGGTACGTACTACCTCCCCCGGAATAGATTCCGCCGCCTGTCCTTTTCCGTTCTTGTGCTCCACCAGCCGGATGCCGGTTATGACATGGTTTTCCACGGTCACCTCTACAGTGGCCGAAACCGGAAACACCGAATACCGTCCCGTATAGGTGCCGTCCTCTATCCGCTGAAGGTCCGTCCGGGGAATTTCCGTCGTTTTCAGCGCGTCCAGATTCCCCTGGATCCGTCTCATGACAACCGTCCCCGTTATCGCCAGAGCCGCCGCAACGATACATACGATGAGCAGGATTTTGATTCCTTTTTTCACGCTTCCGGCCCTCCGCTTAAAACATCCCGGAAAGGAGCGCCACCGTCTCTGTCGTCTGCCTTTCCCGGAGCTCTTCATCCTTCCAGGTGATCATGCCAAATTTTCCGATCTCAGCGCCCTTTTCTCGACAGGCGTTTTCCATCTGGGCGATGCTGCGGCTGCCGCCCATCCATTTGGGCGTCAGATGCCGGGTAACAAAAAAGCCCGTTTTCTTCCCCTTAAGAGAACCGATCTGCTTAAGGTACAGCTTCATAGGCTGTGCCAGGGAGAACCCCTCTACAGGGCTTGCAAAAACGCACGCGTCGTAGGGTTCCACCGCGGGGGTCCCCGTCAAGCGGACTGCTCCGCCTTTCCCGGGGTCTCCGCCTTCTGCCGTAACCCGCTCCAGCCGAACTTCATGTCCGGCGGCCGCCAGAGTGTCCCGGAGCTTTTCCGCCACGGAAAGGGTATGCCCCGTGCGTGAAAAAACGATGATCCCGATTTTCATGATTCCGCCCCCTCCATTTTTTCGCCAGACGTTGTGTTTCTTTTATTGTATACCCGCCGTGCCCTTTCCGGCAACCGTTTCCCGGGGTTTTACACAGGCTTTACCCTACCCTTATAGGCAAACAGGGCGTTTCCCACGGAGATCATCAGGGCGATAAAAACGCAGATCCAGAAGCTCCGGATATACATCCCCGGCACAATCCAATCGGTGAGCCTCACCATCAGGGCATTGACCACGATGCTGAAGAGCCCGAAGGTCAGGAGCGTAATGGGAATGGACACCACCTGGGCCACCGGGCGGATCACCAGGTTCACGAGCCACAGGACGGTTCCGGCCCCCAGAATAATCATGCCCGGCCATGCAAACCACACCCCTCCCGGAAACAGGACCCAGGCCAGAAGCAGCGCCGCGCAGCAGATCAGCCATTTAGAAAACAGTCTCATATGCATTCTCCTTATAATACCATAAACGCGAAGCGTTTCCCGGTATCCGGCAAGATTCCGGTTCCGCCGGAAGGGCGGAACCAAATCGCACCGTCCGACCCGGTATCATAACCGATTACGGCCATTATACCACGGATATTTTAATATACATATCCTCGGTTTCCACTTCCGCCAGGCTCCAGCCTCCCGTTTCCGCCATAATGCCCAGCAGCAGCCCATGGGCGATGACAGCTCCGGATCGGATCGTTTTCAGGGAAACCTTGGGCTTTTCGTTTCCCGTTTTTCTCCTCTCTTGTGAAGAAGAAAACAACGCCAGGACGGACATCAGGTCGGCGATCTCGTCCGAAAGCATCAGAACAAGGAAAATCGGAAACGGCAAAGTGATGCGGAACGGGGTTTTCCCCCTCACGCTGAAGGATACTATCAGGAACATGGCGGGTCTTACCATATCGCACCTTTCCTTCCTGCGGAAATTCCTTCCGTCTCCGACTGCCGGTCCAGCAGAACCGGAACCGGCCGATCCACGGTAATTTCGCCGGGCTCCACACGGCACTGAAGGGCCCGGATTTCCACTCCTGCCGCCTGGGCCTCCCTCAGGGCAAAGCCGAATTCCGGCTGGGTCTCCCAATTGGGCATGAAGCGATCGGCGCAGTCCATCTGGACGATGAAGAAGACAGCCGCGCCGAACCCCTCGCCGGCGGCTCTCGTGAGTTCCCGCACATGACGCAGGCCCCGGAGGGTGGGCGCGTCGGGAAACCGGACGGTTCCGCCTTCCTCCAAGGTCACGCCCTTTACCTCCACAAGATGGACCCGGCTTTCCGTCTCCACCCGGAAATCCAGGCGTGAGGCGCCGTAAACCGTCTCCGCCCGGATTTTAGAAATTCCGGCAAGCCAGTTTTCCGTGGAAATCCATTCCCGGAACAGGCGGTTGGGAGCCTGGGAATCGATATTGATGAGCCGGTTTCCCTTCCGCACCGTCACCAGGTCGTACCGTGTTTTGCGTTCTCTTTTTTCAGAACGGCTCAGCCAAACCTCCGTGCCCGGCAGCAGAAGCTCTGTGCACCTTCCGGTGTTTTTCACATGGCATACTTCTTCCCGTCCGTCCAGCAATACTCTCGCGATAAACCGATTGGGCCGTTCCAGAAAGACTCCGGGACGAATGCTGTCATATCTCATGCCGTTTTTCCTCCCGGTTTTTTTATCCGGCAGCCCCGGAAGCTTCTTGCGGCGGAGCGTCCAAGTCTTTACTCCAGATAAATTCTGACTTTCGCCGCGTCTTCTCCCTCGGAATCGATGTTCACAAGGTCCTCTTCGGAGGCTTCCTGAATAGCCCCGTCCATATCCCGTATCATAGCGGCCAGGTCTACTCCGCTTTTATCCAGTTCCTCTTTGGCCTCCCTGGGCAAATTTTTCAGAATTACCGGGCCGAAGGTCTTGACCAACGACAGGGGGATGGCCACATTGACCTTCGCTTTTTTCGAATTTTCGTTGGAATCCACCAAAACCCTCAGCTTGGTGGGTTTTCTTCCCCGTCGGTCTTTCAACTCAACGGGCTGCGCCTTGTCTTCGCCCCGTTCCTTCAGGGCGTCCAGCAGCTTTTCCGCCTCTTCCACCGTGAGTTTTCCTTCGCTAACCATCGTAAGAATTCTCTCGCGCTCATTCATGCTCTTCTCTTCCTTTCTCGTCGGAAAAGTCGATCCGCCTGCCCGATAAAAGGGCGGCCGCCTCGTCGGCTGTGATCTGCTTCCGCTCCAGCATATCGAATATTTTTTCTGAGGGGACCTTTTCATCCTCGCGGGCCGTTTCCTCCGGATACAGCTGCCGTAAAAGTTCCTCCAGCAGTCCCCGGACAGTGGGATAAGAGATGGAAAGGGTTTTCTCCACTTCCCGGATATTTCCCCTGCTCTTTAAAAACGCATCCAGGAAGGTCTTCATCTTCTCGTCCAGGGCACAGAATTTGCACGGGGCAAATTTCCCGCCGATTTCCGTGCGGCATTTGGGGCATGTCAGTTTCGTGATTTCCAGGTTTCCGGAACATACCGGGCATCTGGAAGGCATCGCGTAATCCATGGTATCACCTCGTGCTTAAAATTTATCATTATTATTTTACTTTGTCAATATTTTTATTGATTTTTTTAATTTTATTATTAATTATTTTAATTTTTTCCATGGATTGTTCTTTGCTTCTGCCGCTTTCCGCTTCGCCCATCAACTGTTAGTTTATCCCTTTCGTTACTGTTTTTTCTTGATCAATATTCCCGCATCTGATACTATATGCTCATAGGTGTTTCGATTCCCCGCGATTCACTTTTATAAAGGGTGATTTTCCGATGAAAAAGCGACCGAGGGATCCGGCCTTCGCGCTGTATGATAAATACCCTCCGTCCCCTTCCTGCTCCTGCGATATCTGTCGGGAGTACTGCCTCCGTCCCGGCTGGTGGACCGTTTCGGAAGCTCGGCGCGCCATGGTCCTGGGATACGGCGGGCGCATGATGCTGGAGTTCTCCCCGGACTTTTCTCTGGGGGTTCTCGCTCCGGCTTTCCGCGGCTGCGAAGGCTTTTTCGCGCTGAAAGAACATTCCCATTCCGGCTGCACTTTTTTATCCGACGGGCTTTGCCGGCTCCATGGGACCGGGCTCCAGCCATTGGAGTGCCGTTTCTGCCATCACGAGCGCATCGGATTGGGGATTCAATGCCACTCTGATCTGGAAAATAACTGGAATACACCGGACGGAAGGAACCTAGTTTCTTTATGGCTCAAACGAATGGGTCTTACATATCTATCCCCTTTAAGAAACCAAGGGGCGTCTGCTGCAAAACTGTAATTCTAATAATAAAGACCGGACAGATTTCTCTGTCCGGTCTTTGTGTTGGCACTACCTATTTTCCCGGGCCGTTTCCAGCCAAGTATTTTGAGCGCGGGCGAGCTTAACTTCCGTGTTCGGAATGGGAACGGGTGGACCCTCGCCGCAATCAGCACCAACTTACTTTTCTTCTGAAAAGAAAAGTAAGCAAAAGAAAAATCCACACAGGTTTTTCTTCTCTTTACCGTTCTTTTCGCAGGTGTCAGTATAGCACAATCTGCACTGTATTTCAAGGTTTTTTCGACAATAAAAAATGGTGACCCGTGGGAGAATCGAACTCCCGTCTCCGGCGTGAGAGGCCAGCGTCTTGACCGCTTGACTAACGGGCCGCAATGCTTCTTAAACCGGCAAATATGCAAAACAGCCGGGCTGTTTGTCATTTGGTGCGCCTTCAGGGACTCGAACCCAGGGCCCGCTGATTAAGAGTCAGCTGCTCTACCAACTGAGCTAAAGGCGCATACTTTCTTTGAAAAGAAAGTATGCAAAGAAGCTTTCATAAAGTCTTTGGCATATTTTCTCTGCAAAGCATTCATTATGGGATTCGCGCCACATTTCGAACCGCTCCGCCAGGCGAACCGTTTCTTTTGGGAACCGGAAGGGTGCCAGCGACGTACTGTACCTTCAAAACCGAACAATGGACTAAGCATTTCGGCAGGGCTACGAAAGAGCCTGCTAATTCGGGACTTAAGAAACCGGAGCATCCAACAGGGGGCCAGGGCTCGGAATCACTTCTCCGCAGCCTTCGCTCTGTTTTTCGCTTCGCTTCCTTTATCCCTTTGAGGTCAAGCCCTCGGCTTATTAGTACCGGTCAGCTGAACGTGTTGCCACGCTTACACTTCCGGCCTATCAACCAGGTGGTCTTCCTGGAGCCTTACCTCTTTCGAGTGAGAGATCTCATCTTAAGGAGAGTTTCACGCTTAGATGCCTTCAGCGTTTATCTCGTCCGTACATAGCTACCCAGCTATGCCCTTGGCAGGACAACTGGTGCACCAGAGGTACGTCCATCCCGGTCCTCTCGTACTAAGGACAGCCCCTCTCAAATCTCTAACGCCCGCAACAGATAGGGACCGAACTGTCTCACGACGTTCTGAACCCAGCTCGCGTGCCGCTTTAATTGGCGAACAGCCAAACCCTTGGGACCGAATACAGCCCCAGGATGCGACGAGCCGACATCGAGGTGCCAAACCTCCCCGTCGCTGTGGACGCTTGGGGGAGATCAGCCTGTTATCCCCAGGGTAGCTTTTATCCGTTGAGCGACGGCATTTCCACGCACATACCGCCGGATCACTAACTCCAACTTTCGTTACTGCTCGACCCGTCGGTCTCGCAGTTAGGCTGGCTTTTGCGTTTACACTCTGCGCACGATTTCCGTCCGTGCTGAGCCAACCTTTGAGCGCCTCCGTTACACTTTTGGAGGCGACCGCCCCAGTCAAACTGCCCGCCTGACAGTGTCCCCCGACCAGATTCATGGCCGCAGGTTAGAAAATCAGCAATTCAAGGGTGGTATCCCAAGGGTGACTCCACAAAAGCTGACGCCTCTGCTTCCAAGTCTCCCACCTATCCTGTACATGAATTACCGACTTCCAGTATCAAGCTGCAGTGAAGCTCCATGGGGTCTTTCCGTCTAGTTGCGGGTAACTGGCATCTTCACCAGTACTACAATTTCGCCGGGCGGGCTGTCGAGACAGTGCCCAAGTCGTTACGCCATTCGTGCGGGTCAGAACTTACCTGACAAGGAATTTCGCTACCTTAGGACCGTTATAGTTACGGCCGCCGTTTACCGGGGCTTCAATTCAAACCTTCGGATTGCTCCTAAGCTCTCCTCTTAACCTTCCGGCACCGGGCAGGCGTCAGCCCGTATACGTCATCTTTCGATTTAGCACAGACCTGTGTTTTTGGTAAACAGTCGCTTGGGCCTATTCACTGCGGCCCCATTGCTGGGGCTCCCCTTCTCCCGAAGTTACGGGGTGATTTTGCCGAGTTCCTTGACAACCCTTCTCCCGTTGGCCTTAGGATTCTCTCCTCATCTACCTGTGTCGGTTTGCGGTACGGGCGCCTTAGTATACACCAGAGCTTTTCTCGCCTCAAAGCATCGAAGACTTCCCTACTAAAATTTCGGTCCCTTACGCCCGGGTCAACCAACGCCCGGGTTCTTCTATCTTCAAGTGTCCCTCTGGTTTAAATGTCGGCGGCTACGGAATTTCAACCGTATGTGCATCGACTACGCCTTTCGGCCTCGCCTTAGCTCCCGGCTTACCTTGGGCGGACGAACCTTCCCCAAGAAACCTTAGATTTTCGGCCATTATGATTCCCACATAATTCTCGCTACTTATTCCGGCATTCTCACTCGTGCAAAGTCCACACGTGCTTACGCTCATGCTTCGCCCCGTGCACGACGCTCCCCTACCCCGTGGGTACAGATTTCAATCCATAAAAGCTTTCTTACGCCCCAGCTTCCAGCCAGGCGTTTCACGCCCTGCTTCTGCCAGGCGGATCGGAAGGTTGTTTGGCGCCGCCGCGAAACAACCCCGCGCTCTTTATGGTTTCAAATCTGTACCCACAGCCTAGTCTTCGGTTATACGCTTAGCCCCGTTGTATTTTCCGCGCAGAGTCACTCGACCAGTGAGCTATTACGCACTCTTTTAATGAGTGGCTGCTTCTAAGCCAACATCCTGGTTGTTTTTGCAACTCCACATCGTTTCCCACTCAGCGTATATTAGGGACCTTAGACGTAGATCTGGGCTGTTTCCCTTTTGACAACGAAACTTATCTCACGCTGTCTGACTGCTGTGAATCAATTATACGGCATTCAGAGTTTGATAGGGTTCAGTAACCTTATCGGCCCCTAGCCCATTCAGTGCTTTACCTCCGTTAATCTGTCACAACGCTAGCCCTAAAGCTATTTCGGGGAGAACCAGCTATCTCCGGGTTCGATTGGAATTTCTCCGCTATCCACAAGTCATCGCCGGTCATTGCAACGAACGTGCGTTCGGTCCTCCATTGAGTTTTACCTCAACTTCAACCTGCTCATGGATAGGTCACCCGGTTTCGGGTCTATTGCCACCAACTTCATACGCGCTATTCACACTCGGTTTCCCTGCGCCTCCGGTACTCAAGTACCTTAAGCTTGCTGGTGACAATAACTCGCCGGACCGTTCTACAAAAAGTACCTCATCACACATTAACGTGCTTTGAGTGCTTGTAAGCACAAGGTTTCAGGTTCTATTTCACTCCCCTCCCGGGGTCCTTTTCACCTTTCCCTCACGGTACTGCTCCTCTATCGGTCATCAGGTAGTATTTAGGCTTGGAGGGTGGTCCCCCCGGCTTCCCACGGGATTCCTCGTGTCCCGCGGTACTCTGGATCCGCGCCAGTACAAATCGGTTTTCGCCTACGGGGCTCTCACCCGCTATGGCCGGCCTTCCCATGCCGTTCGGCTAACCTATTGTACCTTATGCGCGTCCACAACCCCGGAGATATTGCTACCTCCGGTTTGGCCTATTCCGCGTTCGCTCGCCACTACTAGCGGAATCTCTGTTGATTTCTCTTCCTCGCCCTACTTAGATGTTTCAGTTCAGGCGGTTCCCTGCGTACGGCTATGAATTCACCGTACGCTGCCGCAGTATTAACCACGGCGGGTTTCCCCATTCGGAAATCTGCGGATCGAGGCTTATGTGCAGCTCCCCGCAGCTTATCGCAGCTTGTCACGTCCTTCGTCGGCTCCTGATGCCAAGGCATTCCCCTTGCGCTCTTACTTGCTTGACCTCTTGCGGCAGGGCGCACTTTGGATGCGCCTTGCCTGACAGCCCTGATTGCTCAGTTCTATCGGTCTTTCGAATTATGCAGGCTCTTTAGAGTTTGGCTACATTGTAATTGTTACCCTTTACCAGAACAGCTTTCGCCATTCTTTTAGTTCCACAATTAGTATTTACCCATTTTGAGCAATCGTTTGATTGCTCGCCTCTCTGTTGCCTTGCTTTAATACTTAAAATCCATTGTTCAGTTTTCAAGGTGCAGCGAACGGCGATTCCGTTCCGTCGCGGTTACCTGCTGACGGTCTGCGTTTTGCTTTGTCTCCGCTTCCGCCTTACCAAGCCGGTAACGCCCTGGTTTCTTTTCAGAAACCAAATCTCAATACTTGAGCGTCTCAAATACTGAGATTCGGCTTCCAACTGTTCCCTATTCGATTCCTTCGGGGTTTCGCGCTCCCTTTTCCCTTGCGCCCCATTTTCCCGGAGAAAAAAATGGTGGGCTCAAATGGACTCGAACCATGCTCCGACGTACCGCGTCCTTATACCTTCGGTGTAAGCGCTTCCGATTACTCCGCCCACCGT
>NZ_FWXW01000009.1:0-3331 GCF_900176335.1 Papillibacter cinnamivorans DSM 12816
CGTGCTCCGCCCGCCGGTTCAGGCCGCCGGCGACAAAACGATCACCGGCAGGTGCGGCCGGTTAAAAAGCCGGAAGGTCCTTCCCACGTTTCCCAGTCCCCGGGAAACGAACATAGAGCATCCATCTATTGTGTAAAGACCGTTGGTATATTGGGGAAACAGCGTGCGGTCCGTATCGATGAGGCCGTCCGTAAAGGGAAGCCGGATCAGGCCGCCGTGACCGTGCCCCGCAAGAGTGAGCGGGATGCCGCAGTCTGCGTACGTGTCGAACCCGCTGTTCCGGTGCGCCAGCAGGACGATAAAGGGGTCCTTCTCCGCTTTTCGGATTTCCTCCGTAAGCTCCTCCGGCGTTTTCTGGTCCTTCGGCCCGTTGGGATCGTCGATCCCGGCGATGACAAGCCTGTCCTCTCCCCGCCGGAGCACCGTATATTCGTTCCGTAGAACGTGGACCCCCTGCTTTTCCAGGATCTCCATCAGTGCCGGCGCCGCCCGGGTGGCCCATTCATGGTTTCCCGTCACATAGTAGGTCGGCGCGATCTGAGTCAGCTCGGCGGCCAGGGCGCCCATCGCATCGAATTGCGCCGGATCGTCCGCCAGATCCCCGGTAATGGCGATGAGATCCAGCTTTTCCTCCCGGATTTCCGAAAGCAGGCGGGTATTGTTCTCTCCGAAGGTTTTTCCGTGAAGATCTGAAAGCTGTACGATCCGAAAACCCGCGAAAGAATCCGGAAGCCCTGCCAAGGATACGTTTACCGTTTCCGCGTCGATCCGATTGTTCTGATCCAGCACAAACAAGACCGCTCCCAGGAGAAGAAACGCCGCGATCGCAAACCCGAAAAGTCTTCCCTTAATCGTTCCGTCCCCTTTCCCCGAATAAAAGCCTTCCTCACCTGATATCGGCGGGATTTGCCTGCCGCCCCCGGAATCAGTCCGTCCGGAGAGAAGGCTGCCCGCCGCCAAATCAACAAACCCGCCTTTCTATGGGAAAGACAGGTTTGGGTCGCCGGCTTGCGGAGGAACCGCATTTACCCGGCGTAGAGCTCCGGCTTCGCGTTAAAGAAAAATATGCCTACCCCGCCAATCCCCAGATGGGCCCCCAGGACGGACCCGATACGTTCCACGATAAAATCCGTGATACCGGCCTTCTCCCGGAGCATATCCATGATTTCCTGCGCGGCTGGCAAATCGTCCGCGTGGCTGATACCCACGATCTGCTCCGGAAAATCCCGGATCCGCTGCTTGACCAGCTCGATGAGAGCATTCATGGTTCTCCGGCGCCCCCTGGCCGCCCCGATTACCTTCATCCGCCCGTTTTCCACGTCCAGAATAGGCCTTACGTCCAAAAGGCTCCCGGCCAGTCCCGCCGCCCGGCTGATTCTGCCGCCCTTCGCCAGCCAGTGCAGATCCGATATGGCGAAAACGTGCTCGATGTGTTCCACCATAAAATCGATCTGCTGAAGAACGACGGAATAGTTCCATCCGTTCTCGGCCATCCTTGCCGCCTGCAGCGCGATAAGACCCGTGGCGAGGGAACCGGATCTGGAATCCACCACTTCCATTTTTACCTGAGGATACTGGGCGGAAATCTTCTGTAAAACCATCTTTGCCAGATCGCAGGTTCCCGAAAGAGCCGAGGAAAACGCCAGATAGATAAAGTCCATTGCCTGTACCGCATATGTTTCAAATGTTTCCAGCAGCTCTTCCGTTCGGATCTGGGATGTCTTGGGAACAACGCCCCTGCGCATTTCGGCGTAAAGCTCTTCCACGGTGATTTCCACGCCGTCCAGGTATTCCTTGTCCCCCAGGACCACGTTTAACGGCATCACCTTAATGTCGTATTGTTCTAAAATGGCTTTGGGCAAATCGCAGGTACTGTCCACAATGATCTTTGTCATAGTCGTACACATCCTATCCAAAGCACTTTCTTTTTTACCGGGAATCCGACCCCGATCCCGGAAAAAGGCGGGTAAAACGGTCTTGCGCCGTTAAGCGTTTATTCGTCTTCGGCTTTCGCCATTTTATCCCGCAGATAGATATGCTTGATATGGGGATAGTTTGTCTGTCTGACATCGATTTCAAAGCGGTTTAAGGACTTGATCAGCTGGGTCAGCTTCTGGAATCCGAAGTTCCGGGGATCGAAATCCGGCCTTTTCTTCAAAAGGAGGTTCCCGATTTCCCCCATGAACGCGTAGCCGTCCTCGTCGGCCAGATCGGAAACCGAAGCGGCGATCATCTGCACCACATCCTCCGGCACCTGCTGCTTTCCGGCCGGCTTGTTTTCCGGTGCGGGCATCTCTGTTTTTTTCCGGGCCGCGCTTCTGGCCTTCTCGGTGGGTTTGCCTGCAGCCGGAGCCTGCTCGGCCTCCTCCGAGGCGTTGGAATTGTCGTTGATCACTTCGATATAGATGAACTTGTCGCAGGCCACGATAAAGGGATTGGGGGTCTTTTTTTCTCCGATTCCGATTACCTTCATTCCCGCCTCCCGCAGCCGCGTCGCGAGCCTGGTAAAATCACTGTCGCTGGAGACCAGCACGAACCCGTCCGTCCGTCCGGAATAGAGAATATCCATGGCGTCGATGATCATTGCCGAGTCCGTGGAGTTTTTCCCGGTGGTGTATCCGTACTGCTGGACGGGGGATATGGCGTTTTCCAGAAGGATGTTCTTCCACCCCGCAAGATTGGGGGTCGTCCAGTCCCCGTAAATTCGTTTGATAGTCGGTGTGCCGTAAACCGCAATTTCCGCCATGATGCTTTTCATGCTTTTTCTGGGGACGTTGTCCGCGTCGATTAAAACAGAAAGCCGCAGGTCAGAAAGTTTCGACATTTCATTACTCCTTTTCGTTCTGATACGGATAAGCCATGGAAACGATGAAAATAAAATTCGAGGATGTTTTGCGTCCCGCAAGGCAGACGCCGCCGTCGGGTTCTATGCCCGTCAAGGAGGATAACGACGCGGGGCAAAAAACAGGCCGCTTTCATCATTGGGTTCATCGCATATCCGTATCAGGTATAATTTCCGGCGTTTTATCCCTTCGGAATGGTTTCCGCCGCACCGTAAGAGCCGCCGGGAGTTGCTGCATTTTCAGTATAACACAGAAGATTTCCTGCGTCACGCAATTTATCCTTCCGGGAATACGTGCCCGCGCTTTGCTTCAGAAAACGGCATTAAATCCGTCGGTTCCGCAATCGGAGGGGCATCATCCGATGGACCGGGCCGGGAAATCATGGTATGATAACCGCAAAGCGGCCATCCTGCCGGATCGGTCGGCGCGGCTTGCTCCCGTCCTTTGGGCGGAACCGCAAGCGATGCCATATACCACGAAACGCTTCG
>NZ_FWXW01000009.1:3436-80314 GCF_900176335.1 Papillibacter cinnamivorans DSM 12816
CCTTTGGGCGGAACCGCAAGCGATGCCATATACCACGAAACGCTTCGCGTTTGTGGTATAATAACCCCGGGCAACTGAGGGCGGTTTTGCTCTTTTAGCCGTGTTTCGTCTTTTTTCATCGGAATGAACTGCGGTTATAGTATAATAACCTCACGGTGCGGATTCTATCATAAAACAGCAGCCGTTTATGATGGAATCCGCCGGCCGGCCGGTCCGCGGTAAATTTTTTCGCTTTATCCGGGGAAAGGAAGTGTTCGCGCGTTGCAACCGCATCGGAGGTATATGGACTTCCTGCTCCCCGCCGGGCTCATTTTGCTCGGGGTACTGGTGCGCTGCCTGTTTTTCGGGAGCGTACCCGTGGGCTTCAACCAGGACGAAGCTTCGGCGGGATACGAGGCCTTCGCCCTGCTGACTTCTGGAATGGACCGGGTCGGCAATCCCTGGCCTGTGCTTCTTACCGCGTGGGGCAGCGGGCAGAACGCGCTGTATACCTATCTCTCCATTCCCATCGTCGCCCTTCTGGGCCTGAATGTCTTTTCTGTAAGGCTCCTGGCCCTGATCGCAGGCTGCGCCTCCCTTCCCCTGTTTTACCTCGTGACGAGACGCCTGGGCGGAGCCGGTCTCGGCCTCGCGGCCCTTTTCCTTCTGGCCATAAATCCCTGGCACATCCTGATCAGCCGTTGGGCGCTGGAGTCCAATCTGTTCCCCTTCTTTCTCCTTCTGGGTCTCTGGCTTCTGGTGAAAGGCTGGGACGAGCCCAGGATTCTTCCTTTTGCGGCTTTTGTCTTCGCCCTGTCTTTGTATTCTTACGGAACCGCTTTTTTCTTCGTTCCGCTCTTTCTTCTTTTTTGTCTGCCCTTTTTCCGGAGAGCGGGCAGGCTGCCCGCCGGAGTCTTCTGGCTTTCCGCCGCCGTCTTTGCCGTCGTCGCCTTTCCCATCGCGGCCTGCAACGTCATCAATCTGTTTTCCCTGGATTCGGTGAGGATCCTGGGCTTTACCCTGCCCCGCCTCACGCAGCCCAGGACGGTTGTGACCACCATATTCAGTGCCGGCCGGCCTCTTTCCGCGGCCATGGACAATTTTACCGCTTTCCTGAAGCTGATGGTCTTTCAGGAAGACGGCCTTGTCTTCAACTCGGTCCCGGATTTCGGCACGATTTACTTCTTCTCCCTCCCCATTGTCCTCTGGGGTATCTTCGTCTCCTTGCGCCGCGGCCCCTTTCGCCGCTCCGCCCCCGGGTTTCTGTTTCTTTTCGCCCTTCTCGTCTGTATCCTGTGCGGTTTTCTGATTGACGTGAACATCAACCGCATGAATATGATCTATATTCCCCTCATTTATTTCTGCGCCGTCGGGCTCCACGACCTGGTTCTACAGTTCCGCCGCTTCGGACTGGTGCCCGTCGCCGTATACCTCGTTTCCTTCTGCCTTTTTATATCGGTGTATTTCACCTCCTATCAAAAGACCATGTCCCAATGGTTTTACCAGGGTCTCGGCGAGGCTGTGGAATATGCCGAAACCGTGGACGCGAAGAGGGTTTATATCACGGACGCCCCGGAAATGCCCTACATTTTTGTCCTGTTTTACGAAAAGGTTCCCCCGGAGGAGTTCATTCGGACGGTTAAATACGAAAATCCCGGAGACGCGTTTCAGCAGGTCTCCTCCTTCGGAAAATACACCTTCGGCCGGTTTCCTGAGGACGCGGAAGGGGTTTATATCGTCCACCGGAGCGAAGTAAAAAAACTGCCTGAAAACTGTGTGACCACTCAGTTCGGCAATTACGTCGTTGCCGTTCCACAAAGCTGATTTTTCTGATCATTTCGGCGCGCCGCTCGCCGGAAAAGCGGCAGCCGGGAGGAAAAGCCTGCCGGCGGGGAGCTTTTTTATGAAAGGAATCGTATTTGCGGTGATGGCCGGAACCTGCGTGGCGCTTCAGAGCACCTTCAATTCCCGTCTGAGCGAAAAGATCGGCGTCTGGGAATCCAACGCTGTGGTCATGGCCGTAGGGCTCGCCGTCGCGCTGATCCTTGTCTGGTTTCTGGGCGACGGAAGCATATCGAATATCCGGGAAGTGAATCCCCTCTACCTCACGGGTGGGATTCTTGGTGTCATAATCGTCTTTTCCGCCATCCGGAGCGTCTCTTTGGTGGGGATCGGCTTCTTTCTCATCGCCTCCTTTGCAGCCCAGATTGTCGTCGGCTTTCTCGTGGACAGCTTCGGGCTTTTCGGCCTGCCAAAGGTCGCCTTCAGCCCCGCGAAGCTCGCCGGCATCGCCCTCATCCTGGCCGGCGCCTTCCTCTACCGCCTGAAGTAGCCTTTTCGCCGGTTCAAGTATATTCCTTTCCTGATGAAAAATACCGGTTCAAACGCCAGCGGCGTCTGTACCGGCACTCCAGTCTGTCAAAAGAGTCCTCGTCCTTTTCGCCACCGGCGAAAAACTTTTGCGGATTTCGTGTTGCGTTCCGTGACCGAAATCCGCAAAAGATGAAATCTCTATGTCTTGCGGGAATTCACTTCTCGCAAGACATACATTGCGCGCCTTCGCAAAGGCGCGATCCTTCTCCCGCTTCCGTCGGAAAACGGAGTTTTTCGACGGAAACAGATACCGGTTCAAACGCCAGCGGCGTCTGTACCGGTATTTGTTTTTTATTGTCCCTGATTTGCCTTGCTCTCCAGGTATTCGTCGTAGGTCGTGGTACGGTCGGTGAACGCTCCCGGGGCAAAGTCGAAGATTCGGTTTGCCACGGTTTGTACCAACTCGTGGTCGTGGGATGCGAACAGCACGTTGCACTTCACTGCCTGCAGCCCGTTGTTGAGAGCGGCGATGGACTCCAGGTCCAGGTGGTTCGTCGGCTGGTCCAAGAGCAGCACGTTGGCTCCCGAGAGCATCATCCGCGCCAGCATACACCGGACCTTTTCTCCCCCGGACAGCACCTTCACGCTCTTGTAAACATCCTCGCCCGAAAAGAGCATCCGCCCGAGAAAGCCTCTTAAATAGCTCTCGTGCTTGTCTTCGGAAAACTGACGCAGCCAATCCATTACGGTGTCCTCGCAGTCGTTGAAGAAAGCGGAATTGTCCTTGGGAAAATAGGCCTGGCTGGTGGATACGCCCCATTTTACCGTACCCGCGTCCGGCTCCGTCTCCCCCATGAGGATTCTGAACAGCAGCGTGTGGATCTGCTCGTCCCCCACAAAGGCGATCTTGTCGTCGTGCCGTACCGCGAAGGAAACGTTGTCCAGGACCCTGACGCCGTCCACCGACTTGGTGAGACCCTCCACGAAGAGGATGTCCTTCCCCACCTCCCGCTCGGGCTTGAACCCCACCCAGGGATACCGGCGGGAGGAGGCGGGCATCTCTTCCACGGTGAGCTTATCCAGAAGCTTCCGCCGGGAGGTGGCCTGCCGGGACTTGGATTTGTTGGCGGAAAAGCGGGAGATGAACTCCTGCAGATCGCGTATCTTCTCCTCGTTCTTCTTGTTCTGGTCCCGCAGAAGAGACTGCATGAGCTTACTGGACTCATACCAGAAATCGTAGTTGCCCACATAGAGCTTCACCTTGCCGTAGTCGATGTCCACGATATGGGTGCACACGGTGTTGAGAAAATGCCGGTCGTGGGAAACTACGATTACGGTTCCCGGAAAATCCAGCAGAAAATTCTCCAGCCAGATGGTGGAGGTGATGTCCAGGTTGTTGGTGGGCTCGTCCAGGAGGATGATGTCGGGATTGCCGAAAAGCGCCTGGGCCAGGAGCACCTTCACCTTCTGCCGTCCGCTCAGCTCCTCCATCGTTTTGCCGTGGAGCTCCACGGGGATCCCCAGTCCCTGGAGGATGCGGGAGGCGTCCGACTCGGCCTCCCAGCCGTTGAGATTTGCAAATTCCGCCTCCAGCTCGGATACCAGAATGCCGTCTTCGTCGGAAAAATCCTCTTTGGAGTAAAGCCTCTCCTTTTCCTTTCCGATCTCGTAAAGGCGGGGATTTCCCATGATGACGGTATCCATCACCGGATAGGCGTCGAACTGGAACTGGTCCTGCTTTAAAACCGACATGCGGGTGCCCGGCAGCCTGTCCACCGTCCCTCCCGTGGAATCAAGCTCTCCAGCGAGAATCTTCAGGAAGGTGGATTTTCCCGCTCCGTTGGCGCCGATGATGCCGTAGCAGTTTCCCCGGACGAACTGGAGGTCCACATGGCTGAACAGGACGGTCCCGCCGTATTGTAAACTGACGTCGCTGACTGTGATCAATGATAAATCTCCTTTATTTTACTGTTTGCGGATTTCTTTCCGTTACTCGATCTTCATCCTCCGGGATAATAGAAGGTTCAGGGTGGCAAACACGGCGTCCGCCATAAATATGTATTTGTACCCGTGGGCTCCCGTGGCCGCCCAGAGAAGTCCCCCCAGAGTGGGGACGGTCATAGCCACCACATGGTCCAGGCTGACCCCCGCGGAAAGGGTGGGCGTCACGTCCTCGGGGCAGATGGCGATTTTCTTCACATAGGTGGACCGTGCCATTTCCACGACGCTCATGGAGCTGTCAAGGATATAGCAGGCGCTGACGATGGCAAGGGCGATTGCGCGGGGAAGAAGATCTTCCGAAAAGGTATATCCGAAGCAGATGACAATGAGGATCACCGCTTCCACGGACAGTACAAACCGCTCTCCCCGCTCATCGATGGCTCTCCCCACGATGGTCCGCGTCCCGATGCTCACAAGAGCGATGATCACGCCCAGGATGGCGAAGATCGGAGGGTCCAGCCCGTAGACCTGGATCAGCACCCAGGGAGCAAAGGTGAGAAAGATCTGCTTCCTGGCCCCGTTTACCAGGCTCAGGGCATAGTACAGCGAATACTTTTTCCGGAACACCAGCTTGACCTTCCGGGCCGCCGGCGGCGTCCGCTTCATCATGCGGAAAACGAAAAAGGCGCACGCGAAGAGGATTCCCGCGATGACAAAGGCGCCGCTGTAAGTCAGGCCCAGAAGCCTGAAGCCGACCCAAACCACTCCGTACCCGATAATGGTGGCAATCAGCGCATAGGCGCTGTAGAGTCCCAGCCGCACGCCGTAGGATTCCTTCTGGGAAAGGCTCATGCCGATGGTGGGGTTGAGCGGCAGGTACATATGCAGTCCCATGCTGTAGATCATAAGCCATACCAGCATGACCCCGAAGCTGGGAGAAAAGAGACCCAGGCCCACAAGTCCCAGCGCCGAAGCTACCATGGCCAGTGCGGCCATGCGCACGTCCCCCAGAAACGCCAGCGCTCCCAGCACGAGGACCACCAAAGTCCCTGGAAGCTCCCGGGGAAACTCCACGACCCCACGGGCTTCGGCGGTGAGCATGAAGATATCGCTGAGGTAATTGTTGAAAACCGTGGTGTATATGCCGGTGGCGGCTCCGATGAACACGCCGGCCAGTACATACAGGGAAAAGTCCCGGTCTTCCCGGAAAGAGGTTTTCACTCTCGCCGCTCTGCCCGCCAAAAACTGCTTCAAGCTATCATTCCCTTTTTATAGAACTGTAAAAGTGCCCGGAACACGCCGGTTCTTCCATCATACAGAAAAATTGGGTGGAAATCAATTGCCCCTTCTTTGAATCGGCAATAAATTTTACCCTTTTCGTATAAAAAAAGAATTGTAATATTAAAAAATAAGAAGTATAATGCTATTTTGGAATTTTATCATCGGAAAGCCTAAAAGGAGGCCCCTGTTTTGCAGAACACTCAGCTTCGCAACGTCGCCATTATCGCCCACGTGGACCATGGAAAAACCACGCTGGTGGACGAAATGTTCAAACAGAGCGGCGTTTACCGCGACAATCAGGTCGTCGTCGAGCGCGTTATGGACTCCAACGACTTGGAGCGGGAACGCGGCATCACCATATTGGCGAAAAATACCTCCATCCGCTACAGCGGCGTCAAAATCAACATTGTGGATACTCCCGGCCACGCGGATTTCGGCGGCGAGGTGGAACGGATCCTGAAAATGGTCAACGGCGTCATCCTGCTGGTGGACGCCGCCGAAGGCCCCATGCCCCAGACCCGTTTCGTGCTCCAGAAGGCCCTGGAGCTGAAGCATCGGGTCATCATTCTCATCAATAAGATCGACCGGCCGGACCGCAGGGTGAAGGAAGTGATGGACGAGGTTCTGGAGCTTCTCATGGACCTGGACGCGACCGAGGAGCAGCTGGATTCCCCCATTCTCTACTGCTCGGCCCGTCAGGGGATCTGCTCCTTCTCTCCTGACGAAGCGGGCACGGACCTCCGTCCCCTGCTGGACACCATTGTGGACTATATTCCCGCCCCCTCCGGCGACCCCACGGCCCCCCTCCAGATGCTGATATCCGCCATCGACTATAACGACTACGTGGGCAGGATCGGCATCGGCCGCATCGAGCAGGGAACCATCCGCCAGAATCAGGACATTCTGGTCTGCGATTATCACGGGGAAAAGCCCAACCGGAAGGCCAAGGCGGTCTCCCTCTTTCAGTTCGAGGGTTTGAACCGCGTTCCGGTGACCGAGGCCGACGCGGGCAACATCATAGCCCTGTCCGGCATCGCGGACATCGCCATCGGGGACACCGTATGCGACGTGTCCAGTCCCGCGCCCCTTCCCTTTGTCAAGATTTCCGAGCCCACGGTGGAAATGACTTTTTCCGTTAACGACAGTCCTTTTGCCGGAAGGGAAGGAAAATTCGTCACCTCCCGGAACCTCAGAGACCGGCTCTTCCGGGAAACCCTCAAGGACGTCTCCCTCCGGGTGAATGAAACCGAAACGACGGAGGCCTTCAAGGTTTCCGGCCGCGGCGAGATGCACCTTTCCATCCTCATTGAGACCATGCGCCGGGAGGGCTACGAGTTCCAGGTCTCTCCTCCCAGGGTCTTGAACCGCATGGTGGACGGCGTTCTCAACGAGCCCGTCGAGCTTCTGGTGGCGGATATTCCGGAGGACTCCGTGGGCCCTGTCATCGAGAAAATGGGAAGCCGCAAGGGCGAGCTGGTCCAGATGACCCCGGTGGGAAACCGGATGCGCCTGGAGTTTCTCGTTCCTTCCCGCGGGCTTTTCGGATACCGCAACGAATTTTTGACCGACACCCGGGGCGAGGGGATCATGAGCGCCGTCTTCAGCGGCTACGCCCCATATAAAGGGGACATCAGCCGCCGCGCCACGGGCTCCCTCGTCGCCTTCGAGACTGGCGAGGCCGTCACCTACGGGCTTTATAACGCCCAGGAGCGGGGCGCCCTCTTCATCGGGCCGGGCACTCCCGTCTACGCCGGTATGGTGGTGGGCGTGTCCCCCAAGTCGGAGGACATCTCGGTGAACGTCTGCAAGAAAAAACAGCTCACCAATATGCGCGCTTCCGGCAGCGACGATGCCCTGCGTCTCGTCCCCTTCCGGAACTTAAGCCTGGAGCAGTGCCTGGAATTTCTGGCCGACGACGAGCTTCTGGAGGTCACCCCGAAGAATCTCCGCATCCGCAAGCGGATTCTGGACCACGCCCAGCGCATGAAAGCCCTCAAAGGCAGCGGAAACTGAATAACAGCAATAGAAGCATGCCGCAATACGGTTTGGAACCGTATTGCGGCATGCCTTTTTAAACCTTTCGGAAAACGTTTCAGGGAAAGGAATCTGCTTTGAAGAAATGTCCTCGCCCTTGCGGCGCTGCGCATGCCGTAATCCGTCAAAAAGACGGGGGAGAACCCGCCCCAAGGAAAATACCCACCTTGTCGCCCGTATTCACCCAAGTATGCAGGAGGCTGCTTTCATAGTAAAGGGTATCGCCCGAATCCACGTTGAACTTCTCTTGCCTCCCTGTTTCGGGGTCGGTCAAGGTGACCTCGAAGGAACCCTCGATCACAAAGCAGAATTCTTCTCCCACATGCTGCATGGGGCCGATGGAGCACTTGGGCTGCACACGGAAATACGCGGGAATGATCACCTTGTTTTGTACGTCCTGCGCCAGAAGGAGCGCCTCGACCCCTTCGAAGTTGTAACCCAGTTCCGGAGCGCTGGCCAGATGGACCAATCGGCCGGAATGATCCGGCTTGTCCACAAGATCCGCCATTGTCCTGTGATAGATCTTCAGGAGCTTTTGCAGGTTGGAATAGCTGATGCCGCTCCGGCCGTTTTCCAGCATGCTGAGAAAAGCCGAGGAACATCCCATCTGTTCCGCAACCGCCTCCAGCGTGGCTCCTTCGTCTTTCCGGATTTTTTTCAGTTTGCTTCCCAGGGCCCAGATGTTTTCATTCATTCCGATTCTCCTAATTGACGCTTAGTATTCTATAGATGCTTAATATTAATCATTATACAGGAAGCAGAACCATTTGTATACTTAAAATTTAGAACAAAAATGAAATTGATTTTTCCGGCGCGGTGATAGAAAACGCCGGCAGGCTCTGGCAATAACCAGAGCCTGCCGGCATAGGGGACATTATATAGTATGGTGGTCTCAGGGTACTTTCACGTATTCCGCATGCTTTTTGGATTTCATTTCCGCGCTTTGTACCATGCCGTAAAGAACGGCCGCCGCAAGAATCGCGGAGGGAATGATGTAGGAGTAGGCTCCGGTCAGGCCGAAAACTCCCGTAAGGGGCAGAACCGTAAAGAGGACGACGGATGTGAATGCGATCCCGGTGGCGGGCGGGTCCACCCAGCAGTCTCCGTACACGAAGAAGAGCTTTGCCACCAGATCGCCCATGAATGCGGCAATCATACCTCCGGCAAGTCCCCAGATCAGATTGCCCCCGCTGATCAGCAGGCCGTAGGATGCGCAGAGGCTGATATGGTGCGTCACGGGGATTTTGACTCCGATCTGCACCCAGATCAGCGTGATGACGGAAAGGAAAAAAGGAATGTAAATGGCGTACGGCGCCGCCGCCGCATCCTGCATCATCCAGTAGGTAAGGCAGGCGGACCCGCCGCCGGCGGCGAGGCCGATCATGGTCTTTTCCGCCGCGGTGTTGACGTAGGGAAGCCACATGCCCGTAGAATAGACGCTCAGCCTGCCGCCAATCTTTTTGATATCAGCGGGCGTTTCCCCGAACACTTCTTTGAGTCCGCGGTCTCCGAAAATTACTTTGGCGATAATGGCAGAGGCGAAAACCGTAAGCGCCACGGTATCAACTTTGCCGGGAAATACGGCGGCAAACCCGTAGTTGAGAACATAGCCCAGCATCCCAACGAGTCCGCCGATCACCAGCACCACCGGTTTTTTCAGGCTCACGAGGGCGGTGAAGATGTCTTTTCCCGCCTCAAGATATCCCATTTTTCTTGCGAATGCCGCCGCGCCAACGCCTCCGGCAAACATGATATGCGGCCCGTAGAAGGATCCGAACGGGATAACGCCGAGCCAGTTGAACGTTGCTCCGCACATTCCGGCGGCCACTCCGCCGATTCCGACGATCCCGACGAAGATAAACGCCGTCAGGCCGCCGAACGCCGCGCCGAATGCTCCTCCGCAGAACGCGGCCAGCAAAGCTGTCAGATTCATGCCGGTACCTCCTTCTTATTTTTGTTGATAAAGATGGATGCGCGGTCAGCTGAAACAACCGGCCGCGCATCTTTCCCGTGCTGGACGGGCAGATCAGAACCGCTCTTTTCGCCGCAACAGTTCTATTTCTTTTCCGGCAGCCCGATCATCTTGCGGTATTCGTTGGGGGTCGCCACGTCGCGGCCAAGATATCCCAGCAGCTGCTGGAAGCTTTTGAAGTGCTCGGCGTTGTTTGCGATCTTCTCGTTCCTGTGGGGCCATTTCCACACGGTGTCTTCCATGCCCACGCGGATATGCAGTCCCAGAAGGGCCGCGAAAGTGGCAAGATAGCTGGAGGCCCGGCCGGCGGCGCAGACCATGGTCACCGCCTGGTCGTCGATTTCCATGATACGGTTGTTCATATGCATCAGGCTTTCCACCATCGCCTTCTGGTTCGGCATGGGGCTGCCGCCGGGAAGATTGGCCAGGATGATGAAGTGATACGGCTTCTGCAGAAGCCCGGTCTTGATGAGATACCGATTGGCGTTGTCGATGTCGCCGTCGCAGTAGACTGCGATCTGGGGCTTGACGCCGAATTCCTGGCAGAGTCTCGTCTTTTCGATCATGACGTGGGGCGGCTTGCAGAACAGGGAGTCGCCGCAGTATGTAGCGACCGTGTTGATGGGGGTAACGTCCAGAAGCCCCGACTTGAGGCAGTCGATCATTTTATCCCACTCGCCGTTCTGCATGGGAACCATGCAGCCGTCGAAAACCGTCTGGGGAAATTCCTTTCTCAGGGGGTCGATCACCCTGTGAAACAGCTCCGGATCCAGCGTGTTGTATCCGTCCTTGTCCCGCACGTGAATGTGGACGATGGGTGCGCCGGCAAGGCAGGCCTCCCGCGCGGACTGGTAGATTTCTTCCGGCGTAATGGGATGGTTGGGATTGGTCCGCTTGCTGTAGAAGGAGCCCGTGATGGTTGTGGAAACGGCGATTTTGCGGGGGATGTTCCAGGCCGGCTGGACGTCGATTCCGATGCCGTACTTGGTGCCTACGGGATCGGTGATTTCCGGCAGCCCGTAAGGCATCCAGATACACTTGAACTCTTCCTGTTTCTTCAGTTCTTCAATATATGCCCAATTTACTTTGTCGGTCGCCATTGAATAACCCTCCATTCATTCTGTTGATCGGTGTCACGCTATGTATGCTTCCGGTTCAGATGAGCTCTTCCAGTTCCGGCATTAAAAGCGCGTAGTCCTTAACCATCGTGGCCGCCAGGGTCTCGCCGCCGTCCACCGGGAGCAGCGCGCCGGTGATAAAGTCTGCGTCCGGGGAGGCGAGAAACAAAGCCGCATTCGCCACGTCCTTCGTCTCCCCCCACCTGTGGAGCGAGATCATGTCGGTAACCCTCTGCCGGAATTCCGGATTGCCGTAGCTGTACGTTGTCAGGGAGGTTTTGGAATAGGTGGGGCAGATTCCGTTAACGGTCACACCGACTCCGCCGTACTCGATGGCCAGACACCAGGTGAGGTCCGCCAGGGCGCCCTTAGTGGCATTGTACGGGGTTTGCCCGGGCGTTCCTCTCAGGCCCGCTGTGGAAACCATGTTGACGATTTTCCCGCTTTTCTTCGGCACAAAAGTCTTGAGAGCCTCTTTACAGCACATCCAGGTTCCTCTCAGATTCACGGCAATGACGGCGTCCACGTCGGACATCGGAATCTTGTAGAACGCGCCGCCCCGGAAAATTCCGGCGTTGTTCACCAGGATATCGATGGTTCCAAAGTGATCCACCGCTTTTCCGAAAGCGGCGATGACGTCTGTTTCCTTTGAAATGTCGCACTTGACAAAAATAGCTTCCCCGCCCCTGTCGCGGATGAGCTGATCGGTATAAACCTCCGGAGTATCGTCATACCCGCCTGTCAAAGCCTCGTGCTGAATATCCAGACATACAACCCTCGCGCCTTCCTGCGCAAATTTGAGAGAGATTGCGCGCCCGAATCCGGATCCCGCCCCGGTGACTACCGCGATCTTTCCATCCAGTTTTCCCATTTGTTAATCCTCCTTTATTATTTCTGGTATTCTTTATTTATCTGTTGTGCTTAAATTATAAGTAATCATTAAATCATTGTCAATACCTTTTTGAAAATATATTTAAAATCCGAGGCGGCATACGGTTGTAGTCGTATGCCGCCTCGGATTGGTCAAACAGAATAAATACTATGGAATACGTTAAACGGTGCGCTTTCCTGTTGCCGGCCGCGCTCCGTTATAATCGCGCTTATTCTCAGATCTCCGCTGTGTCCCCGGTCTGGAAATAGTGGAGCCGGTCCCCCAGGTTCTTCTTCAGCTCTTCAAAGGCGGCCAGTCCCGTGCAGTGCCCGGTATAGACCTGATTAACGCCCAGCTCGATGAGCCGGCCGCACACAGCCTTCACATATTCCGGCGTGCAGTTCATAAGATGCGTCCCGTTTGCCTGATCGGTCCTCATCATATGAAACCCCCCGAACACGTGAGTGATCCGTTTCCCGGGAAACTCACGGAGCGCGTTAGTCGTGATGTTGGCGATGCCCCTGTGGCTGCAGCTGTTGAACAGAACCAGCGAGTCTCCGTTTTCCATCACGAGACTCTGCTCGTGGAGATACCGGTCCGGCACAAGCTTCCCGTCCAGCTCCTCCAGCAGGTTCCTGCTGTGGCCCGCGTACCGCGGATCCTCCTCCCCGTCGGGGACCAGCCAGACCCCCGGGTCCAGCGATACTTTGCCCTCCACAAAACGGAACCGGTCCGGAAACTCCTCGAAAATCCCCTTCCGCTGGCCGATATACCGCGCCGAGTCGCCGTCCTCGGCGTAATACTGTCCGTTCTGCGCCTCCTTGCGGATATAGACCTTCGCCTTGTGGTTTACGGAAAAGAAGTCGTCCATCCCGCCGATGTGGTCGTAATGATCGTGGGAAATGATCGCCGTGTCCACATCCTCCAGGGGGACCCCCAGCTTGAGGGCGTTCCGAAGAAAGGCGCCGTGGGCCCCGGTGTCCAGAAGATACCGGCGCCCCCGGTATTCGATGTACAGCGACAGCCCGTGCTCCGATTCCAGGTTTCCCGGAGCGCAGTTTTCCACCAGCGCGGATATCTTCAATAAAATCTTCCCCTTTCGTGGTTATCTGGCCGGCAGCAGGGTCTCCTTCGCCTTCTTCAGCGCACGGCAGAATGCGTCGATATCCTCCCGCGTGTTTTCCGGGCAGAAGCTCACCCGTATGGCGCCTTTTGCCGTCTTCGGCGGCAGTTTCATGGCCGCGATTACGTGGCTGGGCTTTCCTTTGTGACAGGCCGAACCCGCCGAAACGCAGACGCCCTCTTCCCCCAGAAATCTCACCAGTGTTTCGCTGGGATATCCCGGCAGAGAAATGCTCAGGATATGAGGCGCCCCTCCCCGGCCGATCCTCTTCGCCTCGGGGACCTCCGATGCCAGCCTTTCCAGGGTGTACGCCTTCAACGCCTCCATAACTCGGATGTGCTCCTCCAGATGCTCCTTGCCGTAACGGCAGGCTGCGGCGAAACCCGCGATCTGGGCCGTTGCCTCCGTTCCCGGACGAAGACCGCCCTCCTGCCCGCCGCCGAAAATAAGCGGACGCAGCCGGACGCCTTCCCGGATATAGAGCGCCCCGATCCCCTTGGGTCCGCCGATCTTATGGGCGCTGACGGAGATCAGGTCCGCTCCCAGGTCCTTCGCCGAAAAGGGCACCTTTAAAAACCCCTGCACCGCGTCGGTGTGCAGCAGCGCGCCGCTTCCTTTCCGGCGCAGGACTTCTGCTATTTCCGGGATCTTCGTCACGGCCCCGGTCTCGTTGTTCACCATCATGGCAGATACCAGAAAGGTGTCCTCCCGCAGCGCCTGCTCCACCGCCCCGGCGGAAACGCCCCCGTCGTCGTCCGGCGGCAGGTAGGTGACCTCGAAGCCCCGTCCTTCCAACTCCTTGGCGGTATTCAATACCGCCGAGTGCTCCACGGCGGTGGTGATGATATGCCCCCGGCGGCGCCCCTGGGCCGTTCCGAACAGCGCCCAGTTGTCGCTCTCGGTGCCTCCCGAAGTGAAGATCAGTTCCTCCGGCAGGCACCCCAGTGCCTCGGCCACAATCGATCTGCTTTTCCCGACAAGTGCAGCGGCCCGCAGTCCCATGGGGTGCAGCGAGGATGGGTTTCCGTAATCCTCTGTCATGACCTTTGCCATGCTCTCCGCCGCAACGGGATACGTCCGGGTGGTGGCCGCGTTGTCCAGATAGAAAATCATACTTTCAGGGATCTCCTTTTCTTGTTCTGCGCGCTGCTGGTTACCTCCGGCTGCACCCTGCTGCCGGGGGTAATGGGGCATCCTTCCCCGGTAAAGTAAGATTACTCCGCTGCCTGCTTCTGCTCCGGGAGGGCAAACTGCTTAACCGTCTCGTAAAACCGAGCGGCCTGCTCTTCCGTGCCGTGCACCTCTACATGAATGGGCTTAGAGAGATCGATGCTGAAAATGCCCATGATGGACTTGGCGTCCACCACATACCGGCCGGACACCACGTCGATGTCGCAGTCTTGCCGGGTGGTGGCGTTGACAAAGAGCTTGACGTCATGGATCGAGCCCAGGACGATGTCGAAAGAACGCATATGCATGCCTCCCGTTTCATTTCTGTACAGGCCGGGAACGATTGTGTATAATGGTTACGCGCCGTCCCGTTATGCCCTCATTATAAAGCAACTGCGCCATGAAATGCAATTGCTTTCCATTTTACAGAAAAATCCCCTCGGTCCGGCGGCGTGAAAGAGGAACCAATGAAAGTCGGAATCTACACTCTCGGGTGCAAGGTAAACCAATTTGAAACTCAGGCCCTGGAAAGCGAGCTTGTTTCCCGGGGCCATGAGCTCGTCCCCTTCGACGCTCCGGCGGACGCCTATATCGTCAACACCTGTACCGTCACCGCCTCGAGCGACAAAAAATCCCGTCAGGCCATCCGCCGGGCAAAGCGCCAAAACCCTGACGCTTTCGTGGCCGTCTGCGGCTGCTATTCCCAAATAAGCCCCGGCGCCGTCCGGCTTCTGGACGCAGATCTCGTTACGGGAACCGGAGACAGGTGCGCTTTTATAAAGCTCCTGGAGGAAGGCTTCGCCTCCCGGCTCCCCTTGGTGCATGTCCCCGACGTCATGCGCCGCGGGCCCTTTGAAGCTCTGCCCGCCGGCGGGCTTTCCGGCCGGACCCGGGCGATGCTCAAGGTGGAGGACGGCTGCGTCAATTTTTGCTCCTACTGTATCATACCCCACGCCCGGGGACCGGTCCGCTCTCTGCCCATGGACGAGGCGCTCCGGGAGACCCGGAGGCTCCGGGAAGAGGGTTACCGGGAGCTGGTGATCACCGGGATCGAAATCTCCTCCTACGGCGCCGATTTTCACGACGGCACGGGGCTTGCCGATCTCACCGGTGCGGTCTGCCGGGAGGCGGGGGACGTGCGCGTCCGCCTGGGCTCGCTGGAGCCCAGAACCCTCACGGAGGAGTTCTGCGCCAGGCTCGCTCCCCTTCCCAACCTCTGCCCCCAGTTTCACCTTTCCCTCCAGAGCGGCTGCGACGATACCCTCCGGCGGATGAACCGAAAGTATGACACGGCCCGGTTTTCCCGCTCCGTGGAGCTTCTGCGCGCTCATTTCGACGATCCTGCGGTAACCACGGACCTGATCGTGGGCTTTCCCGGGGAAACCGAGAGCGAATTTGAAGAAACCCTGGCCTTTATCCGAAAATGCGCCTTTTCCGCCATGCATATCTTCCCCTATTCCCCAAGATCCGGCACCCCCGCCGCCGAAATGGAGAACCAGGTGCCGAGGGCCGTCAAGGAGGAGCGTGCCCGCCGCGCTCAGGCTCTGGCGGAAACCCTCCGGGACGGATATCTCTCGCGTTGTCTGGGCCGGGTTTATCCCGTCCTGTTCGAGTCGGAGGCTGGGGGCGTCTCCCGGGGCCATGCCCCCAATTATGCCGAGGTGGAGGTCCTGTCTTCGGGCCTGCACAACCGGGTTTTGCCCGTCCGGATGGAATCCGCGGAAAACGGCATCCTCCGGGGAAGGCTGTTATAATGAATTACGTGGGGAAGACCTGTGTTTCAGATCTTCCCCACGTGTCTGATACTAATTTGCGATAGAAACGATGAAAATAAAAATCGAGGCTGTTTTTCGTCCCGCAAGGCAGACGACGCCGGCGGGTTCTATACCCGCCAAAGAGGATAACAACCCGGGGCGGAAGCCAGGCCGATTTTATCATTGTGTTCATCGCATATCCGTATTATTTCAGAAGGTATATTACAGCTTCTTGTGAATCCTCAGGAGTTCCACCAGGGTCTGGTCCCTGAATCTGGCGACCTCGGCGCTGGTGTTGCCGAATTCCTTATCCCGGTTTTTCATTTCTTCCAGTACGCCTGCCATGGCCTTATCGCTCCAGCCGTCCGGAAGGTCCTTGGCATCGGACATGTCGTTGTACCAGAGGCCAATGGTCGGGCGGATGAAGTCCAGCAGATGCTTGAGCCCGCCTTCGCCCCCTCCCAGATGCCAGATCAGGTTGGGGCCCAGGATGCCGTAACGGAGGCCCGGCCCGAACAGGCAGGCTTTGTCCACGTCCTCAACGGTGCACACGCCCCGGTTTACGATCTCGATGACCTCCCGGTACAGCGCCGCCTGCAGGCGGTTGGCGATGAAGCCCAGGATCTCCTTCTTCAGAATGACGGGTTCCTTGCCGATGGCCTTGTAGAGTTCGCACGCGGTCTCCAGCACCTCGTCTTTGGTCTTTTCGCCTTTGGCCAGCTCCACCAGGGGAATCAGATGGGGCGGATTGTAGGGGTGCGCCCCCACGCACCTGTCGGCGTATTCGGAATATTTGGAGATTTCCGAAATGAGCAGGCCCGAGGTGCTGCTGGCGTAAATCGCATCCCGGGGAGCGACCTTGTCGACTTGTGCCAGTATGCCCTGCTTGATTTCATAATTTTCCGGTCCGTTCTCCTGAATGAACTGGACGTCGCCCAGCGCTTTCATGTCGGTCGTCAAGGTGACCCGGTCCAGTGCCGCCTGGACCTCCTCCTTGTTGAAGACGCCGCACTCGGAGAGAAAATCCAGGTTGTCCTTGATGTTTTTCTTCGCTTTTTCCAGCATGGGCTCGCTGATGTCGTACAGAACCACGGGGTATCCCTTCATGCAGGAATTGGTGGCCCAGCTGGAACCGATGGTTCCCGCACCTATGCAGGCGACTTTCTTGATGCCGGATATGCTCATTTTTCTTCCTCCCTGTTTTAGATTGGAGCCCTGACCCTCGTCTGTTGGGAATGCCTCTCCAAACGGCGATTGCCTTGCCTCCTTCTAAGCCTTTGCATTTTTATTATTTAAGCAATATACATGCCAAAAATATAACGGCAACCATACGCCCGGGGGCACCTTTTCGGTGCCCCCGGGCGTTTCCGTTTGCTTATGTTGTTAAAGAAAGGGGAAATATGTTCGCTCCGGCAAACGGACCGAAAAACCGAATCTCTCCGTCTGTCAGTCCGTTTTCATGTTGTATTTTTTCATCCGTTTGTACAGGCTCTGCCGGGAAATGCCCAGTGCCCTTGCGGTATTGGTTTTATTGTAAAAATGCTTCTTCAGCGTATATTCCAGAAGCATCCGCTCGTCGGTAAAATCGATGTCGGCGCCGGAGGGAGGCTGCGGCTGGACCTGCGGGGACTGCCGGTCCGGTTCCAGATAGTGTGCGATGAGACTGTAGTCGATCCGCTCTCCCGCAGCCAGCTGGATCCCGCCCTCCAGCACGTTTTGAAGCTCCCGTATATTCCCCGGCCACGGATAGTCCGTCAGGCGCTCCACCGCATTGGCGGACATGGTTTTGGGAGATTTCCCGTATCGCTTGCAGATGACCTTTAAAAAATGCCGGATCAGCAGCGGGATGTCGTCCGCCCGCTCCCGCAGCGGGGGAATGACGATCCGGATGACGCCCAGCCGGTAATAGAGGTCTCTTCTAAACCGGTTGCAGGCGATCTCGTTTTCCAGGTTTTTATTGGTGGCGGCGATGATCCGGATATTCACCGGGATCAGCTTGTTGCCCCCCAGGCGGATGATGCTCTTTTCCTCCAGCACCCTCAGCAAAGACGCCTGCAGATCGATGGGCATGTCTCCGATTTCGTCCAGAAACAGCGTCCCCTGGTTGGCCAACTCGAATTTCCCGATATTGCCTCCCTTTCGGGCTCCGGTAAACGCCCCCTCCTCGTATCCGAACAGCTCGCTGGCAATGAGTTCCCTGGGGAGTGCCGCGCAGTTGATGGCCAGATACGGGTTGTTTCTCCTGGGGCTGTTGTTGTGCATGGCTTGGGCGATGATATCCTTTCCCGTACCGCTTTCCCCCAGCAGCAGGACGTTGGAATCCGACTGGGAGGCGGACTGGGCGATATTGATGATCTCCCTGAACCTCGTATTTTCCCCGATGATGTTGTCGAAGGTCATCTTTGCGCTGCCGCCGATCCACTTTCCCACGATCCGGTTCATCTGCTCGCTTTCCCGGATGATCACCACGGACCCGGCGTCCGCCGGATTCGAGCTGTACAGAGGGGTGCAGGTGATATGGCAGCTGATCTGCCTCTTGCCCAGGTACAGGTGCATCAGGTTGTCTGTGGTCTCCTGTCCCCGTGTCACCATGTTGATGAAGTACTCGTTCCGGATGTTTTTCCCGAAAACGCTCTGCACGGAAAGGTTGGAAATCCGGCAGTTTTCCAGGCCCAGCATCTTCTGACAGGACTTGTTCAGATAGGTGATGCTGCCGCTTAAGTCCACCACCATCACGCCGTCCGTGATGGAATCCGTTATTACCTGATGGTAGTTGGAAACCCGGTTAAGAATCATGGTGGACTGGATGTGATCCGCCGCCATGACCACCATGCCCAGAGTGTGCCTGTCGATCCTCTCGTAGGGGGCGATAAGGCCGATGCTGCCCACCACGCGGCCGTTGTTGATAATAGGGGCGAAGGAGGATGTGGTGGTGACGGCCGACAGGCAGAAATGCTCGTAGGAACACACCGATATGGGCTTTGCCAGAGAAACCGACAGCGGCAGCCCGTTGGTACCCACCTTGTCCTCCGTGGATATGAGGCCTGCCACCACGTTGGTCCTCTGGGACCATTCCGTCGCCTCCTTGTCTCCGATTACGCTAAGGGCCACGCAGTTGGCGTCGTTTAAGCCCACGACGAATCCCGTTCCCTTAACGAATTCCGACAGGCGGTTCATCACCGGAATGGCGTTTTCCATCAGGTATTTCGAATCTTCACACGCTTTTTTGAATTCCTCCGGAGAACAGATGCTGGTAAGGTTCCGCAGAAACTGGGGCACCTGGTAGGAATAACATCGCTCCCAGGAATCGTAGATTTCGGGGCGGAGCTGTTTGCGCGCCTCCGGGTTTTTATGGAGCTCCTTCCATACTCTTTTAACGTCGCTCCAGGACATAGCGCTCTGTTCCATGATGGCCGTTGGGATCGCCCCCCGTCATAAGATTTGGCTGAAAAATACAAAGTGTAACCCAATCAACCGGATAAATTCCCGGATCTGCGCGGCAAATCGGGGCGGTTTGTCAGGGGTGGTTGACACTATGGTAACACGCGGTTGACAAACAGTAAACAAGAACTGAAAAAGGGCCATCCGAATCGCAGAAAAAAACGAAGCTCCGGTACAAAATGTACACCCAAACAAAATCGGTGGTATCAAAAACTGCCGCCGGTTTATTCCCGCGGAGCCGCGCCGGTTCGGCAATCTGCCGCAGGCGGAGTCTCCCGCCGCGGCTTCGCCGGCCGCGGAGGAAAGCGTTCCCTTTTTACAAGCCTTCATAAAAAATAAAGCAAACGGCGTGCCGGAAGCGCTCCGCAGGCGGGTTCTTCCCTTGGCATGATTTTTGCTCAGTGTAAAAAGCAGGCCTTGGACTAGGAGCAATGAATGGAGGTTTACGAATAGTGAACAAAATCAGAAAGGTCGCGGTACTGGGCTCGGGAACCATGGGAACGGGAATCGCCGCCCATCTGGCAAACGCCGGAATCGCAAGCTGTCTGCTGGATGTGGTCCCCCGGGAACTGCTTCCGGCCGAAAAAGACCGGGGTCTGGACGAAAGCAGCCCCGCCTTCAGAAACCGGATTGCCGAAAACAACAAGGCAATGCTGCTCAAGGGCAAGTCTTCCGGTCTGATGGATAAGAAAGACGCTTCTCTCATCACAGTGGGCAATATGGAGGACAATCTGGACTGGCTGGGCGAATGCGACTGGATCGTCGAAGTGGTGACGGAAAATCTTGCTGTGAAAAAATCCGTTCTGAAAAAAATCGTCCCCTTCGTAAAACCGGGTACCATCGTAAGCAGCAACACCTCCAGCATGAGCATCAACGAAATCGCGGAGGACATGTCTCCGGAATTCAGGCGGTACTGGCTGGGCACGCATTTTTTCAATCCCGTGCGGTATATGAGGCTGCTGGAGATCATACCCGGGCGGGACACCCTGCCGGAAGTGGCCGGGGCGATGGCTCGCTTTGGGGAAACCGTGCTGGGAAAGGGGATCGTGTGGGCAAAGGACACACCCGCCTTCGTCGCCAACCGCCTGGGCAACTACACCAATCACGACGGGCTCAAGCTGGCCGCCGAACTGGGTCTTTCCATGGAAGAGGTGGACGCCGTCTGCGGCTCGGCCATCGGGCGCCCGGCAACGGGTGTCTTCGCGCTGTATGATCTGGCCGGGCTGGATATCGGCGTGGCCTCCGTGGCGGGAATCCATCGGGGGATTCAGGATCCCGAGGAAAAAAAGCTTTTTGCCATGCCCGGCTTCTGTTATGAAATGATGAAGCGGGGGCTTTTGGGAAACAAGACGGGCGCGGGCTTTTACAAACGGGTGGGAAAGGAAAAGCTTGCCCTGGACCTGGACACCTTCGAGTACCGGCCCCTGAAAGAGGTCCGGTTCGACAGCCTGGACGCCGCAAAAAAAGCCCGCACTCTGCCGGAAAAGCTCACCGCTTTCTTTGAGGGGGACGATAAGGCGGCCGAATTTGTCTGGAAATATATCAGCCGTCTCTTTCTTTACGCCGCCGCCAAAATCCCCGAGGTCTCCGACAATATCCTGAATCTGGACCGGGGCCTGTGCTGGGGCTACAACCATTCCAAAGGTCCCTTCGGGCTCTGGGACGGGCTGGACCTGGAAAAGTACATAAACCGGATGGAGCGGGAAGGCGGCGCGGTTCCCCTCTGGGTGAAGGAAATGCTGGCGGCGGGAATCCGGTCCTTCTATAAGAGCGAAGGCGGCAGGGACTATTATTACTCCATCCCGGACAAAGGCTATCTGCCGGTCCCGGTCCCGGAGGGAATTCTCTCTCTCCGGAATCTGACGGAGAGCGGGGCCGTCATGTCGGGAAGGGCGGGGACCCTCTGGGACATCGGTGACGGAGTGCTGTGTCTGGAGATGAAGCGGGGAGCCGTCCTGACTCCGGAGCTTTTGGAATTCATAAAAGCTGCTCAGGCGGAACTGGCGGCCCGGTGGAACGGCATGGTAATCTGCTCCTCGGGAGCGAATTTTGGCTCCGGTCTGGACCTGGACGCCCTCGGCGCAAAAATTCAGCAGGAGGACTGGGAAGGCATCGACCGCTTCCTGGCGCAGGCCCAGGCGGTTTTCCGGAACAGCAAATACTCTGCTAAGCCGGTGGTAATGGCCGTCAGCGGCCAAACCAAAGACGGGGCCTGCGAAATGGCCATGCAGAGCACGGCCGTCCAGGCCCTTGCGGAAACCTACATGGGCATCGCTCCCATAGCGGCCGGCCTGGTCCCGTCCTTCGGGGGACTCAGGGAGATCGTGCTGAAAAGCGCGGCAAGGCTGGAAGGGACTACCGCCTCGCCCATCGACATGATCGGGCCGTATTTTCAGAACATGATTTCCGGCGCGGTCTCCGGCAGCGCCAAGGAAGCAAAAAGGCTGGGATATCTCCGGGAAAGCGACGGCATCACTCTCAACCCCGACCTACTTCTCAGCGACGCGAAAAACCGGGTCCTTCGTCTGTGCCGGGAAGGGAGCGCCGCGGGAAAGAGCACCGTCCCCGCTCCCGGGCAGACGGCCCTGGCCCTTCTGAAGGCCGGCGTCATGCAGATGATGGAAGCGGGAATCGCCAGCGAGCACGACTATAAAGTCGCCTGGAAAATCGTGGACGTAATGGCCGGAGGGCAGGTCGTCCGGGAGTCCCCCATTACGGAGGAATATCTGGATTCTTTGGAGCGGGAAGCGTTTCTCCGCCTGTGCAGGGAGCCGAAAACCCAGGAAAGGGTCGCGCAGCTTAAAAAAACGGGAAAACCGCTGCGCAACTGAAACGCCGATTTTGAAAGCCTCTTTCCGGCCAGCGGAAAATTACGGGAAACGCACCGGAAAAATTCCGGAATGTTTGATTAGGAGGGAATCAATTTGCGAGAAGCTGTCATTGTAGCCGGAGTTCGCACGGCGGGCGGCAAAGCTCCCAGGGGGACGCTCAGGGACGTCCGGCCCGAGTTTCTGGGAAAGGTCTGTATAGAAGAGGCGATCCGCCGGCTGGGAGACGGTTTTCAGCCGGATATGATCGAAGACGTGATCTGGGGCTGCGCGACGCCCGAGCAGGTCTGCGGCATGAACACTGCCCGGATAACGGCCCTGTACGCCGGGATTCCGGACAGCGTCCCGGCGGTCACGGTAAACCGTTTCTGCTCCTCGGGACTGCAGGCCATCGCCTTCGGCGCCGAGGCCGTTATGAGCGGCCGCTGCGACGTGGTGCTGGCCGGCGGCGTGGAGCACATGAGCCTTATCAGCATGGGCGGCGTCATCCGCCCCAACAGCGATATCCTTGCCGACCCGAAGCTGCGCACGGTGTACACCAGCATGGGACAGACGGCGGAAAATGTGGCCCGGCGATATGGCGTCGCCAGGCAGGAACAGGATGAATTTGCGGTAAACAGTCACCGAAAGGCCGCCCAGGCTATGAAGTCGGGAAGATTCAAGGAAGAGATCGTTCCAGTTCCGGTGAAGATGACCACTCTCGACGGAGGGGGAAACCCGGTGACGAAAGAGTTTCTGTACGATTATGAGGAAGGCATCCGCTATGACGCGACCCTGGAATCCCTGGGAAAATTAAAGCCCGCCTTTGTGCCCGGCGGGACCGTCACCGCCGGCCAGTCTTCCCAGATGACCGACGGCGCTGCGGCGGTGATCGTGATGTCGGCGGACAGGGCGCGGGAACTGGGCCTGAAGCCCCGCCTGAGATTTGTGACCTTCGCGGTGCACGGCTGCGCGGTGGACGAGATGGGCATCGGACCGGTTTTCGCCATCCCCAAGGCTCTGAAAAAGGCGGGGCTGACCCTTCGGGACATCGGCCTGATCGAACTCAATGAGGCTTTTGCCAGCCAGTCGCTCTATTGCATCCGTGAACTGGGGCTCGACCCGGAGATCGTAAACGTCAACGGCGGCGCCATCGCCCTGGGCCATCCCATGGGCGCCACCGGCTGTAAACTGAGCGTCACTTTAATGCACGAGATGGAAAGGAGAAAGGTGAGATACGGCATTGTAAGCATGTGCGTCGGCGGCGGCCAGGGAGCGGCCGGAATCTTTGAGCTTTGCTGAAATTCCCGGATTGATTTGAGACAAACAATCGGAAAATGGAGGAGTAACATGAATGCACAAGGCATAGCGGGTCTGAAGTACCTGGAAAAGGAAATCGCCACCTGCGAGCGGAGAATCGCGCGGATCAAGGGCGATCCCGATCCCACCAAGCCCAAATCCAACGTCCTGCTCTACGAACTGGAACGCGACTTTAGGATCGAACAGCGGGAAGCCTATCTTTCCGGAAAACCCCTGGGCCTTTTGGGACTTGGCCCTCTGACCAGAGCCATGGGAATGGTGCCCTGGGACGCCATCATGGCGGCGGACAGGACCCACGGCAGCGAAGCCACCCGGTATTTCAACATCATCCGGAAAGGCGGCATGCCGGAGCACACCTGCGACCGGTGCTCGGTGCTGATCCCCATGATGAGCGAGGGCGACTTCCCCAGGCCCAGTTATCTGGAGACCTCCAATTTTGAGTGTATCCCCGTGTACCTGGCCCACCTGATTATGGCGGAAACCATGGACGTGCCCCATTTCCATGTCGACCGCCCCTTTAAAAACTACAAGGGCGAGCTGGACGACGCATCTTTGAAATTTGTGACCGATCAGCTGTATCAGATGATCGAGGACATTGAGGCCAAAGTCCCCGGATGCAAATACGACGAGGACTACATGATCGAGCTTCAGGAGTATAACCGCCAGTATCTGCAGTATTTCCAGCAGCTCTGGGAGCTGAAGGCCGCCATCCCCTGCCCCCTGAGCGGACGGGAGAGCTTCCGGGAAGTGCGCCTGGCGGACATGTATCCCGATCCGAAAAAAGCAGTGGAATACATGCGCCTGTACGTGGAGGAAGTGGGAGACAAGGTGGCCAAGGGCGTCAGCGCCGCGCAGCCGGAAGAAAAACTGCGCCTGCTCTGGTCGGTTGCCGGTCCCTTCTACGCCGATCCCTTCAGCTGGCTGGAACAGCGGGGAGTCGCCATTCCGGCGGCCGAAATGACCATCTACAACGGGTGGTTTTCCAAGCGCGAGGCCATCTGGGGAGACCCCTGGAAAGGCAGAAAGCTCACTCCCATTGAGGAAGAGGCGCGGCAGCTGGACTTCACATGGGGACGCCTGGGCCAGCCCTGGGTGGACACCCATATCAATTCCTGCAAGGACCTCCACCTGGACGGTATCATTTACTTCATGCAGTGGGGCTGCCCCACCAGCAACAACATGGGCAAAGTGGTGGCGGACACCGCGGAGAAGGAGCTGGGGATCCCCACCCTGCTGGTGGAAGGCCGGATGCTGGAAAGCAGCATTTTCGATTCCAAGGATTTCTTCTCCAAGCTGGAGGATTTTATCGCGGTCGCCGAGGCCCGGAAAAACGACCGTTCCAAACAGAAAAATTCGTAGAAAGGGAGGGATCAAACCGTGGGATTGAATCAGGAAATGGAAACCAGGCTGCAGACTCTGATCCGGAGCAACCAGCCCGAAAATCGCATGAAATGGCTCAAAGAGTGGAAGGCCCAGGGGAAAAAGGTGATCGGGCTCATGGATATTTACGTGCCCGAGGAGGTCATCTCCGCGGCGGGGATTCTGCCCTGGCGCATCACCGGCAGCTGGGACGACAGCGATCCTCACGCGGCCCTGTACCGCCCGGAAATGAGCTGCCGCTATTGCTCTCATGTGCTGGAGTCGGTGCTGAGCGGAACTCTGGATCAGCTGGACGGCTTCGTGTGCATTCCGGTGGACGACGACTTTAAACGGCTGTGGGATGTGCTGCATTATCTCAAAAAACCTCCCATGACTTACATCATGTATCTGCCCCATTCCTATTCCGAACTGACACTGGGCATGTGGAACAAGTCCATCCTGGAATTGAAGCAGGTGCTGGAAGACTGGACCGGCAAGACCATCAGCGACGACGCTCTTTCTGAGCAGATCGCGATTTATAACCGCATGCGCGGCCTTCTCCGCCAGGTCTATGAGCTTCGGAAACGGCCGGTTCCCGCCCTCACGGGCGCGGAGGCCCTGGGCCTTGTCACCGCGGCCAGGATCATGCCCCGGGAAGAATTCAGTAATGAGCTGGAAGCCCTCCTGCCCTACCTCCGGGAGCGCCGGGGCACCTTCAGGGACAGCAGCTGCAGAGTGCTCGTGTGCAGCGAATATCTGGACAATCCGGCTTACGTTCAGCTGGTGGAGGACTGCGGAGCGGCTGTGGTGATGGACGAATTCGACACCGGATCGAAGTACTTCTGGGGACAGGTGGAGGTGGGTTCTCAAAACCCGTGGGAAGCACTGGGCAAGCGTTACATGGACCGGCCCGGCACTTCTCGGATGGAAAACTGGACCGAGCAGATCGGACAGATCAGGGATTGGGTGAAAGAATACAACGTCCGGGGGATCGTCGAGCTCCGCCAGCTGTATTCTCTGCCTTTGGCCTACCGGTTCCTGATCATGAAAAAGGAACTTGCGGCGGCGAACATTCCCTATGTAAGCCTGGATCGGGAATACCACCTGGCTCAGACCGGGATGCTGTCCACCCGCGTGGAGGCATTTCTGGAAATGATCAAGGGAGGATAACGGGGCATGATCACTGCCGGAATAGACGTCGGTATGGAAACGGTCAAAGCCGTGGTTTGGGACCCGGACAGGGCAAAGGCTTACTCCTGTGCCTTGCCTTTAAATCAGGCTCCAGTTTCTCAGACCGCCCGGCAGGCGTTTCAGGCGGCGGCGGCCAAGGCGGAAGTGGCGCCGGAGGCGGTATGGAATATCGCGGCAACCGGCAGCGGCAGGGAGGCGGTGGAGTTCGCCCGGTCCTATCTGGGCGAGGCCGTCTGCTGCGCCCGGGGCGCGGGGGCTGCGGCCCCCTCCGCTGTCACGGTGATCGACCTGGGAGCGGACAAATGCCTGGCAATCAGATGCCGCGGCGGGCAGCTGCAGAAAAGCCTCCGGAACGACCGGTGCGCCTCGGGCAGCGGAAAGTTTCTGGAGATCGCGGCGGCTCCCCTGGGCGTCGGTCCGAAAGAGCTGGGGCAAATGTCCCTCGGGAGTCGGAACTATATCGAGATCAACAATAAATGCGCGGTCTTTGCCGAATCGGAGATCATTTCGCTCATTCACGCGAAACGGCGCCCGGAGGATATTGCAAAAGCCGTCTTCCGCAGCCTGGCGCGAAGGATCTATACCATGGCCATCAAGCTGGACTGGGAAGAAGAAGTGGCCATGGTCGGCGGCGTCGCTTATAACCAGGGGATGGTCAAGGCGCTGGAGGAAGAACTGGGGTGTAGGGTTTTCGTACCCAAGGAGCCTTTGGTGACGGGCGCGCTGGGAGCGGCCCTGCTGGCTGCCGGAGACAGGGGGGAAGGCGGATGCTTGTAGCGGGAATAGACATCGGGTCCTTAAGCGCCAAGGCCGTCCTCATGGACGGGGAAGAGCTTCTTGGCGGGAAGGTAATCTACACCGGACCGGACCCGGTGGAATCCGCCGAGCAGGTGCTCCGTCAGGTCCTGGCGCCGCAGCACCTCCGTCGGGAGGATATCCGGTACATTGTGGCCACCGGGTACGGCCGGGTCAACGTCCCCTTCGCCCAGTCCACGGTGACGGAGATCTCCTGTCACGCCAGGGGGAACCACTACCACTTCCCCGGGGTGCGCACCATCCTGGACATGGGGGGCCAGGACTGCAAGGCCATCCGCAGCGACGAAAACGGCAGGCTTACGAATTTCGTCATGAACGACAAATGCGCGGCGGGAACCGGGAGGCATCTGGAGCGGGTGGCTTCCACCCTGGGGCTGAAGCTGGATGAAATCGGGGATCTGTCCCTGTCGTATACCGGGGAGCCCTGCCTCATCAGCAGTACCTGCGCCGTGTTTGCGCAGACCTCCATCGTCGGTTTTCTCCGGGCGGGGTATCCCATCAACAACATATTGGCCGGAGCCATAGACGCAGTGGTCGACAGGGTCCTCGCCCTGATGGACGCCGTCGGCGTCGAGGAGGAGCTTTGCATCAGCGGCGGCGTTGCGAAAAACTCGGGGGTGGTGAGGCGCGTGGAGGAGCGCCTGGGGATGAAGGCCAGGATCGCCCCGGAACCGCAGATCGTGGGCGCCATCGGAGCGGCCCTCTTTGCCCGGGATCGGGCAAGGCGCTGATTGCCGGGTCTGAAACCGACGGTCCATTTCGTATATACTGCAGTAAAAACAGCTCCATGGAACAAACGGCGGAAATGGGACTCAAATCCGAAAGAAAGGAACATCCATATGAAGCGACTGGCAATCATGGGAGTGGGCTCTCTGGGCACAATCATGGGCGCGTATATCTCAAAAGCCGGCAGGCAGGTGGATCTCGTCGACGCAAACCGGGAACACGTGGCCGCGCTCAATCAAAACGGTGCCACCATCGTGGGCAACGTCCAGATGAACGTACCGGTAAAGGCCCTGACTCCCGATCAGATGGAAGGCACCTACGACATCGTCATCTATATGGTCAAGCAGACCTACAACGACTCGGCTTTTCCGCAGCTGCTGCCCCATGTGGGAAAGGATACCATCATCGTGGCCTGCCCCAACGGGCTGCCGGAAGAGATCATGGCGGATTACTTCGGAAGGGAAAAAATCCTGGGCGCGCCGGTGGGCTACGGCGCGGAATACATCGCACCAGGCATCTCCAAATCCACCACGGTCTATTCCAAGATGTTTATGGAGCTGGGCTCCTTAACCGGTGAAGTCACGCCGGCCGTGACCGAAGTCCGGGAAATCATAGAACTGATGTGCCCCGTCCATATCACCACCAACCTGCTGGGCGGCAGATGGTCCAAACTGTATCTCAACGCAGCGGGCAGCGGAATGTCCACCGTGCTGGGCTGCACCTTCGGCGAGATCTATGAAAACGACACGGCCCTGAACATCGCCGTGGAGCTGGGCAAGGAATGCATTGAAGTCGCCCGGGCAAACGGGGCCACGATGATCCCCATGAACGGGATGGACTTTGACAGGGACTTGTACTTCACGGACGAGGAAGACAAGAAAAGGGTCATTGCCATCTGGAGGTCGGACTTCTTTAAGGCTTACTCCACCGGCACCGCCAGCATGCTCCAGGACATCAACAGGGGAGCGAAAAAGACGGAAATCGACGCCATAGACGGCGTCGTGTCCCAGCTGGGGCGGAAAAAGGGCGTCCCCACCCCCCGGTGTGACAAGGTGATCGAAATCGTAAAGCGGATGGAAACACGGGAGTTGAAACCCGGATTTGAAAATCTGAAATTGTTTTAAAGGAAAGGAAGTATCAGTATGGCGGATCTGAAAAAAGAAGTACTGGGCGACTACAGGGAGACAATGGAGTATGCAGGCCGGCTTGCCCGGTCCGGTCTGACCAAAATGACGCCGGTGATCATCTCCTGCGCCATCACCGGAGGCATCCACGGAAAGGAAGCCAACCCCAATCTGCCGGAGAAGCCCGAAGAGCAGGCCGCTCAGGCGTATGACGCTTACAATGCCGGCGCGAGCCTGGTGCACATCCACGCCAGAGACCCCAAAAACTGGTCTTTGATGAGCCAGAACACCGAAGATTTCATGAAGGTCAACACCATGGTACGGGCCAAATGCCCCGATATCATCGTCAACAACACCTGCCTGGGCGGCAGAATGGTCAGCGAGCAGGCCCGCACCATTTCCGAACAGCTGTGGGTCTCCATCGGAGCCCGGCCGGAAGTCGCCAGCGTGGACATCGTGGCCACCTGCCAGAAGGTGACCGTCGGCGAGAGAAAGGCGCCTCTCAGCAATCCCCGCCCCGCCGCCGAACTCCCCTTCGACTACATCATGACCCAGGACGACGCCGTCCGGACCGTTCAGGAGATGGAGAAATTCGGGGTAAAGCCCGAGCTGGAGCTCTTTGAAATGGGCGACGTGCGGTATATCTACAATATGGCCAAGGCGGGGGTTCTGAAGGGGCCCTACTGGATTCAGATGATCTTTGGGGGAACCGGGATCTATCCCTCCCCGGAATTCATGATCGCCGCCGCCAACATGCTGCCTCCCGAGTCTCTCCTGAGCATCATCGGAATCGGCGCGTGCCAGACGGCCGTCATTACCCAGGCCATGCTCCTGGGGCACCACATCCGGGTCGGCCTGGAGGACAACGTGGTCTACGGCCCCGGTCAGCTCGCCACCAGCAATGCTCAATTGGTGGAGCGTGCCGTCAGGATCGCCCGGGAACTGGGCAGACCCGTCGCCACGCCGGCTCAGGCCAGGGAAATCATGGGTCTCGGAGCTCCCAGACAGTATTCATGATCAACCGCCTGATGCCGCAGGCCGCAGCGTCTGCGGCATCAGGCGGCCGCATAAGCAGCTAAAGTTTCGCAACCTAAAAACCAAGAGAAAATGAGATGAGGAAACTATGCCAGGAGCACTCAGCGGATTGAAAATACTGGATTTTACCACCCTGTTGCCGGGGCCCTACGCGACCATGTTTTTTTCGGATCTGGGAGCGGACGTTTTGAAGGTCGCCTCGGCCAGCCGTCCGGATATCGGCGAGCATTCGAAGCCTTTTTTGCCCGGAACCGACGTATCCGCGTCGGTTGCCTATCTGGGGCGGAACAAGCGCTGCATGACCCTGAATCTGAAGGATCCCCGCTCCGCCGAAGTCATACACAGGCTTATCACCCTGCAGGGGTATGACATCGTGATCGAACAGTTCCGGCCGGGCGTAATGGCAAAGCTCAATCTGGGATATGAACAGCTGCGCAAAATTAAGCCGGACCTGATCTACTGTTCGTTGACCGGCTACGGTCAGAGCGGACCCATGACCGACCGGGCCGGCCACGACATCAACTATATCGCCCGCTCGGGCATCGCGTCCTACTCCGGAAAACGGGGAGAAGTGCCTCCCCTTCTGGCGATGCAGGTGGCGGATGTGGCGGCGGGTTCCTGCAACGCCGTCATCGGCATTCTCGCCTCGGTCATCTACCGCAGGGAAAGCGGTCAGGGGCAGTATATCGACGTTTCCATGACGGATGGGATGATGGCCTTTAACACCTTTTTGGGAGCGTCCTTCCTCACCGACGGAAAAGTGCCCCGACCCGAGGATAATTTCGTCAACGGCGGCTCGCTCTACGACTATTACGAAACCGGGGACGGTGAATATCTGAGCTTCGGCGGTTTGGAACCGCAGTTTTCCAGGAACTTTTTCATCGCCGTGGGCCGGCCGGATCTCATTTCCGGAGGGGTCACGCCTCCGGAGCTTTCCAAAGTGAAAGAAGAGATCCGGGAAATCCTCAAAAGCAAATCCAGGGATGAATGGATGCAGATCTTCGACAGTACCGACGCCTGCGTGGAGCCGGTGCTGAATCTGGAGGAGCTGGAGCGGGATAAACTTGCAAACGCCAGGGAGATGATTGTCCGGGTTCCTGCTGCCGATGGCCGGATGGTGAAACAGCTGGCCAATCCCATCAAGTTCTCCAAAACGAAGCCGGAATACCGGTTCACCGGCGGCAAGCCCTCGGCCGGCATCGACACGCGGGCCGTCATGGCGGAACTGGGCTATTCCGAAGATGAAATCCTGAATTTTACAGATACCGGCCTTTTTGACTGAGAAGCGGACGGAGTCCGGTGTGCCGCACCCTTCCGGTATGCCGGGTCGTAGCGTTCCGCCGGGAAAGGATGAAACAAATATGGAGCAATTCGTAAAATACGAAATCCGGGAAAACGGCATATGCGTTGTGTCTGTGAACCGCCCGGAAGTGTTCAACGCGCTGAACATGGAGGTGTACGGCCAGCTGGAGGGCACTTTCGACCGCCTCGGAGAAGATCCCGGCGTCCGGGTGATCATCCTGCGGGGCGAGGGAGAAAAGGCCTTTGCCGCCGGTACGGATATCAATATGATGATGGGTTGTACGCCGGAAGAATTTTTAGAGCGCACCTGGACGGTAAAGCGGGTCCTGGATAAAATCGAGAGCTTCTCCCAGCCGGTGATCGCCGCCGTGAACGGCATGGCCCTGGGCGGCGGCTGCGAGCTTGCCATGGCCTGTGATATCCGCATCGCTGCGGACAGCGGGAAATTTGGGCAGCCGGAGATCAATCTGGGCCTCATCCCGGGCGGCGGAGGCACCCAGAGACTGCCCCGGCTGGTGGGAATCAGCCGGGCCAAACAGCTGGTGTACACCGGCGATGTCATCGGCGCCCAGCGCGCCCTTGAGATCGGCCTCGTGGACCAGGTCGTTCCTTTGAAGGACCTGATGGCCGAGGCAGAAGCCCTGGCCCTGAAAATAGCCGCAAAATCAAAGGTCATTATGGCCCTTGCGAAAAATGCCCTCAATTCCGGATTTAAAGAAGATCTGGTTGAAGGTCTGGAGTCCGAGGTCCGGTGCTTCAACGCCTGCTTTTCCACGTATGACCGCGCGGAAGGCATGCAGGCCTTTGTGCAGCGCCGCAAGCCCAGATTTGAAGATCGTTAAGGCATTTTCCGACAGCCGGGAAACGCAGCGCACCTGCCGGGCTGCGTTTCCCGGCTCCAGCTTTGCGCAGCCGCGGCCGAAGGTTCTGAATGCGCGGTCCACAGCACGATTTATCCCAAACCGTCCAGTTGACAAGACAGACGGTTTGGGATAAAATAACCCGTGCCGATTTAATTTCTGCAAGCCCGCAACGTCCGGCGGAAAGCGCTCGGCCGCAGTTTCTCAGATGGTTCCAAAACTTAATATGTCTCCGTAGCTCAGCAGGATAGAGCGTCCGCCTCCTAAGCGGAAGGTCGCGCGTTCGAATCGCGCCGGGGATGCCAAACAGCATAGCTTTCCATCAAGGGAAAGCTATGCTGTTTTTATGTGTAACAATATTGTATTATGAACACAAAGGAGATAATAACTGCGATAGGAGATATGATCCATGAAGATCCATGAAAACAGCATTAACGATGCTGTTTTTAAGCCACTGCGGATTGACTGCTCACACTGTAGCGGCTTATGCTGTACAGCATTGTTCTTTTCAAAGACAGATGGTTTCCCAAAAGATAAAATCGCAGGGAAATCATGTACAAATATGCGAAAAGATTTCTCCTGTAAAATCCATAAAAATCTGATGAGCAAGAAAATGAAAGGGTGCATCGGATATGATTGTTTCGGGGCGGGGCAAGCGGTCACCACATCCATTTACATGGGCGACACATGGTTGTCTTTACCGGAAAAAGCACAGCAAATTTTTGATGTCTTTCTGATAGTATTTCACCTGCATCAAATGCGGTGGTTTTTAACCGAATCCAAAACCATAACGCTGGCAAAAGATTTATGGTCAAGGATAGACCAGTTAATTGAGCAAAATATCAATATCTGTGCCGGCCCGCCAGAAATCATTTTGGAATTTGATCTGAATAACTATAAAGATCAGGTCAACGATGTTTTAAGAAGGGTTGGAACCCTGGTAAAATCGAATTTTACTTGTCAAGCGTTCAATAGGCATAGCGATTATTGGGGTAAGGATTTCAGCCGTAAAAATCTTGAAGGCGCAGATTTGAGTATGACATTACTGATGGAAGCAAATTTTTCTGGATGCAGCTTTTTAGGCACAAACCTTTTAGGTGCGGATATCAGAAATTCCAATTTTGAAGATGCTGATTTAAGAGAAGCAATTTTTTTACACAAATGCAGATAAATTCTGCTCACGGAAATGCGAACACCTTGTTGCCCGCATATCTCTTGCGACCCGGTTCTTGGCTTTAATCCAACCTTCCGGAAAACATAATAGGACAGGTTGCCGTTCACCTTGAAAAAGCTTGTTTCGCATCAATCAGCCCTTCATCGTATGCTCTTCTGATAATAAGGTATTCGCCGCGTCTGCCGAAATACAGGGCGCAGTAATTCCTCTGTATCTGCGTACCGTGGAACAAATAGTGCTCCATGATCTTCACGCCTTCCTCAGTATCGACATGCCCCAGCGCAAAATCAATGAACTTCGATTCGGCCAAAGTCATGCTTTTATTCAGATGCTTCATGATTTCCCCAATTGATGTTTTGGTGCCCTCTTTTGCCAGGCTGATATAATATTGTAATATGGTTTGCCCCATAAAATCACCTCATATGGCCGATAATATCTGTGCTCCGTCAGAAAAAATATTACTGATATAAAACAGCATAAATTGCTTCTGAAAACTGTTGTCGCCCAGCATCCTGTTTCGATACTCGGGACTCTGCTGATAATAAACCACGCCCATATCGATGTAATGAAAAATCATATCTCTGTTCATGCTGCTCTTTATGAGACCGTTTTCAAGCCCTTCGTCAATCAGCGCCAGCATAGCCTGCCTGTATATTTGCAAATACAGATCATATTCGTTTTCCAACGCGTTATTATATTTTACAAGTTCTCTGCACAATTCAAATTTTCCGCTGTTTGTAAAGTTGCTGATAATATCCAGGAAATCATATAGTTTTTTGATCAGCGCCTGTTCAGAAGCTGCGGTATTTCTCAATTGTTCCGTATAATCTGAAAAAATGTGCTTGCCGACTTCATGATACAGGGAATCCTTATCCGCAAAATATTTATATATCGTGACTTTGGATACGTTTGAATTTTCCGCAATATCGTCCATCGTGATTTTCCTGACACCGTCACGGATGAACAGTCTTATCGTTGTATTTAATATCTTGTCTGCTTTTTTGTTCATGGTCATTCGCCCACCTCATAGCGGATAAAACGCTTAATTGTAACATTTTCTTTCAATATTGCAATACACTCCACAAGAACATCGTTCACACTCCTGTTTGAATCCTTGAAATAAGGCTGGTCAAGCAGGCAGTTATTCTGATAGTATTTTTTCAGCTTTCCCTCCACAACAGCGGGAATCGCGGTTTCGGGCCTATTTTCATTTCGTGCCTGGGCCTCGAATATGTCTTTCTCTTGAGTAATTGTCTCCGGCAACAGATCGGTACCTGCAATACAGACGGGATTCATTGCCGCGATATGCATTGCCAGGTTGTGCGCCAAATCTTTGAAAACCTGTGTGGAGGCGGCAAATTCCGTTTCGCAGTTTACCTCAAGCATTACTCCGATACGCCCGTTGGAATGAAGGTAAAATCCCACGATACCTTCTTTGGTCAGTCTGACCGCTTTCTTCTTTGCGATGGAGATGCCTTTTTCACGCAGAACAACAATTGCTTTCTCAAAATCTCCGTTTGCTTTTTCCAGAGCTGTTTTAGCGTCCATATATCCGGCGCCGGTTTGTTCGTGCAGTTGTTTTACTGCATATGGCGTTATAGGCACGACGACATCCCTCCATACTTTCTGTACTGTATTTACTATATTAGTACATTTATTACCGTTAGTCAAGGGGACATTTCACCTTTACTCTTACCCGAAAAGCACCAGTATGCCCTTTTACTATATCGACCGGAAGGCTGCCTGATACCCCGTTCATCCTTACGAAGCACGACAAAGTCCGGCAGCCGTTATAGGTGCGCTTGGAAACGAAAAGGCAAGCGGATACGCTGTCCGCTTGCCTTGATACGATATCCGCTGTATAAAGGATAGAGTTAGACGGCCTGAATTTCCGCCTGTGCTTTGCGGGTTTCATGCCGGTTCCGCCAGATCTCCCGCCCGACCACCGCCGCAATGATGGTCGCGCCTCCGGCAACCGTCCACGGTCCCGGAATCTCTCCCTGAAACAGCATCACCCAGACCGGATTCAGTATGGGCTCTCCGATGGAAAAGATGACGATTTCCAGTGCGCTGACATAGGCGACGGCTTTGGTAAACAGGATGTAGGAAAGCCCCAGCTGGAATACTCCCAGGACAAGCGCGCAGATAATATTGGGGGCCGATATTTCGACTCTCCCCATAAACGGAAGCATCAGCAAAAAGCAGAGAATATTGCCCCAGAACACGCTCTGCGCAGGGTCGTTGTCCTTTTCCATGCGCATAAACACGCTGAGCGCCCCGAAGGTGACGCCGGAAAACAGTGCCGCCGCGTCCCCCAGCCAATTCCCCGTGCTCAGACCTTCCTTCACCAGCAGCGCGACGCCCGCCAGGATCGCGATAATGGAGATTACATCCCACCGGTGGATCTTTTCCCGCAGGAAAACCCACCCCAGAATCGCGGAGTAAATGGGACCCGTGTACTGCAGCAGGATGGCGTTGGCCGCCGTCGTGTTTTTATTCGCGATGGAAAAAAACATGACCGTTAAGGAATAGCTGAGAATCGCCATAACGCGCCATTTTGTAAAGTGTATGTTCGGCTTCTTTATGTATGCCAATATGGTGAGGGCCGCGATCAAACTTCGAATCCCTGCGACCTGCGGTCCGTTCCAACTCATGTATTTCATCAGAACCCCGGCCATGCTCCACAGCGCCGAAGTCAGCACCAGGAGCACTATGCCCCTGCGACGTTCATACCCCATTGTATTCCCGCTCTCTTAAAATTTCAGCTTATTGTACCACATCCGCAATTCGCTGTCACTCGGTTTTCTTTGTGTGGCCGGGAGAATATTCGGTTACCCGGGCGGCGGCGCGTATCGCCTGCTGCCCGGATGAATCCCGCAGCGTTTCTTTTACCTGTTCTTCTCACCGATTGGCACGGATCATCCGATTCTTGTTCCGGCCCTTGACAAACGTCTTCCCACGTGCTATTCTATTATGGCACAATGGTTCGATTCGCCGGAGTGGCGGAACAGGCAGACGCCCGGGACTTAAAATCCCGTGGGAGCATATCCCGTACCGGTTCGAGCCCGGTCTCCGGCACCACACCTTTTTTCGCCGGGAACCGGATACCCCCGGGAACCTTGTGTCCTCTATATCGCGGAGTGGAGCAGTCCGGTAGCTCGTCGGGCTCATAACCCGAAGGTCGTAGGTTCAAATCCTGCCTCCGCAACCATTGAAAATACAGGCTTTGAGAGGAATCTCAAAGCCTGTATTTTTTGTGTTTTCCTTCAATACGGCGTTTATTTTGAGCTGTTGCCGCGTGCAGCCGCACAGGAAAACATAATGAAATTATGACGGTACTTTTTTATAATTAAGATCACCGCAATAAAAAAGCACATTTTAATACTTTCGTTTACTTGTGAGTATCTGTTTATCGCGGTGCTTCTTTCAGCGTTTTAAAATGCAGGGCATTTTTAAATCATAGCTTCCCTGAAATTTTTGAAAAAGTTTTCCGTTCAGATTTCATTTTACATGCGCGGAAGATGATCTGCACGCTCGACGTATTGTTGAATAATCTGACAGGAGTGTTTGAGCTGCTCGCTTTCGTCAGGCGACAGGCTGATTTCGACGATCCGTTCCACGCCGGATCGGCCGATTACGGCCGGCACGCCGCAATGCACGCCGGTGATTCCATATTCGCCCTCCAAAAGGACGGAAACGGGCATTACCCGCTTCTCATCGTTGAGGATTGCTCTCGCCATAGCCGCCAAAGCAAAGCCGATGCCGAATTCCGTCGAGCCTTTCGCATTGATGATATCTATGCCGATATTCCGGGTTCGTTCCAGAACGTGCTCCTTTGAAATGTCCTCCAGCCGTTCAAAAGGGATCCCGCCCACCGTAACGCAGGAAAAGGGGATCATGGAGGAATCCCCGTGCTCACCCATGGAAATGGCGCTGATACTGCGGCGGTCTATGCCGGTGAGTTCGCTCAGGGTCCTAAGCAGCCTCGCCGTATCCAGCAGCGTTCCGGTTGAAAAAACCTGCCGTCGCGGTTTGCCAAGCTCTTTGCGGATACAGTCTGCAATAACGTCGGCTGGGTTGGTGATTGAAATCACGATACCGTCAAAAGCCGCTTCTTTCAAATGTGCGGCAACATCGCGCACCATCACGATGGAATCATCCAACATATCAAGCCTCGACTGCCCAGGCAGGCGGGGTTTGCCCACCGAAACAACCGCGATTTCGGCGCCGGCACAATCCGAATAATCCCCGCCGCGAACCACCACCGGCGACTGCATGAAGGAAATGCTGTCGGAAACGTCCATCGCCTGCGCGGCGGCCTTGGGAGCGTCGCAGTCAATCAGCACGATTTCGTCCGCCACATGCTCCATTGCCAGCGCAGACGCACAATGGGAACCAACGTGCCCGGCGCCGATTATGACGATTCTTTTTTTATTCACGGCTTTCACCCTTTCTTCCTCTTCCGGGAAAAAGAAAGCACTCCTGATTCCTGTACAAAACCAAGGGCGAATGCATTACGGTGCCGCCTTGCCACAGACTCCTTAGCGGAGCCCCTCAGCGATATGCCGATGTATCCCCGACAATCTAAATATGCCTCACGTCACAGAATACCCGGCTTTCACCTTTGACTGCGCCCTCTATCGTTCGTTAGTAACTCATTTTTGTCCGGATTTCAGTATTTTGGACTCTCTGAAAGAGCATCATTGCCGTTTTCTTCGCTTCATGGGTTATAAAATTTGGTACATTATAACATCGGCTTTACGGCTTGTCAAATTCTGCTCTCTCGCCGAAGTATTTAACCTGCTGGCTGATGTTTATTGCAGTCATACGCCATGAAAAACGGTCTGGGATTGTGCCGATTTGCTTTTCCGATCCTTTTAACAGTCTGGGATCATCGCAGATGGATAAGCTGCCGGAGTTTATTTATAATCCGAAGGTCACAGCTTCAACTCCTGCCTCCGAAGCCGCTGAAAAGCCCTGATTCGAGAAGAATCAGGGCTTTTCCCTCCGGCACGAAAAGCCTGTTTTGAATGTTATGTATTACTGGATGGCCGCTTCCGCATAGCTGTTGTCAACCAGCTTACTGAAGTCGACGCGCTGGTCCAGCTCACCGGCAGTTTCCATTACGGTTTCCAGGCGCTCTAAAGATTCCTGTTTCATAACGGGGGTTCCGTTCCATGCATCGATATCCTTATAACGCTGGGCCACCATAGTCAGTACGTCGATCTTGGTGTCGGGGAACTGATCCGCTATCGCTTCGGCGATCTCCTGAGCGGTGTGTTCCTGGACCCATTTCTGGCCTTTGGCAATCGCGTTAACGAAGCTTTGCACAACGTCGGGATTCTTTTTCATGTAGCTTTGCGTGGCAAAGAAAGCCGTATAGGGAATTTCTCCGCTTTCCTGACCGATGGAGGTAAGTACATACCCTTTGCCTTCCAGCTCTACTTCCGTGGCAGTAGGCTCAAACAGGGTAACGTAATCGCCGTTGCCGCCGGTAAAGGCGCCGGCCATCATGTTAAATTGGACCGAGGTATCCACCACGACATCCTGATCGGGAACAATGCCGTTTTGGCGCATGACGTACTCCAGGGTCATTTCGGGAACGCCGCCCTTGCGCCCGCCAAGAACGGTTTTGCCCTTCAGGTTTTCCCACGTAAAGTCTTCGTCGGTGCGGCCGACCAGGAAGGAGCCGTCACGCTTGGTAAGCTGGGCAAATACCACGGGGTAGTCCTCACGGCCCTCATTCAATACGTAGATGCAGGACTCCGGACCGGCCAATCCGATGTCGGCCTGCCCCGCCAGAACAGCGGTCATCACCTTATCGGCGCCGCCGCCGTTGGTCAGCTCAACGTTCAGGCCCTCCTCGGTAAAAAATCCAAGATTCAGTGCTACATACATTGGGGCGTAGAATACGGAATGGGTTACTTCATTCAGGCGTACCTCGGTCGTTTCTTCTTTCTTACCGCAGCCCGTAAACAGGACCGTCATCAGTACAACACCCAGGACCAGCGCAAGTAATCTCTTCATACTGTCACTCCCATATACTTTTTCATTGCTATTTCAAGCCACAGGATGCACTGGTACATAAGTGCAGCCGCCGCAGCCAGAATCAGAACCGTAGTCATGACCAGGTCCATTTTAAAGACCTGAGAGCCGTAGACGATCAAATAACCGAGGCCTGCCTTGGAAACCAGAAATTCTCCCATGATTACACCGACCCACGACAGGCCGACGTTTACCTTCAGGGCATTGATCATAGTAGTAAAGTTTGCCGGCAGTACCAGTTTGAATAAAATCTGCCGTCGGGTGGCGCCTAGGGTACGCATTAAACGGACTTTTTCCGGATCGGTATCCAGAAAGCCGTTGTGCATGTCAAGGATGGTAACAATCAAAGAAATGGCCAGCGTCATTGCGATAATAGAGGATGGGCCGGCGCCGATCCAGACAATGAAGATGGGGCCCAGCGCCGTTTTGGGCAGGGCATTTAGCACAACAAGATAAGGGTCCAGTACCCGGGACAGGAATTCACTCCACCACAGCAAAACGGCAATGACGGTGCCGGTCAGGGTCCCCAGCAGAAATCCAACCACGGTTTCCATCACAGACGTGCCCACATGAAGCCACAGATCGCCGGATCGGTACAGGTTCATAAAGGTATTCCACATTCTTGACGGGCTGCTGACAATAAACGCGTCGATGACGCCCATACGTGCGGCGATTTCCCAGCCGACAAACAGAGCGGCTAATATGCCGATACGCAGTGCGGTGATGGCGGTTTTCGTCTGTTTCCTCTTTTTTAAGTACGCTTTCCGCTGTAGGGAGATGGCGGGCTCAGACATTGGCATCCAGCTCCTTCCAGATGATATTGAAATAGGTTCGGAATGCTGGATGATCCCGCCGCTGCATTGGAGGTATTTCCGTCAGTTCTTCAAGAGTATGTATCGCTTTTACAGCAGCCGGCCGTTTGCTTAAAACAATAATGCGATCGGAAAGACTTATGCTTTCAGAGATATCATGGGTGACCAGCAGTGCCGTCTTGTGTTCCTGGCGGATAATGGAATAGATATCGGCGGATACGGACAGTCTTGTTTGGTAATCCAGGGCTGAAAACGGCTCATCCAGGAGCAGTATTCTTGGGTCGGTTGCCAGTGTGCGGATGAGCGCGCACCGCTGACGCATACCGCCGGACAGCTGAGAGGGTATCTTGTGAATAAATTCAGCCAGCCCGTAGCGCTCCAGCAGCTCGCGGACATGCTCCCGCCGTTCCGGTGTGTTTTGGTGCTGAAGCTCCAGCCCCAGGGTAACGTTGGACCAGATGGTTCTCCACGGAAACAGCTGGTCTTTCTGCGGCATATAGCCGATCTTGGAAGACGGCGCTGTAACTGCATCGCCGTCTACAGTTACCGTGCCTGCTGCGGTTGGCTCAATCCCGGCAATAACTGACAGCAAGGTGGATTTGCCGCAGCCTGACGGCCCCACGATGCTGACAAATTCTCCGTCGGAGATTCCGAAGCTGATCCCGCGCAGTGCATCTATTTCCCCATCCGGTGCCTGGTATGTCATGTCGACATCAACTAATTGTACAAACATAGCACCGGTGGCTCCTTCTGTACGGTAAGGTGGGGGAACGCAAACGTTTATCTGATTTATCATATGGTAAAGGCCCGAAAACGTGCGGTATTTCAGTTGTGAAATACGCTTCTGCCGGCTGCCGGGTAAAGCCGGGGAAAACCTGTGTCCATGTCCCGATACCTGTGAATATCCCGGCAGGACGGTTTGGCGGCACTCTGCAGCAGGGTCTTCGGAGACTTCTCTCAGCGATGTGCCCCCGGGAAAACAAAGAAGCCGGCTCTCTCCATCCGGAGAGGGGCGGCTTCTTGCGTTATGGGACCGCAAGCCTAAAATGGATTACTTTTGGGGCGGCGAATTATGAAACGCGCCGGAAAAAACTGAAATAGAATGGGAATCCAGAATGCTGAGTATCGAGTGTCGGCAGACCCTCGTAACTGGAAACGGCCCCAGAATCAACAGATTCCGAGGTCGTTTCTGTGATTATAAGAATTCAGGATATGCTTTTCACGTCAGTATCATTCGTTCATTATGTTACCGCGGCTATTTTCTGTATCCGCCGGCCCCGCTATCCGGCGGACGGATCAGGAGCCTGCAATCCCAATGGATTGCAGGCTCCTGATGTTAAAAATACGGAAGTATATTCCCGGGGGAATGAAATAAGACTTTCTATTTTGAATGCGGCGCAGAGAAAATCAGAACTTGATGAGCTTGGCGTTGGCCCGTTCATAGGGCATTTTTCCGGCTTCGATTTTTTTAATCATATCTCGCAGCTGGTCGTTCACGGGAGTGTCAATGCCGCCGGCGTCTCCCGCGTCACATACCGCGCCCGTTATGCCGTCCACCTCGCAGCGCAGATCGCGCTTGATATCCTGCAGCATCGACGCGATGGTGGGGGCGGCCGGCATCAGATAGCCCACCGCTGCGTCGGTGATCACTTTCATATCGGGATCGTCCCCCGGGAAATCGTAGAATTCCTCAAAATGATACTCTTCGCCGCCAAAATGATAGGGTTCCATTTTAACGCCACCGGCTTTGGCGGTCAGAACGCACTCGCGGCCGATATAAGCTACGAGGCGCATAAGCTCTGGATCCTGGATAATCTCGCCGAAATTACAGCCCGTGATGGTGGATACGCCGCTGAAGCAGGCGTTTAAGGTGAGCTTACACCAGCGCAGGCCCATGAGATTGTCAGAGACGGTTACTGCATTGCCGGCGCTGAGGATCTTTGCGACTTCCTCCAATTGGCTGGTATGTTCGCCGGTATAAGTGCCTATTGTACAGAACATCTTGTCGGGGGCGACCGTCAAATAGGTGCAGCCCGGGCCCTGGAAAATGCCGCCCCAGGCAATGGGAGCGCCCATTACACGCTCTTTGGGAAAATATTTTGCCACGCCGGGTTCCGGAAGACCGTTCTGACAGGTGACGATGATGGTTTTGTCATGGCTGTGCGCCAGCATTTGCGGAATAGCAACATCATTATAAGTCTGCTTTGCCATATAAATAAACAGATCGAAAGTGCCTTCCATGGCATCCGCGTAGCATGCCTTGACGGGAATGACCTCGTCAATGGCCCCGATGATGTGTGCGCCGGTCTCGTTCAATACGTCTACATGCGCCTTATAGGCATCGACCAGGATGATATCGTAGCCTGCTTTGGAAAGGAATGCGCCCAGGGTGGTGCCGAGAGATCCCGCTCCCATTAGTGCAATTCTGCTGATCAAATTCAGTTCCCCTTTCATCTTTTAATCCATCCCATTATTTCTTAAATGGAAATTTCATCAAGCTGCGATATAAAAACATCCGTTTTGCTTAATCATTTAACACAATTATTTCCCCTGCGTTTCTTTATAATTTATATATTATTTTATTGTGCTTAAAAACACAAATTTATTTACAGACGGCGGCTGTACTGATTTTCCATCACAATAATGGATACTGGCAAATAATAAAAAGTTCCCCCTTCGTAATCTTGCGATTGTGCAAAATGAAATGCATACGGGAGGTGAATTTATGGGATTTGCGAATTGCTTCGAAGGAAATACGCTATTGGGCATGGCAAAGGCCATATCGGATTCGTGCCTTCCGTATATGATCCGTTTTACCAACCGTTCTTCTGCGCTCAATCCGGCCGGATTTGCCCCCAAGCCTCTCTGATTCAACAAGATGATGGGATTTCACATGCTACTAAATGCATGCAAAAACGGAGGTCCCGGATTCAGTCCATAAGCGATTTTTGTTCCGCAGTTTATAAAATAATAAACAGCTTGACTTGGGAGCAACAAGTGTTATACTTTCATTAAACGCATTTGTTGAATGTCTTTAATGAAAGCATTTAACGGATCAGATTGTAATACGGCGCGGATCAATATCTTCGGAACAGGGGGGTGTGGAAATATGACGGTAGCCGGATTGCCGGCAGGGCAATGAATCTGCAGCGATTATACCAAACATGAACGGGGGTGCATCGGATTATTGGACTGATAAAACCAAAGCTGCAAGCGTATTGGATGTTTCTCGTGATAAAAATAAGGAGGTGCCACTTTGAAGAAACCATTGTCAGGCTACCGCGTAATTGAACTGAGCACTTATGTTGCAGCACCCACCGCAGCCAGACTTTTGACGGATTGGGGCGCTGAAGTTATCAAGGTTGAGAGTCTTGCGGGCGACGTCTGGAGATTTTATGGGCCGGCCTGCAAATGTCCCGCCACCGAGCAGGAAAATCCGCTTTTCGATATATACAATGCAAACAAAAAAGGGATCGCCCTGGATATGAAGGACGCAAAGGGAAAGGAAATCCTGTTCCGGCTTCTGGATACTGCGGATGTATTTCTTACAAACAACCGGCCGCAGGCGCTTCGTAAAATGGGAATCGATTACGAATCCATCAAAGAAAAATACCCCAGGCTGATTTACGCTTTGCTTACGGGCTATGGTCAGGCCGGACCGGACTGCGACATGCCCGGATTTGACGGCGTTGCGTTTTTTGCCCGTTCCGGACTGCTGGCGGATATGGCCGAGCCAAGCGGGTACCCGGCAAGCCCTCCGGGCTGCGTCGGTGATTCCAGCACCGGGAACACTTTATTCGGCGGCATTTGCGCGGCGCTGCTCGCCCGCGAAAAAACGGGCCAGGGTGATTTGGTCGAGATCTCTCTTTTTGGAAATGCGGTTTGGCTTTGCGGCACGATGATGACGGTTACGCAGGATCAATATAACGATCCTTATCCTAAAAAGCGTACCCAGATGCAGCCGATATATACGTTTTATCAGTGCAGCGACGGAGAATGGATTTCTCTTGCCATTTTGGAATTCGAGCGCTATTTTAAACCGATGTGCAGGGTCCTGGATGTGCCCGAGCTGGGCGAGGATCCGAGGTTCTGTGATACCGTGACCGCCCTGAATAACCGTGCGCAGCTGATTCCTCTGCTGGAGAAAGCTTTCAGCAAGTTTAGCTACGCAGAGGCCAGCGCGCGGCTTCGTTCCGTTGACATCGTCTTTGACCGCCTTCGTCACTATAAGGAGCTGTGCAAAGACGAACAGGCGATTGCAAATGACTATGTGCGGACGATTTCGTTTGACAGCGGAAATACGGCGGTCCTTCCCATGGCTCCCATCAAATCGCGCAGCGTCGGCAAGGCGGACTGGAAGCGTGCTCCCTTGCTGGGCGAGCATACGGCTGAAATTCTCAGGGAGCTTGGATATACCGCCGACGAGATTGCGGCAATGAAAGAAGCAGGGATTATTAAGACGAAATAGACTATCAATTGTGGAAAACAACCGTGATTCAATACACATGTCCTGTTTTCAGGCCATATTTATCAGTCTGAGCGAAACAGATTGCCTGTATAATTCGTATTGATTATGAAAGGATGACCAAAATGGGATATCTATTGACCGAACAGCAAGAAGAACTGCGAAGCATGATAGACGAATTTTATACCAAAGAACTGGACCCGCTGATTCCTGAGTATGAGGAGAAGGGCGAGACCCCCATGCAATTTGTGAAGCAGGGGATTCAAATGGGCCTGCACGCCATGGACATTCCCGAGGAATACGGCGGCATGGGACTGGACGATCGGACCACCACGATCCTGGTAGAGGAAATGGCCCGGCATGATGCCGGCGTCAGCTCAGCTTTTACCATTACCGCCATGGCGATGAAGTGCGTGCTGGAAATGGGCAGCGAGGAACAAAAAAGACGCACGGGAGCCCTGATTACAGCCGGAAAAATCGGAGCCTTCTGCCTGACCGAGCCCCAGGCGGGTTCCAATGCCGCCGCTTTAAAGACCAGCGCGGTCAGGGACGGTGACCACTATGTCATCAACGGTACCAAGACCTTTATTACCAACGGCGGTATCGCGGATTTCTTCATTGTCATGGCCATGACAGACAAAAGCAAGGGCGTCAAGGGCATTTCGGCTTTTATTGTGGAAAGGGGTCCCGGCGTGTCCTCCGGAAAGCATGAGAATAAGATGGGCATGCGGCTCTCCAACACCACCGAAGTGGTGTTTGAAGATGCGGTCGTTCCCGCTGAGAATCTGCTGGGCAAGGAAGGTTTTGGCTATATTACGGCCATGAAGGCTCTGGACGGAGGCCGCGCCTCCGTTGCGGCCTCCGCCATCGGAATCGCGCAGCGGGCCCTGGAAGAAGCCGTCAAATACGCAAAGCTTCGGATCGCGTTCGGCCAGCCTATCGGCAATTTCCAGGCCGTTCAGTTCATGATCGCCGATATGGAGGTTGGTATCGAAGCATCGCGCGGTCTGGTGGAAAAGTTCCTGGAGAAAAAGGAAAGGGGACTTCCCTATGCTAAAGAAGGCGCTATGTGCAAACTCTTCGCCACGGATACGGTCATGAAGGTCACGACAGACGCCGTTCAGATTTTTGGCGGATACGGATACAGCAAGGATTATCCGGTGGAGAAGCTGATGCGCGATGCAAAGGTTTATCAGATATTCGAAGGCACCAACCAAATCCAGCGGATGGTCATTGCAAAGTTTACCGACAGCGAATATTGATTGCTGCGTTCCATCTTCGGATGTTTACCTGGGAGGTTGACGAAAATGACAGAATACAAGGCAACCGGAAAGTATTACGAAGATTTCAAAGTCGGCGATGAATTCTGCACGGTGTCGCGCACCATTACGGAAGCAGACATTGTAAACTTTGCGGGAGTATCGGGAGATTTTATCCAGCTGCACACCAGTGAGGAATACGCAAAGGGCACTGTACACAAGGGACGTATCGCCCACGGGCTTTTATCGCTGGCAATTTCAACGGGGGAGGTCAGCCAATCCGGCTTGTTTGACGGCACGATCCTTGCTTATCTGAACACCAGTGTTGATTTCAAGTCCGTCGTCCGGATCGGCGACACCATACGAACCATCATAAAAGTAGTGGAGTTGAGAGAAACCAAAAAACCTGGAGTTGCAGTGATGAAAACAGCGGGCCAGGTATACAACCAGAACGATATCGTAGTCCTGGAACATACCGATACCGTCATGATTATGTGCAGGCCCACAAAATAGGGAGGCTGCTATGTTAAAGAAACCGGAATTTACGCACTTTACATTGGAAGAACAAGAGGGAATCGCGATATTTACGATTTCCAGGCCCGAAGCTCTCAATGCTCTGAACCAGGCCGCCTGGACCGATCTTCTGAATTTTGCGGAATACCTGGAAAAGGCGGAGCATCTGCAGGTGGGTATCATTACCGGTGCCGGTGACAAATCGTTTATTGCCGGAGCGGATATCAACACCCTGACCGGCATGGTTCCCATGGATGCGGTCAATCCGCCCTGCACCGACCTCGGCCAGGCACTGATCCTGTTGGAAAGCTGCTCCAAGCCCGTGATTGCGGCCATCAACGGCTATGCGCTGGGAGGCGGTTTGGAGGTGGCGCTTGCGTGCGATTTCCGTATCGTATCCGAAAATGCCGCCCTGGGGCTGCCGGAAGTCGGTTTAGGTCTGATCCCGGGCGCTGGCGGGACACAGCGTCTGTCCAGATTGGCAGGCATTGGAATCGCCAAGGACATGATACTGGCGGGCAGAACCCTGTCGGCCCAGGAGGCGGTTACGCACAATCTGGCAATGAAGGTGGTCCCCCGGGAAGATTTACTGGCAGAGGCAGTGAAGCTTGCAAAATCTCTTGCCAAGAAAGGTCCTTTGGCTCTGCGGTTGGGTAAGCAGGCAATTAACCGCTCTTTGGATGTGGACCTGAAGACGGCGCTTTATATTGAGAACCTGACCTTCGGCATGCTCCTGAGTACGGATGACAAGCGGGAGGGGACCCGCGCCTTCATCGAAAAAAGAAAACCTGCCTTCAAGGGAAAATAACCCCGCCTGTTTAAAAAGCCCCGCGCACGGTGCAAATGAAAGTCGCATCGTTTTTCCCGGCGGCCAGTCACATGGTTTTGATCTTTCCATCAACGGCTTATGTCAATTTTGGATCGAATCGGTACTAAAAAGCGCCTGCGGCTGCCGCGCAGGGTAAGGCACTTGCTTTCCGTGCGCAGCCGGATCTCATTCCATGCGCCTTTTCATTTTCAGTGCCGGCTGTTGCATGAAAAACAGCCGGCACTGAGAGTGTCAAAAACTTTCGCTGTGGGAGAAAAAACGGGACGGGCTTCTTGCTCGTTTTAAGGATTTAAACCTCTGCGATACCATTGCCGCCGCAGCAGAATGTCGGAGCGGCGGGATGGGTCGTTCACCCTTGTTTGACAGTGCCCTTTGAACTCGGTATAATGAATTGGCATATTTTGAAAAAGCGTATTGCGTGTGGGTATATCGCATTTCAGTTCGTTTATTTTATAATAGTGAGGGTAAAAAATGAACCGTAAAACCAAGGAAAAAACCAGGCAGGAACAGGCGGAGGAAACCAAAGAGCGAATCCGACGGGTGGCCTTGGAACTGTTTTCGACAAAAGACTACGGTACCGTTACGGTCAGTATGATCTGCCGCGCCGCGCACGTTTCAAACGGTCTGCTGTATAACTACTTCCCATCCAAAGAATCCATACTCCTGGATGAATTTTACAAGGCCGATCAAAGATACCTGGAAATTGAACGGAGTTTTTATGAGGGCCAGCCGGCAAAGGAAAGAATGCTCCTGCTTATGCAGGCAATCTGGGGAAGTGTGTGCCATTCCGGAATCCTCAGCCAGCGCGCCATTCGGGTTGCGTATATCAATATCCTGAAGAACGGCGTTTCTGAGGCTTTGAGTCTTGACCGCCCGGTCTGGGCGATAACGAGAAATATCATTCATTATGCAAAAGAACGGGGAGAACTGCGGGCGGGGTATTCCAGTTTTGATGCCTCGCTGCTTTTTACGATTTTAAGTATAGGCTTTGTTTCCACGAGTCTTTGGGATATCGTGCAGAAAGACGTAGATGGATATGAAAAGGAGTTTTTCCATGTGATCGATCTTGCGCTGGACGGAGTTTTTCAAAACCCGGACGGCTTATGAATACTTGCTCCATTGCTCCGGGGGATTTCATGCTTCTATTTTGCCAAAGGGAATGCCGCACGTTTAAATTGAACCTTCGCCGCCAGTCAAAACACTTCGGAATCGTGAGATTCCGCGGTGTTTTTCTGTTTTTTGGTATCTTTTAATGCGGGAGAGCAAAAATCCCGTATGCGGATGAATGGATGTTTGAGAATATTGGAGCAGATTCAGCCCACAGCCGGATTGTATGGCCTGGTGCAATGGAATATAACTGCAATACTGAACATATTCATTATTTAACTTGTGGCTCAATGGAATATATAATATAATAATAGTATCTTACTTTTCCCTTAATCAACTGCCCAATAAAAATCGTTTTAAGGAGGTATCGATATGGATTTGAAAAAGGTGTTCAAGCCGAAAAGCGTGGCAGTTGTCGGAGCAAACGACAGGGAAGGCAGCTTCGGGTATTTTGCCGCGAAATACGCGCTGGCAGGAGAAGGCGCGGACAGGGTGTATTTCGTACATCCCGAAAGAAAGGAACTGATGGGCAAACCCTGCTATCCTTCTTTAAGCGCCCTGCCCGAGGTGGTGGACTGCGCCGTTCTCTGCACGCCCGGCGGCACGGTACCTTCCCTCATCGACGAGGCCGGAAAACTGGGCGTCAAAGGCTCTGTGGTTTTTGCCAGCGGTTTTTCCGAGGAAAAAGAAGCGGAAGGCAAACGGCTGGAAAAAGAACTGGTCTCCCTGGCCCGGAAATACGATATGGCGGTGATCGGTCCCAACTGCGTTGGAATCATGAACAACATAGACAAGAAAATGCTCTGGGGCGTGGAGACGACCTACGAATTCAGCGGCAATACCGGCGTGGGGGTCGTGGCCCAGAGCGGCTTTATCACCAAATATTTGTCGGAAGCGGGCTTCGGCATGTCCTACATGACCTCCTCCGGCAACGGAAATGTTGTCACCATCGAGGACGTGATGGATTTCTACGCGGAAGACGGGGACGTCAGGGTCATCTCCGTGTACCTGGAAGGAATCAAAAAGCCCGCGGTTTTCGCCTCGGCTTTGAAAAAGGCGGCGCAGAAAAAGAAACCCGTCATCATCCTGAAAAGCGGCAGAAGCAAAAAGGGCTCCGCGGCCACGGTGTCCCATACCGGAAACCTTTCGGGAAGCGGGCAGGTGTACGACGCCGTGTTTGAAAAGTTCGGCGTGGTGGTTGCCGACGACTTTGTGGACCTCATCGCCCTGACGAAGATGTTCACCCATCTCGGCGGCAGGCTCCCGCGCAAGGCCACCCTGGCAAGCCTGAATCTGTCGGGAGGCGAGACGGCGGTGTGCGCGGACCTGTCGGAAAAGTACGGCTTGGTTCATCCCGAATTTGACGAAGGCATTAAGATACTTCTTACACAGCTCCTTCCTCATTTCGCCACCCCCAATAACCCTCTGGACGCCACCACCGGGATCATGTACGACGCGGAAAGCAATAAAAAAATCTATAAAGCCCTGCTGCAAAGCGAGGATATCGGCATCGTGACCACAGGTGTCAGCATAGAGGCGGAAAAGGCCCGCACCTCCGACACGCAGATCGACGGCATATGCGCAGCCGTGGACGAGGTAACGCTCACAAAGCCGCTGATTGTCCTCCCGTCTTTTGAAGGCGGCAGGAACCCCGAATACATAAAAAGGCTGGGGGAAAGGGGCATTTTCGTGCTTACGGGGGGAGAAAAGGGATACAGTCAGATCGCTTCCCTCATAAAATTCTCCCAGTACGACTGCGCAAAGAAAACGCTGGAGCTGGCCCTTTCGGACACGGACGTAAAAGCGACGGAGACGTACGCGCTGAGCGAATTTGACAGCAAGGAAGAGATAAAAAGATTCGGCGTCAGCATACCCGCCCAGGCGGTTGTGTCCTCCGTGGGCGAACTGGAAGCCGCCCTGGAAAGAGATTTCGGATACCCAGTGGTGCTGAAGGTAAATTCCGCCGACATCCTGCATAAAACGGAGGCGGGCGGTGTAAAACTGAATGTCCAAAGCAAAGAGGAGGCCGTCGCGGCCTATGAAGAGATTCTGAAAAGCTGCCGGGCCTATGATCCCAAAGCGAAAATCGACGGGATTCTGCTTCAGGAGATGGCGCCGAAAGGGCTGGAGATCATTGTCGGGGTCAACAACGACCGGCTCTTCGGCCCCATGCTGCTGGTGGGACTCGGTGGTATCTTCGTGGAAGTGTTCCGGGACGTCGCCCTGTATCCGGCGCCGATCAACCGGCAAGAAGCTCTGGAAATGCTGACCAGGCTGAAGGCATATAAGCTGCTTGCGGGGTATCGGGGAAGCGCCCCCCTGGATATCGGCGCCCTTGCCGATCTGCTGGTCGCCGTCGGCGATTATGCCGTGGCAAACCGGGATACGCTCAAGGAACTGGACTTGAACCCGGTGTTTGTCTATGAAAAAGGCGTAAAAGCGGTAGATACGGTGATCGTAAAGTATAAATAATATTCCGCCGAACAAAAGCTTTGGGATAAGACGCCGCCCTCGCGGGAAACCATATTGACCGGAAACCGGCAGGAGCGGCCCCGATTCTTGTCCAATCGGAGCTGCTCCTGCCGCTCGAATGTAAATTGGTTTCTGCCTCATCGATTGGAAGAAGGAGGCCCTGATTTCACATAAAATCAGGGCCTTTTCTTACCGATGCAGCCGATTTATGGAATTATAATAGATTTCAATAAAAATGTTAATACAACAGGTGAAACAGTATGGTTGTCCCCCCGCCGGAGGCGGGGGGACAACCATACGTCTTGTTTAGTCTTTTTATCGGATAATGGAATTATAATATATTATATTCTATTATTATATGAATAATATATTGACTTTTGTAATACGAAGTATTATAGTTTTCATTACCACATTATATGATATTGTTAACTACTATGTGGAGTCGCAATTACCAGTGAAACGGCGGACGGAGCTCCTTTTCTGCCGGATGATCTCCGCCGGATTCCATACACCCGATGGAAAGTAAAAAAGCAATATAAATGGAAAGAGGAAGATATATATGCGTTTACCCAACGGTGTCACGAAATTTGCCATCCAGGAAGCGGTCGATTACATCACAAAAAATCCGGATAAGAATCTGCCCAAGCTCATAGGATGGGTGGACAAATTCTCTAAGGGCGAGTTCCCGGATCAGCGGAAGACCGTCCGCGCCGTTATCGAAGATCCCAACCATCCCTATCACAACTACCTGATGTATCTTCTGCACGATATCGATAAGGACTGCCTGAAAACCTTTTTTGTGAATTTTATACTCAACGCCAGCCTCATCGGCTGGAGAAGGCAGGATTACTACCGGGACAAGTATAACTGCAATGTCCCGTGGGCCATACTGCTGGACCCCACCTCCGCCTGCAATCTTCACTGCACCGGGTGCTGGGCCGCCGAGTACGGCAACAAGCTGAACCTTTCCTTTGAGGAGATCGACAATATCATCACCCAGGGCAAGGAACTGGGCGTCTATTTCTATATTTATACCGGAGGCGAGCCCCTCGTCCGCAAGAAAGACCTTATCGCCATCTGCAATAAGCACCCCGATTGCGAATTTCTAAGCTTCACCAACGGCACGCTCATCGACGAGGAGTTTGCAAACGACATGCTGCGGGTGAAGAACTTTATCCCGGCCATTTCCATAGAAGGCTTCGAGGAGGCCACCGACGGCAGGCGCGGCCAGGGCACCTACCAGAAGGTCATCCGGGCCATGGAACTGCTTAAGTCCAAGCGGCTTCCCTTCGGCATCTCCTGCTGCTACACCCGGGCAAACATGGATTCCATCACCTCCGAAGAATTCTACGACAAGATGATCGAGATGGGAGCCCTGTTTGTGTGGTATTTCCACTATATGCCGGTGGGAAACGACGCGTCGGTGGACCTGCTGCCCACTGAGGAGCAGCGGAAGGAAATAATCCGCCGCATCCGGGACTATCGCGACCGCAAGCCGATCTTCGCCATGGATTTTCAAAACGACGCCGAATACGTGGAGGGCTGCATAGCGGGCGGCCGCCGGTATCTCCACATCAACGCCAACGGGGATGTGGACCCCTGCGTGTTCATCCACTATTCCGACTCCAATATCCGCGAAAAAACGCTGCTGGAAGCCCTAACGTCTCCGCTTTTCATGGCCTATCATGATGGGCAGCCCTTCAACGACAACATGCTGCGCCCGTGTCCCATGCTGGAAAACCCGGAAAAGCTGCGCGGGATGGTCTCCAAAACCGGCGCCAAATCCACCGACCTGCAGTCTCCGGAATCGGCGGAGCACCTGTGCGCCAAGTGCGACGCATATGCCGCCTGCTGGGCGGCCGCGGCGGAAGAACTCTGGGAGGGCAGCCCCAATCAGGAGCGTTTTCTTGCAAAGCAGGAGCGCCTGGGAAAAGAGACGGAAGCCCGCCTTGCCGGGAAAAACGCCGCCGTCCGGTAAGAAAAACTTTAAAAGCCGTCCTGAAGCCCGCTCCGGCCATACTGCCGGCTGCGCGCTTCCCAATCGGTCCCATCACCGAAAAAACCCTGTAACTGTAGAGTTACAGGGTTTTTAATTTACAAATCCCCGCTGCGCTTCAGCTCCCGGCTCAGGCGCAGGGCACGCTCTATGGCCTGGTCCATATCGTAGTACTGAAAATCGGCCAGTCGGCCGCACAGGCGCAGGCTGTCGATTCCCTCTGCCGCCCGCCGGTACTTTTCATAAAGCGCGGCGCTCTCTTTGGTATGAACGGGATAATACGGCTCCCGCCCCTCTCCCGACGGCAGCGGAAATTCCTTGGCCGTGATTGTCCCGCCGCGCGCCGCCTGTGGGGGGAACTTGCCGTATTCGGTGATACGGGTATATCCCTTCGCTTCCGGATAAGCCACGATGGGCGCCGGCTGCGCGCCGTCCGCCGTGTGCCGTTCCCACTCAAATCGCAGCGATCGGTAGGGCAGGCGGCCGAAGCGGTACCCCAGCAGCTCGTCCAAAGCGCCGGTGTAAAAAACGGTTTTGTCCGTCGGAACGCCGCTGATCCGCAGCAGGCCGTGCTCCGGGTCGGCCTCGAAAACGGAAAGCGCGTCGGTTTTTAGCCGGATGCGGATATTGGGGTGTGCCGTCATCTCTTTCAGCACGGCGGAAAATCCTCCCGCCGGCATCGCCTGATACGGGTCGTCGAAATATCCGTCCCGATAGGAAAAGACCACCGGGACCCTCGCCAGCACCCCGGGATCCACGCGCTCCGGCGGAATACCCCACTGCTTGGCGGTATAAAGGCTGTAGTCATGCCGGAAGAGAAACTCTCCGAATCCGCGCACCGCCGCGTCCGGGGAGGAGAGCAGCTCGAGAACTGCCGCCTGCCCTCGCCCCGGAAAGGCGCTTTGCAGGTGCGCCTTGATATTCTGCGCCTCTGCAGGGCTGAAATAATCGTCCGCGGTCTGAAAATTGAAGGGTGATGGGGTCGTTTTCCCCAGCATTTCAACGCGGCAGGTCAGGCGGTAGGGGATCCACTCGCCGAACTGCGTGATGTATGCAAACAGCTCTTCCTTATCGGTGTGAAACGCGTGGGGCCCATAGATCTGCACCCGAATCCCCGTCTCCTCGTCGACGCGGTCGAAAAGATTGCCGCCGGCCTGCTCCCGGCGCTCCAAAATCAGAACCTTTTTCCCGGCTTCGGCCATCTCCCGGGCAATCACGCAGCCGCAGAGCCCGGCACCGGCGATAAGGATGTCGAAGTCCTGCGGCATCATCCGTTCTCCTTGATCCAGCGGAAGGTGCGTCGCACCCCCTCGGCAAAGGAGATCTCCGGGGAAAATCCGGTATCTTTGACCAGGGCTGCGGTGTCGAAGGCCTCCGGGGAAAGCTTGGCTCCGGTATAGGGCAGACTGCCGAATTTAAGCTCCCGTCCGGGCGCCAGAATCCCTCCCAGTTCCTCTAAATATTCTCTCAGCGGCCGCGGGAGGCCGCTGCCCACGACGTAGGAACAAAAGGGCCGCCCCAGACAGCCCAGGAGGCGGAGGGCGCGCGCCGCGTCGGCCGCGTGGATGAAATCATACAGCTGCGTGCCGGCGGTGAATTCCAGCGGCTCGTCCATGAGGATCTTCCGTATCGTATCGTTAATCAGACGGACGGACCTCTCCCCCTCGCCGTAGGCGTTGGTCAGCATGGGCCAGACGTGCTCGATCCCCAGCTGGGCGCAGCGTGTTTTGGTGGCGCAGTGGGCAAAAAACTTGCCGGCACCCGCGAGGGAATCGGGGGAGGGCCGGCTGCCCTCCAAAGCCATGGCTGCGGCGGTTTCACGCTCCGCGATGCTGCCCATTCCCACAAATCGCCGGCACCCCAGCGCGGCGGCGGCTTCCGCCGCCTTCACCGCTCCCGCGGCGTTGTTCAGCTGAGACTCCGCGCTGCCCCGCGCAGGCCCGGATACCCCTGTCCATGCCAGGTGGTAAAAAACCTCCGGATCCGCCCCATTCAGCATTTTAGGGAGCAAACGATAGTCCGCCATGCCGCAGCGCAGGGTATGAACCCCCGGCATGCGGATATCCCTTTGCTGCGGGGATTCGGATACTGCAGCGTAAACCTCGGTGCCCTGTGCGGTCAGTTCTCTGACCAGCCAGCTGCCCACAAATCCCCCCGCTCCTGTAACGACCGCGCTTTTCATACCATCCCTCCTCCGCAGCCGGAGAACGCCTTTGCCCGTCACCAGACCAGCTCGCCCTCAGCGCTTGCCTTGATATGCTCCAGGAAATAGCCTACGCCCTGCACAACGTCGATTTTCGGCCGGTATCCCAGCAGCCGGCGCGCCTTTCCGAGATCGGGGCAGCGGCGGTTAGGGTTGTCCGTGAGATACTTCTCGTCAGAGTGCTTTTCAAAGCGGATGTTTCCGGTATAGCCGAAGATCTCCCGCCCGGCCCGGAGATAGATTTCCGCCAGCTCTGCTACGGACAGCTCCGGCCGGTCCATACCGATGTTGAAGGTGTCGTATCTGCCATATAAAGCAGCCTTGATAAAGCCGGGTACGGAATCGGAGATATAGCAGAAGGTGCGCGTCGGCGTACCGTCCGAGTAGATTTCGATGTCCCGGTTGCGCCTGACCGCGTCCGCAAAGTCGGCGGGTACCCGCGCGTCGTTTAAGCGCATGCCCGGGCCGTAATTGTTGAACGGGCGGACCACCGTCAGCGGCATGCCGTATTTTTCCGCAAACAGGGAGCAGAGCGTCTCCCCGAAGCGCTTTCCTTCGTCGTAACAGGCCCGCGGCCCGTTGCAGGACACGCTTCCCCGGTAATCCTCCGCGGTGGGGATATGCGCGGGATCCGGGTCGCCGTAAATCTCACTGGTAGAAAAATACAGCATCCCCCGGATGTTTCTGCTTTTATAAAACTCCAGCAGCATTCGCAGTCCCCAGACGTTGGCGTCGATGGTCTCCACGGGATACCGCCGGTAAAACACGGGGGAGGCGATGGATGCCATATGGAAGATATAATCCGCCCGCTCCGCGCCTGCAGCATCCCCCAGATCGTCCGACGCGATGTCGAACCTGCGCAGCGTTACCTGACCGGCGCCGTCCATTTCCTTCAGCCAGTTGGGGTAGCCCATACGGAAGCTGTCAAGGCCGATGATCTCGCGGATCCCCAGCTCCTCCCGGTAGCGGGTGAAGAAATTCAGCAGATAAAAGCCGAAAAATCCCGCGCAGCCGGTAAACAGGAGCGTAGTGCCGGCAAATTTAGCCCGTTCGCCGGCGGTTAAGTCTTCGTAAATCCGGGCGAGGTCCGCCCTCACAACAGCGTTCATTGTTGACACCAGCCCTTCTGTATCGCCGGCCCGAAAACCGGAGCGCCCGGGAAATCTCCCTCCGCCGGAACCAAATCGTCGGAGCGCCGTCCCGCTCCTCGCGGCCGAATCCCAATGCGCGCGCGCCGCCCTTCGTTTTTCACCGATTTGCAATCAAAATATGCGGGTCCTCCTGGGGAGACAGCCAGCGGAGGATCTCCAGCATGTCGTCCTCCCCAACGCAGATACACCCGTGACCGGACTTGCTGCCGCAGTGCAGGAAGATTGCCGAGCCCGCTCCGGCCACCGTATCCGGGTAATAGTTGTACTCAATCACCAGGGCGTAGGCATAGCTTTTGGGGTATTCCGAAAGATGTTCCGCGCTGCTCCAGTCCTGCCGTTCCGTGCCCTCCACCCACTGATTGTAGAAAACGGAGGAAGGGTCGTCCACCCAGTACACGTTCTCGGTCACCGGCCTGTATTCCAGCTCGGTTTCCGGCTTCGGGCTGTTCCCGAAGGCAAACCCCAGCCTGAAAAGCCCCGCGGGCGTGCATTTATCTCCCTCCCGCTTGTCTTCCGTCACGCCGTTTTGACCCAGATGCCCGTCGAAGGAATACCGCAGCGACCAGATGCCGTCCGAATTCTTGTCGTAGCAATAGATCTTTGCATCGGAGCCGTCGGCGGCCGCCAGAATCACCTGGCCGAAGGTCATGTCTTCAAAAGACAGCCCCATGCTGTCCGCCAGCCTGCTCAGCAGCGGAGGCTGGCCCGCCGTTTTTTTCCCGCCGCTTTCGGATGTCGGAATGTCTGATGAAGGTTCGTCGGTTATGAAAGAAGACGGCGTGACGGGGGACATGGTACGGCTCGGTTCGGCGGATGGATCGGGCGATGCGGAAGCCGTGATGGCCGCAGGGACGCTTCCGGTATCCGTGACGCCTGCTTCCGATGCCGCCGGCTTCCCGCCGCAGCCGGACAGAAGCAGGGCCGCAAAGCACAGCAAAAACAGGTATAAAAGGATTCTCCTCATTTTGTTGAACTGGCCCATCCCGCTCTCACACCCGTCTGTGAAGGTTTGAATCGATTGCTTTGATTCCATTATGTCCTGCCCGGGACTGCGGTGTCAACTTGAAATACCCGCCACCGGACAAAAAACAGCAAAAACGCTCTGTATTGTAAAAAGTGGGCGATTGCGATAAAATGGTTCGGTGGAATATTCCGGCTGTACGGAGGATAAAACGGGATGGATGTCAGAGCGGCGTGTCCGGAGGATCTGGACGCAGTCATGAAAATCTATGAATCCGCCAGGCGCTTCATGTCGCGCAGCGGCAATCCGACGCAGTGGGGCGCAGCATATCCGGAACGGGCGCTTCTTGTGGATGACATCGGTAAAAAGCAGTGCTACGTCTGTACCGACGGGAAGGGGATTCGCGCGGTCTTCGTTATGCGGATCGGCGAGGATCCCACCTACACGGTCATTGAGAACGGCGCCTGGAAAAACGACGCGCCTTACGGAACGATCCACAGGCTTGCCGGAGACGGCACAACCGCGGGGGTCACGAATCTGTGCATAGAGTTCTGCCGGGACAAAATTCGGAATCTGCGGGCCGACACCCACCGAGACAACCTCATCATGCAGCACCTTTTGGAAAAGAACGGATTCGAACGGTGCGGCACGATCTATGTGGAAGACGGAAGTCCCCGAATTGCGTATCAGTCCGCCGGCTGATTGTTACACAAATTATTGTGGTTATCCAGCTGCCCGCGCAAACCATAGGTTTGCGCGGGCAGCTTTAATAGAATTGTTCATGTGCCTTTGAAAAACATCTTCTCATTTATCAATCTGGTTGCTAGACTTAACAAAACCGCAAATAAGCAAATAAGCTTAATATATAATTATTAAATTAATTATATATTATTTTTTTCTTGACATTTACTTAATTATTATGATATAAATTTAGCAATGCAGATATTGCCGGCATATGCAGGGGGTGATGTTATAACAAATCAAAACATGATAACCGCGGGATATCATCTGCTTTCACTCATTTTGCAGTTTAAGACGCCTGTATGATCGATTCTATTCGATTGGCAGCGCACTCAATTAAAAAGATAACGGAAGGGAGTACCTACATGGACCTTATAGCGTTACTCGCCGCTTTTTGCGGCGGAGCTTTCGGTGCGGCATTCGGTGGTCTGACGGCATTTATCATTGTGGGAATCGTTGGAATAGGCGGAGTAGCCGCCGGAATGAGCGGAGCAACGTTTAATTGGCTTGGATTGATTCCTTTTGGTTCTTTCTATGGTCCCCACATCGCATTTGCTGGAGGAGTCGGCGCAGCGGCGTTTGCAAAAAAAATGGGGTATTTAAAAGCTGGAAATGACATTTTTACTGCACTCGTAAGCCTTAAACAACCTATAGTTTTGGTTGTTGGCGGATTTGTAGGGGTACTTGGCTATATCCTCAATTTCAGTTTTAATGCTGTCTTTCCTGGAAAGGTCGATACCGTGGCTCTAACTGTATTTGTATCTGCAATTATCGTAAAAGTAATCTTTGGAAATCATGGACTTGGGGATATCTTCGGAGAAACACCGGCAGAGATAAAAAAGTTAGGTGGAAGATTCAGTATTTATTCCACCGGTGTATGGATTCCTTATGTCAACACTGCGGCGGAAAAAACCGTCATCGGAATCGCCGCCGGCGGCGGTGCAGCCTGGCTTACTTACGTAATGATGCAGGATCCCGCCGCGGCACCATATGCAATATATATACCTTTCTTGCTTTCGGTTACTTCTCTTATTTGGCTCCAGATAGGGGTCAGTATTCCTGTGACGCATCATATCAGTCTCTGCGCCTCCTATGGAATGCTGATCAGCGGGGGCAACCTTGCCTGGGGTCTCGCAGGAGGAGTGATTGCCGCATTTATGGGCGATCTGGTGGCAAAATTGTTCCATATTTACGGCGATTGCTGGGTGGATCCCCCTGCCACAGGAATCGCCTTTACCTCTGCCATACTCTTTGGCATACTGCCTCTTACGGGAGTCTTCAGTCTGACCGGCGCTTCCTCTTATATTGTTCCCGCTGGAATCGTAGCGGCGGCGATACTGTATAGTATCGTGCAAAGTGCCGCCATGAAATCTAAAAAGCAGGTGGAGTATGTTCCTGTGCCCTGAGATATGATATTTCTTCTTTCCCCCATCCCGGCCGGCACTGGCCCTGGTCAGATCCGGCCGGGATTTTCTATTTACCGAATCGGATTTGAAAATTCGAAACGTTTAAGTTGTATTAGGTTCAAGCGCTTTACTTAATATATAAATATTTAATTAATATATTCTTAATTTTGCTATTGACATTTACTTAATTTTTGTGATATAAGTTTAGTTGGGCTGACAAAGCAACAAAGTTAAGGAGGAAAAGTTATGTCAAACAAAATCAACAAGGTCAATTGGGAACTGATTGAGGAGTACAAGAAGAAGGAAGATTTCATGTGCATCTGGAACGCATATGGACTTCCCGAGGTCACCGACCCGACCCACACCGCTTACGCCACCTCCGATGTGGACGTACAGCCCAGATGGAAGACTTGGGATAAGATCCCCATTTCCACCACCATTACCGGAGCCTTTTACAGCAAGCGCGTAAACCCGAATCATCCTCAGACGCCCGAGGAAATTTATCAGTCCGCCAGGGAGGTCTGCCAGGCCGGAGCGCCCATCGTACATATCCATGTCCGCGACAAGGACGGATACAGCGTCCTGGATCCGAAGCTTTTTCACAGTGTTATCGATCCCCTGCGCAAGGAATTTCCGAAGACCGTGTTTGACGGCTGCATGGTGCCCTTCCAGGCCGGCGAGTGGGCGAAGATGATCGAGTGCCTGCAGGACGGCCTCCTGGATGTGACTCCCATCAACACCGTTGCCGCTTACTGCGGAGATACCCTCTTCTGCAAGCCTCCTCATGTCATGATCGAAAAAACCCGTATCGTCCAGGAGTACGGCGTAAAACCCCAGATCGCCGTGTATTCCGACGGAGATATCGACAACGCCGACCGTTATCTCATCAAGACCGGTTTGCTGGATAAGCCCTATCACTGGATCATTCTTCCCACCCTGCCGGGCGGAAGCCCCATGCAGAGCCCCCACGCCATGGTCACCGGATTCATTCACCTCTATGATCAGATTATGGCGATTGACCCCGATTCTCAGATCATGGTCTGCGCCGCCGGCCGGGCCTCCAGCCATCTGGCCACTCTTGCCGCCATGATGGGCTGCGCCATCCGGGTCGGCATGGAAGACACCGTCTGGAAATGGCCTCATAAAAATGAAAAAATCACCAACAACGCGGAGCATTTCAAAACCATGAAGCAGTTGGTTTCTCTTCTGGGCCGCGAAGTCGCCACCTCCAACGAGTATCGTCGTTCCATCGGCCTGCCTGAGAAATAAAGTCTTTTCCCGCTGACAGGCGGTAAATAAATAATATAGACTGTGAGGGTAACAAAATGGGTAGATTGGACGGAAAAGTGGCCATTGTAACCGGTGCCAGTTCAGGTTTTGGGCGTGCAATTGCAAGAACATATGCCAGGGAAGGCGCCAAGGTTGTCTGTGCGGATTTAGTCAGCAGTGTCCCAAGGGCGGGTTTTGAGACCGATCCGGAATTTGATACGGATGCCGCCATCAGAAAAGACGGCGGAGAGGCGATTTATGTCAAGTGCGACGTTACAAAAAATGAAGATGTAAAAAACTTATTTGAGCAGACCATTAAAAAATACGGAACTCTGGATATCCTGACAAATAACGCCGGAGTATACCGCGGTGCCAATCTGATGTACAAAATTCCTGTGGAAGATCTGGAAGCTTGCCTCGAAGTCAACGTCAAAGGCATGTGGAGAATGTGTCAGAATGCGATTCCTATTTTCATTGAAAAAAATAAGGGAAAGATCGTCAACATCGTTTCCACAGCAGGATTAAACGGAACACCCACGCAGGCGCCTTACAACACTTCCAAAGGAGCGGCTGCAAACTTGACTCAGACAATGGCAATTGAATACGGCGTAAATAATATCAACGTAAATGCAGCCTGTCCGACATACTGTAAAACCTCTCTTACAAAGGCATTTTTCGAAGATCCGACATTCAGAAAAATGGTCGAGGATAAGGTTCCCATGCATAGATGGGGCGAAACTCAGGATGTCGCAAACCTGGCCCTATTTCTGGCCTCCGAAGAATCCAACTACATAACGGGGGCGCTCATTCCTGTAGATGGCGGAGAGGTTCTTAGTTGTTTCACAAATAAGGACTTCGGGTTTAGGTAATCAAAATTTCTTCTGGTGTAGGGAATGAAAATTTTCTAAAATACCTAAAAAGTATGTTGAGCCCGCACGAATGTGCGGGCTCAACATACAATCTTTTCAATTCAGAAGGAAGGCGGCGTAACCGCGCCGATAAATACTCCTTCGCGGTTTGGGGACGGGTTATACCAGATATGCGGAGTAGTGCTGGCGTGATAGATGGTATCTCCCGCATTCAGGTGATACATTTCCCGCATACCCGTATCCGGATCGATCAGAGTCACATCAAACTGCCCTTCGATCACATAACAGAATTCCTCCCCTGCGTGCTGCATCGGCCCAATAGTCGCTCCGGGCGGCACGCGGAATAATACCGGCTCTATCAGCTTCTCATGAGGATTTCGTACCAGAAGCAAGGCGGTAGTACCCTCCGCGTCTCTTCCGTTGCCAAGCGAAACGGCTTCCGCCAAGGTAACCACGCGGTCCGAAAAAGAGTTGTTTTCCACAAGGTCCGCCATTGTCATACCATAAACCGCCAGAAGCTGCTGAAGCTTTGAGAGGCTTATGCCTGAACGTCCGTTTTCCAGCATGGACAAGAAGGGACTGGAACACTCCATTCGCTCGGCAACCTCTTTTAAAGTCATCTTCTTTTTTTTCCGAATCTGCTTTAATTTTTGTCCAATTAATAGTAGGTTTGCTTCATTCATTCGCTATATCCGCCTATCAAAACAGTTTGGTGCATAGGTCCACTATTTACTTATAATACAGTAGAATTAAGTATAAGTCAACATTAATTTCTCTTTCGCTTAACATTACTTAATATCTCCATAGATACTCTGTGCCGGAGAATATATGGCATCGTTTGCGGTTCCACCCGAAAAATAAGAGCAAACCGCGCTGTTCAGCCCGGTATGATGCCGATTGCAACTATTATATCACAAACGCAAAGTGTTTCGTGATATATGGCAACGCTGCCGGTTGCCCCGAAAGGGGCGAGGCGGACGCGCCGTAGAGTCTGGTATAATAGGCGCATTGCGGCTCGCGGCTATAATATCACAAACGCTGTTCGGAGGAAAATAATTACTTTGTGAATTATTTTAATAATAACAGGTTTTTTAAGCGAGTCATTGGTATGATTCGTTTATTAAAAGGAATCCGGTATATCTGGTGACGGGGACATGGTAAGCATTGCGCCTTTGCGGAATATAATTGATATTGGAGGGTTCAATATGCCCCGTGAACAGAAATACGCTGTGCAGGATGGTGACGGTATGGAAAGTATTCTTGGAAATTCTCAGTACAAAAGCGGATGGAAGCGCCTGACCCGGGAAGACGAAACGGAAATCATCACTGCATATAAAAAAATGGAACCCACTGAAAAAAAGCTTACGGAAAAAGTGGCTGCCGAAAAGCAGGAAATGCAAAAGACGGCCGAGCCTGCCGCTTTGCCCGACAGCGCCGAAATTCTGAAGCTTCTCGCAGAGCTGAACGGCAAAATCGACGATCTGACCCAATATGTAACCAGCCAAGACGACGCTTTCAATACCCTCCTGAATCAGATGAAAGCGGAGGCGGCTTCGGGCCGTAAAGGGTTTGGCTTCCTGAAAAAATAGCTCTCCCGGGCGGCTTCGGCCAATCGGAATCCTGCTGAAAGCGGTTCGGTTTTTTCGGGTCCTGGTTTGAGTACCATTGAGGGATCGGGACTGTTAGCCTGTACACGCTCGTATATAATTGAAGAAGCGCCGAAATCATGTCACTTAATAGGTTCATCAGCGTATATTGTATTAGCATACATTATGCGACGCGGTTAAAGTTATAGATTTTGTCTTGGAGTGATAATAATATGAGCAATGAGGCATTGCCAGTGGTTCTGGATATATTTGCCAGAAGAATATTGGCCAAAGCGGAACTGACCCAGCAACAGGAGGTATTTCAGGAACAATACACAACCGTCGCTCCCATAACCCCCTTGGGAACAAAAGCCCCCTTGAGACTCTTCATAATCAATCACGATGCTGACCCGACGGAGGTTCCCAACACCGATTACGGCTCCGCCGTCAAATGCGTGAAGCTCTGCAAGCGGATTCTGGATGAGGATCCCTCGAACACGATTATTTGTACTCAAAAGTCCAAGGTGATCATCGACTTCGAACTGATTCTCATCGTGGAATATGAAGACAACACCTTTGACGTGCTGACCCTACCCAGAAACCTTTCTTCCAGGCTGCATTACAGCGCTGGCACTACGAAAGCATTTGTGGAATCCACCGTGATTGACGCGGCCGGGGCGCCTGTCGTCCAGCACCAGAACGTATCCCAGCCTTATGAGGCCCTTGTTATCAGATCCACAGGGGTAAACGCTTACACCAATTTCGAGTACACGGTCAACATTCCGATTTCCAGCTTCAGCACGGTCCTGAGAAAATGCGAGCTGGACGATCCTTCGCTCCAGTCCTATATCCTGCTCCGGAATCTGGATTACGAAGTGGATGTACTCGATCCGTTCCAGGTTTTCATCAACGCAGACAACACCCAAAGCATATGGACCACCGAGGTGGAATTCTCGCTGTACGAGGACATCATCGACAAACTCGGCATCGACCAGGATGTTCGGATTCTGGGCACCCCCGAATATGTCTGTACGGACGATTGTTCTTGTCCGTAATCCAATCCCGGTTTAAGAAAAGCGAAGGGAGGCGGGCACATGCCCGCCTCCCGGCTCTGCTTGTCTAAAAAGTCCCGGTGTCCTTTTTCCCGCCGGCGGAAAGTCCCGGTTTGAAATTGGTCTCCATTCCATGGGACAAGTTTCTTGCACATTACCGTCTTTTTTTATATACTGTAATAAAATGACGGAAAACGACCCGATCTGCCTTCATTGGGCAGGACAAGCCGGGATGAGCCGATTTTATAAAGTTCGGTTCCGTGTTATACCGGTTGATTCGCCGGTTTTTCGGGGCGAGGAGAGCCTGGTGCGTCGGTCGTGCCGTCTTGTTTTTAGATTGTTCCGGTGTCTTAAGTCCGTCCGGGCAGCAATAGAGGTGCCTTCATGAAGCCGTTGGTCAGCGTCATCATTCCTGTATACAATACGGAACCGTATCTTCGCCGGTGCCTTGAAAGCGTCGTGGCTCAGACATACGATCCCCTGGAGATCATCCTTGTGGACAACGCTTCGACGGACGGCTCCTCTCAAATCTGCCTGGAATTTGCCGAAAGGGACCGGCGTATCCGGCTGATCTGCCTGGAAAAAAACAACGGGCCGGGGGCCGGCAGAAATGCGGCCCTGGCCGCTGTGTCCGGAGAGTACATCGGATTTGTGGATTCCGACGATTACGTTGATCCGGATATGTTCTCCTATCTTGCCGAAAACGCAGTGCTTTACGGTTCCGATATCACAATTTGCGGCTTCTATGAGGAAGAAGGCGGCTCTGTAATAAAAAAGAGCCCTGCGGAGCTGACGCAGTACTCCGCGGACGCCGCTCTCCGGGAGCTGCTGGCGGATCGGGTGATACAGAACTATCTCTGGCAGAAGCTGTTTAAAGTGCATCTGTTCTCGGGAGTCTCTTTCCCCACCTTCCGTGTTTACTGTGATCTCAGTTCCTATAAACTGTTTCTGCCGGCAAATAAGGTTGTTTACCTTCCCGAGGCAAAATATCATTACCGGATACTGCCTGACAGCGCCTGTCACCGCATAGCTCCGCCCTACTACATGGACCGTGCGGATCTTCTCATCCGGCGGGCCGATGATCTGATGAAAACGCATCCTGACCTCAAAAGCTATCTCTGTTTCGATCTTTACTGTGCATACAGCCTGTACTATGAGGCAGCTGCAAAATATCCGGACAGAGAAGATCTTCGTTCCATATTGGAGGGCGAAAACCTTTATCGGCTCCGGGCAGCCAGAAAGGACCTTGCGGCCAGCGAACGTCTTGGATTTCTGGGCCGTCTGGAAATGAACCTTATGTGCAGGGGATCGGGATTGGGCCGATTTCTGGTCCCCCGTATCCATGAATTAATTGTTTTCACTGTCAGTCTCCGACAGAAGCTGCAAAAAAAGCGCGGTTCCTCATAAAATCACCGGCCGGCGAATGAAATCTCTGAAGCATTTCCCTCCGCGTACTCGCCGAAATAAACGGCGCCGTTTTCGCCGCGGCGGAAAGGAATCCCGAAATGAAAGTTGTGATTTTAGCCGGCGGGTTCGGAACCCGTTTTTCCGGCGAAAGCCCGGATTGCCCCAAGCCAATGGTCAGAATCGGCGGAATGCCGCTGATATGGCATATTATGAAATACTATGCCTGTTACGGTCATACCGAATTTATCCTATGCGCGGGGTATAAACAGCAGGCCGTTAAGGATTTTTTCTTCAGATATTGCCTCCATCGCAGCGACGTGACCTTTGATTTTACTTCAGAGGACAAGGTTACATATCATAGTCGCATTTCCGAGCCCTGGCGGGTTACCGTTGCGGATACCGGCCGGGACACCATGACCGGAGGGCGTGTCGCCCGCGTGCGTCCCTACGTGGGAGAGGAAACCTTTCTGCTGACCTATGGCGACGGACTTTCCGATCTGGATGTCAACGATACGATACGCTTTCACCGGGAGCACGGAAAGATGCTGACCGTCACCGCCGTTCAGCCGGAAGAGCGCTTCGGTGTTTTGTCCCTGGACGAAAGCGGCTCGGTAACGGCGTTCCATGAAAAAGAACACTCCGGCCGCTGGATCAACGCAGGTTTCATGGTGGCCGAACCGGAATGGTTTAATTATATGGAAGGCGACGGGACCGTTCTGGAAAAAGAACCGATGGAACGGGCCGCCCGGGAAGGAAAGATACGGGCATACCGTCACACCGGTTTCTGGCAGTGCATGGACACGCCCCGGGAAAAGAGGATTCTGGAGGAGCTCTGGGAATCCGGCAAAGCCCCGTGGAAGCTCTGGTGAGCGGACGGTCTCCGGGTCATCGTTATATGCAGTAGTTGGAGGTGGCTCCGTGAGCCCTTTGGTCAGTGTCGTCCTTCCGATATACAATGCCGAGCCGTATCTGCGCAAATGTCTGGACAGTCTGGTCGGTCAAACATATGAATCCCTGGAAATCATCCTGGTGGACAACGCGTCTACAGACGGTTCTCTGGCCATATGCCGGGAATATTCCGAAAAAGACGGCCGGATCCGGATTGTCTGCCTGGATGATAATTACGGCTGCGGCGGCGGTCGTAACGCGGGAATCGCGGCTGCACACGGAGAGTATATCGGCTTTGCGGATGCCGACGACTATGCCGACCCGGATATGTACTCCTATCTCGCGGAAAACGCCGTTTTCTATCAGACCGATATTACGATGTGCGGTTTTTATGAGGAAGAAGGCGGCAGCGTCAGAAAAATATGCGCTCCCTCGCTGACCCGGTATACCCGGGACGAAGCCCTGCGGGAATTGCTGCTGGACCGGATTGTAAGGAATTTTCTCTGGCAGAAGCTGTTCAGGGTCCGGCTGTTTTCCGGCTTTTCACTGCCGGAGCGCTGCGCTTACGACGACCTGGCGATTTATGGGGTCTTTAAAATTGCGGACACCTTTCTTTGTCTTCCTGAAGCGAAATATCACTACCTCATCCGGCCGGACAGCGACTGTCACCGAAATCTCGCCTCCGTTTATTTAAATCGCGCGGACTTTTTGCTCCGCAGGGCCGAAGATCTCGGGAAAACGCATCCGCATCTGAAAAGTTTTTATATTGCTGACATCTACAAGGCTTTCAGCCATTATAATGAGGCTGCCGCAAAATTCCCGGAGAATGCGGACCTTCGGGGTGTTTTTGCACCTGAAAATCTCCGGATACTGCGCGAAGCCAGAAAGGACATCATTGCCAGCGGGACCATCGGGTTTCTTGCTCGGTCGGAGCTGAACATCATGTGTTTAGGAGCGAAACCATTTCGTATGCTGGCCCTCCGGACCCACGCCCTTATGATTCGCGTGACGGTTTTCAGGCGAAACCGGAAGGAGAGGCGCAATCGCTTATAAAAGCGCCGATCTGACGGAACCCCTTTCCCACGAAAAGAATATCCAAAGGATGAAAACGCATGGTAATTACCGTTATAGGACTCGGTTATATCGGGCTGACCGCCGCTTTGGGCTTTGCGGAACTGGGCTGTAAAGTATACGGGACCGATACCAGCACCGCCCGGATGTCGGCGGTTTCTTCCGGTCGGCTTCCCGTTTCCGAGCCCGGATTGGGTTCTTCCCTTGCCCGGCATCTCGGCCGCGGTTTCCTTCCCTGCTCCAATATGAACGCCATGGTGGCGGAAAGCGACTGCATCTTTTTCTGCGTGGGCACCCCCGGCCTTCCGGACTCCGGAGCCGATCTCTCCTGCCTGGCGGGAGCGGTTGAGCAGGTGCTGGACATCCTGACCCCCGATCACTTCAAAGTGCTGGTAATCAAATCCACCATTCCCCCTTCTACGGCGGTGGAGCGGATTGTCCCCCTGGCAGAAAACCGGGGCCTGAAAGCCGGCAAGGACATAGGAATTGCCGTCAATCCGGAATTTCTGCGGGAAGGCAGCTGCTGGGACGATTTCATGCATCCTGACAGGATTGTCCTGGGTGTGTCGGACCGCCGTTCGGAGGCCCTTTTGAGGGAACTTTACGCCCCCTTCGGAGCGCCAATTCTATCTGTGGATCTCACTACCGCCGAATTTATCAAATATCTGTCCAACTCCATGCTTGCCATGATGATCAGCTTTTCAAACGAGATGAGCCTGATAGCCGACGCCATCGGCGGCATCGACGTGGCCTCCGCTTTCCGGATCCTGCATCTGGACAGGAGATGGAACGAATGCGATATGCGCTCCTACCTTTATCCCGGGTGCGGCTACGGCGGATACTGCCTGCCCAAGGATACCCGAGCGCTGTATTCCACGGCCAGGGCCTTCGGCATGGACCCCCAGATGCTGAAAAACACCATCGCGGTAAACGATTCCATGGCCGCAGTGACGGCCGGGCGCATTGCCCGGGCCGCCGGAAGGGACCCCGGCGCGGCTGTCGGCATACTGGGCCTTTCCTTCAAACCGGGCAGCGGCGACACCCGGGACTCTCCCGCCGCGGGAATCATCCGTGAGCTGAACCGGCTGGGATACCGCAACATTCTCTGTTACGACCCGGAAGCCGCTGCCGAATTTCAGGCTTCCTATCCTCTGGAATACTACTGTGTAGGAGAATACGCCCGGGCGGTGTCCTTATCGGACGTAATCGCCCTTGTCACGGCATGGCCGGAATTTAAAAATATCCGGGAAATGACGGACAAACCCATCGTGGACTGCCGGTATATGCTGTAGCGCGAATCGTCCGGATGCCTTGTCCGGTGGATTCCGGCCCCGGTTCGGCTTTATTCGGCTTTTTCCCCCGACAGCTTTCCGGCGGCTTTCCGGAAGACTGCCCGGATTCCCTCCCTGCGCAGCACCTCCAGACAGCGCATCGCCAGACGGCGGGACTCCTGGGCTGCAAACCCGGCCCGCAGCTGCAGCAGCCGGTTTTCGGTCACCCCCAGGTCACGGCAGATCTCCGCCCGGCTCTTCCCCAGCTCCCGGGCTACGCTCATATACTCGAGAAACAGTTCTCTTTTGTTGTCCCGTCCCAGACGCAGGGCCTGGCGGACAAAGTTGGCAAAGGACCGGTAATTTTTTATATTTCCCGCATGACCGGTCATTCCCGTTCGGGTCAGGCCATCCTCCAGATACTCGCAGATATATGTGACCCGGTTGAACCACCGTATTTTATAGCCGTCTCCCGCCATGGCGTCCCACGCCGTGTCTTCGATGACATAAGTTTCTCCCGGATACTCGGGAAAGGGGTACCGCTTCATCACCTGGGTGCGGTAAACCTCCGCCTTGTCTCCTCCCAGATCGAAACGAGGCCGCTCCAGATTGGTGGCGTCCGTGTATCCGTCCTGCCCCGTCTTCGGTATCCCTCCGTGGATTTCTCCGGACGGGGCGGCGCGCAGACCGGAAACCCCGCAGAATTCCTCCATTTCATCGATGCTCTCCGCCCATCCGAGGACGAGCTCCACCGCGTCGTCCGTAAGAAAGTCGTCGCTGTCCACGTTGAAAAAATACGGATATTTCGCCAGATGCACGGCGCGGTTGATCGCCCGGTGCTTGCCGCCGTCTTCCTGCCATAGATAGCGGATTTCAAATCCCGGCTTCTCTGAAAGCCAGGTTTCAAACAGCTCCGGCGTCCCGTCCGTGGATCCGTTGTCGATCACCAGCCATTCGAAATTTTTAACCGTCTGGCGTTTCAAGGATTCATACAGCCTGGGCAGGCAATATGCCCGCTGATGTGTGGGCGTGAACACGGTAAGCATCATTTTCAATTCTCCTTCCGCCGTACCCGGGTATCGCGTTTCCGGGGCTTTGCAGGCAGGCTGTATTTATTCTATACTATTCTTCAAATTTTTTGAAGAATAGTATAGACGGCCATACGGGCCTGATCGCGCTCACGGCCTTCAATGAACGTTTCATTCGGATCTGTCTTTTTAAAGAAGGTTTGACATTGATATGCGCGGCGCCCTTTCGTCAACGCGGAATCCCGTCCATGAGAAACAATTCAAGTGCGGAGGTACTGCATGAACGGCCCTCTTGTTTCGGTCATCATCCCGGTTTATAATGCCTGCTCCTATCTGCGCCGTTGTCTGGACAGCGTAATAGCTCAGACATACGGGCAGATCGAAATCATTCTCGTGAACGATGGCTCCGGGGACAGCAGCGGCGATATTTGTGACGAGTACGCCGGGAAGGACGGGCGAATCCGGGTACTGCATCAGAGTAACAGGGGACTTGCCGCCGCCCGTAACGCGGGGCTTGACATAGCCTGCGGCCACTGCATCGGCTTTGTGGACGCCGACGACTGGATCTATCCGGATATGTATGAAACCCTGGTGAATCTTCTGGAACAAACGGGGGCGGACGTCTCCCAGTGCAGTTTCGTGTTCGGAGACCTGGAGCCTCAGACGGCAAATTCCGCCGTGGCAGACGTCTGTTTTTTTCAGGGTCCCGAAATTTTGCAGGCGGCATTTCGCGAAATCCTATCCTGGAATCTTTGGGACAAGCTTTTTCGGGCAGATTTATGGAAAACCCGCCGCCTTCCCGAAGGATATTATTACGAAGACGCCATCGTCCTCACGGATCTCTTTTCCCAGGATTGCCGGCTGGTCAAAACGAGCAGGGTAGAATACTGTTACAACATCTCCAGTCCAAGCATCACCCGGGGAGAAAAGCGGAAATGCCATCTTGAGAGCATCGAGAAACTATGCCTGACCTGGGACGCGTATACGGCGCGGCAGAGCCATGATCACGGCAGCGCTTCCATGCTCCTGTGCAAAAACATTCCCTGTTACAACTGGTGGATTCGTGAAAACGCGGAAATAGATAAAGCCGCGGTGAAGGAGCACAACCGCCGGATGCATCGGATATTCCTCCGCCACTACGCAGCCGCCCGGAAAACGCGGCAGTACGGCTCGGCGCCCATTTCCAAGAAGTTATTGTGGATGATCTATTCTTGCAGCCCGGCGCTGTCTAATTATCTGGTCAGAACATATCACGAGGGTTTTAAGCCATACGGCAGGTGAATGCCGCTTTATGGGATGCCGTGGGAGGTACTGGATGAACAGCTTGCTTATTTCGGTGATCATACCGGTATACAATGCGCGGCCGTATCTGCGGCGCTGTCTGGACAGCGTGCTGTCCCAGACGTATACCCAGCTGGAAATCATCCTCGTGGATGATGGTTCCACGGACGGCAGCGGCGATATCTGTGAGGAATATATTAAAAAAGATACGCGGATTAAGGTCCTGCATCAGGAAAACCGGGGACAGTCTGCCGCCCGCAACGCGGGTCTTGACATAGCCCGCGGCGACTGCGTCGGCTTTGTAGACGCCGATGACTGGATCTATCCCCACATGTACCGGGATCTGCTGGAATCGATTGAAAAAACCGGAGCGGATATTGCCCAGTGCCGTTATATCTGCGCCGATGCGGACCTCCCGTCTGAAGATTTCTGTTATTCCGATATCCTACTGCTTAAGGGTCCCGATATTATTCAGGCTGCATTTCTCGAGACGGTATCCTGGAGCCTTTGTGACAAACTTTACCGGGCCGAACTTTGGAAAACTGTGCGGTTGCCGGCTGGCTATATCTATGAAGACAATCTTGTATTGATGGATCTTTTCTCAAAAAATCTATGCCTGGCCGTAACAGATAAAATCGGATATTACTATGATGTGTCCGGTCTTAGTACAACACGGGGGAAAAAGGGCATATTGCATATGAGAAGTGCTGAGAAGCTTTGCCGGCTCTGGGAAGAATATATCGTCCGACAGAAGGACACCAGCGGTAATATTGACATGGCCATATGCAAGAGCATTCCCTGTTACAGATGGCTCGCGGAAGAAAACGATGAAATCGACAGACCGGCCCTTCGCCGTCACAATGCAAACATGCATAAGATTTTTTCCCGGCACTATCGGGTTGCTAAAAAATCAGAGAAATACCGTGCGGAACCTCCGGCGAAAAAACTGCTGTGGCTGATTTATTATTGCAGCCCAGCTCTTTCCAACTATCTTATCAAGGTATATCATGAAACCCTGAGGGGGGACGGGAATGGATAGCGGGCCCCTGGTCAGCGTGATCGTTCCCGTGTACAATGTCGAGCCCTATCTTCGAAAAAGTCTGGACAGCATCCTGGCCCAGACCTACGGCTGCCTCGAAATTATTCTCGTGAACGACGGTTCTTCGGACGGAAGCGGTGCCCTCTGCGAGGATTACGCCCGGAAAGACGCCAGGATCCGTGTGATTCATCAGAAAAACGGGGGCGTCTCTTCGGCCAGGAACACCGGCCTGTCCGCCGCATCCGGAGAGTATATCGCCTGGGTGGACCCGGACGACTGGTGTTCGCCCGATTTTATCCAATATCTGCTTGAAAATCTGATGTCCGAAAAAGCCGATCTTGCCACGTGCGGATATCGTTCTATCCGGGGAGTCAGCTTTAAAAGGATTGCCGCCTCCAGAAGGATGGTACTTACAGAGGATCAGATCCTGCATCGGTATTGGAATACAAATGAGATCGGAGACACCCTGTGGAACAAGCTCTATAAAAGATCCCTCTTTGACCGTATTTCTTTTCCTCCGCTGGTCCGTTTTGAGGATTCGGCCGTCATGTTCCGGATTCTTGCCGCTTCTGAAAAAACCGTTGTTCTTCCGGATGTAAAATATTTTTACCGTTTGCGCAGCGGTGGGCTCAGTCAGCAAAAGAGCACCGCTGCAGCAGCCGATTCTCTGGATGTTGTGCTGCAGGTATTCGATGCTGCCGTAGCAGAATATCCATGGCTTAAAAATGCCGTAAGCGCAAAAACAATGTCCTTTATTCATGGATCGCTTATGATGCTGCCATGTGCCCTGTATCCTTCTTCTGAGACCCGCTGTGCATTGTCCCGCATTGCTTCCCGCGCCTTGGACCGTCAGAGGGGAATACTGGAATATGCAGCCCCCGGCTGGGTCGGAAGGCTGGAGCTTCGCATGGCGTGTTCGGCACAACCGGCCGCCATATGGCTGTCCCGCCTGTTCCAGCTGGCATATTTCCTGCATTCCGAAGTGAAACTACTGTTTGGGAGCCAGAAATGAGTGCAACGAATTCAAAACAATCCGAAGGCAAGCCCGATGTGATCCTTGCGTATGCGGCAAACCGGGAATACTCTTTGCCCCTCTGCGCGGCCATTGAATCGGTGCTGGAAACCGGCAGTCCGGAGCGTATATACCGGATTTTCGTGCTTCATGAAGATCTGCCGGCGGAAACCGTCCGTATGCTGGAAGGATTGGGAAACGAACGGACACCGGTCTGCTGTCTCCGGGTTGGCCATCTGGTGGATGAAAATGCCATGTACGCCATGTACTATTTTACCAGGGAAATGTACTTCCGGCTTCTCATTCCCTCCGTCCTGCCCGAATTTGATAAAGTGCTCTATCTGGACTGCGACACCATAGCCCTGACGGACGTGGGAGAACTGTTTGACACTCCGCTCGGGGGGGCGGTCCTCGGCGCGGTGGCGGACCAGTACGAAGCCAATAACCTGAAAAGATTGAGTTGCGTCCTCCCGCGCACTCCCGCCAGGTATATCAATTCCGGAGTGCTTCTGATGGACTGCAGGCAATTCCGGCAGGAACACCTGCTGGAGCAGTGCCTGGCGTTCCTGCGGGAAAACGGCAGCATGAGCTGCCCCGACCAGGACACCGTCAACACCGTTTGCGACGGTAAAATCCGGTTTCTCGAAGACAGATGGAATGTGTTCTGGGAAAATACGTGCGCTAAGCTCGATGCTATTTCGATGCTTCACTATTCCTCCAACAAAAAGCCCTGGAACAGTCTGCAGTTTCCGCGATCCGAATACTTCTGGCGTGCGGCGGAAAAAACGCCGGCCTTTGGCCCTCTCTCCTCGTTTGTCCTGGAAAATCAGGCGGATGTGCTTTTGAATTCGAATGTGGAAGAAGTCGGTTTGCGCTGTTGCCGAAGTGGAAGCATGGGGATGCGGTATATACTAATGCTTGTTAAGGCATATCTGAACTTCAAAATGTTCGGAAAAACGGAAGGGGCGGAGGATCTGTCGCGATGATGTCAGGTGAAATGAAAAGCGTGCTGGACGATGTGATCCTGGCTTTCGCGGTAAGTAATACGTATGTGCTTCCCCTCTGCGTTACTATCGAATCCGTCGTTGAAACCGCCGCCCCCGGCCGTACATACCGCATATTTGTGCTGCACGACAGTCTGTCTCCCGCAAATATCGTTCTTGTTGAGAACATGGGGACCCGGAGGGCCCCGGTGAGATGTATCCGTATCGGGCATCTTCTGGATCAGGAAGCCATGTATCCCATTTCCTATTTTAGCCGCGAGATCTATTACCGGCTGCTGATTGCCGACGCGCTGCCGGATTACGGCAAAGTATTGTATCTGGACTGCGATATGATTGTCCGAAAAGACGTTGGGGCGCTTTTTGATACGCAGCTGGACGGAGCGGTCCTGGGTGCGGTAAAGGATACCCCCGGCAGCAGCCGCCGAAAGGATATTGAAAAAGGGCTGGGAATTCCCCTGGACCGGTATTTCAATTCCGGTGTCCTTCTGATTGATACGCGGCGGTTTGCCGCAGAAAAAATAAAGGAGCGCTCTTTCGAGCTTCTGTACCGGGAAAAGCGTCTTATCACTCCGGATCAGGACGCGTTGAACGTGGTGTGCTGGAAAACCGCGAGGCTGCTGGATGAGCGGTGGAACGTTTTCTGGGAAAGAACTTTTGCGGGTTTTCCGCAGCCACCTGAAAGCGCATGGATTTTACATTATATTTCTCCCGTCAAGCCCTGGAATTCCGTCGGATTTGCTCAGACGGGACCCTTTTGGAGCTGCGCGAAAAAAACGCCGGTATACAGTCGGCTGTGCGATGGTATCCTGTGCCGGCCGTTGGACCGGGTGGAGCATGTCGCCGTCCAGGGAGCCGTTTTATATCAATATCAGGCCGGCGGTTTGGGCTTTCGCTATATTCTCCGTTTAATGGGCGCATGGCTGAGCTTCAAGCTGTTTGGAAAACCGGAAAGCGGTGAAGAGCAGAAATGACGGATTTGGATACGCTGAAAAGAATTCTGTGGATTACGTGTCCCGATCGGATTCAAAGCATCCGGCCGCGTTTTTTAAGGCGCATCGTCAAACTCCTGCGTCTGCCCGGTTTTCTCATAAAAAATCCGTGGATACTCAAACGGTCTCCTCTGATCCTGCCGTATATTGAAATGCCCGTTACCACCCGGTGTACCTTGAGATGCGAAAAATGCGCGAACCTGATGCAGTGGTACCGGCGTCCTGAGGATGTGGAATGCCCGGATCTGATAAGATACTTCAATCGGCTGGTTTCCGTCGTAGACTACACGGTGGCGTTTACCTTCCTGGGAGGGGAACCTCTGCTGTATCCCCGCCTGGGCGAGCTGTTGGAGCATGCCGTCTACTGCGATAAAATCGGAATCGTCAAGGTCACTACAAACGGGACGATACTTCCGACGGAGGAGCGCCTTCTTGCGATCCTGGCCCATCCGAAGGTATTTGTGGAAATCAGCGATTACGGCGATCTATCCCGCCGAAAGAGCGAGCTGATATCCCTTTTTGAAAAGCGGCGGATCCGGTATGTGTTCTTTCGCGCCCAAGAAAACTGGTATGACTTCGGGGGCATGGAATTTCGCGCCCGGGAGGAAACCGCGCTGAGAAAACAGTTCGCTTTGTGCGCCGCCGGCTGCCGGAGCTATTACCGCGGCAGGCTGCACTGGTGCCCCCGGTCCGGCCACGGCATGGAGCTCGGTTTTATCCCCGACACGCCCGGGGACTATGTGGATCTGATGGATCCGGATCTGAGCACCGGGGAGCTGCGGATAAAAATCCGCGCGTTTTGTTCTCTGGACGGTATCACCGCCTGCAATTACTGCGACAAGGGAACGGATTTGTTTTTGCCCGTTCCTGCGGCGGTACAGATGGAGCAGGGGAAAGACCGGCTCGGGTCAGAGCCGTAAAGCGGGATTGGTCCCATGTTTCTGATCACCCCCGTTCCCGTCCTATAACAGACCTTTCGGCGGCTTAAGCGGCGGCCGGCACCTCTTTAGGTGCCGGCCGCCGCTTTCTATATGACCAAGGAGGAGGCGTATGTTCCGTATGCCGGGTTTCAGGAGGAGTACCGCAGTTTTAATAGACCGGTCAGCATTTCATCCCGCCACCGCGCGATATCCTTGAGGTCTTTTTCCCCCATCTCGTCTTTGACGCCGCTTACGAGGAGTTCACGGCTGCCCTCCGGAAACTGGTTCCAGGTCGCCATATCCGCCCACCAGGTTTCGAAGGAAGGAGCGAACTGCCCCAAAAAGCTCTCCATTCCGTTGTCGCCGCCGCCCAGATTGAAGATCATGTTGGGTCCCATGAGGGCCCAGCGCAGGCCCGGCCCGTTGCAGACCGCCGCATCCACGTCGTTCACCGAGCAGACTCCGTTCACGACAAGGTCGATCGCCTCCCGCCACACGGCCGCCTGGATCCGGTTGGCCACATGCCCGGGCAGTTCCTTATTGATAACGATAGGAACCTTCCCGATCTCCCGGTAAAATGCGCCGGCTGCCCGGACCACCGCTTCGTCGGCGTTTCCCTTCACGATCTCCACCAGGGGAATCAGATGCGGCGGGTTAAAGGGATGCCCCACAATGACCCTTCCGGGGTACCTGGAATAACCCTGCAGCCTGGAGACCAGCAGGCCCGAGCTGCTGCTGGAAAAAATGGCTCCTTCCCACGCATTGGCGTCCACCTCTTCCAGCACCTTTTGCTTGATCTCGTACCGCTCAAGGGCGGATTCCTGGATAAACTGGGCATTTTTTACCGCTTCGGCAATCTGCGTTGTAAAGCTGGCCCTTTCGGCCGCGGCTTCTCTTTCCGCTTGGGTAAGGAGCTTCTTTTCCTCCATGTCTTTCAGCAGAGCCGAAACCTTGGCGCGTGCGGCGGCAATTTGCCTGTCGTCAATATCCTGGACGGTTACGTTGAGTCCTTTCGACAGAAAGTACGCCGCCCAGCTTGCGCCGATGGTGCCGGCGCCCAGGCAGGCCACGGTTTGAATCTTCAAGTGTCCTTCCTCCTTTCCTTGCCGGTTCGGCTCTTTATCGGTTTTTGGGCCACTTGTCGCTGGGGCAGACGCCCCGGGTGAAGGTTTTCTCGTCGTGGAGCAGGATCACATAATCCGCCTCTTTTTTCACCCGCAGGACGCTCTCGTACGCGTCCTCGCTGTTGACGTGCAGGCCCGGCACCAGGGCTTCCGGCCAGATGGCCTTCACGTCCGCGGGAGGATCGAAGTTTTCTTCGCCGCAGCAGAAGCCGCAGATGATGACCCGGCCCTCCGCGGTGTCCACCGCCACCGACTGCCCACCCGGGGTATGCCCGGGGGTGTAGAGCAGGTGAATACCCGGGAAGATGTCGAACACGTCCCCGTCCACAAAGGCGGGGTTCAGTCCTTCCAGATACTCCGGATTGTAGAGAAACTTATAGCAGGCCGGGGCGTTATG